>CBDBDQ010000005.1:4800000-7785191 GCA_965203905.1 Spirochaetia bacterium | reverse complement strand
AGCACGAGCAGCGCCGCATACCAGGGCGTGCGACTCACTGCACCCCCGGGACAGGCGGCAGGTCGATGCCGGCGGCATCCTGGAGACGCAGCCAGGCGAACCAGGCCGACCAGCGCGCCGCGCGTACGGCATCGACCGCGCCGACCCGGTCCGCGCGCGAGCCGGCCAGGCCGGATTCGGTGATTACCCCAGCCTCGTACTGCTCCTCGGCGCGGCGCGTCCGTTCCTGCTGCAGCGCAAGCTGCAACTCGCGCAGCGTCACGGTGTCGAACGCCTGCTGGGCGGTCGCGTAGGCGCTGGCGGTCGTGGTCTGCAGGTTGACGGCGGTCTCTTCCAGCGCCGCCTCGCTGCCCGCCACGGTGTTGGTAGCCGCCTCCAGGTCGAGCCGCGAGGTCTCCTCCTCGGACAGCAGCTTCAGGTTGATCTCGTCGATCTCCAGTTGCTGCGCGGCATGCCGGTGCTCGGCACGCCGGGAGGTAGCGGTCGCGTAGCTGTCGGACCCACCCAGCTCGGGCAGCTCGGGAGGTTGCGAGGTGAGTGCGGCTGCATCGAGTTGCGCCGCGTCGATGCCGGTCATGTCGACCAGGTCCGGCAGGGTGGTGAAGCGCCGCTGCTGCCGTGCCGCCGCCAAGTTCAGTTCGGCGCTGAGCGCGGCCACCTGGGCCTGCAACTGTTCCGTTCTGCCGGCGGCTCCCACCCTCACCCGGGGCATCGGTCAACTCCAGGTCGAGCGTGGCCAGGCGCAGGCGTTCTTGCAGCAGGCTTGCCCGCTCGTTCGCCTGTTGCAGGCTCACGTACCCCTGGGCGACGGCCAGCAGTTCGCGGGTCGTCCCCTGGCGTGCGACGAGTTGCGCCCGCTCCCACTGCAGGGTGGCGGCCATCTGGTCGAGCCGGGCATCGGAGGACGCCGAGGCGCGGTCGAAGGCGACGCGCGCGCTTTCCCGCTGCCGGGCCAGCGACGCCAATTCGGGGTTGGCGGCGTCCGCCGCGGCCAGGACCTCGGCGATCGTCAGGCCGGATGGCGCTGCGTCCTGAGCGATGGCTGTCACCGAGAGTGCCAGCAGACAGATCGTGGCGGTTACCGTGATTCGGATGTTCATGAGTCCTCCAGGAAGGGCGGTTGCGGCGGCTCGCGGCGCGCTCTCGCGGTTGTATTGCCCCCGGTCATTATACCGGGCCGTACCTGCCGCACCGCCGGCCCGGCCATCAATTCTCGCTAAACACGCCTCCGGCACGCACGACCCACAGCGCAGTCTTACGAATACCCCCAATATTGGGGGCGAACGGCACCTGAGCGAGCGCGTATCGTCCGCGGCGAGTGGTACTCACAGGCGCAATCCGTCGTCTTGGCGGGTAGGCGGGAGAGATGGAAAGCAGAGATGGACCCAATAGTCGTTCCGCTCGCTATAGCGGCAATCGGATTCGGTTGGTCGGCGTATATCATCGTTCAATTGGTACGTGGACGCAAACGCGGTCGAGATACAATCTCCAAGTATCGGGAGCGGCGCTAATTACGGGGACAGCCCGTCGGTCGTACGGTGCTTGTCGATTGAGCCCGGTTCGGGCAGAGATCGCGCTCCGATACTCAGGATGAGTAGGCGCGCCGCGGCGCCACCCGCCCTGCTGGATCTGTTACCAGTAACGGAGCGCGTCGGTGAACAGGGCGGCGAGGTTCGTCTCGGAGGCGGGCCGGGGCGCCAGCTTGGTGACCCGGTGCTGCGGCAGGGTGCCCGCGACCAGGGCGGGGACGTGCTCGCGCGTGAAGCCCACGGCCGCCAGTCCCGCCGGCATGTCGACGGCGCGCATCAGGTCGATGATGGTGTCGGCGAGGATGGTTCCGGCATCGTCCGCATCGGCTCCCGCCACGTCGGCGCCCATCATCTGCGCGACGCGCAGGTGGCGTCGTGGATCGACACAGGCGGTGAAGCGGAACACGGCCGGGGCGTTGAGGATGACCGACATGCCGTGCGGGCACATCGGGTGGTCGTCGGGGTAGCCGTCCGGATGGTAGCCGGGGCCGGCAGTCTGCCGAGCCGCCACCATGCTGGATACCGGGTAGGACATGCCGTGCGGCAGGTGCACGCCGGCGTTGCCGAAGCCGTAGCCGGCGAAGGTGGCGGCGAGCAGCATGGCGGTGCGCGCCTCGTGATCGTCCGGGTTGCGCATGGCGCGCACCAGGTTGCCGGCTACCAGCTCGATGGCGCGCTCCGCCCACAGGTCGCTGATCGGGTTGGCGCCCTGGTAGGCGGGCCGCAGCGCCGGGTCGGCGGGCGCCTCGCGCGCCGTGTAGGGCATCGCCGTGAACGACTCGACGGCGTGGCACAGCACGTCGAGGCCGGTGCTGGCCGCCACCACCGGCGGCAGGGTACGAGTGTTGTCGGGATCGACGATGCCGAGGGTGGGCCGCAGCGCACGGTGCGCGATGCCGGTCTTGGCGCCCATCTCCAGGTAGTCGAAGATCGCCACGCCGGTGGTTTCGCTGCCGGTACCGGCGGTGGTGGGTACGGCCACCAGCGGCTTCAGCGGCCCCGGCACCGGTTCGCCGCGCCCGATCGGGTGGTTGACGTAGGCGAACAGATCCGCCGGATAGGTGGTGTACAGGTTGGCCGCCTTGGCGGTGTCCATGGCCGAGCCGCCGCCCACCGCGGCGAAGCCGTCGCAGCCGGCCTCGCGCGCGGCACGGATCGCTTCCAGGAAGGAAGCGTCGCTCGGCTCCACCCGCGTATCGGTAAACAACACCGCTTCGACGCCGGCGCCGCGCAGCGACTCGCGCGCCACCGCCAGCGGCTCGGAGGCCGCCATCACCGGGTCGGTCACCAGGAATGCCCGGCGCACGCCGAGAGCGCGCAGCTCGAAGCCGAGTTCACGGGTGGCGCCGGCACCGAACTTGATGCGCGCCCCCTCCATGTTCAGGATCGTCTCGGTTGCCATGTCCGTGCTCCCCACGATGCCCTGTTCCGGCGCCGCGTGCCTATCCCTCAATGCCGGACATCACCGCGTGGTACACCGAGATTGCTGGACACTGGACGGGCACTTGCAGGTCAAATGGGGATACGTATAATAAACAAACGACCAGTTAGAATGCTCCTGGTATAACGAAACTATACCGCGGAGGCTCGCCGGCGTATCTCGGGAGGACGGTGGTGGACCAGCAGGACAGGATGGATCGTGCAGTGGAGTCGTTGCATGAGGCGATGCTCGGCGATTCGCGTTGGTGCGATACTTCGGTCCTGGTCGACGAAGCGTGCGGATGGAAGGGCGCTCACCTGATCATCGTCGATCCGCAATCCCGGGGCAGGCCCGAGTGGCTGTTCGATCAGTTCTACTACCACGGCGTATCCGCCGCTGAACTGGGGCGAGATTACGTTGCCAACTTCTACGAGCGCGACGAACGGATACCGCGTCTGATGAAGACACCCTTCCAACGACTGGTCCGCGTTACCGACCTCCTGAAGGAACCGGAACTGACCACCTCCGACACGTACAACGACCTGTTGCGCCGGGCCGAGGGCCGGAAAGGGTTCAACGTGCGCATGGCCGGGCCGGACGGACTGCAGATTCTCATGGGTCTGGCCGATCCCGTAGATCCCCACGGTTGGGACTCCGACCACGTCGAGACGATCGAGCGCATGCTCCCGCACATTCGTCAGTTCGTGCGCGTGCGGCACGCGCTGGTCCGCGCCGAGGCCCTGGGACGCTCCTTCGGCGAACTGCTCGACAACACCATGGTGGGCGTAGTGTTCCTGGACCGCCGCGGGCGGATAATCAATGCCAACACGCGTGCCCACGAGATCCTCCGGCGACGGGATGGGGTGTCGGATCGGGACGGCGTACTGCGCGCCAGCGTCGCAACCGACGATGCGCGGCTGGGGAGGTTGTTGGCGGATGCCCTGCCGAGAGACGGGCGCCAAGCGGTCAGTGGGTCGATCACGTTGGAGCGCTCGCTGCTGCTGCCGCGGTTGGTGGTACACGTCAACCCGGTAGTCGTACAGCCGTTGGAGCTCGGCGTCCGCAGCGCGGCGGCGATCGTGCTGTTGGTCGATCCGGGAGTCCGGCCGAAGATCGACGTCGACCTGGTAGCGGCGACCTTCCGCCTTACGCGCGCTGAGAGTCAGGTGGCGGCGGCGCTCGCCGAAGGCAGCTCGGTGCGCGAGATAGCGGAGTCTACGTTCCGGGCGGAGAGCTCGGTGCGTTGGCTGGTCAAACAGATCCACGCGAAACTGGGCATCTCCCGGCAGGCGGACCTGGTCCGAATGATTCTGTCCATGCATTGAAGCCGCGCCCGGCCTCGCCCATGTCGGCGCGGCACAAGCATCCTCGACGCACGCCCGGCACTCGACAACATCGGAAGCCCAATTCCCCCCAAACTTGGGGGCGATTGTTTTTCCGAACAGTGGTTTCTTAGGTTGCACCAACCCACAGGAGGGCGATCAGATGCAAGTTCAAGAGTCTTCACTGGACGGCACGAACCAGGAATTGGTCGAGCCACCCGGCAACGGACACAGCGAGTGTATCAGCGAACGTCGAATGCCGCCACCCTACCAGGAGACATGGCCTCGACCGCTGGACGAATATAGTCACAAGGACTTCTACACAAGCGATGGGGATGACATTTTCGACATCTTGGACCCATTCGGAATCTGGTGGGAACATGGTGTTGATCGAGGCTTCTACCACCACGGAATGCCGATGCACTCGGCGCCTACCGCACGCGTCGCTGTGCACCACCCAAAAAAATCAGCAGCGAACGAAGACCTGATCAACTTCGCATCATACAACTACCTCGGGCTCTCGTTTCATACGGAGGTGGTCCGCGCAGCAGTCAGTGCCATGCAGCGTTACGGACTTGGCTCCATGGGTTCACCCCGGCTGTCGGGTATGATGGACGTCCACGGACAACTTGAGCGTGACTTGGCGTCTTTCGTGGGGAGGGAGGCCGCTCTACTATTCCCAACAGGATACAGCGCCAATCTTGGCGTGATCGCCGGACTGATGAGACCTGGCGATACGATCGTCGCCGATCAGCTTGCGCATGCGAGCATAGTGGCCGGGATTCAACTGGCCGGTATCCGTCCGCGACTCTTTCGGCACAACGACGCAGCCGACCTCAAGCGCAAGCTTGACCGGAGTACCGGCAGGAAGCTGGTCGCCGTTGAGGGCGTATATTCCATGGAGGGCGACACGGGCACGCTGCAGGAAATCGTCGACGTGTGCCGGAGCCGTGGGGCACGCATCCTCATCGACGAAGCGCATTCCGCCTTCCTGTATGGGGCGAACGGGCGCGGGATGGCGGAGCATCTTGGCGTGCATGACGACATGGACATCATCATGGGTACAACATCGAAGTCGCTCGGAGGCTCCGGTGGGTTCATCGCCGGATCGTGGCAGCTCATCGAATACCTGAGAGGGTTCGGGACATCGTGGGCATTTTCCGGATCTATCCCGCCTGCAATCGTCGCCGGAGTGCTCAAGTCACTTGAGATAGTCCGTACCGACCCTCATCTTCGAGCGAAGCTGTGGGCGAACACCGCTCTGATGCGTGGACTCCTTCATGAAGGAGGGGTGGATACTGGATGTTCCACTTCACAGGTGATTACGATCATGATTGGCCACGACTGGGGAATCTACGAAATCGCCGATGCGCTGTTCGAAAAGGGCGTGTACGTCAGTGCAATCCGATACCCGGCCGTCGCCGAGAGCCGGTCGCGGTTCCGCATGGCAATCTCCGCGGGACACAGTAAGAGTGAGATCGAAGAGGGAGCGCGGATCATAGTTTCGGTACTCGGAAAGTACGGCAAGCTGAAGCAGAACGCAGGATAAAGAGGCCCGTATTGGCTGGCCGGCGCCGGCATACGCGTCGGCAACCGCTGCGCTGACGGCGCTGGCGGCGCGCCTCCGTTTTCGCCGGAAGCACGCTGTCCTCTCCCCGGTTTGCTCCAAGCGTGTCGGCCGGCGGGTGGATACCGGTGTATCGACTTTGCTGCCTCTCGGGGGCACGGAATTTCCGTCCGGACGCTGAGGAAACTACCTGGGTTCCCCCAATTCTGGGGGCGAATGGCACGTCGTGCGGTGAGTAGAGTGCGCTACATGATCCCCATTTGCCGTAGAGAACCGACATGACGACTGCACAAGCGCCCTGGAGTTCCGGTTGACCCCGCTGCTGGAGAACGCCATGGTCGGCGTGGTCTACCTTGATCGGTGCCGGCGCATCGTGGAGGTCAATACACGCGCCCGTGCCATCCTCGGGCGCGGCGATGGCGTGTCGGACGAGTCCGGCTACCTGCGAGCCCGGCTGGCGGACGACGACCTGCGGCTCGGGGAGCTGGTGGCGGGAGTTCTGGAGGGCGCCGGTGGCGACGCCTCGGTGTGCGGTTCGATTGCCGTCGAGCGGTTGCCCGGCACGCCGCGACTGGCGGTGCACGTCACTCCGGTTTCCGTGCACGGGCCGGCATTTGCGGTGCGCCGCGTGGCTGCGGTCGCGCTCATTGTCGATCCGGCACTCAAACCGCGCATTGACGCCGAGCGCGTGGCTGCCATCCTGGGCCTGACACGAGCGGAGAGCCAGGTCGCGGCGGCGTTGGCGGAAGGTGTGCCGGTCCGGGAGATCGCCGACGGTAGCGGGCGAAAGGAGAGCTCCGTTCGTTGGCTGATCAAGAACATCCACGTCAAGCTGAACATCTCCCGGAACGTGGAACTGGTGCGTATGGTCCTGTCCGTGGCGTGGGGCACGGGGCCGTGGCCGAGTGCCCCGGACAGGGAGGCGCTGTGCCCCGGTGGTCGAGTGGCAGGTCGCCCGGGGTGCCTACTTCCGGTGACATGTAACTCGGTAGTCGGTTCGCGCAGTGTTGCGCCCCACGTCCCCCAATTGTGGGGGCGATGCCCGGCAGAGATGCGCGTAACTTGCCCATGACCATGTTGCAACGCCTGGACTCGGCGGGAGTGGTGGCTCCCGATCACAACGACGCCTCCGGCATGACCGAGCAGCAGCTCTTGTACGCGTTCCGCGTGATGATCCAGTCCCGGGCCATCGACGAGTGGGCGGTCAGCCTCACGCGGCAGGGCAGGTTGCCGACCTACCCGCCCGCCGTCGGCGAGGAGGCCAACAGCGTCGGCGGCGCCATGGCGCTGCGCGACGACGACTGGATCGTCTACGCCTACCGCGACCTCGGCGCGCTGCTGGTGCGCGGGCTGCCGATCACCTCTCACTTCCGGTACTGGTACGGTCTCGAGGAGGGCAACCGGCTGGACATCGACCGCTTCCACCTGGCCCCGGTGTGCGTTCCGATCGGCTCGCAGCTCCCCCACGCGGTGGGGCTTGCCTTCGCCGAGCGGCACCTGGGCCGCGACCGCGTGGTGCTGTGCTACTGCGGCGACGGCGCCACCTCGCAGGGCGACTTTCACGAGGCGCTTACCTTTGCCGGTGTCTGGAAGACGCCGACCGTGTTCTACGTCCAGAACAACCAGTACGCGCTGTCGACCCCGCGCGACGCTCAGTGCGCGGCGGAGTCGCTCGCCTGCAAGGCGGAAGGCTACGGATTCGACGGCGTGCAGGTAGACGGCAACGACGTTACCGCGGTCTATCGGGCGGTGTGCGAGGCGGTGCGGCGCGCACGGGACGGCGATGGTCCGACCATGATCGAGGGCATCACCTACCGGTTGGCGGCGCACACGACCACTGACGATCCGAGCCGCTACCGCACCCGGGAGGAGGAACGTACCTGGGAGGCGCATGACCCGATCAGACGGCTGCAGCAGCTCCTCCTGGACCGGGGATTGTTGACGGAGGCGGACACCCGCTCGCTGGTGGCTGAAGCGCGTACCCGGGCGCGGGAGGCGTTCAACGAGGTGGAGTCCGGGCCAGACCCGGACCTGGAGGCGGGCTTCCGCCATACTTTCGCGCAGATGCCGCCGGTCCTGCGGGACCAGTTGGGGCGGCTGCGCGAGTTGCGCGCCGGCGCCTGAGAGGATCGAGGTGAGCGCGATAAACCTGGTCTCTTCGATCAACGACGGGCTGCGGACCGTGATGCGGCTCGACGAGCGGGTAATCATCTTCGGCGAAGACGTCGGCGTAAACGGCGGCGTGTTTCGCGCCACCGCCGGCTTGCAGGAGGAGTTCGGCGCCGCGCGCTGCTTCGACACGCCCCTGGCGGAGAGCACCGCCGTCGGCAGCGCGCTGGGCATGGCGGTCGCCGGGCTGCGCCCGGTGGTGGAGATCCAGTTCAGCGGATTTCTGTGGACGGCATTCAACCAGATCATCAGCCACGTCGCACGGATCCGCACGCGTACCCAGGGCGCCCTCAGCGCTCCCCTGGTGATACGCATGCCGTACGGTGGCGGCGTCCACGCCGCCGAGCATCACAGCGAGAGCATGGAGGCGATCCTCGCGCACGTGCCGGGTATCAAGGTGGTGATTCCGTCCACCCCGCACGACGCCAAGGGGCTGTTGATCGCCGCGGTGCGCGACCCCGACCCGGTGATCTTCATGGAGCCCAAGCGTGTCTACCACGCTCCCAGGCAGGAGATCCCCGACGGCGACTTCGTCATCCCGCTCGGCAGGGCACGGGTGACGGTGGCCGGCCGCGACGTGACCATCGTGTCCTACGGCGCACAGATGAAGGAGGCGATCGCCGCCGCCCACGAGCTTCGGGACGAAGCGTCGGTGGAAGTGATCGACCTGCGCACCATCTACCCGCCTGATCTGACGCTGGTGGTGGAGTCGGTGCGCAAGACCGGACGCCTGCTGGTGGTGCACGAGGGGCCGCGTTCGTGCGGGGTCGGCGCGGAGCTCACCTCCGCCGTCGGGGAGCAGGCGTTCCTGCACCTGGAGGCACCGCCCGCGCGTCTGACCGGCAGCGACATCGTGATGCCGCTGCCACGGCACGAGCGCCATTACCTGATCGGCGTCGGCGACATCGTGCGCGCGACCCGGCGGCTGCTGCGCTACTGAAGGCGTGGAATCAACCGAGTGGTGTCGAGAGATGTACGTGTCGCCCGGTAGCGGACGTGCCAGGCGAGGCGGTCTCTGAGGTGAAGTTCAAGGTAACCGTTGTGCCATAACGGCGCACCGAGAGAGGGAGCCCCGGCGGGAGGCCGGGGCTTGCTATCGGATAGGGGGCGTGCCGCGAGTCGCTGTCTAGGCGGCGCTCTTCACGGCGATTTGCCGCGCCTGCACCTTGGCGGTCTTGGGCACCGTCAGGGTCAGCAGGCCATCCTTGAAGGTGGCGCTGATGCGGTCGGCGTCGACCTCCTCCGGCAGGGTGAACGAGCGCCGGAAAGCGCCGGCGCGCCGCTCGCGGATCACGTATCCGTTCTCCTCGCGCTCTTCGGTCCGCTCCTGCTCGGACGCGATGGTGAGCAGGTTGTGCTCGACGTTGACGGTGAAGTCCTTCTCCGTCAGGCCGGGCAGTTCCGCCTCCAGGCGGTAGGAATCCGCCTTCTCCTGCACGTCCACCCGCGGTGCGTGCGGCGCGCCGATGCCGACGCCGGCGGCGTGGGGCAGTGCCCAGTTCTGAAACACGCTGTCGAACCAGCGGTCGAAATTCGCCACTGTCGGGCGATACGGTCGATAGGTAACCAGACTTCTCATGTCGTTCCTCCTATGAGTTCGGTCTTCACTTATCTATAAGCAGCAACCGTGCCAACTTGGACGAGGGGAGATTCTGGCCGTTCTGGAGCGTTTCCCCGCCGCTGTTCCGCGTGGTCCCGGCGGCGAGCTGGGTCGAAACGTCCCAGGATGGCGAATCGGCCCTCTGGTTGGGTCATTTCCCCCCACCTCGACCTGGTCGGCCGTCGGGACTGTGGCAGGTAACCCCGGCGGTAGCCCCTCGGGGGCGCCTCGCGTACGCTACGCACCTTGAAGTGAGCCATGAGCGATCAACCTCCCGTCCATGTTCCCGTCCACCACCACGGACCGCCGCTGGTGCGGTTCTGCAGCGGCTGCGCCGCGCGGCTGGAGCGCCGCACGGTGGAGGGCAAGGTGCTGCCGGTGTGCCCGCGCTGCGGCCAGGTGGTGTACGCCGATCCCAAGGTGGCCGCCGGTACGGTGATCGAGCGGGCGGGCGGCATCCTGCTGCTGCGGCGCGCCATCTCTCCGGCGCGCGGCCTGTGGACCTTTCCCGGCGGCTACGTGGATCGCGGCGAGCCGGTGCCGGAGGCGGCCGCGCGGGAGGCGCGCGAGGAGACGGGCGTGACGGTGGCGGTGGGCAACCTGCTCGGCGTGTACTCGGCGCGCGACGTGGCGGTGGTGCTCATCGTCTACCGTGCGCGGATAGCGTCCGGCACGCCGAGCGCCGGTACCGAAGCGCTGGAGGTGCGCTGGTTCGCTCCGGCGGACATTCCCTGGGACGAGTTGGCGTTTCCGAGCACCGCGCAGGCGCTCACCGACTGGCGTAAACTGCCGGCGTAGCCGGCCGGAGCAGGCACCCGCGTGAGGTGCGCGGTGGGAGCGCAATCGGGCCGAGGCCCTCAGTTGCGGGCGGCGCGCTGCACCTTGGCCCAGGTGTCGCGCAGGCCGACCGAGCGGTTGAACACCGGCGCGCCGCGGCGGGAGTCGCGGTTGTCGGCCACGAAGTAGCCGTGGCGCAGGAACTGGAAGATCTGCTCGGGCTGCGCCGCCGCCAGGCCCGGCTCCACCTTGCAGCCGGTCAGGATCACCTCGGAGTCGGGGTTCAGGTGGCGGGCCAGGTCGTCGTGCTCCACCTCGTTCATGTTTTCGGTAGTGAACAGGTGGTCGTACAGGCGCACCTCGGCGGTGTGCGCGTGCGCGGCCGACACCCAGTGCAGCGTTCCGCGTACCCGGCGGCCGTCCGCGGTGCCGCCGCCGCGGGAGGCGGGGTCGTAACTGCAGCGCAGCTCCGTCACGCGCCCGTCGCCATCCTTCACCGCCTCGTCGCAGGTGATGTAGTAGGCGCCCTTCAGGCGCACCTCGCGGCCCGGTGACAGGCGGAAGAACTTGCGCGGCGCCTGCTCCATGAAGTCGCTGCGTTCGACGTACAGCTCGCGGCTGAACGGCAGCGTTCGTTTGCCGGTGTCCGGATCTTCGGGGTTGTTCTCCACCTCGACCTGCTCGGTCTGTCCCTCGGGATAGTTGGTGATTACCACCCGCAGCGGGTCGAGCACCGCCATCACCCGGGTGGCGGTACGGTTCAGTTCCTGGCGCAGGTAGTACTCCAGTTGTGCGTAGCTGATCAGCACCGTGGTCTTGGTCAGGCCCACGCTGCGCACGAAGGCGCGTATGGAGCTGGGCGTAAAGCCGCGCCGGCGCAGGCCGCGCAGCGTGAGCAGGCGCGGGTCGTCCCAGCCGCGCACCGTGCCGTCGGCCACCAGCCGGCGCAGGATGCGCTTGTGCAGCACGGCGTAGGCGACGTTGAGGTGGTTGAACTCGATCTGCCGCGAGTGGAAGATGCCCAGCTTGTCCAGGTACCAGTCGTACAGCGGCCGGTTGTTCTCGAACTCCAGCGAACACAGCGAGTGGGTGACTCCCTCGATCGAGTCGCTCTGGCCGTGCGCCCAGTCGTACATCGGGTAGATGCACCAGGCGTCGCCCGTGCGGTAGTGGCGGGCGCGCCGGATGCGGTACATCACCGGGTCGCGCAGGTTCAGGTTGGGAGAGGCCATGTCGATGCGGGCGCGCAGCACGTAGGCGCCGTCGGCGAACGCGCCGGCGCGCATGCGGCGCAGCAGGCCGAGGCTCTCGGCCGGCGGGCGGTCGCGGTCCGGGCTCTCGCGGCCCGGGCGGGTGGGCACGCCGCGGTATTCGCTGATCTGCTGTGCCGTCAGGCGGTCCACGTAGGCGTCGCCCTGCTCGACCAGTTGTTCGGCCAGCTCGTACAGGCGTTCGTAGTAGTCGGAGGCGTAGTACTCGTGCTCGCCCCAGTCGAAGCCGAGCCAGCGGATGTCTTCCTTGATCGACTCCACGTACTCCAGCTTTTCGCGTTCCGGGTTGGTGTCGTCGAAACGCAGGCTGCAGAAGCCGCCAAATTCGCGCGCCACGTCGAAGTTGAGGGTGATCGCCTTGGCGTGGCCGATGCCGATGTAGCCGTTCGGTTCCGGGGGCCAGCGCGTCTGCACGCGGTCGAAGCGGCCGGCGGCCAGGTCTTCGCGGATCGCCTTGCGAATGAAGTCGGACGCCTCGGGGGCTGAGTCGGGGCCTGGGGAGGGGCTGGCGTTGCTCACGTCGCTGCTAAGTTAGCTACATCCGGTGCCAAATAGAACCGCAACTGCGGTTGGCGCGACGGAAGTGTTCGGTAACATTAATCTCCCGTAGACAGCACAAAAATTGTTCGGTAACTTTGGTTTGCGGTGAACGAACACATTTCTCCCGGACGTGGTCGACCTCGGCGTGAGGACGTGTACCGGAGGGTCGACACGCAGATCCGGGAGCTGCGGGAACGCATGGGGGGGCTGCCGAGCCCCGCGGAGGCTGATGGCATCTGGCGCGGCATATGGTACGAGGAAGTCCACCACTCGACGGCGATCGAAGGCAACACGCTGGTCCTGAAACAGGTCGAGCGCCTTCTCGACGAGGGTCTCGCAGTCGGCAACAAGGAGCTGCGCGAGTACCTGGAGGTGCGCGGCTACGCCGATGCCGCGGACTGGGTGTACCGGCAGGCGATCAGTCGAACCGGGCTCTCCCATCCCGAGGAAATCCTGACCCTGGCCGAAGTCCGCAACGTACACTACCAGGCGATGCAGCCGGTGTGGCAGGTGGCTCCACATCCCGATGCGACCGCGCGGGAGAATCCCGGCAGCTTCAGAGAACATGACATCCATCCCTTCTCACGTGGCATGGTTCCCGTCTCATGGCCGCTCATTTCCGCGGAGATGAATACTTGGTTGGGCAGCGTCAACTCCCTCGATGCGACCCGTCCGGCGTTTCCCGAGACTCTGGCCCGGACCCACTGCCGATTCGAGCAGATCCATCCCTTCCTGGACGGCAACGGCCGAACCGGGCGACTCGTTCTCAATCTGATCCTCGTCCGGCTCGGTTACCCGCCCGCGGTCATCTACAAGCGCGACCGGGCACGGTATCTCCGTGCACTGCACCGCGCGGACGAAGGGGAGCCGGGACCGCTCGGCGAGATGCTCGCGCGCGCGATTCTTGCCAGCCTGCACCGATTCGTCATACCTGCGGTAGCCGGCCCCGCCCGACTCGTCCCTCTGGCCGCATTGGAGACTCCCGATCTGAACGGGCCGGCGCTTCGGGCGGCCGCGGCGCGTGGGCGGCTCCGTGCCACGCGGGGATCCGACGGCCACTGGCGCAGTACCCGCCAGTGGGTCGACGAATACCGAGCAAGCCGCTACCTGCGTGGCGGCGAATCTCGCTGAGGGGCAATCCGCAGACCGATTTCGCAGGCGGATGGAATAGGGCCGCTGCGTTTGGCATGCACCGCCGACGCGGGCCGGCGAAGGCTCCGGCCTTGCGTAGTGGTGGGCGCTCCGGGCACCCTGCGGGAGCCATGGAAACGGCACGAGAGCCGACCCTGATGCTGCGGGGCGGACATGTCATCGATCCAGGCGGGCGGGTGGACGGGATCGCCGACGTGGTGGTTGCCGGCGATCGTGTCGCAGCCGTCGTTCGGGGCGGGCGTCACGCCGGAGGTCGCTCCTGCTACGGTGGTGGACTGTACGGACAGGTACGTGTGCCCGGGGCTGGTGGATCTGCATGGGCACTACTACGAGGGCAGCCTGTTCGGTGTCGATCCGCGCGCGGCGCTGCGCGGCGGGGTGACCACGGCGGTCGATGCCGGCACCTGCGGCTGCGTCAACTTCCCGGAGTTCCGCCGCACCGCCATCGACGGCGCCGAAGTGCGTATCCTGCCGTTCGTCCACATCGGCTGCCTGGGCATTCCCACCTCCACGCTCGGCGAGCTTCGCGACCTGCGCTACGCGCGCCCGCGTGAGACCGCGGCGGCGATCCTGGAGCACCGCGACATCGCCCTGGGCGTAAAGTTCCGCGCCGGCACCATGGCCCTGGGCCACAACGTCGAGGCCGTGGAGCTGGCTCTGCAAGCCGCCAAGGAGGCCGGCACGCGGGCGATGGTGCACATCAGCGTGCAGGGCGCCACCCGCGAGGTGCTGTCCCGCCTGCGGTCAGGCGACATCGTCACTCACTGCTTCACCGGGCGCGGCGACGGCATCCTCGATGCCGCCAGCGGCGCCCTGCGGCCGGAGGCGCGGGCGGCGCGCGACCGGGGCGTGGTGTTCGATGTCGGCCACGGTTCCGGCAGCTTTCGCTGGGACACCGCGCTGAAGGCGTTCGAGCACACGTTCTACCCGGACACCATCAGCACCGACCTGCACCGCTACAACGTCGAGCAGGTGGTGTTCGACCTGCCCACCACCATGTCCAAGTTCCTGCTGCTCGGCATGAGCCTTGCCGAGGTGGTGGAGAAGGCGACCCTGGCGCCGGCGCGCGCCATCGGCCGCGCTCCCGAGCTGGGCACCCTGCTGCCCGGCGCCAGCGCCGACGTGCTGGTGTTCTCGGTAGAGGAGGGCGAGTTCCGGTTCCGCGACTCGCACCTGCAGGAGCGCACCGGGCACCGCCGCATCAAGCCGGAACTGGTCGTGTGCCGCGGACGCCAAGTGCTGCCCTCCGACGTTCCGGTACGGCTGCGCCGTCTGACCGCCTGGGACGAGGAAACCTACGCCACCATGCGCGCCGCCACCGCGGCCGCGGGCAGGTATTGAGACGCGCGCTGCCGGCGCTCCTGCAGGCGCGCGAGAAGGGTCAGACCAGGGCCGTCGGCGCCGTCAGGTTGCCGGCAGGGAGGTGGGTGGTGAGGAAGCGGAGGGCATTGTCGGCCAGCACGGCGGTGGTCTGCTCGGCGGTGTAGCCGCGCTCGGCCAGGATTGGTGCGAGGCGCTGCAGGTCGGCGATGGAGGTGAGTTCGTTCGGGGTCTGGTCGGAGCCGAAGCCGCCGTCGAGGTCGCTGCCGACCGCTACCTGGCGCGCGTTGCCGGCGAGCTGGCAGATGTGGTCGACGTGGTCGGCCAGCGCGGTCATCGGCACCAGGTCGGCACCGGTTTCGCCACGCACCCAGCCGGGATGGAGCATCCAGGCATCGCATGCCACGGCGACGATGCCGCCGCGGTCGAGCACCAGTCGCACCTGGTCGTCGCTGAACTGGCGTCCGCCCGGCACCAGCGCGCGGCAGTTCTGGTGGCTGGCCAGCAGCGGCCCCGCGTAGCGGTCGAGGGCCTGGTAAAACGCGCGGTCGGACAGGTGGGTGACGTCCAGGATCAGCCCGGCCTGCTCGAACGCGGCCAGCAGCGCCCGTCCCGCCGGGGTCACCCCGCCGTCGGTGCCGGTGCCGCCGGCGTAGCGGCCCAGCCCGTAATGCACCAGGCTGGCCACGCGCAGGCCGGCGTCGTACCAGCGCTGCACGTGCTCCGGCGAGATGATCGGGTCGCAGCCCTCCATTGCCAATACGATGCCCACCCGGTGTCCGTCGCCGGCACGCCATCGGCGGGCGTGGGCGCTCACGTCACCCGTGGCGGCCAGCAGGGCCACCTCGCCGGCCTCCGCCAATGTGCGGTACCAGGCGAGTTGACCGGAGGCGGCCGCCGCGGCCGCGGCCGGCGTGGGATAGTCGAGCAGGTTGCCGTGGATGGCGGTCTCCCCCACCGGCGTGCGCGCGATCAGCGTGGCCAGGCACAGGCCCACGCCGCCGGCGCGCATCTCCGGCAGGGTGGTGGTGGCCAGACCGCGGCCGGCGTGATCGCCGACCCCGCGTTCGGTGCGGTTCAGTTCCGCCAGCGGCAGGGTCAGGTCGCGCTTGTAGCCAAGGGCGTTCCAGGCGAGGTCCAGGTGGCAGTCGACGATCAACTGCACAGAGTCGGGCATACGGTAGAGTGCATCGCAACGTGCAGCTTGCGTCCAGTGTCCACTACGTCAGCCGCCGCTCGCCCGCGCCGTCTCGGCAAGGCATGGTGGCTTCGTCCGCTGCCGCCGGCGCTTCGGCCTGCGCGCTGTCGGTTCAGCCGTCAGCTCACTGGTAGCGGGCGATGAGCCGGTCGACCTTGGGCTTGTCGAAGCCGACCACGATGGTGCCGTGGAAGTCGAGCACCGGCACCGCCGTCTGGCGCGACTTGTGCAGCATCTCGCCGGCCTTGCGCTCGTCGCGCGACACGTCGTAGTCGACGAATCTCACCTGCCGCTGGCGCAGGTAACCCTTGAGTTGATCGCAGAACGTGCAGGTGGGGGTAGAGTAGATGCGAACCGCCATTGCGCCCATCATTATACCATGGCCGCCACCGAACGACCCAGCGTTATTGTCTTCATTGTCATTGTCTTCTTCACCGATCAGCAGCGCCGGGGACATCGGTTGACGGCTGCGGCGGTGGGCGGCACGGTAGCGGCGTGAACGAGTCGGTGCCGCGCAGCCCGGAAGCGTCGTGGAAGGCGACGGTACGCCGGCTGGAGCGGGAAGAGGCACGGTTGGCCGCCTGCGTTGCCGATGACGAGATGCGCTTCGCCGGCCTGAAGAACCTGGACCATGTGTTCGGGCTGTGCGCGACCCGTTTCTCCCTGGCACTGCACATTCTCGACGGCGTGCGCGCCAGCGGCGAGCCGGCGCCGCGGCTGTACCGCCGGGCGCGGCAGTGCGCGGTCAGCGGACTGGCGCTCCTGGAGGAACTGCAATCGACCGGCATCTCCTCCGACCAGCGCGAACTGATCGGCAGCGACCCCGGCTATCGGCGCGCCCGCGATCTGTTCCAGCAGTTGGTGCTGCGCGGCGGCGGTGCGCTGCTGGAGCCGGAGGAGGCCTCGATTGCGACCTCGCGCGCGCTCGCGCGCATCGTCACGGCCGCGCTGCGCAAGTACGCCGCCCGCGACGACACCTACGCGCCCCTGTTCCACTCCGAGCGCCTGCCGCCGCCGCTGCGCCGGTTCCTGCGTTCCATGTTCGCCACCGTCGCGCCGGAGGGTGAGCCCGACCCTCCCTACGGCATCGAGCACGAGGCGGACCAGGAGCTACTCGCGTCCGACCGCATCCGGCTGCCCCTGTCGCAGGCAATCCTGCTGTTCGAACAGGAGATCCTGCCGCCGTTGCGCCATCAGTTGTCGGCCAATCCCGGCGATCCCCGGCTGCAGGAGGAGATTGCCCGCATCGAGCATCAACTCGAGGAGTTGCGGCGCATGCGCTTCATCCCGCGCTCCACGCCGATCGTGCTGGAGAAGGGGTTCTACACCGAGTGGTTCAGCGGCTTCACGGCGGACGGCGAGGCGCTGGTGAGCGTGCCGCTGCGGGTCACCTTTCGCGGCGGCACCAACCTGGACCGCATGCAGGAACTGATCACCGCCGAGATCACTCGTCGCGCCGCGGGCCGCGGCATCTGTCCCGAGCTGGACGCCTCCTACCAGTACCTGCGCTCGCTGGAGAGCGGCATCTACGGCAGCAGCCGGACGCCGAGCCTGCGTCTCAACGCCCGGCGCGGATTTCGGATTCTGAAGCAGTCGGTGCCGGCGCTGGCCCGGCTGGAGGACCGCGCCGAACTGCGCCGCCTGCTGGAGCTGGTGGCGGCGTCGTCGCGCTGGCGCGCCGAGCGCCAGATCGAGGCGGTGCTGACCTCCGGGCGCGTGCCGCCGCAACTGGAGGCCGAGCGATGACCGTCGACGCGGCCGCCACGCGGCCGTCTGCCGCGCCGGGTCATGAGGCTGCAGCGGAGGCCGCGAAGACGGCCCTGCAGCGCCGTCCGCTGCTGCCGCTGTCGGCCGGCCATTTCTGTGTCGACTCCTACGCCGGCATGCTGCCGCCGATGGTTCCCCTGCTGCAGGAGCGGCTCGGACTCAGCCTGGCCGCCACCGCCACCATCGGCGCGGTGATGGCGTTCAGCAATCTGTCGCAGCCGCTGTTCGGTCTCCTCGGTGACCGCCTGCGGCGGCGCAACCTGGTGCCGGCGGGCGTACTGTTGGCGGCCTTGTGCATGCCGCTGATGGGCGTGACCGGGAGTTTCGCACTGACCATTGCCGTGATCGCCGCCGGCGGTCTCGGCGTTTCGGCATTCCATCCGCAGTCGTTCGTGATCGCCGCCGACCTGAGCGGCGTGCGGCGGGCGTTCGGAATTGCCCTGTTCGTGTTCGCCGGCACCGTCGGCCTGGCGATCACGCCGACCTGGCTCACGTTCACGGTGAATGCATTCGGAACGCGCATACTGCCGCTGGCCGCGCTGCCCGGCGTGGCGGCGGCGCTCGCCATCTGGCGCTGGGTGCCGCTCGCAGCGGATCCGGCACAGGACCAACGCTGGCGTGCCGTGGCTGCCCAGCTTGCCGCCAGCATGCGGCCGCTGGCCGCCATTCTCTCCGTGGTGGTGCTGCGCAACGTCACCTTCCTCGGGTTCAACCTGTTCATCGCCATTCTGAACCGCGATCGCGGCATGAGCCTGGTGGCCGGCGGCATCGCGCTGTCGGTGTACAGCCTGGCCGGGGTGCTGGCCAGCCTGGGGGTGGGACGGATCGCCGACCGCGCCGATCCGAAGCCGCTGGTGTGGGGCTCGCTGGCGGCGGCGGCGCCGTTCCTGTGTGCCTACGCGCTGGTGCCGGGGCCCGCGTCGTTGCTGCTGCTGGCGGTCGGCGGCGGCCTGCTCGGCTCCAGCACGTCGGTGATGGTGGCGCTCGCCCAGCAGGCGGCGCCCGGTCAGCGTGCGCTGGCCTCCAGCCTGCCGCTGGGGATGAGCTGGGGACTGGCGAGTCTCACCCTGCCGCTGCTCGGCTGGATAGCCGACGTGGCCGGCGTCACCGTCATGCTGAGCGCGCTCGGTTGGCTGCCGCTGGTAGCCGCCGGCATCGCGTTCCGATTCCTGCCCGGACGCAACTCACGCCGGCGCCGCGCCGCGGTCAGCGCAGGTATCGGCTCAGAAAGCGGGTGATCGCCGCGGTCAGCGCCGGCACCATGACGGGCGCCTGGATGGTGCCGGCCAGCTCGTGGCGGTCGGCGCCGCGCAGGTCGAGCAATTGCTTGTGCGGGCTTCCGATGCGCGCGTAGGCGGCCTTCGTCGCGGGCACCGATACCACCTCATCCCGTTCGGTGTACACCACCAGCGTGGGGCAGCGGATCGCCTCCATCTCGGCGCGCCGGGCGTCGCGTACCGCCTGCATCATCGGTACCAGCGATCGCGAGTGGTGGCGGGTGGTCCAATAACGGTCTTCCATTTCGTCGCGCCCCGACAGGTCGCGGTAGCGGCCCACCAGCAGGCGGGCGAGCAGCGGCCCGGCCGGCGTCAGCAGCAGGCTCACGCCGCGGTTGCGCGGCCAGAAGTTGGGCGCCAGCAGTACCAGCGCCGCGACCGACGGGCGGCGGGCTACCTCGGCGACGGCCAGCGCGGCGCCGGTGGACATGCCGATCAGCACCACCCGTCGCCCGATTGCCGCCCCCACCTGCAGCGCCTCGATTACGTCCTGCCGCCAGCACGCCAGGGTGGCATCGCCGATCGCGTCCTGGCCCTGGCCGCTACCGGTCAGCCGGGTACAGAACAGGTTGGCGGACAGCCGCCCGGCGACCTGTTCTGGCACCGGTGCGGTGGCTTGCCGGCTGCCGGTGTAGCCATGAACGTAGACCATTGCCAGGTCGGTCCGGCCGGGTGCGCCGCCGTACCAGACCACCAGCTTCTCGGTCCCGGGAGTGATCGGCTGACCGGCGGACGCCGCGGCCGACACCTCGGACGCGCGCAGCCACCGTTCGAGGGAATCCGGGCTCCGCGGAACGTTCACTCGGGCGGCGGCATGCCGAGGTCGTCGGCGTGCACCCAGCCGAAGTGGCGGTAACTGCCCTGTACGCGCACGTCGTACCAGTGGCCGACTCCGCCGCGTGCAAAGAGCGTGTCCCCCTGGTGCAAGTGCAGGCGCACGGTAGAACTGCGATCAGGCCCGGCGTGCAGCGCGATCCCGGTGCGCGGTGCACGCAGGATCATCGCCTCGACCGGCATCGTGTCCCAGCGGTCGAACGGGTCGCGCTGGTCGAGGAAGGCGAGGATGCCCGCCACCAGCCCGGCGGCCGCCTCGTCGGGGTGGGCGAGGAGGTACTCGCGGTCCGTCCCGTTGCTGAGATAGCCCATTTCCAGGATTGCCGCCGGGGTGTCCAAGGCAATTGCATGACGGTAGCGGTAGCTGTTGAACGCGTAGTAGCCGCGCATTCGGTAGGTGACGCCGTTCAGGTCTCGCGGCAGGCCGGTCGCCTCATCGTAATGCTGGAGCAGGGCGGCGACCAGCTTCCGCGACGCCGGCGATGCCCGCCACGGGGGTGAGATCTTGTAGCCGCGCACCCCGGAATTGCGGTTGCCGTCGGCATGGATCGACACGAACGCATCGGCGGCAAACCCGGGCGGGATGGTGGCCGGCAGCACCGTCACGTCGACTCCTGCTTCCTTCAAGAGCAGGGCCGCGGCCGCGGCCACGGCGCGATTGACATCCACCTCCTTGATGCCGGCCGCGTACGCGCCGGTGGACCCGCGCAACCGGCGCAGCTCATCCGGCAACTGCGCGGAGTCGAGATGGCCGATCTGGAGCCCGACGCGCCACGGCGCCCCGGCGCCGGGCACCGCAACCGTCGCCTTGCGCGCCGGTGGCAAGGCCGGTTCCGGCTGCGGGCGCGTGAGGCCGGTGCGGGCGAGGGCCGGCGCACGCGCGCTTGCCAACAGCAATCCGGCGGCCGCGGTGACACCGACCGCGAACAGGACGGCGAGGTTGCGGACCATGCGGCGCCCGCTGCTGCGCCGCGGCCGCGCAATCGGCCGGCTGGGAGCGGGCCTGTTGTCCGCCTCCGGTGTCGCATGGGCACCGTGCCGTGTCACGGTAAGTAGTATAGCGTCTGGAAGGCCGTCCCGTGCATCGCTATGCTGGGCCGGTGCATGCGATTGTAGTCGGGAACGGTGCAGAGGCGCCGTTGCAGTGGCGGGAGGTGGAGGATCCGGACCCGAAGCCGCACGAGGTGCTGGTTCGGATCCACGCCACGGCGGTGAACCGAGCGGATTTGGCACAGCGGCGCGGCGGCTATGACCCGCCGCCGGGCGCGCCGCCCTACCTGGGTTTGGAGATGGCGGGCGAGGTGGCCGCGGCCGGCGCCGAGGTGGAGGGATTCGCGGTCGGCGACCGGGTGTACTCGATCCTCGGCGGCGGCGGCTACGCGGAGGCGGTGGCGACCGACGCGAGCTACCTGATGCCGCTGCCCGAGGCGCTGAGCTTCACCGAGGGCGGCGGCCTGCCGGAGGTGTTCCTCACCGCCTACGTCAACATGTTCATGGAAGCGGATCTGACCGCGGGCGAGACGGTGCTGATCCACGGCGGCGCCAGCGGCGTCGGCACGGCGGCCATCCAGCTCGCCCGCCACGCCGGCGCCAAGGTGTGCGTGACCGCGCGATCGGAGGCCAAGCTGGCGGCGTGCCGGGAACTGGGCGCCGAGGTGGCGGTCAACCACACCGCCGGGCACTGGGAGGAGGCGATCGCCGCGGCCGCCGGCGGGGTGGACGTGATCCTGGACTGCGTCGGCGCCAGCTACCTGTCCCGCAACCTGGGCCTGCTGCGAGAGCGCGGCCGGCTGGTGTTCATAGCCACCCTCGGCGGCAACGTGGCCGAGTTCCGCATCGGCGACCTGATGCGCAAGCGCCAGCGGCTGATCGGCTCCGTGCTGCGCGCCCGCTCCGCCGCCGAGAAGGCCGCCATCAGCGCCGGCTTCCAGCGCGACTTCGGAGCCGCGGTGGCGGCGCGCGAGATTCTGCCGGTCATCCACACGGTCATGCCGGTGCAGCAGGCGCAGCAGGCGCACGACCTGGTGGAGCGTTACGACAACATCGGCAAGGTGGTGCTGACCGTGCGCTGACGGGGCGGAACGCGCTGAGGGTCAGGTGGCGCGCGCCGGCTTCAGGTGCTGCTCCTGGCCGAGCCCGGTTACCTTGTAGGTGATCTGCGCCTGTTCGCCGCGCGGCTTCAATCCCGCCACCATGAAGTTGTTGTAGGGTTCGTCGGGCTTCACGAACACCGGGCGCATCGAAGCCTCGTGGTAACCAATGCGCACCGACCGCCGCCACTTGTCGGTGCGGTTCATGTCCGACCAGTGGATGGCCAGGTAGCTGAAGAAGATCACGTCTCCGGCCTTGGCCGCTACCGGCACCGACGGTGTCCTGCTCGGGTGATACTCCTCCGGCGGCAGGTAGGGCCGCGTGTGGGCGCCGGTAACGTGCTCCAGCGGCCCCTGCTTATGGCTGCCCGGCACCACCTGCAGGCAGCCGCTGGCCTGCGGGGCGTCGTCGAGGTGCAGCAGGCAGTCCACGAAGTCGGGCCCGTCGTGCGGGTAGAACGGGTAGTCCTGGTGCATCGGGAACGGCGTGCCGCGCTCCGGCGGCTTGGCGTGCAGGATGGTGCCGTGCCACTGCACGTTGCATCCAACCAGGGCGCGCACGCAGTCGGTCAGCCGCCGGTGGAAGATCACCCGCCCCCACGCCGCCGAGTAGAAGTGCGGGTTGCCGATGAACACGGCGCGGGTCTGCTCCTGCTCGCCCTGCGCCAGGTAGTGGTCGCGCCACGGCCCCTTCCAGCCGATGCTCTCCTCTCCCCACCACTCGTCGACGATCCGGTCCATGTCGTCGCTGAGCTCGCGCAACTCCTCTTCGGTGAAGATATTGGAGACCCGAAGGTAACCCTCCTCCCGGTACGCCTCGACCTGTTCCGCCGTCAACATCAGGCCCCGAGCGTAGCGATCCGCCTCCGGTCTGTCGAGGTTCAACGTGAATCGCGGCGCTACCGGCGTCCTGAGGTGCCCGGTGGGGTACACCGACTCGTCAGGCGCGGAGCTGCCGGTAGTGGCGGATCAGGGCGTTGGTCGACGCGTCGTGCGTGCCGGTCGCCTTCGCCGGGCGCGCATCGTCCTCCAGTTGCGGCAGGATGGCCGACGCCAGTTGCTTGCCCAGTTCCACGCCCATCTGGTCGAAGGAGTTGATATTCCAGACCACGCCCTGGGTGAAGATCTTGTGTTCGTAGAAGGCGATCAGCGCGCCCAGGGTGGCCGGCGTGAGCTGCCGGAACAGGAACGTGTTGGTCGGCTTGTTGCCGGCGAACGTCTTGGCCGCGGCGAGCAACTCCAGGTCCGGCCCCGAGACGCCCGCACCGGTCAGCTCGGTGCGCGCCTCGGCGGTGGTTCGGCCGCGCATCAGCGCCTCCGTCTGGGCCAGGAAGTTGGCGATGAGGATGTCGTGGTGGCGCCCGAGGGGGTTGTGGCTCCGCGCCGGCGCCAGGAAGTCGCACGGCACCAGCTCGGTGCCCTGGTGGATGAGCTGGTAGAACGCGTGCTGGCCGTTGGTGCCCGGCTGGCCCCAGATCACCGGCCCGGTCGGGTAGTCGACCGCACGCCCGGCCTTGTCGACGCTCTTGCCGTTGCTCTCCATGTCGCCCTGTTGCAGGTAGTCGGCGAAGTGGCGCAGGTACTGGTCGTAGGGCAGGATGGCGTGCGTCCGGGCGCCGAAAAAGCCGCGGTACCAGATGCCGAGCAGCGCCATGACCACCGGAATGTTGCCCTCAAGCGGTGCACTGCGGAAGTGCTCGTCCGCCTCGTGGGCGCCGGCGAGCAGCTCCTCGAACCGGTCCATGCCGATGGCAATGGCGATCGGCAGTCCGATTGCCGACCACAGCGAGTAGCGCCCGCCGACCCAGTCCCAGAACTCGAACATGTTGTCGGTGTCGATGCCGAACGCGGCCACCGCCTCCGCGTTGGTGGACAGGGCGGCGAAGTGGCGGGCGATCGCGCTCTCGTCCGGTGCGGCTTGCAGCAGCCACTCGCGCGCGGAGGCGGCGTTGGTCATCGTCTCCTGGGTGGTGAATGTCTTGGAAGCGATCAGGAACAGCGTGCTGGCGGGGTCGAGCGCCTTCAGGGTCTCGCAGATGTCGGTGCCGTCGACGTTGGAGACGAAGTGCATGCGCAGGTGGGCGGCGTGGTATGGCGTGAGCGCGGTGGCGACCATCCTGGGGCCGAGATCCGACCCGCCGATGCCGATGTTGACCACGTCGGTGATCGCATCTCCGCCGAAGCCGCGCCAGGCGCCGGAACGCACCCGCTCGCTGAACGAGCGCATCTTGCCGAGCACCCGGTTGACCTCCGGCATCACGTCCGCGCCATCGACCGCGATGGGCCGGTTGGAACGGTTGCGCAGCGCCACGTGCAGCACCGCGCGGTACTCCGTGTTGTTGATCCTGGCACCGCCGAACATCGCTTCGATGGCGCTCGTCAGGCCGCTCTGCCGCGCCAGGGCGAACAGCAACTCCATGGTCTCGCCGGTGATGCGATTCTTGGAGTAATCGAACAGGATCTCGCCCAGGCGCAGCGAAAAGCGGTCGAAGCGGCCGCCGTCGGCTTCGAACAACTCGCGCATGTGGCGGCCGTCGATGGCGCGCCGGTGCGCGGCCAGGTCACGCCACGCCGGAGACTCGATCAGCGCTGACACCGTGCGCTCGGAGGCTCGTGACGGGGCGCCCGCGGGTCAGCCGTCGACCTGCTGCAGCGCCTTGGGCACGGTGGCCTCGGGCCGGACGTTGTACCACACCCCTTCCAGGTTGCCCTGCTCGTCGACCAGGAACGAGGAGCGCTTGATGCCGATCGAAGTGCGTCCGTACATGTTCTTCTCGCCCCACGCGCCGTACGCCTCGGCGATCTTGTGGCCGTCGTCGGCGAGCAGCGGGAAGCCGAGCGAGAACTTGTCGTCGAACTTCTTCTGATCGTCCGGCACGTCGGGGCTGATGCCGACCGCCGCCAGGTTGCGGCTGGCCAGATCGTCGCGGGCGTCGCGCACCGCGCACGACTGGCGCGTGCAGCCGGGAGTGTCGGCGCGCGGATAGAAGTAGATCAGCAGTTTCTTGCCGCGGTAGTCGGCCAGCGAGTGGATGGTGCCGTCCTGGTCGCTCAGGGAGAAATCGGGGGCGGGGTCGCCTTTCTGCAACATGATGGCCGCAATATAACGCTTGCCCGGCGCGCCCGTGAACTCGCCGGCAGCGCGGATTGTCGCGACTCGGGAACCGGACCCGTGGTACGGTCTGCGCCGTCATGAGCCGTACGTTTGCGCCGCCGCCGCTCGAAGGACCGTTCGCGCAGCCGTGGTCGGCCAGGAAGCTGGTCGGGCTGCTGGCCGTGTTCGGGCCGGCGGCGATCGTCGCCTCGGTCAGCATCGGCGCCGGCGAGACGATCGTGGTGGTGCGCGCCGGGGCGTGGGCGCGCTACGGGCTGTTGTGGCTGGTGCTGCTGAGCTGCGTGGTCAAGGGCGTGTTCGTTACCTACCTGCTCGGCCGCTACACCGCGGTCAGCGGCGAGCACATCGGCCACCGGCTGGTGCGCCTGCCAGGTCCGCGCGGCTGGCTGCTGGTCGCCATCGTGGTGCTGGAGATGATCGGCGCGCCGCTGGCCTGGGTGCCGATCGCCAAGCCGTGCGGAGACCTGTTCCACTTCCTGCTGCAGGGCGTGCTGCCGGCCTCGATCCCGGAGCCGGTCTACGAGAACATCATCACCTGCGCCTTCATCCTTCTCGCGCTCGCGTTCTGCCTGCGCCTGTCGTACCAGAAACTGGAGAAGCAGCAGATCGCGATCTGCAGCATCCTGGTCGCCGGCACCATTCTCGGCACGCTGCTGGTGCGTCCCGACCTGGGCGAGGCGCTGCGCGGCGCGCTCAGCTTCGGGCGCCTGCCGGAGTACCCGGCGTGGGCGCCGAACGACGCGGTGGAGAATCCGCTGCTCACCATGGCGACGGCG
Source organism: Spirochaetia bacterium (assembly GCA_965203905.1). GTDB lineage: Bacteria > Spirochaetota > Spirochaetia > SZUA-6 > Bin103 > Bin103. Next base: position 7,759,467 of record CBDBDQ010000005.1, on the reverse strand, counting down.
TTCGCGTACGTGGGCGGCTCGGTGATGGGCTACGTGGTGTACGCCAACTGGGTCGGAATCCGCCGCTGGGGAATGACCGCACACCGCGACATCGACGAGCTGCGCCGCCACGCGTTCGGGCGCGACGCGATCGACTACCTGCCCGGCGAGCCGGACCAGGTGGCGCTGGTGCGCAAGAGCGTGGCTCCGCTGCGCTGGGACGTCGGCATGGGGGCGGTGGTGCTGTTCATCGTGACGGCGGCGTTCATGCTGTCCGGCGCCGCCGTGCTGTACCCGCTGCAGAGCAGGTTCGCCGGCTGGAGCCTGCTCACCGAGCAGCGCCACGTGTGGAGCAACATCCACGGGTCGTTGATCTGGATCTACTACGTCGCGATCGTCGCCGCGCTGTGGGGCACGCTGCAGGCGTTCCCGGAGATCTACGCGCGGGTGATGCAGGAATTCGGCCAGGCGATCAGCCCGCGGCGGAGGTGGGACTACGACCGCATCAAGCTGGTGGTGTGCGGCTACCTGCTGGTGACCACGTTCTCCATCGTGTGGCTCGACGTGCCGTTCGACATTCTCACCCAGATCGCCGGATTCATGCTGGCCAACCTGTCGATCGCCCTGATGATGGCGGCTGCGCTGTACCTCAACTTCAAGCTCCCGTCAGCCTACCGCACGCGGTTGCCGATGCTGGCCGGCGCGGTGGCGTCGGCGCTGGTGCTGTTCGTGTTCGCCGGCATCAGCGGCTGGGGCCTGGCCGGCAAGCTGTTCGGCACGGGCTGATCGTGCCTCGCCCCCTGTTCTACCCGCTCGCGCTCCTGTGGCTGCCCGTGGGGGTGGTCGTCTCGGCCCTCGTTCGCGGCATGGGAGTCCCCCCCGAGCCGCGGGCGCTGCTGTCGCTGCTCGTGGTCGCCCCCGCCGGCCTGCCGCTCGCGCTCGCCTGCCGCCTGCTGCACCGCAGGGGCTTGCGCATCACCGCGTGGATCACGATGGCCGTGCTGGCGGCTGCCACCGTCGCCGCCACCCTGGTCGCCGGCCTCCTCGGCCCCGCCGCCATCCTCATCTACGCCCTCGTTCTCAGCCTCCCCGCCTGGCTCGCCGCCTTCTTCCTCCGCCGCAACCGGTAGACCGGCACGCCGATGGCCAACACCGCAACGGCGGTGAGCCGCTCCAACTGCGTATACTGGTGCCGCTACCCCGACCGCGACGTCTGGTGGTAACATGCCCCGCAACGACGGTACCCGCGTCGAGACGGCGTGTGCCGATGCCTGGTTCCGTACCGGCATATTCGGTGCCGCACTGGCGGGTGAGTGCGGCGGGCGGGTGCCGGCGCCAAGTAACGCGCAAGCGGAGAGTGCGATGCCAACGACCTCACCGACCCCAACAGAGCAGTTCGAGAACGACGGCTACTTTGTCGTGCGCGGCGCGCTGCCCGACTCGGTGCTGCAGCCGATCCGCGATCTCATCGACCGTAACGTCGATGCCCACGCGCGCGAGTTGCACGCCGAGGGCGCCATCGAATCGGTCCACGCCGACGCCTCCTTCGAGCGGCGGTTGGCGCTGCTGTACCGCGATTCGGAGTCGCGCATGCGCTCCTGGAACACGTTCCTGTTCTCGCCCGAGCTGTACGCGCTGATACGGCACGAGGCGATCCTCGACGCGCTGCAGCCGCTGCTCGGCGAGGAGATCTCCTTCAACGGCGACTACCACTTGCGCCCCAAGCTGCCCGGCCGCACCAACACCGCCTTCCCGCTGCACCAGGACAGCCAGTACTACGGCCCGCAAACCGGCCACATCCTGGTGGTCTCGGTGTGGATCCCCCTGGTCGACGTGGACGAGCGCAACGGCTGCCTGCAACTCATTCGCGGCAGCCACAAGTGGGGCCTGCTGCCGGGCGCGCGCCGTGCCGACCACAACATGGTGAGCTTCGAAGACGTCACGCAGCGCGGCACGCCGGTCCCGGAGCCGATGCGCTGCGGCGACTTCCTGGCGTTCCACAACCTCACCTTCCATGGCAGCGACGTGAACCACAGCGACGGCGTGCGCTGGAGCGTCGACGTCCGCTTCCGCGAAACTCCCGGCTACCGCGAGCAGAGCGAGCCCGAGCGCATCGGCGACACCGCCCTGCAGGCGGCCCTCGACCGCAGCGGCCGCCCGCCCCTGGTGGTGCGCAGCAACCACCCGCGGACCCTTGGCGACTACGCCTCCTGGGACGGCGCCCGACAGCGCCTGCGGGAACAGGCCGCCCGCCTCCGCGCCGGCTGACCGAATCCGGCGGACGAAAAGTGCGTCAGGCGGCGGCGAAGATGAGGGCCAGTTCGGCCATGCGGTGGCTGAAGCCCATTTCGTTGTCGTAGAAGCTGGTCAGCTTGACCAGGGAGCCGCTGTCGTCGACCGGCACCACCAGCGGGCTGTCGGACACCATCGACGAGAACGGCTCGCCGACGCAGTCGCGGGAGCATTCGTAGTAGTCGTTGACGGTGATCACTTGGCTGAGCAGGGTGGAGCCGTTGATCCGGTCGGCGTTGGCGGCCAGCGCGGTGACCAGCTCCTCCTTGGAGGGCGTGCCGTCGATCTGGTACACCGCCTCGACCACGCTGCCGGTGTCGGTGGGCACGCGCAGGGCGGTGCCGTTGAGCTTGCCGTTGAGGTGCGGCAGCACCTTGCCCACGGCGACGGCGGCGCCGGTGCTGGCCGGGATCACGTTGTTGAGGGTGGCGCGGTTCTTGCCGCCGCCGAACGTGTCGGCCACCTTCTGGGTGGCGGTAGCGGCGTGCGTGGTGCTCATCAGGCCGCCCTTGACCGGGTAGCTCAGGTCGACGGCGCGGGTCATCGGCGCCAGGCAGTTGGTGGTGCAGCTCGCGTTGGAGACGATCTTGTGCTCGGGGGTGAGGATGTCGTGGTTGACGCCCACCACCACGGTGTCGGTGTCGTCGTTGCAGGGCGCGGAAACGATGACGCGCCCTGCGCCGCCGGCGAGATGGGCGCTCGCCTTCTCGGTGGTCAGGTAGAAGCCGGTGCACTCGAACACGATGTCGACGCCGTGGTCGCCCCACGGCACGTTGGACGCGTCCATCTCGGCGTAGATGGTCAGTTCGTGGTCGCCGACCCGGATCTTGTTGTCGGCGGTCTGCTCCACGGCGACGGGGAAGCGACCGTACACCGCGTCCTTGGGCAGGCTGGCGGCAATGTCGGCGGTGGGGACCAGGTCGTTGCCGGCCACGATCTCGAAGCGGTCGTTCAGCTTGGAGACGATGACCCGCATCACGTTCTTGCCGATGCGGCCCATGCCGTTGAATCCGACGCGTACTTTGCTCATTTTGTTGGTTTCTCCTTGTGGTGCGGCGGCGGTCGACGCCGCGAACGGTGGTTCGCCATATAGTCGTCAGCCGCACTGGCCGCCGTCAATGACCGCTCCGGCCGGTACGTCCGGCGGGGTTGCCGGAGGCGGCGGTCGGGTTTAGGTTGGCTGCGCCATGCGCAGGTTCGTGTTGGCCCTCGACCAGGGCACCACCAGTTCGCGGGCGCTGCTGTTCGACGCCGCCGGCGCGGCCGTGGCGGTCGCGCAGCAGGAGTTCCGGCAGATGTTCCCGCGGGCGGGGTGGGTCGAGCACGACGCGGAGGAGATCCTGGCCAGCCAGGTCGCCGTGGCGCGGCGGGCGGTCGCGGATGCCGGATGCCGGCCGGCCGATGTGGCGGCGGTGGGCATTACCAACCAGCGCGAGACCACCGTGGTGTGGGAGCGGGGTACCGGCAAGCCGATCCACCCTGCAATCGTGTGGCAGGACCGGCGCACCAGCGGGATGGTGGCGGACCTGGAGGCGGCCGGCCATGGCGAGCTGTTCCGGCGGCGCACCGGGCTGGTCCTCGATGCCTACTTCTCGGGCACCAAGCTGGCCTGGATCCTGGACCAGGTGCCCGATGCGCGCGCGCGCGCATCGGCCGGCGAACTGGCGTTCGGCACCATCGACAGTTGGCTGGCGTTTCGCCTCAGCGGCGGCACGCTGCACGTCACCGACGCCACCAATGCCAGCCGCACGCTGCTGTACGACATCCACCGCGGCTGTTGGGACGAGGAACTGCTTGGCCTGCTCGACATCCCGGCTCCGCTGCTGCCCGAGGTATGTGATTCGTCGGCGGTGTACGGCGAACTGACGGCGCTGCTCGATGAGCCGGTGGCGCTGGCCGGCATCGCGGGTGACCAGCAGGCGGCCTCGGTGGGGCAGGCGCTGTTCGCGCCGGGGCTGGCCAAGAACACCTACGGCACCGGGTGCTTCCTGCTCGCCCACACCGGCGCCGAAGCGGCGCGGTCCGCCAACCGCCTGCTGACCACCGTGGCGTCGCAGATGGCCGGCCGGCGCGAGTATGCCCTGGAGGGCAGCGTGTTCATGGGCGGCGCGGTGGTGCAGTGGCTGCGCGACGGCCTGGGGCTGATCGCCAGCGCGCCGGAGGTGGAAACGCTGGCCGCGTCGGTGCCGGACACCGGCGGCGTGTACCTGGTGCCGGCGTTCGCCGGTCTGGGCGCGCCCTACTGGGACCAGGATGCGCGCGGCACCGTGACCGGACTGACGCGCGGCAGCGGCAGGGCGCACCTGGCGCGGGCGGCGCTGGAGGCGATCGCCTGCCAGGTGGTGGACGTGGTGCGCGCCATGGAACGCGACCTGGGCGCCCCGCTGCGCGAACTGCGCGTGGACGGCGGCGCCGCGGCCAACAACCTGCTGCTGCAGTTGCAGGCCGACCTGCTCGACCTGCCGGTGGTGCGCCCCGCCAACCTGGAGACCACCGCCTGGGGCGCCGCGTTGCTGGCCGGCCTGGCGGTGGGCCTGTGGCCGGACCGTTCCGCGGCTGCCGACCTGTGGCGCGCCGAACGGCGCTTCGAGCCGCGGATGGCGGCGAGTCGGCGGGAGGCGCTGCTCGCCGGCTGGGTGGACGCGGTACAGCGAACCCGCTCCGCCCGCTAGCCTGGTGGGAACGGAGAGTCCGATGGCTGGCGCCGGCGGCGCGGCGTGCGGCTCGGAGGCGGCGACCATCGTTGCAGACGGGAGACGCCTGGCCGGAATGCACCGCGTGGGACGGCGCAGGACGTTCGGCGCTCCGGCTGACCGCCGGTGCGGCGGCGGCCGTGCAGTCCGGGCATCGCGCAGCGTAGCAGCCGCCCGGCGGGCGGGCCCGATCGGTTCATGAGGCGCGCTGACCACTTGCGCAGCCTGCAGGAGGAGCGCTTCGACCTGCTGGTGATAGGCGGCGGCGCCACCGGCTGCGGCAGCGCGCTCGATGCCGCCACGCGCGGGCTGCGGGTGGCGCTGGTGGAGCGGGCCGACTTCGGCAGCGGCACCAGCAGCCGCAGCACCAAGCTCGTGCACGGCGGCGTCCGCTACCTGGAGCAGGCGGTGAAGCGGATCGACCGCAGCCAGTTCCGCCTGGTGCGGGAGGCGCTGCGCGAGCGCCAGGCGCTGCTGGAGCTGGCCCCCCACCTGGTGCACGAACTGCCGATCTTCGTGCCGCTGTATCAGCTCGGTCAGCACCCCTACTATCGCATCGGCCTGCGGCTGTACGACCGCCTCGCCGGCAAGTATGCGCTGCACCGTTCCGAGTTCGTGCCGCGCGAGCATGTTCTGACGCGTTTCCCCTACCTGCGCGAGGAGGTGCGCGGGTACGGGCCGCCGCGCCGCCTGCGCGGCGGCGTGGTTTACTATGACGGCCAGTTCGACGACGCGCGCATGAATCTCGCCCTCGCTCTGACCGCGGCCGAACAGGGCGCGGCGGTCGCCAACTACGTGGCAGTGGAGGGGTTCACCACCGATGCGGGCGGCCGCATCACCGGCGCGGCGGTACGCGACCAGCTTACCGGCGCGGCCTGGCCGATTCGCGCGCGCGTGGTGCTGAACGCCGCCGGCCCCTACGTCGACGACCTGCGCGCGCTCGACGACGAGACCGGCGCGCCGCTGCTGCGGGTCAGCGCCGGCACCCACTTGGTACTGGGCCCGCGTTTCCCCGCTCCCGACACCGGGTTTCTGATTCCGCGCACCGAAGATGGCCGGGTCATCTTCGTATTGCCGTGGCAGCGCCGCCTGCTGGTGGGCACCACCGAGGTGTCGGCGCCGGTGACCGAAGATCCCGTACCCACGCCGCGCGAGGTGCACTACCTGCTCGATCATCTGAACAGCTACCTCAACGTGCCGGTACGGGCGGAAGACGTGGCCGCGGCGTGGACGGGGCTGCGTCCCCTGATCGCGGCGCCGCCGCGGCGCGTCGCCGGCGGGCGCCAGCGGCGACGCGGGACCGCATCGCTGACCCGCGACCATCACCTCACCGAGAGCCGCGCCGGTCTGGTCACCGTCGCCGGCGGAAAGTGGACTACCTACCGCGTGATGGCCGTGCACGCGGTCAACCGCGCCGTGGCCGCCGGCGGGCTCGCGGCCAGCGGCGTGTCGCAGACCCGTACCACGCCGCTGGCCGGCGCCGCCGGCTATCGCCCCGACGCGGGCAGGCTGCAACGGCGCCACCGGCTGCCGGCGGACATCGCCCGCCATCTCGATACCACCTACGGCGCGCGCGCCACCGCGGTCGCCCGTCTGGCCGCGGCCGGACACCGGGCCCGTCTGGCGACCCGCTACCCCTACCTGGAGGCGGAGGCTCTGTACGCGGCGCGCCAGGAAGCGGCCTGCACGGTGGACGACGTGCTGTCGCGGCGCACCCGGTTGGCGTTCCTGGACAGCGCGGCGGCGCTGGCGAGCGTGCCGCGCGTGGCCGAGCTGATGGCGGGGGAACTGAACTGGAGCGCGGCCGAGCGGCGCCGCCAGGAGGCCACCGCGGCCGCCAGGCTGCACGCCACCTGGGCGGCGGTCGCGGCCGGCGGGGTACCGCTCAGCGACTCGCTCGGCGACTGAGGATGGTCCGTCCGCGTGGATGGCTGTCGTCTGGTCCGATGAACCGGCGTGGCGCCGGGTGGCCCGTGGCGTTCTACACCGCCGGCTCGGGCAGTGTGCGCCGGATCTCGCCGACTCGATAGCCGAAACCGGCGCCGGTGAGCGTGGACAGGTCCACGTGACCGCCGCGGCGCCGGTACAGCCCCGGGTGCACCTTCGCCTCGGCCGCGGAGGCGGCGGGGTAGAACTGCATGGCGTTGGTCTCCACACCCATGATGGTGCCGGCGTGGGCGGCCAACTGCAGGTGCGGAATCTGCGCCAGCATCGGATTGGTGAGATCCTGCACCATCAGCGTCATGCCGTGCTGCCGTGCCCAGCACAGGCTCAGGATCGCTCCGGTCTGCGTCTTGCAGGTCTTCAGCGCCACGCCGCTCCAGCCGAGCGACCGGCCCAGGCGCACCAGGGTCCAATCGTGGGCGCTCTCGTCCATGAACAGCGGCTTGCGCGCCGCCACCGAGCGCACGTCGATCCGGTGCTGCTCCAGGTCGTACGGGAACGGTTGCTCGACGTACAGAATCGCCGCGTAGGTGCGAGGCTCGTTGTCGCGTAAACGGTCAAGTATGCGGTTCACGTACTCGGGATCGTCCACAGTGCAGTTGAAGTCGGCCGACAGCCACAGCACCGGGTGACGCGCCGCGATCGTCCCGACCGCGACCAGGCGCTCGTAGTCCCATGCCTCGTCGTCGCCGCGCAGTTTCACCTTCAAGGCCTGCAGGCCGTCGGTTCGTATCCATTCCTCCAGCAGCGTGGGGTAGCCGTCGTCGGGCTCCGCGCCGGTGAGGTCGGCCGGCGACAGCGGGTCGAGACCGCCCACCAGGTGCCACGCCATCAGCCGGCTCGGTGGCGCGGTCAGGTAGTCGCTCGGGTAGCGGCCTGCGAACGCCGAATCGTCCAACAGCGCAGCCAGGTCGCTGGTCAGATGATCGGGGCCGTAGGTCGCATACGTCGCGCACCCCATCAGCTTGCCGTACGCGTCGTGGGTCGCGAGGTCGAAGGCGGAGGCGCACACCAGGGCGGCGAGCCACGGGATTGCAGCGTGTGCGGGGCGCGTGCTGTTGGCCTCCGCCAGCAGTCTCGGCAGGTGCGCGGTGATGAACCGATGGCCGATCTCCATCGGGTGGCCGGGCCGGTCATTGTCGGGCCAGGCGCGGGCGATCGTCTCGGTCAGGTCGCGCAGCGCCGCCAGCCGTTCCGCGTAGGTGAGGCTGCCTGGCCATACCCACTGCACGTTGAGGGGTGTTTCCCCCCAGCCGACCGCGGCAGCCTGAGCGGTCGCTCCGGCGTTGCCGGCGGCGTGCAGCTTCACGCTCGCGCGGGCGCAGATCACCTCGGTGAGCACCTCGGGGCCGAACTTGAGCGGGACGCGGGTCGTCACCGGCAGGTAGTAGAGACGGGTGGTGTCGAGCACTGCGGCTCGCTGGTGGGGCGCGGGCATGGCGGGGCGAGTATAACAGTGCCGCGCGCACTGGGAGGGCAGGAGACGTGACGGCTGATAGCGGTGCGTCAGGGCGAGGGCACAAAAAAAGGCCCCTGGGTAAAGGAGGTAAAACCCCAGGGGCCGGTGGATGGAAATCGATACACCCGGGGTGCGAAACGCCTGACCTTGACCAGTCGACGTCCGGAAAAGCCCCCCCAGTCTGTATACAAAGGGTAAACCACGCCCGCAGGCAAAGGTTACAGGCCGGTTTCAGGAACTTCTAGAGGGCCCGGATACCCGGTAGCGCTCGAGGTGGCGGTGCACGGCGCGCCGCTGATCGGGGGATACCGCCGCCATCTCCACCAGCTCCTCAATGCCGATCAGCGCCCGCGCCTTGAAGCTGAACTCGGCCTGCAACTCCGCCAGCGCGTTCAGCCGGCCGGTACCCCGCTCCCGGCGATCGACCGCGATCAGCAGCCCTACCACGGTCGCCGCCGAGTGGGCGCGCAGCAGTTCCACCGCCTCCCGCTTGGCGCCGCCGTCGGTTACCACGTCGTCGACGATCAGCACGCGGTCGCCGACATGCGGCTCGTGGCCCACCAGGATCCCCGACTCGCCGTGCCGCTTGGCTTCCTTGCGGTTGAAGGAGTAGGCGAACGGACGCCCGAGCAGACGGGTGGCGCTGACCGCGGCGGCCACCGCCAGCGGGATCGCCTTGTAGGCGGGGCCGAACAGGCAGTCGGGCCGCTCATCGGCGAAGTGTTCGGCTATGCCCTGCGCGTAGTATTCCGCCAGCTCGGCGATCTGTCCTCCGCGGCAGATCTCACCAAGGTTGATGAAGTAGGGCGAGGTGCGTCCGCTCTTGGTGGTGAACTCTCCGAACCGAACCGCGCCGGAAGCGATGAGCAAGCGCGCCAGGCGCTGCTTGTCGACGTGCTGGTTGCCTGCATCCATGACCATCCGCAGCGTACCGGATCTCGGCGCCCGTTGTCGTGGCGGATGGCGCCGGGTAGGGTTGCATCATGGTGGCACGCAAACGGATCTATCTGGCCAGTCCGTACGGGTTTTCCGCGCAGCAGAAGGAGCGCTTGCTGCCCCAATTCGTGGCGCGCCTGGAAGCGCTCGGCGCCGAGGTTTGGGAGCCGTTTGCGCGCAACAACTTCGACGTGACCGGGCCAGGCTGGGCGTACCGTGTCGGCCAGCGCGACCTGACCGATGTCAGCAGTTGCGACGCCATCTTCGCCATCGTCAACGGTACCCCGCCGGACGAGGGCGTGATGGTGGAGCTGGGCGTGGCCATTGCCCGCAAGATCCCGACGTTCCTGTTTCGCGACGACTTCCGGCGCTGCACCGACAGCGAGCACTATCCACTCAACCTGATGCTGTTCGCGGGGCTGCCGGAGCGGGGCTGGGAGCGCTACTACTACACCGGCCTGGAGCAACTGGCGCGCCCCGACAAGGCGCTGGCGCAGTGGCTCGCCGCACCGCCGGGAAGCGCGCCGGCGTGACCGCCTGGGAGCTGGCGCGGACGCTGCTGTTCGCCGTCCTGAGCGCGGTACAGGTGGCGCCGGCGGCACTGAGCTGGTGGCGCGGCAGCCGCTACCGGCCCCGCCCGGCGCGAGGCCTTGCCGCCGCGGTGCACCTGGTCGTGCCGTGCAAGGGGGCCGGCGCGCACCTGGAGCGCCACCTGGAGGCGTTCGCCGCCCAGCGCTACCGTCCCCTCGCGATCACCTTCGTCACCGAGAGTGAGCGCGATGCCGCGGTGCCGCTTATCGCCGCGGTCGCCGCACATCATGATCACGTCCGCCACGTGGTCGCCGGTCTTGCCCGCACCGGCTCGCAAAAGATCCATAACCTGCTTGCCGCGGTGGGGGCCGCACCCGCGGAGGCGCAGATATACGCGTTCTGCGATGCGGACATCGAGCCGCCACCCGACCTGCTGCACCACCTGGTCGGGGCGCTGCGCCGGCCGCGCGTAACCGTAGCCACCGGGTACCGCTGGCTCGCCCCCGGCTCGGCACGCCTCGCGGCGCAGGTGCACACCGTGCTGTCGGCGCACATGGCGGCGCTCGCCGCCTGGCCCACGTCGCAGGCGGTGTGGGGCGGCACGTGGGCGATCCGTCGCACCGACTGGCAGCGCCTCGGGGTAGCAGCCCACTGGCGCACCCGCCTGTCCGACGACCTGTCGCTGCAGACGCTGCTGTTCCGCCACCGCGCCGCCCGCGTGTTCGTGCCGCGCTGCGTGTCGCCGACCGGCGACGCGATCGCCCGCTTCCCTGAGCTGTTCGACTGGTTCAGCCGCCAGGTGTTCTACACGCGGCTGTACACGCCGGGGTCGTGGTGGGCGGCGGTGATCGGAATCCTGGGACTGGGGGCGGCGTTCGCCGGCGCGGCAGCGGAGCTGATCGCGGCGATCCGGGGCAGCGGCGCCGCGGCGTGGCCGGTGCTGACGGCCGCCGGGCTGTTCGCGGCCGCCGTGGCCTCGCCACTGCTGTGCACGGCGCCGCGCGAGCGCCGGCTCACCTTCTCTCGGCGGCGCTGGGTGGCGCTGATGCCGCTGGTCGCACTGGTGGCGCTATGGGGAGCGCTACGCTCGCTGTTCATGCGCCGCGTCACCTGGGCGGGCGTCACCTACACCTTCAACCGCGACGGCACCGTCCGCACCGTCGAACACCAGACACCCGGATAGTGCCGAACAGTGTGCGGTGCGCGCCGGCTACCTATCCGGCGGCCTCTTTCAGCGCGTCAACGTCCGCCCGCAACTCCGCCACTTCGGAGCGGTCGGCCTTCGTCTCGGCGAGGCCCCGAACGGCCGCCTCCACTCTCGCGAGTCCGTGCTGGAGCACGTCGGCAACGCCTCGCTCCAGTTCGTCCATGCGATCGCGCAGCGTGCGCAGTTGGCCGTCGACGCCGTCCAGCCGTCCCTCGACGCCGTCCAGCCGCTCCTCGATGCGTTCCATCCGTGCGTCGACGCCGTCCAGCCGCTCCTCGATGCGTTCCATCCGCGCGTCGACGCCATCGAGCCGCTCCTCAATGCGGTCCAGGCGGTCACGCAGGTGGCGTAGCTGCTCGTTGTTTTCATCCAGTCGCCGGTCGATGCCGATCAGGTGGTCCATCACGTCGCGGAGTGTTGGCTCGGGCACATCATTCATCATCTTCAACTACCATACCGTCTTGACCGCTCGTTCCGCAACCCCCTGCTGCCGGGGTGCCGAGGGAGCAACCAGCAACGGGCCGGCGTCGCCGGGGCCGGCTCCAGGACGTGGAGGCCAACAGGCCGCGGTCCCGGCGAACACTGGTTCACCAGCCGGTTGCCGTCATACCTGAAGCCGACCTTGGTCACGAGGACGATCTCCTTGCGCCGCGTGCCGAGAGCCTTGCCGAGCAACTCCTCTGAGATATACCGGGAACAGGGCGGCAGGTACGTCACCGTCCCGTTGCCGGCCTTAGCCGCCGGCGTGTCGGCCGCGCCGCAGACCGGCAAACCGGGTCAATGGTATCCTGCGCGTCGTTGATCTTCCCTGAGCACGGGTTGTCCGGGTCGGAGCCGCGAACGGGGAATTCGGTGCGTACATCGAGGGGGCCCTTCGCCCGCTTGGCGACAACCGCCGTGCTGGCGGCAGCGGCACTGGCGGCGCTGGCGGTACCGGCAGGGGCACAGGCGCCGCCGGCGGGACAGCCGGACGAGGTCTTTGTCGAAGCGACCGCGGCCGCCGGCATCGACGCGCCGCATCGCGGCACCTGGGACGAGTTTACCGGCAAGGCGTTCGCGCACGGCTACCTGGGCACCGGCCAGGCCTGGGGCGACTGGGACAACGACGGCTGGGTCGACCTGTTCCTGGCCGGCGGCCAGGCGCCGAGCCGGCTGTACCGCAACAACGGCGACGGCACCTTCAGCATCCCGGAGCAGGCCGGCGACGTGGCCTCCGCCGATACCTGGACCGGCGGCGCCGTGTGGGCCGACTACGACAACGACGGCTGGCGCGACCTGTACGTCCTCGCCCACGGCCGCAACATCCTGTACCGCAACGAGGCCGGCGCACGATTCCGCGACGTTACCTCCGCCGCCGGCGTGGGCGATACCGGCAAGGGCGCCACCGCGGCCTGGGGCGACTACGACGGCGACGGCTTCCTGGACCTGTTCGTGGCCAACTGGCGGTGCTTCCCCGAGTGCCCGCGCCCACGCGCGGCGGAACTGGCCAGCGACCGGCTGTACCGCAACCGCGGCGACGGCACCTTCGAGGACGTGTCGCGGCTGCTCGGCGCCAAGCTGCGGGGCGCCGCCTTCTCGGCGAGCTTCGCCGACTTCGACGACGACGGCGACCCGGACATCTACGTGGTCAACGACAAGGTGGAACACCCGATCGGCAACGTGCTGTGGCGCAACGACGGGCCGGGATGCGGCGGCTGGTGCTGGAGCGACGCCTCCGGCGAGACCCGGACCGGCGACGTGGGATACGGCATGGGGCTGGCGGTGGGCGACTACGACAACGACCTGGACCTGGACTTCTATTTCTCCGACATGGGCGAGGGGATGTCGCTGCTGCAGAACGTGGGCGGGCGGTTCCGCGACGCCACCGAGGCGGCCGGCGTGGGGGCGGAGCAGCCCGGCGGCCTGGCCGGCTGGGGCGCGGTGTTCTTCGACTACGACAACGACGGCTGGCTGGACCTGTTCCTGGCGGCCAGCGGATACGCCGGCCACTTCGAGGACGCCACGGAGCTGGTCGACTTCCTGCTGCCCTATGCCAACGTGCTGTTCCGGAACCGCGGCTACGGCAACTTCGAGGACGCCACGCCGCCGAGTTGGCATCGGCACCGCCGCGCGAGCATGGGCGTCGCCTACGCCGACTACGACCGCGACGGGCTGGTGGACTTCGTGGTCGGCAACTTCGACGTGGGCTACGCGCTGTACCGCAACACGGGGCTGGCGGGAGCCGGCAACCACTGGCTGACGCTGCGGCTGGAGGGGCGCCCGCCGGTGAACCGCGACGCGGTCGGGGCGCGCGTGTTCGTGACGCCCGCCGGCAGCCGGGCGCGCATGCAGGAGGTGAAGAGCGGCTCGAGCCTGGGCGCCGGCAACGACACCGCGCTGCACTTCGGCCTTGGCCGGTCGCCCACCGCCGCGGTGCGCGTGGTGTGGTCCGACGGCGCGCGGGAGGAATTCGGGGAGGTGGCCGGAGACCGGGAGAGGCGCTTGGTATACCGGCAGGGGCTGCGGGCGCTTCCGGCGTTGCCGGTCCCGTAGCCGCTGTCGGCCTTGTCGGGGTTGCCGCCCGGCAGCCCGGCATCGGCGATTTTGACGGCTCTCACCATGCGTGTTATAAAGGCCGTTCGGTTGCCGCGCGCGGCGCCGGCGACAGGGAGGAAACGTGCGCACGTACATGATCAGACGGCTGCTGCTCATGATTCCCACCGTGTTCGTGGTCACGTTCATCGTGTTCGTGCTGATGCGCCTGGTGCCCGGCGACGTGGTGGACATCATGGTGAGCCAGTTCGCCATCGAGGGCGGCGGCGATATCGACGCGGCACGCGAAGTGCTGATGCGCGAGTTGGGCATGGACGTGTCGCTCATGCACCAGTACGGGCGCTGGCTCGGCATCGTCGCGCAGGCGGACGGCGAGTTCCGCGGCGTGCTGCAGGGCGACCTCGGCGACAGCCTGTGGCGCCCCAACAGCGTACTGGAGGAGATCGGCCGCAGGTGGCCGGTGACCGTCGAGCTGAGCATTATCGGGCTGCTCGTGGGGCAGTGCTTTGCGTTCCCGATCGCCACCTACTCGGCGATTCGGCAGGACAGCCTCGGCGACTACGTGGTGCGCAGCTTCTCGATCCTGTTCATCTCCATTCCCGCCTTCTGGCTGGCCACGCTGGTGATCGTATTTCCCGCGGTGTGGTGGGGTTTCATGCCCCCTCTCATGTACGTGCCGCTGCACAAGGACGTGGGCCGCAACCTCGCCATGTTCATCATTCCCGGCGTCGTGCTCGGCCTGTCGATGTCCGGCGGCAGCATGCGCTTTCACCGCACCATGATGCTGGAGGTATTGCGCCAGGACTACATCCGCACGGCATGGTCCAAGGGGCTCAAGGAGAAGGTGGTGATCATCCGCCACGCACTGAAGAACGCGCTCATCCCGGTGATCACCTACGTCGGCTTGTGGTTGCCGATCCTGGTGGGCGGCACGGTGATCATCGAGACCATCTTCGGCCTGCCCGGCATGGGTGAGCTGATCGTGGAGGCGACCCGGCTCAGGGACTACCCGGTGGTCAGCGGCACCCTGATCATCTTCGGTTGCGGCATGGTATTGATCAACCTGATGGTCGATCTGACCTACGGATTCCTCAATCCGCAGATCCACTACCAATAGGCGGGGGCGAAGCGAGGCGGTACGTGGCGGACAGCGCTCCCGACATCATCGTCGCACGGCGGCAACTCAAAGTGGTCGACTTCTTCAAGCGCCTGATCAGGGAAAAGCCGCTCGGCGCGGTGGGCATGTTCATCAGCCTGTCGTTCCTGGTGGTCGCCGTATTTGCCGAACTCATCGCACCGTATCCGATGAACGAGATCCATCTCGGCGAGAACCTGCTGCGGCCGTCGGCGAAGTACTGGCTCGGTACCGACAACCTCGGGCGTGACATGCTCAGCCAGATCATGTTCGGAGCGCGCGTGTCGGTGATCGTGGGGTTGGGCGGCGCGTCGATCGCCACCTTGCTGACGCTCTTTCTGGGCATGCTGAGCGGGTACGTCGGCGGGCGGCTCGACATGGTGGTGCAGCGCGTCGTGGACGGCGTCATGTCGATGCCGGGCCTGGTGCTGGTGATGGCCGCCGTCTCCATGGTGGGGGCGAGCCTGTGGTCGGTGATCGTGGTGCTCGGCATCCTGGGGGGAATCGGCGGCTCGCGCATCATCCGCAGCGCCGTGATCGACATAAAGGAAAACGCCTACGTGGAGTCGTCGCGCGCCATTGGGACATCCACGATTACCATTATCTTCCGGCACATTCTGCCCAACATCATGGCGCCGGCGATCGTCAATTTCAGCCTGCAGGTACCGTCGTTGATCCTGACCGAGGCGAGCCTGAGCTTTCTCGGCTACGGCGTGCCGCCGCCGCAACCGAGCTGGGGCGGCATGCTGGGCATCATCGGCAGGCTGTACATGTTCAAGGCGCCGTGGATGGCGCTGTGGCCGGGAGTTGCCCTGGCCGCGGTGGTGTTCGGCATCAACGTGCTCGGTGACGCGCTGCGCGATCTGCTCGATCCGCGGCTGCGCGGCGGCACCGGCAACTTTCGAGTCACGCAACGGAGGAGGTGATTTCAGGAAGATATCACGCGGGATCCGCATGGCAGGCCGGAACCACCCGCCATGCCTTCGATCATTCATGGTTCAGTTGTCGGATTCATGAAGGAGTGAAGATGACGAAGTTTTTGACCCTTATCATTCTGGGTCTCCTGGTGGCCGGTGCGCCGCTGTTTGCCGGCGGAGAGGAAGAGTCCTCCACGGCGGCGGGAGACATGGCAGCCGAGGACGGCGAACCGCAATATGGCGGCACCCTGAACGTGATGCAGCGCATCATTCAGACCGATGGCACCGGCGATCCGGTCAGCTCCGCGCCGCCTGGCGAAACCAGGGTAGCTACCCTGATCGGCGAGAAACCGTGGACTGGGGGCGTCGAGGAGTATGGGCCGAGAGGCACCAACGAGTATCCGTTCGACGGTGAGTTCCCACCCAACAAGTACTACGTTGGGCGCACGGTGGAGCGTTGGGAACAGAGCCCCGACGCGCTGGTATTTCACATTCGGCCGGGTGTCATGTGGTCGGGTATGAGCCCCAACCCGGTCATGGAAGCGCGTGAGTACACCGCCCACGATTTCGAATTCAACATCAGCCGCTTCCTGGACGCACCGCGCGGCTCGGCTGTGTTGCAAAAGGACTGGATAGAGTCGATCGAGGTTATCGATGACAGCACGGTCAAGCTGCACACCAAGTATTTCAACCCGATCTGGTTGGAGGATCTGCTCGACCTCGCGCGCGGCTGGCACATTCCGCCGGAGATGGTGGAAGCCGGGCCGGTCGATTGGAACAACATGGTCGGTACCGGCCCGTTCGCGCTGGAGGAGTATTCGCCGGGCTCTCACTTCCGGATGGTGAAGAATCCGCTCTACTGGCGCAAAACCACCATAGACGGCAAGCAGTATCAGCTTCCGTTCGTCGACAACGTGGTGATTCCGATCATTCGCGATGAAACCACGCGCATCGCCGCGCTGCGCACGGCGAAGCTGGACTACGTGTCGTTTGCCGAGAAAACGCACGCCGACTCGCTGGCCATGACCAATCCCGATATCCAGCAGGCGTACGACGTCTACGGCGGCGTAATCGGCATGCGCCTGCGCGTGGACCGGCCGCCGTTCGACAACGTCGCGGTGCGGCGGGCGCTGTCGATGGGCACCGACCGGGAAGCCATTGCGCAAACCGTCTACGAACGCGATGCACCGCTGGAGTGGCCGCTGATGTGGCGCGCCGAGGGCTTCGTGCCGTACGATGAACTGCCGCCGCAGCACAAGGAGATCCTGACCTACGACCTGGAGAAGGCGCAGCAGTTGCTCGCCGACGCCGGCTACCCGAACGGCTTCAAGATGAAGCTGCTGTCGAGCAACCGGCCGTTCACGCCGCCGGTAGCGGAGGCGTTTGCCGGCTTGTGGAAGCAGCAGTTCAACATCGATGTCGAGATCGAGGTAAACGAGGCGGGTCTGCACTGGGGACAGCCGCATGACCGGGAAGACTGGGATGCCTGGATCGAGTGGTGGGGCACCGAGTTGACGCTGATGAGGTTCCGCGGCAACGCGGCAACGGACGCGCGCAACAACATCAACCGGTTCAGCGATGCGCGCTTCGACGAGTTGCTGGCCGCGGCGGAGAAGGAGTTCGACAAGGACAAGCGCGTGGAGCTGCTGACGGAGGCGAACCTGATCCTGATCGACAACGCGCTCACCGTCGCCATTCCGCATCCGCTCAAGTTCACCTTCTGGTGGCCGTGGGTGAAGAACTACTACGGCGAGGCGTGCTACATGGTGCACGACGGCCTCTTCGACCTCATGTGGCTCGACCAGGACATGAAGGCGTCGATGGGATACTAGCCCGATATCGAAGACGCGGTTGCGGATAACCGGGAAACCGGCTCGCTCCGTGCGCGTCTTCCCGCTTGGCCGCGGAGGGTAACGCTCCTCAGTTGGGGCGTCCTCCGCGGCCGCGCCGTGACGGCGGGCGTGCGCCGTCCGTGACCCTGGTCAGCGGGCCGGCAGGAACGGCTCCGTAATCTGCGCGGTTTCGGCGTGGGTCGGCACCCCCTCTTCGGCGAAGATGGCGTCGATCTCCTGCCGTTCCTCGGCGGACAGGCGCCACTCGACCGCGGCCACGTTCTCCTTCAGTTCGTCGCTGCGGCGAATGCCGACCAGCGCCACGGTCACCGCGGGGTTGCCGAGCACCCAGGAGATGGCGAGCTGCGCGACCGACTTGCCGTGGCGGGCGGCGATTGCCCGCAACCGTTCGACCACGCGCAGTTGCCCAAGGAACTGCTCGCGCTGGAACAGGGGCAGGCCGAAGGCGTAGCCCTTGGAGCGCCAGTCCCAGTCCACGAAGGTGGTCGACTCGTTGAACGCGCCGGTCAGGAGGCCGAAGCCCAGCGTGCCGTAGGCCATGAAGCCGATGCCGTGGGACCGCGTGTAGGGCAGCACGGCCCGTTCCACGCGCCGGTCGAACAGGTGGTAGCCCACCTGGTTGGCGGCCAGGTGCCCGGTGCTCTCGCACACGTCCATCATCGCCGGGGAGAAGTTGGACACATCCGTAGTGGCGGATCTTGCCGTCCTGCTTGAGTTTCTCCAGCGCCGCGATCGGCTCCCCGTACGGGGTGTTGTGGTCCGGCCAGTGGATCAGCATCAGGTCGATCCAGTCGGTGCCGAGGCGGCGCAGGCAGCCCTCCGTGCTGGACACGACGTGGTCAAACGTCGAGCACTGTGCGCCCTGGCGGCCGCCGCCGTACTTGAACCCCACCTTGGTCACCAGGACGATCTCCTTGCGCCGCGCGCCGAGCGCCTTGCCGAGCAGCTCCTCCGAGATGCAGGGCCCGTATGCCTCGGCGGTGTCGAACAGCGTGATGCCGTGGTCGATCGCCTCCCGGGCCGCCCGTTCCGCCTCCGCTACGTCGATCTCGCCATACTGGTTGGTGCTCAACTCCCAGGTTCCGAACCCGAGTGCCGAACAGGTCAGATCGCTGTCCCCGAACCTGCGTTGTTCCATTTGGTAGCCTCCTGAGTGTGGTCTGACGGTGCCATGACTATAGCAGGGCGTGTAGCATGAGCCGTAGCAGCCAAGGTGTCACGCCGGCCTCCAGGTGTAGGTGTGGGTTGTCGCGGGGCCTGCCTGGCCTTCGCCCGGTGGTGTTGTCGACACGCGGCGCCGGCGTGAGTACCTTGCGTCGGCAGCGGAGCGAGACCGCAGGCGGCATGCCGAAGCGGCCACCGGCGGGCGTCGATCGACGTCCCCGACTACCCGGGCTCCGTCAAAGGTGGACTACTGATGAAATTCGAACGACACGTACCCGGTACGCCCTCCTGGGTCGACCTGGCCACGACCGACCAGGCGGCGGCCAAGTCGTTCTACGGCGAGCTGTTCGGCTGGAGCTACGAGGACATGCCGATGGACGAAGCGGGCCAGCAGGTATACAGCATGGCGAGCCTCGACGGCTCCTCGGCCGCGGCCATCCAGACACAGCAGGAGGAGCAGCGGAGCAGGGGCATTCCCCCGTGCTGGAACGTGTACCTGACCGTGGCGGATGTCGACGTGACCGCGGGCCGTGTCGGCGAGCTCGGCGGATCGCTGTTGATGGAACCGTTCGACGTGTTCGAGTCGGGCCGCATGGCACTGCTCAGCGATCCCACCGGTGCCGTGGTCGCGCTGTGGCAGCCGCGCAACCACATCGGCGTCGGCGTCAAGTACGAACCCGGCGCCATGGCGTGGTGCGAGCTGATGACGACCGATCCCGCGGCCGCCGCCGCCTTCTACACCGATCTCCTCGGCCTGAAGAGCGAGTGTCAGACCATGGAGCACGGCGTCGAATACACGGTGCTGATGGCGGAGGGGATGCCGGCGGCCGGGCTCATGGCGCTGCCCGACGAGCTGCGCGCGATGCAGGTGCCGCCGTACTGGAGCGTCTACTTCCAGGTCGCCGACGTGGACGCCGCGGTAGCAACGGTCACCGCCGCGGGAGGCGGCGTCCACATGCCGGCGATGGATATCGCCACGGTAGGCCGGGTCGCCTTCGTGCACGACCCGCAGGGCGCCGGCTTCGGCCTGATGCTCCCGGAAACCCCCGCCTGACGAACAGGTCTTCCGGCGGCCGCCGAGACGCAGCATAATGGGCGCATGGCGTGCTGCTGCTCTGCTGGAGGCGGAGTCGGAGGCGCGGGACGTTCGCAGCGTTCGCGCGGCGGCCCCTGTCCCGGCACCGACCGCTTCTTCTCTCGCGAGGCAACGCGCCTGGCGCGCCGCTACCGCCGCCGCGGGCTCGATGCCGTGCAACGCAAGCTACTCGACGGGCTGAAGGCGGCCGGTGTCGGCGGCGCTTCGGTGCTGGAGATCGGCTGCGGCACCGGCGAGTTGCAGCGCCGCGTGCTCGCCGCCGGCGCGGCCGATGCCGTCGGCATCGACGTGGCCGCCGGCATGATCGCCGAAGCGCAGGCGGCGGCGGAACGCGAAGGATTTGGCGGGCGGGCCGCGTTTCTGGTCGGAGACGCCGTGCAGCGCGCCGCGGAGCTGGCCCCCGCGGGGCTGGTGGTGCTGGACAAGGTGCTGTGCTGCTACCCCGACCTGGACCGCCTGTTGGCGGTATCGCTGCAACGCACCGAGCGCCTCTACGCGGTGGTCGTCCCGCGCTCCCACTGGCTGGTGGCAGCCACTTGGCGCTTCGCCATCGCCGTGTTCAAGATGCTGCGCAGCTCCTTCCACCCCTTCTACCACGACTGGAACCGCGCCGCCGCGGCCATCGCCAGCGCCGGATTCCGTCGCATCTTCGCCGCCCACACCCTGTCCTGGGACGCCTGGATCTACCGCCGCGCAGCGTAGTCCGGCCCGATCGCCGGATCCCCGCGTGCCGAGCGTACCGCCGCGCGTCGCCTGCGCGTCAGTTATCCAGCGGCGGAGCCATCGGCCTCGCCGTCGGCAGCGGCAACCCCGCGCACCCCGCCGACTTCGCCGCCGAGTGGTGGGGTGCGGCAGGTTACGTGGCCGGGCCAGGTGCCTGCCGCGCTGAACTGTGCCCCAAGGCCCCTTGAGAGGAAAGGAGGTCGCCTAGAGGGCGACGTCCGCAAGAGTGACGCTCGCTCGAAGCGGGAGACTTTGCTCAGTGTTGGCGGTGCCGAGGTGAAGGCGTCCGGGGAACATGAAGCTGATCTCGGCCTGGACCGACAACACGGGACCCCCATGTGGCCGTGTTCACCAATCCCCATCTCAAATATCCTGAGATGCCATCAGGATCTCCTGGATCACATAATCGTTGATCTGGTCCCGCGTTCGGCAGACCGTGCATTCGAGGGATCGCATCACGGTCTACGACGTTCTCGAATACCTGGCGGGAAGTGTCACGTGGTCCACGGCCATGCCGCAGTGGGCCGTCCGTTCCGGCGAGCGTTCACCTCGGTGGCCTGCCCGCCGCTCGCGGCTGAGCATTCCGCCCCAGCTGGGTGAGTCCGGAGGCAGTCCGAGACCTATCGCTCGCAACGCCGCGGCGGGGTTCCTTGACCGGCAATATCAATAGTGGTCGCAGAACGAGTCGGTACATCTCAACCCGCAATCGCCCGAGTCGAATCGGGCAATTACCGCAATCTATCGTTATCGTTTCTCCGGCGTCTGGCCGATGCGCTCGAAGCAGTCCCCGAGATTCATCTGCGCAGAAAGGGTGCTTGATCCATCGGGACCTTCACGAGCTCCCAGTGGCCAACGCGAACGAGACGAAGGTTTTCTTTTTTGGGGCCCCCAACCGGCGTGCGCCCGATCCTGGCTCCGACCACACCGACCGGCAATCGACTCGCGCGCGTCAGCTCGCGGTTGGCTGGCGTTTGCCCGCCGTCGGTCTGCGGTGCCCGATGATGCGGCGACAATGCGGTGCCCAGGCGCCACTTCGAGCTGACCGGCCAGGTCACGCCCATCCACAGCCGGCGCTCGTCGACCTGATCGGCCGCGTTCCGGGCGCGCCTCCGGAATAGCAACAACCGCTCCCAGCCCACGATGTCCCTGTCGCGGGCCGGGAGCTACATGCCAGCCGTGGCGGCAGGGTGGGCGCCACGGCTGGAGGTCGCTGTTCATCCGGCGTGATACCGCCCCGGCTGCGGGTCGGCCGCGCACCCACGGGTCGGCGCTGTTGACAGGGTGGCCGCGCTCGCGAGAGACAGCACCGTTAGGGGTTCGGCGAATGCAGATGACGCGTCACGACGACCGCCAGCGCAGTGACTGGTTAGGGGTGAGGCGCGCAAGTTCAGCCGATCGCAGAGCCGGGCGTGGCAAGGTGCACGAGGCTAGAATCGCCGTTGACTTTTCTGAGTCGCCCGCGGAAGATGGTGATTCGGGTTGATCAGACGCGGATGGAGCGCCATCATGACAGTCAGCGCAGTGGTCGGTTGGCGATGACGTTCGGTGACCTCGGAGTCGTTGACAGGGTGGTCGCGTCCACAGCATGCTTGCCTCGCCTGGGGTTCGACGGATCGATGATGACGCGCGATGACGACAGGCAGCGCAGTGGCCGGTGGCCGGTCATATTCGGTGACGTCGGTGACGTCCGAGTCGTTGACAGGGTGGTCGCGCCCACGCTACCATGTCTGGCTTGGGGCGACGGATGCCGATGACGCGCCATGATGATAGGCAGCGCAGTGACCGGTTCGCTGTGAAGCGACCGGTGCATCCCCCCCCCCCCCCCCTCCCCCCCGCGGGCAATTCTTTATTAGAGCAACAATTAACCGTTCCGTCTGATCGCCGCGTACGTGCCCCCGCGCACACCGTCGCCTTCACCACCGCTGCAGCTATCGGTGGTGCCGGCTCGGTCCATCGCCGAACCGGCATTAAGACCGCCCGCACCCTTCCGGTCGACTGCAACGGTGCCGGATCCCCGCCTGCTACTAACTGCGCGCAAAACCCACCGCCTGCGTTGGCGGCCATTCAGACTCACTGCTGCTCAGACCACCGCCACGCGTGGCGTTGTAACGCAGATCCCGACGTAGATCTAGAGAAGAAGGAGGCTCGAATGATACTCAAAGAGCCCTGGGCGCGCGCGGCGTGAGCCCGGGGTGAACCCGGATGAGTCACACGCTGCGCGCGTCACAAATCGACTCAGACCGGTGGCCCGCCTTGGCGGGCGCGCCCGCGTTGCGGGCGTCAGAGTAGCCGGAGCGGCAACCCGCAATGCAATACTCTCGAAATAACATTCAAGGAAGAAACGATGAAGATATTTCTTGCAAGGACCTTCGCGGTTGCGTTGGTCCTCAACCTGACCGCAACCGGCCTGTGGGCCGGCGCTGCCAGCGAGGAGGAGCCGGCGTCCGCCGCCGAGAAGGAAATGGTGCTCGACCCGACCACCGGCATGATGGTAACGGCGCCACAGTATGGCGGGACAATAACCAAGGCCGTACCAAGTCCTCAGGATTTCCCTGCTGACCCCTATGTCGGGTACTCGTCCCTAACCATCTCGGGCGTCGTAGAGAAGCTTGGTATCGGCAACTGGGGAGTAGATAGAGACGTACATGACTTTAAAATCGTTCCTCCCTGTGTCTTTCGTGACAGGGAGGCTGGCTGAAAAGTGGGATGTTTCCCCGGACGGCCTCACCTATACATTCCACATCCGCAAGGGCGTTCAATGGCATAATAAGGCGCCGATGAACGGTCGGGAGATGACCGCCGATGATGTCGAATACAGCTTTCACCGTATGTTGGGTCTGGGCAAGTTCTCCGAAGCAGGACCTAGCGCCTTTGGTCCCGCCGCCGCACTCATCGCAATACCATGGGAATCGGTAACGGCCACCGACAAATCGACGGTTGTTATTAAGCTGGCGAAGCCATACCTCCCTGCGCTGGGGCTTATCCTCCTCGACGACTTTGCTTACATAATGCCCCCCGAGGTAATCGAGCAACATGGCGTCGATATGGACTGGAGGAACCTGGTCGGCACCGGGCCCTTTATGCTGACTGAGTGGGTGTTGGGCAGCTCTAGGACCTATACCAAGAATCCTGACTACTGGGGCTTCGACCCAAAATACCCGCAGAACCGCTTGCCATACGTCGACGAGCACAGGGTCCTGATTATTCCAGAGGAAGCAACAACCATGGCAGCACTACGCTCAGGCAAGATTGATCTCAAAGAGTGGGTTACTGATATGAACTCGGTAATGAGCCTGCAGCGGACCAACCCCGAAATCGCGGTGCACACGCTTTGGTCTCGGTCGAGTGATTCTTTTGCTCCTAACCATCGCGTGCCGCCCTTTAACGACATCAACGTGGTCCGCGCAATGCAGATGGCGCTGGACAACGAGACCATTGCGGCCACGCTCTGGAAGGGTCAGGCAGATGCGACACCTATGGGACGGATAGCGAATAAAGGGTATTACATCCCATTTGAAGAGTGGCCCGAAGAGGTCAAGCAATACTACAGGTATGACCCGGAAGCAGCCGAGAAGCTCCTTGATGCGGCTGGATATCCGCGCGGCGCCGACGACACTAGATTCAAGACCTCATTGACTTACGGGGCTTGGGCAACCTTAGAATATGCAGAAATAGCTGCCTCCTACTGGGCTGAGATTGGCGTCGATGTTGAGATTGATGCACTGGACAACCCCGAATATCACGAGAGGCTATTCTCGCGTAATTATGAAGGCATGATCAGTGCCATTGCGGGCGCCGCTTATGACCCTGCCATGTTTGTAGGCCGGTATCACTCGAACGCACAGTGGAACCGCGGCGGACACCAGTGGCCTGAGTTGGACGCCATCATTGAAGCCGCCCTAGCCGCTCCTACCATTGAGGAGCAGCAGAGGCTGATTGCAGAGGCAGATATGTACGCGATAGAGAACCACTTCCAGATATGGGGTCCAAAGAGTCCAGTGTTTCATTTGGCCCAGCCCTGGCTCATAGGCTATAACGGAGAAAATCGCTTGGGCGGCTTTGAAGTGCATACCCTCTTTACCTTCCTCTGGATTGATAGTGAGCTGAAGGAAGCAATGGGTCATTAGCGGCTGATCTCAGGGGAAAAAGGGAACCGGGAGGCGCGCCTGCAGGCGACAGCCTCCCGGTTCCGAATACAGAAAACGCACCATTTGAAATTACTCTGGATTGCGGCCCCGGATCCATTCCGGGGCAGGTTCTTCGCCGCAATGACAAGGAGTAGTGTGACATGAGAGCCTATATTATCAGGCGGTTATTGCTGATAGTCCCCACCTTGTTTATATTGAGCACCCTGGTCTTTCTCTCCGTCCGCTTCATCCCCGGCGATACAATAGACGCAATGTTGGGTAAGGATGTCACGGGTCGTGAGGTAGACCGTGAAGCGCTGGAGCATATGCTGGGATTGGACGTGCCTGTGCACGTGCAGTATGGACGCTGGATAGGAGTGTTGCCGACCCCTGACTGGGTTACCGGTGAGTCCCGCTACAACGGTCTCCTCCAGGGCACCCTTGGCCGGTCACTGCATCACCGCCAGGAGGCGGTAGAGGACAGTATATTCGGTAGATTGCCGATCACCATTGAGCTTGGTTTCATGGCAATCGTAATCGGGCTGCTGATAGCCCTGCCAGTCGGCATCTACTCGGCGATTCGCCAGGATACCGCCGCCGACTACCTGGGGCGCTCCATCGCCATCATCGGCATGGCAACTCCCAACTTCTGGCTGGCACTGATGGTCATGCTCTACCCGGCACTCTGGTGGGGCTGGACGCCACCAATGGAACCGATTCCTTTCACGGAAGACCCGCTGGGGAATCTGGGGGTGTTCATCATTCCCAGCGTGATTCTGGGGACGGGCATGGCTGCGATAACAATGCGGCTGACGCGCACCATGATGCTGGAGGTCTTAAGGCAGGACTATATCAGGACCGCCTGGTCTAAGGGCCTCAAGGAGCGGGTAATCATAATCAGACACGCCGTCAAAAATGCCCTCATCCCGATAGTTACCCTGATAGGCCTGCAGTTGCCGATCCTGATAGGTGGTTCGGTCATCATGGAGAACATATTCAACCTTCCGGGGTTGGGTCGTCTCATGGTGGTTGCCCTCGAAGGCAGAGACTACCCGGTGGTCTCCGGGGTAAATCTCTTTTTCGCCGTCGTGGTTATGGGGGCCAATCTAATGATCGACCTGATTTATCCCTATATAGACCCCAGGGTCGGTTATAGATAAAGGAGGAAAATCGGGATTATGAGTGATATCACAAGGATACCATCAACAGTAAGCGAGCCAAAGAGACGCAACGCGGTGGCTGATTTCTTTACCAGGATGTGGAAGGAGAAGCCACTGGGTACTGCCTGCGGGATTATTGTATTGATATTGATTTTTGTCGCTATCTTTGCCGATGTTCTGGCTCCTTATCCATATGATGAAATGCACCTGTACGACATGCTGCAGGGGCTCATCAGCCCAGTATCTGCTGGGTACCGACCAGCTGGGGCGAGACTTCTTGAGCCGCATTATCTACGGTGCTCGTATTTCGTTACTTGTCGGTCTGGCCGCGACCGGTGTTAATGTTGTCGTCGCTACCCTGATAGGTGGCACTTCAGGATTCCTTGGTGGTAAATCGGACCTGGCTGTGCAGAGATTGGTCGATGCCTGGATGTGTTTCCCGGGACTGCTCCTGTTGTTAACCATAATGTCGCTGGTGGGGCGGGGTGTGCCACAGATGATACTGGTCCTGGGGATAGCCGGAGGCATCGGCGGCTCAAGAATAGTCAGAGGCGCCGTTATTGGCATAAAGGAGAACGTGTATGTTCAGGCGGCGGAGGCGATTGGTAGCTCAAGATGGAGAATATTTGTGCGACATGTCGTGCCCAATATTATTCCTGTCGTAATCATCATATTCAGCATCAACATCGGAGGCGTAATCCTGAGTATAGCTTCTCTGAGCTTCCTCGGATTCGGTCTGCCAATCCAGATTGCTGAGTGGGGAGCTCTGCTCAGCCGGGAAGGGCGTAAATACATGGAGCAGGCGCCACACCTGGCTCTCTGGCCGGGTCTTTGCCTGACTATTACCGTTTACAGTCTAAACATGTTCGGCGACGCCCTGCGGGACCTGCTTGATCCGAGGTTGAGGGGCGGTGGTCGCCTCGGTGCCGGAGCCGCCGGGTCGGTTTAAGGAAGGCCCGCCTGCGGCAGCGCAGGTGTGCACGCGCCTGCGCCCGGGCGGCCGTCCAGCCAGGTCAGCAAGGCGAGGTGCGACGGATCGGCCCCAGATGTCTTCCCGCTCGATCGCCCCGGTGCCGGCCTCCTTTGGCTTCGCCACCGCCGTGCCGACCCATGGATGTGCGGCCGACCGGCACCTCCCGGGGTGTCACGCCGGATGCACCGGGCCCTCCACCCGTGGCGCCACGGGTGTGCATGCGCCGGCGGCAGTTCCGGAGGCGCGCCCGGAACGCGGCCGACCAGGTCGACGAGCGCCGGCTGTGGATGTGCGCGCGCCGCTCGAGAATTGAGCCAGAATGCCGGTCGGGAATTGACCCACCCCGGCAGTGCAGAGGAACTATAGCGGAGGCGGCGGTAAATGGGGAGGGGGTCTGGGGGAGGGGTCGAGAGTGCCTGTGGAAATGTGGATAAGTTCGTTTTTGGTTGCATGATTATGCAGAACACGGGGGTGTAGGAGTTCCACCTTGGCTCGCGGCGGGGCCTTGGAGGGCCGCTGAGAGCGACCTCGCTTGGCGGCGGCCGTCGATATGCAGATATGCAGTGCGCACGGGCATCACACCGCCCCCACGGATCAGTTGTCGGGCTCTTCGGCCTCGCTGGCGGCGCCGCGGCGCCGGGCAGCGGTGCGGTAGGAGAGGCCCTTGGTGGTGATGATGTGTGCGTGGTGACCGAGCCGGTCCAACAGCGCGGTGGTGAGCTTCTCATCGGCGAACACGCTGACCCACTCGCCGAAGGCGAGATTGGTGGTGACGATGGTCGAGCGTCGTTCGTAGCGATCGGCGACGAGGTTGAACAACAGCTCGCCGCCGGCGCGGTCAAAGGGGACAAACCCCAACTCGTCGATAATCAACAGGTTCACTCGGCGCAACCGGAGCTGGAGACGACCGAGTTCGCGGTCATCCCTGGCTTCCAGGAGTTGTCGGACCAGGTCGGCCGCTTTCACGAACAGCACCCGGAAGCGCCGCTGGGCGGCTTCGACGCCGAGGGCGATCGCGAGATGCGATTTGCCCGTGCCGATCGGCCCGGCGATGACCACGTCCGCGGGCTGTTCGACGAACTGGCAGGTTGCCAATTCGAGGATCTGCTGCTTGGAGACGCCCTCCATGGCAGTCCAGTCGATCTGGCCGAGGGTCTTGAGGTCCGGGAACCGTGCTTCGCGCAGCCGGCGTGCTGTGGTGCTGGCTTCGCGGGCGCGGACCTCGCCGTCCAACAACTCGCGCAGGTATTCCTCGTAGGACCAGGATTCGGCGCGCGCCTGGCGGGCGAGCTGACCGTACTCACGTCGCAGCGCCGGCAGCTTGAGAGTCTTGGAGTGCTCTTCGATCAGCGCATCGTTCAGTTCGCTCATATCAGTCCTCCCTCACCATCAGGACGTTGTAGGCCGATGCAGGAGTCGACTCCACCTGATAGCGCTGCAGGGCGACCGGCACCGGCACCGTGGCCGGCGGCGGGTTGTCCTCGGTCGCCACGGGCGGTGGCGCGGCGAGTATCTGCTCGAGGATCTCACTGATCCGTTGCTCGCCATGGTCGACGATGGCGCCGACCAGCTTGGCGACGACCCGCGCGGCATCCAGCTCGCCGTAGCGGGAAGACAGCAGCTTCCACAGCCGCACGTAGGGAGTACCAAGCTCCTCCATCAGCTCGGGTGCCACCTGGCGCACCGCCTGCGGTTTCTTCGCCAACTCGTCCAGATAGTGCCGATACTGGACCGCGCGCGTGCCGCGCGGCTGCTTGGCGACCGTGATCCGTTCCTGGCGCCACTCCAGGATGATGTCCGCCACCCCCACGTAGGCGGTCGCCTGGCTGCCGCTCCAGTGACTGGGCACCGAGTAGCGCGCGCCGTCCACCCGCACCAGCGCCTGGCGGCTCACCGCCACCGGCTCGACCTGGCGGGCCTCGAATGATCGCTGCGGCAGCGGGCGCAACAAGGGGCGCTCCTCGCTGAAACGCTGTGCCACGGTGCGACCGTCCTGGTCAGCGCGCGTGTCGCAGGCCGCGTCCAGGTGCTCCAGCAGTTCGGTCGCGATCGCATCCAACGATGGGCCACCGGGAATCGGCGTCAGGTGCTGCAGGCGCACGTTCTTGCCGCGCGCTTCCACCCCGCCCTTGTCATGCCCCTCGCCTGGGCGCGCGAAGCACGGCTCGAACAGGTAGTGCGAGCACAACGCCAGGAACCGAGCGCTCAGTTCCCGTTCCACCCCCAGCCTCCGTTTCACCGCCGCCTTGAGATTGTCGTAGATGCAGCGCACCGACACCCCGCCGAAGTGCTCGAAGGCGCGCACATGGCCGTCCAGAAACGCGATCTGGTTGCAGCGCTCGTACAGCCACGCGAAGTCGCGCCCCGAGTACATCAGGTGCACCACGAACAACCACGCCTTCTGCCGCTCCCCCGCGACCTCGACGGTGACCTCGAAGAAGTCCACCTGCGCCGCGTCGCCGGGACGCCAGATCAGCGGCACAAACACTTCCTGCCGCTTCCGGCGCCGCTCCGCCAAGTAGGAGCGCACCGTCGTGCTGCCCACCTCGTACCCCTCCTCGCGGAGTTGGCGATGCACCAGCGTCCCGGTGACGCGCTGCTTGTCGGTGGTGCGCGTACTCCACTCCTCCAGGATCTCGTCGATCCGCTCGTGTACCTTCTCCAGCACCGGCCGCGCCCGCTTCGACCGCGCCGG
The DNA here is from genome assembly GCA_965203905.1 of Spirochaetia bacterium. Taxonomy (GTDB): domain Bacteria; phylum Spirochaetota; class Spirochaetia; order SZUA-6; family Bin103; genus Bin103. The sequence continues at coordinate 7,730,051 of CBDBDQ010000005.1, read as the reverse complement.
CTGCCGCGGCCCGCCGGCATCGTCGATGTACTTGCGCACCGTGTTCCGGCTTATCTCCAGGTCACGGGCTATCTGGCGGATCGACAGCCCTTCTTGGTGCCACTTGTGTCTGATAACGTATACGCGATCCATCCCCAGCATCCTTCTCTCCGGTTCAGTTTGATGTTCAGCAACACCAAACTATCACCCGGAGGGTTCGCCTGCCGGGGGTGGGTCAATTTCTAAGCGGCAAATGGCTCACTTTCTGAGCGGCGTGCGCAGGATGGGCGTGACCTGGCCGGTCAGCGAAGCCGATGCACGGGGCGTTCGAGTTGGGCCAAGTCGCCGCCTGGTGTAAGGCCAGGTATTGCGTTGCGCGCCCAAGGGCGGGGTGAGGGAGTACCGGTTGCGGTGACGATGGCGTAGGCGGAGAAGCGACGGGGGCGTAAAGTGTGAAGCTATCCTACCGGGCCTGACGGTCCGGAGTGATCATGGAAGAAACGGGAGCGAGATATACTGGGGGCGATATTTCACCGAGTGGGGCGCGAAAGTAGGCCGCGCGAACATTGGTGTGACCGCCCGCTGTGGCGAACCCGTTGTGAAGCTTGGTCCCGAGGCAGGTGGCGTAGTCATTGGTGAGGTCGGCACCGGCACTGTCGGCGACGGCCATCCCGGTAAGGAGAATGCCTCTTGTTCACGCCTCGGCCGCTGCACTTGGTGCATAGTGGAGGCTTTTCATGGCACGACGTAAGAGGCGACGCAACGGCAAACGCCCGGCGCAGCCGAACCAGGTCCATCCCGACGCCGCAGGTGTGGATATAGGCGCCACCGCGGTGTACGCCGCAGTACGCGAAGATCGCGCCGCGGTGCCGATCCGTAATTTCCCCACGTTCACCAGCGACCTGCACGCGTTGGCCGACTGGCTCAGCGAGTGCCGGGTAACCACGGTCGCTATGGAGTCTACCGGCGTCTACTGGATACCCGTGCTCCAGATCCTGGAAGCTCGTGGCTTCGACGTGGTACTGGTCAACGCCCGTCATGTGCGCTCGGTGCCCGGTCGCAAGAGCGACGTAGCCGACTGCGAATGGCTGCGTCATCTACATTCGGTGGGACTGCTGAGCGGCTCCTTCCGCCCGCCCGACGAGGTGTGCGCGCTGCGCACGCTGCTGCGCCATCGCGACACCCTGGTGAAGGCGGCATCGCGGAGCGTGCTGCATATGCAGAAATCCTACGATCAGATGAACATCCATTTGCACCATGCGATCTCTGATCTGACCGGGGTGACCGGCATGGCCATCACCGACGCCATCCTGGGCGGGGAACGGGCTCCAGCACGATTGGCCGCGCTGGCCCATCGCGGGATCAGAGCCAGCCGCGAGACGTTGATCAAGGCACTGCAAGGTGACTGGCGTCCCGAGCATCTGTTTACCCTGCAGCAAGCGCGGCTGACCTATGCGCACTACCAGCAGCTCATCGATACCTGCGATCAGCAGATCAAGACCATGATCGGCACCCTGGAGACGGACCCGAATGTGCCGCCTGACGTTCCCTCCGGCGCCGACCGCAGCGCGGTTCCCGGCGAAGGTGAGGCTCCCAGCTCCCCGAGTACGTCTGAACGGTTCGTGCTGAGCCGCCACCTCACGCGCCTGTTCGGTACCGACCTGACCCTTATTCCCGGCATCGGCGAGAGCACTGCCCTTACCTTGTTTACCGAAATCGGCGCCGATCTGTCACGCTTTCCCGACGCCGCGCACTTTGCTTCCTGGTTGAATCTCTGCCCCCACAACAAGATCACCGGCGGCAAGATCATCAGTTCGAAGACCGGACCCGGCACCAATCGCGCCGCTCAGGCGCTCCGCATCGCAACCCAAACGCTGTATCGGAGCCACTCCTCGCTCGGAGATCACTTTCGCCGCAAGCGTGCCCGCCTCGGCACTCCACAGGCAATCACCGCCACCGCCCACAAGATGGCTCGCATCATCTACCACCTCGTCACGCACCATGTCCTCTACGACGACGACCTGCTCTCGCAACAGCACTGCCAGGATCGCAAACGCCGTGAGCGCAACCTGCGCAACCAAGCCCGTTCTCTCGGCTTCGATCTCGTACCTCACGCCGCCTGACTATGTGTTTCTAAGGAGCCCGCAGCAGGTGAATGCTGCGGGCTTCACTTTTTTGCAGCCTCGGCGGGCGGGTGACCGCGAGTCGAGGCACACGAGAGGCAGCGAGTGTCCGAGGGTGGAACCGAGGCACACGCGCTCCCGTACGCGACGACGAGCTACGAGACGGATAAGGACGGAGCCTTACACGCCGTGCTGCCGACACGATGCGTCTACGCCACGGGGGAGCAGACGTGTGCCATCTTCGTCGATCATTACCGAGAGCGCAAGAGCGGACCGTGCTACCCGATAGCGGTGGTGGGGTGCCGGGAGCATGGGGGGCGGCGCTACACGCTGTATCCGCCGGGACATTACCCGTACGGACGGGTGGCTGTGGTGCGGTACAGCACAGACGGCGAGCTGTTGCTCGACGCTGACAGCAGCCAACCGCAGTGGCAGGCGACGCTGTTCAGGGCAGCGCAGGATGCGGAGCAGGAGAAGGGGTGGCCATCGGAGTTGCACTGGTGGCGGTCGTCGAGTACGCCATGCCGGCGTACCCAGGAGCGGCGGTTGGAGATGGCCGGACGGCTGACCGGGGTGAGCCCGGAACTGGAGGAGCGGGAGCGAGAGCAGATCGCGACGCGGCTGGGAGTGGCGACCATGACGGTGCTCGCGGGAGCACGCAGTTGGGAGCGCAGTTGGCAGAGCCGCGGAGCCGCGATCGTGGCGGTGCTGGTGGCGCTGGCGGTGAGCGCCACGCTGGGGGACCGCATGGGAGCGGCGGGTGCGGTCAGCGATCTGTGGGGGCCACCGCGCCCGCGGCTGGTGGCGCGCTGGGAGCAGGCCGGCAAGAGCTGGATCGTTACCGCGACGGGTCGTTCCGAAGCGCGGGAGAAGGAGATGGCCGGCAGCCCTCGGGGACGGGCGCCGCCGGCCACGAAAGCGCCCGTTCGAGCAGCCTCGGGCGGCGCTACGGTAGGCGCATGAATGACTCGACGCGTCCCCCGTTACCGGCCTCGGCGACCGCGCTGGTGCGCTCCCTGGCAGTCGCCGAGGTGGAGGCCCTGGTGTTGCGCGGATACCCCGCGGGAGCCGCGGTACGGCACGTTGCCGGTCGCGACCGCGTGGACCTGAACGGTCGCCCGCTGCGGGTCAGCGTACGCACCTTGCAACGCTGGCGTGCTGCCTGGGCCGCCGGCGGCCTGGCTGCCCTGGAGCCGCAGCCGCGCACCCGCATCGCGACTTCCCTGGCGCTGAGCTCCAAGCTGGTCACCTTTGTGCGCACCGAGAAGCAGCGTGATGCGCGCGCCTCGGTACCGGAGATGGTGCGCCGGGCGCGCGAGCGCGGCATCATCCCGGTCGACCTGAAGATCGATCGCACCACGGTGTGGCGCGCCTGCCGGCGGATGGGTTTGCCGACGCGCGTGCGACCGCACAAGCGTGACGGCGACACCCGGCGCTGGCGCTACGCCGAGCGTATGCAGTGCGTGCTCGCCGACGGCAAGCACTTCCGCGCCGGCGCGGCGCGGCTGCGCCGGGTCGCGCTGTTCTTCCTCGACGATGCCACCCGCTACGGCCTCGAGGTGGTGGTGGGCACCGCGGAGTCCAGCGAACTGTTCCTGCGCGGCCTCCACGAAGCGGTCATGCGGCACGGTAGCGCGGACCTGTACTACCTGGACAAGGGACCGGGCTTCATCTCCAAGGACACCCTGGCGGTGGTCCAGGGCGGCCTGGGCGCCTTGCTGATCCACGGCGCCAGCAGGTATCCCGAGGGCCACGGCGCCGTCGAGCGCTTCCACCGCACCGCTTACGACTAGGCGCTGCGTGCCCTCGACGGCGCCGCCGACGTGGACCCCGCCTGCCAGGCACTCACACTGCGCCTGCGCCACTTCCTGAACCGCTACAACGACACCCCGCACGAGACTCTGGGCAAGGAGATCACCCCGCGCCAGCGCTGGGAGCAGGGACGCGAGCTGCGCTTCCCGACCGACGACGCCGACCTGTACCGCCGCTTCGTGGTGCGCGCCCTGCACAAGGTCTCCAACGATCACGTCATCAAGGCCGGCGGTCGGTTGTGGGAAGCACCGCTCCGCAGCGCCCGCAGTTGGGTCGAGGTGGCGCGCCACGTGCTCGACGGGCGCCTGTGGGTGCTGCACCAGGGCCGCATGATCGAACTGGCCGAGGTGGACCCGCATGCCAACGCGACCTCACCGCGCGGCTCCGGCAGCGCGCCGCAACCGACTGACGACGACGACGGCGAGGAACTCCCCGCCACCGCGGCCGGCATCGCCTACGCCAACGACACCCGCCCGCTGGTCGATCCCGACGGCGGCTATAGCGACCCGCACGACGACCGCCACGACCAGGAGCAGCAGCCATGAGCCACGACCTCAGCACACTGGGCTTTCGCAAGACCCCCTTTACCCGCGAGTTGCAGGTGCGCGAGTGCTTCCCGCTCGAACCTCAGGCCCAGGTCGCCGCCGCTCTCACCGAGGCCGTCCAGGAGCGCATGAGCGCCGCACTCATCGCTCCCGCCGGCACCGGCAAGACCGTCGCCTTGCGCATGCTCGTCGCCGCTCTCCCGGAGGTGCGCTTCAGCGTCCACTACGTCAAGGTCACCGGCCTCTCCAAGCGTGACCTGTGCAAGGAGATCGCCGTCGCCTGCGGCCTCTCTCCCACCGGCATCTATCCCGCCCTCGTGCGCAAGTTGCAGGGCGCTTTCGATCACACCGCCAGCGACGGCATGCGCCCGGTTATCCTGCTCGACGAAGCACATGACCTGCGCCCCGAATCGTTGGCCATGTTGCGCGTCCTCACGAACTTCGAAATGGACAGTCGCCTCGTCGTGTCCCTCGTGCTCGCCGGCCAGCCTGCTCTCAGACAGCTCCTGCGGCGTCCCGAGCAAGCCGCCATCGCGCACCGCCTCGCGCATTACGCCGAGTTGCGCCTCCTGTCCCGTGACGAAACCTGCGCCTACCTCGAACATCGCTGCACCCTCGCCGGCGCGCGCACCAATCCCTTCGACGGCGACGCTCAGCAAACCATCTTCGAAATGAGCCGCGGCAACCTGCGCGCCATCGACCGCCTCGCCCTGGCCGCCCTGCAACGCGCCGCCAAGTCGTCCCACTCCACCGTCAGCGCCGGCGACGTGATCGCCGCTCGCAAGTCGCTGTGGCCATGACCGGTCCCCTGCCCACCGTTCCGGTCCATGCCATCGATCCCCAACCAGACACTCCCCAGTGGCTGGTGCGCGACCTCTGGACCACCGCCGCTGTCGGCGTGATTGGCGGCAGCCCCAAGGTTGGCAAGTCATGGCTCGGTCTTGATCTCGCCGTCTCGGTCGCGTCCGGCACTCCCGCCCTCGGGCGGTTCCCGGTCGACGCCACCGGACCCGCCCTGGTCTATCTTGCCGAGGATGCTCTGCCGCGCGTCCGCGACCGCGTCGCCCACCTGTGCCGCCACCGCGGCCTCGACCTGTCCCGCCTCGACCTGCACGTCGTCACGGCCGACCGGCTGCGCCTCGACACCGAGCGCGACCGGCTCGCTCTCGACCACACCGTGCAACGCATCCGCCCGGCGCTGCTGTTGCTGGACCCCCTGGTCCGCCTTCATTCCCTCGACGAAAACAGCGCTTCAGACATTTCTTCCCTGCTCGGCTTTCTGCGCGCCATCAATCGCCGCCATCAGCTCGCGGTCGTCCTCGTCCACCACATGGCCAAGCGTTCGCGCCGCAATCTCGGCCAGTCCCTGCGCGGCTCCTCCGATCTGCATGCCTGGACCGACTCCGCATGCTACCTCGTGCGGCGGGCCGACGACCGGCTCCAACTCACCGTCGAACACCGCGCCGCTCCCGCTCCCGATCCCCTCCTGCTGCGCCTCTCAGGCGGCGCCCACCAGCCCCTCTCGCTGATCGTCGACGGTGCCGCCGCTCCGCCGCCCCCGCTCACCGAGGCCGTGCGCGCCGCTCTTCGCACCGCCGGCCAGCCGCTCTCCAGGACCGCCCTCCGCCAACGCCTGCGCGTCAACAACGCTCGTCTCGGTCTCGCCCTCCAATCTCTCCAGCAACGCGGTCTCGCCGTCCGCGGTCCCGCCGGCTGGCACCTGCCGGCCTGACTCCCAACGGCCTACTCGCTCTCATCCGCCCACCGTTCCGCCGTTCCCGCGTTCCGCTCCAGGGACACGCTCGGAACGGAACACCCACCGCCCACACTCCGTGCCATCTATCCTGCAACGAACTTCGGCTCGGGGCGCGCAACGCAACACCAGGGATGGGATCGAGAACTTGGTATGGCCATCGGCCGGTCCCGTTCGTCGGGAACGGTCAGTTGAGCAACTCTGTGAGCTCACGTGCCGTCAAGATCCTCGTGTGCTGCACCTTCTTCAGGTGCAGTAGGTGACGCCGATCTCCGGTGACCAGATAGTCAGCCTCGCCGGCGAGAGCGGTGGCAAGCACGAGATTGTCGTCGGGGTCGTCGACAAGATCGATCTGTGGCAGCCCTGGGACAACAACAGCTCGCGCACGCACCCCGCGCAGGAGGGTCCCCGCTTCGTGAGCCTTCAGAAACCGACGCAGCTTCGGGTAACGAGTGACGCGCCGGAACTCGCTTAACTGCGGCTCGGACGTGATCAGCGTGAACCGTCGCTTGCGCCACAGCTGGTACAGTTGGTCTGGGGGTGTGTCCGTGTGATCAGAGCGGCAACGAGGATTCCGGTGTCGAGCACAACACGCACGCCTCAGGCTCGCTCGAGAGCCTCCTCGACGGCCTGCATGACAGCATCGGTTTGTCCCGCGTTTCGCTCTTTGACTTCTGCGACGGTCAGATCGAACAGCTTTTCTCTCACGGCGTCCTCAACAAACTGCGAGAGATGCCCTTTCTTCAGTCCCCGACTCGCAAGGAAGGTACGCAGGGCGCGGTCAGTTGCTTCGGAGACCACCAGCGACCATCGAGTTGTACTCATACATCCATCATAAGCGTATGTGTGCTTACACGCCTATCCCTACTGACGATCTCATTTGCCGTGTCGAAGGGGCCTTGGGACACGTTCCGAATCGGCCAATGGGCCCTTTTGCCGGATCGCAGGTATCACCATTGTGCTGATGTCGCGGGCGCGCCGCTGAGTTCCGTTGGTCTTGATGGTCACGACTGGATAGCACACAACTACTCCGTTTGCTCGAGGCATGCAAGAGGTTGGGCGGTTGGGCCGCGCGCCCTGTGCGAGGCGCCACGCCCTGGCGGACTTGATCGACCAGATCGGGTCGGATACGCTCCGGATCAAATGGCACCAGTACAGAAGGGCGGCACCGTCGCAGTTACCGGCGCTGCCGGCTTCATCGGCGGCTGGGTGGTGCGGCGGCTGCTGGACAAGGGGTACCGCGTGCGCGCCTGCGTGCGCGACTCCGATGACTCGACTCGCACTACCTTCCTGCGACAGATGCCCGGCTACGCGTCGGGCCGACTCTCAATCCACAGCGCCGACTTAGACCAGCCTGGCTGTTTCGACCAGGCCTTTGCCGGCTGCTACGGCGTGTGTCACGTGTCGCACGTCAGCAAGTACGACGATATGGACTACGTCCGGATGGTGTGCGATCACACCATCGCCAGCATCGACAAGTCCGGGAGCGTTGGCCGGGTGATTGTCACCTCCAGCCTGGCCGCCGTGTCGGCCGAGGTGGACCGGCGGGAGCTGGCGCCGCGTCCGGTACTCTACGAGGACCGCTACCCGAACGAGCAGCAACCCGACTGGACGGCCAAGCGCGCCGGCTACGCGATGGGCAAGCTCATCGCCGAGCGCTCGTTCGCCCAGGCCGCCGAGCGCAGCGGCAGATGGGAGTCGATCGCGTGCCTGCCCGCCGACAACGTCGGCCCGATACAGTCCGCGCACCAGAAGGACATGGGGCCGTGGCAGCACCGTATCGAGATGATGCTGTTGGGTGAGTATCCGCAGACCGAGGATTATCGGCCGTGGATGCCGGTCGACGTGCGCGACACCGCCGACTGCCACATCGGCCTGCTCGAGAGCGTGCAGGTGCGCAGCGGCGAGCGCTACCTGGCCTGGGCAGCCGAGATGCACAAGGTGGAAGCGATCGACCGCCGAATCGGCCAGCTGCTGCCGGAGCTGGGGCGCACCGAAGCTTCGGTCGCCGACAAACAGTCTGAGGAAACGAAGGCGCGGGAGGCGGAGCTGCGAGCGATCTGGGCCGGCTGCGACCTGCGCAACGACCGCGTTCGCGCCGTCACCGGCGTCGAGTTTCGGCCGTTCGATGAGTCGCTGCGCGACTGCGTCGAGTCGCTGCTGGCGGTTGCGAACGTGCAGCTGCGGCGGGCGTAACCCGAGCGCGAGACAGGACGACCGTTTACACTGACTCTGCTATGCCTCATCATGTGCTGGTCAACCTGAGCGCACCGCTAGAGTGACGGTTGGCCGGTGGTGCCGGCGCGGATCGTGGTGGCGTGAGAGGTAGCGCTGCCACGTCGTGCCGCCGCTCGATCGGCCGCGGCAGAATTCTGATTAGGCGGTGTTCCCGTGCGTGGATCTGAAACCTCAGAGCGGTCAACGTTCTTCTTCCACCAACACCGAGATTGCCTTATCCCAAGACGCGCCGCTGGTAACCAAGGATAAGCTGATGCGCGATCTCGGATGGCTGAATACGGTTTGGTGAGTCAAAGGCACAGCCGCCCCCGATGCCGATGGAGACGTGCTCCGCATCTTGACCCTCGCGTCTTGTGTCCTTGGGCCCGCGCCATGGCGCGCGTAGGTCACTCTCCCTCGACCGCGGCCCGGAGCGCCGCCGCCAACGAGCCGTGGTTGACGATGCCCGCGATACGCTCAGCCATCATATAGGTCGTCGCCTGCGTGTTTGCCCGCGGGCAATCCGGCATCAGGCTCGCGTCCACCACGCGCAGGCCCTTCGTCCCGAGCACGTTCCCGTCTTCGTCGCACACCGCCGTCGGGTCGGCGGGATCGCCCATTCGACACGAGCTGCTCTGGTGGTGCGACGTAATGACGTGCCTCTCGACCCAGTCGTCGAGGGCGGCGTCGGACGACTCGGCCGTCACCTCGTCCTCGGCCGGCACGATCGGACCTTCGAGGACGGTCGCCATCTCGGTGGAGGCGGCGAGCCGCAGCGCCAGGCGCAGCCCCTCGCGAAGGCGTATGCGATCGGCAGGATGCTCCAACCAGCCCATCTCGATCACGGGCATGGCCTCCATGTCTGGTGCGCCGTCTGCGGAGGGGGCCGGCATCTTCAGCGTGCCCGCGCTGAGCTCGAGCATGAGGGTCGGAATGATGACGAAAACGCGGTGGCCGGAAGAGTTGTGGCCGGCCAAGCGCTCGACCTCGCCCACCTGGCTCTGCAGCGGTCCCAGGAAAAACAGCATGTCGTTCCTCATGGGCGCCATCCCGTCGAGCGCGTCTGCGGTGTACCGAAGGTACATCGGCATGGGGTGCGCGGAGCCGTCGACGTTGTTCGAGGCGATGCCTTCCTTCATTCGGAACGTCAACGGAAGCGCAACGTGGTCGCGCAGGTTCCGGCCGACACCGGGGAGATCCATAATCGTGGCGACCCCCGCCGCCTCGAGCTCCTCCGCGGGACCCACGCCGGAGCGCAGGAGCATGTGCGGCGAACCGATCGCCCCACCGCATAGGATCACCTCGGTCCGGGCACGCAGAACCGTGCCGTCCGTCAGCTCCACGCCGACTGCCCGTGGCGTGCCGCGGTCGTCATCGAAGAGAACACGCCGGACCTCGGAATCACCGCGGATGACCAGGTTCGGGCGGCCCCGCGCCTGGGCGAGAAAAGTGAGCGCCGAGCTCTGGCGCACGCGGTTCACGTTGTTCAGCGCCAGCGACCCAACACCGCCCGCAGTCCCGGGCTCGTTGACGTCCGCGCAGCAGTCGAATCCGGCCGCCACGCAGGCGTCGTGCCAGGCGACGTCGGCCGCCCGCCACTCCGAGCGCGGGTGGCGCCGGACAGGGACGGGGCCGCGGTCTCCGTGGAAGTCTTCGGCCCCATAGTCAGCGTCCGACTCGACGGCGTTGAAGAACGGCAGCACGTTTTCGAACGACCATGTCGCGCAGCCGAGCGTCCCGCTCCAGTGCTCGAAATCCTCGGTCGTGCCACGGACCCACATCTGGCTGTTCACCGAGGTCGTCCCGCCGACCACACGCCCGCGCGGCAGGTCGACGGCGCGCCGTCCGCCCGCGCGCGTGTAGCCGTAGAGGCCGCCCCGCCGCGCGAACGCCTCGTCTTTGGATAGGGGGTTGTCGGAATCCGGATACCAGTGATGCCCTCGGATCTCTGCCGGGCCACCGTTGCCCCGATTCCCGTAGCCGTAGCGAATCGTGTCCGGGAGACCTTCGTTGCTTCCGGCCCTGTCGTAGTCGCGTCCTGCCTCGAGCAGCAGCACTCGCTTCGCGCGGCCCTCGGAGAGCCGTGCCGCCATCACGCCACCGGCCGCACCGGCACCGACGACGATGAAGTCGGCGTCGCGGCCGCTCGGCGCGCTGTTGTTTGGGGTGGGGCGCCGCATCTATTCGCTCGGAGGCTGGGACGGGAGGAATCGCCCACCGCCCAGGTGCGCTGCGAGGCTGGACTGATCAGCACCACCCACCACGGGCCTCCACACGCCGAATTGTCGCGACTCGTTGGTGATCATACGCGATACGGGATCGCGAAGTCGTTTCTCAGCCACGAGGCCCCTTCCCAGGTCAACATCGATCACTGCCCGCAAAGCCAGAATGGCAGCAGAGGAACCTCCACGGCGAGGATCGCCTTGTCGAGTCCGTACTTGCGCAGCATCGAGTGATAGGAAGAGTAATCGAGAACCGAACGAGCGTAAATGGACGCGCTGAGTCTGAGATGGACCTGCGCAATCCACCGGCGGCCGCGCATCCTGCTCGCACTCAGAGTTAATCGCGCACGCTCGGGTCTGCGAGGGGCGGGGCTCGGTAACGACCCCGCCTACTCGGCCTGTCCCTACTGACGATCTCATCTGCCGTGACGAAGGGGCCTTGGGACACATGCCGTCGGCATCGACGTGGCCGCCGGCATGATCGACCAGGCGCACGTCAGATCATGCCGGACGCGACTCCGGGGACTGATTGGCCGGGGTGCTCAGATGGCCGCCAGGTAGTCAGCGCCCTTGCGATCGCCGGCTTGCCGCGTCCACTCGGTGAGCAGTTGCCGGTGCTCCCTCACCACGCGCCGGTGAGCCGGCGACCCGGCCAGGTTCCGGGTCTCCAGCGGATCCTCCTGGAGGTCGCACAACAGCTCTTCCGATTCCCTCTCGTGATGGTAGACGCAGTACTTGTAGCGGGCGCTGCGCAGCATCCGGCCCGCCACTGTTTCACTCACCACGAAGTCTTGCCAGGCGCGCGGCTGGTCGCCCAGCGCCAGACCTTTGAAGCTGCGGCCCGGAAGGCCCTCGGGAGGATCGACGCCGGCCAGCTCACAAAGCGTCGGCAGGAGGTCGATGCAGTTGTTCACCAGGTGGGTGTCGTCCACCGCGCCCGCTGCGACGTGACCAGGCCAGCGGACGATGAGCGGTACGTGGACCGCCGCCTCGTAGAAGGAACGTTTCATCGTCAGCCGGTGCTCGCCGTCGTGGTCGCCGTGGTCGCTGGTGAAGATCACCACCGTGTCCTCCTCGAGGCCCGATTGATGCAGCGCATCGAGAACGATGCCAATCTGGCGGTCCACGTCGCCCATGAAGTGGCGATACGCGCCGCGGTACAGCCGCCACTCATCCTCCGTCCAGGACTGCGAGCTGCGGCCGAAGCGGCGGTTGAGGCCCAGCTCCACGGTAGACTCGTCGCCCAGGGTGCCGTCGCGAAACCGGCTGATCCAACGCGGCTCGTCGCGGGTCGGGGCGAAATTGTCCGGTAGCGGCGGACACCGGTCCAGAGTCACGCCATCGAACGAGAGCTTGCCGGTCTCACGGTCCAGCACCAGGCAGATGTCATGCGGGTTGATGAAGGAGGCCCACAGGAAGAAGGGGGGCTGCCCGTCGTCGCCGTTGGCGCCCCCTTCTGCGCCGCCGGCGTCTCCCGAGCCTCGTGCCCGCCTCCGCCCCTCCTCCATGAGGAAGTCCCGACTGCGCAGCGCAAGCTCCTCCCGCGAATTGTCGATCAGGCAGCGGAAACCGAAACGCTCCTCGAGCTCGGGCTTGAACAGCGGAAAGCCTTCCACGTGCAGCTTCCCACCGTAGACCGTGTCGTAGCCGGCGGCCTGTAGACAGCGCCCCATGGACGGTGTCGACACGCTGTCGGCGATTACGGGAAAGGGCTTCTTAATGCTCTGGTGGTTCACCTCCATGCCGTCGAACCGGTGCGGCATGTGTCCCGAGAACAGGCTGTAACGCGCCGGCACGCAGACCGGGTTGGCGACGTAGGTCCGGTCGAAGCGCATGCCATCCCGGGCCAGCCCGTCCAGCGCCGGCGTGTGGACGTATTCGTCGCCGGCGTGGTGAGTCAGCCGGTGGTGCTCCTGGTCGGTCGTGATAAGCAGGATGTTGGGCCGGGCCATGTCGTTCTCCTTTCGCTGCTGCAGGCCAGTTATCGTAGCCCTGATCTTTGCCCAACTGGTCGGCGTTCGGGTTGAATTCGATGTGAACTGATCCATGAAGTAGGCGGGAGCGAGATGGTCGTGCCTCCTACTCTTACTCTTCTATCCCAGCTTGTCGGTCAGGATTCGGCGCGCCCGGCGGAAGCTCGGCAGGCGTTCTTCCAGGACTGTCGGATCGAGTCTGCTCAGCACTTCGAACGAGTTCGGCCCCTTGCCGTACGGGACCGGACAGCTCCGGGTGGCGTGCCGCAGCCGATCCTTCACGGTGCCGCGTCTCAGCTCCTCCAGACCGTCGAGGTCGGGAAGTTCGCTAACCAGAAGGCACTGACCGAAGTGCGCGCACAAGGCCGACCGATCCGCTGCGATCCAGGTTTCCATGCACGTGGTCATGAAGAGCACTTGGTCATCCCGGGCATCGGGAGGGCGTTGCCAGTTATGCTCCTCGGTGAGGTGATTCCACGTCTCTTCGATGTTCGCCACAGGAGACTCGCTGTCGATCAGAAGCGCGACATAGTATTGGTCTCCGGCATCCGCATGGGCGTCCCGGAAGTCGTTCCGAGCATCTCCGCGTCCCCCACAGGCGGTCACTTGGAACCTGCTGTCGTCCAGGCCGCACTTGGCAAGCAGCTTGCGGAACCCCTCGCGGCATCGAATGTTGGTGAGCCTGTCAGGCGGTCCACCGCCCTCGACGTAGATCTCCGCCCTCACCAGCGCACACCACCCAGCTTCCCCTTGGTCCACAGCTGCCCCAGCCCGTACCGTTCGAGCCACCGGGCGAGGTCCGATCGGTCGAGACGCCTCATGCTGGTTCGGCCGTCGTGCTTTTCGCATACTACTACCGATTCCGGGTGCTCGGACAGCGCGTCGACCAGCAGGTCGGAGTGGGTCGTCACGACGAGCTGGCACCGGCTTGACGCGTCGACCAGCAGGTCCGCCAGCTTGGGAAGCAGGTCCGGGTGCAGCCCCAACTCAGGCTCCTCGATTCCCAGGAGCCTGGGCGGCTCCGGGTCCAGCAGCGCCGCCAGTAGAAAGAGATATCTGAGGCTACCGTCGGACAGGCGCGATGCCGGGATCGAGTAATCGCCCTCCGTGAATAGGAGTTGTACGGTGCTCGGATCGAAGTAGAGTTCGAAGTCGGTGATGCCTTCGTAAAGCTCGGTCAGATGCGCCTTCAGACGCGCTCTGGCGGCCGGGTACGGCGCCAGCCGGTTGAGGAACATGCCAAGGTTCGACAGGTTCTCGGCCAACGGACTCGGACGAACGTCGCTTCTCTGCGCGTCACGGATGCCGGCGCTCCGCCCGAACTCCCAGGAGCCGTACAGGTTGATGCCTTCGTAGAACGTGCTCAGATAGGCGAGCTCCGGATACTGATCGGGCTCTTTCCGCTGCGACAGAATCGACCGGTCGGGTTCGACGTCATCCCGTTGAAGCTCCCGCCGGCCGTCTCCAACTACGTTCAGCACGGGGCTCCCGCCCTGAAGTCTGTAGTAGAAGTACGAGTCGGGTTGTCCGGGGGAACGGATGCTCGTTCTCGATCCGCTCGTCGTCCAGGGTAAACTGGCGCCCGGACTCTTTGAACGCGATCACGTGCCGTAGCGGTTGTCTTCCATGCGGGTTGTCGATGATCACCTCGACCGTCGCCGAGGACTGCGGCTGCCCTCTCCAGATCCAATCACGGGACGCCGCTGCCGGTGCGGACGGGAGCGGACAGATCGTGGGGAGCGGCTTGTAGCAGCCTGATGACCTCCAACAGGTTCGATTTTCCCGAGCCGTTCGGACCGATCAGCACGTTGAGGGCGGCCAATTCGAGGTCGATCCCCTCAGGCCCGAAAGACAGCAGGTTCCTTCCCCTGATCCTCCGCAGAGTCGGCGGTTCGATAGGTGTGTGTCCGGTCATGGCGCGAGACCTCCCTGAGCACTGCCGGCCCGGTCGGGTAGCTGCTTCCGGGCTGTCTGCATCGCCATGTACCCGACCCCACGGTACCACAGGCGCGGGGGCGTGCACAAACCGCAGGAAGGGCGGCGAGGGCGGCGCCTCCGCTGTGGTCGGGCCGGCGGCTCGCGGGCGGCGAGGTGTTGCCGGTATTGCTCTGCCGGGGTACCGCGTTCGTGCAGCGCGATGTCCGGTAATGGGACGTGGTCCACGTCGGCCTCCTGGGTGACCTGAACTTCGGTGGCCGGTAGGCTATACTGGGAGGGCGTGAGCGGGTCGGCATCACATCCACTGCAAGGCGCGACCGCGGTGTGCGGGCTCGGTATGACCGAGATGGGGCGGGTCTATCGTAGCGCGGAGGACTTCGCGGTCGAGGCGGTCTACCTGGCGCTGGAGGATGCCGGGCTCGACAAATCGCAGCTCGATGGCTTGCTCATCAACGCGGGAGTGACGCAGGGAATCGATGTGTCGCTGCAGCGGGCGCTCGGGCTGCGGGAGCTCGACCTGCTGACCTTCATGCAGGGCTACGGATCGAGCGCCGGTCAGATGGTCCAGTACGCGGCGATGGCGGTGAACGCCGGACTGGCGAAGGTCGTCTGCTGCGTGTTCGCCGACGACCCGTTGCAGGAAGGGCAGCGCGCCGGGGCTGCGTATGCGGGCGGCCGGCCGATGTCGGCACTCGACAGCTTGCGGCAGATATACGGCTGGGCCGGTCCGATTGCCGCCTATGCGTCGGGCGCCCGCCGCCATATGGATCTGTACGGCACCACGCAGGATCAACTGGGGCAGGTCGCCATCGCGCAACGCAAGTGGGCCGCGTTCAACGAACATGCGACCAAGCGCGAGCCGTTGGATCTGGACGGCTACCACGCATCGCCGTGGGTGGTGGAACCCTTTCACGTGCTGGATTGCTGCCTGGTCTCCAACGGCGGCGTAGCGGTGATCGTGACGTCCGCCGAGCGGGCCCGGGATGGCGCGCAGCCGCCGGTCTACATCCGTGGGTTCGCACAAGCTCACCACCACGACGTGGGTTGGGCGGGCTTCGATCCGCTGACCGAGTCGCCGGCCAGGCGGTCGGGCCCGAGAGCGCTGGCGATGGCCGACGCGCAACTCGCCGACGTGAGCCAGTGCCAGCTCTATGACTGCTACACCTATACGGTCATTACCACCCTCGAAGACTACGGCTTCTGTGCCAAGGGCGAAGGCGGCCCGTTCGTCGCGTCGGGGGCCATCGGGCGCGGCGGTTCACTGCCGACCAACACCGGCGGGGGGCAGCTTTCGTCCTACTACATGTGGGGGATGACGCCGATCTCGGAGGCGATCATTCAAGGCCGCGGACAGGGTGGCCAGCGGCAAGCGAACAACCAGTTGATTCTGGTGAGCGGCAACGGCGGCACGCTGCAGCATCACTCGACGTTGCTGCTGTCGCCGGAGGCGAAGGCGTGACCGGAGAAGCCTGGTTGCCGATAGGGGCCGCGGAGACGGCGGCTGTGTCGACGTCGGGCGCATCGGCGTCGGCGGTCGGGGCGGCACCGTTTTTCGCTGCTGCGCGCGACGGCAAGCTCCGGCTCCAGCGCTGCCGCGCATGCGGCACGTGGGCGTTGCCGTTGCGTACGCGCTGCCAGGCGTGCGGCTCGAGCGCCATGCAGTGGCGTGACGCCTCCGGCCGGGGCACGATCTTCAGCCACGCCGTGCTGCACCGACCGTACCACCTGCGACACCAGGGACGGCTGCCGCTGGTCCTGGCGCAGATCGATCTGGCGGAAGGCGTGCGCCTGCAGTCCAACATCGTCGACCTCGACGACGACGCCGACGCCGATCAGATCAAGGTCGGTCGCGAGGTCGAGGTGGCGTTCGAGGCGCTCGCGGACGGAAGCGGCACCGTGCCGGTGTTCAAGCTCGTCTAGAAGAGCCGTTTCTTGTTGGCTCTCTTTGACGGATCAGCACCGAGCCGACCTACACGCCCCCTGACCCCGCTTGCGCCACGCAACCTCGGGTCCAGCAGGTCCCTCACGGCGTCACCGAACATGTTCAGACTGTAAACGGTAATAGTCAGGGCAAGGCCAGGCCAGAGAGCCAACCGTGGCGCCACCTCCATGAACTCGCGCCCGTCCCGGCTCAGCATGCCTCCCCAGCTAGGAACCTCCGGTGGTAGTCCGAATCCGAGGAAGCTCAAGGACGCCTCACTGATAATCACCCCACCGATGTTGATGCTGAATATGATGATTACGACGGGCATGACATTGGGCAGGACATGTCTGACAAGTGTTCTCCATTTTGTACAGCCAATCGCCTCTGCCGTCTGAAAATAGACATTCTCCTTTACCCCAATAACAGCTCCTCGGACTACTCTTGAACCGCCGATCCCTCCGGTTATCCCCAGTACCACTATTATCTGCGGCAGACCCTGCCCCACGAAGGACATTATGGTCAACAACAGGAGCAATCCCGGGAAAGCCATCCAGGCGTCTACAAATCTCTGCGCAGCCAGGTCCAATTTACCGCCAAAGAATCCCGAAATGCCACCTATCAGGACAGCCACCACGACATTAACAGCGGTCGCTGCAAGACCTACTGTTAGCGAAATACGAGCCCCGAAGATCAGACGGGTCAAGAGGTCTCGCCCTATCTGGTCGGTACCGAGTGGATACCGGGCTGATGAGCCCTGCAGCCTGTCTGCCAAGTGTATTTCATTATACGGATAAGCGGCCAGAACATCAGCAAAGATACCGACCGACATCAACAGCAATACGATAATCCCGCCGACCGTACCCAGTGGCTTCTCGGTGACCAGTTTGGTGAAGAAATCAACCAACCCGCTACGTCTCTTTGGCTCACTTACTGCTGGTGGTATCCCTTCGGCGTCACTCATACTTGCTATTTTCTTTATTCATACCGGACCCTGGGGTCCAAGAAAGCATAGGTCAGGTCAGTAACGAGATTGAATACCACAACCCCCGTGGCAAAAAAACAGGTTTATTCCGGACACCATCGGGTAGTCTCTCTCGTTGAGGGCAATCAGCATGAGACGCCCGAGCCCCGGCAGGTTGAAGATGTTCTCCATGATTACGGCGCCACCCACCAGGATCGGCAACTGCAGGCCGATCAGGGACACCACCGGGATAAGGCCATTCTTGACGGCGTGTCGGATCACCACGGCCCGTTCCTTGAGCCCCTTGGACCAGGCGGTGCGGATATAGTCCTGCCTCAGCACCTCCGAGCATCATGGTGCGCGTCATCCGCATGGTGGCGGCCGCCGAGGCGGTCCCCAGAATCAGGCTGGGAATGATGAACACCGCCAGATTCCCCAGCGGGTCTTCGGTGAAGGAAACCAGCTCTGTCGGTGGCGCCCAGCCGAACCAGATGGCCGGGTAGATGATAACCATGAGTGCCAGCCAGAAGTTCGGCGTGGCGAGGCCGATAATGGCCACCGACCGCCCCAGGAAGTCGGCGGCGGTATCCTGGGCGAACGGGCGGAATAGATGCCAACGGGCATCGCGATCACCAGGCTAATGAGGATTGCGAGGACACCCAGCTCGAGGGTGACCGGCAGCCTTGCGACTATCCGCTCCTCTACCGCCCCACGGCCCATCAGTGATTCGCCAAGGCTGCCGTGCAGGAAAACACCTCCCAACCACCTTCCATATTGCACCCAGACCGGCACGTCCAATCCGAGCAGATGCTCGAGCGCTTCCCGGTCTATATTTGTAGCGGACTGATCCATGCGGCCCACCATGGCGTCGATGACATCGCCGGGGATGAAGCGCACCGAGAGAAAGACCACGATGGTCAATAGCAACAGGTGTGGGACCCATCAGCAATAATCGCCTGATGATATAGGCTCTCATGGGATCCGCCTCATCGCGATTTCCGCCGTCAACGGGATTGCTTCGTCGCTAACGTTCCTCGCAATGACATGTTTGTGTGGGGAGCCGGGAAGCGCGCCTGCAGGCGACAGCCTCCCGGCTTCCTTTTCCCCTAAGCTCAGGCGACTACTGACCCATCTCTTCCTTCAGCTCACTATCAATCCAGAGGCGCGCGTAGATCAGGCGCTGACTGATCCTCCCCAGATCGACTTCACCGTCAACAGGGCACTCGGCCGGTACTGATCGTCTCACCCGGGTCGTTCAACAAGCTGACCAGGACACCGGTGGTAGTGCCGATCACCAGGGGTGGAAGCTATGCCCGCAGGCGTGGATTTGCCGTTTCCCTCCAAGGCGCAGGCACGCGAACCACCGGGGTGATCCGATGCGACCAGCCTCGTGCACTCGATGTCGGCGCTCGGAATGGGGATGCACGTCGACGCGGTTCCCGAACAGATCATGGACGACGTACTTGCCCGTCTTGCGACGATCTTCGAATAACCGGTTCGCATGCGCGCTGCGTGCGCCGTCGGCGGTCGTTCGGATCTCCAGCTCGGTGCCGGCGTCGTCACTCCACGTGTGGCGCACCAGGATCGGGATGGCGTCGATATTGCCGGGCCATGAACCGCCACTGTCCCGCCTGCCCGCCCTCAATGCGTACCTATATCATCCGGCGGTTATTGCTCACCATCCCGACCTTGGCTCGCGGGCGCGGTCACGGACTACCGGACCGGCTCCACCGACACGACGATGGAGTCGAGGTAGAGGAAGCAGCGCTTGTCGGTGTTGGTCTCGATGCCGATGCCGAAGTTCAGCAGGCCGGCGCAACGCTCGGTCGAGGCGCGGAAGCCGGTAAGCGGCGGGTCGAACACGTGCCGGCGCCCGGCTACGTCGAACTCCTGGCCGTGGCAGTGCAGGTCGACGTACTCGTGGCGGGCGGTGTCGAAGGTAAAGCGCAGGTAGTGCCACTGGTACTTGGTCGGCGAGCGGTTGAAGCCCAGTTCCTGGTAGCCGTCCTCCAGGTCGGTGAAGGGACCGTCCTTGGTGCCCTTGGAGCCGCTGAAGTTGGCCTGCCAGCGCTGGATCAGCTTGCCGTCCTGGGCGTTGTGATAGCGCACCGACGGCCACCAGCGCACCGGAGCCTGCGCCGCGCCGCGCACGTTGCCCAGGTCCCATGGCGTCCACGCTGAGGAACACGCTGCGCACGTCCAGGTTCGCCGAGCCGGAAGTCGGATGGCTCTGCCTTGTAGGTGAAGTAGCACTCGAAGCGCACCTTGCCGCGCCACGGCGAGGTGACCCGGCGTAGCGCCCAACTGTGCGTGCCGGCCAGCGGCGCGGTGGGAATCTTCAGCGCGTAGGTGCCGCGGAAGCTGCCGGAGGCGCCGACGTCCCAGGAGGTGAGCGTGCTCAGCATCGGCACCCCGCGCACGCCGGTGGGGGCGCGCCGGTCGACCCGCATGCTCGGATCGGTGCGCGACTGGGCGAGCATCTGGTCGAGCGGTTGGAAGTGGGGATCGCGGTCCGGATAGTCGGAGGAGCCGTCGTAGTCGGGGAAGTAGGTCTGCCAGCCGTGGATGCCCGCGTCGAAGTCGCAGTGCATCAGCAGCCGTTCCAACGGGTCGTAGCGCGACAGCAGCGGGTCGGCGCGCAGCAGTGCCTTGCGCACCGCCTCGTCGTGCCCGCGATCAGGAAGCTTCGCCATCGCTTACTCCTTCAACACCCAGTAGATGTCCACCACCACGGCGGGCCGATCCGTCGGTCGGGCCGCCGCTGACCGTGCCCGCCAGGCGCAGCCAGTTGCCGAAGCCGTCCAGGTTCAGGAAGTAGCCGCCCGGCTCGCCGATGACCGGTAGCGTGCGCCCGAAGTCGGATCCAGCGCACCCCGTCCGCGGAGATCTGGGCGCGCAGTTCCAGCCGCGGCGCCGGCCCGTGCGCCTCGTGGCAGTAGATCACCGCCAACGCCTCGCGCGCCCAGCCGGCCTCGTACGGCTCGGTCCGCCACCGGCCCGTTGGCCTTGGCGGCGAAGATCTCCATGGCCGCGGTATGACTCTTGCGCACCTGACCTCCCCGGGCAGGAACCGATCCTTGGTCGGGGCGACGGTCACGGATGCCATACCGGCCTCCGCCACGCACCGCGCTTCGACCCCTGTCTGTATCGTGAAGGTAGCAGCCGAACGGGCTATCTGTCATGTTGCCAGTGGGCAGGCGAGTGTCGCGGTCATACCGATACTCGTCGTCTTCCTGTTCGCCCAGAAGTACTTTGTCCGGGGCATCGCCTTGACGGGGCTCAAGGCGTAAGCCCGGCCCGCAGCCTGGTCATTGTCGTTTTCGGAGTCAACCTGTTCGGCGATGCCTAGCGCGACCTGCTCGAGATAAGACGGGTCAAGAGGTCTCGCCCCAACTGGTCGGTACCAAGAGGATACCGGGCGGATGAGCCCTGCAGCCTGTCTGCAGGCCGATGATGGCGACCGACCGCCCCACTCCGTCGCCGACTCACATCCCCCACACACCGCGACCGGCACGGCGCCGCCGCCGCGTCGCAGGTGCGCCGAGCGGCGCCGCGTGCGGGAGATCTTCTCCTCCCAGCTCCGGTTCTCGCGCCGGTCGATCACCACCAGGTGCCCGGCCTCCGCCGCGCAGCGGTCCACGTAGCGCGCCGTCTGCTCCACGCCCTCGTCCACCACGCGCTCGGGCCCGTCGTGCTCGCGCACCACCTTGCACTCCACCACGAACTCCTGCACCCGGTCCGCCAGCGGCCACACGATCAGCAGGTCGACCCGCCCGCTCCCCAGAGCGTACTCCCGCTCGATGCGGCCCGCCGCCGTTCACCACCCGCTGCAGGTATGCCTGCAGCAGCAACTGCGGCCACGCCTCCTCGTACGCGAAGCGGTTACGCCAGTGCTCGGAGTGGCGGCGGAAGAAGTCCTGGAACTCCGCCATCAGCAACTCCGCGTCCAGGCTGCCGTCCGCCTTCAAGTACCGCGGCGGCGGCAGATCCAGCGTCTCCTGCGCCACCCACGCCAGTTCGCGCGGCAGCACTTCGGCATAGATCGGGTTGGCCACCCGCAGCGGCGCGTCGCGGGCCAGCAGCCCGAGGTCGCGCGCGTACCCGATGTCGCGGTCGGTGAAGGCGTGCGTGTGCGTGCCGCTCAGCATCGGCTCGATCACCCGCCGCACGCGGTCCTCGCGCAGCTTGTCCGCCAGGTAGTCCAGGTGCGTCACGCGGTTCACGATCAGCTCCTCGCGCACCGCCGCAATGTCATCCCGCGGTCACCGTGCGCGAGCGATCTTCCCGCAGTTCCCTCTTCTTGAAGCACGTCCTGTACGCCAGCGCGTTCACCAGCCACGGCTGGCCGCACGTCTGCGTCCACACCGCCTCCAGCGCCTCGGGTGCGAACGCCTGGCCGGTCTGCTCGGTGTGCTGGCGCAGCAGCGCTTGCGTCTGCTCGCGCGTGAAGTCGCCCAGCCGCAGCGACGCGGCGGCGATGTTGAACGGGCTGCCGGCAGCGCCCATGCGGTAGTCGCGCAGGTCGCGCATGCCGCACAGGACCACGCTGTGCGGGAAGCGCTCCGGGCGCGTTGGGTAGCCGGCGCGGAGCTGCTGGAGCACCGACAGCAGCGAATCGCCGACGAGGGTGTCGATCTCGTCGATCAGCAGCACCAGCGGTCCGGGCGATGCCTGCGCCCAACGAGAGAGCGCTTCACCCAGTGCCTCGTCCGGACCGATGCGCGCCAGAATGTCCGGCCAGATGTCGTCCAGGAAGCCGTCGTCCAGCGTCGCCCGCGCCTGCGAGGCCAGCCTTACGAGCACCGTGCGCATCGCCCGCTGCACGTCGTCGCGCGCGGTGCGGGCGGTTTCGACGGTAACGTACAGGCACCGGTAGCCGCGCCGGTTCAGCACCTCGGCCAGCGCCAGTAGCGCCGACGTCTTGCCGGTCTGCCGCGGCGCGTGCAGCACGAAGTACTGCTCGTCTCGCACCAGCCCGAGGACCTCGTCCAGGTCGATGCGCTCAAGCGGCGGGATGCAATAGTGCTTGGCGGGCTTGACGGGACCGGCAGTGTTGAACGAACGCATGGTTGCGACCCTCGTTGACGACGCTTGGGGGGTTGGCCCTGCGCCTTTTCGTGGAGGTGTATCATGCTACACGGCAGGCTTGGCCCGGCGACCCCGCGAGCCGTCAACAATGCGGCACTTGCGCTCTCTGGCGCATAGACTGAACGGGTCAGATTTCCAGTTCGGTGCCGGCGGCGACCTGCTCCCAGTCGATCGGCAGGCCCAGGCCGGGGCGGCGGGGGCCGTGGACGAAGCCGCCGCCGCCTTGCGCATCTCGGTGATGCCCGCCGCGGATGCCGGACAGCGTGCGCAGGTAGGTCACCGCCTGGCGCCGCACGTACTCCCGGTACTGGGTGGCGTAGATCAACTCGACCGTCAGCGGCACGTCCACGCGGCTGCGCAGGTCGACGTAGCCCTCGATGTCGTCAGGTGGCAGCGGCGCCTCGTACCAGAAGTAGCCCAGCCGTTCCAGTTCGCGGCCCACCGCCAGCGCCTCCTGCCGGGTATGCGCGAACACCGCGTCGTAGATCAGGTCGACGTCGGGCCCCACGGCGTCGCGCAGCGCCGGGCACAGAGCTCGATCGGGATCGGGTGCAACGCAACACGTTCAAGGCCATCGTCAAGCGCGCTACTGGTCGCACGTTCGGGCATCAAACGGGTGTTGCTGGATGATGGTCTTGGCCTGTCTCCACGGCATGCTCGGCGGCGCGCAGGCGCATGAAATCGGCCGGGGTATGAATCTCGAGCGCGGCCCTGGGATGGTCTCGCGTGTTGCGGGTCACGAGAATGGCGATCCCGTTGTCGAGCGCACACTCCCGCTGCAGGGCGTCCTCGAAGTCGCGATGCGGGCGTGCCAGGGCGCGGTCGACGGCAGCCTGACTGATGGGAGACACTCCAATCAGCGTTCTGAGCTCGCGCAGCTTGTGCACCGCGAAGGTGCGGTCCTTGAGCTTGGTCAGGATGTAGGCGACGTTGGCCAGTGCAACGGGAGACGCCGTCGCGGTGGTGACGCCACTCTCCATCTCGATGCGGGAGAAGAAGTGCAGGGCGATCGTGTGGTGCGGCTCGCGCGCAATGAACAGGTCGAGAATGACGTCGGAGTCAATCAGGATCCGGTGCACCGCCACCCCCGAGCAGCTTCTCGCGCAGGTACTGCTCCCGCAGGTCGTCGCCCGAAACAGCCGGGCGGCATCTCGAGCGTCTCCGGCGACCGCGAGGACTCGGTTGCTGATCGGCGGCGCGTGCCCGGCATCGGCGCTGACGAATCGCAGATACTCCTCAACGAGCCTCGACAGGCTCTTGCGGCGCTGTCTCGCGAACGCCTTGGCCTGCCGGACCACCGCGCCGTCGATGCTCAGGGTGAGTTTCGTGCCCATGACTTATACGTACCAGAATAGAAGAGATCATACGTATGTTCAAGAGAGGGTACGGAACCGTCAGGCGATGAACGGATCGATGATCTCCAGGCCGTCCAGCTTCCAGCCGTGCTGCATGTCCTCCGAGTAGAGCACGCGGCATTCCGCGCGCTGAGCGGCGCCCACGATCAGCGCGTCCCAGAACGACAGGGAATGGAGCCGGGGCGAGATCGACGGCGGCGATGACGTCGTCGACCTGGTTCACCACCACGTTCATGCGGGCGAACAGCTCCAGCTTGCGGCGTGCAACAACCGGATCGACCCCCATCTTTCGCGTGGTCGTGACGAAGTATTCCTGCAAGACCTGCGTGGAGACGACGGCGTGGCCGCGCCGGTGGGCGGCGGCGTGAAGCTTCAGCGCCGCAGCCTGTTTCTCCGGCTCGCCGGCGTCATCGGTGTACGCGAGGACGTTGGTGTCGAAGAAGCTACGCACGCTCGTGCAGTTGCTCGCGGTCGAAGCGCCAGCCGCGACGGTCGCCGCGCGCGACCAGTGACAGGTGCTCGATTTCCGCGATGTCCGCTTCCGGCGACGACTGCCCGGCCAGCTCGCCAAGATAGTCTCGCACCGCCTGGTTCAGACTGATACCCATCGCGGCCGCGGTGGTCCGGGCCCGCTCCACGATCTGTTCGTCGACCGACAGGGTAAGGTTCATGACCACATTATACGTGTGCACGATATCCGTGCAAATCAAGAGCGCTCACGACGCTCACTACACGGACGCATGGTTACCGCTTGCGTAATGGGGTAGCTCGTGGTACCAAGACTGGCATGCGCTCTACCATTGATCGTGCCGGCCGTGTCGTTGTGCCGAAGCCGATACGTGAAGCCGCCAATCTGCGCCCCGGCACGGAGGTCGAGTTTCGCGTGCAGGGCGGCCACGTGGAGATCGAGCCCGTCCCGCTGGCCGTCTCGCTGCAGCGCCGCGGCTCGCTCGTGGTCGCGGTGCCCGAGGCGGACCAGCCGGTCATGCGCGCGGCGGACGTCGACGAGACCCTCGCCCAGCTACGCGACGGGCCCGGGGAGCAGGAACCCGCGGAGTGAGCCGCTATCTTTGCGATACGAGTGCCCTGGTCGCGGCGGTGAGTTCGTGGCACGAGCATCACGATCGGACATGCGTCGAGATGGAGCGTCGCAAGCGCGGCAAAGAGGAGCTGGTGATCTCGGCCCATTCTCTGGCCGAGACGTATGCCGTGCTGACGCGGTTGCCGGCGCCGCATCGGCTCCGGGCGAATGATGCCATCGCCTTGATCGAGAGCAACTGGCGCGACACGCCGACCGTGCAACTGACTGGCGCCGAGATGTGGAGCGCACTGCGGGAAGCGCAGCGGCGCGCCATGAACGGCGGGCAGATGTACGACGTGCTCATCGCGCTGGCCGCGTTGAAGGCCGAAGCCTCCACGATCATCACCTGGAACGTACGCCACTACGAAGCGTTCGCACCGAGCATCGCCGTGCAGGCTCCGGCATAGGCAGGAGGGGGAGTGTCCGAACTGGTCGTACCGAAGCGCGCAGCCGACGATCCGTTGCTCAAGTGGCGGGGGCGCGGCCGGTTGCCACACGGCGAGACGGTGGATGCCTACTTGGCGCGCGTCCGCGATTGTGCGGATACCGCGGTGGACACCTCGGAGCCAACGGGGGTTGAGACGCTTCCCGGCAACGCGGCGCGCCACGGACGGTCGTTGCCGGGACAGGAATACCGCTGAAGGGTTGCGATGCACCGGGAGTGGGATACGGAGATTCTGATTGTGGGGGGCAGCTTCGGCGGGGTGTCGGCGGCGCTGGCGGCGGCGCGCGCCGGGCGGCGGGTGGTGCTGACCGAGGAAACGGGGTGGATCGGCGGCCAGGCCACCGCCCAGGGGGTGCCGCTGGACGAGCACCCGTGGATCGAGCGCTACGGATCGAGCGAGAGCTACCGGCAGTTCCGGCGCTCGGTGCGCGCATACTACCGGCGCAACTATCCGCTTACCGCGGAGTCGCGCGCCGACCGGGCATTCAACCCCGGCGCCGGCCTGGGTGTCGGCGCTGTGCTTCGAGCCCAAGGTGGGGCGTGCCGTGCTGGAGGAGTTGCTGGCGCCGTGGGTGTCGGCCGGGCGCATTCTGCTGGTACTGCATCACAGGCCGGTGGCCGTGGAGTGCGCCGGCGACCTGGTGCGCGCGGTCACGCTCGAGTCAACTCGCGGCGATGGTCTGTTGACCGTAGCGGCCAACTACGTGCTGGACGCCACCGAGCTGGGCGAGCTGTTGGAGCTGGGCGGCGTCGAGCACGTGATCGGCGCCGAGGCGCGGGCCGAGACCGGTGAGCCGACCGCGCTGGAGCGGGCGGATCCGCTCCGGCAACAGGGCTTTACTCACCTGGTGGCGGTCGACTACCGGCCCGGCGAAGACCACACCATCGAGCGTCCGCCGGAATACGACCGGTTCCGCGCCGGGTTCGCCTCCCTGGTTGGCGTTTCGGACGATCCCGAGCTGAAGCAGCGCCGCCTGTTCGCTGCGCCGAATGACGATCCTTCAGAGCGCTACGAGTTCTGCATCTGGAACTTCCGCCGCGTGCTGTGCGCGGCCAACTTCCTGCCCGGCACCGTCGATTCCGACGTGACCATGCTGATGAGCGGCAATGAGTACCGCGGCGGCGTGCTGTGCGGCGTCCCGGAGCAGGATGCCGCCGTCCACCGCGAGGCGGCGCGCCTCATGAGTCTGTCGCTGGTGCACTTCGTGCAGACCGAGATCGAGCCCGGCTACCGCGGCGGGCGCGGCTTTCCCGGCATCAGGCCGCGGCCGGACGTGTTCGATACGCCTGATGGACTCGCCGTGCAGCCCTACGTCCGCGAGTCGCGCCGCATCCGTGCCGCGTACACGGTGACCGAGCGCTCGTTCCATCGCGAGCAGCCGGGCCGGGAGGCGGCGCCGGAGCGGTTTGCCGACGCGGTGGCGGTGGGCGGGTATCGCATCGACGTGCACGAGCCGCACCCGGCGGGGCAGAGCTACACGCTGAGTCTGCACGGCAAGCACTGGCCGCAACAGTTGCCGCTCGGGGCGCTGCTGCCGGTGCGGGTCGACAACCTGCTGCCGGCGTGCAAGAACATCGGCGCCACCCACGTCACCAACGGTTGCTTCCGGCTGCACCCCAACGAGTGGTCGACCGGCGAGGCCGCCGGCCACCTGGCCGCCTTCTGCCTGGACCGCGGCGTCCTCCCGCGCGCCGTCCGTGCCGATGTCGGCCTCCTGTTCGCCCTGCAGAACCGCCTGGAGCGGGACGGCGTCGAACTGGAGTGGCCGCACTGGAAGCCGGCCATGAGCTACCACAGCTACCGCGTCGACCAGCCCCACTGGCACTGGGGCGAGTCCGCACATATGCCGTAGCGCTTGAGTTACGGTTTCTGTTCCGGCTGCGTCTGGTCGGGGACCACGACGGTTTTGATGTGGGTGCCGGAGGGGGAGGTGACCACTTCGGCGTAGCGCTGCAGGTTCACGGTGCGGGTGACCAGGGGGGCTACCCGGATGCGGCGCGAGTCGATCAGGTCGACGGCGGCGCCGAACGTGTTGTTGAACGAGCGACCGCCGATCAACTGGATCTCCTTGCGCCAGATGACGTGCGGCTCGATCGGAACCGTCTTGCCGGCTCCCGCGACGCCGTAACACAACAGCCGCGCGCCGATGGCGCACAGCCGGAACGCCAGCGAAGTGAACTCCATCGAGCCGCGGGTGTTGATTACCACGTCGGCGCCGTCCGGGAACCGGCCACCGATCTCGGCGAGCGGTACGGCAGAGGAGTCGATCACCTCGTCGGCGCCGAGGGTCGCCGCCATCCGCAACCGCTCCTCGATGCTGTCGATCAGGACCACCCGCCGGGCGCCCTGCAGGCGGGCCAACTGCAGGAACAACTGGGCGTTCAGGCCGCCGCCGAGGATGGCCACGCAGTCTCCCTGCCGCACGCGAACGCGGGCGAGCGAGTGCAGGCAGCAGGCGAGCGGTTCGGCGACCGCGGCCTCGATCATGCCGGTGCCGGTGCCGATCGGGTAGCACTGCTGCGGAAAGACGGCGGTGTACTCCGCGAATCCGCCGCCCTTGTGGCCGGGGTGGGGGAGGCGGTCCTCGCACAGGTGGGCCATGCCCCGGCGGCAGGGCGGGCAGCGTCCGCACGGCCGGTTCGGGCTCACCGCCACCCGTGTGCCGGCCGGCAGCCCACGCACACCGGCGCCGCAGGCAGCGACCGTACCCGCGACCTCATGGCCGGCAACCGTTGGCTCGCGGCGTTCCGCGGTCCGGTCGGTGCGCGGCTTGTGGGCGCTGTAATCGCCGCCGCAGATGCCGCAGCCGCCCACCTTCACCAGCACCTCGCCGGCATCCGGCGCGGGGTCGGCCATCGATTGCACGCGAATGTCGCCGGGTCCGAACGTGAGCGCCGCTCTCATGTGCGGGCCAGGGTAGCAGGTGCACCGCTGACTGTCAGATCGCGGACGGTTGCCGAGCGGGCGGGGCGGGTGCGGCGAACGCCGGCGGCAACGGCGGATGCGGCGGATGCGGGGTTGAGCGCGGGCGGTTGGTGGAGGCGCATACTTGACGCCGCGGCGTGATCAAGGGACA
Source organism: Spirochaetia bacterium (assembly GCA_965203905.1). GTDB lineage: Bacteria > Spirochaetota > Spirochaetia > SZUA-6 > Bin103 > Bin103. Next base: position 7,701,558 of record CBDBDQ010000005.1, on the reverse strand, counting down.
AAGGGAGGCACATGAAGTTCACCAGACTTGCAGACGAGCAGCGCGAGTTCTTCGACCGCAACGGGTACCTGCTGGTGCGCGATGCGCTCGACGGCGACATGCTGCGGCGTGTCACGGCGGCATGCGACCGGATTGCGGATGAGCACGCCGAGAAACACCCCAACAGCGGCTCCCGGCGCACCAGCCTCGACAACGTGCTGCCCCGGGACGACGTGTTCCTGTCCCTGCTCACCTGGGAAACCACCGTTCCGCTGGTGGTCCAGCTCCTGAGCTACGACATTCACTTGGCCAAGTCGCACCTCATCTACAACTACCCGGATCCTCCCGACCTCGATCCGCCGCCCAACTGGCACCGCGACTTCTGGGAGAGCCCGTTCGACCTCGGCCCGCACCGCTACCCGCGGATGATGATCAAGGTCTGCTATCAGCTCACCGACACCAGTCCGCTCAGCGGCAACACGATCCTGGTGCCGGGCAGCAACAACTACACGCGGCATCTGGAGATACCGGAGGGACGGACCGACCCGGAGGGTGTGGTGGAATTGGAGATGCGGGCCGGTGACGCGTTCCTGTTCGAGAGCCGGACGTTCCATCGCATTGGGATCAACCGCACCGACCAGCCGAGGAAGTGCCTGATGATGGGATACTGCTACGCCTGGATCAGTCCACTCGACTACGACGTGCAGTCGGATGCGCTGTTGGCGAGGGTAACCGACCCGATCGCGCGCCAGCTCGTCGGCGGCCACAAGCACCCGAGCACGATCGTCGACGCGTGGGCGCTGCAGGAGTGGGCCGAGCAGCACGGCGTCAAGCGCTCATCCGAAATCGAGTACGAGCGCCTGACCACCGCCACTTGAGTTGTGCTACGGTTTTGACGGTACGGTTTCGTCGTTGGCCAGCGTTTCGGCGGCGAAGCCCACGGCGGCAAGCACATCCTCCCGCGTGATGCGAGGGTAGGCGTCGAGGAGGTCGTCCTCGGACGCCCCCTCGCTCAGCTTTCGCAGGAGGAGTTCGACGGTAACGCGGGTACCTCGGATCACCGGTTTCCCCAGCATCACTTCGGGGTTCGTCTCGATTCTGACATCGCTCATTCGGCGGACTCCTTGGAGCAGTATGGCGCTTCGCGCCGTCAATCGCCAATACCTCGGACAATTTGGACGACCTTCGCTTCCTGTGAGCTGACCGGTCCGCACCGGTCAAGCTCATCCGGCTCATGGGGCGTCTGGTGGCAGCGGCGCAGCCCTACACCACCTTCCCTCAGTGTGATAATGTCGCGTCCGGAGCGGCGAAGCGGTGGGTGGCGTCCAATCGGCAACCGGGAGCGGAGATCTCGCCAAGCGCGGGCTGTGGCGGTCCATGCTCCTGTACCGCGGCCTGCTCATCATGCTGCTGCCGGCCGTCGCCTGGTTCCTGATCTTCGAGTACTACCCGATGTACGGGGTGATCATCGCGTTCAAGAAGTACCGCATCCTGGAGGGCATCATCGGCAGCCCCTGGGTGGGGCTGGACAACTTCGAGCGCCTGTTCCGCAGCCCGCAGTTCCTGAACGTGTTCCGCAACACGCTGCTGATCTCGTTCTACAAGATCATCTTCGGCTTTCCCGCGCCGATCATCCTGGCGCTGCTGCTCAACGAGGTGCGTGCGACCCACTTCAAGAAGGTGGTGCAGACCATCTCCTACCTGCCGCACTTCATCAGTTGGGTGGTGATCGCCGCCCTGATCCGCCAGCTCCTGTCGCCCACCAGCGGGGTGGTCAACTACTTCCTGATCATGCTCGGCATGGAGCCGGTCAACTTCATGATCGAGCCGGGCTTCTTCCGCCCGATGATCGTGGTGGCCAACATCTGGAAGGACGTGGGCTGGGGCTCGATCATCTACCTGGCCGCCATCTCCTCCATCGACCCGCAACTGTACGAGGCGGCCACCGTGGACGGCGCCGGGCGCTTCCGGCAGGCCATCTCCATCACGCTGCCCTCGCTGGCGCCGGTGATCGTGATCCTGTTCATCCTGCGCGTCGGGTTCCTGATGAACGCCGGCTTCGAGGAGATCTTCAACCTGTACAACCCGATCACCTACGAGGTGGGCGACATCATCGACACCTACGTGTACCGCATCGGGCTGGTCGAGTTCGACTACAGCTACTCCACCGCCATCGGCCTGTTCAAGAACGTGCTCGGCCTGCTGATGCTGCTGTTCACCAACGCCATCGTGAACCGCTTCTCGGAATACGGGATCTGGTAGGGGCGCGGCGTGGTAGTGGGCGCGCGCGGGCGCTATTCTCCCGACCGGCTGTTCGACTTCGCCAACTACCTGTTCCTGATCGTGTTCTCGCTGTTGATGATCTACCCGTTCTGGGAGACCGCGGTGGTGTCGCTGCTGCCGGGGCTGCTGGCGTCGAGCTGGGGCATCAAGCTGTGGCCGGAGGAGGTGACCCTGGAGGCGTACCGGGTCGCGTTCTCGTCGCGGCTGATCTACTACGGCTACGTCAACACGGTGTTCCGCACCGTGGTCGGGACCGTGCTGGCGGTGTTCTTCTCGTTCTGCACCGCCTACCCGCTGGCCAAGCGCAAGCTGCCGCTGCGCAACTACCTCACCATCTTCTTCCTGATCCCGATGTTCTTCTCGGGCGGGCTGATTCCGCGCTACCTGCTGGTGCGCAGCCTGGGCATGCTGGACACGCGCGCGGCGCTGATCTTCCCGATCCTGCTCGGCACCTACAACCTGCTGATCATGCGCAACTTCATCATGACCATCCCCGATTCGCTGGAGGAGTCGGCCATGATCGACGGCGCCTCCTTCTTCCGCATCCTGGTGCAGATCATCATTCCGCTGTCGGTGCCGATCATGGCCACCATCGGCCTGTGGGTGGCGGTGCAGCACTGGAACTCCTGGTTCGACGCGCTCATCTTCATCCGCGACGAGACCAAGACCGTGCTGCAACTGGTGCTGCGGCGGGTGATCATCGAGCAGGACGACACCGCGTTCCTGGGCGAGAACAACGACTCGGTGGCGGGCGCGGAGTCGGTGGTGCCGGAGTCGATCAAGGCGGCCACGGTGCTGATCTCGATCGGCCCGATCCTGCTCGCCTACCCGTTCGTGCAACGCTACTTCGTGCGCGGTATCATGATCGGGTCATTGAAGGGATAGCGAGGGCCCCGCGTTGCGGGGCAGCGGCGGCGCGACCGACCGCATATCCATCATCCATACAAGGAGGTACGACGTGAGAAGACTCACCGTACTAACATTCGCAGTTCTCCTGGCGGCGACGCCGGGCGTGTTCGCCGCGTCCGAGGCGGAGACCGCGGCCGGGGACGAGGGCCCGGTCGTGATCAACTGGGTGGGGCTGCGCCTGAAGACGCCGGGCGGAGCGCTCTACCCGCAGCCGGACAGCCCGATCATCGAGGAGTTCAACAAGGCGTTGGACATCGACCTGCGCGTGGTCAAGTCGGACGCCTTCAGCGCCGAGGAGATGAACCTGCTGTTCGCGGCCGGCGAGATTCCCGACCACATGCTGGCCAGCCAGACCAACATGCTGCGCTACAAGGACGAGGGGCTGCTGCGCGCGATCCCGCTCGACATGGTCAAGGAGCAGGCGCCCACCTATTGGCGCGACTACGCGAACGGCGAAGCGGACGGGGTCTGGTTCGACTTTCCGTCCTGGGACAAGGACACCGAGACGCTGTGGGCGGTGCCCAACGGCGGCGCCGAGATCAAGCACCAGATCGTGGTGCGCGGCGACTGGCTGGAGGCGCTCGGCGCTTCGATCCCCACCACCGTGGAGGAGTACGCCGAGGTGGCGCGCCGGTTCACCTACGACGATCCCGACGGCAACGGCCAGAAGGACACCTGGGGCATGGCTACGTCGGCGACCTCCGCCGGCAACTGGACCAACAACCTGCGCACCTTCGTGGCCGCGTTCGGCTACGAGCATATCGAGCGCCCCTACCTCGATCCCGCCACCGGCGAGATCACCTTCTTCGAGGTCACCGACGGGTGGCGCGACTTTCTGCGCTGGATGAACGGCCTGTGGGAGGCGGGCGTGATCCATCCCGACATCACGCTGCCGGACAAGCTCGCGGTCGGGTCGCTGTTCCAGGACGGCAAGGTGGGCTTCGCCGGCGACACCTGGACCTACGTGCTGCCCAAGTACCGGCCCGGCACCTGGTTCCCGAACCTGTTCCAGAAGGACCCCAACGCCACGGTGGAGTACGTGGGAGAACTGACCGCCGCCGGTTACGAGCCGACCTGGGAGCTGCGTGCTCCGCTGTGGACCTACCACGTCATCGGCAAGGACACCAGCGACCGCGCGCTGGAGAAGATCCTCGGCGTGATCGACCTGCAGATAGCCGAACCGTTCTACCACAACCTGATCTGGTCCGGCGTCGAGGGCGAGCACTTCGAGTTCGACGAGGAGGGCATGCGCCAGTTCCTGCCGGCCGCGCAGAGCATGGAGGCGCAGGGCGACCTGGGGGTGAAGTACTTCCTGACCAACATCCGCTACGGTTGGATGTTCACCGCCTCGTTCGGCAGCGACGCCCTGGCGATGGCGGAGCGCCAGAAGGGCTACAACATCATCAACCCGGCGCTCGGCCACGGCTGGGTGCTGGACTCCCAGAACCAGTACCGCGCCGACATGTCGCGCATTCGCGAAGAGTACATGTGGAAGGCGATCACCGGCGACGCCGACACCGGCGACGACTGGGACACCTACGTGAAGCAGTGGATGCGCGCTGGCGGCGAGGAAGTGCTCGCCGAGGCACGCGCCAAGCACGCCGGAATGTAGCCCCGACCAGGCTGCTATCGCTCCCGCCCGGATACCGCGCCGCAGCACCGCGAGCGGAATCCGGGCGGTGGGTGCCCGGTCCTCGGGACATCGCGTCGGCGGCCGCGCGCGGTGGCTGCTACCGCGGCACCTCCTGCCGGGAAAATTCCTGCGTCCCGAACCGTTCGGCGGCCTCCAGGGTCTCGCGAACGTCGTCCCAGGTCGTGGTGTGGTTGATGATGCAGAGCCTGAGCGCGAACGTGCCGTGGACCAGCGTCGATGACAGGAATGCCCGGTCTTCCCAGAAGATGCGGGCGAGCACCTTGCGGTTGATCTGCTCCAGTACCTCCTCGTCAGGGTCGGCATCCGACGGATTGACCCGGAAGCACACGATCCCCAGCGACACCGGGGTCGGGAGTTCCAGAGTCGGGCTCTCCCGGACGTACTCCTCCGCGCGCGCGGCCAGTTCCATCCCCTTGGACACGGCCCGCCGGAACGCGGCCATGCCGAAGGTCTGGATCGACATCCACACCTTCAGGGCGCGAAACGAGCGGCTCAGTTGCAGGTTGCGATCGGAGAGGTTCGGGTGGTTCGCGCCCCATACCGTGTCCTGGAGAATGTCGTGCCGCACCTCGAACGCGTGCTCGAGCGTGCGGACATCCTTCACCAGCAACGCGCCCACCTCGTACGGCTGAAACAACCACTTGTGCGGGTCCAGCCCGACGGAGTCGGCGCTCTCGATCCCGCGGAGGAGCCGCCTGCCCCGCTCGGTCACCGCCGCGAAACCGCCGTAGGAGGCGTCGACGTGCAGCCAGATCCGTTCCGCCTCGCAGAAGTCCGCCAGCGCCGGCAACGGATCGATGGCTCCCGTGCTGGCGGTCCCGGCATTGGCGCATATCGCAATCGGATTGAAGCCCGCGGCGCGGTCGTCGGCCATGGCGCGCGCCAGCCGGCCCGGGTCCAGGCGGAACTGCTCATCGCTCGGCAGCAGGCGGATGTGGTCCGGTCGGATGCCGATGATCCTGGCCGCGCGGACGTGCGCGCTGTGGCTCTGGTCGCTCATGTATACGGTGGCGCGCTCCGGGTGGCCGGCCGCTTCGCGGGCGGCCACGAAGGCGTCGACGCTGGCCGCCGAGCCGCCGCTGGTCAACAGGCCGCCCGCGTTTTCCGGATAGCCGAGCCAGCGGCGAAACCAGTCGATCACCACCAGCTCGACCTGGCTCGGCGCACTCGCGACCAGCCACGTGCATGCATTGATGTTGAACGCGGAGGCCATGAAGTCGGCCAGCACCCCGGGCCAAGTCGGCGCCGACGGAACGAACCCGAAGCATCGCGGGTGGTCCAACCGGGTTGCGAACGGAAGAATCTCACGTGCCGCCTGCTCGATCACCTCGATCGGCGGCCGGCCCTGCTCCGGGGGGCCGGCCATCAACTGGTGGTCGAGCGCATCCTTGAACTCTCCGTCCCAGGCAGGCTCGCCGGGCAGTCCCTCGATGCGCTCCACCAGCAACTCCGCCGTTCTGCGTGCCAGGTCGAGCATCAACTCGGGCGCCATCGTCAGGTCATGGCGCACTTCGTCGCCGGAGTCGGTCACGGCGCCGCTCCTGCCTTGATGTCATGGTTCATCGACTTCTCCTCAGCAAAGCGCTCGCCGAACCGCGGTGCGGCGAGCCCCTCGGCAAGCTCCCGGAACTAGGAATGGAATAGCAAGTATTTGTCAACGAGTCCTGGGCCGCTGAGCCAACCGTACCGGCCGGAGCGGCTCGCTTGTCAGGCGCATCGCGAGGGTCCAGTATGCAATGGCTGCCGGGCAAGGACGCCGGTGGCAGGGAGGTTTCAGTGATGTTCAGAACACTTGTGGCCGCGGCGGGCTTGCTCGTGGTGCTGGCGGTGGGAGGGTACGCCGCCGACCTGGAAGGAAAGGTGCTCAAGGTGGGGACGGACGCCACCTATCCGCCGATGGAGACCGTCGACGAGGCTACCGGCGAGATCGTCGGTTTCGACATCGACATGCTGACCGCGGTGTGCGAACGCATCAACTGCGTGCTGCAGTTCGTGAACACCGCCTGGGACGGCATCTTCGCCGCCCTGCAGCAGGGCGAGTTCGACCTGGTCGTTTCGGGCGTTTCGATTACCGCAGAGCGCGACGAGTCGATGGATTTTTCCGACCCCTACCTGGTGGTGAGCCAGGCGATCCTGGTGCGGGTGGAGGATGCCGAACTGACCGCCGAAGACTTCACGGGCGGCGGGCGCAAGCTGGCCGCGCAGACCGCCACCACCAACGCCCAGTTGGCGGAGGAGCTGGTCGGGCGCGACAACGTGAGCCTGTATGACGCGTTCGCCGGGGCGATCCTGGCGTTGCAGAACGGCGATGTGGACGGCGTGGTGATCGACGGCACCTCGGGGGCCGCCTACGAGCAGGAATTCGCCGGCGAGCTCACCATGGGGGTCACCGGCCTGCAGGCCGACCCGCTCGGCATCGTGTTCCAGGAGGGCGATCCGATGGTCGACGCGTTCAACGAGGGGTTGGCCGCGATCAAGGAAGACGGCACCCTTGACGAGCTGATCGCCAAGTACTGGAGCGACTGACCGGCGGTTCCTCCTTTTCGGCGTGCCGGCTCCGGCGGTGGCGGGGCGGTCGCGGGCCGGCGCGCGGGGACAGTAAGTGATCCTGAAGCGAATCCGGCCGAGCAACCTGGTGCTGCTGGCGGCGGCCCCGATCCTGGTGTTCCTGTTCGCGTCGTCGAGCAAGTACCTGCGCTCGCTGAAGGCGATCATCGGCATCGAGCCGGGGGCGCCCGCGCTGCTGGCCGGCTTCCTGCTCCTGCTTGCGCTGCTCGCATCGGGCTTCCTGGCCGCGCGGCGGGCGGCGATGGACGGCGCGGCGCCGCCCTGGCTGGCCACCGCCGCGCGCCTGGCGCTGCCGATCCACGCGCTGGTCATCGTGCTGATCCTGGCGCTGCCGGCGCTCACCGGCCCGTTCGTGCAGTCGGTGCTGTTCCACTCGCTCGACCCAGCCGCCTCCGAATTGGTCGACCGCTCCGCGCGGCCCTGGACGCTGAAGGCGGAGGTGCTGCCGCTGGTGGCGCAGCGGTTCCGGATCGGGGTGGTCGTCTACGCGCTCCTGTTCCTGGCCTTCACGCTGGCCGCCGGCTGGGGGACGGGCGCGCTGCGCCGTTACTGCGTGCGGGGATTCGAGGCGGTGTCCGGCCTCGCCCTGTTTCACCTGGTGTTCGTCAGCCACTGGGGATTCGCGACCGGGATCGCGGTGACCTTCCGGGCCGCGGTGTTCGCCTACCTGCTGGCGGCGGTGCTCGGCCTGACCTGGACCGGGCTGCAGCGCTTGAGCAGTGCCCGGCACACGATTCCCGTGTACGGCGCGATCAGTTTGCTGCTACTGGCGGCTGCGGGCTTCTTCTGGGCGCAGCCGCGGGTCGAGTACGTGATGGTCGGTTCCACGGAGGCCCGGATCGCCATCGTCAAGGGCACGCCGCAGGCGGTCGCCGACGTGATCCGGTTCGGCGAATACGACGGCGCCGAGGGTGCCTCGCTGCGCATCCGCAGCTCGCCGGACGTGGCGACCGCGCTGGAGCAGATCGCCACGGTCGACAGCGTGTCGGGGGCGTTCGTACCGGTCGCCGCGAACGACGGCCGCTACCCGGTGATCTGGCAGACCCGGTTCCTGCCGGAGCGCGACCGCAATGCGGCGATGGCGTTCTCGGTGATCGGCCTGTTGCTGCTGATCCTGACCTTCGGCGGCGCCCTGCACGGGCTGCACCCACTGGCCGTGGGGGCCGAGTTCTTCGTGGACACGATTCGCGGCATCCCGATGCTGGTGATCATCCTGTACATCGGCCTGCCGCTGGCCGGCGCCGTCAAGGACGCCACCGGCGGCGGCATCGATCTGGCCAACTTCACGCGCGGGGTGATCGCCATCGCCATCGGCTATTCCGCCTACATGGCGGAGATCTTCCGATCCGGGATCGAGGCGGTCCCGAAGGGGCAGGTGGAGGCGGCCCACACCCTGGGCCTGTCGCGCTGGCAGGCGGCGCGCCTGATCATCCTGCCGCAGGCGCTGCGCATCGTGCTGCCGCCGCTCGGCAACGAGTTCATCGCCATGATCAAGGACACCTCGCTGCTGTCGATCCTGTCGGTGCGCGACGTCACCCAGCGAATGCGCGAGTTCCAGTCCGCCAGCTTCCTGCCGTTCGCCCCGTTCAACACGGCGGCGGTGCTGTACGTGGTGATCACGCTCGCCTGTTCCAGCCTCCTGCGCTGGATCGAGCGCCGCTACGAGCAACGGCATGCTTGACCGGCGGTGTCCCCGTGGATGACGATGACCAGGAAGGGGATCCGATGAATCCGAACATCGAACCGATCAAGGGCGCGACGCTCGGCGCCGTAATTACGGGCATCGACCTGAACCTGCTCGACGGACAGACGTGGCGGGCGGTCGAAGAGGCGTTCCTGGAGTACGCGGTGCTGGTGTTTCCGGCGCAGCACCTCCGCGCCGGCGCGCAGGTTGCGTTCGGCAAGCGTTTCGGCGCGATCGAGATGCTGCGCGAGGACGGCATCGAGGCGCCGCTGTTCAGCAACAAGAACCTGGACGGTAGCCTGGTGCAGCCGGACGACTTCCGCTTCAAGACGCTGCGTGGCAACGAGGGCTGGCACATGGACAGCACCTACATGCCGATCTCTGCCAAGGCGGGGCTACTGTCCGCCGTCGAGGTGCCGTCCAGCGGCGGCGAGACCGAGTTCGCCGACATGCGCGCCGCCTACGACGACCTGGATGCCGATACCAGGGACCGGATCGCCGGCCTGTCGGCGTATCACTCCCTGTACGCTTCACAGGCCAAGATCGGCTACGTGTTCGATACCGGTACCGGTTACGGCTACCACGACAAGGGCGCGCCGATCCGCCCGCTGGTCAAGACCCATCCCGTGACCGGGCGCAGGGCGCTGCAGATCGCACGCCACATCTATCGCATTCCCGGCATGGACGATGCCCACGCCCAGGCGCTGATCGACGGCCTGCTGCGGCGCGCGTGCCGGCCGCCGCGCGTGTACACCCACCGCTGGCAGCCGGGCGACCTGCTGGTGTGGGACAACCGCTGCGTGCTGCACCGGGCGCGGCCCTACGACCGCTCCGAGCCGCGCGTGTTGCAGGCCACGCGCATTGCCGGCGATCCCGCCACCGAGCTCGCCCCTACCACCCGCGACGAACGCGCCGCCGGCTTCCAGCCCTCCACCTCCAACCGCTAACTTCAACACGGCGATTGCCTAGTTTCCCGCGCCTCGCAGCCGCGGGTCGAGCAGGTCTCGCACGGCGTCGCCGAACATGTTGAGGCTGAAGACGGTGATAGTCAGGCACAGACCGGGCCAGAACGCCAGCCGCGGCGCCATCTCCATGTACTCGCGTCCCTCCCGGCTGAGCAGACCTCCCCAATCAGGAATCCCGGGAGGCAGACCGAACCCGAGGAAGCCCAGGGAAGCCAGCGCCAGGATTACGCCGCCGATGCTCACGCTGAATGTTATGATCACGATAGGTATGACATTCGGCACCACGTGGCGCATGAATGTTCTCACTCTCGAGGCGCCAACCGCGTCGGCCGCCTGAAAATACACGTTCTCCTTGATGCCGATCACGGCGCCCCTGATTACGCGACTGCCGCCGATGCCTCCGGCGATCCCCAGGACCAGTATTATCTGGGGCACACCCCGCCCCACGATGGACATCATCGTCAGCAACAGGAGCAGCCCCGGGAACGCCATCCAGGCATCGACAAATCTCTGCAACAGAATATCGAATCTACCCCCCAGGAATCCGGCGGTGCCGCCGACCACGGTGCTGATCACAACACTGAGCGTGGTCGTTGCCAAACCGACGAGCATCGAAACGCGCGCCCCGAAGATAAGGCGACTCAAGAGGTCTCGCCCCGCCTGGTCGGTGCCCAGGAGATACTGCGCCGATGGGCCCTGAAGCCTGTCGATCAGGTGTATTTCGTCGTAGGGATAGGGCGCCAACACGTCGGCAAAGATGGCGACCAGAATCAGTATCAATACGATCACCGCGCTGATGGTGCCTAACGGCTTCCGCTTGACCAGCCTGACGAAGAAATCTCCCCACCGCAGCGACCCCCTGCGCTCACCGTTGGTTGATGATTCCCCTCGAGCCATACGCATTTCTATTGATACCGGACTCGGGGGTCAAGATAGGGATAGATCAGGTCGACCATCAGATTGCTCCCCAACACCGCGACGCCGAACACCAGGTTCAGTCCGGAGACCACCGGGTAGTCTCTGCTATTGAGCGAATTCAGGAACAGACGGCCCAACCCCGGCAGGTTGAATATGTTCTCGATGATGACCGATCCACCCACCAGGAGCGGCAGCTGCAGGCCGATCAGGGTAACCACCGGTATGAGCGCATTCTTGAGGGCGTGCCTCACGATGATCGCCCGCTCTTTCAGACCCTTGGCCCACGCCGTTCTGACATAGTCCTGCCTGAGCACCTCCAGCATCGTGGTGCGCATCAGCCGCATGGTGCCGGCCGCACCCGCCGTCCCCAGGATCAGGCTGGGAATGAAGAACAGCGTAAGATTCCCGAGCGGGTCTTCGGCGAACGGAACCCACCGCATCGGTGGCACCCAGCCCCACCAGATCGAAGGATAGATCATGACCATGAGAGCCAGCCAGAAGTTGGGCGTGGCCAGGCCGATGATGGCCGCGGCGCGCCCCGTGTAGTCGGCAGCCGTATCCTGGCGTATCGCCGAATAGATGCCGACTGGCAGGGCTATCACGAGCCCGATCACGATTGCCATGACACCCAGCTCGATGGTTACCGGCAATCGGGCCAGTATCCGCTCTTCTATCGGAATAACGCCAACCAATGAGGCGCCAAGCGTGCCGCGCAGGAGGATATCGCCGAGCCAGCGCCCATACTGCACGTAGACCGGCAGGTCCAAGCCCAGCATACGCTCCAGCGCCTCCCGGTCGAACGTCTCGTCATACTGATATTGCATCTGCCCGATCATAAGGTCGATGATGTCGCCCGGGATGAACCGAACCGCGAGAAAGACCAGCACGGTCAATATGAGCAGGGTGGGGATCATCAGCAACAGACGCCTGATGATGTACGCTTTCATGTCACACGCCTCGTCGTTCAATGAGAAAGGGAGCTGGAGAACCGCGCCTCCCAGCCCCCTTCCTCGTGCAAGCTCACCCCGGAGCAAGCTCACCCCGGAACAAGCCTAAAGGAGCCTAAAAGCCCATTTCTGCCTTGAGATCCTGATCAATCCAGAGACGGGCGAAGAAGGTGTCCTGCTGACCGACACCCAACCAGATTTCCCCGTTGTAGCCTTTGACCCACGGCTGGCTCACGTTGAACTGTGGGACTTCGCCGCCCCATATGCTCCAGTGCCGCTCCAGCGCGTACAGGTATCCCTCTCTCGTCAGCCTCCGCGATTCCTCGACGGTGGTGGCGTTTTGTTGGGCTTCGAACATGGCGTCATAAACCGGGTCAGACACGTTGGAATGGGCCCAGGACGTGTGCGTGTAGTATGCGCCCAGCCCGGCTACGGAAGGACTCGGAAGCCCGCCTAACTCCGCGGAGATCATCTCAAATAGTCCCTCAGTTCTGAGGGAGACAAACTCAGGCACCGGTGTTACCCGAACCTCGACATCGGCACCGACCTCACCCCACTGCGCGGCGACCAACTCCGCAAACGTGGTGTCGTACCGCTCGAGGTGGCTCAACACGGCCTTGAAGCGAGTACCGTCGGCGCCGCGTGGATACCCAGCCGCATCGAGCAACGCTTCTGCCCCCGCCGGGTCGTAGGTATAGACCTTCTGGACCGCTTCGGGCCACTCTTCGAAGGGGGTCGTCCACCCCTTCAGCTCTTCGCCGTAGACCCCCTGAGGCCTGGTAGATCCATAACCCTTGTAATAGGTCGCATAGATCGTGTCGAGATCGAGTGCCATCTGCATTGCCTGGCGCACCCGGATGTCGTCAAAGGGCGGCTTCTGGACGTTGACGCCAAAAGAATTATCTGACCGATACGGATATTGCCACACCACCAGGTCGGGGCTGATGCGCTGGACGCTCTCTACCTGGTCGATCGTCCTCAGTTGGGTGTTGCCGGGAGTACCTATGTAATCAAGCGTTCCCGCGCGCAGTGCCGCCAGGCGGGTCGCTCCCTCTGGCATAATCAGGCCCGTTATCTGGTCAATATAGGGCAAGCGGTTCTGCGGGTACTTGTCGTCGGAGCCCCAGTAGTCAGGATTCTTGTCGAAGGTAGCAGAGACGCCCTCGACGTAGTCAGTCAGCTCATAGGGCCCGGTGCCGACCAGGTTCCTCCAATCCCGGGCGTCGCCGTGTTCCTCGATGACCTCGGGGGGGTACATCCAGTTGCTGTACTGGTCGATGATAATCTCCAGCGCAAACAGGCGTGGCTCCTTGAGCTTCATGACCACCGTCCATTCGTCGGTGGCCTCTACCGATTCGAATGAGAAGGCGGCGAGTTGCCCGAGACGCGGGCTGCTCTCGGTAAAGCCACTGCCCAGCCCCAGATAGCGGTGAAAGTTGAACACGATATCATCGGCGGTCAGCTCCCGACCGTTCATCGGTGCCTTGTTGTGCCAGTGGACGCCCTGCCGGATGTTGAAGACATAGGTCAGCGGGTCAGGCTGTGACCAGCTTTCCGCCAGCGCCCCTTTCAAGGCAGAGAGAGGTACGCTGGTCGTATTCCAGCCATGTTCCTCTCTGTCGATCGCCCAGTTCCCGACGCTGAGCTTCTCGAGAACGGTACTGATGAAGAACGTCGCCGCCTGACCGCCGCTGAACCAGGTGTCAGGAGTGTCGGCTCCGGTCCTCTCGGCATGGGTGAAGGTCCCTCCATAGCGGGGGGCTTCGACCATCTCGCCGGTGGACGGGTCGCGCACCATCTCCTTCTCTGCGGTGGCTGCCGGCTCCTCTTCTGCCGCAGCGGCCCACAGGCCGGTCGCGGTCAGCACCAGGACCAACGCGACCGCGAAGGTCAATGTGGTTCTTACAGGTTTCATACTTGACTCCGTTGGTGGATTTCTTGAGAGTATTGCGGAACGGATTGCCGCTCCCTGGCTGCTCTCACGCCCGCAACGCGGGCGGCCAGCTCGAGTCATTTTGCGGAGCGCGCGGCGTGTGACTCGGCCGGGTCGCCCCGGGCTCACGCCGCGCGCGCCTACGGTTCTCTGAGTCTCACTCGTGTGCCTCCTGTATGCCGGCAAACGGCAGGGTGTCGCGGACGAAAAGAGTGATACGTGGAAGAGTGCAGAAGGGCTGACGATCCATGGCGATGGACCGAACCGGCGCCACCGGAAGTAGTGGCGGCGGTGAAGGCGACGGCGTGAGCCGGGGTGCGTATGGTGCTCTCGGTAGAGCGCTTAATTGCTTATTTGATAAATAATTATAGGGTATCTTGGGGGGGGGAGAACTCGGGTAGAAGCCACCGGCTGGGTCACCAGCCGGCCACCGCGCTGACAGTCGTCATGGCGATTCATCCGCATCCGTTTAGTCCCTGACCCGTATCCTACCACGCCGCCGCCTGCCGTCAAGTCACCGTCCGGGGGAGCCTCCGGCGCTAACGGTATCGGCGCAGGTAGGCGGCGAGCAGGGGATCGGCGATCCGGTAGCTGCCCGCGACATGCTCGATCACGCCGCGGTCCCACAGCCGTCTGACCGCCAGCGCCACCGTGCGGTTGGACAGCCCGACGCTCGCGAGAAAGCCCTTCGACTGCGGATGCGCAACCCGCTCGCGGCGCGCGATCTCGGTCACAACGCTCTCGTCGGTTCCGGAGAACGCCGACAAGTAAGCCGCGAAGCGGCCCTCCCGGTTCTCCAGCAGATTCACCAGTGCTGCCCGCACCATGGTCTGATCGATCTCAACGGCCTGGTGCAACTCCAGCAACTGGGCGCACAGCCGGTTGATCGCCTCCGGCACGCGCTGCATTTCGTCCTGCAGGGTGGCCGCCACCTCGCGCGAGATCGTCAAGCGGCGCGGGCGGAACCGTTCCTCCATGTATCGGTGGTACTCGTCGTGGGGGATCGGGTGGAACTCCAGGTCGGATCCCCAGGCACTCAGCGGGGCGCCTGGAGCGGCGAACAGGTCGGCGAGCATGTGCCGCTTGGAGCCGAGCAGCAGTATGGGCGTCGCATCGAGCCCTTCGAGGCAGGAGCGCAACTGCGCCGCCGCTTCGTCGATGAACGCCACGTCCTGGAACTCGTCGAGCACGATGAGCGAGTCGACTTCCGCGGTGATGCCGGAGATGTGGTCCCAGAGCGTCTGCAGGCTGCGGCTGGACTCCGGCTCGCGGGTGTGCAACGACAGGCTCGGGCTCCCGGTCTGCGGATCGAGCGAGACCTCGGGAAGCAGCGCACCCAGGAACCGCGATGCGTTCTCCAGGAGACTCCTGACCGGGAAGGAAGCGGCGAAGGAGCGCTGCAGACTGCCAGCCAACCGCCGGGTCAGGGATTGCATGGAGCGGACCCCCAGCAGATCCGCGAACAGCACGAAGCGGCGCCCCCGGGTGCGGCGGAACTCCTCGATGGTGATGTTGCGCACCACCGAGGTCTTGCCGTAGTTGCGCGGGCCGTAGACCACCATGCGGTATCCGCGCGCGACCGCATCTCGGAGCACCTGCTGCTCGCGCTGCTGGTTGCAGATGTTCTCACGGTCGACAAGCCGGTCGAACACGAACTGCTTCATTATTCCAATGGTATCATACCGTATGTATCATGGGAATAGTCATGCTCCCCTCCCGCTTCTCCGCGTGTGACCGAGAGGGTGCGGGACAGATATGATGGCGAGACGTGGGACGCTTCCCACCAGGAGGGACCGCCATGACGGAATTCTGCCGGGTCGACCTGTCCGGGCAGGTCATGACCGTGACGATCACGCGACCGGAGCGCCTCAACGCGCTGCATCCGCCCGCCAACGCCGAGCTCGGCCGCGTGTTCGACGACTTCGCCGCCAACGACGATGCATGGGTAGCGATCATTACCGGAGAAGGCCGCGGCTTCTGCGCCGGCAACGACCTCCGCTACCAGGCTGAAGGCGGACCGCGCGTGCCCACACCGCGAGGATTCGGCGGCCTGACCTCCCGGTTCGACCTGACCAAGCCGATCATCGCCGCCGTCAACGGCGTGTGCATGGGCGGTGGTTTCGAGATCGCGCTCGCCTGCGACCTGATCATCGCCGCGCGCAGCGCGCGCTTCGCACTGCCGGAGGCGACGGTTGGCCTGGCGGCAGTCGCCGGCGGCATGCAGCGCCTGCCGCGCGAGATCGGCACCAAACGCGCCCTCGGCATGATTCTCACCGGCCGCCACGTATCCGCCGAGGAGGGCTACGAGCTCGGTTTCGTCACCGCCGTGGTTCCCGACGCCGACATCCTGAGCGAGGCGAACCGCTGGGCGCAGATGATCTGCGCCTGCGCGCCGCTGTCGATCCGCGCATCCAAGGACGTGGTGTACCGGAGCCTCGACACGCCCTCGCTGGAGGAGGCGATACGGCGCCGGCACGACTCCGTCGAGGCGATGCGGAACAGCGAGGACTACGTCGAGGGACCGCGGGCGTTCGCCGAGAAGCGGCCGCCCAACTGGACGGGAAGGTAGTGGCGCTGCGCAAACTCCTGATCGCGAATCGCGGCGAGGTCGCGGTTCGCGTGGCGCGGGCCGCCGCCGACCTCGGCATCGCGACCGTCGCCATCCACTCGCAAGACGACGCGGCGTCGCTGCACGTGCAGGCGGCCGACGAGGCGCTGCCGCTGTCCGGGCGCGGCGTACCCGCCTACCTGGACGGCACCGGCATCGTTCGGCTCGCGCGCGCGGCCGGCTGCGACTCGATCCACCCCGGCTACGGGTTCCTGGCCGAGAGCGCCGCCTTCGCGCGCGCCTGTGAGGAGGGCGGGTTGCGCTTCGTGGGGCCGGCGGTCGAGACGCTGGAGCTGTTCGGCGACAAGCCGCGGGCGCGCGCCGCGGCGGTAGCGCACGACGTTCCGGTGCTGCCCGGAACCGACGCGCCGACCGGCGTCGACCAGGCGGCCGCCTTCTTCAGGGGACTGCCCGCCGGCTCCGCGATGATGATCAAGGCGGTGGCCGGCGGCGGCGGCCGCGGCACCCGCGCCGTCCGGAGCGCGGACCAGATTGCAGCCAGCTTCGAACGGTGCCGCTCCGAAGCAGAGGCGGCGTTCGGCGACGGCACGCTGTACGTGGAGCGGATGGTCACGCGGGCCCGCCACGTGGAGGTGCAGATCGTCGGTGACGGCACCGACGTGGTGCAGGCCGGCGAGCGCGAATGCAGCGCCCAGCGGCGCCACCAGAAGCTGATCGAGATCGCCCCGGCGCCCGGCCTGCCAGGCGCGTTGCGCGCGCGCATCATCGACGCGGCGAAGCGCGTGGCGGCCGCGGTCGGTTACCGCGGCCTCGGCACATTCGAGTTCCTGGTGGACGCGGACGACTCGGGCGAAGCGGCCGCGTTCTACTTCATCGAGGCCAACCCCCGGCTGCAGGTGGAGCACACGGTTACCGAGGCGGTCACCGGCCTCGACCTGGTGCAGGCGCAGCTCGGCATCGCCGGCGGCCGGTCGCTGGCGGAACTCGGGCTCACGCAGGATCAGATCCCTGCCGCCCGCGGCTTCGCGATCCAGGCGCGCGTGAACCTGGAGACCGTGAGCGCCGACGGCCGCGTGCGGCCCGCGGCGGGAACCATCACCGCGTTCGAGCCGCCGACCGGGCCCGGCGTTCGCACCGACACCTACGGCTACGCCGGCTATACGACCAACCCCGCATTCGACTCGCTACTGGCCAAGGTGGTCGGTCACTCGCCGTCGCCGAACTTCGCGGACGCGGTGCGGCGCACGTCACGGGCACTGGGCGAATTCCGCCTTGCGGGCGTGGCGACCAACATCCCGTTCCTGCAGAACCTCTTGGACCACCCGGACTTCCGCGCCGGGCGCCTGTACACGCGGTTCGTCGACGACCACCTGTCCGACCTCGCGGCGCCGCGCACCGACCCGCGGCCGCGACCGTTGGCCGGGGCGGCGGCCAAAGCCGGCGCGCAGACCGGCGGCACCGATCCGCCGGCAGCGGTCGCCCGCGCCGGCGCGGCCGGGGCCGCCCCCGCCGGCGGCGCGCACGCCGGCGGCACCGATCCGCTGGCGGTGTTCGCCCACGCCCGCGCGGCCCAGGGCAGCGATCCCGTCGGCCGGACCGACGCGGCCATGTCCCTGACCGACGCCGACGCCGACGCACCGGATGGCTCGGTCGCGCTGCCGGCTCCCATCCAGGGCACCGTCGTCAGCGTGCTGGTCGCCGTGGGCGATGCCGTGCACGCCGGCCAGGAGCTGGTCGTGGTGGAAGCGATGAAGATGCAGCACTTCGTCGAGGCCGAGGCAGCGGGCCACGTGCGCGGCATTGCGGTGAGCGTGGGTGACGTCGTCGGCGAGGGACACCCGCTGGTGTACGTCGAACCGGCGGACCTGGGGGAACGCAGCGCCGCCGCCGAGCAATCGATCGACCTCGACCGCATCCGCCCCGACCTGCAGGAAACGATCGACCGGCACGCCTACACGCTGGACGAGCACCGGCCGGAAGCGGTCGCCAAGCGGCGCCGGCTCGGGTTCCGCATGGCGCGCCGCAACATCGCCCAACTCGTCGACCCGGGCTCGTTCCAGGAGTACTGGCCGCTGGTGGTGGCGCAACAGCACCAGCGCAACGACGACCAGGGGCTGCGCGAGAAGACGCCGGGCGACGGCCTGGTGGTCGGTACGGCGTCGATCAACGGCGACCGGTTCGACGACCAGCACGCACGCGCGATCGTGGTCGCCTACGACTACACCGTGCTGGCCGGCACTCAGGGCCGCCGCAACCACTACAAGCAGGACCGGATGTACGAACTGGCGACGCGCTTCCGGCTTCCGGTGGTGGTGTTCACCGAAGGCGGCGGCGGCCGCCCCGGCGACGACTACGTGGGACCACGCGTGGCCATGGACACCCCCACCTTCATGCAGTTCTCGCAACTCAGCGGCCTGGTGCCGCTGGTCGGCGTCAACAACGGGCGCTGCTTCGCCGGCAACACCGCGCTGCTGGCCTGCTGCGACGTGATCATCGCCACCCGCAACTCGACCATCGGGATGGGAGGGCCGGCGATGATCGAAGGCGGCGGCCTGGGGGTCTACACGCCGGAGGAGGTGGGGCCGATGTCGTTTCAGGTCGCCAACGGCGTGGTCGACATCCTGGTGGAGGACGAGGAGAGCGCCGTCGACGTGGCCAGGCGCTACCTGTCGTACTTCCAGGGCGCGCTCGATGACTGGGACAGCCACGACCAGCGCCGCCTGCGGCACGTGGTGCCGGACAACCGGCTGCGCCTGTACGACATGCGCGAGGTGATCGAGACCATCGCCGACCGCGGCTCGATCCTGGAGCTGCGCGCGCAATTCGGCGTCGGCATCATCACCGCGTTCATCCGGGTCGAGGGCCGCCCCCTGGGAGTGCTGGCCAACAACCCGCACCACCTGGCCGGGGCGATCGACTCCGACGCCGCCGACAAGGGCGCGCGCTTCCTGCAGTTGTGCGACGCCTTCGACATCCCGGTGCTGAGCCTGATGGATTGCCCCGGCATCATGGTCGGGCCGGAGCACGAGCGCACGGCGCTGGTCCGGCACTGCGCGCGCATGTTCAACACCGGCGCCAACCTGACCACGCCGCTGTTCGGCGTCATCGTACGCAAGGCGTACGGGCTGGGCGTGCAGGCGATGTGCGGCGCCTGCTCGCTGCTCGGTTTCTTCACCGTCGCCTGGCCGACGGCCGAGTTCTCGGGCATGAACCTGGAAGGCGCGGTCAAGCTCGGCTACCGCCGGGAGCTGGCGGCGATCGCGGATCCCGAGCAGCGGCGCGCGGAGTTCGAGCGCCGGGTCGCGGAAGCCTACGAACGGGCCAAGGCCGTCAACGCCGTAGCCGGCGGCGGCGTGGACGACGTGATCGACCCCGCCGACACGCGCCGCTGGATCGCCGCCAGCATGCGGCGGCTGCCGCCGCCGGCGCCGCGGTCCGGCAAGAAGCGCCCCTACGTCGACACCTGGTAGGCGGTGTCGACCGCCGCGCCGCCCCGCAACCGCCGGCGCAGCAGGACCTTGCTCACCTTGCCGACCTCCGTGAGCGGGAACTCATCCACGATGCGGATCTCGGGCACCTTGTAGGTCGCCATGTTGTCACGGCACCAGGTGCCGATCTGGTCGGCCGTGGTGGCCTCGCAGCCGGGCGCGAGCTTCACGAACGCCACCGGCACCTCGCCGCGCTCGCGGTCCGCGCGGCCGACCACGGCACTGCCGGCGATCGCCGGGTGTTGACCAAGCAGGCTTTCGAGCTCGAACGGGTAGACATTCATGCCCTTGACCTTGAGCATCTCCTTGTCGCGCCCGAGGTAGTGCAGGTAGCCGCGCTCGTCGATCATGCCGACGTCGCCGGTGCGAAACCACCCGTCCCGGATCTGCTCGGCACTCTTCTCCGGGTCCCTCCAGTAGCCCTTCATGAGCGACGGCGAGGACACCACGATTTCCCCCTCCTCCCCGAGCGGCGCCAGCCGGCCGCTGTCGCGGTCGACGATCTTGTAGCGGGTGCCGGCGGTCGGCAGCCCCACGAAGATGGGCGTGGACTTCAGGTCCATGTCGCCGGCCTGCATGCCCATCGTGAAGGTGTCCCAGGTATGGGTCTCGGTCATGCCGAACGACGACTCGTGCAAGGTGATCCCGGTCAGCTCGCGCCAGCGGCGCCGGTAGTCGAGGTTGAGTTTCTTGACGAACGACGTGCAGGTGGTGACTTCGAGCGAGCTCAGGTCGCGGCGCTCCACGTCCGGCCGTTCCATCAGTTCCACGATGGTGTCGAGCGGTCCATTGAGGTGCGTGACCCGGTACCGCTCGATCGCCTGCAGCACGGCCTCGGCGTCCCAGCGGGCGAAGTAGATGAGCGTCGATCCGGTCAGGACCGTTTCGATCAGCCGGAGTTGGCCGGAGATCCAGAAGCTCGCCACGTAGGACACGGTACGGATGTCGCGCGGCGAGGCGCCGGGGCGCAGGTACGCCACTCTGCCCGCGGTGCAGGCATGCAGCATGTTGCGCTGCGTGTGCATGCACCCCTTCGGCATCCCGGTGGTGCCGCCGGTGTAGTTGATGCTCGCCAGGTCGTCGAGGCTCGGGGCGGGCCGCGTGAAGCCGGGACCGTGGCCGGCCAGCAGCTCCGGCAGCTCCAGGGCGCCGGGACAGGCGCGCGGCGGCTCCTGCAGCAGCTTCGGCAGCGGCAGGCCGGGCTCGCTCGGGAGGTAGTCGGTGAAGCGGGTGACCACCACCGCCTCCAGGTTGGAGTCGCCGCGCACCGCCTCGACCAGCGGATGGAGCCGGTCCATCGCCACCAGCACCCTGGGGTCGGCGTCGACGAGTTGGTAGCGCAGTTCGTGTTCCTTGAACATCGGGTTCACCGGCACGTGCACGCAGCCGAGCTTGAGGATGCCGTAGAACACGATGAAGTACTGCGGACAGTTGTACAGGAGCACCGCCACGCGGTCTCCGCGGACCAGCCCGCGCGCCTCCAGGAAGGCGGCGAACCGGTCGCTGGCCTCGTCGAGCCCGGCGTAGGTGAGCCGATAGCCGTAGTAGACGACGCACGCCTTGTCGGGTGTCGCGCGCGCGGCGTGGCGCAGATGCTCGGTCACCGGGATCTCGCCGAGCGGGTAGCGGACCTCGCGCGGCACCCCGGCGGGCCAGGCCTGCTCGACCAGCCCGGCTACCGTGGCGAGGTACTCGCGTTCGCCCACGGCTGCCGCCCGGCTCGCCTGACTCACTCTGCCGCCTTCGGCGCCGGCACGTGGCTGGCCACGCACTCGGGTACGGTAACGATCACCCGCGAGTCCAGGTCCATGATCACGCTCGTGGCCGCTCCCTGGAGCGCAATCGTGCCGTCCGGCTTGATGATCTCGTGGCCGAGGGTAAAGCTCTTGCGCCCCAGCCTCTGGCCCCGCGTCATGACGCGCAGGCGCTCGCCGAGGAAACACTCGCGGCGATAGTTGTAGTTGATGTTGACCACCACCGGGACGTAGTTCCTGCCGGCGTCGCGCAGGCCGTTGGCGGCGTACCAGTGGCCGCGTGCACGCTCCAGCATCCTGACCGCTTGCACGTGGTTCAGATGCCCGAGCCGATCGCAATCCGACTCCAGCACCTCGATGATCGTCTCCAGTTCAGCAGGCACGCAGTGAATCCTGTACGACATACTATCACGACCCATCGCCTCGGCGACCATGTAAGGCACGCCGCCGAGCCCAACGCAGCGCAGCGCTCGCCGTGACCGCCATCACACGCGGCTGAGCAGAATCTCCTGGCGCAGGCGCGGCGCCCCCCGGGCCTGCACGTGGTGGCGATCGCCGACCGCAACCTGCCCAATGGCGACGGGGCTGTCGCTTTCATCGCGGAGCGGCGCGGAGCTGCATCGGTCGCGAGCGCCTGTGTAGACGTTCCTCAGCGGCCCGATTGTCGCGCCATGTGTTTGCGTTGCGTATTACCGGCGATGGTGATGACACACATCATCTGCACCTGATCGGGACTCGTGGTTCGGGCCCCTGACAAGTAATCGATACCGTACCGTGCGAGCTCGATCGCCTCCTGGGCATCGCTCTTGTCCGGTTCGTACGTGTGGTCGTAGTCGGCACGCTGACGACCCAGATACAAGAGCACGAATCGCTTCGCAAACTCTTGCAAGTTTCCGTCGCAACGGTTATTGCCTTTGAGAGTCTCGCAAACTGAGCGGGCCTTGCCGTGCTCGACCAATCTGCGAGCGGTAGCTTTCACGTTTCGCCGGTAGGGCCGGGCGACCTCTGCCGTGAATGCGGTGAATAAAGCGTAGTAGGCCGTGGAGATCGAGCGGCGAATGCGTGCCCGCGATGGCCGGCCCCGTCCTGGGGGAACCAATGCCTCGGCGGCTTCGAGGAGCCCCTCCGGTGTCACCGGCTCTCCGGGACTTTTTCGGCACCCTCAGGAACAGCTCGGGCATTTCGGAATGCTTTGGCAACGGTTTTCGCGGTACGGAACAAACATGATGTACTGGCGACTCCGACCAATCGATCCGCCAGCATCTGCTCGTACTCCATGAGCTTGTGATGCGGCCACACCTCACGTCCCGGATCCGGCGGCGGAAGTTCCCAGACCGTCGTCACCATCCACTCGCCGTCCCAATCCGGATCAGGCTCGATCACCATATAGCGGACGCGGGCAGGGTCACCGCTACGGGACAGCTCCACATTCAGCTCAACAAGACTCCGTTCCGTTTCGTTCCCTAGATCCATATCTCCCCTGCGCACTGGTCGGACGGTTGATAAGTATGGATCGATTCGTCAGCGGTGCCAAGCCTTATCACACGGTGAATCCCGCCGGCGCTCACGGCGCAGGCCCACTACAATACTGACCAATACCGATGACCGGGGAGGTGCGGCGGTGAATCTGGTGAATCTGGCGCGCGGCCTGGAGCGGCGGGCGGCCGAGGGGCGGCCGGTGCGGGTGGGGCTGATCGGGGCGGGCAAGTTCGGGTCGATGTTCCTGGCGCAGGCGCGGCGCGCCCCCGGGCCTGTACGTGGTAGCGATCGCCGACCGCAACCTGCCCAAGGTGCGGGGGCTGCTGGCCGACGCCGGCTAGGACGCGGAGCAGTTGGCCGCGCCGTCGACCGCGGCCGCGCGCGACCACGGGCGCACCTACCTGGGCGACGATGCCGTGCGCGTGATCGCTACCGGCGGCATCGACGTTGCTGGTGGAGGCCACCGGCGACCCGCGCGCTGGGTTGAGCCACGCCCTGGCGGCGATCGACGCGGGGCGGAGGTGAGCCGATAGCCGTAGTAGACGACGCACGCCTTGTCGGGTGTCGCGCGAGCGGCGTGGCGCAGATGCTCGGTCACCGGGATCTCGCCGAGCGGGTAGCGGACCTCGCGTGGCACACCGGCTGGCCAGGCCTGCTCGACCAGCCCGGCTACCGTGGCGAGGTACTCGCGTTCGTCCGCGGCTGCCGCCCGGCGCGCCTGACTCACTCCGCCGCCTCCGGCGCCGGCAACTGGCTGGCCACGCACTCGGGTACGGTAACGATCACCCGCGTGTCCAGGTCCATGATCACGCTCGTGGCCGCTCCCTGGAGCGCAATGGCGCCGTCCGGCTTGATGATCTCGTGGCCGAGGGTAAAGCTCTTGCGCCCCGGTCTCTGCGCCCGCGTCATGACGCGCAGGCGCTCGCCGAGGAAACACTCGCGGCGATAGTTGTAGTTGATGTTGACCACCACCGGGACGTAGTTCCTGCCGGCGTCGCGCAGGCCGTTGGCGGCGTACCAGTGGCCGCGCGCACGCTCCAGCATCCTGACCGCTTGCACGTGGTTCAGATGCCCGAGCCGATCGCAATCCGACTCCAGCACCTCGATGATCGTCTCCAGTTCAGCAGGCACGCGGTGAACCCTCCTCGTTGGCAACCCGGCTGCCGGTGCGGCCGCCTCGAAGAACACCGACACTATACGACACTATCACACGACGAATCCCATCGGCCCTCACGCCGCGCACGCCGGTGCCGGTGCCGGTGCGGTGCCGGTGCAGTTGACAGTCTGCCACCGGCATGGGAGAATCCAATCGTCGGGGATCGACGGATGCTGATGATGCGGCACGACGACAGCCAGCGCAGTGACCGGTTTGCCGGTGACGCCGCCGGTACATCCCCCCCCCTGGGACTTTCGTACATCCCGTAGATCACTAACCGCACGGGTTGCTCGCCTTGCGGGCGCCTTCGCCTTCAGCGCCTGGCAAGCCGCCGGCTCCGTGTGGCGTCGGCTCAGTCCACGTTCGTTCATCGACCACCGCAACCGTCTTGGCACCCCGTTCCCCGACTCACCGTCGCTGAACCGACCGCCGGCCCTGCCGGTCAACCCGGCGCACAGGTGGTGCAGATTGATACTCAAAGAACCACACGCGCGCGCGGCGTAAATCCATGAGTCGCACGCCGCGCGCGACACAGCCTCACGCTACACAGATTCACATTGTCGTCTCTGTTTGCCGCCCGCGTTGCGGGCGCTGAGAGCGCAGGGTGCGGCAATTCGCTACGCACTACTCTCAGAATCAAACACCTGGAGTGAGTTATGCACATTGCAACAAAGACCTTCGCGGTTGCGCTGGTTCTCGTTCTGACCGCGACCGGCCTCTGGGCCGCTGCCAGCGAAGAGGCACCGGCGGCCGCCGCCGAGAAGGAAATGGTGACCGACCCCACCACCGGAAAGATGGTGACGGCGCCACAATACGGCGGAACAATTACCTATTCCCAGCCGGGATATGCAGAGAACTCGATAGACGCAGCCTATTGCTGCGGGGCGGCGTATTTCATCGGCGGCGTCAACGAGACGCTCGCCATCGCGGACTGGGGAATAAGCCGGGACACGTTCGACTTTGCGCCGGTGTATCTGCCGACCTCTGTCCTGACCGGTCAGCTCGCGGAGAGCTGGGACGTTTCCGACCCGCTGACCTACGTATTCCGCATCCGCGAGGGCGTTCACTGGCACGACAAGGAACCGATGAACGGTCGGAAGCTGACTGCCGATGACATCGTATTCAACTATCACCGTTTTCTCGGTCTGGGCAGTGGCTTTAGCGAACCGAGCCCTAGCTATACGGGGGGGCGCAGCGCGGCCCTGCCGCTCGAGTCGGTAACGGCCCCCGACCAGAGGACGGTGGTGTTCAAGTTGCGGCATCCAATCCTCGATGGGCCGTTGAAGATCGCCAACAATGCTCACATGATGCCCCCGGAGGTAATCAAGCGAGACGGCAACATCAACAGAGCGGACTGGCAGAACCTGGTGGGCACCGGGCCCTATGAGATAACGGACTGGGTCGAGGAGAGCTCGATAACCTACACCAGGAATCCCAACTACTGGGGCACCGACGAGAAGTACCCCGAGAACCGCTTGCCCTATACCGACGAGTTGACGAACCTGATCATTCGGGAACCGGCAACCGTCGCCGCGGCACTGCGTTCGGGCAAGCTTGACATGCTCATCACGGCGGCTGCCTTTGCCAATGTCGAAATGGCGGAAAGCCTGGCGGAGACCAACCCCGAAATCAGGCTCTACCCGTGGGATTATCGGTCGAACTACAGTTACCGGGCGTACAATCCGTTCGTGCCCTCGCCCACCGACGACATCCGGGTGCGGCACGCCATACAGATGGCCCTGGATCTTGAGACCGTCAACGAGACCTACTTCAGGGGTCATGGCAAGTGGGAGCCCCAGGGGCGCATCGGAGACGGTATCCTCGGCGGGTACAACAACCCGTTCGAAGAGTGGCCCGAGGAGATCAAGCAGTACTGGCGCTACGACCCGGAGGGTGCCGAACGGCTGCTCGACGAGGCGGGGTATCCGCGCGGCGAGGACGGCACGAGATTCGAGCTGCCCATGGTATTCGTCGGTTCCTACCACGATTCGGGCTATTACGACATCGTCATTGCCTATCTGGCCGAGGTTGGCATTGCCGCGGAGAAGGACCCAATGGACCATCCTACGTGGATGGTCCATGCCAGGGAAGCGACTTGGCCCGGGTTATCGATGGGGTTCTTGGGCCTGGACTATCCCCCTGCCGGCATGTGCTACACGAATGCGACGCATTACATGTTGGTTCCGGATGATCCGGCGCAAACGGCATTGCATGAAGCGATCGTCGCCGCCACCACCTATGAGGAGGAGGCGCGGCTGGTCAAAGAGTGCGACATGCTCATGATAGAGAAGCACGAGATCATATGGGGTCCCAAGATCCCGCAGTTCACCGCGGCGCAGCCATGGGTCATCGGTTACAACGGTGAAGGCGAGTTGTGCAACCAGTGCAACAGCGCTCCCATCTACGCCCGTCTCTGGATTGACCAGGACTTGAAGGCCATGAGCCAGTAGCAGGCCGACTGGAAGTAGGCACGTGGACCGGGCAGCAGCGCAGCAATACTGCCTGCCTGCCCCGGTCCACTTCGGGATTACGCCGCGATGAGGTGTGCGAGATGAGAGCCTATATCATCAGGCGACTATTACTGATCATCCCCACCCTGTTCTTGCTGAGCATCATCGTGTTTCTCTCGGTGCGCTTCATCCCCGGTGACGTGATCGACGTCATGGAGTCAATGACGGTGGTGGCCGGCGGTACCGGGGAGGGGTTCGACCGGGAAACGCTGGAGCGCATGCTGGGACTGGACGTGCCGGTCTGGGTGCAGTATGGACGCTGGATGGGAGGTATTTTCCTGCACGGCAGCCTTGGCACGTCACTGATGGGGAATTGGCCGGTGGAGAAGGGGATCATCGAGAGACTGCCGGTCACCCTGGAACTGGGTATCCTGGCCATCGTCATCGGGTTGGTGATCGCGCTGCCGGTCGGCATCTATTCGGCGGTGCGCCAGGATAGCGTCGCCGACTACGCCGGGCGCTCCCTCGCCATCCTCGGTCTGGCCGCGCCCAACTTCTGGCTGGCCCTGATGGTGATGATCTTCCCTGCCATCTGGTGGGGCTGGTCGCCCCCGATGAGGTGGGTTCCGCTCAGCGAAGACCCGCTGGGCAATCTCGGCGTGCTCCTCATCCCCAGCCTGATTCTGGGGACGGCCGCTTCTGCCAGCACCATGCGGATGATGCGCACCACGATGCTGGAAGTGCTCCGGCTGGATTATGTCCGCACCGCCTGGTCCAAGGGGCTCACCGAGCGGGTGGTGGTTGTGAGACACGCCATCAAGAATGCGCTGATCCCGGTCGTGACCCTGATCGGCATGCAGTTGCCGCTCCTGATCGGAGGCTCGGTGATCATGGAGCACATCTTCAACCTGCCGGGGATCGGCCGCCTCCTGCTGAATGCGCTGCAACTCCGAGACTACCCGGTGGTGTCCGGAGTCAACATGTTCTACGCCTCCATAGTGATGGTGAGCATTCTCATGACCGACCTGATGTATCCCTACTTGGACCCCAGGGTGCGGTATAGATAGTGGTTGGTGAGAAAAGCATAACAATGCGCCATGCCACAGCGGTGCCAGCCGCCGTCGGTGAGCCCAAACGATTTGGCCGACTGACCGAGTTCCTTGTCCGGCTGGTCAAGGAGAAGCCCCTGGGGGCGTTCGGCGGGTTGATCATCCTGATCTGGATCCTGGTGGCGATCTTCGCCGATGCGCTGACCCCCTACCCCCCTTCCGAAATCCACTTGCGAGACCGGTTTCAGGGCTCATCCGCCCAGTATCTCCTGGGGACAGACCACGTCGGCCGAGACTTCCTGAGCCGCCTGATCCTGGGGGGTCGTCTTTCGATACTGATCGGTCTTTCCATCACCGCTCTGAGTACGGTGATCAGTACCCTGATCGGCGGCACTTCCGGATTCCTCGGTGGCAAGTTCGACATCTTGGTGCAGAGGTTTGTCGATGCCTGGATAGTCTTTCCGGGCCTGCTGCTGCTGTTGACCATAATGTCGATAGTGGGGCCGGGTATACCACAGATCATACTGGTCATGGGGATAAGCGGCGGCATCGGCGGCTCGCGAGTAATCAGGAGCGCCGTGATCGCGATCAAGGAGAATGACTATTTTCTGGCGGCGGAGGCGATTGGCAAGCCCAAGGTCAGAACCCTGGTCCGGCATGTCGTGCCCAATATCATGCCGGTCGTGATCATCGTTTTCAGCATCAGCATCGGAGGCCACATCCTGAGCCTGGCTTCGCTGAGTTTCCTCGGCTTCGGTCTGCCCCCCGGGAGTCCCGACTGGGGCAGCCTGCTCAGCACGGAAGGGCGACAGTACATGGAGCAGGCGCCCTGGCTGGCGCTCTGGCCGGGGTTGTTCCTGACGATTGTCGTGTACAGTCTCAACATGTTCGGCGATGCCCTCAGGGACCTGCTCGACCCCCGGCTGCGCGGCGGAGACGGCAGTTACGGCACCGCGAAAACGAAACGCTAACGTAACCGAGCCGCCTCCTGGCCCGACTGATCAACCCGCTACGGGGTGACCACCGACGCCAATCGTGCCACTGGTCCACCTGCGTCTGATCGACGCGGCACGCGACCTGCTCGACCCGCGACGAGAGGTGTTGTTGTCAGGTAATGCTTAGCCGCGAGCAAACCACGCGTGTACGTTGAGACTACGATTCCCAGCTTCTACGCAGAAAGGCGCACGGCTCCTGAAATCGTCGGACGACGGAAGTGGACAAGGAGTGGTGGGACGACGCGTCAGTCGTGTGATGAGTTACCTGTGCACTTCGCCGACTCGGTCTGCGGTGCCCGATGATGCGCCGACAGTACGGTGCCTGGCGCCGCTTCGAGTTGACCGGCCAGGTCACGCCTATCCACCGCCCGGCGCTCGCCGACCTGGTCGGGCGCGCCTCCGGAATAGGACGCGGATGTTACTTCCGAAGTGCGAAGGCCATTTTAGACAGCCGGTGCAGCTCTGACTCGCGCAGTGGATCGAGATTAGCCATAGCCACCGGGCTCCCAGCCCACGACGTCCCTGTCGCGGGCCGGGAGCTACATGCCAGCGGTGGCTGCAGGGAGGCTGCCACGGGTGGAGATCACCGTTCCTCCGGCGTGATACCGGGTGCAGAGCGCACGCGCACTCTCTCAAACAGACGCGGCGCCGCTGCCAGCGAGACGACCGCCGCCACCGCGCAACCTCGGGTCGAGCAGATCCCGCACGGCGTCGCCGAACATGTTGAGACAGTATACGACAACAGTCAGGCAAAGCCCGGGCCAGAGAGCCATCCATGGGGCCATCTCCATGTACTGACGCCCGTCCCGGCTGAGCAGACGTCCCAACTCAGGAATCTCGGCTGGCAGACCGTATCCGAGGAAGCTCAGAGAAGCCGCACTCAGGATCACGCCCCCGATGTTGATGCTAAGTATGACGAATATGATAGGCATAATATTGGGCAGGACATGTCGGATAAATGCTCTCCATCTCGAGCTGCCAATCGACTCCGCCGCCAAAAAAATAGGCATTCTCTTTTACACCAATAACAGCGCTTCTCGTTATTCTCGAGCTGCCGATGCCTCCTGATACCCCAGGACCAGCAGTATTTTTGACATACCCGTCCGGCTAGGGACACTATGGTTTAACTCTAACGTGCGCGGCGTGCGGCGGACTCCGCTCAGGCTTCCTGCAGCGTCGTCGGGGCGGAGCCGGTTTCCTGCCAGTCGCGGACCGCAATCGGTACGGCCGGGTGCAGGTCGCCGCGCAGCGCAAAGAGGCGGCCGTTGGACAGCTCCACCTCCAGGCGAATGACCTGATCCTTGAGCGCGCCGATGGTGCGGCCGCCGCGCCACACCGGCTCCCATGCCTGGGAGTCGCCGGTGAAGCCGGCGCAGTCGTCATAGCCGTAACCGTCCAGCGGGCGGCTGTCGGGGCCGGTGACCTGCACCCGGATGCGGCCGTGGGGAGCCTGCACGTTGATCGTCAGGCGGTCGCCGCGCAGGTACAGCGTGCGCGTGGTAAGCGAGCCGGCCCGCCGGGCGGCTCCAGGTAGACGGTTCCATGGCGGAAGCTGACGAACGCCTTGAGGCGCTCGTCCGGGTTGTCGGCCCGGTCGTCGTAGAAACAGGGCCCCCACTCCCCGACGCTGGACAGCGGTATCACCTGGTGCGGGCGCAGCCGATCCTCCATCGGTACCGCGGAGGTCAGGTCGGGTGGGTGCCAGTGTACGCCATCGTCGCTCTCGACTATCAGCGGCAGGTGGCGCATGGCGTTGCCCTTGGGGAGGACGTAGCTGCGCGGGAGCTGCGCCTGATAGAGGCAGCACCAGCGCACCGACTCGGGTTCGAAGAACACGCTGGGATAGCCCCAGGACGGGTCCAGGTCGGGGTCGCGGTAGCTCCCCTCCGGCACCGGAACCGGCTGCCCGAGGCGGCGGTCCAGGTTATCGCGGCGATCCAGGTACTGGTCGTCGAAGAACAACAGCGCACGTCCCGCTCGCATGGATCCCACCTTAGCAGATCCCACTCACCGTACGCGACTCGGTGCGTGCCAGCGAAGTCAGCGGCCGAGCGTGGATGTGGTTTGGCTCACGGTTGACCGAGCGGGGTTTACGATTCACGTCGGCGGTCCGTTCGGTGAACGTGGCCATGACTGCCGCTTACTGGATGATCGGGCAACACATCGTCGAGTTGAGCAGTCTGGTGAGGAGCGAGCCGCGTATGGAATCGCGCTCATCAAGAGACCCGCCGTCGGTCGGACGAAGCGGTTCGGTCGCGGTCATCTCGCCAGAATCTCCAACGGATGCGCACGGCGCAGGCGGCCGCTGGAGCGCCAGCGTCGCGCCTAGTCCATCGGTCTGTTATGCGATTCATTGCGGCGCCGGCGGTCCGATTGCCGGATCAGTCGGCCGCGGAGCGCAGCCGCCATGATCAGGAGTGACATCACCCCGAAC
The DNA here is from genome assembly GCA_965203905.1 of Spirochaetia bacterium. Classification (GTDB taxonomy): domain Bacteria; phylum Spirochaetota; class Spirochaetia; order SZUA-6; family Bin103; genus Bin103. The sequence continues at coordinate 7,670,344 of CBDBDQ010000005.1, read as the reverse complement.
ACGGCTGCGAGGGCGAGCAGGTCTCGATCGATCATAAGATTCCTCCCCGGTGGCCCCTCCCAGTCCCATGGTCGGCAGGCCGAATGCAAGGCTTTACCGCGGTAACCGAAAGCACACCTGTGTGCAGCCTGGCGGGGAGTGCGGGCTGGCCGCCGGGCGTCGCGACGCCGGCATACCGCCCCGGCGGCAAACACCGGAGCGGTGTCCGGCAGCAGTTCCCGTCGCGCCACTGCGGCAAAAGCGCGACCGTTTTGAGTTCCCGCGGTTACCATCCAAGTGCCGTGGATGCCTTTCGAGACACCTCTGAAGCCGACAGGAAATTGATCTCTATTTTGCGTAGCACGGTTTGCAGGATCACCATCGGCGCGTAGCAATAGGCGCTCCGTAATTGGTTGTTTACGCACCCCAAATCGTATTCAAGTCTTGCGTTCTACGTATCCCAAAAAGCGCCGCCTTTCGGACAGCTTTAGCAATGGCCTAGCCGCCTGTCGGCTTACGTTGAGACGCCCCAAAGAAAGTACAAAGGAACTCGATTCCCCAGCAATTATCGGCTACAATTTCCATGTGATATCGAGGACCTTCCGGGACCCTTCCGACCTGGTTTTGGAGCGGCACCGCCACCAATGCGGTTGACCACCCTGCCGCTATCCGATCGGAAGCGGTGCCCGTGCCGGGGGTACCGCCGAACGGATTTCGCGCTGGCCGCCGCCGCGTCAGTAGCGGTGGACGGTGGCCTCGCGGCGCGCCGGGACCTGCCTTTGCGTGCTCGCAACCGCAGAACGAACGCGCTAACGTCGGTCCCGCTACGCGCGGCGGTTGCCGGCCTGTTGTTTGGTATCCCGCTGCTGACCTCCTGCGCGACAGCCCCACCGGCCATGCGTCCGAGCGTGACCGCCACCGCCGAACCGCGGCTGCCCCCGCGGCAGTTCGACGAAGTGCGCGCGCTCTGGGTGGCGCGCACCTCGCTCGACAGTCCGGCCGCGGTGCGGGCGCTGGTGGAACAGGCCGCTGCCTGCGGATTCAACACGTTGTTCGTCCAGGTGCGCGGCCGCGGCGACGCACTGTACCGCTCACTGCGGGAGCCGCGCCCGGAGTTCCTGAGGCACCAACCGGGATTCGATCCGCTGCAACTGGTAATCGAGGAAGCGCACCCGCGCGGGCTGGCGGTGCATGCCTGGGTGAACGCGCACCTGGTCTGGGCTGCGGCCGAGCTGCCCCGCGACCCCCACCACCTGGTAAATGCTCACCCCGAGTGGCTGGCGGTGCCGCGCGTTCTGGGCCATCGACTGTACGATCGCGACCCGCGTGATCCGAGGTACGTACAGCGGTTGATCGACTACGCGGCGGGCAACAGCGCGGTGGTGGAAGGGCTGTATACCAGTCCCTCCCACCCGGGCGTGCAGGAGCGCCTGAAGCGGGTCTGGGTCGATCTCGCAACCGGCTATGACCTGGATGGCATCCACCACGACTTCATCCGGCTTGCCACCTCGGCGTACGACTACTCCCGTTCCTCCCTGCAGCAGTTCCAGTCCTGGGTGCGGCCTCTGGTCGACGCCCAGCGTTACGAGGAACTGGCGGCCGCATTGCCGGACGACCCCTACGCCATGACCGACGCGCTGCCCGAGTTGTGGGACCGCTTCCGCCGCGACACCGTTACCCATCTGGTGCGCCGCGTCTACCGCGATGTCAAGGCACGCCGGCCCCACCTCCTGGTCTCCGCGGCCGTGCTCCCCGATTGGCGCGCCGCGGCAAGGTGGCAGTTCCAGGATTGGGCCTCCTGGTTGGCCGACGGCATCATCGACGTCGCCGTACCGATGGCGTACACCGGCGACGACGAGCTGTTTCACGGCTGGATCGACGCGGCGCTGACCACGGCGGGAGCACCGGGCCGGGTGTGGGCCGGTGTCGGCGCCTATCGCAACCCGGTGGAACGTACCGTACGGCAGATCCACCTGGCACGCGCCATCGGGGTCGGCGGGATCGCGGTGTTCGCCTACGACCTGGCCTCCGCCACCCCGGCGCCGGCCGGCGCGACGCCACCCCTGGTACGAATCGGCAACGCCGCCTTCCGCTGAGTTGCGACCTGGGCTAGCACCTCCCACTGGCGATATCCAGGAGCAGGAATGAAGATCGGGATGCGTTCTGCGCGCAACCAGACGCTTCTCGAAGAGAAGAACCGCTTCACGGTCCGCTTGTGGAAGAAACGTCACACCGAAACCGGAGCCGGATCAGACTGAGGGGACTATTCGCCTCGGAGCACTCCCCGCGCCGCGACAAACCACCGGCGCGGCTGAGGGGTTTTCTTCATCCGTCGTACCGTGCCCCGGCGGGGGCGCCGAATCAGTCGGTGGGGGCGTCGTTGCCCGGCCAGCGCGGCCAGCGCCCGAACGGCGTCGCCTTGCGGCCCGAGTAGGCCACGGTGACCATGCCCCGCGCTTCCTCGCCGACGGCGAAGAGGAGGCCCGACGCCCGTCCACCGGCGCTGATCGCAATGATGCCGCTCGCGTCGTCCCCGCTGATCGCAATGATGCCGCGCGCGGACCCCGCACCGATGGCAACGATGCCGATCGCGTTGAACAGACCCACGGCGACGATGCCGACCGCGACCAGCGGACTCAGTGCGAACGCCCCGATCGCGACCACGTACGCGAGCGCGGATCCCTGATTCCGGAAGGCCCCCATGTCGACCACGCCGAACACGCCGAGCAGCGTGAAGATCACGGTGGCGAGCACGGTGAGCGCTGTCAGAATCCCGGCTACTCCCTGGAAGAAATGAACGGCGGGCTTTGCGTCTGCCACGATGGCACCTCCTGCGCGTGCGCAGACTAATCATCCACCTGCGGTTCATCAACCGCGGGGCTGCGTAATGGGAGACCGCACGAGTGTTCGCTGGCGCACGGTCGCCGGACCGCGCACGGTCCTTGGCGCTACATCCCCCAGGCCGTGACCGGTGCGCCGGCTCCCGACGGCGTGCGGCGGAAGATCTTCTGCGCCCAGGTTCGGTCCGGCGCGCGGTCGAACACGACTAGGTGGCCCGCCTCCGCCCCGCAGCGGTCCATGTAGCCCCGGGTCTGCTCCACCCCCTCGGCGATGGTCCGCTCCAGGTCCTTGCGCAGCACCTTGCACTCCACCACGAAGCGGCGCTCGCGCCCGCCCTGAGGCCACACGATCAGCAGGTCGGTGCGCCCGCGCCCCAGCGCGTACTCTCGCTCGATGCGTCCGCCGCCGTTCACGATGCGCTGCAGGTGCGCCTGCAGCAGCAACTGCGGGCCTGCTTCGTGGTACCGCTCGAACCGTTGCACCCAGTGCTCCGAGTGCTCGCGGAAGAACTCCTGGAATGCCGCAATCAGTCCGTCCACGTCGAGCCCGCCGTCCGCGTCCACGTACCACGTCATCCGTTGCGGCAGCGTCTCCTGCACCGCGTAGTTCAGATGCCGCGGCACCACCTCGGCGTAAATCGGGTTGGCGATGCGGGGTGGCCCGCCGTCGGATTGTGCCACCAGCCCCAGGTCGCGCGCGTAAGCCAGGTCCTCGTCCGAGCACGCGCTCTCAACAGCGCCGGTCAGCCCACCAGTGCGTCGATCTCATCGATCAGCAGCACCAGCGGCCGGGGATCGGCCATGCTCCAGCGCGCCAGCGCCTGTCGCAGTGCCTTGCCCGGCCCCACCCGATCCAGCAGCCCGGGCCAGAGGTCCTCGAGGGTGTCATCGCCCAGCGTCAGGCTGGCCTGGAACCCGAGTTCGGCAAGCACGGTGCGCATGCCCTCGGCCACGTTCTCCCGCATCGCCTGGCCATCCTCGACGTTGGCGTACACGCAACGGAAGTCGCCCATCTGCCCGCCGTTCAGCAGGTCGCGCAACGTCAGCAGCGCCGAGGTCTTGCCGGTCTGCCGCGGCGCGTGCAGCACGAAGTACTTCTTGCCCCGCACGAGGCCGAGCACCTCGTCGAGATCGATCCGCTCCAGCGGCGGGATGTGGTAGTGGTCCGCAGCCACAACGGGCCCCTCGGTGTTGAACGTGCGCGCGGTCACGATGGGCGCATTGTCGCAGAGCATGACGCTGCTGTCATCCGCGCCTGCGAGGGCTGAGTCGGCACGGAAACGACGCATCGGCCAGTGTCCGGTGGCCGCCATTTCGGATCAGTCAGCCCTGCGCCCAGCTCGACTTCAACTCGTGGACTCGAAGGTAGTTTGCGGTGGTCGTGCCCTTGCTGCAGGTCATGCCGATGGACCGATTGTCGTGATCCGGGAACACGACGCGGGGGATGTAGACGCGTCCGTCGTTGGCGTAGACCTCGATGGAAGTGCGGTCCAGCAGGATTCGCAGGCGCACCACGCCATCCATCGGGCGCAGGTGAGTGGCGGTGCCGCAGGAGGACAGTGTCTCGGCATCCGCGTCGTAGGTGATGTCGAATCCACGGAGCTTGACGCAGGTCACGGTGCCTTCCACCACCCGGAATTCGGTTTCCAGGTCCAGCAGGTCGGCGGCGATTGCGGCGAGGGGATTGTCGCGTTCGTTCAGCAGCACGTCGGACCACTCATGGCTGTTGCTGCGCAGCGATGCGAGTTCCGCCGCCGGCAGCATGCGCAGACGGGGCCCATCTTCGGTGGTGTGCAGGGACAGCTCGGACGGCACGGTCATCTGCTGGTTGAACGGCATGCCGGGATAGCGTTCGGGCGTTCTCATCCAGGTGACCTGGACGCGGCGGAGGTCGGGCAGGTTGTGCCAGGTCATCGTGGCGTAGTATTCGCCCTGGATCACCAGCGATCTGATCCGGTCGTCGGTCACGGCCGGCTTGCCCGCCAGGGTGCAGAACCTGCGGCCGTCGAAGTCGCCGACGATGTAGCTGCCGTCGATCAGAATCATCACCCACCTGAGGTGCTCGGGGTCCCGATCCAGCGGCAACTGGAAGAAGTCGACGCAGCCGCACAGTTCGTCGCCCCAGCCGTCCTGCTCGACCCGGCTCTCTAAGCGCCAGTCGGTGAGGTTCTCGGAGCTGTAGAATCCCACGCAGCGGCGCAGCTCGCCGCGCTGGTTGGTGAAGAAGTCGTAGGTGGGGGCGACCCAGCACCCGGTCGGCTGGTGCCAGAAAGGCCGCGGGGTGTCGATGCGCGCTCCCTCGTGATTGAGCACCGGGTTGTGCTCGTAGTCGGTGAAGGTGCGGCCGCGGTCGTTTGAGTAGGCCAGGCACAGGCCGATCTCGGTGCGCAGGTAGAAGGCTACGATTACCTCCTCCTCGCCGCTCTTGCGGCCGAGCTGATTGCGGTGGTCGATGAACGCCGCTCCCGAGAAGCAGGTGCCGGTCGCCGCATCGGGAAACAGCACCTTGGGCAACTCGTTCCAGCGCACCAGGTCGGTGCTCACCGCGTGCCCCCAGGTCATGTTGCCCCAGGGCAGGCCGGTCGGGTTGTGCTGGTAGAACAGGTGGTATTCGCCCCGGTACCAGATCAGGCCGTTGGGATCGTTCAACCAGCCGGTGCGCGAAGTGAAGTGGAACTGCGGGCGCAGGCGTTCCCGGTAGAAGCCCTCGGCACCGGGAATGGCGTCGGCCTGCCGCACCAGCTCGAAGCCGCGCTCGGTGACGTTGGAGGCCGACACCCGCGCCTCTTGACCCCGGAAGCGTTCGAGCGAGAAGAACGCGTACCAGTCCACGTCCTCGGGCCCCGTCGCCAGGCTGACGCCATAGTCCAACTCAATCCGACCCTCGACAGAGAGCCTGAGCCGGCCCTCTTCGCCCTCGTTGCGGATCGGCAGCACCAGATACTCGGCGCTAACGGCAAAGCTCTTCTCCATACATGTCTCCCCTGCCGGATTGACTCCCTGCCGGCACGGACCGGCGTCACCCGGACATCGCCCCAGGACTTGCCCGTCGTCTGAACTTACCACGCAGGCCGCCGCCGGGGAGTTGGGTCAGGAGCGCGGCATGCCGTAGCCCAGGGCGTGGATCGCGTTGCGGAACGCGCGTTCGGACCCGGCCGGCACCACCAGGTTGCGCTCGCCGGCACGCAGGCAGAGCTTGGCGGTGCGTCGGTCCGTGGCAAGCAGCGCGGCGACCTCGGCGTCGGCGCACTCGATCAGCAGCGCGTTGCCCTGCTGCTTCAGGGCACGCGCCCGTTGCTCCGTGTTGCGCAGGAATCCCTCCACGGTCTCCGGCAGGTCCTGGTCGTCGCGGGAGGTGAGGAACGCGCGCAGTTCCGCTACCTCATGACCGCCTTCGACGGCCCGAACGGTCCGGGTGTGATCGAGCCGCCACAGGCCATCCGACTCCGCCTTCGCGTAGCTCTCCAGCAGCAGCGCCTCCGCCGCGGTCAGCGGCGCGCCCGTAACCTGCACGCGCAGATCGGGAAACACCGTGAGCGACGCGCCGGGTTGCGCCGTGCTCGGTGTGTAGCTCTCCGTCAAGCCGAGGCAGTACGCCCCGAGCGCGGTGAGCCGAACGGAGTGCAGGCCGTCGTAGCGACTCAGAAACTCCAGGTCGTCCGTGCCCGACAATCGGGTGAAGTCCGGCCGCGCTCCGTGCGGATCGGTGTAGGCCACGTCGATCATGCCCAGAGTGGCGGCATATTCGAACAGCACGCACAGCAGGTAGCGGCCTTCCAGGAACTCCCAGTCGTGATAGCCGTCGTAGCCCAGGCTGCCGTACTCGGGATCGAAGAGATAGAGGTTCCAGGGATCACGGGTCACGCTGAAGTCGTGGCCGGCGGCGCGAATGAAGCGTCCCAGCTCGTCACAGCTCACCCAGCGCCCCACCGGGCACGCGGCCAGCGCCTCGCGGATCGCCGGCCGGCGCCCCGCAGCCGACGTCATGGACCGGCGACCGCGACCGCCCTGTCCCTTGATGACGTCGACGCGGTTGAACTCGTCGAGCAGAGTGGAGGTGAGCCAGCGCTGCCACAGCCGGCGCAGGGTTTGCTCCGATGGCGCGCCGAACGCGGCGAGCCCGGCACGCGTCAGCGCGAGCTTCGTGCCGTGCGGCTCGGCGAGCTTGCCGGCCTGCATCAGCCACGGCCACGCGTGCGCTCGAATCGGGCCGACCATGGGCGATCGGAAAGCGCTCTCGCTGTCCCGCGCGGAGAAGAAGTCGCCGCCGGAGAGCACCTCTCCGATGCGCCGTACCGCGGCCGCGGAGGGCCGCATCGTCTTGGCGCTCACGGCCACCTTGCCGGCATCGATCAGGCGCAGCACTGCCGGCAGTTCGTGTCGCGCGGTGTGCTCGGTGTCGCGAAGAACCAGCGGTACCTGTTCGATGGTTTCCCGGGAACCCCGCCAGTGGCGCAGCGCGACCGTGGCGGGAAGATCGTCGCAAACGCTCAGCGTCGGTGCCTCGGCTTCCGCCACGAACTCCCGCAGGCGACTCGCCAGATCGCCTGGGATGACGGACTTGGTACTGCGGAGGTCGGGAAGATAGAGGAACAGGCTCAGCCGCGACACCTTGGCGCTGTCGTACCGATGGATGCCGGCGCCGGCAGGCAGGCGGCGGTACTTGGCGCGGAACTGCTGCGGGCTGAATTCGCCCGCCGGGCCGTGCAGGGCTTCGCGCACCGCGAGCTGCTCCGTTTCGTCGAGTCGCGCCCAGAGCCTGCGCAGCAGGTCGCCGGCGAGGTGGCGCTCGATCTCGGCTATCAGCTCGGCCTTGCGGCTCGGCCTGCGCGCCTTCGGCAGCAGCCGGACCAGCGCCTTGAGCTGATCCACCGAGAGCCGCGCGAGCGCTTCCTCCACCGTGGCGATGTATGAGTGGCGGTAGTCAGACCGACGCGGCACGGTCACTCCGTGGGGTGGGCGACGAAACGACGGACGGGCATCGCCCGCGGGCGTGCAGGTTCGGGTCAGGCATCGGCTGCATCCTCTCCAGGCGAGCTGCTGCGCGGGATTGTCAAGACCGCGTCGATGCGGGGTTCTGGTCGCGAAGGAGTCGCCTGGCTGCTGTCGGGGCTGGATGTTACCAGCCGGGCGGCTGATGGTCAGCAGATGCCGCGCATTGTTCATGCCCCGCGGTTGGAGGCTTCGCCACTTCGCTTCCGCTGGCGAAGCTTCGCAGCTACCTTGGACGTACTACTGCTCCGGGATGCATCTACGTACTGTCGACCGAGTTCCATCGCGTGATCTATCTCGGCGCGGTGATCACGGTAGTAGGCCAGCGCTGCGCGCACCTCGGAAGGGGTCAAGTCGAACTCATCCCCGATCCGAGCGCTGCTCTTCCCCTGATGTTCGTGCCATATCACGATGTCCTCTACCGTGATCCGATGTCCCGCGATACGTGGCTTCCCACCGGCGATTCCGGGTGTAGTCTCGATAAGTGGATGCACAGGGGCCTCAGTCCAGATAGGTAAAACGGGAGCCCGCAGGCGTCAAGGCTATCGCCCACGAACGCTGCCGGTCCGCCCGGAGGCGACTATCAGGATGGCACGCGACCTCTAATCTCGGGCAAACACCGAGCACCGGGGAAACGTCGCACTTTCGGATTGCGTGCTGCGGGCGCGGTGCTGATGGCCGCTCTGGTGACTACGGGGTGCCGCACGACGCCGCAGGTGCAAGACACGGGCGGCACGAGCCTGGGCCAACCCCGAACCGGGAGCGGGGTGGTCCCGCCGAGGCGGCGTGGGGCCGTACCCGACAAAGCCGTCCTTCACATCGGTACACGGGCGGGTGGCGCGCCTGACCGACTACCGGGTCGTCCACGTACTGGCGGAGTGGTCCCGCCCGATGCCCCCTACCGCACGACCGGCCCGGGCACGCTGCTGAGAGCCGAATCGATCGACACCCCGATCAGCATCGGCAGCGGCATCACCACCGTTACGGTGCGTGGCGTGTTCGCCCTGCGGTGACGGAATGGATGTATGATGAGGACCCTGAATCCGCTGAGTCGCGACGCGCGGGTCATCGGACTGTTGATCCGGAGGAGAAAAGATGAGCGGTGGCAGCATGGACTATGCCTATTTCAAGGTTCGCATGATAGCGGAGGAGTTTCTGGAGGGTTCTGAAGAGCCTTTGCGACGTGTGTTGGCTACGGAGTTGTTCGAGATCGCTGATGTATTGAAGGCGATTGAGTGGTCTGATTCAGGAGATACTGCTCCTGATGAATGGAAAGATCACGTGCGCAACTACTTGGAAAAACGCGGAATCGACCGGTAGGATGCAAGGCGTGGACAACTGCTCAACATGGCGACTCGACGACCCCGGTCGGCCTCAGTGATTTCTGCGTGTGGGAGGCCCAGCACAAGCTCCGGAAGAATAGCTGGATCGTCTCTCTGCGGCGACTGGCTCGCCACGACGCTAAGCGCGGCATTCGAGGCGAGTCTTATCGACGTTCTGCGGGCTCATCGCGAGGCCGAGGCGTGGCTTGCCGATTACATCGTGGAAGTCACCGGAGACCTGCAGACCTGAGCGTTGTTTCTGGCTTGCAAGATCCCCCGAGCCAAGTGGTGCGGCATTCGGAGCTGTCTGCGGGAAATCGCCGCGGACGCCGTGACGGCAGACCTTCGCAACAACGGGAGCGCGCGTTCGTCACTGCCTCGCGGAGGAGCACCTGCGGCGGATAGTCAAGCATGGGATCGCGCTGGTAGCTGGACAGGGGTGAGGCGAGATGTTGCGCAGTTCAAACGGGACAGGGAGGATTCTTTGATGCCAAGTACCGTAGATAGTGCGAGCATCGCGGAGCTGCGCGGCAGGGAAGCGCGCCTCGAGCGGGAACTGCGCGAGACGCGTCGCCTCATCGGGCAGGCCGGCGCCGACAGCGAGGCGGTCAGCGCGGAGTTGGCGCGCACCCGCGGCTATGCCTTCGATGCGGCCTCGCTGCCGGTGGAACAGGTGGTCAGCGGGTGCGCCGAGTCGATCCGCCGCTACGGGTTCACCGTGATCGACCACGTCATCCCCTCCGCTCAGGTGGCCGCGGTCCGCGACGAGGTGGTGGCGGCGCAACCGATCATCGAGGCCAATGTCGCGGCCGTCCGGGAGCTGAAATCCGGGAACATCGACGCGGAGACCCCGCGCGTCGAATTGCGGCCGGTGCGGCGCGCCGGACATCCGCCCAAGCCGCCCAACGACCTCGTGCGGATGCCGCTCTACGCGCAGCATCTGGCCGCTCCGGTGGTGACCGCGTTGGCCAGGCGCGTGCTGGACGACCACCTGCGCATCGCCCAACTGCATCTGCGCATCATCGAGTCCGACCGGCCGGACGGCACGCTGGGCGGATTCGGTCCCGTGCAGTCCCGCGGGAGGGAGTTCCGCGGATGGCACACCGACTGGCCGCATGACCTGAGTGCGTATGGAGCCGGCGACCCGCTCCACAACGTCGGCTGCGTGCGGCAGCCGTTTCCCGACGTGACCATGTGCCTGGTGATGATCTGGTACCTGACCGACGTGGACGCGGAATCGGGCGGCACTTGGGTGGTACCCGGGTCGCACCGCGACACGCGCAACCCGCGCGGTCCGGACGACGGCATTTCCGTGGTTGCGCCGATCCCCGGCGAGTTGCAGGTTTCGGCGCCGGCGGGGTCGGTGTACATCCAGGACTCGCGCTCGTGGCACGCCTCGCCGATGCATAACACCAGGCACACCCGCGTAGCCGTGGTGAACCGGTGGGCGCCGTGGTGGCTGTCGGTTGACGACTTCGCGCCCGGCGACACCTACAACGTCAACCAGGTCTGCCAGCCGCTGTCGCTAGCCGAATACCGCGCCCTTCCGGCAGCCCTGCAGCCGCTGATGCGTCACGTGTGCCCCGACGAGCACGACACCCTGCAGCAGCCGGTGCTGGACCGCGCCGCCGCGGCCGCGCGCTGCGCCCAGGAGGCACGCCAGAGCGCCAGGGAGGATCCCGCCTCGGTGCTCCGCGCCAACGCCCACATCCGGGTCTGGATCGATCCCACTGATCCATAAGGATTCTGCTACGACCCGGAGGCGGCGCCGGAGGCATTCATCTCGCTTGCGAGCGTTGGTCATGGCAGCGTCCGTACAGGTGCAGGACGCGTTGGTAGTTTAAGCGACTATCGCCGACATTCACCTGCAACTTACGACTCTCTGGACTACGCCACGGGAATCGGCTATGCTTCGGGTTGCCATGCCAATGGCGTCACGAGGAGGGTCGGTTGTCTACTGAAGCCTGGGTCTCGGTCGAAGCCGTCGCCGAACACCTGAGCGTTGCGAGGGACTCCATCTATCGGTGGATCAAGCACAAGCAGTTGCCGGCCCGCCGCGTCGGCCGGCTGTGGAAATTCAGGTTGTCGCAGATCGACGAGTGGGTCCGCTCCGGTGGAGCGGCGACCCAGGGGCGCAGACTACAGCCGCCGGTACCGGAACTCCTCCATGATCGTCTCGATGCGTTGTTGAGCGGGGCATACGAAGTGGAGCCGGTCGAAGATGGGATCACACATCCTGCCGAACACATTCTCGAAGATGCTTTGCGCACCGCTGACCAGCAGTCCGCGCTCGGCCGGATCAGTGAGTTGTGCGCGGACCCAACGCGGCCCGGCTTCGCGGCGTCTACCCTACGATGTCTGGGGCGTCTGCAGAGCCCCGGATCCTCTGCATGGCGCGCAGCAGTAGTCCGCGCTGCGCTCGCTAGCCCGGCTGTGGAACTTCGCGACGCCGCGGTACAGGCCGCAGAATCGTGGAGCGACCAGGACCTTGTTCAAGTCTTGCGATCACACCGCGAGACCCAGCCGTGGCTGAGCCGCTACGTCAGGGAAGTGATTGAGGATCTGGGGGCTTGAGGCTTGTTCCTGGCTCGCAAGATCACCCGCGCCAAATGGTTGCAGGGCCCCGGGCTGGGACGGGGTGAAATCGGGGCGGACGCGGTAACCGCGGATCTTCGCACGAGCGGTAACGCTCTCTCTTTCTGGCGTTGCGACAGCGGCGTTGAGAACCAGGTGGAACGTGTCGCTCTTGCCATGGCAGCGGCCGGAAACCGCATCGACAAGCTGGATGTTGTCTGGATCGCGGAGGGGGACTTCGCGGCGGACGGTCAGAGTTGGGAAGCTACGGACGGTCGCACTCCGGTAGCTGAGTTGCGCAACCGCCACGTCGATCTGCAACGGCTCGACTATGTGCGCCTGGGCAACGTCGCACGCCGCGTTGCCGCCGCCATCGCAAGCGAGTGGTGTCTCAGATTCAGCAGGCGGAGGGTGAAGATGCTGCTCGTGGCGGCGGTTCAGCGGGGGGATTTTGATCTGGCCGATCTTGCCGAGCGAGTCCGCGACGAGGTCGGCAGCGCTGTGAACACCGCCTGACTGCTGCGGTTCCGACGACACGCAGCGCTCCCTGGGTATAGGCTCCCGTGCATGAACGTCTGCATGGTCGGGCACGGGATGATGGGGGTGTGGCATTCCGAGGCGCTGGCGCCGGAGGCGCGCCATCTTCTGGTGGGGCGGCGCGCCGAGCCGACCGCCGAGTTCGCGGCGCGCTACGGGTACCGGCGCTGGGGCGTCGACCTGGGGGAGGCACTGGCGGATCCGGCCGTGGATGCGGTGATCGTGGCCAACCCCAGCGAGCTGCACGCCCGCACCGCGTTGCAGTGCCTGGCCCACGACAAGCCGACCCTGGTGGAGATCCCGATCGCGATGAACCTTGCGGACGCGGAGCGGGTGGTGATGGAGGCGGAACGGCGAGGCCTCACCCTGGGGGTCGTCCACCCGATGCGCTTTCGCAGGGAGCGGGTGCCGTTGCGCGAGCGGCTTGCGTGCGGCAAGGAGCACATCCGCCATATCCACGGCCGCTTCTTCATCCACCGCCTGAAGAACATCGGTGCCACCGGCTACCACCGGAGCTGGATCGACAACCTGCTGTGGCACCACACCACCCATCTGCTCGACCTGGGGCTGTGGATGCTGGCGGTGGAGGGCGCGCCGATCCGTTCGGTGAACCACTTCATGCCGGCGCCCGATCCGAACACCGGCATCCCGATGGAGGTGGTGCTGCTGATCGAGACCGAGGCCGACCAGAGCCTGCTGTGCTCCGGCTCCTACTACTCCCGCGAGCGCATCTACGACACCATGATCGTGACCGACCGCGATTCCTACCGGCTGAACATCCTGGAGAGCACGCTGACCACGGGCGCCGGCACCCAGTCGATCGAGAGCGAGCAGGCGAACTGCACGCGCTGCACCGTGGACTTCATCGCGGCCCTGGAGCAGGGGCGTGCGCCGGCAGTGCCGGGCCGGGCGGTGCTGCCCACCATGCGCCTGCTGCAGGAGGTGCAGGACCGCTGGGATGCCGTGCACGGGCGCCGATCACTGCCCGGCCGCCCGCTCGAAGAGGATCACGGATAGGGGCACACGCCGTCGAACGGGGCGGCTCACGACTGCTGCTCCGGCGCGCGCGCGAGAGGATTCGCCAACTGACCCGCAGGCAGCGAAGTCGTCGACCTTGCGCGTGGTCAGCGTGAGCGCATGGGTCAAGGCCGAGGCCGCGATCAGGCTGTCCCGTACCGCCATGGTTCTGCCGTCAAGCCGCATCTGTGTGCCAGCAGTTCCGCCCAGCGCACGCCGGTCCGGGCGTCCCATGCGGGGCATTCGACCCGCCGCACCACCTGTTCGAACCAGATCTCGAGGTCTCGCCGGTCACCAGTCGGGCGGGTTGATACGGTTGCTGGATTCGGACGGCACGGGGACATGCCAGTCCTTCACCGGGCAGGACAGCAGCAGGTCCACCAGTCCCTTGTTCTTCGGCGGCTCGTGTGCGGGCAGCGGCTCAATGGCATCCTGGCGGCGGAACTCGGCGGGCACTACGATCTGGCCCTTCGACGACACGGTAGTTTTCATAGGCGGAGGGTAGCGTCTTGCCTGGTTGGCCGCCAATCGTGGATCGTATGATGTTCGGGGCTGATCTCCACTTTGTTAGGGATGAAAATAAATTGGACGTATTCCAATTTTCTCCGTATCCCTGCTAAGCCATACCTGGTATGCGAAACTTGGATGGGTACCAGTGTCCGTCAACGCCAAGCTCAAGCGTTCCCGGGTAGGAATCGAGTTGGTGCGGCTCCTTGTCCGCGAGGGCGACCGTTGGTTCACGACGGGTCGGGCTCGGGAGCTCGCGCCCCTCGTTGGCCTCACTGACGCCTACGTGTGCGAGGCCCTCCATCACCTTCGCAAGGATGGCTGGATCGTCTCTCTACGTCGGGGACTCTACGCTTTGACATCCACGGTTCCGGGTGCCGCGTCCGTCCACGAGTTCGAAGTCGCCATGGCTCTGACGTCCCCGGCGGTAATCTCCCACTGGTCGGCCATGCACTATCACGGTCTGACGGAGCAAGTACCGCGGACCGTGTTCGTGCTCACGACGACCGCGACCGCCGCGCCTCGCATGCGTGCGGCCGGGAGCACCCTCCGGAGAGGCGACTACCTGGCAGGAGATACGGTGTATCGATTCGTCCGGGTGAGCCCGGGCAGCCTGTTTGGCACAGAACAGGTGTGGGTTCACGATGCGCGGATAACCATCACGGACCTGGAGCGTACCTTGTTGGATGGGCTGTCGAGGCCGCGGCATTGCGGTGACTTCGGCGAGGTTCTTCATGCATTCGAGGTGGCGATGGACCGGGTGGACGTCACGCGGATCACCGAGTACGCCATACGCTGGGGAAAGGCCCCGGCCAAACGCCTGGGATGGGTCCTCGCATACTTCGGTTGCAAGTCCTCCGAAGTCGACCGGCTCGCCGAGCTTCCCACCAAGGGCTACCGCACCCTCGATCCGACGGGACCCCGAAAGGGAAGCTGCAATGCCCGCTGGATGGTTCAGGAGAATCTGCCGGGATTGGTCGGACGGTGAGGCCACTCGCCCATGTCGAAGGAACCTGGGAACAGTCGCGCCCTATAGGGCGGCGAAGTAGGCGCGGCCGCGTTTGAACAGCTCGCGCACTTCCTCGCGCTGGCGGTCGCTGCCGTAGCGCAGCTTGTGGCTCACCCAGCGCTGCAGTGCGTCGTCGATGCCGGCGATGAAGTAGGCGGCGTCGGGCTTGGCGGCCGGGTTCGGACTGCCACAGCGCAGGTAGATCGGGCTGGTGTGGGCGAAGATCTCCTGGGCGTAGCTGTCGCGCACGTGGCTGTAGCAGCGCGCCGCGATCCAGCCGTCGGAACGCACCGCGACGCGATCCCGAATGCGCTCGTTGCCGACGCCGCCCGGCCGCTTCCAGCGGCGCACCACGACACCGTTGCATACCAGCTCGATGCGGTCGACCCGGTGATGGCTGGCCAGCTCGACTTCCACCTCCAGCTCGCGCTCCGGCTGCACCTGCAGCGTGTCGCCCGGGGCGGCGCCGTCGGCGCGCAGCAGCAGCAGCGGACCATTGGTGATAAAGGTGCGGCCCGCCTTGAGTCCGTCGATCCAGCGGTCGTAGTCGAAGGCCGCGCCGCCCAGGTCGACGTAGACGCGGTTGTTGGAGCACACGAACCAGTCGGAGCCGGTGCTGGCCGGCAGCGGGATGCCGCAGTTGAGCAGCCGGTACCAGATCTCGTACTCGGGGTCCATCCAGAACGGGTCGAACAGGTTGAAGCCGTCCAGCTTGCCCAGCGCGGCGGCCACCGGCGCCTCCAGGCCGCGCCCGTTGTGGCACCAGAGCACGATGCCGTCCTGCGCCCGCGCCTCGTCACAGGCGTGGCAGATCGGCGGGTAGTCGGGGTCCAGGCTGTCCACCAGCATGCCGCGGCTGACCGGTTCCACCAGGTTGCGGATGCGCAGGAACATGACGTGGCCATAGCCGATCTCTCCACCGTGGAAGTTGTGGCGGTTCTCCTCGCCGATGTCGAGCACGTGGTGGGCGGTGCTGAGATCGGTCATCACCCCGATCGGGAAGTGGTTGCTGGCGTAGTCCAGGTCCCAGCGCCGCAGCACGCTGACCACGGTCACCGAGAAGTCGTGCACGTGACCTTCCAGCTCCAGCCGGTGGTCACGCTGCTGTTCCTTCTCGTCGTAGTGGATGTGGGTGTTGCCGGGATACCAGCCGCGCTCGGTAAGGTGGGTCCAGCGCTGCAGCGGCAGTTCCAGGTCGACGTTCTGGGTCTCGGTGACGGTCAGGTTGCGTTCCAGCGGCACGTACTCGGTGCCGCGTTCGACCAGCACCCGCACCCCGCCGGTCGGTACCGTCACCTCGAAGCTGCCGGCACAGTAGAACGCCGGGGTGCCGGGGCCCACCTTGAGCACCGCGCCCTCGGGATGGACGAACCGGCCGTCGGCGGACAGCACGTGCACCGTGCACGCCGCGGGCTCGCCGCTGATGGCGTCGGTGATCACTCCCCTGATGGTAGCCATGGCTCCTCCTGGTTTGCGGGCGGATCGGTGAGGCGGGCGAATCCGGTCTGCGCCACCCGCCCGCCGATCCGTTCGCCTACGTCGCCCGCGTGCAGGGCAGCGGCGATCTCGGCGAACACGTAGTCCATGGCCGCCGCGTACTCGTCGATCACCGCCTCGGTGTGCGGCAGCGACACGAACATGCCGTCGCCGGCCAGGAAACCGCGCTGCAGCATCAGCCGGTTGTAAAGGGTCTGCAGCGCGGCCGCCTGCTCATGCTCGAAGCGTACGTGCGGGTACTCGTCGATGTCGCCGTCGCGCTCCAACGGTACGCCGTGGCGCGCCGAGGTGCGCAGCGCCGCCGCCAGGTAACGGCGGCCGATACTCACGCAGTGCGTCGGCAGGTCGAAGCGCCGCATCTTGAGCAGCACCGCCCTGGCCGCGGCGAAGCCCACCCCCTCGGTCCAGTAGGTGCTGCTGATGAAGGAGCGCTGCACGCCCTCCATGGCGGCGCGCGTGCCGATCACCGCGGCCATCGGATGGCCGTTGCCGAGCGACTTGGCGAAGATCGCCAGGTCGGGCGTCACGCCGTAGCGCAGGTGGGCGCCGCCGCGCGCCAGCCTCCAGCCGAGCGACACCTCGTCGAACACCAGCAGCGCCCCGACGCGCCGCGTCTGCGCGCGGATGTGCTCCAGGAAGCCGGGAGGCGGGTGATGGCGGCGGCACGGCTCCATGATCACCGCCGCCAGCCGTTCGCCGTGGTCGGCGATGATGCGGTCGAAGGCGGCCACGTCGCCGTAGTGGAAGGTGATGCTGGTGCCGCGCAGCTCCGGCGGCACGCCGGCCGGCTCCAGTCCGGGCAGCAGGTGCTCGTCGAGCGCGTCGCCGCTGCCGAGGTTTGCGGCCAGGTACCAGTCGTGCCAGCCGTGGTAGCCGCAGATCGCCAGCAGCGAGCGCCCCGTGGCGGCACGCGCGATGCGGGCGCCGATGGCGCAGATCTCCCCGCCCGAGCGCGCGAAGCGGACCTGCTCCGCCCACGGGTGCAGGGCGCACAGCAACTCGGCTACCTCCGGCTCCTCGCGCGAGTTGAGCATCGAGTAGCTGCCCAGCTCCACGCGCCGCAGCACCGCGCGGGTCACCTCGGGGTCGCGGTAGCCCAGCGCCGCGGCGCCGATGCCGTGATGGCCCACGTCGCGAAAGCGCCGCCCCGCTTCGTCCCACACGTCGATGCCGCGCGCCTCGCGGAAGTAGGGCGGCCACGCCCCCGGCGCGTGGCGGTCGGGGTGCTTCGACAGGAGTTGGGTGCCGCCCGGGATCAATTCCTGGGCGCGGGTGAACAGGCGCTGCCCCTGCTGTACATCCTCCTCCAGGAAGCCGAGCAGGCGCATGGTGTTGTCGTGGAAGATGTCGTTCAGGTCGCGCTGCTCCAGGTGCATCAGGTCCGCGGCGGTCAGCAGCGCTCGGATCCCTTCGAGTCCGACCTGTGCCGGCTCCGCGTCGGGGAAGTCCCACCCGGCGACACGATCGGTGACCACCCAGGCGAAGCCGCTGCCCAGGGTGATGGCCCGGCCACGCTGGTGTGAGATCGGGTAATCGGTGCCGAACAGCAGGCGGCGGGGGCCGAACGCGCGCAGCACCGCCACCAGCGCCTCCGGCTCGCAGATCGCCGAGGTGTCGAACCACACGTTGTCCAGGCCGGCCAGTGCGCCGATGCCGGCGCCGGTGTGGGGCGCATGGAAACCGCGCGCCGCATGCGCGAGGATCAGCTTGGCGTTGGGATAGCGTTCGCAGTGGTCGCGCACCTCGCGCTGGTTGTCCGCATCGGCCAGTGCGGCGTCGCGCATCAGGTGCAGGGTGATGAACCAGCCGCGCTCGTGGGCCTGCTGCCACACCCACTCGGGCAGGAACCGCGAAGGCGCCGCCTGGCGCGGGTCGCCGGGGCCGGTGGCGTAGCACCAGTAGACTTTGAAGCCGCCGATCTGCGGCTCGGCCAGCGGCTCGACGTCATCCGGGGAACAGCGCGGCGTGGCCAGCAGCGCCGCCCGGACGTGGTCGTGGCCGCGGGTGGCCTCGACCACGAAGCGGTTCACCGTGGCGGGGTCGGAGGCGGGGTGGGGGAAGGGCAGCAGCAGCCCTCCGGCCAGCCGCTCCCCCCCGCCGATGATGGTCGCGGTGTGCGCCCGCCACTCCGCCACGCCGCTGTCGGCCGGACCGGGCGGCTGCATGAAAGCGGGGACCGGGTCCATGTGCGCGGTTCGGTAGAGGTGCGCGTGGGCGTCGGCGATGCGCTCCGGGAGCCGGTCGACGAGTGCCGCCAGCAGCGACCGGTCGGTCTCCGTCTGGTGCCAGCCGTGCGGCGCGGGTGGGCGTTGCATACGCTATCTCACGCCTGAACGGACGCGCCGTCAACCGTGGCGGGAGGGCGCGGCTGCCCGTGACGGAGAGCCGCGTTGACCTGACGGGCTGCGGAGCGAAGCTGAAGGCATGAGTGGGCGCCCCCCGTTGAGCGGGACCGGTTGCTCCAGCCCGCGCCGCTTGGCGGCTACGATGGTGGCCAGGTCAGCTCGATGGCGAACTCCGCCAGCGGCGTCAGCGGCAGCGCGCGAGCCTCGGTCTCGGTGAACCACTCGCAACGGTCGGTCGAGCCGTCCTCCTCGAACTTCAACTCGAACCGCTCTGGAGTCATCTCGTAGACGATGCCGATGTGGTGGAGCGGGGACCGCGCGAACCGCACAGCGGCCCCGTAGGTATGGGAGCAGATCGCGGCGAACTGCATCCTGCGGAAATCCGAGATGCCGGTCTCCTCGGCCAGCTCACGCCGCGCCGCCGCATCCGGGTGCTCGCCCCACTCGATCCCGCCACCGGGCATCGTCCAGCGCCCCGCATCTTCCAGCCCGGCCGTGATGCGCACCAGGAGCAGTCGGCCGGCCGGGTCGCGGCACCACCCGTAGGCGCCGACATGCGTACCCGGAGTGTCGTTCGTCGAGGACATGAACCTGCGCCGGTCGTCGGACGAGCGTCAGATCCGGCGTGCCGCCCAGAGGATGCCGCGCCGCAGGACCTCGCGAAATCCTTCGTCCTGCCAGGTCTGATTGTCATGGCCGGACTGGAAGCAGAACACGCGCGCGTTCCTGTGGGTGCGGGTCCACGCAAGCGTGCGCATGCTCTTGGGGTGGTGGGTGGTGAGCAGGACTTCGCTGTCCGCCCCGGCATCGGCCATGGTGTAGGTCTCGTCGATCATCTCCCACGACGCGATTCCGCTGGTGATCGGGTGCGGCCGGTCCGTGGTCTCGACCTGGAGCGACTGGTCGTGGTGATAGCCGAACGAACGGTCGCCGATGCCCACCAGCTCGTCCCAGAGCGGCCACTGACGGTAGGCCAGGATCGCGTGGTGCAGCAGGAGGATGCCCTGCTCACTCGCGCCGAGATGCTCCAGCGCGGTCTTGGGCTTGCCTGCGTAGCCGGGCTGGCCGGTGTCGCTCGGACCGTCCCTGAGCATGGAATAGAACACGACACACTCGTACGAGTCGCGTTCTTCCTCGGCAGAGGAGGCGAATTCGTCCATGTGCTGAACGTAAGGCTGGATGCCCTCCAGTTCGCGGAACAGATGGTGGAAATTCACTACGTCGAAGGGGTGACCGCCGGTGACCACGGCGGTTTTCACGGGCTTGTCTGTCATCACGTGCTACTCCAGTCGAAAACGGTTCCGAACAGCCTGGCTGGTTCGTCCCGCAGCGTATCGTACACCCATTCGGCCTCCGCGACAGGGACCGTGTCGCGGATCATCGGTGCCAGTCGTACCAGTCCCCGCTGCACCAGGCGGCACAGGTTTTCGAGGTCCGAACGGTCGAAGTGGCTGTTCTGCTTGAGCGTGATCTCACGCCGCTGGCCCAGGTTGAACGGATACGCCACCTCGAACCTTCCGGCGACGAACAGGACCGTCCCGCGCTGCTGTGCCGCCGCGATCAGCTTCTCCTCCATGCCCGCGACGCCGGCGACGTCCAGCACCACGCGAAACTCGCCGTCGCGGATGTTGCGTTCCCAGCCGTCCCCCGCGACATCCAGCACCGTTTCGGCGGCGCCGATCTGACGGGCCACGGCCAGGCGTTGCGGGTCGACGTCGCACAACGTGGCGCGGGCACCCATGGCGGCGGCGATCTGAGCCGTGGCCTGTCCGACGCATCCCGCGCCCACGATCAGCAGCCGGTCTCCCATCCGCAGCTCCGCATCGCGGCAGCTCCGCATCGCCACGCTGGCCATCCCGAACAGGGCCGCCTCCCTGGGGTCGACGGCGTCCGGCAGTTTCACGTGCAGGCCGTCTTCCGGCTCCAGGCAGAACTCCACGTGGTCCTGGCTGAAGTACAACCGGTCGCCGACACTCAGGCTGCGGACCCGTGGCCCCAGCTCGATCACCTCGCCGACGTTCTGATAGCCCCAACCACTGGGCAGCGCTTCGTCCGCGTTGGCGTAGTTGCCCCCAACCAGGTCGTTGCGCTCGGTCCCGTTGGTAACCGCGGAGTAGATGGTGCGGGTGCGCACCTGGCCGGCCGACGGGCTTCCGGGATCCGGCCAGTCATCGACCAGCACTTTCTCTCGGGTCCGGTCCTCTCTCAGCCTGGTAACCAGCGCGCGCATCGTAGGTCGTGGAATCGATGGTAGTCCCGAGCCGCGGCACTCGCAACCAGCGGCCGTGACGGCCGCAAACCTCGTTGAGTTTCCTGGGGCTTGGTATTCGTCCGCCGGCCGTCAGTTGGGGGACGCTGCTCGAGGATTCGCAACATGTCAGGAACGTCATACTTTATCCATGGCTTTTCATACCGGCATCATTTTGTTGTCATCGTGGTGCTGGCGTTCAATTTCTATGGACATGAAACGGGCACTCCATGACCTGGGGGTGAGGGACGACACCCTGACCCGGGAAGAGAAGGGGACGCTGGATCGGGACGGGTTTCTGCCACTGCCGGGGATCCTGACTCCGGACCAGGCGGAGAGGATGGGTGCGCGGCTGGACGAACTGGTCGCCCAGGGAGAGTCCGTACGGCACCAGGAGGGGGTGGAGTCGCTGGACGACGTGATTCACCAAGACCCGATGTTCGACGTGTGTTTCACTCATCCACGGATCCTGGCTGCCATGTTGCAGGTACTGGGAAGCGGCTTCAGGCTGCACTCCGTAAACAGCCGCATTGCCTGTCCCGGTTACGGCCTGCAGGATCTCCACGTGGATTGGGACAGAGCCGTGGAGCCCGGCGACTACTACATCTGCAATTCGATATGGACCCTGGTCGAGTTCACCGAGGAGAGCGGCGCGACCCGGGTGGTGCCGGGGTCACACCGTAGTGGGAAAGTGCCGGCTGACGTGATGGGCAGTCTCCTGGACCCGCACCCGGATGAGATCAAGCTGCTGGCTCCCGTGGGCACCGTGGTCGTCTTCAACTCGCACCTGTGGCACGGTGGTACGCATAATTCCAGCGACGTGCGGCGGCGGGCGCTGCACTCCGCCTTCGTGCGGCGCGACCAGGAGCAGCAGAACGACCAGCGTAAGCTCATCCAGCCGGAGATGTATGCCAGACTCGACGCGGCGGCGCGTCATATTCTGGATGTCGACCGAGGAGGAGAACAGCATGGCTGAGAGAGCGAAATCGTTTGCCGCCCACGCGAGGGGTGCCCGGTGGGAGAAGGGGGGACTGCGGTCGTACTTCGCCTACCGCGACCTGGGTATCAAGGCCGCCACCGGTGGCAAGGTCCTGGCGCACGTGATCCGCGCCGACCAGCCGTGCACGGGGCCGATGGGCTACCACTCCCACACCCTCGACTTCCAGATGGTCTACCAGATCAAGGGCTGGGCGCGGATCTACCTGGAGGACATCGGCGAGATTCGGGTCGAGGAGGGAGATGCCTGGTACCAGGCTCCCGGCGTCAGGCACGAGGTGCTGGAGTATTCCGAAGACTGGCAGGTGATCGAAATCACCATGCCGGCCGATTTCCCCACCCAGGACGAAGAGCGCCAGCCATAGCGCGGGCCACACAGCCGTTCGACCGATTCCGCGGCTCTATCGGCACCAAGCCTGCAAGTGGTGGGACGCCCCGCGCGCCTAGCCGTGCCGATCAGGGGGAGACTGGGTGGTGGGCGACGACGACCCCGGCTGCCGTGGTTGTTCCGAACCGCTCCCCTGTATTACTTGGGTGCGGCTCTTTTAGGACGACCTCTATCTTCAGTTTGATGCGTTAATTGGGGGTTCTGTCGGACGCCCGGCGCTGGTTCAGCGGCATACGCTTGGGGAACGGGCCATAGGCTGCCACGTAGCCACGTATCGTGCTGGCGGGCATAGCAAGGGCCCCACGACTCGGTACGGTGGCTCCGTCGTCAGCGGAGGGTGCCGATGAATGCCAACAGCGAGGGCGTGCGCAGCGCCGGCAGAACGTTCAGTGAGGCTGAACTGCGGATCGTCTGCCAGATCGTTGCCGCCGGTGGCCGCCTCAGTCGTACGCAGTTGATGGTGCAGGTGTGTCGGCGGCTGCGCTGGCAGCGCCCGAACGGTGCGCTGAAGGTCCGCGAATGTCGTGATCTGTTTGCAATGCTGCAGCGCAGCGGTCGCCTGCGCCTGCCGCCGAAGCGCAGCACCGGGCGCCCGCTGGGCTCGCACACCGAGGTGCCGTGCACGCCGGCTGGCGAGCCGGGACGGCCAGTATGCGGCACCGTCGGGCAGTTCGGCAGCGTACACCTGGAGCCGGTCACGACCGCCGGCGAGCAGCGCTGGTGGCGGGAGCTGGTGGGCCGCTATCACTACCTGGGCTACCGGGTGCCGTTCGGTGCCCAACTGCGCTACCTGGCGTTCGTCAGCGAGCCCACCACGACGCTGGTGGCGGCGTTGCAACTGTCCTCGCCGGCGTGGCGGCTGGCGGCGCGCGAGCGCTGGATCGGCTGGGACGAACCGACTCGGACACGCAATCTGCAACGGGTGGTCAACAACAGTCGCTTCCTGGTGCTGCCGTGGGTCCGGGTGAAGAACTTGGCCAGCCGCCTGCTGGCGCTGCTGGCCGGGCGGCTGGCTGCCGATTGGCAGCAGCGGTTCGCGGTCGAGCCGCTGCTGCTGGAGACGCTGGTGGATAGCGGTCGCTTTGCCGGCACCTGCTACCGGGCTGCCAACTGGATCGAGTTGGGCGCCACGGCAGGTCGGGGACGCATGGACCGCGCCCATACCCGTCATGGGCAAGCGCCGAAGCGGGTTCTGGTGTATCCTCTGGTGGCCGACGCGCAACGCCGGCTGGCGCAGGGCTGAGTGATGGGCGCTCCTCAGGCGTGGGCGAGTGAGCCGGCCGCCGACCCCTTCGCTGCCACGCGGGCGCGGTTCGAGCACCTGCTGCGAATAGCCAACGACGTAGAGACGCGACAGATGAAGCACAGTGACCTGGAGCGACTGCTGACCAGCGAAGGTCAGGAACTGTTACGGCAACTCTACCAGAACTGTCTTGACCAGCAGGCCGAGGCGCAGGTCAGCGCAGAGGTGGTGGATGCGCAAGGCCAGCCGCGCACGCGCCAGCGGACCCAGCAGCGCCAGTTGGAGACGATCTTCGGCACCGTCCAGGTAGCGCGCACCGGCTACGGGGCGGAGGGGCAAGCGAGCCTGCATCCGCTGGATGCGCAGTTGAACCTTCCCGCCGAGCGCTACTCGCTGGAGGTGCGGCGGCGAGTAGCGCTGGAAGCAGCGAAGAACTCGTTTGACGAGACGGTGGAGACGCTCAATCGCTGCACCGGTGCCAAGATCGGCAAGCGGCAGGTGGAAGAACTGGTCAGTCGGGCGGCGCAGGACTTCGACGCCTTCTACCAGCAGCGGCGCCAGCAAGCGTCTGCGGAGCAGACGGTCGCCGACCACGGAGCGGTCGAGCCGCAGGCGACTGAGGATGCCCTGCTGGTGATCACCAGCGACGCCAAGGGCGTGGTCATGCACCAGCAGGACCTGCGACCTGCCACGCGCGCGGCCAGCGAGCGCACGGCGCGTGGCAAGCTGGCCACGCGCCTGAGCAAGGGCGAGAAACGCAACCGCAAGCGCATGGCCACGGTGGCGGTCGTCTACTCGGTGGCCGCCCACGTGCGCACGCCGCAGCAGATGCTGGCGCTGCTGGCGCGCGCTGAGGACGCCGAGCAGCAACGCTCGCCGCCGCGACCGCGACCGCAGCACAAGCGCGTGTGGGCGAGTCTGAAGCAGGAACCTCGGCAGATGTTGCAGGAGGCGTTCCGAGAAGCGCGCGAGCGCGATCCGCAGCAGCAGCAGACCTGGGTCGCGGTGGTCGACGGCAACCGGACGCAGTTGGACCTCCTGGCAGAGCTGGCCGCGCACCACGGGGTGCAGGTGACCATCGTGCTGGACATCTTTCACGTGCTCGAATACCTGTGGAAAGCCGGCCACGCCCTGGAGGCCGAAGGCAGCCAACGGTTGGAGCAGTGGGTCTTGCAGCGCCTGGGACGTATCCTGGAAGGCCGCGCCCGCTCGGTGGCTGCCGGCATGCGCCGGAGCGCCACCAGGCGCCGCCTGACGAAGCGGCAGCGGCGACCGATCGACCAGTGCGCCAACTACCTGCTGAAGTACCAGGGCTACCTGGCCTACGACCGCTACCTGGCCGCTGGGCTGCCGATTGGCTCGGGCGTCGTCGAAGGCGCCTGCCGGCACTTGGTCAACGACCGCCTTGGCATTACCGGTGCGCGCTGGCGACTACGCTCGGCCGAAGCGGTACTGCGCCTCAGGGCGCTGCGCAGCAGCGGCGATTTCGACGCCTACTGGACGTTCCACGAGCAGCAGGAGTGGGAGCGTACCCACCGCCAACGTTACGCTGAAGGCAACGTGCCGTCGCTGGAACACCCGAACCCCGTGCCGCACCTGAGACTCGTCCGGTAGCGCCCCAGCTTTCCAGCGCTCACCCGCGCCCGCCAGCCGCCGCCTGCGTACCGGCTCATCTGCGTCCGTCACGCTCCTGACTTAACTTGCCGTCCGCAGCCCCCATCGCAACGCGGAATCCCCGCCGTAGCCATGAGTAGTACATGCTCTCCCCACCACGCCTATGCCCTCCCCCGCGTCGTCGCAAAAGAGCCGCACCCGTATGATTTCATCGGCCTGTTTCGGACCGACCTGCACCTGTTCGGGGTCGACGAGCCCGGCACCGTATTCCTGTTCGGGACCGATCAACTCGGGCGAGACGTGTTCTCCCGCATCATGTACGGTGCGCGCATATCGCTCTCGGTCGGGTTCCTGGGGGTGGTGCTCAGCTTTATCTTCGGCTGCTTCCTCGGCGGCGTGTCGGGATTGTTCGGCGGCGGCATAGACACGGCTATCCAGCGACTCATCGAGTTTCTCATATCGCTGCCGACCATCCCGCTGTGGATGGCGCTTGCCGCTGCGATCCCCATTGACTGGCCGGCGATCCGCACTTACTTCATGATCACGGTGATTCTTTCCATCCTGGGATGGACCGAGCTGGCGCGGGTGGTCAGGGGCAAGGTCCTGGAGCTGCGCGAGGAAGACTACGTGATGGCGGCGTCGGTGAGCGGGTCGACCGCGGCGCGCATCATCGTGCGCCACCTGCTGCCCAACTTCATCGGCTACCTGATCGTGCACTTCACGCTGGCCGTGCCGCGGATGATTCTCGCGGAGACCGCGCTCAGCTTTCTCAACGTCGGCTTGCGGCCCCCCGTGGTGAGCTGGGGCGTCGCTCTGCAGCAGGCATCCAACGTACGCACGGTGGCTCAGAACTGGTGGCTGTTGATACCCGCCCTGTTCGTGGTGGGCGCGGTGCTGTGCTTCAACTCCCTGGGCGACGGGCTCCGCGACGCCGCCGATCCCTACCAGTAGGGGCCGCCCGCGCGGTCACCGCGCCGCCGCGATTTCGCGGAGCCGGGACAGCACTGCCGGGGCCGACTCGCCGGAGCTCGCCAGATTGACCGTTTCGCCGGGATCGGCCTGCAGGTCGAAAAGGTATTCGTCGCGCGCGCCGCGCATACCCACCGTGAAGTATTTCCAGTGCCTCGAGCGTACGCACCGATCCTCGTCCAGTTCCGCCACGGCATAGACGCGGTCGGTAGGGTCACCGCTGGCCGCCGGACGCAGCGTCCGGCCCTGGAACTGGTCCAGGGGCGGTACCCCCGCAAAATCGAGAATGGTCGGTGCCAGATCGACTCCGCTGGCCGGGCCATCTGCGACGATCCCTTCGGGGATCACGTCCGGCAGGCGCATGAGCAGGGGAACCCGCAGGCACCCCTCGTAGAACATGCACTTCGAGAATGTCCGGTGCTCGCCCATCAGCTCGCCGTGGTCGGCGGTGAACACGAGCAGCGTGTTCGACGCAAGCCCGGTGCGGTCGAGGGTATCCAACAGCCTCCCGATCCAGTGGTCCACCTCGCTTACCAGCGCGTAGTAGAGCGCCACAAATTGGCCGACGCCGTTTTGATCTGCAGGTATGTGCTCCGGTATGGACGGATTGCCCTTACGGGACCCCGGTGTACCGGTCGGTCTTCATGCCCGGCCCGCGGTGCGGGAGGAGGCCCTCGGACTTGAGCGCTTCCCGGTACTCGGTCAGGTCATGGCCGAAAACATCGTCGTTTCCCCGATAACATTCCCGGTGTTCCCGGCCGGTGTGCCACTTGCCGTGGTAGTGCACCTGGTATCCGCGATCTGCGAGTGCCTCGTCCGCGGTAGTCAGCTCCTGCAACCACGGCCCACGGCTGTCGGGCTCGCAATTGCGAGAGGTGTAGTTCCCGGTGCTGCCGAGGGTCCCGGTAAGGAGAGCGGCCCGCGACGGTCCGCAAAGAGGACTGCTGCAGGTTGCCTGGGAGAAGGTAACCCCTTGCGCCGCCAGGCGATCGATGTTGGGGGTTGCGACCACTCGGTTCCCGCGGTGACCGAACACATCGAAACGCAACTGGTCGCAGAGCACGATGAGGACATTCGGCCGGCTCATTGCAGGGATCGTTTCAGGAACGCTTCCTCGGGCAGGGCGTCGAAATTGTCCAGGGTGCCGGTCTGCCAGAACTTGCCGAACACATCGTAAATCGTCCCTTCGGAGAACAACGCGAGCTTCGTGCCCCGGAAGCCGCCCAGCGACATCCGTCGCCCCAGCCCCTTCGGGACTGCTTCAGTCCCATGAGGATACTCCTCGTCGGTGTTGGTGGTTGTCTGCACCCCGGATGGCCGGCCCCGCGACGCCCGATCACGGGGCCGGCGCCGGTGCGTAATCCTTGGCTACTGCTACTCTATCTCAATTCAGCAGACAACAGGCGGCCCTCTCGTTCATCGGGTGGGCCTGCTTCCGCTTGGCCCTGCCCGACGCTGTGCTGCTGTGTTGCTGCTGTCGGCGCGATTGACAACCATGTCGCGACGTGCGACGTTGTGGTTCGGGGATTCGAACGGATGCGGACGACGCGTCACGACAGTGCCCTGAGGCTGCCACTGGATCGCTTCAAAGCGGCCGGTGATACGTCCCCCCCGCCGGGGCTTCGAACCGAGAAACACCTAACCGCTCCGGCTGGTCGCCGCGTACGCGCCGTGGCGGGCGCCGTTGCCGTCAGCACGTGGGTAGCGGTCGGCTCCGTGTGGCGCCGGCTCAGCCCACGTTCGTTCACTGGCCACCGCAACCGCCCGGATCCGTGCCGGCCACATCCCCGGCGTTGCCTGCCATTCAGACACGCTGCTTCGCGGACCACCACCCAGTGTGGCGTTGTGAAGCAGGTGCCGACGTCCGCCGAGCGGACGGTGCCTGTAATGGGCCCACAACACGGCAAGCACCCATGACAGGGCCCCACTGTGCGTCAACTGCCGAGATCTGCAGAAATGGGAGTGCATAATGATACTCAAAGAACCGCACACGCGCGCAGCGTGAACCCGCTGAGTCACACGCCGCGCGCGTTACACATTCGACTCTGACTGGCCGCCTGCGTTGCGGGCGCCAGAGTAGCCAGGTAGCGGTCATCCGCTTCGCAATACTCAAAATAATCAAGATACGGAGTTACGTATGCTTATTGTACACATTACGAGGACCTGCGCGGTCGCGTTGGTCCTGGTTCTGACCGCAACCGGCCTCTGGGCCGCTGGCGCAGAAGAGGAGCCAGCAGCCGCCGTCGACAAGGAAATGGTGACCGACCCCACCACCGGCGAGATGGTTACCGCGCCGGAGTATGGCGGGACCATAACCCTCCCCTGGAATGAAGAGGGTCCGAATCCTGACGTCATGCTTTCGGGATGGTATGGGATGTTCACCACTGGTGTTTTGGAGAAGCTAGCGAACGGGGACTGGGGATTAGACAGGAGCGAATTTGGCTTTGAGACGCGCCCTCCGGTATCTGCCCTGAAAGGGGAGCTCGTGGAAAGCTGGTCGCAGCCCGACATCAACACCGTTATCGTCAAAATCCGCCAGGGCGTTCACTGGCACGATAAGGCACCGATGAACGGTCGGGAGCTCGATGCCTACGATGTCGAATATAGCTTTCACCGCGTAACGGGTACGGGCAGCGGCTTCAGCGAACCTAGCGCCTTTGCTTGGGTTTTGAAGAACTTCAAATGGGAATCGATAACGGCCACCGACAAATGGACGGTCGTTTTCAAGCTGGCGGAGACAAGGCTGGATGCGCTGGGGGCTATCCTCTTCGACATTGCTGGGCAAATATACCCCCCCGAGGTAATCAAGGAACACGGAGACGTTAGTGATTGGAGGAACCTGGTCGGCACCGGACCCTTTGAGCTGACTAGCTACGTCGAGGGAACCGTTACAACCTATACCAGGAATCCTAACTACTGGGGCTACGACGAAAAATTTCCGGAAAACCGGCTACCTTATGTTGACGAGGTAAGGACCCCGATTATGCCGGAAGAGGCAACCCGGGTAGCGGCACTGCGCTCGGGTAAGGTGGATTTTCTCGGTTATGCCAGTGTACTCAGGTCCGTCGACCAGGCAGAGAGTCTCGAGAGGACCAACCCCGAAATCGAGCTGCGGACGATCCTCGGTGCGTCGACCGGTGCTACTGGTCTTAACATAAACAAGGTGCCCTTTAACGATATCAGGGTGCGCAGGGCGATGCAGATGGCACTGGACCTTGAGACAATCAACAATGTCTTTTTTAAGGGCTATGGAGATACCACACCTCACGGGCAGCAAGGGGATGGTGCCATCGGCTATTTCGTCCCGTTTGAAGAGTGGTCCGCCGAGCTCAAGAAGGCGTATGACTATGCTCCGGAAGCGGCAGAAGCGCTGCTTGATGAGGCCGGATTACCTCGCGGCGCTGACGGGATCAGATTCAGCAGCGTATATACCGTCCTGGACCGGTACGATCCTAGCTACTATGAACTACTCGCTGGATACTGGCGTGACGTTGGGATTGATGTCGATGTCCAGATGACGCCGATAGGTCCATTTGCCTCTAAGAGAAGAGACTATGATTTCGAAATGCTGTCACACGAAATGGCCTATGGGAGCTTGGCTAATCCGCTGAGTGCTCCGGACCGCTTCCTGACGACTGCGGCAGCCAATAGTGTCGCAGCGAACGATCCGGATTATGACGCCCTGTTCGCCGCCGCCGCAGCCGCTACCACTATCGAGGAGCAGCAGCGGTGGGCGAAGTTGGCAGATATGTACCCGGTAGAGAGGCACTGGGCCATATGGGGTCCGATAAATCCATTTTTTGAAGCGTTCCAGCCGTGGATCAAGGGTTACAACGGTGAGTTGAACGCGCTTGGCAACCCGAATTTCGTCTCGGCCCGCCTCTGGATTGATAGTGAGCTGAAGGAAGCAATGGGCTATTAGGGGAGTTCATTGCTCGTGGCTACCTCAAGGAAAAGGGGAGCCGGGCGGCTTAAGCCTCCCGGTTCCCTGCCCCGTCCCCCGCCCAGGGCGACGAGATTGTCACGGTCGCGAAGGCGGGCTCGTAATCCTCAATGACCAAGAAATGACGGGGAAATAGCAGTGATGAGTGTGCCATGAGAGCCTATAGCATCAGGCGGTTATTGCTGATAATCCCAACACTGTGGATATTGACCATCATAGTCTTTTTCATGGTCCGGTTCATCCCCGGGGATGTAATAGACATAATGGTGGACAAAATGGAGTTAGACGCTGGTGGAGATGTAGACCGTGAAGCTATTGAGCGCCTGCTCGGTTTAGACGTACCTGTCTACGTTCAGTATGGACGCTGGCTAGGAGATATCTTCCTGCACGGTACCCTCGGCGAATCATTGTGGGGCGGTTGGACGGTAGAGGAGAGGATAATAGGCAGACTGCCAGTCACCATCGAGCTTGGTGTCATGGCAATCGTAATCGGGCTTCTGATAGCCCTGCCGGTCGGCATCTACTCGGCGATTCGACAGGATACAGCCGCTGACTACCTGGGACGCACCGCCGCCGTTCTCGGCTTGGCAACGCCCAACTTCTGGCTCGCCCTCATGGTCATGATCTACCCCGCAATCTGGTGGGGCTGGTCGCCCCCGATGGAGTGGGTACCTTTCCCGGAAGACCCGCTGGGAAATCTCGGGGTGCTCATCATCCCCAGCCTGATTCTGGGGACGGCCATGTCCGCCAGCACCATGCGGATGACCCGCACCATGATGCTTGAAGTGCTCAGGCAGGACTATATCAGGACTGCCTGGTCAAAGGGCCTCCGTGAGAGGGTAGTGGTTGTGAGGCACGCCACCAAGAATGCCCTCATTCCGGTAGTTACCCTGATCGGCATGTCGTTGCCTATCCTGGTGGGTGGCTCCGTTATCATAGAGAACATTTTCAACTTGCCGGGGTTAGGGCGTCTCATGGTGGTGGCACTCAATAACAGAGACTATCCGGTGGTCTCCGGAATAAACCTGTTTTTTGCCACGGCGGTTATCGGGATCAATCTAATGATAGACCTGATGTATCCTCTCATAGATCCCAGGGTCCGCTATAAGTGAAGGAGCGAGTATGAGTAACACCATAGGGATACCATCAGTACAAAATAAGCCAAACAAAAGCTCCTTGCCGGCCAATTTCCTTAACAGGATGTGGAACGAGAAGCCACTGGGTATTGGCGCCGGGATCATCATATTGCTATTGGCTCTGGTAGCTATCTTTGCCGATGTTCTAACACCATATCCATATTGGGAACAACACTTGATAGACAGGCTGCAGGGCTCATCAGCCAAGTATCTGCTGGGGACCGACCAGTTGGGGCGAGACTTCTTGAGTCGCCTTATCTACGGTGCTCGTATTTCGTTAGCAGTCGGTCTGTCTGCGACCGCTCTTAATGTCGTGGTGGCGGTCCTGATAGGCGGCATTTCAGGATTCCTTGGCGGTAAATTGGACCTGGCTGTGCAGAGATTTGTCGATGCCTGGATGGCGTTACCGGGACTGCTCATATTGTTAACCGTAATGTCTCTAGTGGGGCGCGGTATACTACAGATAATAATGGTCCTCGGGATAGCAGGAGGCATCGGCGGCTCAAGAGTGTTGAGAGGCGCCGTCATAGACATCAAGGGAAACATCTATTTTCAGGCCGCAGAGGCGCTTGGCTCCTCAAAATGGAGAACACTCACGCGTCATGTCCTGCCCAATATTACGCCAGTCATAATCATCATATTCAGCATCAACATCGGCGGTGTGATCATCTCTGAGGCTTCCCTGAGCTTCCTCGGGTTCGGTCTACCATTGAAGACTCCGAGCTGGGGAGGCATGCTCAGCAGGGAGGGGCGCCAGTACATGGAAATGGCGCCATGGCTTGCTCTCTGGCCCGGTCTCTGCCTGACGCTCACCGTGTACAGCCTCAACATGTTCGGCGACGCCATGCGCGACCTGCTGGACCCGCGCCTCAGGGGTGGTACGGGTCATCTCGGCGGCCAGGTGGAAGGGTCGGTTCGATAGCGGAACTACAGCGCGGTCCAGTCCCAGATCAGGAACAGCTCTTCGGTCTCCCGGCGCTGCAGGCTGCGGTAGACGGCGGCCGCGTCGCGCGGCGAGACGGGGGCGTACCATGCCGTCCAATGGGATCCGGCCGGTGGCGAGCCAGGCGAGCGCCTTGCGGTAGCCGGAGAACACGGTGTGGCGGGCGTTGCTGTAGTCCCGGTTGTGGCCGCCGTGCGAAAACGGCACGCGGCGCAACGGAATCTCGTATTCCAGCCACTGCGCAACGGGCTGGCCGGCCTGGTGGGCACGCCGATGCACGCTATACGCTGACTTCCGTGGCAAACGCCACCGCGCGCGCCGCGGCGAAGTCGCCGTGCTGGGCGGCGCCCTCACCTGACATACGTGATCCTGGCAACCGGAACTGCCGAACTCCCTGCGATGACCCGTCCGACTTCCTGAGTCGTCGCACCGAGAACGAGAAGCGAACGGACCAGGAAGTCCATGGACACCGCCGCGTCGGTGGCTTCCATCTTGGCGATCCGCGATTGACTCGATTTCAATTGCTTCGCGAGGTCTGCCTGCGTGAGCCGCTGGGAGAGCCGTCGCTCCTTGATTCCCCTGGCCAGGGCGAGCTTGATCTCTATCAGAGCGGCCTCTTCGTCGGTGAGCCCCAGGAACTCCTTGGGAGTTCCCAATTTCCACCCGGCCTTTTCGAGCTTCCCGGTCTTGGCTTCATTCATCAGCCTCACCTCACTTCGTCATAGGTCCGAATTATATGTCAGATTCGACATAATTGCCACCGCAAGCCGACTGACCGTAGCCTGCGATCGCGCGTCGCACGCCGTCGAGGCGACCGGGATCAATCGTCGTCGCATCGTGTCCGGCCGCTGGCGGGAGTTGGCGGGAGTTGGCGGGAGTAGCCGCCCAACGACGTTTGTAGTTTCTTCACCCCGGATGCTTCGGAATGCGCACCCGCGACGCCTGGTCACGGTGCCGGCGCTGGTGCGTAGTCCTTGGCGACGGCCTGCGCGACGCCGCGGCCCCGTACCAGTAACGGTCGCTTCCCGCTTGGCCGTGCCCGACGCTTGCCGTTGTTCGCGACCGCCTAAAGACCATGGTACGATAGTGAAATGATCGCGACGCGGACCGAGGTCGCTTCGGCTACCGGAAGGGCGCGCAGGCTGTTCTCCCGTGAGGACTACCACGCCATGGGCAGGATGGGCGTGCTGCGTCCGGGACGAGCGTCTGGAGCTTATCGAAGGAGAGATCATCGTCATGTCGCCCGCCGGTATTCGCCACAGTTCCTGCGTTCTGCGGTTGAACGAAGCGTTCAATACCGAGCGTTTGGCCGGACGTGCCCTGGTACACGTTCAGAATTCCATGGCCGCCTCCAACATCTCGGAGCCGGAACCTGACGTGATGTTGCTGGCATACCGGGAGGACCGCTACGCCTCGCGCCGCCTCAACCGGAAGACATACTCCTCCTCATCGAAGTCTCCGACTCCTCGCTGAAGTACGACCACGAACCCAAGCTGCCGCTGTACGCGGAATCCGGTATCCGAGAGGTGTGGATCGTCGATCTGCAGCACGACGAGATTGAGTCCCACCGCGAGCCTGGTCCCAAGGGCTACCGCATCGTGCACCGCTCTCTGCCGGGGGACTCTCTGGCTCCCACCGCGTTGCCGGACCTTGAGTTGCAGGCGAACTGGGTCTTGCCGCCACGCAACTCGACCGACAGGTAGCGTCCCCCGAATTCACGCGTATGTAACGAAGCCGACGCAGTACTGGCCTTCGACGTTGCGGCGGATCAACTGGTGGCTCAGCTCCTGGTAGCGCTCGGTGCCGCGCTCTCCAACCGCCTGGCCTCCGCGATGTCCCAGATCTCCTTGATGTCCTGGGGCGGCTCCATGCCCTCGGCGCCATCGCTGTCCAGCCACTGCCGCCATGGTACCGACGACATGGCGCAGCAGGTTGCCCAGTGCCAGGGCGGCACCAGGGTGATCGGCTCGGAGCGGCGCGCGCGGAACTCGGACACGGTGGCAGTTTCACCGATCATCAGGTCGATTTCGTTGGCCTGGGCACGCTGGAAACCGAGCTCTTCCGGGACGAACTTCGGCTCCATGCGAATCCCGACCCGCGCCCAATGCTCCTTCACCAGGTCCATCAGGTCTTCCATGAGGCCGAGCCACTCGGCGACCCAAAGCCCCTCCAGGAGGAGCGGTTTCACCGTCGGGGCGCAGCCGCCACTCGTCATTGCTGTCCCACTCCAGCCCGAGCTCGTCCAGCAGCGCGTTGGCGCGGTCCAGATCGAACTCCGCATAATAGGTCGCGAACGAGTCCCGGCCTGATTACGGAACACGATCCGTGGTGGATCGCCTCCGGGCTCCTGGAACAGCGCATTTCGATCCCGATGCCGACAGGCGGCGTGCTGGCCATCGACAAGCATGCTGATGCACGCCGCCGGCCGCAACCGCACCGACGGCACCCGGATGACGCTCACCGCCGGCTACCACGTGGTGGACCACCACGCCGGCGTGTGGGATCCCAAGCGCGTGGTGATCTGCGGCGAACGCGTGTACCGCGGCAACGACGTCAAGCTGCCTGCGTCGACCAGGAGCCGCTGCCCCACGAGGCGTCTGTGACGGAACGAAAGTCCATGGGCCGCCGGCGCACGGGCGCTTCGATCCCCGCGCCCCGGGAAAGGGAGAGTTGCCCGCTGACTACGCGGCCCTGCTCGGTGAGATCAAGGAGCGCATTCGCACCGAACGCGTGCGCGTTGTGCTCGCCGCCAACAGCCGATGGTGCTGCTGTACTGGGACATCGGCAAGGCGATCCTCGCCGCCAGGAGCAGGAAGGCTGGGGCGCCGGGACCATCGACCCCCTTTCGCACGACCTGCGGGAGGCACTCCCGCAGATGCGGGGATTCTCGTCCCGGGAATTGCGGTGGCTATCGATTCGTGCCGCCGGACCAGAGCCAGCGTCGGCAGCACTTCATAGCGCGGATACGTGGGCAGCCGCAGCGCAGCCTTGTCTTGATTGTCCAGTTAGGAGACAAGTTAGATCGGGTTGGGTGGCGACCCGTGCCGATCGGTCACCGCGTCGACCAAGGTACGAATCCATGGGCCAGCCCCGTCGAATGAGAACCGATGATCGGGAATCTCGCCGAGGACGCCCCGGTATCTGCTCTTGAACCGTACGATGTCGGCCTCTTCGGTCGCCAAGTCGACTACGCATATGTTCTCGCGGGGCAAGTCCCGCAGTGCTTCGGAGAAGAGCGTACGTGCAGCCAAGTCTGTGGACGGGAACGAGTAGCCGATGAAGGTGACCTTCTTCGCTGTGGTCAGAGTCTCGAAGGCGAGGGTCCATACCGGGGTCCACCGGCCGGTGTCGCTGAGCGCTTCATCGAGGAAGTCGTCGTAGTTGAAGGTGACACAGTCGAACTGATTGGTGGCGCAGTGGCTGGCGAACGCGTCGAAAGCGTCTCTGTCAAATTGCCCCTCCCTGGCGCGTGAGAGACGGTAGAGAAACGCCCGCTTGAGTTCCGCGAGCAGGAATCGGTACTCGTCGTCGGCGTTCTGGCTGAGGTCGTACGGCATGAGCTGGTCGAGCCGGGTCATCAGTCGCTCAATGTTGATGAATCCGTCGGGGTGCTGGTTCCTCTCCCACTCGATTAATCGGCTGGCGTTCGGCAGGCCACGGACTCTGTCCACAAGGCCGTCGTTGTCGAAAATCGTCGACCAGAAGGGGCGCGTCTGGAACGAAGGCACGCGTGAAACCGGCGCCGGTTACGAACACATGGCTCGACTGGGCTGACCGCGGCACGTTCTGGCCCGGCGCCTTGGAAGGGTCTCCGCCGCCGGTCAAATGGCGGCGGCGGAGCCGGGTACTGCCTGTTTCCTCTCCCACTCCCAGGCGTCGCGGTGGGATGTGGGTTGGCCGACCTGCTCAATGGTTCCACCGGGC
This sequence comes from Spirochaetia bacterium, assembly GCA_965203905.1. Classification (GTDB taxonomy): domain Bacteria; phylum Spirochaetota; class Spirochaetia; order SZUA-6; family Bin103; genus Bin103. Next base: position 7,634,321 of record CBDBDQ010000005.1, on the reverse strand, counting down.
CACCGCTTTTGGTGTTCGCGTTCGCGGCGCTGCAGGTCGGTGGTAATGCCGTGGTGAATCACCCGACCGTCGACCTTGAACCGGTACCGATAGGTCTTGGCAGTTGTGGCTGGAACTCCCATGAGAGTCAGTATGGTTGGGTAGAGTCGTTCAGTCAAATCAATAAGCGCGGCTCCGCGGAGGAGTTCGGCTGCTTGTTCGAGGAGACGAGTGCGGAAACCCGACAGGCATCGGCAAATTGGTGATCATGAGGGAGATACTTCGTCAGTGTGGTCAACCCATTCGCTTGGTGGGGGCAGCGACGCCGCGGACCAGTACCAGTAAGATGGATGAGTGAGTACCGCTAGTAGCGCCCCGCCTGCCACCGGCTTCGATCGCAAGGGGAGGAAGCTGATCGAGGAAGGCTTCTGCGTGCTCGAGGGCATGCTCGACGCCGGCACCGTCCGGCACACCCGCGAGGTCGCCATGCGGGCGGTTGGCGAGCTGTCCGAGGAGCAGCTCGAGGCTACCCGCTCGCCGGGGACGCTGATCAACTCGAATCGTCATCCGGGCCTGGCGGAATGCATCGGCAATCCGAGGGCGTTGGCCGCGCTGGAGGCGATGGGATTCGGCGGCAGCAGGTTCTGGAAGGCGGTCATCATCAGCAAGCCGGGGCCCAGCCCGCGACTCTACTGGCACCAGGACTGCATGTGGTGGGACGACCCGCGCGCCTACAGCGACTATTCCCCGATGGTCTTCCTGATGTACTACCTTGACGACACCTCGCGCGAGAACGGCTGCCTGCGGCTGCTGCCCGGCACCCACCGCCGGTGGCACCAGCTCCACGGGATGGGGACGGCACACACCCGGGACATCAACCGGATGGACGACGAGCACGACCCGCGCTTCGCCGACTACCCGGGGGAGGTCGACGTGCCGGTGCAGGCGGGAGACCTGGTGGTGGGCGACGCCCGACTGTTCCACGCCACCCACGCCAACGCCACTGACGAGTACCGGACGGTGATCACGATCTGGTTCCACCCGCTGTTCGACGATCTGCAGGAACCGACGCAGAGCTGGATCCACCACGCGTTCCACCGCCAGCACGCCGAGTGGCCGCCGGAAGCGCTCGACAAGATCCGGCCGGTGATCCCGGATTATCGCGGAACCGTCGAGCCGCCGGAGTTCAACCGCCAGCCCGACCGGGCCAGACTCGAGCGATCTTAGAGCGCGGCTGGAATCGACCGCCGGCCCTGCACACGGTCGGGCTGGTCGCGCTGGCTACAGGCCTGTGGTGCGACTGTCAGCCGCGGAGCGCCGCTTCAAACGGCGCTGCTTCGGCCTGGCCTGCCGCCGGATACACCGGATATCGCGCACACAGATCCGCAACTTCAGCGGCGGCGCGGCGGACCGCATCGGCGGGGTCACCGTTGGCCGCGGCCAGCAGCAGGTCGGCGATGAGATCGCCGACCCGAACCATTTCATCGGTGCCGAAACCGCGGGTGGTCACCGCGGCCACGCCCAGGCGCAGACCCGCCCACTGCGAGGGCTTGCGGGCGTCGAATGGGATCGGGTTCTTGTTGGATGCGATGTTGGCCGCCTCCAGCACTGCCTCAGCCCGTGCCCCGGTGATCTGCTGTCTGCGCAGATCCAGCAACACCAGGTGCGTGTCGGTGCCGCCGCTGACGAGTTGGATGCCCCGTCGGCCCAGCGTGGCCGCCAGCACCGCCGCATTGGTCTTGACCTGCTCTCCGTAACGCTTGAAGGCAGGCTGTAACGCTTCGCCCAGACACACCGCCTTGGCAGCGATGACCTGTGGGTGCAGACTGCCCTGCACGCCGGGGAAGATGGCCGCATTGAGCGCCCGTTTCCGGGCCGCGTCGCGCGCCAGAATCAGGCCGCCGCTCGGCCCGCGCAGGGTCTTCGACGTAGTGCAGGTCACGATATCCGCGTAGGGCAGCGGCGAGACGTGCACGCCGGCGGCAACCAGCCCGGCGATATGGGCCATGTCGACCAGCAGGCGGGCGCCGCATGCGTCCGCGATCTCACGCATGCGAGCGAAGTCGAGTTCCCGCGGGTAGGCGGAGCCGCCGGCGATCAGCAGCTTGGGCCGCAGTGCGACCGCCTGCTCCGCGAGCGCGTCGTAGTCGATCAGTCCGCTGTCCGGCGAGACCAAGTAGTGGTGCGCGTCGAACCAGCGGCCCGACAGGTTGGGGGCGGCGCCGTGACTCAGGTGCCCGCCCGCGGCCAGATCGAGGCTGAGGATCGTATCGCCCGGTTGCAGCAGCGCGAAGAATACCGCCTGGTTGGCCTGCGTGCCCGAATGCGGCTGCACATTGGCGTACTCGCAATCGAACAGCTCCCGGGCACGATCGATCGCCGCCTGCTCGACGACATCGAGGAACTGCGCCCCGCCATGAAAGCGATTTCCGGGGTAGCCCTCGAGCGTCTTGTTGGTGATCTCGTGGCCCAGGGCATCGAGCACCGCGCGACTGACGATGTTCTCGGATGCGATCAGCACAATCTGCTCGCGCTGCCGGCGCGCCTCGCCGGCCAGTGCATCCGCGACGTGCGGGTCGATGCGGTGGAGCGCACTGGAGAAAAAGGCCGGTATGGACACTCGGAGTCGCTGCGGCTGCTACTGGCCGAGGCCCTTGGCTGCGGTGGGCATGCGGCGCTTGCGGCGCATGCGCTGCCGCAGCTGCTCGGTCCGGTCATGCAAGGTCGCTACCGCGGTCCCCGCGTGCAGTGCCGTGAACAGGTAGCGCAGGACCCGCAACGGTCTCCACGCCCTGTCGATGAGCGGCGCCACGCCCTGCACGCGCGGCGACCACTCACCGCGTTCGTCCCGCCTGGCGGTGCCGTCGTCAACGGCGGCGACCTGGTTTGCCGCGCGGAACTCAGCGATCGGTGCCATCGCCAGACAGCGTTGCAATCGGCGCATGGGGTGTCAAGAGTGGCGCCACAACAACAATCGGCAAGCGGCCTCGTTGACGTGACGCTGTTCCGCCAGCTCCTGGAGCGGGAGCAGAGCTACTACCAAAGCGATATGCACCGCAAGCACGCTGAATGGCCGCCGGACGCGCTGGCCAAGATCGCTTCGCGCCAATCTCGCGGTACGGGGGCGACGCGGGGCCAATGGAGATCCACCGCACCCCCGACGGGCGGCTGCGCGCCGGCTGAAGGCGAGCAGGACCCCTCGACCGCGCCGCGGGTGCAGGTACACCCTCCTACGAGCGCTCTTCCCGTGACCGAACGGCCACGGCGGCCTTGCACGGCGGCTCAATCCCGACCTCGGAACCGTGATCCCACGAGACTACATCACCGAGTGGCGAGCGCGGGCACCGTGGACAGTGGACTTCCAGATCGAGCAGGACCTCGTCATCAGCCGCGCCCTGGTCAAGATATTCTCCGAACCCTCGCTCGCCGAGGCGCTGGCCTTCCGGGGCGGCACGGCGCTCTCGTTGTGGTCCAGCCTCGATCAGCCACTTGACACCTGTTGATCACGCCAGGGTATAACATCGTGTATATTGCGTGCACCGAGTCGATGATTATGGCAGATCCGACCGACGAACGTGAAAGATTGGGTCCTAAAAAGGGTTGGCACAACGTCAGTCAGCAGGGTGTCCCGCCCGTCGCTTGGGATGCGAACAGCAAGTCGTTCGTAGTTACCCTAAAGGGAGTCGCGCTATGCGAACTCGACGACCCACACGAAATTGGCGTTCAGGTTCAATTCAGACCACCGGTGCTATATGATGTACGTGTTCGCGAGAGAGGTTCGACTGAGTGGGGCGTAGGATTCCTTGTACCGATGAACTCCTTGGGATTCACCGGCTGGAAGCCCGACACGGACTACGAAGTGAGGATACAACAGGTAGACGAATCAGGCAACATCGTTTCAGACTCGAAACCTTATTTGAGCGGTTTCCATTCTCCAAGATCAAATGAGTAGTGCAACAGCGACAACTGAGTGGGAGCCGAGTGCGAGTGAGTGGGAGTGGATCACCGCTAACCCATCTACAAGAGTGATCCCGTTCTCTCCGGGATTGCTGCTTCCAAGCATTGAGCGGTTCGAATGGACAACTCGGTCACTACATAATGCAGGACTTGAGAGCAGAATCACACGACTCAAGGGGTACTGCGAAGAGGATGGCGTTACGTTGAGAGTCAAGTCCGAAGATGACTTCTGGACATTCGTCCGATCTCGTGAGATATCTGGTTGTTACAGCAAGTTCGATGTAGTGGCCACTGACGACGGCAACCTGAGGGCAATATACGACGAGAATGATGTACACATAGGAGTCGAGTTTTTCGGCGACCAGAACTGTGAGTATGTTGTCTGGTCTGCTAACACACCTCCAACCGGCGCGCGAACTACAGTGGCTCGCACCTTGAAACTCATTCATATTCTGTTGCATCGATAGTGAGAAACGCAGAGATTCGTACCGAGTTGTCTGCCAGCGACAACGTGGTTCGGTACGTCAGACCAAAGTCGGTTCTCAGCAACGGAAGGGCATCCGGTGAAGCGTTTCGATTGCGACCGCAAGAGGTTGGTCTATCAGTAAACTGGCTGGAGTGTTTTGCAGATGCATCGAAGCAGGAACAGATAGACATAGTGAGGGCTCTGTCGCGCATAGTAATGAGCAAGAATGGTCGTCTGGCAGAGTTGAAGGTCGGCACTACCAGAGAAAAGACTCGTGGTGCCTGCGAACTCCGCTTTGTCCGTCACCCTCTGCCGGCCGAAGCTGACCATCCGGAAGATCCTTCGCACTGCGAGATCAATGGCCTTCCTGCTTACGGCTCATCACAGGCGGCAGTAATTGGAGACCTCATAGCTGATACCGTTACCGGGACCTACCCGGCTGTTTCTTCGATCAAGTAGGGAACGCTCGCGCACCGCCGTACGGGGACGAGGCAGTTCAGGCCGGCTTACGGTACCGATGCATGGCAGCAGCAGCATCACCGAGCCGCTGGCATCGGTACACAGTCCAGACGGAACCGTGATCCCACGAGACTACATCACCGAGTGGCGAGCGTGCGCGTACGCTTCATCTTCGCGGCTCCAGTAGCTGGGGACTCGTTGACGGGGCGCTCGCCCGGCACTAGCATGCAGCCATGGCCGCGACTTACACTGCGCCGACGCTTACGCCCACCGATGCCGTCGGCGCGGAGCGTCTCCAGCAGTTGCAACGAGAGGGATTCTGCATCATCCGGGGCATGGCGTCGCCCTCGCTCATCGAGCACACCCGCGCCTGCGCCGAACGCGCCATCGCCACCCAGGACGAAGAGCGCCTGGCGCGCACCCGATCGCCCGGCACGCTGATCGACTCCGATCGCTACCCGGAGCTGGCCGATCTGATCGGCAATCCTGCGGCCCTCGACGAGCTGCGCCGCATGGGGTTCACGGATATAAAGTTCTGGAAGGCCGTCATCATCAGCAAGCCGCCCGGTGGACCGCGCCTGTACTGGCACCAGGACTGCATGCTGTGGCAGGACCCGCGCTCCTACAGCGAGGTGCCGGGGATGATCTTCCTGATGTACTACCTGGAGGATACCAGCCGCCACAACGGCTGCCTGCGCCTGCTGCCGGGCAGCCACCGCCGCCGGCACGACCTGCACGACCTGGGCGTTGCCCACGAGCGGGACATCAACAGCATGGAGAACGCCGCCGATCCGCGCTTTCTCGACCACGAGGGCGAGGTGGACGTACCGGTGCGGGCCGGCGACCTGGTAGTCGGCGACGCGCGCATGTTCCACGCCGCGCACAGCAACGAGTCGGACCAGCGCCGTACCGTCATCACGATCTGGTTCTACCCGCTGTTCAGCCAGCTTCAGGAGCCGGTGCAGAGCTACTACCACAGCGAGATGCACCGCAAGCACGCCGAGTGGCCGCCGGACGCGCTGGCCAAGATCGACCCCCTTATCCCACGGTACGCGGGCGGCGAGCCGCCGATGGAGATTCACCGCACCCCCGACGAGCGGCTGAGCGCCGGCTGACGGCGAGCGAACCCGAACGAGGCCAGCGACCACGGGGCGAAGCGGTCGAACTGAGCATCCCTGTCGACCGCGGCGCGGGTCTACCCGGGCCGCCGGGACAGCACCCAGGAATCGCTAGTCCTGTCCCTCGACGGCCGGCAGATGAGAAGCATCTACGGTCGAGCAGGTTGATGCTCAAGAAGAGTAGTACTATGATATCAGAATGCTTGCGACGGGCGCGAGAGGCGGGGCGGCAGCGGAGCCGCTTTCCGGGCGATTCGTGTTGCGGATACCGCCGGAGATTCATGGAGCGCTCAAGGCCGCCGCGGCGCGGACCGGTGTCTCGCTCAATTACTACTGTCGTTCGATTCTGACTGCCGCGGTTCGCGGCGGCGGCACTGGCGGCATGATTACCGCGGCGTTGTTGGCAGCGCTGACGGCGGAGTTCGACGAGGCGCTGGTCGGCTTGGTCGTGTTCGGCTCACGGATCAGAAACGAGCATACGGCCACGTCGGACCTTGACCTGCTGATCGCGGTCAGCGAGTCGGTGGCAGTGTCGCGCGCGCTCTATACGCGCTGGGATCAGGCGGTGGATGCGGTCCATACAGACGCGGGTGTCGTGTCGCCGCATTTCGCCCATCTGCCGACGGCGGACGCCGCCATCGGGTCGCTCTGGCTGGAGGTGGCATTGCACGGTGTGGTGGTGCTGGATCCCACCGGCGTTCTGGCGCGAACCCTGGCGCGGGTGCGTGACCGCATCGCTGCCGGCGAGCTGCAGCGCCGTGTTGCGTACGGACACCCGTACTGGATCCACGTAGGGGCGAATGCGTAATCTGGATCTGGTCGATGATTATCTGCGGCGCGGGCGCAGCCGTTTGCGCGCAATCGAAGTGTTGCTCGCCGAAGAGAGTTGGGCCGATGTGGTGCGCGAGTCGCAGGAGGTCGTCGAGATTGCGCTCAAGGCGTTGCTCCGCTTCGCTCGGGTCGACGTACCGAGGATTCACGACGTCAGTCCCGTCCTGGACGCCAACAGGGAGAGACTGCCGAGCGTCGCTGCCGAGCTCGACCGGCTCATCGACATATCCCGCAAGCTGCGTCGTGACCGCGAGCTTGCCTTCTATGGCAGCGAGGATCTGACGCCCTCTCAGTTCTACCGGAGTGCCGATGCCCGGGAGGCGTACGCCGACGCGGTCCTGGTGCATCGCGTCGTTGCCGGCGCGTGCAACCGCGCCGAGCTGGCGTGACCGCGTGGCCCGCGTGTGTCGACCAGCAGAGGCCACACTTACCAACCGGGCTAAGGGGGCTAAGGGGACAGGTGGCGGCGGAACCACGCCAGCGCGTTGGTCCAGCCGGCGGCGGTGAACTCGTGGGCTGTCCCCTCGTGGAGGACCACTTCCAGGCGCTCGGGACAATTCGCGTACAACTCCTCGCGCAGCGCGGCGACGAAGCGCTGCGAGCCGTCGGGCGGCACCTGCTGGTCCAGCGCGCCGTTCTGAAAGCTGATGGCCGGGGTGTGGCGATAGGCCGCCAGGTGGGTGAGCGGGTTGCGCCGCTCGTAGCAGGCCTGGGCCGCCGCGTCGGGCGCCCCCGGCGGCTCGAACGAGCCGGGCCGCAGCCAGTCGGGGGTGGCGATGGCCGCGGCGACCACCGCGATGCGAGGGTCCACCGCGGTGGCCGCGACGGAGGTGTCGCCGCCGGCCGAGATCCCGCCCATGCCGGCCATCTCGGCCACGCCGAGGCGCCGCACCGCCCAGTCGATCACCCGCGGAACATCCTCCGCGGTCCGCGCCAGGATCGGCCAGAAATGGCGCCGGATGTTGCCGCGCACTCGCGCACGCAGTTCGTCGAGCGACTCGACGCGCCGCTCGCCATGCTGGTAGGGGTCGAAGCTCAACGCCACGAAGCCGGCCGCCGCCAGGTCGGCGAGGTAGGGCTGCATCGCTTCCTTGGTGCCGCTGAACCCCGGCAGCCATATCACCAGGGTGCGTGTCTCGGTGGTTTCCGGTTCCATCCACACCAGCGGAATGTCACCTGCCTGTCCGGTATGCATCGTCGGTACACCCGATATCCGTGTCCGAGGGTGATGCGAGTGGAGGCGACAAGGGAGAGCCTTGTCAAGCGCGCGTCCGGCAACCGTGACGTGGGCCGTGGTATACTTTGGCAGACTCCATGGGTGTTCTGACGCAAAGAGAGCTGCAACGGGATCTGGCAGCGGTGCTCGGGGTTCGCCGTTTCACCTATCGCGAGGTCTGCGCCATGGAGCGCGCGGGGATCATCGATGGGGATCAGCATGTTGAACTGCTTGAAGGCCAGCTCGTCGTCATGACCATCGATCCACCGCACGCCGCGGCCGTTTCCCTCCTCGACAGGCGGTTTCAGCGTGCCTTCGGGGATCATGCGCAGGTGGTGATCCAAGTTCCGTTGCGTCTCTCCGACGACTTGGACGACGTAAACCTCTCGCAACCTGACGTGATGCTGGTTGCGGACCCGGAGAGGGTGTATCCGGACCATCCCCGACCCGCGGATGTCTATCTGTTGGTACTGCGGACTACCTGCATACGCTTGCCGTGGCTTGGTACTAATGCCGATCACGCCCGTGTGAGCGATGACTGAATCCGAAAGAAATCCTGGATGACGCTCGCCATGTCGATCCGTCCCGACAGGAGGGTGCCGTGGGCGATCTGGTTGCGGACGTTGTAGAGATGCATGGTTCTCTTCCAGTCGTCACTGCCCCTCTCGACAACCAGCGTCAGCCGGTTCTCGAAGCTCAGGCCCGACAGCCGGCGGTCTTCCGGATTGTAGAGGGACCAGGCACGCCGATACCGCCAGTCCTCGTCCGATTGTCCGGCGCGGATGGCATCCCGGCAGGCCTCGTCGATGTCAGCCTCCAACTGCCCCCACGCGAGCACGAAGTAAGCTTGGTCGTTGATGCTCTGCTCTTGATCGACGGGAGCCGGCGCCGGATCCTCGCCAGCCCTGTCCTCCATGTCGCGAAGGCTTTGAAGATGGAGATCGATCTTCTCGTATACGTCCGCAATAGCCTGAAGGTCGCTCACTGAAGAACGCGCCTCAACCAATTGCGCGTTACGATCTCCCGGTCGCTCCGCCGCTCGGCACGAGAGACCTCCCAGTTCGGCAGCGCGAAGTTGTCGGCCGTGTCGACGATATAGTAGTACCGCCCGTCGTGCTTCAAGTCGACCCGGCCGTTTTCGCCGATGATCCACAAGACGCGCGGCTCGAGCTTGGCGACATGGCCCGCGCGGTCGTGGAGCTCAAGCGTGGGCATCGGTCTTGCAGGCACGCCAAACTTGCGCATCAGGGGTTCATGCATGACAACCGGGGCGGCCCGGCGCGCCTCCCATCCGACCGGCAACCAGTCGCCGATCATGGCGTAGAGGCCATGCACACGCTCCTCCCAGTCATCGACGCGCCGCCGTACGTGCGTCGCATCGACCGTATCGCTCGTCACGTCGTCAAGCACCGTGCCCATCCAGTCTCTCTCCGTGCCTGTCCGGCAATCATACATTATCTGCGCCCTAGTGGCGTTTGGAAACCCGATATGTAATCTAATTCCTGAGCCGGGTTGCCCTACGGCGGACAGCCATGGTTCAGAGCCAAGGCCCGTGGATGCTTCTGTCTGGGGAGCGAGCGTTGCCTGGCGCCACTCGCGTCGAAGGGCAATCCGCGTTATCGTGCGCACCTCATGAGTTCTGCAGCGAAGCGCCGGCGCTACGTCCAGGTTGGGGTGGGTGGCCGCGCGCGGTTCTTCTACGAGGCGATACCCCGCCGCTACGCCGAGCGCGCCGAGGTGGTGGCGTTCTGCGACGTGAACCAGACCCGGCTCGACCTGGCCAACAGGATTCATCGCGCTGCCGGAGGCGCCACGGTCCCCACCTACCCGGCGGAGCAGTTCGACCGCATGATCGCCGAGACCAGGCCGGACGCGGTGATCGTGACGTCGATCGACCGTACCCATCACCGCTACATCGTGCGCGCCATGGAGCTGGGCTGCGACGCCATCAGCGAGAAGCCGATGACGGTCGACGCGGAGAAGTGCCAGCAGATCCTGGATGCGATTCACCGCACCGGGCGCGAGCTGCGGGTCACCTTCAACTACCGCTACGCGCCGCACTCCACCAAGGTGCGCGAGCTGCTCATGGCGGACACCATCGGCCAGGTGTTCTCGGTGCACTTCGAATGGCTGCTCGACCTGCGCCACGGGGCCGACTACTTCCGCCGCTGGCACCGCGACAAGCGCAACTCCGGCGGGTTGCTGGTGCACAAGGCCACCCACCACTTCGATCTGATCAACTTCTGGCTGGCGTCGCGCCCGCGCACGGTGATGGCACTGGGCGACCTGCGCTTCTACGGCCGCGAGAACGCCGAGGAGCGCGGTATCACACAGTTCTATTCGCGGGCGCACGGCTCGGCAGCGGCCCAGGAGGATCCCTTCGCCATCGACCTCACCGCCAACGAGACTCTGCGCGCCATGTACCTGGAGGCGGAGGCGGAGGACGGCTACTACCGCGACCAGAGCGTGTTCGGGGACGGCATCTCGATCGAGGACACCATGGCGTTGCTGGTGCGCTACGACAGCGGCGCGATGATGACCTACTCGTTGAACGCCTACCAGCCGTGGGAGGGGCTCCGCGTCGCGCTGAACGGCAGCAAGGGGCGGCTGGAGCTGCTGGTGGTGGAGAGCAGCTACGTGAGCGCCGGCGGCGCCCAGCGCGACGAGGGCGCGGCACGGGAACGCGCGCTCAAGGTGTCGCCCCACTTCGGCAAGCCCTACCTGGTGGAGATCCAGGAGGCGGAGGGCGGCCACGGCGGCGGCGACCCCGTGTTGCTGGACGACATGTTCGGCAATCCGCCACCGGATCCCTTCCGGCGCCGTGCCAGCCACGTCGACGGTGCCTGGTCGATCCTGACCGGCATCGCCGCCAACACCTCGATCCGCACCGGGCAGCCGGTCGACGTCGACAGCCTGGTGCGCTGGCCCGTATGACAGATCCTTCAGATTCCTTCAATCGCTTGACCAAAGAAGGGATAGACGTGTATTTACATATATGTAAATGTGGACCGCGGTGTGGAAGTCCATCGGGATAGCGACCTTGATAAAGCCGTGAGGATTCTAGGTTCTCATTATGAGAAGTAGTGACAAGTCAGATTAATAGGAGTCTGAGGATGCATGTAAACGATTCCTTGGATACACCTGATAAGGATTTCGAAAGACTAGTAAAGCAGGAAGAACTAATCCTGGACGTGACCAATAGATTGACTCAGGCACTTGAGCACGCTGGAGTGACGAAGAGCGAGTTGGCAAAGCGGATTGGACGTACCCCTGGTTTTGTTTCACAAGTGTTCGGCGGTGGTAGGAATCTGACTTTGAGAACCATTTCGGACATCGCGGCTGCACTATCATTGCGACCTACGTTGCAATTGTCTCCAGACACGAAATCGGCGCGTGAACTCGAATCTGGTTGGCAGCAGATTCCAGGACGGGAGGTTGGACGAAGAGGCCAACACGTCGCGAATAGCATGAACGATCTCCGTGGCGGCCGCATCGGTGCAGTGGGCTGATCGCGATTAACTGCGAGTGTGCTCGCGAATGCGATCTGCAATCCGTCGAACGTGTGTGTTGCACTGGCTGAAATGGTCTACCGTCGGATCAGGGACGTTCACCGGATCACTCCGTGTTCCAGCCAGCTGGCCTCCGCGGGGGTGAGGCGCAGCTCCAGGGCCGCGAACGAGGCCGCCAGCTCCTCGCGGTTGCGTGGACCGACGATCGGGATCAAGGGCAGCGGCTGGTGCAGCAGCCAGGCCAGGGCGACCTGGGTGGCGGAGTAGCCGCCCTTCTCCCGGCCGAGTTGCCGCGCCCGCTGCAGGCGGGCGAAGTTGGCGTCGCTGCCGTACACCTCCAGCATCCGCGCGTCGTACGGGTCCAGGGTACCGGGTGCAGCGGCACGCTGGTGCGGCCCGTAGCGGCCGGAGAAGAAGCCGCGCGCCTGGGCAGAGAACACCAGCAGCGGGATGCCGGTGCGCCGGTGCCAGCCCCATCCGTCCGGCCCCACGGCCACCAGTCCCGGCCAGAACGGTTCCGCCGGCCGTGCCAGCGCCAGGTGGTTGCTGATCACCGAGAACCCCTGCAGGCCGCGGTCGCGCGCGTAGGCATTGGCCTGCTCGATGCGGCCGTACTCCCAGTTGGATGCCCCGAGCGCCCGTACCCGTCCGCGCCGCAGCTCCCGGTTCAGCGTTTCGATGATCGTGCCCACGTCGCAGGCGAGGCTGTCGCGGTGCAGCAGGTACAGGTCCACCTGCTCGACTCCCAGCACCTCCAGGCTGGTGTCGAGCTCGGCCTCGATGACGGCCCCGAACTCGCCCTCCATCACGCCGTGCCGCTGGCCGTGGCCCCCCTTCGTCAGCAGCACCAGCCGCTCCCGCACGTCCCGTTGCGCCAGCCAGCGGCCGATTACCTGTTCGCTCTCCGCGTAACTGCGCGCGGTGTCGAGCAGCGTGCCGCCGGCCTCCAGGTAGTGGTCCATCAGGCGGTGCCAGTGGTCACCGTCGGCGAGCCGGTAGTAGTGGCTCCCCAGCGCCAGGGCCGAGAGCGGCCGGTCGATCCCGGGGATCTGCATCAGCCCTCGATCCCCGCCTGCTCCAGGTACGCCCGCAGCAGCGTCAGGTCGGTTGCGGCCGCGCGCTCCGCTTCCGGCGCCGGGTACTTGCGCGCGTTGCGGCCGATGCTCTCGATCGACAGGTAGCCGCGATAGCCGGCGGCGTGCAGCCGCGGCAGCAGCTCGGTGTAGTCCAGCAGCCCGCGGTCCAGGCGCGAGAACAGCCAGGTACTGTCCGCCGCAACCCGGCCATTCTTGATGTGGGTATGCAGGATGCGGCCGCCGAGGCGGGCGATCACCTGCTCCGGGTCGGCGCCGTTGATCCTGAGATTGGCGAAGTCCGCCGTCACCCCGATGCAGTCCTCCGGGGCGCACTCGAGGAAGCGTTCGGCCCCGGCCAGGGTGCTGGTGATCTGGTGCATGGTGGTGTGGAAGGCCAGCTTCACGCCCGCGTCTCGCGCCATGGCGGCGAGCTCGCGTACTGCGCCACGCAGGCAGTCCCAGTGGTCCGGCGCGGCAAGTTGGGCGGTCGGGCGGCCCGGATCCAGCTGCAGCAGGCCGGTATCGAAGGTCGCGGCCAGCTCGATGAAGGTACCGGCGTGGCGGAGCTGCTCGGCCAACCCGCTGCGCTCGGTGAAGCTGTTGTGCAGCGACAGCGCGGACACGGCGAGGCCCGCGTCGCGAATTCGGGCGGCGGCGTCGGCGGCGTCGCGGCGCGCCCTCGCGTGGTCCAGGTGCGGCGCCGCGCACAGCAGCTCGATCGCGGGGAAGCCGAGCCGGGCGGTGGCGGCGATCGCCTCGGCAACCGGCAGCGCGGCCAGGGTCTCGCTGAATAGCGACGCGGTCATGGGCCTCCGGGAAACGGCTGTGGCTTCCCGTCGCGCACCAGCCACGGCAGGTCGTCGCGCCCGGCGCCGCGGGCATCGGCGTCGCGCAGAGTCACCATGGCGATCGCCCAGCGGTTGCGGTCGCTGCGGTTCGGCGGGCTGAAGTGCCACAGGTGGGCGTGCCAGATGATCGCGTCGCCCGGCTCCAGCGGGACGTGGTTGGTGGTCAGGTCGCCGGTCAACCCGCGCGGCAGCTCCACGTGCACCGCGTCCGGGTACTGCACATGGTCCACCACCGGACCGCGGTGCGAGCCGGGCACCACCTGCAGGCAGCCGTTCTCGCGCGTGGCGGGATCGAGCGCCACCCAGAAGCTGAGGGCGTCGCGGTAGAGCGGGCGCAGGCAGCGCGTTGCAGGGCGTTGGGTCCACAGGCCGATGTCCTGGTGCCAGGGGGTCTCCTCGCCCACCCGTGCCGGCTTGGTGAACACCGCGTTGAACCACTGCCGCACGTTGTCCCCCACCAGCTCGCGGTCCAGCGCGATGGCGCGCGGGGCGGCCACGAACTCGTTCCACACCTCGCGGTAGCGCCGGCACAGTCCGGACACCTTGCGGAACCGTTCCGGCCCCATCGGATCGTCGCCGCCGGCGCGGGCTGCGTCGAATTCCACGTCGTCCAGGCTGCCGACCTCCAGTGCCGCCGCGATCCGGCGTTTCAGCCGCTCCACGGTGGCAGCCGGAATCAGGCCGCGCTCGATGAAGTAGCCGCGCGCCGCGTAGTCCTCGCGTTTGGCCTCCATTCAACCGGTCGTCGCGCCCGCGGCCACGGCGAACCGCGGCAGCACTTCGGCGCCGAAGCGGGCGATCGTCTCGCGGATCGCCGCCGGAGGAATCCCCAGCGCGCCGGCGCCCACCGACACCCGGCGCAGTCCGGGCAGCCGCTCCTGGTACTCGCACAGGCGCTCGTACACGTGCTCCGGCGGGCCGCAGATCCAGGCGCCGTCGCGCACCAGGTCGCGCGCCGTGGGCAGGCCGGCCCGCGGCGCGGCGTGCGGATCGTAGGTGGCCAGCACCTGCTCCTGCGTAAGGAACGGCATCCTGCCCAGGGGCGCCAGCACCTTGAGCTGCTCCTCGAACCAGGTGGATGCCTCCCGCAGCGCCTGCTCCTGGGAGTCGGCCATCACCACCTGCAGCACCAGCGCCAGGTCCTCCCCCAGGTCAGTCGCCCGCCCGTTCGCAGCCAGCGCGGCCTGCCAGGAGCGGGCGATCTCTTCCACCCGCGCGCCGCCCGGCACCACCCCCTTGATGCCGTGCCGGACCATGAACTCGATGCCCCGCGGGCTGGCGCTGAAGATCGGCTGCCAGCACTCCACCGGCAGGGTCCGCGGGCGCGGCACCAGGGTGATTTCATTCAGCTCCTGCTCGCGGTGGCGGACCGGCGGGGGAAGCCGGTAGTGGGTGCCGCGATGCGCGAAGCTCGCCTCGTTCCAGGCCTTGAAGATGATCTCCACCTGCTCCTCGAACAGCTCGCGGTTGGCGGCATCGTCATCCAGCGCCGCGCCCAGGGTCTCCACCTCGCGGTTGATGTAGCCGCGGCCGATGCCGAAGCGCACCCGCCCGCCGGTGAGGATGTCGGCGACTGCGAAGTCCTCCGCCAGCCGCAGCGGATGCCAGGCGGGCACGGTGTTGAACATGGCGCCGAACTTGAGGCGCTCGGTCTTGCCGGCCAGGTGCACGCTCAACAGCGGGATGTTGCCGACGCAGCCGTAGCCCTCGCGCTGGAAGTGGTGCTCCGCCAGCCACAGCGTGTCGTAGTGCAGCGGCTCCATCAGCTCGGCGATCGCCACCGTCTCGTCGAATACGCTGGCCAGGTGGCGGTCCGACTCCACCCGGTCGTCCACGCGCCGTCCCGCGAACCCCAGCTCGGTCATCGCCACGTGACCGCCGTAGAAGTAGTCGAAGCTCTCGATCATGCCGTTCCTTATGGTTCACTATATTCTCAGCGATGAAGATTGCCCACGTACGCCCGATCATCCTCAGCGTCGAGTTGCCGGACGGCGAGGTGTTCGCCTACTCGCAGGCGTGGTATCGCACGCGGCGCTCCCTGGTGCTGGAGATCGAGACCGCCGACGGCGCGGTCGGCTACGGCGAGTCGTTCGGGCCGCCGGCCACCAACGCGGCGCTGATCGACGAAGTGTACGCGCCGATCCTGCTCGGGCGCGACGCCCGCGACCGCGAGACGCTGTGGCTGGAGCTGTACAACGCGATGCGCGACCACGGCCGCAAAGGGACCGCCCTGGAGGCGCTCAGCGCGGTGGACATCGCCCTGTGGGACCTGGCGGGCAAGCACTTTGGGGTACCGTGCCACCGCTTGGCGGGGCGCAACTACCGGCAGCAGGTCGCCGCCTACGCCACCGGGTTCTACCGCAAGCGCGCGGCCGGCAGCCTGACCGGGCAGGCGCCGCTGCTGGTGGACGAGGCGCAGCGCTACGTGGCGGCGGGCTTCACGGCGCTCAAGGTGAAGATCGGGTTCGGGATCGACGATGACGTGACGGTGGTGCAGGCGGTGCGCGCGGCGGTCGGGCCGGAGATCCGGATCATGGTCGACGCCAACCACGCCTACGACCGGGCCACGGCCCGGGAGGTGGCCCGGCGGCTGGAGCCGCTGCAGATCGACTGGTTCGAGGAGCCGCTGATCCCCGAGGACCTGCGCGGGCTGGGCCGCTTCCGGCGCGAGTCGCCGATCGCGGTCGCCACCGGCGAGGCGGAGTTCGGCCGCTGGGGGTTCGCCGAGCTGCTGCGCCACGAGGCCGCCGACATCGTCCAGCCCGACTGCTGCGCCGCCGGCGGGCTCACCGAGTTGCTCAAGATCGCCGACCTGGCCGACACCGCCCACGTGCGCTGCATCACCCACGTCTGGGGCACCGGCATCGCCGTCGCCGCCGCGCTGCAGGCGCTGGCGATGATCGCGCCCTGCCCGCCGGGGCTGGCGCCGCGCGAACCGCTGCTGGAGCTGGACCGCACCTACAACCCGCTGCGCGAAGAGCTCAACCTGACCCCGCCCGCGGTCGGCCCCGGCATGGTGTTCACCATTCCCACCGCACACGGCATCGGCTTCGACCCCGACCGCCGCATCCTCGAACGCTACCGGGTAGACGCGTAACGTCCCTGGCAGACCTGGCAGAGCGGCAGCTTGACACCCGGCGAGCCGCCGGCTAGCGTGAGTCCCCTATCGCAACGGGAAGCACCGATGCAAGTCCGAAGTCGCTCGCTGCAGATGCCTGCCATAGTTGTCTGCTGCGGTGGCCTCGGGCGGGTTTCGCTGCCGGCGCTGTCGGCCCTGGTCCTGGTGGCAGCGGCGGCGCAGGCGCAGCAGGAGCCGCCCCCGGCCACGCCGTTCACGCAGCCGGAGTTCGTCGCGACCGACTGCTCGGTCTGGTTCAGCCGGACTCGTGGTGCGCAGGTCGACTGCGGCTTCTTGACGGTGCTCGAGGACCGCGCCAAGCCCGACGGCTACGTGATCAAGCTTGCAGTGGCCCGGCTGCGCGGATCCGTTCCCTCGCCGCGCCCCGATCCGGTGATCTACCTGGCAGGCGGTCCAGGGGAGAGCGCCCTTCACAAAGCAGCTGCCGTGTTCGGCGATCAGGCGTTCATCGCCGATACGCGGTTCATCTGGGAGGAACGCGACCTCATCCTCCTGGACCAGCGCGGCATCGGGCGCTCCGAGCCGCGGCTGGAGTGCCCGGTCTACTACCGCCGGAGAACGGGGCTGCCCGCGCTCGGTCTGGATCCGGACGAGGTGCAACGGGAAGTGGACGCCTTGCTGGCATGCAAGCGTTCCCTGTCGGAGCAGGGCATCGACATGGGCGCCTATACGCCGGAAGCGATCGCGGCGGACGTGGCCGATCTTGCAACGGCCATGGGCTACCAGACCTACAACCTCTTTGGCAGCTCCTTCGGCACCCTGCCGGCGCTCACTGTCATGCGTGACTATCCGGACCACGTCCGTAGCGCAGTTCTGGATGGCGTGTGGCCACCGCAGGTGAACGTCGCCCAAGCCCGGCACGCGAACGCAGCATCCGCGTTGGAGGCGCTGTTTCGCCGCTGCGAAGCAGACCCGGAGTGCTTCCGGCGCCATCCCGATCTGAAACGCGAGTTCTGGCAGGTTGTCGGCCGCTACACGGCACACCCGACCACCATCATGGAACACAACCACGACTCATCGGAGTGGTACGAGGTGGAAGTCGACGGTCACTTCATGGTGCGGAGGATGGAGGAGTCGCTGCGCAGCAACTCGTGGACTCCGTATCTGCCGTTCCTCGTACACCGGATCGCTGGCGGAGACCACGCGGTCGCCGACGCATTCATCCAACCGATGAGTGGATGGGGACCAATGTTCGACAACTCGGCGGCGTGGGCGGCGCTGCTCTGCCACGCCGAGGGAGGCTTCGACGACCTGTCCGGGGTCCTGGCGGATTCGGCCGCTCACCCACGGATCGCCGATCCCGAGGCGGTGGATCTGATTCCCGCCCTGTGCGCGGCTTGGCATGACCCGGCAACCGAGCCCATGGACAGAGCGCCGGTTGCGAGTTCCGTCCCCACCCTCCTGCTGTCCGGTGAGTTTGACCCGATCACCCCGCCGCGGTGGGCCGACCTGGCGGCGGAAACGCTGAGTCGCAGTCATTCGTACGTGGTGCCGATGGGAGGCCACGGCGTGGGAATCGATACGCAGTGCGGCCGCGCCCTGGTCGGAACGTTCCTGAACGTACCAGGCGCCGATCCAGCGCCGGACTGCTCAGACTCCGGGTTTCGCACGATCTACCTCAAACGGCCTACGCCGGTTTCGTTCGTGTGGCACGACGGCCCCCTGCGCAAGGTTCTTTTGGCACTGGGCGTGCTGCTGATCCAGGTGCTCCAGCTTTCGGCACTGATCCTCTGGCCGCTGGCAGCCGTGATCCGGCAGGTCGGTACCGGCGCGGGGCCGGCTGCGCGGGCGAGTGGCCACCCGCGACTTACTGCCGCCGCCGTCATCGTGGTCAGCGCGGGATTCTCGTTCGCGGCGGGAGCGGGGTGGGACGTCCTGCTTTCGTTCTCGACGCTGGCGCCGTCCCAGGGGTTGCCCTGGCCCGTGTCTTCCGTTCTCGCCGGCGAGCGGACGTGGATGACGGGCGAGGTGGTGCGCAACTTCGGCTACTACCCGTGGGTCCGGCTGCTGTTTGTGCTTCCCTACCTTACCGCCGCGGCAACGGTGTACGTGCTGTATCTGGCGTTCCAATCGTGGACGGAGAGATGGCGCAGCCCATGGCGGGAAAAATGGTGGCAATGGCTGGACCGCGTGCACTACACCATCGTCGCGGTCTCGCTCGCCTGGTATCCGGTCCTTATGGTCGCCTCGGGCCTGGTCCCTTGAGCCTGGGCCTGGCCCTGGCGCCGGGGGTCAGTCCGCTATCGCCGCGGGCGCCAAGTCGCCGATCGATGCGCGCAGTTCCTCGCCCGTGCCCAAGGTGCGGGCGGGCGCGCCGCGCGCGGGGGCGGACTCGTCGAGTTGCTTGGCGGACGGTGGCAGCGGCATGTCGTACTGATAGTCCGGATCGATCAACTGCTGCCGCCAGATGGCGCGCATCTCCCGCCACGCGCCCACCAGCGACTTGCGTTCCGGCAGGTCGGCCGCGATCACCTTGTTGAGCTTGCGCAGGTTGTAGCACGGCACGCCGGCGTACATGTGGTGCTCCAGGTGCCAGTTCATGTGCGAATACAGCACGGTGCTCACCGGATCCAGCTTGATGGTGCGGGTGCACTTGCGGAAGTCCGGCACGTTGGTGCGCAGCCCGCAGTGCATGGGCAGGTGGGTGAGGTAGCGCCACCAGTTGGCGATGAACGGCGCCAGGCTGATCAGCACCGGCAGCAGCCAGAGCTGGAACAAGATCGCGGCCGCCAGCACTGCGCCGTGGAACAGCAGCACCGTGCGCGCCCAGCGCACCGACTTGCGCCGTTCCTCCGGATGCCCGGCGTAGATCGCCGCCATCCACTCCATCTTGTCGCGTTTCCCGTTGCCGCCGGCGTAGCGTGACAGGGGTCGGCCGAGCGCGGTTCTGAGGGTCATCCGCAGTACCGGCATCAACCCGCTGGTGTGCGGCCCGCCGGTGACGTTGAAGGTGAGGAGCTGCAGCACGTACAGGACCCGGAACGCGGGTGCGTGCGGCAGCACCTCCTCGCGGTCCCCCATCGGGTGCAGGGTATAGCGGTGGTGGTAGGTGTGGCTGAGCGCGTAGTCGTAGGGGTTGAACCAGGTGAGCAGGCCGAACGCGCGCCGGAATAGGCGCCCCAGCCACTTGCTGCGGAACACGGTGCCGTGCGTCAACTCGTGGTTGGCGGAGCCGTACAGGCTGGCCATGGTGCCGTGCAGGAACAGCGCCGCCGCGAAGCCGGCCCAGAGCTGCCGCTCGAACAGCAGGTAGGTCAGCACTCCGCTGGCCGCGACCAGACCGAGGGAGGCGAAGACCTGCGCCAGTCCCTTGAGATCGCTCCGGCGCATGAGGTTGCGCAGGACGGCCGGATCGATGGGGCTGCGGTACCACCGGACGCGCAGCGTCCGGCGTACCTCGTCGAGCGGCGGGTAGGAAGGCGCGGCCGCGCCGCCGTTGGCAGTCAGTGTAGGTGCTGGCATGGCAATTCAGGAGAGTCGCCGGTGCTTCGATCCTTGTCAACAGTCGCAGGTGGCCGTAGGGCGCGGCAAACACGTAGGGATCACCCTCGACGAAAATCGTATCCGAACCGTATTCCTTGGCTGACTCGGCGACTACCTCATCCGCGATTTGGTCCACGACACGATCTGCTTCTTGGACGTTGGTGGGGTCCAACTCGCGGCTATCAAGCAACTGGAGGAAACGGCTCGCGATGGTATGGCCGTCTCGTGTTCCGATCAAGGTGGCGAGGTCTGATTCAGTCAATTCCTCCAGGCCTCCGACCGCGACACGTCGGGACACCGGGTCGCGGTTGCCGATCATCGATGTCAATGTTCCGCCCAGGAAACGCCCGACCAAGCGTCGCAGAACACGAACAGCGCCGGCTCGAACGGACTCGGCTGGATCTGCTCCGGCGCCGGCAGCACCAGCCCGTTGATTGCTCGCGCACATCGGTCGCTCCCGGCCGCACGAAGATCCGGTCGTCCTGATGGCCTTGAAGCCGGCCGTGCAGTCGCGCACGCGTGATGTTGTCCGCTGCTCGCCGATTCCTGAAAGCGCCGACGTACCGGCTCCCGTTGTAAGGGGTATGACCGGACCCGACAGGCTTAGCGGGGCGGCGGGGGCGTGGTATGCTTTTGTCGCGTGGAGGTTCCCTGATGGCAAGCTCGGTGCTCGCTCCCGCCACGGTTGACTACCCCAGCTCCGACGGAACCCCGGTGGCGGAAAGCGACTTCCAACTCACCCCCCTGGCCTACGCCCGCGAAGCGTTGCGGGACTACTTTCGCGATCGGCCCGACGTGTACGTGGCGGCCAACCTGTTCATCTACTACGAGAAGGGCAACCGCGACGCGGCGGTGGCGCCGGACGTGTTCGTGGTGCTGGGCGCGCCCGGGCATGAGCGGCAATCCTATCGGCTGTGGCAGGAGCCGAAGGGACCGGACTTCGTGCTGGAGGTGACCTCGCGGCGCACGTGGCGGGAGGACCAGGGTCGCAAGCGGAAGCAGTACCGGATGCTGGGAGTGTCCGAGTACTGGCAGTACGATCCGACCGGCGACAATCTGCAGCCGCGGCTGCAGGGGCTGCGGCTGGTGGGAGGCAGGTACCGGCGGATTACGGAGCGGAGAACGGGAGCGGGAAGGCAGGAGTTGCACAGCAGGGTGCTCGGGCTGGAGTTGCGGGAGACGGAACGAGGCTTTCGCTTCCACGACCCGGAGTCCGGCGGCGATCTGCTGTCACTCACCGAGCACAGCGAGGCGCGGCAGAGGGCGGAACGGGGATGGCAACGAGCCGAGCAGGAGCGCCGACGGGTTGAGCACGCGCGACAGAGGGAACGCCGCGCGCGGCAGGAGGCTGAGGCACGAATCGCCCAACTCGAAGCCAGGCTGCGCGACAGTGGAGACCCTGAGCGGTAGACTGGCTGCCGGTGAGACCTCCTCCCAAGCACGGGGCCGACACTCGCCTGGCTGCACACCACTGGGGCTGAGCGCGCCATCGGCAGCGCCTCTGCAGCCCGTGCTTCCCCACGCTCGAGCAGCGCAACCGTACCGGTAACCGCAGCACTCGAGGCGGGCAGCGAACCCAGCGTGCCCGGCGTGGCCGATTCAGGCTGGGCCGTCGAGCCGGCGCCGAGCGGCTGTGGATGATTCCCGACGCGAGCCAGCTCGTGCCCGCCGCCACGGCACCCGACCCTGCGGCCCGCCTGGAGGGCGAGATCGGCTACGGCTTCTCCCTGTTCGACGGGCAGGCGCTGGCGAGCCCGCACGTCGGCTTGCTGCTCGCGAAGGATGAGCGCGTCATACATCCTGGGCTATGGCTACCGCCTGGGCCAGGCGCTGGAGCTGAACCTGGATGCGAGGCGCCGCGAGCCCGTCAGCGACGCCGCGCCCGAGCACGAGATCGAGTTGCGCGGCGAAATCCACTGGTAGGGTCCGCTCATCCGCGCCGGCCCGCCCGTTGCCTCCTGACGCCCGGCTTGCTAACATGGCGTCCGCCCTGACGGTAGCCGCCACGACCCACGGAGCACTATGGGACAACCGAGCACCGACACCAGTAGCGCCCTTTCGACCGCCACCGAACGCCGTCGCGTGTGGCGACACAAGGTAGCGGTCAACTGGGAGCTGTACGTGTTCGTGGCGCTGCCGCTGATCTGGCTGCTGTTGTTTCAGTACGTGCCGATGGTCGGCAACGTGATCGCGTTCAAGAAGTTCGTGCCGATCAAGGGCATGCTGGGCAGCGACTGGGTCGGCCTCGACCACTTCGTGCGCTTCGTCAGGTCGTTCAACTTCAGGAACGTGATGTGGAATACGTTCTACATCAACGCCTACGGCCTCCTGGCCGGCTTCCCGATCCCTATCATCCTCGCGCTCGCGCTCCACTACTGTCCGGCGCTCGGCTACAAGAAGACCGTGCAGATGGTCACCTACGCCCCGCACTTCATCTCCACCGTGGTGATGGTGGGCATCATCCTCAAGGTACTGCAGGTGCGCATCGGCTTGGTGAGCGTGGCGCTGGCCAAGCTCGGCATCCCGGAACCGCCGTTCCTGGGCAGCCCGGACTGGTTCGCGCACGTCTACGTGTGGACCGGCATCTGGCAGAACATGGGCTGGGGCACGATCATCTTCCTGGCGGCGCTGGCCGGCGTCGACGTGGAGTTGCACGAGGCGGCGCGCGTGGACGGCGCCACCATCTGGCAGCGGGTGTGGCACATCGACCTGCCCGGCATCATGCCCACGGTGATCATCCTGCTGATCCTGCAGTCGGGACAGATGCTCAACGTCGGCTTCGAGAAGATTTTCCTGATGCAGAACGCGTTGAACATCCGCGGTTCGGAGGTGGTGGAGACCTACGTCTACAAGATAGGTCTGGCCTCGGCCACGCCCAACTTCTCCTACGCGGCGGCGATCAACC
Source organism: Spirochaetia bacterium (assembly GCA_965203905.1). GTDB lineage: Bacteria > Spirochaetota > Spirochaetia > SZUA-6 > Bin103 > Bin103. Next base: position 7,611,335 of record CBDBDQ010000005.1, on the reverse strand, counting down.
TGTTCAAGAACGTGATCGCCTTCTTCCTGCTGGTCATGGTGAACCGCATCTCGCGCCGGGTATCGGAGACCAGCCTGTGGTAAGGCGCTCCGGCACCGACCTGGGAGTCACCGCCGCCCCGGCTGCTCCGGCTCCCCGGCCCGCGCCCACGGCGCGCCGCAGCCGCATCCGGAACGCCCGCGAGGACCGCGTCTTCTACGCCATCGACTACGCCCTGCTCACCTTCGCGTTTCTCATCGTCATCTATCCGCTGATCTACATCATCAGCTCGTCGTTCAGCGATGCCCAGGAGGTGCTGACGGGCCGGGTCTGGCTGCTGCCGATCAATCCCAACCTGGACGGCTACAAGGCGGTGTTCGAGTACCGGGACGTCTGGCTCGGCTACGGCAACTCGATCTTCTACACCGTGTTCGGCACCATCTACAACGTCGCCATGACCATGATCGTGGCCTATCCCCTGGCGCGCAAGGACTTCGTCGGGCGCGGCACGATCATGTTCCTGTTCACCTTCACCATGTTCTTCAACGGCGGGCTAATTCCCACCTACCTGCTGATCAAGAGCCTCGGTATGATCGATACCCGCGCCGTGCTGATCATCCCCTGGGCGATCGGGGTATGGAACGTGATCATCACCCGCACCTACCTGCAGAGCACCATTCCCGGCGAGCTGTACGAGGCGGCGCGCGTGGACGGTGCCTCCAACACCCGCATGTTCTGGCACATCGTGCTGCCGCTGTCGGGGCCGATCATCGCCGTCATCACCCTGTTCTACGCGGTGAACCACTGGAACACCTATTTCAACGCCCTGATCTACATTCGCGACGACAACCTGAGGCCGCTGCAGCTCATCCTGCGCGAGATCCTGATCCAGAACTCGATGAACATCCTGGATGACATGATGGCCGACATGACCGAGGAACAGCTGGAGCAGATGACCCGGCGCGAGTTCCTGGTGGCGCTGCTGCAGTACTCGCTGATCGTGGTGGCCACGGTCCCGGTACTGGTGATGTACCCGTTCGTGCAGCGCCACTTCATCAAGGGAGTGATGATCGGATCCCTCAAGGGATAGCCTGGGATAGTTTGGAGATGACCTGTACGCGGGCAGCAGAGGCCCGCACAAACCGGGCGTTGCCCGGGGAACAACAACACCGAAAGGAGTTGCAGATGCGAATTCTAGCAATCGTGTTAGTGCTCGTTGCCGCCGCCACCATGGCTTACGCCGCCGGCGAAGGGGAGGAATCCTCTGCCGGCGACTACGTCCTCAGTGCGCCCGGAACCTATCCGGTGGTGGAACCGATGTACGAGTTCGACGCCGTCACCATCTACAGCAGCGTCGAGTCGTCCGGCAAGCCGGGAGAATCGAAGTTCACCCCCTACCTTGAAGAGATCACCAACGTCCGGGTCAACTTCATCGACGTGATCGAGAGCGGCGCGGCGGGTGAGAAGATCAACCTGATGCTGGCCAGCGGCGACGTGCCCGACGTGATCATGACGCCGTGGCACATCAACGCGCAGACCACGTTCCAGCACGGCATCAACGGCACCTTCATCCGCCTGAACGACATCATCGACCAGCACATGCCGGCGTTGAAGCGGGAGCTGGAGAAGTGGCCGCAGTACGCTGCCCAGCTTACCATGCCGGATGGCGGCATCTACAACCTGCCGGAACTGGAGGCCGGATGCTTCCACTGCCAGTACTCGATCAAGTTCTGGATGTACCAGCCGTGGTTCGACAAGCTGGGGCTGAGCTTCCCGCCCACCACCACCGACGAGCTGTACGAGGTGTTGAAGGCGTTCAAGACCGGCGATCCCAACGGCAACGGCGTGGCCGACGAGATCCCGATGCTTGGCGCCACCACCGGCTGGAACGCGCTGCCGACCAACTTCCTGATGAACGCCTTCACCTACACCCGACGTGGCACCTACGGCGGGTTCCTGGAGCGCGCCTCGGACGGAATACGGTTCGTGGCCAACACCCCTGAGTGGCGCGAGGGGCTGCGCTACATCCATCGCCTGTACGCGGAAGAGCTGATCGGACGGGAGACCTTCACCCAGAAGAACGACCAGGCCAAGGCCACGATCGAGAACCCGGACGCCGAGATGGTGGGCAGCTTTCCGGCCGGCTGGTTCGGCGTCATGACGGTCAACGGGGGCGGCACCGGGCGCTTCGCCCACTTCAAGCCGATTGCGCCGCTGAAGGGCCCGGCCGGGGCGCAGTACGTGACCCACTTCCCGCCGGCGATCCGCTACCACACGTTCATCACGCCGCGCGAGGAGCATCCTGAAATCATCGCCCAGTGGGCGAACTGGTTCTACGACGAGCCGCTGGTGGCGGCCGCGCTGGGCTGGGACTTCCTGCAGGAGGGGGTGCACTGGCGCTACCTGACCGCGGAAGAGAAGACCATGGGCTACGTGGCGCGCGACGGCTCACCGGCGGTGACCTGGCCGCTGCAGGTGAAGACCTACGGCGGCGACCTGAAGCGGGACGACGGCTGGACCCGCTCCGCGCTACGTTGGGGGCCGGTCGGCACCGGTGCCCTGAACCCCGAGTGGGCCAATGATCCTTCCAAGCAGGAGTGGATCCTGATGGTCACCACCCGCGACCAGTATCAGCCCTACGTGCAGGACAACTTCATCCCCGCGAACCTGATCTTCGGGGAGGACATCCAGGACGAGCTGGCCGACCTCACCGCGACGATAGCCGCCGGTACTGGCCTGGTGGAGCAGTGGAGCACCGAGTTCATCGTCGGCAGCCGCGACATCGACGATCAGTCGCAGTGGGACGCCTACGTGAGCGAGCTGGAGCGCGCCGGCGTGGAGCGCTACACCGAGATCTGGGAGGACACGCTGAGGAACGCCGGCTACCTCAACTGACAGCCGCGGTCCACGAGCCCGGCCGCCCTTCGTTCGCCAACGGAGCGGTGGCCGGTGCTTGCCCGGGCAGTGCCGGCGGCCGCTCGGCTGCCGGCCCCAATAGAAGGATAAGGCCCGTAGAGGGCCGCAATAACCGGGCGTTGCCCGGTGCAAGACACCCACAAAGGAGTTGCAGATGCGAAATCTGACAATCGTTTTGCTGCTCGTGGCAGGCGCTGCCATGGGCTTCGCCAGCGGCGAGGGAGAGGGATCCGCCGCCGGTGATTACACGCTCAGTCCGCCGGGGACCTACCCGGTGGTCGAGCCGATGTACGAGTTCGACGTGGTCACGATCTACCTGAGCCACGAGTCGTCCGGGCGGCCGGGGGACTCGAAGTTCACCACCTTCCTGGAGGACCTCACCAACGTGCGGGTCAACTTCGTGGACGTGATCGAGAGTGGCGCGGCGGGCGAGAAGATCAACCTGATGCTGGCCAGCGGGGACCTGCCCGACGTGATCATGACGCCGTTCCACATCAACGCCCAGACCACCTACCAGCACGGCGTGACCGGCACCTTTCAGCGTCTGAACGAGCTGATCGACAAGCACATGCCGGCGCTGAAGCGCGAGCTGGAGAAGTGGCCGCAGTACCAGGCCCAGCTCACCATGCCCGACGGCGGCATCTACAACCTGCCGGAGCTGGAGGCGGGGTGCTTCCACTGCCGCTTCCAGATCAAGTTCTGGATGTACCAGCCGTGGTTCGACAAGCTGGGGCTGGACTTCCCGCCCACCACCACCGACGAGCTGTACGAGGTGCTGAAGGCGTTCAAGGAGGGCGATCCCAACGGCAACGGCCTCGCCGACGAGATCCCGATGCTCGGCGCCACCACCGGCTGGAACGCGCTGCCGCTGAACTTCATCATGAACGCCTTCACCTACACCCGGCGCGGCACCTACGGCGGCTACCTGGAGCGCACCTCCGACTCGATGCGTTTCGTGGCCAACACCCCGGAGTGGCGCGAGGGGTTGCGCTATCTCAACCGCCTGTACGAGGAGGAGCTGATCGGGCGCGAGACCTTCACCCAGAAGAACGACCAGGCCAAGGCCACGATCGAGAACCCGGACATCGACCTGGTGGGCAGCTTTCCCGCCGGCTGGTACGGGGTGATGACGGTCAACGGCGGCGGCACCGGGCGCTTCGCGGACTTCAAGCCGATCGCCCCGTTGAAGGGGCCGGCGGGGGCGCAGAACACCACCTACTTCCCGCCGCAGATCCGTTACCACACCTTCATCACGGCGGCGGAGGAGCACCCGGAGATCGTCACCCAATGGGCCAACTGGTTCTACGAGGATCCGCTGGTGAACGGCAACCTCGGCATGGACTTCCTGGAGGAGGGGGTGCACTGGCGCTACCTGACCGCGGAGGAGAAGACCAAGGGCTATGTGGCGCGCGACGGGTCGCCGGCGGTGACCTGGCCGCTGGAGACCAAGACCTACGGCGAGGTGAAGCGCGACGACGGCTGGAGCCGCACCACGCTGCGCTGGGGCCCGGTGGGCACCCGCGCCCTGCCGCCGGAGTTCGCCAACGATCCCTCCAAGCAGGAGTGGATCCTGATGGTGGCTACGCGCGACATGTACAAGCCGCTGCTGCAGGAGAACTACGTTCCCGCCAACCTGGTGTTCGACGAGGACGTGCAGGATGAGCTGGCCGACCTGACCGGCACCATCGCCGGCGGCACCGGCCTGGTGGAGCAGTGGAGCACCGAGTTCATCGTCGGTAGCCGCGACATCGACGACCAGGGCCAGTGGGACACCTACGTCAACGAGCTGGAGCGCGCCGGCGTGGAGCGCTACGTGCAGATCTGGGAGGACACCCTCCGCAACGCCGGCTACATCAACTAGCAGCCCGTGGTGGAACCCGGCGTCGCACCGAGAGCGGCGAGGCGCCCGGCTGGCAAGGTGCGACGAACGAGCATATCAGGGCATATGTGAGCGAGGAGCAACGCAGCCAGCCGGGATGGATCGCCGCTCGAATGCAGCCGGAGTTTCACCACGGGCTGCTCTAAGCCGCTACCGGTCGCCGGGAGTCTGTCGCAATCGGACAGGCTTCCGGCGGCGGAGGGCTGGCTGCACAACGTGGTCGCGAGCGCGGCGGCCGGCGCGACCTATTCGCGTGGCGGCTTGACACCAGGGCGGGGGCGACCTAGAGTGATCTTTCGCAACGTCGTTCGATCTTTTTTTTGGTGGAGGAAGTGAACATGAAGAAGTTCGTAACCGCACTGTTCTTGTTGGCTCTGATCGCCAGCGCCCCGGCCTTTGCCGCCGGCGAGGCGGAGCAGGCGGCATCGGCCCAGGTCGCGGGATTCGACTGGCGGAACTATGAAGGGGAGGAAATCCGCTTCCTCGCCCTGAAGTTCTACTACACGAATCTGATCAAGGAAAAACTGCCGGAATTCGAGGAGCTGACCGGTATCAAGGTACGGCTCGAAGACTTCCCGGAGGATCAATTTCGGCAAAAGATGGTGGTGGAGTTGGCCGGCGGCAGCACGACCATCGATGCGTTCGCCACCGGAACCAACTTCGAAGGGCGCAAGTTCTACAGCAGCGGCTGGTACGAGTACCTGGACCCGTACTTGGCCGATCCCAACAAGACCGATCCCAACTTCGATCCCGATGACTTCATCAGGTCGGTGTGGGACGCGCAGGTATTCGAAGGCAACCGCGTTGCGATTCCACTGAACGCGGTCACCTGGCTCCTGTTCTACCGCAAGGACGTGTATGAACAAGCCGGCCTGGAAGTGCCCCAGACTATGGATGACCTGGTTGCCAATGCCGGCAGGGTGCATGGCAGTGACATCTATGGGTTTGCCGGGCGTGGCATGAAGACGCAGTCTGTCGCGGAGTTTGGCCCGTTCCTCTATGCATACGGCGGTGAGTGGCTCGACAGCCAGCGGCGTCCGGCTTTCAACTCCCCGGCGGGCGTAAGAGCGCTCGAAACCTACGTACAGCTCATGCAGAACTACGCTAACCCGGGAGCGGCGGAGAACCACTGGTACGACGAACTGGCGCTCATGCAGCAGGGTGAGACTGCGCATATCGTCGATACGGCGGCTTGGCTGGGCGTGCTCTCCGATCCGGAGAAGTCGACGGTGGTCGACAAGGTCGGCTTCGCTCACGTTCCAACGGTGCCGGGTCAGGAGGCCAAGGCGAATCTGTGGTCCTGGAACATGGCCATCTCCAGTCTGAGCAAGAAGAAGGATCCGGCCTGGCTGTTCATCCAGTGGGTAACCGGCAAGGATATGCAGCTGTTCATCCAGGCCAAGAACTTTCCTACGGCCCGCCAGTCGGCCTGGAACAGCCCGGAGTTCGCTGCCGTATCGAACCAGGAGTGGTTGGATGCGGTTCTGGCTTCCTTCGCACACGCTACGCCGATGGGCCATCCGGAGGTTGTCGAGGTGCAACAGATCGAGGATGTGATCGGGACCGCGATAGTGGATGCCATTCTCGGGAACAAGCAGCCTCAGGCCGCGCTCGACGAGGCGGCCGAGGAGGTCGCCGACATCATGGCGCGGACCGAATAAGTTCGCGCGTTTCGTCACCCCTCATCATTCATCAACAGGGGCAGGGATATCCGGCGGATTCCCTGCTCTTTTTTTCGCGCAGAACCGGGAGCGGAGTTGACTGAGCGATGATCGCAAGATCCGAGTCTGGAACCTGGCGCCTTTGGGTCGATCGCCACTTTGATCTCCTCATGGTGCTGCCGGCACTGGTGGCGCTGGTCGCCATGGTGGGCGGGCCGCTGGCGTACACCATCGGCCTCAGCTTCACCGACTGGCACATCTCCACGATCCGTCCGCCCGGGTGGGCCGGGGTCACCAACTTCATCAGCATGTTCCAGGACGAGGGCTTCTTCAGCTCGCTGTGGGTGACGCTCTACTTCACGTTCGGTTCGCTTGCGCTGCAGATCGTCCTTGGGGTGGCGCTGGCGGAGTTCCTGAACCGGCAGTTCGTGGGCAAGCCCGTGGTCCGGTCGATGCTCATTCTGCCGATGGCCAGCACGCCGGTGGCGCTGTCGATCCTGTGGCGGCTGATGTTGCACCCGACGCTCGGCATCCTGAACCATTTCTTCTCCGCGATCGGCCTCGCTCCGCAACCGTGGCTGGCGCAGGGGACCACGGTCGTGCCGGTACTGATCATGGTGGATGTGTGGCACTGGACGCCTCTGATCATGCTGATCGCCATGGCCGGAATGTCCGCGATAGACCGAACGCTCTACGAAGCGGCCGTGATCGACGGCGCATCGGACCTGCAGCGCTTCCGGCGCATCACGCTGCCCCTCATCCGACCCGCCGTGGTGGTGGCGGCCATGTTGCGGTTGATGGATTCGCTCAAGACCTTCGACGAGATATACGTCATCACCGGCGGGGGACCCGGCAACGCCTCCCGCATCTTGAATCTGTTCATTTTCGACCAGGGCTTTCGCTACTTCCAGATGGGCTACGCCAGCTCGCTGGTGATCTTCATGACGCTTTTCATGATGGGCCTCACGCTCATGCTGATCCGCGTCCGGCGCGGAAAGTGGGCCCGATGAACAGCGCCAGGACCCTCATCAGTCGAACGCTGTTCTACGTCACCCTCATGGCGGTGCTCCTGGGCTTCGTGTTCCCGTTCTTCTGGATGATCTTCGGCTCCCTCAAGCCGGGAGTCATATTGCAGCGCATGCCGCCGGACTGGCTCTACCCGCCGACGCTTTCCAACTACCGGAACGTGTTCGTGCAAACCGCGTTCCTGTTCCGCACGTTCAACAGCCTTGTTCTGGCCACCTCAGCGGTGCTCGCCGGCATGCTATTGGGACTGCCGGCGGCACATGCAATCGGACGCTTCGGACGACACAAGCTTGGATTCGTGATCCTCATGGTGCGCATGATCCCCGGCATTAGCTTCCTGGTGCCGTGGTTCATCATATACCGCACCCTGGGGATCCTCGACTCCTACGTAGGTATCATTGCCAGCCACGTGGTTCTCACGCTGCCCCTGATCATCTGGATCATGATCGGCTTCTTCGAGGACGTGCCGCTCGAGATCGAGGAGGCCGCCATCATCGATGGCTGCAGCAAGTGGCAAACCTTCCTGCGGGTAGCGCTGCCGCTGACCCGGGCCGGCATCGCCACCGCCTTCATCCTCGCGTTCATATTCTCCTGGAACCACTTTCTGTTCGCGCTCATTCTGTCAGGACCGCGCACGTTCACGTTGCCGGTCACCGTTTTTGAATTCATGACCTACGAGGAGATCGACTTTGGCGGCATCTACGCCGCGGCCACGCTGATCACCGCGCCGATCATCTTCCTGGTGCTGCTCATTCAGAACCACTTCGTGGAGGGCCTCACCATGGGAGGTCTGAAGGGGTAGGCATAGCCGCTGATCTATCTCGTCAGCTCGTCGTTGAGTTTGGGCAGATTCGAGCAGATGACCCGGCGGCGCTCGCCGGTGCGGGCTGCTATACTGTGCAGCCGGAGATGCTGGACATGACGGTTGATCCGGCACACACGGTTGCCTTCCTGCAGCGCCGCGAGGCGGCCCGGCAGCGCGAGCTGGACGCACGCTTTCGGACCGCGTGGGCGGACTTCGACCGCATCGTGGAGATGATCGTGCGCGAGTTCGCGCCGCTGCGCGTCTGGCAGTGGGGCTCGCTGCTGCACCGCCGCCACTTCTCCTCACGCTCGGACATCGACATCGCGGTGGAAGGCCTGGGTCCCGCTGAGCGCCTGTTCCGGCTCTATGCGCGCGCCGAGGATTTGACGGCGCTGCCGCTGCACATCGTGGAGTTGGAGCGCATCGAACCGGAGTACGCACGCCTGATCCGCAGCGCGGGCCGGTTGGTGCATGGCGCCCGCTGATCGGATCGCGGCCCTCGCCGCCGAGCTCGATGCCACGCTGCCGGTGCTCGAGCGCATCAACGGGTTCTACGACCGGTTTCACCGGCAGCCGGCGGCCGCCGACCGGTCCACCGAGAACGCGATCATCGTCAGCGACGTGCTGGTGTCGTTCTACACCTGTCTGGAGACCGCCTTTCTGCGCATCAGCCAGTTCTTCGAGAACGCGCTCGATGACGCCCGCTGGCACGAGCAACTGCTGCGGGCGATGACCTGGACCGTTCCTGATGTCCGCGAACGGGTCATTTCCGACGCCACCCTCGCCGCGCTCTCGGAGCTGCGCCGCTTCCGCCACTTCAAGCGCTACTACTTCGCGTTCGACCACGACTGGGATCGGCTGGAGCTGGTCCGTTCCAAGTACCTGGCCTGCCGTACCCAGGTGCGCGCCGAGTTGGCCGCGTACTCGGCGTACCTCCGGCGCCTCGCCAAGCACGCGCGCGAAGCGCAGCCGCAGTAGCTGCGCGGCGCCGACGGCGCCCTGGCCGGCTCGACGGCGGGCGCCCGGTGGACTACGCTGAAGCAACTGTCATGAGCCGCCCCAACATCGTCTTTCTGCTGACCGACAACCAGCGCGCCGACCTGGTGGGCTGCGCCGGCAACCGCATCATCCACACCCCGAACCTCGACCTGCTGGGGTACCGCGGGGTGCGCTTCGCCAACGCCTTCGCCACCACCCCGATCTGTGCCGCCAGCCGCGCCAGCTACCTCACCGGGCTGTACGAGCGCCGCCACCGGTTCACCTTCCTCACTCCGCCGTTGCGTCGGGAGTTCAGCGCCATCAGCTACCCGGCGCTGCTGAAGGCGGCCGGCTACCACACCGGCTTCATCGGCAAGTTCGGAGTCGCCGTCAACGGCATCGAGCCGTCACTGGAAGATCCCGGCGGCCTGGAGAAGATGTTCGATCACTTCGACAACTACGAGCACTGGAACGAAGAAGGGTACGAGATCCGCCAGCCGGACGGGGGGATACGCCATCTCACCGACATCACCGGCGACAAGGCGGTGGCATTCGTCGACCGCCACGCTGCCGCCGGAGCGCGACAGCCGTTCTGCCTGTCGGTGAGCTTCAACGCTCCCCACGCCCAGGACGGCGACCCGCGCCACTACATCTGGCCGGAGTCCGAGGATGGGCTCTACCAGGATGCGGTCATCCCCGAGCCGGTGAATGCCGATCCGGCGTTCTTCGCCGCGCTGCCGCGCTTCATCCGCGAGTCGGAGAGCCGGGTGCGCTGGCACACGCGTTTCGACAGCGCTGAGCACTACCAGCGTCACCTCAAGGGGCTGTACCGCATGGTCAGCGGCGTGGACCGCAACGTCGGGCGCATCGTCGCCGCCCTGGAGCGCCACGCGCTGGCGCAGAACACCGTCATCATCTTCGCTTCCGATCACGGCATGTACTACGGCGAGCGCGGCCTGAGCGACTGCTGGCAGTTGAACGAGCAGCCGCTGCGGGTACCGCTGATCATCTGCGACCCGCGCCGCGATCCCGGCGGCTGGCTGCGCCAGGAGATGGTACTGAACCTCGACGTGGCCCCCACCATCCTGGAGTTGGCCGGGGTGCCGATACCGGAGCCGGTGCAGGGACGCAGCCTGGTGCCGCTGTTCGAGGACGAGCCGGCCGCCGACTGGCGCACCGAGTTCTTCTGCGAGCACCTGTTCGAGCGCTCCGACATCCCCAAGAGCGAGGGAATGCGCACCGAGGACACCAAGTACCTGCGCTACTTCGAGCAGAATCCGGTCTACGAGGAGCTGTACGACCTGCGCGCCGACCCGCACGAGTCGGTGAACCTCGCCGCGGACCCGCGTCACGCGGAGTTGCTCGCCGAGATGCGCCGCAGGTGCGACCGGCTCCGTGCCGAGGCGGGAGGTTCTCCATGAACAACGGCTCTCCGGGGCTGCGTTACACGGCGGCGGTCGAAAAGCGGTTCAGGAGCCCCGGTCCACAACCGAACGGCATCCAGGCGGCGGACGTGGGGATCTGGTGCATCGACCAGGTCGACTCCCGGGTGTACCTGCTGGACTGGGCGGACGGCGCGGTGCTGCAGGAGTTCCAGACCGCCACCGCGCACTCCAGCGGCATCACCGTCGACGGCGACGGCAACGTGTGGATCACCTCGACCTGGCAGCTCGAGGTGGTGAAGATCGATCCGCGTACGGGAAGGGAGCTGGGCCGTTATCCCGATCCCGGGGCCGGCCTCACGGCGCAGGCCGAGCAGGCCGCCGGCGGCGGCAGGCGCTCGGGTTCGCACGGCATCGAGTGGCGCGGCGGCAGGATCTACGTGGCGGCACCCCCGACGCAGCGCCTGCACGTGATGGACGCCGTCACCTGGGAGCAGCTCTTGGCGTTGCCGCTGCCGGGCCTGCGGCCGCACGGGCTGGGCTGGAACCGCGACGGCCGGCTGTGGGTGGCGGATACCTCCGCGGGAACCGTCCACGCCATGGACCCGGAGACGGGCCGCATCCACGACGTGTTCCGCGTCGCCGAGCCGGACGAGGTGCACGGCCTGACGGTGCGCGACGGGCACGAGATCTGGTACTGCGACGCCGGCACCCGCGACCTCGGCGTGCTGCTCAGGTAGCGACCGTTTCCATCAGCATAGCGCGGCGCAATGGGGCCCCTGCTCAAGGTGATCACGGTGTACGAACCCGATCCCTCGAAGTGGATCGATCTCAAAACGAGGAGACAATAGGATGCGGGATGAGGATGCCTGGAACGAGCCACTGGAGGAGAGAATGGTCACGTATCACATTGAGGTCGCGGGGAAGCTCGTTCTGGTCGAGAACGTGCCGGCACGTGTCAACATCGAGACTGGTGAGAGGTTTTATTCGCCCGACACTGTAGAGCGCTTGCAGCGAGCGGTCTGGCAGCGATACCGTCCCGTACGCACCATTGAGACCCCGGTATACGAGTACGCTGCCTTGTCCCGAGAAGATTCGGCATACGCACACTGACGCGCGTACGCGCGTTCACACCGAAGGGGGAGCGGCCGCTCAGGGGCCGGTAAGCACTGCTGCGAACAAATCGCGGTCGATGTTGCCGCCGGAGAGCACCAGGGCGACGCGGCGGCCGCGCATCATCTCGCGCTCGTTCAACAGCGCGGCCAGCGGGCCGGCGGCGGCGCCCTCGGCCACGTTGTGGGTGTCGGTGTAGTAGGCGCGCATCGCCGCCCGCAACTCGGCCTCGGAGACCGCGACCACCCGTTCCACCCCGTCCAGCATCAGTGCCAGCGATACCGGGTCCGGGTTGCGCACCGCGAGCCCGTCCGCGATCGTCTCCCCCGCGCCGGTAGCCCGCGGCTCTCCGGCGGCGAACGACAGTTGGTAGGTCGGTAGCGCCTCCGCCACCACCCCGATCACGGTGCAGGTCGGCGCCATTGCGTCACGCGCCGCCAGCACCCCGCAGATCCCCGAGCCGAGGCCGATCGGGACGTATACCGCATCCAGGTCGGGCACGGCGCGGAACAGCTCCGCCGCGTAGGTCGCCGTCCCCGGCACCAGGTCCAGGTTGAACGACGGCATCAGGTGCAGCCCGTCGCGCGCGGCGAGGCGCTTGCCGTGGGCCAGGGCCTCGTCGAAGTCGCTGCCGTGCTCCACCAGCCGGGCGCCGAATGCGCGCATCGCGGCGTTCTTCTCGCGGCTGTTGCCGTGCGGCACCACCACGGTGGCGGAGAGGCCCGCCGCCCGCGCCGCGCAGGCAATGCTCTGCCCGTAGTTGCCGCGGGTGGCGGCAATGATGCCCGTCACCGCCGGCCGCGCCCGCCGCAGCCGGTCGACCGCAACCAGTGCCCCGCGCAGCTTGAACGAGCCGATCGGGGTGTGATTCTCGTGCTTCACCCACACCGTGCACCCGGCCCGCTCCTCCAGCAGCGGCCAGCGGTACTGCGGCGTGGGCGGCATGGTGCGGTACACGATCTGCGCCGCCGCGTCGATCTCGTCGCTGGTGGGAAGCCGGTGCTCGGACACGCCCCCAGCGTACGCCGGCGGCTCGCCGGGTGGGAAGCGTGGGAAGTACGTATACGTACGTCGATTTGACATGAGCCTGCGTGCGCTTATAGTCGAGACCTGTCGTTGGGAGCGAATCGCATGCCAGACCGACCGAACATCCTCATGATTCTCGTGGACCAGATGCGCGCCGATGCTCTGGGATGTTTCGGCAACGAAGTCATCAAGACGCCAAACCTGGATCGCCTGGCCGAAAGCGGTACCCGGTTCTCTCAGTGCATGGTGACGCAGCCAACCTGCACGCCCAGCCGGGCGAGCCTGCTCAGCGGGTGCTTCCCTTCGGCGCTGCGCAGTCGCATGGTTGGTTGTGTGACCCCGGACGACCCTCGGCTGCTGCCACGCGTGCTGGCAAGTGCCGGTTATCGCACCGCGGCCATCGGCAAGGTCCACTTCGTCCCGCAAGGAGCTGAACTTGATGCGGTAGAGGCCACCCGCCGGGCCGATGGCTCACATGATTACTACGGCTTCCAGCAGGTGGATCTGGTCAATGGCGGATTACCCGCCTTGGCCAGGGCTACACCCCGTGGGTGCGCGAGCGGGTGCCGGACCTCGATCAGCGCCGCAAGCACCGGGAGCTGCTCTGCGCTATTCCGACCTGCTTGCGGTGGCCTTTCCCACCGGAGGCCCATCCCAGCCGCTACATCGCCGAACGGTCGGTAGAATACCTGCAGCGGGCGAAAGACCGTGGCGCGCCCTTTTTCCTGTATTGCTCCTTTCCCGATCCGCACCACCCGTTCACGGTGCCCGAACCGTACGCGAGCATGTACGATCCGGAAGAGATGCCGGTGCCGCTTGCCCCCATCTCCGAGTGTGTGGATCCGCCGCCGGCCGGCGTGGAAGCGTACGAGGGGAAGACATCGGCCTATCGGAGTCCGGAGGGCCGGTACGCGGAACGCATCCTCGGCATGCCGCCGCTCCCGTTCCACACGTACACCGAAGAAGATTACCGTGTGGCTCGCGCCATCACGGCCGGTATGATCACCTTGCTCGATGACTGTATCGGGGGCGTGCTCGAATCTCTTCAGCGGTCAGGTCTGGCTGACAATACCGTCGTGGTGTTTGCCAGCGATCACGGCGACTATCTTGGCGACTATGGTCTCCACGGGAAGGGGCTCCACTACGACTGCGTGTTGCGCACACCGCTGCTGATGCGCGGGCCCGGTATTCCCGTGGCCAACCGCGTTGATCAGATCAGCTCTCTGGTGGATGTCGCGCCGACCCTGTTGGAGCTGAGCGGAATCGCAGAGCCGGACGCGCTCCAGGGTTTCTCCATGGTGTCGGGGCTGAACGACCCTGGCGCCTGGCTCCGGGACGCCGCGCTGACCGAGAACGACGACGACATGGCGGCGCTACGGTTGCGCACCCTTACCACGGCCAACTGGAAGCTCACGGTGTACGCTGGTGACACTTATGGTGAGCTCTACGACCGGAACAGCGATCGGCACGAGCAGGTCAACCTCTGGAGCGACTCGGCTCACGCCGCGACCAAGGCACGGCTGCTGCAACTTCTCGCGGATCACATGCTGTGCGCCAGCGATGGTGCCAATGGGCGGGTGCAGCAGCCGGCGCCGAGAATCGAAAAATACCTGCCCCAGAAGGGCTGAGCCGCTGCTGGAGGGGAACAATAACTGTTCCCCTTCTGAACGGTTACCAAGGTGCTCTTACTTCTTGAGAAAATAGATCTCGGGACGGCCCTTGTCGCCGCCACGATCCCAGGCCAGTGGCTGTCTCGGCCAGTTCCCCAGACGTGAACTGTATATCTTGTAGTAACCTGGCCACTTGACGGTCCCTATGCTCCACAGATTGTCCGCCGCTATGTCCGCGATCTCCATCCACTTCTCTCTTCGCGCCACCGGATCGACGTCAACCAGGATCGCGCGATAGAGCTCCATTGCCCGCTTTACCTCGGGAATCGGCTCCTCTCCTTTTTCGCCGTGTGATTCGTACCACTGCTGCCAGAGAGGAGCCCAGGCGGAGTTGAAGTCATCGGCCGGTACGACGGCGCCGGCGAACGGTCCGGCAAATATCAGTCCTTCCTGACCCATCCCCGGGCCGCCCATGATAAAGGCGTCCAGCTCGTTGCCCTTGATGAGCTGATAGGCCAGACTGCCCGTCACAATCCTCAGGTTGACACTCAATCCGAGTGCGTTCAGATCATCTGCTATCAGCTCCGCTATTCGGACGTTGTCGCGTGACTCGTAGGACACCAGGTTGATCTTCAGTTCTTTCCCATCGGGGCGCATCCAGATGCCGTCTGCCGATTGCTGCAGTCCCATGTCAGCCAGCAGTGAGCTCGCCTTCTCCGGATCGTACTCTAGTGCCGTGTGCGCAAGTCTCTCATGGTAGTCGGAGCTGTCCTCCCATGGCGCCGCCTGCCATGGCTCGGCAGTACCGAAGAATACGAGCTGATTGATCTGTTCCCGGTTGATGGCATGAGATGCAGCGAATCGAAAGCGTTTGTCCGAGAATATCTCTCGCAGGACCGGATCCTGGTGATTCATGTTGAACATCAGCCCGGCAGCCACGAACACCGTATCCTTGTAGTTCATGGCCAGTATCTTGCCCTGGTCTTCCCTTTCCTTTGCCAGGTTGTAGGTATCCACATCGACCATGGCCATGTCCAACTCACCAGCCAGAGCCTTCAGATTGACGACTTCCCGCTCCAGAGTTCCGAATCGGTACAGCTCATCGATATAGGGAAGCTGATTTCCCGCGGGATCCACGGCCCAGTAGTAGGGGTTTCGCGTCATGATGATGTCACCTGGAGGACCGCTGTCGTGGCGCCGTGACCCACCCGCACCTTGCACCAGGACCCATGGCAGCAGGATTGGTCGCTCCGTATTGTGCGCACCGTCGGTATCGGTCATGTAGGCGAACAGCTTCAGCCAGGACTCGAAGCCGCCTTCCTTTACCAGATCATCCAAGGTCTCCTGATCTGCGTGTCTCGGATGGAACTGTTTCCAGTAGTGTTCGGCGAATCCCGCAAGGGCTTTCCCTGCCCATACGTAGAACATGACGTTGGAGGGCGTGGTGAACTCGAACACCACGGTGTAGTCGTCGATCCTTCTTACGTCTTTGTAGACGCCCGAATTCTGTTGCGCGCGGGTGTAGAAGGCGGGCGCCTCGTCCATGGTGTAGACGTCTTCCCACCAGAATATGATGTCGTCGGCGTTGAACGGTTCGCCGTCCGACCACCTGGTTCCCTCGCGGAGCTGTAAGGTCCAGACGCGACCTCCTTCCGTCGCAACGGCGCTCTTGGCCAGATTGGGATACATTTCATAGACCCAGCCGTAGGAGGGAATACGCAATCCGAAGAGGCTGTAGGGCTCTGCGCCATAGGTCTTGGCGCGCCACGGGCTGGCCATGAACAGCGTGCCGCCATAGGTTCCGATCTGTTTCCCCAGCACCAGAGGCTCCTTGGGGAGTCTTTCCTCTACCGGTGGAAGCACTCCCGCGGCGACCCGTTCACTGAGCATCGGAGCCTCCTTGAACGGGCCTACAGGTTTGCCGGTAGCCCTCTCATAGTCGGCGGGAGTTGCCCAATGATAGACTTGACCGGGCTCGTAGTCGTCCATTACGGAAGCCGCGGCCGGTTCTGCCTCGGCCGCTCCGAAAGCAGCCGCCCCGGCTACCAGAAGCAGCCCGGAAACGAACCATGGACCCTTACTCATGGCAATCGCTCCTAAGGGATGATTTGTGTGCTCGCACACAGCCTTTGACCATGTCACGCTGTTGGTGTCTGTCAACCTTGCCGGCGGAGTTGAATCGGAGTTGAAGGTGCGCCGTGGAATACTCCAGGTTGCGCCGACGGGAGCTGTTCTGTGACAGTATCCAGACAGCCAGACGATGAGCTACCAGCGTGAGTTCGAGCGGCGCCTGAACGTCGCCGTGGTGGGCGTGGGCGCACACGGCTATCGCAACATTCTGCCTGCGCTGCACTACTTGCCGGTGCGGCTCAAGGCGCTCTGCGATCGGGACCTGGAGTTGGCCCGGCACACCGCCGACGAGTACCGCGTACAGGCCTGCTACGGCAACGCTGCCGAGATGTATCGCAACGAAGAGCTGGATGCCGTGTTCCTGAGCGTGTCCCCACGGCAGCACCCCGAGCTGGTCTGCGAGGCGCTGGACGCCGGCCTCCACGTGTGGGTGGAGAAGCCGGTGGCGTTCCGCGCCGCGGAAGTCGAGACCATGCTCGCGCATCGCGGCGACCGGGTCGTAGTGGTGGGGCTGAAGAAGGCGTTTCTGCCGGCCACGCGCAAGGTGATCGAGATCATGGGCGGCGAGGAGGGTGGGCCGCTGCAGGGTATGGCGGCGGAATACCGCCAGCGGCTGCCCGAGCATGGTGCGGCGATTCTGGCCGATACGCGGCTGCCCAACTCGTTCGCCCAGGTCTGCCACCCGCTGGCGCTGATGCTCGCGGTGGGTGGCGAAGTCGTGGCGGTGGCCATGCACCCGACGCCGTGGCGGCAGGGTAGCTGCGTGCTGGAGTTTGCCAATGGCGCGGTAGGTGCCTTGAGCCTCATCGCGGGGCCGACGCCGCCGCTGGAGCACTACTCGTTCTGGGGCAGGTGGCACGTTACCATCGACAACGGTTCCCGGGTCACGGTGCGGCGCGGCATACCCTTCACCTATGGGCGCACGACTAGTTTCGTCCCGGAGGGCATCGACTCGGGGGCGGTGGTGTGGGAGCCGCAGAATACCCTGGCCACGCTGGAGAACAAGGCACTGTTCACCCAGGGCTTTTTCCACGAGATGCGCTACTTCTGTGACTGTGCCCTGGCGGCTCGGCCGGCGCGGCGAGGTACGCTGGAATTCACGCTGAATCTGATGCGCGTATACGAAGCTGCGCTGCGCTCGGAGGGATCCAGAGTCGAAGTAGGATGAAGTGAGCGACGTCGGTCGGACCATGTGCGTGAAGTCGTTCCCGGTCCATCTCGTTGACGGTCGGCCGGAGGTGCAATAGGATGGATGACCGGTTGCACGCAGGACGGCGTCCCATGGTTCCGGACTCGACGACCTGTTCGGACTATCGCTTCTTCCCGCCCCCGCCGTGTTGTCGCTACGATGAACTCCTCTGCATCAGGCAGTGCAGCAAGGAGGACCATGCGCTGAATGACCACCACTCCGACTGTCGTCGCGGGAACATCCGATTCTCGCCGTGAGGTGTCCACGCACACCACATCGTCGTAGGAGCAATTGCGATGAGAAAAGTTATATGGTTTGGCGTTCTTCTGCTTGGCGCTGCCGGCATGGCCGCGTTCGCAGCGCCGGAGGCGGAGCAGTCTGCCGCTGTCGCCGAGGAATATGTCGAGGTTGCCGGTGACACCTATCACTGGGCCACGCCGGCCGCCTATGAGGCGGCCACCGGGAATACGGTAGGCGAGTTCAAGGAGGCTCCCATGCTCGCCGAGAGGGTGGCTGCAGGAGTGCTTCCAGCGGTCGCCGAACGCCTCCCGTTGGAGCCCCTCGTGCTGGGGAAAAAGATCGGAACCTATGGCGGCACGATGTTCATGGCTGGGCCGTGGGCCGCCAAAACCTACGGGGCAGAACCCTACAGCCTCTACGGATTGGCTGTTCCCCAACACAGTTGGGAATACAACATCTATCCGAATCTGGCGAAGGAGATCGTGAAGAGCGAAGGCGGCAGCGTCTGGACCATACACCTTCGCGAGGGCACCAGGTGGTCCGATGGAAGTCCCTTTACCGCCGACGACATCCTGTTCTGGTGGGAAGACGTCTACACCATGGAAGAGGCTCCCGCCTTCTATACGCGATCGCAACAAAACTCGGGTATCTGGGAAGACGTCAGAAAGATTGACGACTACACCGTGCAGTTCGTGTTTTCCCGGCCCACGCTGGTATTGTTCTACGTCTGGGCGGGGAAAGCGGTGGCCGGCTTCCAGCGCGAGTACTGGAAGCAATACCATCCGACCTATGCGGACAAGGACGAGCTGGATGAGCTGGTGAAGGAAGAGGGCTTCGAGTCATGGCTGAAGCTGTTCGCACACATGACCGATACCGGCGGCACGCACAACACGGAGCGGCCGATCCTGCTGCCCTGGGTGCTGGTTCAGGGCGCTCCGGATGACATCGTCATGAGGCGCAACGCCTACTTCTGGGCGGTCGATCCGGCCGGCAATCAGCTTCCTTATATAGACGAGCTCTACCGCTTTACGGGACTCGATCGCGAGGTCGTCAACCTGAAGGCGCTGGCCGGCGAGCTGGATCTTGCGGGCGTCGACTTCGAGACCTACAGCCTGGCCACGGAAGGGGAAGGCGGGGACAAGATCGTCCCCATGAAGTACGCCAATACCACCTTCGTGGAGGCTGGCCTGCAGTTCAACCTGACCCACCAGGATCCGGTCTTGAGAGAGATCTTCAGAGACAAGCGGTTTCGCTTCGCGGCATCTCATGCCATCAACCGGGAGCAGATCAATCAACTGATATACTATGGGCTCACCGAGCCGTGGCAGGCCGCGCCCTGGGAGAACAGTGTCTACTACCACGAAGGACTCGCTCATACCGCGTTGGAGCATGACCCGGACAAGGCCCGGGCGCTGCTCGCGGAGATCGGTCTGGAGGAGGGTGAAGACGGCATCCTGGTGCGGCCCGATGGCGAGAAGCTGCAGATCAACCTGGTAACGTACGGTGGCAGGCAGGACCGCATAGCGGAGCTGATCGCGGACGACCTGAAGGCGGTCGGCGTGGATGTGAACCTGCGCGCCATGAATGGCGGGCAGGCGTATCAGTTGATCAAGGGCAACGAGCTGGACGCCATCATCATGGGCGGTCCGGGAATGGGCGGTGAAGGGTTCATCTGGACCGGGCCCTACGCCTCGAACGTGGTGCCGGTCGACTCGTTCGACGCCGCCTGGGCTCCCCTGTGGCAGCAGTGGTGGGTATCGGACGGTGAGCAGGGCGAAGCGCCCCCACCCGACTTGCAGGAAGCGCTGGCGCTGTACACGGAAGGTCTGGCTTCCATCGATCCTGACGTGCTCACGGCAAACTGGCAGCGGATCGCCGACATCGCGGCTGACAATCTGTGGACCATCGGGACCGTCAAATCGTCCGGTTACTACAAGATATACAGCTCACGGCTGGAGAACTGGCCCAGAGAGGCGCTGCCGTTCGACCGCGGCGGTGACAAGGGGCGGCCCAGTATCTACTTTCTCAAGTCCTGAGCAGGTTTCCTGAGGTCTAGTGCGAGGGGAGCGAGTCTCGCTCCCCTCGGCATCCCGCTGGGTCCCGGCGTCCGTCACCAGGAGGCTCCTTGACCACGTACCTCATTCGTCGCCTCTTGCTCACGGCCCCCACTCTGCTTCTCATTTCGATGCTCTCATTCCTGATCATGGAAGCGCCGCCGGGCGACTTCGTTACCAGTTACATTACCGCGGAAGCGCAACGCACCGAATCTGCAAGCATGAGTTCGGTCGAGGAGGAGTTGCGCAAGGCGTGGGGCCTGGACAAGCCGCTCCACATTCGCTACCTCAGGTGGATCGGGCATCTCCTGAGGGGTGACCTCGGCTACTCCCTCTCCTGGCGCGCCCCGGTAAAGGAAATCGTGGCGGGCCGTTTTGTCACCAGCATGGTGATCTCGCTGTCCTCCACCCTGTTCGTCTGGACCGTCGGCTTCCCCATCGGCATCTATTCGGCCACCCATCAGTATTCCATCCCCGACCGGTTCTGGACCTTGATCGGCTTTCTCGGTCTATCCATTCCTGATTTTCTGCTGGCCCTGGTGCTGCTCTATTCCAGCAATGTCCTGTTCGGGATCTCCATCGGTGGCCTGTTCTCGACCGAATACTTGCGGGCCTCGTGGAGTGTGGGGAAAGTGGTGGATCTGTTGAAGCACGTGTGGATTCCCATCGTGGTCATCGGCACCGCCGGGACCGCGGGGCTGATCCGCATCACCCGTGCCAACCTGCTCGACGAGCTGGGCAAGTCCTATGTCGAGATGGCGCGGGCGAAGGGGCTGTCGGAGCGCCGCCTGGTGTTCAAGTACCCGGTACGGATTGCCATCAATCCCTTCATTTCGTCGGTTGGCTGGGTGCTGCCCGGCATAGTTTCGGGTGAAGTGATAGTCTCGGTGGTGCTCGGACTCCCGACCGCGGGCCCACTGTTCCTGGAGGCGCTGCTGACGCAGGACATGCAGTTGGCCGGAGCCTACCTGATGCTGATTTCCGTGTTCACGATCGCCGGCGTATTCCTGTCCGACATTCTGCTGGCGATCGTGGACCCGAGAATCCGGTACACCTGACGGACCATGTTGAAAGCGAGGCCGAGACTGCGAGCGGGTCGCGCCGGAGACCCTCCGTATGCTGCGTCGCAGTGGCAGTTGACCTGGCGCAAGTTCCGGAAGAACCGGGTGGCGGTCGTCTCCGGGGTCGTGATCCTGGCGTTGTACTGCATCGCGGTGTTCGCGGAATTCTTTGCACCCTACGATCCTGGTGTGCGTGACATCCAGCATCCATCGGCACCCCCAATGCTGATCCGTATCTTTGCCGACGGCCGATTGCAGTGGCCGTTCGTGTATGGGTTGCAGAAGAAACCCGGCTTTGGCCACCGTTACCAAGTGGATCGGACCACGACCTATCCGGTCGCGCTGTTGGTCCGCGGCGACTCCTACCGACTGTGGGGCCTGTGGCACAGTGACCTCCACCTTGCCGGTACCACGGCGGATGCAAGAGTGTACTTCTTCGGCACCGATACCGACGGCCGCGACCTGTTGTCGCGCGTCATCTATGGTGCCCGGCTTTCGCTCTCGATTGGCTTCGTCGGCGTCGCCATCAGTTTCCTGATCGGCATCACATTAGGTTCGCTGTCCGGTTACTTCGGCGGGTTTCTCGACATCACCATCCAGCGAATAATCGAGGTGCTTACTTCCATTCCGACGCTCCCGTTGTGGATGGGGCTGAGCGCGGCTCTCCCGCTCGACTGGTCCGTGATCCAGGTCTTCTTCGCCATCTCCGTCATCCTGTCGTTCCTGGGATGGCCAGGCATGGCGCGTGTCGTGCGCGGCAAATTCCTGTCGCTCAGAGGCGAGGACTTCGTGGTCTCGGCGCGGCTCGACGGCGTTACCACCGGTGGTATCATGTTCCGCCACATGCTGCCTTCGTTCTTCAGTCACATCGTGGCGTCGGCGAGCCTGTCCATACCGGGCATGATCCTGGGGGAGACCAGCCTCAGCTTTCTTGGCATCGGACTGAGAGCGCCCGCCATCAGTTGGGGCGTGCTGCTCGCGGCGGCACAGAATACCAGGACGGTGGTGTCCGCACCGTGGCTCTTCCTTCCGGGGCTGTTCGTCGTCATCATCGTCCTGGCCTTCAACTTTTTCGGCGATGGACTGCGCGATGCGGCGGATCCCTACAAGTAGCCGGCACGGCACCATGGCAGCGCAGCCACTGCTCCGGATCAGAAATCTGACGGTGAACTTCTACACCGACAGCGGCGTGGTGCACGCGGTGGACGATGTTTCCTTCGATCTGCGAGCAAAGACCTCGGTTGGCCTGGTCGGGGAGAGCGGCTGCGGCAAGTCGGTCACGGCTCGTGCGCTGCTCAACATCGTGCAGATCCCCGGCAAGCTGGAGCACGGGAAGGTGCTGTTTCAACCTGCGGACGGCGGGAGTTCCGTGGACTTGCTGAGCCTGGATCCGAACGGCAAGGAGATACGGGAGTATCGCGGCAGGAGGATCGCCATGATCTTCCAGGATCCCATGACCTGCCTGAGCCCGGTGCATACCATTGGCAACCAGATTGTCGAATCGATTCGCACGCACTATCCCAGGGTGGCGCCGAAGGAGGCCAGGGAGAAGGCGGTCGAGCTGCTCGACGAGGTGGGCATACCCAAACCGAAGAGTCATCTGAAGGCATATTCGTTCGAGTTGAGCGGGGGTATGCGGCAGCGTGCCCTGATGGCCGTGGCACTGGCCGCGGAGCCGGATCTGCTGATAGCGGATGAGCCGACTACCGCGATCGACGTGACGATTCAGGCGAAGTTCCTGGACCTCCTGAGCAGGCTCGAGGAAGAGCGGGACATGTCGGTGCTGTTCATTACCCACGACCTGGGAGTGATTGCCCAGGTGTGCCGGGAAGTCATTGTCATGTACCTGGGAAGGGTGGTGGAGATGGGCTCGGTGACGGCCATCTACGATGCACCGAGACATCCCTATACCCAGCTCCTGTTCAAGTCGATTCCGCGCACGGACATCAAGCGCAAACAGCACCTCGCCGTAATCGGCGGGGCATTGCCCGATGCCTTCGCGCGACCTCGGGGGTGCCTGTTCAGTGACCGGTGTCCGGAGTTCATGGCGGGAACCTGTGATGCAGCCGTTCCGCCTCTGCTGGAGGTGGGCGAGAACCACTACGCAAGGTGCCATCTGTATGCAGGCTGAAGCCAGGCCGGTGCTCGAGGTGAAGGGTCTGCGTAAAGACTTTCCCATACGTCGCGGCATCTTCAAGCGCACGGTGGGGTGGATCAGCGCGGTTGATGAGATAAGTTTTTCCATCCACGATGGTGAGACGCTGGGGCTGGTGGGGGAGAGCGGGTGTGGCAAGACCACGACGCTGCGGGCTATCGTGCGAGCCGTGGAGCCGACCGCCGGGCAGATTCTGTTCAACGCCGATGGCGATGGTGATTCTACCGACATCATGATGCTGGAGAAGGACGCGCTCAAGCGCCTGCGGCAGCAGATCCGCGTCATATTCCAGGATCCTCAGTCATCCTTGAATCCGAGGTTCAGAGTCAGGGACATCATTGCCGAGCCGATAAAGGCGTACCACTTGGTGGACGATAGAGACGAGCTGGACGAGAGAGTGGAGCGGATCATGAAGAGCGTACGGCTGGACCACGTCCATCTGAATCGCTACCCCTTCATGTTGAGCGGCGGTCAGCAGCAGCGCATCGGGATAGGGCGCGCGCTGGCTACGGATCCGAAGCTGCTGTTGGCCGATGAGCCGACATCGGCGTTGGACGTATCGGTACAGGCACAGATCCTCAACCTCCTGCTCGACCTGCAGCAGGAGATGAACCTGTCGATCCTCTTCGTCACCCACGATCTGAGCGTGATCCGGCACGTGAGTGACCGGATCGCCATCATGTACCTTGGAAAGATCGTGGAGATCGGCGACACCGACGAGGTGTTCGAGAAGCCCCTCTACCCGTATACGGAGGCGCTGTTCTCGGCCATTCCGGAGCCGAATCCACATCTGAGTGCGCGCAGGATCATGCTGCGGGGAGACATCCCGGGGGCGGCCGAGCGGCCGGCCGGATGTCCGTTCCATACCCGCTGCCCGTACGTCCAGGAGATCTGTCAGGCCGAAGAGCCGGAACTGCTGTCCTTTCGGGGCGGCGAGCGTCAGGTGGCGTGCCACTTTCCACTTTCGTGACGGCACCAGCGGAACAGGAATCGATGAGCAGGAGGCGGGAATCAGTGATCGAGTCGAAGACAGGAGCGATTGACCTGGCCGGCAGGGTGGCGCTGGTCACCGGCGGCGGGCGCAGCATCGGGGCCACCATCTCACTGGCACTGGCGCGGGCCGGTGCCGACGTGGTGATCAACTACCACACCAGCCGCGACGAGGCGAACAAGGTCTGCGGCAAGGTCACCGCCATGGGCAGGCGCGCGGTCACGGTCCAGGCCGACGTCGCCGACGTCGCGCAGTGCGAGGAGCTGGTGCGCCAGGCGGAGGCCGCCTGCGGCAGGGTGGACATCCTGGTGAGCAACAGCGGGACCGGCCAGCCGCACAAGATCGTCGACACGACCTACGAGGAATGGGACCGGGTGATGAACGTCAACGCGCGTGCCACCTTCGCCCTGGCCCGCAAGTTGCTGCCGGGCATGATGGAGCGCAGGTTCGGGCGCTTCGTGACGATCTCTTCCAACATAGCGGTGTACGGGACCGGCGGCGGCTCGTTTGCCACCTATGCCGCCTCCAAGGCGGCCCTGATCGCGATGACCAAGGGCATCGCCCACGAGGGTGCGCCCTACGTCACGGCCAACGCCATCCTTCCCTGCATGATCCGCAAGTACCGGGACGTGGAGGAGGAGCGTACCGAGCCGGTGCGCATCGACGAGGAGCAGGAGTTGCGCTGGCTCGGCATCCCGATTCTCACCCGCCGCCGAGGGGAGCCGGAAGACGTGGCCCACGCGGTCGCGTTCTTCGCCTCGGATGGCGCCGAATACGTCACCGGACAGTGCCTCCACGTCAGTGGCGGCCTGTTCATGCCCTGAGCATGGCGCCACCGCGGGTCAGCGCGCTCAGCCTGGATCGGAGCGAGCGCCAGGTAACCATCTACCGGGACGACCGCTACTTCACCAAGAATCCCGACATCGTGCTCCTGCCCGGCGGCAAGCTGCTGTGCGTGTTCAACGAAACCGACTACCACTGGCCCAGGGAGTTCTCCCGTATCACGGTGCTGGAGAGCAGCGACCACGGCGCCACCTGGGGCAGTCCCCGCATCGTGGACCAGGCGTACCGGAGCCGCGGCGAGGAACGCTGGGTCACGCCGCGCATCAGCCGGCTGCGCGACGGGCGGCTGGTGATCCTGTGCGACCAGAACGACTACCAGCACTGTCACGAATCGCAGCCGCCGGGCATCTACGCCTGGTGGAGCGAGGACGATGGGGACACCTGGGGTCCGCGAGTCGCGACCGGCATACCCGGCATCGAGCCGGACCGGGTGCGCGAGCTGGAGGACGGCACCCTGCTGGTCGGCTCCCACTATATGTTCCGCGCCACCCGCAAGAAGGGCGAAGCGGTTTCGCGCTCCACCGACGGCGGCAGGACCTGGCAGCGGCTGGCGATCGTGGCCAGCGACCGGGTCCACCACTTCGTCGAGGGGGCGCTGCTGCCGCTCCGCTCCGGCCGGCTGGCGTGCATCATGCGCGAGAGCAACCACAACAACTACCCGTCCTACCTGGCGTTCTCCGACGACGCCGGCCGCAGTTGGTCGGAGCCGGTCCCGGCGCCCTTCTCGGGAGACCGTCCGTTTCCCGGCCAGCTCGACGACGGGCGGGTGCTGGTGACGCACCGCAACCAGGGCGGCGTTCCCGGGCTCTACGCCTGGGTCGGGGACCTGGAGCAGGCGGCGGGCTACCGGGTATCGCTGTCCGCCGGCGGACCGGCGCACCGCGTGAGCGGGGCGGCAGCGGGCTCCGCGGGAGCTTCGCGAGCTCACCTGGAGCGGCTTGCCGAGCACGTCACGCTGACCGGCGGCGCCCTGGTGATCGCCAATGAGCGCATCGACGGCATCCGCTACCACCTGTTCCCTCCCGAGAGCCTCTACAGCGACGTGTCGTTCAGCGGGGCGGTCAGGGCGACCGGCGACGGGGGCGCATTCTGCGGCCGGATCAAGCTGGCCAGGGTCGGCGTAGACCTGCTCATCGGAGCCGACCGGCTCAGCCTGAACGGCGGCCGCGCGATCGACCAGTCATGTGCCGTCGATATGGGGCGGTGGCGGGAGCTCACCGTCGAGTACCGGGACGGCAAGATCGAGATCCATGTGGACGGGAAGTCGGTGATTCGCAACCTGGTGTTCCAGGAGACGCTGCTGGAGCGCTCCTGGTTCGGCAGCGATCCGGAGCACGGCGGCACGCTGAGTCTGCGCTCGGTCCGCTACCGGGTCGAGAACCCGACCGACCATGACCACCGCTACGAGTGGCAGGCCGCGAGCAACGAGTGTCCCAATCAGTACGAGATCGATCGCTGGCTGGAGTTGGACTACAACTCCAACCCCAGTCCCGATCACGGCTACTCGAGCTGGGTTCCGCTGCCGGATGGACGGCTGTTCGTCGCCGACTACACCAACGAGGACTCGCCTTCCGGCAAGGCATGCCTCAAGGGCTACTACCTGAGGCCGGAGGAGCTGCCGCCCGGACGCTGATTCGCCTGGCTACCGGCGCTTGGCTATGGCGCCCGGCTGCAGGCGCCGGCGCTCACAGGCGCTTCGGGGCCAGCTCGCCGATCGATTCCTCCACCGCGTCCGGCTGGTGGTCCGGGGTGCTGCCCGCGCCCTCCGGCAGGGGGGTGTCGAACTGGTAGTCCGGCTCGCTCTTCTGCCGCCGCCAGATGGCCCGCATCTCGCGCCAGGCCTGCACCAGGGTGCGCGGCGGCGGCATGTCCGCGGCCACCTCCCGGTACAGCTTCGCCAGGTGGTAGCAGGGCACCCCGGCGTACATGTGGTGCTCGGTGTGCCAGTTCATGTGCCAGTACACGAATTCCACGAACCGCGGCAGGGTGATGGAGCGGACGCACTTGCGGAAATCCGGGACGTTGTCGCGCAGGCCGCAGTGCATCGGCAGGCCCACGAAGTAGGTGAGCCAGTTGGCGATGAAGGGGAAGCAGCTCACGATGATCGGCAGCACCCACAGGCCGTTGCTGAGCGAGAGCACCAGCACGGCGCCGTGGAACAGGAGCAGCAGCCGCGCCCACCACATCGAGTTGCGCTCCTCCTCCGGCTGGTCGCGGTGCAGCGCCTGCAGCCACTCGCGGCTGGGGATCCTGGCCGGCCCGAACACGCCGATGGCGGCCGCCACGGTCGCCACCAGGGTGGGGATCAGCCCGCCCTTGCCCAGGGTGCGCTTCGGCCGCGTGAGCAGGTTCACGGTGAACAACTGCAGCAGGAAGGTGGACCCGACCGTCGGCGCCAGCGGCAGCAGCACTTCGCGGTCGCCGTGCGGGTGCAGGGTGTAGCGGTGATGGTAGGTGTGGCTCACCGCGTACTCGAACGGGTCGTACCAGCTTATCAGGCAGAAACCGTACAGGAACGCCTTGTTGAGCCAGCGGGTGCGGAACACGGTGCCGTGGTTGAGCTCGTGGGTGGCGAGGCCAGGGATGAAGCTGGCGAAGGTGCCGTGCAGGAACAGGGCGACCGCGAACCCGAGCCACAGTTGCGTGGACCAGAACAGGTACACCAGCAGGCCGGTGGCCAGGAACAGCAGCAGGTGCCCGCCCGCCTGCATCCAGCCGCTGCGGTCGCTGCGCTGCATCAGTTCGCGCAGGCGCGCCGGGTCGATGGGGCAGCGGTACCACTGCACCCGCAGATCCCGCCGTACTTCGGCCAACGGAGGGTACTGATCGCTCATCGGCGGCCTCCTGTCTCAGTCGTAGTTGCTCTGGGCATGCTCGCCGAGCAGCCGGCGCTGGCGCGGCGTGGCGCGGGCAACGATTTCGGGGTCGAAGCGGAACTTCAGATAGGGTGGAAACTTCTGGGTGATCATGCGGTGTGCGTAGTGGATCATGAAGGTGTGGCGGACGCGGTCGCTGTGGTTGGCGGCGCCGCGGTGCCACAGCTCGCAGCGGAAGAACAGGCAGTCACCCGCCTTGCACAGCGGGCTGTGCTCGCCCACGCCGTTCCACTCCACCGCCGGCGGCGAGGACGCCGGGCTGCCGCCGTTGGCGCGGCTGCGGTCATTGCGCCGGTTGGCGTCCTGCGCCGGGTCCGGAGCGCGGCCGGAACGGTGGCTGCCGGGAACGATGACGGTGGGCCCCATCTCCTCGCTGATGTCGTCCAGGTAGACGTGGGCGGTGGTGATGAAGATGGGGAGGCGCACCCGCGGGTCTGCCGCCACATCCTCCGGCAGCGAGATCGGCAGCCAGTCGGTGTGCAGGGTCTGGTCGGGCCGGCCCGGCCCCACCATCCAGGTGTGCATGGCGATGATGTGGCAGTCGCTGCCATGGATCGCCTCGGCCAGGTCGATCAGGCCCGGCTTGTCGAGGTACTTGAGGAACAGCGGATCGCGGTTGAACGCGTTGTTGATGCACTTGTTCAGGTAGCCGTCGCGCTCCGACGTCATGTCGGTGTCCAGGTTCTCCGGCAGCGGCTCGATGCGCTCGGCGGCGGCCCGCAGCTCGGCGACCTCGTCGGCGTTCAGGAACCCGGGAATATAGAGGTACCCGTCCCGCTCCAGCGCCTCGATCTGATCCTCCAGCGTGGAGTAGGAAACCAGGGGCAGGGCAGTGGCCATGGCGACAGGATATGAGGTTGTCCGGCACCCGGCAACCTCATATGGTGGTGCCGAGGTGACCTTCCGGGCGCGTAGCCGACCATGAATTCGTTCCGCGACCAGCGACTGTGTGACCATGCGATTCCCATGAGCACGGCTTGGCTGCTCAATGACATCGCCGAATTCAAGGGGAAGCAGGAGCTGTTTTCCCGCCAGTCGCCACAAGTCCTCAAGGCGCTCCGCGACTCGGCCACGATTCAGAGCGTGGAGTCGTCCAATCGGATAGAAGGTGTGACGGTCGGTCACGACCGCCTGCACGCCCTGGTGCTCGGCAGGGCCACACCCCGCGACCGATCCGAACAGGAGGTCCAGGGCTACCGCCGAGCGCTGCACGAGATTCATACCGGTGCCGCCTCGCTTGCCATCACACCGGACACGCTGCTGCACTTGCACGCGCATTGCCAGTCGTCAAGCGGCGATGCCGGGCAGTTCAAACGGGTCGACAACGACATCGTGGAACTCCGGGAAGGGCAGGCGCCGATTGTCCGATTCCGCTGCGTCCCGGCGGCGGAGACACCGGCCGCGGCTGCGGAGCTGTGCCAACGCTACCGCCACGCGCTCGACCAGGACAACATTCCGCCGTTGATCGCTATTGCCGCACTGGTCCTGGATTTCCTCTGCATCCACCCGTTCCGGGACGGCAACGGACGCGTGTCGCGGCTGCTCACCCTGCTGGCGCTCAACCAGCACGGCTACGAGGTCGGCCGCTACCTCAGCCTCGAACGTCTGATCGAAGAGTCTCGGGACGACTACTACGAGTCTCTCTACCGCAGCTCGCAAGGCTGGCACGACCGCGGGCACGAACTGACCCCGTGGTTCAACTTCCTGTTCTCGATCATTCGGCGCGGCTACGTCGAGTTGGAGAAGCGGGTGGGGCAGGTCACGACCCCGCGGGGCGGCAAGTCAGGGCTGGTGCTCGCAGCGATTCGCGCGCAGCCGGGCGAATTCCGCCTGAGCGACCTGGAACGCGACTGTCCCGGCGTCGGACGTGAGTGGATCCGCACCCTTCTTGCCGATCTGAAGAAATCCGGCGAGGTCAGCTGCCGAGGCCGCGGGCCGGGTGCCCGCTGGCGCTACCTCAGGAATGGAGGTAGTAACGTCTGAGTAAGGGTAGTAGAGAGGGTATCAACTGATCAGGTTGCGGATCTGTTCCCAAGGCACGACCTGGT
Source organism: Spirochaetia bacterium (assembly GCA_965203905.1). Taxonomy (GTDB): domain Bacteria; phylum Spirochaetota; class Spirochaetia; order SZUA-6; family Bin103; genus Bin103. Next base: position 7,581,373 of record CBDBDQ010000005.1, on the reverse strand, counting down.
CCGGGTCGCGGCTGGTCACGGTGATGGGCCGCATCCGGTAGTGGTCGTAGATGGTGGCGTAGCCGTGCCGCTCCTCGTCGTTGCGCGCGGTTGCCGCTTCGGGCACCACGTAGCGCAGGTCAATGCTCCAGCGCATCTGGTCGGTGCTGTTGACGGTGCTCGCGTGGCAGGTGAGGTTGCTGAACGCCAGCGCGTCGCCGCGCCGCATCGGCAGGACCACTGGCGCGGCGCGCTGCTCCACGTCCTCGAACATGCGCACCACCCGTTCGGAGTCGCGGGCGCCGCCGAGCAGGCCCCAGCGATGGCTGCCGGACAGGAGCTGCATGCAGCCGTTCCGTTCATCCACATTCACCAGCGGAATCCACACGGAGATCACGTGCAGGTGCTGCGTAGGGTTGCCGTAGTACTGGGTGTCCTGGTGCCAGGGAAACCGGCTTTCCTCGCTCTCGGGCAGCTTGACCCGGACCGCGAAGCTCCCCGTCCAGGCGACCTCCGGCCCCAGGAGTGCGGTCATCAGCTCCAGCATCCGCGGGTGCCGCACGAACTGGTACAGCTCCGGGGTGACGGCGGCCCGGGTTCTGAGCTCCCAGATGCGCACCTCCTCGCCGGCGCTCTCGCAGAGCAGGACCAGGCGCCGGTTGAACGGCTGATCCGCGAACCGCGAGCTCACCTTGCCCTCCCGGTAGAAGCGGTCGGCGAGTCGATCCACCTCGTCCTCGATCGCCACGCGCACCGGCTCCAGGTCCGCCTCGCTGAACATACCCGGCAGCAGCAGGTAGCCGTCGCCGCGGTACCCTTCGACGTGCGCTTGTCCGACTTCCGTCACAGGCATCGTCCGAATCTGGCACGCGGTCGCCACCGTGTCAATGTTTGCGGGGTGCGACTGCCCAGCCGCCCGATCGTCGGTCAGGCGATGCTGGTGCGGGTCGCTTCTCGCTTCAGGAGCATCCCATGCTGAACGACGTCCGAATCCCGTGTGGGCAAGCGGCGGTGATGGCCCCGGCGCCTACCAGATCGCCTCCTTCAGGGTGCGTGGTTCGCTCGCTGTACGATGTGTCCAGAAATGAGCGGGTTGCCGCCCGCCGCATCGCCGGTCTCCACGATGGGTTACTGCCACGTCGGCGCCGCGGTGCAGGATTCTGCGAATAGTGCCAAAAAAAAGTTCGCTGAGCACTTGACGGGTTTGGCGCCGCTCGTAGTGGCCTCCTGCCGCACGTTCCGACCCCTCCGACCCTTCGAACATCCTGCCACGCCCTCCAAGCCCGTCAGCACCCCGCAAGCGCCGGCCTGAGCCCTCCCGGGGCCGGTCCGGGACTCGCAGAAACCGGGCAGTTCTCAGCTATGATTATATTTACGCCATGCCTTCCGTAAACATTCGGTCTACCGGTGTGGGACCGCTGGACACATCCGGACCGGTGTGCTACGAATGAGGTGTGGGAGGGTTCTGGCGGAAAACGAGTGGCTGCACGGCGGCGTGCCAGAGCCAGATGGACGAGTTGCGGTGCGAGGTAGTAGAGCTGCGACGACAGGCGCGCTATTACCGCAGGATGCACGGCAAGGCGGTAGCGCGCGAGCAACGGCTGAAACAGAAACTGCAAGCGGCACGGGCCAAGCTCAAGGAACTGCGCCAGCGCCTGCGGGAACGCTGGGCACGGCGCCGCGGCAGCGAGAAGCGAACCAGGAGTGGCGGCGCTCCTGAGGCAACCGCCGCGCCACCGCGGCGCCGCGGTCAGCAACCCGGGGCGCCAAGCCATGGTCGGCGCCGGCACGCACACCTGCCGGTACAGGTTGAAGCACACGACGTTGCCCCGGACCGGCGCCGCTGCGCGGCCTGCGGCGCTGAGTATCATTCGCACGGCAGCGAGGATTCCGAGCAGTTGGAAGTCGAGGTGCGCGCCTACCGGCGGGTGATCAAGCGGCGGCGCTACCGCCGCAGCTGCCAGTGCACGGCGGCCGCGGCGGTGCTCACGGCGCCAGCGCCGCCACGGCTGATCCCGAACGGCATCCTGGGGATCTCGATCTGGGTGACGGTGCTGCTCGACAAGTATCTGCTGTACCGGCCCACGCATCGGTTGCTCGCGGATCTACGCACGCATGGGCTGGATCTTGCCCAAGGCACCGTCACCGACGGTCTGCGGCGTCTGGCGCCGTTGTTCGCGCCACTGCGCGAGGCGCTGATCGAACGCAGCCGCACGAGCGAGCACTGGCATGCTGACGAGACCAGCTGGCAGGTGTTCGAGGCGGCCAGCGAGGACACCTGCCAGCGCTGGTGTCTGTGGCTGTTCTGGAGTGCCGAGGTGGTGGTATTCACGCTCGATCCAACCCGTTCGGCGCGGGTGCCGAAGCAGCATTTTGCGACCGTGACGGGGGGCGTGGTGAGCGTCGACCGCTTCTCCTCGTACAAGCGGCTGGCCAAGGATACCGAGCTGGAGTTGTCGTTCTGCTGGGTGCACATGCGCCGCGACTTCATCACGGTAGCCCATGAGCGGGACGATCAGCAGGAGTGGGCCGAGCAGTGGCTGGCTGACATCGCTACGCTGTATCGCCTGAACGACGAGCGTCTTGAGGTGCGTGGTGAGCCCGCGCAGTACGCGGCGGCCGATGCGGCGTTGCGGGCGGTGGTGCAGGCGATGGAAGAGCGACGAGAGCGCGAACTGGCGCAGCAGCCGAAGCTGGCGGCAGCGTGTGCGAAGGTGCTGCGCAGCATGCGCAACCACTGGCAGGGGCTGACGCGGTTCGTCGAGGATCCCGACTTGCCGCTGGACAATAATCAAGCCGAGCGTGCGCTGCGCGGCCCGGTGGTGGGGCGCAAGAACTACTACGGCTCGGGGGCGCAGTGGAGCGGTGAGTTGAGCGCGGCGCTGTTCAGCCTGTTCCACACCCTCGAACGATGGCAGATCAACCCGCGTACTTGGCTGACCGAGTACCTGAGCGCCTGTGCGGTCGCCGGCGCTCGCGTGCCTGAAGACTACGAGCGGTTCCTGCCCTGGCACCGTCCCGAGGCGCGCTTGCTGCCCCGCGGCTCACCCGCCAAGCTGGTCGACGACCGTGCCGCCTGAGGCGGTGCGCTACTGCGGCCGGCCCTTCAGCGAGCAGGAGCTGCAGTTGATCCGCGCGCTCATCGCTGAGGACCCTACCCGCCATCGGTTCGCCCTCTCGAAGGTGGTGTGCGAACGGCTGCACTGGCGGCGTGCCAACGGACAACTGAAGGACATGAGCTGTCGCGTCGCGATGCTGCGCATGCACCGCGACGGGCTCATCCGGCTGCCGGCGCCGCGGCGGCGTCACTACAACGGCACGCTGCGCCGCCGTCGTACCGCGCAGGCGGAACCGGAGCTGCCGATCAGCGCCCGCGTCGATGAGCTGCCCGCGCTGCAGGTACGACCGCTGGCCGATCAGCGCGAAGCGCTCCTATGGCGCGAGTACGTGGACCGCTACCACTACCTTGGCTATACGCCGCTACCGGGTGCGCAGCAGCGCTACTTGGTCACCTGCCAGCGGCAGGTGCTGGCGGTGGTCGGCTTTGGCGCCAGCGCCTGGAAGGCGGCTCCTCGCGACCGCTTCATCGGCTGGAGCGTTGCCCAGCGCGAAGCGCGGCTGCACCTGGTGGTGAACAACGCCCGCTTCTTGATCCTGCCTTGGGTGCAGGTGTGCAATCTCGCTTCCACCGTGCTGGCGCGCATCAGCCGCCGGCTGCCCGCCGACTGGCAGGCGCGTTATGGGTACCGACCGCTGCTGCTGGAGACCTTCGTGCAGTCCGACCGCTTCGCCGGTACCAGCTACCGCGCCGCCAACTGGACCCACGTCGGACAAACCCAAGGACGCGGCAAACTCGACGTACGTCGAATGCACACGCTGCCCACCAAAGACATCTGGCTCTACCCGCTCAGGCGCGACTTCCGCCGTCGACTGTGCGCTCCTCTTGATCCGCCCCCCAACCTGTAGACCGAATACTTACTGCCTTCCGCGACCGCCACCGGCTTCTCCGCCTCGCTCTCCGGGATCCCCGACCAGGTGCTGCTGGCGCACACCAGATCCCTCGTCCTGCACGAGCAGGCGCTGCAGCTCGCCGTCCTCGACCACCTGCGCGAGATCCACGCCCGCCACCTCCACCTGCGCCTCGGGTTCTCCAGCCTGTTCGACTACGCGGTGCGCGAGCTGGGCTACAGCGAAGGCGCCGCGTGGCGCCGTATCAAGGCGATGCGCCTGTGCTCCGATACCGCCGGGACCCGCGAGCGGCTGCAGGACGGCTCGCTCACCCTGAGCGCGGCGGCGCAGTTGCAGAACACCTTCGATCTCCTGCAGCGCACGGCGACCACCGCCGCGGACCCCGGCGCGGCACCCGCGACACCGGAGCTGCTGCCGGGCGCCACAGGGCCGGCGCCGGGGCCTGGGGCTTCGGGAACCGCGGCAGCGGCGCCAGCGCGACCGGTGCCGGCGCTGGACGCGGCGCAGCGGCAGGAGCTGGTGGCGCAGGCGAGCGGCAAGAGCACCCGCGAGGTGAAGCAGTTGTTGGCCGGGGTGGCTCCCGAGCTGGCGCGGCCGGCCGATCGCATACGGGCGCTGGGCGAGGGCCGCTGGGAGCTGAAGGTAGTGATCGACGCTGCCTGTCAGTGCGGGATCGAGCAGCTACAGGCACTGCTGTCGCACGTGGACCCGCACCTGACGCTGGGGCAACTGGTGGAGCGGCTGGTGCAGGACGGGCTGCAGCGCTACGACCCGGGGCGACCGCCGCGCGGGCGCAGAGGTGGGAGCCGGGAGGCCAGCGCGGGCCAGGCGCCGGAGCCGAAGCCGCAGGAAGCGCCGCCAGACGGGGCGGCTTCGCCGGCGAAGCGGGGCGCGCAAAAGTACCCCGGAGGGCCGCCGCCGCCGGAGAGCCCGGTCGCCGGTGGCAGCACCCCGGCGCCGGCAGCGCTGTCCGCAGAGGAAGGCGCGCGCGGGAATGGCGACGCCGGCACCTCGGCGGTGGCAGTGCTGTCCGCGTCGCCGTCGGGGCGCGAGACTTGCGGCGGCAGCACCCCGGTGAGTGCCAAGCCAGCGGTGGCGGCGCCCGGCACCGCTCCTTCGGCGGCGAAGTTGGTGGCAGATCGTGGGTCCCTCGCCTCCGTACCGACGCCGCCGGCAGACCAGAGCATGCCGACCGCGACGGCAGCGGCGGATCGCGGTCGCCACGCTCCTTCGCCAGCGAAGCGGACAGGGGCCGCGCAGCGGGCAGGAGAGCAGCTCGATGGCCGGTCGCGCCCGCAGCCGGCGCCAGCCGGCCCCTCCGCAGGCAGCGCGCAGCCGCCCCACCGGGCGCGCCGATCCCGGTACATTTCGGCACCGGTGCGGCGCGAGGTGTGGCGCCGCGACGGTGGCTGCTGCAGTTACGTCGATCCGCACAGCGGGCGGCGCTGCGGGTCGCGCTTCCTGCTGGAGCTCGACCACATCGTTCCCTTCGCGCTCGGCGGCAGCGCTGAGCCGGGCAACCTCAGGCTTCATTGTTCTGCTCACCACCGCTTTCGGCATCGGGAGTACGGACCGCCGCCGGACGGGGCCACGTGATCGGCGCGCTCGCCGGGGTGCGAGTTGGGCGGTCCGGCGACTGGACGTCGGTCCGATGGCAACGGGAGCAACGATTTGCAGCCGGCTTGTCACGCAGCGTGGGACAGTCCTGCTTCTCGCTTCGGTTGTCCGCCTCTTGCCACGGCGCGCGCCGCGTGCCAGGGTGTTGCCCGTGAAGGACCTGTTTGACCTTACGGGCAAGGTGGCGATCGTCACCGGCGGCAATGGCGGCATCGGGCGGGCGATCGCCCTGGGGCTTGCGCACCACGGCGCAGACATCGTGGTGGCGGCCCGCAACGAGCAGAAGACGGCGGCCGTGGTGGGCGAAGTGGAAGCGATGGGGCGGCGCTGCGTCGGTCTTCGCTGCGACGTGCTGCAACAGGATGACATCACCGCGACCGTGGCCACCACGGTGCGCGAGCTCGGCGGCATCAACATCCTGGTCAACAACGCCGGCGTGGGTCACGGCGGCCAGCCGACGCACACCGTGCAGGTCGAAACCTGGCAGCGCGTGATCGACATCAACCTGACCGCCGTGTTCCTGTTTTGCCAGGCCGTCTACCCGGAACTGGTGAAAGCCGGCGGCGGCAAGATCATCAACGTCGGTTCCGGCTACTCGTTGCGGAGCGCAGCGGGAAACGCGCCCTACTCCGCCAGCAAGGCGGGCGTGTGGAACCTGACGCGCACCATGGCGCTCGACTGGGCGCGGGACAACATCCAGGTGAACCTCATTGCACCCGGCTGGATCCGCACCGAGATGACCGACCCGGTCTGGAAGGACACCGAGCGCACCGCCTACATCATCGACGAGACGCCGGCCGGCCGCCTGGGCGAGCCCGAAGACTTGGCCGGCGCCGGTATCTTCCTTGCCTCCGCGGCGTCGGACTTCGTGACCGGCACCTACCTCAGGCCCGCCGGCGGCTCCGGTGTCGGCGACAAGGCGTGGCCTCGCCCATGACCCCGCCCGCCGGGTAGCGGCGCATCGCGCACGGCGCTACATCCCGCAGACCGTCATCCGCGCCGCGCAGTCTCGACCCATTTCGCTGCCACCGATCCCGCCTGGGACTGCACCCGCCTGCACACTTGCCGTCCGTGCTACCATGCTGCGGTGATGCAGACTGCGGCGGTCACGTCTCGTCCGTTGCTCGCCAGCGCCGCCGCCAAACGCCGAGTCGCAGGCGTCGTCCTGCTGCTCGCCATCCTGGTGCCGTTCGCGGCGCTGAACCGGCTCCCCAAGCTGGATACGGTCCGCGAGGACCTCCGTGCCGCGCTCGCCCCCACCGCCCAGTGTTTTCAAGGGTTCTGCATCGAGGACCCCGACCGGGCCAGCGAACGCAGTGGCTTCTTCGCCCGTTGGTGGCGATTCTCCGTGACCTACCTGCAACTGGTCGCGATCGGGATGTTGTTTGCGTTTGCCGCCGCCGCCATTGCCGAGGCGTTCCTGGTCTCCGACCTGTCGGCACGTGCCGGGCTCGCAGCCTCCGCCGCTGGACCCGGGCGTTGGCAGCGCATCCTCAAGGGCATCGGTCTCGGCCCCGTGCTCAACCTCTGTTCGGCATGCATCGCGCCGGTCTCCAGCACGCTGCGGCGCGGCGGCATGGGAGTCGAGGGCGCGCTCTCCCTGGTGCACGGATCGGCCACCCTGAATGTGCCGTCGCTGCTGATGATCGCCCTGGTGTTCAACTCCCTCCTCGGTGCCAGCCGGCTCGTTCTGGGGCTGGTCGCCGCGTTCTCGCTGGGGCCCCTGGTGGCGTGGGCGGTCCGCCGGCGCGGCGCGCGCCTCGACCACCGCGCGAGGGGCGAGGTCGCGTGCGCGGTACCGGTAGTGACAGCGGAGATTGCGACCTGGGGTGAGGTGCTGCGGACCGGCGGCGCGCACTGGCTGCGCTCGTTCGTCCGCCTGGTGCGGCGCATGTTGCCGCTGATGATCGTGGCCGGCTTCGCCAGCGGCGCGGCCATCCAGGCCCTGCAGCCCGAGACCGTTACCGCCTACCTCGGCGACAGCCTGCTGGGGGTCCTCATCGCGTCGACGCTCGGTGTGCTGATCAACGTGCCGTTGCTGTTCGAGATCCCGCTGGTCGCGCTGCTGCTGATCCTCGGCGCCGGCACGGCGCCGGCCGCAGCCCTGCTGTTCGCCGCCGCCGCCGGGGGGCCGGTTACCTTCCTCGCGCTCGCCAAGGCACTCGGTCGGCGCGGCGTCGCCGTCTACGCGGGCGGCACCTGGGCCATCGCCGGCTCGGTGGTTGCGCGGTGCTGCTGGTGGGGGCGCTGCTTGGCCCCCAGCGGACGGCGCTGCGACTCGACGCGGTTCAGCCACAGACCGCGCCGGCCACGTTGGCGCCGTGCCCAACTCCATCGTGCTGGCCACCTGCGTCAGCGAGCCGGCGCTCTGTCCCGACCGGAGCGGACTTCGGTGGCCGCACACCCCGACCGTCCACGGGCACTCCGTGACCAGTGCCGGCGGCGCCGTCGGCGACTTCGACCGCGACGGTTGGCAAGACCTGTTCGTGCCGTCCGGCGGCACCGAGCCCGACCGGCTGTACATGAACGACGGCGACGGCACGTTCACCGATCGCGCCGCCGAGGCCGGAATTGCGGCCCGGCATCACGGCTACGGCGCGGCCGTCGGCGACGTGGACAGCGATGGCTGGCTCGATATCTTCGTCATCAGCTATGGCACCGTGGACCAGCGCTTCACCATGCCCGGCAACCATCGCCTCTACCGCAACAACGGCGACGGGACGTTCGAGAACGTGACCTCACTGCTGCCATTCCGGGGCAACCGTGCCCCGATGGGGTATATGCCGCTGTTCGCCGACATGGACGGCGGCCGCTATCCCGAGCTGCTGTGGGCCGGCGACTACTTCACCAGCCGCTATCTCCGCAACGATGGTGGTGGCGGCTTCACCGACATCACCGCGCAGTCGCAGACCGGGCTGGACGCCAACGGCATGGGCGCAACGGCAGCCGATCTCGACAACGACGGCAGGCTCGACTGGTTCGTCACCTCGGTGAGCACGCGGTTTGCGATCGAGAAGGCGCCGGGTACCGGGAACTTTCTGTATCGCAACTAGGGCGGCCATCGCTACGAGTCGGTCGGCGCCAGCGCGGGGGTCAAGGAGGGCGGCTGGGGATGGGGTGCCGTTGCAGTCGATCTGGACCACGACGGCTGGCTCGACCTCGTGCAGACCAACGGCTGGGAGGGGCACAACGGCCGGGACGATCCCGAGTGGCAGGCCGAGGCGACCAGGGTGTTCCGCAACCTCACCGCCGTTGCGTCTGAGCTGACCTTCGCCGACGTCGCCGACGACGCGGGCCTCGTCCACCGCGGGCAGGGCCGGGGAGTGGTCCATCTCGACTATGACAATGACGGCGACCAGGACTTGGTCATCTTCAACAACGGGGAACTGCCCACGTTGGTGCGCAACGAGCTCGACCCGGGCAGCGACGGCAGCGGGCGCTGGCTGCGCGTCTTCCTGGACACGGCAGCGCGCGCGGATCTGGCGCCAGACGGCATCGGCAGCCTGGTTGCCGTGCGCGCCGGCGATCTTCGCCAGGTGCGCTACGTCGGCGCCGCGGCCGGCTACCTCGGTCCGTCCGAGCTTGCGCCCCACTTCGGTCTCGGCGCCGCGCCGGCGGTGGACGAGCTGCAGGTGCACTGGGCCGACGGCAGCACCTCCACCTACCACCAGGTGCCCACCAACCGCACCCTCACCATCGCGGTACGGCAACATTGAACGCGGGGAAGGTCACAGGACGGGGATCATCGAGTAGTGAGAGGCCATCGGTGAGTCACGATCAGCAGTTGCGCAGCAAACGTCCACGAGCGGTAGCGGCAGTGCTTGCTGGCGCGTTCCTGCTCTCGACGGTGGCCGGGCCGGTCTCGCTGTCTGCAGATGAGCAGGCGTCCAATCCAGCCGCCGATCCGGCCGCCATCGCGGGCGAATGGTTCCATCGCGCGTCGGGCGGCAGCATCTTCACGTGGGCGTTCGCCGACCCGGAGACCGGCGAGGCCACCGTCGAGTGGACCGTCAGTCACAGCGCCGTCCCAGGGCCGCCCACGGTGCTCGGTCGCGGCCACTACCGGCTCGAGGGCACCGACCGGCTCATTCTCGTGTTCGTTTCGGGGGACGGTCAGCCGGGGACTCCGCAATCGCGCCGGTGGCGCCGATGTGGCCACACGCTGACGATCTGGCGGAACGAGGAGCCGCGCAGCTACGTCAACGAGCGTGACGCAGTCGCAGAACCATGTAATTGAACGCGTTCAGCCTGTGACTGAGGGCGTCTTCTACCGAGCTGGCGCTGGCAGGTCACACCAGCTTCGCTCGTCGTCGCCCACCGAAGCGTCCCGCGCCTCCGCGCAGTCGCGGGTCCACCAGGTCCCGCAGAGCATCGCCGAACATGTTGATGCCGTAGACGACGATCGCCAGGCACACACCGGGCCAGAACGCCAGCCAGGGCGCCTGCAGCATGTACCGCCGGCCCTCGATGCTGAGCATGCCACCCCAACTGGGCTGCGGTGGCGGGATGCCGAAACCCAGGAAGCTCAGCGTGGACTCGGCGATGATGTTGCCCCCGATCGACACCGTGAACAGCACAATCATTGGGGCGACCAGCTCCGGCGCGATGTGCCGCCACAGAACTCTGAAGGTCTTGGCACCGATCGCCTGGGCGGACTGCACGTACATCGATTCCTTCACGCTCAGCACCACGCTCCGAACGGTGCGGATGTTGCCAATGCCGGACGTGAGGCCGATCACGACTATCACCTGAATCAGCCCTGGGCCCAGAATCGACATCACCGTGAGCACGATGAACAGCCACGGAAACGTGATCCACGCGTCCACGAAACGCTGCACGATCAGATCGAACGCGCCACCCCAGTATCCGGAAAAGCAGGCCGATGCTCATGGCGACCACGATCGTCAGCACGCTCGAGCCCAGGCCAACCAGCATCGATACGCGGGCCCCGTGTATCACTCGGCTCAGCTGATCCCTGCCGAACTGGTCGGTGCCCAGCGGCGAAGAGCAATCCGTTGCCAGACGTTGGAACGAGGTGATGCTCAGGGCGATTCGCAACGACTACGTCCGGCCAACGATTCACGCGCGCAATCTCTACCATGTCTCCGTTGCAATGTGGGACGCGTGACACGGTCGCCAACGACGAGACCATCTTCGTACAGCACTCACGATAGCAGTGCGCTTCCTGGCCGACGAGAGCTGCGACTATGCGGTGGTCCGGGCTCTCCGGGATGCCGGACACGATGTCGTGGCAGTGGCTGAGTCGAACGCACAGGCACCCGACTCTGAAGTCATTGACCTCGCGGTGAGCGATGCTCGCCTCCTTTGGCGTGCTTCTCGGACCCAGCTCTACGGGACCACCTAACTCGGCACACTTCCCTGACTCGGTCTGCGGTGCCGCGGTGCCCTGGCGCTGCTTCGGGCTGACCGGCCAAGTCACGCCCATACACAGCCCTGCGCTGGTTGACTTGGTCGGGCGCATTCCGGGCGCGCCTTCGGAGTACCGACGGGCTCCCGGCCCACGACTTCCCTGTCGCGGGCCGGGAGCTACATGCAACCCGTGGCGCCAAGGATGGAGCCGCGGGTGGCGGTCACCGTGCATCCGGCGTGATACGGTAGAAGATGCCGGTCGGCGGCGCGAACTTCGTACGCGCGCACCCACGGGTCCACGGGCAGCACCTCCGAGTCGAGTGCCTGATCGGTCCGGAAGTCTATTCCAATCCCGTCCAGCACATACGTATCAAGCCGCCCGAGCGCCTCCTCCCGATGGCGCCACCGACGTGTTGGCGCGTGCCAACCCGTGGCACCAGGACAACGGCGGGACCCGGTCGCCGACGAAACCGACATGCTCACGGTATGGATCGCGCGGTCCGATGCACCCGTGGAGCGCGGCTGTCTGCAGGTGATTCCGCGCAGCTACCGGGAGGCGCTGCGAACCCAATGCCCGAACCTACCGGGACGCCCGCTCGCCATCCCCGACGCGTTGCTGGATCTCGACCGGATTACTCCCGATCCGTTCCGGCGACGTGATCCTGATGCACAAGCACACCATCCACGGCTCGCCTCCCAACGTCAGCGACCGGATACGCTGGAGCCTCGACCTGCGCTCCAACCCGATCGGCCAGCCTATCGGCCGCCCGGAGTTCCCCGGATTCGTGGCCCGCAGCCGGCTCGACCCGGAGAGTGAGCTGCGTGACCCGGAGGCGTGACCCGGAGGCGTGGGCCGGGCTCTGGCGCGGCGCCCGTGACCGGCTCGCCGCACAGCCGGCCGCCAAGCCAGCGCACCGCTGGCGCGGAACCGAACCCGGCTGTGCGTAGACCTCCGGCCGGCGCGCCACTGGTCCGCGACGTGCGGCTCCGCTATACTCGGTCAGCGCATGGACTCGCCAACCTTCAACGCCGGTCACTCCGCGCCTGACCCGCAAGCCGGGGAGCCCGCGGCGAAGCCGGACCGGACGCCGGCCGAGGTGCTCGCGCGCCCCATCGTGGGCGTGCCCCATGCCGCCCCGGTCGCGCGGCCGGTGGGCGCCGCGGCGCCGTCCGCGGTGACACTCGGCGTCGACATCGAAACCCTGGTGACCGAGGATGATACGCCGGTGGACAACATGCCCTCCGAGAAGCAGCAACGCCTGCTCACCGAGCCGCTGTACAGTTCCTGGTCCGGACCGGGCGGCGGGCGCAGCTTCCTGGCGGCGGCCAACGTGGGGGTATTCCCGGAGCCGCGCAACCCGGCAATCGTGCCGGACGTGTTCGTGAGCCTGGACGTGCAGGTGCACGAGAACTTCTGGGACAAGGTGCACCGGTCGTACTTCGTGTGGGAGTTCGGCAAGCCGCCGGACCTGGTGGTGGAGATCGTCTCGAACCAGAAAGGCAACGAGGTGGGCCGCAAGCGGCAGCGGTACGCGGCGATGGGAGTCGGGTACTACGTGATCCACGATCCGCTGCATCAGGTGATGGACGACGACCTGCGCACTTACCGGTTGAGCGCAGGGAGCTACGAGCAGCAGTCGCCGTGGTTTCCCGAGTTGCGGTTGGGGCTGACGCTGTGGGATGGGGTGTTCGAGGCGGTCCGCCACCGGTGGCTGCGCTGGGTGGACGAGCATGGCGTGTTGATTCCGACGGGACGGGAACAGCGACTGCGTGCCGACGAGGAACACCGGCGCGCCGAACGCTTGGCGGCCCTGCTGCGGCGCTCAGGCATCGACCCCGAGCAAGAGTGAGCACGCCGGCGCGGCAGCCGGAGGACCCACGCACGAGTAAGACCGCCGTAAGCCATCACAAACCTATGCGTGTAAGTCTCGAATTGAGCGATTAGAGACTCGAAGGGGCCTTCGCGCTCGCTCTGAATCGCCCAATGGCTCTTCCCGGCGGTCCGCAGGATTCGCCATTGAGGGGGTGGCGGCGGGGACAGGACGCGGCAATGGGCACATGAGGCGGGGTGAATGGCAGTCTGATCGGCGTGCTGTTAGCTCTTCCCTCGCTTGGGGTCCGACGGAACGATGAAGCGCCACGATGACAGCCAGCGCAGTGACCGGTGGCCGGTCATGTTCGGTGACGTCGGAGTCGTTGACCGGGTGGTCGCGCCCACGCTAGCATGCTTGGCTTGGGGCGACGGATGCCGATGAAGCGCCATGATGACAGTCAGCGTAGTGACGGGTTGCCGGTGACCTTTCGCTCATCCCGGTGACCGCCACGAGTCGTTGACGGCGCGCCGCGCCTATGCTAGCGTGCCTCACCTGGGGTTCGACGGATGGTCATGAAGCGTCACGATGACAGGCAGCGCAGTGACCGGTTCGCTGTGACGCGACCGGTGCATCCCCCCCCCCCCCCCGCCCCCCACTTTTTCAAACCGAGAAACAACTAACCGCTCCGGCTGATCGCCCCGTACGCTACCCCGCGCACGCCGTCGCCTTCAGCACCGGGGTAGCGGCCGGCTACGACCGCAACGGTCCTGGATCCCCGCCCCCCAACTCACCGTCACAGAACCGACCGCCGACGTCGCCGGTCAACCACATGCGTTGCTCGGCCGACCAGCGCCCCGCGTGGCGTTGTGACGCAGGTCCCAACGTCCGCCGAGCGGTGGGCGTTTGCATGATGGGGCGCACACGCGGATCCCATCTTACGTCAGCCATCTGGCAGGGCACCCTGTGCCCCAAGAGTTGGAGTAGGAATGACCATCGCTGATCACCCCCTCCACAGATCCCGGCGAGCGGAACTACCGCACCGGGCTCCTGCCTCAGGTATGACGCCAAGGCGGTGCAGGGGATAGGGGTGGCACACTCGGGGCGGCGGCAACCAGTGGTCGAGCAGGCGGCCCATTCACTCCCAGGTAAGCCGGGTTTTCTGACTGCGCCGCCGCATCGACCGATACCAGAGCCGACCTACCCGCAGGCGGAACAGGCGCAGTGCGCGGGAGTTCGTGGGCACCCCGTAGTAGCGAAGGTGCCCACCCACAACCGTGCGCAGCCAGCTTCCCACCTCCGGGACCGGATCGTGCAGGCGCCGCCGGAGCGTCCCGTCTTCCAGCACGCCGGCGTTCAGCCATTTCTGGATGAGCCGCACGACGCGCCGGTCCCCGATGCGGTGCTCGACGAACTTCACCAGCCAACCGTGGTCGATGGCGTCAAAGAACCCACGGATGTCCACGTCGAGCACCCAGTTCACCTTCCGTGTCAGCAGGCCCACATAGAGCGCGTCCAACGCATTGTGCTGGCTGCGCCCCGGCCGGAACCCGTAACTGAACCCGAGAAAGTCGGTCTCGTAGATGGTGTTCAGCACCTCGACTGTCGCACGCTGGACGATCTTGTCGTCCAGCGCCGTCACGCCGAGCGGTCGTTGCCGCCCGTCGCTCTTGGGGACGAACACCCTCCGCACCGGCATCGCCCGGTACGCTCCTCGCTGCAGCCGTCCACAGAGGTCCAGGAGGTTGTCCTCCAGGTCCCTGCCGTACTGCCGCCACGTCACCCGATCCACCCCCGGCGCGGCTTCCCGCTTGAGGCTGAAGTACGCCTCCCGGAGGATCGCGGGGTTGTCGACGTGGTGCATGAGCGCGGTGAACCGCAGCGTCCTATCCCGTCGCGCTGCTTGACGTATCCGCTCCAACGCACTGTGCACGCCATATTGCCGGCGCGGTGTCCGGGGCGCGTTTTGCTGGCGCGGATTCCCTTTGGCCAGGCCCCTTCCCTCCACCCGCTCCGCGGTTGGGGCGCTGCCGGCCGGCGTGGCCGTAGGTTCTCCCTTGGCTGTATCCGGCGTTTCCGCCTGCGTGCCCGTGTAGGGTTCACCATAGCCGCGCCGCCTGCGGCAGCCCCCGTCCTTGTTCGCGGGTCTCCCAGGTACCCCGCAGGGCGGCCGCCAGGCCGGGGGCCTGTCCGACTTCCCAGCTCCGTTCATCGTCGGCGTCCGTCCTTGGACTTCCCGACACGGCCTGCGGCGCCATCCGCCACAGGCGAAGCTGGGATCTCCCGGCTCCCGCGCAAGGTGTTTCCGTACGTGCCCGGGGTCTGTGACCGCGCAGGGTCCCGTGGCGCCTCGCGTTATCGGCGCCCCGAGTGTGGCCTTCCGCATCCTCCTACGGCGTCGGCACCCCAAAGTAATCTCTTTCGCGGCTCGATACCCGGCCCGCACGTACCCCTGTCAACGCTTCACCCCCGCCCTCGCGGGCGACGGCGCATGACTCGGGGCCGCCGTGGGTCGCTAGCCCTTCGACGTATGACTCTTCCATTCACAACACCTTGCCGGTTTTTGCCGGCGCACAGGAAGTTCGAATGATACTCAAAGAACCGCACGCGCGCGCGGCGTGAGCCGGGGTGAACTACGGGCCTGGTTCCCGCTCACCCGTTGAGTCACACGCCGCGCGCTTCAGCCATTTGACTCAAACTGGCCGTCTGCGTTGCGGGCGCGAGAGTAGCCAGGGAGCGGCAATCCGCTCCGCAATACTCTCGAAAAATCCACATAGGGAGAAACCTATGAACATTGCAAAAACTTGTATGACCTTCGCGGTTGCGTTGGTCCTCGCCCTGACCGCAACCGGCCTCTGGGCCGCCGGCACCAGCGACAGCGACGACTCGGCAGCCGCTGCCGAGAAGGAAATGGTGCTCGACCCCACCACGGGCAAGATGGTGACCGCACCGGAGTATGGCGGGACATTAAATCTCGCCCAGTCGGACTGGTACTATGACACTTGGGACCATTATCTTGGGAACGTGCGGCATACGGCTGGCGTCCTCGAGAAGCTAGGCATGAGGAACTGGGCCATAGATAGAGACGAATACGACTTTCAGGGGTTCACCCCTATCTCCGCCATGAGAGGTCAACTGGCTGAAAGCTGGGAAATTTCCGCGGACGGTCTGACCTATACCTTCAACATCCGCCAGGGCGTTTACTGGCACGATAAGGCACCGCTGAACGGCCGGGAGCTAACTGCCGATGATATCGTATACAACTATCAGCGTCTAGCGGGTCTCGGCAAGTTCAGTGACGCCGAACCTTCCCCGATGTATCAGTGGGCTACTCTGCCATTAGAATCGATAACGGCCACCGACAAATGGACGGTCGTTTTTAGGCTGACGGAGCCAAAACTCGGAATGCTGGAGATTCTCCTTGACAACTATCAGGCGCATATACAGGCCCCCGAGGTAATCGAGGAAACAAGGACTGCTGAAGCGCCGGCGGGCAAGTTTGTGGACGGGATGGCCCTGGTCGGCACCGGGCCCTATGAGCTGAGCGACTTTGTCGTTGGCAGCGGTTTTACCTTTACCAAGAATCCTAATTACTGGGGCTACGACGAAAAATACCCGGAGAACCGCCTGCCCTATATCGACGAGATTAAGACACTGATTATGAGAGACGACGCAACCCGTCTGGCCGCACTGCGCACGGGCAAGGTTGATTACATCGGTTGGGCAGCCGCCTCCTCAATAATAAGCAACATCGACGACGTGGACAGCCTCAGGCGGACCCACCCCGAAATCCAGCTGTGGCCGATGAAGTTTCGAAACTTGAACGCTTATGCCATGGACGTACGCAAGCCGCCCTTTGACGACATCAGCGTGCGCCACGCAATGCAGATGGCACTGGACCGTGAGACCATAAACAATACGCTATATAAAGGTCTGGGGGACAACACACCATACGGGATATCCGCGATCAAAGGGTATATCATCCCATTTGAAGAGTGGCCCGAAGAGCTCAAGAAGACCTATAACTATGACCAGGAAGGCGCAGAGGCGCTGCTCGATGCGGCTGGATATCCGCGAGGTGCCGACGGCATCAGGTTCAAGACCAAGGTCAATCTGCCGGATTGGTTCGATGCCACCTACGCAGAAGTAGCCAGCTCCTACTGGGATGAGATTGGTGTTAAAGTAGAGATTAACGCAGTTGATGCTGCTACATTTAACGCTATGGTGAATGAACATACTTATGAAGGTCTCACTCTGGCCAATACGGGTGCCAGATTTGCCCCTACCGTGACGGTGAATTGGGCTCATTCGACCGAAATGTGGAACTCGCCCGGGTGGCAGGACCCCAAGCTGGACGCCATGGTTGAAGCCGCTTTAGCCGCAGACACCGTCGAGGAACAGAGGAGGCTGATAACAGAGGTGGACATGTACCAGATAGAGAATCGAGGCTGGGTATACGGTACTCTCGTTCCGATCTATTTCGCGAGCTGGCCGTGGGTCAAAGGCTATAACGGTGAGACTAAATTGCAAGAGCCCGGCGAACTGGGCGCATTATTCTCCCGCATCTGGCTTGATCTGGACCTGAAGGAACAAATGGGGTATTAGGCGTTTCGCCCGCTTGTGGCTTAGCCATTGGCTAGGCGGAAAGGGAGCTGGGAGGCTTCGTTTCTCGCGCTTCCGAGCGCGCTTCCCGGCTCCCATCTGTTACTGCAAGGCTCGCCAAAAGGTGTAGCGTATGAGAGCCTATTTCATCAGGCGGTTATTGCTCGTAATCCCCACCCTGTTCATATTGAGCATCCTGGTCTTTCTCACGGTCCGCTTCATCCCGGGCGATGCAATAGACCTAATGGCGGACAATGTGGCGGGTGGCGGGGGCGCGATTGACCGTGAAGCTCTAGAGCGCATGCTGGGATTAGACGTGCCTGTCTACGTGCAGTATGGACGCTGGATAGGAGATATCGTCCTGCACGGCACCCTGGGCGAATCACTGTGGGGCGCTTCGCCGGTAGAGATGGAGATACTACGTAGATTGCCGGTAACAATTCAGCTCGGTGTCATGGCAATCGTAATCGCGCTCTTGATCGCGCTGCCGGTCGGCATCTACTCGGCCATTCGCCAGGATACGGCCGCCGACTACGCGGGGCGCACTATCGCCATCATCGGCCTGGCAACGCCTAACTTCTGGCTGGGAATCATGGTCATGCTCTACCCCTCAATCTGGTGGAACTGGTCACCAGCGATGCAAGTGATTCCTTTCTCCGAAGACCCGTTGGGGAGTCTGGGGGTGTTCATCATTCCCAGCCTGATCCTGGGAACGGCCATGTCTGCTGCCACCATGCGGATGACGCGCACCATGATGCTGGAGGTGCTCAGGCAGGACTATATCAGGACGGCGTGGTCCAAGGGTCTCGATGAGAGGGTCGTGGTTGTGAGACACGCCCTCAAGAATGCATTCATCCCGGTAGTTACCCTGATAGGCCTGCAGTTACCCATCCTGGTGGGGGGCGCCGTTATCATGGAGAACATATTCAACCTCCCGGGGCTAGGCCGTCTCTTTATGAATGCACTCCAAAAAAGAGACTACCCGATGGTCTCCGGAATAAACCTGTTCTTCTCCGCCGTAGTCATGCTCAACATTCTACTTATCGACATGATCTATCCTTATTTGGACCCCAGGGTCCGCTATCGATGAGGCCACCCTCCCCGGTCCGTGGCTCCACGGGACATACCCGGCTGGCTGATTTCTTTATCAGGCTGGTCAAGGAGAAAGCGCTGGGTACTGCCTGCGGGATTATCATACTGATATTGATTCTGGTCGCTATCTTTGCCGATGTTCTGGCTCCTTATCCCTATAATGAAATACACCTGGCAGACAGGCTTCAGGGCCCATCAGCTCAGTATCTGCTGGGTACCGACCACGTCGGGCGAGACTTCTTGAGCCGCCTTATCTACGGGGCGCGTCTTTCGTTAGGTGTCGGTCTGGCCGCCACCACGCTCAACGTTGTGGTGGCTGTCCTGATAGGCGGCCCTTCAGGATTCTTTGGCGGTAAACTGGACCTGAGTGTGCAGAGATTCGTCGATGCCTGGATTGTTTTCCCGGGGCTGCTCCTGTTGTTAACCGTAATGTCCATAGTGGGGCGGGGGTTGATACAGATGATACTGGTCCTGGGGATATCAGGCGGCATCGGCGCCTCGAGAGTGGTCAGAGGCGCCGTTATCGGCATAAAAGAGAGTGACTACTTTCTGGCGGCGCCGGCGATTGGGTCCTCGAGATGGAGAACATTTATCCGGCATGTCCTGCCCAATATTGCGGCTCCCGTCATGATCATATTCAGCATCAACATCGGAGGGGTGATTATGTCATTGGCTGCTCTGAGCTTCCTCGGATTCGGTCTGCCACTCTCGACTCCTGACTGGGGAGGTCTGCTCAGCCGGGAAGGGCGCAGATACATGGAGCAGGCGCCGCACTTGGCTCTCTTTCCCGGTCTTGCCCTGACCATTACCGTTTACAGTCTCAACATGTTCGGCGACGCGGTGCGCGACCTGCTCGATCCAAGGTTGCGGGGCGGTGGGGGGCGTTTGGGTGCGGATCGCGGCAGGTCTATTTGTACTGAACCCGCGGGTCCAGATAAGCGTAGAGAATGTCGATAAGCAGGTTGATCGTCATGACCGCCGAAGCGAAGAACAGGTTGATGCCGGATACCACTGGGTAGTCGCGCTCCAGAAGCGCCGTGAGCATCAGCCGTCCGAGGCCCGGCAGGGCGAACAGGTTCTCCATGATGACCGCGCCGCCGACGAAGGATGGGTAGTTGCAGGCCGACCAGGGTGACCACCGGAATCAGGGCGTTCTTGGTGACGTGCCTGAGGATGATCACCCGCTCCGCGAGCCCCTTCGCCCAGGCGGTGCGGATGTAGTCCTGCCGGAGCACCTCCAGCGTCATCGTGCGGGTCATGCGCATCACGCTGGCCGATAGATAGGTGCCGAGGATCAAGCTGGGTATGATGAATCCGCCGATGTGGCCGAGTGGGTTCTGCAAGAACGGCACCAACCGCAACGGCGGCGACCACGCCCACCAGATCGCTGGAAAACTATGACGCCGCCGACGAGGCGGCGATCTCCCGTCTGTACGGCGGCATCCACCCGAGCGTCGATGACCTGCCGGGGAGGGTGCTCGGATCGCGCATTGGCATCGTGGCCTTCGACCATGCCCTGAGCTACTTCCAACCGGCGCCCCAGTAGCATCGCATCGAGGCGGACCCTTGCCAATAGCGGTAACATCCTGTGCCACGGCCTGAGGGTCGAGATCGGTGCATCGGCTTCCAGCCATTCGGCGACGCGGTACGCGATCTCTTGGACTCTCGCCTGCGCGGGTCGGCTCTGCGCGGGCCGGCTCTGCGCCCCGATTGATCGCCGCACATCTCCACGTGCTATGGTAGGCGTGGCTGGTGGCAGCCACGTAGCACGGAATGAAGGCGGGTGTCGACAAAGCCAGAGAATACGCAGCGCTGGTTCGCGCGAAGCTCGGCGATCAGGTCAAACAAATCGTGTTGTTTGGTTCGCACGCGCGTGGTGATGCTACGGAATGTTCCGACTACGATTTTCTGGTCGTAGTGGATACGCGCACACCGTCCGTCCGCGACGCCATTGTGGACGCTGGAGTTCAGATGCTGAACGATTACGACGAACTGTTCGCGGCACTGGTGTACAGCGAGGAGGAGTGGCGCGAGCTGAGCCGATTTCCTATAGGCTGGAACATTCAGCACGAAGGCACACGGGTATGAGCGCATTCGAGCCAACCGGGTATGTGCTTGAAGCCATGCTCGCCAAAGCTGACGAAAGGTTGTCAACGGCACGGCGCGACCTCTCAGCCTCAGCGTTCGGCGATGCGGCAGCACGTGCGTACTACGCGGTATTTCACGCGATAAGCGCGTCGCTGGCGACACGAGGTCTCACGTTCTCATCTCACTCGCAGACTATCGGCGCTTTCAATCGTGAGTTCGTCAAAACAGGCGTGTTTCCCCCTGACACGTCACGCAAGCTGCAACGTCGATTCGAGGACCGCCAGACTGCGCTGACTGTCGTCGCGGCGTTTCATCGGCGATCCGTGGGACCCCAGGCGAGGCGAGCGGCCGACCAGGTCGACGAGCCGGGCTGGGGATGGGCGTGACCTGGTCGGTCAGCTCGAAGCGGCGCCTGGGCACGGCAGACCGAGTCGGCGAAGTGTACCGAGTCAGGTGGTCCCGTAGAGCTGGCTCGGAGAAGCGCGCCCAGGTACTCCGCCGGGCGACCGGCGACCGCACCGATCTCGACGCTGGTCTCTCGTACGTCTCTCATCGGTGCACTCTCGATACTCGTCGCCACTCAGAGGCTGTCGCGGAAGGCATGGGGTACCGCCCAGTAGCCGTCTACGTGGCGAACAGGTCGGTGGGCCCCGCTCGGCAGAAGGGCTGGCGGCTGGCGGCTGTGAGGCCACCTCGAAGAAACATCATCACACCACTGACGCGTCGTCCGTTCGTGGGCCCCTGCATCGAGATACGTCTCGTCGAACTTCACGCCGTCATTCCTCATTCCAGATCCGGAAGCTCCGCACGCGACAACAAGACGCGGATCGTCCGCGGCTGCCTCGGAACCCGAGTAATCAGTCCCCGCCTTTCGAGTGTCACTACCATTTGGTGCACGGCGGGCGGTGTCGTCTTGAAGTAGCGCTGGATGTCGGCCTCCGCCGGCGGACGACCGTGGATCTTGCTGTAGTAGTAGATGAAGGCGAGATATTGCCCTTGCGTCTGTGTGTACCGCGCCTTCACCGCCTCAACACCCTGCCCTCAGCACTCAGGTAGGACAAGGGGCCTTGTTCGTCCTTCCCGGCTGAGCATGCCGCCCCAGAGCATTGATCCGCCATGTGCCGCGTCCTGCGCGTTCGAGGGGCTGACGAGCAGAGCAACCAACGGTAACCATCGAGCTCTATCGTGCCGGTTGCGGACTGGCGGACGCAGGAGTGAACGCCCGATCACCGACGACCAAGACACGCCCCACTGCGCGCAGGGCCGCCTCGACCTGGCCAATATGGGAGCGATGACGAAGGTCAAGCAGCCGAGCGACTGAGGATTGGCTTTTGCCTAGCCGCCTCCCAAGGTCAACCTGAGTCACGCCCTGACGCCGCATCGCGGTATACAGCGCGAGCTTGGCGGCCACGACAGAGGGTACCGCTACCAACTCCTGGCCGGCCACCACGTCACTCGGGACGGGGATGTCTCTGCGACCATCGACGTAAAAGCTGAGGGCGACGGCGAGAGCATCCTCGGCCTTTTCAAGGGCTTCTGTACGGCAATCCCCACAGGTCAGCGCTTCGGGCACGTCTGGAAACGACACCGAGAAGCCGCCGGCCTCCGGTTCGGGGGTCAATGTGCACGGGTAGGTGTATTGCATCAAAAGTCCTCCTTCGGGATTCCGAGTTGTTTGAGCGCTTGGCTGAGAAGCTTCTCGCCAGCCTCGAGGATCTTTCCGAAGAGGAGAACGCTCGTCTGTGGGCCGAAGAGGCCGAGCGTCGAGATACCAGTTGGGACCAAGCCGCCGACCGCGCCCGCTCCGCGCAGGATGTGTTTCGCGACGCCCGAGCGCGTGTGGGGTGAAACACCCGGCGCGCTTTCATCCACTGGCCTAGACCGACTTGGCGCGATTATCGGCACCCAGACGACCCACACCGCCCTTCAGCCGGGGATCGAGCAGGTCTCTGAGCGCATCACCGAGCATATTCAGACTGTAAACCACCACCGTCAGGGCAAGACCCGGCCAGATAGCCAGCCAAGGCGCCAACTCCATGAACCGGCGCCCGTCGTTGCTCAGCATCCCTCCCCAGCTTGCGACATTCGGGGGAAGACCGAATCCGAGGAAGCTCAGCGAAGCCTCGGCCATGATAACGCCGCCAATGGTCACGGTGAAGGTGATGATCATGGGTGCCATGATGTTGGGCAGGACGTGGCGGAAGATGGTTCGGGCCGTACTCGCGCCAAACGCCTCCGCCGCCTGCAGATACATGTTCGCCCTGATGCCGATGACGGCACTGCGCGCGATGCGCGAGCCGCCAATTCCGCCGCTAATGCCCAGCACCAGTATGGTCTGGAGCAGGCCCTGGCCGACCAGCGACATCACCGTGATCAAGATGAGCAGCCCCGGGAACGCCATCCAGGCGTCGACGAACCGCTGCACCACCATATCGAGCTTGCCGCCGAAGAACCCGGTCGTCGTGCCGATCAGCAGCGCCACCACCATGTTGACACTGGTTGCCGCCAGGCCGACGACGAGCGAAACGCGCGCCCCGTAGATGATTCGGCTGAGTACGTCTCGCCCCAACTGGTCGGTACCCAGCAGGTACTTCCCTGACGGCCCGGTCAGCCGGTCCAACATGTGGGGCTCATCCATCGGGAAGGGCGCCAGCACGTCGGCGAAGATACCGGTGAACAGCAGCAGCAGCACGATGATGCCGCCAAATGTGCCCAGCGGCTTCTCCCGGACCAGCCGCGACAGGAAGTCACTCATAACGCACCCTGGGATCCAGGTAAGCGTAGGTGAGGTCGATGCCGAGATTGACCACCATCACGGCAGTGGCCAGCATCAGGTTGATGGCAGAAACCAGGTGATACTCCCGCGCGCCCAGGGCGTTCAGCAGCAGACGGCCTATGCCGGGCAGGACAAAGATCTGCTCGATGATGACCGACCCTCCGATGAGGATGGGCAGCTGAAAAGCCGACCAGGGTGACCACCGGGATGAGGGCGTTCTTCAAGGCATGCCGCACCACGACGACCCCCTCCTTCAGCCCCTTCGACCAGGCCGTCCTGATGTAGTCTTGCCGCAGGACCTCCAGTGCCATGGTGCGCGTCATGCGCATCGTGGTTCCCGAAAGGGCCGTTCCCAGGAGCGCGGCCGGGAGGAGAAACATCCGCAGATTGCCCAGCGGGTCCTCGGCGAAGGTGATCAGTTCCAACGGCGGCGCCCATCCCCACCAGATGGCGGGGTAGACCATGACGATAGTCGCCGTCCAGAAGCTCGGCACCGAGATGAAGATGATGGCGAGGCTGCGCCCCCCGTAGTCGCCGGCGCTATCCTGCCGAATCGCCGAGTAGATGCCGATAGGCATTGAGATCAGCAGGCCGATGACAACGGCAAACACCCCGAGCTCGAGCGTCACCGGAATCCGGGGAAGTATCTGCTCGACAACCGGCTGCTCTCCTCTGAGCATCGTGCCCAGGTTCCCCTGAAGTAGCTGGCCAACCCAGCGACCATATTGCACGTGTATCGGCGCATCCAGACCGAGGCGGCGCTCAATGGCCGCACGGTCCACGACACCGGCCTCGGGCCCCATTTCAGCCACGATTTTGTCGATGATGTCACCGGGAATCAGGCGAATAAGCAGGAAGACCAGGCTGGCCACGATGAAGAGGTTCGGGATCAGCAGCAGCAGTCTTCTGATGATGTAGGTGCGCAGGGCGGTCTCCTCAGCGAGCGGCGAGCGGGGGTGGGCAGGTGGGTGGGGGCCCGGGTGGGGCCCCACCTGGTGTGCTTATCTCGTCCCGGTCATCTCTTCCCTGAGGTCTGTGTCGAGCCAGAGGCGCGAGAGGTGGACATAATGCATTCCGCCTCCCATGGAAACTTCCCCGTTGTAACCCGCCAGCCACGGCTGCCAGAAGACCAACGCTGGCCGCGTCGGGGCCCAGGTCGCAATCTGCAGCTCGCTGTAGTACATATCCGCCTTCGCCACCAGTTCCATCATTTCCTCGGTGCTGCCGGCGTTTTCGGCGGCTTCAACCATGGCATCATAGACAGGATCCTGGAGTCCGGCGGCATTCCAGATGGCGTCCGAATGGCCTACTATCCTGATGGCCTCAAGCGGCGACCAGACGACGCCTCTCATCGACTGGGTGATCCCTTGGTGCGTATGATTGTTGATGTTTGCCCTCAGGACGGCGACCTCCATGGTGTCAATCTCGACGTCAACGCCAATCTCCGCCCAGTAGGCAACAGCCAATTGATAATAGTCCCCGGCGCCGCGCAACCCGGCAATCGTGCCGGACGTGTTCGTGAGCCTGGACGTGCAGGTGCACGAGAACTTCTGGGACAAGGTGCACCGGTCGTACTTCGTGTGGGAGTTCGGCAAGCCGCCGGACCTGGTGGTGGAGATCGTCTCGAACCAGAAAGGCAACGAGGTGGGCCGCAAGCGGCAGCGGTACGCGGCGATGGGAGTCGGGTACTACGTGATCCACGATCCGCTGCATCAGGTGATGGACGACGACCTGCGCACTTACCGGTTGAGCGCAGGGAGCTACGAGCAGCAGTCGCCGTGGTTTCCCGAGTTGCGGTTGGGGCTGACGCTGTGGGATGGCGTGTTCGAGGCGGTCCGCCACCGGTGGCTGCGCTGGGTGGACGAGCATGGCGTGTTGATTCCGACGGGACGGGAACAGCGTCGGCGTGCCGAGCACGTGGAGCAGTTGCTGGTGGAGGAGCGTCGGCGCGCCGAACGCTTGGCGGCCCTGCTGCGACGGTCAGGCATCGACCCCGAGCAAGAGTGAGCACGCCGGCGCGGCAGCCGGAGGCCCCACGTTCACTAAATAGCAAGGCCGCGCATCCGGCAGCGAAGCCGGCGCTCCGCTGGCGCGGAAGCGAACCGTGTGCGTGTAGACCCCTCGGTACAACGAGCGGAGTTCAACGCTGAACCTCGTGTTGAATGCGGTCGTCGCGCGCCGTCAACCGCCATCGCCGCCGAACTCCGCCATACGGCGCTCAAGTTCCGCGATCCGCTTCTCGGCTGTGGCACGCTCCGCCCGTTCTCGCTCCAGCGTCGCCCGTTCTCGTTCCAGCGTCGCGTCTCTCTCGGCCAGCGCCGCTTCCCTTTCTGCCAGCGTCACATCTTTCTCGGCCAGTGCCACGTCCTTCTCGGCCAGCGCCACATCTTTCTCGGCCAGTGCGGCGTCCTTCGCCGCGCTCTCCCGCTTCATCCGCCCCCACGTCTCCGCGACCTCGTCCTCCAGCGCCATCGAGTCCGCCACTTCCACGCTCGCCACGGCTCCCTCCAGACGCCGCAGCACCGGCGCGTAGACCTCCGGTATCTCCCGCTCGTCCACCTCCAGCACGTGCCGGTCGCCCGGCACCCGCAACTCCTGGTCGAACACGCTCAGCAGCCGCTCCAGGTCCGTCCGCCGCCGCGACGCCAGCAGCGGCACCTGCACCACCCAGCAGTCGTGGCTCAACGCTTCCACGAACTCCTCCCGCTCGCTCAGCCGCTCCCCGCTTACGCCGTCCACGTACTCCCGCGCCACTCGCAGCACCGTCGCCGCCGTGCGCGGCAGGCACTCCCCCAGGATGTAGATCGCCCGCAACGGCCGGTGCCGCCGCCGTCCGTCCGCGCCCTCGTCGTAGTTGTCGCGGTCGGCGTAGTGGCGGCCCAGGTACTCGCGGAAGCGCATCACCTCGTCGGTAAAGCGCGCCTTCTGCACCTCCACCAGCACCCGCAGCCGCTCGCCCGCCGCGGTGCGCACCGTGGCCGCGAAGTCCACCCGCCGCACCGTCAGCATCTCCCCCGACGGCGGCTCGCCCGCGGTCGCCGCCGGCGACGACCGCCCGGCGCGCTCCTGCGGCAGCGCCTCCAGGCTCACCACTTCCTCGCCTAGCACCGCCCCGACCAGCAGCCGTGCGGCCGCCCGGTCGTCCATCAGGTACTTGAAGGCGGCGTCGTACATCGGGTTGGCGATCCGCATCGTGTCAGCTTAGCCCTCCCCCCACGGGTCGGCAAGCGCTCGGCTCCTGGGCACTTCAGCAACGAGCCCGGGAGCGGCTTGCCGCACGACCGGGCACAACGCCCGCCCACCGCTGGCACGGCAATGAGCCGACGAGCCGGTGTGGCGTGACCAATGAAGGTCGTAACGCCGGAGTATCGGTAGGTTCTAACCTGATGCGGCGGCGTCGTCGTGGGGCAGGGGGAAGTGGCAGGCGACGGGGTGGGCGCCGTCGCGGTGCTCCAGGGCCGGTTTTTTCACTGAGCAAAGTTCGGTGGCGTAACGGCAGCGGGGGTGGAAGGGGCAGCCGGTCGGCCGGCGCGCGGCGTCGGGGATGTCGCCCTCCACGATGATCCTGCGGCTGGGCTGGCGCGGGTCGGGCTTGGGGATGGCCGCGAACAGCGCCTCGGTGTAAGGATGGCGGGGGCGCTGGAACACCTCGTCGGTCTCGCCCAACTCCACGATCTCCCCCAGGTACATGATGGCGATGCGGTCGCTCACGTGGCGCACCACGCTCAGGTCGTGGGTCACGAACAGCATCGACAGGCTCATCTGCTGTTGCAGCCGCAGCAGCAGGTTGATGATCTGCGCCTGCACGCTGGCATCCAGCGCCGAGGTGGGCTCATCGGCCAGGATCAGCCGCGGCCGCGTGGTCAGGGCGCGGGCGATGCCGACCCGCTGGCGCTGGCCGCCGCTCAGCGAGTAGGGGTAGTGGTTGATGTAGGCGCGGTCCAGCCCGACCCGCTCCATGGTATCCACGACGATGTCGTCGATCTCGCCGCGGCTGGCGCTGACGCCGTACGCCTTCAGCGGCTCGGCGATGATGTCCCTGATCTTGAAGCGCGGATTGAGCGACGACTGGGGGTCCTGAAAAATCACCCGTATCTGCTGCCGCACCTCCCGCAGTCCCTCCGGTTCCAGTGCCGTGATCGATTGCATCTCGCCGTTGGTGCGGAACAGGATCTCGCCCGCGGTCGGCTCCACGGCGCGTACGATGGTGCGCAGGGCGGTGGTCTTGCCGCAGCCGCTCTCGCCGACCAGGCCCACGGTCTCGCCGGTATTGACCTTCAGGTTGATGTCGTCCACCGCGCGAATCCAGCCCACCGTGCGCCGCAACACCCCGCGCTGGATCGGGAAGTGCTTTCGCAGGCGCCGCAACTCCAGCAGCGCCCCGTCTGCGTTGCCGGTCATCCGGCTTCCTCGTAGAGGAAGCACCGTGCGTGGTGATCTTCTTCCACCTGGTAGAGAGGCGGTACGGCCGCGTCGCAGGTGCCCTGGACGAAGCTGGGGCAGCGGTCGCTGAACGGACAGCCGGGCGGGCGCGAGAAGGGGTCGGGCACCACGCCCCTGATCTGCGCCAGCGGCGTCTTGCGCGGCACGTGCTCGTTGGGGATCGACCGGAACAGGAGCTGGGTGTAGGGGTGCAGCGGCCGCTCGTAGATCTCCTCCACCCGGCCGATCTCGACCACCCGTCCGAGGTACATCACCACCACCACGCGGCTGACCTCGGCGATCACGCCCAGGTCGTGGGTGATGAACAGGATCGACATGTGCCGTTCGTGCTGCAGGCGTTGGATCAGGTCCAGGAACTTGGCCTGGATGGTGACGTCGATGGCGGTGGTGGGCTCGTCCGCGATCAGCAGCTCCGGCTCGGCGGCCAGCGCCACCGCCATCAGCGCGCGCTGGCGCATGCCGCCGCTGAGCTCGAACGAGTAGGAGTCCAGGTGGCCCGCGGGGTTGGGAATCCCCACCTCGGTCAGCAGCGCGACTGCCCGCTCGCGAGCCTCGCGCGGCCCCACCTCGCGGTCGTGGATGCGGATCGACTCGGCGATCTGGTTGCCCACGGTGTGCACCGGGCTCAGGCAGGTCATCGGGTCCTGGAAGATCATGGCGATCCGCTTGCCGCGGAAGTGGCGGATGCTCGCACCCTTCGGCGCCATCGACAGCAGGTCCAGCGGCTCGCCCGCGGCGTCGTCGTGGAACAGCACCTGCCCGCCGTCGATGCGCCCCGGCGGCTGCACGATGTTGAGCAGGGCGCGGGCGGTGACCGACTTGCCGCAGCCGCTCTCGCCCACCACGCCGACGGTGGTACGCCGCGGCACCTCGAACGACACTTCGTTCACCGCCCGGATCACGCCGGCTTCCGTAGGGAACGAAATGGTCAGGTCCTTCACTTCCAGCAGCCGGTCGTCCACCGCGTGCTCCCCGTGCCCGCTCACTTGTAGGGGTCGGCGGCGTCACGCAGCCCGTCGCCGAAGAAGTTGAAGGCCAGCACGCTGACCACCACGAACAGGCCCGGGGTGAACAGCCAAGGCATCGCCACCACCGAGTCGACGCTCTGCGCGTCCTGCAGCAGCACCCCCCAGCTTATCGCCGGCGCGCGCAGTCCGATGCCGAGAAAGCTGAGCGCCGTCTCCGCCAGGATCATGCTCGGCACCGCCAGCGTCGCAGCCGCGATGATGTGGCTCATGAACGACGGCAGCATGTGGCGGAAAATCACCCCACGGGTCTTCACCCCGTCCAGCACCGCCGAGGTGATGAAGTCCTCCTCGCGCAGCGACAGGTACTTGCCGCGCACCACCCGCGCCAGCTCCGGCCAGCCCAGCAGCGACAGGATCAGCGAGATGAAGAAGAACACCTTCACCACCGGCCAGCGCAGCGGCAGGGCGGCGCTCAGGCCCATCCACAGCGGCAGCGTGGGAATCGAGGTCAGTACCTCGATGAAGCGCTGGATCACCATGTCCACCACCCCGCCGAAATAACCGGAGACCGACCCCAGCACGATCCCGAAGCAGAAGCTCAGCGCCACGCCCACCAGGCCGATCGACAGCGACAGGCGGGCGCCGAGGATGATACGCGACAGCAGGTCGCGGCCGTCGCGGTCGGTGCCGAGCAGGTACGCCCGGCCGCCGTCGGCGGTGCCGAACAGGTGCAGCTCACCCTCCCACAGGTCCCACAGCCGGTAGCCGTCGCCGCGCACGAACAGCGCCAGCGGGTGGCGCCGCTCGGGGTCGATCTCGTAGCTCCTCGTGAGAGTCTCCATGTTGACCGTCTTTACCACGCCGTACACGAACGGCCGCTGCAGCCGGCCGTCGGCGAACAGGCGTACCCGCATCGGAGGCGTGGCCGGGTGGTCGATGTCGCGGAAGCGCGGATCGTAGGGCGCGCAGAACTCGGCGAAGGCGGCCATGAGGTAGCAGATGACGATGACCACGGCGCCGGCCACCGCCATCCGGCTCTTGCGGAACTTGCGCCACACCAGCCGCCACTGCGGGATGCTGGGGCGCGGTGCGGTCAGCGCCTCGTGGGTCGCCAGGTCGGTCGCCATCTGGTCCCGGTCTAGTGGTACCTGATGCGGGGATCCACCACCGCCAGCAGGATGTCCGACAGCAGGATCCCGACCACCGTACACACCGAGATCAGCATGATGTAGGCGCCGGCTAGCATCATGTCCTGCTGCCGCAGCGCCTGCAGGAACAGCGGCCCGGCGGTGGGCAGGCCCAGCACCACCGACACGATCACGTCGCCGGAGATCATGCCCGGCAGCACCCAGCCGATCGACGAGATGAACGGGTTGATGGCGATGCGCACCGGGTACTTCATGATCAGCACCGTCTCGCGCAGCCCCTTGGCCCGCGCCATCTCCACGTACGACTTGCTGATCTCGTCCAGCAGGTTGGCGCGCAGAATCCGGATCAGACCCGCGGTGCCGGCCACCCCGATCACGATGATCGGCACCCACAGGTGCCCGATGAAGTCGAGCAGCTTGCCCCAGCTCCACTCGGCGGTGACGTACTTCTGCGAGAACAGGCCGCCGATCGACACGTTCAGGAAGCGGTTGGCGAGATACATCATGATCAGCGCCAGCAGGAAGTTGGGAATCGACAGTCCGAGGAAGCCGACGAAGGTGACGGCGTTGTCGGACAAGGAGTATTGCCGGGTGGCCGAGTAGATCCCGATCGGGAACGCGATCACCCACACCAGCACGGTCGCGGCCAGCGCCACGGTCATGCTGAGCACGAAGCGCGAGGCGATGATCTCGTGCACGGGCGCCTGCCATGACAGCGAGTAGCCCAGGTTGCCGCGCAGCAGGTTGCCGAGCCAGCGCAGGTAGCGGACGTACCACGGCTTGTCCAGCCCCCACATGGCGCGCAGTCCTTCCTCGACTCCGGCGCCGTCGAACAGTGCGCCCTGCTCCGCCTGCCGCATCATGTAGGAGGTGACGAAGTCGCCCGGCGGCGCCTCCATCACGATGAAGGCGAGCCCCGAGATGAGCAGCAGCACCGGGACGATCAGCAGCACCCGGCGAATCAGGTACTCGGTCATGGTCGGCGTACAACCAGGCGAGGACAGCGGCGGGCGGCACGCGGCGCGCGCACCGTCCGCTGCCCATTTGCGGGCTTCCTCGCAGCCCGTGGCGAACCCCCGGCTGCACTCGAGCCGTGCGACGCCGGGGTCCGCCAGGGGCTGCTGGCGCGCCCGGGCTCTCGCCGCGGGTGCGTCAGCCCTCGCATTGCCCTATTCGCGGTAGAACCAGATCTCGGGGCGCCCCTTGTCGCCGCCCCGGTCCCACGGCAGGGTATCTTCCGGGTAATTTGCCAGCTTGGTGTTGAGCACCTTGAAATAACCCGGGTGCTGCACGGTTCCGATTACCCACAGGTTGTCGGCGGCCACGTCGACGATGCGGAACCAGATATCCTTGCGCTCGGCGGCGTCGGTCGTGCCCAGGCCCTCGCGGTACCATTCCATCACCTGCACCATCTCGGGCGGCGGCTGCTCGCCCTTCTCGCCGAACGACTCGTACCACTCGTACCACAACTGGGCGTGCATGCTGCCATTGGTGTGCACCGGCACGAACGCGGTAGCCGAGTTGCCCAGCCAGAAGCCGCCCTCGATGGTGGTCCAGGCGGCGGGCACCACCACGGCGTCCTGCTCATTGGCGGTGGTGGTCTGCCGGACCACGCCCCCCTCCATGATCTTCAGGTTGACGTCCAGGCCGACCGCCTGCAGGTCCTCGGCCATCATCTCCGCGATTCTTGCCGACTGCACCCGCGAGTTGTCCCAGGCGAGCAGGTTGATCTGCAGTGGTTCGCCGTCGAGCCGCCTGCGGAAACCGTCGTCGCCGACCGGCAGGCCGATCTCGTCGAACATCGCCTTGGTCTTTTCCGGATCGTACTCGAGGTAGGAGTGCGCCATCCGCTCGTGGTAGTAGTCGCTGCCGGCGTGCGAGGCGACCTGCCACGGTGGCACCAGACCCAGGAACACCAGCTCGCTGATGCGCTCGCGGTTGAGCGCGTGGGAGGCCGCGAACCGGAACCGCTTGTCCATGAAGATCTCGCGCACCGCCGGGTCCTTGTGGTTCAGGTTGAAGCTGAGCTGGGCCGAGTTCAGGGCCACCCCGGCCATGCGCTGGCCGCGGATCTTGCCCTCCGACTCCTTCTCCTTGATCAGCCGGTAGGTGGCCATCGGCACGTCGGCGAAGTCGAGCTCGCCCGCCTGCGCCTTCAGGTCACGCACCTCCGGCTCCAGCCCTACGAAGCCGTAGATCCGATCGAGGTAGGGAAGCTGGTTGCCGGCCGGGTCGACCGCCCAGAAGTAGGGGTTGCGCTCCAGGATGTAGTCGTCGGGCGGAACCTGCTTCAGGGCCCAGGCCAGTAGGATGGGACGTTCGGTGTTGACGTTGCCGCGGATGTCCAGCTTGTACTCGTAGAGCTCGATCCAGTTGCTGAACCCCGCCTCCTTCACCATCTCGTCCAGCTTGTCCTCGTCCTGGAACTCGGGATGGAACTGGCTGAAGTACTTCTTCTGGTGGGCGGGGACCGCCTTGCCGAAGTGCACCCAGAACAGGTTGTCGGACGGCTTGCTGTACTCCACGCGCACGGTGTAGTCGTCGATCTTGACGATGTTGTCGTACAGACCGGTGGAGATGATGATGCGCGTGAAAAGGTCGGGAAAGGTGGGGTTGGTCGGTACGATGTGCTCCCACCAGAACATGATGTCGTCGGCCGTGAACGGCTCGCCGTCGGAGTAGCGCAGGCCTTCGCGCAGATGCAGGGTGTACTTTCTGCCGTCCTCCTCCACGTCCCAGCCTTTCACCAGGTTCGGATAGGTGCCCTGGGTCCAGGTGTGCTCCGCGAGTCCGACGCCGTAGTTGCTGTACGGGGTCATGGCGTACTGGAACGCGACGAAGTGGCCGCCGCCCACGTGCAGGGTGCCGCCGTAGGTGCCGATCTCGCGCCCCAGCACCAGCGGTTCCAGCGGCAGCCGGTCCTCGACTGGCGGCAGCTTGCCCTCGCTGACCAGTTGCGCCAACTGCGGCGCCTCCTTGAAGGCCCCCACGGTCTGGCCGGTGGCCTGCTGGAACGCCGCCGGGGTGACCCAGTGGTAGGTGCCGTACTCGTGTTCGTAGTTGAAGGCCCCGTCCGTTTCCATGGCCTCCATCTCTTCCGTTGCGGTGGTGTCCTCCGAGCCCGCGGCAAAGACCGCCGCCGGCAGGATGAGCGCTGCCACGAAGAGCGCACGCCAGGCGGCTCCTCTCAATGATTCAGTCATCTCGACCTCCTCTCCAACCGTGGCTCCCGGGATCCGCCCGGCGCCAACGATGTCCACCGATACACTACACGGCTACCGCCTGCCGTCAAGCCCGTGTGGCGCCGGCGTGCCTGAGCGCTGATGCCTGGTCCGAGAATGGCGGCCACCCTGCACTGCCCCATGCGCCGTTTTTATGGCCTCCCGTGTCTCGGAGTGATCGTGGTGACTCATTCCGAGTCAGTCTGCGCCTTGAAGTGAGTCGCACACCGCGTTAAGCTTGCCCCGATGACGCAATTGACGATTCGATTCCGCGACCCGGAGCTGGAGCGGTGCGTACGCAACGAGGCACAGCGCCGCGACACGTCGTTGAACAAGGCCGCGTTGGCGCTGATGAGGAAAGGAGCGGGGATGCCGGCCTCCGACGAACGCCCGCTGACGGTCGGCAATGCACTCGACCGGTTCTTTGGCTCCTGGTCCGCCGAGGAGGAACGTGTCGTGCTGGAAGCGGTGGCGGAGCTCGACAAGGCGGACGATTCGTTTTGGCAATGACAGACGGACGGGTCCCGCTTTGACACTCGTGCTCGACACCAACATGTACAGTGCGTACATGCGCGGCGCCGCCGAGGTCAGAGCGAGAGTCCGCGACGCGCAACGGATTCTGCTACCAGCGGCGACGGTTGCGGAACTCCTGTACGGCTTTCGCCATGGTTCCCGCTTCCAGAAGAACCGGGCTCAACTGGATGAGTTTCTCGCCAGTCCGTTCGTCGAGTTTCATCCGGCGACTATCGAGACCGCCGACTGCTTCGGTCGTATCGCCGCGGAGCTGCGGCGGGCCGGCACGCCGATTCCGGTGAACGACGTCTGGATTGCGGCGCATACCATGGAGTGCGGCGCCTCGCTGCTCACCGGCGACGGCCATTTCGAGAGCGTCTCCGGATTGGCGGTAGTCAGAGTCACGCCCGCCGACGCGCAGTGATGTCATCGTAGGCGGCGGCCGCGCGC
Source organism: Spirochaetia bacterium (assembly GCA_965203905.1). Taxonomy (GTDB): domain Bacteria; phylum Spirochaetota; class Spirochaetia; order SZUA-6; family Bin103; genus Bin103. The sequence continues at coordinate 7,547,326 of CBDBDQ010000005.1, read as the reverse complement.
AGGACGGCGCCGTTGAGGCGCGGCATTGCCCACGGCATCCGCTGCGCCGGTAGGCCGGGGTAACGCAGTTGACGGCAGGCACACGGATTTTGACGGTCGCAGCGGCACTCCTGTAGCATGTTGGAGTGTCGCTCTCGGGGTGCTCTATTGGGAGGTGTTGCCATGCGCCGTATGACCTTGGAACTGTCGGACAGCTTCGATGAGGTATTGACGAACTTCGCGGCGAGGAACCGGGTCAGCAGGGCAGAGGCGGTGCGCCGCGCGCTGGCAGTGCTCGCGTTGGTCGAGCAGGAAACGATCAAGGGCAGGTCGTTGGGGATAGTGGAAGAAGACAAGAACACCCGCGAGTTGCACGCGGTCGGACGCATTCGCGGAATGTAGAGTGGCTGACCACGGCACGGACATCGACATTGCCGGTCTCGCGCGGAAAGACGTACGGGTCATCGATGAAGGCGACCGTCTTCGGTTTGCCAAACAGGTGCTTCTGTTTGTGGGCGTGGTGTGCGTGCTGGTGTTTGCTGCCTACGTCGCGTATCCCGACAATCAGGCGCTGGCAAGCATCTTCGAACTGATAAAGATCGGATTGCTGCCGCTGATCACACTCGTCATTTCGTTCTACTTCCCCAAGGGCGATCGCTGACGGCCGGGCGGGGCCGGACGGCCGCTTGTCTCGGCCGCGGCGGTGATGTCGAGCAGGTAGATCTGCCGGCCGCCGGCGTGGGCGGAGTCGATGGTGACCAGGCGGCCGCTCGGATCGGAGCGCGGGTGCAGGTCGCAGCGCGACTCGTCGCGGTACGCCTCCGGGGCGTGGAATCCTCCCAGCTCGATGCGGGTAGCGCTGGGCACGTGGTACAGGTACAGCTCCTGGGTACGCGTCCCTGCCCGCGGATAACAGTCGTTGAGGATCCAGTCCGGGTCGCTCAGGTAGGTGCAGTGCCCGTTCAGGGTCATGGCGTGCTTGCCGATCACCTCCACCTGGTCGGTGCGGTCGCGGTACAGGTAGAACGCACCCTGGTGCGAGGGCTGCCACGACCACGCCAGGATAGTCTCCGGATCGCGCCAGATGAAGTGCGACATGGCGCCGTAGTCGTCCACCACGTGCAGGTCGGAGCCGTCGGCGTTCGCCGTGAACATGCGCGTTCGCATCCCCGGTTCGCCCGGGATCCGCCAGCGGTGCAGGAAGATGAAGCGGGTGCCGTCGGGACTGAACAGCAGGTGGTTGAAGTAGTGCTTGGCCCGTGACAGGTCATCGTGCGGGTAGGGGACGGCGGCCGCGTCCGCCACGGAGATGATCTGGCGCGTCTCGCCGGTGTCCAGGTCCACGGTGTGGATGCCTGACTCCTCGGGTGCGAGCTGGTCATGGCAGGGATCGGGAATGCCCTCGTAGCCGTACCCGGGACGCATGTCGTTGAGGCGCCGGAAGTCGGGCCCGACCGCGGAGCGGCCATCCGGCGCCAGTGCGTACACCGGCGCCGGCAGGGTGCGGCTGGCGCCGGTGGCGATGTCGGCGATGCGCGCCACGTAGCGGTCGCCGGCGCGCTCGTTCCAGATCACCTCGCTCGCCGATCCGGGGAGCCACTGCAGCATGCAGCCCTGTTGCCAGGACCACGCGGTGGTGGTGCCGAGCGGCCGCCAGGCGTCGCCGTCCTCCAGGTCGATCATGCCGATGCCGATCTCATCGCCGGGCCGCGGCGCGCGATGCTCGAAGTCGACGCGCATGGCCAGCACGTAGCGCGAGGTGGGATCGAACTGCAGCTTGTCGTAGTATCCGAACCAGTGGTAGCCCGGCGCCCTGGTGATGGCCCGGATGGGAACGTGCGCCTGCGAGTCGCTCATTGCGCGGTAATTCTATGCTGAACACGCCTCGCGGCGAAGGGGCACCGGTCGCCCGCAACACCGCGGGACTGGCCGGGTCGGAGTTCTGCGTCGGACTGGCGCTGCCGGTGATTACGGCGGACGCGGCTTTTCTCCCGCTGCTGATGCGCGCCGCCGGCGGCACCACCTTCGAGGTCGGCCTGATGGCGGCCATCTTCTGGGCCGCCCTGGCGTTCCTGCCGCTGCTCTCCGCCTACCTGACCCGCGGTGTGCCCGACAAGCGCACCATTGCCATCGTCACCAATGCCACCCTCGCGCTGCCGCCGCTGGCATTCGGCGGTATGCTGCTGCTGCTCGGGCCGCGCTTCCTGTCGGTCTCCGCGCTGATCGTCACCTACGCCTTCCTGGCCGCGGCATTCGGCATTTCAGCGCCGCTGTGGCGGGAGTACGTCACGCGCGTGTTTCCGCCGCAGCGGGTCTTCGCCGGCCTGTCGGTGATGTTCACACTGCAGACCGTGGCACGGATTCTCAGCGGTCTGCTCGCCGCCGCATTGGTGCAGCGGTTCGTGTTCGCGCCGACCATGGTGGGCCTGGTATTCGTTGGCACCGGGCTCCTCCTCGCCGCCTCCGCGCTGCTGCTGGCGCTGACTCGCGAGGTGGCGCCGGCCGCGTTCGCGGCAGCGTCGGACGAAGCGGGAGCCGGTGCCCGCTTCACGGATGTCGTCGCCACGGCGTTGCGCAACCGTTCGTTCCTGTTGTACATGGCCAACGACGTCGAGTTCTTCGCGAGCTCGGCGGTAACGGCGTTCTACGCGGTCTACGCCACCGAGCACGTCGGTGTCGCCGCGGCGGCGGCCACCGCCTTCGTCGTCGCCACGCATGCCGGCTCGACCGCGGCGTACCTGTTCCTCGGCCGTTCGCGCCTGCTCAGCCTGCGCCAACGTCTGATTCTCGGGAAGTGCTGTTCGGTGGCGGGCGTGCTGCTGGTGTTGGCCGTCCCGGCTGCAGCCGCCCCTGCGCCGTGGGCGTTCTTCGTTGCCAGCGCGTTGATCGGCATCGGCCGGGCCAGCCGCCAGCTTGCCTTCATGCCGGTGGTCAAGCTGCTCTCGCGACGCACGGACGCTACCGCCTACTACGCCTTGGCCCAGCTCGTGACCATGCCGCTCAGCGTCGGCCTGCCGCTGCTCGCCGGCCGGGTGCTGCAACTCCTGGCTGCCCTCGGCGGCGGCGGGTACCGGTTGGTGTTCGCTGGGCTGGCGGCACTGATGGCGGCGAGCATGTGGGTCCTGCTCCGCATCGACCTGACCGAGCAGGACCCCACCGGTCGGGTGTAAGGCCCCCTGGTTATATCAGGCCCTTCGACTCGGCCGGCATGCGGCGCTTGCGGCGCATCGCCGCGTGGGCGGCCTCCGAGCCGTCGTGGAAGGTGCCGAACAGGCGGTCGAAGGGGAGCGGGGAGGTGCCGTAGTTGCACTCGAAGTAACGGTGGTGCAGGTAGTGGAAGAAGGAGTCGATCGACAGCCGGCTGTCGCGTTCCTTGTTGAGCACCACCTGGTCGAAGCCGGTGTGGCCGACGGCCGGGTTCAAGCCGGCCCGCTGCATCAGGTAGAACAGGTGGATCGGGTGCGCGGGGAGGATGAGCAGGAGAATCCAGCGGCTGAAGTAGAGCACGTGCTCCAGGGGGTGCATCGACAGGCCCGACCACGGTCCCACGTTGACGTTGCGGTGGTGCAGGTAGTGGCAGGCCCGGTACAGCGGCTTCCAGTGGGTGATGCGGTGCACCCAGTAGAAGTGGAAGTCGCTCCACGGTGCCAGCAGCACCAGCAGCGCCACGAACCAAACCGGATTGGAGCGGAACTCGACGAACGGCAGCCAGCCGTTGCCGTACGCCCACAGCATCAGCGCCTCGTAGATGGTCCAGATGCCGGCCCCGCTGACCAGGCTCCAGAACATGTTGTCCCACACCTGGTTGCCGAACAGGAACGCCTTGCTCCGGGTGCTCGGCCAGCGGCTGTTGTACTTGAAGCGGGTGCCCTGGGCGCGTGACCAGTACAGGCGCAGGTGCCAGCCCCCCGCGATGATCAGCAGCAAGACCACGTTGCGCGCGTACATCGGCAGGATCCAGTCGGGGTGCAGCCGGGCAAAGCGGCTCAGGTCGTCGGCCCCGGGCTGGAGGAACAGCCAGGTGACCGCCGCCAGCCCGCCGTAGAAGGCCAGCCCGAACGGCCACAGGAAGCCGGGCACGCCGAACAGGAACTTCAGCGCCGCCCTGGGCCGCGGCGGCCACGTGAACAGCACCGCCTTGGGCCGCAGGATGCGCGGCACCCACTCGCCACGCGTATCGCGCGTGGTACTGCCGTCGTCGACCTGGATCGTGTCGGCCATAACGGTCAGATTGCTGACCTGCGCCCGCCGCGTCAAGCGGGCGAGCGTGGAATGCACCGGAGCAGTGAGGGGTGATACCATCCATGAGGGAGGCTGCTGAAATGGGCGCAGACGAGCGGCGGCATGGCGTCGCGGCGCCGGTGGAGAGCCGGTGGCCGGGGCCGTACCTGGAGTGCGTCAGACTGTACCACGCGGGTGAGCACTGGCATGCCCACGAAGTGCTGGAGGACCTGTGGCGCGCCACCAGTGACCCGGAGCGGCGGCGCTTCTACCAGGGGATCATCCAGTTGGCCGCGGCTTTCGTGCACGCCGAGCGCGGCAACATGCGGGGGGTACAGCGTCTGCTGGCGAAGGCGGCCGCGAAGCTGGAGGCGGTTTCCTCCCCCTATCTGGGCCTCGACGTGGCAGCTCTGCTGCGAGCCATGGGCGGTGCCGCCGCCGAGGCGCGGGCGGCGGAAGCGGACCCGCGGCGGTCATTCGACTGGCGTTGCAAGCCGCGGCTGATCCTGATGGCGGAGTGACGCATGGGCTCGCCGGAGGTGCCCGAACCCACCATCGTTGACGTGCAGGCGGCCGCGCGGCGCATCGAGCCCTACGTCCACCGCACGCCGGTGTTCACCAGCGCGTACCTGGACGAGGCGAGCGGGGCGCGGCTGTTCTTCAAGTGCGAGAACCTGCAGAAGGTGGGCGCGTTCAAGATGCGCGGCGCCACCAACTTCGTGCTGCAGCTCTCCTCTGCCCAGGCCGCCCGCGGCGTCGTGACCCACTCATCCGGCAACCACGGCCAGGCGGTCGCGGCCGCGGCAGGCGTGCGTGCGGTGGCGGCCACCGTGGTCATGCCGCGCAGCTCGGCGGCGGTCAAGCGGGCGGCGGTGGCCGGCTACGGGGCACGGGTAGTGCCGTGCGCGGACGGCGACCAGGCACGCGCCGCCGCCGCGCAACGGGTCGTGGAGCAGGAAGGCGCCACCCTGATCCATCCGTACGGGCATCCCCACATCGTCGCCGGCCAGGGCACCCTGGCCCTGGAGCTGCTGGAGCAGGTCGCCGACCTGGACGCGGTGGTGGCGCCCGTGGGCGGCGGTGGCTGCCTGAGTGGGATCGCGGTGGCGGTGCGCGGGCTGCGTCCGCAGACCGCCGTGTTCGGGGCGGAGCCGGTGCGCGCCGACGATGCGGCACGCTCGCTGGCGGCGGGCCGCATCCTGCCGAGCGTGCAGCCGGATACGGTGGCCGACGGACTGCGCACCTCCCTGGCCCCGCTCACTTTCTCCCTGCTGCGCGCGCACGGGGTGCAGATAGTGACCGTCTCCGAGGAGCAGATAGTGGCCGCCATGCGCAGCATCTGGATGCGCATGAAGCTGGTGGTCGAGCCGTCCGCGGCGGTCTCACTGGCGGCGGTGCTCGGTCACGCCGCGCAATTTCGCGGCCGCCGCGTCGGGGTAGTGCTGACCGGCGGCAACGTCGACCTGGAGCGCCTGCCGTGGAACGCCGCCTGAGCGCCGCTCAGCGCAGCACTTCGCTGACCGCTTCCTGGGGAGCGAAGTTGGTTCCGCGCGCCTGCACGTAGACCTGGAACGGATTGACCGGCTTCACCTGCAGGCCGGCTACCTCGTAGGTAAAGGTCTCTTCCGGGGCCAGACCGAATCGGTCGCTCTGAATCTGATCCCACACCAGGTCGGTGCCCGGTTTGCGCAGTGCTACGTACACGGCGGCTCCGCGTGCCGTGTGAGACCCCAGATTCGTCACCAGCGCCGTCACGTCCACGGCAGTGGTGTCGGCGCTGATCTGACGGTACTTGGCGACGAATTCCACCAGCAGCACCGGACGCTCGATGATCGGCTTGATGGTGGCGGCAACGCCCCGCACGCTCGGGGGCACCACGCCGACGTCCCAGTCGTCCCCGGTAGTCTCCAGGTAACAGTAGCGTCTTCCGTGGTGCCGGTAGTGGGGTTGTCCGATCTCCGGCCGGCACTCGAAGCCGACGGCCATGTGGCCCGGAAACAGCAGCAGTGCGACATCGTAGCGCAGCTCGTGGAGGATCGCGGCCGCGAGTATCGAAGTGTCCTCGCAGTCGCCGCCGTTGTCGTAGAGGGTCTCGTAGGGGAATCTGGGGTACTCGTCGAACCCGGTCGTCAAGTCGTCCGACGTGTACGGCAGGTTCTGGACGAAGGAGACGACGAAGTACGGGATTTCGTCGCGGCTCAGCCCGGACGCCGTGCCGTAGTCGGCAAGCCGCCTGGTGATTTCCCGAATGAACGGCTTGCTGTGATAGTCGGAAGCGAACAGGTCGTATTCGCGGGTGCGCTGGCGCTTGCGGAACCGTTCGTAGTTGTCGGGATGCAGATCGAACGCCAGGTCGAAGCTGCGCCCTCCATACTGCCAGGCGAAGTTGCGGGTGAATCCGCGCCCGTCGCCGGTGTTGCCCGGAACGGTGGCGCAACCTGAAAGGATGATCGACAGCAGCGCCAGCGCGGCGACGCAGACACGCTGCGTGGCAGCAGCTCCGGTATCCACGCCGCAACCCTACCACGAACGACCGCCGCCGGAGCCAGGGAGGCGCGCAGTGCGTCCCACCGGAAACGGTGCCGGTGGTTGCCTCCGCGGGCGCTGCGCGTTAGCCTGTAGCGAACGCCGTGAGTACCACGATACGCCCTACGCCCGAGCCGCCCGCTGCATCCGCTTCCAGCTCCCGCGATGCGGTTCAGAACGTGGCCGATTTCCTCGCGGACCTGGCACCGCGGGTGGCGGGGGAACTGCGCACCGACACCTACAGCCGGCTCCTGTACAGCACCGACGCCAGCATCTACCAGGTGATGCCGCACGCCGTCTTCATCCCGCGCAACGTCGAGGACGTGCAGGCCGCGGTGACCCTGGCGGCGGAGCGCGCCATCCCCATCGTGCCGCGTACCGCCGGCTCCAGCCTGGCGGGACAGGCGATCGGGGAGGCGCTGATCATCGACTTCTCGCGCCATCTCGACGCCATCCTGGAGCTCAACCAGGAGGAGAGCTGGGTCCGGGTGCAGCCCGGCATCGTGCTGGATGAGCTCAACCTCTACCTGCAGCCGCACGGCCTGCAGTTCGGTCCCGACCCGGCCAGCAGCAACCGCGCCGCGATGGGCGGCATCGTCGCCAACAATTCGACCGGCTCGCACTCCATCCTCTACGGCATGACCGCCGACCACGTGCTGGAGCTGGAGACGTTTCTCAGTGACGGTACTCCCGCCCACCTGGGGCCGGTGGCCGACGATGTCCTGCAACAGTTCCAGCGGCGCCCCGGCCTGGAGGGCCGCCTGTACCGCGGGGTCGCCGAGCTGGCACGCGACAACGTGGATACCATTCTCGCCGGCACGCCCAGGCATTGGCGGCGCTGCGGCGGCTACAACCTGGACCGCTTCGTCGACGGCGCCTCGTTCCGCTATCCGCGCGATCCGCGCTTCAACCTGGCCAAGATGGTCTGCGGCTCGGAGGGCACCCTGGCGGTGATGACCGAGTTGAAGCTGGGGGTGGTGGATCTGCCGACCCGCACCGGACTCGCCGTGGTGCACTTCGACAGCCTGTACGAAGCGCTCTCCTCGGTGCCGGCGATGCTGGAGACCCGGCCGAGCGCCATCGAGTTGCTCGACAACCTGGGGCTGACCCTGTGCCGCGGCGTGCCGCAGTATGCGCGCCTGCTGTCCACCTTCGTCGAGGGCGATCCCGACTGCGTGCTTATCACCGAGTTCCGCGGCGAGACCGACGCCGAGCTGCGCGCCCGGGTGGACGAGCTGCAGCAACACCTGGCACGGCAGGGCGTGACGACGCGTACCGTGGCGGCCATCGATCCGGCCCTGCAAGGCAATGTCTGGACGGTGCGCAAGGTGGGGCTGGGGCTGATGATGAGCATCAAGGGCGACTACAAGCCGATCCCGTTCATCGAAGACGCCGCGGTGCCGCCGCAGCACCTGGCCGACTACGTCACCGAGATCCAGCGTTTCTGCGGCGACATCGGCGTGGAGCGGGTGGCCATGTACGCCCATGCCAGCGCCGGCTGCCTGCACATCCGGCCGCTGATCAACGCCAAGCTGGCCGCCGACGTGGAGCGGCTGCCGCAGATCTCGTCGTTCGCGGTTGAACTGCTCGGCCGCTACGGCGGCGCCTGGTCCAGCGAGCACGGCGACGGCCGCGCCCGGAGCTGGCTCAACGAGCAGTTCTTCGGTCGCGAGCTGTACCAGCTCTACCGCCAGGTGAAGGGGTTGTTCGACCCCGCCGGCATCCTCAACCCGGGGCAGGTGGTCGATGCGCCGCCGATGACCCAGGACCTGCGCTACGGCGCCGACTATCGCGCACTGCAGCAGCCGGAGCACCTCGACTTCAGCAGCGACCGGGGTTTCGACCGCGCGGTGGAGATGTGCAACGGCGCCGGCATCTGCCGCAAGAAGACCGAGGGCACCATGTGTCCCAGCTTCATGGTGACGCGCGAGGAGGAGCACAGCACGCGCGGCCGCGCCAACCTGCTGCGCGCCGCCATGAGCGGCCAGCTGCCGGCCGAGGAGTTGACCGGCGAGCGGCTGTACGCGGCGATGGACCTGTGCATCGAGTGCAAGGCGTGCAAGGCGGAGTGCCCGTCGTCGGTGGACATGGCCAAGATCAAGTTCGAGTACCTGGCGCGCTACTACGAGTCCAACCCGGTGCCGCGCCGGGTGCGCTTCTTCGCCGACATCGCGCGCGCCAGCCGCGCCAGCAGCGGCTGGCGCGCGCCGCTGGTAAACGCCCTGCTGGTGGCGGCGCCGGTGCGCTGGCTGCTGGAGCGGGCCATGGGGATCAGCCGGCAACGCACGCTGCCGCGCTTCGCCGCGCGGCCCTTCACGCAGTGGTTCGCCAGCCGTGCACGGGCAGCGACCGGCCCGCCGGCCGCGGCCGGACCGACGCCGCCGGCCGCGGCCAACGGCCACGCGATCTCCCCGGCGACCCGCGCCCGTGCCAACGGCAGCCGGACCGCCGCCAGCGCCGGGACACCGCGTAGCGTGGTGCTGTTCAACGACACCTTCAACACCTACAACGATCCGCAGGTGGCGATCGCCGCCACCGAGGTGCTGGAGGCCGCCGGTTACCGGGTGGTGCTGCCCGGCCACTGGTGCTGCGGGCGGCCGATGGTGTCCAAGGGCCTGGTGGAGCAGGCGCGCGCCGCCGCCCGCACCACCGTGGACAAGCTGCATCCGCTGGTGGCCCAGGGGATGCCGGTGATCGGACTGGAGCCGAGCTGCATCCTCACCCTGCGCGATGAGTACCTGTCCCTGTTGCCGGGCGACGAGCGTGTGCAGCAGGTGGCCGACGCCACCGTGACCTTCGAGGAGTTCGTGGCGGCCGAAGCCGATGCGGGCCGCTTCTCGCTACCGTTCCGGCCCGACGCCGGTCGCGTGTTGCTCCATGGCCACTGCCACCAGAAGGCTCTGGTCGGCACCGGGCCGAGCCACCGGGTGCTGGAGCTGGCCGGCTTCGAGGTGGACGAGGTCGATTCGGGATGCTGCGGCATGGCCGGCTCGTTCGGCTACGAGGCAGAGCACCTGGAGGTGTCGCTGGCGATGGCCGAGCGCCGCCTGCTGCCGGCCGTGCGCGCCGCCGACCGGAGCACCGTGATCGCGGCCGCCGGCACCAGTTGCCGGCACCAGATCGCCCACGGCTGCACCCGCGAAGCGCTGCACCCGGCCCAGATCCTGCGCGCCGCGCTCGCCGGCGACCGCGGTTCGGGCTGAGCGGCCGCCGCCACCGAGCGTTTCGGCCCGCTAACAGCTGCTGGACACCGGCGCCCGCGCGTACGGCCGGTAGCGCCGCGTCAGCGCCCCGAAACCGCCGCCTGTCGGCGACGCTTTCGGCCCAGCCCCGCCTACCGTACGGAGTCCTGTCGGATTTGCCGCTCACGCGCCAATCCGACAGACTCCTAGCGCCGGTTGGCTTGCAGGAAGGCGCTGGCGGCGCTGTCTACCGACTCTCGCATTGAATGCAGAATGGAAGCGCGGTCGCCTGCTCCGAAGCGTCCGAAGCGCTGGGCGATGAACAGCCGCTTGCCGTCGAGAGGGGAGTGGAGCGCGAGGTAGGTGTCGATCACGTACACGAAGTTGCTCGCCCGTTCCACGCACGAGACCCAGAGGTCGAGGAAGAGGTGGTCCGAGAGCTCGCGCGACCGTGCCAGGTGCCGAGGCTCGATCCCGTTCCGGCTCAGGGCCTGCTCGATGATCCGCTCGGCATCCGCATCGACCAGCGGACAGTCGCGGTGGACGCCGTGGAAGTAGTGCAACTCGCCGGGGTCGAGCGTCGCGTCCTCAATCGCCTCCAGGACCCAGTCAGGGGACTCCGCCGGCGCCTCCACGCTGGCGAAAGACAGCAGCGAAACGCAGCAACATACCGCGACCAGCATTCGGCTCGTGCATGAAGACATGGGTGGCATCCTGTGCCCGCCCGCCGTGCAGGTCAAGCTGGCAGCAGGTAGGCACGGCCGAAGCCGCGCACCAGGTGGCTCGCCAGCCAGCGGCCGCTGCCGTCGCGCGGCGAGCCGCGCTGGCGCAGGGGCGCGTTGAGTTCGGGAGAGTCGGGGTAGCCGAGGTTCATCCGTTCGATGACCACACCGCGCCGCAGGTGGTTGTGCAGGTAGCTGATGGTACCGCTCCGGTCCACCGCCACGACCAGCGCCATGTGGGTGAGAGCGTCGTCCCAGCGCCGGTTGCCGTTGCGGTCGAAGGTGTTGTCGAAGAACACGATGTCGCCCGGAGCGGGTAGCAGCCGCGCGTCGGCGGGGTAGTACAGCCGGTGGTCGCGCATCATCTGAAACAGGCGCGCCACGCCGTTGCCGCGATACTGATGGAACCGCACGCCGAGGTTGATGCCGGCACCGGCGTACACCGCCAGCACCGCGCCGGTGCAGTCGTCGCGGTACTCGGTGCCGCCGACGAACAGCCGATCGACCCCGATCAGATCGTGCGCCGAGCGCACCAGGCGCTGTTGGCGCACGTCGAGCTGATACCCGGCAATGCCGGGCATCGATTGCCGCAGCTCCCCCGTGGTGCAGCAACTCAGGGCCGCCACCGCCAACCCGGCGCACGCCATTCGTGCCGAGACCCTCACCCCCCTAGTATCGGCGCGGCGGGTCATGGCCACGCTGGACGCTGGTCGTCGCGCGCCATACCTTGTGGCCGGAGGTACCGCCGCCGATCATGGCAGATCCCTTTGCCGCGCGCGCCGAGTTGCGCGTGGAACGCGAACGCTACACCTACTACCGCCTCGCCGCGCTGACAGCGCACGGCGCGACCGACCTGTCCCGGCTGCCCTATTCGCTGCGCATCCTGCTGGAGTCGCTGCTGCGAAGTTGCGATGAACGTACGGTAACCGGCGAGCAGGTGCTGGAACTGGCGGCATGGCAGCCGCGCGCACAGCGGCGCCCGAGCCTGCCCTACCGTCCCGCCCGGGTGATCATGCAGGACCTGACCGGAGTCCCGGCGGTGGTCGACCTGGGGGCCATGCGCGCCGCCATGGCGCGGCTCGGCGGCGATCCGGCCAAGGTCAATCCGCAGGCTCCCACGGACCTGGTGATCGACCACTCGGTGCAGGTGGACCACTTCGGCTCTGCCGATGCGCTGTCGCGCAACGCCGCCATCGAGTTTCGCCGCAACCGGGAGCGGTTCGAGTTTCTGCACTGGGGACAGAGTGCCTTCGCCAATTTCCGCGTGGTGCCGCCGGCGACCGGGATCGTGCACCAGGTCAACCTGGAGTACCTCGCCAGCGTGGTGATGATCGACCCCGCCGCCACGGACGGCTCCGCGGCGCCGCTGGTGTACCCCGATACCCTGGTCGGTACCGACTCCCACACCACCATGATCAACGGACTCGGCGTGCTCGGCTGGGGGGTAGGGGGCATCGAGGCGGAGGCCGCGCTGCTCGGCCAGCCCTACGACATGCTGACGCCGGAGGTGGTCGGGGTGCGCCTCACCGGCGCGCGCCAGCCGGGCACCACCGCCACCGACGTCACGCTGGCGGTGGTGGAGTTGCTGCGCACGCACGGCGTGGTAGGCAAATTCGTGGAGTTCACCGGCCCCGGCCTCGCTTCCATGAGCCTGCCGGACCGCGCCACCATCGCCAACATGGCCCCCGAATATGGTGCCACCATCGGCTTCTTCCCGGTCGACGATGAGACCCTGCGCTACCTGCGTCTTTCCGGACGCTCCACGTCCACCTGCCGTCTGGTCGAGGTTTACTGCAAGGAACAGGGGCTGTTCCGCTCCGCCGAGGCTCCGGAACCGCGCTTCAGCGAGCTGCTGGAGCTGGATCTGGGAGCCGTGCAACCATCCCTCGCCGGCCCCAAGCGGCCGCAGGACCGGGTGCTCCTGCCCGCGGTGAAGCGCCAGTTCCGCGCCAGCCTCGGCGCCGCCAAGGCGGAACGCGGCTTCGAGCTCTCCGCCGCCGAGCAGGGGCGCAGCGCCACCGTGAGCGCCAACGGCAGCAGCGCCACCATCGGCCATGGGGCGGTCGTGGTGGCGGCCATTACCTCGTGCACCAACACCTCCAACCCGTCGGTGATGCTGGGTGCGGGCATCCTGGCGCAGAAGGCGCGGCAGCGCGGCCTGCGGGTGCCGCCCTACGTGAAGACCAGCCTGGCCCCGGGATCGACCGTGGTCACCGACTACCTGCACCGCGCCGGGGTGCTGGAGCCGCTGGCGGAGCTGGGCTTCGACCTGGTCGGCTACGGCTGCACCACCTGCATCGGCAACTCCGGCCCCCTCCCCGAGCCGGTCGCCGCGGCCATCAACGACGGCGACCTGGTGGTAGCCTCGGTGCTGTCCGGCAACCGCAACTTCGAGGGCCGCATCCACGCCCAGGTCAAGGCCAACTTCCTCGCCTCGCCGCCGCTGGTGGTGGCCTACGCCCTGGCGGGCACGGTCGACCGCGACCTCACCACCGAGCCGATCGGCACCGGAGGTGACGGGGCACCGGTCTACCTGCGCGACATCTGGCCCACCGAGGCCGAGATCGACTCCGCCATCGCCGCTACGGTGCAACCGCAGATGTTCCGCGAGCGCTACGGCAACGTCCTCGGCGGCAACGAGTTGTGGAACGCCATCGGGAGCGCCGGCGACAGCGCCGGGGAACTGTACGCCTGGGACGAAGACTCGACCTACGTGCGCGAGCCGCCGTTCTTCGCCGCCCTCTCCCGCGACGTGCCGGCCATCGCGCCGATCGCCGGCGCCCGCGCCCTGGCCGTGCTCGGCGACTCCATCACCACCGATCACATTTCCCCGGCCGGCGCCATCGCGCCGGACAGTCCGGCGGCGCGCTACCTGCGCGAGCACGGCGTGGAGCGCGCCGACTTCAACACCTACGGGGCGCGCCGCGGCAACCACGAGGTGATGATGCGCGGCACCTTCGCCAACATCCGGCTCAAGAACGCCCTCGCCGGCGGCCGCGAGGGTGGCTACACCGTGCACCTCCCCTCCGGCGACGAATTGTCGATTTACGACGCCGCCACCCGTTACCGCTCCGAGGGCGTGCCGCTGGTGGTGCTCGGCGGCCGCGAGTACGGTTCCGGGTCCAGCCGCGACTGGGCCGCCAAGGGACCGCTGCTGCTGGGGGTGCGGGCGGTGATCGTGGAGTCCTTCGAACGGATCCATCGCTCCAACCTGGTCGGAATGGGGGTGTTGCCGCTGCAGTTCGTGGATGGCGCGTCGGCGCACAGCCTGGGCCTGAGTGGGCGCGAAGTGTTCTCAATCGAGGGGTTGGGCGACGACCTGCGGCCCGGAGCGCGCCTCACGGTGCGCGCGGTGGACGACCGCGGTGCGGAGGTCGCCAGCTTCCCGGCGCTGGTGCGGATTGACACCGCCACCGAAGTGGATTACTACCGCCACGGCGGCATCCTGCACATGGTGCTGCGACACATGCTGGAACCGTAGAGGAGATATCGATGACGTTCGTTCGTTTTGCCCGCGAGGATGAGAGTGTTTCCTTCGGCCTGCTCGCCGGAGATGAGATCCAGCCGATCGACGGCTCGCCGTTCGGGAGTTGGTCGGAGGAAGGGGCGCCGGTGGCGCTGAGCGCCGTGCGCCTGCTGGCGCCGGTGGAGCCGAGCAAGGGGCTGGCACTGGCCGGCAACTTCCGCGACCACCTGCACGGCACCCCGGAACCGACCCAGCCGGAGCCGTTCTGGAAGGCGCCGAACGCCTTCATCGGCCCCGGCGAGCAGATCCTGCTGCCGCCCGGCCTGGCGCGCGTCGATGCCGAGGGCGAGGCCGTCGCCGTGATCGGAAGCTGGTGCAGCCGGGTCTCGGAGCAGGAGGCGCTGAGCCACGTACTGGGCTATACCTGTGGCAATGACGTCAGCGGCCGCCCCTGGCAGAGCGGCGACACGCAGTGGTGGCGTGCCAAGTCCGCCGACACCTTCGGCCCCATCGGCCCCGCCATCGTGACCGACCTTGATCCCGCGAGCCTTGCGGTGATCACCCGCATCAACGGTGAGGAAGTGCAGCGTTGCGGACTGGCTGACATGATCTACAACTTCGCGACGACCATCTCCTTCATCAGCCAGGTGGTCACCCTGCAGCCGGGCGACGTCGTGTTCTCGGGCACCTCCGGCAGCCCGGCCCAGCTCAACGACGGCGACACCTGCGAAGTGGAGATCCCCGGCGTCGGAGTGCTCAGCAACCCGGTCAAGCTGCGCTGACCTGAAGTGCCGGTACGTGGACGACCCGGCATTTCGATTTCGTCGTCTTCCGCATCACGGGGCGACCGCGCCGCGCTCCGCGAGCAAGCGCTGCATCAGTTCCTGCAGGCTCACGAACCGTACCTCGAGGTCACGGTAGTCGCGGACGAACGAGCGCTCGGTGTCGGTAGTCACCACGTAATTGGCGCCTCCGGGATACCGGTTTCGAAACGCCCGCAGATTGCGGGCATCGAATCCCGCAGCGCGCCACTTGCATTCGATGGCGACCGGTGCACCGCTGCGCGGCGCAATGATGAAGTCGATCTCGTGGCCACGCTTGTCACGCCAGTATGCCATGCGTCGCCGCTGGGCTCGCCCGAGGTATTCGTTGAGGACATAGTGCTCCCAGAGTGCACCCCGGTCTTCGGCCCGCAGGGCACCCCAGCCCTTGAAGAAGCAGACGAATCCGGTGTCGAATCCGTAGATCTTCGGTGCGGCGACGATCTCCGTAATGGGACGCGTGCTGAACGGCCGGAGAATGGTAACCACCAGGGTGTCTTCCAGCACCTGGAGGTAGTTTCCCACCGTCGTCCTGCTGACTTCGCAGCGGGCGGCGTACGCCGTAGCCTCGAACGTGCCGCCGCTGGCCGCGAACAGCAGTTCCATGAAGCGCAGAAATGACCAGCGGCGCTGCAGTCGGAAGTGTTCCTGGACGTCGCGCGCCCAGTAGGAGTCGATCCAGTCCTGGAACGCGCCCTCGGGGACCGAGCGGGGAAGATAAAATGGTGGCAGGCCGCCCGATGTGAACCGGTGATCAACGCCGCGCGCGCCGAATTCCCGCTGTTCGTCCTCCAGCATCGGAGTGAGCCACAAGTTGCGCTTGCGATCGGTTAGGGTGTCACGAAAACGGCGGGACGCTCCCAGCGTGGACGATCCGGTCGCGATGATGTGGGTATCAGGATGATAGTCTGCCGCGATCTTCAACAGCTCGGAGGGATTCGCCAGCCGATGCACCTCGTCGAGTACGACGCGCCGCGGCCCCAGGTCACGAAGGAATCGTTCTGGATCTTCGAGCGTCCGGCGGACGCTGGGCAGCTCACAGTCCAGGTACTCGACATCGGGAAGCGACTGGCACAGGAAGGTCTTTCCGGCGCGGCGCACCCCCGAGAGCCAGACGACTGACTTCACCTGCCAGAGTCGTTCGATGGCAGACAGCCAGTGCTTGCGTTGCACCATATGCCAAGTAGTATTGCATATAGTGCTACCAAACGCAAATTTACTTTGCGTTTGGTAGCACTTCCGTGGTTCAGGCGAGGTTTGGTGGGGAGAGTTGGCGCAGGGCTTCGTAGACCACCACCGCCGCCGCGTTGGCCAGGTTGAGGGAGCGCAGGCCGTTCCGCATCGGGATGCGGGCGGTGGCCGGAGCGTAGCGGGCGCGCAACTCGGGAGGGAGGCCGGCGCCCTCGTTGCCGAACAGCAGGTAGGCGCCGTGGCGGTAGGTGATGTCGGTGTAGCGGCGCCGGCCGTGGGTGGTGAGCAGCACCAGTTGGCGGGCGGGCGCGGATGCCGCGGCCAGCACCGGCTCCAGGCCGGCGTGGGTGTGCACCGTCACCTCGGACCAGTAGTCGAGGCCGGCGCGGCGTACCGCGCTCTCCGTCACCGAGAAGCCGAGCGGCTCGATCAGGTGCAGGTCGGCCCCCACCGCGGCGCAGGTGCGCGCGATGTTGCCGGTGTTCTGGGGGATCTGCGGCTGGTAAAGGACGACGTGCAGGATCGCGCCGCCCGCTCCCTCAATCGGCGAGGACACCCGCGTACAACGAGCTCGACAGGTAGCGCTCGCCGGAGTCGGGCAGCACCACCACGATGGTGCGGCCGGCGAACTCCGGCTCGTGGCCGATGCGCACGGCAACCGCGACCGCAGCCCCGCAGGAGATGCCCGCCAGGATGCCTTCCTCAAGCGCCAGCCGGCGCGCGAACTCCAGCGCCTCGTCGTCGCTGACCGTTTCCACCCGATCGACCATCTCGAGGTCGAGGATCTCCGGCACGAAGCCGGCGCCGATGCCCTGAATCTTGTGCACCCGCGGCTCCAGGGGACGCTCGGCCAGGGTCTGGCTGATCACCTGACTGTCGTCCGGCTCCACCGCCACCGACACGATGGGCTTGCCCCGCGAATGCTTGAGGTAGCGCGACACGCCGGTAATGGTGCCGCCGGTGCCGACGCCCGCCACCAAGCAGTCCACTTCGCCGTCCGTGTCGCTCCAGATCTCCGGTCCGGTGGTGCGCTCGTGGATCGCGGGGTTGGCGGGGTTCTTGAACTGCTGCAGCAGCAGGTAGCGCTCCGGATCCTGCGCCACCAGGCGCTCGGCGGTGCGCACCGCCCCTTCCATGCCTTGGTAGGCGTCGGTCAGGATCAGCCGCGCACCGAACGCCCGCAGGATCTTGCGCCGCTCCTCGCTCATGTTGTCCGGCATGGTCAGGGTCAGGGGGTAGCCGCGCGCGGCGGCGACGAACGCCAGCGCGATGCCGGTGTTGCCGCTGGTGGGCTCCACCAGTTCCACCCCGGGGCCCAGCACCCCGCGCTCCTCGGCGTCCCACACCATTGCCGCGCCGATGCGGCATTTCACCGAGTAGGCCGGATTGCGGCCCTCGACCTTGGCCAGAATGCGGGCGCGGGCGCCGTCGGTGACACGCCCCAACCGCACCAGCGGGGTGCCGCCGATCGCCAGACTGTTGTCGCGAAAGACCTTGGCCATGAGGATTCCGAAGTCACGACTTTGGTAACCGAGTTGCCGTGCCATTGCAAGGGAGTGCGGCCGGTTGTCGCGCCCTGCGGAGTACGGTACGCTTCGACACTCTCCAGATATGCCTGCGGACTCAGTCAAGACCAAATCTGCCGCCGCCGCGGCTGCCACTGCCAGGACCTCGCGCCGAAACCGGCGCAGCGACCGCGACGCCCTGCCGCAAACGCTCGCCGAGCTGCGGGCCGCCGGCTACCCCGAGGGACGCTCGGTCAAGGACGAGATGCGCGCCAACCTGGTGCGCATGCTGCAAGCCGGGACTGATGTCGCGGACCTGTTTCCCGGCATTCTCGGCTACGAGAAGACCGTCCTGCCGGGGCTCGTGAACGCCCTCCTGTCGCGCCACGACTTCATTCTTCTCGGGCTCCGGGGCCAGGCCAAGACGCGCATCCTGCGCAGCCTGGTGCGGTTCCTGGACGAGAGCATCCCCGCGATCGCCGGCACCGACCTCAACGAGGATCCGTTCCGCCCGATTACCGAGCAGGGGCGCCGCCTGCTGGCCGAGCACGGCGACGGCACCCCGCTGCGCTGGATCGGACGCGACGAGCGCTACCAGGAAAAGCTGGCCACCCCGGACGTGACCATCGCCGACCTGATCGGCGACGTCGATCCGATCAAGGCCGCCACCCAGCGTCTCTCCTACGCCGACCAGGGGGTGATCCATTACGGCATCGTGCCGCGCACCAACCGCGGCATCTTCGCCATCAACGAGGTGCCCGACCTGCCGCCGCGGATCCAGGTAGGACTGCTCAACATCCTGGAGGAGAAGGACTTCCAGATCCGCGGCTTCCCCCTGCGCATCCCGCTGGACATCTGCATGGTGTTTTCCGCCAATCCGGAGGACTACACCAACCGCGGCAACATCATCTCACCACTCAAGGATCGCATCGACTCCCAGATCATCACCCACTATCCGCAGGACATGGAGCACGCGCTGGCGATCACCCGCCAGGAGGCGTGGGAGGGGCGCGACGGTGCCGCGCAGGGGGGCGAGGGCGCCGCGCGGATCGAGATTCCGGGCTATTACCGGGAGTTGATCGAGGACGTGGCGTTCGAGGCGCGCGAGAGCGAGTTCGTGGATCAGAAGTCGGGCGTCTCGGCGCGCATGACCATCGCCCTGCTGGAGAATGTCATCTCCAACGTGGAGCGCCGCTGCTTCCGCCACGGCGACCGGCTCGCCTACCCGCGGCTGTCGGACCTGCACCAGGCGCTGCCGGCCATCACCGGCAAGCTGGAACTGGTGTACGAGGGCGAGCAGGAGGGACCGGCCCTGGTGGCGCGCAAGATCATCGGCCAGGCGGTGCGGCGCACCTTTCGCCGGTACTTCCCCAAGCCCGACGTCAAGGTGCGGGACAGCAAGGAGGCGAAGGAGGGCCGGGAGACCAAGGAAGAGTCCGACAGCTCATCCCCGTACACTCCCATCGTCGCCTGGTTCTCGGACGGCAACACGGTGGAGACGGCCGACGACCTGACCTGCGCCGAGTATCGCCAGCGCTTCGAACAGGTGCGCGGGCTGCGCGAGCTGGCCACCGCCGGTCTCGAGATCGAGGCGGAGGAGGAGGTGGGTCTGGGGATGGAGCTGGTGCTGGAGGGGCTGCATCAGCACTCCATGCTGTCCAAGCGCGACCTCGAAAGCGCCACCTCCTATCGCGACATGCTCAAGGCGATGTTCGATCAGATGAGTGACGAGGACCGCGACTGATGGCCACGGGCCGGAGGAGGTAGCAGGTGAACTTCCAGTACCTGAAGTGGGACGAATCGCTGGCTGCCGCCCTGCAGAACTTCTCCAACCTGATGAACCTGTTCAACTTCCTGCTGCTGCAGGCCAGCGGCGACGTGGACAAGGTGCTGGAGTGGATGAAGTACCTGCAGCGGCGCGGTTTCATCGACGAGCGGTTCGACCTGGAGCAGTTTCGCGAGCAGCTGGAGCACCAGGCGATCATTCAGCGTGACGGCGAGAGCTACTCGCTCACGGCACGCGGCGAGCAGCAGATTCGCAAGGAATCGCTCAAGCTGATCTTCAACAACCTCAAGCGCGGCGGCTTTGGCCAGCACCGCACGCCGCACACCGGCGACGGTGGCGAGCGCCTGCCGGAGACGCGGCCGTACCGGTTCGGCGACCCGATCACTCAGATCGACGCCTTCGCCACCATCAACAACGCGGTCAAACGCAGCGGTGTGGACGAGATCCAGTTCGGCGAGCAGGACTTCGAGGTGTTCGAGACCGAGCACACCTCCTCCTGCGCCACGGTGCTGCTGATCGACCTGAGCCACAGCATGATCCTGTATGGGGAGGATCGCATCACGCCCGCGAAGCAGGTCGCGCTGGCGCTGTACGAGCTGATCACCACCCAGTTTCCGAAGGACAGCCTGCACGTCGCCTACTTTGGCGACGATGCGCGCATGATCGAGGTGCGCGACATCCCCTATCTCAAGGTGGGGCCGTTCCATACCAACACCAAGGCGGGGCTGCAACTGGCGCAGAACGTGCTGCGCAACCAGAAGCACCCCAACAAGCAGGTGTTCATGATCACCGATGGCAAGCCGTCCGCCATATTCGAGAACGGCCGGCTGTACAAGAACTCCTTCGGGCTGGATCCGAAGATCGTCAATCAGACGCTGGAGGAGGCGGCCGCCTGCAAGCGGCAGGGGATCGTGATCACCACCTTCATGGTCACCGAGGATCCCTACCTGGTGCAGTTCGTGGAGGAGCTGTCGCGCATCAACAGCGGCCGCGCCTATTACTCGTCGCTCGACAACCTGGGCAACTACATCTTCGCCGACTACGCCAGAAACCGCCGCCGCAACGTCCGCTGACCCTTACCAGTGCAGGAAGCCGAAGATGGCCACGCCGGTAACGGATACGTAGAGCCAGATCGGGAGCGTTACGCGGGCGATCTTGCGATGACCGGGATGACGGGTCCAGCCGCGGCGCAAGGTGATCATTGCCAGCGGCACGATGGTCGCGGCCAGGACGACATGGCTCACCAGAACAGGGTAGTACACCCATGGCACGGGTCCGGTGTAGCTCTTCGAGCCGTCGCCGAGTGCATGATACACGAGGTAGCCGGCGAGAAACAGCGTCGAGGCCCCGAACGCGCACAGAACCAGGGTACGATGAACGGCCACCGCGCCGCGGCGTATGGCGACGAAGGCCGCCACCAGGAGCACCGCCGCGGTCGCGTTCCACACCGTGTTCACCGCCGGCAGCGCCGACACGTCGAGACCTGATCGGTGCCGCGGTCCGATCAACACGTAGATCACCGCGGCAACCGCCGCCACGCTGAAGATGCCGATTACCGTGAACCAGAACCGATCACGCGTAGCCGATCTGGTCACTGTCATCTTCGGGGCATGCCGTAGCCCAGTTCGTGGACCGCCTTGCGGAAGCTGCCCTCGGCCACGGTGCGGACCACGAGACCCCGCTCGCCGGTGCGCCGGCACAGCTTGGCGGTGCGCTCGTGGGTGGCGAGCTGCTCGGCCAGCGCCGCGTCGGAGCACTCGATCAGCAGCGCCGTGCCTTGCGCCAGCAGCGCCTGGGAGCGGCGAGCGGTAGTCTCGAGGAAGCCCTCGACGGTTTCCGGCAGCGGCTGTTCGTCGCGGGTGGTCAGAAACTCGCGCAACTCGTCCACCCGAGCGCCACTCTCCAGGACCGTCAGCGTCTTGTCGCGGTCCAGGCGCCAGACATCCTCCGCTTCCTGCCGGGCGTAGGTCTCCAGCAGCAGCGCCTCATCCTGCGTCAGGTCCGCTCCCTGCACCTGCAGCCGCAGATCGGGAAACACCGTGATGGATGCGCGCGCCGCCGGGGAGCGCGGTTGGTAGCTCTCGGCCCGGCCCAGGCACCAGGCTCCCAGCGGCGTAAGGCGGAAGTACCGCAGGCCGTCGTAGCGGCTCAGGAAGTCCAGTTCATCGTTGGCGTCCAGTCGAGTGAAGTCCAGCCGGGCATTCCGCGGGTCGGTGTACGCCACGTCGACCACGCCCAGCGTGGCGGCATACTCGAACAGGAAACAGAGCAGGTAGCGACCCTGCAGGAAGCTCCAGTCGTGATAGCCGGCGTACCCGAGGCTGCCGTAGCGGGCCTCGCCGACATAGAGGGTCCATGGGTTGCGGGTGATGCTGAATTCGAGGTCCGCCGCCTGCATGAAGCGCGCCAGCTCGTCGCAGCTCACCCAGCGGTCGACCGGGCACTCTTCGAGCGCCTCGACGATCGAATCGCGGCGGTACCTGGCCGCCGTCAGCGCCCGTGCGCCGCGCCCGCGCTGCCCCTTGATCGCCTCGATGCGGCGGAACTCGTCGAAGGAGGTGCTCCCCAGCCAGCGGTCCCAAAGCAGCTCCAGGGTCTCCGCCGGCGGCTTTCCCAGGGCTGCGCGTCCCACCTTGGTCAAGGCCAGCTTGCTGCCGTGCAACTCGGCCAGCCGGGCAGTCTGCAGCAGCAACGGCCAGGCGAACGCCCTGATCGGACCGACGGTCTGCTCCCAGGAATGCTGTTTCTGCGGCGCCGGGTCGTAGAAGTCGCCGCCGTGCAGCACGGCCGCGATCCGGCGCACGGCGGCCGCCGTCGCCTGCCGCGTCTTGGCGCTGACCGCGACGCTGCCGCGGTCGACCAGCCGCAGCACCGCCAGCAGATCCTGTTGCGCGGCATGCTCCATGTCCCGCCGCGACAGCGGCACTTGGTCGACGGGACGCGCCTGCTCGCCGTAGTAGCCCCGCCGCGGCTGCGCGAACGCCTCCGGCAGCTCATCCTGCGCCTCCATGGTCAATGGCGGCGGCTGCGGTACGAAGGCGCACAGCCGCTCTTTCAGGTCGGCGGGGATGATCGCCGTGCCTCCGCTGTACGAGCTGCCGGCGTAGAGGAACAGGCTCAGGAGCGACGTGCCGGACTCACGACCCGGCTCGGTCGCGACGCCGCCGGGCAGGGAGCCGTACTTGGCCCGGAAACGGGTGGGATGGAAGGCGCCGTCGCTGCTGTGCAGCACCTCGCTCACGGCGAGGCGCTGGATCGGATTGAGCCTGCGCCACTGTTCATTCAGCCGATCGCCCGCGAGCCGGCGCTCGACGGCTGCCGCCAGTTCCGCCTTGCGGGTCGGGCGAGGCCGTTCCCGCGGCAGCAGATCGAGCAGCCGGCGAAGATGGTCTGCGGTCTGGAGCGCGAGGACTTCCGGCAGGGTCGTATCCGGACTCGGCCCGTCGTAGATGCGGGACATGCAGACTGCAGGGCGTCAGCCGCGACTCACGGCGCCGCGGGTTCGCGGATTGCCAGCCGCAGCTCGCGGAGCTGCTGGCCGTCCAGCGGGGCGGGCGAGTCGTCCATCGGTGACGCCGCCCAGGTGTTCTTGGGGAAGGCGATCACGTCGCGGATGGTGGCTTCGCCGGCCATCAGCATCACGGTGCGGTCGAAGCCGATGGCGGCGCCGCCGTGGGGCGGAGCGCCGTAGCGGAACGCGTCGAGCATGAACCCGAAGCGCTGCGCGGCCTCCGCCTCCGACACCCCCAGGATCGCGAACACCCGCCGTTGCAGCGCCGGGTCGTGGATCCGGATCGAGCCGCTGGCCACCTCCAGGCCGTTGATCACCGCGTCATAGAGCTCGCCGCGCACCGCACCCGGATCCTGTTCCAGACAGTCGAGATACTGCGCCTGCGGCAGCGAGAACATGTGGTGCTCGGCGTCCCAGCGCTGCTCCTCCTCGTTCCACGCGAACAGCGGAAAGTCGGTCACGAAGCAGGGCTCGAAGGTGCCCTCCGCGGCCAGCCCCTCGCGCCCGGCCAGCTCGCTCCGCACCGCGCCCAGCGCCGTGCAGGCGGTGCGCCAGGGCGCCGCCACCAGCAGCAACAGGTCGCCGGCCTCCACCGCCAAGGTGCGGCGAATCTCCTCCTGCTGCCCCTGGTAGAAACGGGCCACGCCGCCCTCCAGGCCATCCGCGCCGCACTTCATCCAGGCCAGCCCGGCGGCGCCGTAGGTCTTGGCGTGCTCCTCCAGCTCCTCGATGCGGCGCCGCGAGTAGCCGGCCAGCCCCGGTGCCCGCAACGCCTTCACCGTGTCGCCACGCTCGACGGCGCGGCTGAAGATTCCGAAGTCACCGGCGCGCGCAAACTCGGTGAAGTCCTGCAGCTCCAGCCCGTAGCGCAGGTCGGGCCGGTCCGACCCGTAGTGGTTCATCGCATCGTGGAAGGTGATACGGGTGAACGGCACCGGCAGCTCGTAGCCGATCCCCTCACGGAACGTAGCCGCGAACGCTGCTTCCAGCACCGCCAGCACGTCGTCCTGGCCGACGAAGCTCATCTCGAAGTCGAGCTGGGTGAACTCCGGCTGGCGGTCGCCACGCGCATCCTCGTCGCGGTAGCAGCGCGCCAACTGGTAGTAGCGGTCGTATCCCGACAGCATCAGGAGCTGCTTGAGAATCTGGGGCGACTGCGGCAGGGCGTAGAAGCTGCCCGGCTTGAGCCGCGACGGCACCACGAAGTCGCGCGCCCCCTCGGGGGTGGAGCGCATCAGGGTGGGGGTCTCGATCTCCAGGAAGTCGCGCTCGTTGAGCGCGCTGCGCAGTGCCTGCGCGGCACGGTGGCGCAGCGCCAGGTTGCGCTGCATGGCGGCCGAGCGCAGGTCCAGGTAGCGGTGCTTGAGGCGCAGGTCCTCCCGGGCGTCGCTGTGCGCTCCGTCCTGGTCGTTCACCATGAACGGCAGCGTGGCGCAGGTGCTCAGCACCTGGAGCCGCTCGCCGCTGACCTCGATCTCGCCGGTGGCCAGCTCCCGGTTCACCATCTCCGGTGGCCGGCGGCGCACGGTGCCGTGCGCGGCGATGCAGTATTCCAGCTTCAGGTCGCGCACGGCGGCGGCGAGCGGTGCGGCGTCCGGTGCACTCACGTCGAACACCACCTGGGTCACGCCGTAGCGGTCGCGCAGGTCGACAAAGGTGATGCCGCCGTGGTCGCGGATCCGCGCCACCCAGCCGTTGAGGGTCACCTGCTCACCCGCCGCGGCCGCGGTGAGCTGGCCGCACGTCGCCGTGCGCTTCATCTCGTGCATGGCGCAATCTACCCCGCCGCCGCACCCGCTGTCAGGATGGGATGCCGTGCCCGCCGCCGGCGTGGTGCGGCGTTCATCGGGGTAGCCGCTGGTAGCCGCGCGCGCCGGTGTTGGGCGCGGGCCGTCCATCCTGGTATCGTGGCCCATGCCCGATCCCTCCGCTGCTGTCCCCGCCAACCGCGCCGAGGCCTTCATCGCCCGCCGGCGTGCCGCGGGCCTGCGTTCCAACCGCCTGCTCCAGGAGGGCAGTCCCTACCTTCTGCAGCACGCCTTCAACCCGGTCGACTGGTACCCCTGGGGGGAGGAGGCGTTCGCCGCCGCCGCCGCCGCCGACAAGCCGCTGTTCGTCTCGGTCGGCTACTCCACGTGCCACTGGTGTCACGTCATGGAGCACGAGTCGTTCGAGGACGACGCGATCGCGGCGGTCATGAACGAGCACTTCATCAACGTGAAGATCGACCGCGAGGAGCGGCCGGACGTGGACCGCATCTACATGAGCGTGGTGCAGGCGGTCACCGGCTCCGGCGGCTGGCCGATGTCGGTATTCCTCACGCCGCAGCGGCTGCCGTTCTACGCCGGCACCTACTTCCCGCCGCGCTCGGCCTACGGCCGGCCGGGATTCCAGGAGCTGCTGTTGTTCCTGGCACGCCACTGGCGGGAGCGGAGGGACGACGTGGAAGCTACCGCGGCGCGCATCACCACGGCGGTGCGCCAGGCCACGGGGGTAGCCGGTGGCGCGGTGGCGGGTCCGGCGGCGGCCCCGGAGGGTCCCGACCTGCTGGCCGCGGTCGCGGACGGCCTGGCGTCCTCCTTCGACGCCGAGCACGGCGGGTTCGGCGCCGCGCCGAAGTTTCCGCGGCCGGCGGTGTTCGCCGCGCTGTTCCAGCACTACCGGCGCGCCGGCAGCGAGCAGAGCCTGGAGATGGCGCTGCAGACGCTGCGCCAGATGGCGCGCGGCGGCATGTACGATCACCTGGGCGGCGGGTTCCACCGCTACAGCGTGGACCGTTACTGGCGGGTCCCCCACTTCGAGAAGATGCTCTACGACCAGGCGCAGCTCGCCTCCGCCTACACCGCCGCCTACCAGATCACCGGAGACCAGGGCCACGCAACCGTTGCCGCCGCCACCCTCGACTACCTGCTGCACGATCTGCAGGCCCCGGAGGGCGGCTTCTATTCAGCCGAGGATGCCGACTCCGCCCGCGACCCGGAGCGTCCGGAGGACAAGGTCGAGGGCGCGTTCTACCTGTGGAGCATCGACCAGGTGCGGGCGGCGTTCCACGACGCCGGCGCGGGCGACGCGGAGGAACTGATCGCCGACTACGGCCTCACCGCCAAGGGCAACACGCTCTCCGATCCGCACGGCGAGTTCGGCGACGGCAACGTGCTGTACCGCGCGCGCGGTGACGGGCCGCTGCCGGAACCCTGGCGGGCGGCGCTGACGCCGGCCCGCGACCGCCGCGCCCGCCCGTTGCTGGACGACAAGGTCATCGCGGCGTGGAACGGGCTGGCGATCGGCGCTCTGGCAGCGGCCGGACGGGTCTTGCAGCGCGATGACTTCGTTGCGGGAGCCGCTGCCGCAGCGGCCTTCGTACGCCGCGAGCTGGTGCAGGAGGGACGGCTGCTGCGCCGGTACCGCGGTGGCGAAGCCCGCCACGCCGCCGGTCTGGCCGACTACGCCTACCTGGTCGAGGGGCTGTTGGAGCTGTACCAGAGCAACGGCAAGGTGTGGGTGCTGGAGCTGGCAGGGCAGCTCGCCGACGCCATCCTGGAGCTGTTCGCCGCTCCCAACGGGGCGCTCTACGACACTCCCGGCGGGCAGTCCGACCTGATCGTGCGCACCAGCGAGCTGTACGACTCGGCGGAGCCCTCGGGAACCGCCGCCGGGGTGCTCGGCCTGCTGCGCCTCGGCAGGCTTACCGGGCGTGCGGAGTGGCAGGATGCCGCCCGACGGGCGCTGGAAGCCGTCGCCGGCGCGGCCGCCGCACAGCCGACCGCGATGCCGCTGCTGGCGGTGGCGGCCGACCTGGCCGCCGGCGCCCCGGTCGAGGTGGTGCTGGCCGGCGAGTGGGAGGAGACCGCTCCGTTGCGCCACGAGTTGGCCCGCCACTACCTTCCCGAGGCGCTCGTCGTGCACCTGGACAGCGCCGCCGTTCCCTGGTGGCGGCAGCGCCACCCCGCCGTCGCCGCGATGGGCGACGCCGGTCCCGGCGCGCGTGCCTACGTGTGCCGCAACTTCACCTGCGACCTGCCGGTGACCACACCGGCCGCGCTCGCCCGGCAGCTCCTTGCGGCACGGTGACTGCTCCCGGCGACGTGGCGGCCCGGTTCCGGGCGCTGGCGCCCCCGGCGCGCCTCGTCGCGCTGCTGTGCGGATCGATCTACCCCATCGTCCGTGAGACAACCGAATTGGCGCGGGTCCTGCGCGCTGCCGGTATCAGGTTGAACGGCAGGGTCCTCACCATTGCCGGTGTCACCCGGGCCGCTCAAGAAGCGGTCGAGAGCGGACTGGTGGCGCGGGTCCGCGCGCGTAAGGATACCTTCGCCGGGGCGCGGCAGGCGGCAACCTGGCTCACGCGGGAAGCGGCGCGCCGCGGCATGCTGGAGCCGATCCGGAGCGCCCACCGGGAAGAAGCGGAGTCGTGCTCGCGCAGTTTCCGCCAGGACTGGGAGCGTATGGAAGTACGCTGCAATACCGTATCCGGGACGTTCGCCGCGGTTCCGGACCGGGTACCCGACGAGTGCTGGTCGTTTCTGGCGTACCCCGACGCTGCCGACCTGCTTGCCACCCTGCCCGAACGCCACCAGGGACCGGCGCTGCGCACCTGCCTGCGCGAGGTGATCTTTGACGCGGCGCCGGCCGATCCGATTGTCGCCGCCTGCTACGCCTACGGCGCGGACCTGCCGTCGCAGGCAGCCGACATCGCCTTCATCCGCGTGCTGCAGGGACGAATGGATGCCGCGCTCGAGGAGTTCGACAGGGTTCCGCGGGAGCGGAGCGACCACCCCTCGGTGCGCTCCGGGCACACGGCCGTGCAGGCCCTCGTCGCCCTGCTGCGCGGCGACTACGAGACCGCACGGCGCTGCCTCGAAGGCCACCACGGCGCGCGCATCGAGGGACCGCGAGGACGCCATGGGGCGGTGCTGTCGGCACCGCTCGCGCTCTCCCTGCTGGCGCTGGTGCAGCGCGATTCCCCGGCCGACCGGAACCTGTTCGAGGCGTTTTTCGATGTGCCGCGGACCGGTACGGCGACCTCGATCGCGATGGCGGTCGAGTATGCGGCCGCACTGCGCACCGGTCGCAGCCGGCACCCCTGGACGTTCGATTTCGCCACGCGGGGATTCAACATGCTGCTGCTGGGACTGGCGGGATGCTGGACCGGGAGCGAACCCGAACCGCTACTCCCGCCCCGAAGCAGTGCAGCATTCCATGGCTACGTGGAACGGCTGGCAGCCGGCGGGGTGCTCTGGACTCTGGCGGAGTGTCTGACGGTCATCGCAGACCCCCGTGCCGATCTGCATCCGGCTGGCGGCCGGTCGCATGCCGCCGCCGGCAAACAGGCGGTGCGGCTGCACGCCCGGCTCGGCACCAGAACCCTGGCCGGGGTGGTAGCGTCGCTCGCCCCCTGGGAAGCACCGCTCAAGGCGTTGGAGCATTTTTCGTTCGTGACGCGGCGCCAGGCCGGCACGGTTGCCGGACACGGCGTGGCCGAGCGTCGGCGCCGGCTGACCTGGAAGCTGCGCCACCGCCATGGCCGTCTGGAAGTTGCCGCGTACGAGGAGCAGGTCGCGCGCAACGGCAGGTGGACCAGGGGGCAGCTACGATCGCAGGAGTGGCTCGCCGAGCGCGCAATCGGTGCCGCGGACCTGTTGCCGCAGGACCGTGCCGCCGCGGTCGCAATCGACAATCATGCCCGCGGCTGGCCGATGCACGAAGTAGCGCACGAAATTCTGTTCGAGCTTGCCGGACATCCTCGCGTCGTAAACGCGGCCGGCGATACCGTCGAAGTGGTGCGCGGCGCGCCGGAACTGGTGATGGAGCGGCAGGGCGGCAGCGTCTGCCTGCGCCTGTTGCCCGATGATTGGGATGGCGCAGGCTACCACTCCCACATGGCCGGCGACCGGCGCTGCGAGACGCTGAACGCCACCCGGCAGCAGCAGCGACTGCGGGAAATGGTGCCCCGTGGCGGTCTGCGGCTTCCCGCAGCGGCCGCGGCGCGCCTGTTGGAGGCTGCTGCAGGCCTGGTGTCGCTCGTGCGCGTGCGTGGCGACGACGTGCCGGGCGCCGCGCCGGCGGGGCGCCCGGTGGCTGGACACACGCAACCAAGCGTCCGGCTTGAGCCGCTCGCGGCCGGGCTGGCCGCGACGCTGGTGGTGGAGCCGTTGCCGGAGTCCGAGCTCTACTTTGCTCCCGGGGGTGGCAGCGAGCTGGTGTTCGGGTACCGCGACGGCGAAGCACTGCAGGTGCGGCGCGATCTGCAGCAGGAACGGGCCGCGGCCATGATGCTGGCGGCAGCCTGCCCGCGCCTGACCGGGATCGATCGTGAGCGATGGTCGCTGCAGTTGCCCGAAGTGGCGCAATCCCTTGAGCTGCTGGAGCAACTCGCCGCGGCAAGCGCCCGCTGTCTGTGGCCACGTGGGCAACCCTTCAAGGTCGTGCGTGGCGAGCCGGCGCAGCTCAAGCTGCGCATCAAGTCCAGTGACGAGTGGCTGCGCGCCAGCGGCGAACTGGCAATCGATCCCCGGCGTACCCTGGACCTGAAGCAGTTGTTCACGTTGCTCGACGCGCAACCGGGCGCTCGATTCCTGGAGCTGACCGGGGGCGAGTTCCTGGCATTGACTGCCTCGTTCCGGCGCCAGTTGGACGATCTGCGCGGCCTGTCGTCGCCGGCGGCGCACGGCGAGATCCGCGTGCACCCCCTCAGCTCACTCGCCCTGAGCGAGCTCCTGGCGGAAACCCAGCTCGAAGCGGACGCGCAGTGGGAGGCGCTGCAGCAGCGGCTGCGGGAGGCGCGGGAGTTCGACCCGAGAGTGCCGCCAACCCTGCAAGGTAGGCTGCGTCCCTATCAACGAGACGGATTCCGCTGGTTGGCGCGCTTGAGCCGCTGGGGAGCAGGCGCCTGTCTGGCCGACGACATGGGCCTCGGCAAGACCGTCCAGGTGCTGGCGCTGTTGCTAAAGCGTGCCCCGGCGGGGCCGGCGCTGGTGGTGGTTCCTACCTCCGTCGTCGCCAACTGGCTCGCCGAGGCACGCCGCTTCGCGCCGCGGCTCAACGTGACAGCCTATGTCGGCGTCGGAACGGCGCGCGCCGGGCTGCTCGAGGCGCCCGCTGCGTTCGACCTGGTAGTCACCACCTACGCTCTGCTGCATATCGATGCGGAACGGCTGCGCGCCGTCTCCTGGAACAGCGTGGTGCTCGACGAAGCGCAGGCGATCAAGAATCCCGATACCAAGCGCGCCCGCGCCGCCCGCGGCCTCGACGCCCGGTTTCGCCTGGTCACCACCGGCACGCCGATCCAGAACAACCTTACTGATCTGCACTCGCTGTTCAGCTTCCTGAACCCCGGCATGCTGGGATCTCGGCAGCACTTCCGGCGCGTCTTCGCCGCGCCGATCGAGCAGCGTGCCGACAGCGCGGCGCGGGAGCGACTGCGGCGGCTGGTGGCGCCCTTCATCCTCCGCCGGTTGAAGACGGAGGTGCTGCGTGACCTGCCGCCGCGCACCGAAATCACCCTGCACGTGGAGATGTCGTCCGCCGAGGCCTCATTCTACGAGGCGCTCCGGCTGCGCGCGGTAGAGGATCTGGAGGGGATGTCCGACACCGCCGTGGACGCCGGTGACCGCCGACTGCGGATCCTCTCCCATCTGATGCGACTCCGGCGGGCGTGCTGTAACCCCGCCCTGGTGCACCCGGGCGCGGCACCGCCGAGCTCCAAGCTGGCCATGTTTGCGGATACCCTCGCCGAGCTGCTGGCAAACGGCCACAAGGTGCTGGTGTTCTCGCAGTTCGTGGGCCACCTGAAGCTGATCGAGGCTCACCTGAACCAACAGGCGGTACCGTATCAGTATCTCGACGGCGGTACCGCGGCCGCGGCGCGTCGCGAGCGTATCGCCGCCTTCCAGGCCGGTCAGGGCGAAGTGTTCCTGATTTCGCTGGCGGCGGGCGGCGTCGGACTGAACCTTACCGCTGCCGACTACGTGATTCACATGGACCCGTGGTGGAACCCGGCGGTCGAGGATCAGGCTTCGGACCGCGCCCACCGTATTGGCCAGACGCGTCCGGTAACGATCTATCGTCTGGTCACGAAGGGTACCATCGAAGAGCAGATCGTAGATCTTCACCAGCACAAGCGCGACCTCGCCGAACGCCTGCTGGCGGCCGCCGATGCACCCGGTCGCCTCGACGCCGCCGAGTTGTTGGCGCTGCTGCGGCAACCGCTGCGCTAGTAGTCGAGCTACGGCAGGTGGCCCAGGCGGGCGCGCTTGGTGGCCAGGTAGGGTCCGTTGACGCGGTTGGCGGGCACCACGACCGGGATGCGGCCGCTGACGGTGATTCCCTCCTGCTGCAGGCCGGTGATCTTGGCGGGATTGTTGGTCAGCAGGCGGACCGAGGCGATGCCGAGCAGCTCGATGATGCGCGCGGCGACCCGGTAGTCGCGGGCATCGGCCGGGAAGCCGAGCCGTTCGTTGGCGGCCACGGTGTCCAGGCCCTGGTCCTGCAGGTGGTAGGCGCGGATCTTGTTCAGCAGGCCGATCCCGCGCCCCTCCTGGCGCAGGTAGATTACGGCACCACAGTCGCGCGCGGCGATGTAGCGCAGCGACTCCTCCAGTTGCTCGCGGCAGTCGCAGCGCAGGGAGCCGAAGATGTCGCCGGTGTGGCACTCGGAGTGCACCCGCACCGGACAATCGGTGGCGCCGCGCACGTTGCCGCGCACCACCGCGGTGAGCTCGCTGTCGGTCTCGCGGTCTTCGAAGCCGATCAATGTGAACTCCCCGAACAGGGTCGGGAACGCCGCGTGAGCCACGCGCCGCACACCGTTCTCGCTCCGGTCCGCGCGGGCGCGTGCCCTGTCTTCAATCGCTGCCATCTGTCGTACAGAAGGTACGTATTCGTACTGGTTCGGAGCTACTGCGCGGCGGAATCGGACGCCGGCTCGGAAGCGGTCTGCGCGCGGCGCGTACCGAACAGGCGGTAGCGCAGCAGGCGCCAGTAGGCGGCGCGGATGAAGCGCAGGTCGCGCGCGGTGGCGTGGCGGCCGCCGTATACGGCCTGCGCCACCACGGTGGTGAACCGCTCCAGCAGGCGCCGCGCGGCCGGCGCCCGGCGTGCGCTGCGCTCGCGGTAGGCGTCGCGCCACGCCACCCAGCCGGTGCGGCGCGGATCGGGCACGCCCAGCGTGCGCCCCAGCAGCACGTAGCGCTGCGACAGGCGGATCAGCGGTCGCAACTCGCGCGCCACCGGCTGCGCCCGCAGACGGCGGATCGCGCGCCAGACGAGCAGCGCCAGCACCAGCGCGGCGGCAACCGCGCCGCCGATCTGCCACGGCGACCAGGCCTGCTGCTCGGCCAGCGCTCCCTCGGCATCCTCCAGCGGTACGTCCAGCTCGCGGTCGCCGAGGATCGACTGCACCTGGCGCAGCGTGAAGGAGTCCATCTCCATCTCGAACCCGTACATCGCCAGCAGCTCTTCCTCGTCGAAGAAGTTGCTGTAGGCGCTGGGGTTCACCGCCGGCGTCGCCTCCCAGCGCACCCAGCCACTGTCCTCGATCCAGACCTCGGGCCAGCTGTGGGCGGCGAGGCCGGTCACGTCGGTTTCGTCCTTGCCGGCGGGGAAGTTGATCAGGAAGCCGGTGTTGTAGCGCGCCGGGTAGCCGTTGAGCCGCGCCAGGGCGGTGAACGCCGTGGCGAAGTGCACGCAGTAGCCCTTCCGCTCCTCGAACAGGAACTTGTCCAGAAAATCCTCGGAACGGCGCAGGTTGTCCACGTTGAGGGAGTAGGTGCAGGTATCCGACAGGTAGTTGGCGATGCCGTTCATGTGCTGGCGCGGCGTGATCGCGGGGTCCTCGAAGCTGGCCGCGATTTCCCGCACTTCGCGGCTGATCCCGCGCGGCAACTGCAGGTAGCGGCGGCGTTCCTCGTCCGACAGCTCGGTGGCTGCCGCGCCGTCGCGCTCGATGAACAGCACGTCGCCCGCCACCAGCGGCTCGACCAGTTGGAAGCCGCGGTGGAAGTGGCCGTTGTCCAGAACCGGAACGTTGCGCCCGAAGCGGAACACGCTGGCGTCCAGGGTGTAGGGCAGCTTGTTGTAGAAGTCGATCAGCAGCTCCACCCGAATCGCCGCGTCGCGCCGGCGCGGGCGGCCGCGCAGCAGCACCGAATCCGGGGAGATGCTGTGCTCCGGCTTGAAGGTGGTCTTCCAGTTCTTGCCGTCGTAGTAGTCGAACACGTCGGTCTTCAGGTACAGCGGACCGTCGACGTCTGCCGTCACCCGGAAAATCGGCAGCGGTGAGAGCACCGGCGAGCCGCCCAGGGAGCGCTCCTGGAACGAGTAGCCGTAGCCGGGAATGCCGTACAGCAGGGGAAACTGTGGCAGGGTGTTGGACACGTACTGGCGCAGCTGCGGATGCAGGGTCACGTCGATGAACTGGCTGCCGGTGGCGGCGCGGCTGCCGGACAGCAGGGTGGCGCTCACCAGCACCGCGGCGAACAGGCCGCTCGCGTACACCGCGCGCCGGATCCGGTAGCTGCCCTCGCGCCCGCGGAACAGCAGGTAGCAGACGCAGACGAGGCCGGCCACGAGGGTAAGCACGTACAGCGGGGTGACCTGCAGAATTACCGCGACCAGGGCGGACACGAAGGCCGCGGACAGCAGCAGCGGCCACACGTAGCCCATGCTGATGAAGGTGGCTCCCAGGGAGGTGGAAAAGAACGCGGACAGCAGGGTGAACAGGTTGGAAACCGTTCCGGTCCCGGTGCCTTCGGCCATCGCCTCGAACCACAGCTTGTAGGCGGAGAAGGGAGTGATGATGATGCCGATCAGCACCGACACCCCGAACGCCGCCGTCGCCAGCAGCGAGACCGTGCTCAGCGTCGCGCGCAGCGCGCCCCGCGCCAGCGCCCGGCTGACGTGCAGCACCGTCATCGGGACCACCACCGCCAGCAGCAGATACAGCGCCAGCGACGACTGCGTGTTGGCCCAGAACAGCAGGGGGATCCCCACCCCGTACCCCACCGCCAGCAGTGCCTTGATCCGTTCGGCGGACAACCACCACTCAACTTTCTTCATGGCCTGCCTCCAGGTCGGCGACGATCGAGCCTGCGCTGCGCAGCGTGACCACCCGCGTGCCCTGCTCGCGCAGGCGGCTGAAGTAGGCGCCGTGGGTATCTCCCACCCCCGCCGTCTGGTTGTAGATCAGCGTCACCTGAAAGTTGCTGGCGCGCTGCTCTTCGAGCAGCAGCAGGATTTCGGGGTCGAGCAGGTGGGTGATGAAGAACATCGAGTTGACCTCGGTGTTCATGCCGGTCTCCAGATGGGTCTCGTAGAGGCGCGCGGCGGAGATGTCGCTGACGAACAGCAGCTCGAAGGTAGACTCGTAGAAGCGTGCGAAGTCCGAGCTGTGGTCGCCGATGAACTCGTACAGCTCGCGGCTCGCGGCACGTACCGTGACCGGCAGGTTGCGCTGCAGGAAGTGGTTCACCAGTGCCACCAGGGCTTCCACGGTAACGTCTTCGGTCAGCAGCACATCGGGGGCGGCGGGCGGTACCGGCCGCAGGTCCACGTAGATGCTCACCGCGGGCTCGCTGGTCGAGTCGTACTCCTTGACCACCGGCACCCCGGTGCTGGCGAACTTCTTCCACGCCAGGTGGCGCACCGATTCGCCGGGCCGGTACTCGCGCAGCTGGTTGAACAGCGAATAGTCGGGCAGGGTGCCGAGCGAGCCCACCTCGGAGGTGCCCAGGCGCCGCTCCGAGCCGGGTTCGAAGCTGCCGATGGGGAGGATGCGCGGGTAGACCCGGAACTCCCGCACCTTGACGCGGGGGCGCACCGTGAACAGCTGCAGCGTGTCACCCAGCTCGATGCGGTCCAGCCCCACGGTGTAGATGCCGCGGTAGGGCAGTTGCACGGTCTGTTCCCGCTCCACGTACTGGTGGCCGGGGAGGTAGGTGAGCAGGCTCTGGGAGGCCGCGCCGTCCCCGCTCCCGCTGTCGTGGGCGGCGTCCGCCGTGGGACGAATCGCGCGAAACAGCGCCCGCACCCGCGGCAGGGGAAGGGCGGAGCCGTTTTCGATGATGCAGCGATACTGCAGCTCCTGCCCCTTGACCGGCTGCTCGTTGCTGAAGTGCTGGCTGTAGCGCAGGCCGGCGCTGGCGATCACCAGCAGCAGCAGGGAGATCAGCGGCAGCAGGATGAACATGGTGGCGAACACCGCGAAGAAGGTCCCCAGGTAGGCGGCCGCCAGGTAGCCGATGACGATGGCGAACAGGTAGATGCCGCAGGCACGCAGCCGCAACGTAAAGGGGAACCGCGCCACCAGGCGCGCTCCCCACTGCAACGGCGTCGGGGCCAGGCGGCTGCTCACGACAGCCCGGTGGGTATCGGTACCTGCTGCAGGATCCGCTCCACCACCTGCGCCGGGGACAGGTTCTCCATGCGCGCCTCGGCCGAAAGCACCACGCGGTGCGTGAGCACGATGCCGGCCACGGCCATCACGTCTTCCGGCATCACGTAGTCGCGGCCCGTGATCAGCGCCTCAGCCTGCGCGGCCAGCATGATGTGCTGCGAAGCGCGCGGACTGATGCCGAGCCGCAGCAGGGAACTGGTGCGGGTCTGGTTGGCCAGCCCGATGATGAAGCGGCGCACGTCGGGCGAGACCGTGACGGAGCTCACCACGCTGCGCAGCTCTTTCACGTCCTCGGGCTGCACCACCGGCTGCAGCTCGTGCAGCGGATCCGCCGCGTACTGGTCCAGGATACGAACCTCGTCGTCGCTGTGGGGATAGCCGATCGACAGGGAGATGCCGAAACGGTCGAGCTCCCCCTCGGGGAGGTGGAACACGCCGATGAAGGTGACCGGGTTCTGGGTGGCGATGACGAAGAACGGCTCCGGCAGCCGGTAGGTGGTGCCGTCCACGGTCACCGAGCCTTCCTGCATCGCCTCCAGCAGGCTGGACTGGGTGCGCGGCGACGCGCGGTTGATCTCGTCCGCCAGGATGAACTGGTGCATGATGGCACCCTGCTTGAATTCGAACTGGCGGTTCTCGTTGTTCCACACCGTCATCCCGACGATGTCGCCGGGCAGCAGATCCGGAGTAAACTGGATGCGGCCGTAGTCGATGCCGGTGCTGGCCGCCAGGCAGCGCGCCAGCGTGGTCTTGCCGACCCCCGGGACGTCTTCGATCAGCACGTGCAGACCGGCGATGAACCCGATCAGCATCTGCCGTACCTGACGCTGCTTGCCGATGAATACCTCGCACACGTTGCGTTCGATGGTGCGAACCTGTTCGCAGTACGGCGCGATGTCCCGCTGTTGCATGGGTTAGTCTAACATGGCGCATCGGCGCCTGTTGGACAAGGTACCGCAGCCGCATGAGCCGCGCGAAGGCCGAACTAGTCGGGCAGGGCGCGCAGCAGCGCCTTGACGACCGCCGTCGCGTTGCCCGCCGCGAGACCGAGAAAGGCTTCCATCTGATTCTCGCCGTCGCCGCCGCCGGCCAGGTCGGACAGGCTGCGGATCGCCAGGAACGGAATCCCGTTGGCGTAGGCCACGTGCGCCACCGCCGCGCTCTCCATGTCCAGCACCCGTGCGCCGAACGTATCGAACGCATATTCCCGGAACTCCGCGTTGTCGATGAAGGCGCTGCCCGAGACTCCCGGCCCGCCGACGACGACCCTGGGGCCATACCGCAGACAGGTGCCGTCCGCGGTGCAGCGTGCGAGCACGACCTCCGCGGCCGCCACCCGGGCGGCGGCCAGCAGTGCCGGATCCGCCGGAAACCAGAACCGGGTCTCGGGTCCGTCGGCGCCGGCGCGCTGCACGCTGACCGCGCGCGGAAACAGCATGCCGAAGTTGGCGTAGGGGTAGTCGAAGAAGGGCGGCGTCCGCCAGCCTCCCTCCGCCTCGCGCGCGAACACCAGCTCCAGGTATTGGCCCCAGCGGTCCGCTATCACCACGTCGCCGATGCGCAACGCGGGGTCGACACCGCCCGCGATGCCGGAGAACACGATCCGCTCGATTTCGAAATGGTCCACTGCGAGCTGCGCCGTCATCGCCGCGTTGACCACGCTGATGCCGCTCAGGAACAACACCACCTCGCGCCGCTGCAGAGTGCCGGTGACGAACTCCACGCCGTTCAGCGAGTACACCGCCGCGTCGGACAGCTCCTCCCGCAGCAGCGCCAGCTCCGGCGCGAACGCGGACACAATCGCAATACGCGCCACCTCGTCCGGCACGTCGTGCGCCGGGGCCGTCATCGTGGCGACGGTAGCCACTACCGCTGCAACGACGCACCGCACCAGCAGTCCGCCTGCTCCCAGCCGTACCATCGTCATCCACCGTAATCCAAATGCACCTGGCGTGCACGTTCGTTGACCCGGGCCGGAGCGCGGCAGTACGCTGGTATGACCAACACCGCCATGAACTCCGTCGCCGACGTCGATCATCTCCTGACCGCCCGCGCCGTGACGCTGCCGCCGGAGCAGTGTGCCCTGATGGCGTCGGTGGGGCGCGTGCTGCGCGAACCGGTGCTGGCGGACCGCGACCTGCCGCCCCACGACCGCGTCACCATGGACGGCATCGCCGTCTCCGCCGGCGTCCTGGAGCGGGGGCAGCGGCCGCTGTGCCTGGAGGCCGAAGCGCGCGCCGGCGAGCCGCGCAAGACGCTGAGCGACCGCGACCACGGCGCGTTGCGGGTCATGACGGGAGCCGTGCTGCCGGCCGGCTGCGACACGGTGATCCGCAGCGAGGACCTGCGCCTGGAAGGCGAACGCGCGTGGCTGCGGCCGGAGGCCCCCCTTGTGCCCGGACAGAACGTGCACCGGCGGGGCTCCGACACCCGTGCCGGCACCACGGTGCTTACCCCCGGCCGGCGTATCACGGCGGCGGACATCGCGGTCCTGGCCTCGGTGGGCCGCGCCCAGGTGGCGGTCGGCCGGCGGCCGCGGGTGGCCGTGATCTCCACCGGCGACGAGCTGATCGACGTGGGCGAGCCGATCGCCGCGCACCAGGTGCGGCGTTCCAACGGCTATACTGTGGCCGCGGCGCTGGCCGCCCTGGGCTACCAGGTGGATGCGGGGCATCTGCCCGATGACGTCGGCAGGCTCACGGCCGGCATGGGTGATGCCCTGCGCGAGCACGACGTGCTGATCACCACCGGTGCCGTGTCTCAGGGCAGCGCCGACTTCCTGCCGGGAGTGTTCGAGGGTTTGGGCGTGGAGCGCTATCTGCACGGCGTGCGCCAGCGGCCCGGCAAGCCGCTGTGGATCGGCGGCACCGGCGCCGGCAAGCGGGTGTTCGCGCTGCCCGGCAATCCGGTCTCGGTGATGGCCTGTCTGCGCCGCTACGTGGTGCCGTTCCTCGAGGCCGCCGAGGGGGCGGTCCCACCGCCGGCACAGCACGCGACCCTGGTCGAAGCGGTGCGGTTCCCGCCGCCGTTGACCATGTTTCTGCCGGTGCTGCTGGAGGCGGCCGGCGGCATGCTGCACGCGCGGCCGGCGCCGGCGCAGAACTCGGGCGACTTTCTTGCGCTGGTCGGCACCGACGGATTCGTGGAACTGGACGCGGCCGAGGATCAGTTTCCCGCCGGCAGCGTGGTGCCCCTGTATCCGTGGCAGCCGCTGGGATGGGGCGGAGGCCCCGCGGGGGCGGTATCGTGATGTTGCCGGGCTCGTACGGAGTCTTGCAGTGAGCTCCGGCACGGTGCGCGACGTGTTCGATCGGCCTTTGCGCGACTTGCGCATCTCGGTGATCGATCGCTGCAATTTCCGCTGTCCCTATTGCATGCCCAAGGACACCTACGGCGACGATTATCAGTTCCTGCCAACGGCGGAATACCTGAGCTTCGCCGAGGTGCAGCGTCTGGTACGCCTGTTTGTGGCCCATGGGGTGACCAAGGTGCGCCTGACTGGCGGCGAGCCGTTGCTGCGGCCGGGACTGTCCGAGCTGATCGCTGCCCTGACCGAGATTCCGGAGATCGACGACCTGGCCCTTACCACCAATGGCTACCTGCTGGCCGAGCAGGCGGACGCGCTGCGGACCGCGGGGTTGCAGCGCGTCACCGTGAGTCTCGACTCGACCGATCCGGAAACGTTCGCGCGGATGAACGGGCTCGGCATCCCCATCGACCGCGTCCTTGCCGGGATCGCACGGGCGCAGGAAGTCGGGCTGGCGCCGCTCAAGCTCAATGCCGTGGTGCAGCGCGGCGTCAACGACCATGGCGTGCTCGACCTGGTGCGTACCTTCGCCGGCCAGGACGTCGCGATCCGTTTCATCGAGTACATGGACGTGGGCAACCGCAACGGCTGGGACCCCGAGGCGGTAGTGACCAGCGCCCAGCTCAAGGCGGTCATCGAGGAGGAGTTTCCGCTGGAGCCGGTGAGCGCGGCGTATCGGGGCGAGGTGGCGCAGCGCTACCGGGTGTCGGGCACGCGCACCGAGATCGGCTTCGTGTCATCCATTTCCGCGCCCTTCTGCAGTGACTGCAGCCGCGCCCGCCTGTCGACCGACGGCAGGTTGTACACCTGCCTGTTCGCCTGGAAGGGCACCGATCTGCGTACGCCTCTGCGCAGCGGCGCCGATGACGAGGAGCTGTCCGAGCTGATCGGCAGCGTCTGGCGCCGGCGCACCGATCGCTATTCGGAGGAGCGTGCCCAGGTGACGCGCTTCCAGCGCAGTCGCGAGCGCAAGATCGAGATGTACCAGATCGGGGGCTGATGGCGGGTGTCCGAACCAGTTGCCGGGCCTGAACCGAGGTTGTCACACGTCTCCGCTGCCGGCCAGCCGCTGATGGTGGATGTCGGCGCCAAGCCACGCAGCGCCCGCCGCGCGCGCGCCCGCGCGGAGGTGGTGCTGCCGGATGTGGTGCGAGCGCTGCTGCACGACGGCGAGCTGCATGGCGCCAAGGGACCGGTGTTCCAGACCGCGATCACCGCCGGCATCATGGCGGCCAAGCGCACCGCCGAGCTGATCCCGCTGTGTCACCCGATCGGCCTCGACCGCTGTGACGTCACGGTGCAGCTCGATGCTGCCGGCAATGCGGTGGTGACCTGCGCCGCCGCCGTAGAGCACAAGACCGGCGTCGAGATGGAGGCGCTCACCGGCGCCACCGTGGCGGCTCTCACCATCTACGACATGTGCAAGGCGCTGTCGCACGACATTGTCATCCGCGAGGTGCGCCTGCTGGAGAAGAGCGGCGGCAAGAGCGACTACCGGGCCGCCGAGGCGGCCGGTGGCTGAGCCTGGCGCCGGTCACGACGTGCGCGTGCACTACTACGCGCTGCTGCGCGACGAAGCCGGTTGTGCCGAGGAGCGGGTGGTCACCGCCAGCGCGACGGCGGGCGAGCTGTACGCCGAGCTGCGGGAGCGCTATCGCTTTTCGCTGCCGCCGGAGCGGCTGCGGGTGGCGATCAACGCCGGCTTCGCGGACTGGGACACGCGGCTTGCGGCGGGCGACCTGGTAGTGTTCATTCCCCCGGTGGCCGGAGGTTGATATGACCGACTCGCCGCCGGGGGCGCGCTTCACGCTCGCCGCTGCCGCGATCGACCCCGGATCCCTCAAGGCGCGGCTGGCGCATCCCGCCGCCGGCGCCCTGGCGACGTTCGAGGGATGGGTGCGCAACCATGCCGACGGCCGTGGCGTGCGCCTCCTGGAGTACCAGGTGTATCCGGAACTGGCCCAGGCCGAGGGTGAGCGGGTGCTAGCCGAGGCGCTGCGAAGGTTCGACGTGATAGCCGCCCACTGCGTACATCGTTCCGGTATACTGCACATAGGAGATATAGCGGTGTGGGTCGGCGTGGCCGCCGCGCACCGCGCCGCGGCGTTCGACGCCTGCCGCTATATCATCGACGAGGTCAAGCAGCGGCTGCCGATCTGGAAGCGCGAGACCTACGCCGAGGGAGACTCCGGCTGGGTCAACTGCCAGGTGGTCGCGCCTGCTGCAAACGAGGTGACACATGGCAGCGAGTAACCGCAATGACTACCAAGCGGACATCAAGTGGTGGGACATCACCGACCGCGAGCACTTCATCAACCGGCGGGAGTTCATGCGCAAGACCGGTGCGGTGGCCGCCGGCGTCGGATTGGCGACCGCAGTTCCCGGCTTCGTGCAGCGCGCTTTCGCCCAGAACGGAGCGTTCCCAGGCCTTCCCGGCAGCATCTACGACTCCGAGGAGACGCCGAACACGCTGAAGCAGGCGATCAACAAGAACAACTTCTACGAAATCGGCGTGACCTCGAGCCGCAGGCCGCGGAGAGAAGAGGGATTCACCATCAGTCCGTGGCGGATCAACATCGGCGGCCACGTGGACAAACCGGGCGTGATCGATGTCCAGGACCTGATTGCCAGGTACCGCGACAGGCTGGAGGAGCGCATCTATCGACTGCGCTGCGTCGAGCGGTGGGCCATGATCATTCCGTGGGTAGGGTTCCCGCTGCACCAGCTGATCAAGGACTACGGGCCCACCTCACGCGCCAAGTACCTCCGTTTCGAGACCTACTACGACGCCAAGGAGATGCCGCGTGCCATCCGTTCCATCCGCTATCCCTACGTCGAGGGGCTGCGCATGGACGAGGCCATGAACGACCTGACGCTGGTCACCGTGGGGATGTACGGCGATGTGCTGCAGACGCCCAACGGCCCGCCGATCCGCATCGTGGTGCCCTGGAAGTACGGCTACAAGAGCATCAAGTCGATCAACAAGATCGAGTTCGTGGAAGAGGAGCCGGTGAGTACCTGGACCATGGCCGCCCCGCACGAGTACGGCTTCTACTCGAACGTGAATCCCGAGCGGTCCCATCCCCGCTGGAGCCAGCGCCTGGAGAACCTCATCGGCGTCGGTGGTCGGCGCGAGACGGTGAAGTTCAACGGCTACGGCGAGTGGGTCGCCTCAATGTATGAGGGAATGGACCTGATCAAGTTCCACTAGGCCGCGGGACCGATGGCGGACGCGAAACGGAAACGGCGGAGTCCGACGCAGGTCGCCAAGCGCGCCAAGTTCGTGGTCCTGCCGCTGACCATGGTGCCGTTGGCGGTGGCCCTGGTGCGCTACTACACCGACCAGTTCGGGGTGGACGCGATCGGGGACTTTACCCTCGACACCGGGAACTGGGGC
The DNA here is from genome assembly GCA_965203905.1 of Spirochaetia bacterium. Classification (GTDB taxonomy): domain Bacteria; phylum Spirochaetota; class Spirochaetia; order SZUA-6; family Bin103; genus Bin103. The sequence goes on along the minus strand of CBDBDQ010000005.1, from coordinate 7,505,321 downwards.
ATCAGGCTGCTGCTGGTCACGCTCGCCGTCACGCCGGCGCGCGAGTTGACCGGCTGGAACTGGCTCATTACCTATCGCCGGCCCCTCGGCCTGGCGGCGTTCTACTACGTCTGCGTCCACCTCCTGGTGTACGCGTACCTGGACTTCCGGCTGAACCTGGAGTTCATGCTGATCGACGTCACCGAGTCGCTGTTCATCATCGTGGGGCTGGCTTCGTTCCTGCTGCTGATCCCGTTGGCGATCACCTCCACCACGGGCTGGATCCGCGCCCTGGGCAAGCGCTGGCGCGTGCTGCACTGGCTGGTGCATCCCGCGCTCATCCTCGGCGTCGTGCACTACCTGCTGCAAGTCAAGGAAATCACCTTCCAGCTCGCGGCCTACATGGTCGCCGGGGCGCTCCTGCTCGGCTATCGCATCGTGGCACCACTGCTGAAGCGCGCGCGCTCCAGCAAATAGCATACCGTCTGCGCGCAGTCGCGGAGATTAGGCGCCGCGCGAGCACGTGCTCGGCAGATCCTGCGGGACTTGTCGTGAACTAGTATACTCTCGACTCAGCCACTTGGCGGCGGACGAGATTCCTACTTCGCAACGGGAGCTGGCATCGCAGATCAAGACAGTGGAGGTAATCTATTGGCTGGACTTTCAAGTATTCGCGTGCAGAACTATCGCGCTCTCGCCAACGTCGAGCTCCCTGTGGGCCCTATCAATGTTGTGTTCGGGCCAAACGGAGCTGGCAAGTCTACGCTGCTCGATTCAATTTATTTCTTTCGAGATTGTGCGATCCGCGGTGTGGAAGTTGCGTCTTCCGAGCGCGACCACGGGATTGGTATTCTCTGGGATGGAGCCGTCGAGAACCAGCGCATCGCACTCGACCTGACCGATGGCGACATCACGTACGGCGTCTCGTTTAGTCTCTCAGCGGGTAGGATCGATCCATTTCCGGGTGAGCGGCTGTCGTCATCTTCGCGCAACATGGCACTCATCGAGAGGAAGCCGGGTTCGGACCAGGCCTCACTGTTTCATACCGAAATCGGACAGGCACAGCAAATTCCTTTACGCGAACCGGAAAAGCTGACCCTCGGCCTCTTCCTGGATTTCAATCATGGCGACGAAGAGGCGGGGCATCTCGACCGGTTGCTCCGCTACGTTCGTTTGTACCATTCACGGTTATTCAACCTGCGTCTCCTCAAGCGGACAGGATCAGAGAGCAGTCATCACACGAGGCTTTGGGACCCTGGAAACAACGCTTGGTCCGTGCTCAGGAACCTTCAAGACAAGCGAAATCGTGATGAGCGCTACGTTACGGTCATGCGCCACATGGCTGAAGCATTCCCTCTGTTCGATGACATCGAGCTCGAACAGACGGGGCCGACATCGGTATACGCCAGCTTCATGGAGAAAGGACGACGCGATGGTATACTTGCATCTGGCGTTTCCGATGGGGTCGTGCAACTGCTTCTTCTGCTCCTTGCTTTGTTTTCGGAGGGGCATCGGGAGTCGGTCCTATTGTTTGACGAGCCGGAAACTTCGTTACATCCGTGGGCTATAGTGGTGTTTGCGCGGGCTGTCAAGCTTGCTGCCGAGAAGTGGAACAAGCAGGTGTTTCTCGCGACGCATTCGCCAGTTCTGATCAGCCAGTTCGAGCCGCACGAGGTCTTGGTCGCGGGAGTGGAAGATGGTCGCGCGAGGTTCGATCGCCTGTCCGAGATCAGCGAGATTCAGGATTTGCTCGCGGACTATGCCGCTGGTTCGCTGTACATGGCGGAAGCGATTGCAAGGCAGGGACCAGCCATCTCCGAAGCGAACGAGGTATGAGCTTTTCCGATGGAGACACCGGTTCTCCTTGGCGGTTCATTCGGTTCGGCCTGATCGTCACCGGAAAGACCGAAGAGAATTGTTTGCCGGATTTCTTCCGGTTGGCTGCAGCAACCGGAATGTGCACCTTCGGAGTGATCCGAAGGATCGGTCAACGATCTCAGATTACGTAAAAAAACGCCTTCTTAAGATGGTCGGACAGGGCAAGAAGATCCCCGACAGGGACGAAGCCGAGATTGGTTTACCAGCTCGTGGTTACCTCTCGTCCGATGATAAATTTCTCATCCTGGTGGATGATCTCGAAGCGGACCGGTCCAACAGCGCTGTAGAGATATTCGATCGCTATCGCCTCGCGCTCGATACGATTCTCACCGAAAGTCAGTCGCGGCGAGCATCGGTGCACTTTCTGGTCAACATGCTCGAAGCCTATTATTTTGCGGACAGCCAGGCCATCAATTCAGCACTCAACACCAAACTCGATGACTATGATGGAGACGTCGAGACGATCGATAATCCAAAGAGTCGAATGAAGAACCTGTGTCCCGGCTTTGACGTGGTAGAAGACGGGTGCCGGATCATTGGGAGGCTCTCGATATGCCATGTGCTGTCGCGAGAAGACACGTGCTCTTCCTTGCGGACAATGTTTGCCTGGATCTTCAAGGCTATTGGAGAACCCGAGAGCGAGCTCCGTGACGCCCTTGACGGTCGCTACAGTGACGTGACCAAGGGGCAAATCGTTTTGTTGTCTCCATGAGTACCGGGAGCGTCGAACGCTATGCGGTGGTGGGTACGGGAGCCGGCCCGGTGACGGTGAAGGTGAGTGGGTTGCCCGTGGCTCCGTCCGCAGCGCGATCGACGCTGACCCGTGCGCCGTCGCACAGCTCACCGCCGATCAGCAGCTTGGCAAGCGGGTTCTGCACCAGCTTCTGGATCGCCCGCCGTAGCGGCCGCGCCCCGTACTGCGGGTCGAACCCGGCCTCGGCCAGGTAGCGCTGCGCCGCCTCCGTGACCTCCAGGGTGATCCGCTGCTCGCGCATGCGCGCGGCCAGGTGGTCGAGCTGGATTGCCGCGATCCGGCGGATCTGGTCGTCGTCGAGACGGTTGAAGATGATCGTCTCGTCCACCCGGTTGAGGAACTCGGGCCGGAAGCTCGCCTTCAGCAGCTCGCTGATCTGCGGCGTCACCTGCTCCACCTGCGCCGCCTGCTGGATCAGGTCGCTGCCCAGGTTGCTGGTCATGATGATGATGCTGTTGCGGAAGTCGACCTGGCGGCCCTGGCCGTCGGTGAGGCGGCCCTCGTCCAGCAGCTGCAGCAGCAGGTTGAACACGTCGGGGTGCGCCTTCTCCAGCTCGTCGAACAGGATCACGGAGTAGGGGCGGCGGCGCATCGCCTCGGTGAGCTGGCCGCCCTGGTCGTAGCCGACGTAGCCGGGCGGTGCGCCGATCAGCCGCGACACGGCGTGGCGCTCCATGTACTCGCTCATGTCGATACGCTGCAGGGCCCGCTCGTCGTCGAACAGGTAGTCGGCCAGGGTCTTGGCCAACTCGGTCTTGCCGACACCGGTGGGGCCGAGAAAGATGAAGGTGCCGAGCGGGCGGTCGGTGTCGGCCAGCCCCGACTTGTTGCGCCGGATGGCGTCCGCCACCGCCTGGATCGCGGCCTCCTGGCCGATCACCCGCCGGTGCAGGATGGTCTCCAGCTCCAGCAGCTTGGCCCGCTCCGAGGACAGCATCTTGGCCACGGGGATTCCCGTCCACTGCGCCACCACCCGCGCTATGTCTTCCTCCGAGACTTCTTCCCGGAGCAGCGTACCGGCGCCGTTGGCGCGGTCACTCTCGGCCGCGGCTGCGGAGTGGCGCGCAGTCAGCTCCGCCAGCTCCTGTTCCAGCGTCGGGATGCGCCCGTGCTTGACCTCCGCCGCCCGCGCCAGGTCCCCGGCGCGCTCGTACCGCGTCTGGTCCAGCCGAAGCTGCTCCAACTGCGCCTTCAGGTCGCGCACCCGCTCGATGCTCTGCTTCTCGTTCTGCCACTGGAGTTGCATCGCGTCGCGCTGTCCCTGCAGGTCGGCGAGCTCGCGCTGCAGCTCCTCGCGGCGCTCGTGCGAGGCCGCGTCGCGCTCCTTGGCCAGCGCCTGGTTCTCGATGTTGAGCTGCAGAATGCGGCGCTCGATCCGGTCCAGCTCCGTGGGCTGGCTCTCGATCTCCATCTTCAGCCGGCTGGCGGCCTCGTCGATCAGGTCGATCGCCTTGTCGGGCAGGAAGCGGGAGGTGATATAGCGGTCGGAGAGCACGGCGGCACCGATGATCGCCTCGTCCCTGATGCGCACCCCGTGGTGCACCTCGTAGCGCTCCTTGAGGCCGCGCAGGATGGCGATGGTGTCCTCCACCGACGGCTCGTCGGTGAGCACCGGCTGGAAGCGCCGTTCCAGTGCCGCGTCCTTCTCGATGTGCTTGCGGTACTCGTCCAGGGTCGTGGCGCCGATGGTGCGCAGCTCGCCGCGCGCCAGCGCCGGCTTGAGCAGGTTGGAGGCATCCATCGCTCCCTCGGCGGCGCCGGCTCCCACCAGGGTGTGCAGCTCGTCCACGAACAGGAAGATCTGGCCGTCGGCGCCCACGATCTCGTTGATCACCGCCTTGAGCCGCTCCTCGAACTCGCCGCGGAACTTGGCCCCGGCCACCAGCGCGCCCAGGTCGAGGGTCAGCACGCGCTTGTCGCGTAGAGAATCGGGCACGTCACCGGCCACGATGCGCCGCGCCAGTCCCTCCACGATGGCGGTCTTGCCGACCCCCGGATCGCCGATCAACACCGGGTTGTTCTTGGTGCGCCGCGCCAGCACCTGCATGATGCGGCGGATCTCGTCGTCGCGGCCGATCACCGGGTCCAGCTTCTCCTGGCGCGCCAGCTCGGTCAGGTCGCGGCAATAGCGCTCCAGCACCTGGTACTTGCCCTCGGGATCCTGGTCGGTGACGTGCTGGCTGCCGCGCAACTCGCGCAGGGCTCCGAGCACGCCGTCGCGCGTTACCCCCGCCTGGCGCAGCAGGGTGGCGGCGGCGCCGGTGCCGCCCAGCAGCGCCAGCAGCAGGTGCTCGGTGCTGGTGTACTGATCATCGAGCCGGTCGGCCTCCCGCTCCGCGGTTTGCAGCACCTGCGCCAGCTCCGGCGAAACCGGCGTCTGCCCGCCGTCGCCGTACTGCTTCGGCCGGGCGTTCAGCGCCGCCTCCAGGCTTGCCGCCAGGTCGGTCTCCGGCCCCGCGGCGCGCTCCAGCAGCGGCCGTACCACGCCGTCGCGCTGCTCCCATAGCGCCAGCAGCAGGTGCTCCGGCTCTACGCGCGCATGGTGCCGTGCCCGGGCCGCGGCGTCCGCCGCCTGCAGCGCCTCCTGTGCCTTGTGGGTGAGCTTGTCCAGTCGCATCCGTGGCCTCTTCGCTTTCTCCATTGCGAAGATAAGGGCCGAGCGCAGCCAGCGGCAAAACAGGGCCTGGGCTGCGTAGCGGGCCAACCGCCCCGGCCGTATGTGAAGTTCTCTCGGTCTGGGGTAAAGATGGACTCATGAACGAGAGGTTGCTGCGCGCGTTGTGCGATGCGCCGGGGGTGTCGGGCTGGGAAGACGAGGTGCGCGATCTGGCGCGGAACGAGATGGCGCCGCACGCCGACGAGCTACGCGTCGACCGGCTGGGTAACCTGATCGCGGTGCGCCGAGCGACTCGACGCAGGGGCGATTCGCCGCCGCTGAAGGTGATGGTGGCCGCCCACATGGACGAGATCGGGTTCATGGTGAAGGCGATCGACGAACGCGGCTTCATCCGGGTGCAGCCGGTGGGCGGCTTCGACCCGCGTACCCTGGTGTCGCAGCGGGCAACGATCCACGGCCGCCAGCGCGTGGGCGCGGTGTTTGCCCCGATCCCCAACTGGATCGAGAGCGACGACGAGCGGCGCCGCGTCACCCCGCTCGAGCAACTGGTGCTCGACACCGGGCTGCCCGGCGACACGGTGCGCGCGCGGGTGGAGATTGGGGACTACGTCACCCTGGCCGCGCACTTCGCCACCCTGAACGACCGCGTGGTGGTGGCGCGCAACTTCGACGACCGGATAGGCGTCTACGTACTGGTGGAGATGTTTCGCGAGCTGGGCGACCTGGCGGTGGACCTCTACGCGGTCGGTACCACGCAGGAGGAGGTCGGGGTGCGCGGCGCCGCCGTCGCCGCGTACGAGATCGATCCGGACGTGGGTGTGGCCCTGGACGGTTCGGTGTCGTCGGACGTCCCCTACGCGCGCGACGATCTGCAGTACACCCGACTCGGAGCCGGGGTCGGCATCTATCGCTTCGACCGGCTCACCATCTCGGACCGCCCGCTCTATCACCTGCTGGTGGATACCGCGCGCCGTCACCAGATCGCCTACCAGGTGACCATGTGGGGCGGCACCGACGCATCGGCGATGCAGCGCACCCGCTCCGGCGCCTTGGCGTGCACCATCGGAGTGCCGGTGCGCTACATGCACTCCACGGTGCAGCTTGCCCACTGGGACGACATCGAGGGCAACATCGCCCTCATGCGCCACTTCCTCGCGCGGGCCCAGGAGTTGACCTCACACTGCCGCTGTTAGGACGGCCAGGACGACGCACCGGGCCCGGCGTCTGCGTGGCCGGTTACAGGCTGCGCGGCGCCTGCTCGATGGCGCCGCTGACGATATGACACGCGGCCTGGTGACCCGGCGCATCGGGCACGCCGGCCAACTCCGGCTCACGGTCGCGGCACTGCGGCTGCGCGTAGGGGCAGCGGGTGTGAAAGCGGCATCCGGCGGGCGGCGCCGCGGCGCTGGGCACGTCCCCCGTGAGCGCCACCCGTTGCTGGCGCCGGCGCGGGTCGATGGCAGGCACGGCCGACAGCAGCGCCTGCGTGTAGGGATGGGCGGGCCGCGCGAACAAGCTGTCGGCATCCGCCTGCTCCACGATCCGGCCCAGGTACATCACCGCCACCCGGTCGGAGATGTGCCGCACCACGGACAGGTCGTGCGCAATGAACAGGTAGGTGAGGCCCAGGTCGCGCTGCAGGTCCTGCAGCAGATTGAGGATCTGCGCCTGGATCGACACGTCGAGCGCGGACACCGGTTCGTCGCACACCACCAGCTTGGGGGCCAGCGCCAGCGCGCGCGCAATGCCGATACGTTGCCGCTGGCCGCCGGAGAACTGGTGCGGGTAGCGGCCGGCGTGCTCCGGCGACAGCCCCACGCGCTGCAGCAACTCGGGTACCCGGGTGCGCGCTTCCCTGCGCCGGCCGTGGATGACGAACGGTTCGCTGAGCGTGTCCCGTATGGTCATGCGCGGGTTGAGTGAAGCGAACGGATCCTGGAACACGATCTGCATGTCGCGCCGCACCGCGCGCAGCGCGTCGCCCTGCAGCGTGAACACCGGGGCGCCTTCGAACTGCACGCTGCCCCCGGTGGCGCGCAGCAGCCGCAGCAGCAGCCGCCCGGTGGTGGACTTGCCACAACCCGACTCACCCACCAGCCCCAGCGTTTCGCCGCGCTCGATATCGAAGCTGACCCCATCCACGGCACGCACGTATCCGACCACGTGGCGAAACACGCCCGCGGTTACGGGGAAGTGCATGGTGAGGTCGCGCACCTGGACGAAACCATCGGCGGCGGCAGGCTCGGCGCCACCGCTTGCGGCGGGCGTCCTGGTGCCGGCTGCTGCCCACGGCGCTGGCGCGGCACCGGCTGCGGCCTCCACCGCGTGCGCCATCCGGGACATCTCCGCCCTGCCTGCTGCCGGCAGCGCCTCCGCGGTTGCGGGGTCATGCAGCAGGCAGCGCGCGAGCCGCCCCTCGCCGGCGGCCAGCAGCGGCGGCGTCAGCTCCCGGCACGGGCCGGCGGCGAATTCGCAGCGCGGCGCGAACGCACAACCGAGGGGCAGCCGCAACGGATCGGGGACCGTGCCCGTGATCGGTGTCAGCCGGGTGCCGCGCGGTTCCTCGAGCGTCGGGATGGAACCCAGCAGCGCCCGCGTGTAAGGGTGCCGCGGGCCGGCGAACAACTCCGCCGTCGTCGCCTGCTCGACCACCCGCCCGGCGTACATCACCACCACGCGGTGTGCCATCTCCGCCACCACGCCGAGGTCGTGGGTGATGATGATGACCGCGGTCCCGGTGCGGAGCGAAAGCTCGCGGATCAGCTCCAGGATCTGCGCCTGGATGGTCACGTCCAGCGCCGTGGTGGGTTCGTCGGCGATCAGCAGCGCCGGGTCGCAGCTCAGCGCCATGGCGATCATCACCCGTTGTCGCATGCCGCCGGAGAACTGGTGCGGATAGTCGAAAACGCGCTGTTCCGGCAGCGGAATGCCCACCATCCGCAGCATCTCGATGGTACGGGCGGTAGCCTGCCGCTTGCGCAGGCCGCGATGGATGCGCAGCGCCTCGATCACCTGGTCGCCGATCGAGTGCACCGGGTTGAGCGAGGACATCGGCTCCTGGAAGATCATCGCGATCTCATTGCCGCGGATGCGCTGCAGCCGCTCCGGTCGCGCGCCGATCAGATCCTCGCCGCGGTAGCGGATGGAGCCGGCCACCACGCGGCCCGGCGCGTCCACCAGTCCCAGGATCGACAGCGCGGTGACCGATTTTCCGCAGCCCGACTCGCCGACCACCGCCACCGCCTCGTTGGCCTGGACGTCCAGATCCACGCCGTCCACGGCACGCAGCACGCCGCGGCCGGTATCGAAGTGGGTGGCCAGCCCGCGCACTTCCAGCAGCGGCGCCGCCGAATCGGTCACACCTTCATCCGCGGATCGAGGGCGTCGCGCAGTCCGTCGCCCAGGAAGTTGAAGCACAGCATGGTCACCGCCAGGGCGATGCCGGGAAAGATGGCCAGGTGCGGGTGGGAACGCATGCTGGAGATGCCTTCGGAGATCATCGCACCCCAACTGGGCGTGGGCGGATCGACGCCGAGTCCGATGAAGCTCAGGAACGCCTCGGTGGCGATCAGTCCGGGGATCATGAGGGTCACCTGCACGATGCCCGGGCCGACCAGGTTGGGCAGCAGGTGGCGCACGATGATGCGTTCCGGCCGGGCGCCGAGGGCGCGGGCGGCCTGCACGAACTCGGTCTCGCGCAGCGACAGCGCCATGCCGCGCGCCAGCCGCGCCAGACCCACCCACGAGGTGAAGCTGATCCCGGCCAGGATGAACAGCATGCCGCCCATGGCGCGGTCCACCGACACCACCGCGCGCACCACGGCGCTCGGGTCCTCGCGCTGGCCAAAGCCGAGCTTGAACACCACCAGAAGCAGAATGATGAACAACAGGCTCGGAAATGCGTACAGCATGTCGACGATACGCATCATCGCGTTGTCGACGCGGCCGCCGGCATAGCCGGCCACGGTGCCATAGGCGACCCCGATCAGGAACGCGGTGAGCGCCCCCAGGATCCCCACGGTCAGGGAGATGCGCGCGCCGTAGATCAGCCGCGACAGCAGGTCGCGGCCAAGGAAGTCCGCTCCCAGCACGAACTCGCCGCCCGGCCGCGCAAAGGTAGCCTCGAAGTCGCCGGCGGCGTAGTGGCTCGGAGCAAGCAGCGGTGCCAGCGCGGCCGCCGCCAGCAGCACCACCACCACGGCGCCGCCGGCTACCGCGAGCCGGTTGCCGAGCAGCCGCCGCCAGGCGTCAATCCACAGGCTCTCGCCGCCGCGGCCGGGCTTGCGGCGCGCCGCGGTGACCTCCGGCCGCGCGCCGCCGGCGCCGGGCACGCTACGACGCCTCCAGGCGGATGCGCGGGTCGATCCAGGAGTAGGCCAGGTCCACCGCCAGGTTGGCGATCACCAGTACCGCCGCATACAGCAGCGTGGTGCCCATGATCACCGGGTAGTCGCGATCGCCCACCGCCCCCACGTAGAAATCGCCGAGGCCCGGGATGGCGAAGATCTGCTCCACTACCATGGATCCGGTCACCAGCGCCGCGAACAGCGGACCGAGGACCGTCACCACCGGGATCAGGGCGTTGCGCAGCGCGTGGTGGACGATCACCCGCCGTTCGCGTACCCCCTTGGCGCGCGCCGTGCGCACGTAGTCCTCGCGGATCACCTGCAGCATGCTGGCTCGCGTCAGCCGGGCGAGGATGGCGGCCTGACCGATGCCGAGGGTAAAGGCCGGCATCACCGCCTGCTGCCACGACCCCCAGCGCGCCACCGGCAGCAGTCCCAGTTGCAGCGCCAGCCCCCAGATCAGCAGCGGCCCCAGGGTCAGCGCCGGCACCGATACCCCCGACACGGCCACGAACATCGCCACGTAGTCGGCGGTCGTGTTCTGCCGCAGCGCGGACACGATGCCGAGCGGCACGCCAATCACCACGGCCACGCCCAGGGCCAGCGCACCGAGCACGAACGATACCGGGAAGTGCCGGGCGATGATCTCGTTCACGCTGCGGTCCTTGTACAGGTAGGAGGGACCGAGGTCGCCGCGCAGGGCACCGCCCATATAACGGAGGTACTGCCGCCACACCGGCTCGTCCAGGTGGTAGTGCGCCTCCAGCCGGGCGACCACTTCCGGCGGCAGCGGCTTGTCCTCCTGGTCGAACGGGTTGCCCGGGATCGAGTGCATCAGGAAGAAGGTGACCACCGAGATCACCAGCAGCACCGGCACCAGCCACAACAGGCGGCGCAGCAGGTAGGTCAGCACGAGAATCGCTCGGCGCGCCGCGGCGGCAGGCTCACCGGCGCGCTGGCCGCGTGTCGCCTGCGGCGCCGGGCGCGCCCGCGTGCGCTCAGTTGATCATCCACTCCTTGAACAGCTTCATGAATTGCGGCGTTACCGGCCGTTCCACGTAGCCCTTGGTCAGCGAATTGTCCGCGTACCAGTAGATCGGGATTATCCCCGCCTCATCCTGCACCAGGATGCGCTCGGCGTCCTGGTACAACTGCTGGCGGGTGGCCAGGTCGCGTTCCACCGCGGCGCGCTCGATGATGCTGTCGTACTCCGCGTTCTTGAACGTGGCCGGCTGGCCGACGCTGCTGTGAAACAGCTCCATGTGGATGTTGTGGGCATCGGGGTAGTCCATGCCCCAGCCCATGCGCCACACGTTGTGGGCGCCCTGCGCCGCGTTCACCGAGTAGGCGCGACCTTCGACGCTGCGCAACGACACGTTCGCGCCGAGGGTGTCCTGCCACATCTTCTGAATCGCCTGGGCGATGTTCTGGTGCAGCTGGCTGGCGTTGAAGCCCAGTTCGATCTCCGGCAGGCCCTGGCCGTCCGGGTAGCCCGCCTGCGCCAGCCAGGCCTGGGCCTGCTCCGGGTCGTAGGGGATGCCGATGCCGACCTCGTTGGCGACGTGACCGGTGGAGCCGGGAGGCGTCATGGTGCCGGCGGGCACTTCGCCGCCGCGCGTGATCCGTTCGGTTACCGTCTCCTTGTCCAGCGCGGCCGCGAACGCCTTGCGCACCAGCACGTTGTCGAACGGAGCCTTGGTCACGTTGAAGAAGTAGTAGTACACCACGAAGCGCGGACCGTTGTAGTACTCGGGCCCGAGCACGTCATCCGCGCTGACGCGGTCCAGCTCTCCGGGGGGTATCGACTCGATGAAGTCCAGCTCGCCCGCCTCGTACATCGCCAGCTGGGTGGAGGCATCCTCGACCACGAAGAACGTCAACCGCGGGATGTCGACGCCGGCGGCGTCGAAGTAGGCGTCGTTGCGCTCCAGCACGTAGCGGTCCTCCGGCACCGCTTCCACCAGCCGGTAGGGGCCGTTGACCACGATGTTCTCGGGCGCCACCCAGTCGGCCCCGTGCGCCTCGCGCGCCGAGCGCGGCACGCTGTGGCCCATGGAACTGAGCGAGGAGAGGAACCAGGTGGCCGGCTCGGTCAGCGTGATGGTCAGGGTGCGGTCGTCCACCGCCTGCACGCCGAGCGCCGACACCGGCTGCTCGCCGGCATTCACCGCGGCGGCATTCTCGATGATGAACGCGCGATACGAGAACGGGGTCGCGCTGTCCGGGTCGACGATGGTCTGAAACGAGTATTCGAAGTCGGCGGCCGTCACCGGCTGCCCGTCGGACCACACCAGCCCCTCGCGCAGGGTGAAGGTGTAGGTGCGGCCGTCGTCCGAGATGGCCCACGACTCTGCGGCGTTGGCGACCGGCTCCGACCGGTTGTAGTCCCAGTCCACCAGAGTCAGGAACTGCTGCGCGGCGAGAATGTGCAGCCAGTTGGTCGCCGGGTCGAAGTTGCCGGGGTCGCCCGGCAGCGCGAGGTTGAGGTCGGCACGCGCGGCGCCGGCGGCCGATTCCCCAGCTGGCGCCGCGAAAGCAGCGGCAGTGAAGATCAACGACAACGCGCAGATCACCCCAAACATTCTACTCATACCATTCATACAGCGATCCTCCTTGAGGCGGCGCATTGCACTCCGTCTCATCAAGCGAGCGTAATACCCTGACCCCAGCCGGTCAACGGCGGGCCGCCGCCGGCGGCGGCCCGGCGGCGCGGTGTCCGCTGCCGGTGTGGTACCCTGGCCGTCATGCAAGGGATCTCGCTCGACGAGAGTTTCTTCTCGGGTGCCGTTTCGGTGCAACGGGTCGATGCAGCGCTGCGGCCCTGGCGGCTGCCCCACGACCGGCTGGAGCTGTATCCGGCTCCGGGCGACGCGCTGATCGGGCGGGCGATGGAGAGCAGCGGCGTGCGGCTGCGCTTCACGACCGATGCTCCGGCGGTCGCACTGCAGTTCCTGCCGCTCCGGGGAGAGCCGATGCAGGCGGGCCACAGTCTCGACCTGACGCTCGACGGCGAGTTGGCCGCCACCGTTCAGGTAGCCCCCGGCGCGACGGCGGCGACCTTCGGCGGGCTGCCCGCCGCCGCCAAGGTGGTGGAATTGTGGCTGCCGCACACCAGCCCGATCGAGATCACCGGTCTGGCCGTGAGTCCGGGCTGTTCCTGCGAGCCGGCTCCCGACCCCCGTCCGCTGTGGATCACCTATGGCAGCTCGCTGACCCACTGCCGGCGGGCGCACAGTCCGGCGCGTACCTGGCCGGCGATCGTGGCGCGGCGGCGTGGGCTGCACCTCACTTCGCTGGGTTTCGGCGGCAACTGCTGCCTGGAGCCGATGCTGGGCATGACCATCCGCGACCTGCCCGCCGACTTCATCTCGCTCAAGCTGGGCATCAACTGCATGGGCAGCGGCGCGCTGTCCGCCCGTACCTTCAAGGCCGCGGTGATCGGCCTGGTGCAGATCATTCGCGAGGGCCATCCCGACACCCCGCTGGCGCTGATCTCGCCGATCGGCTACCCGCCGCACGAGACCACACCCAACGTGGTGGGGTACACGATCCAGGGCATGCGCGCGGACATCGAAGACGCCCACCACCGCCTGGTGCGGCGAGGCGACCGCAACTTGTACCACTTCAACGGGCTCAAGCTGTTCAGCCTGGACGAAATCGCCCGCTACGCCGAGGATCAGTGCCACCCCGACGCGGACGGCATCGAGCTGATGGCCGAGCACTTTCTGGAACGGGTGGCGGCGCAGATTCCGCTGCCGTGACCTGTGCGGGCACCGCCATTGCCTGCGCCGTGGTGGCGATCGCCAGTCTGCAGAGCGCCTGGGCTGCCGGCCTCGGCGAGACCGAGACTCCACGGCAAGAGCCGACCCCCTGCCCAGCTCCCGTGAGCCGGCCCTCCGATGCCGTCATTCTCGCGGACCGGATGGTGCGTCGCGACAGCGGTCAGCTACTGATCGATCTCTCAACCCGGGACGAGATGCAGCGTGAGATCGCGGACGCCCTGCGACTGGTGCGCGCGGCATACCCCGAAGTTGCCGGAGTTCATGCCCGCGAGCAGTATCGCGCGTCCATGCTGATCCTTGGGCTGGAGCCGCCGCTGCTGCAGCGGGCGCGGGGCATGTTCGATCCCGCCGGCGGGGTGATGACGCTGCGTACCGGCGATCGGGAGTTGGACACCCTTAACGCCAAGCTGGGGTTGCGCGGCGCCAGGCTCCTGGAGCCGCTCGGGGTCATCTTCTGCTTCGGCCCCGAGCTCAACGTCGTCGCGGCGGCCGCGGCGTATGCGAGACTGGACGGGGTGAGCTACGCGGAGCCCGATGCGCCTGTGGGCGACGGCCCGGACATCGCGGCGGCGCGGGTGAACGGTGACTGGTACCTGGTGTTTCGCAACGCGTGGGGCGACTGTCCGGCGGGGTGCATCAGTGAGCAGTTCTCCGTCTTCGTTGTCACCGGCGGGAGCGTCGCGCAGGCCGACTCCGCGGCGCCGGCGATCCGCCGGCTGATGCGCGCCAGAGGATGGGCAGATTGAACGATGCTCGCTCAGAGGATTCGATCCTCACGTACTCCGCGCGCTCTCCCCGACGCCGCTGCCGGTAGATGCGGCTGGCGAAACGGGTCCCGGTGTGGAACGAGGGGTGAGTGCGCGAGAGAAAAATCTTTGGATTTTTGGCCTAATTTGGCCTTCAGGGGGTTGACAGGGTTCTGACAGGCAAAATGTCGTCGGTCCCGCGACCCTCCCAAATTCGCTCACGTTCCACCCTCAGCCCGCGCTCCCGGCCCGCCGTGACCGCATTGCATCAGAAACCGCCAAACCGGCCCCAACGGCCAGCCCGGGGGCCAGGAGGGGCCTCCGAAAACCGGGTGTACCATCGCCTCATGGCATCCGACACGAGCACCGTGCCACGCCAGCCGACCCAGGCAGCGTGCCCCGATCCGCCGATCATCCAGCACCCCGTTGCGCCGCTGGCCGGCGCGCTGGTGGCGCCCGACCTGGACCTGCTCGGCAACCGCATCGCCGAGCGCTCCGCCCGCATCCAGGCCGCCAACTACGAGCTGCTGTGCGACCTGCGCGAGTTCGATCGCCGCCACGGCTGGGAGGGCTTCCGCTCCTGCGCCCACTGGCTCAACTGGCGCATCGGGCTCGACCTCGGCGCCGCGCGTGAGAAGCTGCGCGTCGCGGCGGCGCTCGCGGACCTGAACCATCTCAGCGCCGCCATGGCCTGCGGCCGCCTTTCCTACTCGATCGTACGCGCCCTCACGAGGGTGGCGACGCCGGCCACCGAAGCACGCCTGATCGCCGTCGCCTGTGGCGCCACGGCCGCACAGGTGGAGCGGCTGGTGCGGGCCTGGCGCGAGGCCGACCGAGCGGCGCAGCCCGATGCCGAGAAGCTGCGCCTGGCGCGGCGCATGCTGAGCACGCGGGTGGACGACGACGGCATGCTGGTGCTGCGCGCGCGGCTGACGCCGGAGGTTGGCGCGGTGGTGCTGCGCGCCCTGGAGGCGGCGCTGGAGCAGGTGCCGGCGTCCGCGGACGACCAGGACAGCGGCATCGGGCAGCGGCGCGCGGATGCGCTGGGGCTGGTGGCCGAGAGCGCGGCCGGCGGCCTCGATCCGGGCACTGCCGGCGACCGCTTCCAGGTGACGGTGCACGTGGACGCGGCCGGGCTTGCCTCCCCAGAGGCGGCCCCCGACGCGCGACACGTTTCCGCGGAAACTGCGCCTGGCAACGAAGCCGCCTCCGAACCCGACGAGCCGGCGGCGGACGCCGCTGACCAGGCACCGATCGAGCGCTCCGGCGATCCCCACGGCCCGACGACGCACGGTCGCGACCAGGTGGCCTCGGCGGCCGACCTCGATGCCGGCCATGCACTGATCGAGCGCGCCGGCGATCCCCACCGTGCCGCGGCGACGTGCGGGTGCGACCGGGCCGCCCCGGTGTCCGATCCCGAAGCCGGCCAAGCGGTGATCGAGCAGGCCGGTGGGCTCCACGTTGGCGCGCGGACGGCGCGCCGGGTCGCCTGCGATGCGGGCCTCGTGGTGCTGCACCACGGCGCCGACGGTGGAGTGCTCGACGTGGGCCGGCGCACTCGCACCATCCCGACCGCGCTGCGCCGTGCGCTTGAGAGCAGGGATCGCAACCAGTGCCAGTTCCCCGGCTGCACCTCGCGGCACTGCGACGCCCATCACGTCGTGCACTGGGCGGACGGCGGGGAGACGAAGCTCAGTAACCTGGTCCAGGTGTGTCGTTTCCACCACCGCGCGCTGCACGAAGAGGGCTTTCAGGTGGTCGCCGACGGTGCCGGGCAGTTCCGGTTCCTGCGCCCGGATGGCGAGCCACTGCCGGCGGTGGCGCCGGCGCCGCGCTGGGAGGGAGCCGGGGAGCCGCTGGCGCCGACCGTGGCGCGGCTGGCGGCGGCCGGCATCAGCATCGGGCCGCACACCGCTACTCCCGAGTGGTATGGCGAGCCGCTGGACGTGACGGCCGCGCTCGA
Source organism: Spirochaetia bacterium (assembly GCA_965203905.1). Classification (GTDB taxonomy): domain Bacteria; phylum Spirochaetota; class Spirochaetia; order SZUA-6; family Bin103; genus Bin103. The sequence goes on along the minus strand of CBDBDQ010000005.1, from coordinate 7,489,256 downwards.
CGTGTTGTGGGAGCCGCCGATCAATGAACTCCGCCGTGAGCTCCAGCGATCTGTGAGAGATCCGGCACCGCGACGCACCGAGGCTGCGGCATCAGTGCAGCGACAGTGGTTGCCATGAGGCCTGCGTGGTTCCGCTCCCGGAACCAGGGCACGGCGAAGTCGACCAAGGCCGGTGCCGGCAGCATAGTGCAACGGGCACTCCCGATGGGCTGTTTCCTCGTGCTCTTGTCCTGACGTTCGAACGCGCTGCCGACCTGCTCGAAGTCGGATTCGTCCACGTCGGGTTCAAGGAAGCTCACCCACCGTCTGGCGCCGTCCACGAGCAGCGAAGCACCGTTCCGCACCCGCTCCTGGTTCGGGCCCAGCGCCCGGCGCTCCGCCAAGTGCAGCATGGTACTACGCCGATGGCCGACCCCCAGAAGCAGGATCCAGCCGCCCGCTTCGTAGATCGCGGCGAGTGGTGATCGCTCTCCGAACGGGTCTTCCAGGCGTTGCTCCGCGGTGATACGCTTGGCCAGCGGCCCACGCGCAGTGAACGACCCGGTCGGATGGAAGCTGCGGTCCACTCCGGGCAAGGTGCGGAACTGCTCGGGAATCACTCCGATCGCACGCGTCGGCGTGGTGGCCGGATCGAACGGTGGCATGGTCGCCCGGATCGTGCCCCACCAAGACCGCGGCACAGGCGGGTTCTCCCAGCCGGCCGGATCGGACCCCGCGGAGTGGGCCGGCATCACGAGGGTGCCGTCGGAACCTACTGCCGCCAACAGCGCCCGGATCACCGCCGTCGACCCGCCGCAGACCCAACCCAGGGAGCTGAGAGACGAGTGCACCAGCACGGTCATACCACTGCGCAGTCCGAGCGCACGCAAGTCAACCCGCAGCGCAGGCTCCGTTAGCGGCCGTGCCGAGGCTGCTATCGCGTCAGCCTCGGTCATCGCCGGTTCGGGTAACGTGCGATCACTTGACCAGCACCACGCTCGGCGCCAGGGAGGTGCCGGCGAGGGAGCGCTGCAGGTGGCCGTCGAAGGTGACCAGATGGCCGCCGTGCCGCGCCGCCAGCGCCACCAAGTGGAAGTCGGTGACCTGCTGGTAGCCCTGCAGGCGAGCGGCTGCGTTGTCGTCGAAGCTGGTTCGGAGCGAGACGTCGTCCGGCCACAGGCTGTGTCCGCCGGCTGCGCAGAAGCGCCGCAAGCGGTGGATCACCTCCGCCGGGGTCGCCGACACCGTAGGGTAGGAGGGATTCGACAGCACGCGTACGCAGCCACTCTCGGTGATCGAGCAGGTCGCCCAGCGCTGCACGGCGTGCGCGGCGAACCAGGTGTGAGCGCGTTCATGATTGACGTGCCGGGGATCGAACAGCGTGACCAGAAAGTTGACATCCAACAGGTAGCTCACGGCTCGGCGTCCCGCAACCGATTGGTCAGCGCCAGGTCGGGAGGCTCGCCCGGCTGCGCGGGAAACAGCGGCACCCCGTTCCTGACCGCCGGTGCCTGCTGCGGCTGCGTTGCCTGCAGGACAAGCTCCGACACGATGTCGCCCAGAGGCTTGGCCCGCTGCCGAGCGAGCTGACGCACCTTTGCCATCGCTTCGGGGGAGATGTTCAGGGTGGTCCTCATCGGACCAGCAGCGTGCCAGGGAGACGGGCGTGATGTCCAGCATCAAGCATCACGCATCGCCGTGCGACCATCTCATCCATCTCCACCTCCAATCTCCGCCCCCGCTTGACCGCCGGCGGGTGCTCGTCTACAACAGCCGGCATGGCAGGGGCCGGTCAGGCAAGGTGCGCGAACGTCTCCATAGGCGACATCGTGGACCGACTCTGCGCCAGTCCGTCGGTGAGCGCGCGCCGCGCCGCCGGCGTCGGCTTCGAGCCGCCCTCGCGTCCGGTGCTGATCGACGTGCTGGAGGGGCTGCGCTCGGCCCTGTTTCCCGGCTATTTCGGCCTGGTGCAGATGACCGAGGGACTCAGCTTTCACATCGGCGCCATCCTGGAGGAGAAGCTGCGCCACCTGCAGGAGCAGATCCTGCGCGGGCTGGTGTTCGCCCACTGGCAGGACCGTGACGGCGCCGGCACCCCCGAGCACCTGCGCCACCGCAACGAGGAGCGCTCCGCCGCCGCCACCAACCGCCTGCTGGCGCGGCTGCCGGAGTTGCAGCGGCTGGTGCTGCTCGACGTGGAGGCCGCCTACAACGGCGATCCGGCGGCGCTCAGCCGCGACGAGGTGATCTTCAGCTACCCCGGGGTCCAGGCGATCATCCAGCATCGCATTGCCCATGAGCTGTATCTGCTCGATATCCCCCTGATTCCCCGCATCATGTCCGAGCATGCCCACGGCACCACCGGCATCGACATCCACCCGGGAGCCGCCATCGGCGAGAGCTTCTTCATCGATCACGGCACCGGGGTGGTAGTTGGCGAGACCTGCGAGATCGGCCGCAACGTACGTATCTACCAGGGCGCCACGCTCGGCGCCAAGAGCTTTCCCCTGGACGCCCACGGCCAGCCGATCAAGGGTGTGCCACGGCACCCGATCGTCGAGGACGACGTCATCATCTACTCCGGTGCCACCATCCTCGGCCGCACCCGGCTCGGCCGCGGCGCGATCATCGGCGCCAACGCCTGGGTGACCCGTGACGTGGCACCGGGAGCGATCGTAACCCGCTATCACGGCGAAAAGGACGACCTGCGCGTGGAGCCGCCGGCGTGAGAGGTGGCGGCGCTCCCACCGGTGTCTACGTGGTGGGATCGATCAACACGGATCTGGTGGTCTACGTGGAACGGCTGCCGACCGGCGGCGAGACGCTGTTCGGCGAGCGTTTCTCCCAGTTTGCCGGCGGCAAGGGGGCCAACCAGGCGGTGGCCGCCGCCCGTGCCGGGGCGCGCACCGCGTTCTACGGCGCGGTGGGGGACGACGCCTTCGGCCGCGCCGGCCGCGCCAGCCTGGAGCAGGCGGGGGTGGCCGCCGGCGGCCTCCTGACCCTGCCCGAATATCCCTCGGGAGTCGCGCTCATCGTGGTCGACGCGCACGGTGAGAATCAGATCGTGGTGGCACCCGGCGCCAATCAGCAGTTCGGCGCCGAGCGGGTGGCGCCGCCGCGGGCGGCATCGGCAGTGCTGCTGCTGCAGAACGAGATCGCTCCCGCGACCACCTTCGCCTGCGCCCGCAGGTGGCACGCGGCGGGCGCCCGGGTGGTGTGGAACCTGGCGCCGGCTCCCGCCGCCGTTCCGCCGCCGGACGTGCTCTCGGCCGCGGAGTTCGTGCTGGTCAACGAGCTGGAGCTGGCGTCGCTGCGCGCCGAGCGGCAGCCGATCGCCGGCCCGCAGGAGATCGCCGCCGCCGCCCGCGCCCTGGTGGGCGCCAACGGGACGGTGCGCAACCTGATCGTTACCCTGGGGGCGGAGGGCTGCCTGTGGGCACGCCGCGGCGTCGGCGGTACCGCCGAGCTGCACCGGCAGCCGGCGTTGCCGGTAACCCCGGTCGATACCGTCGGTGCCGGTGACTGCTTCTGCGGTGTGTTCGCTGCCGCGCTGGCCGCCGGCGCCGCCACCGACGCGGCCCTGCAGCGCGCCACGGCCGCCGCCGCGCTCTCGGTGCAGCACGCGGGCGCCCAGCCCTCGATGCCGGGAAGGGCGGCGATCGACGCGGCCGTCCAACGCCTCGCCGGCCACCTGCGGGCTTGATCCTGCCCCTCCGGACGCGCGGAGCCGCTGGTTCCGGCATTCCGGCGTTTCCGGGCTGAGGGGCGGTTGCACACGCCGACGTTATTCCCTATATATTAACCAGCAGTGGGATGTGGCGCGCAGATGCCGCCGGAACGATCCACCGCTAACCCCGTCGAACGTCGACCACCCGTGTGAAGTTGATCAACATGCGCCGACAAGCAGAGTTCTCGACACGCGCTCCTCGGGGCATGCTGATGGTGCGGGCGGCAGACGGCGGAATCAGCGTCCGGCTGAGCCGGAGTGAGAGACCGAATGGCAACGATTAAGCTGAAGCGCGGCTACGACATTCCGCTCGAGGGTGTGCCCGACCAGGAACTGGAGGACGCACCGGCACCGGCGTCGGTGGCGGTCAAGCCGAGCGACTTCCATGGCCTGATCGCCCGCATGGACGTGGAGGAAGGCGCCAGCGTCAAGCTCGGCACCCCCATCTTTCACGACAAGACCTTCCCGACGGTGCAGTTCACCGCGCCCGCCAGCGGCATGGTGGTGAACGTGAACCGCGGCGCCCGGCGCGCCATCCAGGAGGTGGTGATCCGCACCGACGGCGACGCCGGCGCCGAGTCGTTCGCAGTGCCCAGTCCCGGCGCCGGGCGCGAAGAGGTGCTCACCGCACTGTTGCGCTCCGGACTGTTTCCGTTCCTGGTGCAGCGCCCGCTGGCACGCCTGGCGAGCCCCGAGAACGTGCCGCGCGACATCTTCGTTTCGGTCATGGACAGCGCGCCGCTGGCGGCGCAGCCGGAGCGGCTGCTGGCCGGCCGCGAGGATCACTTCGCCGCTGGCATCGCGGCCCTGGCCGCCCTCACCCCCGGCACCGTGCACGTGGGCGTCGCTCCCGAGGGTCCGGCGCTGCCCGACCTGGCGCCGGCCAACGTTCAGGTGCACACCTTCGCCGGCCCCCATCCCGCCGGCAACGTCGGCGTCCACATCCATCACCTCGCACCCATCGCCGGGCGCTACGACGTGGTCTGGACCTGTCCCCTCAAGGGGGTGCTGATGATCGGCGCACTGTTCGCCACCGGCACCCTCGATCCGCAGGTGACGGTCGCGCTGGCCGGCTCCTCGGCGCCGCGCCCGCGCTACCTGCGTACCGTGCACGGGGCCCAGGTAGACGTGCTCACCGGTGACGTGGCGGACCCGGCCACGACCCGTTACATCTCGGGAAACCCCCTTACCGGGAGGCAGATTACACCGGCAGGCTTCCTCGGATTCTTCGACAGCTCGCTCACCCTGCTGCCGGAGGTGGTGGAACCGGAACTCATGGGCTGGGTGCTGCCGGGGTTCAAGGCCGGCAGCCGCTCACGCACCTTCCTCTCCTCCTGGCTGGCGCCGTCGCGGCCGGTGCACAAGCACACCGGGCTGCACGGCGGCGAACGCGCCTTCATCGCCACCGGGATCTATCGCGACGTGCTGCCGATGGACCTGTACCCGGAGTTCCTGATGAAGAGCATCCTCGCCGAAGACATCCCCGAGATGGAGGGACTGGGCATTCACGAGATCGCGGAGGAGGACATTGCCCTCTGCGAGTACATCTGCCCTTCGAAGATCGAGTGGCAGGAGATTACCCGCCGCGGCCTCGATTTCATCGAGCGCGAAACGTAGCCGGAGTGCTGGCCGTGGCCACAGGAGCAGGATAACGTGCAGCAGTTGCTGAAGGGGCTGTTAGAGCGGGTCGAACCGCTGTTCGAGAAGGGAGGCAAGCTGGAGCGCCTGTACCCGGCGTACGACGCCTTCGCGACCCTCGCCTTCGTGCTGCCCAACCGTACCCGGGCGGGCGCTCACATCCGCGACGACTTCGACTCCAAGCGGATGATGGTGACCGTGATCTTCGCCCTCATTCCCCCCACCCTGGTGGGCATCTTCAACATCGGCTACCAGCGCCTGCTGGCGGAATGCATGGCGGCGGGCGCCGAGGCATGCGCCATGGGGGTCGACTTCACTTTGATCCAGGCCGTGGTGCAGGGGCTGATTCGCTTCCTGCCGATCCTGATCGTCACCTACGCCGTGGGGCTGGGCTGGGAGTTCCTGTTCGCGGTGATCCGCCGCCACGAGGTGAGCGAGGGCTTTCTGGTATCCGGCTTCCTGATCGCGCTGATCGTGCCGCCCACCATCCCCTGGTGGCAGCTCGCGGTGGCCACCACCTTCGGGGTGATCATCGGCAAGGAAATCTTCGGCGGCACCGGCATGAACATCTTCAATCCGGCGCTGGTGGTGCGGGCCTTCCTGTTCTTCGCCTACCCGGCACAGATCTCCGGCGACCGGGTCTGGGTAGCGCTGGACGGTTATTCGTCGGCCAGCCCGCTGGCCGTGGTCGCGGAGGGGGCCGAGGCGCCGATCGTCGATGTCCTCGCCGCTCAGGGAGTAACCTGGTGGAACTCCTTCATCGGCCTCATCCCCGGCAGTATCGGCGAAACCTCGACGCTGGCCATTCTGCTCGGTATCGGCCTGCTCCTGATCACCGGGGTAGGGAGCTGGCGCATCATGCTGTCGATGCTGATCGGCGGCGTGGTGATGGCCGCGGTCCTCAATCTCGCAGCGCCCCACCCGGGCCACTTCCTGGCACTGCCGATCCACTACCACCTGACCCTGGGCGGGTTCGCCTTCGGCCTCGCCTACATGGCCACCGATCCCGTCTCCGCGGCCGCCACGGACATGGGCAAGTGGATCTACGGGTTCCTGGTCGGCGTCCTGTCGATCCTGGTTCGGATCATCAACCCGGCGTTTCCCGAAGGGGTGATGCTGGCGATACTGTTCATGAACATGTTCGCCCCGCTGATCGACCACTTCGTGGTGCGCAGCAACGTCAAGAAACGGCTGGCGCGGGCGCCGGTTGCGACGCCGGCCGGCGCGCCGGTGGCGGAGTGAGCGTAAGGCCATGAATCGCAGCAAAGTTTATTCGGTGGTGTTCGTGCTGATCATCACGGTGTTCTGGGGCTTCGTGCTCTCCTTCGCCGCCACCTCGTTGCGCGAGCCGCAGCAGGCCAACGAGCAGCGCAACATACGCGAGAACATCCTCAAGGCGGTCGGCCTGATGGAGCGCGAACAGAAGCTGGAGCCGGAGGAGATCAACCAGCTCTACGACGACTCGGTGGAGAGTTTCCTGGTGGATCACGAGGGCAAGGTGATTCCCGGCTCCAGCGCGGACGGGGTGGACCTGGAGGAAGAGCTGGAGAACCCCGACCCGGCCGCTTGGCGACTGCCGGTATTCGTGGTCACCGAGGGGGGCAAGGCAAGCGTCTACGCCATCCCCGTGTACGGCCAGGGGCTGTGGTCCACCCTGTACGGCTACCTGGCGCTGGAGGACGATCTGGACACCGTGAAAGGCATCACCTTCTACAAGCACGGCGAGACCGCCGGACTCGGCGCTGAGATCGAACAGGCCTGGTTTCAGGACAACTTCGTGGGCAAGCGCATCTTCGACGGCAGTGCGCTGCGTTCGATCCAGGTCGTCAAGGGCAAGGTGGCGGACGTATTCTCCAACGCCGCCGATCACACCTACGCGGTGGACGGCATCAGCGGCGCCAGCATAACCGGCCGCGGTGTGACCAACCTGCTGCAGGAAAAACTGGCAATCTACGCGCCCTACATCACACGCGTACGGGCCGAGACCCAGGCGAGATAGGAGAGGGAGAGGCAAGCTCATGGCAGAACCCCAGGTACAAACCCAGGCACCGGTCAAGGAACGGGAGCCCCTGTTCTCACCGCAGAACCGGACGGTGCTCAGGGATCCGCTGTCGGAGAACAACCCGATCACCATCCAGGTGCTCGGCATCTGCTCGGCGTTGGCGGTGACCACTCAGGTCAAGCCGTCGCTGGTGATGGGCATCGCGGTGGTCTTCGTGCTGGTGTCGGCCAACCTGATCATCTCGTTGATGCGCAAGCTGATTCCCAACAACGTGCGCATCATCGTGCAGATGACCGTGGTGGCATCGCTGGTGGTGCTGGTGGACCAGGTGCTCAAGGCGTACGCCTTCGACGTGTCGCGCCAGCTCTCGGTGTTCGTGGCCCTGATCATCACCAACTGCATCATCATGGGCCGGCTGGAGGCGTTCGCGATGGGCAACAAGCCGTGGCCCAGCGTGCTGGACGCCCTGGGCAACGGCGTCGGTTACGCCCTGGTGATCCTCGCTGTCGGATTCTGCAGAGAGTTGTTCGGAAGTGGCAAGATCTACGGAGTGCAGGTGATCCCGCAGGGGTTGTACGACGCCGGTTACGTGGACAACGGATTGATGGTGCTCGCCCCCGGGGCGTTCATCCTGATGGGCCTTTTGATCTGGGCCCAGCGCCGCATGAGCGGCTACACCGAGGAGGCTTAGGCGATGGCACTGATCAACCTGGCGCTCAAGGCGATTTTCGTCGAGAACATCCTGCTGGCCTTCTTCCTCGGGATGTGCTCGTTCCTGGCGGTGTCGAAGCAGGTCAAGACCGCCATCGGCCTCGGCTTCGCCGTGATCTTCGTGCTCGGCATCACCATGCCGATCAACTGGGTGGTGCACGAGTACCTGCTCAAGGCGGGCAGCCTGGCCTGGGTCAGCCCGGCGATGCAGGAAGTGGACCTGAGCTTCCTCAACTTCATCGCCTTCATCGCCGTGATCGCGGCCATGGTGCAACTGGTGGAGATGGTGATCGAGAAGACCTCCAGCGGCCTGTACCACGCGCTCGGCATCTACCTGCCCTTGATCACGGTGAACTGTTCGATCCTGGGAGGTTCACTGTTCATGGTGGAGCGCAGCTACAACTTCGGCGAGTCGGTGGTGTTCGGGCTGTCGTCGGGAGTAGGCTGGGCCCTGGCCATCATCGCGTTGGCTTCGATTCGCGAGAAGATCCGCTATTCCAACGTGCCGCCGGCGTTGCGCGGCCTGGGGATGACGATGCTGCTCACCGGACTCATGTCGATCGGCTTCATGGCGTTTTCCGGCATTCAACTGTAGGGAGCAGCGAAGATGTTGCAGGTATTCGGAAGCATTATCGTATTCCCCGTAGTGATCGGATTGCTCACGGTCGCCCTGCTGGCGGCCGAGGCGCGGCTGCGCCCGCAGCGCAAGATCAAGATCACGATCAACGGCGACGAGGAAGGCGCGATCGAGACCGACGCCGGGGGCACTCTGCTCAATACCCTGTCGAGCAACGGGGTCATGCTGCCGTCGGCGTGCGGCGGCGGCGGTACCTGCGGCGTGTGCCGCTGCCAGGTGCTGGACGGCGGCGGCGACATCCTGCCGACCGAGCAGCAGCACATCAACTTCCGCGACGCCAAGGAGAACTGGCGGCTGTCGTGCCAGGTCAAGGTGCGCGACGACATGCAGGTGCAGGTCCCGGACGAGGTGTTCTCGATCAACAAGTGGCAGTGCGAGGTGATCTCCAACGACAGCGTCGCCACCTTCATCCGCGAGTTCGTGCTGCGCATGCCCGAGGGCGAGGAGCTCAATCACCGTTCCGGCGGTTACATCCAGATCGAGGTGCCGCCCTACGAGATCGACTTTTCCAAGGACATCCAGATCGAGGAGGAGTACCTCGAAGACTGGCAGCGAATGAATCTGTTCTCGCTCAACGCCAAGAACACGATGCCGATCCAGCGCGCCTACTCGATGGCCAACCATCCGGCCGAGGGCAACATCGTGATGCTCAACGTGCGCATCGCGACCCCGCCGCGCGGTATGGAGGTACAGCCAGGCCTCGCATCATCCTACGTGTATGCCCGCAAACCGGGCGACGTGGTGACCATCTCCGGGCCCTATGGCGAGTTCTTCATCCAGGAGACCGAGCGCGAGATGGTGTACATCGGCGGCGGTGCCGGCATGGCGCCGTTGCGCGCGCACATATTCCACCTGTTCCAGACCTTGCAGACCGGGCGCAAGGTCTCCTACTGGTACGGCGCGCGCTCCAAGCGCGAGATCTTCTACGAGGATCACTTCCGCGACATCGAGGAGAAGTTTCCCAATTTCTCCTTCCACATTGCGCTTTCGGAGCCGCTGCCCGAAGACAACTGGGACGGTCCGGTGGGCTTCATCCACCAGGTGGTGCTGGACGAGTACCTGGGCAAGCAGGAGGCGCCGGAGGACATCGAGTACTACCTGTGCGGTCCGCCGCTGATGCTGACCGCGGTGCAGAAGATGCTCTACGACCTCGGCGTCGAACCCGAGATGATCCGTTACGACGAATTTTAGGAGTCTGTCGTTCGTCCCTGCAGCCCCCCATCGCTGGAGCAGATCTACGGGCCGATCGCGGCGGACCTGAGGCTGGTCGAGGCCGAGCTAGAGCTGCAGATCCGGTCACTCGCGGAGAACCACGAGAAGCTGGTCGAGCGCCACGCCTACCTCAGGGAGATAGTCACCTCGCTCAGTGCCATGCGGGGCAAGCTGCTGCGCCCCGCGCTGGTGCTGTTCAGCGGCCGTGCGGTCGGCGGCGCCGATGTCACGCGCGTCCCCGGCTCGCCGCTGGTTACCATGGCGGTGGCGGCGGAGCTGGTGCACGCGGCGTCGCTGATTCACGATGACATCATCGACCATGCCGTCGTGCGCCGCGCCCGCGCCGCGATATATCGCGAATTCGGGACCAGCATCGCGGTGCTGGTGGGCGACGTGTTGTACGCCCAGTTCTTCAGTCTGATCGCCGAGCTGCCGTTGCCCGCCGAGCAACGGCTGCGCCTGGTGCAGTTGTACTGCGCGGTGACCAAGAGCATGAGCCAGGGGGAGATCTTCCAGCACGGCATCAAGCGCTATCACCTGGAGATTACCGTGGACGACTACCTCGCCATCATCCGCAGCAAGACCGCCGCGTTGATGTCCGCGTGCTGCGCTTCAGGTGCGCTGGTCGGGGGCGGCTCCGAGCCGCAGGTCGCCGCCGCCGGCGAGTTCGGGCTGCAATTCGGACTGGCCTTCCAGTTGATGGACGACCAGATGGATCAGGACGCCCTCGCCACGGAGCTGGCGCTGGTGCAGCGTGCCGGCGAGCACGCGCGCCTGGCCGGAACCATCCTGGACCGCTTCTCCGCGAGCGAGTCGCGCCGCGCCCTGCAAGCCCTCACCGGCTTCGTGCTGGCCCAACGCGCCACCGCGGTACCGGCGGCATCGTCCGCGGTCTGATGCCGCCGCAGGCTATCTGAGCAGTTCCTCGCCGCTGAAGAAGCAGCCTATTTCGATGGCGGCGTTGGCGTCGGAGTCTGAGCCGTGGCAGCAGTTGCGTTCTATCGACTCCGCGAAGCGGCGGCGGATGGTGCCCTCCGCCGCGTCGGCGGGGTCGGTGGCGCCCATGGCCCGGCGCCAGAGGGCAACCGCGTCCGCTCCCTCCAGGACCATGGCCACCGTGGTGCCCGAGGTCATGAATTCGACCAGCGACGAGAAGAAGGGCCGCTCGCGATGCACCGCGTAGAACGCCTCGGCCTGGGCGCGGTTGAGTTTGACGCTCTTTACGGACACGATGGCGAGGCCGGCTTCCAGGGCGGCGTCGATGAGCTTGCCGGTTAGGCGGCGGTCGAAGGCGTCGGGTTTGATCAGGGCCAGGGTTCTCGATAGACTTGCCACGTCGGTTGTATAGCACGCCCCTGGCTCGGCGATCAACGAATCGAGAATCGAACCATTTGGTAGGAATCCTGGCGCGGTGCCCTACATACATGTAGCTCTCCGCGTGCGATGCAGGCAGTATCGAGTGGTTTCGAGCCATGGTATGGATCTTGCTAATACTTGGGTGACGTAGTGCGCTAGCGCGCGATTCATGAGGAGGAAACAGTGAATCTCAAGACACCTGGTGATGTGATGAAGCTGATCGCCGAGGAAACGATCGAGGTCATCGACCTGCGCTTCATGGACTTCCCCGGTCTGTGGCAGCATTTCTCGATTCCCGCCCGCGAGCTGTCGGAGGACGATTTCGAGGGCGGCCTCGGCTTCGACGGTTCCAGCATCCGCGGCTGGCAGTCGATCAATGAGTCCGACATGCTGGTCAAGCCGATTCCGGAGACCGGCTTCATCGACCCGTTCCTGGCCCGCAAGACGCTGGTCATGATCTGCAACATCTCGGATCCGATGACCGGAGAGGACTACACCCGTGACCCGCGCAACATCGCACGCAAGGCCGAGGCCTACCTCAGTTCCTCCGGCCTCGCCGACATCGCCTTTTTCGGGCCGGAGGCGGAATTCTTCATCTTCGACGACGTGCGCTTCGACCAGAACGAGCACGAGGGCTACTATCACATCGACTCGGAGGAGGGGCGCTGGAACTCCGGGCGTGAAGAGAACCCCAACCTGGCCTACAAGCCGCGCTACAAGGAAGGCTACTTCCCGGTGCCGCCGACCGACAGCCTGCAGGACCTGCGCAGCGAGATGATGATGACGCTGGAGGACATGGGCGTTCTCATCGAGGCGCAGCATCACGAGGTAGCCACCGGCGGCCAGGGCGAGATCGACATGCGCTTCGCGCCCCTGGTGACCATGGCCGACAACATGCTCAAGTACAAGTACGTGGTGAAGAACACCGCGCGCCGCTACAACAAAACCGCCACCTTCATGCCCAAGCCGCTGTTCGAGGACAACGGCAGCGGCATGCACGTCCACATGTCGTTCTGGAAGGGTGACAACAACCTGTTTGCCGGCGACGGTTACGCAGGGCTGTCGGAGATGGCACTGTACGCCATTGGCGGACTGCTCACCCACGCGGCCGCGATCATCGGCTTCACCAATCCCACGACCAACAGCTTCAAGCGGCTGGTGCCGGGCTTCGAGGCACCGGTCAACCTGGCCTACTCGCGCCGCAACCGCAGCGCCGCCGTGCGCATTCCCATGTACTCCACCTCACCCAAGGCGAAGCGCGTCGAGTTCCGCTGTCCCGATCCATCCTGCAATCCCTATCTCGGGTTCGCGGCCATGGTGATGGCGGCGATCGACGGCATCACCAACAAGATCCATCCCGGCGAGCCGCTGGACCGTGACCTCTACGATCTGCCGCCGGAGGAGCTGGCCAAGGTCCGAACCACCCCCGGTTCGCTACGGGAGGCGCTGGAAGCGCTGCGTGACGACCATGAGTTCCTGCTCAAGGGGGACGTGTTCACCGAGGACGTGCTCGAGACCTGGATCGACTACAAGATGGAGAACGAGGTTACCGCCCTCGACCTGCGCCCGCACCCGTGGGAGTTCGCCCTGTACTACGACATCTGAGGTGACGGTGCGCTGCTGCTGAAGCAGCAGGCAAGAGCGTCTCAGCAGGAGCCATGTCGTTGCGGCGGCATGGCTCCTGGCGTTTTCGCGACAAGGTGACTCCGCGGGTCCGGTTCGCGTACCCTGAAGGTACCGATGAAGCCGCGGCGTGAGGTGCTCGCCAGGCAGCTCGACGGAGTCGACGAACCGTTCATCGACGCGCACCTGGCACGGCTGGGAGACGAGTACTACGCTGAGTTCTCCCTGCCCGAGGTGGTGGCGCACATCCGCGAGATCAGCCGGCTGGACGGCCGCCGGCCGCTGGCGGTGGTGCTGGCGGCCGCCGCCGCGGAGACCGGCTCGGTCGCGGCAGGCGCCGGCGATGCGGAGGCGCTGTCGTGCACGATTCTCGCCGCCGACCACGCGGGCATGTTCTCTCTCATCACCGGCGTGCTCGGTGCCTGCGGATTCGCCATCGACTCCGGGACCGCGTTCACCTACGGCAGCGAGTCCCGCAGCGTCGATGAAGGTTCTCATGCTGCGGCAGGCGCGACCGCACGGGCATCGCGGCGAGCCACCTCGCGCGCGGCCGCCGACCGCCTCCGGCGGCGCGGGCGAAGCCGTACCCTGCGGCAAGCGCCGCAACCGCGGCGGATGATCGTCGACCGCTTCCGCGGCCGGCGCGTTTCCGCCGAGGCCGGTGCCCTGAGCGTGGAGGCGTGGCGCCAGCAGCTGGAGCAGCGCCTGCTGGAGGTGGCGGGCGACCTGGAACGGAGCGCACCGGAGGCGGCGCGGCGCCGGGTGAGCGAAATGGTGGCGGAGACCATCCGGCGCCACTGGCCCACATCGCCCGCGCTGTATCCGGTGCAGATCGAAGTTTCCAACGTCGTGGCCGCCGACGGCGGCGCCGTCACGCGCATGCGCATCGTGTCTCAGGATACGCCGCTGTTCCTGTACAGCTTCAGTGCCGCGCTGGCGTTGCGCGACGTGTCCATCCAGCGCGTACGGATCACGACCGAGTCGGGACGGGTAGAGGACGTGGTGGATGTGGTGGATCGTGCGGGCGCGGCGATCGCCAATCCCACGCTGTTGAATCAGATCAAGCTCTCGGTGCTGCTCACCAAGCAGTTCGCCTACTTCGTGGGCCTGGCGCCCGACCCCTCCGCGGCGTTGCTGCGCTTCGAACAGCTTACGGAGCAGATCCTCGGGCTGCCGGAGGAGGGACGTCTCCTCGATCTGCTGGCCGACCCCCGCATCATGGGTGAGCTGGCACTGCTCCTCGGCACCAGCGACTACCTGTGGGAGGACTTCATTCGCCAGCAGTTCGAAACCCTGTTGCCGATGTTGGAACCGGAGCAACGGCACCGCTTCAGTGACGACGCCACCGTGGGGCAACGGCTGCGGGAGGCGGTGGCGGCGGCGCCCACCGCGGCCGACCGGGTGGCCGCGCTCAACGCGTTCAAGGATCGGGAGGCGTTCCTGATCGACCTGGAGCACGTGCTCAGTCGCGAGGGGGGTGTGCCGCAGCTCGCCGCGCGCCTGACCCGGCTGGCCGAGTGTGTGGTTGCCGCCGCGCTGGGGTTGGCCGCGGACGCGCTGCGCCCGCAGTTCGGAATACCGCGGACCCTGGGCGGCATCGATACCCGGCTGGCGGTGGTGGGACTCGGCAAGATGGGCGGCAGCGCCCTGGGCTACGCCTCCGACATCGAGTTGATGTTCGTGTACGGCGACCACGGGACCACCACCGGCCCGCAGCAGATCGGCAACGGCGAGTACTACGGGCGCCTGGTGCAGGAAACGGTCAACCGCATCAGTGCCAAGCGGGCCGGGATCTTCGAGGTCGACCTGCGCCTGCGGCCGTACGGGGCGGCCGGCCCGCGTGCCGTGAGCCTGGAGAGTTTCGCCCGCTACTACGGCCCCGGCGGCGAAGCGCTGGCCTACGAACGGCTGGCGCTGATCCGGCTGCGCGCCGTGGCGGGCGACCGGGAGCTCGGCGCGCGCCTGGAACGGCTGCGCGACGAGTTCGTCTACCGCACCGGTGCCATACCGCTGGACGAGGTGCACCGGATGCGCCGCCGCCAGGTAGAAGAATACGACGCCGAGAGCCGCCTGAACGCCAAGTTCAGTCCCGGTGCCCTGGTGGACGTGGAGTACGCGGTGCAGATGCTGCAGGTTCGCTACGGTACGGACCGGGCGGCGTTGCGCACTCCCAGCGTACACCGGGCCCTCGAGGAGTTGGCGCAGGCCGGGATTCTGGCGCAGCTGGAGGCGGAGCAGGTGGGCGCCGCATACGACTTCTACCGCCGCCTGATCAACGCGTTGCGTATCCTGCGCGGGTCCGCCCTCGACCTCTACCTGCCGGAACCGGGCGCGGTAGAGTACGGCCACCTGGCGCGGCGCATGGCGTACCGGGGAGCGTCGGGGCTGACTCCGGCGCAGCGGCTGCACCTGGAGTTGGAGACCCGCCGCGCTGCCGTGCGCGGCTTCATCGACACCCACCTCGGCCACGGCTCCCTGGGCTCCGGCAGCATTACCGGCGTCGCCGACCTGGTTTTGAGCCCGACCGATGACGGTGCCGACGCCGGCGGCGCGGCCCGCGTCCTGAGCCGGCTGGGCTTCGCCCATCCGCAACGGGCGGCGGCCAATGTGGTGCGCCTGGCCTCCCGCGCGCCCGACCGCATGGAGTTCGCCCGTCTGGCCGTGCTCGCCGGTGACGAACTGGCGCACCAGTCCGATCCCGACCGCGCTCTCAACAACTGGGAACGCTACGTCGCCGCACTGGACGAGCCGGGCCACCACTTCCGTACCCTGATGCGGCAGCCGACGCGTCTGGAGCTGTTGATTCGGATCTTCGCCACCAGTCAATTCCTGGCGGATGCCCTGGTGCGCAGTCCGGAGCTGTTCGACTGGGTTACCGAACCGGAGCGACTGCGCCGGCGGCGCCGGCTGCAGGACGTGGTGAAGGAGTTGGGCGGGCGCCGATTCTGGCGGCCGCGGCTACGCATCCTGCGGCGGCGCGAGATCCTGCGGATCGCGATTCGGGACTACTGCCTGCAGGCCCCCGTCACCGACGTGATGCGGGAGCTGTCCGTGGTCGCCGAGGCGTTCATACACGTGGCGGTACGCGATCTGGCCGCGGAGCGGCCCGAGCTGCGCGAGCGGGTGTGCATTCTGGCCTACGGCAAGCTGGGAGCGGAGGAGCTGAACTACAGCTCCGACATCGACCTGGTGGCCCTGTACGACGATCGCGGCCTCGCGCCCGCGAGGAGCACGGAGCTGGCGCACGGCGTCACGGAGCTGGCCCGCACCCTGGGGACGACGCTGGCGGCGCACCGTGGCGAGATGGCCGCGTACCGGGTCGATTGGCGTCTGCGTCCCTACGGCAGCTCCGGGGAGCTGGCACAGTCACTCAGCTCTCTGGCCGCCTACTACGCGGGGCCGGCCAACGACTGGGAGGTGCAGGCGCTGTTGCGCATGCGCCCGGTCGCGGGCAATCGGGCGGTCGGTCAGGCCCTGTTGCAGCGCGCGCGTGCCGCGTTCGCCCGGCTCGGGAGCGATCCGGACGGGCGCGGCGCGCGCGCCTTCGCCACCATCGAGCGCCTGCGCAATCTGGCCGTTGCCGGTCAGGCTCAGCGCCGACTCAACCAGGGCCGCGACATCAAGTCGGGTGCCGGCGGCATACGCGACCTCGAGTTCCTGGTTCAGGGGTTGCAACTGCAGCACCTGGTGCAGCATCCGGAGTTGGTGTGCGGCAGCACCGTCGCGGCGCTCGAGGGCCTGCAGCGGGCGGGTGTGCTCGGCGCCGGCAGCGCCGCGCAGTTGCGGGAGGACTACCTGTTTCTGCGTCGCCTGGAGCACTCTCTGCAGGTGTTCGAGGACCGTCAGGTGCACGTACTGCCCAGCTCCGACGCCGCCCTGGCGGCGCTGGCGCGGCGCATGATGGGCGCCGGCGCCTCGGTGTCGGCGTTCAATGACCTGCTGGCGACCGTAACCGCGCGGGTACGTGCCACCTATCTGCGCTACGTGACCGAGGCCGGCCGCTGACGACGGGCGCAAGAAACCCCGACCCGATGGCTCCGGCGCCACCGAGTCGGGGTCGAGAAAAACGGAGTCGGCTCCTGCCGCGCGGGGATCAGCCGATAGCCACCTTGCCCACTTCACCGGAGCGGATGCGGATACACTGATTGAGCTCGACCACGAAGATCTTGCCGTCGCCGATCTCACCGGTGCGGGCACCGCGCACGATGGCGTCGATGGTACGTTCCAGGAATTCGTCGTTGACGGCGATCTCCATACGCACCTTCTTGAGCAGGTTTACCTCGATCTGGACACCGCGATAGGTCTCGGTGTAACCCATCTGTTGGCCGCAGCCCAAGGCGTTGGTTACCGACATCTTGCCGACCTCCTCCTTGAACAACTCCTGCTTTACGTCGTTCAGCTTGTGCGGCTGAACGTAGGCGATAATGAGCTTCATTGAGTCCTCTCCTCTAGCGGGTCGTGTACACCTCGAAATCGGTGTACGCCTCGGTGCCGTGCTCCTCGATGTCAAGCCCGCGCAGCTCCTCGTTGCGGCTGACCCGCAGGCCGACGGTGGCCTTGATCAGCTTGAACAATACCAGAGAAGTGACGAAGGTCCACGCGAACACCGCCAGCACGCCGACGATCTGCACGCCCAACTGGCCGAAACCGCCGCCGAAGAACAGGCCGTTGACGCCGCCGAACTTTTCCTGCGCGAACAGGCCGACGGCGATGGTGCCCCAGGCACCGACCACGCCGTGGGCGGAGATGGCGCCCACCGGATCGTCCACGTGCAGCACCCGGTCTATGAACTGCACCGACAACACCACCAGCACACCGCCCAGGAAGCCGACGATGACGGCGCTGCCCGGCGACAGGTTGGCGCAGCCGGCGGTGATGGCTACCAGCCCGGCGATGGCGCCGTTCAGGGCAAAGGTGGGGTCGGGCTTGCCGGAGATGATCCAGGCCACGATCAGCGCGCCGACCACTCCCGACGCGGCCGCCAGGTTGGTGGTGACGGCGATGGCCGCAATGGACAGATCGGTACCGGCCACGGTGCTGCCGGCGTTGAAGCCGAACCATCCGAACCAGAGCAGGAACACGCCGAGCGCGGCCAACGGCATGTTATGCCCCTGAATGGCGTTGACCAAGACCTTGCCGCTCCGGCCGTTGGCACCGTTCTTGACGTACTTGCCCTCGCGGGCTCCCAGCACCATGGCTCCAGCGAGACCGGCCCAGCCGCCGACCGAGTGCACCACGGTGGAGCCGGCGAAGTCCATGACGCCGTTGGGCCCCAGGTTGCTGAGCCAGCCGCCGCCCCAGATCCAATGCCCCACCACCGGATAGATCAGCCCGCTGATGAACACCGAGTAGACCAGGTAGGCCTTGAACTGGGTGCGTTCCGCCACCGCACCGGAGACGATGGTTGCGGCAGTGGCGGCGAACATCACCTGGAATACCCAGAAGGTGAAGTCGGAGAACGCATCGTCCACCACGGCCCCGGCCAGGAAGAACTTGCTGGAGCCGAACAGCCCCGCGGCGTCCGCCCCGAACATGATTCCGAAGCCGATCGCCCAGAACGCCAGCGTGCCGATGGAGAAGTCCATCAGGTTCTTCATCATGATGTTGGCGGCATTCTTGGCACGGGTGAATCCGGTCTCCAGCATGGCGAAGCCCGCCTGCATCAGGAACACCAGCACCGCGGCCATCAAGGTCCACACGGTGTCGATTGCCACAGCGTTCGAATTCGAGTCGGCGAAGCCGTAGACGGCGCCGAACACCAACAGCGCTCCGGCTGTTATCAGGAAACGTCGCACTCTCCAAGTCCTCCTTGACACGGATTTGTGTGATGTCAATCCTTAAGCAAGTTCCGTGCCAAGGACAACCAGGTACGAGGACTCCTCAGTAACTCTCTGGGATGGCTTCGAAGAGCCTACGTGGGCGTAGGAAGGCAGGGTCAGCACCTACGGGCATGTCGGGATCTCTCTCGGAGTGATCGCGCTGAGTCAGCTCTTGTAGGTGGTGGGATCGATTCGGAACTTGCGCACCCGCAGGCCCATGATGCGCTCGCTGATCTGCAGCGACCGTGCGGCGCGCGCCATGTTCCCCTTGGCCCACTTGAGGGCGTCCTGGATCAACTCGCGCTCGATCGCGTTGATGGTGCCCTGCAGGCTGCCGCTGGGCGTGGTGCCGCTCGCGTCCGCGGTCTGCAGGGTCGGCGGCAGGTGGTGGCCGTGAATCACCTCGTCGTTGCTCAGCAGCACTGCCCGCTCGATGCAGTTTTCCAGTTCGCGCACGTTACCGGGCCAGTGGTAGCTCATCAGCATGTCGATCGCGGGGGTCGTGATGCGCTTGATGTCCTTGTGGTTTTCGCGGCCGTACCTGGCGACGAAGTGGTCCGCCAGCAGCAGCAGGTCGGTCTTGCGTTCGCGCAGCGGCGGGATGTGGATCGGGAATACGTTGAGCCGGTAGTAGAGGTCGGCCCGGAACTCCTCCCGCTCGATCAGTTCCTCGAGGTTGCGGTTGGTGGCGGCGATGACGCGGACGTCGCTGCGCTGGGTGGTGTTGCCGCCGACGCGCTCGAACTCACCTTCCTGGAGCACCCGCAGCAGTTTTACCTGGGTGGCCGAGGACAGGTCGCCGATCTCGTCCAGAAACAGGGTCCCGCCGTGGGCCAGCTCGAAACGTCCCTTGCGCGTCGCCACGGCGCCGGTGAACGCGCCGCGCTCATGCCCGAACAGCTCGCTCTCGATCACCGATTCCGGCAACGCGGCGCAGTTCACCTTGATGAACGGCTTGGTGGCGCGGGCGCTGTTGTAGTGGATCGCGTGGGCCACCAGGTCCTTGCCCGTGCCGGTCTCGCCGCGCACCAGCACCGTGGCGTCGCTGCGGGACACCTGCGCCACCAGGCGGAACACGCTGTTCATGCCTTCCGAGTTACCGACCAGGTTCTGGGGCCGGAACCGATCCTTCAGTTCCTCCTGCAGGCGGTCGTTCTCCTCCAACAGACGGCGCCGTTCCTCCTGCGCAGCCTGCCGCAGCTTGACCGCCTGCGAGATCATGGAGGCGATGATCGAGAGCAGGCGCACGTCCTCGTCGAACTGCGCCTCCGGCGGGAACAGCTTGTCGGTGCCGAGCGAGCCGATTACTGAATTGCCCGACTTGATTGGCACGCAGATGAAGGAGAGCTCGGCAAGATCCGGATTGCTGGCGGCACCGGTACGATGCACCATGGCCGGCTCGTCCGCGATCTTGGGCACGATGGCGGGGGCGCCGGACTGCACCACGCCGCCGGTAATCCCTTCGCCGATCTTGTACCGGCCGCGCCGCTGCTGGCTCTCCGACAGTCCGAACGCGGCTTCGATGGAGATGCGCTCGGTGGCCCGGTTCAGCAGGGTCAGCACTCCCAGACGGATCCCCATGTGTCGCCCCAGAGCCTCCAGCACCGGGTGCACCACGTCGCGCAGGTTGAGGCTGGAGTCGAGGATGCGGCTGATCTCGAACAGCAGGCTGAGCTCGCTTACCTCGCTACGGACCTCGGCGGGAGAGACGGCAGAGGACATTCAATACCGAAATGTAGCTTGGATTGGATGGCGTTGACAAACGTCCCGCCATTCCGCCAACAGTCAGCGTAATGAACCCCATTGCCGAGGATCTCAACCGTACGCTCGCCGCCACCGCTGTGCCGCGCCTGCTGTCCGACTTCGGACGCCGTCTCTACTTCCCGCGCGGAGTGGTGGCGCAGACTGCCGAGGCGACGCAGCACGCGCATCGCTTCAATGCCACGGTGGGCATCGCCACCGACGGTGCCACGCCGCTCTATCTCGACGGTATCCGAGCCTTGATACCGGAGCTCGATCCCGCGGCGATCTTTGCCTATGCCCCGACCGCGGGCCTGCCGGACCTGCGGCGGGCCTGGCTGCGGGAGATGCAGGAGAAGAACCCGAGCCTGCAGGGGCCGGTCTCACTGCCCCTGGTGACCGCCGGGCTCACCCACGGCATCACCATAGCCGCCGACCTGCTGGTGGAGCGTGGCGACCGCGTCGTGGTGCCGGATCTGTTTTGGGGCAACTACCGCCTGGTGATGGAGGAACGGCGTCAGGCGCAGCTCGAGACGGTTCCCTTCTTTACCCCGGAGGGAGGCTTCAACGTAGCCGCTGTGGCCGCGGCGCTGGAGCGGACACCCGCCGGAGACAAGGTGGTCCTGCTCCTCAACTTCCCCAACAACCCGACCGGTTACACCCCGAACGACGCCGAGATGGCGGCCCTGGCGGACGCGTTGCGAGAAACCGCCGCGCGTGGGGTGCTGCTGGTGGTGATCTGCGACGACGCCTACTTCGGCCTGTTCTACGAAGCCGAGAGCTGCCACGAGTCGCTGTTCGCCCGTCTCAACCAGGCCCACGAGGGGCTGCTCGCGGTCAAGGTGGACGGCGCCACGAAGGAAAACTACGTGTGGGGCTTTCGCCTCGGGTTCCTCACGCTGGCGGCGCGCGGTCTGAGTGCTTCCCACTACACCGCGCTGGAGCAGAAGCTGATGGGGGCCGTGCGCTCGTCGGTGTCCAGCTCCGGCATGTTGACCCAGAGCCTGCTGCTGCGCGGGATGCAGACCGGCACCTACCATGCCGACCGTGCCGCCAACCTGGAGGCGATCGCGGTGCGCTACCGGCGCGTGCGGGAGATTCTCGCCGCCCGCTCGGGCGCCGCTGGTCCGCTGCAGCCGCTGCCGTTCAACTCCGGGTACTTCCTCACCCTGCGGGTGGCGGACGGCAAGGCGGAGACGCTGCGGCGCAAGCTGTTGCGCGAGCGTGGCGTCGGCACCATTTCGGTGGGCGACGACTACCTGCGGGTGGCGTTTTCCACCGTGGCGCATGACGACCTGGAGGCGCTGTTTGCCGAGATCTACGCCGCCGCGCAGGGGCTCGCGGGAAGCTGAGCGGCGGGTGCGCCCGCTACGCCTCCACGGAGCCCTGTGGGCGGCGCTGCTGCTGGCGGCGGGCGCCTGCGACCGGATGCAGCCCATCGTCGAGCTGTGGAGCGACCGCGCGGAGCTGGCCGCCTACGTAGAGACCTTCAATGCGGCGGCGGGGCCGGTGAAGGTGGAGTTGACTTACGTGGCGCAGCCGGCACAGGCGTTGCTGCGCGGCGCCGAGGCTCCCGATCTGGTGTTCGGGTCCTGGCTCGCAAGTCCGGAGCTGCAGCGCCTGCTGCTGCCCCTGGATCGAGGTCTGCAGGACCAGGTGGCGGACGCCTCGTTCTTTCCGGGGCTGGAGGCGGCGGACCAGGCCGACGCCCGGCGGGTTACCCTGCCGTTTGCCTTCAATCTGCCGGTGGTCGTGTTCGCACGTGCGGCGGCACCGCCCGCGATCGACCAGTTCGTGCTGACCGCGGAGGAACTGCGCCGCCTTGGTGAGGAGTACGTCACCGGTACGCCGGAGCGCGTCACTCGCGTCGGCTTCTCACCGCTGTGGGACGTCGACCTGGTCTACTACCTCGCACAGTCCTTCGGCGCCGGCTTCGCCGCCACCGCCGACGGCCACGTGAACATCGACGCCGCTGCGGTGGCGCAAGCGGCGGCAGCCGCCCGCGACTGGATTCGCAGCAGTCACGGCGGCATCGCCAGCGACCGGGAGTTCACCGACACCTACTTTCATCGCCCGCTGTATCAACTGGTGCTGGAAGGACGGGTGCGCATGTATCTGAGCGATATCGCCAGCTTCGCCCTGCTCCCGGAGCCGAAGCGGGAGCTGCTCGACTTTCGCTGGCTGGCGCTGGAGGGCGGCATTCCGGTGCTGGAAGGCTACTCGTCATTCGCCATTCCCGTGGCGGGTGGCAACGCCGCCGGAGCGCGCCTGTTCCTGAGCTGGATATACCAGCCGGAGGTCCAGGCGCGGTTGCTGGACACCGCCGCGTTCAAGCGCTTGCGCGGCTTCGGTCTGGCCGGTGGGTTTCCCGTGCTGCGCGAGGTCAGCGAGCGTATTCTGCCGCGCACCCACGGGTTCCTGATCGGGCGCCTGCCCGCTGCCGACCTGCTGCGGCTGCCGCCACCGGCGCCGGTCTACTGGGGTGAGGCGAAGGAGCAGGTGGTGCGACCATGGCTGCGCGCCGCGGTAGCCGCCGGGGCTCCGGCGGACGGCCGACAGCCCGGCCTGGCGGAGGCGCTCAGCCGCTGGCGCCGCAGCGTCGACATACCGTAACCCGCAGTGCGGCGCGGGCACAGGCCGTTTGACACTTTGGCGCCGCTGCGTTACTGTGAGCGCATACTATGGGATAGTCAGGCACGCTTCAGCGTGGCCGGAGCGAGGGGCAAGAATATGGCAAACGTCGAGCTCAGAAACGTAACCAAGATCTACGAGGGTGGGGTGAAGGCGGTGGACGCCGCCAACATCGCCGTGAGCGACAAGGAGTTCGTGGTTCTGGTAGGACCGTCGGGGTGCGGCAAGTCGACCACCTTGCGGATGATCGCCGGCCTGGAGGAGATCACCTCGGGCGAGCTGCTCATCGACGGCAAGATCATGAACGACGTGGCGCCCAAGGACCGGGACATCGCCATGGTGTTCCAGAACTACGCGCTCTATCCTCACATGTCGGTCTACGAGAACATGGCGTTCGGACTCAAGATCCGCAAGTACGCCAAGAAGGAGATCGACGTGCGGGTGCATGAGGCAGCCGGCATCCTCGACATCGAGGAGTTGCTGGACCGCAAGCCGAAGGCCCTGTCCGGCGGCCAGCGCCAGCGGGTGGCGGTGGGGCGCGCCATCGTGCGCAAGCCGAAGGTGTTCCTGTTCGACGAGCCGCTGTCCAATCTCGACGCCAAGCTGCGGGTGCAGATGCGGGCCGAGATTTCCTCGTTGCACTCGCGCCTGCAGGCGACGATGATCTACGTGACCCACGACCAGGTCGAGGCCATGACCATGGGCGATCGCATCGTGGTCATGCGCGACGGCGTGATTCAACAGATCGGTACTCCGCTGGGTCTCTACAACCAGCCGGTGAACCGCTTCGTCGCCGGCTTCATCGGCTCACCGCCCATGAACATCATGAACGCCCAGGTCAGCGAGTCCGACGGGCAACTCAGCATCGACGAAGGCGACTTCCAGATCCGCCTGGACGGTGAGATGGCCGACAGCGTGCGCCCCCACGCGGGCAAGGATGTGTTGTTCGGGATCCGGCCGGAGGATCTGTTGTACGACGAGGCCCCCGCCGCGCAGAACAACATCAAGGCCCGCGTCGAGGTGGTCGAGCCGCTCGGGGCCGAGATCCACCTCTACGTGAGTACCTCCAAGAATCAGATCATCGCCCGCGTACCGCCACGGCACGACTTCCAGGTAGGCGAAGAGGTGAATCTGCATCCGGATGTGAACAAGCTTCACGTGTTCGATATGGAAAGCGAGGCGGCAATCGCGCAGCCGACCGGTGTACGCACCTAGCGCGCGTAGCGAGTAGCTTGCATTGGGGGATCGATTGAGGGGCGCCAGGCTGGTAGCCGCAGTTCTGTTCGCGCTGGCGCTCGTGTACTGCAGGACTACCCCCGAGCCTTCCCCGGACGAGTTGCTGGCGGTTCCGTCCGAGACCGCCGACGGCGGCCAGACGGTAGCCGTGGTCGAGGCGTTGCGGCAGGCGCGGGTAGCGATCGCGCGTGCCGCGGAGGCGGGCGCGGAGACTTACGATCCGTTCGTCCTCGGGGAGGCACGCACTGCCCTGGAGGAAGGCGAGCGGCTGCAGAGCAGCGATCCCGAGGGTGCCGGTGCCGCGGCTACCCGTGCCCGGCTCAAGGCCGACGAGGCCTATCGGAACTCGTTGGGGCTGGCACGCCGACAGCTCGTTCTGACGATGGATCTCCTGGTACAGGAGCTCAAGGACAACCAGGTCGATCGCTTCACTCCTGAAGAGTACGCCGACGTGGAAGCCGAGGTGGCACGCGTCAAGGAGCTGTTCGACAGCGGTCTGCTGGCCGATGGCTCCGATGCCGCCGCTGCCGTGATCCGTGGGATGCAGAACCTGCGTGATACGGTCGCCGCGCAACTTGCGCGGGTGCTGGAGCTGAAGCGTGCCACCGAGATGCTTCAGGACCGGCTGGATACCGCCGCCGAAGCCGACGCGATGCAGGTCGCCCGCATGAACGAGCTGTACGAGAAGGGCAAGATGGCGCTGCTCGAACACTACGTGCTGGACGACGCGGAGCGTGATTTCGGAGCGGCGCGGGAGGCGGGGCGGACGGCACTCAGGGCGGCCGATGTCGAGATGGGCGCTGAAATGACGCGTGAGCGGGTCGACGAGCTGATGCACGTGGTCATGAGCGAGCTGGAGAGTGCCTCCTTGCTGACCATCATCACGGATGAGGAGATCGTGGTCGATCCGGTGCCGTGGGAAGGTGACCGCTTCCTGAGCGAGGACGCCGCCTCGCCGCCGAGCATGGCTGACACCGCTGTCGAGCAGGTGCCGCAACATGCTCTGCTGCAACGGGCCAAGGAGCTGTGGCAGCTCGGCGTGGCCGAGCGCAATGGCGGCGACTACCGGCGTGCGGCCGGCTACTTCCAGCGGGCCCAGCGCTACGGCGACGCCTACGCCGCGCTGGCAGTCATGACTACCTATACCGTGCGCCTGATTCCCGAGCGCCGTGAGTCCCTGTGGCGTATCGCCGAGTACGACTTCATCTACGGGAACGCGTGGCTATGGCCCAAGATCTGGCACCGGAATCGCAAGCTGATCCAGGATCCGGACCTGATCTTTCCCGGTTGGCAGCTGTACATACCTCCCAAGGAGGTTGACGTTGAGCCGCCGGCCGAGCGGTAGCACGCCGCGTTAGGAAGCCGCGCGCGGTCCGAGGTGCCGCTCCGCAATAACCTTGCCATCTGTGAACCGTCCGCTGCTGAACCGTCCGCTGCTGTGCCTGTGTCTGACCGCACCCACGTTGGCCGAGAACCTGGCCCAGGTGCGCCGTTGCCACGGCCTGGTGGACATGGTCGAGTTGCGGGTGGACCTGCTGCACCCGTCGCAGTGGGCGGGCATTGCGCGCTTCGCGCTGGAGTGTCCGCTGCCGGCGCTGTGTACCATCCGCCGGCGCCGCGACGGCGGGAGCTGGCCGGCACCTGAAACGACGCGTCGGAAGCTGCTGCGGAAGGCAGCGGCTGCCGCCTACCGCTACCTCGACCTGGAGGCGGATCTTCCCACCGGCGCGGTAGCCCTTCCGCGGCGCGGCCCACGGGTGATTCGCTCGCTGCACGATCTGGAGGCAACGCCGGCCAACCTGGAAGGGCTGCTGCGCGGGTTGGCGCGCAGTGCCCGGGAGATCCCCAAGCTGGCCGTTACGCCGCACGGCGTCGCCGACCTGGGACGCATCGTGGCCGCCGCCCGTGCCGTGCCGGCGCCCCGCATCGTTCTCGGCATGGGAGACTACGGCCTGCCGAGCCGGCTGCTGGCGGCGCGACTCGGTTCCTGGTTGACCTTTACCTCGGTCAGTTCGGCGGGTTTGAGCCATGCGGCACCGGGACAGCTCGATCCGTTTACCATGCAGCACCGCTACCGGTTCCACTCCCTGGGAGCGGATACCCCGGTATTCGGGCTCATCGGCAACCCGGTGGCCCACTCCCGGTCGCCGGAGGTGCACAATCGGGGTCTGGCCGCGGTCGGGATTGCAGGTGTGTACGTGCCGTTCCGGGTGGACGTGGCGGCCGAATTCCTGCGCCTGGCGCCGTCGTTGGGGGTCCGTGGGCTGTCGGTGACCATCCCCCACAAGGAGACGGTGATGTCCCTGCTGGCGCGGACCGACCCGTCGGTTCGCGGGGCGGGTGCGTGCAATACGCTGGTATGGGAGCAGGGCGGATGGACCGGCTACAACACCGACATCGCGGGCTTCCTGGCTCCACTGCAGCCGGCGCTGGCGGCCGGGCGCGTGCGTCGCGCCACGGTGGTCGGTGCCGGTGGTGCTGCCCGCGCGATCGTGTGGGCGCTGCGCGGAGCGGGAGTGGAGGTGCTCGTCGCCAACCGCAATCCGCAACGGGCGCAGCGTCTCGCCTCCGAGATGGGTGCCGCGTTCGTCGCGCTGTCCGCCGCCGATCTGCCGCGGCAGGTCGCCCGCTACTGCGACCTGATCGTGCAGGCCACCAGTGTCGGGATGCATGCCGGCGCGGCCCACGATCCCATCGCCGCGGTCCCGCTCGGCGGACACGAAATCGTATACGACATCGTCTATACGCCCCCGAACACGCCGCTGATTCAGCGTGCGCGACAGGCCGGCTGCCAGGTCGTCACCGGCGGGGAGATGCTGCTGGGCCAGGCCTACGAGCAGTTCCGCCTGTTCACCGGGGTGGAATTCCCCGTTGGCGAACGGAAGCACTTGAGCGCTGCGTTTGCTGCCGGCTGAGCGGGGTGTTCGGGGCTGCGATGGCAACCGCCCGTTGTCAAGTAGCGCCGCCGCCGGGTCGATACTGAAGGGTACGGAAACCATGCTGCGGCAGGGGGTACCACATGGATTCACGAAATCGACTCTGGTGGGTGATGGGAGGAGTCGGCCTCCTGTTGGTCGTGGTCCTGACCGGGGGACTCTACTGGTTGAGTCCGGTGGACTCGAGCGCACGCAACGACCTTGCACTGCCGCGCATGCGGGACGGGAGCGCGGCGTTCCAGTATGTGGCCGCGCACTCGGTGTCCATGCAGGAGGGGCGCGACACCCCTGGCGCAGGCGCGCTCGCGGGCGCTGACCAGGGCACCCTCACCGGTCAGGGGGTTGACGGCGCCACGACCGGCACCGAGGTCCGCCCCACGGGCGCCGCGGATGACGCGGCGGCGGCCGCCCCGGCGCGACAGCCGATCCCCCGGGTAACGGTGGATATGCAGGCCCCCGCCGCTCCCGCCACGACGCCGGCGGTACGGGCGATCCCCACCAGCGGCGCCCGAACCCCCGCGGCCCCGGCCGCCGGCGATGATGCGTCCGCCACGACCGCCTCGTCCACCCGACCGGCGACCGTGCGCGCGGCCCCGCTGGCGAAGCTCACTCCGGCGGCGCCGTTGCGCGAATTCTGGGTACAGGTCGGAAGCTTCGCCAGTCGCAGCCGCGCCGACGCTCTCGGCCAGCGGCTCAGCGACCAGGGCATCGTCAGCCGCGTCACCACCCGCACCTCCGGAGCCGCGGTATTCTTCCGCGTCCGGGTTGGCCCCTACGCCAGTCGGGTGGAAGCTGAGAAGTTTCTCGCCTGGGTGCAGAGGGTCGACGGTATGGACGGCAGCTACATCTCCGAGGTGCGCAGCGCAGGCGGTTAGCTCTCTGCCGGGCCGACCCCCCTGCGCTATTCCGGCATGGCGCCCGGAGGCCGCGCGTCGCCGGCACCGGGCCGCAGCGAGCGGGTGCCGAGCAGACTCGCCTTCGTGATCGAGGGGCCCCGGCTGCCCGTGCGGAGCCGGGCTACCGTCTCTTCCACCTGGCGGATTCGTTGCGCCTTCGAGTCGAACAGCTCTCCCTGAGTGTATTCGTGCCTTGCCGCGTGGGCGAAACCGATGCCGAGCAGTCGCAGCGGCCGCCGCCCATCCCAGCGCTGTTGCAGAAGCTGACGTGCCACCTCGAAGGTCTCCTGGGCGGAAGCCACCGGGCGATTCAGACTCCGCCGCACCGTGCTGGTGCGAAAGCGGTGGTCGCGTACCTTGAGCACCACGGTGTTGGCCTCCCACGCACCGGCGAACATGCGCTCCATGAGGCGATGGGCCAGCCGCAGCAGGGTGCGCTCAAGTACCACGCGATCGGCGGTATCCGCGGGAAACGTGGTCTCGCTGCTCAACGAGTGGCTGCGCCGTTGGGGCGCGAACGGTCCGGGATCGTCGCCGGCGCAGATGGCGAGCAGGTAGCGGCTCAGCCCCTCCCCTACCAGCGCCGCGGCCGTGGCCCGGTCCAGCCGCAGGAGCTGCTCGACCCTGGTCAAGCCGTGGCGTGCCAGCCGCCGTTCGGACGTTGCACCGATGCCCCACAGTTCACGCACCTCGAGCCGGGCCAGGAAGCTGCGTTCGCTGCCCGGAGGCACGAGCAACACACCGTCCGGTTTGCTGCGCGCCGAAGCCAGCTTGGCGAAGTAGCGGGTGGCGGCGCCGCCGATGGAAATCGTGAGTTGCCAGCGCTCGCGCACCGCGCGGCGAATCCGCTCCGCAAGCTCCTGCGGCGGCCCCCACAGGCGTTCCAGCCCCGCGACCTCCATGAACGCCTCGTCGATGGAGATGGGGCTCACGACGGGGCTGAATGTAGCCAGCAGCCGCATGACCTGCCGCGACACCGCAGCATAGTGCGCCATGCGTACCGGCAGGAATACCGCATCGGGACAGCGTCGCACCGCCTCCGACACCGGCATCGCCGAGTGTACGCCGAAGGCGCGCGCTTCATAGGAGCACGCGGATACGACGCCGCGACCGCCGGGGGCCGCCCCCACCACTACCGGACGGCCGCGCAGCTCCGGGTTGTCGCGCTGCTCTACCGACGCGTAGAACGCGTCGAAGTCGAGATGGAACGTCTGGATGGCCGCCGCCGGCGTCATGCTCAACTCGAGATGGGAATGGAGCCGGTCACGCGGGTGGAAGTGACCACCATCCTGTCGTCCCCCCGCACGGTGATCGGCACCGGCGGCTGGTCATACACCCAGTCGAAACGCAGCACCAGCTTCAGGTCGCGGGGTACGGTAAGCTGCACCGGCAGCGGATTGGGCGGGCCCAGCCCTACCAGCAGGCAGTACCTGCCCTGGTCCAGCTTCCAGTACCGGTGGCTGGCATCGAGCAGTGCGAAGGCGTCGTCCGACTCCAGGGTAAGGCGCAGTTCACGGGGCTGACCCAACGGCGCCAGATCCAACGTCACGCTGTGGCGGTCGCGGTAGGTCTCCGAACGCTCGGTGAACGTCATCAGCCCGGTTACCGTAGCCATGGGTATGGTGAACACCTGCTCGCGCGTGGTCACGGTCCGCTCTTCCCCGGCCAGGTTCACGGTCACGGCTCCGATCGGCCCCGGGCTCGACAGGTGCAGATTGCTGCGGCCGGTGTCGAGATCGATGGAAGCCCTGGCGGCGAGCGGCTGCAGGCCGTCGTCGCCGTACAGGTTCATGGTAAGTGCGTGGGCGCCTCCGGCGACGACCAGTGCCGCCAGGGTGGCAGTCCACGCGTGCAGTGCCACTCGCCGGCCGTAGCCCGGACGCCTTCTCCGGCTCCGCCGCAGGCCGCCTGCCGCGGCGCGCCAGAGCAGCCAGAACGGCATCACCGCCGCGGTCGCCAGCAGGTCGATTCCGGGTGACGCGAACAGCACCAGCTCCACGAACGGAAGCGCGGGCAACGTAAGCAGCCCACGCGCCGGCGCGACGATCCACAACGGCGCCGGCACAATCCAGAGCAGCCTGATCCAGGGGTTGGCGGAGGTGGTGGCCAGCAGAGCGCACATGAGAGCCCACACCAGCGGGAAGGCCAGCGCGATGTTGAGCGTCGCCGCGCCGGCACCGAGGGCAAACAGCAACACCACGGCAGCTGCCCAGTGGAATCTGGCGACCGGCTGCCGTCGAGGCTGCGGGAGCCAACGCGCGGCAGCCAGGTAACGCAGCACAGCAGCCGCCAGGAGAGCCACCGCCACTTTCAACGTCACGAACAGTAGCGGTGCCTCGTGCCACAGCGTAGGCGTGCCCCGCAGCATCGGCAGCAGCCCGACCGCCACCGTGCCGGCACTGATCGCGGCGAAGGTGACCGCAGCCAGCAGCGGTATGCGCCACAGGTCGCGCCACAACGGAGCCAGGAAGAAACGCAGCCGGGACGACACGGCGAAGAGGTAGGTGATCGCCAGGCCGAGGACGACGATCAGCGCTCTCACGTAGTCGGGCTCGGTAACGATCAGCGGCGCCCGCGGCCGGTTGAACAGCAGGTAGTGGCGACCCCAGTCATCCGGTACCCCGTCGCCGAACGACGCCAGCAGCAACACCAGGAACTCCTGCATGCGGCCGGGCCACAACAGGCTCTCGGCGTCGTCGAGGGGCCGATACTGGCCGGCCAGCAGCAGCCCCGGAAGACCGGCCTGGTGGAACGGCGCCAGCAGCGATCGGGGGGTCAGGCCGAGGCGCACCAGATGGATGGTGTTGGCGCGGGTCAGGCGCAGCGGGCTGCCGGCCGCCTGCAGCGCGGCCACCACCCGGTCATAGAGCCACGGCGGAGACGCGATGCCGGCGCCGCCCGCGTAGGGTACCAGGTGGCTGGGAATGCCGCGCAGATCCAGGTACAGCACCGCTACCGGCGCCCCCACCTGGAACTCCTGCAGGAACTTGCGGCTGCCCACGGGGTATCCCTGCTCGGCGGCGCCGTGCTCCGCTCCGAGGAACAGGAAGCGCACCGTGACGGGTGGTGGCCGCGAGGCGCCGGCCAGGCTGCGCGCGAAGCCGAGCGCCACGGCTGGCGCGATGCCGGAGACCGTGGGCTCGCCCAGCCGCCGCCAGGCGGCGATCGGGTCGCCGGGCGCCGGTGCCGGCGGTGCCAGCGGCACCGCTACCAGCAGCGAGTCGGGGAGTGCCCCCGGGACGACCGCCTCGACGGTGGCGGAGAGGGGGTCGTTCAGAATGCGCAACTGCGGCGCCAGCCCCATCGCGGCAAGACGGCGCTGGATGTACTCGGCGGCGTGGAACTCGGCGCTGGCGCCCTCCGCACGCGGCTTGAGCGCGGACAGGTACTCCATGTCGCGGTCGAATGCAGCGTGCCAGGCGGCGTCCCCGGATTGCGGCGCCTGCTGTGCGCCGAGGGTCTGCGTCAGCGCTATCAGAATGCAGACCACGACCGCGGCGCCGGCGCACCGTGGCGTTATTGCACAGCGCATTCGGATAGACTATGCTGCCGGGACTCGACTCTTACCGTGCGCACCATGGATATTCTTCCGGCGATAACGGCACGATGGAGTGCCAAGCGCTTCCTTCCACGTCAAATTGGTCGCGAACCTCTCGAGCGTATTCTGCACGCCGGGCGCCTGGCGCCGTCGGCCAAGAATCGACAGGAGTGGCGCTTCATCGTAGTCAGCAGATCGAATCTCCGTGACCGGCTCGCAAATGCTGCGTTCGGGGCAGAACAAATCGCTACGGCGCCGATCATCATAGCGATTTGTACCACGAATATCGATTATCGGATGCCGAATGGTCAGCTCTCCCATCCGGTGGATCTGAGCATTGCCACCGCCTTCATGATGCTGCAGGCCACCCATGAGGGTATCGGTTCGAGCGCCATGACCACGTTCGACGAGCAGGAGGTCCAGGACCTCCTCAGTGTTCCCCACGCCATGCGCGTGGTGATCATGCTGGCGCTCGGGTACACCGACCAGGAACCACCTGCGCGAGTCCGCAAGTCGCTCTCCGACATCGTCGCATACGAGCACTGGTAGATCCGCGCGCCACCCCCGAACTCGCATGATCGCAATCCCCGCATTCTCAAGTGGTGCTTCGCGCCACGGTGGCACGCTGCCGCATGCCGGTGCGCGGGCTACCGCTCGCGGCTTGCAGTTGCCGCGCGGCGCCGAGAGCCTGCACCTGGAGGACGCGTACGTACATCACCAGCTGGTGCGACGCATCTTTTCGCTGTTCACCGGGTGGGGCTACCTGCCGCTGGAAACACCGGTGCTCGATTTCTTCGATATCTACCAGCCGCTGCTGGATGACGGTGCCGTGCAGCAGGTGTACCGCCTGCGCTTTCTGTTGGTGAAGAATCACGATCTGCCGACCTACGTCGGTCACGGCATTGCGGGCCTGGGCATCTGTGGCGACGACCTGATCGCCGAGAGTCGTCACCGCTTCTACCGCCTGGCGACGCTGCCGTTCGGGGCCAGTCGCATGTGTCTGGTGACCACGCGCGGCGCGCCCCCCGCCTACGACCGGCCCGGCGGGGTCAAGGTAGCGACCAAGTACCCCGCTCAGGCGCGTGCCTACTTTCATGACCGGGGGATTCCGGTCGAGGTGGTCAGGCTCAGTGGCTCGGTGGAGCTGGCGCCGGTGTTGGGACTGGCGCCCTTCATCGTCGATATCGTGGAGACCGGGCGCACCTTGGCCGCCCACGACCTGGTAGTGGTGGCGGAGTTGGCACCGATTCGCGTCCGGCTGATCGCCAACCCCGCGTATTATAAAGTGCACTACCGGGAGGTGGAGGCGGTGGTCGGACGACTCACCGGCAACGGGGGCGTCGGCTGACCGGCGCCCGAACCACGGAAGGAGCAGCGGAGGAGATGGCACAGAGCGAGGTAGCCGGCGAGCCGCGCGGCGCTTGCCCGGAGCGCAGCGCACGCCTGGAGCGCAACACCAAGGAGACCCGGATCACGCTGGCCGTGGAGTTGGATCGGCGCGGGAGCGTCCGTATCGACACCGCGGTGCCATTCTTCAGCCACATGCTGGAGGCAATGGCATTCCACGGCCGCTTCGGCCTGCAGGTGCAGGCGCGCGGTGACGTGGGGGTGGACCCGCACCACCTGGTGGAGGATGTGGGCCTGGTTCTGGGCGATTGCTTGCGCGCGGCGCGCAACGGGTCTGCGGTGGAACGTTTCGGCGCCGCCCTGGTACCCATGGACGACGCGCTGAGCGAGGTGGTGATCGACGTCGGTGGGCGGCCCTACCTGCACTACGACGCCCGCTACCCGCAACCCGTGGTGGGGACGTTCGACGTGGCTCTGGTGCGTGAGTTTCTGCTGGCCGTGGCGATGCACGCCAGGATCAACCTCCACGCTACCGTTCGCCACGGGGTCAACACGCACCACATGGTAGAGGCGCTGTTCAAGGCGCTGGGCCGGGCCCTGGCCGCGGCCTACGCCCCCTCCGGCGCCGCGATGTCGACCAAGGGTCATGTCGACTAGCCGTTTACGTTGAGTTACAGATCCTCGAGCTGGCCGCGGGTGCCGTCGGTGAGGAAATCCGGGATCACGTACACCACGCTCGGTGTGCCGCTCCTGGTGGGCCTCAACTCGGCGTGTCCCTTGTCCACCATCCCGTCCAGGTATGACTTGGTCTCGTCGAGGGTCCAGTTGCCGCTGGTGGCAACCGCACTGGGAGACACCAGCCCCCCGTTCTCCTTGGCGACGCGCAGGATTGCCTGCTCCAGAGACTCCTGCGGCGGCGCGCTCGGGGTGAAGGTGGCGGATCGCGGCGCGTCGAGTTCGTCGCGGTGGCGGGCGAGCACGTTGGCTTCGTCCACCAGTCGCGGAAGACGGAACAGGTCCACCACGGCGCCGATCCAGAGCACCCCGCCGGTGAGCAGCCAGAGCACCCCCGTACCGGGCTTGCGCAGGTAGAAGCGGTGCAGGCCGAGGGTGCCGAAGCCGCCGATGGCCCACAGCAGATAGGCTATTCCGAGCGAGAACATTGCAATGACCGTAGTATAACCCGGTGCCGCGCCGCCGTTGTCACGGGTAGATGCGCGACAGCGTGCGCGGAAAGGGTGCGCTCTCCCGTACGTGGGCGGTGCCGGTGATCCAGGCGACGGTGCGCTCCAGTCCGATGCCGAAGCCGGAGTGCACTACGCTGCCGAAGCGCCGCAGATCGAGGTACCAGCGATACGTCTCCAGCGGCAGGCCGGTTTCGCGGATTCGCTGCTCCAGCAGGTCGTGGTCGTCCTCGCGCTGGGAGCCGCCGATTATCTCACCGTACCCCTCCGGTGCCAGCAGGTCGGCGCACAGCACGGTGCGTGGGTCCGCGGGGTTGCGCTTCATGTAGAATGCCTTCACCTCGCGCGGGTAGTTGACCACGAACAGCGGGCGCTCGAACCGTTGCGACAGGATGGTCTCGTCCTCGGCGCCCAGGTCCTGGCCCCAGGCGATGCCGCTGCCGGCGTCGCGCAGCAACTCTACCGCCGCACCATAGTCGAGCCGTGGGAACGGCACGGCAACCGCGCGCAACGGGGCCAGGTCGCGTCCCAGCGTCTCCAGCTCGGCCGCACACTCGGCAACCACATCCGCCACGACGGTGCTGACCAGCTGTTCCTGCAGCTCCAGGTTGCCGCGTTGGTCCATGAACGCCACTTCCGCCTCCAGCATCCAGAACTCCGTGAGGTGGCGGCGCGTCTTGGACTTCTCGGCGCGGAACGTGGGGCCGAAGTTGTACACCCGACCGAGGGCGGCGCAGGCGGCCTCGAGGTAGAGCTGGCCGGTCTGAGCGAGGTAGGCATCTCCCAGGTCGAAGTAGGGCAGGCTGAACAACGCACCGGCGCTCTCGCCGATGGCCCCGGTCAGGATCGGAGTGTCGACGTGGGTGTAACCGCGTTGCTCGAAGAAGCGCCGCATGCTGGCGGCGGTGCGGCTCCGCACCCGCAGCATCGCTTCCTGGCGTGCCGACCGCAGCCACAGGTGACGATGCTCCAGCAGGAAGTCTATGCCGTGCGCCTTCTTGGCGATCGGGTAGTCGGTGGTCGGGTTCTGGCACACCGTGGCCCCCTGTACTCCGAGCTCGACGCCTCCCGGTGCCCGTGCGTCGGCACGCACTTCGCCGCGCACCAACAGGCTGGCCTCCAGCTTGAGGGAGCCCATGGCGGCGAACGAACCAGGGTCGCATTCGCCCCCGACCGCGACCCCCTGGACGCGGCCGCTGCCATCGCGGAGTTGCAGGAAGTGAATCTTGCCCTTGGAGCGGATGTTGTAGAGCCAGCCGGCAATCTCCACCCGCTCCCCCAGGTGCCGGGGCAGCTCGGCGATCGGCACCCGCCGCCAGTCGGTTACCTCCGCCATGCTCGCCACCCAGGCGGCGGCAGCGCGGTGTCGGCGCTGCTCCGGTTCGACTTACCCATGCCTCGCTCCCTCTCTCTTGTCATTGCGGCGATCGTTGCTCCCCGTCCGCGGCGGCGTCCGCCAGTCGCGTACGCCACGCCCGCGCACTCTCCTCGCCGAAGGCGGCGCGCAGCATGGCGTCGGCGGCGGCGAGACCACCGCGCGCATCCAGTTCGCGGGTCTCCATCCGGTAGCCGAATTCCTCGAGGATCCGGTATGCCTCACGGTGCTCGACGCTGCCGATGGCGGCGACTTCCCGGACGATGCCCGTCACCTCGGCAGCGGTGAGTCCGGACAGGACCCGCGCCGCGGTGTCGGCGCCGAGCAGGAGCAGGAACTTCGCCACGTGCTCGAAGCCGCGGTCGCGGGCCGTGCCGCGTACGAAGCCGCGGGTCGCTGCATCGCTCACGAGCTGGCTCGGGCAGATTCACGATGCAACCCCTCCAACAGCTCCGCCAGCGGCAATGGCTCGGCGTGGACCGGTGTGCAGGTGCGGCCGTCGCGGGTTGCGCCCAGGCTCTGATCTCCGAACGAGGCCGCCAACTCCGCGAAGGTCGCGCCGGCGTCGCTTCCGAATCCCTCCTCGGGCACGGCCGGCCCGCTGCGGCGCAGGCCCAGGATCGTGGCCAGGCGGCTCATTCGAGGTACCAGAGCGGCCCGGGCCGCAGCCATCAGGTCGAGGAAGCTCTCGTCCCTGCTGACCTCGGGACAGCAGGGATGCGGCCACGGCCGGTGCTGCAGGTTGGCCGGGTCAAGTTCCTGGCCGACGTCGGGGAAGTGGAACACCGCGCCCCGGCGGTGCTGGGCACCCTCGCGCCGGTCGAGCTCCAGGGCACGCGTGCGCAGCAGTGGATTGCGGTGGTCGGTCAGGGTGTAGAACCGTATGGCGTCGCCATAGGCATTTTCGATGCGCCGCCTGTTGCGCGACTTGTAGCTGGCATTCGGATATACCTCGGTGACCGCCTTGACCAGCATCTTGAGGGTGGAGTAGGGCAGGCTCTCGCCACAGTAGATCTGCGAGAAGAAGTCGAACTGATGCAGCTCCTGGGAACGCACGGCACGCAGCGCAACCACGTCCAGGAGCCGTTCCAGGAACGCGTGACAGCGCCGGTACCGCTGGCTGGCCGGATCCTGCGCCCGTACCCACCCGGCGCGACAGATGATGTAGGGATGGGCGAAGCGGTCCAGCTCGGCGTGGGTGGCGAAACCCAGCAGGTAGGCAGCCTGCTGCAGGTCCGGGGTTCCGGTACGGCGCGCGGCGTTGGCCGCCGTCTGCGCCATGTGGGCCACCATGCGCCCGAACCGGTGCCGGTGGATCAGCGAACCGTAGCGCAGACCCAGGGGCCGGGTGCGCTGGTTGTGGTAGAAGATGTCCGGGCCCTGAGCCCCGAACCGGAACAGGTTGCCGGCGCGCTGCAGCAGGTTCTCCGCGTCGGGGACGGCCTCGCGCAGGACATCCTCGGCAAACAGCAGGTGGCTGATATGGGCAGGCATGCGGGCCCTCAACGCTATCAATCACGACCTCCCTTGGCAACCGCCGCGCGCGGGTCGCGCCGCCGCCCCCGGCGAGCTTGGATATTGACGCCTCGGGGCACTCGCCGTAGATTATGCGGACATCCGGCCGCTGTAGCTCAGATGGTAGAGCAGAGGACTGAAAATCCTCGTGTCAGCAGTTCGATTCTGCTCGGCGGCATGTGGGTTCAGGGGGCCTGCCACGGGTAGGGGCCACTGAGGAACCCTTTGTCAGCCCCCTCCGCCTGCCCGAACACGTAAACCTGGTAGCGCGCCCCGGCGCGGTAGTCGAAGTGCTCCTCCAGGTCGACGGTTCCGGTAGCTTCCAGGGGCGTGACCAGGCCGTCCGCGGCCGCCACCCAAACCTGGTATGGTGCGGCGCCGTGGACCTCGAGGCGCGGGCCGTCCACGGAAACCTCCGGTGCGGCGGTTGGACGGCGCTGGGCCGGGATCACGAAACGGGTGGCGTCGCGCTGGCCGCCGCGGTCCAGCAGCAGCAGGCGATACTCACCAGGCGGAAACGGCTCCTGGCCGGGCATGCTGATGGTGCTGGAACCGATCCAGGTGGCACCTTCGTGCTCGGTACGGGTCCAGGTCGCCGCCGTGAGTCGCCAGAACAGTTCGCCGGCATCGAAGATCAGGTAGAGCTCGTCGAGATCATCCGCTCCATCCGCGTCGCCGGCGCGGACGAACAGGCTCAGGCTCTCGTAGCGTTGGTCCAGCTCGCGGTCGTCGAAATCCAGCAGCAGCCACTGCAGCTCGTACAGCTCCGGGGGGCTGGTCTCGCACGCCGCCAACAGCGCCAGCGCGACGGCCAGCGCGCCGCAGGCGGACACCCGGTGGCGACCGCGCAGGGCCAACCGCAGCATGGCTCGCTACCGCGGCGGCGCGGGTTCCGTGCGCTCGGCGCCGCCGCTGGAGTCGCGGAGCGTTCGCTCGAGCGCGGCGATGAAGCGCCGCATCTGCGCGTCCGTACCGATGCTCACGCGCACGTAGCGGGCCAGGGCGGGATGCCGCGGGGTGCGCACGATTACCCCCTGCTGCAACAGCCCCTGAGCCACGGCGCGTGCGTCTCGCCCCACGTCCACCAGCACGAAGTTGGCGTGTGAGGGTACGGCCGGAAGGCCCAGACGCGCGCATGCGGCGTAGAGCTGGCGCTTGCCGCGCCGGTTGAGCGCCAGCGTGCGCTCCAGGAACTCGCCATCGTCGAGTGCGCCCAGGGCCGCAGCCTGCGCCAGAATCGAGGTGTCGAACGGCGGGCGGACGCGGTGCAGCAGCGCCGCGGTGGCCGGGGCCATGATTCCGTACCCGAATCGCACACCGGCCAGGCCGTAGGCCTTGGCCATGCTGCGCACCAGGATCAGATTGTCCTGCCCGGCGCTGACCCGCGACACCAGGTCGGGAAACACGTCACCGTCGGCAAACTCCCGGTACACCTCGTCGTGGACCAGCACCACCCGGTCCGGCAGTGCCGCCAGCAGCCGCTCCATGGCGGGACGCGGAAACAGCGCACCGGTCGGATTGTTCGGATTGCAGATGAACACGATCCGGGTGCGCGGCGTGACCCGCTCCACGATCGCCTCCGCGGCGAGCTGGAGCTCCGGCATCGGAACCTCCGTCGCCACGGCTCCCTTGGTGAACGCTACCGTGCGGTACAGGTCGAAGGTGATCTGCGGGATCAGCACTTCGTCGCCGGGGCGCAGGAACGCGAGCGCCGCCGCGTAGAGGATGGAATCCGCCCCGTTGCCGGTGAGCACGCATTCCGGCGGCACGCTGTTGGCACGACCGAGCGCAGCCTGCAGCAGCGGGTTGTCGATCTCCGGATAGAGGTGGGCGCGGCCGACAACG
Source organism: Spirochaetia bacterium (assembly GCA_965203905.1). Taxonomy (GTDB): domain Bacteria; phylum Spirochaetota; class Spirochaetia; order SZUA-6; family Bin103; genus Bin103. The sequence continues at coordinate 7,450,309 of CBDBDQ010000005.1, read as the reverse complement.
GCGCGCATGGCGGCCGCCGCCTTGGGGCTGACGCCAAGCGGGTTCTCATTGGATGCGAGCTTGATGATGTCGGTAAGCCCGAGTTCCCGCGCCACCTCGTCAATGGTACGCCCCGGCACGTAGGGAGCGATCTGCAGGATGCCGGGGGCGGCGTTGCTGTTCGGGTCGCCCACGGGTCGGCAGGTTAGCATGGCGGCAGCCGCGCGGCCAGCGCCATGCCCGGCCGGCGCTCGCGCACAGCACCTTGACCGATCCGCTGGCATTGAGTAAAGATACGTAACGATGAATACGGATTCGACCACCGCCGCGCTCGGAGCGCCTCGCCACGACGCCTCCGAGCGGCGCCGCGCGATACGCGAGCTGATTGCCGGCGGCACGATCAGCAGCCAGGAGCAGTTGTTGCGGCGCCTGGCGGCGAGCGGGTTCAGCACCACCCAGGCCACCCTGTCACGGGACCTGAAGGTATTGAAGGTGGGCAAGTTGCCGGACGGCCATGGCGGCTACACCTACGCCTTCCGCGATCAGTTGGACCAGTCCGGCTCCGACGTCAGCCTGCAGTCGGTATTCATGCACGGCTATCGGTCGATCGCCTTCTCCGGCAACCTGGCGGTGGTTCATACCCTGCCGGGCCACGCCGCCAGCGTCGCCTTTGCCCTGGACAAGCTGCAGGTCACCGGCATCATCGGGACCGTCGCCGGCGACGATACGATACTCGCCGTGCTGGCCGAGGGGGTCACGCCCGCGGCCGCCAGGCGCGCTCTGCAGCGCCGCATCCCCGGTATCGGGGGCACCTTCCGATGACTGCCGTAATCCTCGGCGCCACCGGTTACGCCGGCTCGCTGCTGCTGCGCCTGCTGCTGGAGCACCCGCAGGTCGACGCCGTGGTTCCGGTGTCCGGCTCGCGCGCGGGCGAGCCGATCGCCGTGGCGCTGCCGGGATTCGCGGAGGCCGCCGCCCCCAAGCTGGGCGACGGTCGCCTGAGCAGTGCGGCCGCTGCAGCCGACCGGCCCGCGGACGTGGTGTTCTCCTGTCTGCCGCCGCTCTCCTCCGCGGCCGGGGCCGCCCCCTGGTTCGACTCGGCCGTGGTGATCGATCTCGCCGCCGACTTCCGCATCAAGGACCACGCCCTGTTCGCCGCCGCGTACGGCTCGCCGCCGCCGCGTCCCGACCTGCTGTCGGGTGCGGCGTACGGACTCTCCGAGTGGCACCGTGACGCCATCGGCGGCGCCCGGATCATCGCCAACCCGGGCTGTTATCCCACCGCGGTGCTGCTGCCGGTGCTGCCCCTTGCGGCGGCCGGCCTGCTGTGCGGCAGTGTCGTGGCCACGGCCATGAGCGGGGTCACGGGTGCCGGCCGCAAGGTGAGCGAGGAGTACCTGTTCACCGAGCTCAGCGAGAGCCTGACGGCGTACGCGCCGGGGCGCAGTCATCGCCATCACCCCGAAATGGTGAGCGAGCTGCGCGCCGTGGCGGAGGATCTGGACCTGCTGTTCACCCCCCACCTGGTGCCGATGCGGCGCGGTCTGGCCGCCACCACCGTCGTCACGTTGCGCGAGCCCGCCCGGGAGGCCGCCGTGGAGGAGACCCTGGAACAGGTCTACGGCGAGGTCCCGTTCGTGAAGCTCACCGGCGGGCGCATCCCCGCCACGGCCGACGTGTGGGGCGCCAACCGCTGCGACATCGGCTGGCAGGTCAGCGGCCGGCAACTGGTGCTGTTCTCGGTAATCGACAACCTGGTCAAGGGCGCGGCCGGTCAGGCGGTGCAGAACATGAACCTGCGTTTCGGCTTCGCGGAGACCGCCGGTCTGCCGCTGCACGCGGAGGCGTAATGAACACGGCCATCGCAGCGGGTGAGCTGCTGGTGATCAAGTTGGGCGGGGCCGCAGCGGAAGCCGCCGGCGCGCTGACGGCGTTCATCCATGAGCTGACACCGCTGACCAGGGCCGGCGCCCGGGTGGTGCTGGTACACGGCGGCGGCAACGAGGTGAGCGCACTGACCCGCCGCGTCGGCCTGGAGCCTCAGTTCAGCGATGGTATCCGGGTGACTTCGCCGGCCGAGATGCCCTACGTGGACATGGTGCTGTGCGGCGCGGTGAACAAGCGCCTGGTGCGCGAGCTGCACGCGGCCGGGCTGGCGGCGGTGGGGCTCAGCGGTTCCGACGGCGCGATCTTCACCGGCGCCCGGGCAGCCGCCGCGGCCGGCACCGGCGCCGACGCCAACCACACCGCCACCGTGGCCGAGGTCGACACGCGGCTCCTGTGGCTGTTGCTCAACCACGGCTACCTGCCGGTGCTGGCCCCCACCAGCCTGGAGCCGCCGGGCCGCGCCGTGAACATCAACGCCGACAGCGTGGCGCTGCGCATCGCCCCGGCCCTGGCGGCCGATCGCCTGCTGTTCCTCTCCGATGTCCCGGGCGTGCTCAAGGACGGTGCGGTGCTGCCCACCCTGACGCCGCCGCGCGCGGCCGCCGAGGTCGCCGCCGGCGTGATTCGCGGTGGCATGATCCCCAAGCTCGAAGCCGCGGTGCACGCCCTGGAGCAGGGGGTGCGGCAGGTCGTGATCGGCAGTTTCACCGCCGCCGGCGATCTGACCGCACTGTTGACCGGCGCCGCCGGCACCACCATTCTCTCGCCACCGGCACAGCAAGCTACACAGCAATCGATACGGGAGGCACAACCATGCAACGCAACGGTGCGCTAGTCACCGATCACCCGATGCCCGGCGTCTTTACTCCGGAGCTGCTCGTCCTCGACCGCGGCCAGGGCTGCCGCGTGCAGGACGTCGCGGGCCGCTCCTACCTGGACTTCGGCGCCGGCATCGCCGTCAATGCGCTCGGCTACGGGCGTGAGGACCTGGCCGCGGCGGCTGCCGCCCAGATGCGCAAGCTGGTCCACGTCTCGAACCTGTACGCCACCGAGCCCGCCCTGGAGCTGGCGGAGAAGCTGATCGCTTCCGCTCCGCCGCGCGCGAGCATCGCCAACGTGCAGTTCACCAACAGCGGCTCCGAGGCCAATGAGACCGCGCTCAAGTATGCACGCTTGCTGGCGCACCGCAGCGGCCACGAGGACAAGCATCGCATCGCCTGCTTCAGCGGCAGCTTTCACGGCCGCACCATGGGGGCGCTGAGCTGCACGCCGAGCGAGAAGTATCAGCAGCCGTTCGCACCGCTCATCCCCGGCGTGACGGCGCTGCCTTACGGCGATGCGGATGCCGCCCGCGCGGCGCTCGACGACAGCTTCGCCGCCGTCATCGTCGAAGTGGTGCAGGGTGAGGGCGGCCTCGACCTGATGAGCCGGGACTTCGCCGCCACCCTGAACCAGCTCTGCCGCGGGCATCGGATCATGCTGATCGCGGACGAGGTGCAGACCGGCCTGAGCCGCACCGGCGAGCTGTACGCCAGTTCCCTGGTGGGACTGGAGCCGGACCTGATCACCCTGGCCAAGCCGCTGGGCGGCGGCCTGCCGCTGGCGGCGACGCTGATACCGGCGGCGATCAACGCCGAGCTGCACATCGGCGACCACGGTACCACCTTCGGTGGCGGCCCGGTTACCTGCGCCGTCGGCAACCTGGTGTGGGACATCGTGGCGGCGCCGGAGTTCACCGCCGCGGTCGCCGCCCGCGGGCGTCATCTGAGCGCCGGGCTGCAGCGGCTCGCCGCCGGCAGCCCGCTGCTCGGCGCGGTGAAGGGTGCCGGCCTGCTCGCCGGCGTCACCGTGACCGGTGAGGTCGACGGCGCCCCCGCGATCGGCAAGCTGGTGCCGGCCCTGCGCGAGGCGGGCCTGTTGGCATTGCGTTCCGGTGACGACGTGCTGCGCCTGGCACCGCCGCTGATCATCGGCGAAACCGAGATCGATGAGGGGCTGGCGATCATCGCCGAGGTGATCGGCAAGCTCGCCGGGGCTTAGCATGGCGGCGGTGCGCAAGATCGTCCTGGCCTATTCGGGAGGTCTGGATACGTCGATCATCATCCCGTGGTTGAAGGAGCGTTATCCCGGCGCGGAAGTGGTGGCGTACTGTGCCGACGTTGGCCAGGAGGAGGACCTGAGCGGTCTGGAGCAGCGCGCCAAGGCCTCGGGGGCCAGCAAGCTCCAGCTGCGAGACCTGCGCCACGAGTTCGTGACCGAGTACCTGTTCCCCCTGCTGCGCTCGGGCGCGGTGTACGAGGGCAAGTACCTGCTGGGCACCTCGATCGCGCGCCCGCTGCAGGCCAAGCACCAGGTGGCGGTGGCACTGGCGGAAGACGCCGACGCCGTCGCCCACGGCTGCACCGGCAAGGGCAACGACCAGGTACGCTTCGAGATGACCTATCGGGCGTTGGCTCCGCACCTCACGGTGATCGCTCCCTGGCGCCTGTGGGAGATCCGCTCGCGCGAGCAGGCGATCGACTATGCCGCCAGCCACGGCATCGACCTGGGTGGAATCTCGCGTCGCAACATCTACTCGCGTGACGCCAACCTTTGGCACATAAGCCACGAGGGCGGCGACCTGGAAGATCCCGCCATTCGGCCGCGCGCGGCACTGTTCCAGCGCTCGGTGGCACCGTGCGAAGCTCCCGACCGCGAGACCGAGGTCACGATCGGGTTCGAAGCCGCCATGCCCGTGGCGGTCGATGGCGAGCGCCTGGAGCCGGTGGACCTGCTGGCGAAGCTGAACCGGATCGGCGGCGCCAACGCCATCGGCCGCGCCGACCTGGTGGAGTCGAGGCTGGTCGGGATGAAGAGCCGCGGCGTGTACGAGACTCCGGGTGGTACCATTCTGTGGACCGCGCTGCGCGAGCTGGAGGCGTTGAACCTGGACGCCGACGCCCTGCACGCCAAGCAGGAGCTGGCGTTGCGGTACGCCGCCCTGGTGTACAACGGCAAGTGGTTCACCCCGTTGCGGAGCGCCCTGGAAGCGTTCTGCGAGCGGCTGTGCCGGGTGGTGACCGGGTCGGTCACCCTGGCGCTGTACAAGGGGAACCTCACCGTCACCGGCCGGGAGTCGCCGCACGGCCTGTACCGGCACGATCTGGCTTCGTTCGCCGCCGGCAGCTACGACCACGCCGACGCCAGCGGCTTCATCAACCTGTACGGGCTCCCCGAACAGGTGCGCGCACTCAGCCGGCAACCGGAGTAGCGACCTCAGCACGTGACCAGCTCCCGGCGGCTCGATGGTCGCCGCCCGACCGGGCGTATTATGCTATAGCCGTGGCGCCCCGAGACGACGCGGAGGAGCACGCAGGCAAGCGCAGCCGAAAGAAGCGCAAGCACGCGGAGGGCCAGCTCGCCAGCGGGCTCACCTTCAGTGCGGTGTTCGGCGCCCTGCTGTTGTTTCACGGCGGCTGGTTCTGGATCTTCCCGCTCGCCTTCGCGGGGGTGCTGCCGGCGGTGCAGGCGTTCCTGTCGCTGCGTCGGTTGGGCGCCCGGCCGCGTCCGGCGGAACCGGCGTTGCCGGACCCGCAGAAGGAAGTGCTGCGCATCGCGCGCGGCCACCACGGACGGGTCACGGCCGCAATCGTGGCCCTGGACAGCCCCCTGTCGATAGCGGAGTCGGAGCGCACCCTGGATGAGATGGTGCGCCACGGCCACGCGAGCATGGCCGTGGCCGACGATGGCCGGGTGGAGTACGAGTTCCGCGAGTTTCTGCCGCCCCCCGAGGCCGACCGATGACGCGACCCGGCCGCTCCGAGGTTCAGGTGGCGCTGGCTGGCAGCCACAGTCGACTCGGTCGCGGCTGCGTTGACCGGCGCTACCTCGGGTGCTACATTCGCGGTGCAATCGGGCTGTGGCGCAGTTGGTAGCGTACACGTCTGGGGGGCGTGGGGTCGGCGGTTCAAGTCCGCCCAGCCCGACAATTTCCGGTTGCCGCATCGACGCTGAGAAGCGCGCCCTGCGGGCGTCGATGCGGCAACGCCTGCATCGAATCCCCGCGGATCGGTTCGTTGGCGCCGGCCGAGCGTTGCTCGCGGCGCTTGCCGCGCGCCGGGAGTGGCACGGGCTGGACTGGCTGTTGGGGTTCGCCGCTACCGGCCGGGAGCCCGCCACGGCGCCGGTGCTGGCCGCGGCTTTCGCCGCCGAAAAGGCGGTTTGGTTGCCGCGAGTCGCCGGCATGCAGCTTCGCTTCCACCGGGTGCAGACGCTTTCCGGGTTACGGAGCGGCTACCGCGGGGTGGCGGAGCCGCCGGCCACGGCACCGTCGCTGGAGTTGGACCGACTGCCGCCGGCGACGGCGGTGCTGGTGCCGGGGGCGGCGTTCGACGCCGCCGGAGGTCGCCTCGGCTGGGGCGGCGGCCATTACGACCGGACACTGGTGGAGATTCGCCGCCGGTGCGCGACCGCCCTGCTGGTCGGGGTGTGCATGCCGGAGCAGGTGGTGGAGCGGGTGCCGCGCGCGGCCCACGACGTGGCCGTCGACCTGGTTCTGGCGGGTAGTGCTGGTCCTGGCGGGAGTGGCAGTGAGCCGATAGGGTAGCGGCAGGGTGGAGAAGCAGGCGGCGGCAGGCCGGGCAACCGCGGTTGCCGGATCGACGCCGCCGTGACGGAGTGAGGAGTTCCCATGAGCATCAAGTCGTCCCTGGAGATCGCCCTGGAACGCACCAAGGACGTGCAGGCCGATCCCGAGAACCTGCTGGCAAGCGGCTTCATCACCGCCGGCAAGAAGCTGGTACCGCAGTTCCTGAACGATCCTGAATTCTCTCTGGCCCGCAAGGTGCGGGAGCACTCCGGCAAGGAGCGCAACTGGGTGAGTGAAGGGGTGTTCGAAGCCCTCAGCTCCAACCTGGCGCTGCCCAGCGACGAGTACGGGCTCAAGCGCAATCGGCGCGCCATGGAGGGATTCTCCGCCATTCTCCGCGACCAGCGCCGGCTGCGCATCATGAGCCAGCAGCTCGAGCAGTTCTTTACCGAGTACTTCCAGGAACGCCAGCAGCTCAAGCAGAACGTCGACCGCCAGTACGGCCCGCGCCTGCAGCAGAAGGAGGAGGAGCTGGCGCGCCGCACCGGCAGTCGGGTACGGATCGATCCCGCCACCGACCCGGAGTACGTTCAGCTCCTGCGACAGCAGATGGCGCTGCTGGAGGACCGCTACGGCAACGTGCTGCAGCAGGTCAAGCAGGAATTGAGCAGCATGTTCGGTCCCGGCACCAGGTAGCTGCGCCCGGCGGCTGCGCCCGGCCGCGGCCGGCCGCCGTTCTACAGCGGGCTGCAACTGCCTGCCGCGTCCTGCGGCCGCCGGCGGCGGCCCGTCACAGCCGCGCCTGCTCCCGCCGGTAGCGGGCGAACCCCTCCTCGTAACGTGCCGCGTGCTCGGTCCGCGGGACGACGGTATCCACCACCCGCACCAGGCGCCTGGCCGCGGCAGCAAGACTGGGATCCACTCCCAGAGCCTGGGAGGCGACGCAGGCGCAGCCGATGAGCTCGGCGTCCAACACCGCGGGAACCAGCAGCCGCCGTCCCAGGATGTCCGCCTTGACCTGATTGAGCCAGCGGGCGCCGCCGCGGGCACCGGCGAGACGGATGGCATCCACCCGGCCGCCGTGTGCCTCGATCAGGCTGACGCTGTCGCGCAGCGCGTAGCCCACCCCTTCCAGCACCGCCCGCGCCAGTTCCAGGCGCCCGTGCTCCAGGCCCAGGCCGCTGAACACCGCGCGGACGTCGTCGCGCCACAGCGGGGTACGTTCGCCCGCGAGATACGGCAGGAACAGCAGCCCGCCGGCGCCCGCCGGCGTCTGCGCCGCGCGCCGGAACAGCTCCCCGTCGTCGTGCACCAGCTGCGCGAACCACTCCAGCGCCTTGCCGGTGGTGGAGATCACGCCGCCCACGTTGAACAGACCCTCGACGACATGCGGCAGACACAGCAGGCGCGGGTCGCGGACCGCCTGCCCGGTGCAGTGGTTGACGCCGTCCGAGCTGCCGGAGCGGTTGCAGGTCTCGCCCGCGGCCACGGTTCCGGTGCCCAACAGCGCCATGACGAAATCGGGGGCCCCGGCGTATACCGGCACCCCCTGCGGGATCCCGAACTCGGCGCCTGCGGATCGCGCGGTGCTGCCCACCGGAGTCCCGGTGGCGACGAACGGCGGCAGCTTCGCGGGATCCATGCCCAGCTCCTCCACCAGCCGGGTGTCCCAGTAGAAGCGCCGGAACTCCGGGGCCGGCAGGTTGGTGTGCCAGTGGCCGGTAAGGCGCAGCTCCACGTATTCCGGGCCGGAGACGAAGCCGTGGGTCTGCCGGTACAGTAGCGGTGCGTGACGGTATACCCAGAAGATCTTGGACAGGAAGAAGCCGGCCTCCTGCGGGCGGCCCGTGCGTTCCGCGATCAGCCGCGCCTCGTGCCCGCTGCGCCGGTCCAGCCAGGTGATGGCCGGGTGCAGCGGGCGCGCGTCCGCTCCCGCCGCCACGACGGTCGGTCCGTTGCCGGTCACCACCACCGCTGCCAGCGCACTCGGAGCACCCAGGGTCGCCACGCTGCGGGCGATGGCGCGTACCCACTCCTCGGCATCCACCTCGTGAGCGCCGCCCGCCGTAACGGACGCGGCGATGGGCTGCGCGGCTACGGCGGTCGAGCCGTCCGCCGCCACCAGGCCGCACTTGACTACCGAGGTGCCGACATCGATCGCCAGCACCGGCGCCTCCCAGGTCGTCATGGCCGCGTAACCCTATCGGATTGCCCGCGGCGATGAAACCGGACGCGACCACCCCGACCGTCCCGCCGCCGCTGTGGACCGGAACCCCCGGTTCCTTCGCGCGCCGCACCATCGTGCAGCGCAAGCATTCCATTATCGGCGACCTGATCGCGAGCGGCGAGCTTGCGCCCGGCTGCGAACCCGAGTTGCGGCGCCTGGCAGAGGAGATTCGCAGCGGGCGGCTGACCGATCCGTGGGCCGGCGGCCGCGGGCCGCGGCTGATACCCGGGGAGCGGCAGGCGTGGCAGCAGGCGCTGCGGCCGTTGCTGGGGTCAGGGTGGCTCGACCTGCCCTGGTATGAGGCGGAGGCCTGTTTCTACCTGCGGGTGCTTACCGCCACCGGGTACTACGAACCGGCCGCTCCCGGCTACGCGCGCGATCCGTTCGCCGCCTTGAAGGCCGCCGAGCTGGACCGCAGTGCTCCGCCGCTGGCCGCCGCGCTCGCCGCCGCACCGCTGCCGGTGCTGCTGCGCTCCGCGCTGTGGGGCAATCGGGTGGACCTGTCCAACTACGAGATCGACCGCGGCGGCGCGGGCACGGTGATCGCCGCGGCGGGAGCTGGCGAGCTGGTCATCGACCACGCCGCCGCGGCCGAGCGGCGCCTGGGGGAAGCGCGCCGGCTGGATGTCGTCACCGACAACGCCGGCGCCGAGCTGACGTGCGATCTGGTGCTCGTCGACCACCTGCTCGCCGGAGCTGCGCGCCAGGTCCGGCTGCATGTCAAGGACGCGCCGTTCTTCGTCTCCGACGCCACCGCGGCCGACGTCCACGCGACGCTCGGGCTGTTGCGTGAGCAGCCCGCACCGGCGGCGGCGATCGGGCGGCGCCTCGACCGGGCCCTGGCGGAGGGGCGGCTGCGCGTGCAGCCGCACTGGTTCTGGAACGGACCGCGCCACTATCCCGACCTGACCCGCGACCTCGCCGGCGCGCTGGCGCAGGCCGACCTGGTGCTGTTCAAGGGCGACGTGAACTACCGCCGCCTGCTCTCCGACCGCCGCTGGCCGCACCATGCGGATACCGCCGCCATCGTCGACTACCTGCCGGCGCCGGCACTGATCCTGCGCACGCTCAAGAGCGAGATCCAGACCGGCCTCGCGCCGGACCGGGCCGCGGAGCTGGCGCAACGGGACCCGGAGTGGCTGATCAACGGCCGCCGCGGTCTGATCCAGCTCGTCGCGGGGGGCAGTTAGCCGGGGTTAGGCCTCCAGCAGGCGCAGGAACTCCTCCTCGGATACCACCGTGACGCCGAGGCGCTCGGCCTTGGCCAGCTTGCCGCCGGCGGCGCGACCGGCCAGCAGGTGGCTGGTGCGGGAGGTGACGCCCGCGGTCACCCGTCCCCCCCGCTCCTTGATCGCCTGCGCCGCCAGATCGCGCGGGCGAAACCGGGCGAAGCTGCCGGTAACGCACCAGGTCTGCCCGCTGAACGGTCCCGCGTCCTCCCCCGCCGGCCGCGGTGCCGGCGGGTCGGCGGCGAAGCGCAGGCCGGCCAGGCGCAGCTCACCGATGCGGCGCCGGTTGGCGCCATCGGTGAGCTGCGCGATGATGACGGCTGCGGTCTTTTCGCCGATTCCGTCGATGGCGGTCAGCCGCTCGGCGTCGCCCGCCCTGGCCACCTCCAGGAGGCGGTCGATGTCGTAGTAGCCGGCCTCGATCAGCAACTCCGTTACCTTGGGCCCTATCTCCGGCATGCCCAGCGCAGGCAGCACGGTGTGGAAGGGCCGTCCCCGGCTGCGTTCGATGCCCTCCTTGAGCAGCGCCACCTTGCGCTCGCCGAACCCCTCCCATTCCTGCAGGCGCTCCACGTCGAAGCTGAAGATGTCGTCCACGTCCTTGAGCACGCCGGCGTCGATCAGCCGGTCCAGGGTCTCGGTTCCGAGGTGGTCGATGTCCATCTGCCCGCGCGCCGCGAAGAAGCGGATACGGCCCCGCACCTGGTCCCGGCAGCGCTGGTTGGGACAGAAGTGATGCGCTCCGATCAGCTCCAGCGGCGTGTCGCACGTGGGGCACCGGTCGGGCAGCCGCCAGGTGGTGTTGCCCTGCTCGTTCTTGTCCAGCACCCGCTCCACCGCCGGTATCACGTCGCCCCGCTTCGACACCGTGACCCGGTCGCCGAGGGCGAGCTCCAGGGTGTCGACGTAGTCCTGGTTGTGCAGCGTCACGTTGGCGACGGTCGTGCCCGCGATCATCACCGGCGCCACCCGCGCCACCGGGGTGATACGCCCGGTGCGCCCCACCTGCACGCCGATCGCCTGCACGGTGGTTTCCCCCTGCGGGGCGTCGAACTTGAACGCCTGCGCCCAGCGCGGATGGTGTCCGGTGACCCCGAGGGCGGTGCGCGCGTCCAGCGCGTTGACCTTGATCACGACGCCGTCGATCTCGTAGTCCAGCGAGGCGCGCCGCTCGCCCGCCTCCCGCAACACCGCCGGCAGCTCCTCCAGGGAAGCCATTGTCCAGGCGGGATGGCGGCCCCGCTCCGCCTCCTGCAGCTCCGCCGGCACCAGCAGCCGGTTGCTGCGGTTGACGGGAAAGCCCAGCGCCTGCAGCCGATCCATCGCGGTGGCGTGATCGGCGGGCGGGTCGGTGGAGAACGTGCCCTCGTAGGCTATCAGACGGAGCGGAATGGCCGCCACGTCGCGGCTCTTCACGCGCCGTACCGCGCCGGCGGCGAAGTTGCGCGGGTTGGCGTAGGTCACCTCGGAGTCCGCGTTGAGCCGCGCAAACTTTTTTAGAGGCAGGAAGATTTCCCCGCGCACGGCGACCTCGAGCGGTTCCGGCAGGCGCAGCGGTACCGTGCGGATGGTGCGTACGTTCGCCGTGACGTCGTTGCCCACGACGCCGTTGCCGCGGGTAACCGCGCGCACCAGCCGGCCTTCCTCGTAGTAGAGGACGATGGCGGAGCCGTCGATCTTCTCCTCTACCGTGAAGCTCAGCGGCAGGCCGGCGGCAGCGCTGGTCTTCTCCATCCACGCGCGCACCTCGGCGGCGGTGTAGGCCTTGTCCAGGCTGAGAACCGGCACCGTGTGGGCGACCTCGGGCAGCTCCAGGCTCAGGTCGGAGCCCACCCTGGCGCTGGGCGAGTCGGGCTGCCGCAACTCCGGCTGTTCCCGCTCCAGACGTAGCAGCTCGTCAAACAGGCGGTCGTAATCCCGATCACTCACCGCGGGCTGCGCCAGGACATGGTAGTCGTGGTCGTAGCGGTGAAGCAGCGCGACCAGCTCGGCATACCGGGCCTTGCGGGCAGTACTCATGGCGCGGCCGCAGTGTAGCGTCAAACCGTTGGCTTGGGTGAATCGGGTGACTCCCGTTCAGTTGCCCGGCGCGGCGAAACAGTGTTAGCGTGCCGCCATCCGCCATGCCTTCCGTGCCTGACGCGCCGTCGCCCGCGGCGGAGCATGACGACACCGTCTCGCTGCTCGATCTGGTCGGCGTGCTGGTCAGGCGCGGGCGACTGATCGTCGGCAGTACCACCGGCGGCGCGCTGTTGATCTTCGCCTACGTGCTGCTGACGATCTACCTGCCCCCTTCCAGCCCCTGGAATCTGCTTCCCGATGTCTACCGGCCGCAGGCGAAGGTGCTGCTCCTGGAGCGCGAGTCGTCGCGGCTGTCGGCCCTGAACCTCGCGCTGGAGCGGGCGGGCTCCCTGGGCGAGCTGCTGGGCGGGGTCGGCGCGGGAGGGAGCAGCGCCGCCCTGGCCCAGGAGTTGCTTGCCGGGCGAACCATTCACGACCGGATCATCGAGGAGTTCGACTTCGTGGCGCGCTACGGCTTCACCGACAACCCGCGTACCCGCGCCCGCGCCATGGCCGAGCGGTCGCTGACGTACGAGTTCGACCTGGATTCCGCGGTGCTGGCGATCTCCTACGAGGAGACCGATGCCGAGTTCGCGGCCCGCGTGCTGGAGCGCATCCTCGAACACCTGGAGCAGCGGTTCCATGCGCTGACCATGGAAACCGTGGTGCTGAAAAAGCAGCACCTGGAGGAGCGGTTGGCGGTGGTTGGCGCCGACCGCCAGGCGGCACAGGACCGGCTGGTGGCGTTCCACCGGGCGTACGGGATCATCGACATCCAGGAGCAGTCCCTGGAGTTGGCTCAACTCCTCGCCGACTACAAGCGGGAGCTGCTGTCCAAGGAGGTGGAGATGCAGTCCCTGCGCGAACTGCTTCCCGCCAGCGACCCGTCGGTGGTGCAACTCCAGAGCCAGATCGACATCGTGCGCCAGGTGCTCGACGAGCTGCAGACCGGATTCCGTTCGTTCTCGGCGCAGACCATACCGCAGGACGAGTTGCCGGGCGTGGCCGCCGACTACCTCAACCTGCGCCGCGACCTCGAGATCCAGGAGCAGATCTACGCCTTGCTGCGCGAGCAGTACGAGCTGGCGCGCATCGAGGAGACCGATCCCTCCCGCACCTTCCAGGTGCTGGAGGCGGTGGAAGTACCGGAAGTAAAGCACTGGCCGAGCCGGGCGTTGATCTGCGTCGTGGGGACCCTGATCGTGTTCCTGCTGTCCATTCTGCTGGCGTTCTTCCTGGAGTACCTGGTGCGGGTGCGCGCCGACCCGGTGGAGGCGGCCAAGCTGGCTGCCATCCGGGCGCAGCTCCCCGGGCGTTCGCACCACCGCCGCGACGGCGAGTAGCGCCCCATCCATCCTAATCCATCCTCGGGTCACTGGACGCGGGGGAAACTGCCGGACTAAGGTGCGGGCGACGGCCATGTCCGGCTTCGTCCACCTGCACGTACACTCCGACTACTCGCTGCTCGACGGCGCCGCTTCCATCGACACCCTGGTGAACAAGGCGGTGGCGTGCGGCATGAGCCACCTGGCGCTGACCGACCACGGGTCCATGTTCGGGGCGGTCACGTTCTACGAGGCGTGCCGGGCCCGCGGCGTGACGCCGCTGGTCGGCTCGGAGTGCTACGTCAGCCACGGCTCGCGCCACGAGCGGGGCCAGGGCAATGGCGTTCGCGGCGGATCCGCGCAGCGCAACTACCACATGGGCCTGCTGGCGCGCAACGAGACCGGCTACCGCAACCTGATGCAGCTCTCCTCCGTTGGCTACACGGAGGGGTTCTACTACCGGCCGCGCATTGACGAGGAAGTGCTCGCGACCTACGCCGAGGGCCTGATCGGGTTCTCGGGGTGCCTGTCGGCGAAGATTCCCGCGCTGATCAGGGAGCAGCGCGTCGCCGAGGCCACCGACCTCGCCGTGAGTTACCGCGACCTGTTCGGCGCCGGCCATTTCTACCTGGAGCTGCAGGACCACGGGCTGCAGGAACAGGAGACGCTCAACCGCACGCTGATCGAGATCGGGCGGCGCACCGGCATCCCGCTGGTGGCGACCAATGACGTGCACTACGCGGAACGCGACGACGCCCACGCCCAGGACGTGCTGATCTGCGTCGGTACCGGCAAGCGGCTCAGTGACACGGACCGGCTGCGCTTCGACAGCCAGGAGTTCTACTTCAAGGACGAGGTCGAGATGCAGCGCCTGTTCGACGGCGTTCCCGAGGCGTTGCGCAACACGCGCGAGGTGGCCGAGCGCTGCCAGCTGGAGATCCCGCAGCCCGGCCCCCTGCTGCCGGACTACGAGGTACCCGCCGGGCATACCCAGGAAACCTACCTGCGCCAGGTCGCCGCCGAGGGGCTGGCGCGGCGCTACGCCACCGTGACCCCGGAGCTGCGTGCGCGCCTCGACTACGAGCTGGGCGTGATCGAGAAGATGGGCTACGCCGGGTACTTCCTCATCGTGTGGGACTTCATCTCGTTCGCCCGCGACCGCAACCTGCCGGTGGGCCCGGGGCGCGGCTCCGGGGCCGCTTCACTGGTGGCCTACGCGCTGCGCATCACCGACATCGAACCGTTCAGGTACGGGCTGGTGTTCGAGCGCTTCCTCAATCCGGAGCGGGTGTCGATGCCGGATTTCGACATCGACTTCTGCTACGAGCGCCGCGGCGAGGTGATCGCGTACGTGGCGCGGAAGTACGGTGCCGAGCGCGTGGCCCAGATCATCACCTTCGGGACCTTGAAGGCGCGCGCGGTGATCCGCGACGTGGCACGGGTGCTGGAGATTCCCTACGGGGAGGCGGACGCCATCGCCAAGCTGGTTCCGGCCGGTCCGAAGAGCAGCCTGCAGGTGGCCCTCAAGCAGGAGGGCGGTCTGCGCGAGGTGCGCCAGCGCGGCGGCAACTACGCCGACCTGATCGACACCAGCCTGAAGCTGGAGGGCTTGTCGCGCCATGCCTCCACCCACGCCGCCGGCATCGTGATCGGGCGTGAGGCGCTGACCAACTACGTGCCGCTGTACCGTGACACGCGGACCGGCGCGATCTCGACCCAGTACACGAGCGAGGACGTGCTGCAGGGCTGCGGCCTGGTCAAGATGGACTTCCTCGGCCTCAAGACCCTCACCCTGATCGAGAACACCGCGCGCCTGATCCGCGCCCGGCAGGCGGCGCAGGGAATCAGCGAGCCGTTCGACCTGGCAGCCATTGCGGAGGACGACGCGGCCACCTACGAGATGCTCGGCGCCGGCAAGGCCACCTGCGTGTTCCAGTTCGAGAGTCCCGGCATGCGCAGTCTGCTGACCCGCGCGCGGCCACAGCGGATCCAGGACCTGATGGCGCTCACTTCGCTGTACCGACCCGGACCGATGCAGTTCATGGACCAGTTCATCGAGGCCAAGGCCGGACGGACGCGGGTCAGCTACCCGCTGCCCGAGCTGGAGCCGATCCTGGAGGAGACCTACGGCGTCATCATCTACCAGGAGCAGGTGATGAAGATCGCCCAGGTGGTCGCCGGTTACTCGCTGGGTCAGGCCGACATCCTGCGTCGCGCCATGGGCAAGAAGAAGCCCAAGGAGATGGAGGAGCAGCGGGAGCGGTTCATCGCCGGGGCGCGGGAGAGGGGCCACCCCAGGAACACGGCCGCCAGCCTGTTCGAGATGCTGGCACCGTTCGCGGAGTACGGCTTTCCCAAGCCGCACGCCGCCGCCTACTCGGTGCTCTCCTTCCAGACGGCCTACCTCAAGGCGCACTATCCGGCCGAGTTCATGGCCGCCAACCTGACCAACGAGATGGCCGACACCGACAAGCTGGCCGAATACATCGCCGAGGCGCGCGACCTGGGCCTGGAGGTGGCGCCGCCCAGCGTCAACCTGTCGGTGGGCGACTTTTCGGTGGTGGAGGGCCGCATCGTCTACGGCCTGCAGGGAATCAAGAACGTGGGCGCCGGCGCGGTGGCCGAGATCGTCGCCCGGCGTGCCGAGGGTGGCGCCTATCGCGATCTCGTCGACTTTCTGGAACGGGTGGAGCTCGGGCAGGTCAACCGCAAGGTGGTGGAGACCTTGATCCAGGTGGGCGCCTTCGACGGGCTGCACGAGGGTCACAACCGCGCCACCCTGCTGGCCAACGTGGAGCGGCTGCTGGAGGAGGTAGCGGCGGAGAAGGAGAGCCGCCGCTACGGCCAGCAGTCGCTGTTCGACGACACCCAGGACCTGCCGCGCCGCTTCGCCCTCGAGCCGCAGGAGGAGTTGCCGCAGCGCGAACGGCTGCGGCTGGAAAAGGAAGCGCTGGGCATGTTCTTCTCCGGGCATCCCCTGGACGAGTACCGCGCGTTGATGGAGCGCAAGGCGGCGGTGCGGCTCGCCGAGCTGGCCGCCTATGCCCGCGTGGGCGCCAAGGGCGAGACCACGGTGACCGCGATCGGCGTAGTGGGGGAAATCCGCGAGATCCAGACCCGCACCGGTCGCCAGATGGCGTTCGCCAGCCTGGAGGACACTTCCGGCTCCGCCGAGATGGTGATATTCTCCGACCCGTTCAGCGCCAGTCGCGCGTTGCTGGAGAGCGGCGCGGTGGTGGCCGCCGCCGGTACCGTGGATCGCAGCCGCGGTGATCCCAAGCTGCTGGTGGAGTCGCTCAGCGAGCCGCAGCAGGCGGCGGATCGCGTCGCGCGGTCGCTGCACTTGCGCGTGAACGCCGCGGCAACCGACGAGCAGCTCGCCGACCTGTATAACCGCTGTATCGACACCCGCGGCGATCTGAGGTTGTACATTCACTACATGGATACCCGCAGGGAGGTAGTAATCAGGGCTCACCCGGTTCTGCGCGTCGACGGTGGCGCCGAGGCGATCGACCGCCTGCGCCGCGTGCCCCAGGTGAGCGAGGCATGGACCGAATGAGTCAGCAAGGCAGCAGTACGGTACGCCGGATCGGTATCGGTCTGGTGGGGTTGGGAACCGCGGGAGGGGCCTTCGCGCGCCTCATTGCGTCCAACGGCGAGGTGTGGACGCGCCGCTTCGGCGTGCGCGTGGAGCTGGTGCGCGTCGGTGTGTCCGACCTGAACAAGCCGCGCGCGGTGCCCCCCGGTTTGCTGGTGCAGGGTTACCGCGACGTGCTGGCGGATCCCGCGGTCGACGTGGTCGTGGAACTGATGGGGGGCGTGGAGCAGCCGCGCGAGCTCATAACCGCCGCCATCCGTGCCGGCAAGCACGTCATCACCGCCAACAAGGCGTTGATCGCCGAGTCCGGCGACCAACTGCTGGCGCTGGCCCACCGCCAGGGCGTGCAGCTTCGCTTCGAGGCGTCGGTATGCGGCGGCATCCCGGTGATCAAGGTGATTCGCGAGAGCCTGAGTGCAAACCGCATCCGCAGCCTCACCGGCATCGTCAACGGCACCACCAACTACATCCTGACGCGCATGACGCAGGCCGGGGCGTCGTTTGCGGAGGCTCTGGCCGAGGCCCAGGAACACGGTTTCGCCGAAGCCGATCCTACCCTGGACGTCGACGGCACCGACGCGGTGCAGAAGATGGCGATTCTCAGCAGCCTGGCGTTCGGCGGCTGGTGTCGCTACCGGGACGCGATGTGGGACGGAATCGAGAGTGTGACCGCGAAGGACGTAGCCTTCGCCGGTATGTCGGGGTTCGTCTTCAAGCTGGTGGCGATGGGCCGGATCATCGACGGGTTGACCTCGGTGGCGGTGTTCCCCGCCCTGGTTGCCGAGCACCATCCCCTGGCGGGCGTGGGCAACGAGTTCAACGCGGTGCTCATCGATTCCGACTTCCAGGGGCCGTCGGTGCTCATCGGCCGCGGCGCCGGCGGCGAGCCGACCGCGTCGTCGGTGGCCGCCGACCTGACCGACCTGCTGGCGGGTGGTGCCGCGGCCGAGCCCGCGGCGGCACCGCGCGAACTGTTTCCCTCGGAGCAGCTCACGTTCCGCTACTACTTCCACTTCGTCACCGAGAACCGACCGGGCATCTGGGCCCAGGTGACGGGGTTGTTGGCCGAGCACGGGATCAACATCGAGTCGGTGCACCAGAAGTGGGAAGATCCCGAGCAACCGTCGGATCTCTACGTGCTGGTGGACCCCGTGGCCGAGCAGCGCGCACGGGCCGCTCTCGACGCCATCCGGACCGCGCCCGGTATCTTTTCCGAGTCGCGTTTCTATCGCATACTTCCCGATGGGCCTGATTAGCGGCCGCAAACCATGCAGGATTTCTTTCGCGTCATCAACGTAGCCCTGATCGCCTACATGCTGCTGATCGTGCTGCGCATCATGGCGTCCTGGTTTCGCGGGGTGTCGCCGGGCGGGGCGGCAAACACCCTCACCAGCTACCTGCGCCAGGCTACCGACCCCTACCTCCAGCTCTTCCAGCGCTTCACCTTCCTGCGTGCCGGCGGGATGGACTTCACCCCACTGGCCGGCATCTTCGTGCTGGTGGTGGCCTCCGAGATGACCCGGCAGTTGGCCAATCAGCAGCAGGTCACGGCCGGCTACTTCCTGGGGGTATCGGTGTTCGCCGCGTGGCGCATGGCGTCGATCATCGTGCTGGTGCTGCTGGTGGCCTGTGTCGCGCGCTTCGTGACCCTGCGTTTCCTCGGCCGCACCGACACGCCGATGGCGCGCATGGTGCATGCCCTGGCGCAGGCTCCCGTGCGCACCGTGGCGCGCTACATCCCGCTGGGCGAGAACGGCAGCGAGGCGAACTATCTCCTGATCACCATCGTGATCCTGTTCGGGATATGGATCGTAGGACGCGTCGTCACCGAGTTCCTGGTGAGATACCTGTTCTCGCTCTCCTAGCGAGGTGTTGCTGGCGACCCTGACCGCGCCGTTGACCAGCCTGCCGGGGGTGGGCCCGGCCACGGCGCGGGCCTTGGCGCGTCTGGGTTTGGCGACGGTGGGCGACTTGCTGGAGCACTTCCCACGCGCCCACGAGGATCGCAGCCGATTCACACCACTGTCCTCGGTGCTGCCGGGGCGGCCGGTAGTGGTGCAGGCGACCGTGACGGCACACCGCTGGTTTGGCCCGCGCGGCCGCCACCTGCGGCTGGAGCTTGGCGCCGGGCAGTCCGGGGAGCCGGCAAGCGCGGCGCTGCTCTGTTTCGGCCGCCGGTTTCTGGCCCGCTCCCTTCCGGTCGGTACCCGGATCACGGTAGCGGCCGTGTTCGAACGTCGCGGCACGGCGCTGGAGGCGGGCACGTTCGAGCTGCAGCGTGGCGCCGATGCGGCGAGCTTCGGTCGCATCATACCCGTCTACCCCCTTGCCGAGGGCGTGCGCCCGGCGCTGCTGCGCCGGACCATGCTCGCCGCGTGTACCTGCCTGCAGGGGCTGGAGACACCCTGGGACAGCTACTGCAGACGCCGCGGCCTGCTGCCGGTGGCGGCCGCGATACGAGCGCTGCACTTCCCCGACGATAGCGCGGCACTGCGCCACGCGCGTACCTCGGTGGCCTACGCCGAGTTGCTGCAACTGCAGTTCGCTCTGCACCGGCGGCAGCCGCCGCGAAGGGCGCCGCGCTACTTTTCCGGTGCGTTGTCCGACCGGGTGCTCCGCGGGCTGCCGTTTGCGCTGACCGGCGACCAGGAGACGGTATGCCGTGAGATCGCCGCCGGGCTGCGCGCGCCGCTGCCCGGCGCGCGCCTGCTGCAGGGGGAGGTTGGCTGTGGCAAGACGCTGGTAGCGTTGCTGGCCGCCGCCTGTGTCATCGAGGCGCAGCAGCAGGTGGCGCTGATCGTCCCGACCGAGTTGCTCGCCCGGCAGCACGCTCGAACGGCCGCCGGCGTGCTCGCTCCCTGCGGAATCAACGTGGCGCTGCTGACGGGCAACACGGCTCCCGACGCCAGCCGCGGGCGCCGCGCGGGGCGGCAGGACTTGCTCGCCGCGCTGCGAGCCCGGCAAATCGACCTCCTGGTCGGCACCCATGCACTGTTGCAGGGTGACGTGGCGTTCGGACGTCTGGGACTGGTGATCGTGGATGAGCAGCACCGGTTCGGCGTAGCGCAGCGCCGCCACCTGCTGGAGCGCAACCCGGGAGCCGATCTCCTGCTCATGACGGCGACCCCGATCCCGCGTTCCCTCGCCCTGACGGTGTACGGCGACCTGGAGTTGTCGCTGATTCGACAGTTGCCGCCCGGACGTCTCCCCGTACGTACCCACCTGGCACGCAGCGATCGGCTGCCCGAGGTGTTGGCACGGGTGCGGCGGGAACTGGCTGGCGGCGGGCAGGCTTACTTCGTCGCACCCAGAATCGGGGAGTCTCCGGCGGCCGACGGCAGCGGCTCCGATCCGGCACCGGATGACGGCGGGGCGCCGCCCGCGCCGATTCCCGACGCCGTGTCGTTGCACGCTACGCTGACCACCGAGGTCTTCCCGGAGTTCGGCGTGGGGCTGATCCACGGTGCCATGCCCGAGCAGCAGAAGCATGACGCCATGGAGGCGTTCCGCAATGGTGAGCTGGCGGTGCTGGTGGCGACCACCGTGGTGGAGGTAGGCGTGGACGTGAGCAACGCTTCCGGCATGGTGGTGCTGGGAGCCGAGCGGTTCGGGCTGGCGACCCTGCACCAGTTGCGCGGCCGCGTCGGGCGAGGGCCTCGCCAGGGCTACGCGTTTCTCCTCTATTCGGCGTCGCTGGCCGCCACCGGGGCGGCGCGGCTGCGGGCGCTGAAGGAGTCCGCCGACGGCTTCGAGATCGCCGAACGCGACTTGACGCTGCGGGGACCGGGCGAGCTGCTCGGCCTGCGGCAAGCCGGTATGCCGGAGCTGCGGGTGGCCGACCTGGGAC
The DNA here is from genome assembly GCA_965203905.1 of Spirochaetia bacterium. Lineage (GTDB taxonomy): Bacteria > Spirochaetota > Spirochaetia > SZUA-6 > Bin103 > Bin103. The sequence continues at coordinate 7,429,589 of CBDBDQ010000005.1, read as the reverse complement.
GCGATCTGGCGCTTGCGCAGCAGGCGCGGCGCGACGCCCGCAACGCATGCGCCGCGCCCGGCACGCCGCGCGCGGCCGGCGCGGGAGATTAGCCGGCATGCGCGTTACCGGTGGCCGCTATCGTGGCCGGCGCCTGGAGGTCCCGCCGCCCCCGGTGCGCCCGACCACCGACCGGATGCGCGAGGCGCTGTTCAACGTGCTGGCGGCGCGTGGTGTGGTCATGGAGGGGGCGCACTTCCTGGACCTGTTCAGCGGCTCCGGCAGCGTGGCGGTGGAGGCGGCGTCGCGGGGAGCAGCCAGCGTCACACTGGTGGAGCGAGACCCGCGCAAGCGCACCTGCTTGCGGCGCAACACCAGCTTCGTGAGTGCGGCAGTGCGTATCCACATCTCACCCTGCGAACGCTTCCTTGCCCGAGCGCGTCGCGCCGCCGGTGGCGGGTGGGATCTGGCCTTCGTCGATCCGCCGTTTGGCTATCGCTACAAGGCGGAACTGCTGGCGGCGCTGGGTGACGGCGCCCTGCTGCGCGACCGCGCCCTGGTGCTGCTCCACCTGCCGGTTCAGGAGGCGCTGCCGGGCGCACCGGGATTCGCCTGCCTCGAGCGCCGCCGCTACGGCGGTTCCGCGGTGTGCATCTTCGAACGTGTTGTCCGGGGTACCGTTGACACGGCGGTGGGAGGCTGAGTAGCTTGCCTCACTGGAGGAGCCATGCGGCGCCGCTCCTGGAGGGAAGGGGCCGTTGATCCGCTGCCGGGTTGATCCGCTGCTGGGTCGGTCCGCTTGCGGTGGCTTCTGAGTATGTCCGGCCTCTGTAGCTCAGTTGGCAGAGCACCACCATGGTAAGGTGGGGGTCACCGGTTCAAGTCCGGTCGGGGGCTTGTCTTTTCTTGATCAGGGGTCTATATTCTCGCTTCCGACAAGAGGTGGAGATCTCCGTAGGATGGCCAAGGCGAAAGTTGTCGAGTTGGTGTCGTTGGAGTGTGTGCCGTGCTCCGAGGCAACCAATGGAATCCGTGTGCGCAATTACACGACTCCCAAGAACCGCCGCACGGTGCAGGGAAAGCTGGAACTGATGAAGTACTGTCCGCGTTGTCGCACCCATGCGCGGCATCGGGAGGGCCGGGTCAAGTAGGGCCTCCCGGGCGGCGCGATCGTTGGTTGCGCCGGGGACAGGACGCACCGGGCTCGGGTGTACGCTGGCGACCGGTCCGTCGCGGGGCTGGTCCGCCGCGGGTGGTAGTCCGGCGCCTGCTGACGGTGGGCGGCTGGAGCAGCAAAGGCCAGTAGCTCCAATTGGCAGAGCGCCGGTCTCCAAAACCGGATGTTGCAGGTTCGAATCCTGCCTGGCCTGGAGCGCCTGTCGGCAGGTAGGTGCGGAAGCAAAAATGCGAGCGTGTGAGGGGCTGTGAAGCGCATCGTTCAGTTTTTTCGCGAGAGCTATGCCGAGTTGCGCAAGGTGTCGTGGCCGAGTCGTGAGGAGGTTGGAAACTCAACCAGGATAGTACTGATATCGGTCGCCCTGATCGCTCTGGCTCTGGGAATCGTCGACTTCGTTTTCTTCCAGGCCATCGATTTCATCTTTTAGAAGACCGGTACGCGACGCAGGTTGAGGTAACCCGACGAGCACGAAATGGCGAAAGGCTGGTACGTAGTTCACACCTATTCAGGTTACGAGAACAAGGTGCAGAAGCACCTGACTCGCCTCATGGAGAGCCAGGAGTTCAAGGAGCAGCTGTTCGACGTCAAGGTGCCCCAGGAAGAGGTGGTCGAGGTCAGGGACGGCAAGAAGCGCGTCACCTCCAAGAAGTTCCTGCCCGGCTACATTCTCCTGGAGATGGATCTGGGCGACGCGCGCTGGAAGGAGCTGACCTCCTCGATCCGCCGGATTCAGGGAGTGACGGCCTTCGTGGGAGCACAGACCGGCCGCAAGCCGCAGCCGATTTCCGGTGACGAGGTGCGTTCGATACTGCAGAAGTCGGGCGCCATCAAGACCGATCGCATGATGCGGCCGCGGCAGTCCTTCTCGCTCGGCGAGTCGGTGCGCATCGTCGACGGCCCGTTCGACTCCTTTACCGGTACCGTAGAGGAAGTCAACCTGGAGAAGGGCAAGCTGCGGGTGTCGGTGGGCATCTTTGGCCGCTCGACGCCGGTGGAGCTGGACTTTCTCCAGGTGGAGAAGGTGTAAGTCAGGAGCAAGCATGGCCAAGAAACGCGTCAACGCAGTCATCAAGTTGCAGGTGCCCGCGGGGCAGGCGACGCCGGCACCGCCGGTGGGACCGGCACTGGGTCCACACGGTGTGAGCGCGCCGCAATTCGTGCAGCAGTTCAACGACCGCACCAAGAGCGAGGAGCCGGGCCTGACGGTCCCGGTCGTGATTACGGTCTTCGCCGACCGTACCTTCAGCTTCGAGATCAAGACGCCGCCGGCCGCGGTGCTGATCAAGAAGGCGATCGGTCTCGACAAGGGATCGCCGGAATCGAACCGCACCAAGGTCGGCGTCATCAGTCGTGCCGCGCTCGAGGAAATCGCGACCCGCAAGATGCAGGATCTCAACGCCAATGATCTGCAGGCGGCGTCCAAGGTGATAGCCGGCACTGCCCGCAGCATGGGCGTAACGGTGGAGGACTGAAGCAGATGCCACGCAGCAAGCGCTACCGGGCGGCCGCGGAGCGGCTGGACCGCGCCCGCAGCTATCCCCTCGCGGAAGCCCTCGCCATGGTCAAGAGCAACTCTTCCGCGAACTTCGACGAGACCGTGGAGTGCCATGTCAAGCTCAACATCAAGGGCAACCAGACGGTGCGTGACACCACCGTGCTGCCGCACGGGTTTCAGGCGGAGCAGCGGATCCTGGTGTTCGCCCGCGATGAGAAGGCGCAAGAGGCGCAGGCCGCCGGGGCCGCTCACGTCGGCGCGGAGGATCTGGTCGAAAAGATCCGCGGCGGCTGGCTGGACTTCGACGTGGCCGTGGCCACGCCGGACATGATGCGCCACGTCGGCAGGTTGGGACCGGTGCTCGGCCGCAGAGGGCTGATGCCCAACCCGAAGACGCGTACCGTTACCAATGATCTGAGCGCCGCGATCGCGGAGCTCAAGCGCGGGCGGGTGGAGTTCCGCGCCGACAAGACCGGCGTGGTGCACATGGCGGTCGGCAAGGCGTCGATGGACCCGGAGCCGGTCGGTGAGAACGTTTCCGCGCTCCTCGACGAGATCGGCAAGCGCCGGCCGCCCGACCTCAAGGGAGAATTCATCGCCTCCGTGGCCGTCAGCTCGACCATGGGACCCGGCATCAGGGTGGAGCAGGAATCGGTGGCCCATGGCTGAGGGCGTGCAACAGTACAAGATCGACCAGGTGGCGGCGCTGAAGGCGGCGCTGGAGGAGTATCCGAATGTCTATTTCTCCGACTTCCGCGGCCTGTCGGTCAGCCAGATTACGGAGTTGCGCGGTCTGCTGCGCGCCAGCAGCGCGCGCTACTCGGTGGTCAAGAACCGGTATACCAAGATTGCGTTGCAACAGCTGGGGCGTGAGGGAACCGACGAGTACCTGACCGGACCCACGGCGCTGGCACTGGTACGCGACGACGTGGCCGCGGTCTCCAAGGCGCTGCTGGACTTCGGTCGCAACGCGCCGGTCAAGGTGAAGGGCGGATATGTCGACGGCAAGGCGATCGGCCCGCAGGAGGTGGTGGCGCTGTCACGGCTGCCGAGCCGCGACCAGCTCCTGGCGCTGCTGATGGGCGCCATGAACGGCCCCGTGCGCGGTCTCGCCTACGTCCTGCGCGCAGCGGTGGAACGGGTGGCACGGGTCCTGCAGGCGGTCGCCGACCAGAAGGCCGAACAGACGAAAGCGAACCAAGACGAAACAGGTTAGACACCAATTCACAAGGAGACATAGGAGAGACAACAGATGGCTGCACTTTCCACTGAGCAGATAATCGACGCGATTTCGAGCATGAGCGTGCTTGAGGTCTCGGAGCTGGTGAAGGCGTTCGAAGACAAGTTCGGGGTGAGCGCCGCGGCTCCCGTAGCAGTAGCGGCTGCCCCCGCCGCCGGCGCCGACGCCGCCGAGGAAGAGGAAGAGCAAACCGAGTTCACGGTGCTGCTGAAGGGCTTCGATGCCGGCAAGAAGATCCCCATCATCAAAGAAGTGCGGGCAATCACGGGCCTGGGTCTCAAGGAGGCCAAGCAGCTCGTGGAGACTCAGGACAGACCGATCAAGGAAGCTGTTTCCAAGGAGGAAGCGGAAAAACTGAAAGACCAGTTGGAGACCGCCGGCGGCACCGTCGAGGTCCAGTAAACGGCTACCAAGCGCTTCTACCTGTGCCGGCGATGCCCCTTCGCCGGCTCCGTATCCCAGTTGCAGCCGCACTGCGGCTGTGGTGTCTCACTTCACCGGCAGGTCGTTACCGGCGGCACTGGACACCTATATCCAGGAGTCACACAAGCACGATGAATGTTGCGAGCACGATGGCTGCGACGCGCATTGCGCGCACGTTTCTCGGGCGCGGACGCGACGACGTCATCGCCATGCCCAACCTGGTCGATATCCAGCTTTCCTCCTACGAGCGCTTTCTGCAGCGGCTGGTGCTGGCGGTCGGGCAGGAGCCTGCCCTCCAGGGACTCGAGGAGGTGTTCCAGGAGATATTCCCGATCGAGAGTCCCAACGGGGACATGGTGCTGGAGTACGTCGGCTACAACCTCGACGAATCCGGAATCAAGCTCACCGAGCAGGAGTGCAAGAACAAGGGCCTTTCCTACGTCATCCCGCTCAAGGCAAAGATCAATCTGGTTTTCTGGGGCACCGGGGAGATTCGTCAGAAAGAGATCTACATGGGCGACATCCCGCTCATGACCGGGCGCGGCACCTTCATCATCAACGGTGCCGAACGGGTAGTGGTGAGTCAGATCCATCGCTCCCCGGGGGTCATCTTCTCGCATGAGAAGGGGGCATACACCTCTCGTATCATTCCGTATCGCGGCTCCTGGCTCGAGTTCGAGGTAGATCAGAAGAACGAACTGATATTCGCCAAGATAGATCGCAAGAAGCGGCTGCTGGCGACGATCTTTCTGCGGGCCCTCGGGTTCGACAGCCGGGAGCGCATCATCGAGCTGTTCTATCAGACCAAGTCGATCACCATCGACGATTCGGGGGAAGCCAAGGAAGCTCTCATCGGCAGCGTGTTTTCCAAGGCGGTGTACCGCAGCGACGGCGAGGTGCAGAAGAAGCTGTACCGGGCGGGTGAGAAGATTCATCCCCACGATGTCGAGGAGCTGCTCCATTCGGGGATTCGCACGGTCGAGATCATCGATCTCGATCATCCCCAGTCGCTGCACAGTCAGATCATCCTGAACTGCTTCGAACGCGAAGAGATCAAGCTGATCAAGGATGACAGCGAACGCGATGAGCTGTCCAAGGAGGAGGCGATAGCGCGCGTCTACGCGGTGATCAAGCCGGGTGAGCCGATCACCATCGAGAGCGCCGAAAAAGACCTGCACAGCATGTTCTTTTCGCCCCGCAGGTACGACCTGGGGCGGGTAGGCCGCTACAAGCTGAACAAGAAGTTCGACTACCCGGAGCCCAAGGAGAGTCACACGCTGACGCCGGATGACATCGTCGCCACGATGACCTTCCTGGTGCGGGTGTTCATCGGCGAAGGCAACATCGACGACATCGACCACCTGGGCAACCGGCGCGTGCGCTCGGTGGGCGAGTTGCTGACCAACCACCTGAAGGTGGCATTCACCCGGATGGAGCGTATCGCCAAGGAGCGCATGTCGCTGAAGGAGGCGGATACGATACGCCCGCAGGACCTGATCTCCATCAAGCCGATCGTGGCCACCATCAAGGAGTTCTTCGGCTCCAGCCAGCTGTCCCAGTTCATGGATCAGGTCAACCCGCTGGCCGAGCTGACCCACAAGCGGCGGCTGAACGCCCTCGGTCCCGGCGGGCTGTCGCGGGACCGCGCCGGATTCGAGGTGCGTGACGTACACTACACGCACTACGGGCGCATGTGTCCGATCGAGACCCCGGAGGGCCCCAATATCGGCCTGATCGTCTCGCTGGCAAACTACACCACCGTCAATGAGTACGGTTTCCTGGAGACCCCCTACCGCAAGGTGGAGAACGGTGCGGTCACCCGCAAGATCGAGTACCTGTCGGCAATCGAGGAAGAGAAGTTCTTCATCGCCCAGGCGGGAGCCACGGTCGACACCAGCGGCAAGCTGCCCGACCACCTGATGGCCGTACGCAAGGGCGGCGACTACATCGCGGCCGGCCCCGAGTCGATCCAGTACATGGACGTGTCACCGAAGCAGATCATCTCGGTGTCGGCGTCGCTGATTCCGTTCCTGGAGCACGACGACGCCAACCGTGCGCTGATGGGGTCCAACATGCAGCGCCAGGCGGTGCCGCTCATTCAGCCGGAGCCGCCGCGGGTGGGAACCGGCATGGAGGGCAAGACCGCCTACGACTCGGGGGTGCTGGTGCTGGCCGAGAGAGCCGGCAAGGTGGTGCACGTGACCAGTCGCCAGGTGCGTATCAGGCCGGACCAGGTCAACGGCAACGGCAGCGCCGGGCGCAGCGGCCAGTCGCGTTTCGAGGACGGCAGCGACGTCTACGACCTGGTCAAGTACCAGCGCACCAATCAGGACACCTGCTTCTCGCAGAAGCCGATCGTCCAGGTAGGCCAGAGCGTGGCGGCCGGCGACGTACTCGCCGACGGTCCCGCCACCTTCAAGGGCGAGCTGGCGCTCGGGCGCAACGTGATCGTCGCCTTCATGCCGTGGAACGGCTACAACTACGAGGACGCGATCCTGATCTCCTCCAAGGTGATCAAGGAGGACATCTTCACGTCCATCCACATCAAGGAGTTCTCGGTCGACGTCCGCGAGACCAAGCTGGGGCCGGAAAAGATCACCCGCGACATTCCCAACACCAGCGAGCAGGCGTTCGACCAGCTCGACGAGGAGGGAGTGGTGCGCATCGGTGCGCACGTGCCCGATTCCGCCATCCTGGTGGGCAAGGTGACGCCCAAGAGCGAGACCGATTCCACCCCGGAATTCAAGCTGCTGAACTCCATCTTCGGCGAGAAAGCGAAAGAGGTGCGGGACACCTCGCTGCGCGTGCCGCACGGGGTGGAGGGGACCGTGATCGACGTGCAGCGCCTGCGGCGCGTGGACGGTGACGAGCTCAACCCCGGGGTGGAGGAAGTGGTCAAGGTGCTGGTCGCCACCAAGCGCAAGCTGCAGGAGGGCGACAAGATGGCCGGCCGCCACGGCAACAAGGGGGTGATCGCGCGCATCCTCCCCGAGGAAGACATGCCGTTCATGGCTGACGGTACCCCGGTGGACATCGTGCTCAATCCCCTCGGTGTGCCGTCGCGCATGAACCTGGGGCAGATCATGGAGACCGAGCTGGGCTGGGCCGCGGAGCGGCTCCACGAGTGGTACGCCACCCCGGTGTTCCAGTCAGCCACCAACGAGATGATCGCCGACAAGCTGCGCGAGGCCGGGTTGCCCGAGACCTCCAAGATCACGTTGCACGATGGTCTGACCGGCGAGGCGTTCGAGAACCCGGTGACGGTGGGCGTGATCTACATGATGAAGCTGCTGCACCTGGTGGACGACAAGATGCACTCCCGCTCCACCGGTCCCTATTCCCTGGTTACCCAGCAGCCTCTGGGTGGCAAGGCCCAGTTCGGCGGCCAGCGGCTGGGTGAAATGGAGGTGTGGGCGCTGGAAGCCTACGGCGCCGCCAACACCCTGCAGGAGCTGCTCACGGTAAAGTCGGACGACATGACGGGGCGGGCCAAGATCTACGAGAGCATTGTGAAGGGGGAGGCATTCCAGCCCTCCGGCGTACCCGAGTCGTTCAACGTGCTGGTGCAGGAGCTGCGCGGGCTGACGCTGGACATCTCGATCTACGATTCGCGTGGCAAGCTGATCCCTCTCACCGAGCGCGATGAGGAACTGATCAGCCGCCAGGGAGCAAGGTTTTAGGACGGTGGCATGAGAGACTTTCAGGACTTCGAGCGCATTACCATAAAGCTGGCTTCGCCGGAGGAGATCCGGGCCTGGTCCTACGGCGAGGTCAAGAAGCCGGAGACGATCAACTATCGCACCCTGCGGCCGGAGAAGGATGGCCTGTTCTGCGAGCGCATCTTCGGCACCACCAAGGAGTGGGAGTGCTACTGCGGCAAGTTCAAGTCGATCCGGTACCGTGGCGTGATCTGCGATCGTTGCGGCGTGGAGGTAACCCACTTTCGGGTGCGGCGCGAGCGCATGGGCCACATCGAGCTGGCGGCACCGGTCTCGCACATCTGGTTCTACCGCTCGGTACCGTCGCGCATGGGGCTGCTGCTCGACCTGTCGATCGCCGCGCTGCGCTCCATTCTGTACTACGAGAAGTACATCGTGATCGATCCCGGCGACACCGACCTGAAGCGCATGGATCTGCTCACCGAAGAGGAATACCTGGAGGCACGCGCCCGCTTCCAGACGAGCTTCTCGGCCGGTATCGGCGCGGAAGCGATTCGTACCCTGCTGGAGAGCCTGGAACTCGATTCCCTGAGCGTCGAGTTGCGCGCCAGGATGGTGGAGAAGGGTGCCAAGAGCGACAAGCGGCTGCTGAAGCGGATCGAGATCGTGGAGAACTTTCGCGATTCGCGAAATCAGCCCGAGTGGATGATCCTCGACGTGATCCCCGTGATTCCGCCCGAGCTGCGGCCCATGGTGCAACTCGACGGCGGGCGTTTCGCCACCTCGGATCTGAACGACCTCTACCGCCGGGTGATCAACCGCAACAACCGCCTCAAGCGGCTGCTGGCGCTCAACGCCCCCGACATCATCATCCGCAACGAGAAGCGCATGCTGCAGGAGGCGGTGGATGCGCTGTTCGACAACTCCAAGAAGAAGCGCGTGGTGAAGGGTGCGGCCAACCGTCCGCTCAAGTCGCTGTCCGACATGCTCAAGGGCAAGCAGGGTCGGTTCCGCCAGAACCTGCTGGGCAAGCGCGTGGACTACTCCGGACGGTCGGTGATCGTGGTCGGCCCGGACCTCAAGCTGCACCAGTGCGGCCTGCCCACCAAGATGGCGCTTGAGCTGTTCAAGCCGTTCATCATGAAGAAGCTGGTCGAGAAGGACGTGGTCTTCAACATCAAGAAGGCCAAGTCCCTGGTGGAGGAAGAAACCTCCGAGGTGTGGGCGGTGCTGGAAGAGGTGATCGCCGAGCACCCGGTGCTGCTCAACCGCGCGCCCACGCTGCACCGTCTCGGCATCCAGGCGTTCGAGCCGGTGCTGGTGGAAGGCAAGGCGATCAAGCTGCACCCGCTGGTCTGCCACGCGTTCAACGCCGACTTCGACGGCGACCAGATGGCGGTGCACGTGCCGCTGAGCCCCGAGGCGCAGATCGAGTCCTGGACCCTCATGCTCTCCTCGCAGAACCTGCTCAATCCGGCCAACGGGGCGCCCATCGTGGTGCCGACGCAGGACATGGTGTTGGGCATCAACTACCTGACCCTGGTCAAGCCGGGCGCCAAGGGAGAGGGACGCTACTTCTCCAGCCCCTACGAGGTGCTGATGGCGGTCGATGCCCACAGCGTGGACTACAATGCCCGCATTCACGTGCGGCTGAACGGCGCGCACGCTGACCGTGCCCCCGAGGCCAACGGCGCGCATGACGGCTACGTCGAGACCACGCCCGGCCGGGTGATCCTCAACGAGGAGTTGCCCGACGTGGTGGAGTTCATCAACGAGCCCCTCAACGAAAAGGGGCTGCGCGACCTGATCGCCCAGTGCTACCAGGATCACGGCCCCGACGTGACCGTAAGAATGCTGGATTCGGTCAAGGAACTGGGCTTTCGCTACGCTACCAAGTTCGGTGCCACCATCGGGATGGACGATATCATCATCCCCAACGCCAAGGAGGGCATGATCAGGGCTGCCACCGAGCAGGTGGAACAGATCCACAACCAGTACCTGCAGGGCCACATCACCAACGAAGAGCGGTACAACCGTGTCATCGAGGTCTGGAGCACCACCAACGACGACCTGACCAACGAGTTGATGAAGGAGCTGGAGGCGGACAAGCAGGGCTTCAACCCGGTGCACATGATGGCCAACTCCGGTGCCCGCGGCAGTCGCAGTCAGATCCGCCAGCTCGCCGGCATGCGTGGTCTGATGGCCAAACCCTCCGGTGACATCATCGAGTTGCCGATTCGCTCCAGCTTCAAGGAGGGCCTCGACGTCACCGAGTTCTTCATTTCCACCAACGGTGCCCGCAAGGGTCTGGCGGACACGGCGTTGAAGACCGCGGATGCGGGGTATCTGACCCGGCGCCTGGTGGACATCGCCCAGGACGTGGTGGTGAACGAGGTGGACTGCGGCACCATCAACGGCATCGACCAGAGTGCCATCAAGGATGGCGAGGAGATCGTCGAGCCGCTACGCGACCGGATTGCGGGCCGCTTTACCCTGGAGCGGGTACGCCATCCCATTACGCGGGACATCCTGGTAAACGTAAACGAGGAGATCACCGACGACATCGCGGAGCTGATCGAGCGCATCGGCGTGGAGTCGGTTCGGATCCGCACCGTGCTGACCTGCGAGTCGAAGCAGGGGGTGTGCCAGAAGTGCTACGGCCGCAACCTGGCGACCAACCGCACGGTAGAGATCGGCGAGGCGGTGGGGATCATCGCCGCCCAGTCCATCGGTCAGCCGGGGACCCAGCTCACCATGCGTACCTTCCACATCGGCGGCGCCGCTACCCAGGTGAGTGAGGAGAACCGGATCTATCTGCGCTATCCGGTATACGTGCGGGAGGTGCACGGCACCACGGTGACCCGAGAGAACGGCAATCTGCTGTTCAGCCGCAAGGGTTTCCTGGTGGTGAACAAGGTGATCCAGCAGATCGCCCGGCAGCCCGGCGACCAGGTGCTGGTGGAGAATGGGCAGCAGGTGCTGGGCGAGGCGGAACTGCTGCGGCGCAACGGCAGCGCCATCCTGGCCGAGGATGTCGGGTTCATCTTCTTCCATGAGGATCAGATCCTGATCATCGCCCAACCCAAGCGCGTGGAGGTGCGCAACGGCTCCGAGCTGCTGGTGCAGGCGGGCCAGGTGGTACCGGCAGATGAGACGATCGCCTACTTCGACCCGTTCGCGGAGCCGATCATCGCCGAGGTGTCCGGCCGGGTGCGATTCGAGGACATCGTGCTGGGCACGACCCTCAAGGAAGAGATCAACGAAGACACCGGCAAGATCGAGAAGAAGATTACCGAGTTCCCCCTGGAGTCGCTGCAGCCGCGGATCATCGTGGTGGACGAGGAGGAGAACGAGGTCGCTACCTACTACCTGCCGGGCCAGGCCTATCTCAACGTCGAGGACGCCGAAGAGGTGGTTGCCGGCCGCGTGGTGGCCAAGCTGCTGAAGGAGAGCGTCAAGACCCGCGACATCACCGGCGGTCTGCCGCGGGTGGGTGAGCTGTTCGAGGCGCGCCGCTCCAAGTCTCCGGCGGTGCTCGCCAAGATCGGCGGCCTGGTGAAGTTCAAGGGTATTTCCAAGGGCAAGCGTTCGATCAACGTGATCGACCCGTTCGACAAGGAGTACAAGCACGCCGTGCCGATGGGCAAGCACCTGCTGGTGCGCGACGGCGACACGGTGGAGGCCGGCGAGTTGCTGTGCGACGGGGGTATCGATCCCCACGACATCCTCCAGATTCTCGGCGAGAACGAACTGCAGCGCTACCTGGTGAACGAGATCCAGGAGGTGTACCGCCTGCAGGGCGTGAAGATCAACGACAAGCACATCGGCGTGATCATTCGCCAGATGATGAAGAAGATCGAGATCGTGGGAGTGGGCGATACCACCTTCATCTACGGCCAGCAGGTGGATCGCCACACCTTCAACGAGGAGAACCACAAGGTGATGCGCGAGGGCGGTCAGCCGGCCGTGGCCCAGCCGCTGCTGCTGGGAATCACCCGCGCCTCGCTCAACATCGACTCCTTCATCTCGGCGGCGTCGTTCCAGGAGACCACTCGGGTGCTGACCAATTCCTCCATCGCGGGTGCCTCCGACCGCCTCAGCGGGCTGAAGGAGAACGTGATCATCGGCCACCTGATTCCGGCCGGAACCGGCATGCGACAGTACCGCGATGTGAAGCTGTTCGACGAGAACATGGAGAACCTGGATGTCAAGATCCAGCGGATTCTGGAACAGCGGCGCCAGGAGGAGCTGGAGCGGGAAGCGGCGGAACAGGAGTTGGACGACGCCTACGAGGAGGTCGACTCCGGCGTGGAGAGCATGGTGCCCGGCGCGGGCTTCGAGCCAGCCGCGGAGCCGGATGCGGAGTCGGGCCCTGCCGAACCGCGCGCGGAGGTCGCGCCTCAGTAGCGCCGCGGGCCTCGCCGGTTGCGCAGGGATTCGGCGGCGGCGCAGCGCGGCGGCCGCCGCCGGCGCGGTGCACTTCGGGGTTGACCTTTTCGTCGCGCTCAACTAACTTGAGTCCCGCACTTTCGCTCTCGGACCGTTGGGGCGTTGGTGCGCCGTCGCTACGCCCTGTCCCGACAAGAGGGCATCCCGAACGCCAGGGTACCGAGGTAGTCAGATGATCGCCCCGTGACGCCGAGGGTGGGACCGGGTATTTGTGCTGCCCGTATGAGGTTGGCACAGCCGTAGCGGCGCCGGAGCAGGTAGGAGAGAGGAGATGCCGACCATCAACCAGCTTATCCGCAAGGGCCGCAAGCGGCCGCGAAACAAATCCAAGTCACCGGCACTGCAGGCCTGCCCGCAGAAGCGCGGGGTCTGTACCCAGGTGCGCACGATCACGCCGCGCAAGCCCAACTCGGCACTGCGCAAGGTGGCGCGCGTGAGGCTGTCCAACAACGTGGAGGTCAACGCCTACATCCCGGGCATCGGACACACTCTGCAGGAGCACTCGGTGGTGCTGATCCGCGGCGGGCGGGTGAAGGACCTGGCGGGTGTGCGCTACCACGTGGTGCGTGGCACCAAGGACACGCTGGGGGTCGAGGAGCGTCGCAAGGGGCGTTCCAAGTACGGTACCAAGCGGCCCAAGGTCTAGCGGAGCCAAGTCAGATGCCGCGCCGGGGCAATACCAGAAAACGTCCGGATCCGGTGGATCCGAAATACCGCAACGTGACGGTGGGAAAGTTCATCAACGCCATGATGAGCCGTGGCAAGCGTTCGACCGCGACCCGGTCTCTGTACCGGTCGTTTGACATCATCGAGCAGCGTATGGGCCGTGATCCGCTGGAGGTATTCCTGAAGGCCGTCGACAACGTGAAGCCGATGCTCGAGGTCAAGTCCCGCCGGGTCGGCGGGTCCACCTACCAGGTGCCGGTGGAGGTGCGCGAAGCACGCCGGGACGCGCTCGCGATCCGCTGGCTGATCCAGTACGCGAAGCAGCGTCGCGGACGCGCCATGACGGCCAGCCTGGGCGCCGAGTTGATGGACGCGTTCAACGAGACCGGCGCCGCGGTCAAGAAGAAAGAGGATACCCACCGCATGGCCGAGGCGAACAAGGCATTCGCGCACTATCGCTGGTAGACCGAGAGCAAAGCACGAGCAATGGAATCACAGGGCCGGCTGGGCCGTACCCGCAACATCGGGATCATGGCCCACATCGACGCCGGCAAGACCACTACCACCGAACGGATCCTGTACTACACCGGACGCAAGCACAAGCTCGGTGAGGTCCACGACGGCCAGGCCGAGATGGACTGGATGGATCTGGAGAAGGAGCGCGGCATCACCATTACCGCGGCTGCTACCTACTGTGACTGGCGTGACCACGCGGTGAACATCATCGACACCCCCGGTCACGTCGACTTTACCGTGGAGGTGGAACGCTCGCTGCGCGTGCTGGACGGCGCGGTGGGGGTCTTCTGTGCGGTCGCCGGGGTGGAGCCGCAGAGCGAGACGGTGTGGAAGCAGGCCAACACCTACGGGGTGCCACGGGTGGTGTTCGTCAACAAGATGGACCGCACCGGGGCGGACTTCGCGGCGTGTGTGGAGCAGCTTCACGCCAAGCTCGGCGCCAACGCCGTACCGGTGCAGCTCCCCACTGCCGGCGGTCCCGAGTTCAACAGCGTGGTAGACCTGGTGGCGCTGCGCTGCATTACCTGGGAAGAGGCCGACTTCGGCACCACGTACCGCACCGGGGAGATTCCGGCCGAGGTGCAGGAGGCGGCGCAGGCGGCTCACGTCGAGCTGCTGGAGCGGCTGGCGGATCTCGATGACGACTTCATGGAGCGCTACCTCGCCGGCGAGCCGATCGCGGCCGCAGAGGTGCGTGCCGCGTTGCGCCGCCACACGGTATCCGGGGAAATCTTCCCCGTGCTCTGCGGCAGCGCGTTCAAGAACAAGGGAATCCAACTGCTGTTGGACGCCGTGGTCGACTACCTGCCGGCGCCGACGCAGAGACCTCCGGTGACCGGCATCGTGCCGAGCACCGGCGAGTACATCGAGCGCCGGCCGCGCGACGACGAGGGTCTTTCCGCGCTGGCGTTCAAGGTCGTGACCGACCCCTACGTGGGCCGCCTCACCTACTTCCGCATCTATTCCGGGGTGTTGCAGGCGGGTTCCTACCTGCACAATTCGTCGGCCGACGGACGCGAACGCGTTACCCGTCTGCTGCGCATGCACGCCAACCGGCGGGAGGAGATCGCGGTTGCCAGGACCGGCGAGATCGTCGCCGCCGTGGGCCTGCGAAAGACCACCACCGGCGACACGCTGTGTGACCATGACCAGCCGGTGATTCTGGAGTCGATGGTGTTTCCCGAACCGGTCGTATCGATAGCCATCGAGCCCAAGTCGAAGCAGGATTCGGACCGCCTGGGAGTGGCGCTCGGGAAGCTCGCCGACGAGGACCCGACGTTCAAGGTGCGGGTCGACCACGAAACCGGACAGACCATCATGGCCGGCATGGGCGAGTTGCACCTGGAGGTGTTGACGGCGCGCCTGTTCCGGGAGTTCAACATCGCGGCCAGCGTCGGCATGCCGGAAGTTGCGTATCGCGAGACCATCACCCGCAAATCCGAGGTAGTGACGCGCTTCGTGCGTCAGACCGGAGGTCACGGCCAGTACGCGCACGTGGAGGTGCGGTTCGAGCCGTTGCCGCCCGGCGCCGGATTCCTGTTCGAGAGCAAGGTGATCGGCGGTCGGGTGCCGAAGGAGTACATTCCCGCGGTGCAGCGAGGCATCGAGGAAGCGATGGAGGTGGGCGTCCTCGCCGGCTATCCGATGGTCGACTTCCGCGCCATCCTGCTCGATGGCAGCTATCACGAAGTGGACTCCAGCGATCAGTCGTTCCGCATTGCCGGCAGCATGGCGTACCGGCAGGGGGTCACGAAGGCGGTGCCACGGTTGCTGGAGCCGATCATGGAGGTTGAGGTGCACTGTCCCGAGGAATTCCTCGGGGACGTGATTTCCAACCTCAGCGCCCGCACTGGCCACGTGCAGGGCATCGAGGACGTATTTGGCGGTCGCACGGTGAAGGCGCGGGTACCGTTGCGCAAGATGTTCGGGTATGTTACCGATCTGCGGTCCATGACCCGAGGCCGCGCCACCCATACTATGCAGTTCGGAGCCTACGAATCGGCTCCCAAGGCGGTACAGACGGAGATGGTCGCCCGGACCTCCGGGCGGCTCGCTACCGCTTAAACGATGAAGCAATTACGGCCAAACGGAAAGCAGGAGGATTAGCAGATGGCCAAAGCGAAGTTCGAGCGTACCAAACCGCATGTCAACGTCGGCACGATCGGTCACGTCGACCACGGCAAGACCACGCTCACGGCGGCGATCACTCAGCATTGCAACCTCAAGTTCGGGGACAAGCTGATGAAGTACGAGGATATCGACAACGCTCCCGAGGAGAAGGCGCGCGGCATCACCATCAACACGCGCCACGTCGAATACCAGACCGACAACCGGCACTACGCCCACGTCGACTGCCCCGGACATGCCGACTACATCAAGAACATGATCACCGGTGCCGCGCAGATGGATGGCGCGGTTCTGGTGGTGTCGGCTCCGGACTCGGTCATGCCGCAGACCCGCGAGCACTTGCTGCTGGCGCGCCAGGTGCAGGTGCCGTCTATCGTCGTGTACATCAACAAGACCGATCAGATCGACGACGAGGAACTGCTGGAGTTGGTCGAGGAAGAGGTCAAGGACGCCCTCAAGGAGTACTACCTGCGCGACGAGGAGAACCCCGACGAACGCGCCGAGGAGATTCCCATCATCAAGGGTACCGCGCTGGCCGCGCTGGACAACCCCGGCGATGATGATGCCAACGCCACCGTGGTGGAGTTGCTCGAAGCCATGGACGCCCACATCCCGCTGCCGAAGCGCGATGTGGACCTCCCCTTCCTGATGCCGATCGAGGACGTGTTCTCGATTCAGGGGCGCGGCACGGTGGTCACCGGACGCGTCGAGCGCGGCACCATCAAGACCGGCGAGAGCGTCGAGATCGTGGGCATCCGTGAGACCCGGACCACCGTGGTCACCGGGGTCGAGATGTTCAACAAGATCCTCGATGCCGGCGAGGCGGGCGACAACATCGGCGCCCTGCTGCGCGGCGTGGACCGCAAGGAGGTGGAGCGCGGCCAAGTGCTTTCGAAGCCCGGCAAGATTACCCCGCACAAGAAGATGAAGGCGACGGTGTACGCGCTGGACCGCGAAGAGGGCGGGCGCCACTCGCCGTTCTTCACCGGCTATCGGCCCCAGTTCTACTTCCGCACCACCGACATCACCGGCACGGTTACGCTTCCTGAGGGAAAGGAAATGGTGATGCCCGGTGACACCACCGACCTGACCATCGAGCTGATCAACACCATTGCGGTGGAGCAGGGAGTCCGCTTCGCGATCCGCGAGGGCGGCCGCACCGTCGGCGCCGGCACGGTAACCGAGATCGTCGAGTAGCGGCCGGGGGATTGAGAAAGCACCGTCATGGCAGTTGACCGTATACGCGTGCGTCTGCGCGGCTTCGACGTGGAGCTGATAGACCAGAGTTCCAAGGCGATTGTGCAGACGGTGCAAAAGGCCGGATCGCAGGTTGCCGGCCCGATTCCGTTGCCCACGCGCACCAACCGTTACACCGTGCTGCGTTCGCCGCACGTCAACAAGAAGTCGCGCGAGCAGTTCGAGATGCGTACCCACAAGCGCCTCATCGACATCATCGAGCCCACCTCGGCGGTGATGGACGCGCTGATGAAGCTGGAGTTGCCCGCCGGAGTGGACGTGGAGATCAAGCAATGAAGGCGCTGATCGGGCGCAAGGTGGGAATGACCCAGCTCTTTGCCGAGGATGGCTCATTGCTTCCGGCGACCCTGATCGAAGTAGAGCCGAACGTGGTGGTGGGACATCGTACCGCCGAACGCGATGGCTATTCCGCGGTGGTTCTCGGAGCCGGCAAGATGCCCTCCAAGCGCGTTACCAAGCCCTATGGCGGGCAGTTCGGGAACGGAGTGGAAGCGGTTCGCCACCTCGTGGAGGTGCGCGACTTCGCTTCCAGCCCGGAGCTCGGGACCACCATCGGCGTGGAGCTGTTTGCCGGAGACACCGTCGTGGACGTGCGCGGCACCTCGAAGGGCAAGGGCTTCCAGGGGGTCATGAAGCGCCACGGCTTCCATGGCGGGCGCAAGACGCACGGCTCCAAGTTTCACCGCGCACCCGGCTCGACCGGGCAGTCCGCGACGCCGTCCAAGGTGTTGAAGGGAAAACGCATGCCCGGTCGTATGGGCGGCATCAGCGCCACGGTACACAACCTGCGCCTGTATGGGATCGACCCCACGCGGCGCCTGCTGCTGGTCGGCGGGCCGTGCCCGGGGCGCCGTGGCGGTACCGTGCTGGTGACCTCCGCCAAGAAGAACGGCGCCGCGCGCGCGGTAACCCTGGCGGCAGGGGTTGGCAACGAGACCGGGTCATGAAGACGCAGATAATCGGTGCCGACGGCCAGCCGCGCGGCGAGCTGGAGCTCGCCGACGATATCTTCGGCGTGGAGGTGAGCGAGGGCGCCATCTATCACGCCATACGCAACGAGCTCGCCAATCGCCGGGTCGGAACCGCCGCCACCAAGAGCCGCAGCCAGGTGCGCGGAACCGGGCGCAAGCCGTGGCGCCAGAAGGGTACCGGCCGGGCCCGTGCCGGCGACGTCAAGTCTCCGTTGTGGACCGGCGGCGGGGTTATCTTCGGCCCCAGCCCACGCAGTTACCGCTATCGGATTCCGCGCAAGGCCAAGCGCCGGGCGATGTGCTCGATCCTCACCCTGAAAGTGCGCGAAGCGCGCGTAACGGTGGTGGACGGCGTCACCGTGGAGAGCGGCAAGACCAAGGAGTTGGTACGGCAGCTCCAGCCGATCACCGGTGGCGAGCGCAGCGTGTGGCTGCTGAGCGGCGCCGGTGAGTCGCTGCTCCGGGCGGGCCGCAACATTCCGTGGTTGCGGCTGCGCGCCTACGACACGGTGAGCGCGCACGATCTGTACTACAGCGAGCGGATCCTGATGTCGCCGGAGGTGGCCGACAAGCTCGCGGTGCTGCTGAGCGGCGCCGCCGCGGTCGAGCCGGCGGCGGCCGTGGCTGCCGGGGAGGACACATGAGATCCGATGTCCTGATCGCACCGGTGGTCACCGAGAAGACCAACGAGCAGCGCGGCGCGCGCAAGTACGCCTTCCGGGTGGATGCCCGTGCCAACAAGATGCAGATTGTTGCGGCGGTGCGGGCGGCGTTCGATGTCCATCCGATAAAGTGCAACATCATCAACGTGGCGCGCAAACCGAAGCGTCTGCGCTATCGCGCCGGGCATCGTTCGAGTTGGAAGAAGGCGATCATCACGCTGCCGCCGGGCGAGAGCATTCAGATTTTCGAGGGAGCCTGACCGTGACCGAAATTCGTGGTGCGGAACCGCCGGGGAATCTCAAGTGCCGCTGAAGAAGAGCAAGCCGATCACTCCCGGCAGTCGCTTCGCCACCGGTTCCGACTTCGCCGAACTGCAGGGAGATGCCGACGTCAAGGCTCTGCTGGGGCCGCTGGGAAACCGTGCGGGCCGAGGGGCCGGCGGGCGCATCAGCGTGCGCCGGCGCGGTGGCCGCCACAAGCGCCGCTACCGGGTGGTCGACTTCCGGCGTGACAAGCTGGGGGTGCCGGGCACCGTCGTGGCGGTGGGCTACGACCCCAATCGCTCCGCCAACCTGGCGCTGGTGTGCTACGCGGACGGCGAAAAGCGTTACATGCTGGCGCCGCGCGGCCTGACCGTGGGAGGCGCCGTGATGAGCGGTCCCAAGGCGGCAATCGAGGTGGGTAACGCGCTGCCTTTGAAAGAGATTCCTCTCGGCATGACGGTTCACAACGTGGAGCTCGCCCTGGGCCGTGGCGGGCAGCTCGCACGCGCCGCGGGGGGGCGTGCCACCCTGGTCGCCAAGGAGGGCGACTACGTAACCCTGCGGCTGCCGTCGGGTGAGGTGCGGATGGTGTTTCACGAGTGCATGGCGTCGATCGGCGAGGTGGGCAATCAGGATCACATGAACACCTCGCTCGGCAAGGCCGGACGCGCGCGCTGGCTTGGACACCGCCCCAAGGTGCGTGGCGTGGCGATGAATCCCGTGGATCACCCGCACGGCGGCGGCGAGGGCAAGAGTTCGGGTGGACGCCACCCGGTGTCCGCCTGGGGCAAACCGACCAAGGGAGCCAAGACGCGGCGCCGCCGCAAGGCTTCGGATGCGTTCATCGTGACGCGGCGCAAGGGAAGGAAGTAGTCGCGTATGGCACGATCGATCAAGAAGGGGCCGTTCATCGCGCGCAAGCTGTACCAGCGGATCCTGGAGCTCAACCGGAGCGGCGAGAAGCGCATGATTCGGACCTATTCGCGCACTTCCACGATCATTCCGGAGATGGTGGGGCTGACGATCTCGGTCTACAATGGCAAGACCTGGATTCCGGTCTACGTCACTGAGAATCTGGTCGGCCACAAACTGGGCGAGTTTGCTCCGACGCGCGTGTTCCGCGGCCATGCCGGGTCCGACCGCAAGGCGGTACGCCGGTGATCAGCGCCGCCAAGGGGCATACCGCGAGCGCCCGCTACCTGCGCATTTCACCGCGCAAGGTACGCCCGCTGGCCGACTCGGTGCGCCGCAAGCCCTACGTGGAGGCGCTGGCACTGCTGGATGCGCTGCCCCACAAGGGCGCGAAGTTGCTGCGCAAGGTGGTCAAGTCGGCGGCCGACAACGCGCTGGTTCAGAACGAGAACCTGGATGAGGAGACGCTCTACGTCAGCCACGTGGAGGTGAATGACGCGCCGCGCATGAAACGCATCTGGGTACGTGGGCGGGGCCGTGCCGACCGCTTGCTGAAGCGGATGTGCCACATCGTGGTGGCGGTCGCACAATTGGACGGGGACGAGGAGTGATGACGAGGAGATCGCGATGGGCCAGAAGATAAACCCCATCGGCATGCGACTGGGGATCAACCGCACCTGGAAGTCGAAGTGGTACGTGGATCCTCGAGACTATGCCAAGACGCTGCATGAAGATCTGGCGTTGCGCCGGGTAATCGAGCACTCGCCGGACACCCGCGGGGCGGACATCTCGGACGTGGAGATCATTCGTCATCCGCAGCGGATCACGATCATCATCCACACCGGGCGGCCGGGCGTGGTGATCGGGGCCAAGGGCGCCAACATCGAGCGTCTCGGCAGCAAGCTGCAGAAGCTGGTCGGCAAGAAGATCCAGATCAAGATCAAGGAGATACACCGCCCCGAGGTGAACGCGCAGCTGATCGCCATGAACGTCGCGCGCCAGCTGCGTACCAAGGCCTCGTTCCGCCGCTCGCTCAACATGGCGGTGCAGAATGCGATGCGAGCCGGGGTGCAGGGCATCAAGATCAAGATCGGCGGCCGGCTCGGTGGCTCCGAGATGTCGCGTAGCGAGCAGCGCAAGGAGGGACGCATCCCGCTGCACACGTTCCGTGCCGACATCGACTACGGCTTCGCGGAGTCGTTGACCGCGATGGGTACCATCGGCGTCAAGGTCTGGGTCTTCAACGGTGAGCTGTTCGGACGTGAGACCAAGGAGGATGCCGGGCAGCTGTTGCGCCGCCAGCGCGGCCGCGGCGGCCGGTTGTAGCGATCATGCTCAGTCCCAAACGAGAGAAGTTCCGGAAGCGACAGCGCGGCCGGATCCGGGGCAACGCCACGCGCAAGAACGAGGTTTCGTTCGGCGACTACGGACTCATGGCGCTGGAGCCCAAACTGATCACCAATCGCCAGATCGAAGCTGCCCGAATCGCGATGACCCGTCACATCCGGCGCGGCGGCAAGGTGTGGATCCGGATTTTCCCCGACAAGCCTTACACCAAGAAGCCGGCGGAAACCAGGATGGGCAAGGGCAAGGGTGCGCCCGAGTACTGGGTGGCCCCGGTGAAGCCGGGCACGGTGCTGTTCGAGCTGGCGGGCGTGCCACGAGAGGCGGCCAGCGAAGCGATCGCCTTGGCGGGCAGCAAGCTGCCTATCAAGACCAAGCTGCTGGTGCGGCGCAACCTGGAAGAGTAGCGGAGCAGATGAAGGAATCGTTCAACGACCTCGCCTACGGCGAGTTGCTGCTGCGGCGTGACGAGTTGCGCAAGCAGTATCGTGACGTGCGTTTCAACCTGGTGGTGGGGCACGTGGACAACCCCTTGCAGCTACGCACTTTGAGACGTAAACTGGCGCGTTTGAATACCATCGTGCACGAGTACGATCTGAAGATCCGGCAGCCTCAGGCCATCCCGGCGGCCGGCGCTGACCAGGCTGAGGCCGAGGAGTGACATGGAAAGAGGGTTAGACGTCCCCGAGCAGTCGCAGGGTGATGCCGCCGAGGGCGCGCAGCCGGTTCCGGTCGATCCCGGCGCAGCGGATGCCCCGGTCGAAGCGGCAGCACCCGACCAGGCAGAGGAGGCCGCGGCCGACGCAGTAGCGAGCGCCGAAGTGGAGGCGGCGGCACCGGCCGCTACGGATGCCGCCGCAGCGGACGCTTCCGTCGTGGAAGCGGCGGCCGAGCCGGAGGCTGACGCCGAGCCGGCCGCTGTCCCCGTAGCCGTCGAAGGCGCGGCGGAAGCCCCGGATGACGAGCCCGGGCCCGTTTCCCGACCGCGGCGCAAACGGACGCTCACCGGCAACGTGGTCAGCGACAAGGGCGAGCGCACTATCGTGGTGAGCATTTCCCGCCGCAAGAAACACCGCCTCTACAAGAAGTACATCACCTTG
Source organism: Spirochaetia bacterium (assembly GCA_965203905.1). Lineage (GTDB taxonomy): Bacteria > Spirochaetota > Spirochaetia > SZUA-6 > Bin103 > Bin103. The sequence goes on along the minus strand of CBDBDQ010000005.1, from coordinate 7,407,348 downwards.
ACCAAGAAGCTGAAGGCTCACGACCCGGACAACGTTTGTCAGGTCGGCGATCTGGTGCGGGTGGTGGAGAGCCGTCCTCTGAGCAGAGAGAAGCGCTGGCGGCTGGTCGAAATTGTCAAGCGGGCCGGCTAGGGACGCTGTCGGGGCGGGACGATCATGATTCAGATGATGAGCTATCTCAACGTCGCGGACAACAGCGGAGCCAAGCGGGTACAGTGCATCAAGATCCTCGGTGGGTCACGGCGCCGCTCCGCTTCGGTTGGCGATACGGTGGTGGTGGCGGTGAAGGTTGCTCTGCCGGGCGGCGCGATCAAGAAGGGCTCGATGAGCCGCGCCGTGGTGGTGCGCACCCGGAAGGAGCTGAAGCGGGGCGACGGTACCTACATTCGTTTCGACGACAACGCGTGCGTGCTGGTGGACCCCGCCGGTAACCCGGCCGGAAAACGTATCTTCGGTCCGGTAGCCCGCGAGTTGCGCGAGCGTGACTACATGAAGATTGTGTCGCTCGCTCCGGAGGTGTTGTAGGATGGCAGTCGGCGGCAAGCTCAAGACCGGTGACCAGGTGCGCATCGTGAGCGGGCGCTCGCGCGGCCGCGAGGGTCGGGTGCTGCGCCTGGATCGCAAGCGCCAACGGGTGTGGGTGGAAGGTGCCAACATGGTGAAAAAGGCGGTGCGGTCCAAGAATCCCAACCAGCCGCAGCAGGGCGGCCTCACGGATGTGGAGGCGAGCGTGAGCTGGGCGAGCGTGATGATCGTGTGCCGGCGCTGCGGCATCACCCGTATCGGCTACGAGATGCGCAACGCGGAGAAGGTACGCGTCTGCCGCAAGTGCGGAGAGTCGTTGTGAGCAAGAAGAGCAAGAAGAAGCAGACCGCGCCGAGCGTCCCCGCCGGCTACACCCCACGGCTCAAGGCGCGCTACCGTGCCCAGGTGGCGCAGGCGTTGCGCGAGGAGTTCAGCTACCAGTCGCCGATGCAGACTCCGAGGCTGGAGAAGATCGTGCTGAGCGCCGGGGTGGGCGAGGCCGTGAACACCAAGAAGCTGCTGGATACCGCGGCGGCGGAGCTTACCCAGATAACCGGGTTGCGTGCGGTGCGCACCAAGGCACGGAAGTCAATCGCCGCGTTCAAGATTCGACAGGGCATGGAGATCGGCGCGATGGTCACGCTCCGCGGCAATCACATGTACGAGTTCCTGGACCGCCTGGTGAACGTGGCCATTCCGCGCATCAAGGACTTCCGCGGCTGCAGCATCAATGCGTTCGATGGGCATGGCAACTACGCCATGGGAGTGGACGACCAGACCATCTTTCCGGAAATCGACTACGACAAGGTGGAGCGGATCTCCGGGCTCAACATCGCCATCGTCACCACGGCTCCGACCGATCGCGAGGCCCGTAGCCTGCTGGCTGCCCTGGGCATGCCATTTCAACGTCCGGAGGCCAACTGATGGCGCGCAAGTCTCTCATCGTCAAGGCCCAGCGCAAGCCCAAGTACAAGGTGCGCGCCGTAAATCGATGTCGGTTGTGTGGTCGCGCGCGTGGTTATATGCGTAAATTCGAGCTCTGCCGAATCTGTTTCCGCGACCTCGCCAGCACCGGAAAAATCCCCGGCGTTACGAAGTCGAGTTGGTAGCGAGGGCACCGATGGCTGTTACCGATCCCATTTCCGATATGCTCGCGAAGATCAAGAATGCGAGTGCAGCGGGGCACGAGAGTGTCAACATCCGGCCGTCTCAGATCAAGTTGGAGATCATCAAGATTCTCAAGATCGAGGGCTACATCAAGAACTTCAAGAAGATCAACGTGGACGGGCACACCAGCATCTGCGTGTTTCTCAAGTACGACGGGCAGCTGCAACCGATCATTCAGGGGATCGAGCGGATTTCCAAGCCCGGCCGCCGGGTCTACTCCGGGTACCGCTCCATGCCACGGGTGTTGAACGGCTACGGCACGCTGGTAGTGTCGACCTCTTCCGGAGTCACCACCGGGCGCAAGGCGCGGGAGCGCCAGTCCGGTGGCGAGCTGATCTGCAAGGTATGGTAGGCCTGTGTCGCGAATAGGGGTGGTGCCGGTGACCGTGCCGCAGGGCGTGTCGGTCACCATCACCGGCAACAGCGTCGCTGCCAAGGGGCCGAAAGGCGCCCTGGATCTGCAGACCAGCGGCAATATCAGTGTGAGTATGGAGCAGGATCGAATCACCGTTACCCGCGGCGATGAGGCCAAGCGCACCAAGGCGTTGCACGGTCTGTATCGCAAGCTGATCTGGAACATGGTGACCGGCGTGTCCACCGGGTTCCGCAAGGTGCTGGAGATCAACGGGGTTGGCTACCGGGCCGAGGTCCAGGGCACTACGCTGGTGCTCAACCTTGGCTACTCGAATCCTGTCAGCTACCCGTTTCGCGAGGGGATCACCATCGAAGTGGAAGGTGGTAATCGGATCGCGGTTTCCGGAGCCGACCGTCAGGCCGTGGGGCAGGTGGCGGCCGAGATCCGCGCCTTCCGCCCGCCTGAGCCCTACAAGGGAAAGGGTGTGAGATACCAGAACGAGCACGTGCGCCGCAAGGCGGGCAAGGCGATGGTGGTTGGCGCATGAGCCGTGGCGCAACGGGCCGCAGCGCGGCGCAGGCCAAGCGCCGGCGTTGGCTGCGGCGCAAGCTGCGTATCCGGCAGCGGGTTCGCGGCACCGCGGAACGGCCGCGGCTTACGGTGTACAAGAGCAATCGCTATACCTACGTCCAAGTCGTAGACGACCTCCGCGGCCATACCCTGTTGGCGGCTTCCAACCGCGAGCGCGCGTTGCGCGACATCGACAACTCGGTTGCCGGAGCGGCTCGTCTCGGCGCGGCGGTCGGAGAGCGCCTGCGCGAGCGGCAGATCACCGGGGTGGTGTTTGATCGCAATGGATACGCCTACCACGGCATCGTACGCTCGTTGGCGGACGCCGTACGCAAGGCGGGAATAACGTTATGATTCCAGGCTGGAACAACAGACCATGAGTAGTCGGATGGGTGGCCGCGGCTTCCACGAACGCCGCGACAGCGATATGTTCGAGAAACTGGTGCGTCTGAACCGCATCGCCAAGGTGGTGAAGGGTGGGCGCCGCTTTTCCTTTTCGGCCCTGGTGGTGGTCGGCGATCGCAAGGGCCGGGTAGGCTACGGGTTCGGCAAGGCCAACTACGTTGCGGACGCCATTCGCAAGAGCAGTGAGCGTGCGCGTCGCAACATGGTACAGGTGCCGCGCCGCAACTCGACCTTGCCGCACGCCGTCAACGGCATATTCAAGGGCTCCAACGTCCTGCTCCGGCCGGCCGCGCCGGGCACCGGGATTATCGCCGGTGGCCCGGTTCGCGCGGTGATGGAGGCGGCCGGTGTGACCGACGTACTGAGCAAGTCTCTCGGTTCACAGAACTCCATGAACATCGTCAAGGCGGTGTTCGCCGGCTTCGAACGGATCATGGATGCCCGTACTGTTGCCGCCAACCGCGGCAAGACGGTGCGCGAGCTGTGGGGGTGACCGTGAGCGATCCGGTGCCGGAGACGCTGCGCATCCGCCTGGTACGGAGTCCCGCGGGGCGCAAGCCCCGCCACCGGCGTACCCTGGCGGCGCTGGGCCTGCACCGGGTAGGCCAGAGCGTGCGGCAGTCGGCACGCCCGGAGATCCTCGGGATGGTGGCGCAGGTGTCGTATCTGGTTGCCGTGGAGTCCGACGCGGGAGAGGATTCGTGAGTACGGACGGACCGCGCCGGCCGGCGGGAGCCACCCGCTCGCGGCGCGTCGTGGGTCGCGGGGCCGGGAGCGGGCGTGGCGGCACCGCCGGTCGTGGCACCAAGGGCCAGAATGCCCGCTCCGGCGGCGGCGTGCGGCCTGGGTTCGAGGGAGGCCAGATGCCCTTGTACCGTCGCATCGCCAGGCGCGGATTTTCCAACAGCCTGTTTCGCTCGGAGTACACGGTGATCAACCTGGAGGCTCTGACACGGTTTGAGGCGGGCGCTACGGTTTCGGCGCAGACGTTGGCCGAGCGGGGCGTCATCAGGAAGCCGAGCGAGGCGGTCAAGATCCTGGGCCAGGGCGACATCGCTACCGCGCTGGAGGTGCGGGTGGCACAGGTGTCGGGCAGCGCCCGCGCCAAGATCGAAGCCGCCGGCGGCAGCGTGACGTTGGTGTAGCAGGAATGGCTTCGAACCCGCTGGTCGACATATTTCGCATCAAGGACTTGCGCGACCGCATTCTGTTTACGGTCGCCATGCTGCTGGTGTTCCGGCTCGGCGCGGTGCTCCCCATTCCGGGGGTCAACGTGACTGCCCTGAACGCCTTCTTTACCGCTCAGCAGAGTTCCGGCACCGTCGGCATTACCGATTACTTCGATTTCTTCTCGGGAGGCGCGTTCACCAATTTCTCGGTGTTCATGCTTGGTATCGTCCCCTACATTACCACCTCCATCATCATGCAGTTGCTGCTGATGGTGTTCCCCAAGTTGAAGAAGATTTCGGAGCAGGAGGGCGGTCGCAAGCGCATCCAGCGCTACACCCGTTACGGCACCGTGGTGGTGTGTCTGGTGCAGTCCTTCACGGTAACCGAGTTTGCCAACTCGATTCCCGATGCCATTACCATGGCGCGCGTGCCGTACACCATAATCGCCATGATCACGGTAACCGCCGGTACCGTGTTCCTGATGTGGGTCGGCGAGCAGATTACCCAGCGTGGCATCGGCAATGGCATCTCATTGCTTATCTTTGCCGGCATCGTTGCCAGAATTCCCAATGCCATTTGGATTATCATCACCCAGATCCAGCGCCAGGATCTGAATCCGGTGTACGCCATCGTCGTGTTTGGAGTGTTCGTCGGGGTTATCGCACTGATCGTGTACGAGCAGCAGGGCCAGCGCAAGATTCCGGTCAACTACGCCAAACGGGTGGTCGGGAGACGCGTCTATGGCGCGCAGAACGCGTACCTCCCCTTCAAGATCAATCCATCCGGGGTCATTCCCGTGATCTTCGCTTCTTCCGTGCTGATCTTCCCGTTGCAGATTGCCCAGAACCTCGGCAGCACCCAAGTCTGGTTGTCGCGGTTTGCCGCGTGGCTGCATCCGAATGGGGTGCCGTATGTGATCATCTACGCGCTGCTGATCATTTTCTTTGCATATTTTTACACCCAAGTGACTCTGAATCCGGTCGAGATCGCACGCCAGATTCGCGAGAATGGCGGCTCCATTCGCGGGATCAGCTCGGAGAACATGCGCGAATACTTGACCCGCATCCTCAACCGCATCATCCTGCCCGGCGCGCTGTTTCTGGCGTTTATCGCGATTATCCCGTCAATTATCCAGGCGCTGTTCGCGTTTCCGTCGTCGGTTGCGTTTCTGATGGGTGGCACCTCGCTGCTGATCATGGTCGGGGTGGACCTGGATACCATGAGCCAGATCGAGGGGCACCTGAGGATGCATCACCATGAAGGACTGACCAAGAAGGGTCGCATCCGGTCACGCAACCTGTGATCCTCGAGGACAGATGATTCGCAGGTCACGCTGGTATAGGGAGCAACACCATGAAGGTACGCGTAAGCGTCAAGAGAATGTGCAACAAGTGCAAGGTGATCCGGCGCCGCGGCGTGGTTCGCGTCGTCTGCGAGAATCCCAAGCACAAGCAGCGCCAACGCGGGGGGGCTCGTGGCTAGGGCCTACCGTTTTCCAAGGAGGGACTGATGGCACGCATCGCCGGGATTGACTTACCCAATAAGCACGTCGATATCGCTCTCACCTACATATTCGGCATTGGACGGTCGGCGGCGGCCACCATTTGCGCGACCGTAGGGGTGGATCCGCAGACCCGCATGAGCGAGCTTAGCGCCGATGAGGTAACCCGTTTACGGCAGGTCATCGAGAATGACTACCAGGTAGAGGGACGGCTCCGCACGGAGGTGTCGATGCATATCAAGCGCTTGATGGACATCGGCTGCTACCGTGGCATTCGCCATCGCCGCGGTCTTCCCGTGCGCGGTCAGCGGACCCGTACCAACGCCAGAATTCGCAAGGGCAAGCGCAAGACCGTTGCCGGCAAACGCAAGGCACCAGCGGCCAAGTAGCCGGCCGACTGAGCGACACAGAACGGAGAGACAGTGGCTAAACGAGCAGCGAGAAGACAGGTAAGTCAGGGTAACGTCTATATCCAGGCTACCTTCAACAATACGATTGTCACGATTACCGACCTCATGGGGAATGCCGTTTCCTGGGCATCGGCGGGCTCACTAGGCTTCCGGGGAGCGAAGAAGTCGACGCCGTTTGCGGCCCAGACCACGGCTGAGACGGCGGCCCGCAAAGCGATGGAGTACGGTCTCCAGGAGGTAGCCGTCTACGTCAAGGGGCCGGGTGGCGGGGGCGAGTCCGCCATACGTTCGCTGGGTGCCCTGGGATTACGGGTCCGGGCCATCCGCAACGTTACTCCCATACCGCACAACGGCTGTCGTCCGCAGAAGAAGCGGCGAGTGTGAGAGGGGCCGATCATGGGTAGGTACCTGGGACCGGCGTGCCGGCTGTGCCGGGCGGAGGGCGTGAAGCTGTTTCTCAAGGGGGATCGCTGCCACAGCCCCAAGTGTCAGATCACCAAGCGCAAGGGCAAGCCGGGCAAGAGCCCTCGTGCCCGCATGCAGAAGGTTTCGGACTACGGTGTGCAGATGCGCGAAAAGCAGAAAGTAAAGCGCATGTATGGCATGTTCGAGCGACAATTCCGCAACTTCTTTCAGAAGGCGGCGCGAGAACGCGGAGTGACCGGCGAGAACCTGATCAAGCTGCTGGAGAAGCGGCTGGACAACATCGTATACCGGCTGCATTTCGCCGCGTCCCGGAAACAGGCTCGGCAACTGGTCGCGCACGGGCATATTCTGGTGAACGGCCGGCGGGTCACCATTCCGTCCTATCTGGTGCGTGAAAACGATACCGTCGCGGTGCATGAACGGGCCAAGCGACTGACCGTCATCAAGGACGGGCTCAAGGAGTATTCGCGGTCCGGCGTGGTGCCCTGGCTGGAGGTCGATCCCGATGCTCTCAGCGGCCAGGTGCGGGCCATACCGCAGCGCAGCGATGTCGTCGACTTGGCTGGCATCAACGAACAGCTCATTGTCGAGCTGTACTCGAAGTGAGGTCTCTATGCCACGTAAGAGTCTGCTGAAGGGGCTGAAGCGTCCCAAGGGCATCACCTTCGAGCACGACGAGGTTGACCGCAGCTTCGGGCGTTTTGTGGCCTACCCGTTCGAGCGTGGCTACGGGGTAACGGTGGGCAATACCTTGCGCCGGATCCTGCTCTCGTCGATCCAGGGTTACGCCGTTTCGGCGATTCATGTAACCAGCTACGACGCCGACGGCGTGCCCCGTATCCTGTCCAGCGAGTTCGACTCGATCCCCGATGTGGTGGAGGACACGCCAGACGTAATCAACGCGCTGAAACAACTCAAGATCGCCCTTACCGACGATCTGGAGGAGAAGACCATCCTGGTGGAAGCCAAGGGCCCCGGCGAGTTGACCGGTGCCGAAATCTCCGTGGATTCGCAGGTTACGGTTCTCAACCCGGAGTTGAAGCTGGCCACCTTGATGGACGGCGGCAACCTGGCGCTGGAAGTCCAGATCGAACTGGGGCGCGGATACGTTCCCGCCGAGCGTCATGAACAGTATATCCAAGTGGTTGGCACGATCGCCGTGGATGCCATCTATTCGCCCATCCTGAAGGCCAAGTACTCGGTCGAGAATACCCGCGTCGGGCAGCGTACCGACTTCGACAAGCTGATCCTTGAAGTTACCACCGACGGGACTGTTACGCCGGAAGACGCGTTGGCGGAGGCGGCCAAGATCGCCAAGGAGCAGTTCACGGTATTCATCAACTTCGATGAAGAAGAAGGAAGCGAAGAAGATACCTACGACGAAGAGGATGAACGCGTGAGAGCTCTGCTGAGTACTCCGGTGAAGGAGCTGGAGCTGTCGGTGCGTTCCAGTAATTGCCTGCAGAACGCACAGATTCACACGATTTGGGACCTGGTCACGAAGACCGAGGAAGAGATAAAGAAGACGCGCAACTTCGGTACCAAGTCTCTGGATGAGATCAAGTCGAAGTTGGCGGAGCTCAATCTGCGCCTCGGTATCAGTGACTACACCGAGCTCAAGGCCGAGTTGAGAGGCGAGGGTGACGGCGCAGCGGTTGACGCCGGGGCCGCCGACGCGGCCGACAGCGGGGCCGAGCCGGCTGCCGCCGCCGAGGTGGACGATGCCGACGAGCCCGCGGCGGCGACTCCCGTGGAGACTCCAAGTCATGAAGCATAGAAACGGTGTCAACCGTCTGGATCGCAAGGCCAGCCATCGCCGGGCACTGCACAGAAGCATGGTCACGGCGCTGTTCCGCTATGAACGAATTCGTACCACCAAGGCGAAGGCGCGAGAGATCGCGCGCACCGCGGAACGGCTGATTACGCGGGCCCGGGTGGACACCGTGCACAACCGCCGCCAGGTGGCGCGACGGATCCATGACAAGGAAATCCTGGCGAAACTGTTCACCGACATCGCACAGCGGTTCGCCAGCCGCCCCGGAGGCTATACCCGCCGGGTCAAGCTGGGTAAGCGCTACGGTGATGCATCCGAAATGGTGTTGCTGGAACTGGTGGAGCTAGGGCAGGACACCACCGCCACTTCGTGACCGACATCGCACGGGCTGCTGGCGCGGCGGCCCGCGGAGGTGCCGACGAGTCAGGATGAGCGCGCGGGCGGAAGGCCGCCATTGGGGCGGCGCCCGGGGCGGCAGTCATCGGGCTTGACGAGTTGGCTCGACCAGCGCGTCTCCGCTCGTGCCCTGTTCGTATGGGCGGTGGCGGCCGCGCCCTCCATGCTGCTTCCCGCCGGTCCGCTTGCCCGCGCCCTGTTGCTTCTGGTGCTGATCCTGCTGGTGCTGGGCACCCATCGGCGGATGCGGTGGGGACGCACCGCGACGTTCTTCGGCGCGGTGGTGGCGTTCAATCTTGCCGCTCCCGGCGGGAGGGTGCTGCTGGAGTTGGGGGCCTTCCCGGTAACCGAGGGCGCGTTGCGGGTGGGATTCACCAAGGCGTTCAGCCTTACCGGCCTGCTGCTGCTGTCGAAAGTCGGGATACGCCATGACCTTGAGTTGCCCGGCAGACTGGGCCGGCTGCTCACCCTCACCCTGGCCTACGTGCGCTTCCTGCTCGACGCGGACGTGAAGCTGTTGGCCCGCGATCCGGTAGGACGCCTCGATCGTCTGCTGCTGGAGGCCCAGCGCGGCGTCGCCACGAGGCTGCCCACGGCGGTCGCAACCGGGGCTACGGCCGCCGGAATCACCATTCTCGCTGCACTTCTGGGGCTGCTGTGGGCGGCCGCGATTGTCGGCTCGTAGGACTGCGGCCGCAAGAGCCGCTAGGCTGGTGCTGTGGCTGCTGCTGGTGGCGGCGGCGGTCGCGACCTTTCCCTGGTGGGGCGCAGCGGCTGGCGCCCTGAGCGATCAGCGGCATGCGCCGTTACGATGGGCAGCGGCAGCGGCGGTTGGCGCGGCGCTGGCCCTGCTGCTCACGCGGCCTCGGCCGCTGCAACGTACCGCCGAGCTGACGCGGCGCATCGGCGAGTTCCAGCGCAGGTTGCTGCACGAGTTGGCGCGTACCCCGGGCGCGCTCGAGACGGCAACCTGGCGTGACCGGCTCGGCCGCCTCCGCAGGGAGGCGGAGCGGAACCTGAGTCACGGACTCGGCCGCGGAACCCGCCGCTGGCGGCGCCGGAGAGCGGCCCTGCTGGAAGACGCGTGGCAGCAGGTAGTCGCGATTGTGGAGCAGCGCGCAGGCGTGGAGTCGGCGCCGCGGCTGGATGGCAGCGACCTCGACGCCCTGATCCGGCGGACGCTGGCCGCGGTATCAGGCACGCCGGCAGCCGCGGCGCTCGCCGGTGGCGACTCCGGTCCCGCGCGCACGGGCGCGGTCGCGGAACGCAGCACGGACACCCCCGCCGGTGGTGCGCCGCCGACCGGGCGGCGCCCGGCGCACGAGGTGGCTGCCCCGCCACCGCCGAGCCCGGCTTCGCAGGCAGCGCCCGCCACGGAGCCGATCGTCTGCGAAGCAGCCGCCTTTGCCGAGGCCGTAGCCGCCGCCCGCCGCAGTGTCGCGTTCGAAGGCGGGGTCTACCGAGTCCGTGAGGATCTGTACGGTCCTGCGTTGCGCCCCTCCCTGCGTCAGGTGGCGGAGGGTGCCATAACTGACGACAAGCTGGAGCAGCTGCTGGCGGCAGGACGCCGGCAGGAGGGGAAGATTCCGGTCACCGCGCAGGGGATACGCTGTGATCAGCTGCTAGCCCGCTATCCCGACTCGCGTGCGCCGGCGACTCGAACGCGAGTGCTGGAGGGACTGCGGCGGTCGCTTGACGCCGCGGGGGCGGCGCTGTTGTTGCGTGAGCATGGCGCCTATCGCAGCGCGCTGGCCGTAGGCTCGCTTGGCGTCCTGGCGGGGTCGTTCGAGTTGGCTGCGGGCAGTCCGGTCTACGACGACCACCTGCGGTCGCGGCGCTGCCTGGTGGTGGAGAGCGGGAGTGCAGGCGGCGCCTGGGAACGGTATGCGGCCGGTCTGGAAGCGGTGGAGTGGGGTGGCGGCGGCCGGCTGGCGTTTCTGCCCGCCACCCTCGACGCTACCGCAGCCTACCTGCTGCTGGCCGACGCCGCGCCGCCCACGGCTGCTCCAGGCGCCGCCGCCTGGGACCTGACCACCCTCATAACTCGTCTCAACCTGCATCCGTAGCGGGCCGGCCGACGGACGCTCAGCTTGACACCGGCCCGCGGCCAACAGTACGTTGATGAACGCTCGAATACTTGGTGGAGGAAGAATATGCAGACCGTACTATGGGTTCTGCTTCCTCTCGCCGCTGGAATTGGACTAGGTTGGCTCATACGCTGGCTGTACGCCAGACTTGAACTGGCGTCTTCTGAGCAGAAGGCGCGACGGATCATTAAGGATGCGACTCAGGACGCAGAAGCCAGGAAGCGGGAAGCGCTCCTGGAGACCAAAGATGAGATACTGCAGGAACGAAATCAACTGGAGCGGGACACGCGGGCACGCAGGAACGAGGTTCAGCGTCTCGAGCAACGGTTGCTGCAAAAGGAAGAGAACCTAGAGAAGCGGCGGGAGGCGGTTGATCGCCAGGAGCAGACAGTTGTCACTCGAGAAGACACGCTCGCGGAGCGCGAGGTCGAGTTGGGCCGGGCTTCGGAGGAGTGGATCGCGAAGCTGGAACAGGTATCGAAGCTGAGCACGGAGGACGCCAAGAAGTTCCTCATCCGCAGTATCGAGAACGAGGCGCGCCTGGACGCGCAGGCCCTGGTTCTCAATATCGAGAACGAAGCAAGACAGACCGCGGAGCGCAAGGCGCGTGCCGTGGTGGTGAACGCCATGCAGCGATTGGCGTCGGAAACCACGTCGGAGGTCAGCGTAGCCTCGGTGAACCTGCCCAACGACGACATGAAGGGTCGGATCATCGGACGCGAGGGGCGCAACATCCGCACCCTGGAGAACCTCACCGGCGTGGATATCATCATCGACGATACCCCGGAGGCGGTCGTGCTCTCCTGCTTCGACCCGTTGCGCAAGGAAACGGCCCGTCTTGCGCTGGAGCGGTTGATCGCGGATGGACGCATCCACCCGGCGCGGATCGAAGAGATCGTGCGCAAGGTAAACCGCGACCTGGACAAGTCGATCGAGGAAGATGCCGAGCGGGTGTTGCTGGAGCTGGAGATTCCGAGCATGCACCATGACCTGGTGATGACGCTGGGCCGCCTGCGCTACCGCACCAGCTACGGTCAGAATCAGCTCGCCCACGCCCGCGAGACCGCAATGCTGGGAGCGATGATCGCGGCCGAGACCGGCAGCAACATCCAGTTCAGCAAGCGCGCCTCGCTGTTGCACGACATCGGCAAGGCGATCGAGACCGATGAGGACCTCGGTCACGCCGTTACCGGGATGGAGCTGGCGCGCCGCTGCGGTGAGGACGAGGTGGTGTGCAACGCAATCGGCGCCCACCACTATGACGTCGAGCCCCAGGGTGTGGAGGCGATCATCGTGCAGATCGCCGACACCATCTCGGCCTCACGGCCGGGCGCGCGGCGCGAATCGTTGGACAACTACCTCAAGCGCCTGGAGAACCTGGAGCGCATCGCCGCCAACTACCCGGGAGTCGAGCGCACCTACGCCATCCAGGCCGGCCGTGAGCTGCGGGTGATGGTGAGCAACGAGCGGGTGTCGGATGATGAGGCACGCGACCTGGGCCGGCAGGTCGCCAAGCAGATCGAGGCCGAGCTGAAGTACCCCGGCCGCATCAAGGTTACGGTGATCCGCGAAACCCGGGTCGTGGAATATGCGCGCTGAGAGGCTGTCGGATTGGCGCGTGAGCGGCAGATCCGACAGGACCCCGTACGGCTGACCTTGGAGCAGTACCCTTTGGGCGCGACCGGCGCCACACCGCCCGCGCCCGAGCCGCTCCGTATCCTGCTGATCGGCGACGTGGTCGGCCCCGCCGGCGTACGGGCGCTGTTTCTGCACCTGGCCCAGATCAAGAAGCGGCGGCGCTGTGACCTGGTAATTGCCAACGTCGAAAATGCGGCGGCGGGATTCGGCCTCACCCTGGCCCAGGCGGACGAGCTGGCGGGTTACGGCATCGACGTAATGACGTCGGGCAACCACATCTGGCAGCAGCGCGAGATCTGGCCACGGCTGGACTCGGATGCGCGGCTGCTGCGACCGCACAATTACCCGCCGTCGGTGCCCGGCAAGGGCGTGTGCCTGCTGGAGGTGGATGACGTCACCGTCGGCGTGCTGAATCTCGAGGGGCGCGTCGGCATGGCCCACTTGCGGTGCCCGTTCCGCGTCGCACAGGCGGAAGTGGCCAAGATACGAAAGGTCACCCCGCTGGTGGTGGTGGACATGCACGCGGAGAGTCTCGAGGAGAAAGAGGCCCTGGCACTGCACCTCGATGGCACCGTGTCGGCCGTGGTCGGCACCCACACTCACGTGCAGACCGCGGATGAACGCATTCTTCCCGGCGGGACCGCCTACCTGACCGATCTCGGCATGACCGGACCGCGTGGCAGCGTGATCGGCATGAAGGCCGACGTGGTGCTGCGCCGGTCGCTTACCCAGATGCCGCTGAAGATGGAGGTGGATGAAGGGCCGGCCGACATCTGCGGTGCCCTGGTGACGGTGGATCGCACCAGCGGCAAGGCCAACTCCATAGAGCTGGTGCATGAGCGCTCCGAGCTGTGACCGGCGCCGCGCCCCCCACGCGGCCGGGAGCAGACGGGGAACGCTCCTCGATCGGCTTTGCGAGCGGTATCCGGACCGTGGCCGGGAACAGTGGTACGCCGCCATAGCGTGCGGCGCGGTCCTGGTGGACGGCGAGCGGGTGCGCGATCCGCAACGGCCGATTGCGGTGGGGGCGACAGTGGAGCACATTGACGCGCCGCCGCTGGCCTCCCGCGCCGGCTACAAGCTGCAGCACGCACTGAATCGCTTCCCGGTGCCGGTAGCGGGTAGGGTGGTGCTGGACGCAGGCTCCGCCACCGGTGGCTTTACCGACTGCCTGTTGCGCCACGGGGCGCGCCACGTGCACTGCGTCGACGTGGCGCATGGGGCACTGACCTATCGGCTGCGCAAGGATCCGCGCACCAGCGTCCACGAGCGGACCAACGTGATGCATCTCGCCGGCGACAGCCTGCAGCCGCCACCTGACGGAGCGGTATGCGACCTCTCGTTCCGCTCGCTGCGTGGGGCCGCGGCCCGCCTGCTGGGACTCACCGGAGACAACTGGCTGGTTGCCTTGATCAAGCCGCAGTTCGAGCTGGCGGCAGCGCCGACGGCGCGTGCGGCCCGCAGCCGTTTTGACGGCCGCGTGATCGGGACGGACGCCATCATCGCCGTGGTGACGGCGCTGGTGCGCGACCTGGCGGCCGAGGGCGTGGTGGTACAGGGCTGCACTCCGGCGCCGGTGCGCGGTCGCCGCGGCAACCGCGAGGTGCTGGCGTTGCTGGCAGCCGGTACGAAACCGGTGGCGGCAGCGGCCTGGCCGGACCCGGTCGCCACGCTGCGGCGGGAACTGCAGCAGTCGGCGGCGGCAGTCGGGCGCGACTACGGCGCTGCCGGCGGGTCGCCGAAGAACATGGCGCGGCCGATCGGCTTCCCGATGTAGGTGCCCTCGGGCCCGAGGAACTCGACCCGCCGGCCGTCGATCAGAATCTGCACCATCTCCACGCCGGGAAACTCGGTTGCCGAAAACACGATCTGTTGCAGCTGGGCGTGCAGGCCCTCGCGTCCCAGAGGGTTGAAGCGAAAGCTCTCGCTCACATCGATATAGGCGATCTGTTCGCTCACGTGGACCCGATTCAAGGTCACGGCCGGGGGAATCATGGTAGTGAGTCCGCGGTTGACTTCGCTTGGCTCGGGCCCGGCGAAAAGGGTCCGCAAGGTCTCGGTGAGGGGCGACCCGGTGTCGTCCACGGCGCGCATCACCCCGGTGACGGCGATCTCCCCGGCGTCGCTCACGGCGGCGAAGAACAGGCGCCGCTGGCGGGCACTCGGAACCCGTGGCGGCGGGCTCGCATCCGGTTGCGCCGGTGGGTTCGGGGGAGCCGTATCGGCGACCGCCGGCGACGCATCGCTCGACGCCGTGGGTGCGGGCGCGGGCAACGCATCCTCGCGCACGGGAGCCGGGTTGGGCGTGACTACCTGGGGCTGCGGCACTTCCTCGGGTTGTGGCACTTCCTGGGGTTGCGGCTCGGTATCCTCGGGCGTGGCAGGCGCCAGGGGAGTTCGTGTCACCACTGGCAGCGGCACGGTGTCGGCGGCCGGGAGGGTACGTCCCATGGCGTTGTCGACGCTGCGCTGAAGCACGGTGAGCAGGTCCGTACGGTCCACGACCTCGCGAATGGCCATCCGGTTGAAGAGGAACACCACGAGCACGAAGAGAATGATTGCGGTCCAGAGCAGAACGCCGATCGGCGCCTTCTTGCGCGCCCTGGCCGGCGAACGCCGGCCGGCCGCCGATGCTCGAGCGGAGTGACCTTGCCTGCTCCGGCGGGCCTTGCCGCGGACGCTCTTGCGATTTCTCTTCCGTGCCATGGCGTGCAGGAACCAGTCGGTTGCCCGACACCCTTATAGATCGGCACGGTGGCAGCGCACATTGAACCAGCGTCGGGAGGCCCCGGGCGATGCGTTGACCTGCTCGCGGGGTCCGTGTTGGGGTGAAGCACCAGCATGTCAGCCCCGCAAACCGTGCCGCTCGTGGCCATCGTCGGCCGCCCCAACGTCGGCAAGTCCACGCTCTTCAACCGCCTGCTCGGCCGCCGCCGCGCCATCACCGCCGCTACCCCCGGGGTGACCCGCGACCCGGTGGAGGAGCGCGCCACGCTCGCCGGAGTCGCGGTGCGGCTGGTCGACACCGGCGGCATCGGCGCCGTGTCGGACGACCTCGGGCGCATGGTTGGCGAGCGTGCGCTGGGAGCTACGACCGCGGCGGCGGCGGTGCTCCTGGTGGTGGATGTCGCCGGTCTGACGCCCGAGGATGAGCAGCTCGCCGAGCGGTTGCGGGCGCTGAGCGAGCGCGTGCTGCTGGTGGTCAACAAGGTCGACCACGCCGGGCGGGAAGCAGCGGTGTGGGACTTCTACCGCCTGGGCTACGAGCCGGTCGTCGGCGTGTCGGCCGCACATGGGCGCAACGTCACCGAGCTTCTGGCCGCATTGGCGGAGCGCTTGCGGCGCGCGCCGGCGGAGTCCGGGGCGGTGGCGGCGCCCGCGCCCACCCCGGCAGTCCGCCTGGCGATCGCGGGCAAGCCCAACACGGGGAAGTCCACCCTGCTCAATCGGCTCCTCGGCGAGGAACGAGCGCTGGTCGACGCCGCACCCGGGACCACCCGCGACCCGCTCGCCGGCCGCATCACCCATGGCGGCACCGACATCGAGATCATCGACACGGCGGGGATGCGCCGCCGTTCCAAGGTGGAGAGTGACGTCGAGTACTTCGCCGTTAACCGCACCGCCGCGATGCTGGGGGAGGTGGACGTCGCCCTGCTGCTGGTGGATGCGGGCGTCGGCCTCTCCGAGCAGGACAAACGCATCGCCGCCATTGCCATCCGCCGCGGTGTGGCGGTGCTGGTGGCGCTCAGCAAGTGGGACTTGCTGGCCGACCAGCCGAACCTGCTGACGGCCATGGTGGACCGGATCCGGTTTCAGTTTCCGGTGATGCGTTTTGCGCCGGTGCTGCCGCTGTCGGGTCGCACCGGGTACGGAGTGGAGGCGCTGCTCGGCAAGGTGGTGGCGCTGCATCGCCAGCTCTGCCGCACGGTACCCACGGCGAAGCTCAACCAGGCGCTGGCGCGCTGGGCCAGGGAGTACGTACCGACCGCACGTGGCCGCGAGATCCGGGTACGCTACGCGACGCAGACCGGCAGCAATCCGGTCCGTTTCGTGTGCTTCGTCAATCAGATACGCGGTGCCGGCGCCAGTTACCGGCGCTTTCTGGAGAACCGCATCCGCAGCGAACTCGGATTCGCCGAGGTCCCGCTGACCGTAGAATTCCGGGCCAGTTCGTCGCGCTGAGACCGGCGCTCGGTGGCGCCACCTACCGGGGACGGGCACCGCCATTCCCGGCTGCCGCTCGGGCCGTGAACCGGTCTTGCCCGGCACCCCTTTGGCGCCGAGACTGCTCCGCGCCAACCCGCCGCTCCGGCCACCCTACAGCAACGCCGTTCAGCTGCCGTTACTAGGATCGACGACCACACCCTGTCCGTACAGGGAGTGATGACCGGGAGGTCCCAGTCTGCGCCCCCGCACCGCGTCGGCGCAGCGACTACTATGGTGCAGCCAACAGCCGCATGTTCCGCCGAGCACCAGGGCAGCCGGCGCGGTGTCCGCCGTCCGGTTGTTTTCTGGCTGTCCGGTATCTTCGCCGCCGTCGCTCTGCAGGCGGGTGCGGCCAGCGCCGAGCTTGACCTGTTCAACGAAGCCGAGCAGCGCTTCCGCGGCGGCAACTACGCGTTTGCCCTGGAGGCGTACCAGGACTTTCTCGAGCGCTACCCGCTCTCGGAGTTGAGCGCCGACGCCACCTACCGTGTCGGGGTGGCCCAGGCCCAGCTCGGCCGGCACCACGACGCGGTAGCCACCTTCGAGGAGGTCCAGCTCCGCCATCGCGGCACCAGGTATCTGCCGTTCGTAAACTTCTGGGCCGGTGTCTCGCTCTACGAGCTGGAGCAGTTCGATCGCGCCTCGGCCAGCCTGGGGGCGTTCGTATCCGAGTCCGAGGACCCCGACCTGGTGCCCCGGGCGCTCCTCTACCTCGCCCTGGCCGATGTCGCGCTCGGCGACCTCAGCGCCGCGGCCGACGCCCTGGAACGGCTCCAGGAGCCGGCGATCGAGTTCGACTCCAGCGCCTATGGCACGGTGCTGCTTGGCTACGTATACGCGCTGCAGGGGCGCTACCACCAGCTTCTGCGCCTGATGGAGCGGCATCCGCCGGAAGCGATGGACCCCCGCTGGCGTGCCGAGTACCTGGCCTATCGTGCGGAAGCATACTGGCAGCTTGAGCAGTACGCCGCGGCGGAACTCGACTACACCACCATCGCGGAAGCGGAGGAAGTGGATGACAGCATCGCTTCCGTCGCCTTGCGCAGGCTCTTCATCGGCGCCGAGCGGCGCGGTGACTTCGACCTGATGGACTCGGCGACCCTGGATGCGGAGCTGCGTTTTCGGGACTCGCCGCAACAGCTCGCCAACTTCTGGCTGCGGCTGGGCATCGAAAACTACCGCCGCGGCAGTTACGAGTTGGCGCGCTTCTTTCTGAAGCGGGCCGCCGACCTGGGGACCAACAGCGAGGTGGGTAACGCGGCGGTGCTGTACCTGGCCGAGACCTACCTTAGCGAATCCGACGCCGAAGGCCTGGACGAGGCGGCACGGGTGCTCGCCTCGCAGCAGGGGCGCGGCGCCGGCGACCCGTGGCCCGTGGTGCTGCGGCTCGGTGACGTGATGCTGCGCCAGGAGGATTACGCCGGGGCCGCGCAACAGTACGAGAGCTTTGTCAGGAGCGCCTCCGGCGACCCCAGCATCGGCGCCGACGAGGTGGAGCACGCCCGCTACCTGATGGCCTACGCCCTGTACCGCCAGGGCCGCTACGACGACGCGTTGCGGCAGGTGCGCGTGATCGCCGCGGAGGCTGAGCCGGGCGCGCGCCTGGGCGAGCTGCGGCGGCTGGAAACGGTGCTGCTGTGGCGCACCGGCGACACTGTGGCGGCGGAACGCAGCGCCCGCAACTACGTGGACCGGTTTCCCGATGACATTCCTGCGCGGGTGGACCACCTGCGTCTGCTGTACCGCCTGGAACAGTGGCAGGACCTGCTGGTGGCGGCAACGGCGCTTACCGAGCGCGTGCCGGCGCTGCGTTTTCGTGCGCCGCGGGCGTTCGTGCTGACCTCGTATCTGAAGGGGTTGGCCTACGTGGCACGTGGCGAGCATGGGGCGGCGGCGGACACCCTGGCGGCGGTGACGCGCGACCTGGCGGAGCGTCAGGGCCTTGGCGACATCGTGCCCTACGCACAGTACTACCGCGCCGCGGCCCACTACCGCCAAGGCGCCTATGCGGTGGCCGGGACCCTGCTGGCCGACCTGGACGCGCAGTACCCCGGCCACGAACTGGAGTACCACGCCGCGTTCCTCGCCGGCCAGGCCGCCTTCAGCACCGGCAACTACACGACCGCGGCGGGGGCCTTCTCCCGCGCCGCAGGCGGCGACCATCCACGGGCTGCACGGGCCGGCCTGTTTGCCGGGCGCAGTCTGGCCAACGCAGGGGACCTGCGTGCGGCGGAGCGGCAGTACCGCGCGGTGGTGGCCCGCTTTCCGCGCGCCGACGAGGCTGCCGACGCCACCTTCGAGCTGGCCGGCGTGCTGGCGCTGGACGGCCACCTGAAGGCCTCCACCCAGGCCTACGCCGACGTCATGTTCAGGTATCCCACCAGCGCGCTGGCGGAGGATGCCGCATTCCGCCGTGCCGAGCTGTTGCTGGAGCAGGACGCCGCCGCCGCGGCGCGGGATGCATTCGCCACGTACCGCAACGAGTATCCGGACGGCCGGTTCCGTGACGGCGCCCTGTACTGGGGCGGGGTCGCGAGCAGCCGCGCCGGTGAGCCGTTGCGCGCCATTCTGCTGTGGGAACTGCTGATCGACGAGTTTCCCGACAGCACCTTCCGTCCCAATGCGCTGCTGCAGACGGCGGAGGGCCACGCGGCCCAGGGCAGCCATCAGCCCGCTATTGCGCACCTGAGCGAACTCGCGGGTCGCTACAGCGAGGAGCCCGTGGGCAAGCTCGGTGAGGCGCGGCTGAAGGAGATGCGCCTGGTGGCCTCCGGCGTGGCAGAGGAAGAAGCGTCGCTGATGGCGGTCATCGGCGCCGGTGGGGTCGACACCCGCGACGGGCGCGAGGCGATGTTGGAGCTGGCGCGCATCTACGTGGTCGACGTGGATCAGCCGAAGGCACTGGCGCTGGCGATGTTGATGGACGTGGCGGAGTACGACCGCGACCCCGAGACTGCCGCCGAGGCCGAGTTTCTCGCCGGCGAGTACTACCGCCGCACCGGCGATCCGGTGTCGGCCACCGATCATTACCTGGAAGCCGCGTTGTTGGCAGAGAACGACCGCGAGCTGATGGCCAAGTCGATGGTGCGCGCGGCGGAGGTGCTGTTGCTGATCGGGCGGCGCGACGACGCCGCCGGTCTGGTGCAGCGCCTGGAGGACTCGTTTCCCGGCAGCGACTGGGCGCAGCAGGCGGCAGCGCTGCTGAGAGAGGCGAGTTGAGCATGACGCGGAAACGACGCCGCGGGAGCGGCAGCCGGATCGTAGGCGGCATCCTGGCGTGGCTCATGCTGGTTGGCGCCCCCATCAGCCGGGTGGCGAGTCAGCAGGACGTGAGCGCGGTCGAGGACGACGACATCGTCCTCCCGACGGTGGTGCTGGAGCTGGACGAGCCGGCGTCGGGCGGCCTGGAGGTTGCCCTGCCGGTGGATATTCAGGTGGTGGCGCCCGAGAGCTGGCCACCGCTGCCGGAGGCGGGCGATCTCGACATCGACCTGCGCACCGCGGTCGCCGCTCCGGCCATGGAGTTCGCGCTGGGGGGCGATGACGGACCGGCGCACACGCTGGTGGCGGAGACCTACGTCAGCGTGGGCACCACGGTCAGCACCGGCAAGGACGCTCCCGCCGGACTGCCGCTGTCGCAGCTGGACAGCGGGCTGTCGGTACTGGGTACCGGCCCCGGCGGCGACTTCTCGCTGGTGTTCACCCACAGCCTGCGGGACGGGATACGCAACCACCGGCGTCCGGGAGAGGGTGCCAAGACTCAGCGCCACGAACTGGCGGGTTCGGTGGGCCTGGGGCTGGGCAGCGGCCAGTTCGACGCCGAGGCGAGCATGGTGAACTCGGAGCATGGTTTCGGCTTCCTGCCGAAGGGCGCGGACAACGGAATCGACGAGTCGGAGCGGCGCAACGCGGCGGAGTCCCAGGCAGTGGCGGGGGCCGCCAGCTATCGCATTCAGCTTGGCGAGCTGATTCAACTCACCCCGGCATTGGATCTGCAAGCCGATGCCACTACGCTGACCGGCCGCAATCCGGAGACGCACTCGGAGCTGTGGGCGGCACCGGAGCTGGTGCTCGATTGGAGCACCGCTCCCATCGATCTGCAGTTCAGCGCGCGCTACCTGTTGCGGCGTTACGCCGAGTTGGGACGTGCCACCGAGGAGCTCCTCCGGCACAAGGTGAACGCCGGCGTCACCGGGCGCATCGACCTGGGCGCCCAGACCGGTCTGGAGCTCTCTCTCGGCTGGTCGTGGCGCTCCGACGAAGGCGTGGACTTCGACGGCCACCGCTTCGTGCCGCAAGCGGTAATCAGCGGGACTCCGGCTTCCTGGTTCACGTACCGGTTGGCGGGCGGCTTCGAGGTGCGCGAGTTGGGGGTGGGGTCGGTCACCGAACGCTACTCCTACGTGGAGCCGGACCGGGTGGTGGACGACGACGGCTGGTTCGCATTCGGGCGTGCCCAGTTCGGACTGGGCGAGCTGGCCGGACTGAGCGAGCTGACCATCGTTGCAACCACGCGGCTGGGAACCCATTCGGCAGCCCTGTGGCCGGTTGAGGAACCGAACCATCGCAACCTGTACGACCTGAATCAGCGGCCCGTGGAGTTGAGCTTCGTACCGGGTCTGGGCCTGGGGCTGGGATTCGGCGACACCCTGCAGATCCGTGCCAACGTCAGTGGCGAGGTGCTGCGGCAACATGTCAGCCAGTTCGCGCCGCTGCTGCAGTCGGAGCTGGAGGTGGAGGCGCGTACCGCCGACGGCGGGCTGGGCGTGCGCCTGCATGCCACCATGGATCATGTACCGGAACTCGGGTTGCAGGTGCCGGAGGTGGAGCTAGAGGGCCTCTGGCGGCAGGGTGCCACGACGGTAAAGCTGAGCCTGACCGATATCCTCGAACTCGCCGACGGACCGCGCAAGGACTGGGAGCCGTATCTGCGGCCCGGGTTCGGCGCGGCGGTAACCGTGCAGTTGGCGTTGTAGGGCGCCGGCAAAGCGACCGAGCATTATAGGGTGGAGACGACCGCGATGATGGAGTTCATCCAGCTACAGTTAATCGAGAAGGGCGGCGTGGTGATGGTGCTGATCGTCATGCTATCAGTCATCGCCGCCGTGATCGTGATCGAGCGCCTGCTGTACTTCCGCAGCCGCCGTGCCGATGAGGCGAAGCTGCTGCAACGGCTCACGGCGACGCTGCGCAAGGGGCACTACGAAGAGGCGCTCGCGATCTGCGAAGACCATCCTTCGGCGCTCGCGGCAATGATGCAGGTGGGGATCAACCATCGCCACGCTTCGACGACGGAGCTGCGCGAAGTGATCCTCGATGCCGCCAACATGGAGATTCCGAAAGAAGAACGGTTTCTCTCCGCGCTGGGCACGATCGCTCACATCGCACCCCTGCTGGGCCTGCTGGGAACGGTCACGGGAAACATCCGGGCCTTCGGCGTGCTGGGTGACATGGGGGCGATCGCCGACGCCTCGCTGTTGGCGGGGGGCATCTCGGAGGCGCTGCTGACCACCGCCGCCGGCATCGTCGTATCTATTCCGGCGGTCATCTTCTACAACTTCCTGGTCAGCAAGGTGAGTCACCGCATGATCCGACTGGAGCATCGCGTCAGCGAGATGGTCGCGATGCTGGTGGCGGCGGAGCAGGCCGCCGAAAGCACGAACGTCGGCACGGAGGCGGCGCAGCCGAAACCGGAGAGCGCTCAGCCGAATGCGGAGGCGACCCGTCCGGAGACCGATGCACGGCAACCCGGGGTAGGGGTCGCGCAACCCGTAGCGGCGCCAGCCCACCCGGGAGTGGCACCTGCGCATCCGGGAGTCGCGCCGCCGCATCCGGGAGTGGCCGCTCCACAACCTGGGGTGACGGCCCCGCAACCGGGCGTAGCGGCCCCACAACCCGGCGTAGCGGCGCCGCAACCGGGCGTGGCGGTCCCGCAACCCGGAGTGGCGGCGCCGCATCCTGGAGTGGCGGTCCCGCAACCCGGAGTGGCGGCGCCGCATCCCGGGGTGGCGGTCCCGCATCCCGGGGTGCCAGTCCCGCAACCCGGAGTGGCGGCACATCCCGGTTTGGCACCGCAACCCGGGGTAGCGATCGCCCACACTGGCGCTGCGCTGCCCCATCCTGGAGTGGGGACGCCGCAGCCGGGTGCCGTCGCTGCTGCCCCACCCAATAGCGGCGCGGCGCCGCTACCGCAGGCGGCGGCGGTCACATGAGAGCCCGGCGCGGCCTCAAGGCGCAGACCAGCGCCAACCTGGTGCCCATGATCGACGTGGTGTTCCAGCTCGTCATCTTCTTCATGGTGTCCACGACGTTCAAGATCGTGCCGGGCATCGACCTTGAGCTGCCCGCCTCGAAGACGGCCGAGCCGGTCGCGCTGACACCGCTGGTGGTGTCGATCGGCGACCGCGACGAGATCTACGTGAATGACCGCCAGGTATCGATTCGCAGTCTGGACGCGGCATTGCGCGAGAACATCGGCGGTGACTCGCCGAGCACCCATCCGGTAGTGGTGGAGGGCGATGCCTCGGTTCCCTACGACCTGATGGTGGACGTGCTCGACGTGCTCCGCATCCTCGGTTTCGAGGCCGCCAGCCTGCGCACTCGTGACCCGCGCTCACCGTTGCCTGGGAGGTCATGACCACCGCCCTCGAATGGCAGGATCCGCGCCTCAACGCGCGGCTCAAGGTCGCCCTCCTGGTGGCCGTGATCCTGCACGTGGTGCTGCTCATCGCGGTGCAGCTGCACGCGGCGGCGGTGGCCAAAGAGAAGCCCCGGGGACCGCTCACGGTGCAGTTGCAGACGGAACGGGAAGTGCCGCCGAAGCCGGCCCCCAAGCCGGCACCGGCGCCGCGCAAGGAGGCCCCCGCGGCGACGCCCGAGCCCGCCGCCAAGGCACCGGTGAAGACGCAGGAGAAGCCGGTCGCGAAGCCGCGCTCGCAGCCGGTGCCCACGCCACCGGCCCCGTCGCAGACGCCGAGCGCCGATCTTCCGGCGGCACCCAAGCCCACGGCGCCGGTGCAGCCGGCACCTGCGCCGGTGATAGCCAACCGGGAGCCCCCACCGCCCGCGGTTTCCCTCAAACAGGCCGCCGCGGCCGCGCAAGCGCTTGCCCGTGCGGCGCTCAAGCCACTGGCTCCGACCCCCGACGTCGGCGAGGCGCCCACCAACTTCGGCACGCCGGTGGCGGCGCCGGCCGACGCGGCGCCGGCGCCGGTCTCGGCGGAGAGTCAGCGTCCCTCGGTCGGCGGTCCGGCGGCCAGCTACGACGAGGCAGCCACACAGAAGAAGATCTCCGGCCTCGACGAGGCGCTGGCCGCGGGCAGCCCGTCAGATGGCGGCAGCGCCCCTGCCGACGGCTATCTCGCCGACGGTACCGAGCGGGGGAGTGCGCTAGGAGGCGGCTCCTCGGGCGTGGTGTGGGACGGCAACGGTGCCGGCTGCGGCGAGCCGGTGGTGGATCCGAGGCCCGATGTCTCCGGCATCTCCGGCGGCGGTGTGACCTTCCACATCGAAGTCCAATTCAGACTGGATGCGAGCGGACTCGTAACCGGCGTGGATATCGTGCGGGGCGGCAGCAGTGCGCTGAACAGCGCGGTGCTGAGCGCGGCGCGCGGCATGCGGTTCGACTGCAACGCCGAGGCACGGGGACGGCGGACCTACGAGATCAAGCCGGGAGGGAGATAGCAGCTGCCCCCGCGGCAACCGCCGCGGCAACCTGTGTTAAGGTTGCGGCGGCGAACGCACGCTATGGCTACTCTCCCCGGTCCCCCGTTACGCGCCGTAGTCTTCGACATCGACGGAACGCTGTATCCCATCCGGCAGATCGTCCGCCGCTCGTGGCCCCTGGTGTGTCGCCACGCGCGGCTGTTCGCGGCCTTCGGACGCGCCCGACGGGTGCTGCGCGGCGAGCGGCCCGGGAGCGGGTTGCGGCAGCGGCAGGCCGAGCTGGTGGCGGGCTTCCTCGGGATCGACACCGTGACCGCCGCCGAGGCGGTGGAGCGCGTGGTATACCGGGAATGGCCAGGTACCTTCCGCCGGCTGCAGCCCTACTCCGAGGTAGCCGCCACCCTCTCCCGACTGCGGGCCGAGGGCCTGCGCCTGGGAGTGGTCTCCGACTCCCCGTTTACCCATGAGAAACTGGCTGCGCTGGGGCTCGAGACCGGCTGGCGCGGTGTCGTGAGCGCCGACCAGGCGGGGGCGCTGAAGCCCAACCCGGAGCCGTTCCTGTTGATACTGCGGTTGCTGCAGGTGAGGCCGGAAGAGGTGCTGTTCGTGGGCAACAGCTATGCGCACGACATGATCGGCGCCCACCGCGTGGGGATGCGCGCGGCGCATCTGACGCGCCATCCGGTGACCTCCGGAGTAGCCGCCGTTTCGTTCCCCAACTACCGAGCCTTCCCCGACCTGCCGCTGGCAGCCCGGCCCGTCTATCCGACCAGGTCATAGGCTAAGCAGCCCGTGGTGAAACCCGGCGTCGCACCGAGAGCGTGTGCGGGGGCGGGCGGGCACTGGATTTGACAGCCGCCGGTGCCGGTGGCTATCATGGCGCTGCCGCGTGCGACAGTCCCTGCGCGCGGCGGCTCGGGGAGGGGGACACACCATGTTCTCAATCGGCAACCTCATCACCCTGCTGGTGGTGGTTGCAATACTCTTCGTCTATCGCCACCTGGATACGCGGCGCCGCTCTCTGGAAAAGGTGAAGCGCTACGCCGACCGCGTGGCCAAGGGCGTGGCGCAGGCGGTTGATCGGAAGGCGGCGGAGGTCCAGGATCTGGCCATCGAGCTGCAGGTCAACCTCAAGACCGGCGCGGAGTTGCTGAAGCGGGTGCGCTCGGTCGCGGAGGGACTTGCCGAACGTGCCGCCGAAGTGGATCGCCTCGGCGAGCGTCTGCAGGCGCACGACGTGGCGGTGACGCAACTGGGGGAGCGTACCCAGGCCGTGGAAGGAAGTCTGCGCCTGGTGGAGTCTGAGTGCGCCGCGATTCCCACGCTCAAGGAGCATCTCGCCGGCGTGCGGGGGGATGCCTCCAGCCTCCAGACGCGGGTCCTGGGGGCAGCGGCGTCGGTGGCCGATCTCGATGAGCGTATCAGCGGCTTGCTGGCGCAGCGGGAGGAGCTGCGGGGGGTCCACCGAGAGCTGGCGCAGGCGCGCGCCACCGGCGACGACATCGTGCAGAAGGTCGCCCAGCTGCAGCAACAACGGGGTGACGTCGAGGCGCTGGCGGATACGGTGGGCAGTCTGGAGCAGGATCTGGAGCGGCTGCAGCCCGGAGTCGACGAAGTACGGGAAAACGTCGGGACGCTGCAGCACCAGGTGCAGACATTGGCGGCCGGCTCGGACCGAGCCGAGGCGGCACTCGGGGCTCTGCGCCGGATCGACACGGCGATGGCCGAGACCGAACGGCGCGCGCAACGGCTGCAGGTGGCCCGGGAGTGGCTGGCACGGACCGAGACCCGGCTCGCGGAGCTCGGCGCCGGCGCTCAGGAGCAGGTTCGCCTGCTGGAGGCTCTGCTCAGAGAAGAGCGCGGTTCGACCGCCGCACAGGGTGGAGCCGTTACGCTCGGCAAGCGTGAAACCGTGCTCAAGCTGTCCGGGCAAGGTTGGTCGGTGCCCGAGATCGCCCGTGCCACCAGGCTCAGCCGCGGTGAAGTGGAACTCATTCTGGAGGTCGGGGCCACCGCCCAGGTGACCCTTCCGGAATCCGGGTCCGGCGCCGAGCACGGCGATCCGGCTCCGGCTATGGGTTCCATCGGAGCGACACCGTCGGCAACCGCTTAGCAGCCCGTAGCGAACCCGGCGTCGCACCGGGAGCGGCGCTCGAATGCAGCCGCGGTTGCGCCACGGTCTGACAGCGATCTCGGGCTCGCTTCGGGGTGCTGCCGGCCGGGGAAACTCCTTGACCGTGATGAAAGCAGGTTATTACCTTACCGTTGCGCTTCAGCCGTCATTCCGAAGGCGGGCGAGTGATGGATTCCCTGATCTCACCTCCGTAGCGCACTACGCAGATGACGAAGAATCGTTTCGGCAACGGTGGTTCGCGGGGTGGCCGCTCGGCCAGGGGAAAGCGTCGTAACGAGGCGCAGCGCGCGGCTTCGCAGGCGACCGGCGGTGCCGCGTCAGCGGAACGAACGGGCGGCACGGAAGGCAGCGATACCGACGCCGGCGCCACGCGCCATGCCAACAGCCGCCCCGCCGGAACGGGCGCAAACCCGGCTTCGGAACCGGACACGGCGCCTCGAGGCGCTGGCGAACGGGATGCCGCCACCGGCGGCGAGGCCGCGGGTCCGGAAACTGCCGGCGAAGCCGGTAGCGGCACTGCGGATTCCGATACCGCGCAGGCGGAGCAATTCGAGCAACTCCAGGATCGGCTCGCCACGCTGGAGGACGAGTTGCTGCGCAAGCAGGCCGACTTCGAGAACTTCCGTAAACGCATCAACCGCGACAAGGAGGAGGCGATCAAGTTCGCCAATACCGGTCTGCTCCTCGATCTTACCGCGGTGCTGGATGACTTCCAGCGGGCCATCTCGGCGGCCGCGCAGAGCGAGGACTTCCCCACCCTGCACAGCGGCATCGAGTTGATCGAGAAGCAGCTCTTGAGCACCCTGCAGCGCAAGTGGGGCCTGACCCGCTTCGATTCGGCCGGCCAGCCGTTCGATCCCGAGCGCCACGAAGCACTGGCCACCGAACCCTCGACCGAGCACACCGAGGCGACCGTGATCGAGGACTACCAGAAGGGGTACACGCTGCATGGCCGCGTGATTCGCGCAGCCCGGGTGCGCGTCGCCACTCCGCTGGAGCGAGCCGCCGGCGACAATGGATCACCGGCCGACGGTTCACCGACCGACCGGGGTTCCGCCGCCGACAGCGGTTCGCCCGCCGACACCGAGGCCAGTCTGGAGGAAGGAGCTTAGCAAGTATGGGCAAAGTCATCGGCATCGATCTTGGTACGACCAACTCCTGCGTTGCCGTCATGGAGGGCAGTGAGCCGGTAGTGGTGCAGAACTCGGAAGGTCAGCGCACCACTCCTTCCATCGTTGCATTTGCGGACAAGGGTCGGCTGGTAGGGCAGCCCGCGAAGAACCAGATGGTAACCAACCCGGAGAACACCATCTATTCGATCAAGCGCTTCATGGGCCGGCGTTTCACGGAGGTGCCGGAGGAGATCAAGATGGTCCCCTACCAGGTGCTCGACTCGGGCAACGACGTGCGCGTGGTGGCCCAGGGCAAGAAGTACTCTCCGCCGGAGATCTCGGCTGCCGTGCTGCAGAAGATGAAGGAAACTGCAGAACGCTACCTGGGAGAGACGGTCACCGAGGCGGTAATCACGGTGCCCGCCTACTTCAACGATTCGCAGCGCCAAGCTACCAAGGATGCCGGTCGAATCGCCGGCCTGGAGGTAAAGCGGATCGTCAACGAACCCACCGCGGCGGCACTGGCCTACGGTCTGAACAAAGAGGGCAAGGAAGAGCGCCTCGCGGTCTACGACCTGGGCGGCGGCACGTTCGACATTTCGATCCTCGAACTCGGCGACGGCGTGTTCGAAGTGAAATCCACCAACGGTGACACCCACCTTGGCGGTGACAACTTCGATCAGCGCATCATCGACTGGCTCATTGACAAATTCAGGAGCGAATACGGAATCGACCTGAGCAATGACCGGATGGCACTGCAGCGCCTCAAGGAGGCCGCCGAGAAGGCCAAGATCGAGCTCTCCGGGACCCAGTCTACCGAGATCAACCTGCCGTTCATTACCGCCGACCAGTCCGGTCCCAAGCACTTGCAGTACACCCTGGCCCGGTCGACGTTCGAGCAAATGATCGGCGACCTGATCGAGGCCACGGCGCAGCCCTGCCGGCGTGCAATCCAGGACTCGGGGGTGGATGCCTCGGCGATCGATCAGGTAATCCTGGTGGGCGGTTCCACGCGCATTCCCGCGGTCCAGAAACTGGTCCAGGAGGTGTTCGGAAAGGAGCCCAATCGAGGCGTCAATCCGGACGAAGTAGTTGCAATCGGAGCTGCCATTCAGGGCGGTATTCTCGGTGGCGAAGTGAAGGACGTGCTGCTGCTCGACGTCACCCCGCTGTCGCTCGGGATAGAGACCCTGGGCAGGGTCGCCACCAAGCTGATCGAGCGCAACACCACGATCCCCACACGCAAGGGCCAGATCTTCTCCACCGCGGCCGACAACCAGACCGCGGTATCGATTCATGTGCTGCAGGGCGAACGCGAAATGGCGGCTCAGAATCGCACCCTCGGTCATTTCGACCTGGTGGGTATTCCACCGGCGCCGCGCGGGGTGCCTCAGATCGAGGTGACCTTCGACATCGACGCGAACGGGATCGTGCACGTGTCCGCCAAGGACCTCGGGACCGGGAAGGAACAGAAGATCCGCATCGAGTCCTCCTCCGGGCTGTCGGATGACGAGATCGACAAGATGGTGAAGGACGCCGAGCTCCACGCCGACGAAGACAAGCAGTCGCGGGAGCGGGCGGAAGCGCGCAACGAAGCGGATACGCTGGTTTACACCACCGAGAAGTCGCTGGCCGACTACGGTGACAAACTGAGCGCCGAGGAGCGCAGCAACGTGGAGTCGGCGCTGTCCGAGTTAAAGAGCTACCTGGAGGCCAACGAGGCGGACGCCCTCGATACCGAGGAACTCAAGACCAAGACCGAGGCACTGCGCCAGGCGGCCTACAAGCTGGCCGAGGAAATGTACAAGAACGCGCAGGCCAATGCCAGCGACAGCGGTGCGGGGGAGGATGCTCAGTCCGAGCCCCGCGCCGGCGCCAACGGGAGCGGTGACGAAGCCCGCAGCGCCAATGGCACCGGCGCTGCCAGAGCGGCTGGTTCGGGGGCGGAAAAGGTAGAGGATGTCGACTACGAAGTAGTGGACGACGACGACAAGAAGTAGCCGGGCTTGCTCCCGGCAGGATCGTGAGCGGGTGGCCAAGCGGGATTACTACGAAGTACTTGGGGTCGACAAGAGCGCTGCCCTCGATGACGTAAAGAAGGCGTACCGCAAACTCGCGATCCGCTATCACCCCGACCGGAATCCCGGCGACCACGCCGCCGAGGAGAAATTCAAAGAGGCGACCGAAGCCTACGACGTGCTCTCCGATACTCGTAAGCGGCAGGCTTACGACCAGTTCGGATTCGCCGGCGTGGATGGTATGCGCGGTGGGGGAGCGCAGGACTTTTCCCATGTGTTCCGCGATTTCGAGGACATCTTCGGAGACTTCGGGGGCATCTTCGATTCGCTGTTCGGAGGTGGCCGGCGGCGTTCTCCCGGGGCCCGCCACGGTGCCATGCGCGGCGACGATTTGCGCTACGACCTGGAGGTGGCGTTCGCCGATGCGGTGTTCGGCAGCGATGCCGAGATCACGTTTACCCGTCATGAGGCCTGCGATCCGTGCCACGGTACCGGAGTCGCCGGAGGGGCGCGGCGTACCATCTGTCCGAGCTGTGGCGGCAGCGGCCAGGTGCGGCGCAGTTCGGGGTTCTTCTCGATCGCGTCAACCTGCCCGCAGTGCGAAGGTGCCGGCGACGTCGTCGAGCACCCGTGCCAGCACTGTCGCGGCAGCGGCCGCCAGCGCCGCAACCGGCGCATCAAGATCACCATTCCGGCCGGCATCGAGCCGGGCAAGCGGATTCAGATTCCCGGTGAGGGCGATGGAGCCGCCGGCAGCCGGCCGCCCGGCGACCTGTACGTATACATCCACATCCAGCCGCACGAGTTCTTCGAGCGCCATGGCAACGACCTGTACTGCGTGATCCGGGTGGGTATCGTCCAGGCCGCGCTGGGTGCGGAGATCGTGGTCCCCACCCTGGATCGACGGCGCGTCAAGGTCAAGATTCCGGCCGGCACCCAGAACGGCAAGATGCTGCGGTTGCGCAACGAGGGCGTTCCCTACCGGGGCGAGCGCAATCGCCGGGGCAACCTCTACATCCGGGTACTGGTCAAGGTTCCGGACAAGATGCCGGCACGGGCGCGCGGTCTCCTGGAGGAATTCGCCCGCGTCGTGGCGGACGACAGCACCCCGCAACCCGTCCCCCTGTCCGAACTCGAGTAGTCGCGATGCCCGGCGCCGCAGCTCTTGCGGCAAGCGCAGCCGTGGCCGCGTTGCTCTGCTCCCAGGTCGTGGTGGCGGCGCTGCGTACCCGCGCCGCACCGCGTCGCGCCGAGGCGGTCTGGTTCATCATCTTTCTCGGCGCCATGCTGTGTGTCACCCTCGCTCCGGCCAGCGGACCGGCGGGTCTGCCGGCCACCGGTCTGTTGCTGTGGGTGGCCGGCGCGTACCTCACCGCGCGTGACGGCGAGCGGGTGGCGCCCGGTTGGCACCTGCTCGCGGCGGCGGCGAACGGCGTGGTGCTGGGGTGCCTGGTAATCGGTTGGTGGGGGACCTACCGCTGGCTGGTTCCCATGGCGTGCATTGCGGCCCTCGCGATCTACCCGTGGCGTCGGCTGTGCGGCCGGCGCCACCTGCGCAAGGGGGCCGCCGACTGGTACCTCTGCGGCACCGGCCTGCTGCCGGTAGCGGGATCGATGGCCGACCAGCTGGTGCAGCTCCTGGGCGCCCCGGCGCTCTCCCTCGCCGTGGCCGGCGTCGGCCTGGTGGCGCTCGGTTCGGGTTTTTTCCTCGCCCAGCTGGACTACCTGCGCGGGGCCCCCGGCGCCGGTCTCAGCGGCCAGATGCGGCGCCTGCAGCGGCTGCGCCGCCGGCTGGAGACCGCTGAAGAGAACCTGCTGCTGCAAAATCGCCTCGAGACCGTCGGTTACCTCACCGCCGGCGTAGCCCACGAGTTCAGGAACATTCTGTCTCACATCAAGACCACGGCCGAGTGGGGGCTGGACGCCACGGCTCAGCCTGACGCGACGCGTGCCCTGCGACTCATCAGCAGCCACGTGGGCGCAGGGGTCGCGGGGATCAATGAGATGCTTGCCACCGTGTTGCGCGGCGGCCCGGAGCGGCGCACCGAGGTCGCGGTACGCGAGCAACTCAGGCAGATGCTGGGGATGGTGACGGCCTCGTTTCAGGCCGAGCGCGTGACCGTGGATCTGCAGGTGCCGCCGACCCTCACGGTGGTCGCCCGTAAGCGGGAGTTGCTGCTGGCGCTGCTGAATCTGATTCAGAACGGGGCGCAGATCACCGCGCAAGAGGTTCCGGGGGGCGGCACGGTGACGGTTGGCGGACGGGTCACCCCCGAGCGGTGCATACTGGAGGTGACCGACGCGGCCGGGGGCGTGGCCCCCGAGGCCGCCGCACGCCTGTTCGAGTGGGGGTACACCACGGGTTCCGGCACCGGCCTGGGACTGCACCTCGCGCGCCGCCTGGTGGAGCGCAACGGGGGCACCTTGACCTACCACCCGCTTCCCGGAGGCAGCTGCTTCCGCATCACGATGCCGCGGCAGGCGGCGTGAAGCGGGAACGCCGTGGCTGAAGCGGAGAGCGGACAGCACGAGCTGTTCCCCGAGCCGGTCGGAACCGGTGGCGGTGAGGCCTCCCCCCAGGAGCTGTTCGACGACCAGGGGCGCAGCCGCGGCTACTACTCACCGCACAACCGGCTCAACGACCTTACCGGCCGCGAGTGGCTGTACTGGACCCGGTCGGTGATCAACCGGCCCTACCCGGCGAACTGCCAGCATGCCCTGCGCCGCGCCCACGGCGGACAGAAGCCACCCGATCTGTGTGCCGACCTGATTCGCGTGTTCAGCAAGCGTGGACAGCGGGTGCTCGATCCGTTCATGGGGGTGGGAGGCGTGCTGTTGGGAGCGGCGCAGGCGGGACGGAGCGCGGTGGGCGTGGAGATCAACCCGCGCTGGATCGAGATCTACCGCGAAGTGTGTCGCCGCGAAGGGATCCGGGAGCTGACTACGCGGGTGGGCGACGCCGGCACCGTGCTGGAGCAGATAGCCGGGCCCTTCGACCTGGTGCTCACGGATGTCCCGTACTGGAACATGGATGTCGCGCGGCGTTCCAAGGGCAGTTACAAGCGGGTGGGGGAGCGGGCGCGGCCGGCGCCTGCCACGCGCCTGGGTGAGTTCGGCAGCGCCTCCGGCTATCCCGACAAGGCGGCCTGGCTGGCGGCCATGGAGCAGGTGTTCCGCCTCGCCGCAGCCCGTCTCAAGAACGGCGGCTATCTGCTCTCCTTCATCGGCGACATGTACGCTGACGGTGCCTACCACGCGCTGTCGGCCGAGTTGGCGGCGGTGCTCAGCAGCATCGAGCCGCTGGCGTGGCAGGCCAACCTGATCTGGTACGACGTGTCCAAGAAGCTCCACATCTACGGCTACCGCTATCGCTACATCCCCTCGCTGGTGCACCAGAACGTGCTGGTGTTCCGCAAGCAGCAATAACGGACGGCTGCAGGTGTTGCTGTACGGCGTGCATCCGGTGGCGGAGCTGCTGCGCCGGCTTCGCACCGAACGGCGGGGCGGGCAGGCGGGACTGACGCTGCTGCTGGCGCGCGACAACGCCGCCCTGCGCAGGCTGAGGGGACAGGCGCAGGCGCTCGGCATCTCCGTGCGTTCGGTTACCGTTGCGGAGCTGTCCGCCCGGTGCGGCAGTCCCGCCCACCGCGGGGTGGCCCTGATCACCGCACCGGCCGGTGCGCCGCGGGCACCGGATCGGGTGGCCGCGGGAGGTGCTCCGCGCGTGCCGGCGGACGGCCCCGCCCGCGGTTCCGGGCCAGGCCGCGGCGGCGCGGGGGATGGTGCGGAGGCGGCGCGCACCGCCGCGGCGGGCGCAGGAGCCGGCCGCGAGGGGTTGCGCGAGCACCTGGCGGCGCTGGCGCAGCGGCCGGAGGTGCTGGCGGTGGTGGCCGACGGCGTCACCGATCCCGCGAACCTGGGCAGCATTACCCGCAGCGCAGACCAGTTCGCGGCCGACCTGGTGCTGGTTCCGCGGCGCCGCGCGGCGCGCGTCACCGACACGGTAATGCGAATGTCGGCCGGCGCTGCGGCCCACGTGGCCACCGTCACCGTGGCCAACGTCGCGGCCGCGCTGGCCCAGCTCAAGGCCTTCGGATGCTGGATCTACGGTGCCGACCTGAAGGGAGACCCGCTCGACCAGGTGCGGTTTCCCCCGCGCGTGGCCCTGGTGGTGGGCGCCGAAGGCGGTGGCCTGCATGCGCTGGTGCGCAGCCGCTGCGATCACCTGGTGCGAATCCCCACCGCCGGCCAGGTGGAGTCCCTGAACGTGGGGGTCGCGGCGGGTATCCTGATGTACGAAGTGCGCCGCCAGCGGCGCGCTGCCGCGGCGGCCGCGCGCCGCTGAGGCGCCGTCAGGCGGGCGCCGGGGTGAGGAAGCGGGTGCCGATGTCGGTGCGCCACCAGGCGCCGGGGAAGCGAACCTGCCGCACCAGCTCGTAGGCGTTGGCCTGTGCGGTGGCCAGGTCCTGGCCCAGGCCGGTCACGGCGAAGCTGCGCCCGCCGCCGGTGCGCAGGGTGCCGCCGTCGCGGGAGGTGGTGGCATGGAACACGACGCCGCGGCGGTCGGCGGCCGGCAGGGACGCCACTGTCAAGCCCTTCTCGTAGCTTCCCGGATAGCCTTGCGCCGCCACCACCACGGTCACCGCGCTGCGGTTGCTGCAGGTCACCTCGACCTGCGACAGGGTGCCGGTGGCCACCGCCGCCATCAGCTCGCCGGCGTCGGTGGTCAGGAGCGGCAGCAGCACCTGGGCCTCGGGGTCTCCCAGACGCACGTTGAACTCCAGCACCTTGGGACCGGCGCTGGTAATCATCAGGCCGATGTACAGGACGCCCCGATACCGCAGGCCGTCCTGTTGCAGGCCGCGTACCGTGGGCTGGGTGATCTCCCGGTCGATGCGTGCCGCCAGCGCCGCGTCCACCCACGGCACGGGACATATCGCCCCCATGCCGCCGGTGTTGGGTCCGGTGTCTCCGGTCCCCGCGCGCTTGAAATCGGAGCACAGTGGCAGGGCCACGGCGCAGGTGCCGTCGAGCAGCAGGAACAGCGACACCTCGTAGCCGCTCAGAAACTCCTCCGCCAGCACCGTGCCGCGGGCCAGCGCGGCGTGTCCGAAACGCAGCAGGGCGGCGCCGTCGTCGGAGACCAGCACGCCCTTGCCCTGCGCCAGTCCATCCATCTTGAGCACCACCGGACCGCTGCGGGAGCGCAGGTGGCGTTGCAGTTCCTCCCGGTCGTGCAGTTCCGTCGCCTGGGCCGTCGGGATTCCATGGCGGATCAGGAACGACTTGCAGAACGCCTTGCTGCTCTCCAGGCGCGCCTCGGCGGCGGACGGCCCGACTACCGCCACACCGGCCGCGCGCAGGCGGTCGGCGACGCCCGCCGCCAGCGCGTCGTCGGGGCCGATCACCGCCAGATCGATGGCCTGGCTCCGCGCCGCCGCGCTGAGGGCGGCGCCGTCCTCAGCCGCCACCTGCGGCAGGTTGCGGCCCACCTCGGCGGTGCCGGCGTTGCCGGGGGCGGTCCACACCGACTGCACGCCGGCGGCGGCTGCGAGCTTCCACGCCAGCGCGTGTTCGCGGGCGCCGCTGCCCACTACCAGGACGCGCACGGCGGCGACGCTCAGGCGCCGTCCAGGGCGAAGAACGTGAGACTGTTCTGGTACAGCACCTCGGCCAGTTCCTCCACGTCCATGCTGCGCTGTTGCGCGATGAAGTGCGCGGTGTCGGCGATGTAGGCCGGCCGGTTGCGCTTCCCGCGGTGGGCGGAGGGGACCATGAACGGCGACTCCGTCTCGATCAGCATGCGCTCGACCGGAATCTGCTTCAGGGTGTCGTGCAGGTTGCGGGCGTTGCGGTAGGTGACATTGCCGGCGAACGAGATGAACAGGTTGAGCTCCAGAGCCTTGCGCGCATAGTCGCTGTCCTCGGAGTAGCAGTGCAGCACGCCGCCGCGCGACGGCAGCTTGTCGCGCAGGATCTGCAGGGTGTCCCCACCCGCATCCCGGTTGTGAATGACCACGGGGAGGTGCAGCCGTTCCGCCACTTCCAGTTGCCGCACGAACAACTCCACCTGGGAGTCGCGATCGCCGTACTTGCGGAAGTAGTCGAGCCCGATCTCGCCGATCGCCACGACCCGCTCGCGCTGGGCGTGTTCCTCCACCAACCCTTCCCAGTCTCCGTTGAGGGTGCCCACCTCGGAGGGGGCGATGCCGACTCCGTAGTGGATGTGCGAGAGGCTTCTCAGGTTGTCATGAATGATCGAGAAATCGCGTAAGTTGCTGGATATGCTCAAAATGCCGCATACTCCGGCTTGTTTCGCTTCCTCGCAGATGATAAGCTGTTCGACCGGGTCGTCGTGGATCAGGCCGATATGTGCATGGGTATCGAAGAATCGCATGTTGCTCAATCGGGAGAAGATAGTGGGCCCCCGCGTAGCCACGCGGGGGTGGCCTGCCGTTGCCGAACCGGGCCAAGCGTAACCCTCCGTCGCAGCATCGTCAACGATATCCGGTGATCCGCCGCCAGCACTCCCCCACATCCCCGTCCGAGGCGCACCCCGGCGCGGTGCAGCGGTACAAGGCGGCCGAAGTACGCGCGGTGAACGCGGCTCGAAGTCGGGCCGGAAGCGCGGCCCGTTTCGTTTCGAACGTCTGGCGCGGACTGGTACGGCTCGGCAACCAGAAGTTCACCGTGATGATCATTCCGCACTCGGAGCGGAAGATCTTCAACCTGCGCCTGTCGCTGGTCGGGCTGGTGTTTGCGGGGCTGCTGCTGGCCGCCGTGCTGGTGGTGTTCGTTGCCCTGTCCACCGACTTCACGCACACCCACGAGCGGTTTCTGGCCGAAAGCCGTTCTCTGGCCGCCAGCGAGGCCGCCGTCGAGAGCATCGGTGACGAGGTGAAAGAACTGCAGCGGGTGGTTACCGAGTTCCGCCAGTCGCTGGAGAGCGTGCTCAACGTGGTTGGCACCGACACGGCGCGCGGCTACCTGACCGGCGGCGTAGGCGGCGACCTTGCCTCGTTCGTGAGCGAGTCGCTGGTAATCGCCAACGACGTTCGCAGCCTGACCGAGCTGCGCAGCCTGCGCGCCTATCTGGAAGGCGCCATCGGACCCCTGCGAGAGATCGAGAACGCACTGCTGGCGCAGAAGGAGCTGCTGGTGGATATCCCCAGCCTGTGGCCGATTCAGGCCGGCAAGGGGTACATCACCTCCGACTTCGGACCCCGAATCCACCCCTACACCCGGCGCTGGGCCATCCACAAGGGCATCGACATCGCCTGGCTGCGCGGCACCGAGGTGGTGGCCACCGCCAATGGCAAGGTGCAGCGCGTCGCGTACGAGCCCTACAACCTCGGCCACTTCGTGGTCATCAAGCACAAGTACGGCTTCGTCACGGTGTACGGACACCTGAATCAGAGACCCCTGGTGCAGCCGGGGCAGCAGGTGGAACGGGGTGCGGTGCTGGGCTACCTGGGGAGTACCGGACTGTCGACCGGGCCTCACCTGCACTACGAGGTGCGGATCGCGGAGCAGGTGGTGAACCCGCGGCAGTTCCTGTCCATCGTGGCCAGTTCGCGCGGCGGCGCCGCGGTACGCTGACCGGCCGTTGCAGGTAGGCCGAGCCGCCGGCTACCTGCCAGGTCGACTACCTCGGTGCCACGGCCGGCTCGCCGGCAGCGTCGCCCCGCCAGGACGCTACCTGGCTGGCAATGGCCTGCCGCGCCCTGCCCAGCACCTCCGTCACCGCGCGCCGGTCCAGGGCCGGCGCAAGGATCTCCAGCACCTTCACCCGATAGTGGACGCCGCTGAGGTTGCGCAGGGTGTGGAGACGGGAGATGCCGGTGCCGCCGTCCAGCGCGGCCACCACTACCGGCAGCCCGGTTTGCTCCGCGAGGATCCGCATCCCGGCGCGGTGAAACGCTCCGACGCGGCCGTCGCGGGACCGCGTTCCCTCCGGAAACAACGCCAGGCTGCAGGGCGGAAACGGGGAGTCCGGCGGCAGCGGCCGCCGATCGAGCCGGGTGAGCCTGACCAGGGCACGGCGGGTGCGATGCAGCGCTCCGGTGCGGTCGATGATGGCGTGGCAGCCGTAGCGCAGGCACTTCGAGAGGGTGGGAATGCCGCGCTGCAGCTCACGCTTGGCGACGAATTTCAGCGGATGGCGCGGAAACGCCGCTATCAGCATCAGGATGTCCGCCAGGCTCTGATGGTTGGTAACCAGAATGAAGCGGCGCGGCAGGGACCCTGCACCACCGGTGTCGAAGGAGTAGCGCAGGCCGCACAGGCGATTCACCGTGGCCAGCATGCGCCGGCCCTGAATCGCCATGAAGCGCTCCACTCGCTGCCGCCGATGCGGACCCCAGCGCATTACCAGGGCGAGGCGCAGCTCATCGAACAGGAACATGATGACGAGATAGGTCAGCGCCGCTGCCGTGCCGCCGGGAGGCGGCCGATTTCCGGGCGCCGACATCAACCGCTCGCGCGGCGCGTTGCGCGTTGGAACAGGGCAGCCATCCGGGCGCTGTCGATCACCTGCACTCCGTGGCGCAGGAGGTGGTCGGCCTGCCCCAGCCAGTGCGGCAGGACGTATCCCCAGTCGGCGAGAAAGGTGGCGATGCGCGCATCCTCGTTGTCGAGCAGGTGATCGAGCTGGTCCTCGACGAACAGGGCGTGCGCGCCGGGAACCGCATCGAGCTGGGCGGCGATCAAGTCCAGCTTGCGGGTGTCGGTGCCGTCCGGGTTGCTGGCGGCATGGAACACGGCGTCATCCGGGAGCGGGATCGCATGCGCCCGCAGGATCTCGCACACCAGCGGCGCCGCCTTGGTGGAGAGGATGCGCACGCTGTCCAGGTCGGACCCGGTCAGCAGGGCTCGCATGTGAGGATAGATGCGGTTGAGCGCCAGCCAGCCCGCCTTGTCCTGCTGCAGAAAACGGTCGCGGGTCGCCGCCATGGCTCGCTTGTAGGTGGCGATGCGTTGTGCCCCGAGGGCGCGGCGGCAGGCGTCGAAGGCATCCTGGGACGCCGGGCCGCGGTATTCGGGCTGCGCCGCCTCGCGTGCCAGGATGTGCTGAATCACCACGTAGTCCTCGCCCGAGCGAATCAGCGGGCGCAGCTCGCGGAACCGGCGCCGCGACTGCAGCGAGATCCGCTCGGGGCCGCTGTCCGGCGCGCACAACTCGCGGTAGGTGAGCCAGCTGCTGACGAAGCACTCCCGCTCCGAGTCGCAGACCACGCCGTCGAAGTCGAGGAACAGGAGGCAGCGGCCGGCGCGGCTGCCGGCGCGGCTCTCAGTCGCCGACCAGGTGCAACGTCTCGCCGGCATGGTCCACGTAGAGGATCCCCTCCTGTTCGCGGTTGCGGTAGTCGTTCGGGTCGAGCGTGGCGGGATCGAGGTAGCCGAGGTTGATGCGTGCGCACACTTCCGCGCTCAGCCCGGTGGCGAGGGCTACGTCGATGCGCGGCTGCTCGACACCGTCCCGGTAGCTGCCCTCGCCCTTTACCAGGGCGGAGTGGGCCAGCACCCCGCGCGGTACGTTCCGGAACTGCTGCATGCGGGTCTGGAAGTAGTCGGCCACGTGGTACCCCACCTGTTCCAGGTAGCTGCCCCAGGTGCGCGAGATCTCGTGGATGTGGGGACCGTAGACGATCAGGGTGCCGCCGTCGGCCACTACCGGCTCCAGCTTGTACATGACCTTGCCGCCGACCCACATCTCGTCGTACATGGCCGGCGCGTGGCCGAACACGGTGTGGAATGCGCGCGGCTTGCGTACCACGTGCACCCGCGCCGAGTGCGCCACCGCCTGCGGCCAGGCGGACTCGGGGGCGCCGACGTAGAGGCCCTCCAGCCCGCTGCCGGAGGTCACCACCATGGCGATCAGGTGGCGCGGCACGTCCACCATCTCGGCGGCCCGCTCCACCACCGCGCGGGCGGGCGTGTCGCGTTGGCCGATGGTCTTGCGGCAGGTAATCACCGCCGACAGCCAGTGGAAGAAGTCCAGGAACTCGCCGCCCGAGATACCGGGGAACAGGTACTTGTGGCCGCCCGAGAAGCCGACGATCTCGTGCGGAAACACCGGTCCGACGATCAGGATCAGGTCGTACTCGAAAATGGCGCGGTTGATGGTGACGTCGATCGCCTCCGCGAACAGGCCGCCGGTGAGCTCGGAGATCTCGCGTTCCTCGAAGCGGCCGATCCGGACCAGCGTATCGTCCAGGTCCCAACGGTGGTTCATGAACCGGGAACCGGCGAAGTCGCGCTCCCTGGCGGCGGCGGAGACGCCGAAGAGGTCGAGAATGCCCTGCTCGCTCATCACGGGGTGCGTGCCCAGCGCCACCATGTAGTCGAGCCGTGCGGCGCGTGATCCGATCACCTCCTGGACCGCGCGTACCAGCAACGGCATCGGCGCGGTGCGCGTGGTGTCGGGGGTCACCGCCAGCACCCGCCGGTTCTCCACCAGGTGGGCGGGCGTGCCGGCCTCGATCTGCGCACACACCGCAGCAAGGTCCCACTGCGTTGCGGTGTTCCGCGGGGTCGTTACCTCTACCTGTGCCACCTGCCTGCCTCCTCGCTCAGCCCGCCGCTCCGGCGGCGCTCTCCGTCCACGGCGGCTGCTCCGGCAACAGGCGCTGGAACTCCTGCACCTGGGCCGTCTCGTAGGTGCCGGCATAGGTGCCGGCGAAGAACCGGGCCAGTGCCTCGTCCTGCAGCCGCTGCCAGCACTCCTCTTCCAACCCCGGCACGATGGGGAAGAACCGGGCCTCCACGGTCTGCGCCGCGCGCCAGTCTCCGGGCGCGTCGCCCACCATCAGAATATGGCCGGGCGCGTACTTGCCGCCGGCCGCCTGCTTCAGGTGCTCGCTCTTGCTGCCCATCTCCTGGCCGGCGATGGCCCGCACGTAACGGTCGAGCCGGTGTTCCTCCCACTCGCGTTGCAGCGCGTCGCCGGGGGTCGCCGAGACCACCACCACGTCCGCCTGTCCCTGCAGGCGCCGCAGGATCTGCTCCACGCCGGGAAACGGCGGGACTCCCTGCACCATGCGTGCGATGGCGGCGTTCACGGCGTTGGACCAGTCGAGCACCTGGCGCAGCTCCGCGTCGTTGCTCTCGCGCACCGCTACCATCAACTCCGGGTTGGCCAGGCTGGGGGCGCTCCGCGCCCACTCCCGCAGCCGCGACAGGCGCGGCACCGCGGTCGTCGTGCGCTGTACCTCGGGGCGCTCCAGCAACAGGTCCATCACCTTGAGCAGCGCCTGGAACCGGTTCGCGCCGCGCCACTGCGAGTACAGGTTGACGAATTCGGCCGCCTCGCGCACGTACTTCGAGATCGGCTGCAGCGCGAAATGGCGCACGATTTCGGGGATGAAGCACTCCTTGTGCTTCAGCTCCATGCTGGGAAAAGCACAGCCGTCGGAGTCTATGCCGACGAAAAAGGAATGCTCGGGCTGCAGGTCACGCAGCTCGTTGCCGTGGCTGCCGTCACTCATGTTGCGCTCACAGGGTAGCTCATACGTTGTCGATCAGGTAGCCACCGTCGATGGGAATGGTGACGCCGGTGATGAAGCCGGCCGCCGCCGCGCTGGCCAGGAACAGGGCGGCACCGGTCATCTCCCCGGCATCCGCGAAGCGTCCGAACGGGGTGTGGTCGATGATCTGCCGGCCGCGCTCGGTCAGCTCGCCGGTGGCGTCGTCCTTGATCAGCAGGCGCCGGTTCTGGTTGGCGACGATGAACCCCGGGGCGATCGCGTTGACGCGGATCCCGTGTGCGGCGTACTCCTTGGCGCAGGCCATGGTGAGGTTGACGACGCCCGCCTTGGCGGCATTGTAGGCCCACACCCCCGAGAGCGGGACGTAGGATGCCATCGAGGCGACGTTGATGATGCAGCCGCCGCTGCCGCGCGCGATCCAGAACGCCGCGGTGCGCTTGGTCGGCACCACCAGGCCGGCCACCAGGTTGAGCCGCAGCACCTCCTCGAACAGGGGCACGTCGATGTCGTTGAACGCACCCTTCCCGCGGTTGCCGCCAACCCCGTTGAGCAGCACCGTGGGCGCGCCGAGCGCCGCGACGGTCGCCTCCAGGGCCGCGTCCACGGCGGCCTCTTGACCGGCGTCGGCCTGCACGCCGCACAGCCGTCCGCGGCGCTCGGCGTCGCTGCCGAGCTGCTCCAGGGCGGCGTCCACCGTCTCCTGCCGGCGACTCCAGATCGCTACCCGGGCACCGGCTTCGAGAAACGCCTCGGCCAGGGCCAGGGCGATGGTGCCGCCCCCGCCGGCCAGTGCCACCACCTGGTCGTGCAGCCCGAAGGTGCGTTCCACGTAGCTCTTGTCTGTCATCTCGCTCATCTTAGTTGTCGTGCCGGCGGCTGCGCGCCGGCCAGCCATTCGGTGTGGAACACGCCCGGGCGGTCCACCCGCCCGTAGGTGTGGGCGCCGAAGTAGTCGCGCTGCGCCTGAATCATGTTGGCCGACAGCGTGGCCGAGCGGTAGCTGTCGTAGTAGCTCAGCGCGGACGAGAACGCGGGCACCGGTATACCGATGGTGGCGGCAGTGGCCACGACCTCGCGCCACTCGCGCTGGCCGTCATGCACGATGTCGGTGAAGTAGGGATCCAGCAGCAGGTTGGCCAGGGCCGGGTCGCGGTCGTAGGCCTCCTTGATCTTGCCGAGGAACTTGGCGCGGATGATGCAGCCGCCGCGCCAGATCATGGCGATGGCACCGTAGTCCAGGTCCCACCCATGTTCCTGCGCGGCTGCCCGCATCAGGCCGAACCCCTGGGCGTAGGAGCAGATCTTGGAGGCGTACAGCGCCTTGCGTAGCGCCTCCAGGAATTTGTCGGGGTCACCGGAGAACGAGCGGGCGGGGCCTTGCAGACGTTCGGCGGCGGCAACCCGCTCCTGCTTCAGGGCGGACACGAAGCGCGCGAACACCGCTTCCGCGATGGTGGGTGCCGGCACCCCCAGGTCCAGCGCCGACTGGCTGGTCCACTTGCCGGTGCCCTTCTGCCCGGCCTGGTCCAGGATCACCTCCACCAGCGGCCTGCCGGTCTCCGGGTCGGTCTTGGCGAGGATGTCGGCGGTGATCTCGATCAGGTAGGAGTCCAGCTCGCCGCGGTTCCACTCGGCGAAGGTGGCCTGCATCTCGGCGTGGCTCATGCCCAGGGCCAGCTTCATGAACGCGTAGGCCTCGCCGATGAGCTGCATGTCGCCGTACTCGATCCCGTTGTGCACCATCTTCACGTAATGTCCGGCGCCGTCGGCGCCGATGTAGGTGCAGCAGGGCTCGTCGTCGACCCGGGCGGCGATGGCGCCGAGGATCGGCGCCAGCTCCTCGTAGGCGTCGCGGTCGCCGCCGGGCATGATGCTGGGCCCGTGCAGGGCGCCCTCCTCGCCGCCGGAGACGCCGGTGCCGATGTAACGCAGCCCCGACTCGGTTGCCTGCCGCGCGCGCCTGACGGTGTCGACGAAGTAGGAGTTGCCGCCGTCGATCAGGATGTCACCGGGCTCCAGGTGGGGCTGCAGGTCGGCGATCACGCGGTCGACGGCGGCGCCGGCCTGCACCATCAGCAGCACCCTGCGCGGCCGCGCGAGTGAAGCGGCCAGCGCCGCCAGCGACGTGGCCGGCACCAGGCGCCTGCCGGCGGCGCGCTGCACGAACTCCTGCAGCGTGCTCTGGGTGCGATTGTAGACCGCCACGGTGTAGCCGCGGCTCTCGATGTTGAGGGCCAGGTTCTGGCCCATGACTGCCATACCGACGACGCCGATATCTGCCTGCGTCTGAGTGCTCATAGTTATGGATCGGACGGCCGGTATTGTGGCCGGATCGTGGCGCGGGCGCAACCACCGGAGGTTGACCCAGGCACCGGAGCCGCGCCGGCTCCAGCAGCAGCCGGATTTGACCCCGGCGTCCGCTCATCGCACCGTCGATCGATTCCGGTCAACTTGCGAAATGACGAAATGACGAAATGGCGAACTATTTGGTGAACTTCGCGAATTTTTCTTCCATTCGCGAGTGCTGAAAGTCCAACACAATTGCACTGTGAAAGTATATCGTGACCATTTTACGAAGTCGCGTGCAAACTTACGAAATCGCGTACCGTCGGCGAGGATTCGGGGCTATCGGGGGTCAATCGGGCGGCTCACATGATCCGGTACTATGAAAATAGGCTGTTCAATAATCTAATTCGAGGAGGCAATCATGTCGGATCCACAGAATCCCGACTCCCAGAACACGGAGGATCAGCAGACCTCCGAGGCTTACTACGGCACCCAAGGCACCGACATCATCGTCGGTACGGAAGGAGCCGACGAGATTCACGCCGAGGGCGGCGTCGACGTCGTCATGGGCGAGGGCGGTAACGATACCATCTCCGGCGGCAGCAACACCGACTTCCTGTTCGGCGGCAGCGGTGACGACACCGTCAAGGGTGGCGCCGGCCACGACGTCATCATGGGCGGCAGCGGTGACGACACCCTGAGCGGGCAGGCCGGTAGCGACATCATTCGCGGTGGCAGCGGTGACGACCTCATCAAGGGCGGCACCGGCTCCGACCTCCTTCTGGGCGACAGCGGGAACGACACCATCAGGGGCGGTGACCAGGGGGATCTCCTGGTCGGTGGCGCTGGCCACGACGTACTCTACGGCGGCGAAGGTAACGACATCCTTGTGGGCGGCAGCGGCACCGACGCTCTCACCGGCGGAGCGGGCGCCGACACCTTTGTGTTCGGTCCGGGCGACGGCGCCGATTCCATCACCGACTTCGACACGGCCGCGGACACCATCAACCTGTCGCAGTTCGGCACGGACCTCTCGTTCGACGACCTGACCATCACCGCGACTGCGTACGGCACCGGATCGGTCATCACGGTGCCGGGAGCCATGACCGGCGACGCCGTCACCATTACGTTGGAGGGCATCGCTCCCGAAAACGTCACCCGGGACCTGTTCGAGTTCTCGAACGCCGGCGACGACACGATTACCGGGACCACGGCGAACGAGATCATCACCGGCGGCACCGGCGACGACACCATGACCGGCGGCGGCGGCCGCGACATCTTCGTGTTCGAGCCGGGGGACGGCGCCGATACCATCACCGACTTCAGCACCGCCGACGACAGGATCGACCTCACCGCGTTCGGCACCGACGTCGACTTCGACGACCTGACCATCGCCGCCACCGAAGACGGCACCGGGACGGTCATCACCCTGCCCGGGGACGACGCCGGCACCATCACGCTGCAGGGCGTGGCCTCCACCGATGTCACGGCCGACATCTTCCAGTTCGCCACGGAGAGCACCTCCGGCACGCTGTTCATCGGCAGCG
The DNA here is from genome assembly GCA_965203905.1 of Spirochaetia bacterium. GTDB lineage: Bacteria > Spirochaetota > Spirochaetia > SZUA-6 > Bin103 > Bin103. Next base: position 7,362,470 of record CBDBDQ010000005.1, on the reverse strand, counting down.
AGGCCGAAACGGAGGCGACGGGAGGCGAGTTCCACGACACCCTCATCGGGGCCGAGGGCGCCGATACGCTCGATGGCGGCGGCGGCGACGACTGGATCTTCGGCAACGAGGGAGCCGACGACCTCCGGGGCGGTGCCGGTGACGACACGATCTTCGGCGGCGCCGGCGACGACACCATCAACGCCGGCACCGGCAGCAACTACGCGCACGGCGGCGCGGGTGCCGACACCTTCGTGGTCGAGGCGGGACAGACCCTGACCACGATCGGCGACTTTACCGACGGCAAGGATCACATCGACCTCAGCAACCTTTCCGGCATCACCGGGTTCGACGACCTGAGCATCAGCGCCGACGGCGGCGACGTGGTGATCGACCTCAGCTCGCACGGCGCCGGCTCCGTACGGCTGGAGAACGTCGCCGTCTCCGACCTGGACGCCGCCGACTTCGTGTTCGCGGAGGCGACCGTCGAGGACGGTATGTGATCCCGTCGCAGCGGCCAGCTTCACGGGGCTGCCGATACCGTAACGAATGACGGACAACCGAAACGGCGACCGGGAGATCCGCGCGGCGCTCGCGGAGAGCCGGCGGCTGTTCGTGGCATGCGGCCTGTTCAGCATGGCGGTGAACGTGCTGATGCTGACCGGGCCGCTGTTCATGCTGCAGATCTACGACCGGGTGCTGAGTTCCCGTTCGGACGCGACGCTGGCTACCCTCGCCGCCCTGGTGGCGTTCCTGTTCCTGCTCATGGGTGTGCTCGATCATGCCCGCGGGCGGGTCCTCGCCCGGGTCGGAGCGCGCCTGCAGGAACGGCTCGACCCGCGCGTGCTGCGGGCGATCATGGTGCGCTCCGTGGCGCCGGCCGAGCGCTCGCGCCCGGCCACCGGCCTGAACGATCTGGAGGCGATTCAACGGTTCGCGTCCAGTCCGGGGGCGTTCACCTTCTTCGATGCCCCGTGGACTCCGGTGTTCCTGTTCGTGCTGTTCGTGTTCCACTGGATGCTGGGCGTGCTGGCCGTGTTCTCGGGCTTCCTGCTGCTCGCGGTGGCGCTGATCAACCAGGCCCGCACCGGGGCGCTGCAGCGCGAGGCGGGGGAGGCCACCGCACATGCCACCCACTTCATCGAGCAGGTGCGTGCCGGAGGCGAGACGGTACAGGGCCTCGGCATGCTCGACGCCGTGCTGGCGCGTTCTCGGGCGCTGCGCAACCGCCTCCTCGACAAGACCCTCGCGGCATCCGATCGCAACGGGCTCTACCTGGCGCTCACCAAGACCCTGCGCCTGTTCCTGCAGTCGATGATGCTGGGTCTGGGGGCGTTGCTGGCGCTGCGCGGCGAGGTGACGCCCGGGATCATGATCGCCGGTTCGATCCTGCTGGGGCGGGCGCTGGCTCCGATCGACCAGGCGGTCGGGTACTGGCCGCGGCTGCAGCGCGCGGTGGAGGCGTGGCGCGAGCTCGGAAAGCTGCTCGGCGATACGCCGTCGGAGGAGCCGCGGACGGCGCTGCCTGCGCCGCGCGCCAGGCTGGAGGCGCAGAACCTCATCGTGGCGCCGCCGGGCACGCGGTACGCGGTGGTGCGGGGAGCGTCGTTGCGGCTGGAGGCCGGGCAGGCGGCGGGGATCGCCGGCGCCTCCGCCTCGGGCAAGTCGACATTGGCGCGCGCCCTTGCCGGGGTGTGGCGGCCGCTCGCGGGGTCGGTGCGGCTCGACGGCGCCGAGCTGGACCACTACGGCACGGCTGAGCTGGGGCGCCACATCGGCTACCTGCCACAGGAAGTGGTGCTGTTCGACGGTACCGTGGCGGAAAACATCGCGCGCCTGGCACCGGTGCCCGACGCCGCGGCGGTGGTCGAGGCCGCCAAGCGTACCGGGGCGCACGAAATGATCCTGAAGCTGCCCGGCGGGTACGACTTCCAGGTGTCGGCGGGCGGCGCGGCGCTGTCGGGCGGTCAGCGCCAGCGCATCGCCCTGGCGCGCGCGTTCTACGGCTCCCCGGTGGTGGTGGTGATGGACGAACCGGACTCCAACCTGGACGCCGAGGGCACCATGGCGCTCGCCGCAGCGGTAAAGGAGCACAAGGCGCGCGCGGGCGCGGCGGTGATCGTGGCGCACCGCCACGGCGCCTTCGCCCAGTGCGACCGGGTGTACCTGATGGAGGGCGGACGGCCGGTCCCGGCGCGGGCGCGGCGCCGCCCGCCGCCGGCGCGGCGCGCACCGGCCGCGGGTGGGCGCAGAGTGCCCACCAGGCAGCCCGCGAATGGACGCTCCGCCACCCCTGACCCGGCACGGGAGAAGCAGATTGCCCGTGCCATCGAGCGCGTGGTGGGCGCTCGCGCCGCTCCCTCGGACGCGGCCGCCACCGAGACACTCCCCGAGCCGGGCGCGCAGCCCGGCGCGTCGTAGCGGACGGCGGTGGAACGGGCCGCGACACGCTGGTCGTCGGCGCGCGCCGCGCTGAGCCTCGGCTTCGGTGCGCTGGCGGTGCTGGTTGGCGGAATCGCCGGCTGGAGCGTGCTCGCCTCGATTTCCGGCGCCGTGATCGTGAGCGGCTGGGTGGCGACCGAGAGCCACAACCAGGTCGTGGAGCACATCGACGGCGGCACGGTGAGCGAGATCATGGTGCGGGACGGTGCCGAGGTAGCGGCCGGTGACGTGCTGCTGCGGTTCGACGATGCGCTGCCGCGCTCGGAAGCGGCGATCCTGCGGGCGCAGCATGTCGAGCTGGTGGCACGGCGCAACCGGCTGGAGGCGGAGTTCCGCAACGCGGACACCGTGGCGTGGGACCCGGAGCTCGCCGCGCTCGGCACCAGCGACGCGGACGTACGGGAGATCCTCGCGGGGCAGGAGCGGCTGTTCCGGGCGCGTAACGACGCGCGCACCGGCGAAGTGGCGCGGCTGCGCGAACGGATCGCGCAGGCGCGGCAGGAGATCGCCGGGCTGGAGGCGCGGGCCGCGGCGCTGCAGCAGCAGAGCGTGCTGCTCGCCGAGGAACTCGGCGCCAGGCGCAGGCTGGTCGAGCAGGGCGGCATGGACCGCAGCGCGCTGCTCTCACTGGAGCGCGCCGCGGAGAACCTGCGGGGACAGGCGGGGACCAACACCGCCGCCATCGCCCGCACGCGCAGCCGCATCGCGGAATACGAGCTCCTGATCCTGCAGATCGACACCAGGCGGATCGAGGAGGCGGAGGAGCAGGCGCGCGAGGTCCACTCCCGCGAGAACGAGGTGCGGGAGCGGCTGGCCGCGGTCCGCGAGCGCCTGGGGCGGCTGGAGGTGCGCGCCCCGGTGACGGGTGAGGTGTTCGGCATGCGGGTATTCGCGCCGCGCGAGGTGGTGCTGCCGGGTGAGCCGATCCTGCAGATCGTGCCGGCGGGAGCGGACCTGGTGGCGAAGGCGCAGCTCGCGCCGATCCACGTCGACCAGGTGTACCCGGGGCAGCCGGCAAAGCTGCGCTTCAGCGCCTTTCCGGCGCGTACGACGCCGGAGTACGAGGGGCAGGTACGGCGGGTCTCGGGAGACGCCGTGCGCGACGACGACAGCGGCCGGGCGTGGTACGTGGTCGAAGTGACCCTGGGCGGGCCCGCGGAGTCCGGCAGGCTGCGGACCGCCGGCCTCACCCTGACGCCCGGCATGCCGGTGGAGATCCACATCCAGACCGGAGAGCGTTCTCCGCTCAGCTATCTGGCCAAGCCGCTGAGCGATTACTTCCTGCGCTCCCTGCGTGAAGAATGAGTGACCAGTGGCTGGAGATCTCGCTCGCCAATGAGCTGCGCGAGATTGCGGGTGCCGCGGCACAGATCGACGGGTTCTGCGCGGCGCATGACCTGCAGCACGCCGCCTACGCGCTCAACCTGGCGATCGACGAGATCCTGACCAACACCATCAGCTACGGCTACGAGGATGACGAGCGCCACCAGATCGAGATCATCGTGCGCCTGGAAGAGCAGTCCCTGGTGGTGGTGATCGTGGACGACAGCATGCCGTTCGATCTGGCGCTGGTGCCGGAACGCGACCTCGATACGTCGCTCGAAGACACTCCCCTTGGCGGTCTGGGGCTGTTCCTGGTGCACCAGATGATGGACACCGTCGAATACCGCCGGGAAGAGGGCTGCAACGTCGTGACGCTCATCAAGGCCACGTCTCAGGACGAGGACGGGGACAAGGACGAGGCTGACAACTGATCCCGTCGGCGTCGCGGGCGGCACGGGGTGTGTTAGGATCGGCAGCCGTGGAACCTAGTCAGCGTGACCCGGCGGCGCAGGGCGCGCCCCCGTTTGCCAGGCTGGTGGCCGGCCTGGATGCGGCCAACCCCTTCGTCGGGCCGGAGGCACTGGAGCGCGACACCGGCCGCAGGTTCCGGGTCCGGGTCGGGGCCAACGAGAGCGCTTTCGGCATGTCGCCGCGCGCGCGGGCCGCCGCCGCTGCCGCCATCGAGCGGCTCTCCTGGTACGGGGATCCGGAGAACTACGACCTGCGCGCCGATCTGGCGGCGCATCACGGGGTCGACGTGGACCAGGTGCTGGTAGGCGCCGGCATCGACGATCTGCTCGCCCTCGTGGTTCGGGCCTTCGCGACTGACGGCGGCCGGGCGGTGATGGCCTTCGGCTCCTATCCCACCTTCGCCTACCACACGGCGACCTTCGGCGTGCCGCTGGATGCCGTGCCGTACGGTGCCGACGACCACGTGGACCTGGCCGCGCTGGCGGCCCAGGCACGGGCCAGCGAGAGCATCCGCGCCCGCGCCGCCGGCGCCGCGTCCGGCGCCACCGTGGTGTACCTGGCGAACCCGGACAATCCTTCCGGCACCTGGCAGGCGGAGGGCGCGGTGCGGGATTTCGTCGCCGCGCTTCCCAGCGGCTGCATCCTGGCGCTGGACGAGGCGTACATCGACTATGCGCCCACCGCCCCGGCGCGCTCCCTGCTCACGGACGATCCCCGGGTAGTGGTCCTGCGCACCTTCTCCAAGGCGCATGGCATGGCGGGGGCGCGCATCGCGTACGCGGTGGGCGCCCCCGCGGTGTGCACGGGGCTGAACAAGCTGCGCCTGCAGTTCGGGGTGAGCCGGGTGGCCCAGGAGGCGGCCCGGGCCTCACTGGCGGATGCGGCGTTCGTGGCCGGGGTGGCCCGCGAGGTCGCCGCCGGCCGCGCCGCGTACCACGAGCTGGGGCGCGCGCTGGGGCTGCCGACCCTGCCGTCGGAGACCAACTTCGTGTGCTTCGATCTCGGCACCCGGGGGCGGGCGGAAGCGGTGATGGGTGCCCTCATCGAACGCGGGGTGTTCGTGCGCAAGCCGGGGGCGCCGCCCCTCGACCGTTGCATCCGCCTGAGCGTGGGAACCGAGGCGGAGCGCCGCCTGGTGGCGGCGGAACTGCGGCTCGTGGTGAACGAGGTGCCGGCGTAGCGGGAGCCTGGGACGCCCTATTCGTTCCAGGCGTCGACCACGCCCCGGAGGCGGCGCACGTGCTCGGCGGTGGTGCCGCAGCAGCCGCCGACGATGCGGGCGCCGGCGGCGAGCACCGCGTCGAGGCCGACCACCATCTGCTCCGGGGTCTGGCGGTACACCACCTCCATGTCGACAAGCTCCGGAAGGCCGTTGTTGGGCTTGGCCATGAGCGGCAGATCGGAGGCCGAGCGGTAGCGTTCGAGGATCCGCGCGGCCCAGGCCATGTCCACCCCGGTGCCGCAGTTGATGGCCAGGATATCGGCGCCGGCATCCTGCAGCACCTCGGCCGCCTGTTCCACCCGCACGCCCATCATGGTACGCACGTCCCTGCCGTCGCGGTTCAGGTCGAAGGCCATGGAGGCGATGACGCAGGCGGCACCGGCTTCCCTGGCGGCGGCGATGCCCAGGCCGATCTCCTCCAGCGCGGTCTGGGTCTCGATGATCACCGCGTCGGCGCCGGCGCCCACCAGGGCCGCCGCCTGCTCGCGGAAGGCCGCCAGCACCGCTTCCTGCGGCACCTCGCCGTACGGCTCCATCAAGCCGCCGAACGGTCCGATGTCGCCGATCACGTAGCCCGGCCGGCCGCCGAACGCGGCGCGCGCGAGCGCCACTCCCTGCGCGTTGATCGGCGCAACGCGGTCGGCCAGCGAGTGCCGCTCCAGCATGACGCGGCAGGCACCGAACGTATTGCTGAGCAGACAGTCCGAACCGGCCTCGACGTAGCCGCGCTGGATCGCCAGCACCGCGTCCGGGTTGTCGATATTCCACGCCTCGCCGGCACCGCCCGGTTCGAGGCCTGCCCGCTGCAGTTGCGTCCCCATGGCTCCGTCCGCCAGCAGCACGCGTTCGGAGATCGCCTCCAACAGCGGCTGCTGCGACACGGCGTGCGCCATCCGTGTGCTGGTGCCGAGAACTGCCATCGCCACAAACTATAACTCTGCACGCTCGCCTGCGGCGACCCGTCGATCCCGCTGTTCCCGTTGCCGCTCCCTTCAACGCTCGCGGCGTTCGGCAATCGCCTGCTCCAGCCGGGGCAGCAGGTCGCTCTGCGCCAGTGCTTCCTCGAGTTGGCCGAGGAGGTCGCGCGCCTCGTCGAGATCGACCTCGCCGCCTGCCAGTAGCGAACGCAAATCGTCCAGGTCCTTGCCGCGGCCGGCAAGCACCTTCATCACGGCGAGGTCGGTGGCATGGGCTACCGGTACTGCCACGCCGTCAATTGCGACTTTCGTCGCGCGGGCGAGGGCAAGCGCTTCCAGCCCGGATCCCGCGAGCACCAGATCCACTTCCATGCCGGAGGCGTGAGAGAGCGGCAGCACCGCTCCGTCGGCGACCAGCTCATCCGCCAGGTCGGGATAACGGTGACGTAACCCCGCGGCCTGGAGCCCGGCCAGGAGGTCCGGGAGATGACGCCGAGCTACCTGGACGGTTACGTCGACGTCCTGGGTCGCCCGCGGGGCTCCGCGTACCGCGATAGCCTGCGCTCCAAACACGAACCACGGCAGCCCCTGCCCGTCAAATACCCGGACCAGGGCGGCCAGCGTGTCAGCGAGCGCCGACATGCGCCGCGCGGTCCAGGAGCGCGCGTACCCGCCGGTGGTGCGCCAGGTCGGCGCGGCGCGAGGCCTCGTCGGGCCAGTCGCGCCGCGTGGCTCGCGCCGCTTCGTACAGCTCGATGCCCAGCCTGACCTTGTGCTCGACCGGTAGCATCGCCCGCTGACCTCGTGCCAACCTTGCCGGCGCACCCCAGTCACGGCGGGCATACTCGCGCAGTTCCGTTGCCTTCAATCGAGGTGCCACGGCGCCTCCAGCATGTACTGATTCCCGCTGGTTTGCCAGACAGCGGTCGGGTACGTGACCCGGTGGCGTACGTCACACTGGAGCGCCGGCATACGCCAGTGCGGGGCGGCGGGAGGAGACGCCGAGGGCGGCCTCCCAGGCGGCGGCGAAGGCCAGCAGGTCCGCTTCGCCGCGGTAACGGCCGACGATCTGGGCGCCCACCGGCAGACCCTCGGGGGTGAAGCCGCAGGGCAGCGACAGCGCCGGGTGCGAGGTCATGGTGATCAGCGAGCAACTCTGCATCCAGTCGATGTAGGTCGCCATCGACACGCCCTCGATGGAGCGCACCCAGTCCACCTCGACTGGAAACGGAAGCACCTGCGAAACCGGAAGGATCAGCACATCGAACCGTTCCAGGAACGCGCTCATGCGCAGGAACTGAACTGCACGCAACTCCTGGGCGCAGAGTATCTGGTCCACGGTCAGGGCCAGACCGCGCTCGATGTTCCAGATTACGGTGTCCTTGAGCTGCGCGCGGTGGTGGCGAAGGGTCTCGGCATGGTCGGCGGCGAAGCGCAGGGCGCGGATCACGTCGAACGCCTCCGCGCCGCCGGAGAGATCGGGGTGCGCCTGCTCCACGACGCAGCCGAGGTCGCTGAGCAGGGGCAGGGCACCTTCGATCGCGGCGGTCACGGCCGGTTCCACCGGCAGCATCCCGAGGTCGGGGCTGTATGCGACCCGGCAGCCCTTGAGGTCGGCGGGCGTTACGTCGGCGAACGATCCGGGAGCTGCGCAGATGGCCGTGGGGTCGCGCGGGTCGGGTCCGGCGATCGCGCTGAGCAGCAGTGCGGCGTCGGCCACGGTACGGCCCATGGGACCGAGTACGCTGAGGGTCTCCCACGGGTCGCCCGCCGGTACCTTGGGAATGCGCCCGGGCGTGGGCCGCAGCCCCACCACGCTGTTGAAGTTGGGCGGATTGCGGACCGAGCCGCCGTAGTCGCTGCCGTCCGCCACGGCCACCATGCCGCTGGTCAGTGCCGCGGCGCCGCCGCCGCTGCTGCCGCCCGCGGAGCGACCCAGGTCCCAGGGATTGCGGGTCACTCCGAACACGGTGTTGAAGGTGTGCGACCCGGCGCCGAACTCGGGCACGTTGCTCTTGCCCACGATCACGGCTCCGGCGGCGCGCATGCGCTGCACCATCAGGTCGTCGTGGTCGGCGACGGCACTCCGAAAGATGGGCGATCCGCGGGTGGTGGGCAGCCCGGCCACGTCGACCAGATCCTTGACCGCGACCGGCAGCCCGGCGAGCGGGCCCGGCTCTGCCCCTGCTGCGAGTTCGGCGTCGAGCCGCGCCGCCGCAGCCGTGGCGCCCTCGGCATCCAGGGTGCAGATGGCGTTGACCCGTGGATTGAGGCGCTCGATCTGCGCCAGGTGGGCGGCCAGCAGCTCGCCGGCGCTCAGCTTCCGCGCCCGCACCAGGGCCGCCTGCTCCACGGCGGGTCGCAGGCACAGATCGAGATCACTCACACCGCTCCTCCTTGCGTCGCCGCCGGTACCGGGAACCCGCCACCGCGACGGCTTCAGCTTACCGGCGAGCGGACCACCGGCAAAGGGGCGTGAGCCGTGACCGGCCCGGCCCGCCGGGCGCGCCACGTGCGGTAGATACTCGGCGCGGGTTCGCGGCATGCTGGTCCGCGGAGGTGGCAATGGCCAGAACCGGACGCGCCGTGGTGGCGTTGGGGCAGGAATTCGACGTGCGGGAGTACCCGGTGCCGGATCCGGAGCCGGGCACCGTGCTGCTGCGCCAGGAGCTGGGCGGCATCTGCGGCACCGACCTGCACAACTGGCAGAACGGGGTGGAGAGCGAAGTGATCATGGGCCACGAGAACGTCGGCATCATCGATTCGCTAGGGGCCGGCGTCACCCATGACTACGTGGGCAACCGGGTGCGCGAGGGCGACCGGGTGATCTTCGCTCCCGGCACCGAGGGCCGCTACGGCGCCTACGGCTTTCTTCCCGACCCGGACCGCGCGCCGCACTTCAACGGCGGCTTCGCCGAGTACATCTACCTGAATCTTCCGACTACCTGCTTCATCAAGACCGGCGCGCCTACCCGCGTGGCGGTGATTACCGAGCCGTTCACGGTCGGCGTGCACGCGGCACTGCGCGGCAACATCCTGATCGGCGATACGGTGGTGGTGCAGGGCAGCGGTGCTATCGGCCTGCTCACCCTGATCGCCGCCAGGTTGCGCGGCGCGGGCACCCTGATCGTGGTGGGCGGGCCGCCGGAGCGGCTGGAGCTGGCGCGGCGCTGCGGCGCGGATGTCACCATCGACATTGCCGAGGTCACCTCCGTCGAGGAGCGTATCGAGCTGGTCAAGTCGCACACGCCGCGGAGCGAGGGCGCGGACGTGGTGCTGGAGTGCGCCGGCTTCCTCCCGGCCACCCCCGAGGGGCTGCAGTACCTGCGCCGCAGCGGCACCTTCGTCGAGGTGGGGCACTTCGTCGACATGGGCTCGCTCGACTTCAACATCAACCAGCTCCTGATGCGCAAGAACCTGACCCTGGAGGCCGTGTGGGGCACCCGTTACGAGCACTTCGTGCGCGCCATGCCGATCCTGGAGAAGCAGGAGTTCCCGTTCGCCGACCTGGTGAGCCACATCCTGCCGCTGGCCGAGGTGAAGAACGGCTTCCAGGCCCTCAACGGCGACTACCGCCTCGGCGGCGAGACCGTGATCAAGATCGCGGTCCAGGGCAGCGCGGGCTGATTCAGCGGGTGGAACTGGAGTGGCTGATCGCGTAGCCGGAGCAAGAGCCCGCTACGGCGGACGATGGACCCGCGAGAAGCTCGGTATACTCGAAACGTACCTGAACGCATATACCACGGCTCTGAAGAATCAGCCGTTCCAGCTCATGTATATCGACGCCTTCGCGGTAGCGGTTACGTAGAGCTCCAGCAGGATGATCCTGAGGCTACCGACTTCATGCGCGGTTCCGGCAACGATAGCGTTGGACGTAGGCGACAAACAATTCGACAGGTTGATATTCGTCGAGAAGGACCGGCGCGATGCGATGAGCTTGAACGTCTCAGAGCAGGGTGGCCTGACCGCGACATTAAAATCGTAAACGCGGATGCGAACAGGTTTCTGCATGATCTTCATCAGGATTGGCGTCGCTGGCGCGGCGTCCTGTTTCTTGACCCCTTCGCTACGGAGGTGGAGTGGTCCACCATCGAACGGATAGCTGGATTCGACGCGTTGGACACGTGGATTCTGTTTCCGGTATCCGCGATAGCGCGAATGCTACCGACGGCGAGGAGACCGGACGACATCGCACCCGGCTGGGTTGCCCGGCTGACCACGGTGTTCGGCGATGACAGTTGGCGTGAGTTGTACCGGCAAAACCCGCAGCAGACTCTGTTTGGCAATGTCGAGCATGAAAGGGATCCTGGCGTGGACGGACTACTCGACATCTACAAGAACAAACTTGCGATGTTGTTCGGTGCCCGGTTTCTCAAGCGGTCGCGAACTCTGCGAAACTCCACGAGCGCGCCGCTGTTCGAGTTTCTGTTCTGCGTCGGCAGTCGTAGTGGCAAGGCTATCGGCGCCGCGCAGCGTATCGCGGGCCACATCCTGGAGAACCTGTAACGGTGTCGACGCGCTCCGCGATCGAGTGGACCGAGGTCACCTGGAACCCGGTCACGGGCTGCTCGAAGATCAGCCCGGGGTGCAAGTTCTGCTACGCGGAGCGGTTGTCCAGGAGACTGCAGGCCATGGGAGTGGCTAAGTACCGGGGCGGATTCTCGGTCGCCGTACACGAGTCGACTCTCGGAGAGCCGCTGAAGTGGCGTCGGCCAAGGCTCGTGTTCGTCAATTCCATGTCCGACCTGTTCCACGACTCGGTACCGTCCGCGTTCATCGAAGCCGTCTTCGAGGTCATGAACCGGGCATCCCGCCACACCTTTCAGGTGCTTACCAAGCGGCCGCGCCGCGTCGTCGAGTTGAACCGTCGTTTGCACTGGACTCCGAACATCTGGCTCGGTACGAGCATAGAGTCGGAACAGTGGCTCGGACGGCTGGCGGCACTCAAGGAGACCGGCGCCCAAACGAGGTTCCTGTCAATCGAGCCCCTGCTCGGACCGTTGCCGCACCTTGCGCTGGAGGGTATCGACTGGGTGATCGTCGGCGGTGAGTCGGGCCCGGGCGCACGGCCCATGGACGCTGATTGGGTACGCGCCATCCGCGACAACTGTGTAACCAGCGAGGTGCCGTTCTTCTTCAAACAGTGGGGAGGCGTGTTCAAGAAGCGGACGGGGCGGACGCTCGACGGCCGAACCTGGGATCAGATGCCGCACTGACCTTAGATTCGCCGTTGGCACTGCCAGCGTGCGCCGGTTGGGCTATCATCGGGCCCGCATGGCACGCAACGGACCATCAGCGAGAGGGCAAGGTGGGCTGTGGTGGGGTAGACTGACGCAATGCTTCATCTGACGCTGCGCAAGGAGTTTCGCGGGCGCCGGCTCAAGGGCACGGCGATCGAGCTGACCAACTCCAGCAACACGGGCGCCACGCAGATCGCGGCCGCAGACTTCCTCGAGATCACCTATCCGTCGGCGGACGCTCTCGCCGCGATCGAGACGGTGGGCGCCGGGCACGGGCGGCCCTTCGTGCTGATCGGCGAGCGCGGACAGGGCAAGTCGCACCTGATGGCAATGCTGTACCACACCTTCATCGCGCCGGAGCCCGCGCGCAGCGGGCTGTGGACATGGGCGGATCGGCTCGGCAACGCGAAGCTCGCCGAGCTGCCGCTGCCCGGCGGGATGCACGTCATCAGTGAGAGCCTGCACGGACAGAGCTACCGCTACCTGTGGGATCTTCTGTTCGAGAGGCATCCGCATGGGCACCCCGGCCCCCATACGGCACCACCGCTGTCCGATCTGAGGCTGCGCCTATGGCGTTCAATCCAGTTGCGATCTTCCGACACTCGCTGGAACAGATGCGACACGGTACGTCTGCCACTGCTCAAGCCGAGCGTATCGCGACAAGGGAATGGAGAGACGTGCCTGGCATAGTTGCAGCCGATCACGCGCCGTCCCTTTTCCGTAGTGGCACGTTGCCCTGTAGACCAGTCAGGCTAATCCACGCGCCATCGGTGTTATGTCGCGTTCGAACGACTCATCTTCGACGAGTCGATGGCGGATTCGAGAAGGAATTCCTAATGATAGCTAATCATCGTCCAATCTGCGTTTCCGTGATCAACATGAAGGGCGGAGTTGGTAAGACCACCGTCGCTTCGCTGCTGTGCCGACACGCGTCAAGGGAAGCCGATTTGAAGGTTCTAGCAGTTGACCTCGACCCGCAGGCGAATCTTTCGCAGGCTTTGCTGGGAGATCATTCATATCGGCGGTTTCTGAGGGATCATTCACCGTCTATTGTCGAGATGTTCAACGGATACCAGCCTCCATCGGGCTCGGCGTCATCACCGACGTCACTTGACATCGATCAAGCGACGAAGGATGTTGAGCCTAACTTACGGCTTATTCCATCAAGATTCGATTTCTCGGATCACCTGATTGGATCGATCAGACCCGATGCACGGATCTTGGCACGAATCATCTCCCAGAACTTTCAGGACATGGATCTCATCATCGTCGATTGTGCCCCGACCGAGTCCATATTCACACAAGCCGCATATCATGCCTCACGCTACGTCCTAGTTCCTGTTAGACCGGAGTACTTCGCAACCATTGGATTTCCGCTGCTGAATGACTCCCTCAGCAAGTTCAGAAACGACAACCGAGGCCATCAGATTGATGTGATTGGCGTTGTCATCATCAACTCTTCCTATCACTACAGTGGGAACAGAGGTGGCCCCGAAAGAAAGAGATCGATTATGGAGATACGTTCCGAAGCACGCCAGAGCGGATGGTTCGTATTCGACAACCAGATCCCGTTCTCGCGCGGCTTTCCAAAGATGATGCGCGGAGACTACCATCATCTCGGCGATGCTATCCTCTTTGAACACTTCGCACGGGAGTTCTTCGAGAAACTCTTACACGGCACAACAGATACGGGTGGTACGCAGTCATGAGGGACACGAAACTCAGAGACTCATTGCGTTCATTGGTTCGTCAATACGGATTGGATAGGGTTCAAGAGAATCTTCGTGATGTTGCTGCATCACGCGATTCCACCAATCGCCGAGAACCACACAGAGAAGTAGACAACGCTGACTCCGCTACTTCCAAGAAGAAGAATAGGAGCAGGATGAACGCACTAGAGTGTGTCGCCAAGATGGAACTTGATGAGGAAACGAGAACAGTACTGGTGGAGCTTGCGGAACTGTTCGAGAGCAAGTCTTTCCTGCCAAGCCTTGGTGATGTTCGCAATTTCTATCAGATCTATAGGATCGATCAGGCCGAACCGAAATCGAGACGCGACTCCGTTGCTAGAGTGTTCAAGTTCATGGCGACGATGGAAGTCGCTGAAATTCGAAGGATCGCCACGGAAGGAATGTTCTCAGGTCCATCACGACTCGCACCAATAGCGGATGCGATCCGTTCCCGTTCCCGTATAGGGGAGGCGCCTAAGGTCAACGATCCCAAGCAATCTACTCTGTATCCCCGGATGGAGCCGCTACGCAATAACAGCCCACCGGCGCAGACTACGCCTTCTCCATCGAAGCCGGCTGCCGGACGGGACACGCCGAACTGATAAACTGCAGGTACAGTGAACGAAGCAGGAAACGCGTCGGCGGCGGGCGTCGACTGGAAAGGTGAAGTCGCCGCCCGAGGGCACGGCGACCTCGGAGCGGCGGAGATCACCGGGCAACTTCCGCTCCTGGGGACCTGACGTGACCAGGAGCGCGGACGCGATCGACCGGATTCTGGTGATCGACGACGATGCGAGAGCGCGGGAGGGATACGCGTACTCGATCGAGGACCTGGGGATCACACCGGTCCCTGAAGCAGGACCCATAGCGGATCTCGACCATTTCGTCGCAGGAGTGCAGCACAGAGCGCAGGCAGTGCTGTGCACCTATCGATTGAAGTCCCGCTGTGGATACTCGTCATTCGACGGTGACGAGATAGTCGCGGCGTGCTATCAGCATGGAATCCCTGGTCTCCTCTGCACGCAATACACCGGTATCGCAACACAGATCAGTCGACGGTTGCTCCGGTCATCCCGTCCCTGCTCAGAGCCGGTGCTGCAGAGCCGAACGCCATCCGTACTGCGCTCCGTCGCTGCCAGGATGAAACTGCAAGGCTCTTTCATCCCTCCAGGAAGCCATGGCGAACGCTGGTGTGGGTCGATGACGTGTCGCAGCGTTTCGAAATAAGAAAAAGCCCGCCAGTTCAAGCCACGTGGACCCGGACGGCGGGGAGGTTTGCCGCTACCATACATCCGAGGACAACATGAGGCAAGGCACAGTCGCTTCCGGTGTTAGCTCCGTCCCATCTGTCACCGGCGTCTGCAATCGGTCGCAGTAACCACGCTTGCTGCGGCGGTACTATCCTGATCTTGCTGCGGGATGGGGTCGAGATCGCGCCGGGGTAGGACGATCACCTGGCATTCATCCGTGCATCCTCCGAGTCACCGATGTGCAGCGGTAGCGAGGCGCCATAGCAGCGTGCCAGTAGGCCAACAGCGGCCTGAGCTGCTCACGAGGCATCCCTTCGGTAGGGCCCGACACTGCAGCTTCGATCAGGCTGGTGCAAGGAGCCTGGCTACTCCGGTCATGCTCAGGTAGGCCGCCAGGAATTCCTGTTTCACCTTCTCGCCGGCGATGCAGTCGTGGATCCCGTCTCCGTGATCACGTCGCTCAGAAAACGCGAAGACCGTTGCCACTCGCCTCGTTCGCCGGAACCGGTTGACCCTACTTCACGGTCTCGATCAACGCTATGTCCTGACGCAGCATTTCGTTGACAAGTTGGGAGACCTCCACGCCCTTCGATTCTGCCCGCTCATCGAGGTAGCGCCACACGCCTTCCTCCAGATAGACCGGTAAGCTCAGCTTCGTACTTTCGTGGTAGAATCTGCCACGTTCTCCCTTCGAAAAGTCATGTTCTTGTCTCATGGCTCACCTCGTACTGGCGTCGTTCATGCTTCGTGGCCGCCCTGGCCAAGCGACGCAAGGCGGCCGGTCCGCCGGGGAAGTAACGGCGCACTATACCATTTGACCTCGATCGCCGGCAGGAGCCGGGCGTTGGGAGGGTACGCCACGCCATCACTTCCGCTCGCCACCCTGGGGCTCGAACTCACACCGGGCCCGGAACTCGTAGCGCGATGACGTCGCCTGAACCACGCGCCGGGAGCAGCAGGGCGACTGCACCAACCGGGGGATCCGCGGCGGCTCCTGGTATGCCAAGCCGGGCTACATGCGCACGGCCAACAACAACCTCGGCCTCCGCCTCGCCAGGACCGTCTCCGCGTAGCCCGCGCACCGCCGGGTGGCCGCCACGGGGCACAATGGGGCGGCGTGCGCTGGCCACGGGAGGGACGATGTGGCACCCTCTCCGGAGAACGCGATGACGGCGATGCGAAGCCCAGGGGACACGACGTTGGCCGAGCCGCTGGCCGGCCGGAGGCCGCTTCCCGCCCGCCTGCGCAAGACGCTGGCGCACAACTGGCAGCTCTACGTGCTGGTGGCGCTGCCGCTGGTGTACCTGGTGATCTTTCACTACGTGCCGATGTACGGGGCGCAACTGGCGTTCAAGAAGTACCGCGCCGCGCTCGGCATCTGGGGCAGCGAGTGGATCGGCCTGGATCACTTCATCGCGTTCTTCAAGTCGTTCCAGTTCCAGCGCGTCGTGCGCAACACCATCAGCATCAGCGCCTACTTGCTGGTGGCCGGGTTCCCGGTGCCGATCATCCTGGCGATCGCGCTCAACAACAGCCAGGCGCGGCGCTTCAAGAAGACGGTGCAACTCGTCACCTACGCCCCCCACTTCATCTCCACGGTGGTGATGTGCGGGATGATCATCCAGTTCCTGTCGCCGAGCGTGGGCATCGTCAACAAGTTCATCGCCGCGTTCGGGCTGCAGCCGATCGGCTTCATGGGGCGCCCGGAGTGGTTCCAGACCATCTACGTGTTCTCCGGCATCTGGCAGCAGGCGGGCTACGCGTCGATCATCTTCCTGGCGGCGCTGGCCTCGGTGTCGCCGGAGCTGCACGAGGCGGCGATCGTGGACGGCGCCGGCATGCTGCAGCGCAACTGGCACATCGACCTGCCGGCGATCATGCCCACCGCGATCATCCTGCTGATCCTCAACGTCGGCAACCTGATGAGCGTCGGCTTCGAGAAGGTGTTCCTGCTGCAGAACGCCATGAACCTGGAGACCAGCGAGGTGATCCAGACCTTCGTCTACAAGCGCGGCATCGCCTGGCAGCCCCCCAACTTCTCCTATGCCGCGGCGGTGGGGCTGTTCAACTCGGTGGTGAACCTGGTCATGCTGGTGGCGGTGAACGCCCTGGCGCGGCGGGTCAGCGACACCAGCCTGTGGTAGGGGCGGCCGCATGATCGCCGACCAGCAGCTCGCCGAGCGCCGCAGCATCCGCCTGTCGCGCGGCGACCGCGTCTACTCGGCGTTCAACCACCTGTTCCTGGCCTTCGCCCTGCTGATCGTGCTCTATCCGCTGGTGTACATCGTCAGCTCGTCGTTCAGTTCGGTGAAGGCGGTGCTGAGCGGGCACGTGTGGCTGTGGCCGGTGGACCTCTCGCTGGACGGCTACCGCGCGGTGCTCAACTACTCCAAGACCTGGATCGGTTACGCCAACACGCTGGTCTACACCGTGGTGGGCACCGGCATCAACGTGGTGCTGACGATCCTGGCCGCCTACCCGCTGTCGCGGCGCGACATGGCCGGACGCGGCTTCATCATGTTCCTGATGACCTTCACCCTGCTGTTTCACGGCGGGCTGATCCCCACCTACGTGCTGATTCAGAAGCTGGGCATCATGAACACCCGCTGGGCGATGCTGCTGCCGACCGCGTTGGGGGTGTGGAACGTGATCATCACCCGCACCTACTACCAGTCCTACGTCCCGAGCGAGCTGCTGGAGGCCGCCAAGATCGACGGCGCCAACGACTTCTCGTTCGTGTGGCGGGTGGTGATTCCGCTGTCGGGTGCGATCACCGCGGTGAACGTGCTGTTCTACGCGGTCGGGCACTGGAACTCCTACTTCCCCGCGCTGCTCTACCTGCACGATCAGAACCTGTTTCCGCTGCAGCTTTTTCTGCGCCAAGTGCTGATCATCAACGACATCGACGTCGACATGATGCAGGACCTGGACGCGGCGCTGATCGACGAGGGCCGGCTCGGACTGATGGAACTGATCAAGTTCGCGATCATCATCGTGGCCAGCGTGCCGGTGCTGTGCATCTATCCGTTCGTGCAGAAGCACTTCATCAAGGGGGTCATGATTGGCTCCCTGAAAGGCTGACCGCAACGCGTCAAGTCTGTCTGAAGCGAGCGTAGCATGGCCGGCTCATAGTTCCCTCTGTTCATGCCCCGCAGAGCGCTCCCCTGGCAGGACTCCAGATGTGATTGACCAGCGTAGTAACTCGGTCGACCGGAACAAGGAAACCTCCGGCACTATACGCTTCGCCATTTACCCGGCGTTGCGCTCTAAGTCTGCAACGCGCCCTTCCAACACGGCCAGGCGCTCATCTGTCGTCACACGCGCCGCCGCTTGTCCTTGAGAAACCGCAAGAAGGCGGTCCAACTTATCGCCGTGGTCTTGCTCAATGCGCTCCAGGCGCTCGCCGTGTTCAACCAGCATGGCCCGGATTTCCAGTAGCAGATCGTCTCGCTCGTGGTCGGTCATGGTTTTACTTCGCCCAGCGGGCAGCAACTGCCTTGCGGGCTACCTCGCGGGGGCGCTTTGGCGTAGGCATCCGTGGTGCCTCCTTCGGGGCCACCTGCGGCCCAAATTCCTTCCACTGGCAAAGAATACCAGGGGCCGCCAGTTCGGTGCGAGCGCCCGAGTTGGGATCGGGCGCCTATCTCTCAGATATTTTGCACCCGGGGGTGCATGTTATGCAACCCCTCTTGCCCTGCCCTGGTCCTCGCGGTCCATGCTTCTCTACAGAAAGTATTGTAAAGCATGGACTTGCGTTCCCCAGCGTTCTATAGACTCAAGATGACACCGCATCGGTCTATTCGCGAAATGGCGAGTTCTTTATTAGTTTCACCACTGTTACGCCAGATACACTACCGGCGGGCATTCCCGTTGCCAGTTTTGGTGCAGGTCACTACAATATAGGAAGCCATGGCTGCTGCGAATCAGGCGATGGAGTTCCGCGTTACCCACGCGTTGCCGCTCGACGGCCCGCATTCCGGTCCGGTCAAAGTCGGCTGGCTGCTGACGGACGAACGCACGGGCGTGGTCTACGGGGCGCCGGCGCGGGTGCGCTCGGTGGAGGTCAACAGGCACCATGCGAAGTCCGCCTCGCGGTGCCCTGCGATTCGCAATCTGGAGAGCCGGTATTTTGAGGTGAAGTGTCCATTCGACCTGCACCTCGCGTTCGTGCGGGGCGAGAACGGCAGACCCGGTTTGCGCAACCTGCTCGGCGAAGCCTCACCGGTGCGCCAGAGAAAGCTCCAATCCCTAATCAGTATCACCAATGAGGTCGAGTGGCGTTACGCCGACCGGCCGACGATTCAGGTGGTCCTTCCGTACGTGTTCGTGGCGGATGAACCGGTCTACCTGTCGCAGATCGCCCCGTTCATGCACTACCGCCGCGAACCCTGGCCCGGCACCATCTTCGGCGGCCGTTTTCCCATCGACGTGTGGCCGCGGCCGTTGATGTGGGCGTTCGAGTGGCACGACCTCGAGCGGCCATTGCGGCTCTCACGCGGTGAACCGCTGTTCTACTGCCAATTCGAAACCGTTCCTCAGGACCGTGCGGTACAACTCATCGAAGCCGCCCGCACTCCCGAACTCGATGCCTATCTCGAACATATCTCCAGTGCCGTCAGCTTGGTGAACCAGACCTTTTCGCTGTTCAAGACGGCACAGGAACGGCGTCCCAGGACCCTCCTGGTCCAGAAGACGCGCTGATTGTCCGTATCGTAGCGGGCGTGCGTACCGCCACGACCCTGCGCGAGGGTTGCGCGGCGATACGCTTACCCCGCGGGCGCTTAGCCCGCGGGCCGTCCTACATGGCGTCCTGAGCCGAGTCCGCCGTAGCCGGATCGTGGAACAGGAAGTCGCCGGCATCCAGATCAGCGGCGTTGACGCCCTCCAGCCGGATCGTGCCCCCGCCGTTCGCGCGCAAGTCGATAACGGTGTCGTTGCCGCTCGCGGTAATGGTCAGGTCGTCGAAACCGGTAATGCCGCTCAGCGCCGTGAGGTCGATCACGTCGCCCCCGTCGCCGAAGTCCTTGACGGTGTCGTTCCCGTGTCCGGGACCGAACACGAACGTATCCGCGCCCGCGCCGCCGGTGAGGCTGTCGTCGCCGCCGCCGCCCTCGATCCTGTCGTCGCCCTTCCAGCCGTAGAGCCAGTCGTTCTCCGAACCGCCGTCGAGCGTGTCGGTGCCGGTGCCGCCGTGGAGGCTGTCACGGCCGGAGCCACCGCGCAACACGTCGTCTCCGTGGCCGCCAAAGAGGTTGTCGTTGCCGCCGCGGCCGTCGAGCGTGTCGTTGCCGGCCGGGCCGTACTTCAGCTTGTTGTCGCCCCACATCGAGTCACCGCCGGCGCCGCCGATGAGCGTGTCGTCGCCCGCGTCACCCTGAAGCCCGGCGCGGCCCCCGCCGGCGTGGAGCGTGTCGTCGCCGTCACCGCCGTAGACCAGGCCCCCGTATCCGCCGGAGTACACCGTGTCGTTGCCGGCGCCACCGTAGAGCTTGTCTCCGCCTTCGCCACCATGGATCGTATCGGCGCCGTCACCGCCATAGATGGTGTCGGTGCCCCCATCGCCATGGATGATGTCTGCGCCCGCACCGCCACGAATGGTGTCGGCGTCGGCACCGCCACGAATCGTGTCTGCGCCGGCATCGCCACGGATCGTGTCTGCGCCCGCACCACCGTAGATGGTGTCGTCGCCGTCACCGCCATGGATCGTGTCTGCGCCCGCACCACCATAGATGGTGTCTGCGCCCTCACCGCCGTAGACCGTGTCGTCGCCTTGGTTGGCGCGGATCGTGTCGTCGCCTTCGCCACCGTAGATTTCGTCGGCGGCCGGGGCGTCGTTCTGGTTGAGGACTAGTACATCACCTTCGATCGTGTCTGCACCTGCCCCGCCATGGATCGTGTCTGCACCCCCGCCGCCCCGGATGGTGTCTGCGCCGATGCCACCGTAGATGGTGTCGGCACCGTCGCCGCCGTAGATCTCGTCCGCGCCGACCTGGTCGTCGACGACGCCCTTCCGGTCGAGCAATGTCGGCTTGCCGTCGCCGGGAGTCGTATCGGGGTCGTCGCCATACAGGACGTCGTCACCCTCACCGCCGGTGATGGTGTCCCTCCCCTCGCCGCCGTAGACCTCGTCGTTGCCGCCGCCGCCGTAGACCTTGTCGTTGCCGGTGCCGCCGTAGACGTAGTCGTTGCCGGTGCCGCCCAGAACGGTGTCGTCGCCGGCGTCGCCGTAGACGCGGTCGCTCCCGCGACCGCCGGAGACCCAGTCGTTGCCGGCACCGCCGTAGACCTCGTCGTCGTCCCTCCCGCCAAAAACTTTGTCTTCGCCGGCACCGCCGTAGACCTCGTCGTCACCCCAGTTGCCGGACACGTTGTCGTTGCCGTCGCCGCCGTAGAGTACGTCGTCGCCCTCCCTGGAGTAGATGAAGTCGTCGCCGTCGCCGCCGTAGATCTCCTGGTCGCCGTCGCCGGAGAAGATCTGGTCGTTGCCCGAAGTGCCTGTTGTCTCTGGCATTACGTTATCCTCCACCCCAAGCGTACCGCATGCGATTTCCCAACTTCGTGTTCGAAACGTGACAAAACGCGAGCAAACCAAGAATATTACGTGATCTACGCCCGCCCGGGAGCAGCCGGCGGGGACACAGATCACACAACCCGCCGCCGACCCAGGGGGGGTGCGGGGGCCATCCATAGCGGATGTGGCGCCCGGTTCGAGGAACTGCAGGAGCGCCGTGCCGCGCGCAAGCGAGCGGGCCGCCGAGCGGCCGTTCGCTCCTTGAGGGGCCGTCGCGCGGGCGATAGAGTGTCGTCGGCACGGCCTTCAATGGACGAGACTCCCGCGTACCCACATATCCCATACGGCCAAGGCGACTTCCGGCGCATTCGCCTGAACCGCTGGCTGTACGTGGACAAGACCCGCTTCCTGCGGCGCCTGGAGCAGGAGCACTACGCCTTCCTGATTCGCCCGCGGCGGTTTGGCAAGACGCTGTGGGTGTCGCTGCTGGAGAACTACTACGACCGTTTCTGGGCCGGCGACTTCGACGCCACCTTTGCCGGCACGGACATCGGGCAGGACCCGACGCAGGAACGCAGCCGCTACGTCACTCTGCGCTTCGATTTCTCAGCGGTCAACGACAAGCTCGAAACGCTGGAGCGGGAATTCGAGATGCACTGCCACACGGAGCTGGAGGGCACGCTGGAGCGCCATCCCGACCTGTTTCCCGAGGCTGCGTTGCAGCGCATCCTGGCGCCGCCGTCGATCACCGGCAAGCTCGGGCGACTGTTCCGCTACGCGGCCGACCACGACATCCCGCTGTACGTGCTGATCGACGAGTACGACAACTTCGCCAACACCGTGCTGGCGCACCACGGCGCCGAGGCGTACCACGCCTTCGCCCACGGCGGCGGCTTCTTCCGCAGCTTCTTCGCCACCCTCAAGGGCGGCACGGACCGGAGCGGCGGCGGCATCGACCGCCTGTTCATCACCGGGGTGTCGCCGGTGACCATGGACGACGTCACCAGCGGCTTCAACATCGGCAAGAACATCAGCCTGCACCCCGACTTCAACGAGATGGTCGGCTTCACCGAGGCGGAGGTACGGCGCCTGGTGGAAACCTACCAGGACCACGGCGTGTTCGATCAGGGCGTAGACACCGCCATGGGTATCATGGGCGAGTGGTACAACGGCTACCGGTTCGCGGAGGAGGCCGAGACCGACCTCTACAACACCGACATGGTGCTCTACTACCTGGACCAGTCGATCCCGAACCGACGCGTGCCGAAGTACCTGATCGACACCAACGTGCGCATCGACTACGGCAAGCTGCGCCACCTGCTGGTGGTGGGCCGGCAGTTGAACGGCAACTTCGATCTGCTGCGCAACGTCATCGGTGAGGAGCGGGTAGACAGCGACATCCAGCCCGGCTTTCCGCAGCACGAGCTCGCCGAGCCGCAGAACTTCCTGTCGCTGCTGCACTACTTCGGGCTGCTGAGCATCCGCGAGGTGCAGGGGGTGACGCCGACGCTGGCGATCCCGAACCAGACGGTGAAGCGGCTGATGTACGGCTACCTGCGCGACGGCTACAAGGACGTGGGGGTGTTCCGGGTCGACCTGCACCGGTTCGAGCAACTGATGCTGGGGATGGCCAACGAGGGCGAGTGGCGGCCGGTGCTGGAGTACCTGAGCGAGGCGATCGCGGCGCAGACGGGGATACGGGATTACATCGGCGGGGAGAAGGTCATGGCGCCCCGTGCCGGGGCGCTGGGATTCCTGGCCGCCTACTTGAGCGTCGCAGGCTACTACGTGTTCCGGTCGGAGGCGGAGCTGGGGAAGGGGCACGCGGACATCAGCCTGGAGCCGTTGCTGGCGCGCTATCCGCACCTGCGCACCGGCTATCTGATCGAGTTGAAGTACTTGGCTCGCGGCGAGCCGGCGGACGACGAGGCCGTCGCGGCGGCGGCCGGCGACGCCACGGCGCAGTTGCGGCGCTACCTGGCGGACGAGCGCCTGGCGCGGCAGTTCCCAGAGGTGCGGTTCACGGGTCTGGCGGTGGTGTTCCACGGCTGGGAGATGGTGTTCAGCGACGCGGTGGCGTAGCGCAACGACCGAACCGACGTGCGCAGCCCAGGCGGCGGCCCGCGTCCATGCGCCTTGGGCGTAAACCTCGCCGCCGGACCTGTCGCCGCGCTCACGCGGCTGAACGTCAAGGGATTTGACAGTCTGCCACCCTGTGGATAACTTGTCGGATGGTGCAGCGGCTACCCTACACCCACCATCCAGCAGCCCTGCAGGAGAGAGAGCACATGCCAGACACGGCAACTATCAAGGAGCTCAGACGGCTCAATGACCGCATCGAGGCCGAGCGCGAGGAGTACCTCCGTCACCACCACCTCCAGTACCTGCTGGCCTGCGGGGACTTCGTTGGATTCTTCCCGGACCGAAAGGAGGCATACTTCCACGCGGTCAGAAACTTCTCGGACGATTCGATCTTCCTGATCCGGCAGTGCCTCCGCAAAGACGAAGAACGCCCTGCAATCTTCCGTTCCGGCAGACTGCGCGTTGAATGATTACGGTAAGATCGTGCACCGAGCGGTCGAAGGAGCGCAAGTGGACTCTCGAGATCCAAGCGGAGATCGCAGCCCCGCGCCCGCCTGAGGGGAGCCCCCCGACATATCTTCCGTTCATGGCCGTCTGGGCCACCGGGGCCGTGGTTTCGGTTATTTCCGAACAGGTCGTGGAGAAGTTGGATCTCCAGCCTACTGACCAAGAGATCCAGCACACGGTGAACGGAACGCGGGAAGCGAATCTCTACACCGTGAATATCCGACTCCCGAACGAAGTGCTTTTTGAGGCAGTCGAGGTGATGGACGGCATCATGGAAGATGACATGCTGATTGGCATGGACATCATCAGGGAAAGCGGATTCGCCGTCACCCATAAGCATGGTCGATCAGTCGTGTCATTCCAATATCCGTCCGATTCAGAAGTGGACTTCACCAAGCATGTGCCGCCGAACGCAATTAGGGTAAGAAAGGGTAAAGCCAGAGCCCCCAATACCGACAAGGGAGCATGAGCCAAAACACTACGTGGACATGCTTCAGAGGCGTGCCCTGACCCTCGGGTTCGAGCTGATAGGGCACAGCGATGGGGTGACGTTAGCCAGAGGCGACGAGACCATCGACCTGGATTCGTTTGACGATGCCAGCGACGCCGATTAGACCGCCTACAGGCGGTCCTTTTCGGTAGCAAGGTTCATAGGTCCCCTGTGCCGGGCGGTGCCCACGACGCCGGCCCGCTTTCAGTCGTGACGCCGGACGGAGGCGCCACTGAGGCGAGGCGTACGTAGCGCGGAGGTGTTTAGGCAGTTGCACGAGGACGGTCGGTACGAGGTTCGTCGCCGGGGCAGCCACCGGGTGATGCGACACGCTACCAAGCGTGGCATAGTGGTGGTGGCTGGGAATCCTGGTGCACGACATGAGGGCCGGTACGCTGAGCCAAGTGCTCAAGCAGGCTGGCTTGACCGTGCCGCCAGTGAGCGGGCCGCCGAGCGGCCGTTCGCTGCTTGAGGGGCCGTCGCGCGGGCGATAGAGTGTCGTCGGCACGGTCTTCAGTGGACGAGACTCCCGCTTATCCGCACATTCCCTACGGTCAAGGCGACTTCCGGCGCATTCGCCTGAACCGCTGGCTGTACGTGGACAAGACCCGCTTCCTGCGGCGTCTGGAGCAGGAGCACTACGCCTTCCTGATCCGCCCGCGGCGGTTCGGCAAGACGCTGTGGGTGTCGCTGCTGGAGAACTACTACGACCGCTTCTGGGCGGACGACTTCGACGCCACATTTGGTGGCACCGACATCGGTCGGGATCCGACGGAGGAACGCAGCCGCTACGTCACCCTGCGCTTCAACTTCTCGATGGTAAGCGACAAGCTGGAGACCCTGGAGCAACGCTTCGAGGGGCATTGCCACACGGAGCTGCGGGGGACGCTGCGCCGGCATCCCGACCTGTTTCCCGAAGCGGCGCTGCGAGAGATCCTCGCACCGTCGTCGATCACCGAGAAGCTGGGAGAGCTGTTCCGCTACGTCGGCGACCACGGCATTCCGCTGTACGTGCTGATCGACGAGTACGACAACTTCGCCAACACCGTGCTGGCGCACCACGGCGCGGAGGCGTACCACTCCTTCACCCACGGCGGCGGCTTCTTTCGCAGCTTCTTCGCCACCCTCAAGGGCGGCACGGACCGCAGCGGCGGCGGCATCGACCGCCTGTTCATCACCGGGGTGTCGCCGGTGACCATGGACGACGTCACCAGCGGCTTCAACATCGGCAAGAACATCAGCCTGCACCCCGACTTCAACGAGATGGTCGGCTTCACCGAGGCGGAGGTGCGGAACCTGGTCGAGACCTACCGGGATTGCGGCGTGTTCAATCAGGACGTGGCCACCGCCATGGGCATCATGGGCCAGTGGTACAACGGCTACCGGTTCGCGGAGGAGGCCGAGACCGACCTCTACAACACCGACATGGTGCTCTACTACCTGGACCAGTCGATCCCGAACCGACGCGTGCCGAAGTACCTGATCGACACCAACGTGCGCATCGACTACGGCAAGCTGCGCCACCTGCTGGTGGTGGGGCGGCAGCTCAACGGCAACTTCGACCTGTTGCGGACGATCATCGGTGAGGAACAGGTGGACAGCGACATCCAGCCCGGCTTTCCGCAGCACGAGCTCGCCGAGCCGCAGAACTTCCTGTCGCTGCTGCACTACTTCGGGCTGCTGAGCATCCGCGAGGTGCAGGGGGTGACGCCGACGCTGGCGATCCCGAACCAGACGGTGAAGCGGCTGATGTACGGCTACCTGCGCGACGGCTACAAGGACGTGGGGGTGTTCCGGGTCGACCTGCACCGGTTCGAGCAACTGATGCTGGGGATGGCCAACGAGGGCGAGTGGCGGCCGGTGCTGGAGTACCTGAGCGAGGCGATCGCGGCGCAGACGGGGATACGGGATTACATCGGCGGGGAGAAGGTCATGGCGCCCCGTGCCGGGGCGCTGGGATTCCTGGCCGCCTACTTGAGCGTCGCAGGCTACTACGTGTTCCGGTCGGAGGCGGAGCTGGGGAAGGGGCACGCGGACATCAGCCTGGAGCCGTTGCTGGCGCGCTATCCGCACCTGCGCACCGGCTATCTGATCGAGTTGAAGTACTTGGCTCGCGGCGAGCCGGCGGACGACGAGGCCGTCGCGGCGGCGGCCGGCGACGCCACGGCGCAGTTGCGGCGCTACCTGGCGGACGAGCGCCTGGCGCGGCAGTTCCCGGCCGTCCGGTTCACGGGTTTGGCAGTGGTGTTCCACGGCTGGGAGATGGTGTTCAGCGACGCGGTGGCGTAGCGCAACGACCGCACCGACGTGCGCAGCCCAGGCGGCGGCGCGCAGGGAAAAGGGAGGATATGACGCGGCGATCGAGGAGCTGGCGGAGGTCTTCGAACGAATCCACCAACAGTGATTCACGGCGCGGGGTTCGCTCGCGCCGCGCTCTGCCGATGGACTACGGGTGAAAGGAGTGGTTGTGATCAGCCCTGAACAGATTCGGTTTTTTCATGAAAACGGCTATCTGAAGTGTGGCCGCATTCTCGACTTGAACCAGGTCGAAGAGATGCGCGCCGGGCTGGATAGAGTCATCGAGCTCGAGGCTGCGGGCGGTGATGGCAGCCATCACGAGTTCGGATATGGCCACCGTCGCGGCGGTGAAGATTATCCCGAGGGCCGGGCCATCACCCAGTTCATCAACATGTGGAAGCGGGAGGCGATGTTCGCGCGCATCATGCACCACCCGGTCCTATCAGGCATTGTGGGTGCGCTGCTCGACACTCCCCGGGTGCGGCTGTGGCACGATCAGATCATCTCCAAGCCGCCGGGAGACAACGGGCACTTCGAGTTTCATCAGGATTTCTACCTGTGGCCTTTGGGCGAGCCTCGCCTGGTGAGTTGTTGGCTGGCGCTCGATGACGTTACGACGGTGAATGGCTGCATGCACGTGGTGCCGGCGAGCCATCGTGATCCCCGCTTCGGTCTGGATGCCTACGCCGCCGAGCTCCAGGCCAGGGAGCAGGCTAAGGATCCGGATGCTCTGCCCGAGACGCCGCGGCAGGCGATGCGCCATGAACCGATCGGCATTGGTACACCCGTCGAGCTCAAGGCGGGCGAGTGCATGTTTCACCACTGTCTCAACTTTCACGCGACGCCCCCAAATACGACCTCCCGGCAACGTCGAGCCCACGTCATGATCTATATGGCCGACGGCGTGCGCGTGAAGCTCTCGCAAACCCCCAACCATCCATTGGTGCCGGGATTCGAGGTCGAGGATGGGCACGCCCTGGTCGGTCGCGGCTTCCCGCTGATTCAGCCGGAACGGTGGAACGGTGGGTAGCGGGAGGGAGCCACCGAGGCGTTGGGGTGTTGGGGTGATTGTGCTTGGCGGTTGATCCAGGTGTCGTGATAGGCTCACCTGCAGGCTGACCCGGAGTCGGGCGGCATCGATCGATCCGTCGCCGGTGCGGCGGGCAACAAGAAGGAGAAGAACATGAATTCCAGACGTGTGCTTCGGGGGAGTGGCGTGGTGCTGCTCATCTTGCTCCTGGCGGGGGCGCAGTCGGCCTTCGCCAGCGGCGAAGAGGAGGGCGCCGCGGCGTCCGGGGTGATGATCAACGGCGTGGGTCAGCTCCCCATCGTCGACGAGCCCTACACCCTGACCGTGGCCGCGATCATCCCGCCCAACATCGTCGACATCAGCACCAACACCGCGACGCAGTGGGCGGAGGAGCAGACCAACGTCAAGATCGAGTGGCAGACGCTGCAATGGGGCGGCGAGGGGCGCAACAAGGCCAACCTGATGCTGGCCAGCGGCGCCGACCTGCCCGACATCTTCCTGGGCAACCAGATCGTGCGTGGTGTCGACTTCGCCTACGGGTCGCAGGGGTTGCTGGTCCCATTGAACGACTACATCGAGAACGAGTCGGTGCACATCAAGAAGCTGTACGAGCAGATTCCGCTCACCGCCAGCCAGATGACCATGCCGGACGGCAACATCTACTCGATCGGCTCGATGTCGCTGATCCGCCAGAACCGGCCCTACGCCAAGGCGTGGTACAACGACCAGTTCATGGAGACCCTGGGCCTGGGCATTCCCGACACCACCGACGGCTTCCTGGAGATGCTGCGCAAGGCCAAGGTCACCGACGTCAACGGCAACGGCGACCCCAACGACGAGATCCCGTTCACCGGCGAGAAGGGCGAGATTCCCCAGCTCTTCACCATGAACGCGTTCGTGTACGTCGACTGGCGGCGCATCAACGTGGACGAGAATGGCATGCTGTGGAGCCCGATCGTGAGCGAGCAGTTCCGCGACGGCCTGCGCTACCAGCACCAGCTCTACGCCGAGGGGCTGTGGGACCGGGAGCAGTTCGTGCAGGACCAGCAGCAGATGAAGCAACTGGTGATGGGCGGCGACGCGGCGCGGCCGGTGATCATCTCCCAGCACATCAAGAACCGCTTCATCGACGCGGGCCACGAGACCTACAACAACTGGTTCAACAACTACCCGGCGCTGGAAGGCCCGGACGGCCACCGCACCGCCGCCTTCAACCCGTTCTCGACGGTGCCCGGCTGGGGCGCCATCACCAGCGAGGCGGAGGAGCCGCTGATCGCCTGGCGCTGGTTCGACTTCCTGGCCACCCAGGAGGCGCAGTGGCGCATCTACCAGGGTGAGGAGGGCACCGACTGGGACTGGCCGGCGGAAGGCGAGATGAGCTTCTACGGCACCCAGGCCAACCTGATCGAGCACGTGTTCATGTGGGCCGAGCAGGAACAGAACCGCGCCTGGCTGTGGATGTACCCGCGCCAGGGCTACGAGTTCCGCACCGTCGACGACGGCGACCCATACAACGACGCCGGCCGCCTGTACCGCCAGTCTCTCAAGTACTGGGAGTACGTGCCGGACGAGAACCTGGTGCTGCCGGTGCTCAACATGACCGAGGACGAGAACGACGAGTACCAGGCGCTGCGCACGGAGATCCTGGCCTACCACAACGAGGCCTGGGTCAAGTTCATCACCGGCGACCTGGACGTGGACGCGGACTGGGACGGCTACGTCGGTACGCTGGAGCGGATGGGCCTGGAGCGCATGCTGGAGATCGCCCAGAAGGTGTTCGACCGCCAGTACGGCTGACGCCCGGGGGTGGCGCGCAAGCATTTGACAGCGGGCGCGTCGCCCCCTACGGTATGTCCAGGAACGAGGCGATGCTGAGATTTGCGGAAGAGATCATGCTGCTCCTGCTCGATGACGAGGGCGGGACATTCGTGGGCGTGCCCGAGTCGTCGCTGCAGTGTGCCCTCTCGGGCGCGGTGCTGATGGACCTGGCGCTGGCGAACCGGATCGACACCGATCCGAAGCAGCTCATGCTGGTCGATTCGACGCCGGTCGGGGACAATCTGCTGGACCCGACGCTGGCCCGGATCGCGCGCGCGCCCGAGACCCAGGACGCCCGCTATTGGGTGGAACGGATCGCCGAGGACGCCGGCTACATCCGCGAGGCGGTGCTGCAACGGCTCATCGAGCGCGGCATCCTGCAGCGGCGCGACGACCGCTTCCTGTGGGTGTTCCGGTCGCGGCGCTATCCGGTGGTCGACGGCAAGGCCGAGCGCGAGGTCAAGCTGCGCATCATGGAGGTGCTGTTCAGCGACGTGATCCCCGCCCCGCGCGACATCGTCATCATCTGCCTCGCGGATGCCTGCGGCCTGTTCCGCGAACTGCTTTCGCGCCGCGAGCGGCAACATGCCGAGGAGCGCATCGAGCAGGTACGCAAGCTCGACCTGATCGGCCAGGCGGTGTCGCAGGCGGTGTGGGAGATCGAAGCCTCGATCGCCCTCGCCATGCGCCCGATCGTGTAGCGCAAGGCAGGCCGAGCAAGCCGAGCGCGTTCCAGTTGACAGACCATACTCCCGCTGGTAGAGCTAGGCGCGGAGGTTTGCGCATGAAGTATCTGACCATAGGTATCGTAGCGCTCGCCGCGGCCGGCCTGGCGTTCGGCGCCGGCGAGCAGGAGGGTGCGGGTTCCACCATCGACATGGACATGTGGCTGTCGGTGGACGTGTCGCCCGATCAGCTCTGGGGCGGTCCCGGCCGCGAGTTCATCGCCACGGTGGAGGAGAATTACCCGAACATCGACCTGACCTTCACCACGGTGGGCGAGCGCGACCTGGTGCCGCAGTTCATCGCCGCCTACGGTGCGGGCGACCCGCCCGACATCGTGCAGCAGTATTCGAGCGGCACCACCAAGATGGTCAATGGCGGCTACTTCCGCGCGGTCGACGATCTGTTCGCCACCTACGAGGGCAAGGACAACTTCCGCGAGGGCACGCTGGACGCCTACACCTACGACGGCAAGCTGTACGGCATTCCCGCCATCGGCGGCCACCACTACATCTTCTACTACCGCAAGGACTGGTACGCGGACGCCGGCATCCCCAACCCCAAGACCTGGGAGGACGTGATCCGCGCCGGCCAGGTGATGACCGGCAACAACCGCTGGGCCTACGGCCACGCCGGCGGCCCCGGCTACGACCAGGGACCCGCCTACTTCCAGCTCATGCTGCTGAGCGCCGGCGGCGAGGTGGTCGGTGCCGACGGCAAGGCGGCGTTCAACAGCGACATCGGGGTGCAGGTGGCGGAGTTCCAGCGCGACTGGATCGGCAAGTACGGCATCAGCCCGGAGACCATTGCCGCCGCCGACGACGCCGAGATCGAGGCCGGGTTCCGGGCCGGCGTCTACGGCAGCTACATCGACGGCATCTGGGAGTACAAGCAGATGGCGCAGCAGGCCGCCGACATGTTTCCGCAGGTCGGCGTGGCGCCGATTCCCAAGACCATCGAGTCGGGCAAGCACGTCACCTACAACGACAACTGGGCGCTGTTCATGCCCGCCAACATCGCCGACGAGAAGATCGCCACGGCGTTCGAGCTGATGACGCTGTGGATCAACGTCACCGACGCGCCCTACGGCAAGCTGGGCGGCTTCCTGCCAATCCTCAAGAGCGTGGCGCCCGACTTCGAGGATCCCGAGGTGAAGCGCATCATGCTGGAGGAGATCGCACCGACGGCGGTGCCGCTGCCGCGGCTGGAGAACCTGCCGGAGATGAACGACCTGCTGGCCAGCGCCCTGGGCAAGGTGCTGCTGGGCGACGAGACGGCGCAGGCGGCCCTGGATGCCGCCGCGGACCGCTACGACTCGCTGTTCGCCAACTGAACGCCCGGCGGGCAACGACCCGCGTCCAGCGGACGAGAGTCGCGACCCGTTGCGCGGCGCCGCCAGGCGGTGCCGCGGGCGGGTCGGCTCGCGCCGGACCGTGTCTGCCGTCGCACCGGTGGGCCCGGTACCGGCGCCGTCCTGAACCCTGAGCGACGCCATGTCGCCACTGCGCTACCTCAACCTGCACCGGTTCCAGTACCTGTCGCTGGTGCCGGCCCTGTTCCTGATCTTCATGGTGTCGTTCTATCCGCTGGGATACACGATCTACCTGTCGTTCTTCGAGGGCGGGCTGGCGCGGCTCAAGTACGTCGGCATCGGCAACTACGCCTGGCTGCTGGAGGACGACTTCTTCTGGGAGTCGGCGCGCATCTCGGTGGTCTACTGTTGCTTCACCGTGGGCCTGACCCTGGTGGCCAGCCTGGGGATGGGCATCCTGCTGGCGCAGCCGGAGCGCGGCAACCAGGTGTTCAAGTACATCGCCATCCTGCCGTGGATCATCTCCGCGGTGGTGGCGGGCATCCTCTGGAAGTGGATCCTGAGCGCCGAGTTCGGGGCCATGAACGAGGCCCTGCTGATGTTCGGGCTGGAGCGGGTGAACTGGCTCGGCCGGCCCAACTCGGCGATGATCATGATCATCGCCGGCGGGGTGTGGAAGACGCTGCCGTTCACCGCCTTGCTGTTCTACGCCGCGGTGCTGTCGCTGCCGCAGGAGATCTACGAGTCGGCGCTCACCGACGGCGCCGGGCCGCTGCAGCGCTTCGCGCGGCTCACCCTGCCGCTGCTGCGGCCGGCGATCCTGGTAGTGCTGGTGATCCTCACCATCAACTTTTTCAACGAGCTGACGATGCCGCTGACCATCACCAACGGGGGGCCGTCGCGCGCCACTACGGCGCTGCCGCTGTACATGTGGCGGGTGGCGTTCCGCTACACGCGGCTGGGTCTGGGTTCGGTGATCGCGCTGGTGCTGTTCGTGGTGAACATCGGCCTCGCCATCGGCTACATCAAGCTGATCAAGGCGGAGAACGTCTACTGATGAGAAGGGCTGAGGATGCAGCGTAGCAGAGCCCTCACCACCCTGGTATACGCCCTGATCGTGCTGGTCTCGGTGTGGTCGCTGTTTCCGCTGCTGTGGGGCGTCTCCACCTCGATCAAGGTGGACCAGGACATCTTCACCTCGCCGCCGCGCTGGATTCCGCAACGGGCGACCCTGCAGCACTACTACAGCACCTTCGTCGTGGGGCAGTTCTACCGCAACGTGCTCAACAGCCTGTTCATCTCCGGGGTGGCGACGGCCATCTCGCTGGTCGTCGGGGTGCTGGCGGCGTACTCGCTGGCGCGCTTCCGCTTCGTCGGCAACAGCGTGGTGCTGGTGCTGATCCTGGCCTCGATGACGGTGCCGGGGCTCACCAACCTGATCCCGATCTACGTGATGCTGGCCAAGCTGAAGCTGCTGAGCACCTACACCGGGCTGATCCTGATCTACGGCGGCTGGGGCATCCCGTGGACGGTGTGGATCATGCGCGGCTTCTTCCAGTCGCTGCCCAAGGAGCTGGAGGACGCGGCGCGGGTGGACGGCTGCTCGCGGCTGCAGACGCTGGTGCGCATCATCCTGCCGATCAGCGCGCCCGGCATCATCAGCACCACCATCTTCCTGTTCCTGAACAACTGGAACGAGTACATCGCGGCGCGCACCTACCTGCAGGCCGCGGTGGAGAAGCACACCGCGCCGGTGAAGATCTTCTTCGCCATGCACTCCACCCTGACCCAGAACTGGGGCGGCCTGAACGCCATGAGCTTCATCTCCTACCTGCCGGTGCTGCTGCTGTTCTCCTTCCTGTCCAAGTACTTCATCGCCGGCCTCACCACCGGCTCATCGCGCTGACGGCAGGGGCGCCGCGCTGCCGGGGGCGGTCTCGACGTAATCCAGGCTCTGGTGGCGGAAGTAGGCGTTGTAGAGCTCGGCGTAGTGGCCGCCGGCCTGCAGCAGCCCGTCGTGGGTGCCCTGTTCGATGATGGTGCCGGAGCGCAGCACGACGATGCGGTCGGCGCGCTTGATGGTGGACAGGCGGTGGGCGATGACGACGGCGGTGCGCTCGCGCAGCAGCTCGTCCATGCCCTCCTGCACCAGCGCCTCGGTGAGAGGGTCGATGCTTGCGGTGGCCTCGTCGAGGATCAGCACGGCGGGGTCCTGCAGCAGGACGCGGCTCAGGGCGATGAGCTGGCGCTGGCCGAGCGACAGGTTGCGCCCGCGCTCGGTCACCTCGGTGGCGAGCCCGTTGGGGAGGGTGTCGATCCAGTCGCCGCCGCCCACCCGGGCCGCGGTGGCCGCCACGGTGGCATCGTCGGCGTCGCCGCGGCCGTAGCGGATGTTGTCCAGCACGCTGCCGTTGAACAGGAACGGCACCTGGGTCACGAAGCCCAGGTGGGAGCGGTAGCCGGCCAGGTCCAGGCCGCGGATGTCGCGTCCGTCAACCAGGATCTCGCCGCCCTGGAACTCGTAGAAGCGGGACACCAGCTTGGTGATGCTCGACTTGCCGGAACCGGTGTGCCCCACCAGCGCCAGGGTCTCTCCGGGCTGAACGGTAAGGGAGAAATCGTCGAATACGCCTTCGCCTTCCCGGTAGTGGAAGCGCACGTTGCGCAGCTCGATGTGTCCGTTCACGGCGGGCACCGGTGCGGAACCGGTCTGCACCACCTGCGGCTCGGTATCGATCAGCGCGAACACCCGTTCCCCGGCGGCCAGGCCGAGCTGGAACCGGTTCCAGAACGCGGCGATCAGGGCGAGCCGGAACCACAGCAGGCGCACCGTCAGCAGGTACAGGTACCACTCGCCGATGGTGAGGCCGCCCAACTCCGCGCGCATCCCGCCCGCGTACACCAGGGCCGCGGAGCCCAGCGCGGCGACGGTGCCCAGCAGCGGCGTGAAGCTGGCGAACACCACGTCGTGGCGCCAGCCGAGGCGAAACGAACGCTCGTTCACCGGCGCGAACTGGTCATACAGGAGCTGCTCCTTGCGAAACGACTTGGCCACCGCGATCCCGCTCATGGTCTCGTGTACGTGACCGCTGACGTCGCCCACCGAGCGGCGCGACTGGGTCACCACGCGGCGGGAGAGGCGCCTGAATCCGAGCGCCACGGAGCAGGTCGCCGGCACCAGGAGCAGCGCGACCAGCGTCAGCGGCACGTCGATGGTGAACAGGTAGGCGAAGATCAGCGCGGTCAGGATCACCTCGCTCACCACCTGGATGGTCATGGTCACGACTTCGGAGAACGCCTGCGTGTCGGACAGCACGCGGCTGACGATGCCGCCGGTAGGGTAGCGGTCGAAGAACGAGAGGTCGTGGCGGAGCACCGCGTCGAAGACGGCGCGGCGCAGGCGCAGCACCACGTTGCTCACGGCACGGGCGGCCACGGTCCGGTCCAGGGCGCTGAA
This sequence comes from Spirochaetia bacterium, assembly GCA_965203905.1. Taxonomy (GTDB): domain Bacteria; phylum Spirochaetota; class Spirochaetia; order SZUA-6; family Bin103; genus Bin103. The sequence goes on along the minus strand of CBDBDQ010000005.1, from coordinate 7,327,668 downwards.
GCCCCAGTCCGACAGGCTCAACAGCAGGATGGCCGCTACGGCCACGGCCACGGCGCCGAGGGAGAACCCCGCGGTCGCCACCTGGTCGATGGTGCGCGACAACACGATGGGCAGCGCCGCCCCGATCAGCGAGCCGGCCACGATCGCCGTCGACACCATGAGCATGGCGCGGCGTTCGGCGCGGAAGAAGCCGAGGATGCGGTTAACCAGCTCCCGGTCGCGGTAGCGGCGGTCGTATCCCTCGGCGGAGAGGCCGTCGTAGGGAGAGCGCACTACCGTGCCTTCCCGGTTGCGTCGCCCACGGGGACGCCTCCCTTGGGCGTTGCCGCGCCGGGACGCGGGCCGCGCAACGGCGGCAGGTCTATCTCGTAGTGGCTGAAGATGCGGCGGTAGACCTCCGAGGTGGCCAGCAGCTCGTCGTGCGGGCCGTTGGCCACCACCCGGCCGCGGTCGAGCACCAGTACGCGGTCGGCCCAGCGGATCTGCGACAGCCGGTGGGTGATGAGCAGCGTGGTGCGCCCCCGCTGTACGGTGTAGAGCGCGCGCTGGATCTCGTCCTCGGTGGCGCTGTCGATGGCACTGGTGGAGTCGTCCAGGATCAGGATGCGCGGGTCCTTCAGATAGGCGCGCGCCAGGGCGATGCGCTGGCGCTGGCCGCCGGACAGGGTGACGCCGCGTTCGCCGATGATGGTGTCGTAGCCGTCGGTGAACGATTCGATGAAGTCGTGCGCGGCGGCAGCGCGGGCCGCGGCTTCCAGGTCCTGCCGGCGGGCGCCGGGGCGGGCGAAGGCGATGTTGTCGGCGATCGACAGGGAGAACAGAAACACGTCCTGCTCGATGGTGGCGATCTGTGAGCGCAGGCTGGTCAGGTTCCAGTCGCGCAGGTCGACGCCGTCGATGGCGATGCGTCCGGCGCCGGGGTCGTAGGTGCGGTTCACCAACTGGGTGAGGGTGGTCTTGGCGGATCCGGTCTGGCCGACCAGCGCGACCGTCTCGCCGGCGGCGATGTGCAGGTCGACGTCGGCCAGCACCGTCTGTCCGCGGTGGTAGCCGAAGGAGGCCCGCTCGAACGCGATTTCCCCGCGCATCGCGGCCTCGTGGCCACCGGTGTTCTGGTCCAGCTCCGTGGACGCCGTGAGCAGGGCAAGGATCCGGCGCGCCCCCGCGACGCCGTTGCGAAGCTGAGAGAACACCGTGGTCGCCTTGTTGCTGGGGTTGCGGAACAGCGCCATCAGCCCGACGAAGGCGATCAGCTCGCTCAGCTCGATGCGGCCCGCGTGCAGCACCACGATACCGTGCAGCAGCGCCAGCGCCGTCGCGATGCCGAACGCCAGCAACGCCACGTTGAGCGCCTCGATCCTGCCCTGGCGCACCATCAGGTCGCGGAGCACGCCGGCGGCGCCGCGGAAGCGCCGCTGCTCCCAGGCTTCGCGCACGGTGGCCTTGACCACCTCGATGCCGGTGATCACCTCTTCGGCCACCGCGGCCAGGCGCCCGTACTGGGTGCGCTGTTCCGCCAGCGCCGGACCCACGCGGCGCATGTGGTCGCGCACCGCGGCGGCAAACGCCAGGCCGTAGAGCGCCGGCACGAGCGCCAGAACCGGATCGATCAGGATCACGTAGGTCAGCGTCACCACGAAGCCGATCGGCAGGTCGGTGAGGTAGACGAGGGCGGGGTTGATCATCTCGTTGACCAGGCGCGTGTCGTCGGTGGCGCGCGCCACCAGGTCGCCGATGCGCTGGCGGTTGTGAAAGGTCTGACTCTTGCCGAGCAGGCCGCGGTACAGCTCGTCGCGGGCGTCGCGCTGCAGGCGGTGCCCGAGGCTGGCGGCGCATGCCATCACGCCGATCAGCGCCGCGGAGTTGCCGGCCATGACGCCCAGCAGGCGGAGGGCCGCCAGCAGCAGTTCGCGGCTGCCGAGGCCGTCGATGACCCCCTGCGCGGCGCGGCCGATCATCACCGGCATCGAGGCGAACAACGACCAGGAGGTGAGCTGGAGCACGATCGCGAGAACGAACACCACGGGATAGCAGCGCAGATGCGACACGATCCAGCGTCCCGGGGAACGGGTATCGAATTGGGTAGCGCGCGGCGCCGAGGCGGCAGCCGCGGTGAACTCGGATGCCATCGTGCTAGCCGCCGACTACCGCGACGATGTCGGTGGAGTGCGGCGCGGTGAGCGTGCTCAGACTCTGACGCTGATGCCCGCCGGCGGTGAAGTTGGCCGCGGCCAGCCAGGTGCGAAAGGCGGCGTCCAGGCGCGGCCACTCGCGGTCGACGATCGAGTGCCAGGCGCTGTCCCGGGTGCGCCCGTTGTAGACCACGGCGTTGCGGAACAGCCCTTCGAAGCGGAACCCGAGACGCCGCGCCGCGGCGCGCGACGGCCGGTTGAGCGCGTCGCACTTCCACTCGTAGCGGCGATAGCCGAGATCGAAGGCGTGCTTCATCAGCAGGTACATCGCCTCGGTGGCGGCGCGGGTCCGCTTGAGCTCCTCGGAGAAGTGGATGTGACCCACCTCGATGGAGCCGTTGGCCGGGTCGATGTTGAGATACGAGGCAAACCCCGCCGCCCTCCCGCGGGCCGCGTCGAGCACGGCGAAGAACAGGGGATCGGTCGCCTCACAGGCCCAGCCCAGCCAGCGGCTGAAGTCCGCGTACGCCGCGAACGGCCCGTACGGCATGTAGGTCCAGTTGACCCCACGCGCGTCGGCGGCGAAGGCGTCGAACAGGGAACGGCCGTGCGCTTCCTCGCACAGCGGCTCCAACTGACAGTACTGTCCCCTTCGGATGGAGCGGTCGGGAGCCGGCGGTGGCTTCCAGCCGGCAACCGGCATTCCGATCGGCTGGCCGAACTCGTTGCTCCGCGAGGCGGCGCCGGCAACCCGCCCAAGTGCCTCACCCGACCGGTGGGCTTGCAGGACGTTGCATCCCTCGGCGTGTCGCTCCGGCTCCATGCCGAGATATAAGCGGACCCGTTTACAGAGTCAAGCTTGGGAAGTGCGTCAGTTTGAAATCAGAGCCTGGGTAGCAGCCCCCTCCATCGAGCGGCATCGCTTTTTTCCAGCGAGCGCCGCTGGCGACCAGCCGGAGGGACGACAGAGACGCCGATCGTGGTGGCGAGGGATAGTGGTGCCCGTAAAGCCAGCACTCCATGTCCCCGATATTCGAGGGACATGCTGTTCGATGCGTTCTCTGGATGGGTCGCGAAGTGGTGGTGGTTGATTACTCTCGTTGTCGTTGTCGTCATCCTGCTCATCCCAGGGAAGCGTTCTCACCGGCAGAAGAAAAAGGGGCATTCGAGCGGAACAGGACCAGAGCAGCGACGCGTGGACTACCGGTCATCTGGAGCGCAGCTCCGCCCCGCGCATCGGGTCGAGACACCCGCCTTCCCCGCTCGCTGGGTAGAGAGCCCTACCCGTACGATCACGGGCAAAGCGTATGTGACCGACGGCGACGGGATACGGGTGGCCAGAAAGGAAGTGCGCCTCGCCGGACTCGACGCGCCCGAATGGGATCAGAAGGCCAAACATCAGGACGGATACTGGTTCAACCACGGGAGGCGCGTGAAGAGCGCGCTCATTCAGAAAATTGGCGGCAAGCATGTCAGTGTGGCGGTCGAGAGCGTGGATAAGTTCGGGCGGATAGTCGGCACTGTGACCTGCGAGGGCAGAGACATCGGTGAATGGATGGTGTGGGAAGGACTTGCTATCGCCGCCTACCATGACCGCTACAAACAACTCGAGCGGGGGGCGCGTGAAGCGAAGCGCGGCATGTGGGCACACGCCCACAACTTCGATCCCCGGGCTCACCGCCACCGTGAGCGGAGAAGGATTGAGTAACGTTAGCTCGTCGCGTGGCGTGCAGTGCCAACAGGGTGGATTTTCAAAACTGACGCACTTCCGCGAATCCGTACTCGAGCGGGTCGGGCGGCACGCCGGTACAAGCCCCAGGCAGTGCGCGGGCAGCGCTGCGCCGGACCGCCGCTACGGGGGCTCCCACAGGACGTCGAGCGCGGCCGCCAGCTCCAGCGGTTCCCCGTACCACTCGGGCGTCGCGGTATGCGGACCGATGCTGATCCCGGCCGCCTCCAGCCGTGCATCGGTCGGCGCCCGCGGCGCCCCCGCCCAGCGCGCCGCCGCCGGCACCGCCGGCAGCGGCACCCCGTCCGGGCGCAGGAACTGGAACCGGCCGTCATCGGTCGCCACCACCCGGAAGCCCTCTTCGTGCAGGGCGCGGTGATGGAAACGACAGCACAAAACCAGATTGCTCAGCCGAGTCTCGCCACCGTCGGCCCAGTGCACGACGTGATCGGCGTCGCAGTGGCGGCTCTCGCAGCCGGGGAACTGGCACTGGTTACGATCGCGGTCCTGCAGGACGCGGCGCAGGGCGGTGGGGACGGTACGGGTCCTGCGGCCGGCGTCGAGCACCTCGCCGTCGGAGCCATGGCCCAGCACCACCAGGCCGGAATCGCAGGCCACGCGGCGCACCGCGTCGCGGCCGACGTGAAGTCCGCCGGCCTGCTCGATCACCGCCTGACCGGCGTCGCGGTCGGTTGCCGGTCCCGGAGGCTCCGGCGCCACCACGCCGAGCTCGCACCCTTCCGCGGAAACGCGCTGCAGAGCGCCGGCCGCTCCTCCGGCCGCGGCGCGTCCGGCGACCTGCTGCCCGTACGGCGGCGCCGGAACGGTCGCTTCCGCTGCCGCCTGGCTCGCGGCGCGCGTTTCCGCGGAAATTGCGCCGGGGGCCGCAGTGGCCGGTTCGCGGGAGGCGAGCGCTTCCGCTGGCACGTGCACCGTCACCTGGAACCGGTCGCCGGCGCTGCCCGGATCGAGCCCGCCGGCCAGCGCACTCTCCGCCACCAGCCCCAGCGCATCCGCCCGCCGCTGCGCCAACGTCGCCTGCTCGCCCTCGGCGGGCGCGGGCACCTGCTCCAGCGCCGCCTCCACCGCGCGCAGCAGCACCGCGCCAACCTCCGGCGTCAGTCGCCCGCGCACCACGACCATCCCCTTCTCGTCCACCTCCATCCTCAGACCGCGGCTGGCCAAGCGCACCTGCTCGGCATCGGGCTGCGCCTCGCGGTCCGCCTGCCGCCACCCCCGCACCAGCCGCTCCACCTGCGCCGCGGTGGAACTCAAGGCCACAGCCAGTAGCCGCGCTTCGGTGCCCGGCGTGGCGATCCGGGTCAGCGCACGCACCTTCGAGTAGGAGAGTTGCCCGCACGCCAGCGCCGCAGCGATGTGGTTCAGGTCGGCCAGCGCGGCGGCCACGCGCAGCTTTTCGCGGGCGGCGCCGAGATCGAGGCCCGTGCGCCAGTTGAGCCAGTGGGCGCAGGACCGGAAGCCCTCCCAGCCGTGGTGGCGGTCGAAACGGTGCAGGTGGCACAGCAGCTCGTAGGTGGCGGCGTCGATGCGTGCCGACAGCGCGGCTATCTGGTCACCGAGCTGGTCCAGGTCGGGTGGCTCGGCAGCTTCCGGCGGCGCCGCGTCCACGGCAGTGGGCGACGTCGCAACGCAACTCTCCACCGGCGTCCCGTGAGCGGGCTTAGCCGCAGCGACCGCGCCCGCGGGCAGCTCGGTCGCCGTGGGCTCAGCCCACTCGACCGCGGCTCGTGCCGTGGCCTGGGGCGCGGTCGTCCTCGTGTCGTGTTCCATGATGGGGCTATCGTACACCCGGATTTCGACCACCCACTGACGCCCCGTAGAGCGGTCGGATGCCGACTTTTGAGGTTCAGGATCATTGGCTGCGTGGCGGGGGACAGAGCGCCCGCCACGCGTATTCTCGGCTAGATTCGTGCCCGGTCGGGAATGTCGTCGGATCGGACGGCCAATACCGTGTCAACCCATGAACGAGAAAAAATCGGCGAAAGCTTCAAAAAAAATTGCGCCTTTCGATTACAGGCAAGCCGAATCGCCCTGTGGCTGCGTCCCGGCCGCAATGGCGTAGTGCGCGGCGCACCGAACTCAATGCGCGCGCCAACGCCTTGCAGCAACCGACAGTTTGTCAGCCTGGACTCTCCAGAGATCGATCTCCAGGTTCAGTTTCTGGCGCTCTACCTGTGTGAGATCGCCGACTTTCTCTCTTCGCCAAAGCTCATGTTTAGCCAGGCGATAGTACGATTCTGCCAACAACAGGTCGCAATCGTCTACGAACCCGAACGCTCTGTGCCATGCCCTGCTCCCAGCATTACCGAGGTTGTATCGACTCTTCAACGTCCTGTGGCCGCTCTCATACAGTTGATTGAGAGTCGCTGTCACAAGGGCTGTAGCTACACCCATTCGTTGCCACTCCGGCGTCACGAATAGTAGATCCAACCGCACGGACTCGTCTTTCATTTCGGCTACGAGGGCAGCACCAACGACTGACTCCTGCTCGACTTCCGGATGGGCGACCAACGCCAGGCGCGACGCCGGATGAGGCTCTCCGCGTTCGCCGGAGAAGAATCCGATCACGTTGTCTCTTGCCGAATCGGCGATTCTCGTCTCCTCCCAGTCACAAAAATCGATGGTATCTCTGAAGGCGGCCACGAAAGCGGCAATCGTCGCCCGCTCGTAGCTGCTTTCCGCGGGCCGGATCCGACAAGGAGATCGGCATGCACGTGGTTCGATTTCGAGGGACGCGGAGACTGACCGATGGGCGGGAGAGATATGCGCTTGCCCGCTCCAGTACTCATACTTCCATCCTGGCTCTCTCGCCATCAGGTGGAACTCGTCAATGGTCATGTTCAAGTGTCGGGTACGCATCGAAGTATGGAGGAGAACAGCACCCGAGCTGACCACGAATCGGCAGCGTCAGCGGGCTTTCCAGCTTCCGATCAGGAGGGTACCATGACCAGCGTCAATAGTCACGCGTGTGCGCATCGTGGTGCCGCCCCAAGGCCGTGTTGTACACCGGACTGGCCCGCGTCGCCGGCGCCAGGACGGCAACGGTCGACTGCGAGGCTACGACAGTCCATCGGCGCGATCCGCCGGTGGTGCTCCGTAGTAAGTCCCAATGACCTCCTCGATGTCAGGATCGACGATGCTGAAGTCATTGATCTGCATGAGGCGTGAAAGCTTTGCGATGAGCTCGACGGAGTCGTGTCGATGGTGGTCGAATTCGAGACACATCCTGCTGCCGTCCACCGATCGCAGCCGGCACCCAGCTACGTTGATGGGCGGAATGGTACCGTCAGTCAGCACATGGATGAGCTTGTAGGGAGCCAGCTTGCGAGTGATGTTCACAAGTCTGTCGTCCTCGACGATCTCACCGTGGTTGATCACGATGACGCGCTCGCAGAGCTTCTCGACGTCAGACAGGTCGTGGGTCGTCAGGACGACGGTCGTGTGGTACTCGCGGTTCATCTCCTTGATGAACGTCTGAATCTTCTTCTTCCCGACGATATCGAGGCCGATCGTCGGCTCGTCCAGGAATAGCAGCTTGGGGGAGTGGAGGAACGCGCTCACCAAGTTGCCCCGTATGCTCTGGCCGAGGGAGAGCTGGCGCACCGGCTGGTCGACGAAATCCCCGATGTCGAGCAATTCGTGGAAGACGCCCATGCGCTGGGTGTAGTCGGCGTCGCTGATGTCGTACATGCGCTTGAATAGCTCGAATGTTTCCCCCAGTCGGATGTCCCAATACAGTTGACTGCGTTGGCCGAACACCACACCGATGTCCATCGCCAAGTGGCGTCGCTGCCTGGGAAGATCAAGACCGTTCACCTTGACAGCGCCCGCCGATGGATGGAGGATGCCGCAAAGCATCTTGATGGTGGTGCTCTTTCCGGATCCGTTCGGACCGATGTAGCCCACGATCTCGCCTTCCTCGATACTGAACGATACGTCCTTGACCGCCTCGATGTGGCGAATGTCAGGGAACAGCAGTCCCTTAACTGCGCCGATCAGTCCCTTCTTCTTCTGGTTTACTTTGAAAGTCTTGGAGACACGTGTCGTCTCGATGATGCCCATCTCAGTGCCCGACGCTTTCATAATACCTGAGCCCAAGGCGGAAGAACAGGTAGGAACCTATCGAGAGTACTACGACCATGATCGCGAGGGTCACGTAGATCGCAGAGCCGGCAACGAGACCATCCTTGATGTGCAGCACCGCCGACGCCGGGTAGAATGCAACAAAGCCCGTTGGTATGAGGAAGGTGAGGATGAACTGCATCGCCCACGGGTAGGCGGTCAGCGGGTAGCGGCCGATGTCGTTCATCAGCGTCGCCGAGAACTCCTTGAGTGACTCGCGGTTGCGCCACCAGAAGCATGTCGTCGAGCCGATCAAGTAGAGAGCGGCGCGGATGACGCTGCACAAGAAAACAAGCAGCACCAACCCGACCACGTTGCTGATCGTTGGAGTGAAACCAAGCTCGCCCAAGCTGTAGATGATCATGAGCAGCGCCAGGATGGGGTTGGCCAGGTCCATGTAGTTGACGCCACGTGAGATGTGGAGCCAGAGCGTGTCGAGCGGGCGCACCAGCATCAGGTCGAAATCGCCGCTCAAGATCCTCCGCCCCATGTACCAGATCGGTTGCGCTACGACCAGCACGATCCCGTGGGTGATGAGATTGAAGCTGTAGAGAAACGACACGCTGGCGATGTCCCACTCGCCGATCGCCTGGAACTCCGTGAACATCACGCGGAGGACGAAGAAGCCGGTTACGGCGGTGGTCAGATTCATCAAGAAAGTGCTCTGGAGGTAGACCGGATACTCAATGAGGCGGATCAACGACAGCTTCGTGTAGAACAGGCTGACGCGGAGGTGTCGGCGGAGGGTGCTCATCATCCGCCCTGGACCACGATCTTCTTCTTGACCAGATTCCACATCAACAGGCCACCGAGGACACCCAGTGCAATCCAAAAGAGCTGCGCCGCGAGACCATTGAGGATCTCGCCGATCGAGTACTTCCCGATGTAGATCCCGATCGGGAATTGATAGATATAGATGAAGGGCAGAAGCGACGAGATCCGCTGGAACCACTCAGGGAAGAACCAGATCGGCACCACGCTTCCGGATAGGAATACAACGCTCGCGCGAACCACTTTGCCGAAGTCGCCGAAGTCCATGTACCAGATGGACGTGAGGCCGACGATGTAGCCGATTGACGTCATAAGCGCGTAGCTGAGACCGAGACTGACCAGGAACCACAGGAACAGCGACCCACTCGCCGGTTGCGGAAGCGCAATCAGGACCGACGCAACTATGAGCAGCGGAATGCCCCGGATAAGCAGCCGGCTCAACGCGTCGCCCACATCCTCGGCCACCCACGCCGCCCACAGCGGCACCGGTCGGATCAGGTCGATGCTGATGTTGCCGTGGTAGACACGTTCGTTGATCCGTTCGGGCAGGTTGGAGAACAGCAGTTGATTCATCATCTGGGCGACGATGAGGTACACCAGCATCTGGTTGAGGGTCAGGGCGCGCCCGCTCCCCTGGTCGCCGTAGAGGGCTTTCCAAAGAAACGACATTCCGAGCACCACGACGAAGCTTGTCAGAACGAGGAACACCAACTCCGTTCGATACGCAAGGCTCGACAGAAATCGTGTCTTGAGGATATGGCCGTAGAGCCGGGGCCGCATGCTATCCGATCTTAAGAGAGTGCCGGCTGACGTACCGAAGCGAACGTCGACTTGATCAGGCTACTGGTCCGCAGGTTCGGCCCAATGTGCCCGGAAATGCCCTCGTACAGCTCCCGCCGTGGCGCCCACAAGATGCCAACCGTCCTGCGGTGGTGCAGGACGCTGCATGCGTCGGTGTGCCGAGCTGACTCCATGCCGAAATGTAGTGAGTCCAGGTAGTATGGTCAATTCGATCACTCGCCAACTCTATTGGCTCGGCGAGCTGCGCGGGGCTCGATGCGGCAATTGGCGAGCGAGCCGACTCTCGGCCGGCGCACGCCAGAGATTGATTCTCGCCCCCTCGATGCTGCTGGATCGTCCGGTCCTGGTTGGATGAGCGACCTCGCAGCTTGGCATGGTCGCGCGGCCGGCTGCGCGGGAAAATCTCAATCCATTCGTCGGGCGGATCTGTCCGGGATTCTCCGCCTCTTGCCAACCACTCTATTCTGGAACTCGAGCAGCACCAGGAGTTACACTCGCGCCCATGGAAAAAATCGCATCCCGGCTCACTTCTCGTTGCGAAACGCGGTCGCAGCGCATTTTCATGCCGATCCCGACGCTAACTCCGTGACGCGGATGCCTATCCTCCGAAGATCCGCGGTCGAGCAGCAAGCCTCCGCCGCAGAGTGGCTGCCACCGTCTCAGCGGTATATCGTCTCACTATTGTCACTTCGCCCGTACGACCGAGCTGACGTCGATCTCGAGAAGCCGAGAAGGTTCACGCTCCACGAACCAATGACGAATGTGCATCAACATCGACTTCTGACCGGGAAACGGCAGCAATTCAATAGCACGGCCGAGCGAGGTCCAGAAGTACTCGCTGTGTTCCTCGTTCAACGTGACGGTGACCTCGGGTTCCACGTACGCGACGAAGATTGGAGCGAGCCAGATAGAGTTCCTTCCGATCTCGTAGAATTGTTCGCACAGGTCAGCGGAATAGAACCGGCTTGGTATCAGCCCCGTCTCCTCCTTCATCTCGCGTAGCGCAGCCTGCGACGCTGTCTCGCCAGACTCTATCTTCCCAGAAATCTGACACCACTGGCCAGCGTTGCTCTGAGTTCTTCGAAGCAACAGAACCTCGTGATCCCTCGTGGTCTGGCGTATTGCCACTACCGCTACTCCTCTCATTGGGGTATACCTCCTGAGCCAACTGGTGAGACTCGCGGCCAGTGTTACAGCAAATTTTTGATAAAGCAACCTGACTCTTCGTAGCCCGTGGTTCGGTAGACGAGATTTGCGCGACGTGGCGCGAACTGTATCCAACGTAAACGCGACCGATGTTCACCACGCGGACTGCCGAACTGCGCCCGAGTTAACGCCTGCCCGGGTAGTGTGTCATTTTAGAATCGTGCCGTCACGGTTGCGCTTCCGGTCGATCTTGGCCCTGATTGGGTTTGGACGCGCTATCTGCCTCTTCCGTTATTTTCCAGGCGACGACTTTGTCGATGGAGTGACGGTGGCGAAGACCGCCGGGATGCTCGTCCTCGAGGATATAGGACGTGGCTTGTTCCTGGTGCCAGTCGGCGTACTGACCGGCCAGTTCTCCGACCTTGAAGATCCCTACAGTAAACGGCGCCATATCAGGAGGGGGGGGAATCTCATCGGTAAACACGGACACCGCGTTGACGCCGCCGGTCCGAGTGCTTTCCTTCATTTCAGTGATTAGCCGTGACCACACTTCCCGTTTGAGCAGATGCAGGACTCCGTGGGCGATGATGACGTCGTAGGCACGAGAGAACCAAAAAGTGTTCAGGTCGGCTACCCATGCGTTTACGCTCACCTCCTCTAGGGCAGCCATGCGCGTGAGCTTGTTGATCCCCGCCTCCGACACGTCGAAGGCGTCCACCTGAAACCCGCGCGTGGCCAAGAATCGAGCATTCCGCCCCTCGCCACAACCCATGTCCAGGACCAACGCCCCTCTCGTCAGGCGGTCCGCCAGCGAAACGATCTCGGAGCTGGGACGACCAAAGGTATCCGCTCTGTCGTCCCGATAGGCCCGTTCCCAGAAAGGCTCGGCAGAACTCACGAGGAAAGAATGCCAACCGCGCCGAATCGGCGTCAAGCCGTCTCCTATTTTTCGAATTGACACTGCCCGTCGGGCGGCTGTCACCAAGTATGTTCGGTTACCCACAGAAAGCAAACGTGAGGACGTTCTTCTCAGGCTATCCATGGGATTGCCGTGGTGCCAGGCGGTAATACACCGATTTTCATCATGCCCCTCGACGGGTAGTCTTGGACCCGCCCGCGCTACGCAAGCGCGTGACGCGGGCGCGCAGTCCTGCCGCTTGCCCTTCATGTACAGCTCCGCGCGCCCGTTCGTGCCTGCGCTCGCGGCTACAATATCGGACGCTGGCCGCGGCGGTCGCCCGCGCGCGAACATAAGTGGAGGCTGGGTTGGGGTGCTGGGGGGCCTTGGCGGTGCGACTGATATTCATGGGTCGGCTCGGCTGAGCAACTCGGGAAGTTCGTGGAGAGAGGCGATTTCGGCCCGCGGTACTGGGTCACGGGACGCGCGCTGTGTGCCGGCTCGGTTAAGCCAGATGGAGAATATACCGACCTGGTTGGCGCCGGCGATGTCCCAGTGCAGCGAGTCTCCGACGAAGGCGCTGGACGCTGGCTTGGCATCCAGCCCTGCAAGGGCGTGATTGAAGATGGTGGGCAGCGGCTTGCCCGCCCCGCAGTCGGTGGTAGTAACCGATTCGAAGTACTCATCCAGACCGGCCGCAGCGATCTTGGGGAGATGGGTGGCGTTAGAACCGTTCGTTATCACCCCGAGCCGGTACTTGTCCTGCAGGCTCGCCAGACAGCCCCTGACATCGGCGAACACTGAGACTCGCGCGAGCCTGAACCGGGCGTAGGCGTGTGCCGCATATTCGGAGGAATCGTCGCCTGAGGCAGCCAAGCCCGCGAGTGCGGAGTGCCAAACCCTGCGGACGATGCCAGGATCGTCCATGTTGCCCCACGGCGCCTCTTGTGCGTCTCGGATCGTGCGCCAGATCTCAGTGGCCGCGTCGCAATACGCCGAGGTCAGCTCCTCACGGCCGAGCGGAGGGCAGCGATCGGCGATTAGTCGCGCGGTTGCCGCCACCGCTGAGCGCCAGTTGGCGTCGTCGTCCAGCAGTGTGCCGTCAACATCGAAAAAGATCGTCCGAAGCATGCTTACCGGTTTCCCACCGATGTGCCAACGTAACCGCGCGGCGCCGGGGTCTTTTTTCGCGTCATTCACCGCAACGGGCATAACAGCGCCAGTGGGCGTCCAGCCATCGGGCCACGGCATCGTCATCGTTGGAGCCGATCACGGCGGTGGCATGTTGCGCGAGGTCGGGCACAGCGCCGGCCACCGCGTACGCTTCGTCGGCCATGCGGAACATGCCGGCATCATTGATCTGGTCGCCGAACACCACCAAGCGAGGTAACGGCAGGTTCTGCCCTTGGAGCACATGGGCTATGCCCTGCTCCTTGGTGGCGCAGGAGTCGTGGATCGCCAAGAGCCAGAGTCCGTGTTCCTCGTGACTGTGCGAAGCGACCGATCGGCCGTAGCGCAGCCTGATCGCTTGCTCCAAGTGCCGAATCCGGGGTAGTGGGTCGATGGCAGTGAGGCAGACTACCTGATCCTCCAGGCCGTCCTGCAGGTGGTCGAGGTGCGCAAGCCGCGGATCCTGGTTCCGTTGTCGGTCCTCGAGAAACCGCCGCATGCCGTGGTTGCGCAGGACACTGTCGTTGAAGTAAAGGCGATCGAGGCCACCATCGAAGGTCATCAGAAACGGTCTGCTCCCAGCCCGATCAAGCAGCGACCACAAGCCATGCGCGACTTGTGGTCGCATGGCATGGATCGCCAGATGGCGGCCTGTCGCGAGATCCGAAACGAACGCGCCGTTCTGGTTGATGACCGGCAGGGCCAGGCGGAGACCGTCCAGAGCGATCCGGATTGGGCCACAGCCTCTGGCACTTGCTACCGTAAACCGCATGCCATCGTGGATCAGGCGGTTCAGCGTCCGAACGCTGTAGGGCGACAGCGATCCGTCGGTACGGAGCAACGTTCCGTCCATATCCGATACGTACAGGGTCTCCCGACAATGGACCACTATCCCACCATAGCATTCAGTGGCACCTTCAACCGTCTCACGCCGCAACACCCTCTCTTCCGGTGTGCAGTCAGGCCAAGTACCATTGCGGGTCACACGGATGGCTCAAAGATTCCGTGAATAGGTGTGTAACAGATCAGGCGGCGGCCTCCTGGTGTTTGCCCCTTTGACCGGTAGCCCGCCATGAAACTGCTGCCCACCGGCCACGGCCGGCAGTACTCGGGCGAGTGGCGGAACTCAAGGTTCGGCGACCAACACATTCTTCCATACCACCGCGGTGACGTGGGAGACTCAGGCGGTGCCCCCCTCGTAACGCAAGAGGCCGCGCCGGAATACGAGCGAGGACAGCATGGCAGTGGCCGCCACTCCGGCGCCGAACCCCAGGACGTGCCCGCCGAACCCGCCCCAGAGCATCGATGCCGGCAGCGCTGCGCTAACCAACGCCGGTAGCAACACCGTCACGGCTACCCTGACCGGCCGCGGAAGGACGGTGGGGGGATAGCGGGACAGGTTCAATATCTCCAGGTAGGGTTCCTGGAGCCCGTCGACCTTCTCGAGCCAGAACGCGGAACACATCACCATGAACCACAGGCAGTAGTTGCCGACCACGGCGAAGATCAGCATGACCACGTAGCCGGCCACGCCGGCCGGCGCAGGCCACGATTCTCCGAGGCCGGCCGCCGCGATCACCAGGAATACACCGAGCAGAACGTTCAGCAAGTTCATCACGTACAGCCGGCGGCACGAGACCAGGAAACGCGTGTTGACTGGAGCGATCAGATCGTAGTCCAGCGTCCCGGTCCGAATCCGGTCCTGCAGGCCGGGCAGGTTGCGCATGAACAGCCCATGCACGATGCCGCGAATGATCTCGAAGGTCCCGGCGAGGGCCAGGATGTTGGCGTAGCTCCAGTCGCCTATCCCACTCGTGTGGCTGTAGATCAGGCCGTAGAATGCTATCGACAGGGCCAGACTGGCGATGGCCTCTGCTGCGCGCGCCAGGAAGGCGCCGCGATACGCCGTGTCGGCCTGCACGCTCGCCCTGAGCACCGCCGCGGCCACCTCAACAGCGTTACGCGGCGACATTCGCATAGCGCCGGAGGCCGGCGCGTGTGAGTACCCAGGCCGTGGCCAGCAGAAGCGCCGTCCACACCAGTTGCCCCACCAGGACGGGATGCTCCGGGATGCTCCCTGCCAGCACCGTCGCCGGCGCGAAGACCATGTAGTAGAAGGGCGTCATCGCGAGCACCGACTCGACCGGCGCGCCGAGCCGGTCGATCGGGATCAGACGGCCGGACAACACGCTCGCCGCCAACTGGATGCTGAAGTAGATGCCGGCGACGTCATCGATCCAGAATGTGAGTGCCGACACCGTGACGGACAGAAGGAAGCGAACGACGAAGGCACCACAGATGGCCAGAACCGCGTATCCAAAGTGCCCGATGCTCTGCCATGAGCCAGCCAGCACCACTCCCGCGGCGAGCAGCAATAAGCCCGGACTCTTGGCGAGGAACTGTCCGGCTCGCATACCAAGTGCGGTCCCGAACCAAACGGTGCTCAAGGGGGTACCGACCAGCGCTTCCAGTTCGACATCACCGCTCTGAATGCGCCGCGCCAGTCGCCACTGGAAATTGTCAGAGTTGGTGAGCTGCTCCAACAGCAGCACGGCCAGGAAGTACGCCAGCAGGTCCCAACGATCAGGGCCGCGCGCTCCCTCGATCGACCACCAGACGAATGTGAGCATCAGGGTCGGCAACAGCGACATTCCAAAGTTGAGCAGATAGTCAGCGCGATATTCCATCGACTGGGTGACGAGTGCCGTGGTCAGGCTCCAGGTCACCCTAGGCGCCTCTCCGATGGCCACGACCATACGGCGGAAAGTGTTCATCCGTAGTGTCGGTACAATTCCTGTAGCGCCTCCTCCGCGCTCGGCACGTCGGTATGCACGTCCTGCACGTCCCGTAGCTCGGTAACCGCCGCCAAGACCCGGCGGACGGCGTGCGGGTGGACGGCAAGCTCCAACTGGTCCGGCGTGTTCCTGACCACGCGGGCATCGGGCAGCGCTGCCTCTCGCAGACGGCGACCTCTCACCTTGATGCGCACTGCTTCTCGCGCCGCGGCGACCACGTCGCTCAACATTCCGTCGAATACCAGGCGACCCTCCCGGATCAGGAGGACTCGGCGGGCGATGCGGGTGATGTCGGCGAGATTGTGTGACGTGAGCACCAGCGCCACGTCACGACCAAGACCGTCCGCGCGATCAGAGCCGAGAAAGTCGTGCAGCGCCTCGCGGGTACGGTTGTCCACCCCGACGGTCGGCTCGTCCAGGAATACGACTCGCGGAGCGTGCAGTAGCCCAGCAATCAGTTCCAGCTTGGTGCGCGTCCCGAACGACAGCTTCCGCACTTGGGCACTCAGGTCGCCGGAAACTCCCAGAAGCGTGGCGAGCCGCGCCGTGCGCTTGGCGTGTGCCGCGGCATCCAGGCCGTAGAGTGAGTACAGCAACTCGAAATTGTCGTTTGCGGTGAGCTCGGGCCAGAGACGGACCCGCCCCGCCAAGACCAAGCCCGTTTGCCGGCGAACGGAGATCTCACGTGTGATCGGCTCCGTGCCGAGTAACTCGACGCGGCCGCCGGTGGGGCGCAGCAGGCCGCACATCAGCTTGACCAAGGTGGTCTTGCCGGCGCCGTTGGCACCCAATATGGCCACTCGCTCCCCCGCGCGTATCGCGAAGGAAACCGAGTCGACGGCGCGTACCAAGCGGTACCGGCGGCGGACAAAGTGGCGTAGCGTGCTCAACGGGCCACTCGTCTTCTGTGCGACCTTGAAGTCCTTGGTCAAAGCGCGAGCCACGACCACGGGCGAGTCCATCGAACAGCGTCTCCAAACTATTTTCTTCGAGTATCGGGGCGGCTCGTCAGACTGTCATGCGTTCCACAGCTTTGTTGAGGCCGCGCTCAATACAATACACAATACTGTGGGGGTGCTCCAGGCGACGCTTTCGGAATTTCTGAACCGCAGAGCCGTGCTGTCGCCGGAGATGGCGCTGCGTATCGAGAAGGCGTTCGACGTGGGCATGGACCTGCTGCTGCGGATGCTGGCGTGGTATGACGCTGCACAGATGCGCTCACAACGCTCGAGCGAGATCAACGTTCAGCGATACAAGTCAGGAGATGACAATCGTTTGCGCATGCGGAAATAGGGTAGCTCCTGTCCGTTTGCGACAGGGATGGCGCCGGTCTCGGTTACTTCGTATCCCAAGCCGAGGTAGAACCGTTCAGCGTTGAGTGAGGAGTGCAGACGTACCTCGCCCAGCCCGCGTTGCAGGGCCTCACGTTCCAGGAGCGCCATGAGCCCTTTCCCCAGACCGTGGCCCTGGTAGTCGGGATGCACGTAGGTTCTGCTGATCTCATCGCCGACCAGTGACGCGGTGCCAACCACCTCGCCGTTGGACTCGGCGACCAAGGTGAGCCCGGCGTTCGCATCCGCCGCGATCCGGTCCGCCGAGGCGTATTCCTTGAACGCGGCGCGCGCTTCGAGGCAGTAGGTTGTCGCGTACGACCGGTCGACAGTCATGTGGACGAGCCCAAGCACCCCAGCGAGGTCGCCGATAACGAACCTCCGAAGGTGAAACCCGCCGCGCTGAATCTCCACCCGGGAGCCCTTACGACCTGCGGACGGCGCGGTGGGGCGCAGCAACTTTGATCACGGCGATTCGATCATTTCGTCGTACGCAGGGGCGTCGGTGGGTGAGAATCAGTAGACATAACCAACCGTCATACACTTCGTTGTGGCCGTGGTACGTACTCGATTATGCAGATGCCCCGGAGTAGTGTCTGACTCCGCGCAGCCAAATCAGCCGGGATACTGTCAAAGAGAGCAGTGTGGCGAGCACGACTGCCGCGACCCGTTCGCTCGTAAGGCGCGATACGAGAGCCTCTGACGGTACCGTGATAGCAATCGCCACCGGTACGACAAACGTCAGAATGATACGTAGCCAGCGCGGATATACACCGATGGGCCAGCGCGCCGCCTGGTACATGTTGTGGAAGATGAGCATGATGTTTTGAATACGCAGGAACCAGAATGACAAGGCGCCCATGGTCAGGAAGAAACTGTAAATGATCGCCCCTCCGGCCACCATCGTGGCTCCGAACAAGGCGGCATCAGCCGCCCCCAGTGCCACTCCATGTTGGCGCAGTGCTGCGCCCAGTACTATCATCCCGATCACCGCGTCGACCAGCTTCCATACGCGGAATTCGCCGATGCTGACCAGAAACTGACTTCCCTCAGGCTTGGTCAATGTGTAGTCCAGCGTACCCCGGCGCACATCCTCCATCAGTTTCCGCATACTCGGCGCTATTGCGCCGGAGATGGCCGCGCCCATGATCAAGTACACTCCGAGTACCGCAAGTACCTCGTCAGGCCCCCACCCACCGATCGTTTCGGTGTGGCCGAAGACAACGACCAACCCGCCGAACGCCATCGCCACCGCGGCACAAGACTGGACCAGTTGCAGGTAGAGATTGGCGCGATAGGCGAACTCGTTGAGCAGACCGATCTTGAAGAACGTCCACACGATGCGTACTCGCTGCATCTATCCACCCACTGCCGTGAACTTGCGCAATCCGCGTAACCAGACGATACGTAGACAGACCAGCGTCACTACCAACCAGAGCGCCTGCATCAGAAAACCAGTTACGATTTCGTCGTGACTCAGACGATTCAGTGCCAACTCGACCGGAAACCATACTGCCCACCGAAATGGCAGCAGCCAGGAGATTCGCTCAAGCCACGGCGGAAGCAGCTCCAGCGGCGCAAAGCGACCGTAGAAGAACAGTTCGAACACCAGGTAGATCTCAGCTAAAGCCGATGCGCGGGTGGTCCAAAAAGCGGACATCGCAAATGTCCAATCCGTAAAGAAACGAATACAATACGCTGGGACAAGGGCTGCGAATGCCAGTAAGAACATAGTAGGGTTACTGTCAAATGATGGCTGGAACAGAATGGACAGCACCACTACCACCGGTATCATGGCTAACAGAGTGAATGACTTTTCGCCAAGATTCGCCGGGATATCGGCATGAATCGGATGCAGCGGCCGGAGCAGCTCAAGGGACAGCTCTCCGCTCCGTACCCTCCACTCGAAGTAGTGGAAGGTCGCCGAGTAGGTTAGCTGATTGACCACCATCGTGGCGATGAAATATGCCGCGAAATCGGCTGCAGAGTAACCTCCTACCTCGCCACGAGCGGTAGCGACTGCACTCCATATCGCGAGCAGCACGGTAGGCTCGATAACGCGGTTCGACATGTAGATCACCGCTGCAAAGCGATACTGAAGCTGTTCCGCCAGCGCGGTTTTCAAGTAGATCCAGTAGATGCGCAGCACGGCGCTCAGTCCCGGGGCGGCGGTCCCGCGGTGTCCAGGGCTCCGGCGAACACCTGCTCGATGACGTCCTCGATCGGGGGATCCTCCACCGTGAGGTCGGCGATCGGCAGGTCACCGAGCAGCCGTGCCGTCACCTGAGGCGTGTCTGCCTTTGGCACTCGCAACGTATGGCGACTGCCCTCCGAGGCCACCACCTGGCCGTAGCGGGACAGGTCGGCGGCGTCTCGCTCCAGTTCCACCACGAGGGTCTTGTGCGGCGAGAAGCGCGTGACCAGATCGGCGAGTGCGCCGTCGAACAGGATGCGGCCGTGGTCGATCACGATGATGCGGCTGCACAGCGCCTCCACGTCGGCCATGTAGTGGCTGGTCAACAGCACCGTGGTGCGATGCAGCCGGTTGTACTCGGCCAGGAAGCCGCGGATACGCCGCTGCATGGTCACATCCAGCCCGATGGTGGGCTCGTCGAGAAAGAGCACTTGCGGCCGGTGCAGCAGCGCCACGGCGATCTCGCACTTCATGCGCTCGCCCAGCGACAGGTTGCGCGCTGGCCGCGGCAGCAACTCTGCCAGCTCCAGCAGCCCGGTCAGTTCGTCCAGGGTGCGCCGGTAGTCAGCGCCGGCGACCCGGTACACCACGCGGTTGCGCTCGAACGAGTCGATCACCGGGATGTCCCAGATGAGCTGGTTGCGCTGCCCCATCACCAGGGTGATGCGACTGAGGAACGCGCGCTCGCGCTTCTGCGGCACGTGGCCCAGCACCCGCGCCTGGCCGGCGGTGGGAAACAGCAGGCCGGAGAGCATCTTCAGGGTGGTGGTCTTGCCGGCGCCGTTGGGGCCGACGAAGCCCACGACCTCGCCCGGCTGCAACGTGAACGACACCTCCGCCACCGCCTCCACGGAGCGGGTCCTGCGCCGCACCACGCTGCGCAGCGCGGCCCCCAAGCCGGCCTCCCGTTCGGGAACTACGTACGTCTTGGTTAGTTGCTGAACGTCAACAGCGAGCATACGGGAAATCCGAGAACACCGGGCGGAGAGTGTCACCTATCCGACTTTCGATTGCAAGTGCCGACAGGGCGGCGAGGGGGCGGCGAGTAAGGGCGGCGAGTGGCCGCGGAGAGGACTGTGGACCGCAGTGCGAGGCGGAGCCAGGTATGTCAGGCGACTCTGGATCGCGATCGTCTGGCGGCAACGACGGCTGCGCCCGGATCGGTTGAACCGGCTGACGCCAGAGTGCTTTCGTGTCACAGTGGTGAGGCGAGCCCGAAGAATGACGATGCAAACCCCTCGTTGCACGGATGATCGAAAGTCTGTCCGCGATGGGCCCGTGCGGACCAGCCTCTGATGGACGCCGAGTAGATCGTTGCCATCAGACATCTTCCGCCGGCGCCTCCGCGTGCTGGTGGCCAAGACCCCGGTGGTCGGCATCATCCTGTCGGTCGCCACCCTTTATGGCCTGTGGCTGGTGGCGACCGCGACAACCGTCCCGGAGTTCGTCTCGGCAGTGGCCAGCCCGACCGATGACGGGCTGTTCGTCGCCGACTTTCCCGCGCCACCGGAAGCCTCCACGGAACGGGTATCGATCGTCGACGGCAATGGGCGGCGGCATGAGGCGATGCTGTTCCGTCGCGAGAGCACGGTGACAGGAACCCGCGTGTGGGCACGCCCGAACGCCAGTATCGACACTCCCGAGGCCACCATCGAGCTCGCCGTGAGTGAGCGATCGCTGCTCAGCTACGCCGTGACGGTGCTCTTTCGGCGCGACCGATGAGCCCCGACCCCGACGCCGCCTCCACCACGACAGGGCACCGCGGCCGTCTGGCGTTCGCATGGCGGATGGCGCGCGGCGACCGGATGGCGTGGGTCACGTCGCTCGTCAATGCCCTGTTCACCCACTTCTTCCGCGCTCTGCTGCCCATCGTGTACGCGCTGGTCGTCGACCAAGTGATTACCCACCGCGACCTGTCGCTGGTCCCGGCGCTGGCGCTGTGCTTCGCCATGATGCTGGTTGCCAACGAAGGGTTGTTCGCCATCGGTCACGTCTCCTGGGTGTACAAGGTCACCGACTTCGACTCCAAGGTGCGACGGCGCATATTTCGCCGCATTCTCTCCGTCCGGAGCGAGTTGCTCGAGCGCAGGAAGACCGGCGACCTGGCCGAGACGGTGGAGACCGATGCGCAGCAGATCACCTGGTACGTGGACGTGTTCGGCATCTGGATACCGGATGCGTTCATTGGCCTGGTGATCGCGCTGCTGTTCATGGGAGCCATCAGCCCGCTGCTGGCGCTCATGGCTGCCATAGCGGCGCCCCTTACCGCTCTCCTCGCTCATCTGATGGGCCTGCGCGGGCGGCGCGTGGCCGACGCGCTTCGTACGCGGTACGGCGGCTATTCGAGCTGGCTGTTCGAGATCATCCGCGGCACCGCCGATCTCCAGCAGATGGGAGCCACTTCCACCGTGGCGCGCTGGCTGGTGGCCAGGCTACGGGGCTTGATTCAACTCAAGGTGAGACAGTCGCTGGTGGAGCTCTCCGCGGAACGGGTTCGCGAACTGCTCGCGACGGCGCTGGAGATCGCTTTCTTCGTAGCGGTGAGTGCGCTGGTCCTGTCCGACCGTCTCACGATCGGTGGATACATCGCGGTGGCAACCTACTTCGTAACGGCCCGCACGGAGCTCAGTGAACTCAGCGACATGCTGTTTCGCATGCGTACCTACTCGGTCGGAGTGGACCGCATCCGCGCTGTGCTGGAGTTGCCGGCCGAGATAGACGCCGGCCCCGCCCTCGACGCGACCCCACGCGCGGTCGTCTTCGATGACGTGCGCTTTTGTTATCGGCAGGAGGTCCCGGTGCTGCAGGGGATCTCGCTACGGGTCGAGCCCGGCGAACAGGTGGCGATCGTGGGAAGCAGCGGCGCAGGCAAGTCATCGATCGTGACGCTGCTTGCACGGCTGCGCGACCCCGAGACTGGCTCGATCACGATCGATGCGCACAAGCTCGCCCACTATTCCCCCGCGTCGGTGCGGAAGTGGTTTGGGTTCGTGCAGCAGGATCCGCTGATATTCAGCGATACCGCGCGTGCAAATCTCTGCTTGGAAGTGTCGAATGGGGACGCCGAGCCAATCTCGGAGGAGTCGCTGTGGGATGCCTGCCGGATAGCACAGATCAGTGACACCCTGCGCAGCTTCCCGGACGGACTGGAAACAATGATCGGGTCGGAGGGCCGGACGCTTTCAGCGGGCGAGAAGCAGCGGCTGGAGCTGGCCCGAGTGCTACTGCGGCAACCGGCCGTGCTGGTGATCGACGAGGGCCTCTCAGCGGTCGATCCCGACACGGAGCGCTCCATCTATCGTCGGCTGTTCGACGCCGATCGGCGCCAGTCGACCATCATCATTGCCCATCGTCTGAGTTCGATCATCGACTGTCGGCGCATCCTGGTCCTCGACGACGGCGTGATTGCCGCATCCGGCTCGCACGACGAATTGATCCGCGACTGCGCCCCCTATCAGCGGCTCTTCCAGGAACAGGTTGGGTGAAAATCGACGCTTCCGCCCGCATGCGGAGCCAAGCCAAGGTCGCGTTGCGTCCGGCGCGCCGGTTGGCCATGCTGCTGGTGGCGCTCAAGGGCCTCCTGGTCGCCACTACGCTCATCCCGCCGGCGCTGATCGGGCTGATCGTCGACGAGGTCCTGGTCGGTCGGAACGCCGATCGCCTGTGGCTTCTGCTGGGTGGATTCATCACGGTCTACGTGGTGGAAACCATACTCAAGGCGGTGGAGATCTGGGTTCAGAACCGCGCCGTGCACCGCGTGGTCTTCCGTCAGCGGATGCGGGTCTTTCGGTCCATGCAGCGGCTCCCATGGAGCGAGCTGATGCGTCACGCCCCCGGTGAGCTGCTCAAACGGGTGGAGGACGACACGGAGGAATTGGGCGCACTGCTGCTGCAGCGGATCGAGCGCATCTTCAATTGGTGTCTCATAGTCGTCGGGGGCGTGGTCTGCGTCGCCATGAGCTGGCAGCTCGCACTGGCCGCAACCGCGCTCACGACCGTCATCTGGCTGGTGGGGAGGTGGATCAAGCGGCAAGCCGGCGTGCGCAGTCGCGCGCACCGGGAAGCGCTGGGACGATGGTCCGCGTGGCTGCACGAATCGCTGCTCGGCTGGCGCGAAGTGCGCATGCTGGCGATCGAGGAGGCACAGAGGGCGAAGATGGCGGGCTGGCTGCGCAGAATCGACCGGCTGCGTGGGGCAAGCCACACCTTTACGTACCTGCAGCACGCCATAGGACGCCTACAGGAACACTACGTCTCGCAAGCAACGCTGTACTTTCTCGGCGGCATACTGATCTTCGCCGGGGCACTGACCTTGGGCGGTTTGATTGCGTTCATGCGTTACTTCGTACGCGTCCTGGATGCAGCGGATCGAATCAACGCACTCAACGTCGAGCTGGGCAACCTCGAGCCGCGCCTGCAACGCTCCTTCGAAGTAGCCGGGTGGCCGCAGATACCACCGCCGAGTGCGCGGCTCGTGCCTGCTCGCGCGCCCGACATCGAGCTGCATGATGTGACCCTCGCGTACGAAGGCGCCGAGCCTGTTCTGCATGGCGTCGACTGCGCCATACCCGCCAACACCCGGATAGCCATCGTGGGCTCGTCCGGCAGCGGAAAGTCATCCATTGCGCGCATCGTCGCCGGGCAGCAACTGGCGACATCGGGCGAGTTGCGCATCGGCGGCCGCCGCTTGCGGCCTTCCGACGGCATGCGGGCACTGGGGACCGCAATTCTCATCGGCCAGGACAGCGTCGTCTACAACATGTCGATCAGGGACAATCTCCTGCTGGCGCGCCCTCGAAGTAGCGACGGCGAGCTGCTGGCGGTGTGCGCGGATGCCCAGCTCCTGGAGCTCGTCAAGCGCCTGCCCGGAGGTCTCGACGCGGTCGTCGGCGAACGGGGGCGCAGGCTCTCGGCCGGGGAGCGGCAACGGTTGATTCTCGCCCGTACCATGCTGCTCGATCGTCCGATCCTGGTTCTGGATGAGGCGACTTCCCAACTCGACGACCCCACCGCACGGTCGATCAATCAGAAGCTGCTCGGCGAGCGCTACCTGGGAACGGTGATCATCATCGCGCATCGGGTGAGCACGATCGTCGACCTGCCACGCATCCTGGTCCTCGACGGTGGACGGATCACTGCGGATGGCAGCCACGCCGAGCTGCTGCGCACCAGCGACAAGTACCGCACCCTGTTCGCATCGGAACCGGAGTAAGGCGCCTTACAATCGCCGCGACCAGCCGCCGTCAACCGGGAGGTTGACCCCCGTGAGGTACGAGCCCGCGGGACTGCACAGGAACGAAACCACCTGCGCGACCTCGGCATGGGTGGCGGCACGCGACAGCGGGATCTCCTCCGAACGCCACTCGCTGTCCGGGTCGAGCACCACCCACGGCAGTACCGAGTTGACGCGGATGCGGTTGCTTGCCAGCCGACGCGCGAGCAGCTTGGTAAGGGCGCTCAGCGCGGCGCGCATCGAGCCGCCGATCGGGAACATCAGGGTCGGTTCCAACCCGTCCGCGGCGGAGATGTTGACGATGGCGCCGCCGCCGGCCGCGCGCAACAGCGGCATAGCCGCACGGGTAAGCCTCAATGCGCTCATGAACAACAACTCGAACGAATCGAACCACGCGGCGTCGGGCAACGTCAGCGGATCGCCTCCGGGTGGGTCGCCGGCGTTGTTCACCAGTACGTCGAGCCGGCCCCAGCGTTCTCCGACGGCATCGATCAGCCTGGCAATGTCCGGCGGCTGCGTCAGATCGCCGCGCACCGCGAAGCCGTTCACCTCCTCTGCGACGGCAAGCACCTGCTCACTGCGAGCCATGAGGGCAACGCAGTACCCGTCGGCCGCGAGCTGCCGTGCACAGGCCGCGCCGATTCCCCGGCTGGCCGCGGTTACGATGGCAACCCTCTTGCGGGTCGGTTCCGCCCCTCTTTCTTGCACTGTCAAATTTCCCAGCCTGAGGTATACGTGCGGTCGGCCAGGCGATCTCCCAGTTCCATCATCACGCCCATCGACTTCCTCAGGCGGCGCTGCGAGCGGTCATCGAGCTCACCCTGCGCATTCCACGCGTCTTCCGGCACATGGACGTTGTAGGGGCTGATTACGCACTTGAAGTCCAGCATCAGCGACGTCGCCGTGTTGGTAAACGCCATGTAGCTTTCGGAGATTCCGCCGGCGGTGAGCAGGGTCACCACTTTGTCGAACAGGGCGCCTACCAAGCTCCCGTCCGGCGGCGTCGATCCGACGTACTCGATGAACTTCTTGAGTTCCGAGGAGCATCCCCAGTTGTAGACCGGGCTGGCCATCACGACGGCGTCGGCCCCGCTGACCATACGATGGGTACGACGATAGCCCGGCCAGCGGTAGATCGAACGATCGTCGAAATTCGGGGCGTCGAACTCGCGCAGATCGATCATGCTGCAGGTCCACCGATGATCGCGTGCCACCAGATCTTGGGCCAAGTGTGCAAGGGCCCGGCTTCTGCTGGGTTCGGCCATGCTGGCGGAGATCACGACTGCTTGACGTCTCGTTGCTTGAGGGGTCGGGGTCGCGTCGGCCCGATCCGGGGGCATTCGTTTAGCCGTCGGGCGGTGTCTCCACAAGCTGGACGAGGTTGCCGCAGGTGTCGTTGAGCATGGCCACCTTGACGTCGCCAGCGGCAGTGGGGGCTTGCACGAACTCGACTCCCAGGTTGCGGAGACGGCTGGATTCGGCGTCCAGATCGTCTACCTGGAAGGAGGCGAAGGGAATGCCGTCGGCCATGAGCGCGGCTTTGAAGGGCGGGACGGCGGCGTGATTGCTCGGCTCCAGCAGAAGTTCCGTGCCATCGGGATCGTCTCGCGTGGTGAGCGTCAGCCAGCGGTACTCGCCCAGCGGAATGTCATGCTTGACCCGGAAGCCAAGCTTGCCGGTGTAGAACGCACACGCCTTGGCCTGGTCGTCCACGAAAATGCTCGTGATGTAGATCCTCATCGACATTGATCGAGACGTTACCGCGCACGGCGCGTGGAGTCTACCGGCCCCGCTGCGACGGGCGCCCCAGGCGCATCGTTCCTGACCCTCGGACGGGGCTCCGTCGAGTAGGCGTTGACCGCGTTGACCGGGACCAATTGCCTTGCGCGAAGGAAGTGCACTACCGTGTATTGCATGCCCAACAATGAGATCTATAGCTGGCGGCTCGACACCGCGCTGAAGGAGGCGCTGGAGCGGGCTGCCCGCGCCGACAACACGAGCGTGGCGAATCTGCTGCGAACGATTGTCACCGACTGGCTGGCCAGCAACCCGGCACCCGGAGAGGACGCGGAGTCCCAACTTCGGATGCGCAACCAGGCGCTGCGCTGCGCGGGGACGATCCGCGGTGGCGATCCCGACCGTGCGGAACAGGCGAGCCGTCGTGTGCGCGCGGCGTTGGAAGCCAGACGTGCGCATTGAGGGACTCGCCGACACCGGCGCTCTGCTGGCCTTCCTCGACGCGGACGACAAGTGGCATGGTCGCTGTGTCGCGGCGTTCGATCGTCTGCGTCTGCCACTTGGGACTACCGCCGCCGTTCTGGCCGAGCTGTTTCATCTGCTCGGCGGCGATCCGCGAGGTGTGCCCGCGGCCTGGCGGTTGCTCAGGTCGGATGCTATCGCCGTGTTTCCTGTCGTCGATGACGACCTGCCTGCTCTCGAAGAATTGATGCAGCGCTACGCCGACCGCCCCATGGACTTCGCCGACGCAACGTTGGTGCATACGGCGAACCGTACCGGAGTCAGTACGGTGTTCACCATCGACCATGACGACTTCCTGACCTACCGCATCCACCGACGGCGCCGGTTCCGGATCGTTCCTGACCGCTGGTAGGCCCGCCGCGCCCAGGTTTCATCGCCGTGTTGAGCTTTCACCAGGTCTCGAAGCACTACGCAGACCATGATGTCCTGCGCGACATCTCCTTCCAGGTCAATCCGGGTGACAAGCTGGGGTTGATCGGCGCCAACGGTGCCGGCAAGTCGACGCTGCTGCACCTGCTCAGGCGTGTGCAGCAGCCGAGCTCGGGCATGGTGGTGGCCGACCCGGATCTCAAGATCGGATTCGTGCCGCAACAGTTGGACGCGGCGGCGACGGAGCACGTGCGTGAGTACCTGCTGGGTGAGGTTGCGGCCGCCGAGCACGCGTTGCGGGCGGCAGAGCAGACTTTGGCGGGAGCGAGCGAGGAACGGATGGACGCTGCTCTGCGCCGCTACCAGGCGGCACGCGATCGCTATGATGCCCTGAACGGCGACCAGGCGGCGTGGCAGGCGGAACGTGCCCTGGAGCGGGTGAGGTTGGCCGGCGCGGGCGCCAAAGCCGTGGGCCTGCTGTCGGGCGGCGAGCGCAACCTGCTCTCCCTGGCACGGGCGCTGCTGGGCGATCCCGGGCTGCTGGTGCTGGATGAGCCGGGGAATCACCTGGACTACGCCGGTCTGGAGTGGCTGGAGGAGATGCTCGCCGGCTTCCCGGGCGCCGTGCTGCTGGTGTCCCACAACCGGCGCCTGCTGGACCGGACCGTGACCCGCATCCTGGAACTCACCGGCGGACACATCCGTGAGTACGGCGGCAACTACACCGACTATCGGCTGACCCGACTGCAGGCGCTGGTCGCCCAGCGCGCCGACTACGTGGCCGCGCAGAAGCGGATCGCCCAGCTCAACGCGCTGGTCGCCCGGCTGGCGGCGGTTGCCGCCGTGCGTTCCGACAAGGCGCACGGCAGGCGCCTGCGGGCGCGGCGCACGCAGCTCGCGCGGGAAGAGAGCCAGGCCGTGGCGCGGCCCGAGCTGCGGCAGGAGCGGGTGTCGGTGGTGTTGCCGCAGGATCGGAGCAGGGCGAACGTGGCGTTGCAGGTATTCGGCTACGAGCGGCGTTTCGGCGACCGCGTGCTGTTCCGGGACGCGCGCCTGGAGATCTCCTGCGGGGAGCGGGTCGCGCTGGTGGGGCCAAACGGCTGCGGCAAGAGCACGCTGCTGCGCGACATCGTTGCCCACGGTGCGTGGGAGCACCCGGTGCTGCGCGTCGGGCCGAGCCTGACCGTCGGCTACTGCGCTCAGAACCAGGACACGTTCGCCGCTGAACAGACCATTCTGGACGCGTTCATCGACTTGGGGCTGGGCAACCGGCGGGAGGTCCTGGGCGCCCTGCGGGGGTACCTGTTCACCTGGGCCGACCTGGACAAGCAGATCGGCGTTCTGTCGGGCGGTGAACGCAACCGCCTGCAGATTGCGGCGGCGGTGCAGCGCCGGGCCAACTTCCTGATCCTCGATGAACCGACCAACCACATGGACATCCCTTCCTGCGAAGCGATCGAGGACGCGCTGCTGGAGTTCACCGGGACCGTATTGCTGGTGAGCCACGACCGCTATCTCCTCGACAGCATCGCGACCGCGGTGGTAGAGGTGCGCGACCAGGGGCTGCATCGCTTCGCGGGCGGGTTCTCGGAGTACTGGGCCGAGCGCAAGCCCCGGCGTCCGGTTGCGGCTACCGCCGACGGGGGCGGCCACCAGGTTCCGCAGCAATCGCTGGAAGTCCGGATCGAGCGGCTGGAGAGCGAGAAGCTGGAATTGGAGCGTCAGGTGACGCGGGCGCTGCAGTCGGGAGACCGGACCCTGGAACGGCGTTACACCGCTCGCCTGCGGCGGGTGGTGCGCCAGGTGGAGCGGCTGTATGAAGAGTGGGCCCGCAACTAGGCGAGGACTATGGAGCACCCACGGCTTGGGACTGGGTCAGGCTAGGCCGCGTGGGATAGGCTAGTTGCCAGCTCATGCAGGTTTGTGTAGCCTCAGTGGACTAGTCCCCGGATGCGCCGCATGAGCCGGCGACGGACGTTGGGGGGTGAGTACGTATGGGAACCCTCAGAGACAGACGCTCCTGTATCGCCAGCGATCGAACAGGGTTGCTGCCGCCAGTATAGTCGCAGGTTGGCGAATCGAATGAGGACATAGTGTCCCGGTCAAAACGGATTGATCTGTTAGCGGAGATTGAGCGTAAGCGGCGGTCCAAGGTGTTGGCTTACGTTACGGGTGACCGGCAGGGTGTTGAAGCACGTATTGCGCCGGATGTTTTGCCGATGATTGAGCGACACCTCCGCGCCTTGCTCCGGGATGATTCAAAGAAAATTGATCTCTTCCTTTATAGTCGCGGCGGTCATAGTGATACACCTTGGAGCATCGTTACCCTGATTAGGGAGCTTTTAGAAGAGCGATCATTCGGTGTGCTTATTCCATCGAGAGCTCACAGTGCAGCCACCGTAATAGCCGTAGGTGCGGATGAGATAGTCATGACACCGATGGCAGAACTAGGACCTATTGATGCCACCATCCAAGTCGGTCCTCACAACCCTCGTGACCCAAGTTCGGGCGACCCACTTCCAATGTCTGTGGAAGATGTACGTGGCTATATGGAGTTGTTGGATCTATTTCGTTTTAACGACTCTGACGAAAGAATCCAAGCATTTTCCGACTTGGCCAAGCAGGTTCCACCTTTAGGACTTGGTGCAATAAACCGTCTGTTGTCGCAAACACGACGGGTTGCTGAGCAATTGATCCGAATGCGAAAAGAGGATCTAGGTGATGAGAAAATTAAGCGGATTGTCGACGCTCTGGCCTCTGAGATTGGCAGTCATTCACATGTGATACGACGATCAGAGGCCCGCGAAATCGGAATTAACTTTGCCGTCAATGCTGAGGATGTGGACATAAACGACGAGTTGCTGATGCTTTTGTCTGAATACGCGACAATGCTAGAATTGGAGAGCCCATTTGAAGGCCAGGGAGAATTGATCGCTAAAGACCTTGAGGCGAAGACTTGGGAAGGCCTACGACTAGCAGCTATCGAGAGCACGCATGCAAAGGACGTCTTTAAGACTGACCTTAGAGTTACACGACTACGACAGGTTCCTCCCCAAGTGACAGTTAGTCTTCCGAATGTGCAACTAGGAGTTCCATCTTTCCCAGAGAATATGGCAGTGGATGCGCAACAGATCAATGAGTACTTGCACAAGTTGGTCGTTCCAGCGATTCATGCACAAATTAAGGAAGCAGCCGACGAAATTACGAATCAGTTAATAAAATCGATGCCACAACAAGGATTCCAGACAGTACAATATAATACGTCATGGCAACGCGAGATGACAGACGATTAGGTTGGTGCCATGTTGAAAGGTTTAGCTCCGAGGAGGTACGTGATGAATACTCCGCTTATTCCGTTGGGCGATTTCAAGGAGATTTCAAGTCCTGAACTGCACCAAAACAACGATATTCCGCTTTCGGCGAATTATCTTGGATTTGCAACGATCGCAGTTGAGGTCGATCATCCATTCAAGACTCAGTTGCTTGTAGCAAGCGCGGCCAATGCTCACAGAGCTGGGGATTGGTCCAAGAAAGGCAACCAAGGTGTCCACGCGTACGCATTTTTTCCGCTTGGGAGCATGTGAAAGAGTAGGAAGCGCCTTTCCCAGCGCAATCGAAAGTGCGTTTTTCCTTGATCTTTACTCTTACGAGCATAAAACCTGCTATCGATTCCGTCGCAAGTGAAACCCCATCGCGCACTCTCTTACGTTCGTCACGACCGTTCGGCATTTGAGCGGGCAAGCTCGTGGAACGAATGCAGATCCGGCGCTATCGGTGCGGGGACCGTGGTGCCGTGTGGCGGCTTCACAACCTGGCGTTGCGCCAGGTCGGCGCCCATCCGGGGAGCGGGCAGTGGGATCGGGATCTGCACCGCATCGAGGCCGAGTACCTGGCCGCCGGAGGCGATTTCCTGGTCGGCGTGATCGGCGAGCGGGTGGTCGCGATGGGAGCGCTCAAGCGACATACCGATCGCTGTGCCGAGATCACACGGATGCGGGTGCATCCCGACGTTCAGCGGCGCGGCCTGGGCACTCGGTTGCTCGTGGCCCTTGAACGATGCGCCCGTCAACGCGGCGTCACCAGGCTGTTGGTAGAGACGACGGCCGAGCAGGTGGCCGCGCTACGCCTGTATACGGGAAGCGGCTATCGAGAGACGGGCAGACGGCGGCACGGCAGCTTCGAGGTGGTGGCCCTGGAGAAGACCCCTCACTTCTCCATCCGCAGCACGGTGGTGCGAACGCGAAAGCCGTAGGCGCGGTAGAACGCGACCGCCGGCGCATTGTGCGAAAACACCTCCAAGAGGACAGGCTTGCCCGACCACACGTGGGCGTACATCCAGTCGAGCAGCGCGGTCCCGATTCCACGCCGGCGGCGGTCCCGGACCACGAAGAAGTGACGGAGTTGGTAGTACCGGGCGGTCTCCCGGAACAGGCAGTAGCCCACCGTGTGGCCGTCCTCGCACGCCAGGTAGCTCCGATAGCCGTCTTGCAACCAGTTCGTCATGCGTTCGACAAACTGGGCGCGAGTCATTGGATCGGGGTAGCCCTCGTCGTCCCGTAGCTGCCGATTCAGCTCGGCGAGCTCCGCGACCCGCTCCACACCGGCCTCGAAGACGGTAACTGCCGAATGCACGATCACTGCCGGGGATTCGGCGGCGGCTTGCGGTACCGCCGTCGCCTGCGGAACAGGCCCATCAGAAATCCGACGAGGAGCTCAAGTATATCCAACAACAACACGAACGCTCTGCCTTTCGTGCGCGCGGTCAGAGGTGGCGGGCGAGGAAGTCGTAGGCGAGCCGGCCGCTGATCTGGTGGCGGCCGTCGAACTCGTCGGTGACGAGCGCGTCCTCGGCTCCGAAGGCGCGCCACGCCGCCCGCGCCCGCTGTACCGTCGCGCGCACGCCGTCGATGGGGAAAATCGTGTCCCGCCGGCCCGCCTCGATCAGGCAGGGGCGCGGGGCGATCAGTCCCGCGAAGTCGCTGAGCTCGCCGTGCCGCAGCAGGCCGGGCACGAAGTTGCAGGTGCAGTGGTGGAAGGTGAGGATGCTCTGCCGCCAGTCGCAGAAGTAGCCGGAGATGACGCAGGCACGGATGCGGTCGTCGCACGCGGTGGAGAAGTAGGCGTGCGCGCCGCCGCCGGAGATGCCCATGGCCCCCAGGCGGACGCTGTCGGCGTCCGGCCGCGTGGCCAGGTAGTCGACGGCGCGCATCCCGTCCCAGACGCGCAAGCCCAGCATCGAGCCGCCCAGCATGGAGGCGTAGGTGGCGGCGTTGTGGCAGGTGGTCGGCGCGGTGCCGGCGAGCTCGTCCGCGAGCGCCGAATAGTCGGCGCGCCGCTCGCCGAAGCAGCTTATCTCGGGCGCCACGACTACGAAGCCGCGCTCGGCCAGGGCGCAGCCGAAGTCCTTGTGGTAGCCATCCGGCTCCCAGCGCTCGGATCCGTCCTCCCACAGCCCGACGATGTCGCGCACGCCGTAGCCGTGCCCGTGCAGGGCCAGCACGCACGGCGCCGGCCCGGTGAGGCCCTTCGGCACCAGCACGTAGACCGGCATCGTCGCATCGGGCCAGGTGCGCAGGACCACCCGCTCGCGGACGTAGGAGCCGCGGTCGACGGTCTGCTCAAGCTCGGCCTCCACCGGCGGCGCCGGCCGGTCGAGGAAGCCCAGGTGCCCGGCGAGCACGGGCCCGGCGTGTGCCTGCCATGCGCGTGCGGCGGCGGCGCTCGTGGCGGTGAAGGCACAGTCGCGCTTCGCTCCCGCGTGCAGCGCGTCCAGCAGCCTGAGCGGATCGAATTTGGTTCGCTGGTTCATGCCGCTACTGTGGGGACGCGTGCGGCCCGCTGGCAAGGGGTCGGCGGCAGCGGAGCGCGGCATCGAGCGGCAACAGCGCCGCGCCCCGGTGCATGCGCAGGCGCTCGCCGGTGAGGCCGTACTCCTTCGCCAGTCCCCCAGATCGAGAACAGGCCGCCGCTCCTGGCCCCGACGTCCCGGTCGGCGGCTAGTAGGGCCGCCACCGCCCGCCCGACGCAGCACGGCGTCTCGGACTGGCGAAGTACGGGTCCGCGGCAATGGAGTCCAGCTCGCCTCGGTGACCCCGCAGTGGTCGAGCACCGCCTCGGAGCGCATCAGGCCCGGCGTGAGCGCCAACGCCGTGACCTGGTGGGCGTGAAGGTCGGCGGCCACCGCATAGGCGAGCCGGATGACCGCGTTCTTGGCAAGGTCGTTACGGTTGGGGTTTCTCCTCTTGGATCTGGATCAAGTTGCCGCACGTATCGTCGAGTATCGCGGTGATGACCGTCCCGAGGTCTGTTGGCGGCTGTACGAATCGCACACCTTTTGCCACGAGACGCTCGTATTCGGCTTGCACGTCGTCGACCGCGAAGGAGGTACTGGGGATCCCGTCCTCCACAATCGCCTTCAAGAACGGACGGACCGCGGGATGGGCATCAGGCTCAAGCAGAAACTCCGTCCCCTCAGGGTCTTCCGCGGATACCACCGTGATCCAGGCGTACTCGCCCAAGGGAATGTTGTGCTTGAGCTGGAAGCCAAGCGTTTCGGTGTAAAAGCGAAGCGCCTTCTGTTGGTCGTCTACGAAGACGCCGGCCAGGTGAATCCTCATCTTTCACATCTCCCTTTCATCTGTTGAGATCGGCCAACGTTCCGCGATGGCCTTCAGCGGGCTGGTCTCGAACCAATGGAGCTTCGACCTCCCCTCGCGCCTCGTGCGAATCAGCCCGGCGGCCTCCAAGACGCCCAGGTGTTGCGTGATCGCCTGCCGTGAGGAGTTGATGCCGTGCTTCATGGTTAGGCGTGCGCAGAGTTCGAAGAGCGACTGACCTGACCGATCGACGAGTTCATCCAGGATGGCTCGCCTGGTTGGGTCAGCGATCGCGCGATACACGTCCACAAGACCAGTCTCCGGCAAGTGTTTGCTTGCATGTCAAGGCCCAATATATGCAAGCGTGTGCTTGCATGTCAACTGTTCGTGATCAAGCGGGTGCCGATCGGCAGGAGTGGCGTGACAAGCGCGGATGGTACCCGCCGGCTCGGGGTTTGCCCACCGGGCACGTGTTGTTGCCGTAGGTTCCGGGAGTTGCCATGGAAGACACTACGTGTTTGGGG
The DNA here is from genome assembly GCA_965203905.1 of Spirochaetia bacterium. Classification (GTDB taxonomy): domain Bacteria; phylum Spirochaetota; class Spirochaetia; order SZUA-6; family Bin103; genus Bin103. Next base: position 7,293,577 of record CBDBDQ010000005.1, on the reverse strand, counting down.
CGGCCGCGAGGGCTACGCGACGCTGCTCAACACCGACATGAAGCGGGAGCAGGATCACCTGGCGCGCTTCCTCGGCCTGACGGTGGTGACCCGCAATGTCCAATGTCCGGCATTTCGAACCAACCGGCGTACCGGTACTCGATCCTTCTGGTACTACGTGAGGAGGGTGGGGCGCAGGTTGGGGATGTCGGGGTCGGCGGGGAACCAGGGGCGCTGCAGGTTGCGGAAGGGGACGTTGCGAACGGTGGCCGGGGTGGGGCCGGGGGTGTCCAGGATGTAGGTGGCGGCGGCGATGGGCGAGTAGGCAAGGTGGTAGTTCATCGGATTCTTGGCGACGATGAACTTGGCCTCGGCCGGGTCGAGGTCCACGGAGCGGAACTGCTCGTCGGCCCAGTCGTAGGTGGCGTGGGTGGCCAGCAGGATGCGCACGGCGCCGGGACCGCCGCGGGAGGGGACTTCGAGCACGGCGCTCGGGCCCATGGCGCCTTCCACGCCGTCCCAGATGCCGCCGCGGTAGCGGAAGCCGCCGTCGCCGAGGCGCAGCACGCGGCCGGTCACGGTGACCGGCTCGCCCCACTGTGGATCGAGCGCGTGGCCCACGGCCACGGTGACGGGGTTCCCGGCGCCGGCGTCGTGGCAGGCGCGCGCCGCCGCCGGATCCACCACCGGCACCAGGGCGGGGCCGGGCAGGGCGGCCTCCAGCAGCGCCTTGAGGGAAGCCGCGCTGTCGCCGGCGGCGCCGCCGCCGCAGCAATCGGCGGTCTCCACCAGCAGCACCGTGCCCTCCACTTGCAGCCCGGCGGCCACCGCCTGTTCGGGGGTGTGGACCTCCGGCTCCAGCTCGGCGCGGCGCTGCCAGTACTCCTCCGCTAGTTCGGTGGCGAGCTGCGCCGCGCGTTCCGGGTCGGCGTCGGTGACCACCAGCGCGCCGCTGCCCATGTCGGGCAGATCGAGGTAGGGGTGCACCAGGAACATGCTGGTGGACAGCACGCCGGCATTCTCCTCCAGCGCCTTGGCGCGGCGCATCAGGTCGGCGAACGGGCCGGCGCCCTCGGTGGAGCCGTTGGTCGCGCCGGTCACCACCGGCACCTTGGCCAGCGCCATGGTGGGCCGGCAGCGCCCGGCCACGGCGTCGGCCAGCAGCCGCGCGGCGCGCTGCCCGGTGGAGACGGCGTCGCGGTGGGGGTAGGTCTCCCAGGCCACCAGGGCGTCGGCCCCGCCCACCATCGCCGCGGTGACGTGGGCGTGCAGGTCGAGGCTGGCCACCACCGGCGTGTCCGCGCCCACCAGCGCGCGCACCGCACCGATCAGATCGCCCTCGGGGTCGCCCACGTGCTCGGCAGCCGCGGCGCCGTGCAACGGCAGCAACACGCCGTCCACCGGCAGCGCCGCCTGCAGCCGCCCGAGAATCTCGCCCTTCAGTTCCTCGTAGGTGTCCCTGGTGAGCGGGCCGCCGGCGCAGGTGCTGGCGTACAGCAGCGGCACCGGCGCCAGGTACCGCTCGCGCAGCACGCCCAGCATGCCGGCCACCGCCCCGGTGGCGCCGGCCAGCAGCTCCTCGCCGCGCAGCAGCTCGTAGCGCTCGTACCAGGAGCGGTCGATCGGGGCGCCGCCGAGGTGGTTGCACTCGGTGAAGATGGCACCGATCGCCACCCGCGGGCGCGCCGCGGGGTCGTGCAGCCGGCCGCCGGTGCGCGTCACTTCGGGCACTATCGAATGCTGTTCCATTGTCCCTCCTGCGCTTCGTCGTCGGCCATCAGCAGCAGCATGGCGACCGCCTGGCCCACGGTCTCCGGCCAGAAGTTGGAGCCGAAGCCGTTGATCTGGTCGGCCGGCACCTCGAACACCTCGTGGCCGCCGCCGAAGGTTCTGGGGCTGTCCGGGTTGTCGTACTGCATGTAGGTCATCCAGGCCGCGTGCTGCTCCATGCTGTAACGGTACCGCGGGTCGCCGGTGGCCTTGAAGGCCAGGTACATGCACATGGTGCACTCGGGCCGTATCCAGCCCTGCAGCGCGCCCACGGTCTTGCAGTCCATTCCGTTCCAGCGCGCCTCCTTGCGGTAGTAGCCGTAGTTGATGTCGAACAGCCACTGCTGCGCCACCAGGTAGTTGGCGGCGTCGCGGGTCATCGCCCGGTGCGCTTCCTCGCCGCCGGCGAGGGCGAGCGCGGCGTAGCCCATGGTCGCGTACATGGCGGTGGTGGAGTCGGGCAGGCCGAAGGAGTCGATCTCGCCGCCGTGCATCTGCCAGCGGTCGTTCGACAGCCAGGCGCGGTGAGAGAAGGCCGCCGCCCGCCGCGCCGCCTCCAGGTAGCGCAGCTCACCGGTGACGGCGTACAGCTTCGCCCACAGCAGCACGGCGCAGGTCACGCCGCCGAGGTTGGAGGGCCAGATCGCGGTCCCCTCCTGCAGCATCACGCTGCAGTCCAGGTCGCCGTCGGCCTGCTGGCGGCGCAGCAGGAAGGCCGCCGCCTTGCGCGCCCGCTGCAGCAGCACCGCGTCGCCGGTCTTCTCGTACAGCAGACACAGGAAATAGCCCACCTTGCCGGCGTCGCACACCCACAGCGTCCTGGGGCTGTAGCGGTTCGCCATCCAGTTGGAGATGTGGAAGTCGCCGTGCTCGTCGCGCTCCATCCAGTAGGCGCCGTCCACCGGCGAGGCGGGATCGTCGATCTGCCACGGCAGGTCGACGATGGCGTTGCGCAGCCGGGTGTAGCGCTCACGGCTCCACGCGTCGTCGTAGCGCTCCGCGTAGAGCAGCAGGAAGCAGGCGGTCCAGATGTCCCACGAGGCCCCCCAGTCGAGGCTGTGCACCTTCTCGATGCCCGTCTTCGGGCAGCGCGGATCCGCGGTGAGGTTGTACCAGTTCTTCCAGTAGAGGCCCCAGTCGCCGCCGTCCTCGTAGCCGTTCGGGGTGTGGCGCAGGGTCCAGCTGCACTTGGCGATGAAGTGGCTCCACGGATAGCGCGGCGGCAGGTACTCCTGCGGCTGCAGGCAGTGCAGGTAATCGATGAAGGAGCGCGTGAACGGGTACTCGGGGTGCATGATCACGTAGTGGGCCAGCTCGTAGCTGTCGCCGGGGCGCAGCTCCAGCCAGCCCTGGCTGTCCATGCAGGGCGGTGCCTGGTGCAGCAGCGCCTGCCGCGGCGAGACCTGGTACTTGCCGTCGATGTACTGCTGCGGATCGCCGCTGCGGTCGCCCAGCGTGAGGTTGACCATGCCACCGCCGCCCGACAGCGGGGTCCAGCGGCGGGCGTCCACCTGCTGGGCCAGCACCAGGAAGGTCCCGGCGGGCAGGCGCCAGCCGGCGTGGGTGACCGCCTTGATCGAGCTGCTGGTCAGTTCCGGCGGGATGTGCTCCACGTGCCAGGCGCAGCGCACCCGCACGGGACCGCCGGCGGCGCCGCGGGTAACGCGCACCCGCTCCAGGACGTGCGGGGAGTCGGCCCACACGGTGTGGCGGCTCTCCACCTGCCACTCCCCGCCGGCCCCGAGCGTATACCGCCAGCACACTTCCTTGGCCCCGTCGGCGGTCTCGACCGGCTTGCACTCGGCGGCGCCGGCGCGGTGCAGGACCTGGTGCGGGTAGGTGAACTGCATCGGTCCGTCCCGCCACATGCCGGTGGTGCGGAACTGGCGCTCGAAGTCGCGGTCGGCAAACACCCCTTCGGCGAGTTGCGCCACCACCTGCACCGGGCCGGAGTCGGGCAGCCCGCCACGCGCCAGGGTCTCCCAGCCGTCCGCGGCCCGGATCTGGTACTCGCTGCACCTGCCGACCGCCGCGCCCCCATCTCCGTTCCGGGTCCACACGATCCGGCAGCGCCCGTTGCCGAGCACCCGCCGCCGTTCATCGTCCCGGTAGTACGCGCCCGCCACCTACACGAAGATCCGCATCGGCGGGACCTCGGCGTTGGGCAGGCCGTGCTCGCGCGCCCAGTGACGCAGCGGGAGCTGTTCCTCGTCGTCGGGGGCGTCGCCGAAGAGTTGGCGGGCAATCGGATCCAGCGTCTCCAGCAGCTCGTCCGCGGGGCGCGGGTGACGGTGGCTCCACCAGCGGTAGGCGTAGGTCACCAGGATGCCCTTGGCCGGGCTGCGCTGAAAGTTGAGCGCGGGGAAGTGGTAGCAGGAGCTGCTGAACAGGTAGGCGTCGCCCGGCTGCAGCGGCAGCTCCACGTAGCCCGTCGGATCCAACGATCCCTTGGGAATCCGTATCTGCTCCACCAGGCGGTGGCTGCCGGGGACCAGCAGGGTTACACCCGAACAAGGCTCGGTGAAGTCGGTCAGACAGTAGCCGACCCGGATCGACACGGTGCCGCGGATTGGATGGTTGGGCGCGAAGTTGTTCAGGTCGCGGTGCCAGTTGCGGAACGAGCGTCCGTCGCCGTCCGGGTACAGCGGATCGTCCGAGCGCGGCTGCGGGTGCTTGTAGATGATGTGGGTGCGCGTGAGCTGGATGCCCGGCGACAGGAGCTGCACGATCAGCGGCAGGATGCGCGGATTGGTGGCCAGGCCCAGCAGGGTGTCGTCGTACCACATGTCGATGTAGCGGTTGGCGTAGAAGTTGTGGACCGGTCCCGCGGTCTCCATGAAGCGGTCGCCCGCGGCGGTCAGCCGCTGCACCACGTCCGCGTCGATGGCGTTGCGCACCACCACGAAGCCATGCTCGTCGAACGAGCGCTGCTGCACGTCGGTAAGGGGTATGAACTCCATCGCTGCCTCCTTGAGCGATCGCTCAGCGGTAGGGGTCGGCCGCGTCGCGCAACCCGTCGCCGAAGAAATTGAAACAGAGCACGAACACGATCACGAACAGCACCGGCAGCAGCAGCCAGGGGTAGATCGCCACCGCCTGGATGTTCATCGCGTCCTGCAGCAGCACGCCCCAGCTCACCGTCGGCGGCCGCAGGCCCAGGCCGAGGAAGCTGAGCGCGGTCTCGCCCAGGATCATACCGGGGATCGCCAGGGTAAGGTGCACGATCAGGTAACTGATGAACGACGGGATCAGGTGCCGGTTGATGATCCGCATCTCCCGGCAGCCGGCGATGCGGGCCGCGGCCACGAAGTCCTCTTCGCGCAAGCTGATCAGCTTGCCGCGCACGATCCGGGCCAGGCCGGTCCAGCCGATGATCGAGAGCACCACCGTGATGGCGAAGTAGACCCGCAGCGGCGGCCAGTTCAGCGGCACCGCCGCGCTCAGCGCCATCCACACCGGGATGGTCGGAATCGACAGCAGGAACTCGATGACCCGTTGCGCGATCATGTCGACCGCACCGCCGAAATAGCCGGAGATGCCGCCGATGATGGTGCCGAGCACGAAGCTGATCGCCACGCCTACCAGGCCGATGGTCATGCTGATGCGCGACGCGTAGACGATGCGGGAAAACATGTCGCGCCCGAGCCGGTCGCTGCCGAACAGGTAGAGCGGCTCCTCTTCGATGCCGAACAGGTGGACGCTGGCGTCGAACAGTCCCCACATCCGGTACGGGTCGCCGGCAACGAACAGGCGCACCCGGTAGCTCCGCGAGCGGTCCTCCTGGTACTCCATGCGCAGCGTCTCCTGGTTGCGTGCCTGGATGAACGCGTACACGAACGGGCTGCGCAGCGAGCCGTTCTCGTCGAACAGGTGGATGCGGCGTGGCGGTGCGTGCGGGGTCTCGGTGTACATGAGGGCCATGTCCTCGGTGGCGACGAACTCCGCGAACAACGCCGCGAGGTAGAATGCGATCAGCACGCCCGCACCGAACCGGGCCAGCTTGTGGCTGCGGAACTTGGCGGCCATGAGCTGCCACTGGGTGGCGAGGTAGTAGCGCTCGCTGCGTTCCTCCACGGTAGCCCCGCCGGCCGTGTTGGCCATTACTGTGCCCGCTCCAGGCGGATCCGCGGATCCACGGCCGCCAGGGTCAGATCGGAGACCAGGAACCCGACGATCGTCAGGGCGCTCAACACCATGACGATGCTTCCCGCCAGGTAGGTGTCCTGGCTGGTCAGTGCCACCAGCAGGAGCGAGCCGGTGGTCGGCAGGCTGAGCACGATGCTGGTGATCGCCTCACCGGACACGATGGTGGCGAACACGCCGCCGAGCCCGCTGACGATCGGGTTGAGCGCCACCCGCACCGGGTACTTGAAGGTCAGGCGCCGTTCCGCCAGTCCCTTGGCGCGGGCGGTGATCACGTACTGCCTGCCCAGCTCGTCCAGGAGCGTGGCGCGCAGGGTCCGGATCAGGCCCGCGGTGCCGGCGGTGCCGATGACGATGATCGGCACCGGCAGGTGCTTCAGCAGGTCCCACACCTTGGCCAGGCTCCACGGAGCATCCGCGTACTTGCGCGAGAACAGCCCCAGCAGGCTCTCGCCGAACCAGACGTAGGCCAGGTAGAGCAGCACCAGGGCGAGGATGAAGTTGGGCGTCGCCATGCCGACGAAGCCGAACACCGTCGCCGAGTAGTCGCCGAACGAGTACTGGTGGGTGGCCGAGTAGATGCCGATGGCGATGCCGACGACGTAGGTGAACAGCAGCGTGGTGATCGAGATGATCACGGTCCCGGGGAGTCGCTCACCGATCAGCTTGGTGTTGGGCACCATGTGGTGGAACGAGTTCCCGAGATCCCCCCGCAGCAGGTTGCCCAGCCACACGAAGTAGCGTTCGTGGCCGGGTCGGTCGAGCCCGTAGAAGCGGCGCATGGTCTCGATCTGCTGCTCGGCATCGGGAGTGCCGCGCAGCGCCAGGCCGGCGAGCTGGGTGCTCAGCGCATCGCCGGTGGGCAGCTCGATGATGACGAAGGCCGCCACCGACAGCATCAGCAGGAGCACCACCATGTAGGCCAGCCGCTGAAGGATGTAGGAGACCATGCCGGTACCCTGCTTCCGCTGAAATCAGGGGTGCGCCCGCTCAATGCGCAAGCGGGCTACACCCCGTGTGTCTGCTGCAATCGAGCGGCGCTGCATCTCGGCTGGCGCGTTGCTCCTTGCTTCAACCGCGCCCGGCACCCACCTCGAGACGAGCCGCCGGCGTCAGTTCTTGAAGAACCACTGGTAGGGCCGGTGGGCGTTGATCCGGTCCCATTCCCAGATGTCGTGCACGTCGGGGTTGGTGTTGACCAGATTCTGCTTGACGATCCCGGGCGCCTTGGCGTACCCGGCGACGCCGATGGTGAGCAGGTTCTCGGCGTGCCAGTCCAGGATCCAGGTGGCATCTTCCAGCACCTGCTCCATCGGCACCTTCTGGCGCCGGCTCTCCGCCTCGAAGATGTCTTTCCAGATTTGCGGAGGCTCCCAGCCGGTCGAGTTGTCGCGGTTCCACTGCCAGTACTTCTGGGCTCCGGCCCAGGTGTTCCAGGTGGCGTAGCCGAACATCACGTAGAAGATGTCGCCGCCCCACTCGTTGCCGAAGCTGCTGAGCTGATAGGTGGAGTTGCGCAGGTGGTCGACCACGATGCCGATGTCCTGCACCTGCAGCAGGATGCGCAGCCCCACGTCCTGCCAGTACTTGGTGATCAGCTCGCTGGCCGCCACGTTGGGCGCCAACTGCTGCGGCACCTGGAACAGGATCTCCAGCTTGGAGCCGTCCGGCCGCAGCCGGAAGCCGTCGCCGTCGCGGTCGCTCAGGCCAATGCCGTCGAGCAGCATGTTGGCCTGGTCGGGATCGTACTCGGCGTAGGACCGGAGCCACTCCTCCTTGAAGTTGCTCACGGTGCGGTTGAAGGTCTGCTGCACCGGCTCGGCGTTGCCGAGAAAGACGACGTCCACGATCTCCTGGCGGTTGATGGCCAGCGACAGCGCCTGGCGGAACTCCTTGGTCTGGAACAGCTCGGTCAGGAAGGGATCTTCGTTCTCCGGGGCGTAGGTGCCGTTGACGTGGATGTTGATGTTGGCCGGCTTGCCCGAGTCGAGCAGGAAGGCATTGTAGCCGCCCTTGTCCTCGTTCTCCTTGAACACCGGGAAGTCCTCGATCGAGGCCTGGTGGCTGACCCAGAAGTCGACCTCGCCGCCGATCACGGCCAGCACCCGCGATGCGTTGTCGGCGCGGTAGGTGCCGCGGGCGTAGTCGATGTAGGGGAGCTGCTGGCCGGCGCTGTCGACCCGGTAGTAGTAGGGATTGCGTTCCAGCAGATGGCCGTCGGCGAGCAGCTCCTTGACGAAGTAGGGCCCCATGGTGGGCACGTCGGGGGTCATGGTGCCGTTGAGGATCAGCTTCGACCCGATCAACTGGATCCAGCTTTCGAACCCTTCTTCCTTGGCCAGCTCATTGGCCTTCTCGTTGTAGTCGAGGTGCCACTGCTTGAGGGTGTGCGCAGCCTGGTAGATGTGCTGCTGGCTGCCGTACCAGTCGCCCCAGTGCGAGAAGTAGATCGGCTTGGCGTAGTTCGCATCCTCCCAGTCGTAGCGCACCGTGAGGTCGTCGATCACGGTGATGTCCATGTCGCCGCCGTAGTTGCCGATGTTGAAGGAGCGGATCTGCGAGTTGGGGTCGCGCTTGAGAATGTCTTCCCACATGAAGCGGAAGTCCTCGGCGCCGAACGGCTCGCCGTCGGACCACTTCAGGCCGGGCCTGATGTTGAGCGTGAGGCTCTTGCCGTCTTCGGCGGCGTCCCAGTCGAGCGCCAGGCCGGGGAAGAATTCCGACGGGGCGTGAATGTAGCGCTCGATCACGAACGCCCGCAGGAACTGCGTCGCGTCGCCCCACGACTCCGGCAGGTTGGAGATGAGCTGGATGGTGCCGCCGTAGGTGCCGACCTCCGCGGTCGGCTCGATCACGTCGGGGACGTCCGGCAGCCGCTCGTCCACCGGCGGCAGCTCGCCCGCGGCCACCCGTTCGGCCAGCATGGGGGCTTCCTTGTACTTCGAGTCGGACATCATGCTGTCCGAGGATGCCGCGGTCGACTGCTCGCCCTCTCCGCCGGCCGCTGCCAGCATCGCGGGCAGCACCAGCAGCGCGAGTGCCAGGTTCAGGTAGTGCTTCACGAGTAGACTCCTTATCGGTGGTCCGGCAGGCTGCCGGTGGTTCCGGCGATGCTAGCACGGCCACCGGGCCGCGTCAAACACGGGCCGCCGGTGCCGCCGCTCCGGCACTCTCGCGCCGGCGCCAGTCAAGTACCCGTCAAGTACCGTAATCAGTTATATGATAGACAGATACGATGTTACTTGAGGATCTGAATGGGCTCTCAGTCAAGTAAAACCGGCGTCGTCCGGACACTTGTCGCTGTGCCGAGCAGGTGGCGAAGGCGAGTGGCTGTCTCGGCGCGGTCGAGCTGACCGGATGCCACGTCGAGCGTCAGCCGTTCCCAGGCGTCCGGATCGAGTTGCTCCGCGGGAAGCAGCCCGTTCTCACTCAGAAAGACCAGGCAGGTGGCCAGTGCAACCCGCTTGTTGCCGTCCATGAAGGGGTGGTTGTTGCACAGGTAGAACAGGTACGCCGCCGCGACCTCGATCGGGTCCTCCAGCAAGGGCTTGCCGAACATCGTCGCCTGCGGTGCCGCCACCGCCGACTCAAGCAGGGCTTCATCCCGCAGTCCCTCCATGCCCCCGTGGGCCGCGAGCACCTCGACGTGTATGGCCTTGACCGCTGAGACCGTCGGATGGATGAGCCGGGCGCTCACGACAGGCGCCGGAACAGTTCCTCGTTCTTGCCGATCAGGCGCTTCGCCGTGGCACTGGCCCTCTCGGCCTCGATGGCGGGGTGAACCGGCGTCAGCGTGATCGTTCCGCCCTCGTGGACCGTGACGACGAGTTGGTCTCCCACCTTGAGACGAGCCAGGTCCATGAACGCGACGTCGAAGATGATGCCTTGAGAGTTACCGATCCTGGTAATGGTCTTCGTCACGCCCGTAAAACTAAGTATTACTCGCGAGTCGGTCAACCTTCGAGTGTGACCTGACACTGAGGTTCGGTGGGCTTCGATCAAGTGCCCGTCAAGTAACGTAATTAATTATACAGTAATGATATGGAGATATCCTATAAGGTCTGGTAGTGGTACCGGTCAAGTAGAGACGGGGCTTAGAGGGCTCTCGACTGCTCTGGCGATGCCCAGAACGGTATGTACTCGCGGTACTTGGGTGATGCCTCGGGGAGACGGATGGAGACGAGGCCCGCCTCCACTGCCTCCCGGATCAGGCGTGACGCAATCGCACGATTCTTCTCGTCAATTCCGAACCGCTCTCGAATCGACGTATTGGTCATGCTCCCACGCTGTACGTACTTCAGGCAGGCATGCAGATAGCAGGCCCTCTCACGCTCCGTCTTGTCCATATCCGCCAGGGCCTTGTGGGAGAACAACACCACCCGGGTGTAGTTCGGAGGAGTCTCGAAGAGTGGCGCTGGAAGCTGGTGGCGTTCAATCTCGAATACTACCTTGTCGATACCGCTGCCGCGCTCCTCGCAGATCCGAAAGCGACGCATGAGAGAGGCGAGAACCTCGTTTCGAGACCGCGGGGGGCTATCGAGAAAGCGTTCGGTATCCACCAGTGGTTCACCGGGGTTCGTGATCTCGATGCGGCCTGGGAAAATCTCCACCATCGGCCCGGTGCCGGTTGCCAGGAAATCCTGATGGATCAAGGCATTGGCCACCAGTTCTCGTACCGCGATCTCGGGGAATGCCGGTATCGTCTGGCGCAGGGCCTGACCAATAACCTCGCTTACCGGCAGTCTGGCGTTGATGTATCCGAGCAGGTTTCGGAAGCCGGCTGCGTAGCCACGGAAGCCTTCCCGCTCTTTTAAGGTCTCGGTGCGGCCCGAGTCTCGGTACTCGATCACTCGAACGGCTTTGCGTTGCAACGACCGAAAATCGGCGAGATTCCTGGCCAGCAGCATGGCACCCAGATTCATGATGTCGAAGCCGCCAGCCGGGCCGGGGGCGATCAACCGATCTTGCTGGAGCACATTGAGGATAGCGGCGTGGCCGTCCGGCAGCGGCGTATCAAGTAGGTCGAAGTACGCGGGATAGTCGAGTCTGGTAAGGACCTCCTCACCACTCAGCCGCTCGGCCGCTATGCCTTCTTCGAAGCTCACCCGGTCGAAGACGCGCCACAACGCCCGTTCCTTCTCGGGATAGTCCTTGAGCTTCCTCTTGGTACTACCGACCCTGACGAATTCGTCACCACTGAAAGCCACGGGCTGTCGCGAAGCGCGGTCGATCTCCAGGAGAACGACGCGTCGTTCTTCGACGAGGAATTCGTGGAAACGGAAATCGATACGAGGACTCAGCAAGCGCAGCAGCCAGGTCTCAAGGGGCTCATTTCCCTTCTTCGCACTGGATGGAGAAAAACCCGTACCAGCGATTGCATGTGTGCCGTTCTCGACTCCCCACAGCAGGTAGGCCTGGGCCTTGCCGTGGAGAGTCGCGGCATTGGCCAGCGCCGAAATGTACTCTCCGATCTCTTGCGGCGTGTCCTGATTGAGCTTGAACTCGACCCAGTCGGTCTCATGCGGTAACTTGCACAACTCGCGCACGAGACCGAGCAAGTAGTCGTGGTTGGCACCTGCGGTCATGGCTCAGTCGTTAAAACGGCTGCGAACACGGCTGCGTTGAACTCCCATGTCGCATCGTCGACGCGCGGTCATGTGCGCAAACTGGCTTCCGACAATGAGCAGGTTACGGAAGCCTCGCTGTCCCATTGGTCCATGATAGGCTGCATTTCCGCCTGCCGCCAGCACGCGATCCATGCGATGACCTCGACAGCGATCCGAAACAAGGCCGACGTGAGCGCCGAGGGGGCGAGCCCCCGGTGGCGGTGAGTGCATGCGGCACATTGTAGCACCTGTCGCGGCGGTGGTAGTGTGAACGGCAACTTCACCGATCCCAGGAGGACTCTATGCATTTCCGTGCCGGTATCCGTTTGATTGCAATGGTGAGCGCCGTCATCTGGCTGGCGCCGGCCCTGGTGCTGGCGGGAGCCCAGGAGGAGGGCGACGACCAGCCCGCCGCGGGAGCAGCCGCAGCCGACACCGCGGGCGCCGAGTTGCCCGATACGCCGCAACGGCCCTGGAGCTACGGCTCGCACGCTGAGCTGCAGTCCGCCACCGGGCGCGCGCTGCCGGCCCTGAGCGAGGCGCCGATGCTGGCGCAGATGGTGAGCAGCGGAGCCCTGCCGCCGGTGGCGGAGCGGGTGCCCGCCGAGCCGCTGATCGTGGTGCCGATCGAGCAGATCGGGAGCTACGGCGGACAGATGAACACCACCGTGATGGACGGTCCGGTAGTGTGGTGGTTCCCCGCCTACTGGCTGGAGGATCCCCCGGTGCAACTGCGCCCCGATGCCAAGACCTGGTATCCCAACTGGCTGTTAGGGGTGGACCAGTCGGCCGACGACCGCACCATCACCCTGCGCCTGCGCCCTGGCATGAAGTGGTCGGACGGCGATTCGTTCGACGCCGAGGACGTGGCTTTCTGGTTCGACGACATGAACATGAACAAGGAGCTGCATCCGTCGGTGCCGACCAGTCTCAACGTCGGCGGCTCGCCGGCGCAGGGCCGCCGCATCGACGACCACACGTTCGAGTTGACCTTTGCGGCGCCGCTGCCCAACTTCGCGTTGCGCCAGCTCACCCTGCCGCACTACATGTGGTCGATGGGGTTCATCGCCGAGCCCAAGCACTACCTGTCGCAGTTCCACATCGGCTACAACGACAAGGCCAATGAGCTCGCCAAGGAGGGCGGCTTCGAGAACTGGACCCAGTTGTTCAACGCCCGCCAGGGGCCCTACGGCAAGAGCTCCGATGACATCGGGCGCCCGGTGCTGGAGGCGTGGGTGCTGCAGGAGGCGGCCACCGACTACGCGCTGTGGGAGCGCAACCCGTTCTACTGGAAGGTGGATATCGCCGGCAACCAGCTCCCCTACTTCGACCGGGTGCAGAACCGCTCAGCCGCCACCAAGGAGTCGTTCATGATCGCGGCGATGGGCGGCGAGGTGGACTTCGTGGCCTCGATCCTGACCATCGAGGACTTTCCCGTGCTGACCCAGAACGCCGAGGCCGGCAACTACGACGTGCGGCTGTGGCAGAAGCGCGCCGGGGCCGGGGTCAACTACTTCTTCCGCCAGACCTACAAGCCCGATCCGGTGATCGAGGGCCTGCTGCGCGACCAGCGCTTCCGCCGCGCCCTGTCGCTGGCCATCAACCGCGCGGAGATCAACGAGCTGCTCTACTTCGGCAAGGGCATCCCGTCACAGGCGGCGGTGCCGCCGGGTTCGATCTACCACGTGCCCGAGCACTTCCAGCGTGACGCCGAATACGACCCTGACGAGGCCAACCGCATCCTCGACGAGCTGGGCCTGGAGAAGGGCGCCGACGGCATCCGCCGCCGTCCCGACGGCAAGGAGCTGTTCGTCAAGATCGAGGGCTACCACGAGCAGGAGACGCCGATCACCTCCACCGCCGAGCTGGTCAAGAACTACTGGGAGGCAGTCGGCGTCAAGACCGACTTCGACTTCCGCGAGGACAACTCGTTCGACGGCAAGCGCTCCGCCGACGAGGTGATGATCGCCAGCCACGTGATCGACATGCTGCCCGACAGCATCTTCGACGGCTCATTGTGGGCGCCGCCGTCGTTCGGCTGGTGGAGCGAGGAGCTGGCCAACGTCTACTTCGCCGAGGGCATCGCCGGGCTGCGCGCCGCCGGCACGGAGCCGGACCTGCTGCGCTTCTTCGAACTCTCGGAGCAGTTCAATCAGACCGCGGGCGAGGACGACAGGGTTGCCATCGCCAACCAGATCGGCGAGCTGTGGGCCGACAACCTGTGGATGGTGGGCACGGTAGGCGGCGACCTGCCGCACCCGGCGCTGGTCCGGAATGACATGGGCAACGTCGCCTCAAAGGGCTTCGCCACCTACTTCACCTTCTACCAGATCCCGCACATCCCGGCGCAATACTTCCGCCGTTAGGGCAGGGAGCCGCGCAGATCTTGGTCTGGCAGCCGGCAGTCGGCTGCCAGGCCGGGATTGGGCGTCAGGTTAGAAGGCGATAGTCAGGTCTACTCCCCACGGGATCGAGAAACGGCTGAAGGCGGCGCTGACGGTCGATTTCAGATCCTCGCTCACGCCTTCCGCCTCGGTGAACACGTGGTGGTACGCCGCCCCGACGCGCGGGGTAATGGCCAGCGGTCCCAGGAGCACCCGGTAGCCGACGTGTGCGCCCGCGCCGATCACGATCGAGTCCACGGTGACGGGGTCCATGCCGGCAACCGCGGAGTCTTCGAACCTTCCGTGGAGGTAACCGGGATCCACCCATGCGCCGACGAACAGTCCGGTGGGTGCCGGGTCGGTCAGGAAGTGGTTCACTCCGATCATGCCTGACAGGCTCCAGAGGTCATAGTCGTCCCGGTCGACACCGGCGCTTTCGAACAGCGCACCGATCAGACTCGCCTTCACGTTGAAGTAGGTGGGGACCACGAACACGCTCCACTTGTCGTCGAGGGACAGTTCCAGAGACCCGCTGTAGAAGCCGAATATCGGTCCGATCAGGTTGAGACCGACCAGGCCGGTCGCGGCAGGTTGCCCCGGAGGGGTGGTTGCGGTCTGAGCGAATCCGGAAGTGGCGACCGCGATGGTGCAGGCTGCCACCAGCAGCGTGACGACTCTGAAACGACGGATGCGGCGCCGGGTGCGACTCATGTGATGCTCCTTTGAGGCGGGTCGTTCGTGGGGGCCTCTAAGATATCGGGTTGCACCACCGAAAGGCGAGCCTCGGCAACCGATCACGCGCCTGCCGCGCCTGCCGCGCCTGCCGCGCCCGCAGCGTGCGTTGCAGAGGCGCGGCCGAGCTACTACCCTGGCCGGCGAGACGATGCTGACCACGGAAGAGTTGCGCTTCTTCAAGCGCTGCGGCTACCTGATCAAGCGCCAGGTAATGGACCCGAAGCTGATGGCGCAGGCGCGGGAACGGCTGTGGGACGAGCCGCCGCCCTCGCTGAAGAGGGATGACCCGGACACCTGGGTCGGACCGCTGCCGGAGTCGGACCACTCCACCGATTCCGCCAACAAGCGCAGCGAGTACCGCTGGAACTACCGCCGCATCGGGGCGGAGCCGTGGATCGTGCGCATGCTGGCGACCGACCCGGCGATCTTCGCCATGGCGGAGCAGATGCTGGGTGCCGGCGAGCTGCAGGCGCCGGAACGGATCCGCGGTATCTACTGCACCCTGCCGTTCGGCGACCGGCCGCGCCCGCCGATCGGTTGCCACTGCGACGCCCACCCGTTCCACTTGGGAGTGGTGGGTTACATCGACGACGTCGCCCCCGGCGGCGGCGCCTTCAGCGTGTGGCCGGGGAGCCACCGGCTGTTCTACCACACCTTCCAGACCGGCTATCAGCGCGATCCCACCGAGGCTCACGAAGCGGCCCAGGAACGGGTCAACTGGGCACCGCCGGTGGACTGCCACGGCAAGGCCGGCGACATCGTGTTCTGGCATCATCGGCTGGGGCACATGGCGGGGCACAACTACTCGTCGCGGATTCGCCAGGCGGTGCTGTACGACTACTGCAAGCGCGGCCTGGAGGCGTACCAGGACGAGCCGCCGTGCGCGGACATGTGGCAGCACTGGTCGGAGGTACTGCGCGCCGTCGAGTTGTAACGGACGCGGCGGCCGGGGATAATTCGGACGCGCTGCAAAGGAGGACGTGAATGGCAACTGCAACCGCGCCCGCGACGGTAGCCGCGGCTACTACCACTACTACCCTGTATCGGAAGACCCTGGGCTGCCTGCTCGGGGGGCTCATCGGTGATGCGATCGGGACACCAGCGGAGGGCAAGTCGTTCGAGGTGCTGAAGGCCTCGGGCTGGATCGACGACTTCGATGCCGACGGCACCGACGACACGGTGATGAAGCACCTGCTGGCGGATGCGCTGATCCGCACCAACGGCCACGCCACCATCGACGACTGGGCGGCGGTGTGGCTGGACCGCTGGGACGACATCTTCGGCGCCAAGCTCAACAAGTTCTTTCCGTCGGTGACGCACACCGCGCACAAGCTGCGCCGCCACTCGGTGCCGCGCATGGCGGCTCTGGGCAACATGCCCAGCTCCAGCACCGCGATGTGCTTCTCGCCGGTGGGCATCGTCAACGCCGGCAACCCGCGCGGCGCCGCGCTGCAGGGGTACAACCTGGCGGCCCTGATCCACGGCCACGACGTCGGCTTCTGCCAGGACGGCGCGGTGGCCATGGCGGCGGGCGTGGCGGAGGCGTTCCGTGTGAGCGCCACGGTGGAGTCGGTGGTGGAGGCGGCGCAGGCCAACATCATCGCCACCAGCGGTGCCGAGATGCTGGACATGATCGACCGCTTCCTGGAGCTGGCGCGGGCGGCCGGCAACTACGAGGAGTTCCGCGACCGCGCCTATGCCGACGCCGCCACGCTGTTCCGGCGCATCGGCTGCGATTCGCGCGAAACGGTGCCGATCACCCTGGCCCTGTTCGAGCTGGCCGGCGGCGACGTCGAGCGCTGCGTGACCTACGGCGCCAACTTCGGCCGCGATGCGGACACCATCGCCTCGATGTGCGGTGCGCTGGCGGGTGCCCTGCATGGAGTGGATGGAATCCGTGAGGACTGGGTGGAGAAGGCGCAGCGCCTGACCGCAACGGATCAGCAGGGACTGACCCGCGACCTGGTGCGCACCACGCTCGCCAAGCGGGCCGATCAGGAGGCGGCGCTGGCGGAGCTGGCGCTCATTACCTGACCGTCGCCGGCGTCGATTGCCGGCAGCATGCTGAGCGCCAGCAGGCCGAGCAGGGTCTCGCTGGCGACGCAGCGCAACTCCAGGGCCGTCACTCCGCGGGTCGGGTCCGTCACCAGGTCCTGCACCGCGAGGTTGGGGATCTTTTCGTCCTCGACAGCGCCGTAGCTGGATAGTGCGCCCTCGAAGCGCCCGTAGGGAACGTGCCAGGCGCGCGGGCAGAATGGCTGCGCCATGCAGCTGATCGTGTGCGGCGGCACCAGGGACAGGTGCTGCGAATCGCCGCTGTCATAGTGGATGATGATTTCGCCGGCGGGGTAGTAGCTCTTGACCGTCTTGGTGAGGTTGGCGGTGAGCAGGTAGAGCTTTTCCAGGGCCCGGGCGGTGCCGCCGGCGGCGAGGTCGAGCCGTACGCTGCTCGGCAACTGGGCGTAGGGCTCGGTGGCGGCCAGGGCCAGCAGCCGGCGTCCTCCGGTGCGGAATCGCAGGCCCGGCAGCGGCTCGTAGTCGGGCGGCAGCGGCGGAAACTCCCACTGCAGGTCGAACTCCGGCAGGATCTCCCGTTCCAGGCCGTAGGTGTGCTCGGGCAGGCAGCCCCAGGCGAGCTGGCCCATGGGCGAGTGGTGCAAGACGTAGCCGCGGGCGTCACGGGCGGGCGGCGGCCGGCGCCGGTCCACCCCGACGCCACAGCCGGTGTAGTCCAGCCGCCAGCGGAAGCCGGGGCCGTAGAGGTGGCCGGCGTCGGCGTTGTAGGCGGCCGACAGGTCGACCGGTACGACCCGCTCCGATCCGTTCCAGCGTTGCGGCGGCGGGGCCAGCAGCCAGCTTACCGCTTCTCCCGTTGCGGAGGAGCCGCCGAGGGTGACCGTCACCGGCAGCGTGCCCGGTGAGAGCCTGCTCCAGGCCGGGCTCAGGTCGAGGCGCACCTCGCGGGTGGCGCGCGGCTCCAGCGACACCGTGGCGCTGCAGCCGAGAGCGTGGGCGGCACCGCTCAGCAGGAGCGAGCTGTTGTTGCGCAACTCCAGCAGCAGCGCGCGGGAGGACAGGTCCAGTCGCGGGCTGACCACTTCCGCACGATCGTTCACCAGCGCCGGGGACAGCCGCTCCACCAGCTCCCAGGGCGGCACCACTTCCAGATCGACGGGCTCGTCCCATGCGGCCTGTCCGGTGCGCAGGCGCAGGAAGCCGGTGCTGCGTCCCGCCGCCGCCGCGCGCAGCGTGAGGCCGGTCGGCTGCGCCTCGCCAGCGGCGGCGACGCGACCGCTGCGCTCCTCCCAACCCAGCACGCGGGCGCCGCTGATCCGGCAGGCTGCGGTGTCCCCCACCACGAGGCGCTCGGGGGCACTGATCTCCACCTCGGGACCCAGTTTCACCACGAACGTGTGGCGCCGGCTGCCGCCGGCTGTGCCGCTGTCCAGCACCAGGCGCGCGGCACCCACGTCCGCCGCGAAGCGCGGCGGGACGGGGGCGCCGTTCACGCTCACGGCGCGCACCTCGGCGCGCACCGGCAGCTCGGCGGTGAGCCGCCGCGGTGGGTCGCAGGTCGCCTCCAGGATGACGGTGGGCTCCGGGGAGTCCTCACGCCGGTAGCTGAGGGTCAGGCCGGGGCGCTGCAGCCGCGCATGCTGCCAGTGGCGGGGCAAGCCGAGCCGTACCAGCAGGTGGTTTTCGTGCGTGTCGGGGTGGATGCCGAACAGCCCCTCCGCCACCATCTGCAGCAGGGGCGCCTGCACCTCGGCGGTGTGGCGCAGGCCGGTGCCGCGCCCGGAGTTGTCCTGGGTCGAGCGCAGGCTGCCGTCGCTGCTGGTCAGGGCGCCCTCGACGATGCAGCGCACCAGCGGCCAGTAGCCGTCGATGTCGCCGCTGCGCGCCGCCGCGAGCACGCTCAGCAGGGCGTCGCCGTTGGCCACGTAGTGATGGCTCCAGAAGATCGGCCACCAGTCATTGATCAGCTCCAGCGTGACCCCGGCGGCGGGGCGCAGGAAGAACTGGTCGCGCAGGTAGCGTGCCGCGCGCCGCCGCCACCGCGGCGACCCCAGGCTGCGCAGCGAGGGCAGAAACTGCTCCTGCGTCTCCGGCCGCGGCCGCACGTCGCCGTTCCACTCCGCCGAGCCGAAGGCGCCGTACGGTTCGTGCCACAGCTCGCGTTCCAGCCGCCGCCGCACCAGCGCCGCGTAGTCGCGGTAGCGGAGGGCATCCTCCTCACGCTGGAGAACCCGGGCCATGGCGGCGGCGGCGCTGAGCGCGCCCCAGGCCAGGGCGCCGTGGACCACGCACTTGCCGCCGCGGGAGTGGGCGTCGTTCTGCCAGAACTCGTAGTAGCCGGTCATGATCCCCGTGGCGTCCGGGTCGCTCGCCCCCAGCGCATGCTCCAGCGAGCGCCGCGCGGCGGGGTACAGCGCCTCCAGGAAGCCGCGGTCGGCGGTCCAGCGGTAGTGGTGCCACACCTGCTCGACGAAGTAGAAGTCCACCTCCTCGGCCCAACTGATGCTGTGGAACGCGGCCGACAGGTAGCGCTGGCGCCCGCCCGGGTCCTGGCTGCCGGAGATGAAGTGCAGCGAGTCGGACACCTCGTCGTGCATGCCGGCATCGTCCGCGGCGTAGTAGCCGAAGTTGATCTTGCCGTACTTGTTCCAGCCCAGGATGCCGTGAATGAACGCCGGGTACTCGAACTGGTAGCGGTGCTCCACCGCGGCCCGGTTGACCACGGCGTCGAGCTCCGGCTCCGGGGTCTCGATGTGCAGGCGCCGGCGTGGGTGCCAGAACTCGACCGCCTCGGCGGCGGCCTCCGGAAACCGCTCCATGAGCTGCCGGAAGCGCCGCTCCGGATGGAGGCAGCGCCCCACCCAGTGCTCGAACCAGCGCTCGCGCATCCGCGCCGCCCAGTCGGGCGCCGCGAACGGGCGCTCCTGCAGCCGGCGGTACGCCGCGGCCACCCCCTCGCGGTCGTGGTCGGTGTAGCCCCAGACCAACAGCAAGCCGTCGCCGGGACGCAGCGTCAGCACGGCGCAGGTATCGCCGAGTACCTCGATCGCGGTCGCGGCGCCGGCTGTAGTGCCGACGGCAACCTGCGTGTAGGGGAACCAGGGATGGTCCAGGACCAGGTAACCGTCGCCGCGCCGTGGCGCCGGCGGGGTGCGTACCCGTTTCCGGGCGCTGTCGGCACCGGCGGCCAGGTCGAGCCGGACCGCCAGGGCGGTGTTCCCCTCCAGCAGCAGCACGCAGCCGTTGGTGGAGACCAGCGGACGCGCCCGCAACCGCAGGTGGCCGCGGGCCGTGGCGCCGGAGGCGGTCGTCGCTGCCGCGTTCCGCGGTCGGCGCGCTGCACCGGCGCCGCCCGGCGCGTGCGCAGCGTCGCGCGATTCGGCGGCGGTCGTCCGGACGTGGGTATCCTGCGCCACCGGGGCGGGCGGGCCCGGCTCGTGCGAGCGCGGGACGGTGCATACCCACTCCGCCTGGCCCGGGCTGAAGCGCGCCTCCACCCGCGTCCGGAGGTGCAGCGGGACCTCTTCGCCGTCGCTCAGGGCAGCGAAGTACAGGTCGCCGGAAATACCCAGTCCCGGTATCAGGTCGGGCTTGATGTAGGAGTTGGGCCAGTAAGGGCGGTGCGCCAGGCGCAGCGCCGGGCGGTCTCCCGCGTGCAGGTACCAGGCGCCGTCGCCCATCAACACCTGGTTGAACAGGTCGGGGCCGTCACTGATGGCGATGCTGTCGGGGCCGTCGGCGCGGTAGCGTTTCGGGGTACCGCGGTAGCTGTGGTAGTCGTAGTAGCTGCGCCCGACGTCGAGCCCCGGCAGGAGCGGCACCCGGCGCGGACGCTGCGGGCCATGCCGGAACGTCGCTTTGGCAGCCAGAGGAAGACTCACGCGTCCAGGAACCCGGCCGCGACCCAGTCAGCCGCGCCGCCGTGGCCGCTTTGCACCAGGTTCATCGCTGCCAGGCTGATCACCCCGCTGCCGGGCGCGAGCGGCAGGTCGAAGCGCCACACCTGCGCCGCGCGCAGCGTCGGGCTGGCCGCGACCTGCGCGCCGTCCACGAACACCCGGAAGCACACCGCGACGCGGCTCGCCCGCAGCATGCCGTGGTCCTGGTCGAGCAGGGAGTCGTCCAGCCCCACCAGCGCCACGAAGCGGCGCCAGTGCGGCTGCAGGGCGTACACCACGTGCGCGGGCGTATGCACGCTGATGCCGTGTTCACGCATGCGGCCGCCGATGCGCAACGCGCCGCCGCCGGCAGCCGTGTCGAAGCCGACCTCCGGGGCCACCGCGTCGTAGGTATGGCCGTCCAGCAGCCGCGGCGAGGTGGCGCGCAACGGGCGCAGGTCGGTGAGGTGCACCTCGGGCAGCGGTGGGAGCGGCGCGAGGCGGAAGTAGTGGCTGACGCTCTCCGCGCCTCGGGCGCGGCCGGCGGCGAACGGCTGGGCGCGCAGCACCCCGGAAGCGCCTATGGTCAGCGGCCCGGCGTAGCGCGGTGCGGCCGGGGAGGGAGCGCTGCCGTCGAGGGTGTAGTGGATGGAGGTGCCGCGCTGCGGCCCGCCGGGAGGGCCGGTGGGGAAGGTAAGGGTGGCGGTGAACCGGTCCTCGAACAGGTAGGGCTGATCGCGCTGGCCCCAGGGCATGATGTGGACCATATCGACCGGAGGCGCATTCGGCCAGAGTCCGGCCTTTGCCAGCTCTGCGCCGAGATCGACCGTGGCACAGAACTGCTCCTCGATGGCCGCCACCGCCCGCGCCGTGGCGGCGTCGTTGGTGTAGCCGCTGGCCGGGTCGTAGCGGTCGTAGGCCGCGGTCAGGTCGCGTGCCAGGATCACCTCCAGGCCCGCACGCGCCAGGTACAGCATCCCCGCCGCCTTGCTCACCACGCAGTTGTTGGTGGCGATGCCCAGGTAGAGCAGGTGGGTCAGTCCCCGGTCCCGACACAGGGCGTGCAGCCGCTGGGTGCCGGCGGCACCGTAGACCGGTCCCACCAACAGGAAGTCCTGCTCCTCGATCGCGAGGTCGGGATGAACCGCATGCCAATGGTGCATGTAGGGACAGGCGATGCCGGGCCCGCACAGGCAGGTCTGTCCCGCGAACGGAAAGCGCGGCACCGGAATGTCACGCACCCGCGGCAGCTCGTAGCGCGGCAGGGCCGCCACCCGCTCCGCCTGCGGCCAGCCCACGTACTGGTCGCTCACGTCGCTCGGGGCGTGGATCACCGTGGCTCCCGCGGCTCGCATCCCGGCGAGGGCGCGGTTCATACGCGGCACTAGCGCGGCAAACAGCCCGCGTCCGGTGCAGCACGGGTACCCGTTCCACATGTCGATCACCACCACCCCGATGCGCGCCGCCGGCACCTGGATAGGCGCAATGTCCACGCGGCCGTCGGCACGGCGGCGCCGGCAGTCGAGCGTGAGCAGGCTCATCCCGCTTCGAACCGGGAGCTGTCGAGCAATCGAGCGCTGTGATGCACGGTCAGGATCTGTACTGACTCGCCGCTATTGCGATAGATGGTGTGGATACAGATCGACTCCAGGTCTTCGAGGGCTTGTACGGTCCACCTCAGTCGAGCCACTTGCGTAATCGATCTTTCGCTTCGTCATGAGATACGGTTCTGCCCTGATCGGCCTGCTGAATGCCCTTTTCGATCTTGTAGAGCAGCAGTAACCGCTCCATCGCATCCTCGATATTCCCGTCGTCAGGAAGATCGCGAATGAGGTCAGCCATCTTTGCTTTCAGTGACGTCGGCTGCATATCCATCGCCCGTGTGTATGATGGCGGTCTTGTCCATCGGTGTGAAGCTTGCGCTGCCGCAGCACCCAGCGCGCGCACCAGGTAGGACTCGCCCGCGGCGGTCGGAAAGCGGATCGCGCCGTGGTCATCGGCAACGGCCTCGACCAGTCGCCCGCCGCGCCACTTCAGGTCCGCCGGCAGTCCGCCCCGCGCGCGCAGCCCGGTCATGGCACCATCGGGCCACGCCGCCGGCAGGGCGGGCAGCAGGTGCAATACCATGGCCTCGAGCCGTTCGTTTCCTACCCGCAGCGCCTCCAGCCAGCGCGCGGCCGGCTGCCGGTGCCACAGGCGATGCGTTCCGCCTGACCCGCATCCATCGCAGCAGTGTAGCGGCCGGCTCCGCCTCAGGACTATCCCACGCTGCGCGACAAGCCGGCAAACCGTTGCTCCCGCTGCCATCGGACCGACACCCAACCGCCCAATCCGCACCCTGCCGAGCGCCGATCACGTGGCCCCGTCGGGCGGTGGTTCGTCCTCCTGATGCCGGAAGCGGTGGTGGGCTCGACAGCGGAGGCGCAAGTTGGCGGGCTCCGCACCGCCGCCGAGCGCATAGGGCACGATGTGGTCGATCTCCAGCAGGAAGCGGGAGCCGCAGCGCCGCCCGCTGTGCGGATCGACGTAACTGCAACAGCCGCTGTCGCGGCGCCACACCTCGCGCCGCACTGGTGCCGGAATGTACCGGGATCGACGCGCCCGGTGGGGCGGCTGCGCGCTGCCTGCGGATGGGCCGGCTGGCGCCGGCTGCGGCCGCGAACGGCCATCGGGCTGTGCCGCCCCTCCCCGCTTCGCTGGCGAAGGAGCGCTGCGATCGCGATCCGGCGCCGCCGGTTTGGCACTCACCGGGGTACTGGCGCCGCAAGTCTCGCGCCCCGACGGCGGCGCTGCCACCGCCGAGGTGCCGGCGCCGCCAATCCCGTGCGCGGGTTCCGCTGCGGACAGCGCTGCCGGCACCGGCGTGCTGCCACCGGCGCTCGTGCCCTCCGGCGGCGGCGCTCCGGGTTTCTTTTGCGTGCCCCGCTTCGCCGGCGAAGTCGCTCCGCCCGCCGGCGCTTCCTGCGGCTTCGTCTCCGGCGCCTGGCCCGCGCTTGCCTCCCGGCGTCCACCTCTGCGCCCGCGCGGCGGCCGCCCTGGGTCGTAGCGCTGCAGGCCGTCCTGCACCAGCCGCTCCACCAGTTGCCCCAGCGTCAGGTGCGGGTCCACGTGCGACAGCAGTGCCCGTAGCTGCTCGATCCCGCACTGACAGGCGGAGTCGATCGCCACCTTCAGCTCCCAGCGGCCTTCGCCCAGCGCCCGCATGCGATCCGCCGGCCGCGCCAGCTCGGGAGCCACCCCGGCCAACAACTGCTTCACCTCGCGGGTGCTCTTGCCGCTCGCCTGCGCCACCAGTTCCTGCCGCTGCGCCGCGTTCAGCGCCGGCACCGGTCGCGCTGGCGCCGCTGCCCCGGTCCCGGAATCCCCCGCCTCCGGCGCCGTCCCCGTGCCGCTCGGCAGCAGCTCCGGTGCCGCGGGTGGCGAGCCGGGGTCCGCGGCGGCGGTGGCCGTGCGCTGCAGGAGATCGAAGGTGTTCTGCAACTGCGCCGCCGCGCTCAGGGTGAGCGAGCCGTCCTGCAGCCGCTCGCGTGTCCCGGCGGTATCGGAGCACAGGCGCATCGCCTTTATGCGGCGCCAGGCGGCACCCTCGCTATAGCCCAGCTCGTGCACGGCGTAGTCGAACAGGCTGGAGAACCCGAGGCGCAGGTGGAGGTGGCGGGCGTGGATCTCGCGCAGGTGGTCGAGGACGGCGAGCTGCAGCGCCTGCTCGTGCAGGACGAGGGACCTGGTGTGCGCCAGCAGCACCTGGTCGGGGAGCCCGGAGAGCGAGGAGGAGAAGCCCGAAGCGGTCGCGGTAGCCATGGCGTAAATATAAACATGGTTGAGAAATGCCAGGTTTAGGCAAGTCCCGGGACCGGCACCGGGAAGGGCTCAGGCCGGCGCTGACGGGGTGCTGACGGGCCTGGAGGGCGTGGCGGGATGTTCGCAGGGTAGGAGGGGCCGGAACGTGCGGCAGGGGGCCGTTATGAGCGGCGCCAAACCCGTCAAGTGCTCAGAGCACTATTTTTTGCGCTCTTTGCAGAATCCTGCACCGCGGCGCCCACGCGGCAGCAACGCAGCGGCGGAGACCGGCGTTGCGGTGGGCGGCAACCCGCTCATTCCTGGACACATCGTACAGCGAACGAACCACGCATCCTGAAGGCGGCGATCTGGCAGGGGCCGGGGCAGGGGCAGGGGCCATCACCTCCCTTGCCCACACGGGATGCAGACGTCGTTCAGCATGGGATGGTACTGGCTCGGCCCGCCACGCCCAGGTCTGCCGCGCAAGCCCTCGCGTTGTGCTACGATTCGGCACACAGGCTCCCAGTGGTACCGTTCCTCGCGCGGCGCGTGCTCTACATGGTGCTGTTCCTGCTGGCCCTCTCGCTGGTGGGCTTCCTCATCATCGAGTTGCCCCCCGGCAACTACCTGGATGTCCACATCGCCCGCCTGCGCAACACCGGCGTGCGCATCGACCAGGCGGAGATCGACCGCCTGATGCGGCTGTATGACCTCGATTCGCCCATCGTGGTGCGCTACTTCAAGTGGTTCGGCAAGTTCCTGGGCGGCAACATGGGCATCTCGTTCCAGCACAACCGCGCGGTGGCGGACCTGATCGCCGAGCGGCTGCCCGCCACCCTGCTGCTGTCCAGCGTCACGCTGCTGTTCATCTACGCCGTCTCGATCCCGATCGGCATTCTCTCCGCCACGCGCCAGTACTCGGTTGCCGACTACCTGTTCACCTTCACCGGGTTCTTCGGCCTGGCGACGCCCAACTTCCTGCTGGCGCTGGTGCTGATGTGGCTGTTGCTGAAGTGGTTCGGGGTCAGCCTGACCGGCCTGTTCTCGGCGGAGTACGTGGCGGCGCCGTGGAGTCTCGGCCGGGTGTGGGACATGCTCAAGCACCTGCCGATCCCGATCTTCGTCATCGGTACCGCCGGCACCGCGGAGCTGATCCGCATCGTGCGCGCCAGCCTGCTGGACGAGCTGCGCCGGCAGTACGTGGTCACCGCCCGCGCCAAGGGGATGGTGGAGGGGCGGCTGCTGTTCAAGTATCCGGTGCGGGTGGCGCTCAACCCGGTGATCAGCTCCGCGGCATGGATCCTGCCGGCGATCTTCTCGGGCGAGACGGTGACCGCGATCGTGCTGTCGCTGCCCACTACCGGACAGATCTTCTTCAGTGCGCTGCTGTTCCAGGACATGAGCCTGGCCGGCAGCGTGGTGATGATCATCGGCGCGCTTACCGTGGTCGGAACCCTGGTTTCCGACCTGGTGCTGGCGGGGGTGGATCCTCGCATTCGCATGGAGCGCAGCAACCGGTGAGCGGCAGCGTCGCGGCGGCGGAGCAGGAACGCTACTACACGGCCAGCCACTGGCGCCTGGTGCGCGCCAGGTTCGGCCGCCACCTGCTGGCGCGGGCGGCGCTGGCAGTGCTCGGCGTGATCTACCTGGGCGGGCTGTTCGCGGGGTTCTTTGCGCCCTACGGCACCCGCACCGTCGCCGCCGAGTTCGCCTACGCGCCGCCGCAACGGTTGCGCTTCGTGCATGAGGGCCGCATCCAGTTGCGCCCGTTCGTGTACGGCTACGCGCGCGAGTTCAACGACGCCACCTGGGAGTGGGACTACCGCCCCGACCCGGCGCAGAAGCTCGACCTGCGGTTCTTCGTGCGAGGCGACGGATACCGCTTCTGGGGCCTGTTCGAGACCGACCGCCACCTGTTCGGCGTCGCGGCGCCGGGGCAGATGTTCCTGTTCGGTACCGACAAGCTGGGCCGCGACCTGTTCTCCCGCAATCTGCACGCGATCCGCGTGTCGCTCACGGTGGGACTGCTCGGGGTGGCGTTCAGCTTCGTGGTCGGCTGCCTGCTGGGCGGGCTGTCGGGCTTCTACGGGGGGCCCATCGACACCGCGATCCAGCGCGTCATCGAGTTCCTCATCGCGCTGCCCACCATCCCGCTGTGGATGGGGCTGAGCGCGGCGCTGCCGCTGGACTGGCCGGCGCTGCGGGTCTACTTCTTCATCACCATCATCCTCTCCACGGTGGGCTGGACGCGGCTGGCGCGGGTGGTGCGCGGCAAGCTGCTGGAGCTGCGCGAGCAGGACTTCACCATGGCGGCGCGGGTGGCCGGCGCCCGCGACCTCGCGATCATCGTGCGCCACCTGCTGCCCTCGTTCATCAGCTACCTGATCGTCGACCTGACCCTGGCGATCCCCTACATGATCCTGGGCGAGACCGCCTTGAGCTTCCTGGGCCTGGGACTGCGGCCGCCGGTGGTGAGCTGGGGCGTGCTGCTGCACGAGGCGCAGAACGTGCAGACGGTGGCCCTGCACCCATGGCTGCTGATTCCGGGGGTGTTTGTGATCGTCGGCGTGCTGGCCTTCAACTTCGTCGGTGACGGCCTGCGCGACGCCGCCGACCCCTACAAGTAACCCCTACCAATGAAACGGCCGGCTCAGGGCGAGCCGGCCATCATCTTTTCCGCAGGCAGCGATTTAGCTGAAATAGCCTCCGTTGGCCAGCGTGTCGCGCCACAGCTCGACGTAACGGCCGACGCCGGCACGCTCCAGCTCGGCTACGTATTCGTCCCACGCCGCGTCGTCATTGATGTCGCGGGTGCCGTTGATGAATTCGGTAGCCCGCTGCAGCACCAGGCCGGTGCGGCTGGTCAGGGTTTCGGCCAGATCGATCAACTCATCCTGCGTGGTCTCGTCGAACACCAGGTCGGGCGGGATGTAGCTCTCGGTCTTGTAGGGCGCGTACAGGTCGCGCGTGGCCACCATCAGGCGGTACTCCTGCTTGGAGGGATCCTCGGCCCACTCCGGCGGCAGGGCGCCGTGCGCGATCATGTCGAACCGGCCCGGCGCGGTGCGCGGCCAGCCGTCGTCGTACAGGTCGCGGGAGTAGGCGTGCACGTTGATGCTCAGCGTCTGCGCCGGGTTGCCGTCGCGTGCCACCCAGCCCTTGGCCTTCTCCTCTTCGGTGAGCCAGCGCCAGTCGATGCCTTCGCGGCGCCAGCCCCAGGCCAGGCTGCCGTGCACGATCGGATCCTCGTAGAACCAGTCCACCCACTGCGCGATGACCTCCTTGCGGTCGGCGCCGCTCGGGGTGATCTGGGTCTGATAGCGCATGGTGGGCGGGAAGAACGTGGTCTGCTGCAGTCCGGTCGGTCCCGTCACCGGCGCAATCGGCTGGAAGTGCGCGAAGCGCCCGGTACCGGCGCCGTTCAGGGTCATCATCCCGAACCAGCCGGCCGGAAAGGAACCCACCAGCTCCTTGTCCGGGTTCTCGACCGCGGACATCCCCTCCTGCCGGGTCCATACGAAACTCTCGTCGCCAAGCAGTCCCTCGGCGTACATGCGCCGCATGTACTGCAGCCCCTCGCGCCACTCCGGCGTGTTGGCCACGAAGCGCACGTCGCTCGGGCTGCGCTCCAGGAACGCGCCGTAGTTGTTGCCGTACGGATGGCTGGTGAAGATGAACGGGTTCATCAGGAAGGTGAACGGATCCTGGCGCCAGCCGTCCACGGCTCCCAGGATCGGAATCTCGTCCGCCTGGCCGTTGCCGTTCGGATCCTGCGTCTTGAACGCCTTGAACGTCTCGTACAGCTCCTCGGTGGTCTCCGGCGGCCACTTCAGCCCCAATTTCTCAACCCACGGCTGGTACACCCACAGCTTGGCCGAGAACTGGCAGTGGAAGCAGTTGGCCTCGACGTCCGGGAATGCGTAGATGTTGCCGTCCGGCATGGTCAGCCGCGCCTTGATCGACGGCGCCTCGGTCAGGTGCTGCTTGAGCGACGGCATGCGTTCCTCGATCAGGTCGTTGAGCGGCAGGAAGGTGCCGTTGCTGCCGTGCAGGAACACCTGTTGCGCGGTGATCGAGCCGTGCGGAATGAGAATGTCCGGCAGGTCACCGGACGCCAGTATCAGGTTGAACTTCTCCTGCGCCCCGTTCGACTCGATCATCTCGATGAAGTCGACGTGCACGTTGGTGAGGTCCTCCAGGTAGGTCGCGAACGCCGCGTCTTCGGGGGTGCCCGACGACGTGCTCGACGAGTAGTAGGCGATCGCGGTGATCGTGACCTTCTCGTCGACCACCGGGTAGGTTCCCGGCGGATTGACTTGATACGCGCTGGCCGCGGCTTCTTCGTCGCCGGCGGCGAAGGCGAGTCCGCCCACCGCCAGCAACGCGGCAAGTGCGATTCCCATGAATCTGAGCATATATGCTGCTCCTTGATTTCGCGGCCTGGTGCCGCGGTCTCCTTTAGCGCCGGGTAACACCCGGACTCAGTATTGCAGTGGTTGGTGGTTCGCGACGGCTCATCCCTTCAGCGCTCCGATCATCACGCCGCGCACGAAGTACTTCTGCACAAATGGATATACCGCCAGAATCGGGGCGGTGGCCACCACGATCAGCGCGAACTGGATGAGCCCTTGCAGGTACATGCGCGCCTGCAGGGCCTCCACCTGCTCCGGGGAGGCGGAGGCCATAAGCTGGTCGATCACTCCCGGCGAATTGAGCACCAGGATCTCGCGCAGGATGATCTGCAGCGGACGCAGCTCCTGGCGGCGGATGTAGACCAGCGCGTTGAAGAACTGGTTCCAGTGGTTGACCGCGTAGAACAGGGTGATGACGGCGATGATCGGACCGGACAACGGCAATACGACGCTCCACAGCATGCGCGTGTTGGTGGCGCCGTCGACGCGTGCCGCCTCGTACAGCTCGCCCGGGATGTTGGACTGCAGGTAGGTGCGGGTGATGATTACGTTCCACACCCCGATGGCAAACGGAATGATCAGCGCCGCGCGGGTGTCGATTAGCCCGATGCTGCGGATCAGCAGGTAGGTGGGGATCAGCCCGCCCTGGAAGAACAGGGTGAAGGTGAACAGGAACATCAGGAGGCCGCGCCCCTTGCAGTCGCGGCGCGACAGCGGGTAGGCGATCAGCATGGTCATGACCACGTTGTAGATGGTCCCGAACACGGTGTAGAAGATGGTGTTGCCGTAGCCCAGCCACAGCTCGTTGTACTCGAACACCGCCTTGTAGCCCTCCAGGGAGGGCTTGACCGGCAACAGCCACACGCGTCCGGCCACCACTTCGAGGGCGTCGCTGAACGACGAGCTGACCACGTAGATCAGCGGATAGATGACCAGCAGGAAGGTGAAACCGAGCAGTCCCACGTCGAGCACGTAGAACAGCCGGTCTTCCCTGGCGTGGCGGATGGAGGATCGGCGCTTGCCGCCGCCCGGCAGCGTTGCCGCGGCCGCGCCGGCGCCAGCAGCTTGCGACCGCCGTAGCGTCGCCATCAGCGGCCGCCTACCACAGGCTGGTCTCGCTGGTGCGCCGCGCGATGCGGTTGACGGCGATCAGCAGGAAGAAGGCGATCACGTTCTTGAACAGTCCGATCGCGGAGGCGTAGGAGAAGTTGGGATTGCGCGACGCGAGCCCGACCTTGTAGACGTAGGTGTCCACGACCTCCGAGGCGACGATGTTGACGGTGTTCTGCATCAGGAACACCTTCTCGAAGCCGATGTTCAGGATTTGTCCCAGGCGCAGGATCAGCAGGATGATCACCACCGCCGCGATGCCGGGCAGATCGATGTGCCAGATGCGCTGCCAGATGGTGGCGCCGTCCACCCGTGCCGCCTCGTGCAGTTCCGGGTCGACCGCCGACAGGGCGGCCAGGAAGATGATCGTGGCGTAGCCCATGTTCTGCCAGATGTTGGTCCACACGTAGATGTGCGGGAACCACAGCGGTGAGCCGAGGAAGTTGGACTCCGGCAGTCCGAGCGCGGTGAGCGCCACGTTGACGATGCCGATGCGCTGCGAGAACAGCTTGAAGATGATGCCCACCATCACCACCGTGGAGATGAAGTGGGGGGCGTAGGTGACCATCTGCACGGTTTTCTTGTAGCCCTGGAACGGCGTGTAGTGCAGCAGGATGGCGAGGATGATCGGGATCGGGAAGCCGAGCACCAGGTCGTACGCGTTCAGGAAGAACGTGTTCCACATGATGTTCCCGAACTTGAACGAGGTGAAGAAGCGCTCGAAGTTGTCGAAGCCGATCCACGGGCTGCCCCAGATGCCCTTGGAGGCGACGAACCGCTTGAACGCGATCACGTTGCCGTACATCGGCAGGTACATGAACACGACCAGCCAGATCACCGGCAGCAGCGCCATCAGGTACAGCTCCCAGTTGATCGAGTATTCCCGCCACGCCTTGCGGCGTAGCGCCAGCTTCAACTCGCGTTCTGCGGCGGCGTGTGCAGATTGCGCCAACCTCTCTCCTTTCTCGTCCGGTGGGCCGCGGCGGACAGCAGCCCTGGATTATTGTGAGATCCCCGGCTCCTGTCAATTACATGACGCCGCGCCTCAGGGACCGGGGCAGTAGGCGAGGGCGGTGAGGGCGTAGACCCGAGCCACGCGCAGCAACTCGGCGACCGGCACCTGCTCGTCGGTGGTGTGGGCGCCGCTGGCCGCCGGGCCGTGGGTGAGCGCGGGGATGCCGGCGAGGAACGCGTAACGGTTGCCGTCGTCCACGAATGGCTTGGGGCCGGTGGGAAGCGTGCTGCCGGTGACTTCGCGGCAGGCAGCCTGAAGGGCAACGACCACGGGGTCGGTGGCGGCCACGGAATACGCCTCGGTGCGGGTCTGCATCCGCAGGGAGACGGTCAGGCCGTGGCGCTCGGCCACCGCCTGCGCCAGCTCCAGCACCTGGGCCCGCGCCGCCACCACCTTGGCCGGGCTCCACCCAGCGCCGGATGCCCTCGATGCGGCACTCCGTCGGGACCTGGTTGTAGATCTCGCCAGCGGCGCAGCGGCCCACGAACGCTGCTGCACGAGGCACAGAACGTGCAGACGGTGGCGCTGCACCCGTGGCTGCTGATTCCGGGGGTGTTCGTGATCGTCGGCGTGCTGGCCTTCAACTTCGTCGGCGACGGCCTGCGCGACGCCGCCGACCCTTACAAATGAAACGGCCGGCTCAGGGCGAGCCGGCCGTCGTTTTTCCGCGGCTACTAGCGATTTAGTTGAAATAGCCTCCGTTGGCCAGGCTGTCGCGCCACAGCTCGACGTAACGGTCGATGCCGGCACGCTCCAGCTCCGCCACGTAGTCATTCCACGCCGCATCGTTGTCGATGTCGCGGGTGCCGTTGATGAACTCGGTCGCCCGCTGCAGCACCAGGCCGGTGCGGCTGGTCAGGGTCTCCGCCAGGTCGATCAGCTCATCCTGCGTGGTCTCGTCGAAAACGAGGTCGGGCGGGATGTAGCTCTCGGTCTTGTACGGAGCGTACAGGTCGCGCGTGGCCACCATCAGGCGGTACTCCTGCTTGGAGGGATCCTCCGCCCATTCCGGCGGCAGCGCGCTGTGCGAGATCATGTCGAACCGGCCCGGTGAGGTGCGCGGCCAGCCGTCGTCGTACAGGTCGCGCGCAAAGGCGTGCACGTTGATGCTCAGCGTCTGTGCCGGGTTGCCGTCGCGCGCCACCCAGCCCTTGGCCTTCTCCTCGTCGGTGAGCCAGCGCCAGTCGATGCCCTCGCGGCGCCAGCCCCAGGCCAGGTTGCCGTTCACGATCGGGTCCTCGTAGAACCAATCCACCCACTGCGCGATGATCTCCTTGCGGTCGGCGCCGCTCGGGGTGATCTGCGTCTGGTAGCGCAGGGAGGGCGGGAAGAAGGTGGCCTGTTGCAATCCGGTCGGTCCCGTCACCGGCGCAATCGGCTGAAAGTGCGCGAAGCGGCCGGTACCGGCGCCGTTCATGGTCATCATTCCGAACCAACCGGCCGGGAACGAGCCCACCAGCTCCTTGTCCGGGTTCTCGACCGCGGACATCCCCTCCTGCCGGGTCCACACGAAGCTCTCGTCGCCAAGCAGTCCCTCGGCGTACATGCGGCGCATGTACTTCAGGCCCTCACGCCACTCCGGCGTGTTGGCCACGAAGCGCACGTCGGTCGGGCTGCGCTCCAGGAACGCGCCGTAGTTGTTGCCGTACGGGTGGCTGGTGAAGATGAACGGGTTCATCAGGAAGGTGAACGGGTCCTGGCGCCAGCCGTCCACGGCGCCGAGAATCGGAATCTCGTCCGCCTGGCCGTTGCCGTTGGGATCCTGCGTCTTGAACGCCTTGAACGTCTCGTACAGCTCCTCGGTGGTCTCCGGCGGCCACTTCAGCCCCAATTTCTCAACCCACGGCTGATATACCCACAGCTTGGCCGAGAACTGGCAGTGAAAGCAATTCGACACGTCCGGGAATGAGTAGATGTTGCCGTCCGGCATGGTCAGCCGCGCCTTGATCGACGGCCACTCGCCCAAGCGCTGCTTGAACGACGGCATGTGCTCCTCGATCAGGTCGTTGAGCGGTAGGAAGGTGCCGTTGTTGCCGTGCAGGAACACCTGCTGCGCGGTAATCGAGCTGTGCGGAATGAGAATGTCCGGCAGGTCTCCGGACGCCAGAATCAGGTTGAACTTCTCCTGTGCCCCGTTCGACTCGATCATCTCGATGAAGTCGACGTGCACGTTGGTGAGGTCCTCCAGGTAGGTCGCGAACGCCGCGTCTTCGGGAGTGCCCGACGACGTGCTCGACGAGTAGTAGGCGATCGCCGTGATCGTCACCTTCTCGTCTACCACCGGATAGGTCCCCGGCGGGTTCAGTTGATACGCACTTGCGGCTGCTTCCTCGTCGCCGGCGGCGAACGCGACTCCGCCCACCGCCAGCAGCGCGGCCAGTGCGACTGCCATGAGTTTGAGCATGTGTGCTGCTCCTCGTTCTCGCGGCCTGGCGCCGCGATCTCGTTTCTTTCCGGGTAACACCCGGATTCCGAATTGCAATTTACCTTGCGCCGTCCGGCTCATCCCTTTAACGCCCCGATCATCACGCCGCGCACGAAGTACTTCTGCACGAACGGGTAGACCGCCAGAATCGGGGCGGTGGCCACCACGATCAGCGCGAATTGGATCAACCCCTGCAGGTACATGCGCGCCTGTAGCGCTTCCACCTGCTCCGGGGAGGCGGAGGCCATCAACTGGTCGATCACCCCCGGCGAGTTGAGCACCAGGATCTCGCGCAGGATGATCTGCAGCGGACGCAACTCCTGGCGGCGGATGTAGACCAGCGCGTTGAAGAACTGGTTCCAGTGGTTGACCGCGTAGAACAGGGTGATGACGGCGATGATCGGACCGGACAACGGCAATACGACGCTCCACAGCATGCGCGTGTTGGTGGCGCCGTCGACGCGTGCCGCCTCGTACAGCTCGCCCGGGATGTTGGACTGCAGGTAGGTGCGGGTGATGATTACGTTCCACACCCCGATGGCAAACGGAATGATCAGCGCCGCGCGGGTGTCGATTAGCCCGATGCTGCGGATCAGCAGGTAGGTGGGGATCAGCCCGCCCTGGAAGAACAGGGTGAAGGTGAACAGGAACATCAGGAGGCCGCGCCCCTTGCAGTCGCGGCGCGACAGCGGGTAGGCGATCAGCATGGTCATGACCACGTTGTAGATGGTCCCGAACACGGTGTAGAAGATGGTGTTGCCGTAGCCCAGCCACAGCTCGTTGTACTCGAACACCGCCTTGTAGCCTTCCAGGGAGGGCTTGACCGGCAACAACCACACCCGCCCGGCCACCACTTCGAGGGCATCGCTGAATGACGAGCTGACCACGTAGATCAGCGGGTAGATGACCAGCAGGAAGGTGAAGCCGAGCAGTCCCACGTCGAGCACGTAGAACAGCCGGTCTTCCTTGGCGTGGCGGATGGAGGATCGGCGTTTGCCGCCGCCCGGCAGCGCGGCAGCGGCAGCGCCGGAGCCGCCAAGCCCCGCCCTTCGCATGGTTGCCATCAGTGCCCGCCTACCACAGGCTGGTCTCGCTGGTGCGCCGCGCGATGCGGTTGACGGCGATCAGCAGGAAGAAGGCGATCACGTTCTTGAACAGTCCGATCGCGGAGGCGTAGGAGAAGTTGGGATTGCGCGACGCGAGCCCGACCTTGTAGACGTAGGTGTCCACGACCTCCGAGGCGACGATGTTGACGGTGTTCTGCATCAGGAACACCTTCTCGAAGCCGATGTTGAGAATCTGTCCGAGGCGCAGGATCAGCAGGATGATCACCACCGCCGCGATGCCGGGCAGATCGATGTGCCAGATGCGCTGCCAGATGGTGGCGCCGTCGACGCGTGCCGCTTCGTGCAGTTCCGGGTCGACTGCCGACAGGGCCGCCAGGAAGATGATCGTGGCGTAGCCCATGTTCTGCCAGATGTTGGTCCACACGTAGATGTGCGGGAACCACAGCGGTGAGCCGAGGAAGTTGGACTCCGGCAGTCCGAGCGCGGTGAGCGCCACGTTGACGATGCCGATGCGCTGCGAGAACAGCTTGAAGATGATGCCCACCATCACCACCGTGGAGATAAAGTGGGGGGCGTAGGTGACCATCTGCACGGTTTTCTTGTAGCCCTGGAATGGGGTGTAGTGCAGCAGGATGGCGAGGATGATCGGGATCGGGAAGCCGAGCACCAGGTCGTACGCGTTCAGGAAGAACGTGTTCCACATGATGTTCCCGAACTTGAACGAAGTGAAGAAGCGCTCGAAGTTGTCGAAGCCGATCCACGGGCTGCCCCAGATGCCCTTGGAGGCCACGAACCGCTTGAACGCGATCACGTTGCCGTACATCGGCAGGTACATGAACACGACCAGCCAGATCACCGGCAGCAGCGCCATCAGGTACAGCTCCCAGTTGATCGAGTATTCCCGCCACGCCTTGCGGCGCAACGCCAGGTTCAACTCAACTCGCGTTGCGCCGGGGGGGGGGGCGTTTGCAGATTGCGCCAACCTCTCTCCTTTCTCGTCCGGTGGGCCGCGGAGGACAGCAGCCCTGCATTATTGTGATCCGGCCGGCTCCTGTCAATTACCCGCCGCCCGCCACTGCCGCCGCAACCGCCGCAGCGCGGAAACGTCGCAACGGTTGCTGGGCCGGCCCCGGCGCCGCCGTCAAGGACCCGCGCAGTACAGCAGGCGAGGGCGGTGCGGGCGTAGACGCGGGCCATGCGCAGCAGTTCGGCGACCGGCACCTGTTCGTCGTCGGTGTGGGCGCCGGTGGCGGCGGGTCGCATAGCGCTTGACACCAATAGCGCGGCGCGCTATTATCCGGCGTCGTTGATTCGGAGTTTTCGAGATCGACACACCGAGGCGGTATTCAAACGGGAGCGCGTCGCGAGGTGGCCGCGTGCCGTTCAGCGACAAGCGCAACTGAAGCTGATGGTGCTGAACAACGCGACGGATCTGAATGACCTTCGGATACCGCCAGGCAACCGGCTCAAGGCTCTCAAAGGCAATCGGTCGGGACAGCACGCGATTCGCATCAACGACCAATGGCGAGTGTGCTTTGTGTGGGTCGACGGAGATGCTGAGCGGGTAGAGATAACGGACTACCACTGAATCTCGGTAAATTGAGGCATGGTGCCTCGTTTCATTGGGATGGTTACTTGCACATATGTTGAAAGAAAACGAGTACGAACGGAACAAGCTACCCCCGATTCATCCTGGAGAGGTCCTCGCCGAGGAGTTTCTGTCGCCGATGAACATCACCCAGTACGGGTTGGCCAAGGCAATTGGCGTTGACCCGCGGCGCATTCATGCCATCGTTCATGGCCAGCGCGCCATTACCGCGGAGACGGCGCTGCTGTTCTCACGCTTCTTCGGAAACAGCGCCAGGTTCTGGATGGGCCTGCAAAACCAGTACGACCTTGAGAGCGAGGAGGATCGCCTGGCATCGCGACTTGATCTCGTGACTCCCCACGCATCCGGAACAGGTCGGTGAGTGTAGTGGTGTCAGTCAGCCGGCCCCGCAGTAGGCAAGGGCGGTGAGGGCGTAGACCCGGGCCACGCGCAGCAACTCGGCGACCGGCACCTGCTCGTCGGTGGTGTGGGCGCCGCTGGCCGCCGGGCCGTGGGTGAGTGCGGGGATGCCGGCGAGGAATGCGTAGCGGTTGCCGTCGTCCACGAACGGCTTGGGGCCGGTGGGAAGCGTGCTGCCGGTGACGTCGCGGCAGGCAGCCTGAAGGGCAGTGACCACGGGGTCGGTGGCGGCCACGGAGTACGCCTCGGTGCGGGTCTGCATCTGCAGGGAGACGGTCAGGCCGTGGCGCTCGGCCACCGCCTGGGCCAGCTCCAGCACCTGGGCCCGCGCCGCCGCCCCTTGGCCGGGCTCCACCCAGCGCCGGATGCCCTCGATGCGGCACTCCGTCGGGACCTGGTTGTAGATCTCGCCGGCGGCGCAGCGGCCCACGAAAAGGGAGTCGGACTCGGCGCGCGAGGCGCCGCTCTCCGCGCGCAGCCGGCGCCCCAGCGCCGTGAGCTCCAGGACCAGCTCCGCCCCCGCGGCGACCACGTCGGGCAGTTCGCCGGTGCGCAACGCCTCGTGGATCGGCTCGCCGGAGCGCCGCAGGACGAGGTTGACGATCGCGGCGCCGCGACCGCGCAACGGCAGCGGCGTCGCCTGGTACTCGGGCAGCAGCACGGCGTCGCCGTGGATCCCGGCGCGCGCCAGCGCCGCCACCTGGCGGCCGTCTCCCACCGGCCCTTCGTGGTGCTCGTGGGCGGTGAGCAGCACTGATCCGGCCGTCGGCACGCCGACGTCGCGCAGGGCGCGCAACGCTTCCACCACGGCGGCGATGCCGCCCTTCATGTCCGCGGCACCGGAGCCGGTCAGCACGCTTCCGCCACCGCGGTCATGCAACTGCGAGGCGCGGAACGGCAGATGCACGGTGTCGAGGTGGCCGTCGAACTGCAGCACGCGGCCGGGAGCGCCGGATTCGAGGCGGGTCACCACCGCCGGCGCCGGCGGCCAGTCGGCGACCGGTCGGCTCACGGCGAACCCGTCAGCGGCAAGCAGTTCGGCGAGCCGGTCGGCGGCCGCCCCGGCCTGCCCGGACGGGCTCGGTATGTCGATCAGGGCCCGGGCGGTGGCCAGCAGGCGCGTGCTGCTTACCGCGGCCAGCACCCGCCGGGTGGCATCGGCTGCCGACTCGCAGTCCATCAGGGCAGCGGTTGCGCGGGGGTCACTCCGCCACCCCACGGTGGAAACCGGTGTGGAGTGCTGCCGGTATTTCGCGGCGCGCTGCTGGATCGGAGTCGACGAGGGGCCGCCGGCACGGGCTTCGGCGGCATTTCCGGGATGGCGGCCGGTACCTCAGGCGCAGTCGGGATGGCCGTCGGTCCAGCGGCCGAAGGGCACGTCGGTCTCCCCCCCCTGGTTGATGTGGGCCATCCGCCGGCGGCACTCTTCCCAGCTTCGACGCCACTCGTCGGCGTCGCGCAGTTCCCGGTGCGGCGCCTTGCGGCTCCGGGCCACGAAGCCGGGGAACGCCCCGCGCCCGGTGTGCTGGCCGATCGGGTTGTAGCGCAGGTCGAAGCTCCAGCGGATCTCGTTGCCGACGTTGGCCAGCGAACCGTGCACCGTCTGCCGGTGCAGACACACCACGTCGCCGCGCGCGGTGGGAACGGGCACCGTGGCGTCGACTTCGAACAGCTTCTCCGGAATCGCGCGGCCGGTGTTGGGGCAGTGGGTGCGCAGGCCGTCGGTGTGGCTGCGTGGAACGACCTTCAGCGGTCCCGCTTCGACCGGCGTGTCGTAGAGCGAGAACCAGACGGTCAGCATGTTGGTCTCGTCGGCCTCGGGGGTCACCACGCCGTGATCCTGATGCCACTGGGTGGCCCCGATGATCGGCTTGCCGTTGCCATCCTTGGGCAGCCTGCTCTCCGGCGGCTTGATGCGCACGTGCTGCACCGGGTTGGAATAGATCTCCGGGCCGATGAGCGCTTCCACCACGTCCAGCAGGGGTTCCGCGGTGAAGGCGTTCAGCACCGCCGGCCCGCACCAGAACGGCGTGTCCTCGCGGACGTTCGCGAACGGCAGCGAGAAGTCGAAGTACTGCGCGTGATTGCGGCCACTCTCGGCGTAGACTCGCGTTACCCGCTCGCCGAACGGAAGCTCGTCGTAGGTGGAGGATATCTCACCGGCGGCGAACAGCTCCTTGGCCAGGGAGTCGAGTACCCCTGTATATTCCTCGATCACCGGATCGAGGTGGGTGGCCGGATCCAGCACTCTTTCGACCTTCAGGAATCCCTGTTCCCGAAACTGGTCAACCTGCTGCTGATTGAGCGCACTCATGTGGGTTTACTCCTATGAGGTAGCTGGAGGTCAAGCCTGCCATTCTATGGCACTCGACGTCAAGTGCGGCAGCACGTCCCTAACACGGCCCTACGGCGCCTGTGCACCTGTGCCTCTGTTGCAACAGCGAACAGCGATCCAAGCCCAGCTAGGCTGATCGATTATGGCTGAGCCGCGGTCCGCCCATATCGACAAGGCCTCGCGGGGCGCCCTTGGCTCTTGGAGGCCGCGGAGGGCTGTCGCCGTGCTCCACACATCATGGTGTTCGGTTCACCCATAGTGCACTACAGCCTCATCTCGCTGAGAAACTGGGATGGGCCCTTGGGATATCCGTAGTACATCCGCGACCGAGTGAGCGTCAGGGTCTCCTCCGCACGGGTGATCGCCACGAAGCAGTTCCGACGCTCTTCCTCTAGTTGCCGGCTCCGTCGTCCGTTGCGCAGGGCCTGAAATGATGGAAATACCTCCTGAGCCATCCCAATCAGATACACGTGTTTGAACTCCAATCCCTTCGCGCCATGTACAGTCATACAACGTAGCGAGTTGCCTCCAGGACGCGACTCCTTTGACGCTAGATCAAGGTGTATGAGGTAGGAATTTAGCGTAATGCTTCCGCCATACTCGCGGCTGATCTCACTGTGGAGGGTGTTCCATGTCTCGACCTCCTGCTCGGTGAGCCCAAGGTCATTGTCTCCACTCCAGGACCTCCACCCTTGTTCAACAAACCAGTCCACCACCGTAGGGAAAGCCAGTGCGTCCACCAGATTGGATCGGATCCTCGTCAAAACGCTCGCTGCTCGTCCAGAAACGGCCCCGGCCGCGGCATCAGACCATGCGCGCAAAAAGTCGCCCCCTACCAGTGCGGCGGCGGCTGCGATCGCATCGGGTTCAAGGGTTACGCCGACCAGGTCATCCCAAGCGAGGCAGAGTCTTCGTAGGATGTCACGATCATGGCGTGCGTTTGCCAGTCGGAGAGACTCCACCAACAGGCGCACCGTTGGTGATTCAAAGTCGCTCTTTCTGCGAGCTACGTGAGCCTCATGTCCGGCATCACGCAGAGCAGTCGCTACTTCGCCAATCAAGCGTGCGGTGCGTCCAAGGATGACACAATCAGACGCCGAAACTTTGCGCTCGACGATGTCATTTGCTATGAACCTGGCCTCCTGGTTTGGTGAAGGAAGGTCGAGAACGCGGACTACATCGAGACTGCCCCTCGAAGTGCTGCGGGCGGATATGGGCACTTTGTCGTGAACTCTTCCCGAATTGTGGGCAATAAGTCGGTTTGCAAGCGTGACGACCGGTGCGGGGCAGCGATAGCACTCAGGTAGTTGCACGATCTTGGTATTGTAGTCGTTGCGCAGCGCGTGCAACCGTTTCGGGCTCGCTCCGTTCCACTGATAGATGATCTGGTCGTCGTCCGCTACTATGAATAGATCGTGGCGCTCTACTGGTGCGATAAGACGAAGCAGGTCATACTGAGCCTTATTGGTGTCCTGGAACTCGTCGACGCAGACATGCGTCCACCCCAGTCGTAGCACCCGGGCAACACCGGGCTTCTCTTTCAGGAGCTGTCGTGTAAAGTGTAACAGGCTACCAAAGTCCAGGCGGTTGCCGGCGAGCAGTGCCTCGCAGTAGCCCCGGTAAAGCAACGGGACCCACGAGGGAGTGTGAGCCAACGATGCAGCCTCTGTTCCCCCGTCATACGACTCGGCAAAGAGTCGATCCACGAAGGCGATGAGATTCTTACGATCTGTCGGCAGTGAATCACCTTCGTCGGGCAGTTCGGCGATTGCCTCTTCGAGAATGGCGATGCGGTCGTCGTCTTGCGTAAGAAGGCTGAAATCGGGTCGTAATCCGAGATGGCTACCGTGCTGGCGGAGGATTTCGGCGGCGAACGAATGAAACGTACATAGGTGTGCGCGCTCGCCACGCTGACCAAGGAGCTTATCGACGCGCTCTCGCATTTCGGCGGCGGCCTTGTTGGTGAAAGTGAGCGCTAGCACCGCCGCATGCTCGTTCTCTTCGATAATCCGCGCAACACGAAGTGTCAACACTGCGGTCTTGCCCGAACCCGGTCCTGCCAGCACGAGTAGCGGCCCGTTGTGCCAGGTTACCGCCTTACGTTGGTTCTTATTGAGGTGCTCGAATCTGGTCACTAACCTTCCCCTCGCGAAAGACCGATAACCGTGGTCAGTACGCTACGAATCTCGGGGGTTACTCCCGGCGCGCCGCGTCGCTCCAATTCGGCGGCGACATCGGCGGCAGCTCTGGTCTTAGCCCGTCCTGGTAGATGTTGGGCGTACTCTTTCCAGTAGCCAGGGTCCGACGCTGGTAACCTGATCTTTTTCAGGTTCTGCATCGGCATTTGTTCCCGGTAGATCGCTTCATATCCATTGGACAACAAGTGAGTCTCAATGTCCACGTATGGGAATACGACGCGATCCGCCACTGCAGCCGAGTCCAGGTTCTCCAGCACCTTGGGTTCGGTGCTGGTCCGCTCGTCATCGTCGTCACCTACACAAAACCAACTGATGCCAAGGGCGTTAGCGACTTTGGCAAGCAGTCCGACATCGGATTGGCGGTACTCAACCAACCTCACGCCTTCGCGATGAAGGTTCTCTCCCATCGCCCGGGCAGCGGCAGGGTACACCCAGGTCTCGGTCTCTCCTTCCACCAGTAACCAGCAGCGAGCAAACAACAGTTCCCCCCGGCCCTGACGAATGTGATAGTTGAATTTCCTTGTCTCTTCAGCGGAGAGCAGCTTTGGGGGAACGCGGAAGGACTTGATCCCTGCGGGGCTACGGGTCAACCGCCGAATGTCACGGATCTCCACTTCTGCGATAAATTCGCCGCTGTGCGTCGAGACAAGCTTCTGCCCGCCGAAGTCGTCGACGAGTTGCGCCAGGGCCCGAATCGCCGAAGGGTGCAGATGAGCCTCCGGTTCCTCCAAGGCGATGATCGGAGATCCTTCGGGCCACGCCTTAAGAAAGGCGGAGAACAACATCAGCACCGAGAGACTCTGAGTGCCCTCACCGTGCCGGCCAACCGGGATTTTCGATCCGGAGGTGGTACCGAGGTATAGCTGAGCCCTTGCCAGCATATCGAACATGCGTCCGGGAACCGCTTCGATCGAGACGACCTCATCAGCAGCGAGTGGAACAATGTCCTGCACTTGACGAAGTCCTTCACGTACCTGCTCGAAGCTGGTATGGGAATTCACCACAAGATCGTTCACTTCGCGCAGTCTCTGCTCAATCTCGGCTTTCTTCTCGACGGAGAGCTGAGAGTCCTTGAGAAACGGCCGCCAGAACGGCCCCCGTGCATCGAAATGATGTGCGGCATCGCGCAGTGCGGTAAGGTAGAAGTACGAGACCTCCTGCTGTAGTCTCGTGAGGGCTCGCACATCAACGGTGGTCAACTGATCTCCCGAAAGATTGAGGAACGACCAATCTTGACTAAACTCCCGATCAGCAGGAGCATAAGCGCAGGTTACGCGCAGCCGCACGTGTCCACGACCGTCGTCGTCCACTTGCAGAATCCCGTCACGGTTGAGGCGACCGACTAGTTGTTCGTTCCACTCGCCGCTGGAGCCCTCTGAGAACGCTATGTCGATCCTTATCGGATCGGCGGAGGAGGGGTCAGTCGTGTCGTCCGGAAGATGAAAGTCCAGCGCGTCAAAGACCACGCGCCGGCGCGGGCCAAGGTCGCGAAGACAAAGGCGCAGTGCGTCCAACACTGAAGTCTTGCCCGTGTTGTTCTCGCCGACTAAGACAGTGACCTGGCCCAGGTCGAGCTTGAGATCCCTGATGCCCCGAAAATTGTTGATTTGGATGGAAGTAACTCTCATAACATTAAAGGCCCCAGCCTAACACCGCTACGATGGCTGAGACTGGATCTGCACCACCTGCGGAGAGCTGTTGAACAGTAGAGTCCAGACCCATGGCGTCAGGGACGATACCCAATATCCGTAAGGGTGCACTGCACAATAATCTGTTCCTGCTCAACCGTGGAGGTCAAGACCGAAGTCAGCCGGATTGCGGCTTCTGTTGCCGGCCAGTCAGCGCGGCTGTGTCCATTCCTTCGTCGCGGCGCGCATCGTGGCAGGTCGGCGTGGTAGCCCCCTGTGGGCTACCACGCCGCTGACGTCTACGGCCAGGCAAGCGCGCTCCCGGATGGGGGCTGCCGAGGCTGCCGTATCGCTCTGGCCGGCCATCGGCAACTGCGCGCCGCGCTCGGGGTAGGTCGTAGAGGCGGTGGTAGGGAATCCCGGCGTGGTCCGATTATGTGGCTCAAGTATAGGATGTCGCCGATACGGTACGAGACCACCCGAATTTCGCTTCAAGTGGAGTCCTAATCAGTTTGCCTTTAGTTCTTCATATATCTCCGGGGGCGAGGCAAAGCGCAGGCCCGTCTCCTTGGCGCGGGCGATCAGGTCGCCGAGCCACCCGCATTTTTCCTCGAACTCGCGCCTGGTCGGAGTGCCGTGATCGTGGCTGCACAGGTTCCAGAGCCAGCCGTTCCTGGCCGTCTCGTCGACCATGGCGAACAGATAATCCTGGTAGGATTCGCCGTGCGTGCGGTCGTCGAACCGCTCCCAGTAGAAGTGGTCCTGGTAGCCCTGGATCCCCAGCTCCAGGATTTCGGGGAAGCCCTGGTCGGCGTAGAAGAATGGCTGCTCGGAAAAAGGGGTGGGCTGGCAGTCGCGGTGATCGCGGGCGTTGGTGCGGATCCACCGGATCCCGTTGTCGCGCAGGATCTGCAGCAGGTCCGGCCGATCCACCAGCCCGCGGCAATAGCCCCACGGACCGGTCAGCCCGTGACAGTCCACCTGCAGCAGCTCCTTGATCACGCCCTGCGCCTTCGCGATCTCGTCGCGAATCTGATCGAGAGAGCCGCCCTCCTGGAAAAAGTTGGGCACCGCGCCGTGTACCGGTTTGCCGTCCCCCGGCGTCATGTACACGCTCTTGAGCAGCACGTGGCTGTAGGTGTGCTGGGCCACCGTGAGCAGCGGACTCTGCATGCACCGGCGTATCGCATGCGTGCACT
The DNA here is from genome assembly GCA_965203905.1 of Spirochaetia bacterium. Classification (GTDB taxonomy): domain Bacteria; phylum Spirochaetota; class Spirochaetia; order SZUA-6; family Bin103; genus Bin103. The sequence continues at coordinate 7,249,889 of CBDBDQ010000005.1, read as the reverse complement.
TCTCGACCGTCTGTCCCGTGAGATAGATCGTCCAGGGCACGCCGAACTTCTCATGCAGCTCCGTGGCGCCCTCGAGAAACCCGACCGTGTTATCCGACGCGGTCTCGACGTCGTAGCCGAGCACCATGGTGCCGCTCATGCGCCGAGGTCGAGACCGTAGGCGGCGGGATCGATGCCACTGTCGGCGGCCAGTCCGCGCAGGCTGATCAGCACGTCCTGGGGCAGCGGGATGCCGTCCGCCAGTGCCTGTTCGCGGCGTTCCCACTCCATCTCGCCGGGCAGGTAGATGGTCCCGCCCGCGGCTGCGTCCGCACCCTTGATCGCCTCGCACATGACTGCCATGCGCTGGTGAAAGCGCTCCGCCGGCATCATGGCGCCGACGTCCAGGGCCAGGAAGGCGTGTCCCTGGTCGGGGGGCACCGGATCGTCCGCGACCCAACTGTGCACCTCGCCCATCATCGCGGAACCGGTCAGCACCGCGGTGAGGATCTCGACCAGCACCGCCAGGCCGTAGCCCTTGTGGCCGGCCATAGGAAGCTGCGCGCCTTGCTCGGGGTAGATGGTGGGGTCGGTGGTGGGAACTCCGGCGTCGTCCACCAGCCAGGTGTCGGGGATGCTGCGGCCCTCGGTCTTGGCGGCGAATATCTTGGTGGCGGCGACGGCGCTGGTGGCGATGTCGAGCATGATGCTGCGGCCGGTGCCGGTGGGCGCGGCCCAGGCGATCGGGTTGGTGCCCAGGATGCGGCTGCGCGCACCCGGCACCGTCATGCACGGCTCCACGTTGCACATCGCCAGCCCGAACATGCCCTGCTCGGCGATCAGGTTGGCGTAGTAGCCGGCGGCGCCGAAGTGGCTGCTGCCGCGGATGCCGACGTAGGCCATGCCGGTGCGGCGCGCCTTCTCCACCGCCAGCAGGGCGCCGCGGCAGGAAATGGCCGGCGGCATGCCGTGGCGGGCGTCGATGATCGCCCACGACGCCCCCTCGCCGGCGGTCTCCTCGCGGGCGGCGGCGGCCAGCCGGCCGCGGCGCGCATTCTTCATCAGCCCCCGGATCTGCCGCGTGCCGTGGGTGAACGTGCCCCAGGTGTCGGTGGTCACGAACACCCGCGCCGACAGCTCGGCGTCCTCGCGGCCGATGCCGGCCTGCGTCATGGCGGCGATGCAGAACGCCTCCAGCGCCTGCACGTCGATCATCGAAGCTCCCACGATGCTGCTCCTCCGTTCGCTTGCGATGCCTTACCGTAGCGGATCGCGTCGCCGAGCGCATCCTGCGCCCATTCCCACCATTCCTCCTGATTGTCCTGAGCACGCCTCGCGTGCAAGGATAGATTCGATGGCCGACCCGATCGTCACCGTTCTGTCACCGCCGGGGGAGCGCCGTGGGCCGGAAGCGCTGGAGTTTCCGGGCTGCCACCCGGTCCGCATCTCGCGCGAAGAGATGGATACGATCGACGAGGTCCACGACGGCGAAGTCCGCTTCGAGTATTGGGACGGCGACACCGAAACAGCCATGATCTGCGACCCGCCGGTCAGCTACTACCACGAGCTCCCGGCTTCGCGCCTGGCCCGCTTGGCCGACCGGATCGCGGCGGCGCGTGGGGCGCCGATCGAGGCGGTCGGGCACACCGACCTGGTGGTGCGCAACGCCCGTGGCGAGCGGCAGCGCATCGTGCAGGCGGACCAGATCCTGTTTCTGCTCCCGGCGCAGGCGATCCCGGCAGGCAACGCGATCGAGGTGGGCACCGATGCGTTGCCGGAGGTGGTGCTGGAGGTGGACAACACCACCGACGTGCGCCGCGGCAAGCTGCGGCTGTACGAGTCGTGGGGCTTTCCGGAGGTGTGGGTCGAGGTGCCGGAGCAGCCTGCGCCGAGCCGTCCGGCGGCGCTCCGGCCCGGCCTGACGATTCACCTGCGGGAAGGCGGGCGCTTTCGCAGCGCGGCGGTGAGCCGGGCGTTTCCGGGCTGGACGGCGGCCGAGATCCACCGGGCGCTGAACGAGCCGGTGCTGTCGGAGGCGACCGCGGTCGTACTGAAGCGGGTTGGGACCACGCTGGGAGCGGCGGCCGGGACCGGGCCGGATGACGATCCGTTCCTGCGCCGCGAGCGCCGCGAGAGCCACGCTGCAGCTCGATGAAATAGCTCCCCGATGCGTGGCAAAGTCCCTGTCGACCCGTCGTTGGCTCGACGTTGACCGCCCGCGGGGAGTGGCATACTGTTTTCCGATGCTGGTGCTCGGACCGTAGATGCTGCGCTACATAGCCAACCGTATCGCCATTCTCATACCCCTGCTGCTGTTCATCTCCCTCATTTCGTTCCTTCTCATTCAGCTTCCCCCCGGCGACTTCCTCACTACGCTGATCGAGACCCTGCGCGCCTCCGGCACCGAGCTGGCGGACGACGAGATCGCGCGCCTCACCCAGCAGTACGGGCTGGACCGGCCGCTGCACTCCCAGTACCTGTTGTGGATCAGCAACATCATCCTGCGCGGCGACCTGGGCTGGTCGTTCAACTGGAACCGGCCGGTGAGCGAGGTGATCGGCCAGCGCGTCTGGTTCACCGTGGTGATCACCATGCTGTCGGTGCTGTTCATCTGGGTGGTGGCGATTCCGATCGGCATCTACTCGGCCACCCACCAGTACTCGATCGCGGACTACTTCTTCACCTTCCTCGGTTTCATCGGCATCGCCACGCCCGGATTCCTGCTGGCGCTGCTGGTGGTGTGGACCCTGTTCTCGCAGTTCGGGATCAACGTGTCGGGGCTGCACTCCTCCGAATACCTGGGAGCGCCCTGGAGCTGGGGCAAGTTCTTCGATCTGCTCGCCCACCTGTGGGTGCCGATGATCCTGCTGGGGATCTCGGGCACCGGGGCGCTGATCCGCATCATGCGCGGCACGCTGCTCGACGAGCTGAGCAAGCAGTACGTGATCACCGCCCGTGCCAAGGGACTCAAGGAAAGCCGCCTGCTGTTCAAGTACCCGGTGCGGCTGGCGGTCAACCCGCTCATCAGCACCATCGGCTGGCTGCTGCCGTTCCTGTTCTCGGGCGAGCTGCTGATCTCGCTGGTGCTGGACATTCCCACCGTCGGACCGGTGCTGCTGCGCGCCTTGCTGTTCCAGGACATGTACCTGGCCGGGAGCTTCGTGATCATCCTCAGCACGCTGGTGGTGACCGGCACCCTGATATCGGACGTTATGCTGGCCTGGATCGATCCCCGCATCCGCTTCGAACAGGTGTCCGAGACGTGACGCAACGCGCCGCCGCGCCTGCCGCGACGGAGAGCCCGGCCGACACCGACCGCCGTTTCTCCGCCTCGCAGTGGCAGTTGATCTGGTGGAGCTTCCGCCGGCACAAGCTCGCGGTGATCGCCGCGCCGGTGCTCGGCGTGCTCTACCTGCTGGCGATTTTCTCGGAGTTCATCGCACCCTACACCGCGCGCGAGCGGTTCGCGGAGCTGCTGCAGGCGCCGCCCCACAGCATTCATTTCGTCGCTCCGGAAGGCGGGTTGCAGCGGCCCTTCGTGTACGGCTACCGGCGCGAGCGGGACCCGGAGACGTTCCGCCGCCACTTCGTCGAGGAGCACACGGAGCGTTACCCGATCCGACTCTTCGTACGCGGCTCGGAGTACAAGTTCTGGGGCCTGATTCGCGGCGATCTGCACCTGTTCGGGGCACCCGGCGGCCAGGTGTTCCTGTTCGGCACCGACCACCTGGGAAGGGACCTGTTCTCACGGGTCGTGTATGGCGCCCGCATCTCGCTCACCATCGGCCTGGTGGGCGTGGCGCTGAGCCTGTTCCTGGGCGTGCTGCTGGGTGGTATCTCCGGCTACTTCGGCGGCCTGGTCGACAACGTCGTGCAACGCATCATCGACGTGCTGATCTCGATCCCGACGATTCCCTTGTGGATGGTGCTGGCCGCCGCGCTGCCGCAGAACTGGTCGATACCGAAGACCTACTTCGCGATCACGATGATCCTGTCGATCATCGGCTGGACCAGCCTGGCGCGCGTGGTGCGGGGCAAGTTTCTTTCAGTGCGCGGCGAGGACTTCGTCACGGCGGCGAAACTCGCGGGCACCGGCGAGGGTGTGATCATCGCCAAGCACCTGGTGCCGTCGTTCCTGAGCTACATCATCGTCTCGCTGACCCTTGCGATACCGAACATGATCCTCGGCGAGACGGCGCTCAGCTTCATCGGCATCGGCATGCTGCCGCCGGCCGTAAGCTGGGGCGTGTTGCTGCAGGATGCGCAGGACGTGCAGGCGATAGCGCACAGCGCCTGGTTGCTGATACCGGTGCTGTTCGTGATAATCACCGTGTTGATGTTCAACTTTCTGGGGGACGGGCTGCGCGACGCGGCCGACCCCTACTCTCAGTAGGTTTCGATACGGACCGTGACCGTGATTGGACGGTCTCGATGGGAGGTTACACAAGTGTTGAAGGACGCAAGACGTTCGCAATTGGTAGTCGTGGCGTTGCTGGCAGCGTTGCTGGTTCCCGCGGCGCTGTTCGCCGGAGCCGCCGACGAGGGTGCGGGTGCGGAGGCCGCAAGTGACACCGAGGCGATGGCGATGGGGATGTACCGCCAGTCGCCGATGCTCGATGCCCTGGTGGCGAGCGGTGAGTTGCCGCCGGTGGACGAGCGGCTGCCCGACGAGCCGCTGGTGGTGGGACCGGGGACCCTGATACCCACCTACAACCTGGACTGGCAGGTCGGGAAGTACGGCGGCACGCTCAGGCACGGCCACTTCTCGCCGTTCTGGGACGGCATCCTGTTCCACAACCAGAACGAGTCGCTGCTCACCTCGTCGGGAAACATCATTCACGAAGAGCTGGGCAACATGACGGGCAACGTGCTGGAGAGCTTCGAGGTGAGCGATGGCGACCGGGTCTTCACGCTGCGTCTGCGCAAGGGGCTGAAGTGGTCCGACGGCGTGCCGGTGACGATGGATGACGTGCTGTTCGCCTACGAGGACGTGCTGCTCAACGAGAAGCTGACGCCCAGCTTTCCGCGCTGGCTGCGCGACAGCGGCGCCGCCGACGGCCAGCCGATGACATTCGAAGTGATCGACGACCACACCTTCAGGATCAGCTTCACCCAGCCCTACGGGCGCTTCCTGGTGCAGCTTGCCATCGACGGCTGGCGCGGCTACGAGGAGCTGATCAAGCCCAAGCACTACCTGACGCAGTTCCACGCCGACTACACCCCGCTGGCCGACCTGGAGGACATGATCCAGGAGCGGTCGCTGGCCGCGGGCGAGTGGTGGAACCTGTTCCACGCCAAGGACATCATCCGCTGGGAGCAGTTCCCGCCGGAGCGGGTCGGCTTCCCGGTGCTCAACCCCTGGATCGTCACCGACGTGCAGGAGACGGTGTCGATGCTGGAACGCAACCCCTACTACTTCAAGGTGGACACCGAGGGCCAGCAGCTTCCCTACATCGACAAGCACCAGATGGTGTTCGTCTCCAACGCCCAGAACAACGCGATTCGCATGATGGCGGGCGACCTCGACTTCTTCCTGGACGGTTCGGTGCTCAAGGACGTGCCGCTGTACAAGGAGAACGAGAGCAAGGGCGGCTACCGCACCCTGCTCACGCCGGTGCACTTCCACTATGCGACGGTGTGGCTCAACCACACCCATGCCGATCCGGTGTGGCGTCAACTGGTGAGCGAGCTCCGCTTCCGGCAGGCGCTGAACCTGGCAATCAACCGCGACGAGATCATCGACTCGGTGTATATCGGGCTGGTCGGCAAGCCGAAGGTGTTTGCGCCGGCCGAGTACGACCAGGAGCGGGCCAATGAGCTGCTGGACGCCGTGGGCCTGGACCAGCGCGACGCCGACGGCTGGCGCCTGGGACCCGACGGCAACGTGTTCCAGATTCCGTTCGAGAGTTCCTCCTACCTGGGCGACGAGCCGCTGGTGGCGGAGCTGATCGTCGAGCACCTGCGCGAGGTGGGGCTGCAGGCCACCACCAAGACGATCGACGGCGGCCTCTGGGGACAGCGGAAGAGCGCCAGCGAGATCAAGGCCACGGTGAACCGCAACCACGGGGTGATGTGGTCGATCCCGGTGTTCGACGACCTGCTGCCCGGCAGCCGCGGCTGGGGCAACGCCTGGCAGAAGTGGTACACCACCGGCGGCGCCGAGGGCGAGGAACCGCCCGCCGGCGTGCAGCGGCTCTACAAGCTGCGCGAGGAGATGATGCTGGTGAAGCCCGGCACGCCGGAAGACACGGCGATCGTCGACGAGATGTTCGGGCTGATAAAGGACAACCTGTGGTTCATCAACGTGGTGGAGGACGAGACCTGGCCGATGCTGGCGTCCACCCGGCTGGCGAACATCCCGCACGGCGGCTCGGGCGCCGCCATCACCTTCAGCGCGGAGCAGTGGTTCTTCGATTCGTAGGTCACTAGAGCGGGGCGCCGGTCACGGGGCCGGCGCCCCGCCTGAAGTCCGGGGGTCCGTTACATGGTCGAGTCGTAGAGCGCCACAAGGGGGACGGGGTGGACATATCGGGCAAGGTAGCGATCGTGACGGGGGCGGCGTCCGGCATCGGCCGGGCCACCGCGGAGGTGCTGGCGGAAGCGGGTGCCGCGGGCGTGGTGGTGGCCGACCTGGACGCGGCCGGCGGCGAGCGGACAGTCTCCCTGGTGCAGTCGCGGACCCGGACGCAGGGCCTGTTCGTGGCTGTCGACGTGGCCCTGGAGAAACAGGTGGAGGCAATGGTCGCGGCCACGGTGGAGCGCTTCGGCACGGTGGACATCCTGGTGAACAACGCCGGCATCTGTCCCACCACGCCGTGGGAGGAGACCACCCTGGAGCGCTGGAACCAGGTGCTGGGGGTCAACCTCACCGGCGCCTTCCTGTGCACGCGGGCGGTGCTGCCGCACATGCGCGCGCAGCGGTTCGGCCGCATCGTCTACATCTCCTCCGCCGGCGCCGTGCTCGGCAGCGTCACGGCCCAGGCCGGCTACGGCGCCAGCAAGGCGGGGATGCTCGCCCTGATGAAGTACGTGGCGCGCAACTTCGCCGCCGACGGCATCCTGGCCAACGCCATCGCGCCCGGCAGCATCGACACGCCGATCACCGACAGCTTCGGGCCGGAGGTGAAGCGCGACTTCGCCAAGATCTCGTTCCTCGACCGGCAGGGCACGCCGCGCGAGCTGGCGGACGCGGTGCTGTACCTGGTGTCCGACCGTGCCACCTACGTCACCGGCGCCACGTTCCACGTCAACGGAGGATTCGTATTAGTATGACCGGGCACACACTGGGAGGTGTCATGAACAAGCATCCGGAATGGGTCATCGACCAGGGCGAGCAGCCGATCTGGCAGGCCCCCAACCTGTCGCGCAAGGTGAGCCTGCTGGTGAGCAGGGAGCACTGCGGGGCCGAGCACCTCTCTGCCGGGCTGTTCTGGCTGGCGCCGGGACACGAAACCGTGGCCGACATCCATCCCGACGCCGAGGAGATCTACTACGTGGTCAGCGGCTCGGGCCGGCTGGTGATGGACGGCGAGGAGTTCCGGGTGGCGCAGGGAATGACGGTGTACATCCCGGCGGGGGTCACCCACCAGTCGTTCAACGACGGCGCCGAGGAGCTGTGCTACTTCTACGCCTTCGGCCCGCCGCCGTCGGGGTCCACCAAGCAGGAGGCGGAAGGATGGCAGCGGGTCCAGTAGCGGCCGCCGGCCGGGGCGTCATCCGAGATTGCCTGGAGCAGTTCAGAAACGGCGAGCTGACTGAAGAGAAGCTCAGGAACACGCTGGAAGAGCTGGCGCGCGGCGGTGCGAAGCGGCAGGACCTGCTGTACCTGCAGACACAGGGCTCGTCGCTGGGGTCGCCGGTGCACGGCATGGCGCTGGTTCGCGACGGCGAGATCCTGGAGGGGCCGCCCGAGGTGGAGGACTGGCCCTACCAGTCGCCGCTGGAGGCGATTCGCGACGGCTGGCGGGTGATTCAGTTTCCCAACATGGCCTTGATGCTCGATGAGTCGCGCACCTACGGCCTGGGCTGCGAGTTCATCCTTGAGAGATGGGGGTAACGGCGCAATGAGCGCACCGAGGATGCCCGATGTGGCACCGACCTTGAACGACACCCAGGTGCTGGAGTTCTGCAAGCAGGGCTACCTGATGCTGGAAGGGGTGGTGCCGGATTCGATCAACCGCCGGGTGTCGGAGTACATCGCCGCCCACCCCTACGCGAACGACGACGGCGGCGCGTTCGAGGATGACGGCCTGCTGCGCGAGCCGTGGTTCGTGGAAGGGGTGCTGCTCAATCCGCAGGCCGCCGGCGCGGTGCGCTCGCTGCTGGGAAAGAACCCGGTGCTGCCCACCTGGATGTTCAACCACCAGGCCAGGTCGCCGCATCCGGCGCAGGGCTGGCATCGCGACGGCTGCTCGCGCCACGGCCACGCGCTGAACCACCTGCAGGTGTTCTACTATCCGCAGGACACGCCGCTGGAGCTGGGACCGACCGAGGTGCTGCCCGGGTCCCACTTCCTGTTCAACCTGGTCAAGTTCATGGGCCACTACCGCAGCATCAACTGGGCCGTGCACACGGCCGCGCCCGCGGGATCGATCTTCATCACCGTGTACTCGATCTGGCACCGCAGGCCGCCCTCCACCGCGCCGGGGCTCAGAAACATGCTCAAGTACCTCTACTGGCGCATGGCGCCGCCCGAGCGCGACTGGATCGTCGAACCCGATTTCAACCTCGACGACCTGAACGACCTGGAGAACACCCACTACCGGGGCAGGAGGCCGCCGGTGCCGGAGCAGTTGCGCGACTGGCACGACATCGCCGAGATGTTCTACTGGCTGTGCGGCAAGTCGCACCAGTTCGCCGAGTTCCTCGGCGCCGACGGATGGCCGATGGGACATCCCCCGCGCCGGCGCCCGCTGGAGTTCCACACCTACCCGCAGAAGCTGGCGCTGGAGGAGGCGCGGCGCTGATTGCCCCGATCCCACGCCGGTGAGTGACCGCCGCCGCAGCGTGCTGTTCGTCATCGCCGACGACTGGAGCCGGCTGGCGCGCTGCTACGGCAACGAGGTGATCAGGACGCCGCACATCGACGCGCTCGCGGCGCGCGGGACGGTGTTCGACTACGCGTTCTGCACCAGCCCGTCGTGCGCGGTGAGCCGCGCCTGCATCCTGACCGGCCAGCACAGCCACACCCACGGCCAGTACGGGCACTGCCACGGCATCCACGGGTTCCGCACCCACGAGTGGATGCAGTCGACGCCTGCGATCCTGCGGGCCAACGGGTACGCGACCGCCTGCATCGGCAAGAAGCACGTGGAGCCGGCGAGCGTCTATCCGTTCGACTACGAGCCGCAGGTCGACCTCCGCAGTCCGGACGACATGGCGGCGAAGGTGACGGCGTTCCTGAGCGGGCACGCGAAGCAGCCCTTCTACCTGCACGTCGGCTCGGCGTATCCGCATCGCGCCGGGCGTGGCTTCGGCAACGAGCGGATGCACGCCGGCATCACGCCCGCGCCCTACGACCCCGAGGAAGTGATCGTGCCCGGGTTCCTGCCCGACGTGCCGCGGGTGCGCCGCGACCTGGCGGAGTACTACGAGAGCGTGTCGCGCTACGACCAGGTGGTGGGCGCGGTGGTGGCGGCGCTGGAAGCGTCGGGCCGTGCCGGGGAGACGCTGATCTTCGTCACCACCGACCACGCCATGCCGTTCCCCGGCGCCAAGGCCTCCAGCTTCGACAGCGGCCATCGCTGCCCGCTGATCGTGTGCGATCCGCAGCAGCGCCGGGGCGGCATCCACAGCCGGGCGCTGATGAGCTGGGTCGACTTCATGCCCACCATCCTGGAGTGGTGCGGGGCGGAGCAGCCGCAGGGAGACGTGGCACTGCCGGGCCGTTCGCTGCTGCCGATCCTGGAAGATGACACTCCCCATCCCGGAGATGGAATCTGGGAGGAAACCTTCTTCTCCCACTGCTTCCACGAGGTCACCAACTACTACCCCTACCGGGCGCTGCGCGGACGCCGCTACAAGTACGTGCGCAACCTGGCGCACCGGCTCGAGACGCCGCTGCCGAGCGACCTGTTCCGCTCGCTCACCTGGACCGCGGTGCGAGACGAGGAGATCGACATGCTGGGCCGGCGGCCGCGCGCGGGCTTTCTGCAGCAGGACCGCGAGGCGCTGTTCGACATGGAGGCCGACCCCGACGAGACCCGCAACCTGATCGCCGAGCCTTCGTTGGCGGCGGTGGCGACGAAGATGCGCGCGAGGTTGCTGGAGTTTCGCCGGGAGACCCGCGACCCGTGGCTGGAGGTCTCGTTTCAGGAGGGCGAGTTGGACGCGTACGCGGGCTCGTAGGGCTCTCAGGCCCAAGCCGACAGCGCGGCAGTATGAGCGCCGACCCACGACGGGGTACGATGCGCCTGTGACGCGGCACAGACTGCCCATCGGCATCCAGACCTACCGCACGCTGCGGGAGGAGGGCTGCTACTACGTGGACAAGACGCCGTACGTCGAACGGCTGCTCCGCGAGGGTACGCGCTATTTCCTGTCGCGGCCGCGGCGGTTCGGCAAGAGCCTGTTCCTGGACACGCTGAAGGAGTTCTTCGAGGGCAACGAGGCGCTGTTCGCCGGGCTCTACATCCACGACCGGCACGACTGGTCGCAGCGCCATCCGGTGGTACGGCTGAGCTTCGGCGGGGAGAGCTTCACGGAGCGCGGGAAGCTGCATGAGGACGTGCTGCTCCAGTTGGAGGACCTGGAAGACGAGGCGCAGATCGAAGCGCGCGGGGTGAGCAGCGCCGGCGGGCGGTTGCGCCGTCTGCTGCGAGCGCTCCATCGCAAGACGGGACGGCCGGTCGCGGTGCTGGTGGACGAGTACGACAAGCCGATCCTGGACGCGCTGGTGGAGGCGCCGGAGGTGGCGCGCGCCAACCGCGACTACCTGCGCGGCCTTTACGGGGTTATCAAGGACTCGGACGCGCACGTGCGGTTCACCTTCCTGACCGGCATCAGCAAGTTCTCGAAGGTGAACCTGGTCTTCTACTCCTACTTCGCGGCGCTCGGCTACGAGATTACGGTGGAGGACTCGAGCAGCCACGGCCGGCTGGACATGGCGGTGCGCACGGGCGGGCATGTATACCTGTTCGAGTTCAAGGCGCCGCCGGGAGCGGCGCTGGCGCAGTTGCAGGAGCGGGACTACGCCGCGAAGTACCGCGGCCGCGGCGAGCCGATCCACCTGATCGGCGTCGAGTTCAGCCGCGAGACGCGCAACGTGACGGCGTTCGAGGTGGCCGACGGCTGACGACGTGACCTCGGGCTTCGACACCGACGCGACGAGCGTTGCGGCGGGAATTCGGTCGCGGTGTAGAGGATGCAGCCGGCGTCGCGCGTCGTGCAGGAGTCGCTGATGAGGCGCCGGCTCGCCCCGCCGGGCGGTGCCCACAAAGCGCCGACTCGCGCTACACTGCGCCGCGGGAGGCACTGGTGGCGAAGACCCGGGTACTGGTTACTGGACTGAGCGGGGTGGTGGGGCAGGCGATGCAGCGCCAGCTCGCGGAGCGCTACGAACTCTCGGCGCTGTCGCGCTACGGCACCCCGGGGCTCGACGCGGAGCACGACTTCCGCGGCAACATCGCCGACATCGACTCGCTGGTGCCGGCGTTCAAGGACCAGGACGTGGTGGTGCACCTGGCCGCCGACCGCAGCATGAAGGCGCCCTTCGACTCCACCGTCAGCTTCAACATCCAGGGGCTGTACAACGTGTACCAGGCGGCGCTGCGCTGCGGGGTGCGGCGCATCGTGTTCGGCAGCTCCCAGCACGCGGTGGGTGGCTTCTACCGCGATCGGCCCTACTGCGACATCTTCGCCGGGGAATTCGAGCGCGTGCAGCGTCCCTACCCGCTACTGGACGAGACCGCGCCGATCCGCCCGTCAGGCTACTACGGCATGTCCAAGGCCTACGGCGAGGCGATGGGCCACTACTACTACGACACCCGCGGCCTCTCCACTATCGCCATCCGGATCGGCTTCACGCTGTCCAACGACGTGCCCACCTTCGATGGTTCGGCCCTCTCCTTGTGGCTGAGCCACCGCGACACCGCCCAGATCCACATCCGCGCCATCGACGCTCCCCCGGAGGTCGGCTACACGGTGGTGTTCGCCACCTCGGACAACTACTGGAAAATCTTCTCGCTCGACAAGGCGCGCGAGGTGCTCGGCTACGAGCCACAGGACGACGCGGGCCCGGTCCTGGACCCGAACGCCGAGCAACTAGAGCGCGACTATACCGAGTTCAAGGAGCACCCGGAGTAGGCATCCACCGCGACATCGAACGAGCGATCCCTGCAAATCTCAAGAGTCGCGCAGAGGCTGCGAGGATGATCGAACGCGAGGTTGAGCGGCTGCCACCAATATGCAAGCACGCCGGTCAGCGTTCTTCTTCCACCAACGCCGAGATTTGTTTATCCTCGTTTCAAGGGAGCCAGCACAGATGCGCAGCCTCTCCGGCTTGGTTGTCCAGGACTCAGAGATCATGTCAGGAATGCCCGTATTCGCCGGCACCCGGGTGCCCGTCCAGAGTCTGTGGGACCATCTGGAAGCCGGCGACAGCCTGGACAAGTTCCTCGATTCCTTCCCCTCGGTGTCCCGCCGCCAGGCCAAGGATGTGCTTGAGCTTGCCGGCGAACTGCTCATAGACCGTGCGCATTCTGCTCGATGAGTCGGTCCCGCGTCAGTTTGCTCGGCTACTGGAAGGCCATGAGGTGCAGACCGTGCCACGGAGGGGCTGGGCAGGCATCCGCAACGGCGAGCTGCTTCGCAGGGCTGCGACCGAGTTCGATGTGTTCGTCACCGTTGACCAGAACCTCCAGCACCAGCAGAACCTCAGCCAGTTTCCGGTCGCAGTCGCCGTCCTCGTTGTCCACGACAACCGAATCGAAACCCTGGAACCTCGTCCGGCACCGCACTACTCCGCGCCGTCACATCACCCCAGGCCCAGCAACAATCGCAGACCCTCATCGATCGCCTTCAGCTCGTCGGCGCTGACCCGACCGAAGACCCTGGTAATGCGCCGCTTGTCGACGGCACGAACCTGGTCCACCAATGCGTATGAAGAGGCTCGCAGGCCGCTCCCGCCCGGCGTTAGCGTCGGATAGAGGGCACCCTCACCTCGGGTCATGGTGACCGGAACAACACAGACCATCGGAAAGCGCTGATCCTCTGTCACCTCTGGATCGGTTACCACCACGCACGGCCGCAAGCGTTGCTGCTCGTGGCCGAGGGTCGGATCGAGCGTCACCAGTACGATGGTTCCGCGACCGAGTCGCACGACGCGCTACCCCGAGACACCGCGCGTGGCGCCGCCCGCGGTCGCGCACACTATTGCTCGATCCAGCCCTGTCCAGGGATCCAGCGAACGGCCTGGCCCTGCGCCAGGTCAACCAGGTCCCCGTCTCCGTCAGGTAGACCGGCCAACCACTCGCGCTCGCCGGCCTCGGCGAGCGCTTGACTCTCCACGTGGGGCTTCCGCAGCGAGCGGCGAAGCTCGTCCCGCCGGCGCCGGTCCAGCTCGCGTTGGACTGAGCGCAAGACGAACTTGCTCCGATTGCGCTCGTGGCGGTCGATTTCCCGAACCAACTCCGCGGGCAGCGTGACGGTGACGCGCTCATTCATGAATCATATCCTCAGTAAGATCATACTCAAAGCCTCCTCACGGTCAAGGCCCAAATGAATGGCCTCGGAAGGGACCATGGACGTGTGCGGCGCGCTGTCGCCTGATGCCTGCTGTACCTGCAGCACGCTGTACGGCAGATGGCACCCCCTGAGAGAGTAATTACTCAGGCGAGGTCAGAACGGCAGTTGAGTTGGGCGAACTCGTGGGGGACTATCCTGATGATGCGCGCGGGCATAACTGTCTACTGCTCGGTCGAGGGGGTGAGTGGACCGTGGAGCAACCACCGCCTGACCGAGGCCGCGCCACCCGCGGGCGCTGAGAGGGCCTGAAGGAGCTGTTCCACACGTTCTTCGCGAGCATCCCGTACCAGTGGTACACGAACAACCAGATCGCGAATTACGAGGGCTTCTACGCGAGCGTGTTCTACTCGTACTTCGCGGCGCTGGGGTACGAGATCGCGGTGGAGGAATCGAGCAACCACGGGCGGTTGGACATGGCAGTACGCACCGGCGGGCACGTGTATCTGTTCGAGTTCAAGGTGGTGGAGATGGCATCGTCGGGATCGGCGCTGGCGCAGTTGCGGGAGCGGGACTACGCGGCGAAGTACCGCTCCCGCGGCGAGCGGACACGGTTGGGGAGTGCCCGATCCGGTGGCGGGCCGACTGCTCCTGGTGGGGGGCAGCGGATCCACTTGATCGGGGTGGAGTTCAGCCGCGAAACGCGAAACGTGACGGCGTTCGAGGTGGCCGACGGCTGACACCGGCGGACGATTGCCTAGCTATTGCTCGGGTGCGGCCTGTGGAACGTCTCAATCTCACCATCTTTCTCCAACCGCACACGTGAGCCTCGTCCCTTGATCAGCCGCGCGCCGGCGGCGAGAAGCAGAGTCTCGACATCGGTCCACTCGATGGAGCCAGACACCGGGTTCATAAACGCGCTGGCGAGGGTCTTGCGATGCTTGTTGTTCAACAGGAACAGTGTGTCGATCGGTGGTACTACGACCCACCCAATCACGCGGATCGCTCCGGATCGTCGGATCTGTTCGGGCTGCGGTTCGAGTGCGGCGGAGGGCGTCAGGCCTGGGCTTTTTCGAAGCGGATGCGGGGGTCGAGGGCGGCGAGGATCAGGTCGGAGACGAACATGCCAATGATGGTCAGGAAGCACAGGAACATGACGATGGTGCCGGCCAGGTACATGTCCTCGGTGAGCAGGGCGCGGAACAGCAGCGGGCCGACGGTGGGCAGGCTCAGCACCAGGGCGGTGATGGTGTCGCCGGAGACGATCGCCGGCAGCACCCAGCCCACGGTGCTGACGATCGGGTTGAGGGCCAGCCGCACCGGGTAGCGGAACAGCAGCCGGCTCTCCGACAGCCCCTTGGTGCGCGCGGTGATCACGTACTGCTTGCGCAGCTCGTCGAGCAGCATGCCGCGCATCACCCGGATCACGCCCGCGGTGCCGGCGGTGCCGAGCACGATGATCGGCACCGGCAGGTGCTTGATCATGTCCCACACCTTGCCCAGCGACCACGGCGCGGTGGAGTACTCCGGCGAGAACAACCCGCCGATGGAGACGCCGAACGCATTGTTGAACACGATCATCAGCACCAGCGCGAGCAGGAAGTTGGGCGTGGCCAGGCCCACGAAGCCCACCACCGTCACCGAGTAGTCGAACAGCGAGTACTGGTGGGTGGCGGAGTAGATCCCCACGGAGACCGCCACCGCGTAGGTGAACACCGTGGCCCCGAGGCTGATCACGATGGTGAGCAGGAGCCGCTCGCCCACCAGGTCGATCACCGACTTGTGCCACTGCACCGAGCGCCCGAAGTCGCCACGGAACATGCCGCCCACCCACTTCAGGTAGCGGAGGTGCTGCGGCTGGTCGAGGCCGTACTGGCGGCGCAGCGACTCGATTTCCGACTCGTCCAGCACCTCGCCGCTCGCCTCGAGCTGGCGCACGTACATGGTCAGGTAGTCGCCGGGCGGCAGTTGGATGATGATGAACGCCACCAGCGACATGGCCGCTATCATCAGCAGCATGTAGACGAAGCGGCGGGTCACATAGTCCAGCATCCGGGCGGTGCTCCGGGCAGGTCAGCGCCGCGCGAGCCCGGCGGCTGAGCCCCGGACACGCGCGACGGAACGTCTCAAGGCGACCTCGTTAATTCTTCCAGTACCACTGCTCGGCGGCGTCGCCCACCACCACCGAGTAATAGCCCTCATCCGCGGCGTTGCCGATGTTGCCCAGGTTGGCGTTGTACACGAACGGCACCGGGGCGGCGGCGACCGTGCCGATCACCCAGATGTTTTCGGCCTGGCTCTCCCAGATCTCCTTGTGGGCCGCCTGGCGTTCGGCCGCGTCGCCGGTGGACTGCATGATCTCCTTGAGCTCGTACAGCCGCTTTACCTCGTCCGGCGGCTCGGTTCCGGCCTCGCCGTTGGTAGCGATCCAGTTGTGCCAGCCGAACGCGGTCACGCTGAAGAACGCGGGGCCGTAGATGTGCATGTACTGCACCGGCAGCCACCAGTCGGCGAAGTGGATCTCGAAGGCGCGGTTCTGGCTCCAGTACAGGCGCCCGTCCACCTGCTTGATCTGGGTGTCGATGCCGATCGGCTTCATGAACTCGGGGAACAGCTCGGCGCCGGGGGTGGCGGTCGGGGTTACCTCGTAGTAGGTGAAGGGAATCGCCAGCCGGCGGCCGTCGGGCATCAGCCGGTACTCGCCCTTGGCGTCCCACTGCAGGCCCATCTCGTCGAGCAGCGCGTTGGCGGCGTCCACGTCGTACTGCATGTAGGCGTCGTCCATGTACTGCTCCCAGACGTCGGAGCCCTTGGGCGGCGCGTACTGCGCCTCGCGCCCGAAGTCCAGGAACACCGACTTCTTCACCTCGGTACGGTCGATCGCCAGCGACACCGCCTGCCGGAAGCGCTTGTCCTGCACGATCTCGGCGTACACCTCGTCCTCGGGCGTCAGCGAGGCGAAGTAGATCAGGAGCTGGTCCTGCCACGCCGGCAGCGCCATGGTGCGGTAGCCGCCCTTCTCCTCGTTGGACTTGAACAGCGGGAAGTCGCCGAGGCGGATGAACTGGAACTGCAGGTCGGTCTCGCCCGCCACGATCTTGGCCGTCATCACCTCCAGGTCGGTGACGAAGATGCGGTGGCCGCGGTCGATGTAGGGAAGCTGCTTGCCGGTCGGGTCGATCTTGTAGAAGTAGGGGTTGCGCTCCAGGATGAACTCGCTCGGGTTGGGCTCGTCGACCACGTTCCAGGGATGCAGCGACGGCGCCTCGATGGCGTTCGGATAGCGCGTGGGGACGTAACTGGCCGCGGTCTGGCTGGGCACGTCGTAGGAGTTGTAGAACTTGCCCCACTCCTCGGCGGAGTAGCCCTGCTCCTTCATGACCCCCTCGATATCCTTGATGTCGGTGTAGGCCGTGTGGAACTGCTTCATGTAGTGGGCCGGGCGCATGAAGTGTCCCGGCGCCCGCCCAGTAAGCTCGCTCAGGAACAGGCCGTAGGGCTTGGCGAAGCTCAATGAAAAGGTGTAGTCGTCGACGATCGACAGCCTGACCGGCTCGCCGCCCCACTGTGCCCAGGTCGGCAGGTTGGGCGTGATCTCCTCGTTGAAGTAGTTGTCCTCGAAGGCGTAGCGCACGTCCTCGGTGGTGACCGGCACGCCGTCCGACCACTTCAGCCCCTTGCGGATGGTGAAGGTGAACTCGTCGGCCGCGTCGTTCTGCTCCCAGCGCTCCAGGACCGAGGGCTGAATCTCGGCGCCAACGAAGTTGTAGCGGTGATTGCTCGCCGACGGCGCGATTTCCATCAACTGCACCGCGTTCAGGTGGCGCAGGTAGTGGTCGTAGTCGATGGTGTACTCGGTCCAGGTCAGGGTGCCGCCGTACTTGCCGTCCTCGATCCAGGTCTCCATCACCACCGGGTTGTCGGGCAGCCGCTCCTCGATGGGCGGCAGACCCTTGCCGGCCAGGAAGGGCGACTCGGAGAAGACGATCTCGGCGCCGGTGCGTTGCACGTAGTCGTCCATGTTGTACTGGCCGATCGGCAGCCGCACGCGGTCGGAACTCGGGCCCGCGACAGCGGCGGTGTCGCCGCTGGCAGCCGATTCGTCGGTGCCGCCGGCCATCACCAGCAGCGGTGCCGCGTACAGCACGAGCGCGGCGAGGAATGCGATTCGTTTCATGGGATCCTCCTTGATGTGTGTGTCCCGCGGCGCCTCGGTGATGGGCGCCGGAACCTCGGCAGGGTAGGGTGAGACATGGCCCCTGTCAAGAATCCGCTCGACGAACGGGCGCTGGAGCATCTCGGGGTGCGGCGCGACGGCGCCGTGGTTACCGTCACCATGAACCGCCCGGAGCGCCGCAATGCGCTGCATCCGGCGGCCCATGCCGAGCTGGCGGCGGTGTTCGACGCCTACGCCGCGGACCGGGCGGCGCGCGTGCTCGTTCTCACCGGCGCCGGCGCGCGCGCGTTCTGCGTCGGCACCGACCTCAAGGAGCGGGCGCGCAGCGCGGTGGACGAGATGCCGGCCACCGGCTTCGGCGGGCTCACCGAGCGCTTCGACCTGGACAAGCCGGTGATCGCGGCGGTCAACGGCGACGCCATCGGCGGCGGCCTGGAGCTGGTGCTGGCCTGCGACCTGGCGATCGCCGCCCGCCACGCCCGCTTCGGGCTGCCCGAGCCGCGCGTCGGCCTGGCCGCCCACGGCGGCCTGCACCGCCTGGCGCGCCAGGTCCCTCTCAAGCAGGCGATGGAGATCGCCCTCACCGGCCGCCTCTTCAGCGCCGAGGAAGCGCTGAACTACGGCCTGCTCAACGCCGTGGTGGATGCCGCCGAGCTGACCGCGGAGGTCGCGCGCTGGGCCGGCGCGCTGCTGGCCGCTGCCCCCCTCGCCCTGCGCGCCACCAAGCAGATGATGCTCCGGGGGCTGGCCCACGGCTCCGTCGAGGCCGCATTCGCTGCCACCTACCCCGCCTACGACGCAATGCTGGCCAGCGAAGACGCCCGCGAGGGCATGCAGGCGTTCATCGAGAAACGGCCCCCCGTCTGGCGCAGACGCTGACCCACCGCGGAGGCGATGGGGAGCTGTTGAGAGTTTGCCGCGTGCGTGAAAGAGTGAAGGCACCTTCGCCGTCGAAGTAACGGTCACCAACCATACGCTTCCCACGCAACAGTACGAGCAGGCGGGAATCACCTGGTACCAAGCCGGCAAACCGGTGTTCAAGGAGGTCAAGGAACTCGTCGATGGCCAACTCTACATCATCCCCGGCAGACAGCCGATGCCGACCAAGAGCGTCCGCCTGCGCCTGCTGGTTACCGCCGATTCCTGGGAGGCGCAGTATTGCCCGCAAGGCGATACCGAATTCCAGACCGCCGCGAAGGGCGAACTTCCGCCGCCAGGCAACGACCAGGTGAGCATCTAGTGCTACAACGGCCCGGCGGATGAACAACATTGGATTCGCTTCGAGAACTTCCGCCTCAAGCGACTGTCGTAGCTTGGGGCGAGCAGGGTAATGCCGGTGGCGCCCATGCGGCTCACTCCGGGAGGAAGCCGACGATACGCGCCGATGAGTCGCCCGCGTGCTTCATCTCGTCGAACGCCTCCTGGAAGGCGTCCTGCGACAGGCGCAGGCGCTCCTCTCCATCCTCTCCGTCCAGAACCTCCGTCGCAATCTGCACCGTGCGATGGACCCACTCCTTGAGGAAGGCCGGCGTCGTCCCCTCACTCATGGCGACCAGTCGCTCCACGTCAGCCGCGGTGCAGTCGTACCCCTCGGCGTAGTGCTCGAGGTAGCGGCGCCGCAACGTCTCCCCGGGCGGTCCAAAGTACACGCACTGGCTGATGCGTCCCGGACGGTCCTTGATCGCGGCTTCCAGACGTTCGATCGAATTGGTCGTCAGAATCACCCCCACGTCGTCTGACGGGCGCAGTCCGTCCATCCGGTCGAGCAGATCACCCAACGACGAGGAGTAGAGGCTGATGTCGCGGGCGGCGAAGGCGAGGTCGACGTCCTCCAGGATCACCACCGACGGTTGATAGGTACATGCGAAGTCGAACAACTGACCGATCCGATTCAGGGCAGTGCCGGCAACCACGATACGGGTGGTGTCGGGCAATTGCCCACAGAGGTAACGGCAGGCGAACGTCTTCCCGGTTCCCGGCGGTCCGTACAGCAGGACTCCGCGGCGGATCGGGACGCCGTGCGTCTTGAGAACCTGGCGTCGCTCGTGGAGATCCACGACGTTCCGCCACAGCAGCTTGTACAACTCCTCGTCGACCACGAATTCACGCCGCGACACCGGCGCGGCGACCGTGAAGCTGACCCGCAGGCGTTCCGGTTTCTCGACATCGCCAAGCTCGTCGCGCGTCCCCGTCTCGTAGGACAGGGTGAGTAGCCGTGCCCGATAGATCGAGGTGACGATGCTGTCGGCGATCAGCCGCTTGAGCAGTGCGTCGACCCGATCCGAATCGATCCCCGCGACAGCGAGGACCGCCGTTTCGTGCTCCCGGTCGTAGCGCAGGCGGATGATGGCGCAGGCGGCCGTCGCGTCCTCGGGAAAGATCCAGTAGCGATCGGTCGGGAGAAAGACCTCTTCATCGGGGCCGACGGTCCATGCCGTGCGCGGCGACCTCGTGATCCTGCGCGAGTCCCAGCGGTTGACGCGGCCGTGCAACAGTCTGTTCAGGCTCTCGCTGTTGTCGGACTCGATGCACCGCACGTTGTCGACGGAGGCCAGGCAAGCGTCGATCGCGCGATACAGATCCACGAACCGGAACGCGGGCAGATCCTTGCGGCTGACCACGTAGCGGGCGACGGCCCCGCGCCCTACCTCCACGTGGAGCCGGCGATCGATGTGCGTGCGATGGCTGTGGAACCAGCCACGGAACCACCTCCACGGCCACCGCTTCCATCCAGCGCCGCGGATCATCTAGCCGCAGTTAGTGCACGGCCGGCCCGAGCCGGCCCGATGCTGGTCTGATCCGAAAGTGGCGGTCACCATGCACTGCGCCATGCGACGGTTTCATGGTCTTCCGTGTCACGGAGTGACCGTGCCGGCTCGTGGTAACTCATCTTGCGAAACATGGGAAACGTGGCACTTGTATCGAATGAAACGGCGCGCCGCAGCGGGCTGCGACTCGGGAAAGAGCGTAATGTAGTTGGCGCGGTTGCTGCGGTCAACCGCGGTGACGGCGAATCATCTGGCCAGCGCCGACCCGTAGCCGCGGCGGTCGCTGCATCTCCCAGACCGTGACCGGGCGAGGAATCGCCTGAGGGCGCGCGGATTACGATGCAATCACCACACCGTCGGGAGCCAGGGAAGGTTTCGCATCAGGTGATCCTTGGTGACCAGCGGTGCACTCAGGTCATGCGCGGTCACCGCGATGAACCGGTCCGCGGGATCGGCGTGCATGGCGGCCGCGTCGGCGGCAACCGCGAGCCGCTGGGTGAGTGGAACTTCCTGGACGCGCGGGATTGCCAGCACCTGCTGCGCCCATGCCCCGGCCGGCTGATCGTTGTTCAGCCGCAGGCGCTCCTTGCGTACCAGCAGCGCGACCTCCCAGAACACGATCGCGGGAACCAGGATCCGGTCCGCGCGGTGAATGCTCTGTGCCGCCGCCGGGCTGAGGTGCTCGGGCGTCTGGGTCCACCATACGGCGACATGGGTGTCGAGGGTGATCATGGTGCGGCGTCCGAGGGCCAGCCGGCGATATCCGCCGTGGGCGCCAGGAACGTTTCCTCATCCACGAGCATGCCGCCGCTGCCGGAGCGGAGTGCATCCAGAATCCGCTGCTCGGTCTGCTCCGGTTCCTCCAGCGGCATCAAGCGGGCCACGGGCTTTCCATACTTGCTGATGACGATCGCGGTGCCGGTCGCGGCGACCTGGTCGATAAGGGCGAGACACTTCTGCTTGAATTCGCCCGCGGGAATCGTTCTTTTGTCCATGGACGTAAACTATGGACTAGTCGGGCCGGTTCGACAACGGATCTCGGGGGCGGGAGGCGTCACCGCGGATGGACAAACCGACCGGGCGCACCATACGCTGGCCCCGTGAGTCAGCACGGTCACTCCGATGGAGCAGTGCACGGTGGCCGCCAGTTTCGGACCAGGTCGGCAGTCAGGGATTGGCTCGACGGTTGCCTGCAAAAGCTGCGAACCGGCGTGCTCACCGAGGCGGATCTGCGTCAGGGCGTCAGCGTCCTGGAGGCGGAACACGCGCCCCGCCAGACGCTTCTCTACCTCTATTCGAAGTCGACCAACCCGCGCTCTTCGCTCAGCGCGTGGACGCTCTACGATCCCGCCGCGTCCGACGAACCGGTGCTGCCGTCGCAGGACATCCCCTACACATCGGTGCTCGACGCGGTCCGCGACGGGTGGCGGATCGTGCAGTTTCCGCGGCCCGAAGTGTACCGTTTTTCCGATCTCGATAACGCCTACCTCGGGTTCGAGTTCATACTGGAAAGGTACGGGTGACATGAGGGATATCGAGCCGACCTTGAACGATGAACAGGTGATGCGTTTCATCCACGACGGTTACGTCATGCTGGAGGGCGTCGTCGACAGCGCGCTTAACAGGGCATGCGGATCGGTGCCCGCCGGCCACCTGACCGACTTCGTGCGCAGCGAGGCGTTCCGCCGCGAGGTGCTTCTGCAAGCGCAGGTCGGTGGCGTGGCTCGTTCGCTGCTGGGCGCCAACCTCCTGGTGCCGGCAAGCGCACACCACCATCTCTACGAGGCCCCACACGGTGGGCAGACGTGGCATTCCGATGGGCTCACCGACCAGGGCTACGGCATCACCCATCTGCAGTGCTACTACTATCCGCAGGCGGTGGAACTCGAAGATGGTCCGACGATGGTTCTGCCCGGCTCCCACCAACGGGTGGTCGATCGCGAGGCGATAGCCCACTACGGGGACATTCTGGGGCAACTTTCGCTTACCGTTCCGGCAGGGACCGTTGTCCTGACCCGGTATGGGATCTGGCACAAGGCGGGACCGAAGCTGAACGCGACGCGGCGCGGCATGATCAAGTTCTCCTACTACCGGAACACGCTGCCGAAGCGGGACTGGGTGACCGCGTCTTCCGCCGTTCCCGCGTTCCAGTACCCCGAGAGGCACCCGTACGTGACGGAGGTCGAGTCCTATCGCGACCGGCGCCGGGGTGAGCACACCTGGAACTGGCTCTGCGGGACCGTGCCGGTGGCAGAGCCGCTGCCGCCGGCCCACCGCGTCGACCCCGGCATTCCGCTCGATGAACTCGTTTGGCGTGCCTGAGTCGGAAGACTCAGATCGGAATGATACCGTATGGAAGACACTCCACCCAGGCCACCACCACAACCCGTGATTGCGTCGGGGCAACCCGCCGTCAACGCAATAGACGCCGTGGCACGCTGGCGGCACCGGTCAAGCCGGTGGCCGGGCCAGTTCAGGCTACGAGTTGCAGGGCGGCGGTGATGGCGGGGAGGGTGCGCTGCAGCTCGCGGTCGGTGTGGGTGGCGCCGACGTACCAGCGGCCGTCGGGCAACAGGTAGATGCCCCGGTCCAGCAGGGCGGCGCGGAAGCGGGCATAGGCGTCGGCGTCGGCGGCCAGGGTGTGGGCATAGCAGTGCGGCGGCTCGCGCAGGCCAAAGTGGACGCCGAACACGCTGCCGGCACCGCTGGTGACCAGGGGCATCCCGCGGCGGCGCGCCTCCTGTTCCAGGTGGCGGCGGATGGCTTGTCCGTGGGCGTGCATGGCGTCGTACCCACCCGGCTCGGAGAGTACCTCCAGCGTGGCCAGGGCGGCGGCGACGGCGACCGGCGAGCCGTTGTTGGAGCCGGAATGCACGGTACGCCCGTCCAGCAGAGGTGCGAACGCCGCGGCGCTGCCCGCGATGGCGGCCAGTGGGAAGCCCCCGGCAATCGCCTTGGCGTACACCGACAGGTCCGGCGTGAGGCCGTAGTATTCGCGGGCACCGCCCAGCGCCAGTCGGAAGCCGGTGATCACCTCGTCGAAGATCACCAGGGCACCATGGGCATGGGCGATCTCCAGCAAACCTTCCAGGTACCCGGGGCGCGGCTCGCAGCAGCCGGAGTTGGCCAGCAGCGGCTCGGTGATCACGCCGGCGATCCGCGTGCCGTGCGCGGCGAACAGCTCTCGCAACGCCTCCAGGTCGTTCCATGGCGCCACCAGCGTGTCGGCGTACTCCGCCGCCGGCTGCCCGGCGGCCAGCGCCGGCACCGGCCGCCCCGCCCCCACGTCCGCCTCGGCGGGGTGGTGGGAGACCAGCACGTTGTTCATCCAGCCGTGGTAGTGACCCTCGAACTTGAGGATCTTGTCGCGGCCGGTCGCCGCGCGCGCCAGGCGCAGCGCCACCTGCACGATTTCGCTGCCGGTGGAGGCGAAGGTGACCCGCTCCACCCCCGGCAGCACCTCCGTCAGCCGCTCGGCGAGTCGCACCTCCGCCTCGTGGGCGGCGCCCAGGGCGTAGCTGCGCTCGAGCTGGGCGCGCACCGCGGCGTTGATGCGCGGGTGGCAGGAGCCGGCGATCAGCAGCCCCCACGCCAGCGTGTAGTCCAGCATTTCGTGGCCGTCGGCGTCGTACAGGTAGGGGCCGGCGCCACGGTCGAAGGAGAGCACGGGCGTGACCTGGGCGCGGAAGCTGGAGGAGACGCCGCCGGCCAGCACCTGCCTGGCACGGGCGAAGCGGCGCGCCGAAGCGGCGTAGCTGCCGGGTGCGGTCTTGCCGTCAGGACTCACCACCCCTTCATGGTAGCCGGAGTTGGCGTCCTGGATCACCCGAGGATCCTGCGGCCCTGGCGGTGCCGGCGGCGGCGAGTGGACGGCTCGTGGAAGGAACGACAGCCGGCTCGGAGGAGCGCGACCTCGCCGCGTCGGCGTTCGGCCTCAGGACTATCCCACGCGGCGCGACAAGCCGGCGGCAAATAGACAGTTGCTCCCGCTGCCCTCGGACCGACGCCCGACGGCCCAACCGCCCAACTCGCACCCCGGCGAGCGCCGTTCACGTGGCCCCGTCTGGCGACGGCGCGTCCTCCCGATGCCGGAAGCGGTGGTGGGCTCGACAGCGAAGGCGCAAGTTCCCGGGCTCCGCACCGCCGCCGAGGGCGAAGGGAACGATGTGGTCAAGCTCCAGCAGGAAGCGGGAGCCGCAGCGCCGTCCGCTGTGCGGATCGACGTAACTGCAGCAGCCGCCGTCGCGTCGCCACACCTCGCGCCGCACTGGTACCGGGATGTAGCGGGATCGGCGCGCCCGGTGGGGCGGCTGCGCGCTGCCTCCGGAGGGGCCGGCTGCCTCTGGCTGCGGCTGCGAACGGCCGTCGAGCTGCGCCGCCCCTGCCCGCTTCGCTGGCGAAGGAGCGTTGCGACCGCGATCCGCTGCTTCCCGCGGGGTCGGCAAGCTCCGGTCTGCTGGCAACGGCGGTACGGTGGCGCGGGACCCGCAACCAGCCGCCACCTTCGCCGCCGAAGTAGTGGTGCCGGGCGCCGCCGCCGCTGGCTTGGCACTCACCGGGGTGCTGCCGCCGCAAGTCTCGCGCCCCGAAGGCGGCGCGGACAGCGCTGCCACCGCCGAGGTGCTGCCACCGGCGCTCGTGCCCTCCGGCGGCGGCGCTCCGGGTTTCTTTTGCGTGCCCCGCTTCGCCGGCGAAGTCGCTCCGCCCGCCGGCGCTTCCTGCGGCTTCGTCTCCGGCGCCTGGCCCGCGCTTGCCTCCCGGCGCCCACCTCTGCGACCGCGCGGCGGTCGCCCCGGGTCGTAGCGCTGCAGGCCGTCCTGCACCAGCCGCTCCACCAACTGCCCCAGCGTCAGGTGCGGGTCCACGTGCGACAGCAGTGCCCGCAGCTGCTCGATCCCACACTGACAGGCAGAGTCGATCACCACCTTCAGCTCGCAGCGGCCGTCGCCCAGCGCCCGCAGGCGATCGGCCGGCCACGCCAGCTCGGGAGCCACCGCGGCCAACAACTGCTTCACCTCGCGGGTGCTCTTGCCGCTCGCCTGCGCGACCAGCTCCTGCCGCTGCGCCGCGTCCAGCGCCGGCACCGCTCGCGCCGGCGCCGCTGCCGCGGCCCCCGAAGCCCCCGTCTCCGGCGTCGCCCCCGTGGCGCGCGGCAGCAGCTCCGGTGCCGCGGGTGGCGAGCCGGGGTCCGCGACGGCGGTCGCCGTGCGCTGCAGGAGATCGAAGGTGTTCTGCAACTGCGCCGCCGCGCTCAGGGAGAGCGAGCCGTCCTGCAGCCGCTCGCGTGTCCCGGCGGTATCGGAGCACAGGCGCATGGCTTTGATACGGCGCCAGGCGGCGCCTTCGCTGTAGCCCAGTTCGCGCACCGCGTAGTCGAACAGGCTGGAGAAGCCGAGGCGCAGGTGCAGGTGGCGGGCGTGGATCTCGCGCAGGTGGTCGAGGACGGCGAGCTGCAGCGCCTGCTCGTGCAGGACGAGGGACCTGGTGTGCGCCAGCAGCACCTGGTCGGGGAGCCCGGAGAGCGAGGAGGAGAAGCCGGTAGGGGTCGCGGTAGCCACAGTATCCATGGCGTAAATATAATCATGGCTGAGAAATGACCGGTTTAGCCAAGTCCCGGGACCGGCACTGGGAAGGGCTCAGGCCGACGCTGGCGGGTGCTGGCGGGCCTGGAGGGCGTGGCGGGATGTTCGAAGGGTCGGAGGGGCCGGAACGTGCGGCAGGAGGCCGCTATGAGCAGCGCCAAACCCGTCAAGTGCCCAGCCCAATTTTTTTTGGCAATTTTTGCAGAATCCTTCAGCGCGGCGCCGCACCGTGGCCGACCCGACCAGCAGTTGACGCCATCAAGGCTGGCTACCGCGAGAGGTCGACCCACGGGACAGCAACGCATCGGCGGAGACCGACGTTGCGGGAGGCCCCCCCGTTCATTTCTGGACACATCGTACAGCGAACGAACCACGAATCCTGAAGCTGCCGATCTGACAGGTGCCGAAGCCATCATCGCCGCTCGGCCACTTCCTTACCTTCCGGAACATCCCTTGTCACATGGGACTGCACACGTCGTTCAACATGGAATGCCCTGGTTCCGCCGCCCGATTGGGCCGATGGGGTGTGATGGGGTGGATGGGGTGGGCAACCGCTTGGCGTTTGGCTACACTCACCGTTATGGCTGAAGCTGATCTCCGGCACCGCGACCGGCGCGGTGAGTGGCTGCCCGACCCGCTGCCGGCGCCTTCGGCGCTGTTCTCCTGGCCGCTCCGGCTGTGGCCGGCCCTGAAATCGCTGGTTGCATTCTACTGGCCGTACAACCTCTTCTATACCGTGCTCGCGGTGGTCTGCTGGCTCTGGTTCACGCCGGACCTGAGCCGTACCGGTACCTTCGGGGTGGGCTGGATCGCCGAGATCTATGCCCGCAACGCGGTGCTGATCATCGTGCTCTACGGTTCGGTGCACCTGCGGCTGTACATCCAGCGCGCCCAGGACGTTCGCCACAAGTTCAGCAACCGTTGGCCGAGTTCCAACAATCGCACCTTCATGTTCCGCAACCAGACCCGGGACAACGTGTTCTGGACCCTGGTCAGCGGCGGGCTGATCTGGACCGCGTACGAAGCGGTCACGCTGTGGCTCTACGCCAACGGCGTGCTGCCGACGATCGCCTTCGCAACCAGCCCGGTCTATTTCGTGCTGCTGATGCTGGCCATCCCCCTGTTGCGCAACTTCCACTTCTACTGGGTGCACCGGCTCACTCACTGGAAGCCGCTGTACAAGTCGGCCCACTACCTGCATCACAAGAACGTCAATCCCGGGCCGTGGTCGGGGCTGTCGATGCATCCCATCGAGCACCTGCTGTATTTCAGCGGTGTGTTGATCCACTGGGTCATTCCGTCGCATCCGCTGCACGCGGTGTTCCACCTCATGCACGCCGGGGTATCACCGGTTCCCGGCCATACCGGCTTCTTCAAGATCGAGGTCGGCGATGAGCACGAGATCAAGAACGGCGGATACTTCCACTACCTCCACCACAAGTACTTCGACTGCAACTACGGCGGCGAGATCATCCCGCTCGACAAGTGGTTCGGCAGCTTCTTCGACGGCTCGTCCGAATCAGAGGTGGAGATGCGCGCCCGGCGCCGGCGCCTGAAGGGCCAAGCTACTTAGCGCCGAAGCCGTGGCGCCGGCAACCGCGACAGGCACTGTCCGCCTGGCGCGCGCACGCGAGCAGCTCGTCAGCGACGGGTTCTGCATCGTCCCCGACGTTCTCGATGCCCCGATGCTCGACTCGCTCCGGCGGGAAACGTCGGCGTTGCTCGACCAGCTCACCGAGGAGGAGAAGCGCGTCCAGGGTGGACAGGGAGCCTGGCAGCCGATTCCGTTCGCGCCCGCGGTATTCGCCGATCTCATCTCGTGGCCGCGGGCGCTGGCCGCGCTGGAGGACCTCGGGTTCGACTCGGTCCGCTACCTGTCAGGTTTCATCATCTCGCGTGAGCCCCGCACCAAGTCGGCGTACTGGCACCAGGACTGGATGTACTGGGACGAACCGGAGAGCGCCGATCCTCTCCCGGTCAAGGTGTTTCTCATGTACTACCTGGTGGACACGTCGCCGGCGAACGGCTGCCTGCGGGTCATTCCGGGCTCGCACCGGCGCCGGTATCCGCAGCACGAGTACGAGGGGCACGGCACCGATATCCGCTACGAGGATCCCGACACGTCGATCAAGTACGCCGATGCCGCGGGTCAGATCGACGTGCCGATTACGGCCGGAGACCTTTTGATCGGCGACTCGCGCGTGCTGCACGCACCTCGGGCCAATCGCACCGGCCAGCGGCGCACGGTGCTGACGATGTGGTACCTGCCGCGCTGGGACGAGCTCTCGGAGCGTATGCGCGCCTCCTACTCGGCCAGCCACCGGGCATTCACCGCGGGGGCGCCGCAGGAGGCGCTCGAACGCCTGACCCCGCTGCAGCCGCGCTACTCCGGGTGCGCCGTGCCGGCAGCGACGAATCGGCGCCCCGGCGCGTACCTGAAGTTGTAACCGAGCGGGGGCGGATGGCGAACTCCGGCAGCGTGACCGAGGTCAGGGAAGTGGTTCCGTTCCTGGCGGTGGCCGACATGGGCGCTTCCCTCGCCTTCTACGTGGACGGGCTGGGGTTTGCCCTGGAGGGCAAGTGGGTCGACGAGGGCGTGCTGCGCTGGTGTCAGCTGCGCTTGGGCGGCGCATCGCTCATGTTGCAGCAGTTCCGAACCACCGGCCACGACGCGCGCCGGTTCGGTCCGGACAAGGGAGCGGGGGTGGTCCTGTGTTTCTTCTGCGCAGACGCCGTGGCGTTCTACCGCGCTGTGCGCGAGCGGGGACACGATGCTACCGAGCCGCAGGTCGGGAACGCGATGTGGGTTACCGAGTTGCAGGATCCCGACGGGTACCGGTTGCTGTTCGAAAGTGACACGGACGTGCCGGAAGAGACCAGGCTTTCGGAGCTTGCGCGCGGCAAACCGGGATGAGCGGCAGCGCCGAGGCAGCGACTCCCTGCCCCGCCGTGCGGCGCCCCGCCGCTATTCCTGCAACGCGTCGATGATCTGCTGCAACACGGCCGGATCTATCACGGGGGACAGGTGGCTGCCGCCCGGCACGGCAATGATCCGGCTCCCCGCCGACTCCAGGAACCGCACTTCCGCAGTGGTGAGCCGCCCGACCACGGTATCCGCGGTGCCGTACACGTAGAGCACCCGCCGCAGGTCGGCCCCGGCAAGCCGCACCGTATAGCGATCGTGTGCCGTGGCTCCCATGATCCGCAGGCGGATGAACTCGCGGTCGGTGGCCGGCTGAACCGGAAACGGCTGCGGATCGACCGCGTTCGGGAAGTGATGCAGCACGCCGTCGAGCGCGCCGTCGACGAAGGTCTCCGGCATGTCCAGGCGCCCCGCGATGAGCGCGAAGCGGTCGGCGGCGCCGGGGCCGTCCGCAGCCAGGTAGCGCGCGGTGAGGAACGCGCCGTAGGAGTATCCGATCACCACCACCCGTTTGCCCTGCGCCTTGAAGTGCGCGATGGTGCGCCGCAGGATCTCGACGCTGACGTCGACCTCGGCCTGCAGGTCGGCGAGGGAAAGCTCGGCATGGCGCGCGGCCAGGCCGTGGTTGAGGGTAAGGGTCTGATGCACCTGGACGAACTGTATCTCCCGGAAGACGGGGAACCCGCTGAGGTAAAGGTGAGGATTCTCCAGCAGCGTATGCGACGGACCGCCCTGCTCGAAGATCCACACCGTGTCGGCGTCGGCATTGCCGAACACCCGGAACAGCTCGCTGGTGTCGGCCGGCAGCGGCGTCGCCTGGTAGGGTGGTGTGGCGACCACTCCGCGGCAGCCGACCGCGAGGACGCCGACCAGGAGCAGCGTGGCGAGCCGCAGGTACCACATCTGTCGTCTGCTGGCTTGTGCATGCGGTATCGAGAGACGTGGAGCCATATCAAAGCGGCCGTTGCAGGGCTTCGGCGATCCTGCGGATGGTCTCGGGATCTTCGAACATGCTGGTGTGGTGCCCGCCCTCTACCTTGATGACCGTGCTCCCCATCGATCTCAAGAACGAGTCCTCGACCTCGCTCAGGCGCCCAATTGCCTCGTCGGCCGTGCCGTACACGTAAATCACGCGGCTCAGGTCGGTGCCCGCAAGCCGCGCGGTGTAGCGGTCGTGTGCCGCGGCACCCGCGATGCGAAGCTCAGTGAACTGTTGACTTGTCACCGGTTGCAGCGTGGGGTCACGTACCGGTTCTCCCCCATTCGGGAAGTAGTGCCACACGCCATTCAGCGCGCCGTCAACGACGACGCGGGGCATGTCCAGCCGTCCCGCCATGATCAGGAATCGGTCCACCTCGCCGGGGCCTTCGAGCGCCAGATAGCGGGTGGCAAGAATCGCCCCGAACGAGTGCCCGACCACCACCACACGCTTCCCCTGCGCCTTGAAGTGGCGGATGGTCCGGCGCAGTATCTCCACGCTGACGTCGACCTCCGCCTTGAGGTCGGCCAACGACAGCTCCTCATAGCGGGCCGCCAGGTCATTCTCCAGCGTGAGGGTCTGATGCACCAGGGCGAAGAGCAGGTCCTCGTGGTTGGGGAAGTTCCTGAACTCGGCGCGCGGATCGTCGGCGAGTTCGTGCTGCGGACCGCCCTGTTCGACGATCCACACCGTGTCCGAGCCGGAATCGCCGGACACTCTGAACAAGCGCGTGACGTCGGCGGGTATCGGGGTTGGCTGGTACTCCTGCCGGTCAATGAACTGGTTGCAACCGGCCACCAGCAGCGCGGCGCACAGGAGCGCGGAAAGTCGCAGGCACACGATCTGCCGTAGGCGCGTCTTGGTGATCGACATGGTGGGCGGGTGTTTGTGTGTACCGGATGGTACGCCGAAGCGCAAGCGGGCTCGGAACCGTTGCCGGCTGGGACAACCCGATCCTGGCCTGGGGACTTACCCCGTTCATCCTGTTCGATCTGGTCAAGCTGGTCTGGGCGGCGTTGCTGCTGCCGGCCGCCTGGCGGTTGCTGCGGCTGGGCTGAGCTGCCGCGACGTGCGTCTTGCAGCAGGCGGTGGCCCACCTTAGGATGCCGCCGTGATGCAGCTACCACGGGACTATGCGGAACGCGTCTACGCGGGCGTGTTGGGAAAGATTATCGGCGTCTACCTGGGGCGCCCGTTCGAGGGCTGGGAGTACGAGCGGATCGATCGCGAGCTCGGTGAGGTCACCGACTACGTGCACGAGCGCTTCGGCGTGCCGCTGATCGTCACCGACGACGACATATCGGGAACCTTCACCTTCATTCGGGCGCTGGAGGACTTCGCCGGGGGCGCAGACGTCAGTGCCGCCGACATCGGCCGCACCTGGCTCAACTATCTGATCGAGGAACGCACCGTGCTGTGGTGGGGTGGCCTGGGCAACTCCACCGAGCACACCGCCTACCTGCGCCTCAAGAACGGCGTGGAGGCACCGTGCAGCGGCTCCATCGCCCTCAACACCAAGGTGGTGGCGGAGCAGATCGGCGCCCAGATCTTCATCGACGGCTGGGCCATGGTGGCGCCGGGCGATCCCGAGCTGGCCGCCGCACTCGCTGCCAAGGCGGGCAGCGTGAGCCACGACGGCGAGGCGGTGTACGGCGCCCAGGTGCTGGCGGCGATGGAGGCGGCGGCGTTCACCGAGTCGGACATGAACACCCTGCTGGACACCGGCGTGCGCTTCATTCCCGCCGACTCGGTGATCGCGCGCCTGATCGCCGACCTCCGCGAGTGGCACGCCGCCGACGGCGACGACTGGCGCAAGAGCTTCGGGCGCGTGCAGGGCAGCTACGGCTACGACAAGTACGGCGGCAACTGCCACATGGTGCCCAACCACGCCATCATCATCCTGGCGCTGCTCCACGGCGGCGGCGACTTCGCCCATTCGCTGATGATCGCCAACACCTGCGGCTGGGACACCGACTGCAACTCCGGCAACGTCGGCTGCCTGCTCGGCATCCGCGGCGGCTTGGCGGCGATCGATCCGGCCACGGCGAACGGAGACGGCGCCGGCAAGTGGCGCGGCCCGGTGGCCGACCGGTTGTACCTGCCCACCGCCGACGGCGGGCGCTGCATCACCGACGCGGTGCAGCAGTCCTACCGGCTGATCAACCTGGGCCGCGGCCTGCAGGGACTGGATCCGCTCGCGCCGAAGCGGGGGGCGCGCTTCCACTTCTCGCTGCCGGGTTCGGTGCAGGGGTTCGAGCCGGGCGGTGCGGCCACGGCGGTGGCCAACGACGGCGGCCGGCTGGCGGTGCGGTTCGAGGGCGTCGATGCGGCGCACGGCGCCGGCGCGTCGACCGCCACCTTCATTCCCATGGACGGCGACAAGGTGGGCGGCTACCAGCTCCTGGCCTCGCCGACCCTGCATCCGGGGCAGCGCATCCGCGCGCGGGTGGACCTGGATGCCGCGGCGACCGGTGCCGTGGCGTGCCGGCTGTGGGCTACGGTGGTGCGCGCCGAGGATGACACGGAGAAAGTCGCCTCCGATCCGGTGGAGCTGGCGCCCGGCACCGGCGCCGAGCTGGAGTGGGAGATGCCCGACACCAACGGTCACCCCGTGGCCCGCGTCGGCGTCTCCGCGGAATCAGCGGCATCCGGCACCGCCGCCTTGTCCGGCACGCTGTATCTCGACTGGCTGACCTGGGACGGCGCCCCGCGCAGCAACCTGTCGCGCCCGAGCGGCGCCGCGAAAGAGCGTCCCAAGATCCGCGCGCTGCCGTGGTGGGGGCGCGCCTGGGTGAACGGCGCCTCCCTGTTCTGGCCCAAGGACTGGGCCGAGCCGATCCGGCTGATCCAGAACGAGGGAGTCGGGCTGGCGATGCAGGGCGGCGAGACCTGGACCGACTACCGGGTCACGGCGACCATGCGCATCCACATGGCCAAGGCGGGCGGCATCGGCGCGCGCGCCGGCGGCATGCAGCGCTACTACGCGCTGCTGATCGGCGGCGACGGCGTGGTGCGGCTGGTCCGCCGCGTCAACGCGACCGTGGTGCTCGGCGAGGCGCCGCTGGCCGGCGGGCTCGACGAACAGCACCGGCTCACCCTGGAAGTGGACGGCACCACCATCCGCGGCGCGGTCGACGACGGGCCGGCCATCGAGGCCAGCGACGACGCGCTGGGCGGCGGCGCGGTGGCGCTGATCGGCGAGGAGGGCCGCATCGAGTACTGGGACGTCGACGTCGCCCCGCTGTAGCGCCCCGCCCAGCCTCAGCTCCCGGCGGCTGCCCTCGGCGCCAGTCGCTGACGCGGTTCGGCTCCCCCGAGCCGCGTTGACAGTGAGGATGGACGGACGTACCGTCCGGCTCATCGGAATGGGCGCAGACGGGCGGGCAGGAATACTCGACTTTCCCTGCAGCGTGCAGCGGTTGGCGGGCGGCAACACCCTGGTCGCGGACGCCGGCGACGAGTTGGGCGAGGGCAGCGAGATCCTGGAGGTGACCCCGGCCGGCGAGGTGGTGTGGCGCTTCGGCGATGGACTGGACTTCGCCCACAGCGCCGAGCGGCTGGCGGACGGTGCCACGCTGATCACCGACACCGGCAATCATCGACTGCTGGTCGTCGCCCCCGACGGCAGCGTGCGCCTCGACTCGGCGCAGTGGGGGCTTCTCTCGGACGGCTCGCGGCTGGACTATCCCAACGACGCCCATCAGCTCGACGACGGGACCTTTCTGGTCACCGACCGCAACCAGGACCGGGTAGTGGTCGTGGACGCCGCGGGCCGGGTGCGGTGGAGTCTTCGGAGCCCGGCCATCCACCATCCGCACAACGCCGACCGGCAGCCGAACGGCAACATCCTGCTGGCCGCCTCCGGTGCCAACCGGGTGCTGGAGATCGACCGCGCCGGAACGATCGTGTGGAGCTACGGCGACGCGGCGCCCGGTCTGCTGAACTTCCCGCGCGACGCCGACCGGGTGGACGACCGGCGCGTGCTGATCACCGACTCGCGCCACCACCGGGTGCTGGAGGTGAGCCCACTGGGGGAGGTGGAGTGGCAGTTCGCGGTGGACTACTACGCCAGCTTCTACGAGGCGGACCGGCAGCCGAACGGCAATGTCCTGATCTCCGATCAGCACCACCATCGGGTGCTGGAGGTGGACCGTTCCGGCAACGTCGTGTGGACGTTCTGCAATCACCGGCCGCGCGTACCGACGCTGGAGCGGCTGCACAACGGCGCGCTGGGCGACCCGGATGCGGCCGGGGTGCCGGCGGGCTGGCACGTCTACCGGCGCTTCGCGGAGGGGGCAGGCGCGTTCGCCCGCGGCGGCGACGGGGCACCGGGACTGGCCAACGCGGGCAGCGGGGCGCTGTTCCTTGCGCAGCGGGTGGCGGTGGAGCCGGGACGCGGCTATACGCTGACCGGGGCATTGCGCACGGAGCAGGTGGCCGTCGCCGCCCACCTGCAGCTCTACTTCCTGGACGGCCTGGGCGGGGCGCTCACCAGCGCTCCCGCGGCGCCCCGCAGCGCACCGTTGCGCGGGACCGTACCCTGGCGCGATGCCGGGGTGAGCGCGCGCGCACCGGCCGCTGCGCGCGCGGTGGAGGCGCGGGTGTTCGTGGGCGGCGGTCCGGGACGGGTGTTCGCGCGTGACCTGCGGCTGAGGGAGGAATGACCGTGAACGAGACGACCAGGACGCTGTATCTGTTGCGCCATGCCAAGGCCAGGTCGCCGCAACCGGGCCAGCCCGACGCCGCCCGCGAGCTCACCGGTCGCGGACGGCGGGCGGCGGCCGCCCTTGGCAGCCGCTTCGCCGCACGGGGACCGCTGCCCGAGCTGGTGGTGACCAGTCCGGCGGCGCGCGCCGCCGCCACGGCCGCCGAGTGGGCGCGGGCGGCAGGTTTCCCCAGCGACCGCATTGTCCGCGACGAGAGGATTTACGAGGCGCGGGTCGGCACCCTGCTGGCCCTGGTCCACGACCTGGACGAGAGTCTGCGGTCGGTGCTGCTGGTCGGACACGACCCGGCTTTCAGCGAACTGGCGGGACAGCTCGCCGGGCGCCACCTGGCACTGCGCACCTGCGCCGTGGCGGCGTTCAGGATCGGTTGCCCCTGGGCCGGCGCTTCCGGCGCCGCCGCCCAACTGCTGCGCCTCGAGCGCCCCGACTGACGGGCGACCAGGTCGACCGGCCACGGGGGCCGCACGGCGCCGCCGTGTCGGCCTTTTGGCCACGGATCCGGCCCGCATCGGGAGAGTTCAGGCGCGGGTCAGATGGGCGCGGCCGAGCTGCGCCACGGTGCGACAGCCCAGCAGCGCCATGGTACGCGCCATCTCCTCGGCCAGCAGGGCGATGGCGTAGTCCACCCCGGCCTCGCCGCCGGCGCCGAGGCCGTAGAGGTAGGCGCGTCCCGCCATGCAGGCGTGGGCGCCAAGCGCCAGCGCCTTGACGATGTCGCCGCCGCGGCGCACGCCGCCGTCGCAGATCACCGCCACCCGGCTTCCGACCGCGTCCACCACCGGCGCCACCAAGTCGAGGATCGGCGGCGCCCCGTCGAGCTGGCGGCCGCCGTGGTTGGACAGCACGATGGCGTCGCAGCCGTGGTCGGCGGCCAGGCGCGCGTCCGCCACCGTCTGGATCCCCTTGACCACCAGCGCTCCCTCCCAGATCTCCCGCAGCCACGCCAGGTCGCGCCAGGTGAAGGCGGGGTCGAACAGGGTGTTGATCAGACTGGACAGCGCCACCGGGGTCGAGCCGTCGCCGGCGGCACCGGCGCCCACGTTGGAGAACACGATGGGATCGGAGCGAATGAAGCGCCAGGTCCAGCCGGGGTGGCGGATGCCGTCGACGATGGTGCCGGGACCGAGCTGCGGCGGCAGGGTAAAGCCCCGGCGCACGTCGCGTTCGCGGCGCCCGGGCACGGGGATGTCCACGGTGGGCATCAGCGCCTGGTAACCGGCCGCCGCCGCCCGCTGCACCAGCTCCCGCACCATGCCGCGGTCGCGCAGCACGTAGAGCTGGAACCAGAGCGCCCCGTCAGCGGCGGCCGCCGCCACTTCCTCGATGGAGCGCGTGGCTACCGTGGAAAGGCTGAAGGGAAGCCCGGCCCGGGCGGCGGCGCGGGCCACCGCCAGCTCGCCCTCCGGGTCGGCCATGCGGGCGAAGCCGGTGGGGGCGAGCACCAGCGGAAACGGCAGCCGGCGGCCGAGCAGGCTGACGCCGGTGTCCACCTGCGACACGTCCTCCAGCACCCGCGGTGCGAAGTTCCAGCGCCGGAAGGCGTCACTGTTGGCGCGCAGCGTCACCTCGTCCTCGGCCCCGCCGTCGATGTAGTTGAACACGCCGCGCGGCAAGCGCCGCAGCGCCAGCTGCCGCAGGTCCTCGATGTTCACGGCCTGCGCGCGCAGCCGTTCCTGGGGTGTGCGCGCCCGGCGCCGGAAGCGTACTACCGAGCGCAAGGTCTTCCACATACGGGGTACGGGTTCGACTACGCGGGTGCGTGGGCCTGGGCGTACGATTGCCCGATGCCACGCAGCACCGGGTCGTGCAGCCACGACTCGGCCGCGGTCGAGAGACAGGAGTTGCCGGTCTCGCCTGGGAGTTGATCGGCGCTAAGCCAGCGCGCGCCCGGAGCAGCCACGGCGGCGCCCGGCAGCGCGTCGCGGGGACAGGCGTAAACCCGGCAGCGGTCGCTGCCGTCGGCGCCCACGGGGTAGTCGCCCACGTAGCTCACCCACGGCGGCTGTCCGCCGAGCTGGCGCTCCGCCGCCTCCAGGAGCTGGCCGATGA
Organism: Spirochaetia bacterium; assembly: GCA_965203905.1. Classification (GTDB taxonomy): domain Bacteria; phylum Spirochaetota; class Spirochaetia; order SZUA-6; family Bin103; genus Bin103. The sequence continues at coordinate 7,213,025 of CBDBDQ010000005.1, read as the reverse complement.
CGTTGTCCTCATCGCTGCCCACGCGTTTCGGACCAGGCTGCGCCGGACCTCCGGGAACGCATCCGTCGATGACCAGGAACCGCTCGTCCGCCTCGACCAGCAGCCGGGTCTCCGCGATCCGGCCCGCGGCGTGGTTGGCCAGCAGCCCGCCGCCGGTGGTGCCGAACAGCGCGGCGGAGCTGTCGCGGTATAGGTAGGGACCGCAGCCCGGCGGGGCGCTGCGCACGCGGTACTTGTTGTACACGCCGTAGCGGAGGCGGTCGGAGCGGTTGCCGTACGCCTGATGCCAGGTGAACATGTCCATGAACGCCACCTGGCCGCGCCGCAGGCGGGTGTCGACGAAAGCGGGCAACTCGTCGGCGCGCGCCCGGCGCACGTGGGTCACGCGGCCGCGGCGCGTCAGCTCCGGGATCTTGTGCGAGCCGGGGGAGACCAGCAGCGGTCCCACTTCCTCCGTGTAGTCCACCAGCGGCACGATCGCGAACAGCCAGCGCAGCGACGAGCCGACCGGACGGAACGGCTTGTAGTCGCAGTGCGCCGACTCGTGGCTGCGCTGATAGTCCCCGCCGGTGCCCTGGGTGCCGGGCGGCATAGAGTAGATCACGAACGCCGACAGGCACACCTCGTCCGCCAGCAGCTCGCTGACGGCGGACACGAGTTGCGGATGATCGACCACCAGGCGGATGTCAGGCAGCCGCAGGCTGTCCTCCGACAGGACATACTTGGTCGGGGCCGGGAAGCGTGCCTTGGCTGCCATGTAACGGTGGGTCTCGAACTCCTCGCGCGCCGCCTCGGCGATGCGGTTCACTTCATCGGTGCTCAGCAGGTCGGAGACCACCAGGAAGCCACGGTCACGGAAACTGTCGATCTGTACCTGACTCAACGTAGCCACGGGCATTACTCCTCGACTGCAAGTATGAAGCGCCGGGACATACCGTCAAGGCGCCTACTGGCGCCTACCCCAAGCCGTTGCTTTCGGGCATGCTCCGCGCATGGAGTCGAGGAATGGTAACGGCCGCCTGGCCGGGAAGGTGGCCATCGTCACCGGTGGCGGATCGCGCGAGGGCACCGAGCTGGGTACCGGGCGCGCGATCTCGGTGGCGCTGGCGCGCGAGGGGGCGCGCGTGCTGGTGGTGGATCTGCACGCTGAGAACGCCGCCCGCACGTTGGCGGCGTTGCAGGCGGAGGGAGGCGAGGGCTCGGCATTCACCGCCGACGTATCCAGCAGCGAGCAGTGCGCGGCGATGGCGGCCGCGGCGGTGGAGCGCTACGGTGCCCTGCACGTGCTGGTGAACAACTGCGGGATCGGCGTGGGGGGCACGGTAGCGGAGCTCGACGAGGCGGTGCTGGAGCGCAGCCTGGACATCAACCTCAAGAGCGCCGTCTTCGCCAGCAAGCACGCCATTCCCCACATGCGGGCGCACGGCGGCGGCTCCATCATCAACGTGTCCTCGATCGACGGCATCAGCGCCGGCATGTCCATCAACGTCCCCTACGGCATCGCCAAGGGCGCCCTGCACATGCTCACCCGGACCACCGCCGCCTACCACGGCCGCGAGGGCATCCGCGCCAACTGCATCGCACCCGGGCACCTGCACGCCGCGTTCACCGGCCACTTTCCCGAGCGCACCCGCGACCTGCGACGGCGGGCCGCACCGCTGGGCACGGAAGGCACTGCCTGGGACATCGCCTGGGCGGCGGTGTTCCTGGCCAGCGACGAGTCGCGCTGGATCTCCGGCGTGGTGCTGCCGGTGGACGGGGGCCTGATGGCCACGGCGCCCCTCACCGCCTACGGCTACATCGAGAACGTCAAGTACACGTAGCTAATAAGCGAGTCAAGCGGGCAGCACCTCGGCGATCGCGGCGGTGAGGATCTCGACGATGCGGTCGAGTTGCTCGGTGCTGGTGACCACCGGCGGCGCGAGGCAGAACACGTCCCCGCGCAGGCGGCTGAACAGGCCCCGCTGCTGGGTCGCGGCGTGCACCTGCACCCCGATGTTGTCGGCGCTGGGGAACTCCGCCTTGGTGGCCTTGTCCTGCACGATCTCGACCGCGCACATCAGCCCCTTGCCGCGCACCTCGCCCACGTTCGGGTGGTGCGCCAGGGCCGCCTCCAGGCCCGCCAGCAGGTGCTCGCCCTTGGCGGCGGCCTGCGCCGGAAAATCCTCGTCCAGGATGATGTCGATGTTGCGCAGCGCCACCGCGCAGCCCACGGGATGGGCACTGTAGGTGTAGGCGTGCATCCACGGGGAAGAGGACTCGTCGAGCACCTCGGCGATGGTGTCGTTGACGCCGACTCCGCCCAGGGGGAAGTAACCGGAGGTGACCGCCTTGGCGAACTGCATCACGTCCGGCTCCACGCCCCAGTGGTCGAGGGCGAACAGCTTGCCGGTGCGGCCGAAGCCGGTGATCACCTCGTCGGCCGCCAGCAGCACGTCGTAACGGTCGCAGATCTCGCGGATGCGCGCGAAGTAGTCGTCCTGCGGCACGATCACGCCGCCGGCGCCCTGCACCGGCTCGGCCAGGAACATGGCCACCGTGTCGGCGCCCTCGCGCTGGATGGCGCGCTCCAGCTCGTCGGCGGCGGCAACGCCCTGGCTCACCCCGGCCGGCGCCTCGTAGCGATAGGGGTAGGGCGAGGGAATCTGCAGAAAACCCGGCACCCGCGGCTCGAACGCGGGCCAGTAGGTGGAGATTCCGGTGGCGCTCATGGCCGCCAGGGTAACCCCGTGGTACCCCCACTGGCGGGAGATCACCTTGGTCTTGTGCGGCTTGCCGCGCAGCTTCCAGTAGGAGCGCGCCAGCTTGAACGAGGTTTCGCTCGACTCGCCGCCGCCCGAGGTGAAGAAGAAGCGGTTGATGGAGGGGTAGGTGAGGCCCGCCAGCCGCTCTGCCAGCTCGATGGCCGCGGGATTGGAGCTGCCCGCGTAGGCGGAGCAGTAGGCCAGGGTGCTCATCTGCTGCGCGGCGGCGTCCGCCAGCTCGTCACGGCCGTGGCCCGCAGCCACGTTCCACAGCCCCGCGAGGCCGTCCAGGTACTCCTTGCCGTCGGCGTCGACCAGGACCGCGCCGTGACCGCTTACCCAGACGTGGCCGTTGGCGTGGACGCTGCGGCTGTGTATCGGATGGATCAGGTGGCGCTGGTCGCGCTCCAGGAACTCGGTTCTCGTCGCTTGCTGCACGCGGCAAGATATAGCCGCCGGGTGCGTGCCGGCAATCTCCGGCCGGGTGTGCCGGTGCCCGGCCTCAGCCCTCCCAGTAGCTCTTCAGCGCCGCCAGTCCCTCTTCCGCGTCGTTCTCGTCGATGCCCGAGTAGGCGAAACGGACGTACACCCGCTCCTCGCCCGGCAATGCGCGGCCGAAGTGGGTGCGGGCACAGAACGACACGCCGGTCTCCCGCATGGTCGCGACCCGGAACCTCTGCCCATCCCCGGCGCGGGTGAAGGAGTATCCGTGGCGCTGGTAGACGTCGGTAACGTCGGCAAACAGGTAGAAGGTAGCGTCCGAGGCGGGCACCGACACGCCGTCGATGGCGTTCAGACGGTCCACGATCAGGTCCCGCCTCGCCTGCAGCGTCGAGAGGATGCTTTCCGCGCCGCTCTGGTCACCGCGCAGCGCCTCCACCCCGGCCATCTGCACGAACTGGTTGGTGCACGACTCGTCATTGGTATTGATCTTGGTGATGATGTCGACCACGTGGGCGGGGCCGATGGCGGCACCCAGCCGCCAGCCGGTCATGGCGTACTTCTTGGAGAAGGTGTAGCCGATGACGGTGCGCTCGGACATGCCCTCATACTCCACGATGGTATGGCTGCGGCCGGCGTAGCGGATGTCGACGTAGGGATCGTCCGAGAGCACCCACAGGTCGCGCTCCCGTGCCAGCTCGGCCAGCCACTCCAGCTCGGCCTCGCTGGCGTCGGCGCCGGTGGGGTTGTGCTGGGCGTTGACGATCAGCACCCGCGTGGTGTCGTCCACGGCCCGCTGGATCGAGTCGCGGTCGATACCGAAGCGCGCGTCCTCCACGGTGTAGGTGTAGGGCTGACCGCGGCCCCCGAGAAAGTCGACCTGCGACTCGTAGATCGGATAGCCGGGGTTCGGGTAGAGCACGCCGTCGCCCGGTTCCATCACCGCCATCAGGAACTTCCCGATGCACGGCTTGCCGCCGGGCTGCACCGACACGTTGGTGGCGTGGTACTCCACCCTGCGCTGCTCGCTGAGCGCCTCTGCGAGCGCCTCGCGAAGCTGGGGGATGCCCGCCGCCGGGGTGTAGAAGGTCCTTCCCTCCACCATCGCGGTATACGCGGCGCGGATGATATTCAGCGGGGTACGGATGTTCATGTCGCCCAGGTGGAACGGGTAGACGCGGTTTCCCTGTGCGGCCCAGCTGGCCGCATCGCCGGATACGGCGAAGGCGGTCTCGGTGCCGAGCCGTTCGATACGCCGCGCGATCCGGGGCCGTGCCTGAAGCGTGGTTGCCATGCAGTGGGTGCCTAGGCTGGATCCAGTGCCGCGAGCAGCTTCCGCTGGCGCTCCAGGCGCTGTGCACGCTCGGCGGCGAACCGTTCGATCCCCGCCACGATGGAGTCGCCGTCGAGGTGGGCCTCGGCAATCACGTCCGCCTCGGTGCCGCCGGTGAGCCAGCGCTCGTGCCAGTCCGAGGTCAGCGAATACTCGCTCACCAGCGGCCCCACGTCGCGCAGCGGCCACACCCGCTGGGTGCCGGTGCTGACCACCATCAGGTCGGCCTTCGCCTGCGGCGGCAGCACCGCGTTGCGGTAGGCCTCGGGCTGGCGATCGAACAGCTCCTCGCTCACCGCCGCCACCACCTTGACGTTGATTCCCAGCGCCTCCAGCCGCGGCAGTGCCTGCACCAGGTTGAAGGTGGAGCTCGATCCCTGCACCACCACGTATCCGTGACGCGGGCGGTCGGGCGCGAAATCGCGGATCACGTAGCAGCCCTTGGCGGCCGCGGCGAGGTCGGAGTCGGCGAACCGGGAGCGGTCCGCCACCGGGAAGTCGGGACGCGCCACCTCGATCACGATCACGCCGACTTCCGCCTCGCGGGCGGCGATCTCGGCGGCGGCAAAGTAGCCGGGTGCCACGTCGTTGTAGTCCCAGAAGCTGAGGCAGATCGCCTGGCCACGCGGAAACAGGCGCCACACCTGCGGGGCGAAGATGCCGAAGTGGGTGCGCGCGTCAGCCGCGGTCTCGGGGCCGGAGTGTCCCGCCAGGATGTTGAGCACGCCGACGCGGAAGGGGCTGTCCTGGTTCTGCTGGCTCCACACCCGGGCCGGCAGGTACATCAGCGGGGTGAAGGCGCCGTAGCTGCCGCTCAGGGCCCACACGCCGTTGTGCAGGTCGGGGTCGGGAGAGGCGCTCTGGCTCACCAGGCCGATCGCCGTGAGGGTGTTGCAGGCCTCCTGGATCGCGGCCTTGAAGCGGGTGCCGGCCGGATTGGAAACGGGATCGTAGTGGCCGGTCAGCGACCCGCTCTCGACGTTGATCGATCCGGAGAGGTCGGCCGCCACCGTGATGAAGCGGTTGCCGGTGACGTAGTTCATCCACTTCACTACCTCGGAGATGGCGCGGCGGGTGCCGGCGACCTCTCCGGGCTGCTGGAACAGCGTCACCTGGGCCTGCGAACGCTCCCCGCTGACGGGATGGGTCAGTTCCAGGTTGCGCGGTTCGGTGGGCAGGTTTGCCACCCGCAACTGCGGATCCTGGAACGGGTCGCCGGTGACGCCGATCCGGAGCGGCAGTTCATCGTCGACCGTGTCGGCAATGGCCAGCATCCGGTCGGCGAGCCATTCCCCGAGGCCGTCCTGATCCAGCACCGACATGACCACGTCGACGTTGGACTTGAACTGGATCAGCCGTTCCCGCGGGTCGTCCACGGCGCCGTCGTGAATCCCGGCGAAGGTCACCCCGAAGCGGCGTTCGAAGGTCTGCGCCAGCCCGACGAAGTAGGGGACGTTCATCTTCATGTCGTAGGGGTGGCTGTGGTAGCTGACAAGCTGTTCGCCGAAACCGGGAATGGTGCCGTTGACGGCGGCGGGCCACCAGCCCTTGGTGGTGCGTCCGACCACGATCATCGGCCGCCGGTCCGTGGGGTCCCACTGCTCCATGGCGCGGAACGCGGCCAGGATCTCGTCGTAGCTGTTGCCGTCCGCGAGCGAGAACACGTTCCAGCCGTAGGAGGCCCATTGCTCCTCGATGGAATAGGCATCCAGACCGTCGGGAACCACGCCCCCTTGCAGCCGGTCGTCGATGCCGGCGTTGTTGTACGACAGCAGGATGCGAAGCCGCTTGCCCACCTGCTGGGCCACCGCCTGGGTCTTGAGCTCCTGGGCGTGTCCGGCGGTCATGGCGAACTCGCCCTCCAGGGCCATCACCTTCAGGGAGGGCGGGGCACCGGCGAAGTCCCAGAACGCGGCCTTGCCGGCCGAGGTGCCGATGCCGATCCCGGAGGGACCGCCGTTGACGTCGTTGGTCAGGTCGGTGGTTTCCGCGTGACCCGCGAGGGAGCGGATGCCACGCAGCTTCGCCTGCGCGAACAGCGGGTCGTCGGTCAGCCCATGGTCGGCCAGCAGGGTCGCCAGCGCTCCCGCCCCGCGGCGGAAGCCCAGGCAGTCGATCGGCAGCAGCGCCACCTCGGGGTCCACCTGGTAGCGGCCGTCACCGGTGGCGGCGTGGCGCCGGGCCAGCGCTTCGCCCATGATCATCCACAGCGCGTACGCGGTGGGGATGTTATGTCCGCCAGCCAGCAGGAAGCGGTCGGCGTAGGGATGTTTGGGACGGCGGTAGTCGTAGCGCAGGCCGCCGGCATCGGGGCCGGCCAGATGCAGGGCGACGTTGTACGGCGTATAGGCAAGCGGCCCGCCGAAGTGCCCGGTCTGCGCGTAGTTCCCCAGCAGGGTAAGGGTCATGGCGGTGAGAAAGCCCACCTGCTCGAACCGGTCCGCGTCGTACGCGGGGATCGATACCTCGCGCTCGGCCGGGACATGCGGTGCCTCCCGCTCGCGGATTCCGACCGCCAATGTTCCGTTCGATCCTGACATGGCTGCTCACTCCTGGAAGCGGGTTCCCGCGCTGCAACCGGAACCCCAGACTCTACCCCGCACTATAGGAGCTTGGCGGGCTACCGACAAGGACCTATAGCGACTCCCCTACGGGGTCTGGGCGCCGACGGTCTCCAGGTAAACGGCGTACAGGGACTGGCTGGCGGTCATGAACAGGCGGTTCTTCCTGCGGCCGCCGAAGCACAGGTTGGCGCACGGTTCCGGCAGGTGGATCTGCCCGAGCAGCTCGCCCTCCGGCGAGAAACAGTGAACTCCATCGTAGCCCTCTCCGGCCCAGCCCGCGGCCGCCCACAGGTTGCCGTGGATGTCGGTGCGCACCCCATCGGAGCCGCCCGGCTGCATGTCGACGAACACCCGCTGCCGCAGCGCCCGCTCTCCCTCCACGTCGTATACGTAGATCACGCGGGGGCAATCGGGGTGGTGGGAGGCGCCGGTCTCCACCACGTAGAGGCGCCGGTAGTCGGGCGAGAAGCAGATGCCGTTGGGCATCACCATGTCGGCCACCGCGATGGTCGTCCGGCCGGTGCCGGGATCGAGGCGGTACACGCAGGCGGGCAGCTCGTGTTCGGCCCAGTGCCCCTCGTATTGGAACAGGGTCCCGTAGCCGGGATCGGTGAACCAGATGGAGCCGTCGGGATGGGTGCAGAGATCGTTCGGCCCGTTGAGCGGCTTGCCGTCGAAGCGGTCGATCAGCACGCTGACGCTGCCGTCGTGCCCGGTGCGGGTGACGCGGCGCGAGTCGTGCTCGCAGGAGAGCAGCCGTCCCTGGGCGTCGCGGCAGTTGCCGTTGGTGTTGTTGGAAGGACGGCGGAACTCGCTGACGGCGCCGCTGGCGGCGTCGAAGCGCAGGATCCGGTTGTTGGGAATGTCGCTGAACAGCAGGCAGTCGTGATCGCCGAACCACACCGGCCCCTCGGCCCAGCGGGCACCGGTGAACAACCTCTCCACGGCGGCGTTGTTCAGCTTGAAGACGGCGAAGCGGGGGTCGTGTGCCTGGACCGCCGGATCCGGGTAGGGAACCGGCGCGCTCCAGTCACGCCCGGCGATGGGTGAGTCGGTACTGGCCATGGCGGCTACCATAGCATGCCGGCAGCGCCACCGGCCCGGACGGCTACGATTCGAGGCGCTGGAGTTCGCTGATTACCGTGGCCGCCTTGGGGCGGTCGCTGTTGCGGCGGCCGATGTACGACCAGCGCACTACGCCGTCGCCGTCGATGACGAAGGTGGCGGGTGCCGCGAGGCCGTCACCGAGCAGGTTGTACACCCCGTATTCCCGCACCACGTCGGCTTTGCTGTTGTAGAGGATGGGGAACGGGATCCCGACGCGGCCGACGATCGACTTCGCGCCGGAGAGGTCGTCGGTGCTGATGGCCACCACCTCGGCGCCCAGTTCCTGGATCTGTTCGTACTTGTCGGTCAGCTCGACCAGCTGACGCCGGCAATAGGTTCACCAGAAGGCGCGGTAGAAGACGACCACCACCGGGCCCTCTTCCAGGGTGGCCGAAAGCGAGTGAGTCTCGCCCGCGGCACTGGGGAGCTCGAAGTCAGGTGCCGTTTCGCCCACCGCGGGAGTTGCGGCCGCCGCCAGAGCAGGCGTCACTACCGCCAGCGCAACCGCCAGCACAGCCTGTATTCCGAACTTGCCCATCTCTCTCAGTGTAGCGTGCCGGCAGGCAGTCCGGCAAGGAGCGGTTCACCTTCACCTCACCCGACAGCCGGCGCCCGCCGATCGGTCTGGCGGAACGTCACGCTCACGAGTCGTCGCTGCCGGCCAGATCTGCGCCGCGGGTGAGCCACTCCAGGTTGAAGCGCGCCAGGGTCAGACGATCGTAGGGGTCGTTGCCGGCGCCGGCCTCGTACAGGCAGCAGACCATCCCGTCGCCCGCCACGCACAGGTCGGAGTAAGCCGCCGCGCCCTCGGTCAGGACCCGCGCCAGCGGCCAACTGCGGCACCCGTCGTAGCTGAGGCGCACGGTCATGCGGCGCCGGGTGGTCGCGGCGGGGTTGCTGAACAGGATCCGCTGGCGTCCATCGCGGCCGGGCCAGTGGCACATGCTCGCCTGGCAGATCGGTTCCGGCAGCGCCACGTCGCGCACGATGGGAGAGAACGTCTCGCCGCCGTCGTTGCTCCACGCCACCGCCCGATGCTGGCCGCCCTCCGCCTGGCGCAGGGTGCCCTTGTTGCGGCAGTTGAGACACAGCCAGCCGTCCTCGGTCTGCACCGCGATCGACTCGTTGGTCCCCTCGTCGGTACTGCCGCCGATGGCCCAGGTGGCGCCGTGATCGTCCGAGTAGATGACGTGGGAGTGGTAGGGGTCGTGCGCTTCGTAGTGGCGGACGACGATATGATCGCAGGGGATCAGGAGGCGGCCTGAGGCGAGCTGAATGCCGTGGCCGGGACCGGTGGCGTACCAGGTCCAGTCCGGTTGCTTGACCTGTGCCGTGATCTCGACCGGCTCCTCCCAGGTGACCCCGTCGTCGTGGCTGGCGGTGACCCAGACCGTGCGCGGCGCCTGCCCCTGGCAGATCATGCGCTCGTCGCCGTCGCGGCGGTTCTTGCAGAACGGCAGCCAGATGCTGCCGGTGTCGCGGTCCACCACAGGCGCGGGGTTGCCGCAGACCCAATCCGGCTCGGTCGCCACCAGTTGCGGGGGGCCGAAACTCTTGCCGTGATCGTCGCTGCGCCGCACCAGCAGGTCGATCTGGTCCGAGTCGGCGCCGGTGTACTTGCGCGCTTCGCAGAAGGCCAGCACGGTGCCGGCGGGGGTCACGGTGAGAGCGGGAATGCGGTAGCGGAAGTAGCCGTCCTCGCCGCTGATCCACAGGTGCTGGGAGTCGAGTCGCTGCATGACCCTGATTATGCCATCGCTCCCAAGCGTCGAGACAGCCTCCCAGGTATCGACAGGCATGCGGTGGTGCGCGCACAATCGCCGGCAGCATCACTTGCCGCGCCAAGGAGCGAATGTCATGCAACGAACGATGTACCGGGACCACGAGAGCCTCGCCGCCCGTCAGGATCAGAGCTGGGGCGCGCTGCGCTGGCTGGCCAACGCCGCTATCGGCAACGCCGACGGCATCACCCTCGGACACGTGGTCATCAAGGCGGGGACCTCCAACCCGCGCCACTGTCACCGCACCTGCGAAGAGGTGCTCTACCTGCTGCGCGGAACCATCACCCACACGCTCGGCGACGAGTCGTTCGCCATGCAGCCGGGCGACACCATCTCGGTCCCCGCCGGGGTATTCCACAACGGCATCAACAACGGCGTCGAGGATGCGGAGATGATCATCGCCTACTCCACCGCGGAACGCGACTTCGTGCTGGAGTAGACCGAATCAGCGGGGCGCCAGGGGCGCCGCCTTGAACGCCCGCACCTGGCCGGTGATGGCGCGCTCGGTGGGCAGCCGTTCGATCGAAGAGGCGCCGAAAAACCCGTCGATGCCGGGCATGCGCGCCAGCGCCTCGGTGACGGTCTCGGGCTCGTCGAACGGGCCGCCGTGGCAGATCACCAGCAGGTCGTCGCGCACCCGGCGGCCGGCCGCGGCGATCGCCAGCACCCGCTCGATGGCCTGGTCCAGGCTCATGGCGACGCCCGCGCCGATGCTGCCGGAAGTGGTCAGTCCGACGTGGGCGACGAGTTGGTCCGCTCCGGCACGCGCCATCGCCTCAGCCTGCTCCTCGTCGAACACGTAGGGGGAGGTAAACAGATCCAGCTCGTGCGCCAGGCGGATCGCCTCGATCTCCTTGTCGTAGCCCATCCCGGTGGCTTCCAGGTTGATCCGGAACTCGCCGTCGACGAGTCCCACCGTGGGGAAGTTCTGCACGCCGGAGAAACCGATCTCCTTGAGCTGGCGCAGGAACACCGGCAGCAGGCGAAAGGGGTCGGTGCCGCACACCCCGGCCAGCACCGGCGTATCCTGCACCACCGGCAGCACCTCGGAGGCCATCTCCACCACGATGCCGTTGGCGTCGCCGTACGGCATCATCCCGGCCAGCGAGCCGCGCCCGGCCATGCGGTAGCGGCCGGAGTTGTAGATGATGATCAGGTCGGCGCCGCCCGCCTCGGCGAGCTTGGCCGAGATGCCGGTTCCGGCGCCGCAGCCCACCACCGGCGTCCCGGCCGCGGCCTGGGCGTGCAGCCGGCGCAGGATCTCCTGGCGCGGAATCCCGGTCATGGCAGCATCTCCAGCAGCAGATTCGCGACCCGCCCCGAGAAGGCAGGATCGTTGATGTTGTGCGCATCCTCCAGGAACGGGATGCCCTGGCGCAGGTTGTCGCGGATCGCGTCGAAGCAGGCGCGGTCGGCCGCCGGGTCCCAGAACCGCTCGCCGTCGCTGTCCAGCATCGACACGCCGCCGAGCGGCACCACCACCGCCACCGCGGCGGTTGCGGCGTTCACGGCCGCGGCGATCATCTCACCGATGCGGCGGTTCTCCTCCACGCTGGTGCGCAGCAGGGTGACGTCCGGATTCCACTCGTACAGGAGCCGGTCGCGGTACTGCGCGGGCACGGTCTCGGGACCGCCGAAGTTGGCCATGTCCACGCAGCCGGGAACGACCACCGCCGGGATGCCGGCGCGGGACGCCGCCAGGCAGCGCTCGGGACCGGCATCGAACACGCCGCCGCATACCGTATCGGCCAGCTCGGTGGTGGTGATGTCCAGGCTGCCGGCGATGTAGCCGTCGCTGATCAGCCCCTCCATGGTGCGCCCGCCGCTGCCGGTGGCGTGGAACACCAGCACCTCGTAGCCGGCGGCCTCGAGGATGCCGCGGGCGTGCTCCACGGCGGTAGTGGTGTTGCCGAACATCGACGCCGTGAGCAGCGGCCGTTCGCCGGCGGCCGGAGTGTCGGCGCTGCCGGCACGGGTGCGCACCATCCCGGCGATGGCGCCGGCGGCGTTGGCGTAGATGTCGCGGCTGATGCGGTTGAGGCCGGCGACGTCCACCACCGACGGCATGAAGGTGATGTCCTTGGTGCCGGCGAAGGCGCTGACGTCCCCGCCGCCCACCGTGGACACCATCACCTTGGGCACTCCCACCGGCAACTCGCGCATGGCGGTGGTGGCCAGCGAGGTGCCGCCGCTGCCGCCCATGCCGATGATGCCGTCCAGCCGTCCCTCGCCGTGCAGCCTGCCCACCACGGCGGCAAGGCCGCGCGCCATGGTGGCCATCGCCTCGTCCTTGTGGCTGCCCGACGCCAGGTGTGCGAGGTCGCCGCCGCCGGCCGCGCACACCTCCTGGCGGCTTACCTCGGCGGCGAACGCGGGCTCACCCATCACCCCGAAATCCACCACCAGGGTAGCCAGCCCGGCTTCCTCGATCAGCTCCTTGACGAACGCGAAGTCCGCCCCCTTGGTGTCCAGCGCTCCGGCTATGACGACCGTTTCAGCCATATTTGCTCCTCCAGGGCTCACTCAGCCGCAACCGCGCGGTCATGCGTGCGTATTTCGACATTGGGACCATAGCATACCGGCCGCTCGACGCGGGGAGCCGCCGCTCGCATAATCCGCGCCATGGAAGATCTGGAACAACTCAGGTACCCGCTCGGGCGGTTTCGGGAGGTGCCGCGTCCGACCCGGCAGCAACATGCGCATTGGATCGACGTGATCGAGGCCCTGCCGGGCGAGTTGCGTGCCGAGGTGCAGGATCTCTCCGCGAGTCAGCTCGCCACGCCGTACCGGCCCGGCGGCTGGAGCGTGTGCCAGGTGGTGCATCACCTCGCCGACAGCCACCTGAACGCCTACCTCCGCACCAAGCTGGCCCTTACCGAGGAGAATCCGGTCATCAAGCCGTACGACGAGGCGGCTTGGGCCGAGCTGCCGGACGCCCGCACCACCTCGCTCCAGTCGTCGTTGAGCCTCCTGGAGGCGCTGCATGAACGCTGGGTGGCCGCCCTGCGGGCACTGGACCAGGAATTGCTGCTGCGCACGCTGCACCATCCCGACGACGGTCCCATGACGGTGAGCCGCGTCATCCAGGGGTATGCCTGGCACTCCCGCCACCACCTCGCCCACATCACCACCCTGCGCACGCGGCTGGGCTGGTAACCACCGCCGCGCCAACGCCGGTTTGCCGGAACTGTCGAGAATATGCGTCCTGTGCGCTCCGGGGCGCGAGTGGTAGCATGGGGACTGGGATGATTAGCCGGATCGCGGTTAGGAACTTCCGGAGCCTCCGCAACGTCGAGCTTGACCTCGGGCCACTGACGGTACTGATCGGTCCCAACGGCTCGGGCAAATCCAGCGTGTTGGATGCGCTGAGGTTGATCGATGCTTTTGCGTGGAAGGGACGGAATCTGAATCAGGAGGTAGACGCTCGGGGTGGCTGGACGGAAGTCGTGTGGGGTGGCAGGTCTGATTCCAGGTTGAGAGTAGGAGTCGACTTTGAGCAGGAATCCGATCTTGGGGTGTCGTTCTGCGCGAACATCCAGAGACTCGGTCAACTTGGCGTCGTCGCCGATCCCGAGTCGCTTGTCGTGAACGAGGCGCGAGTGATCGCACGAGAGGGCAATAGAGTTGCACTATCGAGTGGCGTTCTCGCGAATCCCCCCGATGGCGCCTATAGCGTGGCTCACCTCGGCATCACCAAGACGTTGGTGCGGAAGATCCCCAAACTGCGGCTCCCCGATTGGAGCTTCCACAATCTTGTGCCCGGCGAAACCAGAGGTCCCAAGCCTATTACTCGGGACTATCGGTTGGACGTGGACGGAAGCAATCTCGCTACGGTAGTACACACCCTGTTTTCCGACGGCCATCCGGCGCTCGACGACGCGCTGGACTTTCTCAGAGGGTGTGTCCCCACCGTGGAACGGCTCGTGTCTCCAATCTTTGGAGAGGGGCAGACCTACGTGGCCCTGGCGGAGCGCGGAGTTCCACACCCCGTAGGTTCCTGGGGGCTCTCCGACGGCACGCTGCTGGCCCTCGCCATCGGGGTCGCCCTGGTCACCCCCAAACCGCCTGATCTCATATGCCTGGAGTCCCCCGAAGCCGGCATTCATCCCCGCATGCTGGAGGCGATCGCCGATCTCCTGAAATCCGCCTCCGCGGAAACCCAGGTGATTGTTACAACCCACTCGCCGTATCTGTTGCGCTGGTTGCCGCACGAGGACTTCGTGGTGGTGGAGAAAGCAGATGGCGCTACCACGGTGCGACCGTTGCGGGGCGATGTTGACACGCGAGAACTGGTGGAGGAACTGGGTGCCGGAGATGCTTGGTATGCGGGCTATCTCGGCGGCGTGCCGTGAGCCTCGGACTGTTCGTCGAAGGGCAGAGTGACAAGGATACGCTCCCGATTCTGATCCGGAAGATCGGCTACCGAGGTGCGGTCAGATGTCGAGTGGTGGACCGAGGCAGCATGTTGTCCGCCGAGCGGATGGAACCGTATGTCCGCAGCCTGCTGCAGCAGCATCCCGACCTGAATCGCATTCTGATTTGTATCGATGGAGAAGAGTCCACCCCGGATCAATTGCAGCAACGCGTGGTGCAACCGCAGCGACGTCTGGACCGTGCCGCTACGGTGGCGGTCCGATACACAATCGTCGACCGCGCACTCGAGGGTTGGCTTGCCTGCGACGAAAAAGCACTGCAGGCTGTGCTCGGCCCACGGGCGCGGGTGAATGTTCGGGGCAACCCAGAACATAGTCCGCAGCCCGCCGAGATCCTTCGCAGGATCTTCCGCGACAACGGGCGCAAATTCATAAAGACGCGCCACGACCCGCAGATCGCCGAGCAGGTTACGCCGAGCATAATTGCCCGTCGCAGCCCCACGTTTACGGCCTTCATGAGGAGTGTGAGAGCGGCTTCCCGAGACAGGTCGTAACCACGCGCTACCGGGCTCATACAAATGAACGGCTACGGCTGCTGGTGGCCCATGAGAGACATGATGCGGGCGACGTAGCCGCGGGTCTCTTCCGGGGCGTGGTGGGTGACGTGGCCCCATCGTTCGCAGTCGCCGGTGCACGCCTCCTGGGCCCGCAGGATGCGGCTGCGGCCGCCGTTGTAGCTGGCGAAGGTGAACGCCAGCCGCTCATGGGTGTGCGGAATGTCGTCCCAGCGTTCGTACAGGTTGCGGTCGTAGAACACGCCGGCGGCGATGTTGAGGCCGGGATCGCTGCTGTCGAGCACGGGGAGCGACGACTTCTCGGCGATCTCCTGCAGGGTGGCGGGCATGATCTGCATGATTCCCTTGGCGCCGACCCAGCTCACCGCGTCTTCCTGCAGGCTGGACTCCGCGATGCCCTGGGCCTTGAACCAGCGCCAATCGAAGCCGGGACCGAAGAACCGTTTCGAGTACTTGCGGAAGTGATGATCGTACCGGGTCGTCCACTGGTGGTGCTCCACCGGCAGCTTGCCCGGCAGCGCGGCACCAGCGGACAGAGCCGAGTCGGTGCCGGCGGCCGGTTCCCGCGCCGACTCCAGCGCTGCCCCGGCAGCCGCCTGCTCCTCATCCGCCGGAGCGCACCCCAGAGCCGCCAATGCGGCGAACGCAGCCGCCAGCCACGCCGGGCGCCGTTCGCACCGCGCCGCGTTGCTCAATTGAGCCCCATGCCGACCACCAGGCCGACGGCGATGCCGATGCCGACGAACATGCCGCCTACCATGATCCCGACCGCCACGTTACCCGCCCTGAGTTGCTCCGCGGTGTCGAACGGCGTCACGTGGTCGATCACCCGATAGCCGAAGAACATGAAGGCGATGGCGGCGCCTCCGCCGACGAGCGAGTACAGAAGATTCAGCAGCACGATCCCCATGGTCCCCATTGCGCCCTCCGTGCGTTTAGCATACAGCGCCCTGCGGGCCGGCGGCGCGCGGTTCTGCGATTTGACAGCACGGGCTCTGCCGCGCATGCTGCAATACTTGTTGAGCGCAGTCTTTAACGACGTTACATCGGGCCTCGAGAGTATCGGCTTCCGGGTGGCGCGGCAGCGCAAGTTCGTGGAGTCGCTGCTGTTCGTGGATACGCAGGACGGCGCGATCTTCGCCCGTGGCGGTCGGCTTGCGCGATGCCCGCGGCGGGGCGCCCCACGCTGGCGTTTCAGCGCCGACCGCGCGGGTTGGATCGACGGCAGCTCCCTGGCCGAGTTGCGCGGCCGCGCGCCATGGCTTCCCGTCGAGAAGGACCTGCACCCGGTGCTGCACGCGCGGCGCAGCGGTTCGGCGCTGCGGCTGCGTTCCGTGGCCACCCGGGATCTGACGCTGGTGATTGAGGGGTGGAGCTTCCGCGGGCCATTCTCCGCCGCCCAACTCGACCCGGAGCAGGCAGCCGTCAACGGCGCCGACACGCGGCCTGCCGCGGCCGTTCCGGAGCAGGTGTGCGCCGTTGCGCCGCGCTGGTACCTGGAGCCGGACACGGGCCCGCCGCACGATCAGGCCTACCTCGACCTGGTTCTGACCGAGCATGCGGCCCTCCTCGGCTGCGGCAAGGGCCAGCCGGCGCCACGCTGGGATCCGCTCGCCAACGGCTTGCAGCTGCTGGGACGCCTGCCTCCCGGCCTGCCGGTACCGCGGCCGTTGCGGCTGCGGCGCGGCGACCGCCTGGTCACGCTGCTGTCCAAGTCGGTACGGCTCCAGGGGCTGCGGCTGGCGAGCTGCCTGGACGGCGTCCTCCACGACCGTCATCCCGAATACGTGCACGACGTCCGGGTGGCCACCCGGCGCGCCCGTTTCGCGCTGCGCATCGCCGCCCTCGCCGATCGCCAGCAGGCACGCGACCTCCGCGACCGGCTCGGCACGCTGGCCCGACTGATCGGGCCGGTGCGCGATCTCGACGTGCTCCTGCCACGCCTCGACGCGCTGGCCCAAGCGGTGTACGACGACCTGCAAGGTGCGGAACGACCCGTGGCGCGCACGCGGGACCGGGCACTGCGGCAGTTGGCGGATGCGCTGTCCGCGCAGCGCGCCGCGCGGCTGCAGCGGGTACAGGAGGCGTTGCCGCGCGCCGAGCTGGCGTACCTGCCGGGCCTGCTGTCGCACTGGGGAGGAGGAGTCGGCGGCGTCGACGAGCCGGTGACGGCGGTGGCGGCGGCCGCGATCCGCACGGCACTGGCGCGGGCCATCAAAGTGGGCCGCGCCGCGACGGCGCCCACCGCCGTCCGCGTCAGCGACCTGCACCGGCTGAGACTGCGGCTGAAACGGCTGCGGTACACGGCCGAGCTGTTCGCCGGTGCCCTGCCGCGCCGCAGCGCCAATCGGGCTCTGGACTCGATCGTGGAGCGCTGTGCCGCCGCGCAGACGACACTTGGAGAGCTCAACGACGATGCCGTGGCCGCCACCGAGATCCGTTCCGTCGTTCCGCTGCTGGAGCGCTCGGCGGAAGGGGAGGCCGCTGCAGCCGCGGTGACGCTGGCGCGGGCGATCCTGGAGCAGCTGGGGCGCATGGAGCACGCTGCGGCGCAAGACTTCGCACGGCGCTGGCCGCGTCTGCGGAAGCGCCTGATCGGCGCGGTGGCAGGGCTGTGAGCAAGTGACCGTGCTGGCCCTCTGCAGCGTGAAGGGAGGCGTCGGCAAGACCTCCACCGCGGTCAACCTGGCACTGCTGGCGGCGCGCAGCGACGGTCCCGCGCTGTTGTGGGACCTGGACGCCCAGGGGGCGGCCGGCTTCTATCTGTCGCCAACCGCCTCGCTCAGACGCAAGCCCGCACGCCTGCTGCGGGGTCGGGCGGGCGTGGCCGGCCAGGTGGCGAATACGCCGTATCCGGGACTGGACCTGGTGCCGTCGCGGCTGGCGTTGCGCCATCTGGAGCGGCTGCTGGAGCGGCGCGCCACGAAGCGACACGGGATCGGCGCCGCACTGCGCGGCGTACGCCGCTCCTATCCCTGGGTGGTCCTCGACTGCCCGCCGAGTGCCGGCCGCCTGCTGGAGCAGGTGATGACCGTCGCCGACCTGCTGCTGGTACCGGTGGTGCCGACCCCGCTGGCGATTCGCGCCTACGAGGAGCTGGTGGTGCTGGCGGCGAAGACCGGCGCCGATCGCGAGCGGATTCGGCCGTTCTTCTCCATGGTGGAGCAGCGCAAACGGTTACATCGCGACGCCATGGCGGAGTTGCGGCGGCGCGATGCGCGGTTCTGGAACACGGCCATTCCCAACCGCGCCGAAATCGAGCGGATGGGGCTGACGCGCAAACCGATCGTCGCGCATCGTGCGGCTGCCCCGGCGACCGCGGCCTACCGGGCGCTGTGGGAGGAGTTGCGGAGCTGGCTCGCCGGCGCGCGTGAACGCCACGGCGCGGCGCAGGGAGTCGCCCGATGAGCGAGACGGCACGCATCGCTCGCCTCCTGGCGCAGACCTTCGAGGGCTCCGCCTACTACGTACTACGTGCCGTCGGTGCTGGGCGCCCTGGCGGGTGTCGACGCGAGCACTGCGGCGCGCACGCCGCCGTCGGGCGGCACGGCGTTTACCACGCCGGCCAGATCGCACTGTTGCAACGAGGAGCATGAGATGCCAGGCCTGTTCGACCTCCCGCTCGCCGAGTTGAAGCGCTACGGCGGCTGCAATCCGCGTCCCGCGGACTTCGATGAATACTGGCAGCGCGCGGGCGCCGAGTTGGACGCAACAGACCATGCGGTCGAGCTGGTGGATGCCCGATTCCAGGTGCCCTGCGCCCGCTGCCGGCACCTTTACTTCACCGGTGTGGGCGGTGCCCGGGTCCACGCCAAGCTGCTGCAGCCGGCGGCGGTGGCCGCCCCCGGGCCGGCCGTGCTCATGTTCCACGGCTACCGGGGCAGCTCTCCCGAGTGGTCGGAGCTGCTCGCCTTCGTGGCCGCCGGATTCACCGTGGCGGCGCTCGACTGCCGCGGCCAGGGAGGCGAGTCGGAGGATCCGGGCGGGGTGCGCGGGAACACCCTGTACGGCCACATCATTCGCGGCCTGGCCGACGGCCCCGACCAGCTCCTGTACCGCCAGATCTTCCTCGACACCGCGGCACTGGCACGCATCGTGATGGCGCTGGACGAAGTGGACGCCGCCCGCGTCGGTGCCACCGGCGCCTCCCAGGGGGGCGGGTTGACGCTGGCCTGTGCCGCCCTGGAGCCACGTATCAGGCGCGCGGCCCCGGTCTACCCGTTCCTGTGCGACTACCAGCGCGTGTGGCAGATGGATCAGGCCGAGCGCGCCTACCGCGAGTTGCGTGACTTCTTCCGCATGTTCGATCCCACCCACGAACGGGAGCACTTCTACTTCGAGCGCCTCGGCTACATCGACGTCCAGCATCTGGCCGCACGCATCCAGGCGCAGGTGCTGATGGGCGTGGGCCTGATGGATCAGGTATGTCCGCCCTCGACCCAGTTCGCGGCCTACAACAAGATCACGGCGCCCAAGGAAATGGTGATCTACCCCGACTTCGAGCACGAACCGCTGCCGCGGTTTCGCGACCGCGTACTCCAGTTCATGCTGGATCTGTAGCGCGCCGCTCCGAGTCTCGGTGGGCCGCCCGGACCGGCCGCGTGCGGGCGGCGACCTGCATCGGCATGCCGTTGTGCGGGCGCAGGCCGACCCAGGGGGCCGGACGCGGCTCCTCCCCGGCGGTCAGCTCCAGGCGGTACTGCTGGGCGATGCGGGCGATGGCCAGAATCGCCTCGGCGGTGGCGAAGCTCGCCCCGATGCAGGTGCGCGGGCCGCCGCTGAAGGGCAGGTAGGTGTAACGCCGCGGCTCGGGCCCCTCCAGCCAGCGGTGCGGCTGGAACCGTTCCGCGGCGGCAAAGAAGCGCTCGTCGCGGTGGGTCACCCAGGGACAGATCAGGACCACGCTGCCCGGCGCCACCGGATAGTCGCCGAGGCTGAACTCCTCGTACGCCATGCGCGGAATGATCGGCACCGGCGGATAGAGACGCAGCGCCTCCTTGAACACCGCGTCGCACCAGGGCAGCGCCGCCAGGTCGGCCTTGCGCGGCAGGCGGCCGTCGAGGACGTTATCCACCTCGGTGTAGAGCCGTTCGGCGATGGATGGGTGTTGCGCCAGCAGGTACCAGGTCCAGGTCAGCGCCACCGCGGTGGTCTCGTGGCCGGCGATGAGCAGGGCAATGATCTGGTACTGCCACTCCGGGTTCTGCAGCAGATTGGGCTCGTGCTCGCCGGCACGGCCCAGCATGTCGATCAGGTCGCCCCCCTCGGCGTGGACTTCCGGATGCTCACGGATGATCCGTTCCACCAGCCTGCGGCCATCGGCGACCGCCTTCCGCAGCACCCGGTTCTCCCGCGTCGGGACGATCGGCGGGGCCTGGAACGGGTGGGTGGCGCGATGGGTGATGTCGCGCACGATGGTCTCGCAGGTGTCCAGGATGTGCTCGCGGTCGCCGGGAAAGTCGACCCCGTAAAGGGCGTTGAGCACGATGTCCAGGGTGATGCGCAGCATCTCGCGGTGCACCTCGCGCACCTCACCCTCGCTCCAGGTCGAGGCATGCCGCTCTGCCATGCGCACCATGGTGGGACCGTAGCGGCCCAGCGCGCTGCCCTTGAGGGAAGGGTTGAAGCGATGCCGCTCGCGCACCCAGAAGTCCTCGTCGCCGGGGAAGTTGATCACCCGGTATACATCCTCCCCCCCGGCCAGGAAGTAGTCCAGGCGGGTGGGCGGCTTCGACTTGCTGCGGGTGAACCTGCGGGCGTTGGTGGCGAGCACGCTCTCCAGCAGGGCCGGGTGGTTGATGAACACCAGTTCCTGCCTGCCGGCGGTGAGCCGTACGATATCGCCGTGGTCGCGCGCCGCGCGGGTGAGGAAGCCCAGCGGGTCGCGGCGGAACTGCAGCGCGTTGCCGACAAACGGTACTCCACGCGGTCCGGGCGGAAGCGCGCGCCGACTCCTCAGACCTCGTTCCTCCGAAAGTGCCTTGGTCACCTGGCGACATGCTGGCGCCCGGGGGGCCGCTGCGTCAACCCTCGGGTCGGCACAGCCCACGCACTTCGCAGCATCGAATAGTCTCTCCAGCGCTTGGCCGAGAGGTACGGCGAATCGTATCATTCGAGCGGGCCCATGGCTGTCATCACCGAGCATCCGAACCGACACCTGCCCGACGCACGTTGGACCGAGCTGGTCCGCGGCACGCTGTACGACGTCCTGCCGCCTGCACAGCAGAGCGCAGTCAGGATGGTGCATGCGCGCTACCGGCTCACCGTTCAGGAGATGAGGCTGCTGTGCGAGGCGGCGCGCGACCTGGAGATGTGGGGCGAACCGGGGTTGGAGGAATGGTGGCGGGATGCGGAAGCGGAGGTGCCGGCGTCGGGACCGGCCCGGACCCGCAAGCGGCAGCTCCTGCGGCGCCTCCGCGAGCACACCGACGGCCTGCGCGAGTCGCCCACGCGCTATCCGGCGGCGGGGTCAGCGCAGCCGCAGCGCCCGCCGCTGCACGTGGTCGCCGGCGACCCTGACGAGGAGGTGTTCGGGGACTGTCCGGTGCGCTCGGAGCGTACCCTGTGCTGCAATCTGAAGACCATCGACGCGGTCAAGAACTGTGCCTTCGGCTGCAGCTACTGCACCATCCAGACTTTCTACGGCGACCGCGTGGCGTTGGACCCCGACCTGGGCGCCAAGCTGCGCCGGCTGGAGTTGGAGCCCGGACGCTTCTACCACGTCGGCACCGGGCAGTCTTCCGATTCGCTGGTCTGGGGCAACCGCGGCGGCATCCTGGATGATCTGTGCGGATTCGCGGCGCAGCAGCCGGACGTGCTGCTGGAGTTCAAGACCAAGTCGGCGAACGTCACCTGGTTCCTGGAGCCGGGGCGCCGCGTGCCGCCGAACGTGGTGTGCAGCTGGTCCCTCAACACCGATCCGGTGGTGGAGCACGAGGAGCACTTCACCGCCTCGCTGGATCAGCGCCTGCGCGCGGCACGGCGGATTGCGGACGGCGGCGTCAAGGTGGCCTTCCACTTCCATCCCATGGTCCACTACGCCGGCTGGGAGCACGACTATCCGGCGCTGGCCGGGCGCCTCATGGAGTGCTTCGACCCGGCCGAGGTGCTGTTCGTTTCGTTCGGCTCGGTCACCTTCATCAAGCCCGTGATCAGGGAGATCAGGCGTCGTGGCGAACCGACCCGGATCCTGCAGACGCGGCTGGTCAAGGATCCCCACGGCAAGCTGACCTATCCCGACGACCTGAAGGTGGAGATGTTCCAAACCATGTACCGCGCGCTGGCGCCGTGGCGCGGGCGCGTGTTCCTGTACCTGTGCATGGAGAAGCCGTCCATCTGGGACCGCGCCTTCGGCTGGCGCTTCGCCTCGAACGAGGAGTTCGAGCAAGCGTTCGCCGCCGGCACGCTGTACCGGCAGCCCGCCTAGCAGCCCATGGCTGCCGCGGTGCGCGACCGACTGCTGGCCCGGCTGCAGGAGGCCGGGGTTGTGTTCACCGAGAGTGAGCATGCCGCGGTAAGGACCAGCGAGGAGGCGGCCGCGGTGCGGGGCGCGCCGCTGCACAGCGGCGCCAAGGCGCTGGTGCTGAAAGGCGGTGACCGCTTCCTGCTGGCGGTGCTGCCGGCGGATCGTGCACTGGACAGCCGGGCGCTGCGCGCCGCCGTCGGCAGCCGGCGCATCCGCTTCGCCTCGCGCGACGAGCTGCTGGAGCTCACCGGGCTCACACCCGGCGCGGTGCCGCCGTTCGGCAGCCTGTTCGACCTGGAAACGGTGTGCGACCTCGGGCTGGCCGACAACGAGCAGATCAACTTCAACGCCGGCAGTCACCGCCACTCGGTGCAGATGCGCTATGCCGACTGGGAGGCCATGGAGCGGCCGCGCATCGCGCCCATCGCCGGGCCCCGCGCGTAGCCATTCCGGAGAAGTAGCTGAACTACGGGTACACTATCTTGACAGCGAAGCCCGGTTGCGGCGATGGTTGGGGCCGTACCGCGGATGCGCATGACAGCGTGGCCTCGCGAGGTACCAACCAAGTATACCATCAGCATCGAGGAGAGGGAGAATGGGAGGATCAGGAAGCATCACGTTCAGGCGTGAAGACGTAGAGTCGTTGTTGGGCGCGGTCAGGAAGATACGTTCGGCTTTCAATCCGGACGCCAGCGCGATCCAGAAGGGCGCGCCGGGACTGGCCGCCTTCGTCGACCGGCTCGACAGTTCCTCCGCACGCCTGGGAGCGCTGCTGGAGCGTTCCGATGCGGCGTCCGACAGTGTCGAGGTGGACCGCGACAACGCGGAGCTGGCGCTGGCGGGTCTCAAGGCGTGGAGCGTGGCCTTCAACCCGGACCGGGCGGCGCTGAAGGAGAGCGCGCCGGGGCTGGCCGCGTTTGCCGAGCGCCTGGAGCGGAGCGCCGCGGACATTGAGGCTGCACTATAGCAACTCGCCCACACCGAGCAACGCACGCAATCCGCCGCGAATTCGGCCGGCTGGCGTGCCCCGCAAGGGGGCTGCCGCCGGCCGCTCGCGGTCAGTCGCCGCGCTTCACCGAGATCGTCACCACGTCAGTCTTGCGGTACTTCTGGTGGCGCACGGACGAGGCGTAGTGGCGCAGCAGGCGCAGCGAGCTGTCAGATCCCGTGATCGAGTCGTCAGGCTCGCCGAGAGTCGCGATCTCGTCTTCGATGTTGCCCCATCCCGAGCCGGCGACGAACTCCAGGTCCGCGAGATCGCGCGCGACGCGC
This sequence comes from Spirochaetia bacterium, assembly GCA_965203905.1. GTDB lineage: Bacteria > Spirochaetota > Spirochaetia > SZUA-6 > Bin103 > Bin103. The sequence continues at coordinate 7,189,370 of CBDBDQ010000005.1, read as the reverse complement.
GCCGAGACTCTCAGGCGCCGACGCGGCTGCGCGTCCTCGTCCGCGAACGGATCGTCTTCGCCCTTGAGCAAAAGGACCACTTCTTCGCAGGCGGCCCGTAACGGGTTCTTGGCGCGCTCGCTCCAGCCGCGCTGTGACGCCAGGCTCACCACGAACTGGTCCACGGCGGTGATCGCGGCCCGGTCCAGGTCCAGCGTGCGCCGACGCCAGCGCCCGGGCGGCTCCAGGATCAGCGACAGGATGATCGCCATGATGCCGCCCGCCGTCATGCCGTTGCCCAGCAGCAGGGCCCAGCGTCCCACCACCAGCTCCGGAAATATCCAGCCGTTCTGGAATCCGACCCCCACCCAGAACGAAATCCCCACGATCGCGCTCTTGCGGTAATCCAGCCCGGAGGCGACGGCGAGCCTCAGGCCCAGGGTGAACAGCACCGACGCCAGTGCCAGCGTGAAAGCGCCGGCGACCGGACTGGGAATCGCAAGTATCAGGGAGGCGATCTTCGGGAAGAACGCCAGCACCAGGAACACCAGGCCGGCGAATACGCCTACGCGCCGCGCCGCAACACCCGTGATCTCGGCCATGGCGACGCTGGTGGAATAGGTAGTGGTCGGCAGCGTGCCGGCGAGACCGGAGAGCAGGTTGCCGATGCCGTCGGCGGCCACGGCGCCCTGCACCCGGCGGTAGTCGGTCGCCCGCGGCTGGCGCCAGGAGATCTTCTGAATGGCGACCGCATCGCCCACCGTCTCGATGGCACCGACCACGGCGGCGAAGCTGAACGATGGTATGAGCCAGAAATAGTGGCGCAGGGCAGGGAAGTCGAGCCCGGGCCACGCGGCAAAACGGGGAATCCCGATCCAGGCCGCGTCCATGACCCGCTGCACGTCGTAGATGCCGAACGCCGCTCCCACCACACACCCGCACAGCACGCCCACGACCGGAGCCCACAGCCGCGCCAGGCCGCGCGTGCGCAAGGTCAGGACCATCATCACCGCCAGCGTCGCGCCTCCAGCCAGCGGCGCCGCCGCGGCCGACGCGTCCGTTGGCGTCCGCGCGAACAGGTCGAAGATGACCGGCGCCAGCGTGACCGGGATCAGCATGATGACGGTACTCGACACCGTCGGCGTAATCACCCGCCGCAGGGTGTACAGGCGGCGCGCGATCCTGAACTGCGCCAACGATGACAGCATGACGAGGGTGGCGAGCAGCGCGGGACCGCCCTCCACCAGTGCGGTGATGGCAACGGCGATGAAGGCGCCGGAAGGACCCATCACCAGGAGATGACCCGAGCCCATCCGCGGCCGCCGAGCCGTCTGCAGCATCGTGGTCAGGCCGCTCACGATCAGGCCCGCGAACACCGCCCACGACAGGTAGGAGTCCTCCAGGCCGGCGCTGCGCACCACGACCAGCACGGTGACCACCATGCTGGCGAGATACAGCGTGGCGTACTGCGCGGCCAGACCGAGGGCCAGCAGTGGGCGCGGACTCTCGTCCGGCTCGAAGCGGACATCCTGCTCGGGGATGTTGTCCTGATTCCGGTCTGCTGACATGCGACGACTGACGCGCCAGGATCATAGCACAGTAGGCACACGCACATGCGCCATGGATACGTCGCCGATGTGCTGGTCTGCGCTCGTGCAGCGCAACTATCGCGACATGATTCACGCGGTGCAAAGTGCAATCGGTATTGAATTTCCCTGTCTTTTGCACGATCATAACTGGAAACCCGTTACAAAAGGAAAGGTAAGTGATGAGCGAGATGGACGGCGTCTGGGACCTGGAGTTTGAGACCGTCCGGGGCAACCGGACCGCACGGTTGACGCTCAAGACCGACGGTGCGACCGCCGCCGGCTCACTGGCCGGCGACAAGCACAAGCGCACGCTTGAGTTCGACAACGGCAAGGTCAAGAACAACGCGGTCCGCTGGGAGTCGAACGTGACGCTGCCGGTGATTCGGCGTGAACGCACGATCACGTACACGGCGATAGTCGACGGCGACAACATCAGCGGTACCGTCGATGGCCCGCGGCAGCGACTGGCGACATTCAAGGGTTCGCGTTCCGGTTAGTACGCAAGGCCAAGACCGGTACGGACTAGGAGCAACAACACCGATATGAAAGCGCCGCACGCCCACGAACCGGTGGCGATCGTCGGGTACAGCCATCGCATGCCCGGCGGAATCGTTTCCGACGACGACTTCTGGAGGCTGCTCAGCGAGCGCGAGATCGTGCGCGAGCCGATCGTCGACCGCTACGATCGTGGCTTCCGGCCGATCGGCAAATTCTCCGGGCCCGGCCGGTTAGCCAGTCCCTACGAGGGGCTGATCCGCGACGGGCGCGAAATGCTGTTCGACCGCAACCTGTTCGGTATGTCGCACAATGAGATGCTCACCGCCGATCCGCACGTGCGCATGCTGCTGACCTGTACCTGGGAGACCTGCGAGCGCGCCGGTTGGGACCTGCACGCGCTGCACAACAGCCGCACCGGCGTGTTCGTCGGCGCGCAGGTGCCTTCCCATTCCAACTGGCGGTCGCCGCTCGGCTCCAATGAGTTCACCGTCCCCAGCATCAGCCTGGCCATGCTCGCCAATCGCATTTCCTACCATTTCAACCTGATGGGTCCCTCGCTGACGTGCTGCACGGCCTGCTCCGCCAGCCTGACCGCACTGCACGATGCACTGAACGCGCTGCGCACCGGCGACTGCGAGCAGGCTGTGGTCGCGACGGCCAGCTACCTGGGATCGTCCCGGCAGAGCGCCGGCTTCAATGCGCTCGGGGTGATCAGTCCCGAGGGCAAATGCCACTCCTTCGACGCGGACGCCAACGGCTACCTGCGCTCGGAAGGGGCCTTCGTGTTCGCAATCAAGCCGCTGGCGGCGGCGGAACGCGACGGCGATCCGATCCACGCGGTCGTCGAGGCGACCGCCGTGAACGCCGCCGGTGCGGCCGACGGCAGCGTCGGCCTGGCGCAGGGGCGCTACATCACCGCCCCCACCCGCCACGCTCAGGTGGGACTGATGCGGGAGGCCAGCGCGCGTGCCGGCCGCACGCCGGAGGATTTCGACTACGTCGAGGCGCACGCCACCGGCACCGTGGTCGGCGACCGCATCGAGGGCAACGCCATCGGCGAGGCGTTCGGCGGCAGCGGCCGGGAAGCACCGCTGCGCGTGTCCGGCGTCAAGAGCAACGTCGGCCACATGGAGGCCGCGGCGTTCGGCTGCGCCCTGCTCAAGGTGGTGCTGATGATGCAGCGGCGCACCTTCGCGCCGGTGTCCAGGAACCACCTGGTGCCCAACCCGGAGATCGACTTCGACGGTCTCGGCATGCAGGTGCAGACCGAGTGCGAACCGTTCCCGGACCATCCGGTGGTGGTGGGCATCAACTCGTTCGGCTTCGGCGGCTCCAACGGCCACTGCGTGGTGCGCGAGTATCGCCCCGAGCAGCCTCGTATCTGGTCGCTGCCGCTGGCGCCGCGTGCCGGCTACCTGGTTCCGTTGTCGGCGCGCACTGGCGGCTCCCTGGTGGAGAGCGCACGCAGGCTGCAGCAGGCGCTCGACGCGCCGCCCGCCGACCTGTACACACTGGCCGGCAACCTCAGCCGCCGCCGCACCCACTTCGCGGTGCGCGCGGCGTTCGCCGTCCACGATACCGAGCAACTGAAAGAGGCGCTCGACGCATTCGTCGAGAACTCGGAGCCGGTGGCTACCGTGGACGAGGGCCGGCGCCGGCTGCTGATGGTGTTCACCGGCCAGGGCACGCAGTGGGCCGGCTGCGGGCGTGCGCTGTATGACGCCCACCCGGTATTCCGCCGCGCCGTCGACGCCATCGAGGAGCAATGGCTCGAGCACTCCGACACCTCGCTACGGGCGGCCGCGTTCGAGGCACCGCAGGCCGAGCTCAACGAGTGCCGGCTGGCGCAGCCGGTTACCTACATGCTGCAGTGCGCGCTGGTCGAGCTGTTCAAGACCTGGGGCGTATATCCCGACTGCGTTGTCGGCCACAGCTCCGGCGAGGTGGCCGCCGCGTACGCGTCAGGGGCGCTGCCGCTGGCCGAGGCGACGCGCCTGGTGTACCACCGCGCCACCCTGCAGCAGCGCACTGCCGGCTCCGGCCGGATGCTGCCGATCGGCCTCGACCTGGCGGGCGTGGAGCGGCTGCTCCACGAGCTGGAAATCCCGTTTCGCGCCGAGAACGGCGCCGCGCCGCCGGTGGAGATCGCCTGCGAGAACGCGCCGGCGAGCACGGTGATCTGCGGCAGGGAAGAGGCGCTGCGGCCGGTGGTGGAGGAACTGGAACGGCGCAACCTGCAGCACCGCCTGCTGCCTGGCAACATCGCGTTCCATTCGGCGGCCATGGATCAGCTCGAGGAGGACGCCCACGAAGCGCTCTCCTTCCTCAACGACGCCGAATTCGACGCGGCGGTGCCGTTCGTCTCCGCGGTGACCGGAAAGCGCACTGAGCGGCTGGACAACGCCTACTGGTGGACCAACATCCGCCGTCGGGTACGCTTCGCCACCGCCCTGGAGACTGCGGTGCGCGACTTCCGGCCCGACGTGGTGCTTGAACTCGCTCCACACAGCGCCCTGCAGTCCTCGATCGTCCAGTGCCTGGAGAGCAACGCATCGAGCGCGGTCAGCATCCCCACGCTGAGGCGCGACATCGACGTCTGCCTCGGATTCCACGAGGCGCTCGGCGCGCTGTTCCGTGCCGGCGTGGAGCTGGACTTCGCGGCGCAGTATCCGCGGCCCGAGCCGGTCGCCCACCTGCTACCCGGCTATCCGCGTTCCGAGCAGACCGCGGCCGACGAGATGAGCGACGACGAGATGTTCCTTCAGGCAGCCGAGTACGCCCACGGCCCGCTGATCGGCCACCGGGTGCCGTGCGACCACCTGCTGTTCGAGGGGCGGCTGTCGGAACGCGACTTCCCCTGGCTGGCCGAGCACCGTGTACATCATGCCTCGATCATGCCGGCAGCCGGTTATATCGAGCTGCTGCTGCAGGCGTTCGGGGGCGCGCCGCTGTACGTGGAGACGCTCGAGTTCCTGCAGCCGTGCCCGATCCCGAGGACTCCAGTGCGGCTGCAGACCGAGCTGTTCCCAGTGACCGGCGCGCCCGGCCATTACACGTTCACCATCTCGTCCCGCGCCTACGACGTGGACGCCAAGAGCGAGTTGCACTCACGCGGCACGCTGCGGCTGGTGAGCGATGACCACCCGGTGACCGGGCCGCAGCGGCTGGCGGACATCGACAGCTCCCGCTTCGAGCCCTACTACTACGTCGGCGAGACCGATTTCTATGAACGCCTCGAAGCCAGCCTCGGCGAGACGTTTCAGTACGGCCCCCACTTCCGCAACATCCAGCGCGTGCTGTGGGAGGACTCCACCGCCAACTACCTGTTCGACGTCGAGATGGACCAGCAGCTTTGGTTGGACGGCCGCGAGGAGGGCTACGTCGTCAACCCCGCGCTGCTCGACGGGGCCTTGCAGATCTTCCTCTACCACCTGCTGCACGCCACCGACATCTTCAGCATGCCGCGGCGTGCCGTGGGGCTGACGTTCCTGCGCCCGCCGACCGGGCCGCGCCTCACCTGCTACGTGGAGAAGGAGCCGGACTGGGCCGACGTCAACGAGCTGGGGCAGTACACGGAGCGGCGCGGCGATCGTTCCGGGGGCAGCATCCGGGTATATGACGGTGCCACCGGCGAGTTGGTGCTGTCCATCGACGCGTACCTTTCGTTCAATTCCAACCCGAGTTGGAACGACCGTCCGCACAGCAAGCACGCCGTCTCCTGGCAGCCCAAGTTCGTCCCGGAGGCGCGTTCACTCCTGCCCCGCCTGGCCGGCGGCGACGAGGACGAGATCGATCCCGCGGCGCTGATCGCCGCCCTGGAGCAGCGATACGCCTGCCACGTGATTGAGGTCGCCGGCATGCGTGCCCCCGAGCAGGCCATCGTCAATCGGTGCCTGGATTACCTGGGCAGCGCGCCCGCCCAGACCGAATACTGGCTGCTGGGCAACACCGACGAGTTGGTGCGCGCCCACTACGACGCGTACCACAACCGCGACGCCGCCCTGCGTTTCGCTGTCCTGGACCCCGCCGCCGATCGAGCGCTGGAGTTGAACACCGGCCTGCTGCGGCCGCATGCGGCCGAGATCCTGCTGCTGCACGACGAGGCAGCGGCGTACGGCCCGGAGCAGTGGCGCCTGCTGCGCCGGCTGGCGGTGCCCGGCGGCCTGGCGCTGGTCTGCCACGACGGGGGCACGGCGGCCGCGGATTCCGGCAACTGCGACGCCAGCGAGCCAGGCTCCGGCTGGGATGCAGGCGGCTGGTCCACGGTGCGTTGCGGGCGCCGCGCTACCCTCCTGCAGGCGCCGCTCGCTACTCCCGAGGCCGCCGAGCCACCGCAGCTCGCCGCCCCGCGCTGGGTGATCGGCGAACCGGGCAGCCTGGCGGACGAGTGGTTGGCGCGGCTCGAGCAGGTAGGGAGTCCGGCAGCCGCCATACCGTACGCGGAGCTGGCCGACGACCGCGTCGCCGAGTTGGCAGACTGGCCGCACGCCGCCGACCTGCGGGCGATCGACTTCCTGTGCGGTGACCACCCGGACGACCCCACCGGTGAGAAACTGGCGTGGCGTCTGGTCGCATTCGTCAAGGCGCTGATACCGTACCGGGTGGCGCAGGCGCAGGCGCAGTGCCGCCTGACCGTGGTTACGCGCCAAGCCGTCTTCGAGGTGAACGAACCGCGTGCCAGTGCCGTGTGGGGGGCGCTGCGCGCCATCACCGAGGAGGTGGCCGCGGATGCGGGTACGGCTGCGCGGATCGACTTCCGCCTGGTGGACCTGGGCGCGCGCGAGGATCTGGATGCGCTGGCACGGCTCGATGGCTGCGACCTACGGGAGCGCGAGTTGGCAATACGGGGCAACCGCTTCTGGGTGCCGCGGCTGGTCAGCCTCCGCGAACGGTTTGCCCACGTCCCGGCTGGCGAGGATGCCGCCTACCGGCTGTCGCTGGACAACCCGGGGCAGATCGGCGGCCTGCAGATGAAGAGCTACGAGCCTGCACCCCTCGGAGCACACGACGTCGAGATCGAGGTGGCTGCCGCGGCGCTCAACTTTCGCGACGTGATGGTAACGCTGGGGCTGTTGCCGTCAAGCTCGTTCGAGCGCTCCGCGCTCGGCCGAACGGTTGGGTTGGAGGCCAGTGGTGTCGTGCGCCGCGCGGGGGAGTCGGTCCGTACCTGCCGCGTCGGCGACGCGGTAGTGTTCACCCAGGGCGGCTGCATCGCCAATCGTGCAGTGGTCAAGGACTACCTGGTGTTCGTCAAGCCCGAGGCGCTGAGCATGGAGCACGCAGCCTCCGTGCTGTCGGTCTACGTCACCGCCTACTACTCCCTGATCCACCTGGCGCGGCTGCGCAAGGGCCAGCGGGTGCTGGTCCACTCCGCCATGGGCGGCGTCGGCCAGGCGGCGATCGCCCTGGCCAGGCACGCCGGGGCAGAGATCTACGCCACCGCCGGCAGCGAGAGCAAGCGCGAGCAGCTCCGGGAGCTGGGGGTCCAGGCGGCCTTCGATTCGCACAGCCTCGACTGGTACGACGAGCTTTTGGCGGCGACCGGCGGAGAAGGGGTCGACGTGGTGCTGAACTCGCTGGCAGGGCGCCACATCGCCCTGTGCCTGGAGGCGCTACGGCCCGGCGGCTGGCATTGCGAGATCGGCAAGGTGGATATCTACGCCGACAACGCGCTGAGCCTTTCCGTGTTCCGCAAGAACCTGCGCTTTGCGGCCGTAGACGTCGACCGCCTGATGAACGACGACCCGTACCTGACGCGCGAGCTGTCGCAGGAGTGCCTGGACCTGCTGGAGCAGGGCGCGGTGCCGCCGCTGCCGATCACCACCTTCCCCTACCGCGATTACGAAGAGCCGTTGCGCCTGATGACCACGGGCCAGCACACCGGCAAACTGGTCCTGCAGGCCCCGCCGGCCGCCGCCGACGACAGCCACGATCCGCTCTCGGTTGCCGATCTGCGCCCCTACCTCGATTCCGAGGCAACCTACCTGGTCACCGGCGCGTTCGGCGGCTTCGGCCGCCTGCTGCTGCCCTACCTGGCAACGGCCGGCGCGCGCCACATCACCCTGCTGGACCGCAATCCGCAGCACGGCCGCAGCGCCGACTGGCTGCGCAAGACCAGTGCCCTGTTCTACCTCTCGGACGACATCGAGATTGACATCGTGGCCGGCGACGTCGCCGAGGAGACAGACGTGCGGCGCTGCATCGCCACACTGGGGCGGCCGTTGAAGGGGGTGTTCCACCTGGCAGGCGCCCTGGACGACTGCCTGCTCGCCGATCTCACTCCCGAGTCGTTGGCCAAGGTGTTCGCGCCCAAGGCGCGCGGCGCCCTCAACCTGCACCGCGCCACCGCCGACTGCGACCTCGACCACTTCGTGCTGTTTTCGTCGATCGCCTCGACGCTCGGCAACCCGGGCCAGATCAACTACAGCGCCGCCAACGGATTCGTCGACGGCCTGGCCGCCCTGCGGCGGGGCCAGGGCCTGCCGGCGCTGAGCTACAACCTGGCCGCGGTCGCCGAGGCGGGCATGGCGGCCCGCAACCTGCACGTGCTGCGCATGAGCAGGGCCGGCGGCGTGCCGCCGATCAGTGCCGACTTCGCCATCACCAACCTCGACTACGCCATGCGCGCCATGGGCGACCGCGACCACTTGGTTACCGCCCTGTTCTCGCGTCCACCCTGGACCGTGGACTCGCCCGACTACCTGCGCACCGGCCGGGTCCTCAGCAACCAGGACGCGTTCGCGGTCGACGCCGGCGGCCTGCTCACTCAGGAGGCGGTGGTGGAGCAGATCGCTGCCAAGGTGGCCGAGCTGTGCGGCCACGACGAAGGCAGCCCCGAGGAGCCGCTGTCCAGCTTCGGTCTGACCTCGATCTCGGTCGCCGAGCTGGGAGCATTCATCCGCATGCAGTTCAACTACCAGGTCAGCGCCCTGGAGCTGATGACCACCGCTACCTGCCTGTCGCTCGCCGAAGCGATCATGCTGGGGGACCAGGGCGGCGACGACGAGGAAGCCGGCGCCGAGACTGCCGGCGCCCAGCAGGCAGAGGCGGAGATACCGCCCGCCCGCCGCGTGCCCTCCGTCTTCGGCAGCACCCCTGCCGACCACTTCCCCAACGGCGCCGCGGCGACCGCGGACTCCTTGACCAAACCATCTTGATGGGAGCATCGTCTGCCCAACGCCCGTTACGAAGAGGTAGTGCCAAGTGAGTGCCCGCGCCGATTTAGCTCTTTTTAATTCTCATGGTCGGTTGACGGCCGTCGTAGAGATCAAGAGCAAGACGCGTACCTCGATCGAGTGGGCCAAGTTCACAAGGCGGAACATCCTTGCCCGCTGGGAAACCGACGGTGTCGACTTCTTTCTGTTGGTAACGCCTGACCGTCTGTATATGTGGAAGGATTCGGGGGCAAGGCTTGGCCCGGTCCCGCCAACTCACAAAGCCGACACGACAGCGGAATTCGCGCCTTATTTCGAGGGTGCCGGCGTAAGTCCCAAGCGCATTTACTCGTCGAGTCCGGACTTGACACCGCGGTCCGGGACGGACATATCGAGTACGAAGCGGTAGTGTGAACGTCATAGTTTCGCATCTGGTAACTATTCAGCCCCGCGAAAAAAGGCTCAAGGAATCTGCGCTCCCGGCCGAAGGCCAGAGAGTGGGCACCAGCTTCAAGATCACGCGGGAGGAGATTCTCAAGGTCTACGCGGCCGGCCCGGAAGCAGTGCTAGCCTTGATCGAAGGGATCATCGAGCAGCAGGAGCAACGGATCACGGCGCTGGAGCAGGAACTCAAGGAACTGAAGCAGGACAGTCACGACAGCGGCAAGCCACCGTCACGCGACAGCTTCCAACGCAAGCAACTGAACCGCAAGCAATCACGCCGCAAGCGCGCCACCGCCAAGCGGGCGGGCGGTCAGCCTGAGCATGCCGGCGCCACACTGCGCCAAGTGGCGCAGCCGGACACGATTGCCATCCACCCGGTGGAGCGTTGCCGGTGTGGCTGCTCACTGTACGGTGAGCCAGTGGCAGACTACGAGCGCCGCCAAGTGTTCGATCTGCCGCCGCTGCCGGTGGCGGTCAGCGAGCATCGAGCGGAGCGCAAGCGCTGCCCGGACTGCGGCCAGCTCAACGCCGCCGAGTTCCCCGCCGCAGTCACGCAGCCGGTGCAGTACGGCCCGCGGCTGCAAGCGGTAGCGGCATATCTGCGCAACTATGGGTTGCTGCCGTATCAGCGCACGGCCGAGCTGTTCGCGGATCTATTTTCGATCCCGGTGAGCGTGGGAACCTTGGTGACCATCAACGAGCGCTGCGGCGAGCGCTTGAGCGGGATCAACGAGCAACTCCGTGCTGCCCTGAGAACTCAGCCAGTGGTGTGTTTTGATGAGACCGGGATGAGCATCGGTGGCGAGTTGCACTGGCTGCACGTGGCGAGCACGGAGTTGTTGACCTACTACGAGGGACATGCCAAGCGGGGCCGGGAAGCGTTCGCGGCGATCGGCATCTTGCCCGAGTTTGGCGGCACGGCGGTGCACGATAACTGGCAGAGCTACTTTGGTTACCCCTGCGACCATGGACTGTGTAACGGCCATCATCTGCGGGAGCTGACCTTCATCCACGAACAGTACGGGCAGGACTGGGCAGCGACCCTGATCGAGTTGCTGGTGGAGATCAAGGGCGCGGTGGAGGCAGCAGTCCAGGAGCAGCGTCGCCAGCTCCCCGAGTCGGTACGGGAGCGCTATGTGGCCGCCTACCACCGCATCATCAACGCCGGACTGCAGGCCAACCCGGCGCCCCCCGAGGTTCCGGGCAGCGCCAAGAAACGCGGTCGCAAGAAGCAGAGCAAAGCGCGCAACCTGCTGCTGCGGCTGGCCGGCCGCTGGCCCCAGGTGTTGGCGTTCATGGATGACTTTGGGGTGCCGTTCGACAACAACCTGGCGGAACGAGATCTACGGATGATGAAAGTGCAGCAGAAGATATCTGGGACGTTCCGGAGCGCCGCAGGAGCTGTCGCCTTCTGCCGGGCCAGATCCTATATCTCCACCATCCGCAAGAACGGCCTGAACGTACTGGAAGCCCTGACGAACGTCTTTGACGGCCACCCGACGACCCCGCCTTGCCTCACGCCCGCCACCCAGGCTGAATAGTTACCGCATCTGCATGGATGTCACCAACGGAAGAGCCACTTCATTTGCAGAGACTCGGACTTCGATGACCAGAATGTCGTAACCGAGCTTGGCGGTTTTCGTTGCGAGCTAGTGCACGATTTCGCTCTTGGTCTTCAGTTCCTCAAGAGTGATCTGAGTTCCACAGGGGGCCAAACCTAACCCGTCGTGCAGTACGCGACAACCGCGGCCGACAGGAGAGTAGCGCCGCTGCGCGGCGCGCTGCCGCCGCAGTGCCAACGCGACCTGGACAGCCTGCGGGCGTTCGTTCGCCGCGCCATCGGCGATGGCAATCAGGCGCCCGCGGTGCCGGTCACGGAGGTGCGGGAGGTGCTGCTGACGGGGGCGACCGGGTTCGTGGGCCGATTCGTGCTGCGCGACCTGCTGCGCCTGGACGGCGACCTGGTGGTGCACTGCCTGGTGCGGGTCACAGACGGCGAGCACGGACTGCAGCGCCTGCGCGTCGCCATGGAGGCGGCGGAGATCTGGGACGAGGCGTACGCGGCCCGCATCCGCGTCGTGGAGGGCGACCTGTGCGAGACGCGCTTCGGTCTCGGCCCGGACCGCTTCGACGACCTGGCCCGGCGCATCGACGCGGTCTATCACTTCGCGGCCGAAGTGAGCCTCTCGACCTCCTATAGCGCCATCCGCAGGACCAACGCGTTCAGCATGCGCAACGTACTGGACCTGTGCCTGCACACCCGCCGCAAGCACCTGTTCCACGCCTCCACCATGGGGGTGTTTCCGCAGTACTTCTGCGACTTCGCCAACGAGTTCGCCGGTCGCGGCATCGAGCATCAGGGACAGCCCGACCTCGCTGAGATGAAGCGCATGTTCCCGCTCTCCCTCGGCGGCTACTCGTGGAGCAAGCTGGTCGCCGAGCAGAGCGTGCTGTTCGCGCATCAGGCCGGTCTGCCGGCGGCGGTCTTTCGCTTGCCGCTGACCAGCCGCTCCACCACCGGGTACACCCAGCCCGGCGATACCTCCGTGCGGGTGTACGCCGCGGTTGCCGACGTGAATTTGATTCCGGACGGCTTTTCGTTTCAGCGGCAGAACCACACCGTCGACACCCTCAGCCGGATCTGTACCGCGATCGCCTCCAATCCCAGGCGGCAATTCGCCCTGTATCACTGCTGCAACGCCAATCCGGTCCCTCACGACCTGGAGCTGGCCGACTTCGGTCTCTATCTGCGCGAGGTTCCGTACGATACCTTCAAGCGCGCCTGCCAGGCGCGCGGCGAGGACTCGCCGCTGCACGGCTACCTGGCGCTGTTCGAGAAGTTCGCGCCCTACTGGTTCAGTGCGAGCAAGGCGCTGACCAACCTGCCGGTCAGCGACCACGCCCTGCACGCGGACTGTCCGTTTCCGATCGAGTGGCCGGGGATCCTGACCATGTTCCGGCGCACCAACGACTGGATCAGGGAGCATCGGCAGCAGTGGCCCTTTTCCCTGCCGCAGCCACGCATCGACTACGACCGCCTGCTCACGCGGGCCGAGCGCTACGCGCACCGCTTCGGAGCCCCGTACGCCGAGACCTATCCCGACTGGATACGCGACGGACTTGCCCACCTCGTGGCGGCTCTGCGGGCGCCGGAGGCGCGCCTGCTGAAGGCCAAGCGCGCCGTCGTCGTCTCCGATCTGAGCGCCAGCCTGCGCAACAATGCAGCACTCACCGGCGAGCGATTGCGGCACCCGGAGATCGAACGCGAGGAGATCGTGCGACCGGTGTTCATCGTCGGCATCAACCGCACGGGGACCACGTTCCTGCACCGCCTGCTGGCGCGCGATCCGCGCTTCTGGACCCTGCGCAGCTACGAGTTGGCGGAACCGGTGGTGCCGGACGGCGATTACGCCAGGGCCTGGACCGATGCCGACATCCGCCGTGCGCGGCTGCTGGACGTGTTCGTGGCCGCGGGTTTCTTCGAATCGTTCGCGGGCGCGCATCACATCGCCGTCGACGAGCCCGAGGAGGATCTCCCCCTCCTGCGGCATACCTTCCGATCCTGGTCCAACACCAACATCTATCTGGTGCCTGAGTATGGACGATGGCTCGCCACGGCCGGTTCGCAGCGCGCCTACGGCTACCACCGCCGTGCCCTGCAGCACTTCACTTGGCAGCGGCGTATGCAGCAACCCGGGCAGGAGGCGCAGTGGCTGTTGAAGGCGCCCGTCCATCTGATGGAGCTGGAGGCGCTGATGGGCGCTTACCCGGACGCGTGTTTCATCCAGACCCACCGCGAGCCTCGGGAGTTCACGGGCTCGTGGGTGAGCCTGATCGAGCAGCTCCGCACTCGCACCACCGAACCGACTCCGCGCGGCGTCCTTGGAGCCGAGCAGCTCGCTGACATGAGCACCATGCTCGATCGAGCCGTGGCTTTCCGGGAGGCTCATCCCGAGTTGCAGCAGCGCTGGTGCGACGTGAGCTACGTCGACCTGGTGGACAACCCGTGGGCCACGGTGCGCGCCATTTACGAGCACTTCGGCTGGACGCTGGAGCCGGACGCCCTCGCCACCATGGAAGCGTGGCAGGCGCGGCAGGCGGAGCAGCGCCGGCACGAGGTACGGCACCGCTACCACCTGGAGGACTTCGACCTGACTCCGGAGCAGGTCGACGCCGCCTTCTCCCGTTACCGGGACTTCATCGCCGGCCGCGGGATCCGCACCTCACGGAGATGGTGACGGCACCTGCCACGCTCAGGAGTCGGTGAACAGCACCTTGCCGGTTGCGCCCGAGTCGAACAACCGGAACGCCTCGTCCGCCTGATCGAGTGAGAAACGATGGGTGATCAGCTCTTCCAGAGGAATGTCCCGGTCGAGCACGTGGTCGACGATCTCTTCATGCTGGCCCAGGTTGTAGATCCACGATCCCAGCAGCGTGAGCTGGCGCATGATCATGCCGCGGAAGGCGTCGAGCTCGAACGGTTCTCCGACGCCGACCAGCCCCAGCCGCGCCCACTTGCCGGCCGCCGCGACCATCGCCTGCTGCGCCCGCGGACTGCCCGAGTAGTCGGCGGCCGCGTCGAGTCCCCGGCCGCCGGTCAACTCCATGAGCTCGGCCACCGCGTCCTGGTCGGCCACGTTGATCACCCGTTCGGCGCCCATGGCCCGCGCCAGCCGCAGCCGCTCGGGCTGCAGGTCCAGGCCGACCACACGCGCCCCGCGGGCGACCGCGAACGCCGTCGCGCACAGCCCCACCGGGCCCAGCCCGAAGATGCCGATGGTATCGGCGCCGGACGGGTCGAGGCGCCGTATCGACTGGTAGGCGGTGCCACCGGCGCAGGAGATCACCACCGCGCGGTCGAAGCTGAGCGCATCCGGGATGCGCATGCAGTTGCGTGCCGGCGCCAGGATGTACTCGGCGCAGGAGCCGTCGTGCACCGACCCGTAACCGGTGCGTTCGGGGCAGAACATCACCTCGCCGCGACAGCAGTAGCCGCAGGTCCCACACCCCACGTGCGGATAAACGGTTACCCGCTCCCCGGCCGCGACGGAGGTGACGTTCGCTCCCACCGCCTCGACCACGCCGCACGGCTCGTGTCCGGGAACGGTGTCGGGAGCGCCGTTGAACGACTTGCGGAACTCCACCAGCTCGTCCCAGCTCTTGCGGTAGAAGTGCATGTCGGTGCCGCAGATGGAGGAGACGGCCAGCCGGACCAGCACCTGCTCCGGTCCCGGCTCCGGGTTCGGCAGCTCGCGAACCTCCAGTTGACGGTTCCCCGTGAAGACGACGCCTTTCATGGTGCCCCAAGGGTAGCAAATACCGCGCCCGCTTGCCGCACCCCGTCCCGGCCCGCGACGGCGCCGCCGGGGCCGCCGGGGCAGGCGAACTTGACAGCCCGCCGAACCTCCACCCACCATGACGACCTGACGCCATCACCGTCACGAAAGGAGCACAGACATGCAACGAGCAACCGTCTTCGCCGTCATTCTGGCGATGTCATTTTCCGCCGCCACCGCGTGGAGCACGGCCCAGGAGGAGAGCACCGCCAAGAAAGCGGTGCAGATCACCCTGTTCGACGACCAGGTCGAGGAGAAGTTCCTGGGCATGCTGGAGTGGTTCACGGCCGAGACCGGGTGGCCGACGGAAGTGGTCCCGGCGCCGGGAGGCCAGGATTATTTCACCACCAACGCGACCCGCCTCGCGACCGGAGAGGGGCCGGACATCCTGATCGGCCACGGCACGCCCGCGGAGTACCTGGTGTACAACCCGAAGCAGAACTTCGTGGACATTACCGACTGGGCGCGTGACAACCTGGTCGGCATCAAGGTGCCGGAAGCGGTCATGGCCGCCAACGCGGTCGACGGCCGGAACTTCGGCATACCCTACTCGCCGATCACGCTGCGCGGGTACCTTTACCACAAGGATCTGGCGCAGGCCGCCGGGGTCACCGTGCCTTCCAGCACCGCCGACTTCCTGGAGAACGTCGCACCCAAGGTCAGGGCCGCCGGCTTCGACCCGCTCTATGCCATGGGCCAGTCCGCGTGGAGCCTCGGCTTCGTGGCCGACAACTTCGTCGCCGACGAGTTCGTGCTCACGGACGTCCAGGACCGCATCAACAACAACGAGACCAGCATCGCCGAGACCGGGATGGTGCGGGCGTTCGAGTACATCAAGGAGATCGGCGACCGAGGCTACTTCAATGCCGATGCGCTGGTGGGCACCACCGAGGGCCAGTACGCGGCGCTCCGCGAAGGAACCGTGTATGCCGCCATGGGCTCGGTCAACTCACTCCCCAACTTCACCGAGGAGTTCAACAATACGAAACTGGGCGGCTTCAACATTTCCGAGCAGGGCAACCGCGCCTATTACAGCCTTCCCTGGTTCGCCTACCTGGTGAAGGAAGAGGCCGGCGGGGAAAACCAGGAAGGTGCCTGGGCCTTCATCAACTGGTTCCTGGAGCAGGAGAATCTCGCCCGCTTCTACGACACGTTCCGCGCGCCCAGCGCGTACCTGGGCATCGAGAACGAGATGTTCCCCTATTCCGCGGACCTGCTGGCCCACTTCCGCAGCGAAGTGCCGTTCCTGTACAAGCTCAAGGCAAGCCCGCAGTTGACCGGCGTCTATGCCGCAACCGTCATTGCCGGCACCCGCACTCCCCTGGAGGCGGCCGAGGACATGCAGCGCGACTTCGCGGCGAGCGCCAAGGCGGTCGGTCTGCCGGCGTATCAGTAGACCGCACGGGGCAGGATCGCCGGCGTCGGGTGAAGCGGCTCAACCCTTCACCGCGCCGGCGGTAAGGCCCTGCACCAAGTGCCGCTGGGCGAACAGGAACGCCACGATCACCGGAACCGATACCAGCAGCAGATTGGCGAACACGTAGTTGTACGCCACGTGCCAGGTTCCGATGTAGGCGTACACGCTGAGCACCATGGTGTACTTGCGCGCCGCTCCGCCCAGGATGTACAGCGGGAACTGGAAGTCGTTCCAGATGCGCAGCACGATCCAGATGAAGCAGGTGGCGATCGCCGGCTTCAGCAGGGGCAGCGTCAGCCGCGCGAACAGGTCGCTGTGGCGGGCTCCGTCGACGATCCCCGCCTCGTCCAGCTCGCGCGGAATCGTGCTCATGAACCCCGTGAGAATGAAAATAGGAAGCGCACAGAAGGTCGCCCCGTAGTACAGGACCATCCCGGAGTAGGTGCCCACCAGCTCCAGGGCATCGAACAGCCGCGTCGACACCACCACCGACGGCGGCGCGATGATCCCGAACATGAACAGGTAGAACAGCCGCTTGATCCAGCGCTGGCGGCGGCGGCCGAACACGAACGCCGAAGTGGTGCTGCAGAACAGGATCAGCACGGTGGATGCCCCGGTGATAATGACGCTGTTCAGGAACGCACGCACCAGCTTGCCACGCTCGATCACCGTGGCGTAGTTGTCGATCACGCGCCACTCCACCGGCAGCGCGAGGGTGGGCGTCGCGGCGTCTTCCCCACTCTTGAAGGAGTTCACGATCATGGCCCAGAACGGGACCAGAATCAGCAGCGAGAGCAGGCCGATGACCAGGTATTTCAGCGAGCGGAGCAGTCTGCCACGGCTCACAGGTCGACCACCCGGCGATTCATGCGGAAGTAGAGCGGATAGGCGATAACCGTGACCAGCACGATCAGGAAAATGTTGATGGCAGAGGCGTAACCGTACAGCGCCTGGCCGAATGCCTCGTAGATCCAGGTGTTGTAGACGTTGGTGGCACCGCCGGGTCCGGTCTTGGTCAGCACCATCACCATGTCGAACACCTTCAGCGTGCCGATGGTGCTGAGCACCAGGTTGATCGATATTCCCTGCATGATCAGCGGCAGAATCACGTGCCAGATCCGGCCGAGATAGCCGAGCCCGTCGATCTTGCCCGCATCGATGAGATCTTCGGGAATGGCGTTGATGGCGGCGATGTAGATCACCATGTGGAAGCCGGTCCACATCCAGGAATTGACCGCGGCAACCACGAATATCGTGTACTTCACGCTGCCCAGCCAGATGATGGCGACCTTGGACCCGGTCAGCGTGGAGAGAATCTGGTTGACCAGGCCGGTGGGGTGGAGCAGCTGGTTGAACAGGAACCCCCAGACCACGATCGCCACCACGCACGGTACGAAGAAGATGGCGCGAAACAGGTCGCTGGCCCGGGTCTTCCGCTCCAGCGCCATGGCGAGCGAAAAGCCGAACACGTTCTGTGCCGTAACTACGGCGATGCTGTAGAGGAAAGTCGTCCGGGTGACTTGCAGCAGGTCACCTGACTCTATGGCGGCAACGAAGTTGTCCAGGCCGATGAAGTTGTACCCGCTGCGGTACGCATTCCAGTCGGTGAACGCGGTCACCAGGTTGATCAGAATAGGCACCAGGAACAACGCGATGAAGATGGTTGCGGCGGGCAGCAGGTACCAGGCGGGATGGGCTCGGTCGATGGCGCTCAGCGGTTGTTTCGTCAGCGCCACGTTCCGCGCCCCCGGGAGGTTGGTAGCATCGACGCCGAGCGTTTGTCCAGTTTGTCCGGTTCGGCCGGGTTGACAGGCCGCGGAACACACCTCAGTCTACCTTGCGGCGCCCGCCGCCACGGGCGCCGATTGTCATAGACGAGTAGGGTATTGCCGATGTCAACTGCAGTCGCTCAAGTGGATCATGACTGGGCGGTCAACCAGAGGGTGAGATGGTATCGCTCGCCGCTGCCGATCTCCCGGCTGCGCGAGCTGTCCCGCCGCTCCAACCTGCGGCCGTTCCTGTTCGTGACGGGGTATCTGGCACTGCTTGCGGTCACCGGCACCGGCGTGTTCCTGGTGCACCTGCACCTGAGCTGGCCCTGGCTCATCCTGGCGCTGTTCGTGCACGGCACGGTCTACCGCACGCTGCAGCACTCGCGCCACGAGCTGGCGCACCGGACCGTGTTCCGGTCGCGGCTGCTCAACGAGAGCTTCCTGCGCGTGTGCAACTTCCTGTGCTGGTCGAGTCCCGAGTACTTTCGCGCCAGCCACGTGCGCCATCACCAGTACACCGTCCACGACGAACTGGACCTGGAGGTGCGGCTCCCGCGCGTGTTCCGGCCCCTGCAGTGGCTCACGCAACTGGTGCTGGCGGTTCCCAACATGGTGGCCGAGATCGGCCACCTGGTGCGCTGGAGTCGCGGCCGGTTGGCGGGGGCCAACTCACTGGGAAGGCCCGAGACCAACAGCGCCAACAGTCACGCCAATGGCGGTGCCGGCTCGTCGGTGTGGGAGTTGCGCTGCTTCGCCGATCCGCCCGCGGGCCACGGCGCCGCCGCCAAGCGTTGCGCCCTGTTCCGCTGGGCCCGCATCGTCCTGTTCGGACATCTGGCACTGGCGATCGTGTTCATCGCGTTCGACCTCTGGATCATGCTCCTGATCGTGACCTTCGCACGCTGGCTGGCACCGTGGCTGAGCAACATGTTCATCGAAACGCAGCACGCCGGGCTCAGCTCCAACACACCGGACTTCCGCCTGTGCTGCCGCACCGTGGTGTTCGGGCCGGTCTTCAGATTCCTCTATTGGCACATGAACTATCACATCGAGCACCACATGTATCCGAGCGTGCCGTTCTACAACCTGGCCAGGCTCAGGCAGGCGATCGAACCGGACCTGCCGCCCGCCCCGCACGGCCTGTTCCGCGCCTGGGCCGATATGCTCCCGATCATCAGCCGCCAACGCAAGGAACCAAGCTACGTGTTCGTGCCCGAGCTCCCGGCCGCTCGGGCTTCGTAAGCGCGGGATAGTAGCCCGTGGCGGAACCCGGCGTCGTGCCGCTCGAAGCAGCCGGAGTTTCGCCACGGGCATCTAAGCGACCGACCAGCCGCCGTCGACGGACCAAGTGGCGCCGGTGACGAACGACGCCTCCTCGCTGCACAGGAAGTAGACCACGTTGGCCACCTCTTCGGGGCGTCCGAAGCGGTTGAACAGCGACTTCGCCATCATCCCCGACCTGGTTGCCGCCGGGTAGGCGGACTCCTTGAGGTAGCGCTGAAGCAGCGGCGTGTCGATGGCGCCCGCCGCCACGCAGTTGACGCGGATGCCTTGGCCGGCGAGGTCCACGGCCATGGAGCGGGTCAGCGCCTCGACGGCCCCCTTGGCGCCGGCATAGGCCGCCCGCTCCTCGGCGGGGCGAGTCCCGAGGATGGAGCCGGTGTTGACGATCGCCGCGCCGGCCCTGCCGGCCATGAGCGGGACGAACGCCCGCGTCAGGTGGAAGATGCCCTTGACGGTGACGTCGTAGAGTCGGTCCCAGTCCTCCTCCGTGCAGCGCAGGATGCCGCCGCGCACCTGCGTCCCGGCGTTGTTGTGCAGCGCGTCCACTTTGCCCAACGCGCGCCTGACCTCGCGTGCGGCGGCGGCCACCTGTTCCTTGTCGGTGACGTCGCAGGCGCAGAACAGCGCCTGGCGTCCCAGTGCGCGGACTTTCTGTGCGGCCTGCTCGCCGCGCACTGAGTCGACATCGACCAGCCCGACATCGTACCCACCCCTGGCGAAGCGCAGGGCCGAGGCCAGGCCCAGCCCGGCCGCCGCACCGCTGACCACCAGGACTCTCCGTTCTCCCACTGCAACCTTCCTTATCCAAGGGTCCGGCGGTCCAGGTCGGAGCCGCCGCCGTCTGAGACATTGGAGTCTCAGGGCCGCCGACCGCAACTCCAGCGGCCGAGCGGCGGCCGAGCGGCTGCGCGAGGCCGCCGTTGACAGCAGGCAAGTCGGAGCATAGCGTCTGCCGGTGGACCTGAAGCAGGAGCTTCTTGGCGTAGTCGCGACGTTGAACCGAGCTGACGTGCCGTACGCTCTCTGCGGTGGCATGGCCGTGGTCTTACATGGACATCCGCGGTTGACCCGGGACATAGACCTGCTTATCAGGGCGCAGGATCGGGAGGCGGCTGACGCGGCGTTGACTGCCGCCGGCTTCACTCTTCATGGCAGGATGATCCCGTTCGATCCGGGCGGGCCATACGAGAGAAACGTGTTTCGGGTCTCCAAGAGGGTAGGTAATGATCTGCTAACGGTCGACTTGCTGTTGCTGCCCAGCTTTCTCCAGGAGGTCTGGGACGCTCGTGAGACCTATGAGCTGGACGGCATGGCGCTAACGGTCGTCTCCCTCGCCGGGTTGCTCGTGATGAAAAGAGTAGCCGGCCGCCACCAGGATCTCAGCGACATCGAGCACCTTGAGGAGGCTCCGTGAACGACGCGGATGAAACGAAGGCCGGTAGCCGTGGTGTGTCGCGCGACATGTCGCCTGAGGCTATCTCTCGCCGTTTCGACATACTGGTTGAGCTCGACCGGACCGCGCAGGCACTCAGCGCCGCCCGCAAGAGGCCGGCTCGGAACCCGGCACCAGAGCCAGCGCGCCGCATTGATACTACGAGCTGGGACGGCTGAGCGCGTCGGACGCCGGTGAGTCCAGGATCTGCTCCACGCACTGCGCCACGCCGGTGCGGCTGGTGTCGATGATGGCGGAAGCGGGATCGGGCGGCTCGTAGGAGGCGGCCTCCCAGGCGCGCCGGTAGACGCCCTTGAAGTCGCGCTGCCGGGCTACGTCCGGCGGACAGTGCAGCCCGACCATGACCAGACCGGGAAGCGCCCGCGCCGGCTCCCGGATCTGCTCGGTCGGCGACACCATCGCCACCACCACGTCGACGTCTCGTGCCAGCCGGGCGGCCAGGCCCGCGACGCGGCGCACGTTTTCGCGCCGATCGGCGGCGGAAAAGCCGAGCCCGCGGCTCAACTCGCCGCGCCGCACCACGTCGCCGTCGATCAGACACGCCACCCGGCCGAGCGCGCCCAGCCGTTCCACCAGCGCATGGCCGATGGTGGTCTTGCCGGAACAGGGCATGCCGGTGAGCCAGAATACTGCCATCCGTCTCCTGCGAGGCCGGCGGCGAGCTCGCACCGCCGGACACCGTGCGCACGATGGCGGGTCAGTGGACATCGCGTCAAGTTGGAGGAGTTGGAGGCGCGCGGCGGGCGCGACTCGCTGCTACGTGGTATAACGTGGCAGGAATGGAGCAGAAACTACGCCGGCTGGAAGGCATTCTGGAGGGCATGGGCAGCGTCGCGGTGGCGCTGTCCGGGGGCGTGGACAGTGGTCTGCTGGCCAAGGTGGCCCGCGACCGCCTGGGTGATTCGGCGCTGGCGCTGACCGCGGTGTCGCCGAGCCTGGCGGCCCAGGAGCGGCAGGCGGTAGCGGACCTGGTGCAGCGCATCGGCATTCGCCACGTGTTCCTGGACAGCCACGAGACTGAGGACCCGCGCTATCAGGCCAACGCCCCGGACCGCTGCTACTTCTGCAAGACCAACGTCTACGAGGTGCTGATCGACTACGCCGAGGGCGAAGGCTACCGCTACGTGGTGGACGGCACCAACGCCGACGACGTGGGCGACCACCGCCCCGGCCGGCGCGCGGCGGTGGAACGCGGGGTGCGCAGCCCGCTGCAGGAGGCGGCGGTCAGCAAGGCCGAGGTGCGGGCCATGGCGCGCGAGCTGGGCCTGCCGATCTGGGACAAGCCGGCGGCGGCCTGCCTGGCGTCGCGCATCCCCTACGGCGCGGCGGTGACGCACGGGAAGCTGAGCCAGGTGGAGGCGGCGGAGGCGCTGCTGGGCGAGCTGGGGCTGGGCCAGCTTCGCGTGCGGCACCACGACAAGGTCGCCCGCCTGGAGGTGGAGCCGCCGGAACTGCCGCTGGTGCTGGAGCACCGGGAGCGGATCGTGCAGGGGTTGAAGGACCTGGGGTTCGTGTACGTGACGCTGGACCTGGAGGGATTTCGTTCCGGCAGCATGAACGAAGTGCTGCGGTGACCGAGGAGCAGCTCGCCGTCCTGTTGGCCGAGGTGCGGGCGGGCCGTCTGGAAGTGGACGCGGCACTGGATCGGCTGCGCGGCTTCCCGGTAGACGACACGGTGGCCGGCGCGCGGGTGGACACCCAGCGGGCGCTGCGCACCGGAGTGGCCGAGGTGGTGTTCTGCGCCGGCAAGAGCGCGGATCAGGTGGCGCAGATTCTACGGCGCCTGCACGTCCACCACGGCCGCGCCCTGGGCACGCGGGCGACACCGGAGCAGGCACAGCGGGTGCTGGAACAGGTGTCGGAGGTGGCCTACGATCCGGTGTCGCGGCTGCTCACCCTGGGGGCCGCGGTAGCCGCGCAAGGCACTGCGCCGGTCGCGGTGATCAGCGCTGGCAGCGCCGACCTGCCGGTCGCCGAGGAGGCGGCGCAGACCCTGGAGTTTCTCGGCGCCAGCGTGCAGCGCTGCTACGACGTCGGGGTGGCCGGGCTGCATCGCCTGCTCGCGGTGCGGCCGCAACTGGAACGTGCCGCGGTGGTGATCAGCGTGGCCGGCATGGAGGGAGCGCTCACCAGCGTGGTGGCCGGGCTGCTGGCGGCACCGGTGATCGGCGTGCCCACCAGCGTCGGCTACGGCGCCAACCTGGGCGGCGCGGCGGCGCTGCTGGCGATGCTCAACTCGTGTGCCGCGGGGGTGTCCGTGGTGAACATCGACAACGGCTTCGGTGCCGCGCTGATGGCGCACGCGATCGTGCGCCAGATCGGTGCTGCCGCGGGTGCCGCGGCGCCGCCGGACGGTGGCCGGTGACCGTCGCCTACCTCGACTGCATCGCCGGCGCCAGCGGCGACATGCTGCTCGGCGCGCTGCTCGACGCCGGCGTCCCCGAGGCGGAGTTGCGCAGCCGTCTGGCCGCGTTGCGCCTGCCCGGCTTCGAGCTGGCGGTGCGGCGGGTGCAGAAGGCCGGTGTCGGCGCGCTGCAGGTCGAGGTGCGGGTGACCGATCACGCCACCGAGCGCCACGTGCCGGAGATCATCGCCCTGGTGGAGGCGAGCGGCGTCCCTCCCGCCATCAAGAGCCGCGCCGCGGCCATCTTCCGCCGCCTGGGCGAGGTAGAGGCCGCGATCCACGGCACCGCACCGGAGCGCGTCCACCTGCACGAGCTGGGCGGCATCGATACCATCGTCGACGTGGTAGGCGTGCTCACCGGCTTCGAGCTGCTCGGAGTGGAGCGCGTCGTGTGCTCACCGCTGCCGCTGGCGCGCGGCTTCGTCGATGCCGCCCACGGCCGGCTGCCGCTGCCGGCGCCGGCCACCGTGGCGCTGCTGGCAGGGGTTCCGGTGACCGGGGCCGAGGTGGAGGGTGAGCTGGTGACGCCTACCGGTGCGGCCCTGGTCACCGCGCTGGCGGCGGAATTCGGGGCGCTGCCCGCCATGCAGGTGCGCGCGGTCGGGTACGGCGCGGGCCGCGCCGAGCGCGCCATCCCCAACGTGGTGCGGCTGCTGGTAGGGGAGGCCTCCGACGCCGGCGGCGAAGGGGACGGGCCCAGCGCCGAGCCCGCGCCCGAGCGGCTGTTCGTGGTCGAGACCAACATCGACGACATGAACCCCGAGCTGTACGACTACGTCAGTGCGCGCCTGTTCGCGGCCGGTGCCCTGGAGGTGTTCACCCAGCCGGCGGCGATGAAGAAGAACCGCCCCGCCACCCTGCTGAGCGTGCTGTGCCGCCCGTCGCAGCGCGCCGCGGTGCGACGGCTGCTGTTCCGCGAGACCACTACCATCGGCGTGCGGGAGCACCCGGTGCAACGGTACGCGCTGGCGCGGGAGACCCGCCGGGTAGCCACTCCGCATGGCGAGATTCGCGTCAAGGTGGTACGCGGCGCCGGCCTGGAGCCACGCTGGGCGCCCGAATACGACGATTGCCGGCGCGCCGCCGAGGCCACCGGCACGCCGCTGCAGGCCGTGTACCAGGCGGCCCAGGTGGCGGCACGCCGCCTACCGGAGACGGCATGAACCTCCATGTTCACTGAGGCGATCGCACGCGCCGGCAAGTTCACGATTCCGGTGGTCATCTCCAGCCGCACGGTAGCGGGCAAGTGCCGCTGCGAGATCGGCGCCGGGGTGGTGGTGAATCCGGAAGGCTGGGTGCTGACGGCAGCGCACGTGCTGGCGCTGATCCGCAGCCAGCAGGAGGCCGTGCAAGCGTTCCGCTCCCGTCCGGCCGCCGTTCCCGACACCGCTCCGAAAGAGAGCTGGCTGGCGCGGCGCCGCCGCCGCAGGCGTTCCGCCGAGGAGGAGACCCCGGCCCCCGACGTCGTGCGCGACCACTCGGTGTGGTGGGGCACCGACGGTGCCACGCTGCATGAGGTGACGCTGGATGCGGCAAACGACCTGGCGGTGGGCCGCCTGCAGCCCTTCGATCCGCAGCAGATTTCCTACTACCCGGTGTTCAAGCGCCCCGATGCGGACTATCGCCCCGGCCGCAGCCTGTGCCGGCTCGGCTTCTCGTTCCACGACATCGTCCCCACCTACGACGAGTCGCGCCAGGCGTTCCTGCTGCCGGCCGACTCGGTGCCGCTGCCGCTGTTCCCGTTCGAGGGGATGCTGGTGCGGATGTTGCGCTGTCCCTCCCCCACCGCCGAGAACGGCGAGCTGGGCACCTTCATCGAGACCTCGACTCCGGGCCTGCGCGGCCAGAGCGGCGGCCCGATCGTCGACGTCAACGGGACCATCTGGGCACTGCAGTCACACACCCGCCACTATCCGCTGGATTTCAAGCCGCAGCCGCACCAGTTCCTCAACGTCGGCGTCGGGGTCCATGCCGAGCCGATCCTGCGCCTGCTCGACCGCCTGGGCCTGGAGTACCGCCTCGGCCGCTGAAACAGCCTGCCTCCCGCCCGGCTGGCTCGGATCGAAATCCAGGTTCAGATTGCTCTGCGCATCTCCTGCTCGAACAGTTCCGCGTCGTTGGGATAGGGCTCGGTAGCGCCGGTGAACGAGAAGCCCAGGCTCCGGTAGAACGTGATGGCGGTGTCGTTGTTGCACGTTACCGTCAGGTGGATCACCCGAGCATCCTTGGTCCGAGCCCAATCCACGACCGCACAGACCAGTGCGCGCCCGACGCCGCTGCGGCGATGCGAAGGTGCCACCCACATCGAAACCAGAACGGCGTGCGACGGCTCCTCGCGATCGAGGAACGAGCCAACGATCCCGCACGGCAGCTTGGAGTCCAATGCCAGGAACGCCACCGAGCGGTCTCTGTTCCACCGGTCGGCGCGTTGCAGCCAATCCTGGTCGGTCCACCGGGACTCGGCTGCATACGTGGAACCGAACGCAGTGGGAGCGTCTTGCAGGGCGCGCAACCGCGCGACCTTGAACGCGAGCGCGTTCCGGCGATTGATCGGTTCTATCGAGACCACGCTATCTCAGGTACGCGCCGGGGATGCGCGTAGGATGTCGGGGACTACGCAAAACCACGTCCGTCTTCACCCGATCCCTGCTACTCGGTTGGTCCTGATCGATTGTCGTTGCCCTGGATCTGGGTGATCGTACTCCCGCCTGTCGCGATCGCCGTCTGCCTTCCATAGACTGTAGATCTCTGGCCGAGTAACGTACGGAGTTCGTCTGCAAGGGCAGGCGATTCCTGCAGGTCCATCTCCAGAGTTCGTTCAAGCACTTTCTTCGCCGCCGGCGCTTGGGTAAGCGGCGAGGGTGTCAACAGCTTCTTTGGTCCTTCGGCTGCAACGCCGCTTCAACCAACGGATCAGCGCTTGGCTGCCGTCTTTGACGATACCGAAATGCGTCGGGTCTTGCGGCAGCCAAGTCGCGATAGCCATACGCCCTCTTCGATCGCATCGAGTGCGTGCTTAAGACATCCTGCCTTGGATAAGCAGCTCGATAGGTTGAGTGATCCCGCTAACTCAGCACGGTATGTCTCTGGGTTCTTCCTCGCCATGATCCTGGCGATCTCCGCCATGCGTCTGGCAGCTTCACCATCTAGGTCTACCAACACCAGCTCGCAATCCTATTCGCAATTTCCAACAGATCAACCAAAGATCCCGGTGCGAATACGTTTCCGGCACCAATGATAACGACCTTA
Organism: Spirochaetia bacterium; assembly: GCA_965203905.1. Taxonomy (GTDB): domain Bacteria; phylum Spirochaetota; class Spirochaetia; order SZUA-6; family Bin103; genus Bin103. Next base: position 7,162,791 of record CBDBDQ010000005.1, on the reverse strand, counting down.
ATACAATCTCCTTGTTTCGCATCAGGCGAGCTTTCCACGCCCTCTCGACCTCGAAATCGTCAGTATCGATCATTGTGGTCATATGCGGAATCCCTCTAGGTATATCGAACAGCGATGCTCAACCAGCCCGCGACGTCACTTCCGCCGGCAACCGCATCGCTGCAGCCTTGTCGCAGTAGCACGCTACGTTGGAATGAACGTTCAGAAGAGTGGCCGGCACCTGAGTCGTAACGGATCCGGCGAATAGCTGAGCTAGCTGGTCGGCCTTGCGTTCGCCACTAACCAGCAGCAGAATACGCCGCGCGGCCATGAGGTCACCGACGCCGAGGGTGATGCCGCGGATGATGCTCGAACGACGGTGGCTGACCATACCGTGATCCCGGGACGCCTCGGAGAGCGTGGCGGCATGTGGGCGGAGAAGAAGCGACGCCCCCGGCTCATTGAACCCTAGGTGCCCGTTGACACCCAATCCGAGCACGGCCAGATCGATCGGTCCCTCTCGATCCAACCACTCCCGCACGGAACTGCACGCCAGGTCCGGCTCCGCGAGGTCCCCCCGAAACCCGATGTAGTTGTCCTGCGCAATGCCCCACGGAACGAGAACATGCTCGCGAACGAAGTGCTCACAACTGCCCGCCTCGTCCATGGGCACGCCCAGCCATTCATCAAGTTTCAAGACGCGGGCATGGGGGAAAGGCAGCCCGTAGCGCCGGCGAAGCCGCGCAACTTCAGCGTACGCACCAACCGGGGTCTCTCCGGCAGCCAAAGTCGCAATAAGCCGCGGGTTCCACAGCAGCTCACTCAGAATGACCCCCCCTGCGGCTTCACTCATGTTTTCGTGGCTGTCAAAGACGACGAGCTTTACTGGCATTCTATACCCTCGACCATTGCCATGTGAGTTATAGGAATACACCTGCATATCTTTCCTGTCAACCGAAAGTGCGGGTTGTGCAGCGGATTCATCGGTGCCCGGTGCGCGCGCCAGGAGCTATGTCCATAGCACACCGCACGGCACCGAGTAACCCAGCTTTATCACGGAGAAGACTGGACGTCAGGCGGGGCGGCACCAAGACCCTGACATTTGAGCCCCCGATGTCCACGCCAAGGTATGCGGCCTTGGCCGTTGAGCCGGTGTTCAGTCGTCGCCTGAAAGGGTCACTCATTGAGGTCGAGTCGATACCTGTCGCCTCGATACACTGACTCTACGAACTCCAGCGGTTCGCCGTCGGCCTGCATAGTGATCCGTTCCGTGACGAGTACCGACTGAGGCGGTTTCAGTTCCAGCAGCGGCAGCTCCTCCTGCTCCGCGAGGCGCGCCTCAACCGAGCCACGCCCACGAGTGATGAGGAGGTGGTACTCGGTTCTGAACAACTCAAACAGGGAACATTTCTCCAGATCGTGCTCGAGGATCCCAGGACATAGTTTGTGACGGATTGACGACCGTTGTATGGCAACAGGTTCACCGTCAACCAGTCGCACTCGCTCAATTCGGTATACACGATCGTTCACTTGCCCAAGAGGCCTGCAATCGCCGTGGAAGCCGGGATCACTCTGGCTTCAATCACACGACTTGTGACCGTCGCGTTCAGTCGTTTCATCTGGTCGGAGAATCCTACTGAACCTCTGATCTCTGCGCCGTTCTTATTGCGGAAGCTGTAGATCCCTTCCCTGGCAAAGAGTAGAGATGTCCCTCCGAAGGTGTCCTGCCGTCATACTCACCGGAGGCAATTCGCTCACGGATCACCTCGACGATCCGCATGTATTTCATCTCAGGGCCCGTTGCCCTGATCGCGCAGGCATTGGCCACATCGTATGCAGGGTGTTCGACAAGTATATCACGCTCGGCGGAGAACGGTGCCAGGTTAGGCACAACGCGGAGCCACGAACGTAGCCCGAAGCGTGGGACAGCCGCGTTGTCGTTACCAGTGGCCACACAGGCTTGTGGCGGGTGACCCCAAGCAGTCGAAGATTGAGTGGCGATACCGAGTGCTCCTCAAGCGGGTCCAGCTCATCAGGCGCTATTGCCTGTACGCCTCGCGCACCAAGGGTTGCTGGCTCCGCATGCCAGACGTCACGGCTCGAGGGCCGGATGCTCGTAAAGCAGTATCTATGACAATCAGACTCTGCTCCTCGAGGGACACCATCCCATCCAGGACATCGCAGGCTACATTGTCAACCGTGCCGCATACCTCTTCAGCGGCCTCAAGGGTAAATCCTCCCGCGAACACCGCAAGCCGTCGAAACAACACCCGGTCTTCCTCATCCAGCAGATCGAAGCTCCAGGCGATGGCAATTCTTAACGTCTGTTGCCGGGTGGTGAAGGTAGTCCTTCAACATCTCCCCCATCGTCTGATCTCGCCCTTCCTGCAGTCCGAGCTCCTGGCCGATGGCTCCGGCGACCAGATCGGCATCTAAATGGATTCAAGGGATATGATGCAAACACCGGCCGCAAACTCGCCAACCATCTCAGCGGCAACCTGCAATCCAAGTCTGGTCTTTCCCGTGCCGGCGGATCCGATGAGAGTCACCAAACGCACTTCGGGCCGCAACAGCAGCTCTGCGATTTGCCCTACTTCTTTCTCACGACCGATAAAGGGGGTCACTTGCGCCGGAAGATTATGCCGGTGCCCGCGCCAACCGTTCCTCGTCGGTGCCGCTCCGTTGGCCTTGGTGCGCTCATTTGGAAGGGGAACGATCCTTTTTTCTTCTTCGACGGTGGGGGTTGGTGCTCCGCTTGAAGGGCGGGAAGGAATAGTTCCCGCTTTTATCGCTTCAAAGAGTCGGGTGGTTTCCTCAAGAGGCTCCGCATCGATCTCCGCCTTCAGCACCCGAGCGCACTCCTGATACTGCCTCAGCGCCTGCGTTCGATCTCCCGCCCACGTATAGAGAGCTGCATCAACGAGCGGTGGGCCGTCTCATGCAACCGATCCAGCGCCAACCAGTCCCGCACGAAGGCAATTGCCGGTTCAAACTCACCCAACTCGCTCAGGAACCTGACAAGATTCTGGAGCGCCGGTGCGTACTCCCGCCTGAGATTCTCCGCTTCCATGAGCTCCCACTCGTCGAATCTCACACTGTCCTTTAAGATGAAGCCGCTCAAGAACTCGTCTCGATACAGCGCTACAACCTGCGTAAGAGGCGTGTGGCACTGCTGGTATACCTCCGCGGCCCCGTGGCCGTGAGTCTTGCACACCGAGAGCAGCTCACGAAACTGCCGAACGTCAACCCAGGCTTTCTTTGATGGATTGCCAGGCCGCGATGGATCGTCACCGCTGATCCCCCGACCCGAACCCGCCATCAAAGAACGTCTTCAGCCCGGAATTCTCCTGGATGTAGTTCTTCAGTTCGAAGACGATGTTCTCCTGCAGCTGAATGCTAAGACCGCCATCGACGGGCAAAACGACGCCCGTGATGAACGCCGCTTCCTCAGAACAAAGGAAGGCGACGGCGTTTCCAACATCCTCAGGCGTGCCTGTGCGTCGGACGGGGTACTGCAACTCCGCGAGATGGAAGCCGGCCTCGTTCCCGACTTCGGACCACAGCTTCTCGAGGTTTTCGGTCACCATATGGCCGGGGGCGATGGCGTTTACCGTGATGCCGAGCGGACCGAGGTCGATGGCCATCTGGCGAGTCAGGCCGTTGACGGCGGCTTTGCCGGTCTCGTAGACCATTGTATTGGCCGACTGGAGGAGTCCGTACACGGATGAGATGTTGATGATCCGTCCGATCTCCATCGGTGGAGGGTCGCCGTGGCGGATTCCGCGACCCTGCCACGGACCGGGGTCGTAGCCATCGGGCGGTCCCGCCACCTGCATCGCCGGAACACCGTACTTGGCACCCAGGAAATGCGCCATCACCAGCAGGTTCATACCCTTGTGCCAGCGCTCGACGGTGGTTTCGAGAGCACTTCCATCCTGGAGACCCATCACGCCGTAGGCGTTCTGCACCAGGATATCCAGACGGCCGTATTCGTCGACCGCCCGATCCACCATGGCCTTGGCTACGTCTTCCCTTGAGACGTCACCTTCCACCGCGGATGCCAGGCCTCCCCATCACGGATCGTCGCTGATCGCGCATTGGCCTCAGCTTCGTCGATGTCCACGATGAGAACGGCGGCTCCTTCCGCAGCCAGCTTGTCTGCAATGCCCCCGCCAACACCGGTCGCGCCTCCCGTGACGATGGCCGCCTTCCCATTCAGTCTTCCTTCGGCCACGATCAATCTCCCTTTGTTCAATTGCCTGACAATCCCTCGGATGCCAGGGGCTCCGTCGAGCTGCCTCAACAGTCCGTGAAGGATCCCAAGAGCTGTTCAGCGTTCGAACGGATTTCCGTCAGATCCTCGGATCTGTTGAGCTCGTACATGAAGACGCCGGAGTAACCGATTTCATCCAACGCTCCGACCACGCCGTCCCAGTCGATGTCAGCACGTCCCGGCAGCAGATGTTCATCTTCTTCGCCATGGTTGTCGTGCAGATGCAGGGTCATGAGGTGGTGTCCGGCTAGCCGCAGGGCTTCGACCGGATCGCCGAGGATATTGCGGTGTCCAGTGTCGATCACAACGCCCACGTTCGATTCATTCAGATCCGCGATCAGTTCGACAAGCCGAGAGGGATCCCGGGTATACCCTCGGGAGGTATTTTCGACTGCGAAACTGACCGTCTTCGGCGCCGCATACCGTGCGACCGCACCCAGATTACGAATGTAAGCGGCCCGTTTCTCGGTGTGCTGGGCGTCGTCCGGCTCCGGAATCTGTATGTGATGTGTCACGAGGATTCCGCCACCCAGTGCGTCCATCACATCGACCGCCTGACGGTAGGCGGTCAGAGTCTTTTCCCGCTGTTCATCATCGAGCGTCGCCAGGTCATAGTCATTGAAGATTTCGAGATGGATGTGGAGCGAGTTGAGATGCAACGACAAGTCCATGATTGCACTTCGCAGATCTGCAAAAGCCCCGAGATCGTCGTAGTTAAAGTCGGGGTGATAGTCTGTGAGCTCCAATGACTCGATGCCCGCTTCCTGAAACTCACAGAACAGATCCCGGTCAAGAGGGCGGTCGCGGTGGAGGATGGTGGAGGCGCCGATTTTCATGGTCGGATTCCTTTAGGGCTCTATCTCTGGACGGGGCGCTGCGCCGCACCGGCACGCACCGCTCCGGCTTCTCCCTCGGCTCGGGTACAGTTCTGCTGCAACCGAAGCTGCTTGCGCAGAAACTGCTCGTAGCTAGTATAGCCGGGATGAGCCCCACAGAGGAAGACCTCCCAGGATTGCATCGGAATCACCTGATCGGACGACCAGGACACGTGAACGCGATCAATCGCTCCGGTCTGACGCTCAACACACCACACGGCAACTACAACCTCAAGATACCCGCGGTAACCTCACCGAAGGAGGTCGAGTGGTCTCCAGACGACGTCGTCATGCTCTGTATGAAGTCGCAGGATAACGAGGGGGCGCTCAGGGCACTGAATTCCTCCGGACCCGATTCAACCCAGATTCCCGTTTTTTTGCGCCCAGAACAGCATCACCAACGAGCCCGCGGCGGCCCGCTATTTTGACCGAGTCTACGCGGTCATGGTCGGTTTTCCGGTATCTACCTGGAGGAGGGGACGGTCTATAATCCAGTCGAGGGGAACGCTGGATACCTCGAGATCGGGCTCTACCCGAGCGCGATTGACGAATTGGCGAAGCACGCGTGCGTGCGCCGGTCGGAAAGTGAGCCAAAACGCCGGTCGGTTTTTGACCCACCCGGGCAGTACAGAAGGAGAATACCAAGAGGAGGCGGTAAAGGGGGAGGGGGTCCGGGGAAGGGGTGAGATTTGCCTGTGGATAAGTGGATAAGTCCGCATCAGGCTGCGGGTGGTGCCGGCGGTGTGGATGGCCGTGATCGGCGCCGGTGTGCGCGGTCAGGCGATCGCAGGGCGGTGGTCAGTGCTGGCGGCATGCACAGCGGGTGGCGGGAGTCGGAACGGAGCGCCTGAGGGACGATTCGGGGTTCAGCAGGGTATCCGGAGACCACCTGCTCGCGTGGCGGGCCTTGCAGGGCCGCTGAGAGCGCCAGTTCCGCGCGGCACCGGCAAGATGTCGGCCCGCGGTGGCGCTGCCGCCGCGGGTGCGGCGCGGTCGAGCCGGTCCGGGCGCCCGTGTGGGCACGGGACCGCGAGCGGTGCGCCGCTTGGAAATTGTGCAGTCGTCGCAACGGGTCGGCAGCACGTTGCCTCAGTCGCGCCCATACCCGCGCGGCGGCTCGACGCTCTCCAGTTCGCCAAGATCAAGCGCGCAAATCGCCTCCAGCTTGTCGGCGAGCGCGGTCTCCTGGAGCGCGTCGGGCAGGGTGTCGAGCCACGCTTGATACTCACCCTGGAGATCGAGCAGGGTGCGCACCGCATCCTGCCAGCGCTGCGGTCGGGAGCGCCGATCGTGCGGCCTGCGGTACTGCGCTCGCGGCTGCTGAGCCTTGCGCCGCGCTCGATAGCGCCGTTGTCGTTGCACGTTAGTCAACGCCATGACCACTGCGCACCGTTACGTAACGGCTCCTGATCCATCCTTCTTTGGTCGCTTCAGCGCGCTCATTCCGGCTCCTGCCGCCTTGCCGTTCCCGACATCGTCCTATAGATTTTACTATCATTCGGCCCGGGCGGGGTTCAACCAGCTTGTTGCGAGTGTGGCCGTGGGAGAGGTCGGGATGATCTTGAGCCGCGAGGTCTCGCGACTCTCGCGGACCGATAAGGACTGGGCGCGGCTAATGGAGGTGTGTCAGCTGTTCGGGACGCTCATCGCCGATGCCGAAAGATCTACGACCTGAATCTCATCGACGATCAGCTGGTGCTCGGTATCAACCACGCTGAGCGTAGTGGAGCTCTCGACGCTGAAACTGCGGTTGCAGGCCGGGATGGCCGAGAAGGCACGTCGAGGTGAGTTCTTCAACCTCCTGCCGCCGGGCTACGTTCTCGAGCGCAGCGGCGCGGTGGTCAAGAGTCCCGAACCGACGTGTGGTGCAGGCGCTCGAGAAAACGTGTTGCAGAACCCGTTTTACGCCGGCGCGTACGATGAGAAAATCCGCAAAAACGCTCACAGTGACGCTTTCTCACATCAGGCCACAAGTGCCTACATTGCCTTCTCAAAACTGCTCTGAGGATCGCCGTCACGGCGTTTCCCAGACTAGACTAAGGTGGTACCCGGATACACCCAGATTTTGCCCAAAGGGGCTATTGACACAGAAGAACACATAAACGATCATCAATAATGACGGCAGGGGTAAGGTCAGTTCGTTGCCGGACCCCGGGTCAGGTCGCGTGCCGGATAACACCGTAAGAGGAAAGGAGTGATCAGATGGGGAAACTCGGAGGACCGACAGGGTACGTCGCTCCCAGAGCGTATCAATGGAACCCAGCCCTGGAGCGCATCGGGAGAGTCGTCATCGCGGTGAAGTCCATCTGTCCATCGCTGGAGAGACTCCAGAATGGGGACCTTCTGTCTTCGCTGTATGCGTGGACGCCCGTCGAAGGAGGCATGGGACGGGCTGTGAAGGTCACACGATCACGCGACGGAGGTACGACCTGGAGCGAACCGCTTGTGGTCGCAGGTCCGCCCAGCTACGAAGGTGTGACCTGCCATCTAGGGCTGACTCAGCTCTCGGACGGCACGATACTACTTCCCTTCAGCGCGAGCCCCTCCAGTACAGGCGGGAGTTCGGCACCCCGGGCTACGTGGATAATCCGGTCGGAGGATAACGGCCAAACCTGGGAGAAACCCGTGAGGGTCCACCCCGCTGGCATGGCTCCGGATTCCGGACTCAGGGATAGCTGTGCCTACGGCAAGATACGGGAGCTGTCGGATGGCAAACTGTTGCTGCCTGCATGGACCAATGGCACAGCAGACGGCCAGAGTGTGACGGGCTACTTCAGCTCGCCAGATCTAGGCAAGACGTGGGACAGATTCGTCCCGGTCGCGGATGAAATAGGAAACGAGACCGACTACATCAGGCTTCCCGGTGGGAAGCTGCTTGCAGTGATGAGGCCTTGGTCTCACGAGGGACACGGTACAGCTCCCCTGTACTGGTGCTATTCGGAAGACGGGGAAAGGTGGAGCCAGCCCCGTCCCGCATGGAACATGTTCGGGCACTCCCCGAGCCTTTTCCTCACGAAGAAGGGACACCTCCTCTGTGCGTACCGCTACGTGGGTGATCTCGACACGGGCTTGTGTGGAGTGAGCTTCAGCTATGGGAAGTGGGATGACTCCGTGAATAATATCGAATGGAGCTTTCCGCACCACATCTGGCTTGGTTCGACATACGGCCACATCGGAGCATATAAGTCAAGCATCTGCGGCTACCCAACCTTCTCATACGTGGACTCCGATCGAATCCTATGTGCCTATTGGATGTCGTGGACTGTCAAACCGGAGGGCGGGGTCGACACACCGGTCCTCTCGGGATGGCCGTATGAGAGACAGGCTCACGACGTGGAGGGGGTCTTCTTCCGAGAAACATAGACGGGAGCCTTCAGAGAAGAGCGCCTGAACGGCGAGATCGGAGGGCGACAGCTATGTTGAGAAACACCGATCGAGTATCAACTCCCTATGCCCGGTCGAGACAGAGTATCGCGCCTTGGCCGTTTTTTGGGAGCGGGCCGCCCCTCGACCTCCGCGGGACTCATCGACGGTAGTGAATCACGAAGTCTCGCTCGGCCGGCAATCCCTCGTTGAATACGTCTACCGTGGGATGCTCGATGTCGGTGGCGTCTCTCCGCTTTTCCGCCAGCCCGGTGGGAAGCCGCACGCATCGGTGCTCAATGGTATCTCGCTTAACTGTCACCAAACGGTACTCCCCCGGGTATGTAGTGAGCCCTGACGTGGTGACATAGTGGATGCCGTCGACCACCCGAAGACCGTTGATGTGCAAGTGTCCAGCGTACTGCGCTATCACGTTCCCGTGGCGCCCTAGGAGAGCGCGGATGTCTGGATGCGCGGCACTGAAATTCCATGGCTCGTCGCCCTTGGGGAACTGCATGTGTGGTTCTGGCCGACGCGGCCAAACAAGCGGCACGTGATAGAAGAAGAGCACGTGCTTTCCTTGCGCTTTTTCCAGCTGTTCCTCAAGCCACCCGAGGCGGCGCCCGATGGTCACGAACTCCCCTTGTTCCATATAGACTTCGCTCATGAATATGCCCACGAACCCGCCCGGAAGCTGCTCCGTGTGGAGGAGGCATTTGTCCCCGAAGTACTTCCTCGCGGCATTGCCCAGGGCGAGTCCCTCCTGGTCGTGTCCCGGCGGAATCGCGTCGATCCGACCGTAGAGCATCAACATGCCGTCTTCGTGCTCGCCCCACGTGTCGTGCCCGTGGATAATGAGGTAGTAGGGAACCTTCAGATCATCTAGGATGCTCTTGAGCCAGCGGGTTTCCTTTTCGCACACAACTCCGTGATCGAAAGGGGCGTTCCACCCTCCGTTCACGTTGTCGCCCCCGAAGACCACGAAATCCGGCAGAGGATGGTATCTTTCTGCGTTCAATGATTCGACCAGCGGACTCACAGCATCCACGCACTGGCCCCACTCTTTCCTCATGTCAGGCACATACAGCAGGTGCGCATCGGTGACGTGAGCGAAGGTAAACAGAGTCTCATTCATATCTTTACACTCCCAGGGAGCGCCAACGCTCCATTTACATGACCTCGATCGCGCTTGGGTGGGATGCCGCCCATCCCAAGCGAGTAGTGCAAGAGATGGGCGGGCGGTTGCCGTTATTGCTACCGCGCAGCTTCCCAACGGTCATACGCGGCCTGATAGACTGCGGTAACTTCCGCGAGGCCGAAACGTTGGAGCTCTCGCACGTAGTCGTCGTAGCCGGTGATCGGCTCAACGCCTATCACGAACTTTGCCAGCATCTCGTCCATGAACATCGCCAACTCCTGTTCGTACCGGGTAAGAATCTCAGTCTCCTCCGGCGAGAACCTGAGGTCTCGGTCGGTGACCCGATACTCGAGATACGGAGCGTGGGCTTTCATCCTACGATAACGGTCCCAGGCTAAGGTCCCATAAGGGTCTTTACGGATGATGAATTGCCCCACATTCCCAAATGAGCCGCCGCCCCCATAAGGTGCAAGGTAGGTATTCATGTGTTCCCATGCTGTCAGTTCTCCCACCGGTTTCATCAAAACCTCGGGATCATTCGTCGACACCACGTTCTCTCTGGACAGACCTTCGGGCACATACTCTTCCCTGAAGAACTCGGGCCAGACCCTCCCGTGGGTCATGAGTTCCCCCTCCTTCGTTCCGAACCAATCCAGGATCTCCCAAGCCTTTTCCACGTTAGGACTGTCCGCCAGGATTGCCGCTCTGCCGGCCCTAAAGCCCTGGATCTCCGGCCACCAGGGATCGGGGTTGTAGTCGCTTGTAAGCGGATAGGGTGGCATCCACTGCAAAGCCTTCTCGCTACCGACGACGAGGGTAGTATCGGCCGCGGAGAACAGAAAGACTCCTGGGTCTCTGCTCCTGGCGACAAACTGGGCGTTGGGCTGCGTGAAGTATTCAGGATCCACGAAGCCTTGCGTGAAGAGTCGATTCATGTATTCGAGGAACGGCCGGTAGTTCGGATGAGCGTAGGAGAAGACCACCTTGCCGTCGATGATGTTGATGTGATTTCCAAGACTCTCGCTTTGGTTCGCGGACATCATGCCGAAGGCGTTCATGAATAGCGAATGTGTACGATAACCGTGGCTGTACATGCCGCTTATCATGATCGCGTCGGGACGCGCCCGGCTTAACTCGCGGAGCGCTGCTTCCACTTCCTCGACTGTTCTGGGTATCTCAATCCCTAGGTCCTCCATCCACGTCAGGTTCCAGAAGAAGCGTTCTCCGCCATATTGGGGTTCAAAGCCGCGTGGCAACGTGTAGATGTGACCGTCGTACTCCGTAACTGACAATCGCATCTTGTCCCAGCTCGGATTATTCACCCATCCCGTGCCTCCGGCAATAAGGTCATCCAACTGCACGAACGCCCCCGTCTTGATCGCATCTTGGTGGACGGGGTCGACAGCGTTACTACCCCACAACCAGTCCGGAAGGTCACCCGAGGCGAACGCAAGCCTCATTCTCTCTGCGCCGATCGCAGCGGGGTGCAGAATGAATCGCAGGTCGACGTTGAATGTGTCCTCGAGGTGTTTCGTGATGTACAAGTTGTCAAAATCGGCGTCCTCCTGTACCGGGCCATACACATGTGCGACCGTGAGTTGAACCGGAGCATCGGGTGCTGTCGTTTCTTCTCTCACCCCTTCCGCGAACACAAGCGCCGCGGAACCGATCGCCACGACACAAACCGCCAGTAATCGTCTCATACCTTTACCTCCTGTGTAAGGGTATTGTCTCTAGAATCACCCCTTGATAGAGCCAAGCATGACTCCTTTCATGAGATGTCTCTGCAAGAAGGGATATAACACCAACACCGGCGCTGAGGAGACGACGATCAGAGCGTACTTCATCGTCGTCGCCCGCTCCTGTCGCCGAGCCATAGCCTCCACTGCTTCAAGGTCCGCCGAAGGATCAACCATACTACCGAGCGCCTCATCGGCCAGCAGAATGTTTCGAAGAACCAGTTGCAGCGGGTACTTGTCACGATCCGTGAGGTACAGCAGCGGTGGAAAGAATGCGTTCCACTGACCAATCCCCACAAAGAGCGCAAGGACGGCTATGATGGCAGCGGAGAGCGGCAGGACCACCCGAAAGAATGTCTGCGCAAAGTTCGCTCCGTCGATTTCCGCTGCATCGTACATCTCTTGCGGCAGGGTAGTCTTGAGGAAGGTTCGGGTGATGATGATCAGGAACGCGGAGACTGTCCCCGGGATGGTTACGGCCCACACCGTGTTGAGCATACCGAGTCCGCGAACGACGAGGTAGAGAGGTATCAGGCCACCGCTGAAAAGCATAGTGAACGCGATCAAGAAAGTGATAGCGCCGGCCCCTTTTAGGCGGTTTGGCCGAGACAGCGCATACGACACCGGCAGGATCACCGCAAGTCCGATGCCAATGTCGACAGCGACATAGAACACCGTATTCAGATAGCCTCGCCACACTCGCGGTTCGCGAACCACCATGTCGTATGCGCCTAGGGTGAATCCTCTCGGCCAGAGAGACACCTTCCCGGAGCCGACGTAGAACGGCGAGCTCATAGATGCGAAAACTACGAAAGCAAGCGGATACACTACACCCGCAGTCAGCACCGTGAGGAAGATGAAATTCAGGACGTCGAACGCCCTGTCACGGCGGCTCTTGCCCACTACCATAGTGATGTCTCACCAGCCTTCCGGGCGATCCAGTTCACGGTCAAGATCATCACCAGGCAGACCACCGATTGAAACACCCCTATCGCAGTGGCATAGGAGAACTCTCCCTGCAGAAGCCCCACACGGTAGGTGTACGTCGACAGCACCTCCGACACTCTCGAGTTCAGTGGAGTCTGCATCAGAAAGACCTTCTCAAACCCAACTCGCAGCAATTGGCCGCTATGAAGTATCAGCTGGATCACGATGATCGGCATCAGGGCCGGAAGGTTGATCCTGACAACGCGCTGGAACCTGGTCGCACCGTCGACTATCGCAGCTTCGTGGAGCTCGGGACTCACCGTGCTGAGCGTTGCCAGGTATATGATGCTGGCGAAACCCATGCTCTGCCAGATGCCGGAGATGATGTACAGGGGGAGGAACCAGCCGGGCTCAACCATGAAGTGAACTGTCTCGCCGCCGAGCGACCTCAGTCCGTGGTTAACCAAGCCGGCGGAAGGCGACGTGAAGAGGAAGATCATACCGACGACGACAACGACTGATATGAAGTGCGGCGCCCAGGTTAGGGTCTGGTAGATGCGCTTGAGGCTCGTGAAGTCAAGCTCGTTGAGTCCGAGTGCGAGCATGATCGGCCACGGGAAGCTAAACAGAAGCGACAGGAACGTCAGCCGAATCGTGTTGCCGACTACCCGACCAAACATCGGGCTCTCGAAGAATCGCGTGAAGTAATCTAAGCCGACCCAGCGGCTGCCGAAAAAGCCAAGGGACGGAATATAGTCCCGAAACGCGATCTGGATCCCAACCATCGGGATGTAGTTGAAGATGACAAGGATCGCCAGCGCCGGCAAAACGAACAGATATGGCTCTAAAGTGTATCGCAGACGCAACCGTCGGCTGCCTGACTTGCTTAACGGTTCAACCTTCGCAGTGCCGTCCTGCAACATAATGGGCCCGTCTCTCTCAACGGGTTTAACACGCTGCTTGCGTTCCGACAAGGATCAGCTCGTTAGAAACGGTTTGTTTTGCTCAGATCGGCGGAGTCAGTTCGTCAACACCGAATTGATTGGTAAGATGCCAACGTGGTCCCGTACGGCGGCCGCTTGAGCTGTGAGTCGGCTCGTCGACCTGGTCGGTCACCCCGATCCTCGCCTAGATGCCCCATGATGCACAGATCTGGTTCAAGAATAGGCATTTGGGGTTGCACTAGTTCTATCGATGTTCTATATGATAGGCATGCCACCTCGACTGCCAGTTATGGCCAAGACGCCCTTCGTGCTGGATACGCGCCCCTTGGAGGAAGCCTCCAGCGCCCATGCGGGGGTGCTCGCCACCTCACGCGCCTTCCGTTGTCTGGGATTCCCCGATCTCATCGGCGGCTACCTCAGGCTGGGCATGCATCAGCGGGGTTTCACCGAGGCTCAGATGATCGAGACGATTGTCCTGCTACAGACCATCGGCGGGGATTGTCCGGAGGACATAGGGCTGCTTGCCGGCGATGGGTGTCTGGAGCGAGGGCTGGGGTACCGACCGCCGAGGGCAACGGCACTGCGGGAGTTCTTGGAGTTGTTCCACGACGAGCAGCTGGAGGGACTGCGGCCGCCACGGGAGAGCCAGCGCAGTTTCATCTTTCCCAGTAGTAGTGGTGTGGAGGCGTTGCAGCAGGTGCAGGCGGCTGGTGTGGAGCGCATCGCGGGGTTGTATGAAGAGCAGGGGCAGAGACAACGGATTGCGACGATCGACCAGGGTGCGACGATCATCAAGAGCCACAAGAGGGCAGCCCATGCGCACTATCAGGGTGGTCGGGGATATCAACCGATGGTGGCGGTGTGGGCGGAAGCCGATCTGATAATGGCCGACGAGTTTCGCGATGGGAATGTACCGGCCCACCAGGAGCCGTTGAGTTGCTGTCGGATGGCCTTTGAAGGGCTACCGGAGGGGGTGACCGAGCGGTACTTCCGGGGCGACAGCGCCTGCTATGAGACTGAGTTGTTGCAGTGGCTGAGCTGTAAGGATCGGCAGGGAGAGCCGGGGGGGCGGATTGGGTTTGCCGTCAGTGCGATGATGAGCCCGCAGTTAGCTGCGGCGGTGCAAGCGGTGGATGAGCGAGAGTGGAAGACCGTCGACAAGGAGAAGGATGGAACGCGACGGCAGTGGGCGGAGGTGGACTTCGTACCCTCCGAGCGCTACGAACACAAGAGCAGCCGTCCCTTGCGCTATGTGGGGCTGCGGCTGCTGAGGGAGCAAGGTTCGCTGTTCAGCGGTGGATCGGATCGGCAGCATCATGCGGTGGTGACCAATCTGGATTGGGATGGAGGGCAGCTACTGCACTGGCACAGGCTGCAGGCCGGCACCGTCGAGCACGTGCATGATGAGCTGAAGAATGGCCTGGCTGCTGGCCATATGCCCAGTCAACGTTCTGGGGTGAACGCGGCGTGGTTGAAGCTGTCGCTGATGAGCTACAACATAGCCAGTGCGATCAAGGGTTTGTGCTTCAGCGCCGAAGAACGTACGGCCAGATTCAAGAAGTACCGCCTGCTGCTGGTGCATGTTGCCGGACGGATGAACCGCAACAACTGCGTGATGGGTCTGCGACTGTGCGCTTCGGCTGAGACCATCGCCCGCATGAGCGCCGTCTGGGAGGTCTTCGAGCTGCCCACCCAGGCCACCTTCGCGCGCCCTCTGCCCCAGGAGCGATACCTGAAGAATGCAGAGTTGCTCAAGGAAAAGTTTCTTTGGGACCTTCTCACCGGACGCGCCGACGATGGCGCCATTCTCCAGAATCTATCTGGCTACGGCATCGATGTGGGCGGTCCTCGGTTCGCCGTTCTTCTGGTTCAGTATCCGCCGGCGCTGCTCGAAAGGCACAACCTCAAGACGGACTTCTCCGACGAAGCTCGGCAGTTCGTCGAACAACGGTCCGGCGCAAAGAACGCGTCTTTCGCACAGCTCTTAGATACCGAGTATGTGATAATCTGCCTTCAGGGCGCATCGGATGACTCCTTCGTGGATCTTGCCAACCGTCTTCACTCGTACCTCGTGCGATGTTTCCAGCATGGTTTTCGCATCGCCGTTGGAGTTTCCGTGGAGAGCTGCACTGAGATCTACCTCTCGCACAGAAGCGCTGAACGGCTTCTCGAGTATAGCCGTCTCTACCCGGGGACAGGTGCGCTCCGTAACGAACGTGGGGCTGGCGACAGCATCGAGTACTACCGCTCCGAGAGGATTGTAGGCGCGATCGCGGCAGCCACAGAAAAGCGGCAGATCGCGCAGGGATCAATCATCTCCCGTAAGGAAGAGTACTATGTTCACCGGCAGGAGCAGTATCATTCCCGTCACGTGCAGGCGGCGATCCACTATCTTCACGAGCGGTACCGTCAGCCTATCTCGGTGCAGATCGTCAGCGACAGCGTCGGCATCTCACCGACCTACCTGTCCACGATCTTTAAGCAGCAGACCGGTGTCAGCTTCTCGCACTACCTTCTGAGTCTGCGACTCAAAAGCGCCCGAGGCCTTCTGGAGTCAACGGGTATGCCGGTCCACGTCATTGCCCAACGCAGCGGTTTCGCAAACAAGCAGTGCATCAACCGGGCATTCAAGAAAGAATACGGCAGTACTCCGGGCGCGTATCGGGAGAAGCATTTCAGAGACACGACGACGACGGTGACTAAGGGATCCAGATTATCGACACCGACCTGGGGTCAAGCGCCGACCTCGGCGCAGCCAGGCGAGGCGGCTTCGAACCCGCTTCGCCAAGTGTGAGATCGTGCCCGCCCGCACCGAGATCGTCTGTGGCGACTAGCGAGATCCAACCATCCAGAAGTGTTGCGCTGTAAGGAGGAACACCATGTCGAGAGAAGAGATACTGATCAGCAATCTGCCGGCAAACGTCAAGGAAGGAGTCGTCCAGGAGGAAGGGGCGCCGGGGGTATGGCGCGCTGTTGCTTATCGAAGCGGAAGCATCGAAGGCGTCCTGCTCGGCTGTGGCGAGATGACGGCACCGAAGCCTGTCATCATCCGCCTCGCCGCGGAAGGCAACTACCGCATCCGGCTCGGAGTCCCCGTGCTGATCGCCGGCTCGCACCAGGTCCGCGTGCGATTGAGCGGCGATCTGTGCTGTACGCCTCTGACGACCACGGCCACGTGGGAGAACGTCATCTCCCAGGGAGGGATGATCGCGGAGGTTCACTGGAAAGATGCCAACCTCACGGACCAGGACCTGATCCTGGAAAGCGCCTTCGATCCCAATCCCAGACGGGGTTCTCTGGCTTGGATTCGTCTCGAACCCGTCGAGTCTCTGCCCGCGCCGCCGCAGCCGGCGGTGACCCATCCGATGGCCATGACGGAGGACGGCTTTGGCATTTTTGCCAGAATGCTGCCTCACCGACGGCCTGAGGACATCCTCGAGCTGTACGAGCAGATTCCCGAGGGCACGGCGCTCAGGATCATGCTCTGGGGCGCAGCGGATGGAGACACGACAACCTATCCCAGCAAGATCGGGCAGGTAGGAACGGGAGTCAGCCGGGACTTTGACCGTTTCTGGGATCACATGGCGAAGCGGAACGTCGATCTCTGGCGCGAGAAAGGCTGGGACAGCATCAAGCTGCCGCGCGACTACTGCCGTCGGCGGGGCTGGGAGTTCCACACCTCCATTCGGCTGGGGGCCTTTGCCCACTCGTATCCCTGGGACGAGTCTTTCCATTCCAAGTTCTTCCACCAGCACCCGGAATGGAACTGCTTTGATGCCCAAGGCCAGCGGGTGGTACGGATGAGCTATGCCTACCCGCAGGTGCAGGAACGCATGCTCGGCATCGTGGACGAGCTGGTAGCCTATGAGCCGGATGGGGTCACGCTGGTTTTCATCCGGGGTCTGCCGTTGGTGCTCTACGAGCCGATCATGGTCCAGGGTTTCAAGAAGAAGCACGGAATCGATCCGCGAGGGCTGGATGAGTTCGATCCGCGCTGGATGAGCTACCAGGCGGAGGTGATCACCCCCTTCATCCGGGCTGTCAAAGGACGGCTCAAGCCGGGGATGAGGCTGTCCGCGATCGTACCGGGCAACAAGTTCGACCTTGACCGTTGGGGACTCGACGTAGCGGCTTGGGTGAGGGAGGGACTGCTGGAGGATCTGTACCCGATGGGCCAGCGCTTCACCAGTAGCGATGCCCACATCGACGGGCCGGAAGGGATCCACCTCGAGTACTTCCACGGGCTTCCCGGCCGGGAGAAGATCCGGCTCTTCGCAGCCCTGTACGCGTGGGGTCTGTACCGCCGCGACCCCGTGGCCTGGCGACAGCTCGTGTACTCGTATCTGGCGCGTGGCGCCGACGGCTATTGCATATGGGACGGCGCTTTGATCATCAAGGACATCGGGGACATCGGCTTGGCCGAGCCGAGGGATATCACGCCACCGAAGCAACCGACCCGATACCACCGGGTTCACACCGTTGGTGGATTCCGGGTAGACCGTTACCATTCCTTCGAGGTGGTCTGAGCGGCGGCCGCGCGAGGCGAGCCACCGACGATCGCGCCTCTGGCTGCTCCGACCGGGCTCGCTCGGGAAGGTCGAGAGAGATCGGGTGCGCGCGCGAATGCTCGCGAGGCAAGATGAGGGCAAGGAGCCGTTGTCAACAGCACCGGAGCAGAGAGGAACGAGGTGAGAGTATGAGGATTCCGGACAGAAGGCGCTTTCTCGATGCCGTGAACCATGTCGAGACCGAGGAGATACCGTTCTTCGAAATCGACCCCGACATGGCGCTCGTCAATCAGCTCTTGGGGATGCGCTTCCCTCTGTCGCTCCATCCCTACGAGTTGCCGATACCGGACTATGAAAAAGCTGAAACGCCTGTATCGTGGAACACAACAGCTGAAACGTTCAAAAGCGAGAACGGCTGAGCGGGTAGCGGAAGAGAAACGGCGGATCAAGAAAGCGCATCGGGAGTATACCGAGGAAGCGCAGCGATATGTAGAAAGGCGAGAGCCACGATCGAGTTAGTGAAAAAGACCGGAGCAGTATTTTCTACGCGAACTCTGGTGCGCATGGCACTGGAACTGAGAATTATGCGGTTTTCGGCCAGGCACTAATCATGGTGTATCCGTTCCTTCAGGAATATATTCCGTAAAGGCGCCATGAGAGGTGCACTGAAGAATTAGGAACTTAGCAACTGCTGTCACATATGATCTAAGTTGCGTGTCGGTAACCTAAGATTTGGATACGGCGCTGTTTGCCGACCTTTCCAGCTTGGCGAACCGCCGGCTGCCTTTGACTCGAGCAACCAGCACCATAACCATCAGGACCAGTGGCAGCAGCGCCAGCAGCAATCCAATCACTTGTAGGCTAGTCTTACTCACAATCCTAATCTGTCTTTGGCCGCCGGCTAATTGTTCGCCATCTTTACTCCAGAGTTTGAACCGTATCACTTCGTCTGTGGGCTCAAGGGGGATGTGGAAGGCGATCAGGTTTGGAGCACGGTCCTTGTGCTCGCCCGCGGTGTCGAAGGGCACGATCTTGTAGCCGAATGAGCTGCCCGGTAGCTGTTCCACATAAAAGGGCTGTTCGAGGAAACTCTCGGTCCTGTTCCCAGGATAATTGACTTCAATGAGCGGTTTCGGTACCTGTTGAATCTTAACCCAACGCATAATATTGGGATTACCTCGAGCGTCGTTCCTGACCGTTTTGTTGTAGTAGAGGTCGTTAAACTTGTCCTGAAAATAGGGAAGCAGATATAGATCCGTGGTCCCGTCGACGTAGAGCACTGAGGCGGGAGTTTGGGATAGTACCGGTCTAGTCCACTTGTCGGCCGGGATGACGTCGTAGCCGATACTGTTTTCACGCCGCTTTTCGTGCACGAGAACGCGCTTTTCGGAACCTTCCAATGTTGTACCGTTCGGCATAATGAATCGTATGCTGTATTCGCCCGGTTCGAGGTTGAAGAGAAACGCATTGTCCGGCTCACGCACGAAGTATCCCGGATGTTCCGGAGCAGGTAGCCCTTCGCCCAGGCGTTGCGCCAATTCGGCAAAAGCAAGTATTTCCAGCCGGCTGCGTGCTGCGGCTTCGATCAGCGGCGACAAGTCACGTTCGAGCGCTGCCTTTTCCTGCTCAAGCTGTGATGTATTGGTGTGCTCCCTTCGGGCCTGTTCGATTTCGTCTTTAATTTCGTCGAGGCGCTTTTTTTCGGGGGCTTCTTGCAGGCGTTTTATAACCTCTTCCTCCTCCTCGCGAAGCAAGCTCAGTTGCTGAATCATTTCCTCGAAACGAACCTGCAGTTCCATTTGCCTGTTTTGGTAGACTTCGATCTCTTCTAAGTATTCATCCATCAACTTATCATAAGCCGCGTATTCCCTATCGGCTGCATCACCCGTGAACACGCGCCAGTTGACTTCGTATTCTCCGGGAGCATTGTAATATGTGAACTTGACCGATTCCAGAATCTCAACATTGTCGGATTTGTCCGTAAGCTCGATTTGGCCTTCAAATGTATAGTTCAGATGCTCGAAATCTACCTTCCACTCCTGGGTAATTTCCCAGTAGTAGACAAGCGCCTTCTTAACATTCACGAAGTTGTCGACATCGCCGATCAAATAGATTGTGTCAGCATCTTCCCGGCAGAACGTACCGCTGTAGTCTTTACCATCGAAGGCAACGATAGAATAGATCAGGCTTTCCTTTATCTCGGGTGCCTGCGCTCCCAATACCGATAATCCGCTGACGAACAGAATCGCGAACAGAGCAGCCCAGATCACGCCAATGCCAGAGGAGAGGGCACCCCTATATCGTATTTTGTCAGTCAAGCTCGTATACCTCTGGCTCTTATGGTGAAATGACTCGCTAACAGGAGGATAGCCGACAACGCTATACTTAGGAAAAGACTCAGCAGCAATCCGGTGGTATTTCCATGATCAGCCGCCGTCAATCCTTGTGCCCAGTAGTACAGAGGCGATATCCACTGTATCAAACCCGCGAACACGGACGAAAGGTTCTTCACATAGCCGCTAATGATCGTGAAAGAACCCATCTGGAGTAATCCGAACAAAACCATGAGGCCGACGAAGAACGCGACTCCGCCGGACGAGTTGCCGACCACCACGGAAGCAAAGGTACTGTAAGAAAAAACTGATATGGTAAGAAAAAAAAACAGCAACAGTGAATAGAAGAAATGCGGTCCAAGGGCGAGATTATTCAGGAGTGACAGTATAAGAAAGAAAACGAGCTGAACGACCAGATAGAGAAGTGAAAATAGGATGTTACGGATCAGTAGAGAAAGAAAACATGAGGTTCCATCAGCCGGACCATAGGTTAGAAGCTCCACGGCTCCAATGCTGCTCTCGAAACCGAACCGGTAAACCGCGCTCACGGAAAGGTACAAGAGGAACGGCAGGGAAGCTGCGTGGAGCGCAACCAGGAAAGGACCTTCGACGAACAGCTGCAGTATAAAGGTATCACCGAAAGCCCCTGAGAGCGCCCTGGTCAGGAGCTCATAAACAGGATTAAGCCCAAAATTCAAACCGCTCGAATCCACGGCTCCGACGAATCCCGACACCAGAAAATAACCCAGCAACAGCCCAACGCTCATCGCGACATAGAAGCTGGGGCTTATAAACGTCTCGTAGATGCGTCTTCGGCTGAACGTCGCTGTCGCGTGCAGACGATAATTCATGAGGTGCTCCCGACACCGGTCAGCTGGCTAATGTTTTCGTTGGTAATTGTCACGAACGCCTCTTCAAGGGAGAGGCGCTTTTCCGCCAGCCGTAAGGGAATGAGTCCCTGCTTTATGAGAAACTCAGATAGAGGCTTTCTGTAATCACCTTCAGTTGGCACCTTTACCATGACCGTGCCATCTTGAATGCTGCAGTCAATGACGAATTCAAGAGCTCCTATATCGCCTATGAGCTTCTCTGGCACGTTCTCGAAGTCTAGCTCTATGTCTTTGGCGGATGAAAGCTTAAGCAGGAGCTTGTCCGTCGTATCCTCTGCCATTAGCCTGCCTCTGTGGATAACGGCAATCCGGTGGCAAACCTTTTCCATCTCTGACAATAGGTGCGAGGAAATGAAAATCGTCCGTCCCTCCCTGTTTTCAGCAATCACAAGGTCGCGAATCTGCCTTATCCCAATTGGATCAAGTCCGGAAATAGGCTCGTCCAGAAAGAGCATATCGGGATCCGGGAGCAGCGCCCGCACTATGCTGAGCTTCTGCAGCATACCGCGCGAATAACCTACGATCTTCCTGTCTGCCGCTTCGGTCAAACCTACCTGTTGCAGCAGACAAACTATTCGACGTCCGGCGTTCCTCACTCTAAACAGATCTGCGAACAACTCGAGGTACTCGACACCGGTCATCCAGGTCCACATTCCGCGCGGGTGCTTCTCAGGTACGACCCCGATCCTCCTCCTCAGGTCAAGGCGATCTGGCGTGTATCGTTCATTAAACAGGTAGATCTCTCCACTGGTCGGCGATGAGACGCCGAGGAGCATCATAATTGTCGATGTTTTGCCGGCACCATTAGGTCCCAAAAATCCGTAAATTTCGCCCTGCGGTATGTTTAAATCGATGCCGTCAACAGCGATTACCTCTCCATACTTCTTGATAAGCGCACTCGTCCTGATCAAGTTATCCTCCTGCGACCACATTCCAACTGGGAAACAGGTAGAAACTCAGCGCTGCTTCCAGGGCGTCGAGGTAACCGATCCACTCTTCCACCGTTGTTTTGGAGGCGAGTTCATTCCCTATGGCATCGAGCTCGGGAGGTCCGATCTCCCTGGGATCCGGGATCAACAGCAAATAATCAACCACCCAGTACAGGGCTCTACTGTTCTTGATCTCCTCTACCGGAAGACGAGTTTTCCACCGAAATATGGTTCCCGGGTTCGCATCCCATACGGGAGTCAGCTCTGCTGTATACAGCTCTTCACCTCTTTCAGCACCTTGATCCGACGGTTCGTAGGAGTACGCACCATCCAGGATCTGGGCCGATATCCTGACGAACATGCGTATGTCCAGGCAAGGATGGTTGAGGATAGCCTGGCCGTTTGTGGCTACCGGCCTCACTTCGGAAATGAGCTGCCCGTCTTCGATCCTTTCCATTATGTAGAAATGACTCAATTCCGGTATTTCGAGCCCCATCAACTCGATAGGTTCGTCGAGAATGTTTCTACCTCGTTTGAGATTGACCGGCACTTCTACACCTTCGTAATAGGGCGCTTCAATCTTTAGAATACTCGACCCGAGGTCGAGATGGGAGAAATGATAGATTGTGTCGAAAAAGCCCCGAATCGTCCGATTTTGTAGCTGTATATCGGTACCGTACACCCATTCCCCGCAATACATATCCCTGACTACGAACTCCAAAGTCGTGTCGAACGAAACTGTGCTGAGATAGGCTGCCACAAATACGGCAATCACGAAGACGACGGCTGCGCTTAGAAGAATCCAGCCTCTAGTTTTCACGTATTTTCCTTCCGGCACATATAACTCGAAGACGGTGGCATAATAGTTGCTATGATTATCCCCGTCAAGTCTGGTGGCGCGGCAATCAGGGTGAGAAAGGGAGGGAACAGTTGATCGCGGTAGACAAGGTGCAGCAGTGCCATCGGCTTGCGGCGCAAGGCATGGATGAGATGGTGATAGTCGACCACGTGGCCGCGACGCCTATCGCTATGGGCACGACCGCGGCGCAGGGTCAGCAGTGGCGAGGAGCCGACGAACAACTCCAGCCGATCATCGTAGAGGTGGACGCGCAGGGTGTGGCCGATCAGCCGCGACGGCACCGAGTAGAACATTTTGCGTAGGGTGAAGCCTGAGTGCGAGGTGACCTGGACGCGCTCCAACTCGAAATCCTGGGCGCGCCGCGCTGGCAGCGGCCCCAGCGATGCGCGTTCGGCGTCGATGCGGGCGCGGTGGCGCGCGTTGTGGCGACCGACGATCTCGGCGATGAAGGCGCGATAGGCAGCGAGGTCGTCGAAGTCTCCCGAGCCGCACAGCAGCAGGGCTTGTTCGATGGCGCGCTGGAGGTGGCCGTGGGCGCTTTCGACGCTGCCGTTTTCATGCGCCTTGCCGCGGTTGTTGGCGTGGGGCGCATGCCGTAGTGGTCGCGCAATTCCTGGTAGCGGCGGGTGAGATCGTCAGCGGCGGCTTGATCGAGGTTGTGGTAGGCGGCCGACAGGCTGTCGGTACGGTGCTGTTGCGGGACGCCGCCGAGCACCACGTCGGCGTATTCGAAGCCGGAGTAGGGCAGCCGGAAAGTGGTACAGCAGGTGGCTCAGGGGCGCGCCTGCGATGGTGACGCCGAGGTGCCCGGTGGCGGTGAAGTCGGACAGCGCCAGGCGACCGGGTAGATTCCTCTGGGCGAAGATCACCTCCTGTTCGGGGCCATGCAGGGCGCGCCACCGGCGCACGCGCCGCTCCAGGGTGCGGCGCACGCTGGCAGGGAGCTTGGGATCGCGGCGGCGCAGTTCTTCGAAGATGGTCACCGCACGCAGAGCCGGGCACTCGGCCAGCAACGGCACCACTTCTTGCTCGAAGATGCCGTCCAGCGGGTCGTGGCGGCGGCTGCTACGGGGCGTCTGTTTCTGTGACGGCGGTCGTGGACCGGACTCGATGCGGTAGACGCTGGCGGTGCTGAATGACGCCTTGGCCGCTGCCACCGACGGGTGTCCTGGCGACGCAAACTCATGTAGAGCCTCACTTGGTGATCGGTAAGATGTCGTCCCGGCAACAGGTGCTCTTTCGTTGGTACTCAGGAACACCGTACTCACACCGGGTCGGCCACGATCACCGGCGGCGGCGCCCACCGGCGCCGCCGCGCCGCTGACTACGGTCGGGCTACGCCCTCCCTCCGTCAGCGGCGACCCACCGCCCCCCGGTCAGAGGGCTGCCGGCCGCCTCGGCATTCTCATCTCCTGAGAAACACATAATCAGGCTGCCTGTGGGACCAGATCGAAACCGAGAGCACGGGCTTGGTGGCGCAGATTGTGCGTTCACGGCGTTTGTGGTCGCGGTGTTGCTGTCGGGACAGCACGTCGTCGTCGTATAGGGCATGGTGCGTGACGAGGTGGTAGATGATACGCGCCATCTTGTGGGCGCTGGCGGTGATCGCCTGCGGAGTGCCGAGGCGCGCACGCTTGCGCCGAAAGTATTCTCCGAGCGAGGTCTGGCTCCGATACAGCGACTGGGTTGCCATGCGGAGCGCCTGCGCGGCGCGATTGCTGGCCGGTCCGGTCTTCGAACTGATCACCCGGCCGCCGGTGATCTTGTTCTGCGGGCAGAGATTCAACCACGATGCAAAGTGCGCGGCATCGGGAAAGCGTGACATATCGGCCCCGATTTCGGCGAACAAGGTGAGCGCAGTGCTCTCACCGATGCCGGGAATCAGGGTCAGGTCGGTGCCAAACAGCCGCGTAAGGTGCACGCTCAGGACGAACGGTTCAGGTTCAGGCGTGCTCGGGGAGCTGGGCGGCTCACCTTCGCCGGCTGCCGCGCCGGCCCCACCGGCGCTGGCCGAGGGAGCGTCGGCGGGTGCCTCCGGTGGCCTCCGCAATGCGCGGATCGCGCCCTGGATCTGCCGATCACAGGTGTCGATGAGCTGCTGGTAGTGCGCATAGGTCTGCCGCGCTTGCTGCAGGGTGAACAGATGTTCGGGGCGCCAGTCACCCTGCAGTGCCTTGATCAAGGTGTCGCGGCTGGCTTTGATCCTGCGATCAGCCAGCGCGACCAAGCGCGCCGGGTCCCGTTCCCCGTCCAGGATGGCGTCGGTTATGGCCATGCCGGTTACCCCGGTCAGATCGGAGATCGCATGGTGCACATGGATGTTCATCTGATCGTAGGACTTCTGCATATGCAGCACGCTGCGCGCTGCCGCCTTTACCAGCGTGTCGCGATGCCGCAGCAGCGTGCGTAGCGCACACACCTCGTCGCCTGCTGCCTCGGGATGTACGACCTGCGGTTGCGCCGTGCGTCTGCCAGTGCGCCGGTGCTTGCGTCGAGCCATGGATACCCCCACTATCAATCGAGTGAGGCGGCCGAGGCGTGAGCAAACAGCATTCTCCTGAACGGGATGGCCTCAGCAGCAGGTGTTGGCCTCACCAATGCCTTCGCCACGGGCCTCGGGACCAAGCTTGATTACGGGTTCGCCCCTGCGGGCGGTCACACCAGTGCCGCGCCGGCCTACTTCGCGTCCCACTCGAAACTCTATCTCTTACGCTACCGTTGGCGCCCGTGTTTCTTCCATGACTACGCCGGCCCCCGGCCGGTCGGAAGCTTGATTGTCGCTGCGTTCTCATCTTGATTATCCCCGTCAAGTCTACTATTTTTGTTAAAGAAAGCTGATTCAGACTCTTTCTGAGAGGGTTATAATTCTACCCTCGATCAGGTAGGCTCCGAAGGACTTCTTGCACATCGTGGTTATCTAACGGATAAACGCGGTATGTGGTTCACTAAACACCTACCGTTATGTTGCTGTTTTTCAGCATGACAAGTGCATGAACAGCAAGGAGAAACTATTGAAAGTTCGTGAAGCATTCGCAGCGTCTGACGAGATACGGAAGAGCGTGGAAAACCGAGCCTTTGAGAATCCAACTCTCATAGAGCCGGGCTCGACGGGTATCCGATTCGAGCCCCGAGAGGGTATCCTATGGCGCGGGATTGGCGATGAAAACGGCGGTGCGGTAGAAAGTCGTGGTGATACCAAGGCTTTGCCGCGCAACTCGGCGCTTTGCTTCTCTTTCCGGACCAAGCACCCAAGCCTGTTGTCCGGAGAGGTCAGAGCCCGCCAGGGCGCGGATCTTCAGCCGGGACTCCGATTCTGTATACTCGTGGATGACCGTGTAATGGGTGCTCCTATGATCACCGCCTCACCATGGGAAAGCGAGGGTAACGCCTTGACCGGACCCGCGCCGCGAATCGAAGGGCATCCGCCGTCTGATTCCGTAGGCCTCGCTGAAACATTCATTCCCTCGGGTACTCACTTTCTATGGTTTTTCGCTCCCCATGACCGGGACACCGGTGAAATCGACTGGATCGAGCTACGGGCGACAGAAATGGACCAAAACCCTCGATGGTCTTTTGCGTTGATCGGCGATACCCATCTGACCCATGATGATAGCTGTGAGTGGATGAACTTGAAAATGGGCTTTCACACGACACCGATCTTTCTGTCTACGCTCTCTTCCCTCAAAGCCGAGGAAATCAAGCTTGTGCTACACGGCGGTGACATCACGGATAGAGGAACCCCGGAGGAGTTTCATCTAGCGGGTGAATGTTGCGATTCAGTCGACATACCTATCCGCGGCTGTTTGGGCAATCATGATCTCTACACCGCTTCCTTCACATGCGATGCGTTAGCTGGAAGCCTCCAGGGGGTTTTTCCCAATGGCAACTCGTCGTATGTCTTCGAGATGCTGGGGCTGCGGTTCTGGGTATTGGACTCCGAGAAACCCGGATTTGGGGATTCGCCGCCGAGACCGGAGGAAAACGGAAAGCCCCTGATCATCCTGCGACATTATGCCCTGAGGAATCGCGGCGGCGTCTCCTCCGCAGGTTTCCGTCTGCTGGATTGGGGGAGCCGTCAGAAGGATGAGGAGGAAGCGCTTGCACACCCGGATTCGTTTCTCTTCATCAATGGAAACGGTCACTGGACCGAAATGATGCGCGGCGATGGAGGAACGCATTTGCAAAGCCCGGCGTTCGCCGAATGGCCCAATGCCTACCTGGTATTTTACGTGTTTTCCAAACATATACGGTGGGAATTGCGACAGGTTCACAACCGAGCCTTCATCGCACATTCGGCTATTCCGGAAAAGCGGCTTTCGTGGATGATGTCCACCGGCCAGGGTGATCTCTCTGGAGTGTCAGCATTTCGGCACACTAGCAACGAAAGGCTTTGAGCACCGGAGGCGGCCTTACGAAGGAAGTCGCCTACCCTAATTCACTGACAGTCCTCGGATAGCCTCACAATTGTCTTATGCAACTCTCCTTCGGCCAAGCGACTTTCTGTTAGATTTACAGCTTTAGTCCCGTGAGAGCCATGCCTCGGATAATTTGCTTCTGAAAAAAGAAAAACACGATGAGTATTGGGAGTATTGTTATCGTGGCTCCGGCCATTACCAATCCGTAATCTGTCCACCACTCATTCGAAAATGTCGCGAGAAAAACCGGCAACGTGAATTTCGCAGTACTTTGAATCACTATCAGAGGCCACACGAAGCTCTCCCAATGCCACATAAATTGAAATATTGATAACGCAGAAATAGCGGGCATGCACTGTGGTAAAATGATACTCCTAAAAGCCCGGAACTCGGTACAACCTTCAATGATCGCTGCCTCTCTGAGTTCGTTTGGTACCGTCGACATGAACTGCCTCATAAGAAAAATACCAAATGTGCTGTATAAAAAAGGCACGACCAAGGCCGCATGACTATTACCAAAACCTAGTGTGGAGACCACCAGAAATAGCGGAATCATTATGACCGGAAAGGGTATCATCATGGTAGACAGAATCATGATGAATATGACATCTCGACCAAAGAACCTGAACTTTGCGAATACATAACCCACCAAGGTACTGGTAAATACGCTGATTGCAGCTACCAGAGATGCTATATATGCGCTGTTCAAGAAACTGCTTCCGAAGTATGGCACTTCGAGTAAACGGTCGAAGTGCTGGAGCGTAGGCGGTTTAGGTAAAATATTTGGCGGATAGCTGATTATCTGAGAAGGAATCTTGAACGCAGTACTTATCATCCAGATTAATGGGAACACCATAATTACGGAGCCCAACACAAGGATAACAGTAGCTATGAAACTTGATCTATCTTGTGCCATACGTATCATCACTTGGCCTCACGCTAAATTCTCGTTCTCTTTTCCATTATACGAAGTTGAATGAGTGACATGGCTAATATGATTATAAAGAGGAGTATCGCCGTAGCAGAGGCGTAGCCCATTCTGTATCGAGAAAAGGCTCGTTCATACAAGTGCACGACGACAGTTCTTGTTGAATCCAGGGGCCCTGATGCGCCTATACTCATGTGATTCGAACTCATCATGACATGCATCTCAGTGAACACCTGCATGGCACTAATCATCCCAGTGACCGCGATGAAAGTAATGGCCGGAAATATCAGGGGGATGGTTATTTTCAGGAATATTTGTACCTTTTGAGCTCCATCAATCATGGCGGCCTCAAAATACGTCCTGGGAATCCCCTGAAGCGCAGCCATGATGATAACTGCCTTGAATCCGAGATCACGCCATATGCTCATTATCATTACGCTTAACATCGCAACGGATGGCGATGATAACCACATAACCTTGCGAAAGCCGAATATACCGAGAACTTGGTTTATAAGGCCGAAGCTTGGCTGATACAGCCATTTCCACACGACGGCGACAGCAACCAACGAAGTAACAACCGGAATGAAGTATATGATTCTAAATGCACTTGCCAGCTTTCTCCCTTGACCGTTGATGAGAGAAGCCACAAAAATGGCGAGAACCGTTCCAACCGGGACGGTGAAGACTGTATAGTACAATGTGTTGACCAGGGATTTGAAGAACAGATTGTCGGCAGTAAAGATTCTTACGAAGTTATCGAGTTTTATGAATTTGGTGTCCACTCCTAATTGCCAGTTCGTGAAGCTAAGATAAAACGCATAGAACATTGCGCCGTGATAGAAGATTAGGTAGTAGATCATGCACGGTACAATGGCTACCAGAATTATCAGCTTTCCCGGATTCAAGTTGCTCTTGATTTTTTCAGCAACAGACATGTGAAATTTCCTTGTACCAAAATCAAGTATGAGGCTCTCCTCAGGTTGAGCTCCACCTGTGAGGAGAACTTCAAAAAAAGGGGCGCTCCGTGAAGTGGAAAGCCCCTTTTCAAGTGAATACTTCCTAGTTGTGGACTAGAGGCCCGGTTGATATCTCCGTTCCACGACCCATGTCGTTGGAGTGTCTTCCAAACACACATCTATCTCGGCCTTCACGACTTCCATTGTTTCCTGCGCTGACATACCCTGGAAGATCCTCGCTTCAATATTCGACATCGAAGGTCCAAGACACACTGAGTATTCGCCCGGATAGACCGTATAGGAAGACACCTTGATAAGCTCACTGATGACTGGATCATCCGCGATTCTTGGGTCTTTCAATAATTCCTTCTTCAACGGTATTACCGACTGCGTGATATTCATGTTGATCAGATAGTCATCATCGTCAAACATCCATTTCAGAAACTTGAAGATTTCGGGAATCTTATCCTCGTCTGAGGAGATTACAGAAGATAGACTCGATGGATCATTACGAGCAACCGCAGGTAATGGGCTCCCGGTAAATGTAGGCAAGGCAGACACATAGTAGTTCTTGTCAGGATGAGTAGTATTCAGGAATCCAGTAAACCAGGTCCATGCGTAGACCATGGCGGCTCGATCGGTTCCGAAAGCTTCGAGAAATCCCAAGAATCCTGGTTCGGTAACACGATCCTCGAAAACCATATCCTTGAGGTATTCCAGCGCCTCTACGCCAGGAGACTGAATCCAGGAATCATCGACTTTAGCACCATCTTCATTGTAGTACCAACCGCCCTTTTGATAGAGCATATCTCCCCAAATGAACTGCATGTAGCCGTCACCGGTGAATCCAAATCCCGCAACACTTACATTGTCTCCATCATACTGGGTGAGTTGCACTGCTGCTTCTCTCAACTCGTCCCATGTTTTGGGTCTAGCTCCCAGTCCGGCGTCATCCCACATGTCAGCATTGTAGTAAATCGCCGACGACATGATACCCAAGGGCCACATATACAGCTTGTCGTTGTAGAGAAGGATATCTATGGCAGGATACTCCTCTTTCAGTTGTGCCATGGGGAACATATCCTCTGGATACGGGGTGATATAATTCGATAACTCCGCAATCCGATTGTTTGCGATTTGAAAAATATCAACGGCAAAATCTCTCGATACCGAGCTGGCCAGTACTTTCTTCCAGTATTCGTCACTCGGCATAACCATCGTTTCAAACTCGATATGAGGATTCAATTTTTGATACTCTTCGGCCATCGGTCTTAATCCGTCCATGCGAGGTGTATGCCAATCCCACATCACAATTTTCATCTTTTCCGCTGTTGAGCTTTGTCCACCTTCTTGAGCGGCGCTGGCAAACAGCGGAATTGCTCCGACAAAAAAAACACATAACATCGCGCCAAGTAACCTAATGTTTTGCTTCATCACCTTCGCCCTTAGCTTTTCAGAGTCTGACGTTATTGAATTGCCAATGCCTGCAATCAGGCCAGCAATCTTCGAAAGGACCTATTGCGTACCAGTTTAATATTGTTTGGGTTTGCCTCCTTGTATTTACTTACGAACGGTGTGAGAACTCCACAATTGCCGAGTAGTTCCAAATAACCTGCCGTTCCGCTACATTTTGTAACGATTGAATCAATAAGATTCAACGCATGCAAAGTGTGGTGGGATTCAACTCTGACAATTTTAGACGTTGACATTGTAAAAGCGCCGAGGTACTTCGACGGTCGCGCCATATAGATTATCTCCGCGACTAAAAAAAGACTGATGATCTGATTAGGTCTATCGAAACGATCATACCTCAGACCCATACATGCACGGCTATCATACATTCTGGTTATTGTCAAGGAATTCTGCAGAAAAAAACCGCTAGTGGAATGATAGAGACTATAATTAATTAGCACAAAAAGAATTAAGCTCCGCCGACAGGACTGGAACCTACGACCTAGTGGTTAACAGTGGACCATACCACCGACGTGCGTCGGCGCAAGCTGGTGCAGTATGCGCGTGGGGGTTCCCGGAGGTGTGGGTGGAGGTGCCGGAGGCGCGCACGATGGGCCGTTCGCGGAGCCGGCGGTCGGGGCTGACCATCTACTTGCTGGAGGATGGGGCATGTCGGGAGCCGGCGCGGAGCCGGGCGTTTCCGGCTGGACGGGGGCGGAGGTCCACGCCGCGTTGAACGAGGAGACGCTCTCGGCACGGACCAGCGCGGTGCTGGAGCGGGTGGGAACGGTGCTCGGGGAGCGGGAAGGCACCGGGCCGGACAACGATCTCCTACTGGGCTCGCAGCGCCGCCGGAGCCGGGCGGAAGGGCGCGCGGTATCGCGCGGGCGATGTTGGCGGCGCGCGGCATCGAGGTGGCGGCCGGATTCCCCGGCGTCCCCGGCAGGCGGCGGTTTCGGGGCGCTAGGAGCTACGTACAATCGGGCGGGGCAGGTAGCGTAGGTAGCGCGCTCGGTTGACGCGAGGTGGCACGTAGGTCAACGTAAACCGGTAACTTGCCATGAACGCTCCTTCCCCCGGCTATGTCGAGCTCAGCGCCGAGCAGCGCACCTTCTTCGAAGACAATGGCTACTTGGTGATCAAGGGCGCTCTGCCGCTGGAGGCGGTCGACGAAATCGATGCCGCCGTCGAAGAAGTCCGTGCCCGCGGGCCGGCCGAGGGGAAACTGCACGACGACGGCAAGTTCGAGTTGCGCAACTGCATCGTGCACCACGAGGCGTTCTTCCGGTTGCTCGACTGGCCGGCCACCGCTCCGCTCGCGTGGGGCATCCTCAATTGGAACATTCAGCTCAACACTTCGCACCTGATCGTGCTGCCCTCCGGCCCCGAGCCGGCTCCGGACGAGAAGGGCCACGTCGGGCTGCATCGCGACGGAGGCACCTCGTATGCCGAGATGCAGGAGCCGCACCCGCGCATCCTGCTGAAGATCGCGTACGCGATCAGCGATCAGTCCGACCCCGCCTCGGGGGCCACCGTCCTGGTGCCCGGCAGCAACCGGCTCTCGGGCCGCCCGGCGGTCGATCCGGAGACGGGTTGGCCGCGCGGCGCCGTGAGCATGAACGTCGAGGCCGGAGATGCCTTCATCTTCGAGCAGCGCACCTGGCACGGCATCGGACGCAACTGGTCGGGCACCGCACGCAAGACGATCTTCATCGGTTACGCCTACCGCTGGGTGAAGCCGATGGACTACGTCGTGATGCCGGAGGAGCTGCTTGCCCGCAGCAACCCGATCCAGCGGCAACTGCTTGGCGCGGTGAGCGACCCGCTGAGCTACTACCTGCCCAAGGAAGCCGACGTCCCCCTGAAAGCTCTCGTAGAGCGCAACGGCAGGCCCTGACCAGTCCGCCGGCCGCACCGAGGCGTGATGTTGGCCGCGATGGTGTCGACCACGCCGACGGCGCGCCGCCAACCGGCAGGGAAGGGCTCCATGCGGCGGGCGATATGCAGACCATACTCCGTTTTTCTAACGGATATACGGACCATGATCCTTTTTTCGAATAGGATATTCCGGTGTTTCGCCGGCTTCTGCGGGTCAGCCGCCGCAATTCGTTCTTTCTGTTCGGTGCACGCGGCACCGGCAAGACCACCTACATCGGTAAAGCGTTCGATCCGGACGCGTCGTGGTACGTGGATCTGCTGGACCCGGAGGTGGAGGATCGCTACCGGAGGAGCCCCGGCCGGCTGGAGGGTGAGGTCAGAGCGCTGCCCGCATCGGTCGAGTGGATCCTGATCGACGAGGTGCAGCGCGCGCCTCGACTGCTGGACGTGGCTCATCGGCTGATCGAGAGCACCAGAAAGCGGTTCGTGCTCACCGGATCGAGCGGCAGGAAGTTCAGAAGGGGGGCCTCCAATCTGCTGGCGGGACGAGCGTTCGTGTACAACCTCTACCCGTTTACCGTTCCGGAGTTGCAGGACGCGTTCGTTCTCGACGACGCCCTGCACTGGGGCACGCTGCCGAAGATCTACTCTTTGGCGGGCGGAGAGGAAAAGCGGGCCTACCTTCGCGCGTACGCCCTTACCTACCTGAAGGAAGAGATCGTCGCCGAGCAGATTATCAGACGGCTCGATCCGTTTCGCGAGTTTCTCGAGGTCGCGGCGCAGTCGAACGGCACCATCATCAACTATGCCAACATCGCACGCGACGTGGGAGCGGATCCCAAGACCATCATTTCCTATTTCAGCATCCTGGAAGACACGCTGGTGGGCTTTCACCTGCCCGCCTACCACCGCTCGATCAGGAAGCAGCAGCGCACGAATCCGAAGTTCTACTACTTCGACATCGGCGTCAAACGGTCGCTGGAGCGGACGCTGGAGGTGCCGCTTCGCGCCGGGACCTACGAATTCGGCAAGGCATTCGAACACTTCGTCATCACCCAGATTCTGCACCTGTCGAGGTACCGATACCCTGACTGGAGGCTGTTCTACCTGCAGACCGGAGCCGGGGTGGAGATCGACCTGGTGATCGAGCGGCCCGCTATGCCGGTAGTGCTGATCGAGATCAAGTCGTCCGACCGCATCGACGAGCGCGACACGCGCGGCTTGAGGCGGTTCGCGGGTGACTTCGGCCGCCCGCTGGCCCTGTGCATCAGCAGGGATCCGGGGCGGATGCAGATTGGTGGCGTGCTGTGCCTGCACTGGCGCGAGGCCTTGCAGGAACTGGGACTGGGTGAGGTTGCCGAATCGCGGCAACGGGTGGCAGAGTAGTGCGCAAGGCCACCCCGTGACGTCAGAAACCATGAAAACCGGTGCACTTGGTTCGCGTGCTGGGCATGATTTGCGGACTCGCGCCATGGTGGAACTCGACGAGCTGCGGCGGCGTGCGCTGGCGGCGGTGGCGGAGGCCGCGCCGCGTGCAGCCGCCGATCCGGCGCGCCCGGTTTACCACTTCCTGCCGCCGGCGCAGTGGATGAACGACGTGCACGGCGCGTTCCACCACCGCGGCTGGTACCACGTCTTCTTTCAGTTCCTGCCCTGGTCGGATGACATCGCGGCGGTGAAGGTGGGCATGGGGTGGGGCCACGCACGCAGCCGTGACCTGGTGCACTGGGAGTTCCTGCCGCCGGCGCTGCTGCCGCGGCCGGAGGACGGCGCGCGGGCGTTCGCGTCCGGCAGCTCGTGGATCCGCACCGACGGCGTGCCGATGCTGTTCTACACCCATACGCCGCTCGACTTCCCGGAGCACAAGCGCGAGCCGCGCGGCGCCCTGCCGGTCGACGACGACCTGATCACCTGGCGGACGGTCGACCTGGGGCTGACCCCCGGCACCAGCGGGGTGCCCGCCGACATCCCCGCCATCTGGGCCGACATCTACCTGTTCGACCACGGTGACCGCGTGTTCGCCACCTTCAAGCAGAGCCACGGGCTGGTATGCGAGGCGCAGAACCAGGAGCTGACCGCGTGGCGGGCGCTGGGCCACCTGGGCGGCACCGGCTCGATCGCGGCGGCCGAGGAGGGGGTGGCCGGCGAGTGCCCCAACGTGTTCACCCTGCAGGGGCGCTACGTGCTGATCCGCTCCACCTATCCGATCAGCTACCTGCTGGGCCGCTTCGATCCGGATGCGGTGACGTTCGCCGCGGCCGGCCCGCCACGCATCCTCGACCACGGCTATGGCGGCGACGTGCAACCGGACCGCTACTCGCGCGGCCTCTACGGCACCTCGGCCTTCGTCGACCCGGCGGGTGGCCCCGGCGGGCGCACCGTTCTGGTGGGCTGGGTGAGCGGCTTCGCGGAGGGACGCGGCTGGCGTGGCTGCATGTCGTTGCCGCGAGTGCTGGGCCTCGAGGGCGGCCGCCTGATCCAGACGCCGCTGCCGGAGCTGAGCCGCCTGCGTCGGCGGCATACCCGCGTCGAGCGCCTGGCGCTCGAGGACGGCGTGCGACTCATCCCGGAAGCACGCGGCAAGGCGCTGGAGATCGTCGCCGAGCTGGCCCCGCGGGATGCGGCGAGCTGCGGGCTGAGGGTGCGCTGCCGGGAAGACGGCTCCGGCGGCCTGGCGATCAACTATGTCGCCGGTACGCTGGACGTGGCCGGCACCCGCCTGCCGCTGCGGCTCCGCGCCGGCGAGACGCTCCGGCTGCACCTGTTCCTGGACCACTCGGTGATGGAGCTGTTTGTCCAGGACGGGGCGGCCGCCGTCACCCGCGTAGACTACCCGCCCGAGGAGGACCTCGCGGTGGCGGCATTCGCCGTATCCGGCAGCGCAACCGTGGTCTCGCTCGATGCCTGGGAGATGGCCTCGATCTGGTAAGGCGGCGGCGCCGGCGGCGCTACGGGCGCTCCCGCTGGCTGTCGCGCACGCGGCGGATGATGTCGTCCACCATTTCGCGGACGCCGAAGCGCGGCACCCAGCCCAGCTCGGCGGCGATGCGCCGGCAGTCGATGTGCCACTCGCGGTAGCCGCTCACCACCTGCATGATCACCGGATCCGGAGCGAACGTGAACTGTGCCTGCGGCAGGATCCGCCGGACGTGGGCGATCATATCGCGCACCACCACCCGGCCGGAGGCGACGTTGTAGATGCGCTGCGGAGCCTCCCTTGCGGTGGCCAGGCGGGCCAGGGCGCTGACCGCGTCGTCCACGTAGACCACGGGATAGGCGGTGTCCTCGCTCACCTCGACGGCGTAGGGCTCACCGCGCGCCGCCTTCTCGGGGATCAGGGAGGTGAACAGGCTCGCCGATCCGGCCGCCTGCCGGAACGGGCCGGTCACCGCCGCCATGCGGACGGCGCGCACGTCCATGCCGTGGCGGCGCACGTGCAGCAGCCCCATCTCCTCGGCGCAGCGCTTGGTGTACCCGTACCAGCCGTCCGGCTCGGTGGCCATGGTCTCGTCAATCGGCTGCGGCAGGTCGCGACCGTACACGCCGATGGTGCTGGCCAGCACCACCCGCCGTCCACCGCATGCACGCGCCGCATCCAGCACGTGGAAGCTGCCGCCGACATTCACCGCCATGCCCGCCGCCGGGTCGCGGTCGCAGCCGGCGGTCAGCATGCCCGCCAGGTGGACGATGGGATCCTGCTCGCCGCTGCGCTCCACCGCCGCCCGCACCGTCGCGGGATCGCGAATGTCGCCGCTGACATAGCCCACTCCTGCCGGCCAGTCGGCGCTTGCGGCCGCCTCGGGCGGCGCCATGTCGAAGGCCAGCACCTCCCGTCCCGCGGCGACGAAGTGACGCGCCAGCGTCCTGCCGATGAACCCGGCACCACCGGTGATCAGAATTGCCACACCCCGATCATACCCCGGCGCCGCGCACCGCGGCGCCGGGCTAATTGGTATAGGATCCGGCCGATGACTTCCGCGGCACGGCCGTTCGCCCGCCACGGCACCGAGAAGATGGTCTACGACCTGCGCATGGGCCCACAGGCGCTGTGGCACGAGGACACGATCCACATCGTCTACCACTCCACCGGCGGCGAAAACGCCGCGCTGCGCGGCCATCCGTACGCCATCGCCTACGAGGTGAGCGGCCGGCGCTGGTCGGAGCCGGTCAGGCTAGGCCACGTGCGCGGCTACGACCACCACTTCGCGCCGATCATCTGGCGCGACTCCGGGGCCCATCTGCACTTGCTCTACCACTGTCACGGCGCCGACGGCGGGGTGCACCTGGTGTCGGAGCAGCCCGACTCCATCGCCTCCTGGCGCCCAGGTCCGGAGATCGCACCCTCGATCTCCTATCCCCGAGCGTTCCCGCTCGGCGACGGCCGCCTGCTGCTCTACTTCCGCACCTTCGGGCACATGGGCAACTGGGGGTACCAGATCTCCGACGACGGCGGCTACTCCTGGACCCGCCCGGACCTGCCGCTGGTCGACTTCGACCAGAACCCGCAGACCAACCTCGACACCTGGGCCTGCACCTACCACAGCGCCCGCCTGAGCGCGGACCGCGAGTGGCTGCACATCGGCTTCAACTACATGGACGAGCGTACCGGCAAGCGCCATCACCTCTACTACGTGTGCCTGGAGCTGGCTACGGGCGAGCTGCACGCACCCGACGGAAGCCGGCTGCAGCGGCCGCTGACGCGGGCCGGCGGCGAGGCGTGCAAGCTGTGGGACACCGGGTACCGCTACTCGCTCAACCCGGCGATTCTTCCGGCGGACGCACCCACGGGAGCGGGGCAGGGGGACGCGGCATTCGTGGTGCCGGTATCCGACAGCACGCGCAACGACGTGGTGTACTACTTCGTCCGCCACCGGAATGGCGCGTGGGAACGCCACCCGATCGTGCGCACCAACGACATCTGGTCCGGCTCCCACGTGAGCCGCGACGCAGATCGTTCGATCGTCGCCTACCTGACCGTGGGCACGGTGGACGGGGCCGGGCTGCGCTACGGCGGCGGCGAGATAGAGCGGTGGCGCTCGCGCGATGAAGGGGAGACCTGGCAGCGCGACGCGCGCCTGGTGCCGGAAGATGGCCTGCTGTACAACAACCCCAAGCCGGTGGAGCGCGCCGACGGCAGCGAGGTGGCGCGCTGCCTCACCCTGTTCGGCTGGCAGGGGCCGGGAGGGCTGGAGCAGCCGCGGCGACCGTTCCGCCCGCTTGGCAACAGCGGGCGCGCCTACCTCTGGCTCGACGGCGAGTGGCGGTAGCGACGCTCTCGGGGCGGTAGCCGGCACGCGTTGGGGATGCGCTTCCTCATCGGCGCCGTTCCGGGCATGATCCGGCCATGACACCTGGACACCTGGACGGCGCTGGTGGGCGCGAAACCCTTGCCTTCCTGAACGGCGAATTCGTCACGGCGGCGGAGTGCAAGCTGCCGATTTACGATCTCGGCATCATCCTCGGCGCGGCAGTTACCGACTTCCTGCGCACCTTCGGCGGCGAGCCGTACCGGCTGGAGGACCACGTGCAGCGGCTGTACCGCTCCTGCAAGTACGCACACATCGATCCGCCCATCGATGCCGGCGAGTCGATGCAGGTGACGCGCCGGCTGATCGCCAACAATCGCGCCGCGGCCGGCGGCGCCGAGCTGGGGCTGGTCTACTACGTCACCGCGGGTGAGAACCCGGTCTACGCCGGCGCCGCCGGGTTGACCGGTGAACGGCGGGCAACCTATGTGCAGCACACCTTTCCGCTCCCGTTCCACCTGTGGGCGCCGCTGTTCACCCGCGGTGCGCACTGTGTTACACCGGCGCCGCGTCACTGGCCTCCCGCGTCGCTGTCGTCGAAGATCAAGAACCGCAACCGGCTGCACATGTGGATCGGCGACCACCAGGCGCACCTCGTGGATCCGGACGCCGTTGCCGTCTACCTGGACCTGGACGGCAATATCACCGAGACCAGCGGCTCCAACTTCGTCATCTTTCGCGACGGCAGGGTGATTTCTCCGCGCCGGCACAATATCCTGTGGGGGGTGAGCCTGACGGTGCTGACCGAGCTGCTTGAGGATCTCGGTATCGGCTTCGTGGAGGAGGACCTGCAGACCTACGACGTGCTCAACGCGGAGGAGGCGTGGCTGCCGACCACCCCCTACTGCCTGGCTCCGGTGGCGCGCTTCAACGGGGTGCCGATCGGCGACGGCAGGCCCGGACCGGTGTGGCGGCGCGTGCTGGAGCGCTGGAGCGAGGTGGTGGGCACCGACATCCATGGCCAGGTTGCCGGCAGCCACGCGCTACAACCTGCCTAGTCCGAACCATGTCCAGCAGATGAACCAGGTGCACCCGTTTACCATGGTTTCCGGCGCCATGGAGTGGCCACTTCGGCGTCACCGAGTGACCGCGCCTGCTCGCCAGTCGTCGCACCGGTCGCCGGCCGCCGCTTTCACCAAGCTGCTGGCGGCTGCCCTGCTGGCGGCCCTGTGGGCGGGCAGTCCTTCGCCCGCGCACGCCGAGACCGAGGCAGCGGCCCCCTATCCGGCCTCGGTGGCGGCCGCGGCTGCGCGTCCGGGTGCCGCCGCGCCGACCCGTCCCCTCCGGCGTTACGCCGAGGTGCGCGCCCTGTGGGTGGTCCGCACCGCGCTCGGCAGCGCGGAGCAGGTGCGTGCGCTGGTGGCGGAGGCCGACGCCAGTGGCTTCAACACCGTGTTGGTGCAGGTCCGCGGCCGCGGTGATGCGCTGTATGCATCGGCCCACGAGCCGCGCGCCGAGAGCCTCCCCGACGACCCCGCATTCGACCCGTTGCAGGTGGCACTCGAGGAAGCGCACGCTCGCGGCATGGCGGTGCACGCGTGGGTCAACACCCATCTCGTGTGGGGCCCGGTCGACCCGCCGCGCAGCCCCGTGCACCTGGTGAACGCCCATCCCGACTGGCTGGCGGTGCCTCGCATCCTGGGTCGCGAACTCTACGACCAGGATCCGCACACGGTCGACTACGTAGCCCGGCTCATCGACCATGCGGCGGCCAACGTACCCAAGCTGGAGGGCCTGTTCACCAGCCCTTCGCATCCCGCCGTGCAGCGCCGCCTGCAACAGGTGTGGCTGGACCTGGCCGGCAACTACGATGTAGACGGCATCCACTTCGACTACGTACGGTTCCCGTCGCCTGACTTCGACTACTCGCGCGGCGCCCTGGAGCGTTTCCGCGTCTGGGTCGAGCCGCGCCTGCCTGCCGCTCGCTTCCGGGAGCTGGCCGCGGCGGCGGAGCAGGACCCCTACGCCATGGTGGACGCTCTGCCCGAGCATTGGGACGTATTCCGGCGCGACAGCGTGACCGACCTGGTGCGGGGCGTCTACGAGGCGGTAAAGGCGCTACGGCCCGAACTCCTGATCTCGGCGGCCGTCCTTGCCGACCAGCGCAAGGCGCGCGAACAACGTTACCAGGCGTGGACCGCGTGGCTGGCCGACGGAATCATCGACGTGGCGGTGCCGATGGCCTACACCGCCGACACCGAGCTGTTTCACAACTGGATCGCCTCCGCGCGTATCACGGCGGGGAAGCGCGAGCGCCTGTGGGCGGGGATCGGGGCCTACCTCAACCCGGTCGACACCACGCTGCGGCAGATCGACTTCGCGCGCCGCGAACGAGTCGGCGGCGTGGTCGTCTTCGCCTACGGTGCCGCGGCCAGCACGCCGCCGGAGCCGGGCGCGCCGGCGCCTCTGGAAACGATCGGGCGCCAGGCATTCGGCGCGCAGCCGGCACGCGGCGCAGCGA
Source organism: Spirochaetia bacterium (assembly GCA_965203905.1). Classification (GTDB taxonomy): domain Bacteria; phylum Spirochaetota; class Spirochaetia; order SZUA-6; family Bin103; genus Bin103. The sequence continues at coordinate 7,122,638 of CBDBDQ010000005.1, read as the reverse complement.
GCGGCGAGGCGCCGTAGGTTCGCGCGCGGTGCATGTGGTCGCACCGCCCGCACTTGCCCTGTCATGAGCTTCGCTCTGCTTACCCCCTACGTGGCCGTGCAGGCCATCGAATCGGTAATCGCGACTCCGGTCGACGGAGCGCTTACCGGCTACCCCAGCTACGTCAACCGCGTGTACGGGTTCGGCGACGAGGACGGTCGCCAGTTCGTCGCCAAGTTCTACCGGCCGCGGCGCTGGTCGTGGGAGGCGATCGCGGAGGAGCACCGCCTGGTGGCCAGGTGCGCCGCCGCGGAGCTTCCGGTGGTGGCGCCGCTGGCCGACGCCGGCGGCGAGACGCTGCACGCCGTGACCGCGGCCGGCGCGACCGCCGAGCAGGAGTTCTACTACGCGGTCTACCCCAAGCGCAGCGGACGCAACTTCGACGCCGACCGCGACGAGGACTGGCTGCGTATCGGCGCGCTGGTGGGGCGCCTGCACGTCGCACTGGCTGGTGGCAGCGTCGAGCACCGGCTGAGCTGCACCCCGCGGCGGGCGACGGCACGGTTCATCGACGAGCTGGAGCAGGCGAGCGTGGTGGCACCCGCTGCCGCGGCGGAGTTCTTCGAGCTGGCGCGCGGCGCGGTGGAGCGGTTCGGGCCGCGGTTCGAAGGCGTGTCGCTGCAGCCGGTGCACGGCGACTGCCACCGCGGCAACATCCTGGATCGCGCCGCCGAGGGCCTGCTGTTGATCGACTTCGACGACCTGATGCTCGGGCCGGCGGTGCAGGACCTGTGGCTGCTGCTGCCGGGCCGGATGGCCGACAGCCGCCGCGAGCTGGCGTTGCTGCTGGAGGGCTACGAGCAGTTCCGGCCGTTCGATCGGCGCGAGCAGCGGCTGATCGAGCCGCTGCGGGTGATGCGGATGATCTACTACCTGGCCTGGTCGGCGCTGCAGCGCCACGACCTGCGCTTCCGCGAGTCGTTTCCACAGTGGGGTGGGGCGGCGTTCTGGGCCCAGGAGGTAGAGGACCTGCGCACCCAGCTCCAGGTTATCGACGCCGAGCTCGACTGACCCGCGTCGCTACAAGCCGGCGTCGGAGATGGCGGCGCTGAGGCTGGCCTCGATCCGGTCGCAGATCGCTTCGAGCTCGGCGCGGCTGGCGGTGAGCGCCGGGGCGATGGCGAACCAGCCGGGATCGACCCGCAGGATGAGCCCGTCGCCGACCGCACGGCGTGCCAGGGCCGTCCCCACGCGCGGGTCTGTCAGCTCGACCCCGAGCCACACCCCGCGCCCCCGTACCTCGCGCACCACGCCGGTGTCGTGCAGAGCCTCCAGCCGCGTGCGCAGCCAGGCGCCGTGGTCGCGGGCGCGTGCGCACAGGTCGTCGTCTTCGATGACGTCGAGCACGGCGATGGCGGCGGCGGCGGCCAGGGGATTGCCGGCGTAGGTGTTGCCGTGGGCGAAGTGGACGTTGTCCCGCTCGTCGCCCCAGAAGCTTGTCCCGATGCCGCGGCGCGCGGCGATGGCGCCGATCGGCACCACCCCCGAGGACATGCCCTTGCCGCAGCAGATGACGTCGGGGGTCACGCCGAAGGTCTGGGCTGCGAACATGCTGCCGGTCTTGCCGAACCCGGTGATCACCTCGTCGAAGATCAGCAGCACGGAGTGACGGTCGCAGATCTCGCGCAACAGTGCGAGGTATTCCCCGGTGGGGGTGATGATGCCGCCGGTATTGCCGATCGGCTCCAGCATCACGGCGGCCACCGTCTCCGGGTCCTCGGCCACGATCACGTCCTCCACGCTGGCGGCGGCGAAGCGGTTGCACTCCTCCCAGGTGGCGAAGCGGTCGCGGTAGTGGGTGGGGGGAAACACCTTCACGAAGCCCCCCATCTGCGGCTCGAACTTGCTCTTGCGCGGTCCGGTGCCGCTGGCGGCCATGGCGCCGAAGGTGCTGCCGTGGTAGCCGAAGTAGCGGCTGATCACCTTGTACTTGCCGGGATGGCCGCTCTGCTTCCAGTACTGGCGCGCGAGCTTGATGGCGGCTTCGTTGGCTTCCGAGCCGCCGCTGAAGGTCTTGATGAAGTCGAGGTCGCCGGGCGTGACCGCGCCGAGGCGCTCTACCAGCTCCAGGGTCACGTCGGCTACCCCGTGCATCGGCGGCGCCAGGGTGAGCCGCTCCAGCTGCGTGCGCACGGCCTCCAGCAGGCGTGGGTGGCGGTGGCCGAGGCTGGCCACGAAGACGCCGCCGATGGCGTCCAGGTAGCGCTTGCCCGCCACGTCCCAGTAGTAGACGCCGTCGGCCCGCTCCACGATCAGCGGCGCCTCGGCGAAGCGCTGCATCGGCATGAAGTCGACCCAGGTGTGCGCCAGCAGCTCCCGCTGCCGCTGTGTGATGCCCATCGCGCGCAGCCTACCATACTCCGCGGACGCGCGCCGCCCGGCGTGCGCTCGCGTGACGTGCGCCTGTGCGCCTGTCTGCGCTTGAGCGGCCACGATGCCGGTGGTAAGGTCGGCTCCTCGCGATGACGTACCAACCGCTGCCGCTGGCCGACCGCACCACCGTTCATGGAGCGCCCATCAGCGTGGGCTCCCCGCCCGACGGCCTGGTGGCGCTGGAACAGGTCGGGCTGCTCTCGGTGCCGGGAGTGCAGGGGCAGGTGATCTACCGCGCGCCGGGAACGCTGTTCGAGACCCGCGCCACGGTCACCCCCGGTGGCGACTACCTGCTGATGTTCCCCACCGACAGCGCCGATCACGACCCGGCCGAGGGCGGCTGCCACTACGGCCGCGCCGCGCGCAAGATCAACGACCTGGTGGCGTTCCGATCCGCGGATGGCGGTGACACCTGGCACGGCCCCACGATCTCCTTCGCCATCGACTACAACCAGCACGGGTTCGTGCCGCTGATCCCGCGTGGCGGCAGTCGCATCTACTCCTTCGGCACGCAGCCGATCTGGGGCCGCCGTACCCGCGAACGCGGGCTGCAGGAGAACGCCCCGATCGGCTACCGGTGGTCGGACGATGACGGGCACACCTGGAGCGACGTGCGCCTGATCGAGCCGGACAACGACCCCCGCTTCACGGGCATGTCGGTGATGCGCATGTGCGAGACCGAGGCGGGAACCTGGCTGATCGGTTCCCACGAAGCGGACTGGAGCTACAAGCCGCTGTTGACCCGCCAGTACCTGTTGCGCAGCGAGGACCAGGGTGCGAGCTGGCAACTGCTGCCCGAGGTCCGGCACGGCGGCTGGTTCGCGCGTTGCTTCGGGAGGATGGACGAAGGCCGGCCGATCGATCTCGGCGCCGGCGAGATACTGCTCATGGCGCGGTCGCCGGAAGGGCACCTGTGGCAGGCGCGCAGCATGGACGACGGCAGGAGCTGGAGCTATCCCGAGCCGACGCCGCTGGTCCACCCGGACGCCCCGCCGATGCTGTTCCGGCTCTCGGACGGCGCCACCCTGGCCGCCTTCCACCACAACCGGCACCATGACCTCGACTACACCGGGCTCAGCGGCAGCAAGCCGGAGCTGATGGCCGACCGCTCGGAACTATGGGTCGCCCTCTCCTCGGACCGCGGCCGTTCCTGGTCCGAGCCGCGCTTCCTGCTGGCCAACGCGCTGGAGCCCTCGTTCGACACCCCGTTCCGCAACCACCAGTGCTCCTACATGGACCTGTTCATCGACCGCGGGACGGTGCACCTGTTCATCCCCCACCGCTGGCAGCAGGTAACCTACCTCCGCTTCCCGGAAACCCTGCTCTCGGAACTCCCCACCGCGTCAGTCCTCTGAATCGGCAGAGAGGATTGGCCAGCGAGGGGCTGCCAGCGTTCATCGTCACCCCAAGTTCTGCGACGCGCTGTTACTGTACCGGCAGGAACCAACAGAGAACGTCCGTACGTTTATCGTCGAGGTGCGAACGCCCGCTGGTCCCTGGTCCTTTACCCTATCCCTATTGCAAGTACGAGCGCGAAAATCAGGCCCACTGGGAAACGCCCAGCCGCTGTCACACCTTGTTGACAACCAACGGAATACACTATAGACTACCCCTTATACTGTGTAACCGAATCGGGGCCACCTCCCCGCGAAAGAATCAAGAAGCGAGACCGACTGTTACTCCCCATTTCCAATTAATATTTAACGAGTAATGTCTGATGCAAGTAAATAGCGAGGCATACCAGTCCCATAGCGTATTCGCAGACCTCGCGCGAAATATCTCCTTCTACAAAAGTCTGACAATGTCCGTATTTCGCTTCCCAACTATGGGAGTCAAATCAATAGAGAATATTGATAGCTACACGTACAGCTCCATGCATGGCACACTTGAATCTATCCAAGCTATTCTTCTGTCGGGACGGATCAACGATGCATATTGTCTACTTAGAAAATACTACGATTCGGCTGTTATCGACATTTACACCAAGCTCTACCTGGCCGAGCATTTCAGCACTCAGAACTTCATCGTAAAAAAAATTCAAAAATGGTTGGCCGGCAAAGCACAGTTGCCACAATATGAAACAATGCGCAAGTACATCACCAATGCACAGATGGCCAAACCGATAACCATTCTACTATCTGAAAATCGGTACAGATCTATACGAGATCGCTGCAATGCCCATACACACTACAAATTCTATCACCATGTATTGGTTAATGACAACGAAGTTAGTCTTCCGACTCGAATGCCGTGGATAGACACGTTCAGAGCCGATGCACAAGATCTCCTTGTTATGCACCTTGGGTACGTCTTTTTCTTGAAGGATCACTATATGATGTCTAGTGACTATACCGATGCCCTCGAATGTGGAGTACAGCCGGCACCTGATTCTCAATATTGGGTTGCGCCTTTCGTTCAGGAGATCTTTGATGAGGTCATTTCGCCCCGGCGTGCAAAGATTACAGCCACAATTAGAGGCTCATCCGGCATGCAGCTCACGTGATCATTTTCATGCCAAGGAGCGCACATGCGTACATTGATCGCACCCGAGGCCCGAAGACGTCGTCGGCTCGATGCGCGACCCCGGCGACATTGCACTGCGTCTGGCAGCGCTGTTCGACAAGCTCTATGATCCGCGCAGGCTCCACGTCGCGGAACGCGTCGCGGACGGCAGGCATCGGCGGCATGAGTGAGTCGATGTCGTACTTCGCCTGTTCCAGCACTGCGATAGCTTGGCTGCCGGTAACACTGGGGAAGTCGTCCAGAAACTCGGCCAGCGATCGGTCCGCCTCCAGGTAGTCGATCAACCACTGTACGGGGACGAGAGTCCCCACGAAGACCGTCGCTACTCCGAGAATCTTATGGTCCGGGTGAATGACTCTTCGTAGCCGCCTTCCTTCATTCCCATACGTCCTGCTTCGATTCCCAGTATGCCCGCACGTCAGCGAATCGGTCCATCCTGCTACGAATCTTGTCGATCTCCCTCGGATAGAACTCGATCATCGTGTCGCAGAGTTCCAACATCCATCGCTTCCGCGAATATCGATCCCTGACGCGGACGTCGTTTGCGTTGGCTATCTGGATCTGCCCCCAGCCCAACGCCCCTATCGTAAGACAGTCCCAATCCAGAAACTCAATCGGCGCGAATATGACTTCGGATGCCGTAAAGCTCGTGTCCTGGATCGAGTACCTGATGAGCAATAGCGCAAACACGTTGGCATCGGATTCGTAGAATCGGGTAAGCCGCTCCACCGACGTGAGGTTGGGCATGTTGAATCGAGTGTCTTCCCGGTGGGTCTTGACGTCCACTACTGAGTAGATGCCCTCTCGATCGGTGAAAGCGAGGTCCGCCATAGCACGACGGGCGAAGTCGCTTGAGTATTCTGCGCACCACGCGCCGAGGAGAGCATCGAACTGCTCGGCGACGATCGACTCCAGCGCGTCACCGACAGCTCTGGGACTGTTGGCAGTCTGCGGTGTGAGGAAGTCGGCTACCGAATTCAGGTGATCTCTGATACCGATGGCTACGGCCTGATGGTGACCGTCGTAGTAGAACCGCGATTTCATGCGAACAGATCCGATTGTCCGCTTGCGCTGTCATGTTCGGCCCTCCGCGTGCGGCCGGAAAAAGCGTTGCGTTCCCAGAACACGCCGTCAGCGTAACCCTGGATCGACCGATCGGTCCTGGCCGCGGCGAGCCGCTTGAGTGCCAGACACTGGTATTCGGCATCGATCTCGACGCCGCACCAACGGCGTGAGAGCTTTTCCGCAACGACCGCGGTGGTGCCGCTGCCGAGAAAAGGATCGAATACCCAGTCGCCCGGTCTCGAGCTCGCCAGAGTCAGCTTCGCGATCAGTTTTTCCGGCTTCTGAGCCGGATGGTCGGTGTTTTCCGACATCGACCAGAACGGGACGGTGATGTCGGTCCAGATGTTCGACGGATGGGTCAGGCGGAACTTGCCATTGGACTCTTCGGACCAGTCCTTCGGCGTCCCGTGCGCGCGGTAGGGTGCGAGCACCCTGCGCTTCAGCTTCACCGCCTCCACGTTGAAGTAATACTCGTCCGACCTGGTGCAGAACCAGATGTCCTCGGCGTTGTTCTTCCAGTTCGTCTTCGCGCCTCGACCCTTGTCCCGTTCCCAGGTGATTCGATTCCGGACCTGAAATGCCGCGTTCAGGACGGGGAAGATCAGTGTCGATGTGCTCCAGTCCGAACACACGTACAGCGTCGCGTTCGGTTTCATCATCGGCATGAGAAGATCGATGAGATCCTGAAACCAACGGCGGTATTCATCTGCCGGTTTTTTCCGGAAGGCGCTGCCATTGAAGTCCTTGGAAATATTGTATGGCGGATCCAGGATGAGCAGGTCGACGAAGGCAGAGGGGAAGTGTTTCGCCACGGTAAAGAAGTCGCCGGCGACAACATGGCCGGCAAGATCGCGGCAGGAGACGGAGCCACCCAGCCGCAGGACGTGGTGTGCCAGTCGCTCGCGATCCGCTTCGGTGCATGAGACGGTACGATTTCGGGGAGCGCGCGTGGGCATGGCAGGGTCCAACCGAATTATACGCGCAACCGCGGGGCGGGCGAATCAGGTGACTCGGAGCCCTCGGAACCGCTGCTCGGTGCCGGGAGCGCGGCCGGGAGATTACTGCTTGTAGGGGTCGGCGGCGTCGCGCAGGCCGTCGCCTACGAAGTTGAAGGCCATCACGGTGATGATCACGAAGGCGGCGGGGATCAGCAGCCAGGGGTAGATGGCCACGCTGCGGAAGTTCTGCGCCCGTTGCAGCAGCACGCCCCAGCTCAGCGCCGGCGAACGCAAACCCAGGCCGAGGAAGCTGAGCGCGGTCTCGGCCAGGATCATGCGCGGGATCGCCAGGGTGAGGTGCACGATCAGGTAGCTGGCGAACGAGGGCAGCAGGTGGCGGCGGATGATGGTCAGCTCCCGCATGCCGCCGATCTGGGCCGCCATCACGAAGTCGTGCTCGCGCAGCTCCAGCAGCTTGCCGCGCACCACGCGCGCCAGCCCGCCCCAGCTTACCAGCGACAGGATGATGACGATGCCGAAGTAGATCTGGAGCACGTTCCACTCCGCCGGCAGCGCGGCGGCCAGCGCCATCCACAGCGGAATGGTGGGCAGGGAGATGAGGAACTCGATACAGCGCTGGACGAAGGTGTCGACGCGGCCGCCGTAGTAGCCGGACAGGCCACCAAGCGCGGTTCCGATCACGAAGCTCAGCGCCACGCCTACCAGCCCGATGGAGAGCGAGATGCGGGAGGCGTGGACGGTGCGCGAGAAGAGGTCGCGGCCGAGCGTATCGGTACCGAACAGAAACACCCGTCCGGGATCTTCCGCTCCGAGCAGGTGGAGCCGCGACGGTAGCAGACCGGCAAACCGGTACGGGGCGCCGCGAACGAACAGCCGCACCCGGTAGCGGACGCTGCGATCCACGGTATACACCGACTGGTACGCTTCCCGGTCGAACGTCTCGGTGACTCCGTACACGAACGGCCCCACCAGCCGTCCCTCGTGCAGGAAGCGGATCCGCGACGGCGGGTGATGGATGTGCTCGTACAGCTCGTTGGGGTCGTAGGGCGCGATGAAGTCGGCCCCCAGCGCCGCCAGGTACAGCAGCCCGAGGATCACGCCGCCGACCAGGGCCAGGTGGTGGCGCCGGAACTTGCGCCACATGAGCTGCCACTGGGAGGCGAGGTAGTAGGACTCTTCTTTGGCGCGAGACGTCGTAGTTTTTTCACTCATGCGTTCTGGCGGCTCATGCGGATGCGCGGGTCCATGGCGCTCAGCAGTATGTCGGAGATGAACGTGCCGAGGACGGTGAGCGCGCTGAGGAACAGGACCAGGGTCGAGGCCAGGAACATGTCCTGGCTGGTGAGGGCGACGAACAGCAGCGGTCCCACCGTGGGCAGGCCCAGCACCAGCGAGGTGATGGTGCTGCCGGAAACGATCTCCGGCAACAGCCAGCCGATGGTGCTGATCATCGGGTTCACCGCCACCCGCACCGGGTACTTGAACAGCAGGCGGACCTCGCTCACTCCCTTGGAGCGGGCGGTGATCACGTACAGGCGCTCCAGCTCGTCCAGGAGCTGGCCGCGCATGATGCGGATCAGCCCCGCCGTGCCCGCGGTGCCGACGATCACTACCGGCAGCGGCAGGTGCTTGAGCAGGTCGACGAACTTGGCGAGGCTCCACCCCGCGCGCAGGTACTCGGGGGAGAACAGGCCGCCCACGCTCATCTCCAGCTCCAGGGCGACGAACATCAGCACCAGCGCCAGCAGAAAATTGGGCGTGGCCAGGCCGATGAAGCCGACGGCCATGAACAGGTAGTCACCGAACCGGTACTGGTGAGTCGCCGAGTAGATGCCGACGGGGATCCCGACGCCGTAGGAGAACGCCAGCGAGCAGACCGATATCAGCACGGTGAGCGCCAGGCGTTCTCCAATGACATCGCTCACCGGCCGGTTGGTGTAGAACGAAAAACCGAAGTCGCCGCGCAGCACGTTGCCGAACCACTTCAGGTACTGCACGTGCGCCGGCTGGTCCAGGCCGTAGCGGCGGCGCAGGCCGTCGAGCAGTTCCTGGGTGACCGTCTCGCCCTGCTCGCCGAGGCGCACCGCGAGCGAGGTGACGAAGTCGCCCTGCGGGAGCTGGATGATGGTGAACGCCACCACGCTCACCAGCCACAGCAGCAGCAGCATGTAGAGCAGGCGCCGGACCAGGTACCCGGACATCGCCTCAGCCGTCGGCCATTCGACTCGGATCGCAAGGGGGACCCGACCAGTGGTCAGGTCCCCGAAGGATCATCAGCTCTTTATGTAGATCGTATCGATGTTGTAGGTCTCCACCTGGCTCATCAGCAGGTAGCCGATCTCACCCGGCACGTTGCCCACCCGGTTGTTCACGATCATCGGCGTCGGCGGCGTCGACACGGTGCCGATCGCGTACAGGTTCTCCACGTTCAACCTGATCAGCTCATTGACCGTGTCGTGATACTCCTGGGTGCCCGGCTTCGTCTTCGCCCACTCATCGGCAAGCTCGAACAGCCGCTGGATCTCCGGCGGCGGCACCTCGCCCTGCTCGCCGAACGTGTGGTACCAGGTGCCCCACGGGTAGGAGGACTTGGGACAGCAGTGGTAGTAGTGCCACGGCGGGATCAGGTTCAGCGGGTAGTCGGCACGCGCCACCGCCTCGGGAGTCCCGTGACCGCCGAAGCCGGCGTCCCACAGGTTGGCGAAGCCGCGTTCCGTCCACAGCTCGCCCTGCACGAACTTCGGTTCCATCCGCACCCCGATCGCCGCCCAGTAGCGGGACAGCAGCTCCATGGCGTCGGCGGTGGTCTGCAGGTTGCTGCTGTAGCTGCCGTCGATGGCCAGCGGCTTGCCGTCCGACTGCACGCGCCAGGTGCGGTCGGCGTCCCAGGCCAGCCCGATCTCGTCCAGCAGCGCGTTGGCGCGGTCCACGTCGTACTCGGCATAGTGGGTCGCCATCCAGTCCTCGAACCCGGTCCAGGTGGGACTGACCGGGGCCACCCAGGGGACCGACTCGCCGAAGTACAGCTTGTCGCTGATCTCCTGGCGGTTGATCGACAGCGACAGCGCCTGGCGGAAGCGCAGGTCGTTGAACAGCTCGCGCTTGACCGGATCCTTGTTGGTGTAGTTGAGCACCACGCCGAAGGCGAAGGCGCCGCCATAGCTGGGCCAGAGATGGGTGCGGTAGCCTCCCGAGGCCTCGTTGCGGCGGTAGGCCGGTGCGTCGGCGATGTCCATGAACTCGTTCTTGGGCCAGTCGAGCTCGCCGGCCATCGCCTTGGCCGGCACCACGTCGGCCGGGTTCTCGACGACCAGCACCTGCACGCCGTCGGCGTAGGGGAGCTGATTGCCGGCCGTGTCCACCTTCCAGTAGAAGGGGTTGCGGCCCCAGAAGCGGACTCCCGGCTTGGCCTCCTTCAGCACCCAGGTGTCAGTGGTGGGCAGCTCGGGAAAGCGGTGCGCCACCGGCCGCGAGCCGGAGTGTCCGCGGTCGGAATGGTGGGCCGCGAACGCGTCCATCCAGGTCTCGTAACCTTCTTCCTTGGCGACACTTGCGGCATCGTCGTTGTAAGTATTCGGTCTACAGGTTGGGGGGCGGATCAAGAGGAGCGCACAGTCGACGGCGGAAGTCGCGCCTGAGCGGGTAGAGCCAGATGTCTTTGGTGGGCAGCGTGTGCATTCGACGTACGTCGAGTTTGCCGCGTCCTTGGGTTTGTCCGACGTGGGTCCAGTTGGCGGCGCGGTAGCTGGTACCGGCGAAGCGGTCGGACTGCACGAAGGTCTCCAGCAGCAGCGGTCGGTACCCATAACGCGCCTGCCAGTCGGCGGGCAGCCGGCGGCTGATGCGCGCCAGCACGGTGGAAGCGAGATTGCACACCTGCACCCAAGGCAGGATCAAGAAGCGGGCGTTGTTCACCACCAGGTGCAGCCGCGCTTCGCGCTGGGCAACGCTCCAGCCGATGAAGCGGTCGCGAGGAGCCGCCTTCCAGGCGCTGGCGCCAAAGCCGACCACCGCCAGCACCTGCCGCTGGCAGGTGACCAAGTAGCGCTGCTGCGCACCCGGTAGCGGCGTATAGCCAAGGTAGTGGTAGCGGTCCACGTACTCGCGCCATAGGAGCGCTTCGCGCTGATCGGCCAGCGGTCGTACCTGCAGCGCGGGCAGCTCATCGACGCGGGCGCTGATCGGCAGCTCCGGTTCCGCCTGCGCGGTACGACGGCGGCGCAGCGTGCCGTTGTAGTGACGCCGCCGCGGCGCCGGCAGCCGGATGAGCCCGTCGCGGTGCATGCGCAGCATCGCGACGCGACAGCTCATGTCCTTCAGTTGTCCGTTGGCACGCCGCCAGTGCAGCCGTTCGCACACCACCTTCGAGAGGGCGAACCGATGGCGGGTAGGGTCCTCAGCGATGAGCGCGCGGATCAACTGCAGCTCCTGCTCGCTGAAGGGCCGGCCGCAGTAGCGCACCGCCTCAGGCGGCACGGTCGTCGACCAGCTTGGCGGGTGAGCCGCGGGGCAGCAAGCGCGCCTCGGGACGGTGCCAGGGCAGGAACCGCTCGTAGTCTTCAGGCACGCGAGCGCCGGCGACCGCACAGGCGCTCAGGTACTCGGTCAGCCAAGTACGCGGGTTGATCTGCCATCGTTCGAGGGTGTGGAACAGGCTGAACAGCGCCGCGCTCAACTCACCGCTCCACTGCGCCCCCGAGCCGTAGTAGTTCTTGCGCCCCACCACCGGGCCGCGCAGCGCACGCTCGGCTTGATTATTGTCCAGCGGCAAGTCGGGATCCTCGACGAACCGCGTCAGCCCCTGCCAGTGGTTGCGCATGCTGCGCAGCACCTTCGCACACGCTGCCGCCAGCTTCGGCTGCTGCGCCAGTTCGCGCTCTCGTCGCTCTTCCATCGCCTGCACCACCGCCCGCAACGCCGCATCGGCCGCCGCGTACTGCGCGGGCTCACCACGCACCTCAAGACGCTCGTCGTTCAGGCGATACAGCGTAGCGATGTCAGCCAGCCACTGCTCGGCCCACTCCTGCTGATCGTCCCGCTCATGGGCTACCGTGATGAAGTCGCGGCGCATGTGCACCCAGCAGAACGACAACTCCAGCTCGGTATCCTTGGCCAGCCGCTTGTACGAGGAGAAGCGGTCGACGCTCACCACGCCCCCCGTCACGGTCGCAAAATGCTGCTTCGGCACCCGCGCCGAACGGGTTGGATCGAGCGTGAATACCACCACCTCGGCACTCCAGAACAGCCACAGACACCAGCGCTGGCAGGTGTCCTCGCTGGCCGCCTCGAACACCTGCCAGCTGGTCTCGTCAGCATGCCAGTGCTCGCTCGTGCGGCTGCGTTCGATCAGCGCCTCGCGCAGTGGCGCGAACAACGGCGCCAGACGCCGCAGACCGTCGGTGACGGTGCCTTGGGCAAGATCCAGCCCATGCGTGCGTAGATCCGCGAGCAACCGATGCGTGGGCCGGTACAGCAGATACTTGTCGAGCAGCACCGTCACCCAGATCGAGATCCCCAGGATGCCGTTCGGGATCAGCCGTGGCGGCGCTGGCGCCGTGAGCACCGCCGCGGCCGCCGTGCACTGGCAGCTGCGGCGGTAGCGCCGCCGCTTGATCACCCGCCGGTAGGCGCGCACCTCGACTTCCAACTGCTCGGAATCCTCGCTGCCGTGCGAATGATACTCAGCGCCGCAGGCCGCGCAGCGGCGCCGGTCCGGGGCAACGTCGTGTGCTTCAACCTGTACCGGCAGGTGTGCGTGCCGGCGCCGACCATGGCTTGGCGCCCCGGGTTGCTGACCGCGGCGCCGCGGTGGCGCGGCGGTTGCCTCAGGAGCGCCGCCACTCCTGGTTCGCTTCTCGCTGCCGCGGCGCCGTGCCCAGCGTTCCCGCAGGCGCTGGCGCAGTTCCTTGAGCTTGGCCCGTGCCGCTTGCAGTTTCTGTTTCAGCCGTTGCTCGCGCGCTACCGCCTTGCCGTGCATCCTGCGGTAATAGCGCGCCTGTCGTCGCAGCTCTACTACCTCGCACCGCAACTCGTCCATCTGGCTCTGGCACGCCGCCGTGCAGCCACTCGTTTTCCGCCAGAACCCTCCCACACCTCATTCGTAGCACACCGGTCCGGATGTGTCCAGCGGTCCCACACCGGTAGACCGAATGTTTACTCGTCGTTGTATTCGAGGTGGTACTTGCTCAGGTGGTGCTCCGGGGCGAAGGAACGGCCCCGCGCCCAGCCGCTCTCGGCGGCGTTGTGGTACGGCGCGGCGAAGGTGTACTCGACGGTGTAGCGGTCCGGCACCCGTATTTGCATCAGTTCGCCGCCGGGCCGGTAGCGGCCGCGCGGCTCGGGGGTCACCGCGTTGATCTCCTCGTTGGCGAGGATCGCCTCGTAGAAGAACACGAAGTCGTCGGCGTCGAGATCCTCGCCGTCGGACCACTTCATGCCGTGGCGCAGGTTGAGCGTGAACACCAGCCCGTCGTCGGAAATGTCCCAGGTGCGGGCGATGTTGGGATAGAAGATGTTGGCCGGCGGATTCCACTTGGCCATCGGCTGCTGCCCTTCCTCGACGAGCTGTCCGGCGTCTCCCTCGCTGCCGACGTCGTTGAGGATGCCGCCGTACTGCCCGATCTCGAACGCCGGGCGGATTACCTGCGGATCACGGCCGATCCGTTCCTCCACCGGCGGCAGCTTGCCCTCGGCCACCAGGGCGGCCAGCACGGGCGCCTCGTAGAAGGTGTCGAGCGCCGTGCCGGTGGCGGCGGTGTAGGCCGCGGGGCTGGCGTGGATGTGGTCGATGTACGGCTCTTCGTCGATCATGGCGAGGGCCATGTTGGCGCCGCCCGTGGCGCCGGCGGCTGCGCCGCCTTCCTCGGTACCGCTGGCCAGCAGCGGGACGGTCGCCATCAGCAGGGGAATGACGATCAGCGAAACTGCGGAAACGGAGCGTGGCATATAGGGGCCCTCCTTGGAACCGTGATCCGACAATGGGTCATGGTAGCCGTGCGCCCGCGCCCACGCAAGTCGGCGCCGCCAGCCACGCCAGCCATACGCCGAGGCGTGCTCCTTCGGCCGAGCGCGGGTGTCGCCACTTGCAGCGCGCGGCGGGTAGGATGGGCGCGGGGACAGCGGATGGCAGAGGCGGAGCGCAATTGGCGTACGCACGGCGTGCGCGTGGTAACGAGCGAGCGGCTGGACTTCAACACGCCGCAGACGCCGGGAATGACGCGGGCGGCGGCGATCAACCGCGCCAGCGCCGGTGCCGAGAAGCTGTGGGCGGGCACGGTCGAGATCCATCCCAACGCCAAGACCGGCGCCCACCACCACGGAGCGCTGGAGAGCGTGATCTACGTGGTGCGCGGCCGGGCGCGCATGCGCTGGGGCGAGCGCCTGGAGTACGTGGCGGAGGCGGGCCCCGGCGACTTCATCTACGTGCCGCCCTACGTGCCGCACCAGGAGATCAACGCCAGCCGCGAGGAGGCGCTGCAGTGCGTCTTGGTGCGCAGCGACCAGGAACCGGTGGTGGTGAACCTGGACATCCCCGTGGCAGAGGAACCGGAAGAGGTGGACTGGGTGGATCCGATCCACCCCGCCCGCGAGTAGCCGCGCCGGCTGGGACACATCAGGTCGGGAATGCGCCTGTGATACCCTTCGCAGGAAGCCGGACCAAAAAAAAATGCGTTCGTTCAACACCGCCGGCCCCGTAAACCCGATCGATCATTACCTGATCGCGCCGCTGTCGAGGATCGATCTGGGCGCGGTGCTCGGCTTGGTGCGCGACAAGAAGTACTTCGTGCTGCACGCGCCACGGCAGACGGGGAAGACCTCGGCGCTGCTGGCGCTGGCCGAACTGCTGAACGAGCGCGACTACGGGTGCGTGTACGTTACGGTAGAAACCGCCCGCACCGCCCGTGACGACGTGCAGCGGGCGATGCGCGTGGTGCTCGCCGCGCTGGCGAACGCGGCGAGTGCTGCTCTGGGCGACCGGTTCCTTCGGGACATCTGGGCGGCAACCCTCGCCGAGTTCGGGCCGGACCTGGCGTTGAGCGTGGCACTGGAGCATTGGGCCGAGGCGTCGCCGCGGCCGCTGGTGCTGCTGATCGACGAGATCGATACGCTGGTGGGTGATTCGCTGCTCTCGGTGCTCCAACAGCTTCGCGCCGGCTACCCCGGCCGCCCGGCGCGCTTCCCCCACAGCGTGGTCCTGTGCGGCATGCGCGACCCGCGCGATTACCGGATGGGCGCCGCGGGCAGCCCGTTCAACATCGCAGCGAAGTCGTTGCGGATGGGCGACTTCTCGCACGAAGAGACGCTGGCTCTGCTGCATCAGCACACCAAGGACACGGGCCAGGCGTTCGCTCCGGAGGCGCTGGAAGCGGTGTGGACGCTGACCTGCGGCCAGCCCTGGCTGGTGAACGCGCTGGCGAACGTGGCCTGCTTCGAGAACAAGGCATTGTGCGAAGACCGTTCGCGAACGGTGACCTCGGACGACATCGCCGCGGCCCGCGAGGAGCTGATCGTGAACCGGGTGACGCACCTGGATTATCTGGCGGACAAGCTGCGCGAGGATCGCGTGCGACGGGTGATCGAGCCGATGCTGAGCGGCACGGACCGGCACACCCTTACGGACCGCGATATCTCGTACGTACGCGACCTGGGGCTGGTGGCCCCCGATGCGCCGTTGCGGGTGGCGAACCCGATCTACGCCGAGGTGCTGCCGCGCGAGCTCGCATGGGCGGCGCAGGAGACGCTGGACCTGTCACCGCCACGGTACATGAGGGCGGACGGCAGCTTGGACGCAGACTTGCTGATGGAGGAGTTTCAGAGCTTCTTCCGCCGTAACTCGCAGTATTGGAGGACCCGCTTCGCGTACGAGGAGGCGTGGCCGCAGTTGCTCCTGCAGGCGTACCTGCAGCGGATCGTGAACGGCGGCGGCCGCATCGAGCGGGAGTACGCCCTGGGGAGCGGACGGGTCGACCTGCTGATCGTGTGGCCGCTGGCAGGCCGGGTGCAGGAGTTCGTGGTGGAGTGCAAGGTGGTCCGCGAGTACAACGGGCTTGAGAGCGTCATGGACGAGGGCGTGGAGCAGACGGCAAGGTACGTGGATCGTTGCGCTGCCGAGGCGGGGCACCTGGTCGTCATCGACCGGCGGGAGAACCGGAGCTGGGAGGAGAAGGTATTCCATCTCCGGCGCCACTCGGCGCATCAGCGGCGCGGCCAGGGCGCGGTGCCGGTCGACGTGTGGGGCATGTGAGGGTCGCCGAGGGCATCTCAAGCGAGGACTGACTACACCATGGGCAGAGCGAATCACTTGATCGCGACGGCGGTGACGCTGCCGATGAACACGCGCTGGAACAGCAGGAAGATGATCAACGTCGGCGCCGCCAGCAGGAACAGTGCCGCGCACAGGGTTGCCGACGCCCGGCCGGTGGCGCGAGGCTACGCTGAGAGGCGGTCGGCCATCATCTTCTCAAGCTCATCCTGGTTCATGACTATCACTTCGTCGGCAAGCTGGGCCAACTCTTTGGAGACGCTGTCCTCGTCCGGGGTTGCGACAAGCGCTCGTACTCCGAAGTCTTGTGTTGTGCGTACTACCTCCGCCAGATCCCGGTCGCCGGCAATCAACACGGCGGTGGAGAACACCGAACGGCCTGCGAGGCGAACCATGTCCAGCGCGATCAGCGTATCGACGCCCTTCTGTCGGCGCTCCGGCCGAAAGGTCCAATGTCGATCGAACTCGGCGGTCAGACGGTCGGGCTCGATGCCAAGACGATAGGCCGTGGAGGCCAGGGCTTGCCTGACCGGCTTCTCCAATCTGGAGGGATGCTCCGCGAGGTGACCGAGCCGCAGTTGGACTCCCGGTGTATGCGCGATCGCGTCGAGGAACTTTCGCTGGTCGCGGTAACGCGGATGCTCAGGGCCAAAAGCCGCGTCGTACCAATAGGCCCTCAGGAATGATCCGTCGACGAACGGCGTTCGGGTGAGGCTTTGGAGCCAGCGTACGACTTCCGCTGCCTGGAGTCGGACGGAGCTTCTCTTCTTGCGAATCTTCCTCGCACCTTCGGCATGCAGGAAGCCGACATCTATGAACCCTGCATACGAATCAGTCAAAGCCCAGACTCAAGAAAAGAAAAGGGCCCCGAAGTGGGGCCCAGATCAACATGACCCCAACGGGGCCGCACGCAAACCATCCCAACGGGATGCTCTTCTACGGTACGCTTCCGTGTCCGGGTTGTCAATCTTCATCTACGTGCCGTACGTGCCGCACCAGGCGATCAACGCCAGCCGCGAGGAGGCGTTGGAGTGCGTGCTGGTGCGCCGAGACCAGGAACCGGTGGTGGTGAACCTGGACATCCCCGTGGCCGAGGAGCCGGAAAAGGTGGAATGGGTCGATCCGATCCACCCCGCCCGCGCCTGACGGCGCCGCACTACTTGATCGCGCCGGAGGTGACGCTGCCGATGAACACGCGTTGGAACAGCAGGAAGATGATCAGCGTCGGCGCCGCCAGCAGGAACAGCGCCGCGAACAGGGTGTCGTACGATATCTCACCGAACTGGGACAGCGCGCCCGCCTGGTAAGCCCAACTCACCGCGGCAAGGGGCACGGTGTGCATCTGCTGGTCCTTGAGCATGATCAGCGGCAGGATGTAGTTGTTCCACGACCCCAGGAAGGTAAGCACGATCACCACCGCCTGCACTGGCAGGCTCAACGGCAGCATGATGCGCCAGAACACGCCCAGGTCGGAGCAGCCGTCGATGCGCGCCGAGTCGATCAGTTCGTTGGGCAGGCTGTTCAGGTAGTTGGCGGTGAGCACGGTGTGGAACGGCACTCCGAACGCCGCCAGGGGCAGGATCAGGGCGAGGTAGGTGTTGTAGAGGTCCAGCCCTCGGATCAACACGAAGAGCGGGATGATCATGGTCGTGAACGGCACCAGCAGGGTAATCAGCAGGATGATGAACAACAGGTTCTTGAACGGGAACCGGAGCTTGGAGAACGCGAACCCCGCCAGGCTCGCGCACGCCACGGTGAGCAGGATGGTGCCCGCGCTGACCACGACGCTGTTGAAATAGAACCGTGGCAGGCGGACGTCGGTCAGCACGCGCAGATAGTTGCCCAGGCCGCCGGGTGGCTCGATCGAACGCCCGAAGGCGTGGATGACCGGCAACATCAGAATCGTGGTGACGACGACCATCAGCACGGTGTTGAGGGCGCGCACCCGGTCCTCGCGGCGCAGCATCAGTCGATCCTCTGCTCGCGCAGGAGCAGGCGCTGCAGCAGGATCAGCAGCACCAGGATCACCATGGTGAACAGCGATATCGCGGCGCCGTAGCCGAACTCGCCGAAGTTGAACACGTTCTTGTAGACGTCGATCGCCAGCGTGGTGGTGGCGCCGTAGGGGCCGCCCTCGGTCATGATGAAGGGCACCTCGAAGGTCTGCACCGCGGCAATGATGCCCAGCATCATCAGCACCAGGTGGGTGTTGCGCAGCAGTGGGAAGGTGATGAAGCGGAACACCTGTCCGGGGCTGGCGCCGTCGATGCGGGCGGCGTCCTTCAGGCTTGGATCAGCCGCCTGCAGCGACGCCAGGTAGACCACCAGGTTGAAACCCAGGCCGGCCCAGATGCCGACCACCACCAGCGACCAGATGGCGAGCCGCGGGTCGGCCAGCCAGGTCTGGGCGAGGAACTCCAGCCCCAGCCGGCGCAGACTGTTGTTGAGGGCCCCGGTGTTGGGGTCGTAGATCGTCTGCCAGGTTACCGCGACGATCGACCCGGCCACCACGAACGGCACGAAGATCAGCGTGCGCGCCAGGTTGCGGCCGGGGATGCGGTTGTTGAGCAGCACGGCGAGCAGCAGCGCGATCGCCATGTTGACCAGGTGGCCGGCGAAGAAGAAGCCGGAGTTGCGCAGCGACAGCCGGATCGTGCGCTCCTCGGGCAGCCGCCCGAAGTGCTCCAGCCCCACCCACTCCCAGACATCCGATACCCCGTTCCAGTTGTGTAGGCTCAGGTAGGTGTTGAAGCCGATCGGGTAGGCTACGAACACCGCGAACAGGACGAACGCGGGAAGCAGGAACAGGTAGGCGCCCCAGTTGACTCTGGGGCGCCGTCCCTGCCGTAGCGGCGCCGACCTCGAGACGGCCATGGTGTCCTGCGCCGGGACGTCGTCGGGCGGACCCGACACGCTCCTTAACGCCGCAGAACGCGCTGCGCGACCCGATTGACCTCCCGCATGGCGACCTCTGCGCTGACCTGTCCGGTAGCGACGCCGGAGGCAGCCTCGGCGATGGCGTCACGCACCTCCGCGTACAACCAGTCGTCCAGGAAGTAGGGCATCTCCCAGGCGCCCAACTCGAACTCCTTCACCGCGGCCAGCTGCTCGGCATTGGTGGCGTTCGCCAGCACCGGGGACGCCATGTCGGACTCGTACACCGGGATCAGCACGGGGTAGTTCGCGAGCGGGTCGCCGAGGCGAATGATCTGTTTCATTACCTCCCATGCCGCGTCGATGTTGGGGCTGTCCTTGTTGATTGCGAACGCGTGGCCCGACGAAATTGCGGGCATCCAGGCGGCGCCGGAGTTGGTCAGGTCAGGGAACTGCATCGGCAGTGAAACCCCCATGACGCCCTCGCCGCGAATGCCGATCAGGCGACCTCCCTTGGCCCAGCTTCCTTGCACCGCCATGCAGCCGTTGCCCTCGTCGAATGGCGTGAAGGTCTGCCAGTCCGCGCCCATCACGCCGTCCTGAAATACTCCGTCGTCGACCATGGTCTTCCAGAACGCCATGCCGGCCACCAGGTCGGGATCGGTCCAGGGGATGTCGCCGGCCACCGCCTGCGCCATCTTACCCGGCGCAAAGTAGGCGAACAGTTGCTCGGTGACGATCAGGCGATTCCAGGCGTCGCCGGCATTCACGATCAGCGGCAGCAGGCCGGCGTCGCGGCACGCCTGTGCCACCTGCTTCAGCTCGTCGTAGTCGGTGGGAACCTCGAGGCCGAGGCGGTCGAAGACGTCCTGGTTGTACCAGATCATGCCGCTCACCATGGGATGCTGGGGGATTCCCAGCAGCACGCCGTCGACGATGGTAGTGCCGAGAACCGGCTGCACGAACTTGTCCAGGTCGAGTTCTGGATCGCTCGCGATCAGGTCGTCGAGCGGCAGCAGGCTGTCCTTGAACTCGATCAGGTTGCCGGGCTGGAGTTGGACGATGTCGGGAGCCTCGCCGGCGAGGAACCGCGTCTTCAGGAACACGATCAGATCGCCGAACGGCAGCATCTGCTCGGTCACGGTGATATCGGGGTTCTCTTCCATGAAGGTCTCGTAGACGACCGCCTGTCCGGATCCCCAGCCGACCACCTCGATGGTCACGTCGTCGGCATACAGCACGCCGCAGGCGCACAGCGCGATCGCGGCGCCGGTAAGAAGTCGAACGATGGATGCCCGTGTCATGTGGTACTCCTCCTTGAGAGAGCGTTTGGAATGAGTCGGCAGGGGCGGCGGACGCGCATCGCTCGCCGGCCGAGCCGCTTGAGCCGGTCACATGATACCCGCGCCGCCGCAATCGGCAACCGGGCTCAGCCGTAGGGGCCCTTGCGGTGGCGCCCGAGCATGCGTTGCAGGCGCGGCCCGGCGCCCTCCCAGACGTGTTCCGGCATGCGGTAGTCGATGAAGGGATAGAAGCGCTGGGCGACGTAGCGGCGGCTGTAGGTGACCCCCGCCAGCAGCCGGCGCCGCTGCGACACGTTGGGAGCGCCGCGGTGCCACACCTGGTTGTTGAACAGGTAGGCGTCGCCGGGCCGGGCCAGCATCGACACCGGACCGTTGCCGGCGAAGTGCGGCCGATCCTGATCCGCCGGGCGGCGTCCCGCGTAGTGGCTGCCCGGCACCACCTGCGTCGGGCCGAACTCCACCGTCTCGATCGAGGTAAGCGGAGTGAACAGCTGCAAGGCGAGGCAGGGCAGCGGCACGCGCGGGTCGTGGCGGGGGACGTCCGGGGGCAACGGGAACTGCACCAGGTCGTCGACGTGCCAGCCGCCGGGACCGTCCGCCACCACGTCGGGCTTGGGGTCGGTGAACAGCGCGTTCTGCGACATGCAGTGGCAGTCGTCGCCCAGCATCGCCTCCGCCAGGCTGGCGAACGGCTCGCGCACGATCAGGTCGCGGAACGCGTGGTCGTACTCGAACATGCGCATCAGCGAGAAGCCGCGGCGGTGGTCGCCGGGCTGACCCTCCTGCATCGCGGGGTCGGCCAGCTTGCGCTCCATCGCCTCGCGCAGCGCCGCGACCTCTTCCGGCTCCAGCACCGTTCCCAGCGAGCAGTAGCCGTCGCGGCTGATGCGTTCGCCGATGCGCGCGGTCTCCTGTGCAGAGAACCGCTCGCCCTTCAGGATCGGGCTCGCCATGGGCCCAGGATATACCACGCCGGGAGCCGCGCAAGTCCCCCAATTGGTGGCCTGGATTGGCTCGCTGTGCGACGTGATCAAGGTGATGGGGGTGGCGTGCTCCCTCCTGCGTGCCCGTCTCCCGTCCAATCGAAACAGATGTTCAGCGAGGCTGCGTACTTCTGAAAGGTCCCTCCGCGCAGCCCTGTCAGGTCATAGGCTTCCTTGAATCCTATGCGGCCCTCCATCGCCGCGCGCACCACCTGGGTCGCAAACAGCTCTCCGATACGCGTGTTCTGGTTCTTGTAGAAGTCGCCCCCACTCGGCTCGGTGCCACTCTCGCGATCCCGCTTCACGTAACGCTTGTAGAAGTCGAAGAAGGTGCTGCGTTCAACGAGATTCAGGTCGAGAGCACGGCGGGCGGCCACCACGGGGCTCACTTTGAACGTCCGTGCGAGTGCCTCGAAGGGACTCTCTCGCCGCCTGACTATCGCCCAACGCGCTCTGATCTCCTCTGCGGGCGCGAGGAACTCCGCCGCCGTTCGGTTGCACCAGTCCTCCACCTCCGTACCGCCGGGGTGTAGACCATCAAAGCCGGAGACCCCCTCCGAGCCGAGCCATACGTGCGCCAACTCGTGAGCGAGCGTGAACATCTGCGCCGACTTCGCGTCCGCACCGTTCACGAAGATCAGCGGCGAATAGGGATCCGTGAGCGCAAAGCCGCGGAACTCCTCCACACTCAGTCGGCGAGAGGTGTTGTTACCCACCACACCATTGATCACCGCCATCACGCCGAGTTGCTCGATCTCGCGACGCAACTCGCTCACTGCGACTTGCCAAGACGAGACTTTCGTCGCCCATCCCCCATCAAGGCCGAGAGTCCGTCGCATCTCGCGACCTACAACGTCCGGCTCATCGGCAAGACTGGCGCTTGCCACGAAGGCAAGTGGTTCCACGTCGTTCTCGACGAGGGACTCCCGCAGCCACTCCTGTCGGCGTTGCATCGTGTAGAGCGTGTCGAGCAAATCAGGGCTCGGCCTGCCCCCTCGGGCAGTGTCAGTCACGGTGCGATAGTCCGGCACCGGTAGGCGCTCGCCGGGAGGCTCGGGGAGGAACAGGTAACCAAGCGGCGTATGGGTGAGTTTGGCCAGCTTCTCCAGCTGCTTCAGCGTCGGCTGCCTCTCGCTCCGGACCCAGGCCGGGAGCTGCGGTATGCGCTTCGCAAGGTGCTCCACGTCGATGCCGGCACGTTCACAGGCCCAGCCAAGCATCTCGGGGGGCACTGGGACACGGGTCATGGCCATATCCTATCAGCACCGTCCCGGCTGGGCGGAACGTGGACCACACCGCAGCAGCAGCCCTCCAAGGTGATGTGACAGTGACAGACTAAGAAGGCGAGATCCTTGCCCAACTCTTGGACGATCACGGTCAATACGGCCGGCCTCGGACGCCATCTTATCAAGGATCGCCTGCTTGCGCTCTTGGCTCTTGACGGCGCACGTGCTCGACCCTTTGCGCCCGGGCGTTGCTGCTGCATTAACGTGGCGAACGCGAGAAGGTACAAACGTCGCCCGTTCCCGAGATAGACTTCGTAGAGCCGAGGAGGTCGACCGTGGGGGTGAGTCTGAGCCAGTACGAGGAAGAGGGCTACCTGGTCCTGCCCGAGGTCCTGCGGCCCGACGAGGTGGCGGCTGCCGCGACGGAGATCGAACGCCTGCACCAGGTGGCGGCCGCCGATCCGGAGGCGGCGGCGTTTCAGTTCGAGCCGTTCACCGACACGCGTGCGGAGCAGGGGCGGCCGGTGCTGCGCAAGATCGAAGGCAGTGACCGGATCTCGGAGCTGTTCGCCGGCATGGGCGCCAACCCGCGGGTGCTGGAGGTGGTGCGGGAGCTGCTGGGGCCGGATCTGCTGCTGTTCCGCTCCACCCTGATGCTCAAGCCCGCCCGTCATGGCTCCCGCCATGCGCTGCACCAGGACGTCGCCTACTGGCCGCTGGAACCACCCACGCTGGTGACCGTCAGTATCGCCCTGTCCGCCAGCGACAGCGAGAACGGCTGCATCCAGGTGATCCCCGGCAGCCACCGCTGGCCGGTCGGCGAATGGGGCAACATCGCCCGCGACGGCGCGGCCGCGATGACCGACCGCACCGACGTGGATGTCTCGGAGTTGCGCGACGTGCCGCTGGCGGCGGGCAGCGCGGTGCTGTTCCACAGCAACATCGTGCATGGGTCGGGGCCCAACCGCTCGGACCGTCCGCGTCACACGGCGCTGTACGCTTACTTTCCGCCGAACGTGCGCTACGTGCCCGCGGACCGTCAGCCGCGGGAGCGGCAGTACCGGGTGGTGGCCGGACTGGAGGGCCGCACCAGCATCACGCTGCGCGCCGGATAGAGCCCCGGACTACCTGGGTCCCGTCGGCGCTCAGGGGTACTCGAAGCCCTCGACGGCGTAGACCTGCGGCAGTCCCGATTCGTCGGAGTTGAACAGCACCACCTTGCCGTCCGGTGACTGAAACGGATGCGGGTGGGTGTGCTGCGAGCGGCCGAACGAGGTGCGGGGGTGGAGCAGGTAACGCGTCTGCAGGCCCGCATCGGGCTCGTCCGGCAGCGTTCCGACGTAGATGACGCACTCCGCGTTGCGGCCGCGGTAGCCGAAGGTGTCGGAGACGAACCTGGTTCCGCTCGGGTCGAAGGCGAAGTGGCAGGAATCCTCGCGCTCCATCGAGCGGCTGATGCGGTTGCGCGTGGCCCCCGCAATCAGGCGTCCGTGGTGCATGGTCCCGGGCTCGGCACGGACCGGCCTACCCTCCAGCAGCGGATACCGCTCCTCACCCTCGATGGCGACGCTCGCCACCACCGACGTCTGCTCGCCGCGCCATGCCTGATGCCCCTGGCACCGCTCGACGCCGTCGCGGCCGAATCCGTAGCAGCGGAAGTCGCTGCCGTCGTCGCGGATCACGTGCACGTCGGCGCCGTTGCCGCCGGCGAGGGTGACGATGTTGCCCAGCTCGTCGATGTCGCAGCCGTGGTTGTCCTGAACCAGGATGTCGTGGCTATCCGCCGGGTCGGTCGAGCGGGAGTACTGGTGATGGGTGTTGCAGAAGCTCTGGCCCTCCAGGATCAGCGAGGCGGCGGCGCGTTCGATGTCGAACACCACCAGGCCCCACGGTGCGTTGTGGCTGCGGCCGTCGCCAAGGTAGCCGGACATGCACAGGCGGGCGCCGTCGGAGGAGATGCTGCTGAGCACGTAGAGATTACTCAGGTGGCGGCCGGCCTCCGGCAGCGGGCGTTCGAACTTCGCGAGCGTCTCGCGCTGGAAGGTGTCGAGGTCCACGCGCTTGATCGCCCACCAGCCGCCGCCGGCCACGGTGCGGTCGATGAAGTAGTACAGGTAGCGTCCGTCCGGCGACACGCTCGGGCCGATGGCGCCCTCCTCGTCGGTCAACTGGATGAACGAGTAGCCGTCCTCGACATCGCACAGCAGGTATTCGCGCCGGCTGCCGCGGGCATCGATGTCGGCGGGGTCGGGGAAACGCTGGAACACGAAGCGCTTGGAGTCGGGCGTGAACACCCGCGCCTCCATGTAGATGTTGCTGTGCGGGTGCTCGGCCTCGGCACTGATCTGGGTGACCCGCATTCCCTGAGGTGACTGCTCGCCGAGCAGGTCGGGGCGCTCGCGGCGCTGGCGGTATACCTGGGTGTCGACGCGGCTTTCCATGGGCTCACGGTAGCGGCCAGCCGCGCGGCCCGCAACCGAGGCCGCTGGTCCCGGGCCGGAGCTCGCTCGCGATACCCCGGTGCCTGGCGCCTCGGCGGATCGCGGGCGAGTAGGTGAGCCGAGCGGAGGGCGGGTCGGAGCGGGCCAGGCGAGAGCGGTTGACAGTGTATTAGATAAGTAGTACACTGGAACAATCAATCACCGTGGAGGTTCGAATGGATGAACCGGTAATTCAGACCGACGGTCTGACCAAGCGTTTCGGAGAGATCACGGCGGTGGACGACCTCTCGATGGAGGTGCGGCGCGGCCATATCTACGGATTGCTGGGACCCAACGGGTCCGGCAAGACTACGACGATGGGGATGCTGCTCGGCGTGCTGAGGCCGACGTCGGGCAGCTTTCGACTGTTTGGCTCGACCGGGCCACACCGGGAGGCGCTGCGCCGCATCGGGGCCGTCATCGAGAGCCCGGCCTTCTATCCGAACCTGTCGGGGCGGGAGAATCTCGAGTACTTCCGTCTCATCTCCGGCCGCGGTTCGACGGCCGAGGTCGGCGACCTGCTCGAACAGGTGGGACTGGCGGGCCGGGGCGACGACCGCTTCCACACCTACTCGCTCGGGATGAAGCAGCGGCTGGGGATAGGCTACGCCCTGCTGGGCGACCCGGAGCTGGTGTGCCTGGACGAGCCCACCAACGGCCTGGACCCCGAGGGCGTGATCCAGGTGCGCGAACTGATACGGAGCCTCGGCGACGGCAGCAGGACCGTGCTGGTGTCGAGCCACCTGCTGCACGAGATCGAACAGGTCTGCGACCGCGTCACCATCATCTCGAAGGGAAAGCTGGTAGTGCAGGGCGAGGTCGCCGAACTGGTCCGTGCGGACCGGGACGAACTGGTCCGCGTGAAGACCACCGACGACCGTAAGGCGCGCGCGATTCTGTCGGCGCTGGACTGGGTCGGGGAGGTGGGAACGACGGAGGATGGCGCACTTTCCGTGGCGGCGCCTATCGAGAGGTCGGGGGAGTTGGTGGCGGCCATGAGCCGCTCCGAGGTCTACGTCACCGAGATGGCGCCCTTCGGGAGGTCCCTCGAACAGTACTTCCTGGAAGTAACCGGCAGCGACTTGAAGGAGACGACACCATGATGACCCACGTTCTGACACTGACGAGAGGAGAGTGGTACAAGCTGCGCCGACGGCGGATTCCCTGGATACTGCTGGGCATCGTCGCCGCCATCACGCAGGGCGCCTTCTGGATGGGCTATGTCAGCTACCACCTTGGCGCCGATTCCGTAGCGGCAGCGGAGACCGGCGCCGCCGCTCTTGAGAGCGGCGAAGGTCTCTCGGTAAGCGTCGGTCTGGACGCAGGCGGCGCAGGAACGGGCGGGTTCACCCTGCCGTTCAGCCTCAATCGCACGACCGGGCAACTCCCCATGATCTTCGTCATACCCATCATGATCCTTGCGGCTACGGTCATCGGCGTGGAGTACGGTCTGGGCACGCTGAGGGCGACGTTGACCCGAGGGGCCGGACGCTGGCAGCTGCTCAGCGCGAAGTACGCCATGCTCATGGTTGCGGGTAGCGCCGGGATCATCGCCATTGCCGCGCTCGTCGGAATTGCCAGCCTCGTCGCGGGAATCTTGCCGCCCGCCGGGGAGGGACCGCTCGTGGCTGGCAACGCGGCGGCGTGGAAGGCCGTGGCAACAGCGCTGGGCAAGGCGGCGTACGCCCTGGCGCCGTACGTCGCGTTGGCGGTGTTCCTGACGGTGGCGACCCGGTCCAACGCACAGGGCGTGGCGCTGTCGATGGGCTACTTCCTCTTCGAGCTGTTGATCGCTCCCGCGCTCGCCGGGATAGCCGGATGGTTGGGGAACGTCCTGGACGTAACTCTCCTGGGCTCGAACGTTTCCGAATGGATGAGCGCGGCGTTCCCGGCGGACCACGCGCGGGCGTTCGTCGTCATGCTGGCATACACGGCGGTCTTGCTTGGCGCAGCGTTCTGGATCTTCCAGCGCAGGGACGTGCCCGGCGCAAAGGGGGAGTGAACGGAGTGAACGCCGTTGAGCGGTGCCGCGCGAGGGACGTATGATAGGCTATGGCCGAGCGTAGCGGCGACTGGCTCAGGCAGGCGCGGCGCGACCTGGAAAGTGCGCGCGCGATGAGGATGCCAATGTCGCGATCGGTCATTCAGAAGCGATCCTACGGTTCTGTGAAGGTGTTCTGGCTCGACCGAAACCTGCTGATGAGCCGGATCACCCAAGCGGCGAGGAACCTGGGCCGCCGGCATGAAGAGGTAGTACGCGTCGTCCTGTTCGGCTCGTTGGCCAGCGACCGCGCCGTTCCCTCGAGCGATGTGGATCTCCTGGTGGTGGTGCATGCCTGCCACACACCGTTCCTGGATCGCGCTGCCCTGTTTCGCGATTACTTCCTGGACCTCGGAGTGGGTGTCGATCTCTTCGTCTACACCGAGCGGGAGGTGGCCGCGGGGAACATCCCCATCGCCGCCCTCGCGCTCAGGACCGGGATCGTGCTGTACCCGCCGGCTGACGGAGCGCACGACCACCTCCGGCAAATGGCACGTGACGTGGCGGAAACCCGCATCGCGGGCGAGCGGCTGAATGACGCGTAGAAGGACCCACGTCACGATCGACGGCGACGCGTGGCGTATCAACGGCAAACCGACTTATCGCGGGCGGGAGTACCGGGGCTGGCAGATCGAGGGCCTGTTGCTGAACAGTCGCATGGCCAACGCGGTCTTCGATGACGCCAATCCCGCGACCCGCTTCCTGTGGCAGTACCCCGATACTGCCCGCTGGGACGCGGAGCGCAACAGCGACGAGTTCGTACGCTGCCTGCCGCTCTACCGTGAGCACGGCCTGACCGCGGTCACCGTGAACCTGCAGGGTGGAGCGCCGTTCGGCTACTACCGCGCCGAGCCGTTTCGGCAACTGCTCGCCGAGCGGCAGGTGGCGTACACCGACGCCGAGCTGTGGCGCGGCCTGCCGGGGCCCGACTCCCAGCCGTGGCACAATTCGCCGTTCGCGGCCGACGGCGCTTTGCTGGAGGAGCCCGGCGGCCATCTCGCGCGACTGGACCGGATCCTGCAGCGTACCGACGAGCTCGGCATGGTGGTGGTGCTGGGCATCTTCTACTTCGGCCAGGACGAGCGGCTGCGCGACGAGGCCGCGGTGTGCCGCGCGCTGGAGGAGACCTGCGGCTGGGTGCTGCAGCGGGGCTGGCGCAACGTGGTGATCGAGGTCAACAACGAGTGCGACGTGCCGCGCTACGAACACGAGATCCTGCAGCCGCGCCGCGTGCACGAGTTGATCGCACGCGCGCAGCGGGTGACGCGGAACGGTGACAGGCTGCTGGTGGGCACCAGCTACGGCGGCGGCCGGATCCCGGGCGACGCGGTGTGCGCCACCTCCGACTTCATCCTGCTGCACGGCAACGGCGTGACCGAGCCGCGGCGCATTGCGGCCATGGTGGACGACACCCGCGCCCTGCCGGCCTATGCCGGGCAGCCGATCATGTTCACCGAGGACGACCACTTCGACTTCGACCGGGCACAGAACAACTTCACCGCGGCGCTGTCGCGGCGGGCGGGGTGGGGGTACTTCGATCCGGGACCCGGTGCTGGCGGCGGGCTGGCCCCCGGCAACTACGGCGACGGCTTCCAGAGCGTGCCGATAGACTGGAGCATCAACACGCCGCGCAAGCGCGCGTTCTTCGACCTGCTGCGGCAGGTAACGGGAGCATGAAGATGCCGACCATCGCACCGTGTGGCTCGTGGAGATCGCCCATCACCAGCGACCTGATCGTGCAGGACGCGGTGCGGCTGGGGGCGATCCAGCTCGACGGCGACGACGTGTACTGGGTGGAGACGCGGGCCTCCGACGGCGGCCGCAACGTGGTGGTGCGCCGCACGCCCGACGGCGCGACGGGCGACGTGACCCCGCCGCCGTTCAACGTGCGTACCCGGGTGCACGAGTACGGCGGGCTCTGCTTCTGGGTGGTGGACGGCGTGGTGTGGTTCGCCAACTTCGCCGACCAGCGGGTGTACCGGCAGGAGCCGGGCGCGGCGCCGGTGGCGATCACTCCGGAGGGGGTGGACCTGCGCTTTGGCGACGGCATGGTGGACCTCCGCCGGGGCCGCCTGGTGTGCGTGCGCGAGGACCATCGCGAGCCCGGGCGCGAGGCGGTCAACGCCGTGGTAGCGCTGGACCTGGCGGCCGGAGGCGCCGGCGAGCTGCTGGTGTCCGGCAGCGACTTCTACGGCTATCCGTCGGTCAGCCCGGACGGCACCCGGCTGGCCTGGCTGGCGTGGGACCACCCGCACATGCCCTGGGACGAGACCGAGCTGTGGGTGGCGGACCTGGATGAGGATGGCGCCGTGGGCGCGGCGAACAAGGTAGCCGGCGACCGCGGCGAGTCGGTGTTCCAGCCGGAGTGGTCGCCGGACGGGGCGCTGTACTTCGTCTCCGACCGCAGCGGCTGGTGGAACCTGTACCGCTGGCGTGACGGACCGCATGAGGCGCTGGCGCCGATGCAGGCCGAGTTCGCGGTGCCGGCATGGACCCTGGGGACGCGGACCTACGCCTTCGAGTCGGCCGACCGGCTCTTCTGCCGCTACCTGGAGGAGGGCCGCTCGCGGCTGGCGGCGCTGGACACCCGGAGCAAGCGGTTGAGGCCGATCGATACCGACTACACGGAGGCGGATCGCGGCGACATCAGGGCTGCCCCCGGCCGGGTGGTGATGGTGGCCGCCGCGCACGACCTTCCCGCATGTCTCCTGTCGCTGGATCCGGCCAGCGGCGAGGTCACCCGGTTGCGGCAGTCGCGGGAGCTCACGGTGGACGCCGGTTACCTCTCGGTGCCGCGGCCGATCGCGTTCGAGACCACGGGCGGGGAGACCGCGCACGCCTTCTACTACCCGCCCTGCAACCGCGACTACGAAGCTGCGCCGGGGGAGCGCCCGCCGCTGCTGGTCAAGAGCCACGGCGGGCCTACCGGCTCCACCTCCGCGGCGCTGAGCCTGGGCAACCAGTTCTGGACCAGCCGCGGCATCGCGGTGGTGGACGTGAACTACGGCGGCAGCACCGGCTACGGCACCGCCTACCGGCGCCGGCTCAACGGCCGCTGGGGAATCGTGGACGTGGACGACTGCATCAACGCCGCGCTGCACCTGGTGCGCACCGGCGAGGTGGACGGCGACCGGTTGCTGGTGACCGGCGGCAGCGCCGGCGGCTACACCACGCTGGCCGCGCTCACCTTCCGCGACGTGTTCCGCGCCGGCGCCAGCCACTTCGGGGTGAGCGACCTCGAAGCCCTCGCCAAGGAGACCCACAAGTTCGAGTCGCGTTACCTGGACTCGCTGGTCGGCCCCTATCCGGAACGCCGCGACCGCTACCTGGAGCGCTCGCCG
Organism: Spirochaetia bacterium; assembly: GCA_965203905.1. Classification (GTDB taxonomy): domain Bacteria; phylum Spirochaetota; class Spirochaetia; order SZUA-6; family Bin103; genus Bin103. The sequence continues at coordinate 7,092,168 of CBDBDQ010000005.1, read as the reverse complement.
CTCCACCACACCGAGCGGCTCTCCTGTCCGATCATCCTGTTGCAGGGGCTGGAGGACCGAATCGTGCCGCCGAACCAGGCCGAGCTGATGGTCGAGGCGCTGCGCCGCAAGGGGCTGCCGGTCGCCTACGTGCCGTTCCCCGGCGAGCAGCACGGCTTCCGCAAGGCCGAGAACGCCAGGCGCGCCCTCGAAGCCGAGCTCTACTTCTACTCCCGCATCCTCGGCTTCGACCTCGCCGACGCCATCGAGCCGGTCCCGATCGAGAATCTCTGGCGCCGCGTCAGATCGGGAGCTGGCCCGTAGGACGGTAAAACGATTCCTGGATCAGCAGCGGCACGCGCGGTGTCGAGCCCGCGCGACGGAGATCGTGAGCCCAGGCATCGAGGTAATCCTCGAAGGTCCGGTTCGCGGACGGATCCCAGCAGTTCAGCCGGCTGCAGTCGCGCCACAGAGAGGGGGCGGCAAGGAACCGTTGCAGCAGGCTGACGGCCACCACGCCGTTGAGAGCCCGCACGTAGGGATCCGCTTCCATCTCCGGGAGGTGGTCCGCCAGCCATTGCGGTAGATCGCTGGGGCAAGAGTACCGGTCCGCGACCTGCACCGCGTAGGTGGCGAAGTGGGGTGCGTACGCTGCCGCTTCCGCAACGCCGTCCGGAGGATGCTCCGCCCACACCGTCGCGAGGCGCTGGAGAACGAAGAGAGAGGCCAGTTCGCACAGCGCCTCGGCGAACCAGCGGTGCCTGTGGTCCCGGTAGCGGTCGAAGTGGGTCATGACGTGGCACAGCTCGTGCGCGAACTGGTACACGTACTGGCACCAGTAGGTGTCGCGCGCGCTGAGCCACATCCGGTAGGGGCGCAGGTCGTACGACACTTGCGGGGCCCGGCGCCAGGGCGCCACGTGAATGGCCGCGTCCGGCCTTTTTCCAAAGGCCGCCAGCAGAACGTCGGACGCCGAGTTGAGCACGCCGCGAATCGCCCGCAGGCTGGTCGCACCCCAGTTGCCGTTTTCGATGATAAAAGGAGAAGGACTCTCGGTTTCCATCACTCCATACCGTTCAGCTTCGGGGATGGGGGCAACACACCGGCCGCACCGTTTTGAACGCTGCGCAGCATGCGTTGGAAGTCGACGAGGTCGCGGCAGATCCAGTCCTCCGCCTCCAGCCGGGCTCGCTGCTGCTCGGAGAACCGTGGCGAAAGCAGAGCGAACTGGTGGCGCCAACCGGTGAAGCGCTTGCCGACAGCGGTTGCGAGGAAACGATTGACATGGTCGCGAAATCCGCGCAGCGACGCGGCATCGTGGCGCTCGGGATTGCGCTTGCACGAGCCGAAGCGCACGCATCTGTCTTCTTCGTTCCACGCAATGAGGTCGATCTCCACGGATCCGGGCTGCGGCCGGGACCGGCTCCAGTAGCCGGCAACACGATCGGTGATCGGGAAGTCCGCGGCGCCCGCGCGCGATGCCGTCTCGGTGGCGTCCCGCACCATGCGTTCGAACGCATGTCCCTCCAGCGTGCGCAGCCGGGACAGCAACCGGAGCGCCACCTGCTGCGACGGCAACACGCGCGCGGCCTGACTCGCGGGTTGCATCACGCGCAGCCAGGCGCAGAGGAACGGGTCGGAAATCGTATAGCGCGCGCGGCGCTGTCGCTCACCCGCGAAGATCGGAAGTCTCCTCTCGACCAGCCGCAGGTCGCTGGTCACGGCGTGCAGGTACGGTCCCAGCGAGAGTTCCGGCAACGCATCCTTCAGCTCGGCGTGGGTACAGCTTGGACGTTCGGCCAGCGTCCTCAGAATGGCGAGGTAGTTGCGCCGCAGTTCACGAGCGAGCAACCCGTCTCCCTCCTCCCGCAAGGGCGAGTCGTTGCGCAGAAACAGCCGTTCGCACACCTGCTGCGCCCACGGTTCCCATTCCCCGATGGCATCCAGGCCGTCGGTTTCGGCGTAGTGTCGCCAATACTTGGGCACGCCGCCGAACAGGGTGTACAGCGTCAGGGAACGGGCGGGGTCGGCGGCGCCATGTGCGCGGCACACCTCGAAGATGGTGGCCAGATCCCACGGTCCGAGAGTCAGCTCGAACGTCGCGCGTCCGAACAGCGGTGCCCGTCGGTCGTGCAGCAGCGCCTCCATCTCCGCCTGCACGGAACCGAGGACGATCAGGCCGCCCGCTGCGTCGCGGTCCTGAAGCCGATCCACCTGCGCCTGCAGCAGAGAGGGGAGACCGCTCAGCGGGCCACGATGGCAGACCTGGAACTCGTCGAGGATCACGATCGCGCCACGGGAGCACAGCGAACCCACCGTAGTGGCTATTTGCGGCAAGTCACGGATCAGCTCTCCCGTCCCGGTGTCCGGCGCCAGCCCTGCTTCCCCCAGCGCGCTCCGGAATACCGAGGCAAAGTCGGCGGGACTGCTGTCCGGGATGCGCACCAGCAGGACGGGTTGGCCGGCCGGGCCATCTTCGGAGATGGTCTTCAGTGCCTGTTGGATGAGCGCGGTCTTGCCGATCCGGCGGCGTCCACGGATCGCCCCGAAGAACCAGCGCGGCCGGCGCATGATTTCCAGGAGACTGCCGAGTTCCTCGCGGCGTCCGTAGAAGGACCAGGGGGCGGTCACGAGATTAAGATAATTTTTTTTCCAATAGTGTCAATCGGCGACTTGTCCGCGTGAGTTGCGCAGCCGAGGTGCCGCCGGTAGGGTCGGCGCGGAGCCTGCGAGGATGAGAAACTACCTGCGCGAGAACATCGAGCGCTATCGAAGCGTCGCGGGCACGGGAGCTCCTGCCAAGTACGCAGACTTCTCGTCGCGTGGGTTTCTCGAAGAGGCGATTCCGCGGCTCCGCCTGCAGCGGGACCGCCCGCGGGTCCTGGAACTGGGCACCGGGACCGGGCCTGGCGCGATCTACCTGGCCGAACGCGGATTCGATGTCCACGCCATCGACGTGATACCGGAAGCCATAGCGGAGGCACGGTGCATCGCCTCGGAGCGCGGCCAGGCGGTGCGCTTCGAGGTGATGGACGTTACCCGGATTCCGCGTCACGGGCCGGCCTACGACCTGATCGTAGACAGCTACTGCCTGCAGGGGATCGTGCTCGACGCGGACCGGGAGGCGGTGTTCCGTGCCGTCAAGGCACGGCTCGATCCGCGCGGCTACTACCTGGTGAGCAGCGCCATGTACGCCGCCGCCCGGCACCGCAGCGACCGGCAGGTGGTCGATCGACGCTCGAGCCGGGTGTTCGACCGCTACGACAAGGCGAGCCTGTTCGACCCGGACACCGACGTCTACTACGAGCCTTACGACGGCAAGGAGCAGGTCGACGGCTCGATCTGCATCAACGGGTCATGGTACTACCCGTTCCGCCGCTATCGCACCGCGGCCCGGCTACGCGCCGAGGTCGAATCCCACGGCTTCAGGGTGCTGCTTCAGACCGGCGAGCTGGGCCAGAACCTCGTAGCCGTTCACCATGAGAGCCAGCATACCCGATCCCCACATTCTGCTAATCTGAACTGGCGCCATGATTGAGTACCTGCGCCTCCGCAACGTCGGTCCCGCGCTCGGGATGGATATGGAGCTCGCCCCGCGGCTCAACGTCATTACCGGCGACAACGGACTGGGCAAGAGCTTCCTGCTGGACGTGGTCTGGTGGGCGCTGACGCGCAGATGGCCGCAGGAAGTGAACCCGCACGTGAACGCCGGGTATGCGGCTCGACCGGCGGCGGCCGGCGAGGATGCGAGCATCCGGTTTCGAGCGCGCGGAAGGAGCACCAGCGCCGAGTACGAGGCTCGGTATGTAGCAAGGGATCAAGCGTGGAAGGGGGGCCCCGGAAGGCCGTTGCTGCCGGGCTTGGTGATCTACGCTCACACGGATGGGTCGTTCTCGTACTGGGACCCGGCTCGGAATTACTGGCGGCGCCGTGGCGACGCCGACTTCTCCGAGCGCCGTCCGGCGCAGGTGTTTACTCAGGACGAGGTGTGGAACGGCGCGTTTGTGCAGGAAAACGGCCGGCGCGTACCGATCTGCAACGGGCTGATCATCGACTGGGCTGCCTGGATCAGCGCGCAGAATGACAGTCACGCCACCATGAAGGCGGTGATCGAGACGCTCGCGTCCGATGGGACGGGTGTCCGCGTCCAGCCGGGCGGTCTGTCGCGCATCTCCATCGACGACCCCAGGGACATCCCCACCATCCGCACCGGCTACGCTGAAGCGATTTCCATCCTGCACGCCTCCGCCGGGATCCGCCGTGTCGTCGCGCTGGCCTACATGCTCACGTTGGCGTGGCGTGAACACCGGCTCGCTGCCGAACAACTCGGCGAACTACCGTGCGATCGCGTCGCGCTGCTGATAGACGAGGTGGAGAGCCACCTGCACCCCCGCTGGCAACGATCGATTCTGAGCTGCCTTACAGGCGCCATGCGAGAACTGGGCACACCGGACACCGTGCAAATGGTAGTCACCACTCACTCCCCGTTGGTGCTGTCCTCCGCCGAAGTCTGGTTCGATGAAGAGCGGGACGCCTGGTTCGACCTTGACCTGGAGACCGAGTCGGGAGTGGTGCTCAGACGCAGGCCATATGAACGGCGAGGAGCGGTCGGGCACTGGCTCACGAGCGACGCGTTCGACCTGCTCACCGACCGTGGCAGCATCGAGGCGGAGCGGGTTGTCCTGCGGGCCCGGGAGTTGCTCTCAGTGGCGAGCAACCTTCGCTCGAAGAGGTGGAAGAAGTAGGCCGGGAACTCGGCAGGGTCCTTTCCGATTGCGACCCCTTTCTTGCCGGATGGGGCCACTTTCGGGAGTTGCTGAAGAAGAAACGAGCCACCGAATAGTCGTGGTACGAGTTGCGCCACGACCGGAACCGGACCACTTTGACCAGAGGGTCCGGAAGCCGGGGTCATGGGCAATCGCGGAACTGGTTGGCCAACCGTCGCCTCGTCCGCCCGGCCGCCGGTTCGTGATGGATATCGTGGAGTGCCGTGTATACGCTGCCCCGTCACTGGACGCATCCCGGAAGCAGAGCGTCGCGGCTACCATCACCCGCTTGGGACTGAACGACCTCGATTGGTGCGAGACACGCCGCCGGCACGTTGAGTATTACCGCCAACACAGGATACTGGAAATCGTGGAGGAGCTATTTCCGTTCGTCGCCAAGGAGATCCAACGCATCGGTCTGTAGTCCGGCTCCAAGGCAGGTGTTCACGGCGCAGTGCTCGCAACCTCCGCGGGTGCCGGGGTGGCGGCCTCCAGGAGACAGGTGCCGCACAGGGCGTCGGTGATGGCGTCGATGAACTCGGGGACGTCGTCGGGGATGCGGCCGGTGACGATGTTGCCGTCGATCATCGCCGGCCAACCGAAGTCGTAGTGGGCGCCCATGGTGATCACGTCGTCGCGGCAGGCGGTGAAGCCGGCGATGCGGCGCCCGTCCACCAGGTCGGCGGCGGCCAGCACCAGGGGCCCGTGGCAGATCGCCGCCACCACCTTGCCGGCCGCGGCCGCACGCCGGCACAGCTCCACGGGCGAACCCTCGTCGAGACAGTTCCAGGGACAGAAGGCGCCCGGAATCATCACCGCGTCGAAGTCGTCGAGGCTCAGGTCGGCGAGCGGCGCCACCGGATAGCGGGTATCGTCCAGCTCCTGGAACGGCACCGACATGCCGAAGTTGCCCATGACCACGTCCAGTCCTCGCATCGGGGGACGCGACACCACCGGCGCGGGGAAGGTGCCCAGGACCACCTGCGCGCCGCGCTGGTCGAACTCCATTGCCGGCACGCACAGCTCCACGTCCTCGAAGTCCTGCCCGGCGATGATCAGGATGCGCTTGCCGTCCAGCAGGTCCGCCGTGGGGTCCTCCCAGTCGGGCTGGAACCAGCGCGCCAGGGCGCGCAGGAACTCGGGCGTGGCGTCGCTGTCGCGGGCGGTGATCAGGTTGCCGTCGACCACCACCGGCTGATCCACGAAGCTGCCGAGACGGGACAGGAACGGCCGCACGACGCGGTAGCCGGTGACGCGCTGGCCGGAGACCACGCCGGCGCTCATCAGCACCATCTGGCCGCACTCCAGGGCGCCGACCAGCACCCCGTCGTTCCAGGCCGCGGACACGAAGCCGGTCACCGCGGGGTCGACGCGCAGCACGTCGGCGGAGTGGCCGCCGAGCACGATCAGCGCGTCCAGCTCCTCGGCGGCGGCCGGGGTGAGCTCCGCCTGGCTGCGGAACACGCGTGAGGTGTAGCGGTCGCCGGGGGCCATCGTCGGGATCGGGTCGAGGCGCAGCCCGAAGGTGCCCTGCACCGTGTCCGAGGTAGCCGGGCGGGTCATCTTCCACCCCACCTCCGGCCAGCCGATCACCAGATTGGTGACCCGCGCGCCAAGCTCGCTCAGGTAAAGGTTGAGATAGTACGCCTGAAAGTCGCTGAACTCCGGTCCCGCCAGCAGTCCGACGCTCTTGCCGGACAACGGGCCGCGCTTGATCCTGCCTGGTGAATCGGCCATCGCTTACCTCCGCTGGGCAACTCTGCGCCCCCCGTGATGCGGGACAGCATACCCTACGAGGGAGGGGTCGTCAAAACTGCTCGCCAGGTCGATTCTCTGAGAGCCAGCACGGTCACTCCGTGACACCGAGGACCATGAGAACGGCGCATGGGGCAGTGCACGGTGGCTGCCATTTTCGGACCAGACGTGCACGAACCCCGACAGTGGCAGATGGACTACACCCATGAGCGTCGCGTGCCGGTCTGCCACGAGGTAGGCGAGTGTGAGTCGCCTTGTCCGTTGTGGAACCCTTGGTCGAGACGTATGGCTCCGACCTGTCCGGCCACTACGCCGATGACGGTTGATTCGAGTCAGGCTCGGTAGGTGCCCGTGAGCCGGAGTCTCAGGTATAATAGATCGCGTTTGACGAATGACGCGCGGGGACATGGTAATGGCGAGGATCGAAGGCTTTAGGGTAAAAACTTCAAAGTACTGAAGGAAGTGACTCTTGGTCGACTGTGGAATCAGCAGGACCGCACGCCGCTTACGCCGATTTCGGCGGTGATTGGCAAGAACGGAGTGGGCAAGAGTGCGCTGTTCGATGCATTCGGGTTCCTTGCTGATGCGCTCAGCGATGGCGTCGAGTACGCTTGTGACGCGCGTGGCCGAGGCGGATTCATACGTCTGCATACACAGGGAACGCACGGACCAATCGAGTTCGAGTTGTACTATCGGGAACGTCAACGGGATCGTCCAATAACTTACGAGGTCGAGATTGAGCAGGACTTGAGTGGGAGGCCGCGCGTCACATACGAACGGCTTCGCCAGCGGCGGCGTGGCCAAAAACACGGACGTCCGTTTACCTTCCTCTGGCTCAATAATGGCGAAGGAATAGCATGGAAGGGAGAGCAGGATGCTGGTGTCGCCGAGGAGCCGGACGATTTTCAGGACTACCTGGAAACGCTGGAACACCAAGAGGAGTCCTGGGATCGGGAGTGGGTGGAGTTGACGGACTCAAGTCAACTGGGAATCGCAACGCTTGGGGCATTGAAACAGCACCCGCGGATTGCCGAGTTTCGACGCTTTGTACAGGCATGGTACCTGAGCTACTTCAGCCCCGACGCTGCACGTAGCTTGCCCTTGGCCGGTCCCCAGAAACACCTCAATGTACACGGCGACAATCTGGGTAACGTCGTCCAGTTCATGGAACGGGATCATCCAGAGCGATTCAGGCGGGTGCTCGACAGAATCACATCCAAGATTCCGGGGGTAGACAAGATCGAAACGGAGCGGACCAGCGATGGCCGGCTTCTGCTCAGGTTCAACGACCAAGGTTTCACGGATCCGTTCTACGCCCAGCAGATGTCGGACGGAACGCTCAAGGTCTTCTGCTATCTTTTGCTGCTCGAAGATCCGACGCCTCCTCCGTTCCTGTGCATCGAGGAGCCGGAGAATGGCTTATACCACAAGTTGCTGGAAACTCTGGCGACCGAGTTCCGCGAACATGCTGCGACGCATAGACGTGGCTCGCAGGTGTTTGTAACCACGCACCAGCCATACTTCGTCAACTCGTTGGAGCCAGCGGAAGTGTGGATCCTGGACAAGGGAGCCGACGGGATGTCGATGGCACGTCGGGCTAGCGATGATCCAATTGTCACCAATATGGTGGCCGAGGGGTTGCCGCTCGGAAATCTTTGGTACAGCGACTATCTTGACGCCAGGTAAAGGCATGCACTTTGAGGTACTGGTCGAAGATGCGTCTGGCAAGCGATCTCTCGATATTCTTATGCCAAAGATCATCGGTGAGCGGCACACATTCAGAGTTATCGCCGACCGGGGAATCGGACACATTCCGCGCAACCTCAGGAGCAATTCTGATCCGAGCAAACGGTTGTTGCTCGACCAGCTTGCGAGATTGCTACGAGGATACGGACGGACTGTCGTGAACTACCCGGCAGCCGTGATTGTGGTATGTGACCTTGACCGTAGGTGCCTGAGAGAGTTTCGTCGCGAGCTGATGGAGATCCTGGCAACGTGCAAGCCGAGGCCCGAGACACGGTTCTGCATTGCTGTCGAGGAGGGTGAGGCTTGGTTGCTTGGCGATTATTGCGCAGTCGTGGCCGCCTATCCCCGTGTCGACACAAGTGTGCTTAGGCGCTACCGCAACGACGACATATGCGGAACCTGGGAACGGCTTGCGGACGCACTGTACCGTGGCGGCGCAGAGGCCTTGGCACGCGAGGGGTGGCAAGCGATAGGCAGAGAGAAGGCCTCGTGGGCTGAACACATAGCTCCGCACATCGACGTGGCCCGAAACGCCTCGCCGAGCTTCCGGTACTTCCGAGAGCAAGTACATGCGCTCACGCTGTAGCCCCTTACGTAGCGGCTCGCAGTTCGCCGCAGTGAATTGCGTGACGCCCAAGCTGGCCGCCTCTGGACGTAACTGTTGCGCGCCGGTAGGTGTGTCATGATCGCCCGCACCTTGAAGAGATCGTTCGCAAGATTCGGCTCCCGATACGGCTACGACGCCAGCTACCTGCAGGAGTTGGTGGACACCGACCGGAACGGAGCGCTCAAGCTGGTGTTGGCTTCCTCGTTCACGCGCCATCGTTTCGGACTGCCTCCGGCGCCCTACTTCGCAGCCAAGATCGTCGCCACCCGGTATGCCGACTGCGGCTCGTGTCTGAAGCTGGCGATCAACATGGCCGCCGAGGCCGGCGTCCCGCTGCCGGACATTCGGCGATTGCTGGTCGACTCGGAAGGGGAGGCGCCATCGGAAATGCGTCTGGCGGCCCGCTACGCCAGCGCCGTTTCGGAGCACGATCCGGCCCTGCCGGGAATCATTGAAGAGTGTACCCGACGCTGGGGGAAGCGGGGACTCGCCGGCCTCGCCGCCGCCGTCACCGGCGGCCAGTTCTTCCCCCTGCTCAAGCGCGGCCTGGGACAGGGCAGCGCCTGTACGCCGGTGCTCGCGTGGTTGCGCACGATTGAGGCTGCACCGATCGCAAACACCACCGATGTCCTGCGTACCCGACAGGACCCACCGCAGGATGACCGGCGTTTCCCGCCAGTCTGAACGTGGTCGTTCCGCAGTGTCGATCGGAGTCCGGGCCGCGCCGGGGCGGCGGTGGAACGGTTCCGCCACCGCCGCCGGCGCGCCGGCGCAGTTCGTCGGTCGTTACCCGCGCGTTACTGCATTCGTTGTTGCGTCGCGCTATTGCGACACCCACTGCTCGTAGTTGGCGACCGCCTCCTCCGCGATGGCGTCGCCGCCGTTGTCGCGGAACGCCTTGACGGCGGCGTCCCAGAGCGCGTCGAACTCCTCCGGTGGAGCGACCAGGATCTTCGGCAGCGCGTTGTTCCAGTCGCCGTTGATCGCGCCCCACGAACGGTTCCGTTCCGGAACCGGCAGGCTCACCACCGGCGCCGGATGCACGGGGTAGTTCTGCTCCGCGTAGCGTACCCATTCCACGTACTCGGCGCCGCGGAACTGGGTTCCGTACAGCGCCTGCCCATTGAGTGCCGCGCTGTCGGGAAACGCCAGACTCAGCACTTCCCACTGCGGCTGGATCCAGGCGATGCGGTCGGTCACTTCCTGCGGGCTGATCAGCCGCCGGAAGCCACCGTCCGCGGTCTTCTCCCAATCCTGGCCTTCGACGCCGAGGATCATCGTCTGCCGGCCCAGGTCGGAGGCCAGGTAGTCGAGGTACTGCACCACCTGCTGGGGATGCTTGGTGTAGGAGGGGGTGATGAAGCCGAGCCCGTAGCCCGGATTGCCAAAGAGCTCGTTCCAGTAGGGTAGACTGGTATCCTTGGTCCACGGGTAGATCGGCTCCAGCTTGGCGTCCGGATTGTTCTGCACCATCTTGTTGTAGAAGTCGCCGTAGCCGACGAAGATCGGGCTGTGCATTACCCACGGGATGATCGCGGTCTGACCGTTGATCACCATCTGGCCGTGCATGGTGCGATCCACCGTCAGGTCGGCGGCCAGCCCTTCGTTGTAGAGCTTGTTGAGCCAGCGCGCCGCCTCCTTGCTTTCCGGCCACATCTGCCACGGCACCACCATCCGCTCCGGCCCCGGCGTCTCGTCCAGAAACGCGGACAGCAAATATCGATGCGGAATCCACTGCAGACTCCGAGGTTGGATGGGAAAGAAGGTCTCCGGATCCTGCCCGAGCTTGTCGGCGTTCGCTTTCAGGGTGACCGCGAGCTCGTACACCTCATCGATGGTGCGCGGTTGTTCCAGCCCCAGGACATCGAGGTAGTCCTGCCGGATGAACGTCTGGACGGACCACTGATTGGTGGTCTGCAGGCGCCTGAAGCCGACCTGCTGGCCGTAGAACGACCCCGCCTTCAGGTCCTTCTCCGAGTAGAGCTTGAGCAGGTTGGGTCCGAATTCCTCCAGGTAGGGGCCGTAGTCGAGCAGCCCGCCCTCCAGTGTCCACTCGCCGGCCTGGCTGCCGTACGGCGGGAATTTCCAAGTCCACATCACGTCGGGGGCGTCGCCCGCGGCGAGCAGCGTTACCACCTTGGAGTCGTACTCGGCGCGCGGAAACACGACGATATCCACGTCGATCCCCAGCGGCGCCAGGTGCTCGTCGACGAGCTGCGTGTACCAGTTGTCGTCGATGGTACCCACCTCCGGCGGCACGATGTTGCGGTCGGCCACCATGTGGGTGACCACGGCCATCGCGCCGGCGGCCTCGCCCTCGCCGGTGGCGAACGCGGTCGTTGCCAGCCCCAGGGCCAGCAACACGATCAATAGATTTTTCACAACATCTCCTCCCCATTTGAGGTTTCTTGTTGTTCCGGATGCGAAATGCGCCGCGCCGGCGCACCCTCGGTCGTCGTCCTTCCTTGTCTCCTTACTGCCTCAGCCTTTGATTGCGCCCAGGGTCACCCCCTTGATGAAATGACGCTGCAGAAACGGATAGATCAACACGATGGGAACGGTGGCGATGATGATGGCCGCCGCCTGCGCTGTCTCGGCGACCATCGACCCGTCGTTCTCCGTGGTGACGGCGACGTTTTCGAGCCGTTCCGAGAACAGGTCGATGATGATGCGCAAGCGCATCTGCAGGGTGTACTTGTCGCCGTCGTTGATGTAGAGCAGGCCCTGAAAGAACTGGTTCCAGTGCCCGACCGCGTAGAAGATGATCAAGGTGGCGATGACCGGCCGGCACATCGGAATCACGATGCGGCGCAGGATGCCCCAGTAGGAGCTGCCCTCCACCACCGCCGCCTCCTCCATCTCGTGCGGGATGCCGCGGATGTAGGTGATGAGGATGATCAGCAGGAACGGCTGGATCACGTCGGGAAAGATCAGCGCCCAGATGGTATCGATCAACCCCATCCCGCGCACCACCAGATAGGTGGGGATCAGCCCCGGGTTGAAGTACCAGCTCACGAAGACGAGACCCAGGATGAACGCCACGCCCGCCAGCCGGCTGCGCGACAGCGGATAGGCGGCGAGGATCGTGAACAGCAGGTTCAGCACGGTGCCGAGCACCGCCAACTGGGTGGTGAACCACAGCGCCTTGAGCATGCGCGGGTCGGTAATCATCACCTCGTACGCCTGCAGGGTGAAGCCGCGCGGATAGAGGAACACCTGTCCGCTCAGCACGTAGTAGCCGTCGCTGAGCGAGCGCGCTATCACGAACACGAACGGGAACAGGAAGGCGAAGCTCAACACTACCAGCAGCACGGTGTTGCAGACCGTGAACACCCGGTACGCGTTGGTGATGCGGCCGGCGTTTACCATGTGCCTACCAGATGCCGCGCTGCCCGGTGAGGCGGATGACGTAGTTGGCCAGGATCAGCAGCCCGAAGTTGATCAGCGACTGCATCAGCCCGACGGCGGCGGTCAGGCTGAACTCCTGCTGCAGCAGGCCGAAGCGGTAGATATAGGTGCTCAGCACCTCGGCGACGTCGCTGACGTGGGCGTTGCCGAGCAGGAACGGCTGCTCGAAGCCGATGTTCAGGAGCTGGCCCAGGTTGATGATGAAGATGATGATGATGGTCGGCCGGATCCCCGGCAGCGTGACGTGCCAGGTGGAGCGCAGCAGTCCAGCGCCGTCGACGTAGGCGGCGTCATACAGGTCCGGGTCGATGGCGCTGAGCGCCGAGATATAGATGATCGCCGCCCAGCCGGCGCCCTTCCAGATCCCGGAGCCGATGAAGATCGACAACCACCAGTTGATCCGGGTCAGGAACCCAACCGATTCCAGCCCCAGGTTGTGCAACAGCTTCGGCAGCATGCCGTTGAACGGGCTGAAGAACGCCAGCACGATGCCGTACACCACCACCCACGAGAAGAAATGCGGCAGGTAGGAGATCGACTGCACCACCGCCTTGAACGACCGCCGCCGCACCTCGTTGAGCAGCAGGGCGAGGATGATCGGCGCCGGGAACCCGAAGATGAGGGAGAGCAGGTTGAGCTTGATGGTGTTGGCGGTGGCCAGCCAGAACGTCGGCTGCTCGAACGCCCAGGCGAAGTTCTCGAACCCGACCCAACGGCTGCCGGCCACGCCCCGGAAGATGCTGTAATCCTGGAACGCGATGACCACGCCGTACATTGGCAGGTACTTGAAGATGAAATAGAACGCGAGCACCGGCACGAGCATCAGATAGAACTCGTGGTACTTGCGCAGATAGACCCTGACCCCGCCCGCAAAGCGGGTAGCGGCACCTCCCGTGAGGCTCCTGTGCGACGAGAGCGACGGAAGCCTCACTATGCGGCCGGCGGTGAGACGCGACGGTGCAGTCGCAAGAGGCTACTGGTCTGGAGAGACCGTGTCGGGGCCATCTGGGGAGTGTGCCGCACGGCGCGCCAGCCGTCAATCAATCGCTGGCGCCTCCGTCACCGGCGGGCCACTTCCGAACACGAGGCGTCCGTTGGGTGCAGGTGAATGTCGGCGCGGGTACTTTCTCCAGCACAACCGTGAGGCACGGTCCGCACGGTCCGGATCTCGGTCAGACGGCCGTCGGCGGCGCTGAACGTAGGCCGTTATCGAACGCCACTTCCTGGGAACGTCGGCGTCCGGTGCTGCCGAGAATTCGTCGTACAGGCGTAGCAGACCGCAGTAGACGTCGTAGCCGTCGTTCACACGCGCAGGTTGCGGCTGTAGCGAAGTTCGCGGATCTGATAGTCCTCCCGTTGCTCCACCTTCTCGGCGCCGTCGACGGCGAAGCCCAGTTTCCGGTAGAAGGCAATCGCCCGGCGGTTGGTGTCCAGGACCCAGACCTTGACCGCCGCGTAATTCAGGTCGCACAGCGATACGACGGCGGCCTCCATCAACTTGCGGCCGATCCCGCGGTCCCAGAACTCGGTTAGGCAGTAGATGGCGTAGACTTCGCCGACCGAATCGCGGTCGGCATCGTCGTCGCGCAACGGTCCGAAGTTGACGAAGGCAACGATCTTCGGAGCCGCGTCCGCCACCAGGACCCGGTTGGCCGGGTTGCCGAGGGTCTGCTCCCACCATTTCGCCCTGGCGTCGACCGAGAGTGCGGCCAGGACGGAGTCGGGGATCTGGCCCCGATACGCGGCCTGCCACGAGCGCACGTGCACCTCGGCGATGCCCCTCGCGTCAGCTCCGACGGCGGCCCTGATCTCCATCTGCGGATTATCATCCGGCCGGGCCGGGTGCGCAACGGGTGCGGCGCCGCTCAGACGCCCAGCCAGGTGGCGCGGATCTCGGGACTGTCCTCCAGCTCCGTGGCGGTACCCTGCCAGCGGATGCGGCCCTTGCCGAGGACGTAGACGCCGTCGGCCAGATCGGTGGCGAACGGGTAGTTCTGCTCCACGATCAGCATGGTCATTCCCGTGGTCTTGAGGCGGTGGACGATGGCGGCGATGCGCTCGACCACCACCGGGGCCAGGCCCTCGGTCGGCTCGTCGAGGACCAGCAGACGTGGAGCCAGGGTGAGGGCGCGTGCGATCGCCAGCATCTGCTGCTCGCCGCCGCTCAACTGGTTGCCGCGGTGGCGGCGGCGCTCCGCCAGCAGGGGAAAATCCTCGTACAGTTGGGCTGCGGTGACCCGGCGACCGCCTGCGCTCCGCGGCCGATTCAGGCCCAGGTGCTCGTCCACCGTGAGCGAGGCGAAGATGCCGCGATCCTCCGGCACGTAGGCGATGCCGCGGCGGGCGATGCGGTGCGGCGACAGGTGGTGGATCGCCTCGCCGGCGAAGCGGATGCTGCCGCGGGCCGCGGCGACGATGCCCATGATCGACTTCAGGGCGGTGGACTTGCCGGCGCCGTTGCGTCCCAGCAGGCCCACCACGCTGCCCTGGTCGACATTCAGGGAGAGGCCCTGCAGGACATGGCTGTGGCCATAGTAGGTGTCGACGTTCTCCATATGGAGCAGCGGCGTCGTCCGGGTCGCCATCACGAGGCTGCTGGAGCGTGCCGGGCGCCGCCCAGGTAGCGGCTGCGCACCTCCGGCGAGGCGCGCACCTCGGCCGGGGTGCCCTCCAGGATCACGCGGCCGTAGTCGAGCACCGTGATGCGCTCGGCCAGCCCGAAGATCACGTCCATGTCGTGCTCGACGATCAGCAGTGTCAGCGTCGCGGGCAGGGCCGACAGCAGCTCCAGGATGGTGGCGGTCTCCTCCGGGCTCATCCCCGCGGTCGGCTCGTCGAGCAGCAGCACCAGCGGTTCCTGCACCAGCGCGAGCCCGATCTCGAGCTGGCGCTGGGTGCCGTAGCCGAGAGTGTCGACCCGCTCCCCGAGATGGTCCGCCAGTCCCAGCCGCTCCGCGCTCGCCTCCGCCTCCGCGCGCAGCGCCGCGAAGCGCGCCGCCGGCCGCCAGAACACGTGGCCGACGCGGTGCTTCAGGGCGCACGCGAGAAACAGGTTCTCGCGCACGGTGAGGCCGGGAAACAGGTTGTTGCGCTGGAAGCTGCGCGCCAGCCCGGCGCGCGCCCTGACCTCCGGCCTGGCGCCGCTCAGGTCGCGTCCGCCGACCGATACGCAGCCGGCGTCGGCCCTGGTCTCGCCGGTGATCAGGTTGAACAGGGTGGTCTTGCCGGCGCCGTTGGGACCGATCAGGCCGTGGCGCCGGCCGGCGGGGAGTTGCAGCGAGACGTCGTCGGTCACCAGCAGCGAGCCGAACGACTTGCGCAGTCCGGCCGCGTGAAACACGGCGTCGGTCACGTTCCGCCTCCGCGCCGTGCCCGCATCACCGTTCGCGCCAGGCCCCTGATGAGCCAGGTGAGGCGCCCGTACACGCCGTCGCGCGCCAGCAGCACCACCGCGATGAAGAACAGGCCCATGACCAGTTGCCAGTGGCTGGCCAGCTCCGCCGGCAGCGCCAGGCGGCTCCAGAAGGAGCCGTCGCTGAGTTGGTCGCGCAGCAGAATGAACAGGGCCGCCCCGCCCGCGGCCCCGATCAGGCTGCCGCTGCCGCCCAGGATGACGATGATCAGGGCCTCACCCGACAGCGTCCAGAAGGCGAGGTCGGGCGATACGAAGCCGGTGTGCTGCGCGGTAAGGGCACCGGCGAGGCCGGCAACCCCGCCGCCGGTGGCGAACGCGGCCAGCTTGTAACGCCGCACCGGACAGCCCAGCGCGGCGAGGCGGCTCTCGTTCTGGTGGATGGCAGCGAGCATCGTGCCGAAGGGCGAGCGCCGCAACAGCAGCAGCACGAGGTACACGAGTGCCGCGACCACCACCGCCAGGGCGGAGAACACGGCCGGATCGCCGCTTTCGAGGCCGAGCCAGGTGAGATCGAAGCGCGGGGTGCCGGCCATCCCGTTGTCACCGCCGAAGGCGCGCGCCTTGAAGAAGTAGGCGTGGAACATCTGGCCGATGGCGAGGGTGATCATGATGAAAAACACGCCGCTCAGGCGAATCACGAACACGCCGACGCCGATGGCGATCAGCACCGCCACCGCTACCGACAGCGCCAGCGCCGCGGCCGGTGGCCAGCCCCACAGCATCGTGGCCCCGGCGGTGGTATACGCTCCGAGCGCCAGGAAGCCGGCGTGACCAAGCGATACCATCCCGGTGACGCCCACCAGGAGGTCGAGGCTCATGGCAAAGATCGCCAGGATCGCGACCTCGGCAAGCAGCTCCTTGCCGAAGTAGCCGGAGCCGAACCACACCGCCACCGCGACGGCGGCGAGCAGCCCCGCGACCGGCAGTTGCAGCGGATCGGCGCTGCGCATCAGTGTCCGCTGCGGACCGGCACCAGGCCGGCCGGCTTGAGCAGCAGGATCAGCGCCATCAGGGCGTAGATCGTCACCCGCGCCAACTGGGGCACCACCACCTGGCCGTAGGTGTCCGCGATGCCGATGATGAGCGAGCCGAGCGCCACCCCCTTGAGGCTGCCGGGGCCGCCCAGCACCACCACGATCAGGGCCAGGATCAGCACCGACATGTCCATGCCCGGGTAGATCGAGAACACCGGCGCCGCCACCACCCCGGCGAGCCCGGCGAGCAGGCATCCCAGGCAGAAGACCAGGAAGAAGACGCGGCCGATGTCGATGCCGAGCGCCGCCACCATGGTGCGGTTGTCCACCCCCGCGCGCACGATGGCGCCGAGGCGGGTGCGCTCCAGGCCCAGGTACAGCAGCAGGAACACCGCGGCACCCAGGGCGATGATGAACAGGCGGTAAGTGGGATACACCTGCCCGAGCACGCTGCTGCGGCCCGCCAGTATCTCCGGCACCTCGATCACGTGCGGCAGCGAGCCCCAGATGATGTCCGTGGCCTCGAAACCGACGAAGATCAGGCCGAAGGTCACCAGCACCTGCCGCATCGGATCGGCGCGCTGCAGGTGGCGCAGCAGCACCACGTAGAGCAGGCCGCCGAGCAGGGCGACGCCGAGGGGCGCCAGCAGCAGGGCCAGCCAGAACGAAGCGAAGGCGCGCACCGCGCTCAGGGCCAGGTAGGCGCCGATCATGTACAGCGTGCCGTGTGCGAGATTGATGAAGTTCATCAATCCGAACACCACCGAAAGCCCGATCGACAGCAGGAACAGCAGGGCCGAGAGCTGCAGCCCATTGAGGGTCTGCACGATCAGGAACTGCGGATCAAGCAACACGGTAGCGCCTCTCGGGGCAGGGCCAGGCCGCGTCCTCGGTTACAGCTTGCGAAACTCGGCAAGCGTCAAGGGGGTGTGCGATCCCGACTGTCGAACTTCCGCGAAGCCGGCCCGATGCAGCTTCGTGAGAACCTCACGGGCTGAGAACGGCATCGGAGATTTCGATGCGGGCGATCACGGAACGTGATTCCTTTGGAATGGGTTCTCCGCGGGAGAATTTTTCGGCTACCCACAATTCCGCCAGATCTGTGGCAGCCGCTACCGCTCCTTCGATCCCCTTACCTTGCGTCGTCAGATCCAACGCTGGAATGTGAGCGTAGTAGTAGCCCTCGAACCCCGGTTCGTCGATGGCATCTAGCATCACTGAATACTGCATGGGATCAATTTCTCCCCCTGGTTGTCACTGATCAGGCTACCGACCTGCCGCGGGGCACGCAAACCTGGCGTCGCCCTGCGCCCGCTCCGCGTGGCCGGGAGCGGGGCAGGGCGGCAGTTACAGGGTGCAGCCGTTGGGTGGGTCCTGGACGTCGGCGATCACCTCCTGCACCACCGCGGCAACGCCGTCGCCCTGCGCCTGCACCTCGAAGATGTAGAGGTTCTGGATCACGTTGTTGGTCCGGGGATCGATCCGGAACGGGCCGCGGGGACCGTCGAAGCGGGTCGCCCGCATGGCGGCGACCAGCGCCTCCTTGTCGGCGGTGTTGCCGCCGGTGGCCTTGAGCGCGTCGACGATGAGCCGGGCGCTGTCGTAGGCGGCCACCCCGAATTCCGACGCGTCACGGCCGTGCGCGGCGCGGAACTGCTCCTGGAACGTGTGATTCTCCGGCGTGTCGATGGAGGGCACGTAGTTGAGGATGCCGAGGGCGCCCTCCGCGTCCATGCCCTGGGCGTTGATGTACAGCGCCGAGTTGAGCCAGCCGGCGCCGGCGAGCTGGATCTCGCCCTTGAGGCCGAACGCGGCCCACTCCTTGACGAACTTGATCGCCGGTCCGCCGGCGAAGAACACGTACACCGCGTCGGGATCGGCGGCCTTCACCTTGGCGAGGTAGGGTCCGAAGTCCTCGGTCTCCCCCAGTGGGGGATACTCCTCGCCGATCACGGTGCCGCCCGCGGCCACGAAGCCGCCGCGGAACGCCTCCATCGCCTGGTGGCCGGCGGCGTAGTCGAACGCCATCAGAAACACGTTCCTGAAGCCCTGGGCCGCCATCCAGGGACCCATCTCGCGGCTGATCTGGGCGTTGGAGAAGGAGCTGCGCAGGATCCAGGGACTGCACTGGGGGCCGGTGAGGTCGTCGTTGCCGGCGTTGGACACGATCAGTGGTAATTGGGCGTTGTGCACGAAGTCGCGTACCGCCCCCGCGACCGCAGAGGAGATGATGCCCACCACGACGTCGACCCTGTCCCTGAGCACCAGCTTCTTGATCTGCGCCAAGCCGGTGCCCGGCTTGGACTCGGTATCGGCGTGGATCAGTTCGATCGGGCGCCCCGCCACCTCGCGGCCGAACTGGTCGAAGCCCATCTCCAGGGCCAGGGTCTGGTCATTGCCGAGGCCGGCGTACACGCCCGAGGAGGGCAGCAGCACGCCGACCTTGATCGGCTCCGCGGCGAGGGCCGCGGCACAAAAGACGAAAATGACGACGGTCGCAGTGCAGGTGCGAGTCGTTCTATCCATGGCAACCTCCGGGTCAGAAGCGCACGCCGAGCTTCACGTTCTGCTCGGGTGCGGTAGCGATCTTGGGGTACTCGGTGAGCAGGTCGTCGAAGGCGACCACCGGCTGCACCACCGGATCGCAGCTCAGACTGCCGTCGCTGAGCAGGCGCCAGCTTATCTCGAACAGCCGCTGCTCGTCCCAGTTGGGGTACTCGGGATTGGGCTCCGAGCAGGCGCGCGAGAACACGATGCTGGGGCGGTTGAAATGCGCCTCGGCGCCGAGATCGAGGCCCGCGGGATAGGCGCCGGGAAAGGCGCCGGCCACCACCGTTCCCAGGTAGCAGACGCCGCGCAGGGCGGCCTGCAGCGCGGCGTGATGGCCGCTGTACTCGATGCAGACGTCGGCTCCGCGACGCGCCGTCGCCAGGCGGATCTCCTTGCCGGCGTCGCAGGCGCTGGGATCGAGCGTCAGGTCGGCACCCACCTCGCGCGCCACCTCGCGGCGTAACGGGATCGGGTCCACGGCGATCACCGGGTGCGCCCCCGCCAGCCGCGCGAGCTGCAGGGCCAGCAGGCCGATGGCGCCCATCCCGAACACGGCGACCGCGTCGCCGATGCGCACGTGGCCGTCGCGCACGGCCCCGAGCGCGAAGTCGGTGGGGTCGAGGCAGATGGCGGCCTGCCAGGAGACGCCCTCCGGGAGCACCCGCACCCGCTCGGCCGGCCAGACGTGTTCCTGGCGGAACCCGCCGTGCGCGAACACCCGGTCTCCGGGTCGCACCGCGGTGACCGCCGCACCGATCTCGATCACCTCGCCGACGCATTGGTTCCCCAGCACGGAGGGGTAGGGCCCGCGGCCGCCGAAGTCGTGGGTGAAGATGCGCAGCTCCCCGTCGTAGTGGCCGCGTGGATTGCCGTAGCCCTTGTACAGCGCCATCTCCGTGCCGTGCTTGGCGGCCCCGAACTCGCTGCGGACCCGAACCTGGTCGGACGCCAGCGGCTCCCGCTCGTAGTCGCGGAACGCGACCCGCTCGCGCTCGGGCGCTATCAGTTCTCGTGGCATGCTGACTATCCTCACCATAGAGACATGCCGGTCAACCCACCGGGCGCGAGCGCGCTGCGGCACTACGACCTGGTCCCGCCCGTCACCACCTTTGCGCTGCCCGCCGCGGGCACCAACAACACCACGCTGGGGGTGCGCACCGGGGCCGGCCGCTACGTGCTCAAGCGCTACGCCGTACCGCACGGAGCGGCGGGGCTGCGCTACCAGCATGACCTGCTGACCTGGTTGCAGGGCCGCGGCCTCTCCTTCTCGCTGCCGGCGCCGGTCGCGTCCGCCGCGGGCGCGACCTGGGTGCACGACGGCACCGGCTACTGCGCGCTGCTGCCGCTGCTCGCCGGCGAGCGCCCCGACCACGGCAACCCCACGCACCTGGAAGCCGTTGGCGCCGCCCTCGGCGAGTTGCACCGCGCGTTGCGCGCGTGTTCCACGGCGCCGCGCCCCGGCATGCCCGGCTTTGGCGACCTGGCCGACGTTCACCCCCGCATCCCCCACCCCGAAGCACTCACCCCGGCGGACCTCGGCTGGCGGCCGCATCCGTGGCTCGCGGACCTGTGCGCCTGGTGGCGCGCCGAGTATCGGGAGACGAGCAGATTCATCAGACAGACCTGTCCGTTGCTGCCGCGGCAGGTGATTCATGGCGACTTCGCGCCGAGCAACACCCTCTGTCACCGGGGCTGCATCAGCGCCATCCTGGACTTCG
Source organism: Spirochaetia bacterium (assembly GCA_965203905.1). GTDB lineage: Bacteria > Spirochaetota > Spirochaetia > SZUA-6 > Bin103 > Bin103. The sequence continues at coordinate 7,071,250 of CBDBDQ010000005.1, read as the reverse complement.
AGTTCGCCCTCCCTGAGATCCGGGTGCTGGATGTCGCCTCGGGACTGAAGTTCAGCATGCGCATCTGGGAGCACGAGGACTCCTGGATCAACGGAGCCGGCTTCAGCCGCGGCTACTCCCGTTTCGTGACCCTCACCGAGCGCGAGATATCGGCGCTGGTGGATGCCACGATCCTGCGCGACACGGTCTCCGTGATCTGGCACTACGGACGATCTCTCGCCGAAGGACGGGGGCCTGGTCCGGAGCGTATGGAGGAAATGCGCCACTCGACGACATGGCTCAAGGCCCATCGCTCGGCGATGGAGACGCTGCCGTTTGCCGCCGCGACAGGAGGCACGAGTAATGAGTGATGATTGAGAAGCAGGCGTGCCTGGAGCAGGCGGCGGCGGCCATCGCGGCGGCCGCGCCGTGGTCGAGTTGCTGAATCTCTGGGCACCGCGATCTATCTGGTGAGTGCTCCGGCGCCGGAAGTTGGCAGCCGCGGCGACCCGGTGTAGTTTCGAGAGTGACAATGGCAGAGCGACAGTTCCGACTGACCGAAGACGAGCGGGAGGCGTGGCAGCGCGATGGATTCTTCCTGCGCGAGAATGTCTTCAGCGGCGAGGAGAACGATCTTCTGAACACGGTGGCGGAGGAGATCGTTGCCGGCGCGCGCGCGTTTCCGGAGGCTCATATCGACCGCAACGCCCTGGTGCGCGACGGCAAGGAACAGCGTCCCGGGATCCACGGCATGCACAAGATCCACTTCCCGAGCTGCTATGTGGCCGAGTTCCTGCAACGGGTGCGCGATCCGCGGCTGACCGATCCCATCGTCGATCTGCTCGGTCCCGACGTCCTCGGCATCAACAACCTCTACATCTGGAAGGCCCCGCAGATCGGGCTCGGCTTCCCGTGGCACCAGGACATGTTCTACTTTCGCCAACGCTTCGTTACCGAGACCACGGTCGGCACCTGGACCGCGGTCGATGCCGCCGACCGCGGCAACGGCTGCCTCTACGTGATTCCCGGCAGCCACCGGCGGCCCATCGCCGATCATGACGAGCTGGCCGGATCCCAGCAGTCGGAGTTCAAGCTCGCCCGCGGCACCCGTGACGAAGAGGGAGTTGCCCTGGAGGCGGCGCCGGGAACCGTGATCTGGTTCCACAGCCACCTGCTGCACAAGAGCACGGACAACCACAGCGGCCGCTTTCGCCGCAGCTACGTGTCCCACTACCTCAGCGCGCAGGCACGCTGGACACACCCGGAACGCGCCGGCACGGGCGTGCCGGTCATGTGGGTGCGCGGCACCACGTTTCCTGGCAGGGTGACCGAAGTGCAGCGGGACACGGTAGCCGGAGATGGCCCCGCTGCCGGCGTCACCAGAGTCACCAAAGGGCAAGGTTGACACGCGCGAGGCGGGATTATCTACTGTCCGGCGGATCTCGCCGCCGGTGTCGAGAGCCAGGCGGCGACAGGAGGAGACGACTCATGAAGAGAACCTGCGTGTCGTTGGTACTGGTGGCGCTGCTGCTGCCGGCAATGCCGATGTTCGGCGAGGGGCAGAGCGAGGGCGCCACCGAGGAACTCACTCCGGTTACGTTCCGGATGAACTGGAAGTTCTCCGGTCCCCATGCCGTGTACCTGCTCGGAAAAGAACTTGGCTTCTACGAGGAAGAAGGCATCGATCTGCAGGTCCTGGAAGGCAACGGCTCGGTGACGACGGGGCAACTCGTTGGCAACAAGTCGGAGGACTTCGGACTGGCAGACGCGACCGCCTTAGTCCCGATCATGGCCCAGGGACTGCCCATCATATCGGTGGCGATGGTTACGCCGACCTCGGCGCTGGCCGTGGTCGCGCGCAAGGACAGCGGGATCCGCAACATGCAGGACCTGGAGGGCAAGAAGCTGGCGGTGACGGCGGGTGACGCACTCACGCAGATCTTTCCGGCGGTGGTGGCTGCCAACAACCTGGACGAGTCCAAGATCGACCTGATCTATGTCGATGCCGCGGCCAAGATTCCAACCGTCCTGGAGGGCAAGACCGACGCGCTGCTGGGAGCGGCCGGCGACCAGAGCGTGATCATGGAAGATCGCGGTTTCGAGGTGGTGAGCCTGAAGTTCGCCGACTACGGCGTCAACATTCTCAATCTGGGCATCTTCGTTCACCATGACACAGTCACGGACAACCCCGACCTTATCCGACGCTTCCTGCGCGCTACCAAGCGCAGCCACGAGGCCCTGGATGACAACTACGATCAGGCCATGGAGCTGCTGGTGGGTATCAAGAAGGAGCTCAAGGTCGACGTCGCCAAGCAGCAGGGAGAAGCGTACTACTCGCGCATGGGCTCGCCCAACTGCCAGGGCGTGGCGATCCTCTACAACTGCCCCGGCGACTGGCAGATGACGGTCGACATCATGTCCAAGTACCGCGACCTCGAGGGAGAGATCAACGCGGAGGAATTCTTTACCAACGAATTCCTCCCGTAAACTAACTAGACTTCCGTGGGTCGCGAGGGGCCTGACCCGTTCCTTTCCGTCGAGCGTCTGAGCAAAACCTTTCAGTCGGACAAAGGCAGCGTTCACGCGCTCGACGACTTCAGCATGACGGTGCCGGACGGTGAGTTCGTTGCGGTCGTGGGCCCAAGCGGATGCGGCAAGAGCACCTTGATGATGCTTGTGGCCGGCTTGCTTGCGGCCAGTGCCGGCACGGTGACCATACGGGGCGAGCGGGTCCAGGGGCCGTTCACCGATGTGGGGATCGTGTTCCAGAACCACGTGCTGCTGGACTGGCTCACCACGCTGGACAATATCCTGTTCCAGATCGACATGCGGCGCCTGCCCCGCAACCGCTATGCAGCTCGCGCCCGCGAGCTGATTTCGATGGTGTCCCTGGACGGCTTCGAACGGGCACATCCCTACGAGCTCTCCGGGGGCATGAAGCAACGCTGTGCCATCTGTCGCGCGCTGCTCCACGATCCCCCATTGCTGTTGATGGACGAACCGTTCGGCGCGCTCGACGCGCTCACTCGCGATCAGCTCTGTATCGATCTGGAAAAGATCTGGCTGACCACCAGGAAGACCGTGCTGTTCATCACCCACAGTGTGGCGGAGGCGGTTCAGCTCGCCGACCGAATCATCGTGATGACTCCGCGACCGGGCAGAATCTACCAGGAACTGTCCGTGGATCTGCCCCGCCCACGGTACCAGGGCGCGGTCGAAGGTGAGCGCTTCACCCGTCTGGTCGAACAGATCAAGCGGGCGTTCCTGAAACAGGGCGTGTTGCGGAAGTGAACGCGTCCAGTGTCGGCGACAGAAAACCGCGCACGATCCTGCGGCTGATCTGGAACCGGAAGACGCAAACGGCAGTTTCGTTCCTGGTGTTCTTCCTGCTCTGGGAGCTGGCTGTGGTCGTGTTCGAGGTCAGGTCCTACATCCTGCCACCGCCAAGCGAAATTTTCCTGGCGCTGTTGAAATACCATTCCGAGCTCTTCTTCGCCCTGTTGTTCACCATGCGCAGTCTGCTGATCGGCTACGTCGTTGCCGTGGCATCCGGAATCCTGTTGTCTCTTCCGATCGCCTACTCCACGTTCATGCAGCGTTCGGTGTACCCCCTGATACTCTTCTTCCAGGTCATTCCGAAGGTCGCCCTGGCCCCGATCTTCGTGATCTGGTTCGGTTTCGGGTTGCCGCCCAAGATCATGATCGTGTTCCTGCTCTCGTTCTTTCCGGTGGTGATCAACGGCATCGTCGGCCTGCGTTCCATCGACCAGGAGGTGATAAACCTGACCCGGTCGACAGGAGCGAGGGCTATCGACGTCTTCCTCAGGGTGCGGCTGCCCAGTGCGCTGCCGACCTTCTTCGCCGGCTTCAGGCTGGCCGCGATCTCCGCCACCATCGGAGCGATCATCGGCGAGTTCATCGGTTCCGATTCAGGTCTCGGGTACATTATCCTCACCGCCAACGGGGATCTCCAGACCGACTACTCGTTCGCCGCCATCACCGTGCTCACCGTGCTCGGGCTTGCGCTCTACTACACGGTAGAGGGTCTGGAACGAATCCTGATCCCATGGCACATCTCGCAGAGGGCCTCGTCCAAGGCCTGATGGATCGACTGACCTGTCAGGTGTCCCGGTCCAGGGCGATCTCCGGTAGGGGGAAGCGGTCGCCGGTGGCGGCGATCCAGTCGGCCAGGAGGCGGTGGCAGCGTTCCTTCTGCGACTGAAAGGCCCGGTCGTAGACGTAGTTGGCCTGCTCGCAGGGATCCTCGACGGTGTTGAACAGGAGCCAGTCGTGGCCGGGTGCGCAGGCGTACTTCCAGCCGTCGCGGGTCACCACCGCGCGCCAGGGCCGGTTCACCGTGTGGCGCATCAGCTTGGGTGTAACCTGCTGCAGGTAGGCGCTCTGCGGCTCGCGCTCCGGCCGCGGCGGCCCGGTGTACTCGGGCGCGTCGGGGCGATTGCAGTGGGCGGAGTAGTCGTAGCCCACCATCGTTTCGGGAACCGGGATGCCGCAGAGCCCGAGCGTCGTCGGGGCGATGTCGACGTGATTGATCGGTGCATCGCAGACGCCGGTGCGCATGTGGTAGGAGCCGCCGGCGCGATGCACCAGGAACGGGATCCGGATCGACTCCTCCCAGGGACTGGATTTCCCGAACTGGCCGTGGCTGCCCATCATGTCGCCATGGTCCGAAAAGAAGACCAGGTAGGTGTCGCGGTCCACTCCCAGCGTGGTGAGGGCGTGGCGGATGCGGCCGATGTTGTAGTCCAGGTTCTCGACCATGGCGTAGTAGCCGGCCAGCCCCAGGCGCGTCTTCTCCCGGATCCAGGGTACGTCGGGAACGTTACGTCGCAGGCGCAGCGTCGCCGGGTGGATGCGGGGAGCGCCGTAGGCGGGATTGGTCGGGGGGACGTTGGGTCCATGGGGCGGCTGCACGGAGAGCACCGCGAAGAACGGCTGATAATCGGCTTCGGCGCTGTCGCCTCCGGCGGGGCAGGGCGGGCCGCCCCGTCCCGTAGCGCCGACGTGAGCGCGCAGGTGCTGGAGCAGGAGATCGCTCCAGGCATCGGTCTCGTAGCCGGGCAGCCGCACCGGCGTCTCGCTGTCGGTGCCGAATGCGTAGCACTCGTGCTGGTTGTTGGCGGCGTCGTTGCCCATCCAGTAGTGAAAGCCGCCACGGCGCTCCGGCGGCACGTAGTGGTCGCGGTCGTTGGTGCCGTCCAGGTGCCACTTGCCGACGTAGGCGGTGTGATAGCCGGCGTCGGCGAAGGCGTGGGCCACCGTGGGCAGCTCCGGTGACAGAGGACACCCGTTTGCCACCACGCCGCTCTGGTGCGGGTAGCGTCCCGTCAGCAGCGCGCCACGAAACGGCGTGCACCACGGCGCACCCGCCACCGCGCAGTCGAAGCGCATCCCCTCGCGCGCCAGGTTGTCGATGTTGGGCGTGAACACGTTGCCGTCGCCGCGGTAGCTGGTGGCGTGGGCGCGGTGCTGGTCGCCGAACACCCACACCACGTTGGGCCGCCGGGCGGCATGCAATGTAAGCCGCTCACTCATGCCGGCCATCCTGCCACACGCACTGCAGCACGCCAATCTTCACGGAGTTGCCAACTTGCCAGTGGACAGAGGCGGCGGGACGCGCCGTCTGGCGGTGGAGGCGGGTGCCACCGGGGACATGGGGGACGTTCTCTGTCGAGGACGCGTGGTGCTCGCACCGACGCGTGCTCCCCCGCGTCGCCGACGCCCCTACGCCCGCCTGGCCCGCGACGGGCGTTGCACACGAATCTCGGCGGCGAGCGAACAGGCTACTCGGTGATCCTTGGTTTCAAGTGCCTCCAGCCGGGGCTCGTTCGCCTGGCAACTCGCCACCGCGTAGGCGCAGCGCGGATGGAACGGACACCCCGCGGGCCGCGCCGAGGGGTCCGGAATCTCCCCTTGCAGCAGAATCGGCTGCATCGGATTGCCGATGTCGGGGTCGGGAATCGCCGACATGAGCGCTTGCGTGTAGGGATGCAGCACGTCTTCGTACACGTCGCCGGTACGCCCGGACTCCACGAACTTGCCGAGGTACATGACCGCAAGCGAATCACTCACCAGACGAACCACCCGCAGATCATGGGAGACATAGATGAACGCAAGCTGCATCTCCTTCTGCAGCGTCATGAGGAGATTGAGGATCTGGGACTGAACCGACACATCCAAGGCCGAGGTGGGCTCGTCCGCGAGCAGCAGCTTGGGGCCGGAGGAGAGCGCCCGTGCGATCACTATGCGCTGCCGCTGACCGCCGCTGAACGCGTGCGGGTAGTGCCGTATGTGGAGCGCGTTCAGGCCCACCTTCGTCATCAGCTCCTGAGCCATCTCATACGCCATCCGCTTGGACTTGCGGATGCCGTGCATGATGATCGGCTCGGCGATGATGTCGCCTACCGTCATCCGCGGATTGAGCGACGAGTTGGGATCCTGAAAGACCATCCGCATTCGTTCCCAGGCCCGTTTCAACTCGTCGCCCTGCAATCTCGCCATGTCGACGAAGCCATCATCGTGCTTGAACAGTACGCTGCCGGCGGTCGGGTCGGTGGCGCGGATGATGCTCTTGATCATGGTGGTCTTGCCACACCCGCTCTCCCCCACCACCCCCAGCGTTTCGCCTTCATGCAGCGTGAAGCTGACGTCGTCCACCGCCGGAATCCATCCCACGGTGCGCTTGAACACCCCGCGTTGCAGCGGAAAGTACTTTTTCAGACCACGAACCTTGAGCACGGCTGCGCTCGCGGACGGCGCCGTCATGCCCGCCCCTCGGGATTCTCGACCTGGTCCGAATGCAGAAAACAGGCGACCCGATGATCAGCCTCGATTTCAACCAGGGCGGGCATGTGCCGATCGCAGACTCCTGCCTTGAAGCTGCCGCAGCGACTGCTGAACGGACACCCCGGCGGCCGCGCAGAAGGGTCGGGAACGGCCCCCGGGATCACGCTGAGCAACTCCTTGGGGACATGACTCAAGCGTGGAACACAGCCCAGCAGCGCATGGGTATAGGGGTGTAGGGGCGCCTTGAAGATCCGCTCAAGAGTACCTGCTTCGAGAATCTTGCCGAGGTACATCACGACCACATCGTCGCTCATGTCGGCGATGATCCCCAGATCATGGGTGATGAAGAGGACCGACATCGAAGTCTCGCGCTGCAACTGCTTGAGCAGGGCGAGGACCTTGGCCTGGATGGTGACGTCGACCGCCGTCGTAGGCTCATCCGCTATCAGCAGCTCGGGACCGGCGGAAATCGCAACCGCGATCATGGCTCGCTGCCGCATGCCGCCACTCAGCTCGAAGCTGTGCGCGTCGATGCGGCTCTCGGGCGCCGGCATGCCCACCATCCGTAACAGCTCCACGGCCCGGTCGCGCGCGGCGGATCGGGATATCCCTCTCTCGTGGACGCGCAGCGACTCGACGATCTGGTTGCCGATGGTATGCACGGGGCTCAGGCAGGTCATCGGTTCCTGAAAGATGATGGAGATGGCGCTGCCGCGAATTGCGCGCATCTCCCGGCCCTTTGGATCGAGCCGAGCCAAGTCCACGGGGTCCGGCGTGTCGTTGTCATAGTAGAGGATCCTGCCGTCGACGATTCTTCCCGGTGGGGTGAGGATCTGAAGGATCGAGTGCGCGGTTACCGACTTCCCGCACCCACTCTCACCGACGAGCCCGATGGTGGTCTCTCGTCGGACCGAGAAAGAGATGCCATCGACCGCCTTGACGATGCCCCGTTCGGTAGCGAATTCAATTTTGAGCCGATCAATCTCAAGCAGTTTTCGTGATACGTCATGTCCTGCCGGCTGCTTACGCATGATTACTCGTAGGGGTCGGCGGCGTCGCGCAAGCCGTCGCCCAGAAAATTGAACGCCAGCACCGCCACGATCACGAACCCGGCCGGCAGCAGGAGCCAGGGCGTTGCCGCCACTGCCTGAATGTTCTGCGCAGATTGCAGCAGCACGCCCCAACTGATGGCGGGAGGACGCAGACCGATTCCCAGGAAGCTCAGGCTGGTTTCGCCGATGATCATCCCCGGGATCGCCAGCGTCCCGGTGGCGATGATGTGACTCAGGAATGAGGGGATCATGTGGCGCACGATGATCCTCAGCCTGCCCGCGCCATCGAGCCGTGCGGTAATCACGAAATCCTCCTGGCGCAGCGACAGGAGCTTGCCACGGACTTCGCGGGCCATTCCCGGCCATCCCAACAGGGACAGGATGATGGTGATGCCAAAGAACACCTTGGTGATCTTCCACTCCAGCGGTATGGCGGCACTCAATGCCATCCACAGCGGCAGAGAAGGAATCGAAATCAGCACCTCGATGACTCTCTGAATGATGACGTCCGCAATGCCTCCAAAGTAGCCCGATATGCCTCCCAATACGATGCCGAGGGTGAAACTCATGGCTACCCCGATGAGCCCGATGGTCAACGATATCCGGGTTCCGTATACAACCCGAGAGAAGAGATCACGGCCTTGCTGGTCGGCACCGAGAAGATAGATTTTCTGCTCCCCTTGGACTCCCAGAAGGTGGTAATTGCTGTGAAACAAACCCCATAACTGGTACGAGTCGCCGCGTACGAAGACACGTAGTGGATGGCGCTGCTCGGTGTTGAGACGGTACCGCAGACCGAGCGTCTCCGGGTCTCGGTGCTGGTCCCACGCGTAGATGAAAGGCCACCTTACACGGTGCTCCTCGGCGTCGTAGATGCGGATCCTGGTGGGCGGTGCATTGGCCTGCTTGACGGTGCGATGATAGGGATCGTAAGGCGCGACCCACTCCGCGAACAGTGCCGTGAGATAGAGCAAAAAGACTACAATGCCACCTGCCACCGCCAGGCGATGATTGCTGAACTTGCCCCAAATGAGTTGCCATTGGCCGGCGGTTTCTTTCATTCCGGGTTCGTTGTGAAGCAATGCGGTAGCCACTTGCCGGCCTCTCAGCGATACCGGATTCGAGGGTCGACGATGGCCAACAGGATATCGGAAAGCAACGTGCCGACAACGGTAAGAATGGCGCTCAACATGACGAATGCGCCGGCCAGTTGCATGTCCTGGCGCCGCAATGATTCCAGAAACAGGGGGCCGGCGGTGGGCAGCCCGAGCACCACCGAGGTGATGGTCTCACCGGCAATCAGACTGGGCAGTACCCAGCCCACGGTCGACAGGAACGGATTGATGGCAATGCGCACCGGATACTTGAGGATGACCCGGGCCTCACTGATTCCGCGCGAGCGCGCCATGCTGACATACGGCTTCTTCAGTTCGTCGATGAGGTTGGCACGGACGATGCGAATGAGTCCGGCGGTGCCCGCCGTACCGATTACTACGACCGGTATCCACAGATGAGCCAGCAGATCGAGCAACTTGGCAAAGCTCCACGGCTCCGTCAGGTAACGTTCCGAGAACAGTCCTCCGATCCCCACCGTCGGCAGATACTTGTAGGAGAGGTACATGAGGATCAGGGCGAACAGGAAATTGGGGATGGCCAGGCCCACGAAGCCGACGATGGTCCACAGGAAGTCGGTGACGGAGTACTTGTTGATTGCCGAGTAGATGCCGATGGGAAACGCCACCACCCAGGTGAACAGCAGGGACAGCAGGGCAACCAGTGCGGTAAGCACGAAGCGAGCCAGGAGCAGCTCCCGTACCGGTTTGTTCCAGGACAGAGAATAGCCGAGATCTCCGATCAGGAACCGGCTCAGCCATTTGAAATAGCGATAGTACAGGGGCCGATCCAGACCGTAACGGTGGCGGAGGTTCTGCAAGGCCTCCTCCGAATACTCGCCCTGCTCGATCAATTGTCCGATCCGGGTGGTGACGAAGTCCCCGGGCGGTAGCTCGATGACGCCGTAGGCGATCACCGAAATGAGCAGCAGGGTAGGGACCATCAACAAGAGACGGCGACTGATGTAGGTTGCCATGTCCGATCGCTGTTGACTGTGTGCTGGAGCCGTGCGGGGTATCGGCTATGGCCGGCCGATGCCCCGCACGAGCGTATCGTGAAGCTCGATTGCCCGCCGCTATTCCTTCCAGTAGTAGAGCTCGGGGCGCCCCTTGTCACCACGCCACCAGTTGCGGTTTACGGTGGGAACATTGGCCAGCTTGGCGTTGAACACCATCACCCGACCGAACTTGGTGAGCAGTCCGACGGTCCACAGGTTGTCGGCGGCTATGTCGAGAACCTGCTTCATGTAGCGCTCCTGCTCCGCGGCGTCGAAGGAGTTCTTGGCGGCGTCATAGGCGGCATACGCGTCCACCATGGCCGGCGGCGGCTGCTCCCCCATGGCGCCGTCGCTGTCCTTCCACAGGTTCCACTGCAGCGCGTGGAAACTGAGGTGGGTCGTGGTCCAATGCGGCAGTCCGGTGCCACTCAGGTAGGTGCCCTCCAACAGCCCCCAGGTGCCGCCACCGTAGAAGGCATCGAAGTCATTCGCCTTGGTGCGCTCGTCCCACAGCGCGTGGTCCATTATCCTGAGGTTGATCTCGATGCCGACCTCCTTGAGGTTGTCGGCAAGGATCTCACCCAACTCGGCTGCCTCCGGAAAGCTCCCCCACATCGGAAACGTGATCATGGTGATGAACAGTTTCTTGCCGTCGGGGCGCAGCCGGATACCCTCGTCGTCCTTCTGGTCCAGGCCCATCTCGTCGAGCAGGCGGTTGGCACGGTCCACGTCGTACTCCACCGCCGTGTGCGCGAGGCGGTCATGATAGAAGCGTCCGCCCTGCAGCGGGGCTACCTGATACGGCTCCAGCACCCCCAGGTAGATGAGCTCGTTTATGGTTTCCCGATCGAGACTGTAGGAAACCGCGAACCGGAACCGCTTGTCCTGGAAAATCTCCTTGAGCACGGGATCCTTGTGGTTCATGTTGAAGTAGATCGTGGCCGCGTTGGTCTCCGCTTCGCGCCAGCGGGCGACCGTTATCTTCTGGTCTCTGGCTTCGGCCTCCTTCAGCAACGGATACAGCGATCCGGCACTGCCGGCGTACGCCCAATCGACCTCTCCCGCCAGGATCTTCAGATTGACGGTCTCGGCGTTCTGCACGATCGTGGTGTGCAACTCGTCAATGTAGGGGAGCTGGTTGCCGACTTCATCGACGACATGGTAATAGGGATTTCTGGTGTAGACCACGGGCGTAGCCGGAGCCGGACTCTTGATCTTCCATGGCATGATCGTGGGGAAGTCCGGGTTGCGTACCTGATGCCGGTCGGCGCGGTCGAGGAACAGTTGCGTCCAGGTGTCGAAGCCGGCTTCCTGCACACTCTTGTCCAGTTCTCCGGAATCTTTGTAAGCAGGATGAAACTGCTTCAGGTAGTTGCTTGGGAATACGTTGGAAAAGTACCAGATGGCGCTCCTGGGCCTGGCGTAATCGAACGGCTGCGAGGCGCTCAGCTTGTAGGAGTGGTCGTCCAGCTTCTCCAACTGCATGACTTCGCCGGCGACCTTCAGATAGCCGCCGAGAGCCGGCGTCAAGTCGGTATTGAGAGCGATGTCTTGATACCAGAACAGGGCGTCATCGGCGGTGAATGGATCGCCGTTGGACCACTTCATGCCCGGCCGCAGACGGATTAGCCACTCCTTGCCCATGTCATCCATCATCTCGATCCAGCCGACGTTGGGATGCAGACCGACGCCAAAGTCGTGTTCCGCCATCATCGTGTCGACCATTCCGGGGTTGAAGGGTGGCGGCACCGGACCCTGAGCGACGAGCCGCAATCTACCACCGTAGGTGCCGATGCCGTCGGCTCCCCTGACCACCAGCGGCTCGTCAGGCAGGCGCTCGGCAACAGGTGGCAGCAAACCCTGCGCTACCATCTCCTGCAGCATGGGAGCTTCGCCGAACGCCGCTATCGTGTTGCCGGTGGCCTTCGTAAAATCGGCGGGAGTAGCCCAGCGGCCGGTGTCCTGTGCGCCGACAAATGCCGGGACAAGAAGCAGCAATGTGCTGCAGCAGAGCGACTGCCGCAGCAAGCGAACCAAATTTCGAGAGCGATTCATTTTTGCCCTCCTGGTTGTAGGGTGTCGCGATCATACACCAAGTCCGATGTGGTGTCAATCTGGAGCGCGGTCAAGGCCGACATGGAGGTGCCACGGGCGGTTGACGAGACAGTGAGAAAATTCTACCATGCGCAGCCGTATGTTCGAAGATAACGTGGTAGTAGCGCTGTCGCCCGAACGTACCCACCGTGGTATTTCCGGCAGCATACTTCGTCTGAACGACGGCTCGTTGTTGTTCGTTCATGCGATCGAGACCAACCCGCTGAAGGGTGAATGCTGGCTCCAGGCGCACCGCTCCGAGGATGACGGCCGCACCTGGGGAGAGCCGTTCTCGCCGCTGCCGTGGGAGCGCAACTTCGAGACGATCGCGCCGACCCTGCTGCGCCTCGACAATGGCGAGGTGCTGCTGTTCTACACGCTCGAGGTGCTCAGTGCGCGACCCCAGGGGTGGGGCGATCACACGCCCACTCTGGACCAGCATGCCTATGTGCGGCGCTCGTCTGACGACGCAGCCACCTGGAGCTCGCCGGTGTGCGCGGCCCACTACCCGGCGTCGTGCCAGAGTCAGGCCGACAAGGTCACCAGGCTGTCATCGGGCCGCATCATCATCCCGTGTGCAGGATTCTGGCTGACCGGAGGCGAGCACTGCGTTGCGCTGTGTTTCTTCTCGGACGACGGCGGGTATTCGTGGTGGCCGAGCAGCAACTTCGTCGATCTCGGTGGGGCTACCGAGGAGCCGAGCGTGGTCGAGCTGGACGGCGGCCGGCTGCTCATGGTGTGTCGCACGCGGCGCGGGTATCTCGCCCGCTCCCATTCGCAGGACGATGGGCTCACGTGGTCCGAGCCGGAGTTGATCCCGGAGCTTACCGATCCGTGTGCCGGGTTTCTTGCGACGCGTATCCCGGCTACCGGAGACCTGCTGGTCATCTACTGCAACAACCCGCTCGCGCCCGCGTTCTATCGCGGCGAGAAGCAGCAGGTGGTTCGGGTAGGCGAGCTTGAGATCGCCCGCGGCAAGGTACGCTCGCCCCTCACCTCGGCCATCTCCACGGATGAGGGCCGGACCTGGGGCAGGTTTCGCTGTATAGCCGCGGATCCGGAGGGCGGTTACGGGGACTACGGCTATCCGGGGATCACCTGGATCGATGACGACCGCGTTGCGTTGGTCAACTTCCACGCCTTGAATGGAATACGTGTAGCCCGTATCGGCCTGCAGTGGTTCTACGGCCAGTGACGGTAGCGCGCCGCGCCACGCGAAGCCGTTAAGGTAGGCTGCCTAAGATACACGCGCAGCGCGGACCGTCGCCAGGCCAGGGCCATCCCATGCTGAACGACGTCTGAATCCCGTGTGTGGCCGAGCTGCGGTGATGGCCGGCCTCTGCCAGATCGCCGCCTCAGGGTACGTGGGTCGTTCGCTGTACTATGTGTCCAAGTATGAGCCGTTGCCGCCCGCCCGCAACGCCGGTCTCCGCCGCTGCGTTGCTGCCACGTCGGCACCGCGGTGCAGGATTCTGCGAAAAGTGCCAAAAAAAGTACGCTGAGCACTTGACGGGTTTGGCGCTGCTCGTGACGGCCCGCTGCCGCACGTTCCGGCCCCTCCGACCCTTCGAACATCCCGCCATGCCCTCCAGGCCCGTCAGCACCCCACAAGCGCCGGCCTGAGCCCTTCCAGGTGCCGGTCCGGGACTTTCCTAAACCGTCCATTTCTCAGTCATGATTATATTTACGCCATGGCTACCGCGACCGCCACCGGCTTCTCCTCCTCGCTCTCCGGACTCCCCGACCAGGTGCTGCTGGCGCACACCAGGTCCCTCGTCCTGCACGAGCAGGCGCTGCAGCTCGCCGTCCTCGACCACCTGCGCGAGATCCACGCCCGCCACCTCCACCTGCGCCTCGGGTTCTGCAGCCTGTTCGACTACGCGGTGCGCGAACTGGGCTACAGCGAAGGCGCCGCCTGGCGCCGTATCAAAGCCATGCGCCTGTGCTCCGATACCGCCGGGACCCGCGAGCGGCTGCAGGACGGCTCGCTCACCCTGAGCGCGGCGGCGCAGTTGCAGAACACCTTCGATCTCCTGCAGCGCACTGCCACCACCGCCGTGGACTGCGGCTCCGCACCCGCGGCACCGGAGCTGCTGCCGGGCGGCACGGGGACGGCGCTGGAGGCGGGGGCTTCGGGGGCCGTGGCAGCGGCGTCGGCGCGAGCGGTGCCGGCGTTGGACGCGGCGCAGCGGCAGGAACTGGTGGAGCAGGCGAGCGGCAAGAGCACCCGCGAGGTGAAGCAGTTGTTGGCCGGGGTGGCTCCCGAGCTGGCGCGGCCGGCTGATCGCATGCGGGCGCTGGGCGAGGGCCGCTGGGAGCTGAAGGTGGTGATCGACGCTGCCTGTCAGTGCGGGATCGAGCAGCTACGGGGTCTGCTGTCGCACGTGGACCCGCACTTGACGCTGGGGCAGTTGGTGGAGCGGCTGGTGCAGGACGGCCTGCAGCGTTACGACCCGGGGCGGCCGCCGCGCGGGCGCAGAGGTGGGCGCCGGGAGGCAAGCGCGGGCCAGGCGCTGGAGCCGAAGACGCAGGAAGAGCCGGCGGGCGGGGCGACTTCGCCGGCGAAGCGGGGCGCGCAAGAGCAACCCGGAGTGCCGCCGCCGTCGGAGGGCACGAGCGCCGGTGGCAGCACCCCGGCGCCCGCAGCGCTGTCCGCAGAGGAACCCGCGCGCGGGATTGGCGACGCCGGCACCTCGGCGGTGGGCGCGCTGTCCGCGCCGCCGTCGGGGCGCGAGACTTGCCGGTGCAGCACGCCGGTGTGTGCCAAGCCAGCGGCGGTGGCGACCGGTACCGCTACTTCGTCGGCGAAGTCGGTGGCCGATCGTGGGTCCCACGGCACCGTACCGACGCCACCGGCAGACCAGAGCAGGCCGACCGCGCCGGCAGCGGCGGATCGCGGTCGCCACGCTCCTTCGCCAGCGAAGCGGGCAGGGACGGCGCAGCTCGATGGCCGTTCGCGGCCGCAGCCGGCGGCTGACGGCCCCTCCGGGGGCAGCGCGCAGCCGCCCCACCGGGCGCGCCGATCCCGCTACATTCCCGCAGCCGTGCGGCGCGAGGTGTGGCGCCGCGACGGCGCCCGCTGCAGTTACGTCGATCCGCACAGTGGGCGGCGCTGCGGCTCCCGCTTCCTGCTGGAGCTCGACCACATCGTTCCCTTCGCGCTCGGCGGCAGCGCCGAGCCAGGGAACTTGTCCTTGTCGTGTGCCGCCCACCACCGCTTGCGGCATCGGGAGTACGGATCGTCGTCAGACGGGGCCACGTGATCGGCGCTCCCCGGGGGCGCGTTGGGCGGCCGGGCGTCGGTCCGAGGGCAGCGGGAGTAACGATTGCAGCCGGCCTGTCGCGTAGCGTGGGATAGTCCTGTCGCCAGGGCGACGCGTGGCCGTCGCCCGCCCCCACCGCGCAGGTCCCGTCGCCGGGACCGTGGCGGACCGATCAACCAACCGCCGAGCAGGAGGCACGATCAGCCAGCGGCTTGCGCCTCGGCCGCTGCGGGAACGGTTGACGGTCATGCGCCCTCTACCCCAAGAGTGATCGGGAAGATCTGAGCCCTCAGCAGTTGAAGACACTGTCGAGGCTGATCCGAGAGGAGTTGACGTGAAGGAAGACGATTTCAGTGAATTGGTGACAAGCATCAAGGAAGCGGGCGACATCAAACGCGGAAGTCGGGCGCCCTCACGCGTCTTCGAGATCGGCCCGGTTGATATCAAGGCGGTGCGGCAGAGACTGCGACGGTCGCAATCCGAGTTCGCTCTCATGATCGGAGTCAGCGTGGCTACGCTCCGGAATTGGGAGCAGGGACGACGCCGTCCCGAGGGCCCGGCTCGAGCCTTGCTGAAGGTCGCCGCCGAGGAGCCCGAAGCAGTCGAAAAGGCATTGCGGGCGTAGCAACGGTCGCGCCGCAGGTCGAGCGCTCGACGCAGCTCAGGCGTCCTCCTGCCAGCCGAAGCCGTAGAGGCAGGCTCCGCGCAGATACAGGCGCAGCGCCAGTCCATCCGCCGGGCAGTGCGCGCCTGCGCGCCAGCGGACCAGTGCGCAGGTCTCGTCACCGGACACCGGCACGCAGTCGGCTCGGCCGTAGCCGGCGACCGGGCTGCCATCGCGCAACAGCTCGCAGAGGAGCCGGCCGCCGGGCCGGGTGACGACGTTCGCGATCAATTGCCGGCCGCGCGCCTTCGGGGCCGGATTGCTGGTCAAGCTTGCTTCCTGCCCACCGCCGGCCGCCGGCACCGCGGCCCACATGCGGCCCTTGCGCCATGACGCCCGGCAGAACGCGCCGTGAAACAGCAGCACACTCTCATCGCGCGCGTAGGCGTCGCCGTGCAGGCCCTCGGTGGCGCCGTGGTACAGCACCCACTGATCGCCATCCTCAACCAGGGTACGGGTGGGCCAGATCAGCCCGCCGCCATACTCTCCCAGCGGCGCCAGCGGCAGGCACGGCCGCCGCGACGGCCGCCACCAGCTCAGCGGCCGGCCGTCGGGTGACGCCGCCACCTGCAGGTCCATCTCCTGATGCCGGCTGTGGTACACCGCGGTGATCCCGACGAAGCCGCCGTTGTACGGGTGGCGGCCCAGCTCCATGATCTGATCGCCCTGCCGGTCGAGCCGGTCCGGTGTCATGGCGATGGTGGAGGGCTGCCAGTGCACGCCGTCCGCGCTGGTGGCGGCAAAGGCGTTGCGCGACCCCGCGGGGTCGACGTCGTACGGGGTGTGCCCGCCCGGATAGTTGGGAATCGACTTCTTGTGGTGGGAGACGTAGGTTCCGTCAGGGTCCCGGTGAACGTACAGCGTATCGTCGCTGGCGATGTCCAGCGGGCCGTGCTGGGGCCGCCAGTGGATGCCGTCGGCAGACCGATAGCGGTACAGGCCGTAGCCGGCTTCGTGCCCGAACCCCGGCACCACGCCGCCCGGACATTTCCAGCTCGGATCACGGAAACAGAACATCTGGTACGGCTCGGCGACGTCGTCCTCGTCCACCAGTACCGAGGCGTAGGAAGTGCGGCCTCCCGAGTCGTAGTCGAACAGGATGTTTGTGTGCGGATGTCCGGGGTAGGGGCACAGGTCCAGCGGCGGCCGCTCCCACTGCCACCCGTCGCGCGACTCCACGTACACCAGGCGGTACTCCTGACGACCGCGCCGGTAGCCCAGATCCTCTTCCACCGCGACGAACCAGCCCTTGAACAAGCCGTCGCGCGGGTCCTTCAGCACGGTCCCGTGTCCCTTGCAGACCAGGGCTCCGTCCCACGGGAAGGCCGGTTCCAGCAACACGGTGCGATCGTGCGCGGGCTCGACGCGCCACGCTATGTTGTGGCGTTCGACAAAGTCGTCGGCAAAGAGGACCGGCGGGTTGACGCGGTAATCGGTCATGGCGGGGGATCGAACAGCCAGCATTTCACCGCGTGTCCCGGCTCCGGTTCCAGCACCGGCGGCTCGCGCTCGCACGCGGCATGGCGGAATGGGCAGCGATCCTTGAACACGCAACCCTGCGGCACCTGATACGGCCCGGGCACGGATCCACGCAATGCGTTCAGCGGTGCGCGCCGTTGCCGCTGCAACGCCGGTATCGATTGGAACAACCCGAGCGTGTAGGGGTGTAACGGTGACGAGAACACCGCGTCGACGCTGCCTGACTCCACGACTTCTCCGAGGTACATCACCGCCACCTCGTCGGCGTTCTCGGCGATCACCGCGAGGTCGTGCGAGATCAGTACCACCGCCATGCCGAGCTGCTCCTGCAGTCGGTCGATCAGACTCAGAATGCGGGCTTGTACGGTCACATCAAGCGCGGTGGTGGGTTCATCGGCGATCAACAGGCGCGGGTTGCATGCCAGCGCCAATGCAATCATCGCCCGTTGGCGCATGCCACCGCTCAGGTTGTGCGGGTAGTCCAGCGCCAGCCGGCCGGGGTTGGGCAGACCCACGCTGGCCAGCATCTGCAGCACGATTTCGTTCTGCTCGGCGCGCCCGAGCTCCGGGCGATGGCGGCGCAGCCCCTCGGCGATCTGGTCGCCGATGCTGTACATCGGATGGAGCGCGCTCATCGGATCCTGAAAGATCACGGCAATCTCGTTGCCGCGGATCCGGCGCAACTCCCTCCCGTTGCGTGGTAGCCTGGCGAGGTCCAGGGTGGTGCCATCCCGATGCAGGAGAATGCTTCCCGCCACGATCTTGCCGGGAGGCATCTTGATCAACTGCACGGTGGAAAGAGCAGTGACGCTCTTGCCGCAGCCGCTTTCGCCGACGATTCCGAACGTGCGCTGCCGCAGCACGCGCAGGCTCACGCCGTTGACGGCCCGCACGCTCCCAGCGCCGAGCAGGAAGTGTACGTGCAGGTCCGTGATGTCGAGGATCGTGTCGGCTTCCACGTCAGTTCTCGGCGTAGGGATCGGCTGCGTCACGGATGCCGTCGCCCAGGAAGTTCCATCCCAGGATCGCCATGATGACCAGGAACACCGGCAGCACCAGCCACGGGTGGTGCGCCAGCACCGAGACCCGCTGCGCCTCCTGCAGCAACACGCCCCAACTGGTCATCGGTGGGCGGATGCCGAGTCCGAGAAAGCTGAGCGAGGTCTCGCCGAGGATCATGCCGGGAATCGCCAGGGTGGCACGCACGATGATGTGGCTGGAGCAACTGGGAAGGAGGTGGTGGAGGAGGATCCAGCCGTTGCGCGCCCCCGCCGTTCTGGCGGCGAGCACGAACTCGCGGGAGCGCAGCGACAGCGCCAGCCCGCGCACCTCCCGCGCCAGCCCGCCCCAGCTTGCCAGGGAGAGGATCAGGGTGATCATGAAGAACACCACCAGCGGCGACCATTCCGGGGGCACCGCCGCCGCCAGCACCAGCCACAGCGGCAGGGTTGGGATGCTGATCAGCAGCTCGACGCCGCGCTGCATCAAGTCATCGAGCAGGCCCCCGAAGTAGCCGGAGAGAATGCCGAGAAACGAACCGAGCGCCACCGAAACCAGTACGCCGATCAGGCCCACGGTCATCGAGATGCGCCCGCCGTAGAGGATCCGCGTGAACAGGTCACGTCCCACCCGATCGGTTCCGAGCAGGAAGAAGTACCCCTCCTCCACCCCGAACAGGTGCACCCGGCTGCGAAACAGCAGCCAGCGGTATTCTTCCTCGCCCCGCACCAAGAGGCGCAGCGGGAACTTCTGGTCCATATTGGGGGTGGTGATGAGTCTGAGCGTCCGCGGATCGCGTTCGCTGTGCAGTCCGTACACGAAGGGGCGCAGCGAAAATCTGCCGTGCTGGTCGACGAAGTGGATCCGCTGCGGCGGGGCGAAGGTGAGCTCGGAGAACTGCGAGGCGAGGGTATAGGGGGCCAGGAACTCCGCCGGCAGCACCGCCAGGTACAGGCCCCCCACCAATACCAGCCCGAGCATGCCGATCCGGTTGCGCCGAAACCGCTGCCAGATCAGGGCGCGCAGCGGCAGGGCGGCGCGGGAGGTCCCGGCCGTGGCGTCTGTTTCCGGTGCTGGTTCCACCGGCTCGCGCGCGAGATCCATCCCTAGCGGTAGCGGATCCGCGGATCCAGCCAGGCCAGGGCGATGTCGGCGAGCAGATTGCCGGCGATCAGGGCGACTGAAAGAATCATGATCACCGCCCCCGCCAGGTACATGTCCTGCGCCCGCAACGCCTCCAGCAGCATCGGACCGATGGTGGGCAGCCCCATCACCTCGCCGACGATCACCTCCCCGGAAATCATCGCGGGGAACGTGAGCCCCAAGATGCTGATCAGCGGGTTGATGGACGCGCGTACGGCGTGTTTGTTGACCACGGCCCGCTCGGTGAGCCCCTTCATGCGCGCGGTGTCGACGAACGGCTGCTCCAGGTTGTCGAGCAGGTTGCCGCGCATGATGCGGGTCTTGCTGGCGGCGCCGGCCGTTCCCACGATGATCATGGGCATCCACAGGTGCTTCAGGAAGTCGACCACCTTGCCCAGGCTCCACGGCTCCATGATGTACTGCGGCGAGAACAGGCCACCGACCGAAGAGGCCCCGAACACCATCACGCTGATGAACATGAGTACCAGCGCCAGCAGGAAGTTGGGAGTGGCCATGCCGATGAAGGCGGCGAACGAGACCGCGGTGTCGCCCACCGAATACTGGTGCGTGGCCGAGTAGATGCCGAAGGGGATTGCCACCAGGTAGGCAAACAGGATGCCGGCTACCGAGATCACGATGCTGAGCACGATCCGTTCGCCGATCAGCTCGCGCACCGACTTGCCCCTGAGGTAGGAGTACCCCCAGTCGCCACGGGTGAACCCCACCACCCATCTCAGGTATTGCTCGTAGATGGGGCGGTCCAGCAGGTAGCGTTCGCGGATCTTCCGTATCTCCGTTTCGTCCGGATAGTCGCCGAGCTGAATCCGCTGCAGGATGAAGGTCTCGGCAATGTCGCCGGGCGGCAGTTGGATGAGGAGAAAGGAAATGATCGAGACCAGGATCAGTAGCGGGATGACATGGATCACCCGCCGCAGCACGTACTGGGTCACGGTGGTTCCCTGCCGGTCCCCGCGAGTCGTGTTTCGAGGTCACGCCTGCTGCGCTCCACCGCCCGGGCCACGTCCACCTCGCTGCTCAAACCATCCAGGTGCAGTTGGTCGCTGAAGTGGCAGCGGGCAACCTGGGAGGAGCCGGTGCCGGCGGCGCCGAGCGCCGGGGACTCGTGCCGGCACACCTCCTGGGCGTAGCCGCAGCGCTGGTGGAAGTAGCAGCCGGCTGGTGGATCCGCGGGGTCGGGCAGCTCCTCGGCGCTCGACGGCCGCTGTTGTTGCCGCCCCGGCAGCGGCAGCGGTACCGATGCAAGCAGCGTCTCGGTGTAGGGATGCGCCGGCCGGCTGCACACCTCCCCGGCGGCGCCGACTTCCACCACCTGCCCCAAGTACATCACCGCGATGCGATCGCTGAGGTGACGGATCAGGTCTATGTCATGGGCGATGAACAGCAGCGTGAGGTGAAAGCGGGTCTGCAGGTCCAGCAGCAGGTTCAGGATCTGCGCCTGCACGGAGACGTCCAGTGCGGACACCGGCTCGTCGGCCACCAGGAACTCTGGCTCCAGCACCATGGCGCGCGCAATGGCGATCCGTTGCCGCTGGCCACCGCTGAAGGCGTGGGGAAACCGTTCCAGGTGCTCGCTGCTCAGCCCCACCAGGCGCAGCATGCGGCTGACCCGGTGGTCGAGGCTGTCGCGGCTGGCCAGCCCCTGCACCCGCAACGGCTCACCCACGACCTGCTTCACCGTCATGCGCGGGTTGAGCGAGGAGTAGGGGTCCTGGAACACCATCTGCAGGGATCGGCGCACCTGTCTCAACTCCTGCGCGGAGCACTCCGCCAGATCCTGCAGCCCCTCGCCCGTACGAAACAGAACGCGGCCCGCGGTCGGCTCCAGGAGCCGGACGATGGTGCGCCCCAGGGTGGTCTTGCCGCAGCCGCTCTCGCCTACGACTCCCAGCGTCTCGCCGCGGTATACGGTCAGGTTCACGTCGTCGACCGCCCTGATCTGGGCGACCACCCGCTGGAACAGCCCGCGCCGCACCGGGAACCAGGTCTTGAGATGCTCGGTCCGCAGCATCACCTGCTGCATGCTGGTGTTCGGAGCAGCGGGCGGCACCGCTCAGGGTGCCGCCGCGTGCACGTGGGCTCCTGTGATTGTGCTTACTCCTCGAAGAACCACGACGGTGAACCGCGGTCCCAGCGCCCACCGCCCACCAGGACGTCCTCGGGCACGTTGCGCAGCGAGCTCTTGTGGACCAACAGTTCCTTGCTCGGCCCGGCCAGGCCGATGACCGGAATGTTGTCCGTCATCCACTCGATGTAGCGCCGGTACGCCGCCGCGCGCTTGGCTTCGTCTAGCCCGTAGCGGGCTTCGTCGATCAGCGCGAACAGCGCCGCCACGTCGGCATCGGGTGCCCGCCCCTGCTGGCCGTTGCTCTGCCAGTAGAGGTGCTCCTCCTGCAGGCCCCAGCCGCCGCCGGGAATGATCCCGCCGCCACCACGCCGGAACAGCTCGATGGGGTACATCGAGCCGCGCAAGCCGGTCTGCACGGTGTCGAAGTCCGCGGTCCTGATGGCGTTGGTGAGCTGTTCCTGGGGAATGGTGCGCAGCAGGGTGCGCACGCCGACCGAACGCCAGCCGTCCACCACGTACTGCGCAATCGGGACGTCCAGCTCACCCCGCACGGCCACATAGTAGACGAGGCTGAGCGGCTCCCCTGCCGGGCCGAGCCGGAACCCTTCACCGTCGCGCGGTCCCAATCCGAGCGCGTCGAGCATCTCGTTTGCGCGCTCGGGATCGTGCTCGACGAACGCCGTATTCACCTCTTCGGTATACCAGGGGGAGTTGGGGATCAGGTACCCCTGGGTGGGCTTGCCCAGACCGAGCAGCCCGACGCGGTTGATCAGCTTGCGGTTGATCGCCAGCGACAGCGCCTGGCGGAACTCCGCGGTACGAAACAACTCACGCTTGGTCGGATCCGAGTTCATGTAGTTGAAGCCGACCGCCCACGGACTGCCGTACTCGGTGGGATAGAGCTTCACTTCCAGACCGCGCCTGCTGCCCTCGTCGAGCATCACCGGCACCATCTCGATGTTGGTGTTGCGGTGCGCCTCGTCCACCTCGCCGGCCAGCAGCTTCAACGCCAGGACCTCGGAGCTGCGCGCCACCACGCTGCGCACTTCGTCGATGTACGGTAGCTGTCTGCCTTCCCGGTCTACCCACCAGTAGTAGGGGTTGCGCTCCATCCGCACGCCGATTCCGGGACGTACTTCGTGCAGCACCCAGGGCCACAGCACCGGCCACTCGGGATCGCCGAAGTGGGTGCTCCAGTTGAACTCGGTCTGCAGCTTCTCCCACTGCTGCGCCCGGGTCATGCCCTCGATCTGGTTGTAGTCCGGATGGAACTGCTCCAACCGGTGGCGCGGAGCGCGCAGCGGTCCCCAGTTGACGGCGATGCGCTGCAGGAAGGTGGGATCGGGCTGCTCCAGGACGTACTTGAAGCTCCAGGTGTCGATCTTCTCCACCCTGAGCAGATTGCCGATGGGAGTGCGGAAGCCCTCCGGATGCTGCTGGATGCCGTTGTAGTAGAACTCGGCGTCGTCCGCGGTGTAGTCGTCACCGTCGGACCACTTCAACCCCTCGCGCAGGAAGATGGTGAGCTCGGTGAAGTCGTCGTTCCAGCTCCAGCCCTTGCCGAAATACGGCTCCACTTCGCTGTAGTCGCGTTTGAATCGTACGTATCCCCAGGGCTCGCCGGCCGGCCAGAACGGGGTGTCGACGTTCGCCTCGGCAACGGTCAGCGGCCCCGGCTGGTAGAAGCCGATTTCCGCCGCCATCGTATAGACGTAGGGTTCTTTCGGAATGCGCTGCTCCAGAGGTGGAAGCTCTCCACGCGCCACCTTGGCCTGGAGCATCGGCGCTTCCATCTGCCCAACGGAGGCGGCACGGCCCGCTCCCTCGCTCCGCTCACCGCTCCCTTCGGCCATTGCAGCCGAACTCGCCAGGAGCCAAAGCCCCAACGCCACGAACACTGCGTTTCGCATGGCAACCTCCTCGGTCGGTAGTACCAGCCCGGGAGACACGGCGCGCACTCCCGGGCCGTGAATAGGACAGATTAGCTCCGGCCCCGTACGCCGTCAAGGATGCGGACCGGGCCCGGCTCTGCTACGATGTCACGACATCCGTTGCGCCGAATCCACCGCCGAGAGGTGACTGATGGACTACCAAACCTATCCGCCGATCATTTACGCCGACGATTTCGAGCAGCGTCGCAACGTTGCGTGGCGTATCGAGCAGGCCCGTGACTGCCAGGTGTTGCTGGAGCCGCGCTACCCCTGGGACAGTGCGTCTACCTGCACCGGCCACGGCACCGTGCTCCGCGACCCCATCGACGGCCGCTGGAAAGGCTGGTTCGTGGCGGTGCAGGAGAACCTGCATCATGCCCGTGGCAAGCACGATTTCCGCCTGGTGCACGTGGTCTCGGAGGATGGCCGAGAGTGGACCCGGCCGGAACTGGACCTGTGCCCGTACGAGGGCTATCCGCGTACCAATATCGTCTTCGACTACGAATCCGGCGGACGCACCACGTACGCCTCGGTGTTCGTCGATCCGGAGGCGCATCCCGAGGAACCCTACGAGATGTTCTGCCTGCGCGATGCGAGCTGGAAGTGCCCCGCGAGACGGGTGGCGGGGTTCGGCGCCGCGGCCGGCTACGGCCTGTACCGCTACCGTTCCCGCGACGGCATCCACTGGCGCCCGGACCACGGGCCGATCGACATCCGCAGCGACGACACCCTGCAGGTGCACAAGGACCCGGATGGCAGCTACGTGAGCCATCACAAGACCTCCATACCCAACTACCCGGGCGGTTGGGCGCCCTATGACGTCGATCCACGCGGCTGTCGCGCCTCCTTTCAGTGCCGCAGCGCGGACGGGCGGGTATGGACGCCATCGGCCTTGAACATGGTGCCGGACTGGCTCGACAGCCAGGGTGACCAGATCATGGAGGTGGGGAGACAGCCGTATGGGGACGGCTTCATCGGCCTCACGGCGGTGTACCACAGCCGCCTGCAGGAGATGGACCTGCAGTTTGCGGCATCGGCCAGCGGCGAGCCGCTGAGCTGGTGGCGTCCGGCACGGCGCCCGTGCCTGCCGCTGGCCCCCCTGGGCGACTATGGCGGCGGCATGCTGTGGCCCACGCGGACCCTGGTGGAGGATGGCGACGACCTGGTGCTGTTCTACGGCGCGCTGGAGGGGCTGCATGGCGATACCTACTCCGTCGACGAGACCGCCTACCTGTTCCACGGCGCCTTCTGCCGCGCGTCCTGGCGCAAGGGGCGCATGTGGGCGGCGGTGTCGGCGGCGGGCGGCGGCCACGAGGGCGTGCTCACCACCAGGCCGCTGGCCGACGTACGCGGACGCGAGCTGGTCATCAACGCGGTAACCAAGCCCGGCGGGCAGGTCACCTGCGAGTTGCTGCGCGACGGCCGGCCGCTGGAGGGATACCGGCGCGAGGAGTGCACGCCGCTGACCGGCGACCACACCTGCGCTGTGGTCAAGTGGGCCGGAGGCACGCGCTGTCCCGCCGCCAACGTCGCCCTCCGACTCACCATGCGCGGTGCCTACCTGTACGGCTACGCTTGGCGCTGACGCCTGCTGCAGGCGCCTCCCGTGTCATGGCGCTTGCGTGGCTACCGATGCCGAGCGAGGCCGGCTGTCAGCCGACTGACTGCCAGGTAGGATAGAAGCGATGGCAATCGATGCCCAGCGGTTCTGGGAAGAGGTCCGGCTCGGTGAAGACACCGGTCTCGAGCTCAAGGAAGCTCGGTTTCCCGGCAAACAGGTCTCTGCCCCTCACCGGGACGGACTCGCGGACGGGCTTGCGGCATTCGCCAACTCCGGTGGCGGCCGTCTCGTCCTGGGCGTCACGAACGATCGCGAGCGCCAGTCGCTTGAACCGGAGCGGCTGAACGCGCTGGCGAGTCTTGTGACCGAAGTATGTTCGGACAGCGTCGAACCGCCACTGGAGTTCAGCTTGTACCGGGTGCCGGCCCTGCCACCGGGCGGCGGGGGCGTGCTGCTCGTCGAGGTACCCGCCGGCGACACCGTTCATCGTTCGCCCGGCGGTTATTTCCGGCGGCGCGGCGATAGCAAGCGCCAAATGCAGCCCGACGAAATCCGTCGGGCCACCGATACGCAGGTGGTCGGCAACACCGGCGTCAACAGCTTGCGCCCGGAGTTGTGGCAGCGCTACGCGAGTTCGCGTACCAACGATCCCGCCGAGATTATTCTGACGAACCTCGTCCTGCCGGCGGCGAGTCCGCCCTTGCCGGATGGTATCGCGGCACGCGTCAAGATTCTTCATGACGAAACCGGCGAGCCTCTGCAGGGCATACATGTGCTGTACGCACCGATGCGTTCGGAC
This sequence comes from Spirochaetia bacterium, assembly GCA_965203905.1. Lineage (GTDB taxonomy): Bacteria > Spirochaetota > Spirochaetia > SZUA-6 > Bin103 > Bin103. The sequence goes on along the minus strand of CBDBDQ010000005.1, from coordinate 7,045,286 downwards.
ATGCGGACTTCGAGCTGTACGCACGGCTGCCGGTGACCATGCTGTGCGCCGCACCGGGCTACCGGGCTCGGGTGGTGAACGACTACCTGCCGGATGAACCGCTTGAGCTGCGCATGAAACCCGCGGCTGACGGCGGCTCGTTTATCATCGCCAACCGCTCGGGGCACCTGCCGGGTATCCGCGGACGCCTGAATCCCCTGCTGGACAGCCTGGACCGTACGTACCTCTCCGCTGACAACGTGGCAATCAACGACGGGCTCCAGCAGCCGGTGCAGCTCAAAATCGACGAAGCGGTCCGCCTGACCGACTCGATGGGCGCCAGCGCCACATTGTGGTTTCGCGAGATGCGTGGGTCGTCGTCGGTGTTCGACTACCGCTACACTTCCGGACAACGGGAGAGTAAGGCGTGACTGGTCGGAAAATGCCGGCCAGCAGCCGATGCCCGTGCATCGACTTTCATGGTCTTCCGTTTACGGAGTGCCGGTGCTGACTCACATGCACCGGCGTGAGCACATCATCGTCGGATCTCATCACGACTGACCGTACGGACCGAACGCGAAGAGAACAGATGCGGTTAGCGGGAGCACCATGGCTGGAGGCCGGAAGTATGCGCCTACTTTCTTACCGACATCGCGCAATCCTGTTTATTCCGAAGGCGCGCTGTGCGCCACGCCGGCAGCCGCCGAATAAAGTAACGGATCTTCGAGGAGGTCTTCAGCATGAGCTTCAGCGGCCGTCCAGGTTCCACTTGCCGACGTAGGCGGTGTGGTAGCCGGCGGCGGCGAAGGCGTGGGCCACCGTGGGCAGCTCCGGCGCCAGCCGGCACCCGTTCGCCACCACCCCGGTCTGGTGTGGGTAGCGTCCGGTCAGCAGCGCGCCGCGAAACGGGGTGCACCATGCCGAGGACGAACGCCACGAGGTGCCCCACGGCGATGCACTCGGTCGCAAGGCCATCACACCACACGCCCTGCGCCACGCCTGCGCACTTCATACCCTCGAGGCTACCGGCGACATCCGGCAGGTTGCTCTCTGGCCCGACGTGTCACCTGACTCTGCCTGAGGTCTGGAAGTCTGAAAGTCGTCGGCCCTCGGATACAACCGATTTGTAAGCTACAGATTCGTTGACAACGTTTTTGTAATATGAATATACTCAGCCCGTTAGGAGCTTCCTACCGGCCCGCGGGCCGGCGCAATCAAGGAAGAAACTGTGGTTTCTCAGGAGGATCCCGTGAAATCATCGACAGGCCGCTGGGTGAGCGGCGACGACTTCTTCGACCGCGAGCAGGAACTGAAGGCGCTGGAGACCCGTATCCGCGACCTCAACCATACGCTGCTCACCGGCCAGCGCCGCATGGAGAAGACCAGCCTCGCCCGCGAGCTCGGCCGAAGACTGGAAGCCCAGGGATGGGGCTTCCTCCCGGTCAACGTCGAGGGCGCCATCTCTCCCGAAGACGTCATCGCCCGCATGGCGGAGGCGGTACATCCGATTCGCCCGATCGCGCGCCGATTCGCCGCCACGATGCGACACTGGCTGGAAGACAGAATCGAGCAGATCACTGCCTACGACTTCAGCGTGAAGATCCGATCAGGCTTGGAACCCGGAAACTGGCGGCGTCACGGACAGCAACTGCTCCACGATTGCGCCCATTACGACAGGCCGGTGCTCCTCGTGATCGACGAGCTGCCGATCTTCCTCAACCGGCTACTCAAGAGCGACTCACACGCCCGCCAGGTCGACGGGTTTCTGAGCTGGCTGCGCGGCGTCCTGCAAGACCTCGGCGACGGCTCGCTGGTTCTGATCGTGTCCGGCAGCATCGGCCTCCAACCCCTGGTAGCGCGGCTCGGCACTCCTGACCGCATCAACCATCTCGATCCCTTTCGTCTGGGCCCATGGAGCCACGACACCTGCATCGCGTGCTTCGAACGCCTCGCAGAGAGCTACGACCTGGCCGTCGACGAAGCGGTTCCCAAGGCGGTATACGACGCCCTCGGACTTGGGATTCCTCAACATCTGCAGTCTTTCTTCGCGCGTCTCCGCGACTTCGCGACGATGCAGCGCCGCGACCGGCTTTCCGTAAGCGACGTAGACGAGGTATATCACAAGGAACTGCTCGGTCCTTCCGGGTCGAACGATCTCGCGCATTACGAAACGCGCCTTCGCGACGGACTGGAAGAGGAGGCCCATCGCATCGCGGTCGAGATCCTCGCCGAGGCCGCCACCCAGGAGGTATTCACCGCGGCTGCGCGGCGCAACCTCGAACGCCGGCACTCCACTCTGGTCGACGATGCGCGCGACCGTATCGCGGATGCGCTCGACGTCCTGATGCACGACGGTTATCTGGAAGCGTGCGACGACGGATACCGCTTCCTCTCCCGATTGCTCAAGGACTGGTGGTCTGCACGCTATCGTGATCACCATGCTTCGCTCGCACCGCCCTTTTCAGCCGAACGGCGAGCGCCTCGATGAGTGACTCGTTCGAGCACCCGATTCGCAAGGCCAATCCCGGAACGTTCCAATCCGACGACGAGGTGATCCGGCAGTTCGTGGTAAGGGAACGAGAACTGGCCATCGTGCTCGAAGTCTTGAAGACGAACGTCGAAGCCTCCTCTTGCCAACACGTGCTCCTCGTCGCCCCTCGCGGCCGCGGGAAGACAATGCTCCTGGCCCGCGTTGCCGCGGAGTTGCGGACCAATGCTCGTCTCGCCAAGCATTTGCTGCCCGTTCGCTTCATGGAGGACAGCCACGAGATCTTCGACATGACGGACTTCTGGCTGGAATGCCTGTTCTATCTCGCGAGGGAGGGCGCGGTACGCGACTCCCCGATCGGTCGCGAACTCCTGGACACGCACGCCGCCCTCGCAGCTCGCATGCGTGGCGAGGAATTGACCGAACCGCGAGCCCGAGCCGCCGTACTGGATGCGGCCGATCGATTGGGCAGGAAACTAGTGTTCATGGTCGAGAACTTGCAGAACCTGTGCGCCGACGTGGACGATCATTTCGGCTGGAAGCTTCGTGAGGCGCTCCAGTCAGAACCTCGAATCATGCTGCTGGCCACCGCCACCAGCCGTTTCGAAGCATTGGACGACGTGGACCAGCCGTTCTTCGAGCTGTTCAGGAGCGAACGCCTGGATCGCCTGGATACCGTGGAGTCCCGACGCCTGTGGCGCGTGGTCAGCGGCGACGACGTGCCCGCGAGAGAGATACGACCTCTGCAGATCCTGACCGGCGGCAGTCCCCGGCTTCTCGTCTTCGTCGCCGACTTCGCGCGACGTCGATCGCTGCGACAACTGATGGAACAACTGGTGAGGTTGATCGACGACCATACCGAGTACTTTCGAAGTCATCTCGAAGGTTTCGCAAAGACCGAGCGGCGCGTTTATCTTGCCGTCCTTGATCTCTGGCAGCCGTCGACACCGAGGGAGATCACCACCCGCGCACGTCTTGACGTTCGAACCGTGTCGACCATGCTCTCAAGGCTTGTCGATCGCGGTGCGGTCATAGCGGAGGGCGGGGGCCGAAAGCGCCTCTATTCGGGAGCGGAGCGACTCTACGGCATCTACTACAAATTAAGGCGGGAACGCGACGCCGCCGCGGTGGTGAGCAACCTGATTCGCTTCATGGCCGTGTTCTACAGCGCATCGGAACTGGCGCAGATGGCCAAAAAACTGAGTATGGAGGCTGCACAGTCACCTTCCATTCTCGAGGGAATGGAGCGTGCGATTGAAGTGTCACCGAGCGACGGCGTTATTTCGCCTGAGGCACTTATGATTATCGAGCAGGCACACAATCAGGCGGCTGCAATCAAATACCCACAATCCAGGAGTCACAAACCTGACGATCTCAAAGCTGCTCTTGAAGCCGCCAACAGAGTGATCGAGAGGCTCGGTTCCAGCGACTCGGTGCAATCCCAGACCATGGTTGCCGAGGCTCTGTTCAACAAGGGTTTGGCCCAAGGCCAACTCGACGACATCAACGCCGAAATCGCCACCTATGACCAACTCCTCACGCGCTATGGCGACAGCGACTCCCCAGAACTCCAACTGCCGGTGGCCAAGGCTCTAGTCAACAAAGGATTCAGACAAGGCCAACTCGATGACTCGGAGGCCGCAATCGCCACCTATGACCAACTCGTCAGCCGCTACGGCGACAGCGACTCGTCAGGACTACAACAGCGCGTGGCCATGGCTCTGAGCTACAAAGGAATCGAACTGATCCGCCTCGGTCGGCCCGAAGAGGCTCTGCGCACGTGCGGTGAACTGGAAAGAGCATATAGGTCGCCGCCTGATTCCCACCACTACGTCAGGTTCCGACAGAGGGCAATGTGGATGAGGACGAAAGCACTACTTCTTCAGGGGAAGCGCAACGATGCCATCGAAGCATTCCGCAACTTCTACGCCGCCCACCTTCACGGCTCAGAGGCTACGCTGGAGGACATAATAGGGATTATGATCGATCTGACGGCATCCGGTTGCCGGGAACGAGCACTCCTCGAGATCGTGATGAGTGACGAGAAGAAATCCGATGAGCTGTCACCGCTGGTGGTTGCTCTGCGCAGACGGGCGGGCGAGGCGGTTCGGGCTCCGGTCGAAGTAATGGAAGTCGCCGACGATATCATCGAGCAAATCAATGCGAGGATGGTGTCGGCTGACGCTCCTCCACGGCATCCGCCTGCCTGAGGTTCGTTCCTGGGGAGGATGGCGTGACGATCCGAGCACTTTCAGTGAGCTGCGGCCGGTGGCGGCGGGACACGCTACCTCCACGTAATCGGAAGTTGGCCCTGTGCGCCATGCCGGCAGTCGCCGAAGATCCAAGTAACGGAACCTTGAGGAGGTCTTCAGTATGAGCTTCAGCGGCCTGGGAATGAGTCTTGGAACGTTGCCGCGCCTGTCGGCGGCCAGGACGCGGTCGATCACCGCGGAGAACCCCACCGGCGAGAAGGGGAAGGGCGGCAGGGCGACCGAGGGGACCGGCGCGCGGGCGGCGCGTGAGCTCGGTCAGGGCTGGAAGGTCTCTCCCAGCGTGATCATCGAGCCGGGAACCACCTATACGATCGCCGACATCGACGGGCCCGGGGCGATTCAGTCGATGTGGCTGTCGGGGGATATCTCCCGCCAGGGGCCGCGGGCGCGGTTCTACATCCTGCGCATCTACTGGGACCACCAGGAGACGCCGTCGGTGGAGTGCCCGGTGGCCGACTTCTTCGCGTCGGGGTGGGGGGTGTTCCGGCAGATCAATTCGCTGCCGGTGGCGGTCAATCCGAACCGTGGCTACAACTGCTTCTGGGAGATGCCGTTCCGCGGGCACTGCCGCATCACCATGGAGAACAGGCACACCGATCCGATCACCCACTACTACCAGGTCAACTACACGCTGACCGAGGTGCCGGACGACGCGGCGTACTTCCATGCCCAGTTCCGGCGTATCAACCCGCTCCCGTTCAAGCAGCCGTACACGATCGTGGACGGCATCGAGGGCGCGGGACAGTACGTGGGCACCGCCATGGCGTGGGGCGTGAACAACAGCCGCTGGTGGGGGGAGGGCGAGGTCAAGTTCTACCTGGACGGCGATCGCGTCTTTCCGACCCTGTGCGGCACCGGCACCGAGGACTACTTCGGCGGCGCCTACAACTGGGACGTGGACGGCCAGTACACGCCGTTCTCCACTCCCTTCATGGGGATGCAGGTGTTTCCTCCCGACGGCCTGTACCGCTCGCAGCAACGCTTCTCGATGTACCGCTGGCACGTCATGGACCCGGTGCGGTTCGAGCGCGACCTGCGGGTCACCTGTCAGGCACTGGGATGGCGCTGGGAGGGCGGCCGCTACCTGCCGCTGCAGGACGACATCGCCTCGGTCGCGTACTGGTACCAGACCCTGCCCACGAAGCCGTTTCCGGAGTTGCCGGACCGCGATCACCTGGAGATCATCTGACGGGCGCGCCTGCGGGAGCCGGCGGCGGGGATGAACCCGCGCCGGACGTGGCCGGCCAACCCGGGGACCCGATGCAGGCCGGTGAGCCTGCGCCGCACGTGGGAGACATGGCCGGCCGTGCCTGGGACCCGGCGCAGTACCTGAAGTTCGCCGACCACCGGCTGCGGCCCGCCCTGGACCTGGTGGGGCGGGTCCCGCTCGCGGAGCCGGTGCGCATCTACGACCTCGGGTGCGGCAGCGGCAACGTGACCCGGTTGCTGGCCGAGCGCTGGCCCGGTGCCGCGGTGACCGGCGTGGACAGCTCGCCGCAGATGCTGCAACGGGCGCGGACCACCCACTCGCGGGTGCGCTGGCAGCACGGCGACCTCGCCGACTGGCAGCCGGACGCGGTTCCGTCGCTGCTCTACTCGAACGCCGTGATCCAGTGGCTGCCCGACCACGGCGAGCTGATTCCGCGCCTCTGGTCCCTGCTGCCTTCCGGCGGGTGCCTGGCGGTGCAGGCGCCGCTGAGCTGGGACCTGCCCTCGCATCGCCTGATCCGCGAGACGCTGGTCGCCGGCGGCGCGGACGGAACGCCGTTCGGCAGCGCCGAGTTGCGGCAGGCGGTGGGCCGGCGCTGGCTGCACGAGCCCGGCTTCTACTACGACCTGCTGGCGGCGGAATCCGTGCACCTGGACGTGTGGACCACCGAGTACCAGCAGGCACTCAGCGGTGCCGACGCGGTGCTGGAATGGGTCACCGGCACCTCCCTGCGTCCCATCCTGCGCGCCCTGCAGGGCGGCGAGCGGGAGGCCTATCTCGAGGCCCTCCGGCACCAGCTGGATCGCGCCTACCCCCGGCGCGCCGACGGCATCACCCGGTATCCGTTTCGCCGCCTGTTCTTCGTGGCCGTGCGCCGCTGACCCGCCGCGCCGGCCAGATCCCGGGCCATACCAGGTCCTGCAGCGCTTCCAGCGAGGCTGCCGGGCGGGCCGCACCGCTGTTCTCGAACAGCTCGGCGAGGGCGTCGCTGCCGTAGTCGTGGAGCAGGGTCCAGGCGGCGATCCGTTGCCCCAACCGGGGATCCGCCGGCAGCGCCGGGTCGTATGCCTTCAGGAAGGCTTCCAGGACCGCGGCGTCGCGATTGCACAGGCCGAGCCACAGCGGCATCCACTCGTAGTCGGGTACGCCGATCCGGGCATCGCCGAAGTCGAGCAGCGCCGCCACGGTCCAGCGCCCCGCCCGTTGCTCCAACAGTACATGCTCCGCGTTCAGGTCGCCGTGGACGACCACGTGCCGGACGCTCCGCGCGGCCGCCAGGGCCTGGTCCAGCAGCGCCTCCAGCTCACCGGCGACGCGCGCTTCGATCAGCCCCCGCTCGATCAGGTCGGGCAGGACCCGGCGCCGGCGGCGCTGCACCAGGGCGGCCCAGGCCTCGCCCTTGTCGATGGCGGCCAGCGGTTGCGGATCGACGGTGTGCAGGCGCCGCACCGCGCAGCCGGTCTGTGCGGCAACGTCCAGCAGCGCGGCACGCGGCAGCACCGGCTGCAGCTCGTCCAGGGGGCGGCCGGTGCAGAACTCCATGGCCAGGTAGCTCCAGTCCCTCCGATCCCGTAGCACCCCGGCGGCCCGGACGGCCGGCAGAGGCACAACGGCGTCCCGCTCCAGCAACTCCATCAGGCGGCGTTCGAAGGGGAACTCCGCAAAGAACGGGCTGTAAATCTTGATCACCACGCGCCGGTCGAGGATGAACACCGCGTTGGTGTTGGACGCCGGCGCCTCGATCCGCTCGTAGACGATGCCCTCCCGCCTGCAGATCGCGTCGACCGTGGGTTTCCATGTCGCGACGTCGTCGAACAGGGACGCCCACTGCGCCCAGGTATCGATCGCCGGCAGCAGAAAGGACAATGCGACCCCTATGCGTCGGCGGAGGGGAGGGTGATGTCGGGGAGGGGGAAGCGGTCGCCGGTGGTGTCGATCCACTCGGCCAGCAGGCGGTGGCAGCGCTCCTTCTGCTCCTGGCAGGAGGCGTCGTAGACCAGGTTGGCCTGCTCGTAGGGGTCGGCTTCGGAATCGAACAGCAGCCAGTCGGTGCCCGGCGTGCAGACGTACTTCCAGCCGTCGCGGGTCACCACCCCGCGCCACGGCATGCTGGTGGTGTGGCGGTGCGGCTTGGGCGGAATCTGCTGCAGGAACGCGCTCTGCGGCTCCGCCTCCCGCGGCGGTGCGCCGCGGTACTCGGGGGCGTTCGGGCGGATGCAGTGGGCAGAGTAGTCGTGCCCCACCATTCCCGGCGGGGTGTCGATGTTGCACAGTCCCAGGCTGGTCGGCGCGATGTCGACGTGATTGATCGGGGCGTCGGTGGCGCCCACGCGCATGTTGTCGGGGCCGCCGACGCGATGAACGATGAACGGCACCCGGATCGACTCCTCCCAGGGCGTCGATTTCCCGTACTGGCCGTGGCTGCCCATCATGTCGCCGTGATCCGAGAAAAAGACCACGTAGGTGTCGCGGTCGACGCCCATCCGCGTCAGTGCCAGGCGGATGCGGCCGATGTTGTAGTCCAGATTCTCGATCATCGCGTAGTAGCCGGCGAGGCGGAACCGTGCGCGCTCCCGGGCGGCGGGGGTCGCCGGCACGTTGGGGCGGAGGTGGATGTCGGCCGGGTGGATGCGAGGCGCGCCGTAGGAGGGGTTGGTGGGCGGCACGTTGGGGCCGTGCGGCGGCTGCACGGAGAGCACGGCGAAGAAGGGCTGATAGTCGGGGCCGGAGTCGGCCGGGGTGAGCCCGCCGCCAGCCGCACCGCCGTCGGGGGCGGCGCCGACGTGGCTGCGCAGGTGCTGGAGCAGCAGGTCGCTGAGGGCGTCGGTCTCGTAGCCGGGCAGCCGTTGCGGCGTCTCGCTGGCCGTACCGTGCACGTAGCACTCGTGCTGGTTGTTGTTGTTCTCGTAGCCCATCCAGTAGTGGAAGCCGCCGCGCCGCTCCGGAGGCACGTAATGCTCGCGGTCGTTACTGCCGTCGAGGTGCCACTTGCCGACGTAGGCGGTGTGGTAGCCGGCGGCGCCGAAGGCATGGGCCACGGTGGGGATCTCCGGCGCCAGCGCCGAGGGCGTGCGGATCACGCCGGTCTGGTGCGGATAGCGGCCGCTGAGCAGGGCGCCGCGGAACGGCGTGCACCAGGGAGCGCCGGCCACGGCGCAGTCGAAGCGCATCCCCTCGCGTGCCAGGTTGTCGATGTTGGGCGTGAACACGTTGCGGTCGCCGCGGTAGCTGGTGGCGTGGGCGCGGTGCTGGTCGCCGAAGATCCACAGCACGTTCGGCGGCCGCGGGGTGCGCAGGGTGAGGCGCTCGCTCATCGCTGCCGGCGGGCTTGCGAGCAGCCCGTGGTGGGCCGGGATGGATCGCCGCTCGAATGCAGCCGGAGTTTCGCCACGGGCCGCTAGACGCGGTCCGGGAAGGAGCGGCCCCGAACCTGCTTGAAGGGCGGCATCTTGGGGGCGTCGGTCACGGTCTCGTCCTTCCAGGAGCTGGCGCGCATGTAGTGGATGGCGTATGCGCGCCGGCGCGTTGGCGAAATGTTCTTGCTGCTGGTGTGCAGGGTCAGGCTGTGGTGAAAGCTGATGCTGCCCGCGCGGACCGGTACCGGCACCGCCGGCCAGCGCTCCGTCTCCAGGTCGTCGATGAAGTGGTTCAGGCGCCCCGCCGACAACATCCCCCAGCGATGGGTGCCGGGCACGAAGCGCAGGCAGCCGTTGTCCAGGGTGGCGTCGTCGATTGCCGTCCAGGCGGTCACCAGGTCCATCGGGAAGATGTCGCGCCAGGAGGCGGAGTCCTGGTGCCAGGGCTGCGCGGTGCCGGTCACCGGCGACTTCATGAACAACTGGTCGCCGTACATCTTGATGTCGTCGGTGCCCAGCAGGTCGGCAACGATATCGACCACGGCGGGGTGGGTGGCATGCGCCCATAGCAGGTCGTCGTACACCGCCATGTTGAACAGCTTGCGCGTGGCAAGCACGCGGTCGGCCACCGCCGTGGTGCCGTCGCGGAACTCCGGCTCCAGTTGCAGGCTGGAGTCCGGGATGTGCTCTGCCTCGCCGGCCGCAACCAGGTCCGCGTGCGCGCCGAGGTCGGACACCTCCGCAGGCGTCAACACGTTGTCAACCTTGAGAAACCCATTGAGCCGGAACTCCTCCACCGCGGCGGGCGAGAGGGCCCGTAACTTGTGCTGCTCCATCTCGAATGCGAAGTCTATCCCAGCCCCCTCACACCGTCGACCCGGATGGCATGGGCAACATGGGCAGGTGATTGTTGCCGAAGCAGCAGCCGGGGAGTCAACCGAGATCGGGGGACTCGGCGTGCTCGGTGGGCAGGCAAAAGAAGGCGGCCACCGGTGCACCACGGCTCGCGCTCATTGTCACGGACCGCGACCTGGCTCTCTCCCGCGACGGCGAGCCGCCCTCAGCCGTCCGCCACCTCGAACGCCGTCACGTTGCGCGTCTCGCGGCTGAACTCCACCCCGATCAGGTGGATCGGCTCGCCCCGGCCCCGGTACTTGTCCGCGTACCCGCGCTCCCGCAACTGCGCCAGCGCCGACCCCGGCGGCGCCATCTCCGCCACCTTGAACTCGAACAGGTACACGTGCCCGCCGGTGCGCACCGCCATGTCCAGCCGCCCGTGGCTGCTCGACTCCTCCACCGCGATCTCATACCCCAGCGCCGCGAAGTAGGAGTAGACCACGCTCGCGTAGAAGCCCTCGAACTGGGCGATCTGGTTGTTCGTGTACCACTGGTACGGAATGCTCGCGAAGAAGGCGTGGAACAGCTCCTTCAGCCCCGCGCAGTCGTGCGCCTCCAGCAGCCGCGCCAAGCGCATGCTGTTGGCCGTCTGCCGTTCCGTGTCCTGCACCAGTTGCCTCAGCAACACCCGGTTCAGGCTCTGGCGCACCTCCCGATTCGGATACCCCAGACGATACAGCGCCATGCCGCCCAGCTCCTCTTCGGCCGTAATAGTCAGGTAGCCGGTCTGGAACAGCAACGCTTCGGTGCCGATCTTGCCCACGTCGAATGCCGACAGCAGATCCTCCGTGCCTAGCATCTGGTCCAGTGCCACCGACGCGACCCGGCGCTCGAACAGCGTGTTCACCAGGAACGCCGGGGTCCCGGTTTCGAACCAGTGGGCGGCAAACTTGCGGCGGCGCAGCAGCAGCAGCACGTCGTACGGGTTGTATACCTTTTCCGCGCCCAGCCAGCTATAGCCGTTGTACCACTCGCGCACCCGCTCCCGGTCGAGTTCCGCCAGCTCCGGCGCGAACACCGTCTCCAGGTCGCCCTCGGTGTAGCCGCAGATCGACGAGTATGCCGGATCCAGGGTGATGTCAGTGAGGTTGTTCAAGTCTGAAAAGAGGCTCACCTTGGTGAACTTGCTTACCCCGGTCACGAACGTGAACCGCACGTGCGCGTCGCGCGCCTTGATCACGCCGTACAGCCCGCGCAGGTAGTCGCGGTTGGCAAGGGCGATCTCCGGCGTCTGCAACGCGTCCAGGATCGGCTTGTCGTACTCGTCCACCAGCACCGCCACCCGCTGCCCGCTGCGCTCGTGCAACGACCTGATCAGGTAGCCGAACCGTTCAGGCGCCGTGTCGTAGCGCGGACGCACCCCGCTCGCTACCTCCATGCCGTCCAACTGCGCCGCCAGGTTGGTTTGGAGGTAGCCCGGCTCCTTGAAGCTCCCGCCGGCGAAGTCCAGCCGCACCACCGGGTGGCGCGCCGACCAGTTCCAGTCCCCGCAGGCGTGAATGTAGAGCCCCGTGAACAACTCCTCGTTGCCCTCGAACAACTCCTTCAGCGTGTCCAGGAACAGGCTCTTGCCGAACCGCCGCGGGCGTGACAGGAAATAGTGGGAGCCCTCATCGAGCAACCGTTCGATGTAGGGCGTCTTGTCCACGTAATAACAGTCCTCTTCGCGCAGCTTGCGGAAGGTCTGCATGCCGATGGGCAGTCTGCGCCGGGCCACGCCTCATCTTACCCCGTCGCCCCACGGGATCAAACGCGCGGCACCCCGATATCTGCCTCTACCGTGCCGGACGGCGAACCGTTCCTGCTGCGCCAGTGCCAGGAGAATGCACCGCCGGTCGCGCCGAAGGCCGGGCGGAGGCGGCGTGCGAGTCGCAACAGGAGCTCAGGTCCCGTGGTAGTGCCTGGTGGTGCGGCTGGCAGAGATGCAGGGAGTCTCGGAGCACCTGTCAGCCGCGGCGCCGGCGTGCCGGGACGAGAAACAACTCGTGCACTGCTGTCGGCTCGGAGTGATGGACAAGCACCGCCCAACCAGAGCCGGACAGAGTCCTGGAAATCCTGGAATCGAGCTGAATCGAGCTGACCTACCCGTTGACATGATCCCCGTTCTGTGTTCTAATAATACAGACAGCGTGGTGAACATGGCGTTTCCCCTCGTCCCCTCGTCCCCTCGTCCCCTCGTCCCCTCGTCCCCTCGTCCCCTCGTCCCCTCGTCCCCTCGTCCCCTCGTCCCCTCGTCCCCTCGTCCCCTCGTCATAGCTCTTGCATAGAACCACAACTAACCGCTCGGGCTGATCGCCCCCTACGAGACCCCGCGCACGCCGTCGCCTTCAGCACCGCCGTAGCTGTCGGTGGCACCGGCTCCGTCCATCGAACCGGCATGCGGGCCGCCCCCACCCTTCCCGGCGGCGAGGGCAGCCGTCCCGGATCGCTGCCCGCGACTGACTGCCCGCAAAACCCACCGCCTGCGTTGCCGGCCATTCAGACTCACTGCTGCTCAGACCACCGCCACGCGTGGCGTTGTAACGCAGATCCCGACGTAGATCTAGAGAAGAAGGAGGTTCGAATGATACTCAAGAGCCCTGGGCGCGCGCGGCGTGAGCCCGGGGTGAACCCGGATGAGTCACACGCTGCGCGCGTCACAAATCGACTCAGACTGGTGGCCCGCCTTGGCGGGCGCGCCCGCGTTGCGGGCGTCAGAGTAGCCGGAGCGGCAACCCGCAACGCAATACTCTCGAAATAACATTCAAGGAAGAAACGATGAAGATATTTCTTGCAAGGACCTTCGCGGTTGCGTTGGTCCTCAACCTGACCGCAACCGGCCTGTGGGCCGGCGCTGCCAGCGAGGAGGAGCCGGCGTCCGCCGCCGAGAAGGAAATGGTGCTCGACCCGACCACCGGCATGATGGTAACGGCGCCACAGTATGGCGGGACAATAACCAAGGCCGTACCAAGTCCTCAGGATTTCCCTGCTGACCCCTATGTCGGGTACTCGTCCCTAACCATCTCGGGCGTCGTAGAGAAGCTTGGTATCGGCAACTGGGGAGTAGATAGAGACGTACATGACTTTAAATCGTTCCTCCCTGTGTCTTTCGTGACAGGGAGGCTGGCTGAAAAGTGGGATATTTCCCCGGACGGGCTCACCTATACCTTCCACATCCGCAAGGGCGTTCACTGGCATAATAAGGCGCCCATGAACGGTCGGGAGCTGACCGCCGATGATGTCGAATACAGCTTTCACCGTATGTTGGGTCTGGGCAAGTTCTCCGAAGCAGGACCTAGCGCCTTTGGTCCCGCCGCCGCACTCATCGCCATACCATGGGAATCGGTAACGGCCACCGACAAATGGACGGTTGTTATTAAGCTGACGAAGCCATACCTCCCTGCGCTGGGGCTTATCCTCCTCGACGACTTTGCTTACATAATGCCCCCCGAGGTAATCGAGCAACATGGCGTCGATATGGACTGGAGGAACCTGGTCGGCACCGGGCCCTTTATGCTGACTGAGTGGGTGTTGGGCAGCTCTAGGACCTATACCAAGAATCCTGACTACTGGGGCTTCGACCCAAAATACCCGCAGAACCGCTTGCCATACGTCGACGAGCACAGGGTCCTGATTATTCCAGAGGAAGCAACAACCATGGCAGCACTACGCTCAGGCAAGATTGATCTCAAAGAGTGGGTTACTGATATGAACTCGGTAATGAGCCTGCAGCGGACCAACCCCGAAATCGCGGTGCACACGCTTTGGTCTCGGTCGAGTGATTCTTTTGCTCCTAACCATCGCGTGCCGCCCTTCAACGACATCAACGTGGTCCGCGCAATGCAGATGGCGCTGGACAACGAGACCATTGCGGCCACGCTCTGGAAGGGTCAGGCAGATGCGACACCTATGGGACGGATGGCGAATAAAGGGTATTACATCCCATTTGAAGAGTGGCCCGAAGAGGTCAAGCAATACTACAGGTATGACCCGGAAGCTGCCGAGAAGCTCCTTGATGCGGCTGGATATCCGCGCGGCGCCGACGGCACTAGATTCAAGACCTCATTGACTTACGGGGCTTGGGCAACCTTAGAATATGCAGAAATAGCTGCCTCCTACTGGGCTGAGATTGGCGTCGATGTTGAGATTGATGCACTGGACAACCCCGAATATCACGAGAGGCTATTCTCGCGTAATTATGAAGGCATGATCAGTGCCATTGCGGGCGCCGCTTATGACCCTGCCATGTTTGTAGGCCGGTATCACTCGAACGCACAGTGGAACCGCGGCGGACACCAGTGGCCTGAGTTGGACGCCATCATTGAAGCCGCCCTAGCCGCTCCTACCATTGAGGAGCAGCAGAGGCTGATTGCAGAGGCAGATATGTACGCGATAGAGAACCACTTCCAGATATGGGGTCCAAAGAGTCCAGTGTTTCATTTGGCCCAGCCCTGGCTCATAGGCTATAACGGAGAAAATCGCTTGGGCGGCTTTGAAGTGCATACCCTCTTTACCTTCCTCTGGATTGATAGTGAGCTGAAGGAAGCAATGGGTCATTAGCGGCTGATCTCAGGGGAAAAGGGAACCGGGAGGCGCGCCTGCAGGCGACAGCCTCCCGGTTCCGATACTCCTGGAGGGGACACTTGTCATTCCGGGCGAAGACCCGGAATACAGAAAACGCACCATTTGAAATTACTCTGGATTGCGGCCCCGGATCCATTCCGGGGCAGGTTCTTCGCCGCAATGACAAGGAGTAGTGTGACATGAGAGCCTATATTATCAGGCGGTTATTGCTGATAATCCCCACCTTGTTTATATTGAGCACCCTGGTCTTTCTCTCCGTCCGCTTCATCCCCGGCGATACAATAGACGCAATGTTGGGTAAGGATGTCACGGGTCGTGAGGTAGACCGTGAAGCGCTGGAGCATATGCTGGGATTGGACGTGCCTGTGCACGTGCAGTATGGACGCTGGATAGGAGTGTTGCCGACCCCTGACTGGGTTACCGGTGAGTCCCACTACAACGGTCTCCTCCAGGGCACCCTTGGCCGGTCACTGCATCACCGCCAGGAGGCGGTAGAGGACAGTATATTCGGTAGATTGCCGATCACCATTGAGCTTGGTTTCATGGCAATCGTAATCGGGCTGCTGATAGCCCTGCCAGTCGGCATCTACTCGGCGATTCGCCAGGATACCGCCGCCGACTACCTGGGGCGCTCCATCGCCATCATCGGCATGGCAACTCCCAACTTCTGGCTGGCACTGATGGTCATGCTCTACCCGGCACTCTGGTGGGGCTGGACGCCACCAATGGAACCGATTCCTTTCACGGAAGACCCGCTGGGGAATCTGGGAGTGTTCATCATTCCCAGCGTGATTCTGGGGACGGGCATGGCTGCGATAACAATGCGGCTGACGCGCACCATGATGCTGGAGGTCTTAAGGCAGGACTATATCAGGACCGCCTGGTCCAAGGGCCTCAAGGAGCGGGTAATCATAATCAGACACGCCGTTAAAAATGCCCTCATCCCGATAGTTACCCTGATAGGCCTGCAGTTGCCGATCCTGATAGGTGGCTCGGTCATCATGGAGAACATATTCAACCTTCCGGGGTTGGGTCGTCTCATGGTGGTTGCCCTCGAAGGCAGAGACTACCCGGTGGTCTCCGGGGTAAATCTCTTTTTCGCCGTCGTGGTTATGGGGGCCAATCTAATGATCGACCTGATTTATCCCTATCTAGACCCCAGGGTCGGTTATAGATAAAGGAGGAAAATCGGGATTATGAGTGATATCACAAGGATACCATCAACAGTAAGCGAGCCAAAGAGACGCAACGCGGTGGCTGATTTCTTTACCAGGATGTGGAAGGAGAAGCCACTGGGTACTGCCTGCGGGATTATTGTATTGATATTGATTCTTGTCGCTATCTTTGCCGATGTTCTGGCTCCTTATCCATATGATGAAATGCACCTGTACGACATGCTGCAGGGCTCATCAGCCCAGTATCTGCTGGGTACCGACCAGCTGGGGCGAGACTTCTTGAGCCGCATTATCTACGGTGCTCGTATTTCGTTACTTGTCGGTCTGGCCGCGACCGGTGTTAATGTTGTCGTCGCTACCCTGATAGGTGGCACCTCAGGATTCCTTGGTGGTAAATTGGACCTGGCTGTGCAGAGATTTGTCGATGCCTGGATGTGTTTCCCGGGACTGCTCCTGTTGTTAACCATAATGTCGCTGGTGGGGCGGGGTGTGCCACAGATGATACTGGTCCTGGGGATAGCCGGAGGCATCGGCGGCTCAAGAATAGTCAGAGGCGCCGTTATTGGCATAAAGGAGAACGTGTATGTTCAGGCGGCGGAGGCGATTGGTAGCTCAAGATGGAGAATGTTTGTGCGACATGTCGTGCCCAATATTATTCCTGTCGTAATCATCATATTCAGCATCAACATCGGAGGCGTAATCCTGAGTATAGCTTCTCTGAGCTTCCTCGGATTCGGTCTGCCAATCCAGATTGCTGAGTGGGGAGCTCTGCTCAGCCGGGAAGGGCGTAAATACATGGAGCAGGCGCCACACCTGGCTCTCTGGCCGGGTCTTTGCCTGACTATTACCGTTTACAGTCTAAACATGTTCGGCGACGCCCTGCGGGACCTGCTTGATCCGAGGTTGAGGGGCGGTGGTCGCCTCGGTGCCGGAGCCGCCGGGTCGGTTTAAGGAAGGCCCGCCTGCGGCAGCGCAGGTGTGCACGCGCCTGCGCCCGGGCGGCCGTCCAGCCAGGTCAGCAAGGCGAGGTGCGACGGATCGGCCCCAGATGTCTTCCCGCTCGATCGCCCCGGTGCCGGTCTCCTTTGGCTTCGCCACCGCCGTGCCGACCCATGGATGTGCGGCCGACCGGCACCTCCCGGGGTGTCACGCCGGATGCACCGGGCCCTCCACCCGTGGCTCCATCCGTGGCGCCACGGGTGTGCATGCGCCGGCGGCAGTTCCGGAGGCGCGCCCGGAACGCGGCCGACCAGGTCGACGAGCGCCGGCTGTGGATGGGCGTGACCTGGCCGGTCAGCGAAGCCGATGCACGGGGCGTTCGAGTTGGGCCAAGTCGCCGCCTGGTGTAAGGCCAGGGATGGGATCGAGAACTCGGAATGGCCATCGGCCGGTCCCGTTCGTCGGGAACGGTCAGTTGAGCAACTCTGTGAGCTCACGTGCCGTCAAGATCCTCGTGTGCTGCACCTTCTTCAGGTGCAGTAGGTGACGCCGATCTCCGGTGACCAGATAGTCAGCCTCGCCGGCGAGAGCGGTGGCAAGCACGAGATTGTCGTCGGGGTCGTCGACAAGATCGATCTGTGGCAGCCCTGGGACAACAACAGCTCGCGCACGCACCCCGCGCAGGAGGGTCCCCGCTTCGTGAGCCTTCAGAAACCGACGCAGCTTCGGGTAACGAGTGACGCGCCGGAACTCGCTTAACTGCGGCTCGGACGTGATCAGCGTGAACCGTTGCTTGCGCCACAGCTGGTACAGTTGGTCTGGGGGTGTGTCCCGTGTGATCAGAGCGGCAACGAGGATTCCGGTGTCGAGCACAACACGCACGCCTCAGGCTCGCTCGAGAGCCTCCTCGACGGCCTGCATGACAGCATCGGTTTGTCCCGCGTTTCGCTCTTTGACTTCTGCGACGGTCAGATCGAACAGCTTTTCTCTCACGGCGTCCTCAACAAACTGCGAGAGATGCCCTTTCTTCAGTCCCCGACTCGCAAGGAAGGTACGCAGGGCGCGGTCAGTTGCTTCGGAGACCACCAGCGACCATCGAGTTGTACTCATACATCCATCATAAGCGTATGTGTGCTTACACGCCTATCCCTACTGACGATCTCATCTGCCGTGTCGAAGGGGCCTTGGGGCACAGTTCCGGCGCCGCCGGCACTGCGATGAACAATGCAATGCGATGATCCTCGGCGCCAGCGCCGCGATCATCGGTCGGTTACCCGCGTTGTGGGCCCCCAAACGGGAGGCCGTTCCGCCAGGGGAACAGGAGCGGCGAGGGATGGCCGAGGAAGCCCCCAGACGGGTTGAAGGTTCGCTGAAGGAACAGCGCCTGGTACTGTGGTGGGAGGTGGTACGGGCGCCTTACAGCGCATGCATTCGGACAATGTATTAGGCAGAGGAGCTCTGTTGGACGGCGACCTTCATTGTTGCACGCGGCCCCTCCATGGGCCGCGCCGGCGACCCGCGCCATGGAGGGCGCGGGCGATGGGGAGCGCCCCGAGGCAGCTGCACGGCCCGACTTTCCAGCGGTGGAACTGCACGCCGCCGACTCCAGGACTTCACTCAGGTGAGCTGGGACCGGGAATTGCCTCCAGCATGCTGTTTCCAGCCAGCCGGGAGTGCCAAACCCCGCCAGCCAGCGTTGCCACGACGCGCCTGGTGCTGAATCCGGGTAGCGCCAGGGAGCGGCGCCATGACGCGCACCGCCAAGGGAAGCGTTGCGTAAGTTCAGTCGAAGATGTCATCGGTGACGATGTTGGAGGAGTCGATGATCCTGATGTCGTTGGCGGCGGCGTGCAGGATGGAGCGATAGCAGAGCGCGTTGACCAGCCGCGGCAGGCCGCCAGCGTGGCGGTGGATGTCGGCTTTCGCATCATCGGCGAAGATCGAGGCCGGCCGACCGCAGCGTGCGGTGTGGTGGTCGATGTAGCTGCAGGTCTCGGCGGTGAGCGCCTGGGTGAACAGCTCCTGCAACGGATATACCGACGACAACGAAAGCCGTATCCGGCGCACCGACACCTTGATGCGCCCGGCGAGCTTGATCAGCCGCGCGCGGATGGTGTCGAAGCGCGCGTTGGCAAGCTCGGTTCCCTGCAGTCCCGCGCGGCGCAGGATGGTCAACAGGACGCCGGCAAACGCGGAGAAGTACAGCCGCAACTGGTTGGCGCGCATGGTCGCCGTCGAGGTGCGGTCGGCGAACAGCCACAGTTGCTGCTCCTTGATTCGGTTCTCCATGTCACCACGGGCGCAGTACAGCTCTTCGTAGAGCGCCTGCTTGGCAATCGTCTGCCGCTCGAGGCTGGTCACCACGAAGCGCGGATTGCCGCCGCCAGCGCCAGGCAGCCACTCGGCCTTGGCCACCACCCGGCGGCTCCGGCTCCACGAGTCCAGCGTCCGGTAGCGGAACTCCCGGAACCGCCGCGACGCCTGCCCGCTCGCCGCACTGCGGCGCCGCGACTTGCGCAGTGCCTTGTCGATGCGCTGCTGCAGGCGTGCGTTGCGCGCCAAGCCGAGCACATAATCGACGCCGTTGCCCTCACACCAAGCCATGATCGTTTCGCGACAGAATCCCGAGTCACCGCGTACCAGGATCTTCGTCTCCGACCAGCGGTGGCGGATCTGCGCCACTACCGCTTTCAGTTCCTCCACGGCCCCGTCGCTGGCGTCGCCGTCGGCGCGCCGCAGCCGGCAGCGCAGCACGTGCTCACCACAGGTGATATACAGCGGCAGATAGCAGTAATGGCCGTAGTAGCCATGGAAGAACCGGCCTTCCTGGTTGCCGTGCAACGGGTCATCGGTCGCATCCAGGTCCAGCACTACCTGCGCTGGCGGGCGTCGCTCGCTGTCCAGAATTGGTACCATATACAGATAACCACAATTTAACCCCGTGTCTATCCCGTTGGTGAGTTATGCGGGCTAGCAGCCCGTGGTGGAACCCGGCCTCGCACCGAGAGCGGCGAGGCGCCCGGCTGGCAAGGCGCGACGAACGAGCATATCAGGGTATATGTGAGCGAGGAGCAACGCAGCCAGCCGGAGTTTCGCCACGGGCTGCTAAGCGTCGGCGGAGGGGAGGGTGATGTCGGGGAGGGGGAAGCGGTCGCCGGTGGTGTCGATCCACTCGGCCAGCAGGCGGTGGCAGCGCTCCTTCTGCTCCTGGAAGGAGGCGTCGTAGACCAGGTTGGCCTGCTCGTAGGGGTCGGCTTCGGAATCGAACAGCAGCCAGTCGGTGCCCGGCGTGCAGACGTACTTCCAGCCGTCGCGGGTCACCACCCCGCGCCACGGCATGCTGGTGGTGTGGCGGTGCGGCTTGGGCGGAATCTGCTGCAGGAACGCGCTCTGCGGCTCCGCCTCCCGCGGCGGTGCGCCGCGGTACTCGGGGGCGTCCGGGCGGATGCAGTGGGCGGAGTAGTCGTGCCCCACCATCTCCGGCGGGGTGTCGATGTTGCACAGCCCCAGGCTGGTCGGCGCGATGTCGACGTGGTTGATCGGGGCATCGGTGTCACCCACGCGCATGTTGTCGGGGCCGCCGACGCGATGGACGATGAACGGCACCCGGATCGACTCCTCCCAGGGGGTCGATTTTCCGTACTGGCCGTGGCTGCCCATCATGTCACCGTGATCCGAGAAGAACACCACGTAAGTGTCGCGGTCGACGCCCATCTGCGTCAGCGCCTGGCGGATGCGGCCGACGTTGTAGTCCAGGTTTTCGATCATGGCGTAGTAGCCGGCGAGGCGGAACCGGGCGCCCTCCCGGGCGGCGGGGGTCGCCGGGACGTTGGGGCGCAGGCGGATGTCGGCCGGGTGGATGCGGGGCGCGCCGTAGGAGGGGTTGGTGGGCGGCACGTTGGGGCCGTGCGGCGGCTGCACGGAGAGCACGGCGAAGAAGGGCTGATAGTCGGGGCCGGAGTCGGCCGGGGTGAGCCCGCCGCCAGCCGCACCGCCGTCGGGGGCGGCGCCGACGTGGCTGCGCAGGTGCTGGAGCAGCAGGTCGCTGAGGGCGTCGGTCTCGTAGCCGGACAGGCGTAGCGGGGTTTCACTCTCGGTGCCGTGGACGTAGCACTCGTGCTGGTTGTTGTTGTTCTCGTAGCCCATCCAGTAGCGGAAGCCGCCGCGCCGCTCCGGGGCCACGTAGTGCTCGCGGTCATTGACCACACCCACCGCACCCGCCAAGGCTGCGCCGCCTCGAGAAGCTGTTCCACGCCTTCTTCGCCAGCATCCCGTACCGGGGTATGCCGCCGACACCCGCAACCTCACGGCATTCGACGTGGTCGACGGCTGAGGCATCCGCGCACCGCTACGGCCGACCGTGCGCCGCACGCTCGACGACGGCTCCGCAAAGGCAAGGTGTTCGAAATTGCGACGAGTGTAGCAAGCTGCGACCATCATGCATCAGACCCTTCCAGCCCGAGTACATCCACTGCGCGCAGGCGCGAGTGCCGGTGGCCGCATGTTGCAAGGTGCGACACTTCGGCGACCACGGTCAGGACCGCCACACCACTCGCGATGTAACGTGCAGGGAATGACTTACGTAGCTACTGGTGTGCTTGGCATGGTTCCTGCTCATAGGTAGCCATGCACAGCGATCACAAGCAGCAGAGAAGGGAACGGGTTGCGACTTCCGACGGCGCTGGCGGCCGTCGTGATCGCCCTGTCCACCAACCGGGACGGTTCCCTACGAGCACAAGGACCTTGATTTCAGCGGTCTCTTGCGCAGTCATCATGACCCTCGGGCTTGGCGGATGCGGCGGCATCGGCTCCCGGAGCATCGATGACCACGGGGATGGAGTATCGACCGCCACCGAAGTGTCGCTACCGGCCGAGGAGCTAAAACAAACAGGGGCCGGACGCATCGAGACGGAGGACGACGTCGACGTCTTCCTGATATCGGTAGCTGCGCCGGGAGTGCTCCGGGTCTCCACAATCGGCTCGCTGGACACCTTGGGCGTGTTGACGGACGGCGCCGATGACGGGCTGTTGGCGCACGCAGACGCAGGGGGCAGCGGAGAATATTTCCTGGTGGAGGAAACGGTAGAGTTGGGGACATACCACTTACGCGTCACGTCCAAGACGCTGGGCGCATACTCCCTGCAGATTGCTATTGCCCGCGGTCTGGAGACGCTGCCCCCGGCCCCGGGACCGGGGGCGGAGCCCGCGCCGGAGTCGGAACCAGAACCGGATTCGGTGCCGGCCGATCCGTTCTACAACAGCTACCCCTTTCTCTACAGCGCGTATCAGGGCTTCGACGACAGGACGGAGGTCTCCGCCCTCTTCAATACCCCTCACAGCTATCATGGACTTGCGACAACGTGCGCCAAATGGCGGCGCACGACGAGCACCGATTCATGGAACGAGGAGTGCGAAGACTTTTTTCTTGATTCCATCGTGTTCGACGTGGGCGCAAGCGGCACCTGGGAGGTCAGTGTGTGGGTGGTAGATGAGGCCGGGAACGTCAGCCACGTTTCGAGAACGATAGAGGTCACCGTGACGGTCAAGGCGTTGTGGAACGACTGACGACCTCCCCGGCCGCAAGCGCCGGCGGTGCCGAGGGCGTGCGGGTCACGCCGGTCTGGTGCGGATAGCGCCGGTGAGCAGGGCGCCGCGGAAGGCGTGCACCAGGGGGCACCGGCCACGGCGCAGTCGACACGCATGCCGTCGCGCGCCAGGTTGTCGAGGTTGGGCGTGAACAGGTTGCGGTCGCCGCGGTAGCTGGTGGCGTGGGCGCGATGCTGGTCGCCGACGATTCCACAGCACGTTCGGCGGAGTCCTGGTGCCACGGCTGCGCCGTGCTGGGACAATCTATCGCTGCGGCTCGATACCGTCGACCACACGCGCCGCACCGCACCGGGCATGGCTGCGTAGCGCTCACTCCTGGCCCCGCCGAGGATCCGCGACCGCCGAGGCCGTTACGGGCCGCACGCCGGCTCCGTTGACAGGCGCGCACGCACCCGCGATCATGGCAAGTCGACGATCAGATCGCGGAGAGACCCTTCAGGGAAGAAGCAACTGCATGACCCCGGCGTACACCTCCGATGACCAGCCGTAGCGCAATCACTGCTCACCTGCAGAAATATATCTGGCTCTATATCCTCCTGTTGCCCGGTCTGACGTACTTGATAATCTTCAAGTACGGTCCCATGTACGGCGTCATCATTGCGTTCAAAGACTTTCGCTTGGCGCGAGGAATATGGGGCAGCGAGTGGATCGGATTCGACAACTTTCGCTACCTGTTTACCAGCAAGACCTTCTTTCTGGTTTTCAAGAATTCCATCATCCTGAGTCTCCTGACGCTGATCTGCGGCTTTCCCGCACCCCTGATTCTCGCCTTGCTGCTCAACGAATTCAGACTGCAAACGTACAAACGCGCAATTCAATCGGTGCTGTACCTGCCTCATTTCATTTCCTGGGTGGTGGTTGCTGGAATAGTCATCAGCTTCCTCTCACCCGGCCGCGGTGTGGTCAGCCACATTGTCTCATTTCTGGGCTGGGAGCCTCAGGCATACTTGTTGAGTTCCGACCACTTCCGAGCCATTCTGATACTGTCGGGAATATGGAAGGGAGCCGGTTGGGGGACGATCGTCTACCTGGCCGCGCTCTCGGGCATCGATCAGAATCTCTATGAAGCGGCGATCATCGACGGCGTGAATCGGTTTCAGCGGGTGTGGTACGTAACCATTCCCGGGATTGCCAGCACCGTGGTGGTGCTGTTGATACTCAGCATGGGCGGCATTCTGAGTAATGGATTCGAGCAGATCTACATGTTGTACAGTCCCATGGTTTACAACGTCGCCGATGTCTTCGAAACCTACACCTTCAGGGTCGGACTGATGGAGGGCCGCTTCAGCTACGGTACCGCAGTGGGAGTATTTCAATCCCTTGTGGGGATGATCCTGATCCTCGTTACGAATGCGATAGCGAGAAGACTGGGAGAGCAAGGTCTGTGGTAAAGAGGCTGCAGTCAGTTTCTTTCGACGACCTGATAATGAACTCTCTGGCGTATGGGGTTGTGACCTTGTTCGCGGTCACCACGGTATATCCGTTCTGGAATATACTTGTCGTTTCCATCAGCGACTATGATTCCTATGTCATGAATCCCCTGATGCTCTGGCCAAGCGAGGTTGATCTCGGCGCGTACTTCAAGGTATTCGAGTCGAATACCATTCTGATCTGCTACAAGAACACGCTCTTGGTGACGTTCGGCGGCGTCGCCATCGGGTTGTTCTTGACGGTTACCATGGCATACCCGCTGTCCAAGAGAGAACTCAAGGGACGTCCCTTCTTCATGGTGCTCCTGGTTATCACCATGCTCTTCAACGGCGGGCTCATCCCGAACTTCTACCTGGTTCGTGCGCTGGGGCTCCTGGATACTCTGTGGGCGCTCATTCTGACGCAGGCCTTGACCGCGTTCAATGTCATTTTGATGAAGAATTTCTTCGCCGCCATACCGCAGAGTCTGGACGACTCGGCGCGCATGGATGGCGCTTCGTATCCAATGATACTGTGGCAAGTAGTGCTGCCGTTGTCGAAGGCGGTGCTGGCGACCATCGGGCTGTTTCTCGCGGTCATGTACTGGAACGGACTGCTGAGCAGCATGGTGTACATCGAGAGCCGGGAAAAGTGGCCGCTGCAGCTCTTCTTGAGGGAGATAATCGCATCGGCAAGAGCGCTTGAGAACATGACCCAGGGTAACCTGGCGGAGGCGGCCTCCAGGCCGGTGGCGCCGGTAACCCTGCAGTATGCGGTATTGATGATCTCGATCGTGCCGATCCTGTTCATCTATCCGTTTTTGCAGAAGCACTTTGCGAAAGGGGTTCTGCTGGGCGCGATAAAAGGCTGAGATCGATCAGGAGGAGTGGTGGGGTCGGTATCACTGCAGGTACGAGGAGGTGATGAGTGCGGGCTAGGAGCGATGCAGGCGGCTGCATTCGAGGTCGTCGCAGTTCAGGGCGGGTTTGGCCCGCAAGGAGTTCGGAATGGTAGTTACGAGGGTATTCGCGGTGCTGGCGGCACTGTCGATTGTTGCCGCAGGTGGATGGGGCGCAGGGGTCGAGGAAGGAGCGGTCGACGAAGGTCCGTACGCGATCAAGATATTTGCCGTGGTATGGACCGAGAAGTCGGAAATTACGCAACGTTTCCTGGACCGCTGGGAAGAGGAAAACAATGTAAAGATCGAGCTGGAGCTGCCTCCCTACACTACCTACAATGAGAAGCTGCAGATCATGCTGGCGGGAGGAGACTATCCGGACGTCATCAACTTCGGATCGCACACCGACGTGAACCTGATACGAGCGGCAGAGGACGGCGTAGTGATTCCCATAACCCAGTACGTGAATCAGACTAATGCTCCGAATTTGCTGAAGTACACCTATGAAGAGACCTGGAATGCAACCAGGGTCATCGAGGGAAGTGATGACTACTACATGATCCCGCGATCGACGCTGACCAGGTATGATGGATATGCCGTGCGCACCGACTGGCTTGCCAATGTAGGCTTGCCGATGCCCGCCGAGGGAACCTTCTCGCTGGCGGAATTCAAGGAGGTATTGACCCGTTTTACCAACAACGATCCCGATAAGAACGGGGAGCAGGACACTTACGGATTTACTTCGAAGACCGGCGCTGGTGGAATCCTCAACGTCATCGCACCCAATGCCTTTGATCTGCTGGGGTGGCAGAGATATGACAATGAAGAGTATCCCTACATGGATCTCCAGTACAGCAGGAAGTCGGATAATTTCAAGAGGGCGCTGGCCTTTACCGCCAATCTCTGGAAGGAGCGGTTGATAGACCCGATTGGGCCCTGAGTGATACCATTGGCGACGAAGCTACCCAGAAGCTGGCCCGTGGGGAAGTCGGAATGACCAGAGCGTTTGCTGGACAGGTGTTCGATTTCCAAAGCAAGACGCGAGAGAATCATCCGCAAGCAGAGTTCACCTACATCGTCGGCATAGAGAACTCCACGGGCGAAGTAATAGGTGGCGGCGATGCTCACGCAACCGGCATGTGGGGCGGTTGGGCGGTGACCCAGAATGCCAAGGATCCGGCCAGGATCATTTCCGCATTCGACTGGGTGCTTTCGGATTCCGCCTGGGATGATGCGAAGTGGGGGGCCGCGGGGCTGACCTACCAGTATGAAGATGGTGTGGCGGTGGCATTGCCTCGGTTCAACGAGGAAGCGCAGACGGCATATTGGTGGAATGGGCTGTTCCTGCGACGCAACAACGACATGTCCAACTTCATTTCGCTGGACGCGTCGAAGGAGCAGAGGGCTCAGTCTATCAAGTGGTTGGAGCGGGCCGCCGAGATATTCAAGTTCTCGGGGACCGGAGGATATCGGCCGCCGATCAGCACCGATCCGAGATACATCGATGCCGAAGACAGACTCAAGCAGGTAATCACCAGGATTATCGTCAACGATCTTCCGGTTGACGCGTACGATGAGGCGCTGGACGAGTGGTATGCCGACGGTGGTTTGCAGTACGTTGAACAGATGAACGCGTACCTGACTTCGAACTAGCTCTAGGAGGTGCCGTGGTCTCGACAGGGGGTTGGTGAGAGCGTCGCCAACCCCCTGTTGCCGCGAGCAGGGAAGACATGGAGATCGACCTCTTCTTTGAAAAAATATCTCGCTATGACAGAATCGCGGAACCGTTCACGGTCGGTGTTCCGTTCCAGGCAGGAACTCTTCACGAGTCCGATCTCGCCGCGCTGGCCGTATGCGACGGGGGGCAGCCCCTGCCCACACAGACGAGAGTGACCGCCACCTGGAGTGATGGTTCGGTGAAGTGGCTATTGCTCCACGGACAGATCGATCTGCCGGGTAACGGTTCCAAGCTCTGCGCACTGCGCCGCGGCGTGACTCCGCCGCCGCCCCCTGCTGCCATTCAGGTGTCGCCTGAGACCTTGCAGAACGAGCTCCTGAAGCTCGAGCTTTCCCCGGCCGGGAGGAGAGGCCTTGTCCAGCGCGTAGAGTGGGCTGACTGCACGCTCGGGGCTGATGACGTGAGGGGATTCGCGCTGGTTCCCCGGGACCGGGAGGAATTCATCACGGAGATCGGCCCCGCGGGATGGAGGGTGATCGAAGCTGGTCCGATTCATGGTGTGGTCGAGGCCCAAGGAGTACACAAGAGCAGTTCCGGCGCAGCCTGTTTCGACTTTGTGGCGCGTCTTGCTATTCATGCAGGCAAGCCTTGGATACGGGTGGACTATCGAATCATCAACCGGGAAGAGTCGCGAAGCGTCACGGTTGACAGTCTGTCGCTCTCTTTGACCCCGAGAGGTGGCGGCGAGATACGCACGGGACTTGGGATTTCAAATTACGAGTCGACCATTCACCGCGACGACGACGGACGGGAACAGTACAAGCTGATCGACCACGATTACCTCGTCAACACCGGCAATGAGCAGTCTCCGGAGACACTATACGGCACATTCTGGGCGGATTGGAACTGCGCCGGGGGCGGGATCAGTACCACCTTGTTCCAGGCCCAGCAGAACTTTCCCAAATCTCTGAGGGTGAATCGTGATGGTATGGAAGTAGGGATTATTCCAACAGAATACGATGACATCACCTTCCTCCAGGGCATGGCAAAGAAACATACTCTCTTTCTTCATTTTCACGATGCCGACACGTCACTACGTGAAATCGATGCCAGGAGCCTCCAATTCCAGCTTCCCGATCTTCCCAGATTGGAGGCGGATACGTACCGCGAATCCGGCGTGTTTCTGGAGGACTGCTGGCTCCAGCAAGCCGATGTTCGGGCGTTGGCCTATCTCACCGACCTGGCGGACACGCGTACCCGCGGCTACGGCATGTTGAACTGGGGCGATGGTCCGGAGGGCGGCAGCGGATTCCCTACCGCAAATCACCAGGAGAACGGTAAGATCCTGTGGACCAACAACGAATACGATCTGCCTCATGTCTCTTTCTTGATGTATGCGGCGCTTGGGGAGAGACGTTTTTTCGACTATATGAAGGTGGCGGCCGAGCACTGGATGGATGTGGATGTGTGTCACCATTCGCCGGATCGATACCGGCATCAGGGCCAGGTAGCACATTCCACCAACCACGCAACCGGCAAGGTGTTCCCGAGTCACCAATGGGTAGAGGGACTGCTGGACTACCAGCACGTCACCGGAGACGATTTTTCGTTGACCACGGCGCTTGGGATAGGGGAGAACATTCTCCGGCATCTCGAAAAACCGGAGCTCAATGAGGCGGGAGCGGCATCGGCCCGCGAAACCGGATGGGCACTTCGCTCACTGACGGCTCTGAGTCGGGAATCGAATGACCCAAGATGGATGGAGCCGGCTTCTCGGATAGTCTCTCAGTTCAAGCAGTGGCATCGAACTTACGGCGCTTGGCTGGCTCCCTACACCAGTCATACCATGGCCCGGGTACCCTTCATGATCTCCCTGGCGGCTTCCAGTTTGATGCGTTATCACCAGGTGCGACCGGATCCCGAGGTTGCCCAGTTGATCGTTGACTCCATGACCGACATCATAGAGAACTGCACCTCGAAGGATGGCCGGTTCTACTACAAGGAACTTCCCAGCCTGAGCCGGCCTGGAGGCTACATCCACACTTTGGAAGCGTTGTCCTATGCCTACCGCCTATCGGGTGATACGTACTTTCTCGAGAAGGGACTTCCCTCGTACCGTCATGTAATAGGCAGTGGGATGGGACTTCACCACGGACTCGGTCTGTTCCAGGCCGAGGATGCGGTAATACATCCGTTGGGTCTGGGACCCAAGATGTTTGCCTGTACCTTCCTCCCGGTAGCCAGTTTCGCCAAAGCGCTCACTGATGCGAATCTTGTGGATAACGTATCGGAGCCGTTCGCCGTGAGGGCGACAGGGCGTTGAATCAAGGCGCCGGTTGATACCTCGGCAGGTCTTCCCTGAGTCCAATCCTGGTGGCGTCGATGGCGCGAAAGCCGAGCTTGAAGGCTGGCGACTCGGGTTTGAGGCGGAGATCGCCATTGGCGAGATCGACGAACAGAGGGTCGGCCGTGATGCTGTGCCGGTCGACGCCCAACTCCCGGTATCTGTGGAGATGGCTGGCGCCGAGATCGCTCTCGCCCACTGCGAAATAGAGGTTCCAATCGATGTCACAGTCGGCAACCCGGGCCTCCTCCCACTCGTTGCCGACGCGGTGGCCGCGATAGAACACCTGCGATGGATCGGTCTTGACCATGATGTTGCGCTGGATTCTCAACGAGGTCCCCGGCGGCAGGTACTCGTTGGATGGAAAGGGAATGCCGAAAGCTCCCACCTGCAGCAGGCTGACATAGCCGAAGGACAATCGCTGGATGCGCGGTGGGTTTCCTCCGATATCCTCATCGATGATGTCCGGAATGTCGACGATCATGTTGTTCTCTGCGTGGTTGTTCCAGTGCTTGAGGTTGAGCCCACCGCAGTTGCACTTGTAGATGATGTTGTCGGCAATCAGGGTGTCCGTGATGTACGCGTCGGTGCGGATCGCGGACTGGCCTCCCAGTCCCATCATGTGGTGGATGTAGTTGCGTCGTATGACGTTGCCCTTGCCGGTATCGGAGAGATAGATCGCATTGCCGTCTCCCAGCACCTCCAGAGCGTGGTGGATCTCGTTGTCTTCCACGAGATTGTTGCGGACGTGCTCGAACGGCTCGACTTCGCGCAGGTAGCGAACCAGTACCTCCGCCTCCAGCATGGGAAGGCGGCGTCCGGTTTCAAGAATCCTCTCCCACTTTTCGACCGGGCCTACTTCCTGGCGGCGAGTGGAGTCATTCTCCCGCGGAGTGGAGCAATGCGGCCCCGGACACGGCTGCCTGGCGAGGACGTAGGGGCGCACACCGCTGAGCACGATAGCGTCATAGGGCACATGATGGATCAGGTTGTTGGCGATGCGGTTCTCCCCACTCTGCCAGACGAAGATGCCGATCCCGTGCCAATAGAGCTCGCCGCAATGATGGATATGGTTGTTGACGACCTCGTTGCCCTTGTTGACATCCTTGGTGCCCGCACCGTAACCACACAGGAGAATCCCGGTCCCGCCGACGTGGTCGACGAGGTTGCCCACGATTCGGTTGTTCTGACAGTGCAGATCGAGTCGGAGCGCGGTGCCGCCACTGTTGCAGAAGCGACACTGCTGGACCAGGCACCGTTCGGCCCCACGGAACCTGAGCAGCGCGTTGGCCTTGTCGTACATGTCCCAATCGTGCTGAATCGCCACGTCGTCTCCGGTCCACAGATCGCGCTCGCCATGGCTGAAGGTGAGACCTTTGAAAACCAGGCCGCGGACCGGCGTGTCGGTGGGGCCAGCGAAGTCTACGTCGCCCTCTACCCGGACCAGCTCCCTGAGGCCCGGGATTAGAATCCGGTCTCCCGGCACCTCACCCTTGGGCCACAGGTACAGCTTTCCCGCGCGGCTGTCGAGCACCCACTCGCCGGGCGTATCGAGAGCCTCGAACACGTTCTCGACCCAGCACGATGCACGAACGTTGTCGATGAAGTTCCACGCCTTGGTAAGAGGGAGCTGTGCCGGGAGGGAGGTCCTGGCGATCCCACTGTGCTCGTCTACCGAGCGCAGACCGAGGATGTTCATATAGGAGGTGGAGCGCCAGACGAGCTCCACGTCGTCCAGGTTCGGCCAGTTCCTGAGGGTTCCGCGGGGAAAGCTCAGCGTATCGTACTCAGGTTGTTCCAGGCTGGGATCCTGAACCGGATCCGGTGGATCATACGGTTGAAAGCCCGCCGACCGTGCCCGCGGCAGGCGCTCGTCGCCGTCGAACAGCGTGAAGAAGCGTCCGTCATCCATGAGGGCCGGCACGTCCGCTACCCAGACCTGTCCCTTGGCTCTCTCGGGCAGTTCATCGGGCTCCTGGTCGAGCTTGCGCCACTCGCCGATGGGGACGCCGGCGCTCAACACAGGGATCTCTCCGGGATACGCAGCGTAGGTGATGGAATACCCGTTCTCGGCAGAGTCCTGTAGTCCAAACACCACCGTGTCGGTAACGGCGTAGGTTCCGCCGCGGATCAGGGTGACGATATCGCGGTCTTGTCCCCGCTTGAGCTGCCGTACCACATCGCGCGCCCTGGCCAGGCTCGCCAACGGGCCGTCGGTCCCTTCGGCGTTGGGTTCCGGCAGCCTGCCGGACCAGCCATCGTCCCCATCGGTAGCCACAAAGAGATCCGCCTGGGCGTCTTGACCGTGTAGCACGTTTTACCTCTACCGAGCCACCGATTCCGCGAAGCTGGCATCTGCCCCGGTGGGCAGGTGTCACCGTGATCTCAGCAGCTCGTCGTTTCGGGGCATTGTTGTCGAAGGAGGAGCGCTGGAGTCAACCGATGCCCCGGTACCGCGGCAACCGTTCACGTGCAGGTAGTCGAGGCCAGGGGTCACTTGGCGTCTATGTCGAGATAGATGCCGGAGCCGATGACGGCCCTCTGGTCGGTGTTGGGCACCGCGAAGCTCACCGCGTAGCCGAACTTCGGGGAACCGAGTTCCTCGTCGCCCTCGATGGCCGGGTTGTCGTAGTGATACCGCAAGAACTTCCGACCCTCGCGCCGCGCACCTCCGATCAGCTCCTCCGCGATCTTGATCCCCTGGGAGTCCGTCCTCACCATGTCCGTGGGCTTGCCTTCGCGATAGGGCTCCGATCCGTGAAACAGGGTAACGCCCCCGCCACTCACGACCCACAGGTAGATGGAGCCTGATTTCCAGTCCCCTCCTTCCACCCGGAAGGCGTTTCTGACCCTGGTGAGGCCGCTGTAGCCTTCCGACATGACGGCTTCGCGGTACGTCTTGGCCGCTTCCTCGACGAAGGTGATGAGCGTCTCGCGGTCCACGACCTGCGCTGCGACGACGGCGGGCTTCGGCAGATCCGCGGTCTGGATCGCGACATGGGAGACGTCCTGCGAGTAGCCGCCGACCAGCACGAATTCTCTTGCGGTGATCCCGGACGTGTATTCGACCGCGTATGCCGTCTTCGGCCCCCCGTCGTGGTACTCGACGAAACCGCCCCCTCGGGCAGCGGCCGCGAGGAGTTCCTCGACGACCCTGGTTCCGCGCTCGTCCTCGACGCCGATCAGATTCTTGCTCTCCGCCGTGCGATCGTTCCCGTGGATGAACGGCTCCCCGGTCTTGAGGAAGATGACGAGGAACATCGATCCGGACTTCCAGTCGCCCTCCGTTCTCAGCTTCTCCCTGAGCCTTGCTCCCTCGTTCATGTCCGTGATCGCCTCGATATGTGCCTTCGCCCCTTCCACGAAGGCCTTGAGGGTTTCGTCGTCCCTGACTTGGGCGGCAGTGGGCTCGGCCCAGGCAGCCCCGCTCGCCAACATGACCAATGCC
Organism: Spirochaetia bacterium; assembly: GCA_965203905.1. Lineage (GTDB taxonomy): Bacteria > Spirochaetota > Spirochaetia > SZUA-6 > Bin103 > Bin103. Next base: position 7,013,021 of record CBDBDQ010000005.1, on the reverse strand, counting down.
AGAACGGCAAGGGCCGACGCTGATTTGAGGTTCAGTCGCATCGCATTCTCCTACTTGGTGTACGGTTACATATTGCTCACCAGACGCGTGGCCGCGCAAGGTGTTTCCGGGCGGCCCACGAGGCCGGACCGCAGTTGCACAGGCGCACCTGCAACGCATCGTCAACGCCGGCGGACGCATCGAGCGGGAGTACGCGCTGGGGCGCGGGCGCACCGACCTGCTGATCGTGTGGCTGCAGGGTGGGCGCGAGCGCCGCTACGTGGTGGAGTGCAAGGTGCTGCGCAAGGACCTGGAGCGGACCATCGCCGAGGGAGTGGAGCAGACCCGCGGCTACATGGACCGCCGTGCGGCGGAGGCGGGCCACCTGGTCGTGTTCGACCGCGCGCCAGGTCGCCCCTGGGCCGAGAAGATCTTCCGCGGCCGAGTTGGTCGACGTGCCGCCGCGCACTTCCGCACGCTGATTGGCGCAATCATGGGGAGTCGATCCCCTGCTCGTTGCGCAGCTCCCGCCAGTCAGGCGGGCGTGCGGGGATGATTCCCTTCTGCAGCAACCAGTCGTCGATCAGCTGGTAGATTTCGGAAATCTCCTCATCAGAATGTCCGTGAGCATGCATCCAGTCCTCGAAGGGTCGTTCACCTGCGAGCATCCGGTCGAGCAGATCCTGAACGTCGGTTTCCGACACGCCGAGCGCTTCCGTTTGCACCTGCCCGCTCGCAGGGATGACACCGGTGGCGGTCAGGTCCAGCAGCGCCCGACGATTCTCTCGAACCAATTGCTCAAGGTAGTCGCGGACGGCAACCTTTTGGGAGGCGCTGAACCGGCGCATTTCCATCTGATCGTCGAGACGCTCCCGGACCCTGGCGACCCCGCCCCTGGCAAGCCAGCCTCTCAGATCGTCCGCGGCACTGCCGACCGAACGGAAGCGGTCGTGCTTCATGACTTCGAGTGTGTACTCGAAAACACCTCGAAAGAACTCCTCCCACCCGTCAGTTTCCAGATGCTCGATCAGGGACATGTAAGCTGTCCTCCAGGCGTCGCGAATTCACCATACGCCGGTGTTGAATCAGATCATAGCACGCGAGGGCCGGCGGAGTATGGAAGACGCTGATATCGCTGCCGTCGAATGGCGTGCTTCCCGTGGAGCGGCCCGCGGATTACGACCGCGACCGGCCTTCGACGGCGGTTATCGCGTGCAGCTCGCGCACCGTCTGCGGCCCGCGGCGGCGCCGGTGACGAGCAGGTGACGGTGTTGGTGGCGTTGGCGTGGCGTGGGGTGGCGTGGCGATGGTGGCGATGCGATGCGACTCGGCGGCAGCATGCGGGAAAAGCGGGCTTGCCGCGGCCAAGTCACGCCGGGCCGAGGTGGCCGGGCCAGAACCAGCGCCGCAGGTCGTCGCTCCAGGCGATGGCGACGCTGGCCGCGCCGTGGTGGGCGCGCTCGCGGCGGCCAGGTGCTGGCCATGGTCCAGCAGCGCGCTTGGTGTACGTCGGGCCGCGGATAGCTGCTCAGGCACAGCACCCAGCGGCCGTCGTGGCGGACGATGCCGCCCGGCCCGCAGAAGCTACGCGGGTCGCGGGGATCGGTGACCGGGCGCAGCGGTCCCCACGAGCGCAGGTCGCGGCTCTCGGTCACGCCGACGTGGAAGCGATCGTTGCCGTCCGGCCGCGCCCGCACCACGGAGCAGAACAGCCGGAAGATGCCCTCGTGGTAGTGGAGCAGCGGATCGCGGTCAGCGGTATCCTCGTCCCCGGCCAGGATGATGGGCCTCGGAATCGTCTGCAGGTCGATGCGGGGGGCTCACTCCGGTCCAGTACCAGTTGGCCAGGTCGTCACAACCACGCCAGCCCCAGGCTGGCCGCGCCGTGCACGTTGCTATTCTGAGCCCGCAGCGATCGGTCTGCCATCAACGCCCTCGATGTGCGACACACACAATCGGTCCGTGGCATAGTAACGAACCGCGAACCCAATTGGATACGCGTCTGCTCCGATGCCCGACCACGGTTACGTCGCCAACTTGATTTGGCAGATCGCCGATCTGCTGCGCGGCCCATACCGGCCGCCTCAGTATGAGCGTGTCATGCTTCCGATGACAGTGCTGCGCCGCTTCGACTGTGTGCTGGCGCCCACCAAGGCCCGAGTCCTCGCCGAATATCGAAAGCGCAAGGGCCGATACCAGGGTGCAGCGCTCGACGCCATGCTCAACCAGGCTGCAGGCCAGCGCTTCCACAACCACTCGGATCTCGATTTCGAGCGGCTGTTAGGGGATCCCGACAACATCGCGCAGCATCTGGTGAGCTACATCCAGGGGTTCTCATCCGAGGTGTGCCGCATCTTCGAGTACTTCGAGTTCGAAACCGAGATCGAGAAGATGCACGAGGCGAACATCCTCTACATGGTGGTTTCGCAGTTCCGCCGGGTGGATCTTCACCCGAGCCAGGTGCCCAACGACCAGATGGGTCTAATCTTCGAGAACCTGATCCGCCGCTTCAATGAACTTGCCAACGAGACCGCTGGCGACCACTTCACGCCGCGCGAGGTGATCCGGCTCATGGTGAGCGTGCTGTTCATCAACGACGACAGCCTGCTTGCCACCCGCGGCACCGTGCGCAAGCTGCTCGACCCGGCCTGCGGCACCGGCGGCATGCTGGCCGAGGCGCAGAGCTACCTGCGCGAGCATCATCCCGACGCCAAGCTCTACGTCTACGGACAGGACTACAACAAGCGTGCCTACGCCACAGCCGCCTCCGACATGTTGATCAAGCAGGTAAGCTGCAGCGGCGGTCGTGACGACAACGTACGCTTCGGCGACAGTCTCACCGAAGACCGCTTCGAGAGCGAGACCTATGACTACTTTCTGATCAACCCCCCGCTCGGCGTCGACTGGAAACGGCAGCAGAGCGAGATCCGGCGCGAGCACGAGAAACGGGGCTTCGCCGGGCGCTTCGGCGCCGGGCTGCCGCGTGTCAACGACGGCACGCTCCTGTTCCTGCTGCACATGATTGCCAAGTTCGAGCCCGTGCGCCCGGCCGAGCATCGCCACGGCTCGCGCCTCGCCATCGTCTTCAGCGGCGCGCCGCTGTTCACGGGCGGCGCCGGCTCCGGTGAGAGCAACATCCGCCGCTGGATCATCGAGAACGACTGGCTCGAAGCAATTATCGCGCTACCCGAGCGAATGCTCTACACCACCGGCATCGGCATCTACCTGTGGATCGTCACCAACCGCAAGGAGAAGCGGCGGCGCGGCAGGATTCAACTCGTCGACGCACGCGAGCTGTGGACGCCGGGTGGCAGCGCGGAGAGCCGGCGCAGCCTTGGCTACAAACGCCGCCACCTCGCCCAACATCAGATCGACGAGATCGTACGGCTGTACGGTCGTTTCGAGGACGAAGAGCGCTGCAAGAACTTTCGCAACATCGACTTCGGGTACACTCGGGTCACCGTGGAGCGTCCCCTGCGCCTGCGCTTTCAGGTGACGTTGGACGCGATGGAGCGGTTCCTGGACGTCTGGCCCGAGTTACTCGACGATGTACAAGCCATCGACCGGGCCCTGGGTCGGGAACCGCTGGATGACTGGAACGTCGTGTGGCAGCGGATCGGTGCCCTTCTGCGTGAACGCCGGTCACGTTGGAAGAAGCCGCAGCACAGGTTGTTCCGCGAGGCATTCACTGCGAAGACTTTGCAGGCCGCGCCGGTCAGGAGCGATCGTGGTTATGGCTTCGAGCCCGACCCTGCGCTGCGCGATTTCGAGAACGTCCCGCTCGCCGAGGACATCGACGCTTACTTCGAGCGCGAAGTGCTCCCGCACGTCCCCGATGCCTGGATGGACCGCACCAGGGACAAAGTAGGGTACGAGATCAACTTCAACCGCCACTTCTACCGGTACACGCCGCCGCGTCCGCTGGAAGAAATCGACGTTGACCTGAAGCTAGCGGAAGAGAAGATTATCCGGTTGTTGCGGGCGGTCACCGCGTGAACACCGTCGCTGGCGTCCCCCTGCGTCACGTTTTTGAGGTAACGAGTGGGGACACTCCAGCAAACTCAAACTCCGAGTTCTGGGATGGTGATATTCTCTGGATTACGCCGGAGGATCTGAGTGACTTGACCGGTTATTGGTTGCACAACACGCGACGCAAGATCACTAATTCAGGATACGAATCCTCCGCTGTCACCCTTGCTCCTGCAAAGGCCATCGTGCTCTCGAAGAAAGCACCCATCGGTCTTCTCGCGGTCCTCGCACATCCGGCGTGCTCTAACCAAAGATGTGTGCTGCTATCGCCCAAGGTCAAAGTAGATTCCCGATTCTACTACTATTGGTTCCGTAGTCGAATAAGTCAGATTCAGGCACTTGGAAGGGGATCCACGTTCGGCGAACTGAATGCCGCCGATCTTAAGTCGATTCGTATGCCGTGCCCTTCGATACTCGAACAACGTACCATCGCCGATTATTTGGACCGGGAGACGGTGCGGCTGGATGCGCTGGTGGCGGAGCAGGGGCGCTTGCGCAGTTTGTTGGAGGAGAGGCTCCAAGCACTGATCACCGGTGCGGTCACGCGCGGGTTGAGTCCCGACGTTCCGCTCCGCGACTCCGGCATCGCATGGCTGGGCGATACCCCGGCACAGTGGGAGTCGCGCAAGATCGCATGGCTCTTTCGTGAGCGCGATCAACGAGGATGTCCTGATTTGCCGCTGCTGGAGGTGTCGCTCAACTCAGGGGTAGTACCGCTGGAGTTCGCCGGCGAGAAGATCGAGGGCACCACGGTAGACTTCACCAGCTACAAGGTGGCTTGCAAGGGCGATCTGGTCTTCAACAAGATGCGGATGTGGCAGGGAGCCGTGGGTGTGGCGCCGGTGGACGGACTCGTCAGCCCCGATTACATAGTGGCCGAGCCGACCGGCCCCGTCTTGTCGGAATATGTGGGGTTGCTTTTCCGAGCACCCGCTTTCAGCGCCGAGTGCGCGCGACGATCACACGGCATAGTATGGGACCGGCTGCGGCTCCATTGGGATGGGTTTCGCGAGATTGAGGCTCCGGTGCCGCCGCGCGCAGAGCAGACAGCCATTGTGGATCATGTTCGAGCGCGTACATCCATGCTTGTCGAACTGATCTCCGCTGCCGATACATCCGTTGCGCTGCTCCGGGAGCGCCGTACGGCACTGATAGCCGCCGCGGTGACTGGAAAGATCGACGTGCAGGGTGTGGCATGAGAGTGACCGATCTGAGGCTGACCAACGTCCGGTCCATCAAGACGGCTGAGTTGCACTTCCAGCCAGGGTCAACTTGGTGGTCGGAGATAACGGCGTCGGTAAGACGACCCTTCTCGACGCGCTGGCGATCTGCCTGTTCGAGTTCGAACGCGTGTATAACAACTCCGCCGCGGGGGCACCACGGCCATTCGGCGATGACGACGTTCGCGTGGAGGCGGAGGCCTTGGAAGTCGAGTGCGACATTGAAGCGGCGGGATCGTTTCACTTCGTGATGCACCGGGTTCGTGAGCACAGTGCAGAGCGACCGGTAAGGAGAGGGTTTATCGGTGCGTGGCCACCTGTGGATCCCGGTGTCTATGGGCAGCGGCCGGAGAAGGATGGAGTCGAGGCCGACGGCCGGCCCCTGGCGGTGATGTACACCACGACTCGGGCAGTGGCGTCAGAGACGCGGCCAAAGTTGCCTATAGGCGGCATCTCACGGGCATACGAGGGTGCCCTTACGGACCGGGAGGTTCGGATGGGTTACTTCGCGAACTGGATGAAAGTGAGACAGACCTTCAACGTCGAGCGCAACCGGCCGGCCTTAACCGGCCTGGAGAGCGCTGTGCGGCGCTTCCTTCCCGGTTACGAAGACCTTCACCGTGGAGGAGCCGACGAGCTCAGTGTTCTGATCAGCCGCCGTGGTGCGGCACTCCCGGTGCGCCGGCTTTCTCATGGGGAGCGCGGTATACTCGCGGTTGCGCTGGATCTCACGCGGCGGTTGGGCGAGGCCAATCCCGCACTACAAGATCCGGCGACCGAAGCCGGTGCCGTCGTATTGATCGACGAGATCGATCTCCACTTGCATCCGAAGTGGCAGCGCCAGATCGTGCGCAAGCTCACGGAGACGTTTCCGCGCTGTCAGTTCATCGCAACCACTCACTCGCCGCAGGTGATCGGCGAAGTCGAGCACGACCGCATCCAGATCCTTACCGAGGACGGGGCGTTCCCGCCGACACACTCCTTCGGCGTCGACTCCAGTCGGGTTCTGGAGGAGATCATGGAGGCCGATCCGCGCACCAAGGAAGTGTTGGATCTACTTGCACGGATCAAGGGTGAGATCGATGGCGATGCATTTGGACGGGCCCGACGGTCGTTGGATCAGTTGATCGACACGGTTGGAAGCGATGATCCGGAGGTGACCCGGATTCATACGCTCCTGGAGTTCCTGGAAGAGAGCGAATGAGGTCGATCGTCAAGGGTCGGAGCCGACAAGCCTGACGACGCACCGCAATACGCCGTACGGTGACTACGACAACTATGCGGACAAGGACGCTCTGCGGCGGGCACTGGTGACAGAACAGCGTGGGCTCTGTTGTTACTGCATGTGCCGAATCGCGAGCGGGGCCAACGCGATGAAGATCGAGCACTGGCGAAGCAGGGTCGCTTATCCGGACGACGAACTCGATTATCGAAACGTGCTCGCCGCCTGTCATGGTGCGGAGGGCCGCCGTTCTCGCCTGCAGCACTGTGACACGCTGAAGGGAGATCAAGACTTGCGGTGGAATCCAGCGGACCCCCGGCGCCGCATAGAGGATCGCATCAGCTACGCAAATGACGGTACGATCCGTTCCGACGATCCGGTATTCGACGAGCAACTGAACGACGTGCTCAATCTGAACCTCCCGCGAATCAGGAATCATCGCAGGGCGATACTGGATGCCATCCTCCATTGGTGGCGGCGACAACGGAGACCAGTACCCCGACATCGCGTGGAGCGCGAGATTGAGCGCCGTAACATGCCCCCGCTGCTCGATCCCTACGTGCAAGTGGGCATATGGTGGCTGGAAAGGAAAATTGCGCGTCCCGCAAGGGGACGGGCGTGACGGAACGAACCGGAGAAGCGCGTTTGAAACGGTGATCGAAGCGCACGTGCTGGAGCACGGATACATGATGGTCAGCAGGGCGCCACGCCGAAGTGCTCAACGGCCGGTGGCCAGGCGTTCGGCAAGCGCTTCCGGCAGGCCGAGCGCGCGGACCTTGCGCTGCGCCTCCGCTACCGGATACGCCACCCGGTACTGGGTATAGCGGTTCTCGTCGGCGTCGAACAGGCCGAACGCGGCCTCCGGGTTGCCGTCGCGCGGCTGGCCGACCGACCCCGGGTTGACCAGATACCTGCACCCCTCTTCGAACACCAGCGAAGCGCCCGACTTCAGCACGAGGCTGCGTACCGGCGTCTTCATCGCACGCTCCGGCCGCACCGGCCGTTGCTGCTGCAGCACCACCGGGAAGTGGGTGTGGCCGTAGAAGCACACCCGGGCGTCCGGGAACTGCGTACGCAGCACCTCGAACGACACGCGCGCATCGTAATCGTCCGCCAGGTACAAGTCCTCGAAATCCGGTGATCCATGGCACAGCACGATCCCCGGTGCCGCCTGCACCGGCCCCTTCCGCAGGGCGCGCAGCCGCTCCCGATCGGCCGCCGACAACATCTGTCGGTGCCGGCGCGCCGCGGCCTGCGCTGCGGGGTTGAGATCCCGGTCGCTGGCGATGCCTGCCACTATTTTGTCGTGGTTGCCACGGATGCAGCACGTGGCGAGATGCAAGCCGCGTGCCAGACACGCCGCAGGGTCGGCGTTGTAGCCGACCAGGTCTCCCAGGTTCAGACACCCGTCGATACCGCCCGGCAGCTCGTGCAGTGCGGCTTCCACCTGTTGCAACGCTTCCAGGTTGCCGTGAATGTCGGACAGGATCGCGTACGTCACCCGCCGCTCCCGCCGGCCCGGGTGTGCCCCGTGATGGCAGCGTGCGGTGCGTGGCCGCGGGTTTCCGGCCAGTTCCAGCGCATCAGGTCGTCGCTCCAGGCGATGCCGATGCTGGCCGCGCCGTGGTGGGCGCGCTCGCGCCGGCCGCGGGGAGTGGCGCCGTGGAAGGTCAGCAGGTACTTGCCGACTGCCGGGTGGCGGCGCAGGTCGAGGAGGTGGCCGGCAGTGATCCGACCCTGCGCCCACGGCCACTGTCGCTGGCCCAGCGTGTAGAGGCACTCGTCGTACCAGTTCACCAAGTCGGTGGAGCGCTTGATGCCGATGCCGTTGGCCGGGGAGTGGACCAGCACGTATTCGTCCTCGGCCTGGTCGACCAGCACGCAGTAGTTCTCCTCGGCGTCGCTCTGGGCGTAGGGGGTCCAGTGCTCCAGGTCGCGGCTGTAGGAGAGTTGCATGCTCTGCAGCAGCAGCGAGTCGGGCGGAATGGGAGTGCCGCCGAAGCCCAGGCCGTGGGCGCGGCCGAGCAGCACGCCGCCGTGCTTGTAGCAGCACCACCAGCGCTCCGGGTCGTCCTTGTCGCGGAACAGGTAGGGATCGAGGGCGCGCCCGGTATCCGGTAGCGGAACCGCCGGCCCCTTGAGCTGTAGCGCGCGGGGCTCCTGCCAGTGTTTCAGGTCGGCGCTGGCCATGGTCCAGCAGCGCGCTTCGTGTACGTCGGGCCGCGGATAGCTGCTCAGGCACAGCACCCAGCGGCCGTCATGGCGGACGATGCCGCCCGGCCCGCAGAAACTGCGCGGGTCGTCGGGATCGGTGACCGGGCGCAGCGGTCCCCACGAGCGCAGGTCGCGGCTCTCGGTCACGCCGACGTGGAAGCGGTCGTTGCCGTCCGGCCGCGCCCGCACCACGGAGCAGAACAGCCGGAAGATGCCCTCGTGGTAGTGGAGCAGCGGATCGCGGTAGGCGGTGTGCTCGTCCCCGGCCAGGATGACGGGGCCGGGAATCGCCTGCAGGTCGATGCGCGGCGGGCTCATTCCGGCCAGTACCAGTTGGCCAGGTCGTCGCTCCACGCCAGACCCAGGCTGGCCGCGCCGTGGACGTTGCTGGCGATCTTCCCCTCCGGGGTGCAGCCGTGGAACACCATCACGTACTTGCCCACCCCGGGCACCTGGCGCAGGTCGATCACCTGCCCGCCGCTGAGCCGTCCCTGCGCCCACGGCCAGCGCCGCTGTCCCAGGGTGTAGAGGCCGACCTGGTGCCAGTGCAGCAGGTCCGGCGACAGCTTCACCCCCACGCCGTTGTCGGGCGAGTCGATCAGCACGTAGCCGTCCTCCTCTACCAGCATGCAGTAGCTCTCCTCGCTGTCGGCGCGGGTGAACCAGGTCCAGTGTTCCAGGTCGTAGCTCCAGGACAGGTTCATGCTCTGCAGCAGCAGCGAGCGGCGCGGCATGTCGGTGCCGCCGAACGCCAGCCCGCGCGCCGGCGCCACGGTGAAGCCGCCCTGCTTGAAGGTGCACCACCACTTGTCGGGGTCGTGGCGGTCGGGGAACAGGCAGGGGCAGATGCAGCGGCCCATCTCCGCCTCCGTCACCTCCGGACCCTTGAGCAGCATCAGCTCCGGCTCGCTCCAGCGCTCCAGGTCGTCGCTGCGCAGCAGCCAGCAGCGCGTCGTCTCCTGACCGCCGGAGGGGCTGAACGGGGTGCGGTAGTTCTCCACGGTCATGATCCACTGGTCGCGGTAGCGCACGATGTTGCCCGGATCGGTGAGGTTGAGGTCGTCGTCCAGCGGCGTAAGGGTACGCGGCTCGCTCCAGTGGATCAGATCGGTGCTCTTGATCACCGCGAGCTGAAACATCACCCGCCCCAACTCCGGCGGATCCATCAGCCGCGCCAGCCCGTAGAACACGCGAAACACCCCGTCGTGGTAGTGAATCGCCGGATCGCGATGCGCCACCTCCGGTGTCCCCCGCACAATCACCGGACTCGGGATCTTCTCCCACTCAATCCGCGACTGCATCACGTCTCGCCATGGGGCTCAGAGGTCGTCGTCGACCAGTTCGGGATGCTGGGCCATCCACTGCACGTATGCCACGCGGATCCGCTCCAGGTCTTGCAGTTCACTGGCGCATATGCCGAACAGCTCCGCGGCTGTGATCTCGTGGTAGAAGTGGACCATGCGGTTCCGGTAGCCGGCGAGCTTCACCAGAAGATCCACCGTTGGTGCGTCCAATACGCCGTGCTCGCCAAGGCTTCGCCCTACCGCCTGGTACTCGGTGACGCCGGTTGCGGCCAGCTTCGCTATCAGGTGTCGACCTACGTCGAGCAAGGCCTCAAGCGAGCGGCGAAGACACGACTCGGCGGTCCACACGTTGCGCGAGTCCGATTGGAAGGACTCGATACTATCCAGCGGCAACTTGCGGATCTCCGCAAGTGATGCCTCCACACGTCCAAGGCGGTCCAAGACCAGTCTGCGCGTTACTCTCTCAGGACTCGTTGTCGCCTCCGGCCATGATCGTCGATTCGATGCGGGTCAGACGCTCGCGCTCGTAGGGAGCGAGATCCCCTGCACGCCGTAGTACATACAGATCGAGTTCGTCTGCGTACATCCGGTCGGAGCAGTAGAGCCGTTCACCGCGCACGATGTTGGCGGCGACGAACGGGTCGACTTCGTTCATGTCTGCCAGGTCGACAGCCTCGAACTCGAACAGATCGGAGAGTGCGGATGCCAGGAGGACCTTCTCCGCAAGTGAATAGTTTCGGTCGATGCCACCGGAGACGGCCAGGTCGAGGTCGTTCGGGCCCGCCGCGAAGGCACCGCCTCGATGCAGCCAGTGCAGGGCCTGCGCTGCTCGGCCGCCGTAGGCATAGAGCGCCATTACCCCATGCCGCGCGCACAGTTCTCCAAGGCGCCGTTGGCGTTCGTTCCCCACGACACCACTGTAGCGAGAGTGGCTACGGCTGCAAACAGGCGCCGATCAGGGGCACGCCTCGCGACACGCTCCGGACTGACTCTACCAACTGTGGCGCAAGCGGCGGTTCACGCTGATCACGTCGGAGTCGCAGCTTGACGAGTTCCGGCGCGGTACCTGAGTTCACGCACCCAGCCGAGGGTTCGTCACGGTGATATTCGCGTCGACGAAGCATTCCCCACGCAGTAGCGGCGCGGAGGTGCTGCAGTCCAGCCGGCTCGCGTGTTCCAGGTCTGATCGATAACCGCGGCGGATCAACTCCTGGCCCGATGCGCACTGCGCGACGATGTGTGCGAGATCGGTACGGCAGGACTCGAACAGCACCTGCGCGGCGTGCGCCTCCGGCGACTTGCTGCCGGCGAGGTGGATGATGATCGCGCCAGCGCCGAGCAGGTCCTCGAGCGCGGGTCTCAGGCTGTCGTCCGGCCAGCGCTCCCCACAGGGGACGACCGCGATCCTGCGCCCGATGCGGGCGGCACAGGCTGCCACCATGCGGCTGTTGCGCAGGCAGCCCGCCAGCGTGGGGGTTGTGCCGGTGGCGAGGGAGAGGGTGGAGCCGTTGGGGGAGGGCAGCACCAGGCGGACGCCGGCCGCGATGTCGAGCAGGCCGGTGGGTGACAGGGAGTAGGTGCCAGCGGCCGCGCTGCGAGGGCCGGCGAGCAGCGCCTTCCGGGCGCGAGCGTATTCGCCAGCGCCGCCGTCGCGGAAACGGTAGGGGAAGACGGCGGCCCCGTTGGCCGTGGCGATGTCGACACAGGTGGTGAACGACAGCACGTCGACGATGACCACCACGTCGCTGATCGGAGCCAGGGCCTCGACGCCGTGCAGGCCCCACTCGCAACGGACGTCGAACTCGCCCTGGCTCAGATGAGCCGCGCCGCGCATCGCGCTGGTCCCATGCGCCTCATTCTGGCCGGCGCCGGCGCGAAGTCAAGACAGCTCACGGGGACGGGCGGGGCGGGAGGCCAGGACTGCCCCACGCTGCACGACAAGCCGGCTGCAAAGCGTTGTTCCCGCTGCCCTCGGACCGACCCACGACCGCCCAACTCGCACGCCGGCGAGCGCCGATCACGTGACCTCGTCTGCCGGCGATCCGTCCTCCCGATGGCGGAAGCGGTGGTGGGCTCGACAGCGAAGGCGCAAGTTGCCGGGCTCCGCACCGCCGCCGAGCGCGTAGGGCACGATGTGGTCGAGCTCCAGCAGGAAGCGGGACCCGCAGCGCCGCCCACTGTGCGGATCGACGTAACTGCAGCGGCCGCCGTCGCGGCGCCACACCTCGCGCCGCACCGGTGCCGGAATGTACCGGGATCGGGGCGCCCGGTGGGACGGCTGCGCGCTGTCCGCGGACGGGCCGGCTGCCTCTGGCTGTGGCCGCGAACGGCCATCGAGCTGCGCCGCCCCTGACCGCTTCGCTGGCGAAGGAGCGTCGCCACCGCGATCCGCCGCTGCCGTCGTCGCGGTCGGCCTGCTCTGGTCTGCCGGCGGCGTCGGTCCTGGCGTCGGCCGTGGCGTCGGTGTGGCGGCGTGGGACCCGCGATCTGCCACCGACTTCGGCGCCGAAGTAGCGGAGCCGGGCGCCGGCGCCGCTGGCTTGGCACTTGCCGGGATGATGCCGCCGCAAGTCTCGCGCCCCGCCGTCGTCGCGGGCAGCGCTGCCGCCAGCGAGGTGCCGTCGTCGCTAATCCCGCGCCCGGGTTCCAGCGCTGCCGGCGCCGAAGTGCGGCCACCGGTGCTCGTGCCCTCCGGCGTCGGCACTCCGGGTTGCTCTTGCGCAACCCGCTTCGCCAGCGAAGTCACCCCGTCTGCCGGCCCTTCCTGTTCCTTCGGCTCCGGCGCCTGGCCCGCGCGGCGCCCGCCTCTGCGCCCGCGCGGCGGTCGCCCCGGGTCGTAGCGCTGCAGGCCGTCCTGCACCAGCCGCTCCACCAGTTGCCCCAGCGTCAGGTGCGGGTCCACGTGCGACAGCAGTGCCCGTAGCTGCTCGATCCCGCACTGACAGGCAGAGTCGATCACCACCTTCAGCTCCCAGCGGCCCGCGCCCAGCGCCCGCATGCGATCGGCCGGCCGGGCCAGTTCGGGAGCCACCGCGGCCAACAACTGCTTCACCTCGCGGGTGCTCTTGCCGCTCGCCTGCTCCACCAGTTCCTGCCGCTGCGCCGCGTCCAGCGCCGGCACCGCTCGCGCGGCCGCCGCTGCCGCGGTCCCCGCAGCCCCCGCCTCCGGCGCCGTCCCCGTGCCGCCCAGCAGCAGCTCCGGTGCCGCGGGTGGCGCGCCGGGGTCCGCGGCGGTGGTCGCCGTGCGCTGCAGGAGATCGAAGGTGTTCTGCAACTGCGCCGCCGCACTCAGGGTGAGCGAGCCGTCCTGCAGCCGCTCGCGTGACCCGGCGGTATCGGAGCACAGGCGCATGGCTTTGATACGGCGCCACGCGGCACCCTCGCTATAGCCCAGCTCGCGCACGGCGTAGTCGAACAGGCTGGAGAACCCGAGGCGCAGGTGGAGGTGGCGGGCGTGGATCTCGCGCAGGTGGTCGAGGACGGCGAGCTGCAGCGCCTGCTCGTGCAAGACGAGGGACCTGGTGTGCGCCAGCAGCACCTGGTCGGGGAGCCCGGAGAGCGAGGAGCAGAAGCCGGTAGGGGTCGCGGTAGCCACAGTATCCATGGCGTAAATATAATCATGGCTGATAAATGCCAGGTTTCGGCAAGTCCCGGGACGGGCACCTGGAAGGGTGCAGGCCGGCGCTGGCGGGTGCTGACGGGCCTGGCGGGCGTGGCGGGATGTTCGAAGGGTCGGAAGGGTCGGAACGTGCGACAGGAGGCCGCTACGAGCGGCGCCAAACCCGTCAAGTGCCCAGCGCACTTTTTTCGGCACTTTTCGCAGAATCCTGCAGCGCGGCGCCGCACCGTGGCCGACTCCACCACCAGGTGACGCCATCAAGGCCGGCTACCGCGAGAGGTCGACCCAACGTGGCAGCAACGCATCGGCCGAGACCGCCGTTGCGGGTGACGGAAACCCGTTCATTTCTGGACATATAGTACCGCGAACGAACCACGCACCTCGAAGGCGGCGGCGAGCTGGCAGGCACACACAGGATGCAGACGTCGTTCAGCATGGGATGGCCCTGGACGGGAGGCGGATGGCCGTTGCGCAAACCGTCACCTATACTGCACCGAAGTCATGAACGAAAAGCAGAAGGTAATCCTGGACATCGCGTTTCGCCGGCTCGAGGAGGTGTTCCACCCGGACGACCTGGAGCACCTGCACCGGATCGCCGATGTCGTGTGGGGGCGCAACGAGCCGATGCCGGCGGCGGAGTTCGAGGCCGCCCGGGGCGACGCCTTCGCCATCGTCACCGGGCGCTGGCGCCACGGCGACGTGGCGCAGATGCCCAGGCTGCAGGCGATCCTGGAGATGGGCGGCCGCCATCCCAGCCCGGAGGTGCTCGACTACCGCGCCTGCTTCGCCCGCAACATCCGCGTGCTGAGCGTGGCGCCGGCGTTCGGGCCGATGGTCGCGGAGGCGGCGCTGGCCATGGCCCTGGCGGCGGCCCGCGACCTGGTGTCCGGGTCGGTGGCGTTCCAGAGCGGCACCGAGCAGTACCAGCACCGCGGCAACGAGCACAGCTTCACCCTGTACGACAAGACGGTGGGGCTGATCGGCTGCGGCAGCCTGGCGCGCAACCTGATGCCGCTGCTGGCCCCCTTCCGCTGCAAGCTGCTGGGCTACGACCCGTGGCTGGCGGACCGCTACCTCTCCCGCATGGGCGTGCAGCCGGTCGCGCTGGAGACGCTCCTGCAACAGGCCAGGGTGATCTTCGTGCTGGCCATTCCCTCCACCGAGAACCGGGCACTGCTCGACCGCTCCCGCCTGGAGCTGGTCCAGCAGGGCGCGGTGCTGGCGCTGATGAGCCGTGCCCACGTGGTCGACTTCGACGCCCTCACCGAGATGCTCTACGCCGGCCGCTTCAAGGCCGCCATCGACGTGTTTCCCAAGGAGCCGGTGCCGGCGGACCATCCGATCCGCCACGCGCCGGGCGCGGTGCTCGCCGCCCACCGGGCAGGCACGGTGCGGGAAGACATGTGGGAGCTGGGCCGCATCGCGGTGAACGACCTGGAGGCGCTGCTGCAGGGGCTGCCGCCACGGGAGATGCAGCCCGCCGACCCCTCCATCGTGTTCCGCCTGCCGTAGGTCTCAGCCCTTCACGGCGCCGGAGATCAGGATTCTGACGATGAATCGCTGCAGGGCGATGAATATCGCGATGGCGGGGAGCATCGCCATCAGGCTTGCCGCCGCCAGCAGGTGGGTCGTGACGATCGCTTCCCCCACCGTCTCGGCGTACTTGGCGACCCCGACCGAGACCGGTTGCAGGCGCCCCTTGCCGATCAGGATGAAGGGAATCAGGAATTGGGACCAGGCGTTGATGGTGTTGAACAGCACCGCGGCGGCGATCCCCGGCATGGCGACGGGAACGATTACCCGAATCACGCTTTGCAGCCGCGATGCGCCGTCGATACGGGCCGCATCGTCCAGGCTCTTGGGGATGGAATCGAAGAAGCCCTTCAACAGCCAGACGGTAAAGGGAATCTGCACCGTGATGTAGATCATGATGAGCCCGTGATGCGTATCGAGGAGGTTCAGCCGGATGAAGTAACGGTACAGCGGCAGGATGATGATCAGCGTCGAGATCATCTGAAACAGCAGGATCGCCATGAGGATCTGCGTTCTGCCCTTGAATCTGAACCGCGAAAAGCCATAGGCGGCGGGCACCGTAACCAGCAGCGTTCCGACCACGGTGATTACCGTGATCTTGGCCGAGTTGACCATGTTGCGGGGAATCGTGGACTGCACGAAAATGGTGCCGTAGTTCTCTATCGCGAGGCGGCTGGGAAACAGCTTCGGCGGGTAGGCGAGGATGTCGGGGATGGTCTTGAGAGACAGCGATATCATCCACGTTACCGGTCCCCAGAAAACCACTATGACAATCAAGTAGGACGCGTAGATCAGGACCTTGGTAGCATCCAGGTTCCTGCCAGTATGCATCATTCCCCGCTACTCCGCCATCCTATTCCGCAATGTCTTCGTCCAACTGAAACAGCTTGTAGTAGACGATGGTCATGACCACGGTAATCACCAGCAACAGGACCGCGATGGCGGCGCCTCTTCCCATGTTCCAATAGGTGAACACCTGTATGTAGGCCGCCAGGGTCAATACCTCGGTGGTGCCGGCGGGCCCGCCGGAGGTGAGCGTGGCGATCATGTCGAACGTATTGAAGCTGGAAATGGTGATCAGCACCAGGTTGATGAACAGGATCGGCTTCAGTTGCGGCAACGTGATGTGAAAGAACTGCTGCCAGGCGCGGGCACCGTCCACCCGCGAGACCTCGTACAGCTCGGCGGGAATCCGCTGCAGCCCCGCGTACTGCAGGATCATGCAGAAGGCGGCCCCTCCCCACACGTTGGCCGCAATGATGGAGATGACCGCATACAGCGGATCGAGGAGAAACGGAATGCGCTCCAGGCCCAGCGACTGAACGAAATGGTTGATGATCCCGCTGCTGGCACTCGACAGCAGCGTTTTCCAGAGGATTCCGACCAGCACGCCCGGTATGATCCAGGCGGTGAGAACGGCCGTTCTGGCCAGGATGCTGCCATATACGTTCTTGTCCCTGCCGGCGTGAACTGCCAGGGCGATCAGCAGACCCAGTGGAATCTGCAGGACGCAGTTGGCAGCAACGAAAATGAAGGTAATGGAGAGCGACCACAGGAAATCCTTGTCCCCAAACACCTTGGCATAGGACGACAGGGTATACGAATACTCCGGTTCGATGATCGATGCGGTGGTGAAGCTGAGCCGCACAACGTCGAACAGGGGAAGGACCATGAACACCGCGAGGAACGCGATCGCCGGCGCGAGCCAAGCCAGGAGCGATGCCAGTTCTCGCGCGGCTCCGATTCTTGTCACAGTCCCTCTCCTCGACAGTAAGCGGACCCCGGGATGCCCCAGGGCCGCCACCAGCAACCCGTGGCGAAATACCGGCTGCATTCGCGCGGCGCGACGCCGGGTTCCACTACGGGCGGCTATCTATTTCATCTGGTCGAGGGTGCCCTCCCAGAAGGCATCCACCGCTTCCTCGGGCGTCACCTGGCCAAGCAGCATTGCCTCATAGGCGTTCGTCGCTTCGCCCCACATCACTTGCATGGTGCTGCTCGATGGCCACGGCCTCGCCACTGCAAGAACCGCGGAGAGTTCCTGGAAGAACCTGCTCTGAAAGGCCGGATACTGATACACGCTTGCGCGCGAGGGCGGATAGCCGCCTGCTTCGCACCAGCCCGCCATGCCATCCGCGCTGGCATACAGATGCATGACCAGATCCACTGCAAGCTCCAGTTTCTCAGGGTCGTCGGAGAAGAAACCATAGTTCCAGCCGCCGGCGGCCGCACTGCGCGGTGCGTCTGCAGTCATCTGCGGGTAGTGGGTCAGAGCCCAGTTGTCGACCTCCTCGGGGGACATCGCCTGCTCCAACTGACTGGTCCACATGTTGCCCAGAAAGAACGCTACCGTTCCCCGGCCCATCTCGGTGGCCCAGTCCATGTTGTTGGCCAACTCCAGCACGTTCAACGACATCAGGCCCTCGTCGATGAGGGTCCGGTAGACGGCGAAGATGTCGATCATGGCCTGCCGGTCTTCCGGAATATTGCCGAAGGTCGGCTGCTCGTTCTCGTCGTACCAGGACCTGCCCTGAGAAGACCACATCGGGAAAATCAGGTGGTAGATCGGTGCGCTGACCGCTCCGATCGGACTTTCCATTCCTTCGGCCTGCAGCTTCTTGGCGGCTGCTATCAGGTCGTCGAAGGAGCGCGGCGGCTCCGGCACCAGGTCGCGCCGATACCAGAGGCCGCCGGTCCCGGTGTTGAACTTGATTCGCTTGATCTTGCCGTCCGCCGGGTCGATCATGATCTCGTGCGTCCACGGGAAGAAGTCGTCGAGCTCGTCCCGGATGTACTGGTCGATAGGCTGCAGCCACTGATTGTAAATGGGAAGATCGGGCATCTGGACGGCGTCGGGAGCTCTGCCGGAGGCGGCTTCCGCGGCCAGCTTCGCATAGAATGCGTTGGCATCGCCGCCCCATATCACGGGCTCGATCTTGACGTTCGGGTGCGCCCGCGTCCACTCTTCCAGCTTCTCCCTGAGATACGAGGTGCGCGCCGGGATGTCGGAGAACGGCCCGTAAACCTGCTGCGGAGACCACACCAGGGTGATCCCTGCGTTGGGATTGCCGATCCGTTCCGGGGTCACCAGATCGATGCCTTCAGGGATCGTTACGGCTGCTTCCTCCTCGCCGGTTGCAAACAACGCAAGCGGCAGGATAAGGCCGGCAATCAGCACCATTGCGAGAATCGAAAATCTGTTTCTCACTTCCTCTCTCTCCTTGTCATAGGGTATGTGTGTAATCTTTGCGAGATGTGATCTGGCCTGTTGTCGATTCGCCACCATCACATCATTGGTAGTCGAATTATTGTTCGCTCTCACCTCCCTTCCTTTTCGAGTGCCTGATTCGCTCTGTCGCCCGGCAGCACGCCCGACCTGGACCTGGATGGCAGCCGGGCGATCCGAATCTACACATAACTGAAAGCGCCCGGCGAGTCGATACCCGTGCCATGCCGTCGTTGTACAGTAGCGGGATGACGACGCAGCGCGCCTCCTGGCCCGGCACGGCGGTTACGAGGCAGCCGCTGCGGGGATGAGGCCTTGAACCTGCGCCTGAGGGATGCCCTGATTGCGATTCTCCTGCTCGCACCGTTGCTGCGGCTGGCGGCGGAACCGGGGATCTCGCCGGAGCTGAGGTTCCAGGAGTGCACGGAAGCGGCGGGCCTGCCGGCTACGCAGCGGAGGGACGGCCCGCCGGTCGTCAACGCCGCGGTTTCAGGCGGCTCGGTGGCGGATTTCGACAACGACGGGTGGCAGGACGTGTTCTACGCGTCCGGGGGCACGGCACCCGATGCGCTGTATATCAACAACGGGGACGGGACCTTCACCGACCGTGCCGCCGCGGCGGGAGTGGCCCGCCTGCACCGGGGCTACGGCAGCGCCGTCGGAGACTACGACAACGACGGCTGGATCGACCTCTTCGTGGGCAGCCTGGGCTACAACCTGCTGTACCGCAACAACGGGGACGGCACCTTTACCGAGGTCGCCGCGGCGGCCCGGGTCAACGTGCTCGCCAGCATCGATCCCAGCGACGAGCGCGCGGTGCTCGGATTGGGCCCCGTATTCGGCGACTACGATCTGGACGGCGACCTGGACCTGTTCATCACCATCTTCGGCCGCTCCGCCGCCGCCGGCCTGCTGTTCGGCAACCAGGGGGACGGCACCTTTCTCAACCTGACCGCCGCGTCCCGCATCTATGAAGCGGCCAGCCTCGGGTTCAGTGCCCGCTTTGCCGACATGGACGGCGACCGCTACCCCGAGCTGCTGGTGGCCGCCGACTACGGCACCAGCCGCTACTTCCGCAACAACCGCGACGGCACCTTCAGCGACCTGACGCAGCAGTCCGGCACCGGCCTGGACGCCAACGGCATGGGCAGCGCCGTGGCCGACTTCGACAACGACGGCCTGCTCGACTGGTACGTGACCTCGATCTACACCGCCGACCTCCACCCCGATATTTCAGGGACCGGCAACATGCTCTACCTCAACCGCGGTAACCACCGCTTCGAGGAGCGTTCCGGCGCGGCGCGGGTGCGGGACGGAGGCTGGGGATGGGGGGTGGCGGCGGTCGACGTCGACCACGACGGATTCCTCGACATCGTCGAGACCAACGGCTGGTGGGAGGACCAGTCGGGCCTGCCGGGGGAGTGGATGGGGGAGCGCAGCTACCTGTTCCGCAACAACGGGGACCTGACCTTCAGCGAGATCTCACGCCAGGTCGGCTTTAATCACACCCATCAGGGCCGCGGCCTGGTGACCCTCGACCACGACAACGACGGTGACCGGGACATCCTGATCTTCAACAACGAGGGCGGCATGAGCCTGTTCTGCAACGCCGGCGCCGGTTCCGTCGGCAACTGGCTGCGGATCTTTCTCGACACCAGCGCCGCCGCCGACCTCGCTCCGAACGGCTTCGGGAGCCGGGTTTCGGTGCGGGCATCCGGCACCACCCAGTACCGCTACCTCGACGGCGGCTCGACCTACCTGGGCTCCTCCGAGCTGTCGGCCCACTTCGGCCTCGGTGCGGCGGGGGAGGCGGAGGAGGTGCGCGTGGAGTGGGCCAACGGCGAAGTCACCGTGCTGCGCGAAGTGCCTGCCAACCGGACCCTGACGGTCACACCCGTCACGGGGTTACGGTGAAATCCTCCAGTCGCAGCGAGTAGCCGCGAATCTGACCGTTGGGGGCGTCGTCGACGATGTAGTTGACGACGTAGATCTCGCCGTCGTCGAACTGCACCCATCCCGAGTAGCCGGTGTCGCTGACCGGCGAGCGGTCGTAGTCGAGCGGCATGATGCGGGTATTGGACTCGGTGTAGCTGGAGGCCAGTACCGACTCCCGGTCGGCGGTGGCGGCGAGGAAGTTCTGGGTGCGCTTGCCCCAGCCGAACTTGCCGCCCTGGTGCATGCGGTAGGTGATCAGGACGGGTCCCTCCTGCAGCCAGCCCGCCACCGGGCGGTGACAGCCGGGGAGCGGGAACCCGATCGGCTCGCCCCAGCTTGCCCCGGAGTCCCGCGAGATCGTCTTGTAGCAGGTCCGGCCGAGCATCGAGTTCTCGCGCATGAAGGCGACCAGCAGGTCGTCCACCGGCAGGATCGAGGCTTCGCACAGGTTGAGGCCCTCCTGTCTGCCGACCACCACCGGATCACTCCAGGTCGCGCCGCGGTCGTCCGAGTACCACAGCCGCTGCACGAGGTAGCCGAAGCCCTCTTCCTCTTCGTGGCTCGACAGCAGCCAGCGGCCGCTGGCCAGCTCCAGCAGCCTGTCGGGCACGATGCCGATCGCCGGCGTTGCCTCCGGTTCACCCCAGGTGGCGCCGTCGTCGTCGCTGTACACGAGGTGGGTGCGGCCGCGCCGCCTGCCGTTGCCGGAGACCTTTTCCACGATCACCACCAGCCGCCCGTCGCTTAGCTGCACGATGCGAGGCCCGTTCCAGTTGGTCGATCCGCGGGTCGCCTCGGTCACGGGACGCTTCGCACTCCAGGTCCTGCCGCGGTCGACGGAGTCGGCTGCCATGACGCGGGCGTAGGTGCGATCGAGATGGTGAAGGCACTCGGTGAAGGCGCACGCCAGCCGTCCGGTGCGGGTCAGAGCGACGTCGGGCCAGGCCTCGTAGATGCTGTCGTCGCGGCTTATCGTGAACTTCTCGATCATTTTCTTCCTCCACGGCAGGAGTGAGTGTAGCTTCTGGAAGCTACAATGTCCAACAGATTATTTCAACAAAAAGGATTACCTCGAGTACGGGTCGGCCGCGTCGCGCAACCCGTCGCCGACGAAGTTGAACACCAGCACCGCCACGATGACGGGCGCCGCGGCGACCATCAGCCACGGATAGAGGGCCACTGACTGCACGTTCTGGGCGGCCTGCAGGAGCACGCCCCAACTGATCGCCGGCGGCCGCAGGCCCAGTCCGAGAAAGCTCAACGAAGTCTCGCCGATGATCATGCCGGGAATCGCCAGGGTGACGACCGCGATCAGGTGGCTGGCGAAGTTCGGCACCATGTGGCGGCCGATGATCGACCCGTCGCGGGCGCCGGTAAGTCGCGCGGCAACGATGAAGTCCTCCTCGCGCATGGAGAGCAGCCTGCCCCGCACCACCCGCGCCAGGTGGGTCCAGCCGGTCAGCGCGATGATCGCAGTGATCGCGAAGTATCTCTGGGTCAGGCTCCAGTCCCGCGGCATGGCGGACGCCAGGGCGATCCAGAGGGGCAGCGAGGGGATCGAGTTCAGAACCTCGATCAAGCGCTGGATCAGGGTGTCGATCGGTCCGCCGTAGTAGCCGGAGATGCCTCCGAGCATGACGCCCAGGACGAAGCTGATGGCCACCCCGACCAGGCCGATGGTCAGCGAGACGCGCGATCCGCGCAGAATGCGGGCCAGGACGTCACGGCCCAGGTTGTCGGTGCCGAGCAGGTACGGCGCGGTGCGCCGGTCTCCCTCCACGACCAGCAGGTGCCGGTCGGCGGGTACCAGGCCGAGCAGCCGGTACTCGTAGCCGCGGCCGAAGAAGCGCAACGGCAGTTTCACCTCGGGGTCGGCCGCGTAGTGCTTCTTGAACGTGGCGGGATCCCGGCGGCTGGTGATCCCCTCGACGTACGGCCGCAAGGATCCGCCGTCGAGCCAGTGGATGCTCTGGGGAGGCAGGTAGGTGACCAGCTCGTCCGAGACCGTCGGATCGACGCTGGAGAAGAAGTCCGCGAACAGGGCCACGAAGTAGAAGCCGGCAACGACCGCGGCGCACACCGTCGCGACCCGGTGCTTGCGGAAGGCCCGCCACATCAACCGCCACTGTCCGGCTTCGGAGACAGCGTCCCGCTCCGAGTGTCTGGCCGCGCGCGGCAGCGTTGGTCCGGCCACCCCTATCCGCCCGCCCTGATGCGCGGATCGACGACCACCAGCAGCAGATCCGAGATCAGCGTCCCCAGCACCGTCAGGAATCCCAGCAGCACCGTGATGGTGGCGGCCAGGAACAGGTCTTCCTGAACGATCGCCCCCAGCAGCACCGGTCCGAGGGTCGGCAGGCTCAGCACCACCGAGACGATGATGCTGCCCGAGAACAGGAACGGCAGCAGGTATCCGACCGTGCTCACCAGCGGATTCAACGCCATCCGCACCGGGTACTTGAAGACCAGCGTCGCCTCCGCCAGCCCCTTGGCCCGCGCCGCGATCACGTACAGCTTCCCCAGCTCGTCCAGCAGGTTGTTGCGCAGGATCCTGATCAACGCCGCGGTGCCCGAGGTCCCCAGCACGATGGCGGGAATCCACAGGTGCTTGAGCAGGTCGATCACCTTGCCGAGGCTCCAGGGCGCGGTGACGTACTCGGCGGAGTAGAGACCGCCCGCGCTGATGCCGAAGGCGGTATACGCGAACCACATCAGCGCCAGCGCGAGCAGGAAGTCGGGCACCGCCAGACCGAGAAACCCCACGAACGTGACGATGTAGTCGGCGGCCGTGTTGTGGCGCACCGCGGAGTAGATCCCGATCGGGATCGCCAGCACCCAGGTGAACAGGACGGTGCCCAGCGCCAGAAGCACGGTGTTCAGCAGCCGGTAGCTGAATACGACCTCCGTGATGCGCTGCTTGAAGTGAAAGGAGATCCCCCAGTCGAGCCGCAGCATGCGCCAGGCCCACTTCAGGTACTGCAGGATCACCGGCTGGTCGAGACCGAAGTCGCGGCGCAACTGCTGCTCCAGGGCCGGGTCCACCATGGTCTGGGCGCTGCCTTCTCCCGACGGGTCGACCAGCGTCTGCACGTACATGCTGATGTAGTCGCCCGGGGGAAGCTGAATGACGAGAAACCCCACGATGGAGATGGCGAAGGTGGTCACCACGGCCAGCAGGGTGCGCCGGACCAGGAAGGCGATCATGGCGAATGTTCGACGGACGGCCGGGTGCGCACCGGCCGTCCGTCAGGCATCAGTTATTACTATTCGGAGTCGTTCTTGCCGCCCTCGAAGAAGAACTGCGCCGTGCGCCCGGTGCCGGGGTTCTGCAGCTCCGAGACGTTCTTGGCCTTGTCCGGCACGTTGCGGAAGTTGTTCTTGGCGATGATCACGCCGCCGAACGCCGGCGTGTCGCCCATGATCCCGATCACGTACAGGTTCTCGACCGCGATCTTCTGGCTCTCGATGTAGTTCTCGGTGCGGTCCTTGTAGCGCAGGGTGGCGGCCTCGTCACTCAGCTCCACCAGGCGCCAGAAGTCCGCGTCGTCCGCGGGGGGCTCGACCGCCACGGCGCCGCTGCCCAGGAGCCTGGCTCCCTTGCGGGAGGCGTACCAGTTCTGATAACCGGGGAACGCGTGCCTGCCCTCGACGAGGCTGGTCGGCGTTCTGGCGTTCACGTCTATGTCGAGGCGGGCGATCTGGTGCAGGTTCCCGCCCTCGCGCTCGGAGAACACCGGCCACGCCTCGGTGATGTAACTGACGTCGATTCCCACCTTGGCCCAGTCCTCGATGATCAGCGCGGCGGTCGCCACCTTCCAGGGGGGGCCGGCGGTGTCGATGAATTCCAGCTTCAGACGGCCCTCTCCGTCGCTGCGCAGACGGAAGCCCTCGTCGTCCTTCTTGTCGAGTCCGAGGCGGTCCAGGATCGCGTTCGCCTGGTCCGGGTCGTACTCGGTGTAGAGCTTCTCGATCTCCTCTCCCGGATAGTGGGGGTGGCCCTTGGGGAACACCGCCTGCTTCGGGGTGCCGGTGCCGAAGAATGCGATCTCGTTGATCTTGGGCCGATTGATGGCGTGCGAGAGCGCGATCTTGAAGTCCACGTTGGTGATCCACTTGCGGATCTCCGGATCGGGGGCCTCGGCGACATCTCCGAGTCCGTACGAGTAGTTGAAGGGGACGGCGATGCTGGCATCCGAAGGCCAGAAGATGACGCGGTAGTCGCCCTTCTCGGCGTTCTCCAGGAACACCGGCACCTGGTCGAAGGAGATGCTCCGCTGCTGGAAGTCGACCTCACCGGCGATTGCGCGGAGCTGGAGCACCTCGTTGTCCTCGACGGGCAGATGCTCGATGCGGTCGATGTAGGGGAGCTGGTTCCCCTCGGGGTCCACGGCGTAGTAGTAGGGATTGCGCTCCAGGACGTACAGCTCCGAGGTGCCGAGGGTCTGCGTGACCCACGGCGAGATCGTCGGCACGCCCAGGGTCACGTGCACGTCCATCTTGGACTTGAAGAACGACTCCCAGTTGTCGAAGCCGGCATCCTTGATCATGCCGTCGAGAGCCGCCTCGTCCGATACCAGGTCCTCGTGGAACTGCGCCAGCCAGTGCCCGGGTGCGTAGGCCGGTGCGCCGATGCGCCCGTTGAATGTCCAGCCTCCGATACGGAAGGTGGCCAGCTCGTCGATGAACCCGGCCGCGGGCTCGTCGAAGCTCCACTGGATGGTGTAGTCGTCGATCTTTCGCAGATTCGGCCCGAACTGGGAAAAACCCAGGCGCCCTTCCTTGGCGGGATTGAGCTTCTCGTTGCGCACGATGTTCTCGTTCGGCCACACCCAGGAGTCGGCGGTGAACGGCGTACCGTCATTCCACTTCATCCCGCGCCGGAGCTGCATGGTGAAGGTGCGCTGGTCGGGGCTCACCTGCCAGCTCTTGAGGACGTTGGGAATCACCTCCGCGCCGTCGAGATCGAACAGCAGCACATGGTCCATCATGAGCCGGTCGACCCCCTGGTTGCCGGGACCGGACCGTGCCGCCCGGCGCCAGGTGCCGCCGTAGTCGCCGATCCGTTCGACCACCGGAATCACCAATACGTCGCCCGGATCCGGCAGCCGGTCCTCCACCGGCGGCAGCTCGCCGGCCGCGACCTTCGCCGCCAGCATCGGCGCCTCGTTGAAGCTCTGCGGCATGGGCCCATCCCAGAGGAACGACCCCTTGAATTCCGGCGCTGCGAAGGCGGTGGCAACCGCGACCAGTCCGAGGACGGTTGCGGCCAGCGTTGACCGCAGGTAGGGTAGACCGTTCTGCATGACGGCACCTCCACGATGAGATTGTTGGAGAATTGTCACCTTACTTCAGGTCCCGGCACCTGTCCAGGAAACGAATTCGCCCAACCGCGCGGCATCTCGGAGGCAGAATCATGGTCCACAAAGAACCGTACTACCAGGAATCGACACTCGATCCGGAACTCATCGGCGGCTCGGTTCCGGGCATCGCGCGGCTGCCGGACGGCGACGTTCTGGCGGTGTGGAAGTCGTCGCAGCGAGTACTCGGCGCGCGTTCGGCGGATGCCGGCGTCACCTGGAGCCGGCCGCAGGTGCTGGTGGACCGCGCGGATGGGGATGTCGCACTGCTGGCCGCGGAGCGCCGGGTGGTGCTGCAGTACACCGGCGCCGAGTCGACGCAGGAGCACGCGGGTGAGGCGCCGCGCTATGCCACCTCCGGGCTGTACCACATCGCCAGCGACGACGACGGACGGAGTTGGGGCGCGGCCACCCGCATCGACACCGGCAGGCGCTACTGCGGCAACTGCAACGAGGGGATCGCGCTGCGCGACGGCACCCTGATCATGCCCTTCTACTACGTCGAGAACCTGGAGGGCGGCGCGCAGGTGTACGAGCGCGAGATGGTGAGCGTCGCTGGCGTGCTGCGCTCGACCGACGGCGGCGCCACCTGGCAGCCCGGCGCCGGCGTGCGGCTGCCCGGCGACCCCAACGGAGCCGACGAGCCGACGGTGGTGGAGCTGGCGGGCGGCGACCTGCTGATGCTGGTGCGCACCACCCGCGGCCGCCACTACCAGGCGCGCAGCGGCGACCACGGCGCTACCTGGAGTGCACCGTTGCCATCAAACCTGGTCGCCTCCAACACGCCCGCCGCGCTGTACCGCCTTTCCTTCGAGCCCAGCGCCGTGGTGGCGGTGTGGACCAGCACTCCCTACATCGGCGCCATGAACCGCTAGCCACTGAGCGTTGCCATCTCCTACGACGAGTGCGCGAGCTGGTCCCATCACCGCATCCTCACCAACCCCGGCTGCCAGGTCTCCTACCCCGGCGTTACCCAGGCCGGCGACGGCACCATCCTGGTCGTCTGGCAGCAGTGGCTGGCCAAGACCTTCCACTTCCCCCCGTACGAGAACATCAAGACCCGGCTCAAGTGCGCCCGCTTCTCCGAGGCCTGGTTGCGCGAAGGCGCGCCGCTGTAGGCCTTCCGAGGCTACCATCCGCGCGCATGTTTACGGGCGGTGCACGTACGTCTATAGTCAATCAGATCGTGATGAACCGTATCCTCTTCATCGACGACGCCCAGATCGCCTCGGCGCGGGGCGTCGAGCGCAAGATCCACCCAGCCCGCCGGTACCACGGGAACCCGGTGGTCACGTCGGACCGCAGCTGGGAGGCGGCCGAGGTGATCGTGGGGACCGTGCGCAAGGAGGCCGAACGGTACCGGATGTGGTACCAGACCTACGCCACCGGTCCCGGCCGTAACGGGTTCGATCCCTTCAACCGCTCGCTCCACCTCTACGCCGAGAGCGATGACGGTCGCACGTGGTCGAAGCCGGAGCTCGGCGTCACCGAAAACTTTATGGGTTCGTATGCGAACAACATCACCCACGTCAGGCCGACCTTCAGCAGGGACATCAACCCGTCCGTGCTGCACACGGCCCGGGCACAGGGCGGCCACGCCTACACGCTGTTCTCCTATGGCGTGGGCCACGACCTGCCCTACAACGGCCATTTCATCGCCTGGTCCGACGACGGAGTGCGCTGGAGCGACGGCCCGGAGACTCCGGTCATCCCAGGCTACCAGGCCGGGTGGTTCATGTACGACGAGGTCGACGCGACCTTTCGGGGACTCCTGTTGTGGGACCGGGCCCCGACGGAGCTCTTCGCGACGCACAGCACGGATGGGGTCGAGTGGTCCCTCCCGCGCCCGGTCCTCGCTCCCGACGCGGCGGACACCGAGTGGGCCGGCGACGACCCCGACAACACGACCCTGTTCCCCGCGATGCCGATCACGCGCTACGGTCCGGTTCTCCTGGGCTTCCTCCAGGTGCTCCGCGGCCGCGACATCGGCGGACGCGGATTCGACGGCGAGATGGAGGTCCAGTTGGTGTGCAGCAGAGACGGCAAGGCCTGGCACCGCGTGGGAGACCGACGCCCGATCCTCGAGCGTGGCGAAGAAGAGTCGTGGGATGAAGGACTCGTCTGGATGGGCCACTCGCTGGTCGAGGATGGAGACCGGGTTGACGCGTACTACACCGGGTGTCGGAGGACTGCCGGCGCTTTGCAGCGGAGCCGGTGGACCAAGAGCATCGGGGTAGCATCCTGGCCGCGGGACCGGCTGGCCGGGCTCTCAGCCCGTGGCGACGGGGTCATTGTGACCACGGCGACGGTGGCCGCAGGCGATCTGCACGTCAATGCGGACGCGGCCGGGGGCAGGTTGACCGCCGAGCTGCTGGACGAGGATGGCTCAACTGCCATAGCGGGTTTCTCGGCCAAAGAGGGCAGGGCGCTCGCCAACGACGACTCGCTCGACCATCGGCTCGCATGGAACAGCGGCGCCCTCTCGTCACTCGCGGGTCGCACGGTCCGCATCCGCCTTCAGCTTCGTGATGCCGAGGTCTTCTCGCTCTGGTGGGAGCAATAGCAATGCCGCCGAGCACGGCTGATCAGAGCAGCAAAGACCGAGTCCTCTTCATCGACGACGCTCAGATCCAGTCGCTGGAAGGCGTCCAGCGCCGTATCCACCCCGGCGCAAGGTTCGAGGGCAACCCGCTGCTGAGGGGTGGCCGCGCGTGGGAGAGTGACTCGCTCATGCTCGGGACCGTGCTGAAGGAGGATGGCGGCTACCGCATGTGGTACGGGTCGGGCGTCGGGGAGCGCGGCTACGCGAAGGGCCACCTGTGGCACCTGTACGCCGAGAGCGATGACGGAATCGAGTGGCGGCTGCCGTCACTGGGCCAGTTCACCGATCCTGAAGGATCAGCCGAAAACAACGTCTTCCTCGACCCGGAGAGCGGCGCCCACCAGTACTCGAACGTGATGCGCACGCCGGAGCTGGGACCGGGCCGTCGCTACACCCTGCTGGCTTACAGTCGAGACGGCCACTACGTCCGCTTCTCCGACGACGGGCTCGTCTGGACGGAGTGGTCGTCGGAGCCGGTGATCCCCCGCTTCGGGGACGTCGGGTTCTACCTGTACGACGAGCGCGAGAAGCTGTTTCGCGGGATGATAAAGCGCCACCTGCAGGTGCGGGGCAGGCGCCGCCGCATCCAGAACTGGACTACGAGTGCCGACGGCTACGAATGGACGCTGCCGGTTCCAGCCGTCATTCCCGACCGGATCGACGACCAGTGGACCGACGGCGATCCGGACCGGTCCGCGGAGATCTATGGCATCCCGATATTCAGATACGGCCCCCTGCTGCTTGGCTTCATGGACGTGTTGCGCACGACCAACGCCACGGGCACGCTGGGCCTGAACGCACACGGGGTGATCGACGTCCAGCTCATCAGCAGCCGGGATGGCCGCACCTGGGAGCGGGTCGGGGACCGGAGCCGCATCCTCGAGATGGGCAGGCGAGGTGAGTGGGACGGCGGCTTCATCCGCTCGGCGCAGTCGTTGGTCGAGGACGGCGACGAGCTGCGGCTCTACTACTTCGGGATGGACCATCCCCACGGCGCACAGAAGAAGGGCGACTGGAAGCGGGCCATCGGTCTGGCGACCTGGCAGCGGGACAGGCTGGTTGGGCTGCGCGCCGGTGACGAGGGTGAGGTCGTCACGGTGCCCGTGCCGGTCGGCCGCGAGCTGCACGTCAATGCCAACGCCTCAAAGGGTCAGATCACCGCGGAGCTGGTGGACCGGACCGGAGCGGTCGTGCCCGGATTCGAGCGCGACGCCTGCCTCGCGGTCGACGGCGACTCGCTCGACCACGTGATCAGGTGGCGGAATCACGCTCCCGGAGACAGGCCCGGCCAGCGGTGCAGCGTCCGGCTCGGCCTGCGGAACGCCGAGGTCTTCTCGCTGTGGTTCGCGTGACGCGCTTGACAAGGCAACGGGTTAGGGTGTACGGAGGTTGATTGCATCAGACACTATGTGGAGGTGATGCTATGAGAAGGTTTCAGTACCTGATGGTCCTGGTCCTGCTGGCCGTTCCGCTGGTCCAGCTCAGCGCCGCCCCGGAAGGGGAAGCGGCGGCGGCCGAGGCGGAGGTCATCACGATCGAATGGGCCGGTCGAGATGACGCCGGCGACCCGGTTCATGAGGACAACTACGTCGGGCAGCGGCTGGCAGAGATGTTTCCGGATGTGCAGTTCATCATCAACCATGCCGACATCGAACCGCAGGAAAAGCTGCTCGTGATGGCGGCCTCGGGCGAACTCCCGGAATTCGGATTCATAGCCAAGATCCACGCCTTGGCTTTCGATTTCTACAGTGACGGCATTACCCGCTCCATACCGTGGGACATGGTACGGGAGCGAGCGCCCAATCTGACCGGGTTTCTCGATGAAGATCCGATTGGCTGGATCACTCGCCAGGTGCCGGGCAAAGAGGAGTTCTTTGCTCTCGCTTCGCTCAAGAAGTACAAGGGTGGCCTCGGCAACGTGCCAACGCTGCGCTATGACTGGCTCGAAAAAATCGGCATGGAACCGCCCAATGCGAAGGACGTGGAGCCGGAAGATCCCGGTCGCTGGTTCTGGGCCCCATACCAGTACGAGTACGACGATGTGGTGAAGATACTCACCGCTTTTCGGGATCAGGATCTCGACGGCAACGGAAAAGATGACACCATCCCGCTGCTGCTCAGCCAGAAGCCGTCCGACTTCCTCAGTTGGACCGGCATGTTCGGGCTTACCTACTACATGGACAACGTGGAGTTGGATGGACAGACCACGTTCAACGTAATCACCGAGGACTGGAAGGACTTCCTCAAGATGATGCGCTCCTGGTACGAGGAGGGGTTCGTCAATCGGGACTTCGCCACGCTGACCGGGCAAAAGAGCACGGACATCAAGATGATGGCCAACTTCGGCGTCTACTCCGATGCCTGGCCGAAGATGTTCAAGGCCGATCTTCCGGGTAGATGGCAGACGGTCACGCAGGCCAACTTCCCCCAGCAGAAGCTGTTGGTCACGGATCCTTTCATTGGTCCAACCGGCAAGACCGGCTCGGCAGGAGAATCCACCGCTTCCAGTTGGGCCTGGAATACCATCGTCAGGGAGGATGTATCCGACGCCAAGCTGGCCAGATTCCTGGAGGTGTACGACTACCTGAACTGCACTGTCGAGGGCCATATCCTGACCCGCTACGGCGAGCCTGGTGTGCACTTCGACTGGCACGGCGAGCCGTACAACTCCTACGCCGAACGGCGTGATGGCGTGAGACCGGAGGGAGGTGAGTCAGCACTCCGCTTCTACAGTTCATACTTTCAGCCCAGAGAGTGGAATGTGTTCCTGGACAACCCCGATCTGGCCGAAGTGGCGACCTACTACCGGGATACCGTCGGACCTGATGAGTACCTCATCCTGCCGCACCGGGAGGACCTGTTCAAGGAGACCAACTACCTGGACGTACGGGCAAAATATGGTGCGGCCCTCGAAACCATGGTCATAGAGTTCTGGTTCAAGGCGATGATCGGCAGCGTGGATATCGATGCCGAGTGGGACTCCTACGTACAGAATTGGCTCGATGCGGGAGGCAGCGAGCTGATCGAGGAGATCTCGAAGGCTCCGATCACGAGCGAGTTGCGCAAAGGAAACCGGGTCTACTAACGCCCGCCGCAAACATCCGAGTCAGCGCACGGGGAACGGGATGCCACCAGAGGCATCCCGTTCCTTTCATGACGTTAAGGTTAACGCCTACGGCGATGCCCGCCCGCCGGCCCAGGGTTCCAGCGGCGCGGCATGGGGGCTCGCAGCCGCAGCGCTGACGAACTGAAACGCGTACAGCTTGGCGTCGCGCATGCTGAAGCGGAGGCGCACAGGACGCCCGGCGAGTGCAGCGACGCCTGGGTGACCGCGCCAGGTCACGGTCGCAGCGACCGCGTTGGCGACCACCGGGTCGCAGTCGGTCGCCGCGTAGCCCTGGAGGGGGCGGCCGGCGGCGTCCTGGATCTCCACCTGCAGCCAACCACCACCGCCACAATCGCAGTTCAACTCCAGGCGTTCGCCGTCGAAACGGAGTGGCGGCGTGATCAGCTCACCGCCGTGAAACCCGGCGTCCGCCGAAACGAAGCCGTCACGGCGCAGGGTCGCGCGGAACACGCCGTTGCTGTCATTCTTCGTGTTGGCAACGCCGTGGCGCCTGCTGGTGCCGGTGTAGTACAGCCACAACTCGTCCCCCATCGGGATCAGCCACGGGTTGGCGCAGATCCACCCACTGGTGGCGCTGCCATCCAGGCCGCGCCGCAGGAACGGCTTGCGCGCGCCGGCGCGACGCCATGAGATGCCGTCACGGCTGGTCAGGAGCTGCACGTCCATCGTCGCCGGGTAGTCGCCGCGCCAGTGGTAGTAGACGGTCGGCATCATCAGGTACACGTCCGCCGCCCACGCGTAGGGCGCTGCGTTGCTGGTATAGTAGTCCAGCGTCGGGCGGGGCAGGGAACCCTCCGGCTCCGCCGGTGGCACGGGCGTCGGAATCGAGAGATCCGCCCGATCCGCCTCCAGCACGATGTGAGTCGACGACCACGTCGTCAGATCCGGGGAGGTGATGCGGCCGACGGAGCGGTAGCGATGGCGGCCGGCCGCCGCCGCTTCGTCCGCCCGCTGGGTTTCGCGCACTCGGGTGTAGCCAACCCAGCGATCGATGCGGCGATCCCAGAACAGCATATTCTGGGTGTCGCACTGCTGATCGGGCGGGTTGGGCTGGTCCGGGTATGGCCTCCAGCGCAGGCCGTCCGGAGAATGCATCGCATACAATCCCGGGCGGGCGCCACGTGCAACCTCGTCATTGGTGGGCAGAAACTTGGTCCACAGCTTGTAGCGCTCCTCGGGCGGGGCACCGTCGTCGCGCACTACCGTTGCACCCTGCTGGCTCTGGCGCTCCAGGAGCGGCGCGACGACGTTGTTGTCCTTGGATCCCTCGAATTCGATCAACCCCAGCGACGGCTTGTGCCAGGTAAGGCCGTCTTCCGACTCGGCGTACCCGACGCGGATGTTGCCCTCCGCCGGCAAGCCGTCACGCAGCACGGCCGCGTACCACATCCGGAACGGGGCGCCGGTCCAGGAGCCACCTCGATCGAGCATCACGGTGGTGTAATTGCGAACTCCCAGTGGCTCCCACGGGCGGTCGCCAGCCAGCAGGGGCTCGTCGTGCTGGGTTGGGGGATTCATCGTCAGCGCCACGTCGCGCGCTTCGGCGATGAAGCGGTCGTCGATGAACAGCTGCCTGCTGCTGCCAACGTCGATCGTACCGGTCCCGCGAGCCGGGTCGGCGTGACTCATCCTGGTCCTCCCTCCGTTTGGGCGTCGCGGTCGCGCGCCATCTCGACAATCCTTTCCGGGAATGAGCCTGCCGCCTCGATCGCGCCGACGCGCGCGCGGCTCGTGGACGGCATTACTCTCCCTGTGCCCACGCGCTCCGGCCCGGTCCTCACCGTCAGGGCTCGGCTCATCCCTTCAGCGACCCCAGCATGATGCCCTTGATGAAGTGGCGCTGGATCACCGGATACAGGAAAATGATCGGGCCCACCGTGACGAGCACCGTCGCCGCCTTGACCGACTCGGGAGGGAGCACGACTCCCAAGTCCTCCTCGTACTCCTGCATCTCCTCGGTCGCCGTGATCTGCTCGATGAGTCTCCGCACCAGGATCTGCAGCACCATCTTGTTGTTGTCATAGATGTAGATCATGGCATCGAACCAGGAGTTCCAGTGCCACACCGCGGTCCACAGCACGACTACCGCCACCACCGGCCTGGCCAACGGTGCAATGATCCGAAACAGGATC
The DNA here is from genome assembly GCA_965203905.1 of Spirochaetia bacterium. Classification (GTDB taxonomy): domain Bacteria; phylum Spirochaetota; class Spirochaetia; order SZUA-6; family Bin103; genus Bin103. Next base: position 6,979,522 of record CBDBDQ010000005.1, on the reverse strand, counting down.
GTGCCATAACCCGCGCCATCCACCAGCGCCGATTCCTCCAAAGCGTCATCAATCGTCATGAGGTAGTTGCGCATGATGATGACGTGGAACACGTTCACCGCCGACGGCAGGATCAGGGCCAGGCGGGAGTCGATCAGGCCCACCCCCCTCACTACCAGGTAGGTGGGTATGATGCCGCCCGAGAACAGCATGGGAACGACGAAATAGATGGTAATCCACTTCCGGTACGGCAGCGAGCGCTTGGCAAGCGGGTACGCGGCAAACAGCGTAACCACGAGCGTGAACGGAGTGCCTATGACCGTCCTGAAGACGCTGTTGAAATAGCCGACCCCCACCTGCCTGCCCTCGAGGACGTACTGCCAGGCCGTGGTGCTCCAGGTATCGAGCCAGATATGGAATCCGAGAAACATCATCTCGGCAGGCTCCGCGAACGAGATGAGTATCAGGTTCCAGAACGGATAGGCGACGGTAAGGGTGACGACCGCGAGCAACAGGTAGTTGCAGATATCGAAAGCCACACTGCCGAACGAACGGCTCTTGAGGATACCTTCGTTCATCTGCCCGGTTCCTCTACCATACTCCGTATTCGCTGAAACGGCGCACTATCGCGTTGGTCCCGAATATCAGGACCAACGCCACAATGTTCTTGAACAGGCCGACGGCTGCCCCCAGTCCGTAATCCGCCTGCAGCAGCCCGACGCGGTAGATGTAGGTGTCCAGTACGTCCGCTACCGAGTAGACCAGCGGATTGTACAGGTTGAATATCTGTTCGAATCCTGCGCTCAGGATATCACCCATCCTGAGGATGAAGAGGATCGTCATAACGGGAATCAGTGAGGGCAAGGTGATGTGCACGGCCCTGCGCAATCGATTCGCGCCATCCATTGCGGCGCTCTCGTAGAGGTCCGGATCGATGGAAGAGAGTGCGCCCAGAAAGATGATCGCGCCCCAGCCCATCTCCTTCCAGATGCCGGTGACGACCAGCATGCCACGAAAGGTCGGTTCATACGTCAACCAGTCGATCGGCTCCCTTCCGAAGAGGTTGAAGAGGTACCCGACCGGGCCTCGCGTCGGCGACAGGATCTCGATGAGAATGCCGGCAAGAATCACCCAGGAGATGAAGTGGGGGAAATAGGAGATGGTCTGGACGGTGCGCTTGAAGACCTGGTTGCCGATCTCGTTGAGCAGCAGCGCCAACAGTATCGGCGCTGGGAATCCGACGATGATTCTCAACAGAGAGATGTATATCGTGTTGAACATGAGACGGCCAAAGTAGGGGTGTTCGTAGATCAGCCGGAAATGCTCGAAGTTGTTCCAGGGAGAGCCAAACACCCCCCTGCCCCAGCGGTAATCGACAAACGCGATCAACACGCCGTACATGGGCAGGTAGTTGAAGACAAACAGCAGGACCACGGGCAGCGCCAGCAGCACGTAGAGAAACCGCATCTTCTTTGCCCTGATCCAGTTCTGCCGGCGAAGAATGCGCGTAACCTGGAGCGGTGGCCGGGCGGCCGCCGCCGCCGACGAACTCGCTCTGGTTACGTCTCGAATGATCCCGTTCTGTTCAATGCCACTCATGGCAGCGGCTCGAGCCGGTACCCAGCGGGCACCTCGGTCAGCGTCTTTGACACCTCACTCAGGATACGTCTCCGGAGAATCGGTGGAGTGACCTGCCGAGCGGGGGAGCAGAACCTACGTCGGCCAGGTCGGGCTCCGAGCGACCAAACCGCAGGGGCGAACAGAGCACCTGCGAGAGCAACGGCCAACAGGACCGTGAACATGGTTCGTCTCATCGCCATACTTCCATGGTTAGTCGCTCAGTATGGGTTCCGCATCACCTCCCGTCAACCTTGCGAATTGCCCGCCTAGCAGCCGTGGCGAAACACCGGCTGCATTCGAGCGGCAGTGCATCCCGGCTGGCTGCGTTGCTGGCGGAGCGGGGCGGTCGTCGTCAGGCCCGGTTGCGCTGGAACTGGCGCGCCGCCATGCCCTCGGTCATGCGCAGAAACGGCTGGCCGGAGGGGTGCAGCGAGGGCATCTCGCCGGGCGGAAACAGAACGATGTCCTCCCGGGTCACCCGGTAGCTGCGGATGTGTGCCCGCGGCGCATCGTCGTGGCAGTAGTCGACCACGTACAGGTCACCGTTGGGCAATTCCACCCAACCCGAGTAGCCGCAGTCTCTGTGCACGCTGCGGTCCTGGTCGAGGATGATGGTGCGGCCGGGGTAGTGCTCGCGCATGTACCACGGTTGCGACGGATCGTGGACTCCGGGCCGATCCTCCGGCAGCGGCAGGCGCGGCACGGTCGGTTGCACGTCCTCCACCAGCGCCGCCTGCTGGGTCATCAGGTGCAACGCCAGCATCTCGTTGGGCAGGCCGATGCGGTAGCTGCAGCACACCTCGCCGGAGGACAGCAGGGCAGCCTTGGGACGTCCCTCCAGGCCGATCATCTGGGTCGCGAACGGCCCCGACCAGCTCCGGCCCCGGTCCCGCGACAGCACCTTGTACGCTTGGCCCAAGCTGTCGGCACGCAGAATGCCGAGGATGGTGCCTTCATCCAGCTCCACGAAGCAGCCCTCGCCGAAGCCGAGCCAGCGCCGGTAGCCGGGCATGATGCGCTGCTCGGCCGCCGGCAGCCCGGGGATCGCCGCCGGCTCGGACCAACTCGCTCCCTGATCTTCGGAGAAGTAGACGAGCTGGGTCTCGCTACGCAGGCCGTCAACGCTGCCGGTTTCGCGCGCCAGGCCGAGTATCAGGCCGCCGTCGCGCAGTTCGGCGAGGGACGGCACCAGGGCGTCGTGCACGCCGGGGTCTTCAGGTCCTTGCCACGTTACGCCCGAGTCGAAGCTGCGGTAGAACAGGTTTACCCAGCGATGCTCACCCTGCGGCACACCGATGCGGTAGTCCACCACCAGCAGGAGCTGTCCGTCGTGCAGGCGCAGCAGGCGCGGGCAGTTCAGCGAGGCCCCGACGCGCCGCGTGTCGCCGATCCGCGCCCGCGTCTCCTCGTAGCCAGCGACCGCCTCCTCGCTGAGCCACGAACGCGCCTCCGCGAACAGCTCGGGAGCGACCACGCACTCGTCGATGATCCGCCGCCGCAGCCAGCTCTGGCCGCCGTCGAGGCTGCGGCGGCAGACCAGGCGCGAGAAGGGAAACGGCGCATGGAACATGCACTCCCGGTACACGCACACCAGCGTCCCGTCGTCGCACAGCGCCAGGTCGGGAAAGCACTCGTACAAGTCGTCGTTCCGGGAAACGATCGAGCGAACCATACGCAGAAGCTCAGTATGGACGGCACGTTACCGGCGGTCAAACATCGTGGTCCTGGCTGTCCGGGCTCAGTTCAGCGGCTCGCGGGCAGCCCGGCGGCAGCCGGTGACCTTGCTTGACGACCTGCCACGACGTGGTACTCTGGCCGCTGGGAAACCAATGTAGGAAGCGTGCAGAAAAGCGCGTTCCGATCGCAACGGAGGCCACTTGGCGCCTGCCGCACGAATCACCCCGCAGGTCGCTTGGGAGGCCCCCCGTTCAAGGGCTGCCCACGGGCAGCAGGAGGGAGTGACGTGAAGAAGCCGTTACTATGGAGCCTGGTATTCTGGCTGGTCGCCGCGCTGTCCGCGGTTGCCGCTGGCAGCGAGGAAGAGACTACCGGTGCCGTTGCCACGAGTTCCGGACAGTACCGCGAAGCGCCGATGCTCGCGGAGCTGGTCGCAGCAGGTGAGTTGCCGCCGGTTACCGAAAGACTACCTGATGAGCCCAAGGTGAAAGAGGTCGTCGAAGAGATCGGCCAATACGGCGGGACCATCAACGCGTTCGCCATCAACATGGACTCCTGGAATGACATGGGAGAGGTGATCGGTGGCAGCTCGTTTCTGCTGGACCTGACCGCGGACAACGAGATAGTACCCGATCTCGCCAGGGGATTCGAGCTCGCGGAAGACGGCAAGAGCATGACGCTGCTGCTCAGACCGGGAGCCAAGTGGTCCGACGGCCATCCCTTTACCGCGGACGATATCGTATTTATGTTCGAGGACATGCACTGGAATGACGAGGTCAACACCTGGAACCTGTACGGGAGAGTAAACCGGATCCGGAAGCTGGACGACTACACCGTGCGGTTCGAGATGGATACCCCGTATCCGGTGCTGCCGGTGGTCATGGTGACCTGGCCGGGGGGCGAGATTGCGTCGTACGCACCCAAGCACTATCTGCAGAAGTGGCACATTAAGTACAATCCCGACGCCGCCAGCCTGGCCAAGGAAGAGGGCTTCGATAGCTGGGCGCAGGCGTTCAACAGTCACCAGATCTTTTACCCGACAACCGACATCGACCAGCCCACCACGATGCCCTGGACGTTCGAGACGCAGACCGCGACCGTCAAGTTCTTCGAGCGCAATCCTTACTTCTACCAGGTGGATCCGGCAGGCAATCAGCTCCCCTATATTGACAACGTCGTAGTTACCGCGGTGAACAAGGAAGTCTACCAGGCGAAGATCATGTCCGGAGAAGCGGATATTGCCGTGGCCAACACGACCATGGAGAACTACTCGCTATACAAGGAGAACGAGCAGCAGGGGGGATACCGGGTAATCGCGGTGCCCGGGGTCAACGCCTCGGAGGCCGGTTTCAGCATCAATCAGAATCATCCCGACCCGGAATTGCGGAAGTACTTCAACGACGTGCGGTTCCGGCAGGCGCTGTCCATGGCCCTCAATCGCGAGGAGATGAACGAAGCCGTCTACTTCGGGCTTGGCACACCGCGCCAGGCCACGACCCTGCCCAGCTCCAGTTTCTACAAACCGGAATGGGGTGAGGAACATCCGTCCATCAAGTACGACCCGGACAAAGCCAGTGCGCTGCTCGATGAGATAGGCATGACGGCCCGCGACGGCGACGGTTTCCGCCTGGGACCCGATGGCAAGGCGTTGGTGCTGCTGGTCGAGTACGCCGAGGCATTCACCGACCCCACCATGTTCGAGCTGATGAAGGAATACTGGGAAGATGTGGGCCTCAAGATTTTGATCAGGGGAGAATTGGCCTGGGCGATCTATAACGAACGAACCCGCAACGTCGACCACATGATCATGGTGCAGGGTTACGGCACCGTCGGCGAGATTTCCTTCCTCGTAGAGCCCTTCCGGCCGCGCGTACACGGACTGAAAGAGGCTCCCGCGTGGGAGACCTGGTTGGAGGCAGACCGAGACGTGAACTACCTGGGAACCAAGACGCTCGCCGATTTCGAGGGTGGCAAGTTTCCCGGAGAAGAACCTCCCGAGCATGTAAAGGAACAGTTCTATCGCGTAGAGAGGGCCACGTCGGTGCCATTGGGTTCGCCCGAGTACACCAAGCTGATGGAGGAGATCTACGATTACAACGCGGAACTGCTCTACCACATGGGTACCATCGGGATGGCCCCCAAGCTGCACATCGTGGACAACGACCTGCGCAACGTTCCGGAGCAGTTTGGCGCCGATGCCGAACATCACCTGGAGCTCTACTACGAGGCCCAGCAGTTCTTCTGGAGAAAGTAGAAGGACACCACCTCTCTTTCGTTTCGCTCCGCGGTGGTAGCGGACAGGCCATCGCGCAGGTAGGCGGCCCTGGACGTGCTTGGCGCACGTTCGGGGCCGATGCCTGCTGCCCGCACTGGCCGCTGCAACACTCCGGGCAGTGCGCCGCAAAGGCTGCGTCCCTGCAGGAGGATTGATGCTCGCGACAAACCGTGTTAAGATCATATTCGATGGTACGCGTTACTGAGCATACTGCGGCAGCTCCGCGGTCGACGACGTCGGCGCAGCTCAGGGTCCGCGACCACCTGTGGAAGGGGAGCCGGCCCAACAGCGGTTGTTGCTGGATCCTCGTCGTTACCGCTGCCTCCAGCATCATGTTGCGTCACAGCCTGAGGTCCAAGGAGTCGATCTCCGTTGGTGGCTGTTCTCCATGCCTTGGCGTCAGAGCCGGCAAGGGGGATGGCGTCAAGGACCCGAATCGTTTAGGCGAGGTACTGAATTACGGAGGGGGCGAGTGTCCACGGCTCCTCGGCAGATCCCATCGGTAATCTCGAAAGGCCGCTCCAGTCCGCTGATACGCAACATCAGACAGTATCCTCTGCTCTATGTCATGTGCGCAGCCGGGGTCCTCTGGTTCGTCGTATTTCGGTACATTCCCATGGGCGGTCTGATCGTCGCCTTTCAGAAGTTCAAGCTTGCCAAGGGACTGTTTGCAAGTGAATTCGTAGGGTTCAAGCACTTCATTCGTTTTTTCCACGATCCGTACGCCTTCAGGATCATCAGAAACACGTTCCTCATTGCGTTTTACAGCCTGCTCTGGGGATTCCCCGTACCGATCCTGCTGGCCCTTACGATCAATGAGGTGCACCACGAGAAGTTCAAGAGAGTGGGCCAGTCAGTGAGCTACCTGCCGCATTTCGTCTCCACCGTCGTCGTGGTCGGACTGTTGCAGATGCTCACTGCCTCGGATGGTATCATCAACTACCTCTTGGTCAAGCCGATAAACGAGGGCAGACCCATTCTGTTCATGTCTCGTCCCGAGTGGTTCAGAACCCTGTATGTGGGGATCGGCATATGGCAGGACGCCGGATGGGGCTCGATCATCTACCTGGCGGCCATCGCGGGTATCGACGTGCAGCTCTATGAGGCCGCAAAAATCGATGGCGCAAGCCGGCTTCAGTGCATCTTCCGGATCACGCTGCCAGTCATCATGCCCACCATCAGGGTGCTTCTGATCTTGAAAATGGGACAGCTTTTCAGTGTGGGTTTCGAGAAGGTCTATCTGATGTACAGCCCCGCCACCTACGAGACCGCCGATGTCCTGAACACCTACGTGTACCGGGTCGGTATTCTGGGCGGACAGGACATCAGCTATGCCGCCGCGATAGGATTTCTTGAAAGCATCATCTGTCTGGTGCTGATTGTAGGCGCCAACTACGTCAGCAAGAAACTGAGCGGCGAAGGGATCTATTGACATGTTGCCGGAGCGGACATGAAACAACGCCTCTCTGACTCATCTGTCGATGTTTTCGTGACGATTTTCATGATCGTGATGATGGTCGTGATGCTGTATCCGTTTGTCTACACGATATCGTTGTCGCTAAGCCGCTCCAGCGCCGTTCTCGCGGGCCGCGTGAAACTGTTTCCAATCGGGTTTAATACGGACGCCTACTACCACGTGCTCCGGGAGCCGGGAATTATCCGGGGTTTCATGATGTCGGTGTTCTATGTCGTCACCGGTACCGCTGCTCTGCTAATCCTGGCATCGTTGATGGCGTATCCGCTATCGCTGAGAGTCTTCTATCCGCGCAGCGTGATCCTGGTCTGCGTGCTGTTCACCATGGTGTTCAACGAAGGCATGATACCGAGATTCTTGTGGATCAAGACACTCGGTATGCTCGACACCGTCTGGGCTATCATATTGCCTAGTGCGCTGACCCCGTGGTATCTCATCGTCTTCCGCACCTTCCTGCAGCAACACCCCGAAAGCCTCCGCGAGTCTGCTTTGATCGACGGCGCAAACGAGTTCACGATTCTGGTACGAATCGTACTTCCACTCTCGAAACCTATCTTGGCAACACTGACCATCTTTCACATGGTGTACCATTGGAACAGTTTCTTTCCAGCCCTGCTGTATCTCAATAGCAACCATTTGATGCCGGTACAGATAATTTTGCGGAGGGTGCTGGTGTCGGCAACCACCTACCTGGAGATGTTCATCGGTGCCGAGGAAGAGGTGGTTGCCTTACCCATGAGTGTGCAGGCAGCGTTCATAGTAGTCATCGTATTCCCCATAATCGTGGTCTATCCCTTTGCCCAGAAACACTTCACCAAGGGCGTCATGATTGGCGCCATAAAGGGATAACGGAGGTGAGCCGCCTATGATTGTATGAAGCCTCGTACGAGGTGCCAGAGAGTGTAGTCTGATCGTGAACTATGGCTTACACAAGCCAGGGAGATTCGCACATGATGAAAAAAACTGTGGTAGCATGGTTGGTTGTGCTGGCCTGCGCCGGGGGTCCTCTATGGGGCGGTGGCGTGGAGGAACAGAGCGCCGCTGGGGATGGCGCAGAAACTACGGCACATGTCAGTTACTTCTTCAAGGATTATGGGAGATATCCGCTCGATCCCGAGAAACACATCGTATTCAGGGAGTTGGGTAAGAAGTTCAATATCGAATGGGACCTTAGTAGTGCCCCGGGCAGCGAATACGATAGCAAGCTGAGCGTAATCCTGGCCTCTGGTGACATCCCCGACATCATGCTGTTGGTGAATCAGGGGAATTCGCGGGTAGCGCAGTGGGGAGACGTTGATGGATACTTCCTTGACCTGGGACCCCATCTCGCCAAGATGCCTCATCTACTAAGCAATTTCCTGTCCGTGATACCGGACGGAATCAAGAACAGCATGACTGATACGGGGGCAATTTACTCCACCGGAAACTACAAGACAAGTACCGCGGATAATTTCAGCCAAGGGTTTTCCTATCGGAAAGATATATTCGACAAGCACGGGATGACGCCAGGTAATACCTTCGACGCTTTCTATGAGAACCTGAAGCAGCTTAAGAGGTTGTACCCGGATACGTCGCCGTTTTCCGTACCCGGTGGCTCCGACTGGCTGATCACCTACTCTTCGCCGCTGTTTGAAACCGGCATTGGGTTTGGTGGCAAGCCGGTGCTGCCAACGGGCGTATACTACGACTTCTGGGGCACTCCGCCGCGCTATGCAGAAGGCGGCACAGGTGAAAACTACCGGACCATGCTGCAGTTCCTGCACCGGCTCTACGCCGAGGCTCTGCTGCATCCGGAATTCTCGGCCACGGGCAGTGCGACCTACCAGAAGCTGATCGTGAACAACCAGATATTCATGGGGATGAACCGGTCCTGGAATACGCCGGATACCGTTACCAGAGCGGGCCGCAAGGAGAACGACAATCCCGACTTCACCTGGATGTGGGCAGAGTTTCCCTCTTACGACGGTGCCGGAAAGACCTATACGTTTGGCGGCGTCAGCTCTGGTGCACAGCGGGTGGTCAGTGCCACCACCAAGCATCTTGATAGGATCCTCAAGGTCTTTGATTACATGTTCACCGAGGAATATGTAGAGCTGTTTGCATACGGTGTGGAAGGGGAAACCTTCAACTATGACGACCACGGACAGCCTCAGTACTTGGACCAGGTAAAGACCACGGATCTGCAATGGGCTGTCGGCCTGAACGCCGGCGGAGAAGTGCGAGGAGGTGACTTTCCGGGCCAGCAGGAGCGTGGAGCACGCGAGGCCGCACGTCAGCAGCTTGCTTTCTACGACGAGGGGAACGCGGGACTGCCCGCGGAACCTTACCTGACGTTCACTGAGGAAGAAGGCGACGAGCTCAGGGAGTTGGATGCCTTGAACACTTATCTGTCGGAGATGGCCTACAAGTTCATCATAGGAGAGGAGAGCTTTGCCAACTGGGACAGCTACCTAGCCCGCTGCAAGGAACTGGGGATAGAGAGAAAGGTGGCGATCTACAACCAGGCGTTCGAACGGTACCAGGGGCGGGCTTCACTGGCCGCCGATCTGTTGAGCGGTCTGGGATATTGAGCGTCCCATCCGGTTGCTGGCACCGAGCTCGGTGATCGGCGAGTGCACTTCGGACTGCTCTAGGGGCTTGCGGTACGCTGCAATGGTGCTACCGCGAGCCCCACTTTTCGGCCCTGATACTCACGGTAGGGGCTTTGCGAGTGACAGGAGATTCAAACTATGGATGTGCAACCCTTGGCAGCGGCCCACGTCGTCGTGGCTGCTGTTCCTCCAGCCGGCCACCTGATCACGGACGATCCGGCGTTGCTCCGGCTCCCCAGCGGCCGGCTTCTGGCGACGTTTACGTTCCGCGGCACGCGCGGCCCGAACGTCCACAGCAACCGGCAGCGGTTCCGGCTCGCGCGCAGCGAGGATGAAGGACGCACGTGGCAGCAGCTAGCACCACTCGAGATCAACATGGGGCTTCCCATCGTGCACGACGGAGTTCTCTACCTGCTCGGCAACGGACTCGGGAGAAAGGACATCATCATCAGCCGCTCCGAGGACGAAGGTGAGACTTGGCAGCCATTCTCTGTTCTGTTCCGAGGCAGCTATTGGAGTGCTCCCACGGCAACGGCGATAGCCGGCAGTACCTTGTACCGCGCTTTCGGAGCCCCCAACGAGGAAGGACTCTACAACAGGCAGGGATCGCGGTGTGTCGTGACCGCGGCGAATCTCGGGGAGGACCTGCTGCGTCCTTCCGCCTGGCGAATGTCCGAGGACCTGGTTTACCCGGGGACGCCTTCGGCGTTGACGTCAGGGGTGTTCAGTCATGAGCAGGACCACTGGCTCGAGCCCAACGTAGTCAACGTCAGAGGCAAGATCCGCGTGCTCCTGCGGCTGCGCATTGAGCAATACGCCACCTCCGGTCTGGGAGCGGTCTGCGATGTCAGTGACGACGGCGAACGGCTGCAGCTAAGTTTCTGTCAATTCCATCCCCTGCCCGGCGCACAGAACAAGTTCCACATCGTCTACGACGAGGAATCGCGGCTGTTCTGGATGACGTCGAATCTACCGACCAATACCCAAGACCTCGAGCTGGCTGAGAAACTTGCGGCGAGCGGCTTGGGCAGGCCTGGAGATGAGCGACGGTTCCTGATGCTGTTCTACAGCGTGGATGCGCTGAACTGGTTCCAGGCAGGCTGTCTGGCAATGGGGCCGAGCACGCTGCAGTCGTTCAACTACGTGACGCACATCGTCGACGGCGAGGACCTGCTGTTCGTCTCCCGTACCTCCCAGGATGCGCCGAATCAGCACGACAACGACTTGATTACATTTCATCGGTTAGCCGAGTTCAGATCGCTCGCGCTCGAGCTGCACCCGCGGTACACGCGCAGCTACTCAGCTCAAGAGGAGACCCGGGCAGTCGGAAGGGCGCGTACCCTCGCTCAAGATCATGTCGTGATCCACACGATGCCCGATCCGGACATGCTCAGTGGTGCTCCCTCTCTGCTGCGGCTTCGCGACGGCACGCTGCTCTGCGCCTTCTCACTCCTGGTGCTGTTCAAGAAACCGCACTCGTTCAAAGGACGCATTCAGGGGACCCGCGTGCATTTGTTCGCGACCCAGGAGAAGTTGGGTGACAACACGCTCTTGATCTTCGCGAGCTCCGATGAGGGTTCCTCATGGCGGCAGGTCTGTGCGCCGCTCGCTATCCGTGACGGCCGGCTGTTCATGCGGGGTGGGAGGATTTATTTCTTGGGGGTGGGGCCACTGCACGAGGGCATCAGAATCACCCGTTCCGATGATGGTGGTAAGACCTGGCTCGATCCCGTGACGCTGTTCGAGGGCATCTTCTTCAACACTGCAACAGGTATGGCGGAGCGGGAGGGCAGGCTCTATTGGGCTCTTGGAGCTCCCAACACGGAGGGACTCGGCAATTCGGTTGGCTCGCGCTCGGTCGCGGTGGCAGCGGATCTCTCGAAGGACCTGATGGATCCTGCATCCTGGAGGATCTCTGCCTACCTGACCTATCCCGGCACCCCTGACGGGCTCTCCCGCAGGATGTACGACCACAGCGATCACTATCTCGAACCGAATGTAGTCAATGTGCGCGGCCGGATACGGGTTATCCTGCGACCGCGCATCGATCGGTGTGCGACAGCCAACATGGCGGTGGTATGCGATCTCCACGACGACGGCGATACGTTGGACTACCGGTTTACACAGTTTCACCCGCTGCCCGGCGGCCAAAACCAATTCCATATCGTCTACGATAGTACTTCGCGGCTCTTTTGGATGACCTCCAATCTACCGACGAATACGCAGGATGAGGCATTCGCAGCCGATCTCGCGGCGCAGGGGTTCTTGGGAAAACCGGGAAACGAAAGGCGCTTCTTGATGCTGTTCTACAGCGTGGACGCGCTGAACTGGTTTCAGGCCGGCTGTATCGCCAGATGGCCAAACCCGCTGCAGGCGTTCAACTATGCCACGCCCCTGATCGATGGAGAGGACCTGCTGGTCGTCTCCCGCACCTCGCAAGAGGGGCGTAACCAGCATGACAACGATCTTGTCACGTTCCACCGCCTCGAGAACTTCCGTTCGCTCGCGCTCGATCTGCAGCCCCCGCACCGCGGTCCGTGACCGGCGTCTCGCGCTACGCCATAATGCAGGACGTGTCGAGGGGGAGCGGAGATCGGACAGCGGCGCCTTACCTGGGCGTCGATGCGTGCCTGCGGGGCGGACGGTGATCGCATACCCCGAGTCAGGGTCGGCACTGAGCGGTGCGCGTTGGATCACGGTGCCGGGACCGCAGGCGGACAACTGCACGTTCCTGGCGCGACGCTCCTTTGCGCTGGATCAGCTTCCGGAGCGGGCGACGTTGCGGATCGCCGCCGAGGCGCGCTACGCGGTGTACGTCAACGGCCAGTACGTAGGCACGGGGCCGGCGCGCGGCACCCACTACCGATACTTCTACGACAGCTACGAGGTCGGTGCGCTGCTGGTGGCCGGTCGCAACACCGTGGCGGCGCGGGTCCACTGCCCCCTCAGCGGCACCACGGGCACCGTGCCTCCGGTGCTGCCGGCCCTGATTGCGCAGATCGAGCCGTTCGTGGGGACCGACGCCTCGTGGGAGGTGTGCGTGGATCCGGCGCAGCGGGCGGACGCACCCTTCTACACGCATCACATCGGCTACTCCGAGTACCGCGACCTGCGCCGCGATCCCGTGGGCTGGGAGGTGGGCGCGGACCGCTTCGGCGGCTGGCAGGGGGCGCGGGAGCTGTGCGCGGCCGGCGCCCGGCTCGGCGGCCGCGAGCTCACGGCGCGCGACATCCCCCCGCTCACCGAACGCCACTTCCGGCCGGCGCGCATCGTCGAGACCGGCGCCGTGCCGTTGCACCGGGCCGGTATCGAGGAGGACGTCGACTACGCCGGCCTGATGCAGGTGGAGATGCACCTCGGCCTGTCGCAGCGCCTGTTTCGGGAGGTCGACGCCCTGACCCGTGGCGGCACGGCGACGATCCTGCCGTCGCCGCGGCTCACCACCCTGGCGGCGGCCGAAGGCGCCTATCTCATCGCCGACTTCGAGCGTGCGATCTGCGGCCACCTGCTGCTGGACCTCGAGGCCCCGGCCGGCACCCTCGTCGACGTCGGCTACGACGAGGGGCTCAGCAACGGGCGGCTGGACCCGAAGCGGTTCAATCCCACCGGGCCGATCTACCGCTTCGCCGACCGCTTCATCCTGCGCGCGGGCCGGCAGCGCGTGGCCGCCCGGCTGCACGACCGCGGCGCCCGCATCGTGCAGCTCACCCTGCGCCGCTTCACCGAACCGGTGCGGGTGCACGGGCTGGAGCTGGTGGACCGGGTCTACCCGCTGCCGCTGGAGGCGTCGTTCCGCTGCGATCAGCCGTTCCTCAACCGGCTGTGGGACAAGGCGTGCGCCACGGTGGCGGCCTGCAGCACCGACCTGTTCATCGACTGTCCCTGGCGCGAGCAGACCTTCTGGCTGGATGACTATTACGAAGAGCACCTGTTCTACCTGTGCCTCACCGCCGAGCGCACCTTTCCGGAGCGCAACCTGCGGGTGAGCGCGGAGGCGGCGTTCCCCAACGGCCAGTTTCCGGGCCGCTATCCGTCGGCGCGCGACTCGGTGCTGCCGGTGACCAGCGCCAACTGGATCATGGTGCTGGCCGACTACTACCGGTTCACCGGCGACCTGGCGCTGGTGCGGCAACTGCTGCCGGCCGCGGACGCCGTGCTGGGGCTGTTCGACTCCTGGCGCGATACGGACCTGCTGGTGCCCGACCGGCCCGGGCAGTGGAACTTCATCGACTGGGGATACGACACCGCTGGGATCCGGCTGGGCGGCAAGACGGCGGTGCTCAACCTGCTGGTGGCGGCCGCCGGCAAGGAGGCGGCGCTGCTGCACGCGGCGGCCGGCGACGCTGCGCGGGCGCGCCACCTGGAGGAGCGGTCGCAGGCCACGGTCGCCGCGCTGGTGGGCGCGCTGTGGCAGCCGCAGCGGCGGCGCCTGCTGGACTGCACCGAGCCGGAGGACGGCCGGCCCACGTTCAGCCAGATCCCCCACGCTCTGGGGCTGTACTACGACCTGCTCCCGGCGGAGCAGCGGGCGGGGGCGCTGGAGGCGCTGACCGATCCGGAGGCGGTGCGGTCGGAGCTGGGCTATCAGTACTTCGTGCTGGCGTCACTGGTGGGTGCAGGCCGCGGCGGCCACGCGCTGCAGGTGCTGCGCGAGTTGTGGGGCGGCATGGTGGAGGCGGACACGCCGACGCTGTGGGAGGTGGTGGACGGGCGCTCGTCGATGAGCGGCTGCGGCAGCCTGTGCCACGCCTACGCCTGTGCCCCGCTGCCCGTGCTGCAGCGCGCAGTGCTGGGTATCGCGCCGCTGGCGCCGGGCTTCACCGAGTTCCGGTTCGCACCGCAGGGTCTGGGAGTGCGCTGGGCGGAGGGCCGGGTGCCGACCCCGCACGGACCGGTCGAGGTGTCCTGGTCGCAGCGGGAGTCGGACGCACCGCTGGCGGCCACCCTCGTGGTGCCGGAGGGGACCACGGCGCTGTGCCCCGACGGCCGCCGCCTGGCGCCGGGACGCCACGACCTGGAGATTCAGCCGCAGGAGGGAGCATGAGCGGGAGACTAGCCGGCAAGTACGCCGTGGTCACCGGAGGAGCGCGCGGGATCGGGCGCGCCATCGTGCTGGCGTTCGCACGGGAGGGCGCCCACGTCGCGGTGGCGGATGTCGCCGCGGAGGACGCGCAGCGCACCGTGCGCGAGGTCGAGCAACTCGGACGGCGCGGGTTATGGGTGTCCGCCGACGTGTCGCGCAAGGCATCCATCGACGTCCTGTTCAGCACCGTGCTCGGCGCCTTCGGGCGCATCGACATCGCCGTGTGCAACGCCGGCATCCACCTCGCCGCGGACTTCCTGGAGGTGAGCGAGGAGGTGTTCGACCGCACCCTCGACACCAACCTCAAGGGCCAGTTCTTCTGCGCCCAGGCCGCCGCCCGCCACATGGTCGAGCGCGGCGGCGGCGGCAAGATCATCATCACCTCGTCGGTATCGGCCGAGATCGCGGACGACGGCGCCTCCCACTACTGCGTCGGCAAGGGCGGTTCCCAGATGCTGACGCGGTCCGCCGCCCTGGAGCTGGCGCAGCACGACATCCAGGTCAACGCCATCGCCCCCGGCACCATCAAGACCACCATCACGCCGTGGTACGACACCCAGGACGCGGTCGACTACTGCCGCCGCCTGGTCCCGGCGCAGCGCTTCGGCAGGACCGGGGAGCTCGCCGGCGCCGCGGTCTACCTGGCCTCCGACGAGTCGAGCTACACCACCGGCGCCACCATCGCCGTCGACGGCGGGCTGATGATCCAATAGCCGGCACGACGAGCCGGTAGTGTCCCAGGCTATTCTTACGGACCTCTTTGGCGGCGTGATGCGATCGGTATGATGGTATGATGAGTCAGTGAGGTTGGGGGAACGGTGATGCAGCGAGAGACCACGGTTAACGACGCGCGGCGGGTGTCGGTGCAGGTGCCCGAGAGTCAGGTCGAGGCGGATGTCTGGCGTGACGGCGAGTGGTTTGTCGCCCGAGCGCGGGGGGTGGAGGTGGCAAGCCAGGGCAAAACGCGCGCGGAAGCGATCGCGAATCTCCGCGAGGCGTTGGAACTGCACTTCGAGGCCCCCGTCGCTACATTCGACGCGTTGTGATCGACTACTCCAGGCCCGGCTGGAACTGCGGCTCCGTGCCGGTCTCCGCATAGCGGCGCGCGGCGCTGGGGATGGTAGGGACGAAGTCCCCGCGGACGGCGTAGATGCGCGCCTGGTGGAGACGGATCTCCAGGCATACCACCTGCCGGGTAAGCTCCTCCAAGCGCCGGTTGCGCCAGCGCGGGGTCCAGAACAGCTCGTCGCCGCGCAGCGGCTCGGCGTCGGCGAAGGTGTAGCCGGGAAGCGACCGGCCCTCGGGATCGGTCACCTGCACCCGCACCTCGTGGGCCGCCTGGACGTTCAGGCGCACGTCGCCGGAGCGCAGGAACAGGGGCCGCGTGGCGAGGAGTCCGGGGCCGCCGGTGGATTCCAGGTAGACGAAGCCGTCGAGGCGCAGGCGATGCATCAGCAGCGCTCCCGGATCGTGGCCGGCGACGTGGTGGCCATGCTCAAGGTACGAGGCGCTGGAGTAGATCCGGATCTGCCGCTCGTGGACCAACAGCGAGATCGGCCGCAGGGTGCCGGCTCCGGGCGCGCCAAACTCCGGGCTGGGAAACAGCGGCTCACGCAAGGTGCGCTGGAAGTGCCAGCCGTTGTAGCTGTAGGCGAGCTGGCAGTCGGTGGCGCCGCCGAAGTACTTGTTGGGAATGTGCGGATCGACATGGAAGATCCACAGCAGCCCCACGAACTTGCCCTCGTAGGGGAACACGATCATGCCGTAGATCTCGGCCAGGGGAGTGTCCAGCGCGTCGCAGGTCAGGATCAGCTCCGGCTCGGTGAACGTGCGCCAGTCCCTGGTTTCCGAGAACGCCACCCGTCGCGGCCGGTTGTGCGGTGTCGGACGGGCGCTGATCACGTACGAGTTGCGCAGCTCGTTCCAGAACGCGGTGCTGGGGGGATCGGGCGCTCCGGCGCGCCACCGTACGCCGGGAAGCTCGCGCCAGCGCCGGCCGTCCGCGGAGGTCCACAGGCTGGTGCCGGAGGGGTGGGTGACCAGCGCCTTGAGGCGTTCCTGCGGATCCTCGGCGCGGGCGTCGAAGTAGCAGTCCCACTCGCGGAACCGAGTCACGGGCATCACCTGGTTGCGGAACCTGCGCTCGTCCAGTGGCACGGCATGCGTCAGGTCCGGCGCCTGCCAGCGCAGGCCGTCGTCGCTTTCCAGCAGCAGCGGATAGCGCTGCTCCTGCGGCTCCGCGCGCGGCTTGCCCTGGTACAGGCAGCGCCAGATGCCGCTCGCGTCGCGGAACACCGTAGGGTAGGCGGAGGCCAGCCAGAACTCCGGGTCGCTGTAGGTGGCCTCCGGCACCAGTTCCGGTTGCCCGATGCGGCGCCGCAGGTTTTCCCAGCGGTTCAGGTAGAAGTCGTCGAAGAACAGCAGCGTGGCCACCGGACCACTATAGCACCGCCCTCGAAGCACGGCTGATGGTGAGTCGGTGTACAATGGCAGGGCGACCAGGGAGGCCGCCTCACTGAGGACGCATGCTGTCCGTCGCTCCGTCCATCCGGAAGCAGGACAACGGCTGTCCCGGACGATACCATGATCCTGGGGGACACCAAAATGGCTGAGAGTGGCGAGCGCAACGGCGCCTCCTGGCAAGAGATCCGCGCGATCCTGCACGAGTTGTCGGAGAGTCAGCGGGAGACGGATCGTCGCATGCAGGAGACGGATCGTCGCATGCAGGAGACCGACCGTCGTATGCAGGAGACGGACCGCCAGACGCAGGAAACCCGCCGCCAGATGCGGGAGACCGACCGGCGACTGCGCAAGACCGAAGAGCTGTTCAACAGTCAGTGGGGCAAGCTGATCGAAGCGCTGGTCAAGGGCGATCTGGTCGCACTCCTTAACCGCCGCAGCATTGAGGTGCATCATACCATGACCAACCTGGAGCGCAATTTCGGCGGGCGCACCTGGGAGATCGACATCCTCGCGGTGAACAGCAGCGAGGTGGTGGCCGTGGAGGTCAAGACCACGTTGAAGGTACGCGACGTCGATCATTTCCTGGACACGCTGCGGAACTTCACCGAGCTGATGCCGGAGTACGCGGGTCATGTCGCGTATGGAGCGGTGGCCTACCTGAAAGCGGACGAGTCGTCGGATAAGTATGCCGAGGGGCAGGGGCTGTTCGTGATTCGGGCGACCGGCAGCAGTGCCAGCATCACCAACCGGGAGGACTTCCGGCCCCGCAGGTTCGGAGGGCGCCAACCGGTAACGGGCGCGCCGGCCTGAGGGTGGCCTTGCAAGTCCCCAGCCGGTCGATCTGCCGATCGCCATTGCCACCACGCAACGGCGCTTGTCGCCGCACTTGGTGATGTAGGCCCGTCGGCCGTGCCGTGGTGGGCGGTCACCGGTGTACCGTCGGCGGCCGTGCCGACCAAGCGCGGCAGCGCCAACACCCTCTGCGGTTTCTGGCCACGGCACGTCCGAGGGCCGACCGGTCGAGACCACCGGATGTCTGGCGCTTGCTGCTGCACTGGCTTGAAGGCCTTGAAGCACGGCTGATGGGGAGAATTGCAGGGCGACCAGGGAGGCCGCCTCACTGAGGACGCATGCTGTCCGTCGCTCCGTCCATCCGGGAGCAGGACAACGGCTGTCCCGGGCGATACCATGATCCTGGGGGGAACACCGAATGGCTGAGAGCGGAGAGCACAACGGCGCCACCTGGCAAGAGATCCGCGCGATCCTGCACGAGTTGTCGGAGAGTCAGCGGGAGACGGATCGTCGCATGCAGGAGACGGATCGTCGCATGCAGGAGACGGATCGTCGCATGCAGGAGACCGACCGTCGTATGCAGGAGACGGACCGCCAGACGCAGGAAACCCGCCGCCAGATGCGGGAGACCGACCGGCGACTGCGCAAGACCGAAGAGCTGTTCAACAGTCAGTGGGGCAAGCTGATCGAAGCGCTGGTCAAGGGCGATCTGGTCGCACTCCTTAACCGCCGCAGCATTGAGGTGCATCATACCATGACCAACCTGGAGCGCAATTTCGGCGGGCGCACCTGGGAGATCGACATCCTCGCGGTGAACAGCAGCGAGGTGGTGGCCGTGGAGGTCAAGACCACGTTGAAGGTACGCGACGTCGATCATTTCCTGGACACGCTGCGGAACTTCACCGAGCTGATGCCGGAGTACGCGGGTCATGTCGCGTATGGAGCGGTGGCCTACCTGAAGGCGGACGAGTCGTCGGACAAGTATGCCGAGGGGCAGGGGCTGTTCGTGATTCGGGCAACCGGCAGCAGCGCGAGCGTCACCAACCGGGAGGACTTCCGGCCGCGCACATTCGGCAGCCGCCAACCGGTGAGCGCGCCGGCCTGAAGGCGGCGTCGCAAGCATGACCTCTGGGCGGCCGCGATAGTCGCCGCCGCCGGGCCGCCGATCGGTGGCCCGGCTACTTGGGCGCGGTGCGGCGCCGGGTCGGGGTGGCTCGCCTCGTAGTGCCGGAACGCTTGGCGGGGGAGCGCCGCTTCGGGGCCGGGCCGCGCTCGCGGCGCAGCACGAGGAGCTCGGCGGCACGCTCGGGGGTGATGGTCTCCACCGAGTCGCCGGTGCGTAGCGAAGCGTTGGTTTCGCCGTCGGTGACGTAGGGACCGAAGCGCCCCTCCTTGACCACCATCGGGCGATCGGTGGCCGGATCGGGGCCCAGCTCCTTCAACGGCGCCTTGGCCGCCTGGGAGCGCCGGCGCTTGGGTTGCGCCAGGATCCGCTCGCACTGCTCCAGGGTGATCGTGAACAGCAACTCCTCCGAGTCCAGCGTGCGATTGTCGTTACCCTTCTTGATGTAGGGGCCGTAGCGGCCGTTGTGGGCGCTGACCGGGGTGCCGTCGGCGCCTGTCCCGATTACGCGCGGCAGCGACAGTACCTTCAGTGCCTGGTCCAGGGTCACGGTTTCCAGGCTCATGCTCGCCAGCAGCGACGCGGTCTTCGGCTTCTCCTTGGCCGTCCCGTCCGCCTCGCCCACCTGGACGTAGGGACCGAACCGCCCCGCACGGGCGATCACCGGCAGACCGCTGTCCGGGTCAGCGCCGAGCACCCGGTCGTCGTTCGGCGTCTGAATCAGCTCCAGCGCGCGCTCCAGCGTGAGTTCGTCGGGAGCGACCTCGGCCGGTACATTGGCGCGTGCCTCGCCGCGCTGCAGGTAGGTGCCGTAGCGGCCCACGCGGACCACGATGCCGCCGCCATCGCCGTCGCTGTCCCGGCCGCCGCCGATCACCACCGAGTTGACGGCGCGGGCATCGATGTCACCGAGCCGGTCCGACACCATCGCCTTCAGGCCCGGATCACCGTTCTCCCCGGCGCCGAAGTAGAATCGGCTCAACCACGGCCGCACTTCCTCGTCGCCGGTGGCGATGTTGTCGAGTTCATCCTCCATGCGCGCCGTGAAGGCGTAATCGACCAGGTCGGAGAAGTGTCGCTCCAGCAGGTTGACCACCGAGAACGCGGTAAAGGTGGGAATGAGCGCGGTGCCCTTCTTCCACACGTAGCCGCGGTCCTGAATGGTGGTCATGATGGTGGCGTAGGTGGAGGGACGGCCGACGCCCAGGGTCTCCAACTGCCTGACCAGGGATGCCTCGGTGAACCGCGCCGGCGGCTGCGTGGCGTGGCCGGTGGGCTCGATCGCGCGGGCGGCGGCGGCGTCGCCCTCGGCCAGGGCCGGAAGCTGGCGTTCCTGATCGCCATCCGGCCGCGCGTCGGCCGCACCCCGTTCCTCGTCGGTGCCTTCCGAGTAGACGCGCCGAAAGCCGTAGTGGGTGATGGTGGTGCCGGCGGCGGCGAACTCCGCATCGCGGCCGTCGCTGGCCGTGCCGCCGACGCGGACGTGGACCGTGCTGCCCACGGTGTCGGTCATCTGCGAGGCCACGGTACGCTTCCAGATCAGGTCGTAGAGCGCCGCCTCCTGGCGCGGCACCGCGCGTCCGACCTCCTCCGGCAGGCGAAAGCGGTTGCCGGCGGGACGGATCGCTTCGTGCGCCTCCTGGGCGTTCTTGACCTTCTTGGTATAGCGGCGCGGCGCCGCCGGCAGGTACCGGTCGCCGTAGCGGTCACGGATGATGTCGCGGGCCGCGCCGTACGCTGCATCCGATAACGTGGTGCTGTCGGTGCGCATGTAGGTGATGAAGCCTTTCTCGTACAGCGACTGCGCGGTGCGCATCGCCACCGTAGCCGACATGCGCAGCTTGCGGCTCGCCTCCTGCTGCAGGGTGGAGGTCATGAACGGCGCCGCGGGCCGCCGCCGGTAGGGCTTCTTCTCGACCGAGAGCACCCTGAATGACGTATCGGCGAGTACGGCGATCAGGGTGCGCGCCGCAGCTTCGTCGAGACGGACGGTGGCGTCGTTCTTGAGCCGGCCGGCGCGGTCGAAGCTGGCGCCGGTGGCGACCGGCCGCTCGTCGATACTGACTAGCGCGGCGTCGAATTCGCGCGGACTGCCCTCCGCCACGTCGCCGGCCACAGCGAAGGTCGCGGTCAGGCTCCAGTACTCGGCGGCGACGAACGCCATTCGCTCGCGCTCCCGCTCCACGACGATGCGGGTGGCGACGCTCTGCACACGGCCCGCCGACAGCCGCGGCTGGATCTTCTTCCACAGCACCGGCGACACTTCGTAGCCGTAGAGCCGGTCCAGGATGCGCCGCGCCTCCTGGGAGTCGACCAGCCGGCGGTCGATGTCGCGCGGCGCCTCGATCGCGGCACGGATCGCCGGAGCGGTGATCTCGTGGAACACCATCCGCTTCACGTCGACCCGCTTGGGAGGCTTCAGCACCTGCTGCAGGTGCCAGGCAATCGCCTCTCCCTCGCGATCCTCGTCGGTCGCCAGATACAGGACGTCCGCCTTGGCGAGCAGTTTCCTGAGCTTGGTTATCTGCTTGCGCTTGTCGGGAGTTACCACGTAGAGCGGTTTGAAGCCGTGGTCGACATCGATGCCGAGTCGCGCCCACGGCTGATCCTTGTACTGCTTCGGAATGGCTGCCGCGCTCTCCGGCAGGTCGCGCACGTGGCCGATGGAGGATTCCACGACGTATTCGGAGCCGAGGTATCCGGCGATGGTGTTCGCCTTGGCAGGCGATTCAACGATGACTAAGGCCGCTGGCACGTGCAGAAAATACGCCCCGTTCGGCACCGCGTGTCAACACCGACTGGCGACGGGTGCTCGGATGGATCAGAGCGACGGCGACCGTTGTTGAATATGGCGCCATACCATTCATCGCCGCAACCACGGGCGAGGCAGGGGAGGCTATGGGAGTGGTGGCCCGGGCGGCCCCCCAGGGCGATCCCATGATCACGGATTGGTGATCGGGTACCGCATCGGGAGCGTGAACGACATGAGCCCCGCGCAGAACGTCGCCACCGGCAGACGCTGCCCGTAGCGCCTGCCGTTACGAGCGGGAGCCTTCCACGCGGGCCAGGAAGTCGGGGACGGTGGCGCAGTCCACGATCCACTCGCCGGCTTCGGTGAGGCGGTCGGCGTCCGTGACGGCGGAGAGCACCGCGGACAGCCGTTCCGCCGCCGCCGGGCCGAACCGCCGCTCAGCCTGGTGGCACAGCAACGCCTTCTCCCGCTCGATGCCCTGCTTGATGCCCCGCTCCAGGATTTCCTCTCCCCAGCGGTCGATCTTCTCCAACAACACTGCGCTTGCCTCCTCGTACTCGCGGATCGATGGCAGCGCCACCCCCCACTTCTCTGCCAGCGGCGCCGGCCGGTCCTGCGGCCTGCCCGCCAGCAACCCCGCCAGCGTCAGCGGCGCGTCCCAGCGACGCTCACCACTATATATGATGCGATGGTTTGTTGGCGTTACGACCGAACGATCGGTGCGGCTACTGCACCTCGCGTCGGCGGTGCGTGTTTCGGAGCGTCAGTTTCCGCGACTCAACGGCCTGTTTACGCAGGCGTGCATGCGTCTGGATGTGCCTCGTCGACCGGAGCTGTTCGTCGCGCAGAGCCCGTTTCTCAACGGTGGGGTGTACGGAGCCAAGGAGCCGTTCGTGGTCATTCAGTCGGCTCTGGTGCAAGCGCTCGACGATGACGAGATGATCGGTGTCCTGGGTCACGAGCTGGGCCACTGCTGCAGTGGCCACGCGCTGTACAAGACTCTTCTTTGGCTACTGACGAGTGTGTCACTGTCGGCCATTCCGATCGGAGGGCTCATGGTGCGAGGCATAGAGATCGCTCTGCGGGAATGGGACCGCAAGAGTGAACTGAGCGCGGACCGGGCCGGTCTCCTGGCGAGCCAGAATCCGGAAGCGTACAACACGTTGCTGATGAAGCTCGCCGGGGGCACCGACACCTCACAGATGCAGATCGGCGAGTTTCTGCAGCAAGCCGGAGACTACCACGCCAGAGCCGATCTGCTGGATGGCGTGCACAAGTTCCTGAACCTGCTGCGACAGACCCATCCCTTTCCCGTACTGCGGCTCTCGGAACTGAAGGTCTGGGTGGACAGCGGCGCCTACGAGCGGGTGCTGGGCGGCGCCTATCCGCGCCGGGATGAGGGCGATCCACGCCCGGGCGAAGCATGGAAGGAGGCTGAGGAGGTATATCGACGGGCGTTCAGTGACAGCGATGATCAGTTGGCTCAGGCTGCATCCAAGGTGCTGGATGGTATCGAGGGGGCGGCAACAAAGGTCAAGGACAGATTAGGCGACATTTTCAAGCAGCAGTAACCGGGTCGCCGTTGCTCACCGGCCACTCTCGGCTTCCCTGACGACGGCCAGGATCTGCTCGCCGTAGCGTTCCACCTTGGACGGGCCGATGCCGTGGGCCAGCTCCAGGGTCCCCAGGGAGTCGGGTCGAAGCTGCGCGATGTCGCGCAGGGTACGGTCGCTGGCGATGACGTAGGGCGGCACCTGCTGACGGCGCGCCTCGGCGAGCCGGAATGCGCGCAGCGCCTCGAACAGCGCGCGTCCACGGTCGTCCAGTTCCTCGTCTCCGCCGGCGTGGGCCGCCACCCGACTGCGGCGCCGGCCGGCGCCGGCCACCTGCTCGCCGTCGCGCTTCACCAGAATCGACCGCGGCAGCCACGGTGCGCCGTCGCCCCGCTGCGACCCGCCAGCGTCCGAGTAGCGCCGCAACGGGGGCAGCAGCAGCCGCGCCGGCCGCCGGCCGTGCATCACCTCGCGGCCCTCGGACGTGATCACCGCGACCGGCCGGTCGCCGCCGGAGAAGTCGACCCAGCCGGCGGTGACGCAGCGCCGCAACAGGCGCAGCAACCATTCCTCGGGGTGGTCCGCCAGCGTGCCGAAGGTGGTCGTGTGCTGCAGCCCGGCGCGTTGCAGCCGGGGGTCGGTCGCGCCCTTGAGCAGCTTCACCGCCGCCGCCAGCCCGAACCGGGTGTGGACCCGCGCCACCCCGGACAGCGCCTTGCGCACCAGCGTCGTGATCTGTTCGTCGTCCTGCTCCGGCGCGTCAGCGATACGCAGGCAGACGTCGCAGCGCCCGCAACCGGCCAGGGTCTCCTCCTCGTCCCCGAAGTAGCGCAGGATGGCGTCGTGCCGGCAGCTCCCGCCCTCGGCCCAGCGCATCAGTTCCAGGAACAGGTTCCACTTGTGGCGCACCAACTCCGCGCCTGCCTCGCCGCCCTCGGCGTCGTTCTCGATCAGGTGGCGGCGCAGGGCCATGTCGCCGGGTGAGACCAGCAGCAGGCATACGGCGGGTTCGCCGTCGCGGCCGGCACGACCCGCCTCCTGGTAGTACGCTTCCAGCGACCCGGGCGGCGCGAGGTGCGCCACGCAGCGCACGTCGGCGCGGTCGATGCCCATGCCGAACGCATTGGTTGCGACCACCACTTCCAGCTCGCCCGCCATGAAGGCTCGCTGCACCCGGTCGCGCTGCTCGCCGGACATGCCGGCGTGGTACGCCTCGACTTTCCAGCCGCGCCGCGCCAGCCGCTGCGCCTCCTCCTCCGAGCCGCGCCGCGTCGGTGCGTACACGATGGCGGTGCCGGCGCCCTTCTCCGGGCCACCCAGGGTCTCGACCAGCACGCCGTCCACGCGCCGGTCCCGTTCCCGTTTGCTCTGTACCTCGACCGCCCGCAGCGCCAGGTTGGGCCGCGCGAAGCCGTGGATGAGCTGCGGCGTGTCGGCGGGCAGGCCGAGGCGCTCCAGGATCTCGTCGCGCACCACCGGCGTGGCGGTGGCGGTACAGGCCAGCACCCGCGCCTGCGGCAGCAGCCGCAACAACTCGTCGAGCTGCAGGTAGTCGGGACGGAAGTCGTGGCCCCAGGCGCTGATGCAGTGCGCCTCGTCGATCGCCACCAGGGGACACTGAAGGCGCGCGAGCGCCGCGCGCAGCCAATCATTGGCCAGCCGCTCGGGGGCGACGTAGACCAGTTTGAAGGTGCCGCGCGCGAGCGCGGCAACCCGCCGCCGCACCTCGTCGAAGGGCAGGGTGCCGGCCAGGTAGGTGGCGGCGACGCCGCGTTGCCCCAGAGCCGCTACCTGGTCGTGCATCAGGGCGATCAGCGGCGAGACCACCACGGTGGTGCCCGGCAGCAGCGCCGCCGGGAGCTGGTAGGTCAGGCTCTTGCCGCCGCCTGTCGGGGCCACCAGCAGCAGCCGCCCGGCCTCCAGCAGGGTCTCGATGGCCTCGCGCTGTCCGGCCCGGAAGCTGTCGAACCCAAGCCGCCCCAGTCCTTCATCCAGCTCCAACCCCGAGCGCCGCGGCTCCTCGGGGCTGGGATGCCCGGCTTGGCCACGGTCGTTCGGCAGCGCATCGCTGGCGCTGGCGGCGACGACCGCTTCGGCGCCGAAGTCGTGCCGGTACGGCGCGCCTGCGGCGGTAACCGGCCCGCGGCCGGAGCGTGGCTCGGCAGGCACCGTTGCATCTGCCATCAGATCCGGTGCCGCCTCTCTCGGATCGGTTGCGAACAGCTCGCCTTGCATCATCGGCCGCGCGTTGCACATCACTATACCACCAGTCGCGCCGCACGGCGTGGCGTCGGGTACCGCGAGCGACCGTGCTGCCGCTGCCAATTACAACGGGCTCCCGTCGCTGGCGCTTGCATCTCGACGCCGGCGCTGAGCGGCTCCGGCGGCGTCCTAACTGGGGATCACTTCGATCTCGTAGGGGTCGAAGGCGGGATCGGCGGTCATGATGGGGATGTCCAGGACCATCGCCTGAGCGACGAGAAGCCTGTCAAACGGATCGCGATGGTGATAGGGCAGCGCTGCGGTGTTCAACGCGTGGGAGTGCTCGATGGCAAGCGCCTCGATCCGATCGCGGCGCAGGCGAACGAGAATGAACTCGTCGGGATGCTGGGGAAGGTCGAGCTTCTCTGTGGAGTACTTGATCGCAATCTCCCACGATGAAGCTGCCGAGAGCAGGATCCATGTCGCGCCGTCGTTCAGGAGGCTCAAGGCCGACGCTCGCAGTCTCCCGTGTCGATTCGTCGCGCTGCTGACCGAAACGGGGGCGCGCCAAACCACTGCAACGAAATCGGCGATATCTCACCGTGGTTCGTGTCATAAAGCGATGCTGGCCCCTTGATCGCTCTGGCCAAGGCGGTGCGTCAGCTTTTTCCAACCGGGGACGACGAGAGGTGTTGTTGTCAGGTATTGTATGGCCGTGAGCAAACCACGCGTATACGTTGAGACTACGATTCCCAGCTTCTACGCGGAAAGGCGCACATCTCCTGAAATCGTCGCACGACGGAAGTGGACGCGGCTGTGGTGGGACGACGCCTCTGAGCGATACGAACTGGTCACCAGCGCGGCTGTATTGGACGAGCTGGTTGGTGGTATACCAGAGCGCAGTGCGCAACGGCATGCTCTCGTTCATGACCTGCCGCTAGTGCCCGTTGAGCCGGCCATCGGCGAGATCGTGCAGACGTACATCCGGCACAAGGTGATGCCCGCCGATCCGGGTGGTGATGCGCTGCACTTGGCACTGGCATCCTTTCACAGATGCGACTTCCTGGTGACTTGGAACTGCCGGCACTTGGCGAACGCGAACAAATTCGGTCATATTCGTCGCGTAAACGTACTGATCGGGTTATTCGTGCCGGCATTGGTGACGCCCTTGGAACTGCTTGGAGGCAGAGATGAAACAGAGTCAGGCTGATCCGGTGATCGACGAAATCCGCGAGGTGCGCCACAGCATCTCAGCGCGCGTTGATCATGAGCCCGCTCGGCTGGTGGCTTACTACATCGAATTACAGAAACGATATCGGGATCGGTTCGTCGCGGCAGCGAGAGTCGCCCAACCCGTAGATGGGTCAACCCCCGAACTCGGCGTTGCAGACTAGCGGGAAGTCAGGCTGAAGTTGCCCTTCGAGTGGCGGTCGGGGACGACGGTGAAGTAGGTGCTCAGAAACGCGTCCACGTCCTCGGCGAGCAAGCGCAGCGCACCGCCCACCGGCTCCGGTTGTCCCTGGTTCTCGCGGTCGGCCGTCAGCACCTCCTGCAGCTCGGCCAGGGTGCGCTGCGGAATTTCCCGGCCCTGGGCCCGGCACACGCGCATCGTCGTCACCAGGTTGGTCTCCCGCAGGTGCAGCGCGTAGGCAACGGTGCGCCGGCGCAGCTCCCGTAGCTCGGCGACGTTACCGGCAAAGTCCGACGCGAGGGCAGCCGGCACTTCGGCGCCGATCTCCGCCGCCACCGCCAGCGCCGCTGCCATCCGCTGCGCCGCCAGCTCGCAGCGCAACTGCACGTCCTCCAGCATCCACGGGTCCACCTCGCCGGGGTCCACCTGCATGTAGACGGCACGCCGCGTCGACGCCCAGCTCGGGGTGTGCCACGGCACCCCGTGGATGCACGCCGCGGTCATGGCGTGCACCGGGTCGCTCCTGCCGATCTCGCGGATCAGCCACGAGGTGTCCCAGGGGAACAGTTCGATGGCGGCGCTGCTGTGCTCCCAGAAGGCGATCATCCCCCGCGCCGCCGGCCCGTAGGGTGCGGCCAGCCGCGCCAGCGCCTCCCCCTCGTCCACGTCGGGATCGGCGAGGAACAGCCCGGTCATCCGCAGGTTGGGGTCCTCCCGGTCCGGGATCAGCCCGAAGTACTCCTTGATCCCCACCGCGCCCGCCACGCCGGCGATGGCCTGCAGGCCGCGCAGGGTCACCAGGGGATACGCCAGGTGCAGATACGGCTCCAACTCCTCGCTGGGGCCGCCCAGCCAGTACTCCACCATCACCGGTATGTCGCGCCGCGCGGCCAGCCGGCAGCAGTTCCTGAGCCAGCGGTCGGTGGGCTGGGTGGCGATCACCTCCGCCACCGTGCAGTGCAGCGCCAGTCCGAACCCCCGCGCATCGATGCGTTCGATGCAGCGCTGCACCTGGCCGGCCGACAGCTCCCACGGCTCCCACCACAGCCGCCCGCCGGGATGGCTGCCACGCCACACCCGCCCCATCTCCTCCAGGAACGGCACCACCCGGTCGTGCAGCGGGATGCCGGTGCAGCGCGGGCAGGGGCCGAACTCGTTGCACAACCAGGCGTGCTGGTCGTAGGTGTAGATCAGGATGTCGTCCACCGCGGGAAACTCGCGCCCGAACCGCTCCAGCAGGTAGCGGCAGCGCTCCCTGGTCTTGCCGTCCAGCAGGCAGTTCGGCGGCGCATCGTGGATGTACTGGTCCCCCACGTAGGGCGCACCGAAGTGGAACAGGGTGCGCATGCCGGCGGCGTGGGCGCGGCGCGCCCGCTGCTGCAGGTCGCGGCGCCGCCGTCTGCGCCGCTCGGGGGACTGATCTCCGAGCATCGGCACCGCCCCGGCGAGGCGCGGCGGCACGTCGATCACATCTTCCAGGTTGAGTGCCTCGCCACCGGGGCGGTAGCCCCAGGCGATGTTCAACTGCAGGGTATTGAACCCCAGCTCCCCGAGGCGCGCGATGTTCGCCTCGCTCCACTCCACCCCGGGCCGGGGTGGGCACCCCAGGAAGCCGACGCGGTAGGCGAACGCCGCCGCCGAGCTGCCGTTCCCGGCGGATGGTTGGGCCACCCGTTGCGCGGCCCTGCGGGACGATGCCAACGGGTGCCCCTGCCTGAGGCTGCTAATCAATCATGCCGAGGGCGCGGTACTGGCTCTCCGCTTCCGCCAGCAGGGCGTCGCCGCCGCCCCGGCGCCACTCCGCCACGTAGTCATCCCACTCATCGAAGCTGCGCTGTCCGGTCACGAACAGGATCTCGTTGCGCCGCTCCAGGTCCTTGAGGTTGGTGACCGTCTTGGGATCCAGGTTGAGCAGCAGGTCGGTGCGCTCGAAGAAGTTGGCGGCGTCGGCGTTGGCCGCGGCCTGCATCTCCTGGCGCAGGTCGTGGGTGCGCTCCGCGAGCTCGTCCGCGAAGGTCGGAACCGGGGTAGCGTTGTACAGGCTGCCCACCGTGTTGTTGCGCCGCCAGTCGTACAGCGCGGTCCAGCCCGGGTTCTCGCGGCGCGGGTCGACGCTGCCCTCTTCGAGGGTCCAGCGCTCACCCGGGGTGCCGTGGAAGTCGTACCCTTCGAACACCCCGTAGCCGCCCTCGGTGATGTAGTAGCCGCGATTCGGGTACTGCATGTAGTCGAGGAAGTGCATGACCCGCTTCAGCTTCACCTCGTCGTCACCCGCCTTGGTCGAGATCGCCCAGTAGGCGCCGGGATAGGTCCACCACATCCGCTCGCGCCCCGCGTCGCCGGTCGCCCCGACGGCATTCATCAGCGGCACCCAGGTCCACCAGTCGAGCGTGGATCCGTCGTTGCCGTTGGCCGCCTCCGATTCGGCGATGAGCGCCGTGATCGGATACACCACCGCGCCGATCCTGCCGGTGAGCAGGTTGTTCTTCTGCTGGTTCCAGTCCTGGGTGTACCAGTCGGGGTCGATCACCTGGGCGTCGACGATCTCCTTGACGTACTGCAGCATCTCGCGCTGCGCCCCGTTCACCATCGGATGGCTCACCGCGCCATCCTCCAGCCCGAACTTGGTATTGTTGCCGAACAGCACGGCGAACATGGTCATCGCCCGGCCGGGGCCGGTCTTGCTGCCGTTGGAGGTGGTGCCCCAGGTGTCGTCCTTGCCGTTGCCGTCGGGATCGTTGAAGGTGAACTGCTTCAGCACCTCCAGGAACTCGCGGTCGTTGGTGGGCATCTCCAGAC
Source organism: Spirochaetia bacterium (assembly GCA_965203905.1). Taxonomy (GTDB): domain Bacteria; phylum Spirochaetota; class Spirochaetia; order SZUA-6; family Bin103; genus Bin103. The sequence continues at coordinate 6,949,728 of CBDBDQ010000005.1, read as the reverse complement.
CAAGGTTGGCCAGCCAGTCCTTGCGGATGCAGTAATACCAGATGTCGTCGGCGTTCTCCGGACCCTTGGGGATGAACTGCAGCACCCCGTCCTTGGTCACCGAGATGCGCGCGAAGCTGCCGATCGACTGCTTCAACGTGGGGCCGTAAAGGTCGAGAATCGGGTCGTAGTCGGTGAGAAAGAACCCCTGGTCGACCAGTTTCTGCACGTTGGCCTTGTCGCCGGAGTTGAACAGCAGGTCCGGAACATCGTCCGCCGCGGCGCGCAAGGTGAGCTTGCTGATCAGGTCCGGGTTGCTCAGGAACTGGACCGTGAGGGTGATGTTGAGCTCTTCCTCGAACATCTTGCTGATCGGGTCATCCTCGGGAACCGGCTGCGCCAGCCAGCCCACCGACCAGAACTCGATATCCACGTGCTGGCTCAGGTCGTCGTAGGCGTAGGCATCCGCCGCCGCCGGGGTGATGGCGCTGGGCGAGGGAATCCACGCCGCCTCCGCCACCGGTGCGACCTCCGCGCCCGCAGCCGACTCCGGCGCGGCCGACTCCGCCGTGCCGCCGGCAAACGCCGCGGTGCCGGTCGTTGCCACCATGGCGATGCACGCCATCCACAGTGATTTCATGTGTTCACTCCTCAACCCGCCATACTAGCCCTTCACGGCGCCGAGGTACATCCCCTTGGTGAAGTACTTCTGCAGGAACGGGTAGACACACAGGATCGGCAGCGTGGTCACCACGATGACCGACATCTTCACCGAGTCGGCGTCCAGGCGCACCGCCTCCGGAATCGCCGCCAGGTCCTCCTGGGCGAGCCCCGACTGCAGGCTCAACACGCCGTTGATCACGTTGCGCAGCACCAGTTGCAGCGGGTACAGGAGCGCCTCGTCGACGTAGATCAGGGCGTCGAACCAGGCGTTCCAGTGCCCGACGGCGGTAAACAGGCCGATGGCCGCCAGCGCCGGCGCCGCCATCGGCACGCTGATGCGCACCAGCACCGTCCATTCGCCGGCCCCGTCCATGAACGCGGAGTCGTTGATCTCACCGGGGATGTTCTGCATGAACTGCTTGATGATCAGCAGCGCCCAGCCATTCACCATCATCGGGACGATCAGCGCCCAGATGCTGTTCAGCATGCCCAGCCGCCGCACCACCAGAAAGGTGGGGATCATGCCTCCCGGGAAGATGATGGTGATCAGGATCAGGACGATGAACAGCTTCCGGCCCGGCAGCTCCGGCCGCGCCGCCACGTAGGCGCCCACGGTGGTCACCACCAGGCACAGCAGGGTGCCCACCAGCGTGCGCGTCACGCTCACCAGGAATGCCTGCAGCACGATGGAGGAGCGGTTCCACAGCAATTCGTAACCGTAGAAGGTGGGCCGGTGGGGGATGATCACGAAGCCGCCGCGGCGCATCAGCTCGTGCTGGCTGGTGACCGACATGCTGACCACCCAGATCAGCGGGAACACCATCACCACGGTACACGCCAGGATGATGGTGGCGGCGATGAACTGGTAGCTGCGCTCACCCAGCGAATGGACCGCCATCTACCCGTCTACCACAGCCCGCGGCCGGCGTAACGCCGCGCCAGGTGGTTGGCCGCGATGATCAGCACCATGCCGAAGAGCGACTGGAACAGGCCCACCGCGGTGGCGAAGCTGAACTCCATGTTCACCAACCCGTGGCGATAGACCCAGGTGTCGATGATGTCTCCCACCCGCATGGTGGGGCCCGACAGGAACAGCAGAATCTGCTCGCCCCCGGCGTGGAGAATGAACCCGAGCGCGATCATCAGCAGGAAGATGATCACGTCCTGAATGGAGGGAATGGTGATGTGGATCAGCCGCTTGATCGGCCCGGCGCCGTCGATGGCCGCCGCCTCGTAGAGCTGCGGATCGATCGAGCTCAACGCGGCGAGATAGATGATCGTCCCCCAGCCCAGCTCCTTGAACAGCGCCGTGCCGATGATCAGCGGCCGGAACCAGAGCGGGGAGGTGAGAAAATCGATGCGCTGACCGCCCAGGGAGACCAGCAGCTTGTTGATCATGCCGGAGCCGGGAGCGAAGATCGAGTACGCCAGCCCGTAGATGATCACCCAGGAAAAGAAGTGGGGAATGTAGATCAGGGTCTGAGCGACCCTGCGAAACCGCTTCGACCACAGGTCGTGCAGCAGGATCGCCAGGATGAGGGGTGGAAAGAAGCCGAATACCAGGCGCAGCAGGCTGATCTCGACGGTATTGCCGAGCACCTCCAGGAAGTCGGTGGTGTTGAACACCTGCACGAAGTTGCGCAGGCCCACCCACCGGCTGCCGAATATCCCGCGGCCGAGCTGATAGTCCTTCAGCGCCACCACGAACTGCAGCAGCATCGGCCAGTACTTGAGCACCACGAAACACGCCAGCACCGGCAGCGCCATGGCGTACAGCGCCCGCAGCCGCACCATTTTGCGCCACAGCCGCCGGGGTTGCCGGGTTACCAGGTGTCCCTCCACGGCCGGGGTCGAGGCTGTCGAGCCGAACCGCAGGGCCATGTCAGGTGGAAGGGGTCCAGGCGCGCCAGTCGATGGTGCAGATCAGCTCGTGGCTGCGGGCACTCAGGTGGGTGGCCAGCCAGCCGTGCGGGTCGCGGCGAAACGCGGCGAGCACCTGGGCCACCTCCTGCGCGTGCCCCTGGTTGGCCACGTCCCGCTCCAGCAACCGTTCCAGCCGCCCCACCACCTTGCGCCACTGCTCGGCATCGTGCTGCACCATGCGCGCGTTGTGCGCCGCCAGGGTTTCCAGGAAGTGCAGCGAGGTGCCGCGCAAGGCGCGCGCGGTGGCCTTCAATTCGTCCCGCTGCGCCTGCAGTTCTCCGGCCAGCGCCGCCGCGTGGCCGATCGCCTCGGCGTAGGCGGCGGCCGCCTGGTCGTAGCAGTCCGCCGCCGCGCCCAGGCGCAGCCCGGCGTCCTCGAACAGCCACGGATGCGCCTTGTGCTCATGGGTGAGCATGAAGTTGGCACGCCGGTTGCTCTCCCAGATCGGCGTGTCCCAGTGGGCGTTGGGAATGGTGATCTGCTCCCAGTCGTGGGAGCCGTCGCGGTCCTTGGCCAGCCCCATGGGCCCGATCAGGTAGGTGATGTCCCAGGGGAACGACTCGACGCCCGCGGCGACGTGCTCCCAGGCGGCGAGCAGGGCGGGGGCCGCCTGCGTGCCGAAGGGTGCGGCCACCTGCTCCAGGAGCTGTTCCAGCGAGGCTGCGGGGGAGCGCAGGCACGCCCCCAGCATCGCGGCGTTCACCGACAACTGCGACGGCGGCAGGCCGAAGTACTCCTTGATGCCCACCACCCCGGGGATCCGTTTCCACTCCTGGAGCTGCTCGTACACCAGCCGCGGGAAGTAGTCGGAGATCTGGTACAGCCCCTTGTAGAGGGTGTGGTCGACCTCGCCGATCACCGGAATGCCGCGCTCGGCGGCGATGCGGGTCAGGGTCCTGACCCCCAGGTCCGAGCCGAAGGCGCGGTCGTTGAACGGGTAGCACTCGTTGCTGGTGGAGGGGTTGAGGATCAGGCCGAAGTGCTCCGCAGCCACCCGCCGGGCGATCATCTCGGTCTGCCCCTTCGACAGTTCCCACGGCTTCCACCACAGCGTCGCCCGCGGGTTGGCCCTGACGTATACCTCCTGCAGGTGATCGAGAAAGCCCGGCAGCCGCTCGTGGAGGGGGATGCCGCTGCAGCGCGGACAGGGCCCGTAATCGCTGCAGATCCAGGCCTGCTGGTCGAAGGTGTAGACCAGGATGTCGTCCACCTCGGGAAAGCTGGCGGCGAAATCGGTCAGCAGGCGGGTGTATCGGTCGCGGACCTCGGGATCCAGGATGCAGGCGGGCTTGACCGGCGTCTGATTGAGCCACCGGGGGATGCCGAAGTGGGCGATGGTGCCAAGACCGAATTTCCTGGCCTGGGCGATGCGGTGCCGCCACAGCCCGCGCTGCCGCGCATCGAGATCTTCCAGGTTGAGCACTTCACCGGCCGGCTTGCTGGCCCACGCGATGCTGAGCTGCAGCTTGGTGCAGCCCAGCTCCTTGAGGCTGGCGAGCTGCTCATCCGACCATTCGATCTCCGGGAACGCCGGGCTGCCGACGATGCCGATCACCGTGTCGAGTGCGGCCATCACCCTGCGATCATAGGTGCGGCGTCCGCCCTGTCAAGCTGTCCTGGCGTCGCCGCCGCCGCTCCTGCGCTTGCATCTCGACGCCGGCGCGCGGCCGTAGTACCTTGCGGCCATGCCTCTCAACGTGGGTGTAGTAGGGTACGCCGGCATCGGACAGCGGCACGCCGAGTGCCATCACGAGGACGATCTCGCCACCCTGGTGGCGGTGTGCGACGCGGTGCAGGAGCGCGCCGAGCCGGCGCGGGAGCAGTACGGAGCGGCGATCCACGGCAGCGTGCCCGACATGCTGGCCGCGCATCCGGAGCTCGACGTGGTCGATGTCTGCACCGGCGGCGACGAGAACGGCGGCTGGCACTTCGAGCCCGTCATGCAGGCGCTCGACGCCGGCAAGCACGTGCTGGTGGAGAAGCCGCTGTCGAACGACCTGGAGGAGGCGCGCCAGATGGTGGAGCTCGCGGCCGGCCGCGGCCTCTACCTGGGGTGCAACCTGAACCACCACTTCAGCGATCCCGCCGACCGGGCCATGGAGCTGGTGCGTGACGGCAAGATCGGCGAGCAGCTCTACTGCCTGATGCGGATGGGGTTCCAGGGCGGCGAGTACACCTACTCAGGCCCCGGCGGCGGCGCCAACAGCCGCGGCTTTCCCTACTTCCACGTCAAGGCGTTCCTGTCCCACCCGTTCGCCATCATGCGCCACTTCTGCGGCGACATCACCCACGTGCAGGCGTTCATGGGCCGCCCCGGGTTCCGGCGCTCGGCCGGCGATCCGCTGGTGTCGCTGAACAGCATTCACGTGCGCTTCGCCTCCGACGCGGTCGGCTACCTGTTCAGCCAGCGCGGCGATGCGCGCATGGGCTACGGCGGCTGGTGGAGCTTCGAGCTGGGCGGCACCCGCGGCACGTTCGCGATCGAGAACTGCGTGGAGAAGCTGATCCACTACCCGGCGCCCGGCGCCGAGGGCGCGGCAGATCCGGCCGCCATCGACCTGGGCAGCGCGCCGGAGCCGACGGTCCTGAACACCGGGATCACCGACTTCGGCACCACCTTCCCGCGCCGCATTCACGCCTTCCTCGAGGACGTCACCAACGGGGTGCCGACCAGCGAGCTGCGCGCTTCCGGACGCGACGCGCTGGCCACCCTGGAGTACACCTTCGCCGCCATCGAGTCGTACGAGCTGGGCGGGGAGCTGGTGCGCCCGCAGTCGTTGCCCGCCGCGCACCTCGACTTCAAGCGCCAATAGGCGGGCGCCGGCCGGGGGGCGCTACAGGCGCGACCAGTCGAACAGCACGCCGAGCGAGGCGGCCCGGTCGTGCAGCAGCCGGGCGTAGACCGCCGGCGCCTCTGCCGGGGAGTGGCGCGCCGTGATCAGGTCGTCCACCTTCATGACGCCGCGCACCAGGTAGGTGTAGAACAGCTCGACCTGGCGCTCCGATGACCACTCCGCCTGGTCGCCCGGCAGGTTCTCGTTGTGAGTGCCGCGGATCGAGATCTGGCGCGTGATGACGTCGCTGGTGAGCACCTGCTGGCTGGGATTGGGGGCATCGCCGATCAGCATCACCACCCCGAAGCGCTTCGCCAGGGGAAGCGCCAGCGGCAGCACCGGGGGATGGCCGGTAGCCTCGAACACCACGTCGGCGCGGTTGCCGCGGGTGTGCTCCTCCACGAACGGCAGGGCGTCGCCCGCGCTGCCGGCGAACTCGTGGGTGGCGCCGTGGGCGCGGGCCACCTCCAGTCGCGCCGGCAGCGGGTCGATCACCAGGATCTTCTCCGCCCCCATCACGCGCGCGTACTGGCTCAGGAGCTGGCCCAGCGGTCCCAGGCCGATGATCACCACCGTGGCGCCCATGGCGAGCTGGGCCCGGCGCACCCCGGTCTGGGCGATGGTGGCGAGCTTCGACCACGCCGCCGAGTCGTCGCCGACCGCATCCGGGATCTTCACCGGCACACCCCTGGTGATGGCGACCTGGTGATGGTGGGAGCTGGTGAATACGCGCTCGCCGGCGGCGAAGCCGGAGACCGCCGCCCCGGTCTGCTCGACCAAGCCGACGTTGCTGTAACCCGGATGGAACGGGTACCGCACCCATTGGTGCCAGTGGGACCCGGAGTCGGACTCGCCGCGGTAGCAGATGGTCTCGGTGCCGGAGCTGATCAGGCTCACCGTGGTGCGTACCGCCACGCCGTCGGCCGGCAGCTCCGGCACCGGCTCGCTGCGCAGCTCCGCCTGCTGCCTGCCCGTAAAGACGATGTTGGTCGAGTTCACGCTCGCTCCTCCCCTGGTCCGCGAACTGTAGCAGAACTCCCTTCGCGGTGGCGCCGCGCGGTTGCTACCCAGAGCGTGGGCGTGAGGGTTACCTGGACCTGGAAGCCATGTTCGGCGAACAGCGACTCCAGCTCCCGTTTGCCGTAGTAGATCTTGACGATGCGGAAGCTGCGGCCGTCGTCGAGACTGCGCTCCTGCAGGTGGTCGGCGGCGGTCTGCTTGCCGCGCGCGGCGCGCTGGTCGATGGCGAACAACACTCCGTTCGGGCGCAGGCTGCGCCGCAGCAGCGCGAAGAAACCGGACAGTCGCGCCGGCGGCACGTGCGACAGCCAGAACGTGAACGCGACCAGGTCGTAGCACCGGGCGGCCCGGTAGGCGAAAAGGTCGGCCACTTCGACGCTCACCCGCGGATCGTGGCGCAGCCGCCGCAACGCCAGCTTCAGCGCCTCCGGCGAGGCATCCACGAGGGTGAGCCGGCGCGCCTGCTGCAGCAGGCGTTCGCTCCAGAGCCCGGTGCCGGCGGCCAGCTCCAGTACCGCATCGACCGGACCCAGCGCACGCAGGACGGCATCGGCGCGCGCGTTCTCGGCGCGCCACTCCCGGCGCCTGCCTTCGCCTTCGTCGTAGCGCCCGCGCTGGTGAAACCAGTCGTCGTACTCGGGCGCGCGCCGGCGGTAGTACTCCACCTGCTCGCGGAGCAGCGAGTCGTCCTTGCCCATGGCTCAGGGTAGCGCGTGCGGCGGGGATTCGGGGAGGCGACCCCATTCTGTGGCACGGTCATGGGGTGACACCTGCTCACGTCCCTCCGAGCCAAGAACTCATCACGTCATATACAGCGGACGTGAATGCCGAGTTGCTGCATGCCCGGCAAACTGGGCGAGCGCATCCGGCAGTTATCGAGTGTGGAGTGCCGCTCCCGGTCGCAGACCCGGAGTCAAGGAAAGGTCGAGGCTCACGTGATCGTACGCCACCCGCGGCACCAAGGCGCCGTGCGCCCCCTGGTGCAACTCCACGAGTCCGTAGCGCGCCATTGTCTTCAGAGTCCGCGACAGGTTGGACTTGTTTCGTCCGGCGAGTTCAGCCAGCTCAGTGAGCGAGCCGGGCTGCTCCCGGGCGATCGTTGCCAGCAGCTCGCGATTACGTTGCGAGAGCACCTTCGCGAAGCTCTCGACGGACGTGAACCAGACCAGCGGCTCGCCCCTGGCAGGTTTGTGCTCGCCGCGCGCGATCGCAAGCGAGCGCGCCTTCATCCGGTCATAGCTGGCAATGCCGATCTTCAGCGTCTTCATGGCATCAATCTCCTCTCCTTCAGAACGCCGTCCACTTCGTTCCAGAAGTCCTCAAGAAGTGTGCCGCGTCCCGGTACTCGTAGGGCCGGATCGTCCGCAGGCGATGCCGATGGTCGCGCTCCCTCCGGCGCCGGCGTTCCGGGCCTCGCCGACGCCTGACTGGGTGCGCATTGTCGAACCCGACCAGCCGTTCGCCGTCCGGGGCATGCAGCGTCAGCGAATAGCTGAGCCCGTGAGGGTGTTCCGCGGTCACGTCTGTTCGATGCACTATGAACTTCACCCAGTGTCCGGCCTCATCCACGAATAGCGTCTGGCCGTGAAGGTCGAGCAGCGTGTCGAGTCCGGGATCGCGGTCGGGCATCGGCATCAATCAGGTTATCAGTAAATGACAACTGGAGTCAGCGATGAGCCACCGGTGAGGCGGGTTTCTCGCTGATTCAGTTACCGCTTGTCTGACAGCTACCTGCTTGCATACCCCCGGACTTGGCACGGTTTTGCCTGCCTGGAGGGACGAACTCGGGCGGCCGTGCTCGACTGCTGCCGGGCCGTGTCATCCGCGGACGGTCCCAGTGGCCACTTGCCAAAACGGGGTCGCCCCGATTCGGGGCGCGGCGTTGACACGGCGGCACCGGTTCCCGTGTGATCGGCAGCGATGACCGGCCGCGCGCCGCACCTGCATCGGATTCACAGTGGCGTCCGACTCGCCGCCCCACTGGAGGAGGTCTTCGCGTTCTTTGCCGACGCCGCCAACCTGGAGCTGCTGACGCCGGCGTGGCTGCACTTCCGGATCCTGAGCCCACTGCCGCTGGCGATGGCCGTCGGGACCCGCATCGACTACCGCCTGCGGCTGCGTGGGATGCCGATCCGCTGGCAGAGCGAGATCACCGCCTGGGAGCCGCCCCACCGCTTCGTCGACGAGCAGCGCCGCGGGCCGTACCGCGTCTGGATCCACGAGCACCGGTTCACGGTGGAGGATCGGGAAGGACGGGAGCCGGTGGTGCTGGCCAGCGACCGGGTGGACTACGCGGTCCCCGGCGGGCGCCTGGTCAACCGGCTGCTGGTGGCCCGCGACCTGCGCCGCATCTTCGCCTACCGCGGCGACCGCCTGCGGGAGCGCTTCGGCATGGCTTCCGGCTGGGATCCGGCCGTGCCGCGGTAGCGGTCGCCGCCGCCGCGGGGGCCGGCCACCCGCAGGCTGCGCAGGCGGTTGAGCGCGGCGGCGACCTCGAAGCGCCGCGGCCGCGCCCGGTCGCCGAAGCCGGCCTGCGCCAGGGAGTCGAGGCCGTGCGCCTGCAGGTCGGCGTCGAGCGCCGCGAGGATACCGGGCAGGTCGCGGCGGCCGTCGCACAGGCCGCGCGCGAGCCGCAGCAGCAGGTCGCCGATCATGCGGCACTGCGCCGCGTCCACCAGCTGGTACAGCAGGCTGACGTCGATCTCCTCCTGCCCGAACTCGATGGCCCGCGTCTTCACGGCGCGCACCCGTTCCGGCCGCCGGCCGCGGCGCGCGTCGAGGCTCTCCCGCAACGGCACCCGCGGGGCACCCGGCGGCCAGGCCCCCGGGGCGCGCGGCGCCGCATCCCCCAGCGGTTGCGCGGCGGCGACTGCGCGCGCCTGCGCCGTCACGTCGCCGGGCTGGTAGGCGTCCATGCGGATGACGCTGTCGGCGACGTCCAGGTAGTCGCCGGCGCCGCCCACCACCAGCACCGACGACACGCCGCGCTCCTCCCAAAGCTGCCGTACGCGGTCGATGAAGGGCGTGATCGGTTCCTGCTCGCCCGGCACCAGGCGGCGCATGCGCGCGTCGCGGATCATGAAGTTGGTGGCCGCCGTGTCCTCGTCGATCAGCAGCCCGGTGGCGCCGGCCTCCAGCGCTTCCACGATGGCCGCCGCCTGGGAGGTGCTGCCGGAGGGCATCGTCGCTGTCGAAGAAGGCGGTGTCGCGTCCCAGCGGCAGGGCGCCGATGAACGGCGTCAGGCACACGCCGCGCACCGAGCGGCCATCCTCGGCGCGCACGCTCACCAGGTCCTCCGCGGAGACGCAGCGCTCGCGGCCGTCGCCGGGCAGGTGATCGTAGACCCCGAGCGCCAGCGCCTGCAGCAGGGTCGACTTGCCGTGGTAGCCGCCGCCCACGATCAGCGTGACCCCGGCGCGGACACCGAGGCCGCGCAGCGTTCCGGCGTGTGGCGCCGGCAACTCCACCGTCAGTGCCGGCGGCGCCTGCAGCGGCCGGGCGCGGTCGAGGGGACGCGGGTCGGCGCCGCTGCGGCGCGGCAGCACGCTGCCGTCGGCCAGAAACGCGATCAGCCCCTGCTCGCGGAGCTGGGCGCGCAGCGCCACCTGGTCCTCCACCACCTGCACGTGGGCGCGCAGGCGGTCGAAGTCCAGCCGCCGCGCGATGTCCTGCAGCGCTGCGTCGAGGCGCCGGGTCAGGAGGTCGGCGGCGGCGCGGCCCAGGATGCGCCGGCCCGCCGCCGGCAGTCCGGCGCTCAGCCGTACCCGCGCGCCGCCCTCGGCAGCGACCGCGACCCCGGTACGGTCCAGCACCTCCTGGCCGGCGGGGGCGATCTCCAGCAGTCCGCTGCGACCGCTTCCGGCGCCGCCGCCCGCCCCCGCCAGCGCCGGCCGCAACGCCCGCTGCAGAAAGTCGGCCGCGGCGCGCCGCGCATCGCCGCCGTTCCGCGCCCACTCCGGCAGCCTCAGCAGGGTCGCGGGCAGGTCGACCCGCAGCCGGCTCGGCGCCGCGAACGGATCTCCCTGCACGTGCTCGAAGGTCAGCACGCCGCTCCCCAGCGGGTAGCGGCGCCCGCGCAGGTCGCGATAGTGGCCGTAGGGTCGGCCGTCGATGCGGAGCAGGTCCTGGGTCAGCGCATCATTCATACGGACACCCGGTCTCGGGTTACAAACAGCCGGTCCCGCCCCTGCGCTATCTGGAGCAGTTCTTCGTTCGCGGCTCTCGCGAGGTCGAGATCAGCGGCGCGAACGACGTTGTGCCGGCATAGCGGATGCACGCATGGATATCAGCGGCAGTCAGATCGGGATAGTACTCCTGGATGATCTCATTGAAGGGTAGATCTTGATCGACCAATTCCAGGACGTCCTGTACCGTGATACGCGTACCGGCGACGCACGGTTTCCCGAAGTGGACCGTGGAATCAACGACGATTCTATCCATGTCCAGGTCGCCTCCCTTGACACCTGTGCCAGCGATTTCCACAGCCAATCAACCACCTGTCCAAAAGACCTCGGAAGTATCGGCGGCGGGCGGATGACGGGTCAAGCATTTGAGCCTCTGCCGGTGCTCTTCTATTACCATCAGGTTGCGCTCCTTGTAACAGGTCGGCGTCCGTAGCCTGCCGCTCAAGCTGGCGGCGAACCTGCTTCATTGGCCGATCGCGGCGCGAGCCAGGTGCAGGAACTCCGCTTGGTAACGACACTGCATCGCCGCCTGGACCAGCGCTGCCGTAGAGATTCCTTTCATCTCCTGCAGGTGGCGGGGCAGGGCCGCGGGCACTTCCATGCCTCGCGCCTTGAGCACCTGCAACACCACGGCGCGGCGTTCGGTGCGGCCTTCGGCCCGGCCCTCGCATGGACCGCGGCACGGCTCTCTTGGTTCCGTTAGCTGTACGATATGTCCAGGAAGATGTGTCCAGGAATGATCGGGTAGCCGCCCACCTGCAACGCCGGTCCGCGGATGCGTTGCTGGCCATGTCGGCGCCACGGTGCAGGATTCTGCAGAAAAATGCAAAAAGTGCGCTGAGCACTTGACGGGTTTGGCGCCCCTCGTGACGGCCCTCTGCCGCACGTTCCGGCCCCTCCGACCCTTCGAACATCCCGCCACGCCCGCCAGGCCCGTCAGCACCCCATAAGCGCCGGCCTGAGCCCTTCCAGGTGCCGGTCCGGGACTCGTAGAAACCGTCCATTTCTCAGCCATGATTATATTTACGCCATGGCTTCCGCGACCACGGCGACCACTCCCGGCTTCTCCTCCTCGCTCTCCGGGCTCCCCGACCAGGTGCTGCTGGCGCACACCAGGTCCCTCGTCCTGCACGAGCAGGCGCTGCAGCTCGCCGTCCTCGACCACCTGCGCGAGATCCACGCCCGCCACCTCCACCTGCGCCTCGGGTTCTCTAGCCTGTTCGACTACGCGGTGCGCGAACTGGGCTACAGCGAAGGCGCCGCCTGGCGCCGTATAAAGGCCATGCGCCTGTGCTCCGAGACCGCCGGGACACGCGAGCGGCTGCAGGACGGCTCGCTCACCCTGAGCGCGGCGGCGCAGTTGCAGAACACCTTCGAGCTCCTGCAGCGCACTGCCACCACCGCCGCGGACCCCGGCTCGGCACCCGCGGCAGCCGGAGCTGCTGCCGGGGCGCCACGGGGACGGCGCCGGAGGCGGGGGCTTCCGGGACCGAGGCCGCGGCGCCGGCGCGACCGGTGCCGGCGCTGGGACGCGGCGCAGCGGCAGGAGCTGGTGGCGCAGGCAAGCGGCAAGAGCACGCGCGAGGTGAAGCAGTTGTTGGCCGGGGTGGCTCCCGAGCTGGCGCGGCCGGCCGATCTCATGCGGGCGCTGGGCGAGGGCTGCTGGGAGCTGAAGGTGGTGATCGACTCCGCCTGTCAGCGCGGGATCGAGCAGTTACGGGGACTGCTGTCGCACGTGGACCCGCACCTGACGCTGGGACAACTCGTGGAGCGGCTGGTGCAGGACGGCCTGCAGCGCTACGACCCGGGGCGGCCGCCACGCGGGCGCAGAGGTGGGAGCCGCGAGGCAAGCTCGGGCCAGGCGCCGGAGCCGCAGGCGCAGCAAGGGCCGGCAGACGGGGCGGCTTCGCTGGCGAAGCGGGGCGCGCAAGAGCAGCCCGAAGTGCCGCCGGCGGAAGGCACGAGCGCCGGTGGCAGCACCCCGGCGCCGGCAGCGCTGTCCGCAGAGGAACGCGTGCGCGGGATTGGCGACGCCGGCACCTCGGCGCCTGCAACGCAGCCCGCGCCGCCGTCGGGGCGCGAGACTTGCGACGGCATCACCCCGGTGAGTGGCAAGCCAGCGGCGGCGGCGCCCGACGCCGCTCCTTCGGCGGCGAAGTCGGTGGCCGATCGTGGGTCCCACGCCACCGTTCCGACGCCACGGCCAACACCACCGGCAGACCAGTGCAGGCCGACCGCGCTGGCACCGGTGGATCGTGGTCGCAGCGCTCCTTCGCCAGCGCAGCCGACCGGGGCGGCGAAGCGGGCACGGGTAGCGCAACTCGATGGCCATTCGCGGTCGCAGCCAGAGGCGGCCGGCCAGTCCGGAGGCAGCGCGCAACCGGCCCACCGTGCGCGTCGATCGCGGTACATTCCGGCACCGGTGAGCCGCGAGGTGTGGGGCCGCGACGGCGGCCGCTGCAGTTACGTCGATCCGCATAGCGGGCGGCGCTGCGGCTCCCGCTTCCTGCTGGAGCTCGACCACATCGTTCCCTTCGCCCTGGGCGGCGGTGCGGAGCCGGGTAATCTCAGGCTTCGTTGTTCTGCTCACCACCGCTTCCGGCATCGGGAGTAGCGATCGTCGCCAGACGGGGCCACATGATCGGCGCTCGCCGGGGCGCGAGTCGGGCGGTCGGGTGTCGGTCCGAGCGCAGCCGGAGCAACGATTTGCAGCCGGCTTGCGGCGTAACGTGAGATATCCTGGCTTCGACGCTCGACACTGCCGCCGGGCACGGCTGCGACCGTAGGCGGCGTGGTAGGGCGGGCACGGCGCGAGGGGTAGGCAGAGTGGCGGATCGGTGGTAGAGGATCGTGGCAGGTGATGGACGCCACCGGGTACAGCGAAGCGGCATGGGTGGGCAGGCGCGGGAGGCTGCAGGCCGCAGTGCTCGGGCTGCTGCTGGTGTGGGCCGGCCCCGGCGTGCTCCACGGCGACGAGGTGAGGGCCGCGGTGGCGGCCAACTTCAGCGCCCCGGCACGGGAGATCGGCGCCCTGTTCGCGGCGGCCACCGGCCACACGGCGCGCTTCAGCTTCGGCTCCAGCGGGCAACTGTATGCGCAGATCACCCAGGGCGCCCCGTTCGACGTGTACCTGGCCGCCGACCGGCGCTACCCGCGGCGCATCCTGAGCGAGGAGCACGGGGTGCCCGACAGCGGCTTCACCTACGCCGTAGGCAGGCTGGCGCTGTTCAGCGCGGAGGCGGGGCAGGTCGACGGCAGCGCGAGTCTTGAGCGAGGCGATTTCACGCGGCTGGCGATCGCCAACCCGGCGCTGGCGCCCTACGGGGCGGCGGCGCTCGAGGTGCTCGCCGCCCTCGGGCTCTCCGAGCCGCTGAGCCCGCGCCTGGTGTACGGCAACAACGTCGCCCAGACCTACCAGTTCGTGGTCACCGGTGCCGCCGAGCTGGGCTTCGTGGCCCTGGCCCAGGTCATCACCCACGAGCGGGGCTCGCGTTGGGTGGTGCCGCAGGAACTGCACGCCGAGATCGCCCAGGATGCCGTGCTGCTGCAGCGCGCGGCCGGCAGCGAGGCGGCACTTGCCTTCCTGGCGTTCCTGCGCGGCCCCGCCGCGGCGGCGGTGAAGGCGCGGTACGGGTACGGGTGAGTTCCGCCCTGTGGCCGCCGATCCTGTTGACGCTGCAGCTCGCGGCGGTCACCACCGTCATCCTGCTGCTGGTCGGCACGCCTATCGCCTGGTGGCTGGCACGCTCGCCGGCCGCCTGGAAGGAGGCGGTCGCGGCGGTGGTGGCGCTGCCCCTGGTGCTGCCGCCCACGGTGCTCGGCTTCTACCTGCTCATCGCCCTGGGGCCGAACGGGCCGGGCGGCTGGCTCGCGGGGCTGTTCGGCGGCCGGTCGCTGGCGTTCACCTTCACCGGCCTGGTGATCGGATCGGTGTGTTTCTCGATGCCGTTCGTGGTGCAGCCGATCCGCAGCGCCTTCGAGGCGTTCGGCGAGCGTCCGCTGGACGTGGCCGCCACCCTGCGGGCGACACCGTGGGACGCGTTCTGGAGTGTGGCGGTGCCGCTGGCGCGGCCCGGCTTCGTCAGTGGCGCCGTGCTGGGCTTCGCCCACACGGTGGGGGAGTTCGGCGTGGTGCTGATGATCGGCGGCAACATCCCCGGTCACACCCGCGTGCTGTCGGTGGCGGTCTACGAGTACGTGGAGCTGTTGCAGTGGCGTGAGGCGCACCTGCTGGCGGGCGGCATGCTGCTGTTCGCGTTCCTGGTGATCCTGGCGGTACGGCTGCTGGAACGGCGCAGCGTGCGGTGGCGGCCATGAGCACGGCGAGCCAGCATATCGAGGCACAGTTCGCCGGCACGGTGGGCAGCTTTCGCCTGCAGGTGGCGTTTCAGTTTCCCACCAGCGGCATAACCGCCCTGTTCGGGCCGTCCGGGAGCGGCAAGACCACCATCCTGCGCTGCATCGCCGGGCTGCAGCGGCTCCCCGGCCGGCTGCTGGTCGACGGCGAAACCTGGCAGGACGATGCGCGCGGCGTGTTCCGCAAGCCGCACCGGCGGCGGCTCGGCTACGTGTTCCAGGAGGCGAGCCTGTTCCCCCACCTGTCGGTGCGCGGCAACCTCCTGTACGGCGCCCGCCGGGCCGGGGTGAAGCAGGTGCTGACCTTCGCCGCGGTGGTGGAGATGCTGGGTCTCGGGCTGCTGCTGGAGCGGGCCCCGGCGGCGCTGTCGGGGGGTGAACGCCAACGCGTCGCGGTAGGCCGCGCGTTGCTGTCGCAGCCGCGCCTGCTGCTGCTGGACGAGCCGCTGTCGGCGCTGGACCAGGGGGCGCGCGAAGAGATCGTCGCCTACTTCGAGGTGCTGCACCGCGAGCTGTCGATACCGATGCTCTACGTGAGCCACGACCTGGCGGAGGTGTCGCGGCTGTCCGATCACCTGGTGGTGCTGGCCGCGGGGGCCAAACTCGCGGCCGGCCCGGTGCGCCCGATCCTGGAGCGCCTCGACCTGCTTCCCGCCGCGGAGCGCTTCGAGGCCGGCGTGGTGCTGGACGCACGCGTGGCCGCCCACGATGCGCGCTACCACCTGAGCCGCCTGCGCCATGGGCGCCAGGTCATCACGGTGCCGCTGCTGGATGCTGCGGTGGGCGAGCCGGTACGCCTGCGCATCCGGGCGCGCGATGTGGCGCTCAGCACGCGCCGCCCGCGGGCCATCAGCATCCGCAACGTGCTGCCGGGAACCGTGGTGGCAATCCGCGAGCAGCCCGATTCAGCTTACGCGGAGGCGCTGGTGGACATCGGCCGCGGGCGGCTGCGGGCCCGCATCACCCGCGAAGCGGCGGCGGACCTGGCGCTGCGGAGCGGGAAGCGGGTGTTCGCCCTGGTCAAGAGCATCTCCTTCGAGCGTCCCGGCCCGAACTGAGCGGCGGATCAGTCGCCAGCAGCGCGCTCGACCACCAGCCGGCGGCGCCCGGGGCCCAACTCCCCGATCTCCCAGCGCGTGGCCGCGTAGCGGTCCACGAAGTAGCGGTCGTGGGAGACTACCACCACCGCACCGGCAAACTGGTCGAGGGCGCTCTCGAAGCGTTCGCGGGAGTCGATGTCGAGGTGGTTGAGCGGCTCGTCCAGCAGCAGCACGGTCGCGCCGCGCGCCACCAGCAGTGCCAGCGACAGGCGCGCCCGCTCGCCGTAGCTGAGCTCCGCAACCGGCCGCAGCGCGTCGTCTCCGGTGAACAGGAACAGGTGCAGGAACGAGCGTGCCTCCGTCTCCGCGCCGGCGCCCGCGTCCCGGATCGTGGCCAGCGCGGTGGCCGCCGGGTCGAGCAGCTCCTGCTCCTGTGCCAGGTAGCCGACGACCGCGGCCGGCGAGCGCCGCAGGGAGCCGCCCAGCGGCGCCAGCGTCCCGGCCAGGGTCCGCAACAGCGTGGTCTTGCCGCTGCCGTTGGCTCCCAGCAGGGCCACCCGCTCGCGGCCTCCCAGTTCCACGTCGACCCCTTCCAGGATGGGTGTGGCGCCGTAGCCGAGCGCCGCTTCACTCAGGGCCAGCACGGTGTCGCTGCCGGTCGCGCCGCCGAACTCCACCTTGAGGCGCCAGCTCTCGGTGGGGCGCTCGGCGCGCTCCGGGGCGGCCTGGAACCGCGCCAGCCGGGTCTCGCGGGCGCGCGCCTTGCGCGCCACCTTCTTGGCCAGCCGCCGCACGTTGGGTTGCCGCGGCGTGGTGGCGCGCTCGACGCTTCGCGCCTGCTCCTTGGTGCGGGCAATGTCCTGGCGCATCCTGCGGACCAGCGCCTGCTCGTTCTGGTAGCGGCTGTGTTGCCGCGCCAGCTCGGACGCGCGCTGCTCGGCGTAGGCGGTGTAGTTGCCGACGTAGCGCACCACTCTGCCGCGCCGCGGGTCTACCGCCAGGATCTCGGTGGCGACGCGGTCGAGGAAGGCGCGGTCGTGAGACACGAACAGCACGCCGCCGGGGAACGCCAGCAAGGTCTCGGCCAGAAGTTCCAGCGCACCGTCGTCGAGGTGGTTGGTCGGTTCGTCCAGGATCAGGAAGTCGGGGCCGGCGGCGAGCACCCGGCACAGTCCCAGCTTGAGCCGCTGCCCGCCGCTGAGCCGGTGCAGCGGCGTCTCCGGGTCGAGCTCGGCCAGGCCCCAACGGGACAGCGCGTCGGGGGACCACACTTCGGCGGCGTCGGTCAGCCGGTCCAGCGCCGCGCTGTAGGCGGCCTCCGCCGCGGCGTCGTGCGGCGCCTCGGCCAGCCGCGCGGCCGCGTCCGCCACCTGCCGCTCCAGGCTGGCGGCGGCACCGAGGAACTCGCCCACCGAGGCCGCTGCGTTGCTGTTGCCGCTCTGGTCGAGGTAGCCGACGGTGAGGTCGGCAGGGGTCCACCCAATGCTGCCGGTGCGCGGCGGATGGCGTCCCTGGATCGTCTCCAGCAGGGTGGACTTGCCACTGCCATTGGCGCCGATCAGTGCCGCACGGCCGCCGGCGGGAACGGAAAAGGTGACCTGCCGCAGCAGGTCCTGGGCACCACGGGATATGGTGAGATCGGATACGGTAAGCACGGAATCCTCCGCGAAACAACGAACGAGGAGCGCCTACCTGTGACGCTCGGTTACCGTATCCTGCTGATCATCCCGGCCTCCGCCCGTGAGCCTACCCGGCGTCGCCGCCGGCGCGCAACGGGGGAGCGTATCGGGCTTGCTCTCCTTCACCAACCGACCGTGGTGGAGTACTATCGGCGTGCTTGGTGGTAGCAGTGCCAGTCGTCGCCTTGTTCCATGGGATCAGGATTCTTCTGGATTGGGGCGATCACGATCCACCTCACTTTCACGCCGAGTACGCCGAACACACGGCCAAGGTCGATATCCGCCGGAATTTCGTAATTGCCGGGTACCTGCCGCGGCGCCAACTGCGCCTGGTGCTCGCCTGGGCTCAACTGCACGAGGATGAGTTGATGCAGAACTGGGAACTGGCGCGGGACCGGCAACCGTTGCGCTCCATCCAGGGGCTCATGTGATCGAAGATCCCAACTACATGCCCGAGGTGGTACAGGTGATCGCCACTCCGGTGCGTGACTACCAGATCATCCTGTACTTCGACGATGGCTCGATCCGGCAGTTCGACGTGGCCCCCTTGCTGGACGGTCCCGTGTTTCAACCGCTCAAGGATGTGGAGCTGTTCCGGCGCGCGCTTACGGTCATGAACGGTACCGCCGCCTGGGATATCGCCGGCACCCGCGATGAGTGGAAGTGCATCGACCTCGATCCGGTGGTTCTGTACCGAGAGTCGCAGGAGATCGACGAGCCCGACTGGGTCCTGCGCGGCACGGATTAGGTCGCTCCGCGCGCACCGGGTCGTGCGGTCTGTCGGGGCGCCGGCTCAATCCGGCTTGAGACCGCGCCGCGGGTAGCGGGCGTTGGGGGGCTCGAGGATCCGGCGCTGGCGCTCGGTCACCGTGAGACCGTCCGGCACCGGATAGGCGGAGCTCCAGGCTCCGCCGTGGTGGTGGTACTTGTAGAACAGGGTGCGACGCTCGTTCTTCCCCGACCACGGCAGCGGTCCGTGGGTGAGCGCCTCGGTGAACAGCACCGCGGTGCCGGCCGGCCCGGTTATCCGCTCCACGAAGGGGTGCCGCTCGGTCAGGTCGCGCCACTCGGCCGGGAACGGGTAGTTGCTCTTGTGACTGCCGGGCACGCAGGCGAAGCCGCCGTCCTCCGGTCCCACGTCCGCCAGGTTGTAGGCGACCACGAACAGTCCGCTGTGCATCCGGCCGTTGCGGAAGTCGTAGAACATCACCGGGTTGTACGGAGTGCCGCCGCCGTGCAGGGTGGCACCGATCGGGCTCAGGCCGCTGCGGATCACGTCGAGGTAGACGTGGTCCATGCGGAACTGCTCGCCGAGGATCTCGCTCAGGTGCGTCT
Source organism: Spirochaetia bacterium (assembly GCA_965203905.1). Taxonomy (GTDB): domain Bacteria; phylum Spirochaetota; class Spirochaetia; order SZUA-6; family Bin103; genus Bin103. Next base: position 6,930,714 of record CBDBDQ010000005.1, on the reverse strand, counting down.
CCACGTGACGGTTGTCGAGCAGGTCGACGTATGGCTGCCCCCAGCTCAGAAGATCCCCGAACCGGTGGGTGGACGCATCCGGCGCCATCTCGCGCGCGATGCGTTCGTCCAACAGCGCGTTGAGGGCAGCGACCTGGTCGCCGCTCAGCGCGTCCGGAATCACCAGGTAGCCCTGCAGATCGAACAGGTAGCGCTCTTGATCGGTCATCTCTTGCCTTCCCCGGTCGCCGCCTGGCGCAGCGGCTCCACGGCCAGCACCTGACTCGGCATCAGGTTGGCCACGTTGCAGTCCGCCCCGAACAGGCGAAAGTAGTCGGTCAGGTGGCGCTGCCACTTGTCGGGACCATCCTTCGGCGACGCCACCTCGAACACCAGCGTCTCCAGTCCCAGCCGGGCGACGAGCTGACCCAGTTCGCCCTCCGCGCGGTCACCCAGCAGGTCGAACTCGTCGTGGTCTATCATCAGCTTGACCGCACCCGCGTCGAGGAACGGGGCGGCAAACTGGAGGATCTCGTCCGCTCCCGAGGCCCGTACTGGCTCGGCCGGGTCCCAGTGGTGCGGCGGGTGATACTCGAAGATCACCTGCAGGCCGTGCTCGGCAGCCTGGGAGCGCCAACCCTGCCAGCGGTGGGGCGTGACGTCGCTGCCGGTGTTCATGAATTCGATGGCCTTTACTCCGAGCTCACCGGCCAGGGCGATCGCCGGATCGACGGTGCCGTGTCCATAGGCTGCCATGAAGTAGGTGTGATCGAGGTAGGTGACCACCCCATGGTCGTGGTAGGTGGCGATCTTGCGCTCCAACCATGCTCGCGGCGCGTTGATCACCTGGGCGGGAAGCAGCTTGACGTAGTCGAGCCGTGCTCCGGCCACCTCGAGGAAGTCTGCCAGCTCGGCCAGCCCCAGGTGCTCGCGGTACCCGGGCGCCTCGTGATACCCCACGTCCTTCAGCCACGTCTGGCGCAATGCCCGTGGCTTGGCGAAGCGCGGAACGGGAAAGACTTGCTCTACGGCGAGGGGCATCGACTCAGCACTTGGTTACGCTATCTCCGACCCGGATCGTGCCCGGACGAATCACCTTGGCATTGATGCCGCGCAGCCGGAGGTGCTTGCCGACCGGTGAGTTGACGAACTTCAGGGCATCCAGCCCATAGCGCCCCGCGAACTTCTTGCAGCCGGTGTGCGGAGGCTCGGTTACCTGGATCACCGCCGCGCCGATCGCGAGGCGTGTTCCGGGGGCCGCGTTGTCGGCGCTCAAGTCGAAATCTACGTAGAGCTGATCCCCTGCCGGTGGCCAGTGCCGCTTGTCTCCGGCCAGCAGCGCCATCAGGCGGGCGTTCGTCACCGTGAGTTGCCGGTCCGAGCCGCCGCGCGGCTTCCATCTGTCGCCGACAAGGCCGGCGACCAGATCGAGTTCTCCGCTGTCCAGTATTTCCCGCTCATCCGTCCGCGGCCGCCGCACGATGAGTTCCAGCACGCCGCTGTCCACGGGCGAACGGCGGATCCGGTCGAGCCCGTCGGTCAGCGTCTCTGTTGATCGGTGTTGCATCTTCGTGTGATTACCTCGCGATTCCGCGGCAACGCGGTGGGTGGCCAGCGTGACGCCGGGACGGTAGAGTGGCCCGGCACCATGGAACACTATCGACACGAAGCACTGCAACACTACGCCGCGGAGCTGCTGCGCGGCGTGGGCTACCCGGAGGAACCGGCGCGGGTCACGGCGGCGCACCTGGTGGCGGCGGACGTGATGGGTCACACCACCCACGGCCTGGCGCTGCTGCCGCCCTATTTGACCGAGGCGGACGAGGGCCGCACGACCCTGACGGGGAGCCACGAGGTGGTCTCCGACGGCGGCGCGGTGTGCGTCTGGGACGGCGACTACCGGCCCGGGGTGTGGCTCACGGCGCAGGCGGTCGACACGGCCGCGGAGCGCGCCGCGGCCCACGGGGTGGGCATCGTCTCGATCCGGCGCTGCAGCCATATCGGCTGCCTGGCCACCTACCTGGAGGCCGCCACCGAGCGCGGCCTGATGGTGATCGTCACCTGCTCCGACCCCTCGGTGGAGTCGGTGGCTCCCTACGGCGGCACGCACGCGGTGTACACACCCAACCCGATCGCCTTCGGGATTCCCACCGCCGACCCGGGGGCCGCCATCCTGGTGGACATCAGCGCCTCGATCACCACCAACGGCATGGCCGCGCGGCTGGCGCAGCGCGGCGGGCAGTTTCCGGGCGCCTGGCTGCAGGACGCCGCCGGCAATCCCACCGCCGACCCCGGCGCCATGACGCCGTCCGCCTTCGGCCGCACCGGCGAGGCCACCGGCACCATCCTGCCGATCGGCGGCGTGGACCACGGCCACAAGGGCTTCGGCCTGGGGCTGGCGATCGAGGCGCTGACCCAGGGTCTGTCCGGCCTCGGCCGCGACGGGCAGGCCGACCAGTGGGGCTGCGGCGTGTTCGTGCAGGCGCTGGCCCCCGCCCGCTTCGCCGGCGCCGGCGTCTTCCTGCAGGCCACCGCCTACCTGGCGCAGCAGTGCCGGGCCAGCCCCGCGGCGCCGTGGAGCGACGGCGTGCGCATTCCGGGTGACGGCGCCCGCGCCCACCGTGCGGCGGCGCTGGCGGACGGCGTGCCGCTCAGCCCCGGCATCATGCAGGGGTTGGCGCCCTGGGCCGGCAAGCTGTCCGTGGAGCCGCCCGCCCCCGAGGCGTAGCGCACGGGCTACGCGCGGCGCTCTGCAGGGGGCGTTTCCAGGGCGGCGCGGTCGCGGCGTTGCAGCCAGATCTCGCTCACCTGGGCGCCGCGCCCGGGGCCGCCGCTCTCCTCGTGGAACACCTGCAGGGTCGCTGCGCCGCCGGCCGTGCTGCCGGCGGGCAGATCGAAACCCTGCGGGCCGCGTGGATCCGGCTTGTCGATCCAGCCGTGCACCACGTGCGGGACGCCATCTCCCCCTACCGCATCCATGCGCACCCGCGCCAGGGAGCCCGGCCGGCGCTCGCCCCCGTACACCACCACCACGCGGTAGCCGGCGGCCGGGTCGAGGCCCCGGTAGCGCAGCTGCAACGGGCCGTGGCCGATCGACTCCGCCTGGGTGAGCCAGGCGCAGGGGATCGGCGCCGCCGGGTAGGGGATGGCGAAGCCGCGCAGCGCCGAGTGCAGGAACGAGGGATCTTCATCGAAGCCCGGGCCGGACACCAGGTGCGCCTGCTGCGCCGCCTCGCCCAGGTTGTCGTACCGGCCGCCCGGTCCCGGGTCGGTGCGGCGCAGGATCGCGTCCACCGCGGCCAGGCGCTCCGGCTCCGACGCCAGCGCGGCGATCTCGGCGCAGCGCTGGTGCAGCCAGAGGCGGTCGTTGAGCGGGTACTCGAGGCCGTCCAGGCTGGCGCCGCGGCGCACCGCCTGGGCGCCGTAGCGCGGCACCGAGAGCTGCACGTGGATGTTCTGGAACAGCGCCTCCGCCAGCGCGTAGACGCGTGCCCGCAGCTCGCCCTGGCGCGCCTCGGCGGCGGCCTCGTCGAGCAGCCGCAGGGCACGGTCGCACGCCGTTCCCGCGCCGAGGTCGGGAGCGCGCCTGAGCTCGCCCATGGCGCGGGTCCATGCGGCGCCTTCGGCCAGCGCCCGTTCGCGGACGTAGGCGTCGGAGCAGGCGCGGTAGAGGAGCTGCAGGAAGCGCCAGCTCTTCAGCACCCGCGGCGGCGCCGCCCGCTCCAGCGCCTGGAAGCGCAGCAGGGTGGTGTCCACCGCGCCGTTGGCCAGCAGCGGCCCGCGCCAGTTCTGCTCCAGCCCCAGGATCCCCGCCGCTACCCCGTCGGCCAGGTCGGGGTGCACGAACAGGCGCCCGTACTGGCGCAGCACCGCGTCGAGATCCGCCTCCGGGTCCCACAGCAGCGCGCTCCACACGGCCTTGTTGAGGTCGTCGTTGTTGCCCTCGCAGTAGGTGAGGGCGCCGCTGGAGTGGGGGGCGCTCAGCGCCACGATGCGCGCCTGGTCGCGCGGGCGCGGGTTGATCGGCTCGCGCCCCTGGCAGGCGGCGAGCGCCGGGTCCCAGTCGGGAACCGGATACTGGCATGACCAGCAGTGAGTGATGTCCGGGTACAGGCGCACCGGATAGCGCGCCGGCACCCGCGCGCGGAACGCCTCCGGCGTGAGGTGGATCCAGGGCCCGAAGATCACGCCGTCGAGCCAGTCCAGGCCCTCCTCCAGGGCGGCGTAGAAGTGGGCCTCGTCGGCGCCGTGGAATCCCTGCGGCGCGATCCACACCTGGGCCGCGGGATGCAGCTCGTTGAGAGACTGCTTCTGGCGCTCGGCCAGGGCCAGCAGCAGGTGCGCCGGGGTGGCGCCCGGGTCGCCGCCGGGAATGAACACCGCGTCGACCCGCGGCAGGCGCGCGAACACCTCGCGCCACTCCGCCAGGGCGTGCCGCACCGTGGCCGCGTCGCCGTAGTCGTCGTCCAGCGCCGGAAACCAGATCCACAGGTCGAGGTCATAGCGGTCCGCGATGGCGGATACCGCGGCCATCATGTCGATCTGGGGCAGCGGAAAGTGGTCGGAATCGGCCTCGTCGTCCGAGCGCGGCGGTATGACCTCGACCGCGTTGGCCCCGAACAGGGCCAGCTCGCGCAGGTACTGCTCCCACTCGGCGACGGTCCAGCCGACGTAGGAGTTGGTCTTCGGCCGGTAGCCGACCTGGTGCCCGCGCAGGGGGTAGTGCGGCGCCGTGGCAACCGTTCCCGTGGCCAGAGCCGAGTCGGGCAGCAACACCGAGCAGCGGCGCACCTCCAGGTGGCGCAGCAGCCACCCCACGCCGTACAGCACGCCGCGGGCATCGTTGCCGGTGACGCCGAGCGTGTCGCCCTCGCGCTCGATGCGGAATCCCTCCGGCCGCGCGGTGAACTCCGCGCCACGGAACGACTGCGCCTCCTGCGCCGACCAGCGCGCGCCCTCCCGCACCGCGGTCGCCGCGTCACGCAGGACGATGCGCGGGCCGCTCCCGGCGGCCGCCGGCCACACCTGCTGCGCGCGGCGCGCCACCTCCTCGGCCAACACCGTGCGCGCCTGCCGGCAGCGCGGCGAGTCCGTCGCCAACTCGATTCGAGCGTCAGTCAGATCCAAACGATCCCTCCCTTGTGGCTCCAATCAATCACGCTGGCGCGACCCTCGTCGAGCGCCGCCGTGCGCACAACCCGGATCGGCGTGCCGTGAAGCCCCGGCGCCGTGCCGCGGTCTTCAGTCCCAGGTCGTTACCGGGTAGGTGTAGTTCTCGCCGTACTTGAGCCGCGCCACCTTGCCGGCGGCGTCCAGCTCGAACACCGCCAGCTCGCCCACGGGGCCGGAGCCGTCGGCCGACTCGTAGCGGAACACGTGCTCGGCCACCGGCGTCAGGGTGGCGAGGGTGGCGAGCGGTTCGTCTACCGTGGGATCGAGCATCACCAGCTCGCCGTTGCGGATCATCACCTGGGTGTCGAACCAGGCATCGCGGTACCGGCCGACGTAGCGCTGCCAGCCGGGGTCGGGCGGTGCCGGTTGCGGCTCCGCGGCGGCGCTTCTCGTCGGCGCCGGCAGCATCAACTCGAAGGCACGCTCGCAGTAGCGCAGCGGATCGCAGTCGCCCGCGTTGCCGATCACGATCACCCCAGTCTTGGCGGCGGGACACAACAGCACCTGGGTACGATGCCCGGGCACCCGACCGCTGTGCCCGACGTAGGTCGCGTCCCGGCGCCGGATCACCTTGAAGCCGAGGCCCCAGCCTTGGGTCCAGTTCGGATCGAGCCAGTGCACGCGCTGCATCTCCCGCAGCGTGCTGCCGCGCAGGATCTGGGTGCCGCCGGCCGGCCCGTCGCGAAACTGGAGGTGTGCGAACTTCGCCAGGTCCGCGACGGTGGAGGTCATGTTGGCGGCGTACGCGATGCCCGCGTAGTCGGTGGCGGAGTCGAGCACGGCGCGTTCCGCTCCGGGCAGACGCCGGCCATAGCCCACCGCCAGCCGGGGGTCGTCGGGCCGCGGCGGCCCGGGCAAGGTGTCGCTCATGCCGAGAGGATCGAGGATGCGCCGCTGGACGAACTCCTCCCAGGGCCGACCGGAAACGGCGGCGACGATCTCGCCGGCCAGGGTCAGTGCCAGGTTGGAGTACTTCCAGCGGGTGTCGGTGGGGTAGGCGGATTCCTGGTGGGGCAGGGTCTCCCTGACCTGTGCCCGGCTCGGGAAGCGGGCGTCGGTCCAATAGGGAAACGCCGCCTCGCGCGGCAGGCCCGAGGTGTGGGTCAACAGGTGGCGGATGGTGACCGGCGCTGCGTCGGGGTGGGGCTGCCGGATCTCGAACCAGGGCAGGTGGCGATCGACCGGATCGTCGAGCTGGAGCTTGCCGCTGTCGCGTAGCAGCAGGATGGCGGTGCTGGTGAACAGCTTGGTGACCGACGCGATCCGGTAGCGGGTGGTGGCGCTCGCCGCGACCCGGTTGGCCACGTCGGCGTAGCCGAAGCCGCGGGCCCAAACCAGCTCCTGGTCGTGGACGATACCGATGGACAGGCCCGGCTCGCCGCGGTACGCCATCCGCGCCTCGATCCAGGCGCACAGCAGCTCGATGTCGGCGGCGGCCTCGAGAGGCGCCGGGGTGTCGCTGGGCATGCGCAATCGTCCACCTGCCGTGGCCGAATGGCAAGCGCCATCTGTGGTGGCTTCCGAAGGTGGAGCTTCACCTCCATCTCGAGGGGCCGATCCCGCTCGGCGCGCTCTGGAAGCTCACTCGTCGATCTCCTGGCATGCCACACTACCCGCAGGCTGCGGAGTGGTGGCGTCGCAACCGCGGCGCGATGGCATTGCGGGTGGCGAACCCGGCAAGGTATCCTCAAGGATCCATGTGCGGTAGACACCAGTTGATGAGGAGGCCGTATGACGACACAACGTAGGGGCCGCAAGTTCACCGCGCACGGAGCCTCCGTCTTGAACCGAGTGCCTTTGTGCAACTCGGTATTGGCATAATATGCCGCTGCAACTGCCAGTTCGATTCACGGGCGATCAGGTCCAGGAATGTGCATACTCAACTCTGCATCTGGAGTCAGAGAAGACTGGGATCCTGCTAGTAGATTGCGACGGTGATTGCGGTCCCGCCTGCAATCCGATCGTCGATTCGCACATCTCCCAGGCGTTGGCTGCATGCCGCTCGGTCGGGATCCGACCTATCTATCTTTACAATCGACCTTGGCCCGCTGGGCCGAGGGAAATGGTTTATGAGATTCACAACGAGCGACGAGGAAGGTCGTCCTGGTCTGGTGTTGCCGATCCTGCGATGCCTTGTTGGGCTGAGAGCATTGAGCCTCGACATGGAGACCTCATAATCGGCAAAAGAGGGCAGAGTGGCTTCATCGGCACCGACCTGGATCCGCGTCCAAAAGATCGCGGTATTGAGACCCTGCTTGTGGCTGGATTCAGTTTCAAGTCGTGTCTGTTCTACACCCTCGTGAACGCATTTCAGTTCAACTATCGGGTTGTTTTCCTGCGGGATGGGACCGATCCCCAGGGAACGAATGAATTTCCAGACACCGAAGACAGCTCCCTGACCGATGGCGGATGGGTGCGGTTAGTCCTCACGCGGCTGATTGAAGACCATCTCGGATACAGTTCAACATGTTCAGAGGTGGCTAGGTCGTGTAGGGAAGCCCAAAGGTACGCGTCAAGCGGAGCTTCCCGCTGACCTTCAAGCGAAGCTTCCCGAGGTGGTATGCGCACGCCATTGCTTGGTTGGATACAGAGATGCTCGCGCCGTGGATAATACGTTGTCCTACTATTACGCAGTAGCTACAGGTTCGACTCCAGCACGTCCTGGAAGCGTATGAAGCCCTGCGCCTCGTAGAACCGTCGAGCGTCGTCGTTATCGGTATACACGTGTAACTCGACGCGCTGTGCTCCTCGCCGCGCGGCCTCCGTTCGGATCCGGTCCATCAGCAGCGCCCCGATCCCTCGCCGACGATGTTGGCTGGAGACGGCCATCTGGTCGACAACCAGGGACCGACTGGCGTACCGAAACGGATTCTCGTCTCGAATCCGATCGCACACCATGGCGTATCCTACGCAGACTCCCGAGACGTGGGCCACCAATAGTCGCGCGCTCTCACGCAGCAGGAGGAAGTGTAACCCTTCCAGTGCCGCCAATCGATCAAACGGCTTGAACCAATCGGGACGCCGCCGTCTGTGCTCTTCATGCACCTGCTTGAACAGTGCGACGATCTCAGTCGGATCGTCCGTCGCCTCGACTGTCACGCTCATGGGCATTGTCATCATGACGCATCCGGCGCCGCCCGGGAACGACACGATCGAACTTACCCATCGGGCCCGCGCACGCGCCAACCGGGCAGCAGGCGCACTGCGCGCGGCGGCGTAGCTGACCGCGGGGAGCGGCAGACGCGGCACGTATGGTATCGACGGCCTGATGACGATACGTTGGCCTGATCGGGCCGCACGCTGACCCGATTCGAGGCATGGTCGCCACATATCGACTCGGCACCATATATTCACCGCATGCCGACCGCCACGTTCGCCAACTGTTTGCGCGTCGCTACCGCTACCGATCTGGCGCTCCGTTCCGACATCAGCCGCAAGTGGGACCAGCTTGCGGCGAACGGCGTCTGCCCGACCTGTCGTGAGATCCAGACTGGAGAGGCCACGGCGAACGAGCAGGGCGAATTGATCCTCGGCGACGAGCATTCGTTCGCCGTACTGGAACGCTTCCCGCGCGCTCTCGGCCACACGATCGTCATTTCCAAGAGTCACTTCGCTGACATCGCTGAGTTACCAGAAGCCCTCGGGTGTCACCTGATGAAAGTGATGTTGCGATTGACACGGGCACTGAAGCAGGCGACGGGATGCGACAAAGTCTATCAGGTCACCATGTGCTCGGGAGCATTGTCACACCTGCACTTTCAGTTGCTCCCACGACTCCCGGGGGAGAGAATCGGCGGCGGCGTGTTCTCGGCACCGCGCATGGCTCTGGCCGACGCGCGACCGTTGACAGCCGCCATCAAGCAAGCACTCGCAAGACAGTCCGCGGCGAATGATGCCGGTGAATTGGCCGGCGAGGAGTTGCGCTAGTGTACACCCCTCATCCGTTCCGAGAGCCGGAGGTCGGCGTCAATCTCGACTTTGTCGAACAGCAGGGGTTCGGGGTGTTGATCAGCGAGGGTGCCGCGGGTCCGGTAATCAGCCATCTGCCGGTGCTGGTGGATCGGGGTCAAGGGCGGCACTGCCTGCTGCGCGCCCATGTGGCAAAGGCGAACGACCACTGGCGCAGTCTCGACGACCGCCCCGCCGCGATGGTCTTCAACGGGCCGCATTGCTACGTCTCGGCGCGGTGGTATCGCGAGCGCCGGTTGGTGCCTACGTGGAACTACGTCACCGTGCACCTGCATGGCAAGGCGCGCCTGGAGACGGAGATCAAGGCTAAGCGCCGGATGGTTGCCGATTTCGTCGCTCACTTCGAAGCCGGGTTACCCGAGCCGTGGACCATTCCCGCCGACGAGACCGGCTACATGGACGGCCTCCTCGGCGGCATCGTGGCATTCACCATCGACGTGCAGCGAATCGAGGCCACCTGGAAGCTGAACCAGAATCACTCGTCAGCGAGACGCCAACGGGTCATCGCGGCACTGCGCGAGTCGGGCAAACCCAACGAAAACGAAGTCGCCGACCTCATGCAGCGGCAGTTGTGAGGCTGCGGTGCCGATGTCGATAGAACCGACTCGCCTTGGCGGCACTGGAGTGAGGTCCGTCAATGACGATCGAAATAGTGTCCAAGCGTCGCAACGTCCCATAGAGGTCGCCATGAGCGCGTAAGAACGCGTCAAGTGTTTCTTGCACTTCCGGGATTTCTTCCGGATCGTCGGCCGGCAACATGGCGTGGGATGCCTGCTGCACCGTCGCCGCTCAGCCGGCCGAGGTCGTGTCGCGCAGGCTGCCGTCGAGGCCACCATCGAGTCGAAACGCTGCCGCCGGTGGAGGGCCGCGCTTGCGGGTACGGGTGACAGCGAGTACAAGGGGAGCGTGGGGCAGGAGTATCTGATCGGCGTGGACCTGGGGATCAGCGCGGTCAAGGCCGGGCTGTACGACACGGACGGTAACCTGGTCGCGGCTGAGACCCGGCCCGCGCCGTTGCACCAGCCGTCTCCGGGCGTGGCGGAGCAGGACGCGGAGGAGTTCGCCGCGGCGGCCGCGGCCAGCATCGGCGCGGTGATGAGCCGCGCGCGGGCCGCTCCGGCGCGGCGGCTTTGAAGGGATGCGTGATGAAGTCGAACGGATGGTGTTCTGGAGGTCGCCCAGACCTATCCGCACTCGCAGATCCCCGTCGGCCCCCCAAGCCCCTCGGTACGCGCGCCGGCCGCCGTTCTGTTGGCGGCCGGCGCCGATACCCGCGGTGCCGCCCCCTCACATCACCGACAACTGAATTAGGAAAAATGCCGCTGGGGTGCAGGTCCACGAGGCGTACCAGCCGGCGCTCTTTACGCTCTTCTGGTATGGAACGTCAAAATACATCGATGCGCTCCTCGCTGTTCTTTGATCACAGCACCAGGTAGCCGGCGTTCCGGACTCCTCGCCACTCCGGCTCTTCCGCGTCCGCTTCCTCGTCCACACTGAGGTCACGCAACTCACCCTCGTTGTCACCCAACAACAGTTGCAACGCGCTCATCTGCCCAGGGCTACCGAGAATCGTGCCATGGTTGTGCACCTTGGCCAGCTTCTCAACCAACATCTCTGGAGTCACGGCCTCCTTGATCGTCAGTTCCCCACCGACCCACAGCGTGGTCGCTCCTTCCAGGGAGGTAAGACGTTCGGCCGTAATTGTCGTGTCGTCGTCCGCCAGCCACAGCGTGCCGTCGTAGAACAGCACCCGATCCTGCGTCAGGTCGCACTTGGGGGCGAACACGTCGCGCAGCGCTACCGAGGCCAGAATCCGGTCGCTACAGCGCACGGCCACCAGGTACTGGTCCAACTCGGCAGCCGTGACCGCGGCATCCACTACGACCCGCCTGCGGCAATACAGCTTGGCGGCACCACTGAATCTGAGAAACGTGCTGTCGATTGTCAGCGCTCGATCGAGGTAGCGGAATCCGGCGGGCAGCACCGTGACGCGCATCGTCGATTGATCCTCCACCAGAAGGTGGATCAGCGGCAAATTCTCCTCATTGCACAGCAGCTTCCCGTTCACCTTGATCCAACCGAGCTTGCGCTCCAGCAGCTCGCTCGGAAGGGTCTCAGGCACGACCAGGCGTCCGTTCACCAACAGCGCCGTTCGATCCTTCATGGCGGCGAGGGCCTGGTGGTCCAACTCCAGCGCTCCGGAGACCACGAACAGCTCACAGCCGGCGGGGTAGCTGGTCGCTTCTCCCATCAGCCCATGGATCTTCGGCCGGAGCACACCGATCAGGTTGTCTGGGCAGACGAGACTGCCCATCGAGATGAGTGCCTCCACCCCCTGCTCGATGTCGGCAGACGACACATCGGGCGCTATCACTACTTGACCCATGACGATCATGTTGATCGGCGCGGAGCGATTGCTCAGCGCGGCGCTGTCCAACCGCACCGCGCCCATTTCCACCCTGCAGTGCGCCGCCGCCTCCACCATGTCACCGAGATTGCCGATCGGTAGGGCGTTGATTAGCGGCCGGGTGTCCGCTCCGAAGAGCAGCAACCCCACGTTGCCGATGCTGTGTATGGCGCGTATCGCATCTGGGTCTGCGTTGCGCACGTCAAGCACGCCGATGTTACCGTAGCGCGTTCCCTGATCGGTTTTTGCCATCGCGATCCTCCTCACAGAATTACAAGTATCGATCCACCTGCCGACGCAGGAGCTTGCGTGCCGCATGCAGCCGCGAACGAACCGTGGCCGGCGAGATCCCCATGGCTCGTGCTAGCTCCACCCCGCTCATCCCGACCTCGTATCTCTGGTACCACAGATCACGCAACGGCTCCGGCAGCGTGTCGAGCAGTCCTTCGACCTGTAGGGAAACCAGCGAATCGGTGACATTCCGCGGTGTGAAGCGCTCAAGCTGGGCCATCAGCAACTGTTCCCGAGCAGCGCGGCGGCGCTGATCGATGAACAGATTCCTCAACACGCGTCGTAACCACGTCCGCCGCTGCGGAGCAGTAAGCTGCCCCAGCAACGACAGGTGCCCCCAGGCGCGGATGAACGTCTCCTGAACCAGATCCGCCGCGTGCTCCTGATCGCGGACCAGCGTCGCCGCATAGCGATGCAGCGTCGTCTCAAGCTCGTCATACAGTTCCGCGAACGACACCGGCCCACCCTGACCCCATGCTTCCCGTTCCTCCACTCAGGCAGGTTCCTGTAAGGACAACGAACGGCACGTCGTCGGCGTTCATAGTTTTTTCGTCCGCCGGAAAGATAGTCTGGGGTTGTACCGATGTGCCTGCCTCCGTTGTTACCACTATGGGAGTGTGTGGGAGATGTCAGATTACGTCGTCGTCAAGGTAGAGTCGGTGGACGGGCCGGAGCTCGGGCGTGCTCCAACGATCGAAGAAGCAATTACAGATTGGCCGGGAGCGGGCCGGCGAGCGCTTTGCTGCTTCCGAATCTACCAGAACGGTCGTGGGATTCTCGAAGAGAAGCGCGACCCGGAACACGACTTGGTATGGGATGATGAAAAGAGCCGGTTGACGCAGAGCGCCGAGAAGCGGCCGCAGTCTCGACCGCGATGGGTTGCGAGTACCGCAAACGCGGTCGCGGGCGTCTGCGTGCTTGTTGCGTTCGCAAGTGCAGGGCCGCGCTTGCCGGTACCGGTGACAGCGAGTACAAGGGGAGCGTGGCGCAGGAGTATCTGATCGGCGTGGATCTCGGGACCAGCGCGGTCAAGGCCGGGCTGTACGACACGGACGGCAACCTGGTCGCGGCCGAGACCCGGCCCGCGCCGTTGCACCAGCCGGCTCCCGGCGTGGCGGAGCAGGACGCGGAGGAGTTCGCCGCCGCGGCCGCGGCCAGCATCGGCGCGGTGATGAGCCGCGCGCGGGCCGCGCCGGCGCAGGTGGCCGGGCTCGCGTGTGACGGCCAGATGGGCGGCGCCATGGGCGTCGATCGCCGGTTTCAGCCGCTGACGCCGTGGTACCCGTCGGGACTGGACGGCCGCTACCTGCCGCACCAGCAACAGATGGCGGCCCGCGCCGGAGCACGCCTGATCGAGCTGTGCGGCGACCTGCCGATCATGGCGCCGCGCATGCTGTGGTGGCGGCAGGAGGCGCCGGAACGGTACCGGCGCATCGCCAAGGTGGTTACCCTGGCGGGATACGTCGCCGGCCGGATGGCGGGCCTCACGGCGGAGCAGGCCTTCGTCGATCCTTCCTACCTCACCTGGATCGGACTGAACGACACCGCGCGCCACCGCTGGTCGCCGGAATTGGCCGAAGCCACGGGACTGGGCGCCGACGGCCTGGCCCGGATGCCGCGGATCGTGGCTGCCACCGAGGTGGTGGGGCACCTCTCACGGGAGGCCGCGGCGGCCTGCGGCCTGACGCCCGGCCTCCCGGTGGTGGCCGGCGCCGGTGACCAGGCGGCGGGCTTCCTGGGCGCCGGCATGGTCGCCCCGGGCCAGCTGATCGACGTGGCCGGGACCTTCCCGGTGTTCGGGATCTGTCTGGACGATTACTTCGCCGACTTGGACACGCGCATGCTGAAGCCGATCGCCAGCCCGCTCGGTGGCGGCACCTGGTACTCGGTGATGTACATCAACGGCGGCGGTCTGACCCATCGCTGGTTCGCCGACCAGTTCGCGGACAGGGCGGCCGCGGCGGACACCACGGACAGCGCCGCCTTCGAGGAACTGGACGCCGCGGCGGCGGAGCTTTCCCCGGGCGCCGACGGCCTCCTCTGCGTGCCCCACCTGATGGGCCGCGCGTGTCCCAACGAGCCGGATACGCGCGGGGCCTGGGTCGGCTTCACCTGGACCCATCGCCGGCCGCACTTCTATCGCGCCCTGCTGGAGTCGGTGGCGTACGAGTATGCCCTGGCACATCGGGCGCTGCGCGCCGCGCTACCCGCCCTCCCCGCCGGCACCGTGCGGGTGATCGGCGGCGGCGCCGCCAGCAAGCTGTGGAACCGGATCAAGGCCGACGTGCTGGGACTGCCCTATGCGCGCCTGGGGCTGCCGGACTCGCCCACCCTGGGGAGTGCCATCATCGCCGGCCACGCGGTCGGCATCTTCCCCGACATGGCGGCCACGGCGCGCCGCATCGCGCAGCCAGGCGAGCCCCTGGCGCCGGATGCCATCGCCCACCGGCGCTACCGCCCCTGCGTTACCGCCTACCGCGAAGCGTTGCGGCACCTCACCGGCGCCTACTCGGCACTGGCCGACCTGCGCGCCGCGTCCGGTGCGTCGGGCGGGGAGACTTGACAACACCGTCCGCAAGTATAGGGTAGTGGGAATCTGTCGTCCGTCCTGGGAAGGAGGCCTTCATGCGCTGCATGAGATTGGGTTTGCTATTGGGTGTCGGTCTGCTGATCGTCGGCCATCTTGCATATGCCGCGCCTGCCGGGGAGCAGGCTTCCGGCGGCGGCGCCATGCAGGCGGGTACGCCGGTAACCGGCGAGCCGTTCAAGGATCACATCTTCGCCACGCCGGCCGAGTACACCAGGGTGACCGGCAACACCATCGCGTCGTTCGGGGAGTCGCCGATGCTCGCCGCGCTGGTAGCCGAAGGAGTGCTGCCGCCGGTCGAGGAGCGGTTGCCCGACGAGCCGCTGGTAGTCCGGCCGCTCGACGAGATCGGGCAGTACGGCGGATCTCTGCGCGACTTCCATCCTGCCGGCGAGGAGACCAGCGAGATCACCGACCGCATCCGCCGGCGCATGCTGATCTGGCCGCCCGACGGCAGCAAGTTCTATCCCAACGTGATCAAGGGCTGGGAGCAGCCCGCCGACGACACCAGCCTCAAGCTGTTCTTCCGGCCCGGCTTGAAGTGGTCCGACGGCGAGGACCTCGACGCCGACGACATCACCTTCTGGTGGTCCGACATCCAGCAGAACGAGAGTATCACGCCCGAGTTGAGTGCGCTGTACCGCCCCGGCGGCGAGCCGATGCAGCTCACCGTGATCGATCCCTACACGGTCGAATTCAGCTTCGCGGTTCCGGTCAAGAACGCCGGCGACAGTTGGCACCTGTCACGGCCCTGGGCACCGCGCCATTACCTGGAGCAGTACCACGTCGACTACAACGCCGACGCCGAAGAGCTGGCGAAGTCGGAGGGATTCGATTCCTGGTGGCAGGCGTTTCAGTTCCACGGCGTGTGGACCACGCGTCACAAGTACTATAACCGCGATCCCGAGGCGCCGGTGATCCACCCGTGGCAGTTGACCCAGATGAGCGCTGAGGCGCACATCTGGGAACGCAATCCCTACTACTACATGATCGACGTCGCGGGAAACCAGCTGCCGTACATCGACGAGATCCGGCAGCCGGTGCTGGAAAACCCCGGCGAGACCGTCCCGCTCAAGGCGATGAACGGTGAGATCGACTTCGCCCGCCCGCGCCTGACCTTCTCCGACTTTCCGATCTACAAGCAGAACGAGGAGAGCGGCGGCTATACCACCTACCTGTTCGAGGACGACGGCACCTCGTTCGCCCAGGGCTATGCGCTGAACTACACCCACAAGGACCCCGTGCTGCGGGAGATCTTCAACGACATCCGTTTTCGCCAGGCGCTGTCGCTGGCGATCGATCGCGCCGACATCAGCGAGACCCTGTTCCTGGGCCAGACCAAGCCGTTCACTTCACCCGTGCGGCCGGAGTGGCCCGGCTACGAGGAGTGGATGGGGAGTCACTTCGCCGAGCACGACGTGGCCCGCGCCAATCAACTGCTGGACGACATGGGTCTGCAATGGGATGCCGACCGCAAGTGGCGGCTGCGGCCCGACGGCGAGGTGCTGCAGATCCTCGGTGAGCACTGCATAAGCTGGAAGGGCTACGTCGAGCGCCACGAGGAGCTGGTACGCAGCTACTGGGCGCAGATCGGGGTGCGCTACGAGCCGAAGCTGCTCGACTGCAAGCTGTGGAACACCCGCGGCCACGCCAACGAGCTGGACGTCGGCATCTGGAGCAGCGACGGCGGCTCCCCCATCCGCGCGCGCAGCGCGACGCCGATCAGGCTGATCCCGCCGTATCACAACGTGAGTTGCTGCGCCATGGCGGCATTGCCGTGGCGGCAGTGGCTGGACTCGGGCGGCAGCGAGGGAATCGAACCGCCCGCCGACGTCAAGAGCGCGTTCGAGGCGGCGATGGCGTGGATGGTGGAGCCGCAGGGCAGCGACCGCTACCAGCAGCTCGCCAACGAGATGATCCGGCTGAACATCGAGAACCTGCGCTTCTTCGGCACCGTCACCAGCCCGCCGCTGGTGCGCATCGTCAACAACCGGATCGGCAACATGCGCGGTGAGCCGGGCTGGGTGATCGGCATGCGGCGGCTGCACCCGTACCTCTCGGAGACCTGGTACATCAAGCAGTAGGCGGCGACTCGGCGGGATAAGGCAGAATACCGGCGGGGCGGATCAGGCTGCTGCGCTACGTCGTCCGTCGGCTCGGCTACATGCTGGTGGTGGTGTGGCTGATCAGCGTGGTCAGCTTCGTGATCATCCAGCTCCCGCCGGGCGACTTCGTCACCTCGTACGCGCTCAAGCTCGCGGCCAGCGACGACGCGGCGAGTCAGGCGGTGCTGGATCAGCTCAGAGTGCGCTACGACCTCGACAAGCCGCTCCACGTGCAGTACCTGAAGTGGTTCGCCAAGATCGTTCGGGGCGACCTCGGGTACTCGTACCGCCACAACCGGCCGGTGCACGAGGTGATCGGCGAGCGACTGGGTCTCACCGTCATCGTGACCTTCACGACCCTGGTGTTCACCTACCTGCTGGCCATTCCCATCGGCGTGTACTCGGCCACCCACCAGTACTCGGCGGGCGACTACGTGCTCACGGTGGTCGGCTTCATCGGGCTGGCGTCGCCGAACTTCCTGCTGGCGCTGATCCTGATGTTCATTCTGCAGAACCTGGGCGTAAGCGCCGGCGGCCTGTTCTCTGCCGACTACGCGGGGACGCCCTGGAGCTTCGGCAAGGTGCTCGACCTCATCAAGCACCTGCCGGTGCCGATCATCGTCATCGGCACGGCGGGCACCGCCAGCCTCATTCGGGTGATGCGGGGCTCCCTGCTGGACGAGCTTGCCAAGCAGTACGTGGTGACTGCGCGTGCCAAGGGCGTGGGGGAGCGGGCGCTGCTGTTCCGCTACCCGGTGCGGGTGGCGATAAATCCCATCATCAGCACCGTCGGCTGGCTGCTGCCGGAGATCGTATCGGGATCCACAATCAGCGCCCTGGTGCTGTCGTTGCCCACGATCGGCCCGGCGCTCTACTCGGCGCTGCTGGTGGAGGACATGTTCCTGGCGGGCGCGATCATTCTGCTGCTGGGCTGGCTCACCATCGTCGGGACCATCATCTCCGACTTTCTGCTAGTGGCCGTGGACCCGCGGATTCGGGTCGAGAAGGGGGTCGCGACGTGAGCGGAGGGGAGCAGGCGAGCGTGGAGGAACGCTACTTCCTGGCCTCGGGCTGGCAGCTCATGTGGCGCAAGTTCCGCCGCCACCACCTGGCCCTGCTGGGGAGCGGCATCCTGGTGGTCCTGGGCGGGTTCGGCATCTTCGCGGAGTTCTTCACGCCGTACTCGGTGGAGCGGCGCTTCGTCGACGCCATTTCCCATCCGCCGTCCCGCATTCACTTCGTCGACGCCGCGGGCCGCTTCCACCTGCGGCCCTTCGTCTACGGCATCACGTCGACCCGCGACAGCGAGACCCTGGCACTGGTGTACGCCGAGGATCCGAACCTGCGCTACCCGGTGCGCCTGTTCGCTCGTGGCGAGAGCTACCGGTTGTTCGGCCTGTTCGATCTCGATCGCCACCTGTTCAGCGTCGAGCAGCCCGGCGGGCTGTTCCTGTTCGGGACCGACACCATCGGGCGGGATGTCTACTCCCGCACCATCTACGCTGCTCGCGTGTCGCTCTTCATCGGCTTGGCCGGGGTGGCGCTGACCTTCGTGATAGGGGTGACCCTGGGCGGCATATCCGGCTACTACGGCGGCCGTGTCGACATGGTGATCCAGCGCGTCATCGAGTTCCTGATGTCGCTGCCGACCATTCCGCTGTGGTTGGCGCTGAGCGCGGCGATGCCGCGGGACTGGCCCATTCTGCGCATCTACTTCGGCATCGTGATCGTGCTGTCACTGGTGAGCTGGGGCCGGCTGGCCCGCGTGGTGAGGGGCAAGCTGTTGGAGCTGCGGGAGCTGGACTTCGTCATGGCCGCCCGGCTGGCCGGAATGAAGGAGTCGGGCATCATTCGCGGTCACCTGCTGCCGAACTTCGCCGGATACCTGATCGTCAGCGTGAGCCTCGACATCCCCACCATGATTCTCGCGGAGACCGCGCTCAGCTTCCTGGGTCTGGGTCTGCGCTCGCCCGCGGTGAGCTGGGGCGTGCTGCTGCAGGATGCGCAGAAGCTGCGCAGCGTCGCCGCTTTCCCCTGGCTGATCATCCCGGCCCTGTTCGTGGTCGTTGCCGTGTTGGCCTTCAACTTCCTCGGAGATGGTCTGCGCGATGCGGCCGATCCGTACAAGTAGCCGACAATGCGGGTATGGGGAGCGATCCATGACCATGAACCGACCCAATATCATCCTCTTCATGACCGATCAGCTCCGGCAGGACGCGCTGGGCTGCTATGGAAACCGGATCTGCGAGACCCCCAACCTGGACCGCCTGGCACGGGAAGGTACGGCGTTCGACTTCGCCTACACGACATCTCCGGTGTGCTCGCCGGCGCGGGCGTCTCTCCTGACCGGGCTGTATCCGCACAACCACGGCGTGATGATCAACACCCACATTGCGCCGGCGTGGTGCCGCGGCCTGGCGCCGGAGATCCCCACCTTCTCCCGGCTGCTGCGAGAAGGCGGCTACGCCCTGGACTACGTGGGGAAGTGGCACGTCCACCAGGAGCGCGGGCCCGAGGAGTGGGGCTTCCACCGCCACGTGACGCCGGCCGCGGTGCGCGAGGGGAAGCCCGAGACCATGCAGTACATCGACTTCCCGGGCGGGAGGCAGAGCGTGGGCGGGGTGCTGGATGCGCCCAAGGAGCAGTCCGCCTCCTGGCGCTGCGCTGATCAGGGCATCCGCTTCATCCGCGAGCGGGCCGCCGGTCGCCACCCGTTCTTTCTGCGCATCGACCTCGGGGCGCCCCACTTCGCCAACATCGTGCCGGAGCCGTTCGCCTCGCAGTACGACCCGGCCGCGATCCCGCCCTGGCCCAACTTCGACGAGTCGTTCGCCGGCAAGCCCGCGTCGCACCTGCGCAAGCACCGGGAGTGGCACCTGGAGGACAAGGACTGGGCCTGGTGGCAGCAGGCGGTGGCCAGGTACTACGGCGACGTCACGCTGCTGGATACGTGCCTGGGTCGAGTCGTCGCTGCCGTGGAGGACGCGGGTATCGCCGACGACACCATCATCATCTTCACCACCGACCACGGCGACTCCATGGGCAGCCACAAGCACTTCGAGAAGGCCGGCACCATGTACGAAGAGGTGTTCCGGATACCCCTGATCATCAGGCGGCCGCGCCGACCGGCGCAACGGATCGAGCGCTTCGTCCGGCTCATGGACCTGATGCCGACCATCCTGGAGCTCGCCGGCATCGAGGCGCCGCCGGACATCGACGCGATCAGCCTGCTGCCGCTGCTGCGCGGCGAAGAACCCGCCGGCTGGCCGGACAGTGTGTACTGCGAAAATCACGGCGAGGTGTGGGGCTACCAGACCCAGCGCATGGTGCGGACCCGCGACTGGAAATACGTCTACAATGCCCACGACGTCGATGAGCTCTACGACCTGCGCAACGACCCCTTCGAGATGAACAACCGGATCTCCAGCCCCGCGGCGCGCGAGGTGCTGGCGGAGATGAAGGGGCGTCTGCTGGGGTGGAACGACGCCACCGGCGACCAGTTGCAGTGGAACTGGGTGCGCTGGAACTTCCCGCAGCCGATTCCTCCGCGGAAAGAATGATGGAGGAGCAGGGCAACCGTTACCTGCAGATCGTCACGCCCGGTGTGAGCGAGTTGCGTGACGGCCCGATCCCCGGCGCCGGCCCCGGCGAGGCGCTGGTCAGGATCGAGGCGATCACCACCTGCCCGCACTGGGACCTGCACCTGGCCAGCGGCGAGCCGATGTTTCCCGGCCGCCCGCTGCCATATCCCTATCCGCCGGGCCAGCCCGGCCACGAGGCGGTGGGCCGGGTGGAGGCGGTCGGGGAGGGCGTCGACGGCCTGGCCCCGGGGATGCGGGTGGCGGCCTGGCGCGATCCGGGGCATGAGCGGCCGGGCTGCTACGCCCGCTACAACGTGTTCGATGCGGACCACCTGCTGCCGGTGCCGGAAGGACTGCCGGCCACGGCGCTCGCTCCCCTGGAGTTGGCGATGTGCGTGCAGGTGACCATCGACCAGTTGCAGCGCGGTTACGGCGTGGCCGGCCGGCGGGTGGCGGTCGGCGGTCTCGGGCCCGCCGGACTGATCGCGGTGCAGCTCGCGCGCGCCCACGGAGCAGGCGAGGTGATAGGTGTCGATCCGATCGCGGAGCGGCGGGAGCTGGCGGCCGGCCTCGGCGCGGCGTGCACCCTGGCACCGGAGGAAACACCTTCGGCGGCCTTCGATCTGGCCATCGACTGCACCGGCCTGAAGGTCTCCATCGAGGCGCTGATGGACCGCACCACGGCGGCGGTGGCGATCTTCGGGGTGCTGCGCGAGGAGGTGGTGTACCGGGCACGCCACCGCAAGCTGGCGCTGCTGGGATATCCCGGCCACTTCAAGA
Organism: Spirochaetia bacterium; assembly: GCA_965203905.1. Taxonomy (GTDB): domain Bacteria; phylum Spirochaetota; class Spirochaetia; order SZUA-6; family Bin103; genus Bin103. The sequence continues at coordinate 6,909,843 of CBDBDQ010000005.1, read as the reverse complement.
CCGCCGCCGAACGCGCCCTGGCCCACGTGAAGAGCGGCGCCCTGCGCCTGCAGCCGCTGGTCACCACCCGCCTGCCGCTGCGGCGCTATGCGGAAGGAGTCGAGCTGTTGCGCCGCAAGCGCGCCGTCAAGGTGTGCTACCTGCCCTGGGAGGAGTGACGGGGACTCCCAGGCGCGCGGGGCAGGCCGCTACGCGGGAATCACCTCGTCCGGGTCCAGCGGCAGCCGCACCGGCACCCCGCCTTCAGCCGAAGACTTGCGCAGCGCGCAGATCAGCTCCTGGTCCAGGCGGCCCTGCTGCGCGCCGTAGCTCGGCTCCGCGTCCTCCCGCACCGCCCGCACCAGGCTGGCGATGCAGCCGGCCACGCCGATCTCGTCGTCATGCCACTGGCGCCCGTCGCCCTGCAGCCGGGGGGCGAACGGGTTGCGCCAGCGGATCAGCGGCTGCTCCGGCCGCCCGGTGTGGATCTCGATCGCGGTCAGCGCGCCGCCGTCCACCCGCTCCCAGCGCCGCTCGACGGTCAGGAACTGCGGGGCGCCGTCACCGGGCGCCAGCAGCGACAGCCGCTCCTCGATATCCAGCCCCACGCCGACGCTGATGCCCATGCCGCGCTGCGCCAGGAAGCGGCTGCTGCGCCACCAGCGCAGGGGACTGCCATAGGCCACGTTGCTCCAGTGGAAGATGCCGAGCCCGCCGCCCTCGAACTCCACGATGCCGTGTTCCTGGGTCTCGCCGTTGCCGCCGGTCTGCAGTGCATAGCGGCGCACCGCGCCGGTGACCTGCAGCGGCCGGCAGTCGAAGCCCAGGTAGCTGCGCATCACGCTCACGCCGTGGTAGCCGTGGCCGCAGAAGTCGTTGAACGACGTGTGCACCCGGCCCATCAGCCCGGATCCGATCAGGGCCAGCTTGGCCTGCTCCAGCGGCCGGCGATGAAACTGCTCGGCCACCTCGACCTTCAATCCCCGTTGCCGCGCCGTCTCGATGATGGCGTCGGCCTCACTGAGCTGGTGCGCGATCGGGGTCTCCAGCAGCACGTGCAGGCCGTGCTCCACGGCCTGCCGCCCGACCTGGCCGTTGGCGGCGTAGTTGACCGACACCACTCCCACCTCCGCGGCGGTCTCCCGCAGCAACCGCTCCAGGTCGGTGTAGGCGGGCACGCCGAGTCGGGCGCCCAGCCCCGCGGCGGAGTCCGCGCTGCGGCCCCACACCGCCACCAGCTCGGTGTCGTCGAGTGCCTGCAGGAGCGGCCCGTACAGGTAGCCGCTACGGCGCCCCGTACCGATGATGGCGACCCTGAGCGGCGGGTTCCCCGTGCGCGGCTCGGTCACCGCTCAGCCTCGGGCCGGGGCGGCCTGCGCCGCCGAGGCACGGCCGAACCGCTGCGCGGAGCGCGCTCGCGCCTTGGCCGCCTCCACCTCGCGGTTGCGCGGCGGCGCGCTGGTGACCAGTGCCTCCAGCAAGCGCTGGGTGGCGCCGGCCACCTCGTCCACCGCGCGCAGAAACACGGCTTCGTTGGCGCGTGACGGCTTGCCCGCGCCGGCCACCTTGCGCACGTACTGCAGCGCGGCGGCCCGCACCTCCTCGTCCGTGGCTGGCGGCGCAAAGTTGTGCAGAGGACGAATGTTGCGACACATCGTGCGGCGAGTGTACGAGAGATCGTCCCGCGCGCGCGAGTACCCTGTGCGGCTGCACAGACGCGTTGCGATACGTCCCGCGCGTTCCCTTGGGCGCTGAGCGCCTGCGACCGGCAGCCCAGGTCTTGCCGTCTGCCTCCTGCGCGCGCCGATTGGCCCCACCCACGTAGGAGTGGCGCACAAGGGGAACGACGGTACGGTATGGCGCGAGCTCGGAAGTTCAGCGTATTTCGTTGTTTTTTTGTTCCTTGGGGGTTGACACGGTTCTGGCTAGCAGATTGCGTCAAATGGCCGATCCCGCCTGAACCGGCCGCGTTTCCGCCCTCAGTGCCCGCTCCCGGGCCCGCTGCGACCGAATTGCATCAGAAACGCCAAACCGGCCCCAACGGCCAGCCCAGCGGCCAGGAGGGGGCCTCCGAAAACCGGGTGTACCATCGGCCTCATGGCACCCAACACGAGCACCGTGCCACGCCAGCCGACCCAGGCAGCGTGCCCCGAACCGCCGGTCGTCCAGCTCCCCGCTCCGCCGCTGGCCGGGGCGCTGGCGGCGCCCGACCTGGACCTGCTCGGCAACCGCATCGCCGAGCGCTCCGCCCGCATCCAGGCCGCCACCTACGAGCTGCTGTGCGACCTGCGTGAGTTCGATCGCCGCCACGGCTGGGAGGGCTTTCGCTCCTGCGCCCACTGGCTCAACTGGCGCATCGGCCTCGACCTCGGCGCCGCCCGCGAGAAGCTGCGCGTGGCGGCGGCGCTCGCGGACCTGAACCATCTCAGCGCCGCCATGGCCTGCGGCCGCCTTTCCTACTCGATCGTACGCGCCCTCACGAGAGTGGCGACCCCGGCCACCGAGGCACGCCTGATCGCGGTCGCCTGCGGTGCCACCGCGGCGCAGGTTGAGCGGCTGGTGCGGGCATGGCGCGAGGCCGACCGGGCGGCGCAGCCCGATGCCGAGAAGCTGCGCCTGGCGCGGCGCATGCTGAGCACGCGGGTGAACGACGATGGCATGCTGGTGCTGCGCGCGCGGCTGACGCCGGAGGTTGGCGCGGTGGTGTTGCGGGCCCTGGAGGCGGCGCTGGAGCAGGTGCCGGCCGCGGGAGAGGATGACCAGGACACCGGCATCGGGCAGCGGCGCGCGGACGCGCTGGGGCTGGTGGCCGAGAGTGCGCTGGCCGGCGGCCTCGATCCGGGCACTGCCGGCGACCGCTTCCAGGTGACGGTGCACGTGGACGCGGCCGGACTTGCCTCCCCAGAGGCGGCCGCTGACGCGCGACACGTTTCCGCGGAAACTGCCCCCGGTGACGAGGCGGCCTCCGAACCGGAGGAGCCGGCGGCGGACGCCGCGGACCAGGCACCGATCGAGCGCGCCGGCGATCCCCTCGGCGTCCCGACGACGCACGGTCGCGACCACGAGGCCTCGGCGGCCGACCTCGATGCCCTCCAGGCGCTGATCGAGCCCGCCGGCGGTCTCCACCGTGCCGAGGCGACGTGCGGGTGCGACCGGGCCGCCCCGGTGTCCGATCCCGCGCCCGCCCAGGCGGTGATCGAGCAGGCCGGTGGGCTCCACGTCGGTGCGCGGGCGGCGCGCCGTGTCGCCTGCGATGCGGGCCTCGTGGTGCTGAGCCATGGCACCGACGGTGGAGTGCTCGACGTGGGCCGGCGCACTCGCACCATCCCGACCGCGTTGCGCCGCGCCCTCGAGAGCAGGGATCACAACCAGTGCCAGTTCCCCGGCTGCACGTCTCGCCACTGCGACGCCCATCACGTCGTGCACTGGGCGGACGGCGGGGAGACGAAGCTCAGTAACCTGGTCCAAGTGTGTCGTTTCCACCACCGCGCGCTGCACGAGGAGGGCTTTCAAGTGGCCGCCGATGGCGCAGGGGGGTTCCAGTTCCTGCGCCCGGATGGCGAGCCGCTGCCGGCGGTGGCGCCGGCGCCGCGCTGGGCGGGAGCCGGGGAGCCGTTGGCGCCGACCGTGGCGCGGTTGGCGGCGGCCGGCGTCAGCATTGGACCGCACACCGCGACCCCCGATTGGTATGGCGAGCCGCTGGACGTGACGGCGGCGCTCGACGTGTTGTGGGAACCCAGAGGGGGGGAACCGCCGGCCTGTGAGGTGAGCGCCGGGGCTCCGTGAGCGCACGGGAGGCACCCGCCCTGCGCCTTCCGGTCGTTGCGGCGGCGGCTGACGCGCTCTACGCTGTCGGCTCGGAGGAGCGAGACAGTGTTGTATCCGCGTTCGGAGATCGTCGACAGGCTGCGTGCGGAGGTGGACGCCGGGCGGGCCATCTTCTGTGCGCGCTGCGCCTCGGGCAGCGCGGCGCGGTACGCGGAGGAGGGGGCGCGGACCTGATCGTCACCTACGCGCTGGCGCGTTGGAACCAGGCCGGCTACCTGGCGGGGGTCGGACTGGCACCGTTCGGCGATGGCAACGCGCTGGCGTACGAGGTGGGCACGCGCGAGATCCTGCCGCTCGTCAGGGATACGCCGGTGCTGCTGGGGCTGGCGTGCACCGATCCGACGCGGCGCGTCGACGTGTTTCTGCAGCAGATCGATCAGGCCGGCTTCTCCGGCATCAACAACTGGGCCAGCGTGAGCATGGTGGACGGCAACTTCCGCACCGTGCTGGAGGACGGCGGCATGGGCTTCGACCGCGAGGTGGAGTTCATGCGGCAGGCGCACGAGCAGGGTTTCTTTACCCTGGCCTACCTGTTCACGCCCGACGAGGCGCGCGCCATGGCCGCGGCGGGGGTGGACGGGATCGTTGTTCACCTCGGCGTCGGCGGGGAGATGCCGTCCCTGGAGCAGACGCCGCGGATCGTCGCCGACGTCGCCGCCGCGGCGCATGCGGTCAACCCGCAGATCCTGGTGCTGATCCATGGCGGTCACGTGCGCACGGCGGCGGACGCGCAGTGGGTGGCCGAGCGCAGCCCGTCGGTGGGGTACCTCGGCGCCCCCGACTCACCCCGGGAGCTGGGCGAACTGATCAAGCGCCGTACCCGGCAGTACAAGCACGCCCTGAAGTAACCGCGGCTGCGGAACCCGAGGCGGGGTAAGCCGAGTCAGTCGAGGCGCTCCCAGACCACGCGGCCGCCGGTGCGTGGACCGTCGGTCGCCCGCGGCGACAGGAACAAGGTGAGCCGGGTGCCGTGTATCTCGCACCAGCGGGTCAACTCGGTGCCGACCTGCGCGGGCAGGAGGGCGCAGTCGATGCGGTGGGTCACCGTGCCCGCCGCCGCGTCCACCACGTAGCTGCCGGCGTAAGCGAGGTAACCGCCGAGCACCTCGCGCAGCAGGTCGGCGCTCGCCTCCGCGACATCGTCGGCCGCCAGACCGCTCCGTCCGCGGCGCATGACCTGCACCGACATCCGGCCGCCGCCGTCATACGAGAGGTAGCCCACGGCGTCCGCTCCCATGGGATGGCTCACGCCGCCCGCGGCAACGTCTTCCCACGTCATCAGGCGCCAGGTGGCCGCCAGGGCGCTCGCCTGGAGCACCGCCGTCACCCGTCGGGCAGAGTAATCTGCCGGCCCGGACCCGCGCGCAGGGCATCGAACACCTTGAGCACCTCGCGCGCGTCCTCCAGGGTCCCGCAGGCGAGCGGGGCGCCGCCCAGGGCGGCCTCCGCGAAGGCGATGACGCTTTGCGCGTAGCCCTGGATGAAGTTGTTGTTGTTGTAGAGCTGGCCCAGCGACAGTTCCGGCTGCCACACCAGCGGCGCCTGATCGTCATCGGTGAGGAAGCCGGGAGTACGACCGTAGGGGCCCGGTGAGCCGGGGCGGTAGTAGGTCAGCCGCGCCGCGTTCTCGACGGTGACGTTGGCGCCCTCGCCCACCACCTCCAGGAACTCGAGCGGGCTGGTGCCGGCGCGCCCGGCGCTGAAGTGGAACGCGCCCACGGCGCCCTGCGCGAAGCGCGCGATCGCTACCCCGCCGCCGCCCGCGGGAGCGGGCTCAACGTAGAGCTGGTCGATGGGGCCGAGTATCAGCAGCGCCGCGCCGAACGGATGCCAGACGTGCCCCAGACAACTGCCCACGGCGCGGTCGGTAGCCGGCAGTCCGGCACGCCAGGGGATGTGCAGCGGGTAGCGGACGGTCATGGTGACCGGGCGCCCGAACGCCGGGTCGCGCACGATCTCGCGCACCCGCTGATGAGCGGGGTAGAACATGGTCTTGATGCCGACCCCGGCGACCTTGCCCACGCGGTCCCGGATGTCGATCAGCCGGGCGACGCCGGCTGCGCTGGCGGAGACGGGCTTGTCGCACCAGGCATGGCAGCCGCGTTCGAGGCAGCGCGCCATCAGGCCGAAGTTGCGCGGCTCGTCGCCGTCCCTGCCGTCGGTGGCGATCAGCACCGCTTCCGGTTCCGCCTCGTCCAGCAGCCGGTCGACCTCGGTGTACCAGCGCGGTGCGCCGAACTGGCGCGCGAACGCCTCCGCCCGCCCGGCGTCGGAATCCCACACGGCGACCAGCTCCACCGGAGCGTACGGCAGCGAGGGCAGGTAGTTGCGGAACGCGTGTCCGGAGGTGCCCAGGAAGGCGGTACGCAACCGCCGCGGCGTCTCGTGAGCGAAGCTCAACGTACCCATGGCGGCGACGCTATCACCGGCGCCCGCATGTTGCAAAGCGAAGCGTTGTCCTTTCCGGCGGTCTGCGGTAGCCTCTGCTCGCCTCCGAGGCCAGGGTGGTTTCGCCGCCGCGGCAGCCTGCCACGGCCGCGTTCGCGGCCCCGAGGCGTATCTGAATTTTTCAGGGGGTATCCAAATGAGGAACCGACTACTTTCGCTCGCCGGCTGGGCGCTGGCAATCGCGCTCGCGGCCACGCCGGTGTACGCCAGCGGCACCGAGGAAGGAGCCGCCGCCGGCGACGACGCGGCCGCCATGGCCGCCGAAGGCAGCGACATCGTCAAGGTCGTCGGCCGTTACACCGTCCGTGAGAGCTGGCTCACCCCGCCGACGGCGTCGCAGGTCGGCATCACCAGCTTCCAGGAGGCGCCGATGCTGGCCGCCATGGTGCAGGCCGGCGAGTTGCCGCCGGTGGAGGACCGGCTGCCCGAGGACCCGATGGTGATGGAGCCCTTTTCCGAGGTGGGCAAGTACGGCGGCGAGCTGCGCGTGGCGCGTACCGGTCCCGGGGACTACGGCGACATGCACCGCGGCGCCAAGACCTTCCTGTTCCGCGCCGACCCGACCTTGAACGAGATCATCCCGCACGGCGCCAAGGCGTACGAGCTGTCCGACGACCGCACCGTGCTCACCTTCCACCTGCGCGAGGGGATGAAGTGGTCGGACGGCATGCCGTTCACCACCGCCGACTTCATGTGGGTGTACGACAACTTGTTCAAGAACCCGGACATTCCGAGCCAGGCCATCCGCTGGTCCCTGGGCGGTGAGCTGTCCCAGTGGGATGCGGTCGACGACTACACGCTGCGCATGACCTACCCGGCGCCGTTGACGCCGACCTACCTGATCCCGCTGTTGAACTTCCACCGCACCCGGCAGGGCAACATCTACACGCCCGCGCACTACATCGAGCAGTTCCACGCCGACTTCAACGACAAGGCCGAGGAGATGGCCAAGGAGGAGGGATTCGAGACCTGGATCGCGCACCTGAGCGCGCGCATGTCGACCGCGCCCACGGAGCCGTATCCGCAGCCGAAGCTGGCCGCCTGGGTGATGGAGAGCCGCGACTCGACCGGCAAGTACAGCGTGCGCAACCCCTACTTCTTCGCGGTCGACTCGGCGGGCAACCAGCTTCCCTACATCGACACCTTGCGGGCGGTCTACTTCGCCGACAAGCAGGTGGCGATTCTGAACATGATGCAGGGCAAGGTGGACATCGGCGGACGCCTGATGGATCCCAGCAGCTTCGCCCTGTACAAGCAGAACGAAGAGGTGGGCGGCTACAACGTGCGCGAGTGGCAGGACACCAAGACCAGCCGCGTCATCTTCATGGCCAACATGAACCACCCCGATCCGGTGAAGGGCCCGGTCATCACCGACAAGCGGTTCCGGCAGGCGCTGTCGCTGGCGCTCAACCGCCCCGAGATCAACGAGTTCGTGTTCCTGGGTCTGGCCACGCCGGCGCAGTACTCGGTCGACCCGGGCGCCGCCTTCTTCGACGAGGCGTGGACCCGGTCGTACGCCGATTACGACCCGGAGGGCGCCAAGGCGATCCTCGACGAAATGGGCATGACCGACCGCGACGGCGACGGCTGGCGCGAGACGCCGAACGGCGAGGAGTTCATCCTCGACATGCGACCGCACACCAGCTCGGTGCTCGGCACCATGGGCGACAACATCGCCGAGCTGGCGCGCGACTACTGGGAGGAGATCGGCATCCGGATCAACTTCAAGCAGATTGCCCAGGAGTTGCAGTGGGAGCTCCTGCAGGCCAACGAGCTGGACATCCTGGTCTGGGTCTCCGAGGCGTACATGCCCAGCCGGCTGTCGTCGCCGCCACCGTTCGGCCTCGACGTGATCATCTACTCCACGGAGTGGCGCAAGTGGTACCTGCACCAGCGCTGGGTGGACGGTGGCCGCCAGGGCGAGGAGCCGGCGATGGGCACCGAGCCGCCGCCCGAGTGGAAGCAGTGGATCGACGACTGGCACGCCTGGGTCGACGCTCCCAACGCCGAGGAGTTCAACCGCTTCGGCACCAGGGTGTGGGCGTTCCAGGCCGAGAACCTGCCGGTCATCGGCACGGTGGCCAAGGCGGTGCGGCCGATCATCATCAACAACCGCATCAACAACGTGCCCGACGTGCTGCCGTTCTCGTTCGAGAGCTTCCTCTGGGTGCAGACGTTGCCGGCCCAGTGGTTCATCGACGAATAGCGCCGGCGCGCTGACGTAATTCAGGCCGCACCTCCCCGCGTGGGGGTGCGGCCGGTAGAGGGCCGCGATGGTCGACTATCTGATCCGCCGCTTCTTCAACATGCTGCTGGCGCTGCTGGTGATCTCGTTCCTGTCGTTCGTGATCATCCAGTTGCCGCCGGGGGACTACCTGACCAGCTACATCACCCGCCTGAAGGCCCAGGGAGAGGCGGTGAGCGAGGAGATGGTGGCGAGCCTGACCCTGCAGTACGGGCTCGACAAGTCGTTCCTGGGGCAGTACTGGTCGTGGATCACCAACTTCGTGCAGGGCGACATGGGGCAGTCGTTCCGCTACCAGACCCCGGTCAACGAACTGGTGTGGGAGCGGATCGGGCTGACCCTCCTCATTTCCCTTTCGTCTTTGCTGTTCGTCTGGATCGTGGCGTTCCCGGTGGGAATCTACGTGGCGGTGCGCCAGTATTCGCCGGGCGACTACGTGGCCACCTTCTTCAGCTTCGTCGGGCTGGCGGTCCCCAACTTCATGCTGGCGCTGGTCCTGATGTACGTCAGCTTCCGCTACTTCCGGATCGACGTGGGCGGCCTGTTCTCGCTGGAGTACCAGGACGCGCCGTGGTCGTTCGGCAAGGTGGCCGACCTGCTCGGCCATCTGTGGATTCCCACCATCGTGCTGGGCTCGGCCGGGACCGCCGAACTGGTGCGCATCATGCGCGCCAACCTGCTCGACGAGCTGCGCAAGCTGTACGTGATCACGGCCCGCGCCAAGGGGCTGACCGAGAACCGCATCATCATGAAGTACCCGGTGCGGGTGGCGCTCAACCCGTTCATCAGCACGGTCGGATGGACCCTGCCCACCCTGATCTCGGGCGCCACCATCACCGCGGTGGTGCTCAACCTGCCGACCACCGGACCGCTCCTGATCGACGCGCTGCTGGCGCAGGACATGTTCCTGGCCGGCAGCTTCATCATGCTGCTGAGCATCCTCACCGTGATCGGGACGCTGATCTCGGACCTGCTGCTGGTCGTGGCCGACCCGCGCATCCGGTTCGAGAAGAAAGCAGGCTAGGCGGGATCGAGCGGTGGCGGAGGCGGATCGCGAGCACGGCGTCCCGGTCGAGACGCGCGAGCTGGTGGTGCCGCGCACGCCGGAGGCGGCGTCCGCCGACGACCGCGATGACCGCGCCTTCTACGCCTCGCAATGGCAGCTCATGCGGCGCCGCTTCTTCCGCCACAAGGTGGCGGTGGGAGCGTCCGTGGTGCTCGCGATTCTGTACCTGTCGGCGCTGTTCGCCCCGTTCCTGAGTCCGCACGATCCGCGGCAGCGCAGCCTTGCCTACAAGGAGGCGCCGCCCATGGTGGTGCACTGGTTCGCGGAGGGGCGCCTGCTCGGGCCGTTCGTCTACCCGCTGGTGAGCGAGCTGGACCGTGAGACCTACGAGAACGTCTACCAGGAGGATCGCGCGCAGCGCTACCCGGTGAAGCTGTTGGTGCGCGGCTTCGAGTACGAGCTGTTCGGGCTGTTCTCCTCCGACCTGCACCTGTTCGGCACCGGCGTCGAGGGGGTGCCGGTGCACCTGTTCGGCACCGACGCGCTCGGCCGCGACGTGTTTTCGCGTACCCTGTACGGTGCGCAGATCTCGCTGTCGGTGGGGCTGGTCGGGGTAGCGATCAGCTTCTTTCTGGGCATCATGATCGGCGGTCTCGCCGGCTTCGTCGGCGGCACCGTGGACGAGGTGATCCAGCGCATGATCGAGATCATCATCGGCATTCCCGCCCTGCCGCTGTGGATGGGGCTGAGCGCGGCGCTGCCCGGCAACTGGTCGGTGCTCCAGACCTACTTCGCGATCACCGTGATCGTGTCGCTGATCGGCTGGACCAGCCTGGCGCGGGTGGTGCGCGGCCGCTTCCTCGCCCTGCGCGTGGAGGACTTCGTGGTCGCCGCCAAGCTGGCCGGGCGGCGCGACGTGCCCACCATCTTCCTGCACATGGTGCCGTCGTTCCTGAGCCACATCATCGCCGCGCTGACCCTGGCGATCCCGTCCATGATCCTGGCCGAGACCGCGCTCAGCTTCCTGGGCCTGGGCATGCAGCCGCCGGCGATGAGCTGGGGCGTGCTGCTCAAGGCGGCCCAGAACGTGCACTCCATCGCCCTGGCCCCGTGGCTGATGATCCCCGGCCTGTTCGTGATCATCACCGTGCTCGCCTTCAACTTCGTCGGCGACGGCCTGCGCGACGCCGCCGACCCCTACGCCTCCCACTGAGGCGATCTCTGGCCGAAGGAAGTGTCAACGTCTCACTTTCGCGAGTTTCTCGTTGCCTCCAAGGTATCCACCCCGGCCAACACCGCCTCGGCGGTCGCGTTGCCGGCCGCACCCAACGCGGCAATCCGGTCGAGGGCGTCCCACAAGGTCACGCCGAGGAGGTCAGCGGCTTCCCGCAGGCTCACTTCCCCTGCCCGGTACTGCCCGGCGACGTAGGCTTCAAAGCCCAGCCGGGCCAGCTTGCGCAGTGACTGAGCTTGCTCGGCGTGTTCCCTCTCGGCCACATACCGGATAGCTGCCTCGATGTCCTCGGTAATCCGTATGCTGCGTACACTCACTGCTCGAGTCCTCTCAACAGGTGGCGGACGATAATTCTGACACTTGTAGCGTATGAGTGACGAAGCGCACAAGCCACGGGAGAAACACCGGCGCGAGGCTACCGCAAGGGGCGTTCCATGTAGTACTCCGGTTCGGCGGGGAACCAGTGGCTGGCCGGGCGCGTCTGCTCGCGGACGATGCGGAATCCCATCTTCCGGTACAGCCACACCGCGCGCGGATTCGCCTTCTGCACCGTGAGGCTGATCACCGGGGGGCCTACCGTGCGGGCGATCTCCAACAGGCGCTTCATGAGCGCGGTGCCGGCACCGAGGTTCTGGAACCTGGGCCCGATGCAGATGCCGAGGACACTGGGCTCGGTGCCATCCTCCCACCGGTACCAGGCGTAGCCGCCGATCGAGTCGTCAGTCTGCCGGCTCCCGCGGCGGGGCGTGGGCACGAGCACCAGCACCACGCGATGCGGATGGTCGGCGCTGGCGGCCATGGTTGCGGCCTGCTCGCGGGTCAGCGGTCGGTTGCGGTAGAAGCGGTAATCCTGCGCTGGCACCGAAAGGTAGAAGTCGCCCAGAATCTGGGCGTCACCGGTATGCAGCGGCCGGATCAGCGCCCGGACACCGTTTGCAAGCACCGCCTGGAAGGCCGGGAACCGCTTCCGATCCTGCGGCGTCATGAGCTGGCCGCCCGTCAGGTCAGGCTGGCTCCGGCGCAAGCTCGACCAGCGTCACGGCGTCCCGCGCAGCTCATCAAGCTCCGCCGCAGAGATGAGGTTGTCACAGGTACCGAGATGGCGCACCAGAGCCGCCATCCCGGGCGCGACGGTTGAAGTCTGCAACCGCAGTAACGACAGCCTCCCGCTTCGTCCTGGCTCCCGTGATCTCCAATGCTTCTTTCAGCATCGACTCTGGAGTATCAATCGAGGCCTCCATGCTTCCATGCTGGCCCGATGTGGAGCGCGCGTCAACGCTGACGGGCTCGTGATCGGTGCGCGGAGACGGCGGTGCTCCAGCGGTAGTAGTCCCGCAGCTCGCCCGAGGGGCAGAGGGCGGTCACCGCGTCCTCCGCGCGCCGCGCCCAGGCGATGATCTTGCGCAGCTTGCTCTCGCGGTAGGCGAAGTACTGGCCGTGGCCGGCGGCGATCACTTCCGGAGCCCAGTCGATCAGCGTCTGCGCGCTGGTGAGGTAACCCTCGCGGAAGCGGCAGCGGTTGTGGGCGCAGAACCCGCCGGTGCCGTTGTAGCGCGAGGTGGGATTGAAGAAGTCGCCGCTGAAGGCGACGCGGCGGCCGGCCACGGTGGTCATCAGCAGGCAGTGCCACCAGGTCTGGCTGGGCCAGTGCGCGACGCGGAAGCGGTACCCGTTCCACTCCCAGTCACCGTCGGCGGGGAGCAGACGGTCCGGCTCGATGGAGGCGGCGGGAAGCCAGGGCGCGTCCAGCCGCTCCACGTCGCGCAACGGCGCAGCGACCTCCGGGTGCAGCCATACGGTCGTGCCGTAGCGCTCCCGCAGCAGGGGCAGCGCGTCGGTGTGGTCGCTGTGGTAGTGGGTGGCGACTGCCGCGGTGAGCGCAACGGCTCGTCCCTCGGAAGCGGCCAGCTCGGCGGTGAGGCGCTCCAGCTCCGGGATGTCGCGCAGCGTCGGGTCGATCACCAGCGCCTCGCCGTTGGCCGCCACCAGCAGGTAGCCGTTCAGGCCGAACTGGTAGAGGCCGTCCAGCACCTGCCGTGCGCCGCTGGCACGGTGCTTCGGCTCCAGGAACAGGTCCGGCTCTCCGGGCGACGGGTTGCCCTTGGCTTCGTAGAACGCCATCAGGCGCCCGGCCAGCGTATCCAGGGTGGCGGCGATCTCCTGGCCGATCACCGGGCCGTGCGCAGGACAGAGGAGGCCGATCGGCAGCGCCCGCAGGCGGCCGATACCCTCCCAGGCGGCCAATGCCCCCGTGCCGAGCCAGTGGTCCCACTCCAGGTGATACGGCTGCCACAGCGTGCCGCCCGCGTGCACCGCGTCGCCGCAGAACACCACCTGCCTGCCGCCGTGGTCGAGCAGCACCGAGCTGGCGTGCGGGCCGTGGCCCGGCGTGAGCAGAAAGCGCAGCCGCCGGCGGCCCCAGAACATCTGCTGGTAACTCCCCATGGCGGCGTAATCGACCCCGGCGACGCCGCCGGGCAGCACGTCGTAACTCGGCGGACAGCCCTTGCCGAACTTGAATCCGGGCGCCGTTTGCTCCCCGGCCCCCATCGGACTCAGGAACCCTTCCTCGCCGGGGGGCGCGTGCACGCTGAACGGCCAGGTGGGACGTGCCTGCAGGCCGTGGCACTGGTCGGCGTGGTGATGGGTCAGGAAGACGTGCTCCAGGCGCGAGATGCCCAGCGCCGGCAGCGCCTCGAGCCAACGCCCGCTGCCGAAGTCGACCGCGATCGCGGCCGGCCCGTCGCGCACCACGTAGACGTTGCAGGTGTCCCGGAACAGCCACAGGTCGTCGTCCAGAGGTACCGGCAGCGCCGCCTCGAACTGCATGTCGGGCAGTATACGCTCAGTGGGCAGAGGTGCGGTGGGCGTCTGTGGGCGCCGACAGCGCGCCGTGGTTCAGAGTGAAGCCAGCCGATCGAAGGTGTCCGGGTATTTCCGGGCCATCAGAATGAGCGCCGCGGCGGCCGGGGATGGGCTCGATCTCCCCTGCTCCCAGCTCTCCACGGTGCGTACCGGGACGCGCAGCAGACCGGCGAACACGGCTCTGGATACGTCGATCTCCTGGCGAATCATCTTGATGAGTTCAGGGGTGAGTCCCGGCAGGGGCTTCGCCTCGACCCGGGTCGACCGAAGCGTTCGCTTTCCGGCCCGGTACTCCTGCACTTCACGGAGTCCCTGAAGCACCTCCGCGGCGATGTCGCGTTCAGCCACGCTTTATTTCCTCCACGACCTTACGCCACAAGGCCCGTTCCGCAGGCGAAAGGTCGTCTTTCACTCCCTTGCGATACACGGTGAGCAGGTAGATCTCGTCTTCGGCGACAAGCCAGTAGTAGATGATCCTGCTCCCACCCCGTTTACCGCGGCCCTTTGTCCCCCAGCGGATCTTCCTGATGCCGCCCGAACCACGAATGATTTCCCCGGCATCAGGGCGCGCGCTGAGGAACGTCTGCAGGGCCGCGTAGCCGTTGTCATCGAGATGGGCCGGGAGCTGTTTGGTGAACTCCGAGGTCTCGATGAACAGCATGCTCAACTATACGTAATCTGCGTTGTCAATGCGAAGGGCGCCACGCCAGGCCTCGCCATGCCTGGTACGTCGGCGGTCCAGAGGATTTCTGCCGGTCAGCCGCAAGAGTGCGCCATCGTATCGCCTACGAGCATGACTACTGGCAATGGATCGCGGTAGTGTGGTCTGTCATGACTCCTTGCCTTACCCGATGGGCGCCGCTGTGCGCCGACAGGACGACGGTTCGAGGGCTGATCGGCTTCTGCTGCGTGCTCGTGTTCGCGGCGGCAGCAACCGTCGCTCACGCCCAGAGCGCCGTGCCCGCGGTCTCTGCCATCACGTTCCACGATTCGCCGGCCCGGGGTGACACCTACGAACGCGGTGAGAGAGTTCAGGTGGAGGTACGGTTCGACCGGGCGGTGAAGGCAACCGGCCGTCCCCAGGTGGCGCTTACCATCGGGACGCAGCCCCGGCACGCGAGGTTTGCTTCGCGGGACGGCCCGTCACTGTACTTCGACTACACCGTGCAGGAGACGGACCGTGATGAAGACGGGATCGGCATCGCGGCCAATTCGTTGACCCTCAACGGCGGAACCATCAAGGCCGCCGACGACACGGTCGAGGCGGATCTGACACACGGGGCCGTAGCGGCCGCGCCCGGCTACAAGGTAGACGGCAGCCTGATCTCGGCACCGGCGGTGAAGCGGCTCTCCATCACCTCCTCCCCCGCGAAGGGAGATACCTACGAACTCGGCGAGTCGGTTGAGGTGGTAGTCGAGTTCGACAGAGTAGTGACGCCGACTGGCCGTCCGCAGTTGGCGCTGACCATTGGGAAGGAGACGCGGCAGGCGGCCTCCTGGGGTTGGGGCAGCCACCCCTCTCTGTCCTTCCAATACACCGTGCAGGGGGCGGACCGTGACGAGGATGGAATCAGCACTGTTGCGAACGCGCTGGTCCTCAACGGTGGAGCCATAAAGGGACCGGACGGTGCCACCGACGCCGATCTGACTCACCCGGCGGTAGCCGCCGAGGGCGGCCACAAGGTGGACGGCAGCCTGGTCTCGCGGCCGGCGGTGAAGAACATCTCGTTTGTAAACTCCACGGCGAAGGGCGACACCTACGAACGTGGAGAGACGATCGAGGTGCTGGTCCGGTTCGACAGAACAGTGGCGGCAAACGGCAAGGCACGGTTGGCGCTGACCATCGGAACGGAGACGCGCCAGGCAACCGCTTCGGGATGGGGCAGTTCTCGCGCTCTGTTCTTCGCTTACACCGTGCGGGAGGCGGACCGGGACCAGGACGGGGTCAGCATCCCGGCCGACGCTCTGGCCCTTGACGGCGGAACCATCAAGGGACTCGACGGCACCACCGATGCCGACCTGGCGCACGCGGCGGTAGCTCCTGACCGCGGCCGGAAAGTGGACGGCAGCCTGGACTCGCCGCCGGCGGTGAAACGTGTCTACTTCGGTTCCCCGCTGGCTGGGGACGACATCTACGAGCTTGGGGAAACCGTTCAAGTGGTCGTCGAGTTCGACAAGACGGTTACCGTGACCGGCAGTCCCCAGGTGGCGCTGACCATCGGGGCCGAGACGCGGTACGCGGCCTACTTCAGGTCGTGGGGGGACGACCGGCACGTGCCCTTCAGCTACACGGTGCAGGAGGGTGACCGTGACGAGGACGGGATCAGTATCCCGGCCAACGCGCTGTCCCTCAACGGCGGCACCATCAAGGCCGGGGACGGTACCACCGACGCCGAACTGACGCACGGGGAGGTAGCACCGGAGCATGCCGTCAAGGTGGACGGCACCCGCGATGTCACGCCGCCGCGAGTAAGGGGCATCTCCTTCATTTCCTCCCCGGCGCGCGGTGATACCTACGAACTGGGTGAGACAATCGAGGTGGTCGTCGAGTTCGACGCCACGGTGCAGGCAACCGGGGAGCCCCGGTTGACGCTGACCATCGGGACGCGGACGCGCCACGCGGCACTTTCAGGATGGAGCAGCCATACTCTGTACTTCGACTACACCGTGCAGACGGGGGACCGTGAGTAAGTATTCGGTCTACAGGTTGGGGGGCGGATCAAGAGGAGCGCACAGTCGACGGCGGAAGTCGCGCCTGAGCGGGTAGAGCCAGATGTCTTTGGTGGGCAGCGTGTGCATTCGACGTACGTCGAGTTTGCCGCGTCCTTGGGTTTGTCCGACGTGGGTCCAGTTGGCGGCGCGGTAGCTGGTACCGGCGAAGCGGTCGGACTGCACGAAGGTCTCCAGCAGCAGCGGTCGGTACCCATAACGCGCCTGCCAGTCGGCGGGCAGCCGGCGGCTGATGCGCGCCAGCACGGTGGAAGCGAGATTGCACACCTGCACCCAAGGCAGGATCAAGAAGCGGGCGTTGTTCACCACCAGGTGCAGCCGCGCTTCGCGCTGGGCAACGCTCCAGCCGATGAAGCGGTCGCGAGGAGCCGCCTTCCAGGCGCTGGCGCCAAAGCCGACCACCGCCAGCACCTGCCGCTGGCAGGTGACCAAGTAGCGCTGCTGCGCACCCGGTAGCGGCGTATAGCCAAGGTAGTGGTAGCGGTCCACGTACTCGCGCCATAGGAGCGCTTCGCGCTGATCGGCCAGCGGTCGTACCTGCAGCGCGGGCAGCTCATCGACGCGGGCGCTGATCGGCAGCTCCGGTTCCGCCTGCGCGGTACGACGGCGGCGCAGCGTGCCGTTGTAGTGACGCCGCCGCGGCGCCGGCAGCCGGATGAGCCCGTCGCGGTGCATGCGCAGCATCGCGACGCGACAGCTCATGTCCTTCAGTTGTCCGTTGGCACGCCGCCAGTGCAGCCGTTCGCACACCACCTTCGAGAGGGCGAACCGATGGCGGGTAGGGTCCTCAGCGATGAGCGCGCGGATCAACTGCAGCTCCTGCTCGCTGAAGGGCCGGCCGCAGTAGCGCACCGCCTCAGGCGGCACGGTCGTCGACCAGCTTGGCGGGTGAGCCGCGGGGCAGCAAGCGCGCCTCGGGACGGTGCCAGGGCAGGAACCGCTCGTAGTCTTCAGGCACGCGAGCGCCGGCGACCGCACAGGCGCTCAGGTACTCGGTCAGCCAAGTACGCGGGTTGATCTGCCATCGTTCGAGGGTGTGGAACAGGCTGAACAGCGCCGCGCTCAACTCACCGCTCCACTGCGCCCCCGAGCCGTAGTAGTTCTTGCGCCCCACCACCGGGCCGCGCAGCGCACGCTCGGCTTGATTATTGTCCAGCGGCAAGTCGGGATCCTCGACGAACCGCGTCAGCCCCTGCCAGTGGTTGCGCATGCTGCGCAGCACCTTCGCACACGCTGCCGCCAGCTTCGGCTGCTGCGCCAGTTCGCGCTCTCGTCGCTCTTCCATCGCCTGCACCACCGCCCGCAACGCCGCATCGGCCGCCGCGTACTGCGCGGGCTCACCACGCACCTCAAGACGCTCGTCGTTCAGGCGATACAGCGTAGCGATGTCAGCCAGCCACTGCTCGGCCCACTCCTGCTGATCGTCCCGCTCATGGGCTACCGTGATGAAGTCGCGGCGCATGTGCACCCAGCAGAACGACAACTCCAGCTCGGTATCCTTGGCCAGCCGCTTGTACGAGGAGAAGCGGTCGACGCTCACCACGCCCCCCGTCACGGTCGCAAAATGCTGCTTCGGCACCCGCGCCGAACGGGTTGGATCGAGCGTGAATACCACCACCTCGGCACTCCAGAACAGCCACAGACACCAGCGCTGGCAGGTGTCCTCGCTGGCCGCCTCGAACACCTGCCAGCTGGTCTCGTCAGCATGCCAGTGCTCGCTCGTGCGGCTGCGTTCGATCAGCGCCTCGCGCAGTGGCGCGAACAACGGCGCCAGACGCCGCAGACCGTCGGTGACGGTGCCTTGGGCAAGATCCAGCCCATGCGTGCGTAGATCCGCGAGCAACCGATGCGTGGGCCGGTACAGCAGATACTTGTCGAGCAGCACCGTCACCCAGATCGAGATCCCCAGGATGCCGTTCGGGATCAGCCGTGGCGGCGCTGGCGCCGTGAGCACCGCCGCGGCCGCCGTGCACTGGCAGCTGCGGCGGTAGCGCCGCCGCTTGATCACCCGCCGGTAGGCGCGCACCTCGACTTCCAACTGCTCGGAATCCTCGCTGCCGTGCGAATGATACTCAGCGCCGCAGGCCGCGCAGCGGCGCCGGTCCGGGGCAACGTCGTGTGCTTCAACCTGTACCGGCAGGTGTGCGTGCCGGCGCCGACCATGGCTTGGCGCCCCGGGTTGCTGACCGCGGCGCCGCGGTGGCGCGGCGGTTGCCTCAGGAGCGCCGCCACTCCTGGTTCGCTTCTCGCTGCCGCGGCGCCGTGCCCAGCGTTCCCGCAGGCGCTGGCGCAGTTCCTTGAGCTTGGCCCGTGCCGCTTGCAGTTTCTGTTTCAGCCGTTGCTCGCGCGCTACCGCCTTGCCGTGCATCCTGCGGTAATAGCGCGCCTGTCGTCGCAGCTCTACTACCTCGCACCGCAACTCGTCCATCTGGCTCTGGCACGCCGCCGTGCAGCCACTCGTTTTCCGCCAGAACCCTCCCACACCTCATTCGTAGCACACCGGTCCGGATGTGTCCAGCGGTCCCACACCGGTAGACCGAATGTTTACGACCGTGACGAGGATGGGATCAGCATCCCGGCCAACGCGCTGAGCCTCGACGGCGGAACCATCACGGCCTCCGATGGCAGGACCGACGCTGTCTTGACGCACGAGGCGGTGGCCGCCGCCGGCTTCAGCAAGGTGAACGGCAGCGATGTTACGCCACCGCGGGTGAGTGCTGTCCGCTTCGCCTACTCCCCAGCGCGGGGCGACACCTACGAACTGGGCGAGACGGTCGAGGTGGAAGTGGAGTTCGACCGCGCCGTGGAGGCGACCGGCAATCCCGAGGTGGCGCTGGCCATCGGGAACGAGACGCGGCACGCGACATTCTCTGGATGGGGCAGCCAGACCCTGTACTTCGACTACACCGTGCAGGCGGGGGACCGTGACGCGGACGGGATCAGCATCCCGGCCAACGCGCTGACCCTCAACGGCGGCACCATCACCGCCGGGGACGGTACGACCGACGCAGATCTGACGCACGGGCCGGTAGCTGCCGAGGGCGGCCGCAAGGTGAACGGCAGCGTGATCACGCCACCGGTGGTGCGGCAAGTCTACTTCGTTTCCTTCCCGGCGAGGGGCGACACCTACGAACTGGGGGAGACCATTCGGGTGGATGTCCAGTTCGACAAAGCCGTGACGGTGACCGGCAGTCCGCAGGTGACGCTGATCATCGGGACGCAGACACGGCAGGCGGCTTACTCCCCGTGGGGAGACGGCCGAGACTTGTCCTTCAGCTACGTGGTGCAGGCCGATGACCGGGATGAGGATGGGATCAGCATCCCGGCGAACGCGCTGACCCTCAACGGCGGCACCATCACCGCCGTCGACGGCACCACCGACGCGGACCTGACGCACGTGGCGGCAGCCGCGGAGCGGGACTGGAAGGTGGACGGCGGCCGCGATGTCGCGCCACCCCGGGTGAGGGACATTTCCTTCGTCTCGTCACCGTTGCGCGGTGGCACCTACGAGCTCGGAGAGACGGTTGAGGTGTTGGTCGAGTTCGACGGAGCGGTGAAGGCAACCGGCGATGCCGAGGTGGCGCTGACCATCGGGACACAGACGCGTTACGCGATGTCTTCCGGATGGAGCAGTGACTCCTTGTACTTCCAGTACACCGTGCAGGAGGGTGATCGGGACGAGGATGGGATCAGCATCCCGGCCAACGCGTTGGCCCTCAGCGGCGGAACCATCACGGCCGCGGACGGCACGACGCACGCAGATCTGACGCATGAGGCGGTAGCCTCCGAGGGCGGCGACAGGGTCGACGGCGGCTTGGTCGCGCCGCCCCGGGTGAGGGGCATCTTCTTCCTCTCATCTCCAGCGCGGGGTGACACCTACCAACTGGGCGAGACGGTTGAGGTGGAGGTCGAGTTCGACCGGACGGTGACGGTGACCGGTACCCCCCAGGTGGCGCTGACCGTCGGGGCGCAGACGCGGCTCGCGGCCTATTCCATGTCGTGGGGGGACGATCGATATGCATACTTCAGCTATGCGGTGCAGGAGGATGACCGCGATGAGGACGGAATCAGCATCGCGGCCAACGCGTTGCTCCTCGACGGCGGAACCATCACGGCCACCGACGGCACAACCGACGCTGTCCTGACACACGCGGCGGTAGCCTCCGTGCGTAACGGGAAGGTGGACGGCAGCGACGTTATCACGCCACCGCGGGTACAGGCGCTCTCCTTCGACTCCACGCCAGCGCGGGGTGACACCTACGCGCTGGGCGAGACGGTCGAGGTGGTCGTCGAGTTCGACGGAGCGGTGGAGACAACCGGCGAGCCCCAGGTAGCGCTGAACATCGGGACGGAGACGCGGTATGCGGCTCTCCGCGGCTGGGGCAATCAGACTCTGTACTTCGAATACACCGTGCAAGAGGGGGATCGCGATGAGGACGGAATCAGCATCGCGGCCGACGCGCTGTCCCTCGATGGCGGCACGATCACGGCCGCCGACGGCACCACCGCCGCAGATCTGAGGCACGATGCGGTAGCGGCCCAGCGCGGCAGCAAGGTGGATGGCAGCCTGGTCACGCCACCGGGTGTGAGGGGCATTTACTTCGTCTCCTCTTCAGCGCGTGATGACACCTACGAACTCGGGGAGACCATCGAGGTGCTGGTCGAGTTCGACCGAGCGATGACGGTGACCGGCAGTCCGCAGGTGGCGCTGACCATCGGGACGCAGACGCGACAGGCGGTCTACTCCAGGTCTTGGGCCGACCGGCATGCGTTCTTCAGCTACACGGTGCAGAAGGCGGATCGTGATGAGGACGGGATTAGCATTCGGGCCGACGCGCTGGCCCTCAACGGCGGAACCATCACGCTCGCCGGCGACCCCACGACCGATGCCGAACTTGCGCACGTCGCGGTGACCGCGGACCCACGCCGCAAGGTGGACGGCAGCAAGGTCGCGCAATAGGTATTCGTCGTTGACGGCGTGGTGACCAGCAAGTTCGCTTGATGGCGGGCGGCGCGGCCTGTCGGTTTTGACGCCGCCCCGGACGGGTGGTAGGCTCGACCGATTAACCTTCGAGGAGGACGCCATGTCGAACACAAGCGTGGTTCGTTTCGGTTTCGTGGGAGTTCTGCTGTTGGCGCTGGCGGTCGCGCCGGCTTTCGCCGCACCCGCAAGCGAGGCGCCGGTGGAGGCCGCCGCGTCAGGGGCGGCGGAGTTGGCGCCGGGAGAGTACTCGACCCTGACGCCGAAAATCTACGTGACGCTCTCGCAATACGAGCGCGAGACGGGCAACCGGATAACCAGCTTCAACGAGGCGCCCGCGCTGGCGGCGCTGGTGGCTGCCGGCGAGCTGCCGCCGGTGGAGGACCGCCTTCCCGACGAGCCCCAGGTCATCGAACCGCTGGAGCGGATCGGCACCTACGGCGGCGACCTCAGGGCCCTGGCCACCGGAGCGCGCGCCGTCGACGTGGACACCAGACGTCCCCGCCTGCAGATGTTGGTCCAATACGACCTGAAGGAGATCCTTCCCAACATCCCGCTGGCATACGAGTTCAACGATGACGCCAGTGCGCTTACCCTTCACCTGCGCAACGGCATGCGTTGGAGTGACGGCGAGCCCCTTACCTCGGCGGACTTCCTGTTCTGGTACGAAGACGTAGCCAGCAACGAGGAGCTCACGCCCGCCAATCGGGGAATCTGGCGGCCCGGTGGCGAGCTGGTCAAGGTCGAGGCGGTGGACGACCTCACAGTTCGTTTCCGCTTTGCGGTGCCGCATCCGTTGATTCTCCATTTCCTGAGCATGAAGCGATCCGACTCACGGTCGTTCCCGGTGGATCCCAAGCACTACCTTTCGCAGTTTCACATCAAGTACAACGCGAAGGCCGGCGATCTCGCCAAGGAACAGGGCCACGACACCTGGGTCGAGCTGTTTCGCGCCCACGACGTGCGCAACGTGCAGGACGACATGGATTTTCCGCGGCTCACGACGTGGATAATCGACAGCGTCGACTCGGTGGGTAACCACTACTTCGCCCGCAACCCCTACTTCTGGAAGATCGATACCGCCGGCAACCAGCTTCCCTACATGGATCGCCAAGTGCGGGTGGTAATCGAAAACCAGGAGGTGGCCAACCTGCGTTCGATGGCGGGCGAGGTCCACTACTCGTCGTTCTACCTCACCCTCGAGAACTACCCGCTCTACCGGGAGAGTGAGGCCAAGGGCGACTACCGCACCGTGTTGCTGGTGAATCCGCGCTCGTCGATCCAGGCCTACCAGTTGAACCTGACCTACAACGAGGACCCGGTGCTGCGCGAGTTGTTCAACGACATTCGCTTCCGGCAGGCGATGTCATTGGCGCTCAACCGTGACCAGATCAACGAGGTGGCGCTGTTGGGCCGAGCCATTCCACGGGCTTGGTCGGTGGATCCGAGCAACCCGTTCTACGAAGACTGGATGGGCGAGTACTTCACCGACTACGCCCCCGATCGTGCCAATGCCATCCTCGATGAGATCGGGCTGCAGTGGGACGCCGACGGCGAGTTCCGCCTGCGCCCCGACGGAAAACGCCTCGACATCATCCTGGAGTACCGGCCCACCGAGGGGCCGAAGGCCACCATCAACCAGCTCGCGTCCAGCCACTGGAAGGCGATCGGGGTCAACGTGGTCGTGAAGGAAGGCTCCGACGAGTTGGTGCTGACCCGGATGCGGGCCAACCAGATGCAGATGTCGTCGCACCACTACGGTCGCAACACCGGTCACGGCATGTTCACCGAGTTCCCCGGCTGGTTCGCGCCGCCATGGTTCGGTTCCGGGCGGCCGTGGGCCGAGTGGTACGCCACCGGCGGCGCCCGCGGCGAGGAGCCGCCGGACGACGTGAAGCACATCTACGAGGTGGCCGAGGAGCTGGCCAAGACCCCATCGGGCACCGAGCGCTGGCTGGAGCTGGGCCGCGATATCGCCGGCAGCAACGTGCGCGGGCTCTACAGCATCGGTACGGTCGGCATTACCTTCCAGCCGGCGATCTTCCACAACTCGCTGGTGAACGCGCCGCGAGAGGGCGTGTACGCGGCTGACTTCGACTTCTTCTCACCCTACCTGGTAGAGCAGTTCTCGTTTTAGAGGGTAGGCGTCAGCGCGTTGTCGGGCTCCGCTCCCCCCTGGGGGCGGGGCCCGCTGCTACCCGGAGCCATATCCGATGATCGACTACGTGGTGCGCCGTTTCCTCTACATGCTGTTGACGGTGCTGGCCGTGTCGGTCGTCGCGTTCGGCCTCATCCAGCTCCCTCCCGGCGATTACCTGACCACCTACATCGCCCAGTTGGAAGAGGAAGGTTCGCGCGCGTCGGAAGAGGAGCTCCTGGCGCTGCGGCTGCACTACGGGCTGGACCGGCCGCTCTACGCCCAGTACGCACAGTGGGTCTGGCGGATCGTCACCCGCGGCGACTTCGGCCGCTCGTTCGCCTATGACCGGCCGGCCCGGGACCTGATCTGGGAACGGCTGGCCATGACCGCCATCATGGCCATGGCGACGCTGGTGTTCACCTACGTCGTGTCCATCCCGATCGGCATCTACTCGGCCCTCAACAAGTACTCCCCGGGTGACTTCTTCTTCACCGTCATCGGCTACACCGGGCTGGCGACGCCCAACTTCCTGCTGGCGCTGATCCTCATGTACGTCGGCTTCCAGTACCTCGGGGCCAGCGTCGGCGGGTTGTTCTCGCCGCAGTACCTGGAGGCGGGCTGGAGCGTCGGCAAGGTGCTGGACATGCTCTCGCACCTGTGGATCCCGGTGATCGTCCTGGGCACCGCGGGCACCGCCGGGCTGATCCGGGTGATGCGCGGCATGCTGCTGGACGAGCTGCAGAAGCAGTACGTGATCACGGCCCGCTCCAAGGGGCTCAAGGAGAGCACGCTGGTCTACAAGTACCCGGTGCGGATCGCGCTCAATCCCCTGGTCAGCACGATCGGCTGGCAGCTCACCACCATCGTCTCGGGGGCGCCCATCGTGGCGGTGGTGCTCAGCCTGCCCACCACCGGACCGCTGCTGCTGAACTCGCTGCTGAGCCAGGACATGTTCCTGGCCGGCGCGTTCATCCTGATTCTCTCCATCCTCACCGTGGTGGGGACCTTCATCTCGGACGTCCTGCTCGCCGCCATGGACCCGCGCATCAGGATGGAGCAGTAGTGGCGGGGGAGCGGAGCGGCACCGGTACCGCTCGGGGCAACGCCCAGGCCAGTCGCGAACGGTTCTACCTGGCATCCCACTACCAGTTGATGTGGTGGCGCTTCAAGAAGCACCGGCTGGCCCTGGTCGGCGGTGTCATTCTGCTGGTGATGTATCTCGCGGCCGGGTTCAGCGGGTTCATCGCCCCCTACGACATGGAGGAGATCACCGACGTGCTGCTGGCCCCGCCGCAGCGGCTGCGTTTCGTCAGTGACGACGGCCTGCACCTGCGCCCCTTCGTGTACGCGTACACGTCGCGGGTCGACGATCGCACCTGGCGCCGCATCTACACCGAGGAGCGGTCGCAGCGCTACCCGCTGCGCCTGTTCGTGCGCGGCGCGGACTACAAGCTGTGGGGCCTGTTCGAGAGCGACCTGCACCTGTTCGGCGTGGAGGGAGGCACCGCCCACCTGTTCGGGACCGACGGCCTGGGCCGCGACATGTTCAGCCGCATGGTGTTCGGGGCCCGGGTCTCGCTGTCGATCGGGCTGATCGGAGTGGTACTGAGCTTTGTGCTGGGGATCGGCATCGGCGGCGCGTCCGGGTATTTCGGCGGCGCCACCGACGTCGTGGTGCAGCGCCTCATCGAGTTCATCCGCTCCATTCCGGTGCTGCCGCTGTGGATGGCCCTGGCGGCCGCGCTGCCGGTGCACTGGTCGGCCATCAGGATCTACTTCGGCATCACCATCATCGTTTCCCTCATCGGCTGGACCGACCTGGCACGGGTGGTGCGCGGCAAGCTGCTGAGCCTGCGCGAAGAGGACTTCGTGATGGCGGGGAGGATCGCCGGCACCACCGATCCGGCGATCATCACCAGGCATCTGATCCCGTCGTTCCTGAGCTACGTCATCGTGGCCCTGACCCTCAGCGTGCCGTCGATGATCCTGGCCGAGACCTCGCTGAGCTTCCTCGGCCTGGGTCTGCGCCCGCCGGTGGTCAGTTGGGGCGTGCTGCTCAGCGAGGCGCAGAACATCCACACCCTCGGTCTGGCGCCGTGGCTGCTGATACCGGGGCTGTTCATCATCGTTACCGTGCTGGCCTTCAACTTCGTCGGCGACGGCCTGCGCGACGCCGCCGACCCCTACGCACCGCACTAAGCCGCAGCAGCCGCAGCACGCGAGGATGACAACCGCACCACGTCCTTCGACAACGGCGGCCGTGCGTACGTTCAACACCACAGGTCCGGTAGCGACTACCGCCATCCCTCGGGAGCGGGCCGCATCAACGCACCCCATCCGCAAATCCGCAACATCCGCAACGCATGCTTGACGATGTCGGGAATACCATATGGAGCAATCAGGCGATAGCGGAGTCCCGAAGCCGCGTTCCGGCGTCATGCCCACCCGGCAACAGGTTTCCGAGTCGCCCGAACGGGGCGTCGCGGAGCCAGCCACGCAGTACGCCACGGGCCACGCGCCGAACGGCGGCCTGTTCGCCCTGCTGCATGGGCGCGGCGTGCTCAAGATGGTGCGCAGCGGTCTGCCTTTTCCATGTTCGATGAACTGGCAATGGCCATCGGCGGATAGCAGGGGGAACTGGCGGCGACCGTCGGCATCCCGGCAACTACCCTCGCCCGCGGAAGCGGAGCGGCATATTGACGCCGGCGGAGTCGGACCGGCTGGTACGTGTCGCTCGCCTGGAGGCGATGGCCGTGGCCATGATGCGGGGCGACGCGAGTGGCGCCGGGCGGTGGCTGCGCACGCCACATGATCTCCTGGACCGGGAGACGCCCCTCCAGCGTGCGTCAACGGAAACGGGAGCCCGCGACGTCGAGCACCTCATCGGCCGACTACGGCATGGCGTATTCAGTTGATCACCGGCTGGCGTCTGGCCGCGCCGGAGTTCGCCACCGAGCCTTTACCCCGTCACTCAGGAAATCGGTGACGGCTGGATCGATCACGCGCGGTCTGCAGTGCTGCAGGTGCTGAGCGCCGTAGTCCGCGACGAAACCAACTACATCGTCAATCCCGAGCACCCCGACTTCGGTGCAATCCGGACGGGACCCATCTCCCGCTTCCGTTACGACCCGAGGCTGGCGCAATAGCAACCCTCAAATCGGGATGCGCGCGGAAATCCGGCGCCAGCGGTATCGAGACGCCCCCACTGCCACTCATCCTCGGGTCCAGCAGGTCTCTGAAGGCAACGTGCTGCGGAGTGGCTGTTGCTGCTTGCTCGGTGTATGCTGGTGACCGCATGGAGCCGACTAACCCCCACCGTGGTCATTCCGCGCTTGATCCACAATCCAGCGCCCCCGGAGCGGAGCCGGCCCCGCCGGACAGGGTGCTCACGAGGCCGGCCTCGAGCGTGCCGCGTGCGGCCACGGTCCAGGGGGCAGGGGTTGCGGTGGCGGCGCCGCCGGCAGTGAGTGTCGACATCGAATCTCTGGTGACCGAGGATGAAACGCCGGTGGACAACATGCCCTCTGAGAAGCAGCAACGGCTGCTCACCGAGCCGCTGTACAGCTCGTGGGCCGGTCCGGGCGGCGGGCGCACGTTTCTTGCGGCTGCCAACGTCGGCGTGTTTGGGGAGGCGCGCAACCCCGCGATCGTGCCGGACGTGTTCGTGAGCCTGGACGTGCAGGTGGCGGACAACTGGTGGGACAAGAGGCACCGCTCCTATTTCGTGTGGGAGTTCGGCAAGCCACCGGATCTGGTGGTGGAGATCGTCTCGAACCGGGAAGGCAACGAGGTAGGGAGCAAGAGGCTCAGCTACGCGCGCATGGGAGTGGGGTACTACGTGATCTACGATCCGTTTCATCGGGTGATGCGGGACGATCTGCGCGTGTATCGGTTGCGGAACGGGAGCTACGAACGCCAAGAGCGGCCCCGGTTCCCGGAGCTGCGGTTGGGACTGAGGCTGTGGGAGGGGGAGTTCGAGGGCGTGTGGTGGAGCGGGTGGCTGCGCTGGATGGACGAGCAGGACGTGCTGATTCCGACGGGCAGGGAACAACGCCAGCGCGCGGATCAGGAAGGCCAACGCGCGGATCAGGAACGCCAACGTGCCGAGCACGCGGAGCACCTACTGAGTGAGGAGCGCCGACGGGCCGAACGGCTGGCGGCGCTCCTGCGCCGGTCGGGCATCGACCCGGAGCGGGGGTGAGAGGCGGTATCATGGGACACTCAAGACACCCTGCAGGTATTCCCGGGGCGCGCATCGTGAACGGCGGTGGGGGGATCGAGCGGGAGTACGCGCTGGGGCACGGGCGCACCGACTGCTGATCGTATGGCCGCAGGGCGGGCGTGAGCGCCGCTTCGTGGTGGAGTACAAGGTGCTGCGCAAGGAGTTGGAGCGGATCGAGACCTGGAGGCGCCGCTTGAGCGGCGCGATATGATTCATCGGCCGATCGGCCCGAACGAACGTTGCATTGCAAACGCGTGCTTGACCGGTGGCGGGCGTGTGGTACAGTGGCGGTTGGGACTCGGATGGATGTGGATTTGGCGTGACCAGGCAACCCGGCCCTGTCGCCGGCTGACTCCAGCAGCGCCGCCGGTACATCCCCCCCCCCCGGGGGAAACTACTTCTTCTCGCTCGTAAAGAAATAAGCGCTCCTTCTGAGCACCGCTCGTGTCCCGAGCGCACCTTCCCGTGCGCAGGGCACGCTCCTGAATTCGCTGCGGCCAACACCTGCCTGGCAGCGCGCTCGGGTCCGGGTGGCGCCGGCTCCGTCGCCGGCCGCACCGGCGTGCCGACCGCCGGTCATTTCCAGCGACGACCCCAGCCGTCCCGCACCCGCCCGCGCCAGTCACATCACAACAACCACCCGCCGGCGTTGCCGGCCACTCAGCTCCCTGCCACGCCGGCCACCATCCCGTCGACGTGTGCACGCGTGCAAGGAGGAGGCAAGGTGTTTCCGTGAGACGGACAACGCCGACAATCGATGCCCGGGAATCGATGACACCCGACTAACGCCCGAGCGGCCCGCGTTCGCCGCGGGCACGCCGGAGTCTGCCTCCTTCGCTTTTCGGTTACCTGCGCGTGCGCAGGCATGCCGCGGGAGTGGGCGAAGGGCCGGCAGTGAGGCGAGCGCTCCCGGAAACGACTCGCAACGACGAGAGGAGAGTCGACTCATGAGACACGTTCTGCTCGGAAAGTGCCTTGCGGTACTGTCCGTCCTGGTCCTGGCCGCTACCGGCCTCTGGGCCGCCGGCGAAGAGGAGGGTTCGACCGCCGCCGCGGCCGACAAGAGGTATGTGACCGACCCCGTCACCGGCAAGGTGTACTCCGCGCCAGAGTATGGCGGGACATTGACCGTGGGCGCAATACGGATGAGTCCGGACAAAGACCCATTTTCCAACTGGACTACCGATATCATGGGTAGTGTTATTGAGAAGATGGGCATGGTGGACTGGGCAATAGATAGGGACACATATCCTTTTATTGGCGGCTACCCGGCGCCTCTATACGCCCTTAAGGGGGCGCTGGCTGAAAGCTGGGAACAGCCCGACGACAAAACGATCGTCCTTCACATCCGTCAGAATGTTCACTTTCATGACAAGGCGCCGGTGAACGGTCGGGAGGTGACTGCCGATGATGTCGAATACAACTTCCACCGTCTGTTGGGTCTCGGCAAGTTCACCGACGCCGGACCCAACCCTCATGCCAGTGTTGCCACACTCACCAGTATACCATGGGAATCGGTAACGGCCACCGACAAGTGGACGGTTGTTTTCAAGCTGAAGGAGCCAAGGCTCAGAGCCCTGAACCATGTCTTGGAGAGTCATCAAACGGGTCTACAGGCCCGTGAGGTAATCGAGCAACACGAGGAATACGACTGGCGGAACCTGGTCGGCACCGGACCCTTCATGCTGACTGACGTGGTCGAGGGCACCTCCTTTAGCCTGACCAAGAATCCCGACTACTGGGGCTACGACGAAAAATACCCGGAGAACCGTTTGCCCTATGTTGACGAGACAAGGTTCCTGGTTATACCCGAAGTGGCAACAAGGCTGGCGGCATTGCGCTCGGCCAAGATCGATTTCATAGGTGAACAGGGCGGCGGCCTATTGAATTCCGTAGACCAGGTAGTGAGCCTCCAGCGCACCAACCCCGAGCTCGTAATCCACCAGTGGGCACTGCGAGCGGATACCGGTACATTCTTGAACCCTAGCGAGCCGCCCTATGACGACATCAGGGTGCGCAAGGCAATGCAGATGGCACTGGACGTCGAGACAATGAACGATACCTACTACAAGGGTTACTCGGATACGATACCCCGGGGGCGAGTAGGCAGGGGAATGAAGGGAGCGTTCCTATTTGAGGAATGGCCCGAAGAGCTCAAGAAGGGCTATAGCTATGACCCGACGCGGGCAGAAGCGTTGCTCGATGAGGCTGGATATCCGCGCGGCGGCGACGGCATGAGATTCAAGACCACGATGTTGGCATGGCCCTTTCATGACTTGAACTTGGTGGAATTACAGGCAGCATACTGGCGGGAGATTGGCGTTGACGTGGATCTTGACGTAGCCGCCGATGGTGCGCAGTTGGTCGCCAGGCAGGCAGCTGCAGATTTTGGCATGACGGTGCTCAACAACGGCACCGAAGCTGATCCAGTCACGGCAGTGAGTTGGTATTGGAGCGGCCACCCTAGGAACGCCGTAGTCCTCGATCCGCAGTATGACGCCATGTATGATGCCCTGCTGGCCGCTACCACCTATGAGGAGGAGACGAGACTGATTGGACAGATGGACAGGCACGCGTTAGAGAACTTCTGGCATCTCTGGGCGGCGCCTATGAGCCCGTGGTTTACCGTTCACCAGCCATGGGTGATGGGTTATAACAGCGAGGGCGCCTTTGGAGGAGGGCAATATCACGTTGTCTTCTCGCGCCTCTGGATTGATGGTGAGCTAAAAGAATCCATGGGTCACTAGGGGGAATTTGCGGAGGCTTAAGCCTCCCTCTCCCCGCAATAGTGAGGTGCGTCACATGAGAACCTATATCATCAGGCGGCTGTTGCTGATGCTCCCCACCCTGTTCATATTGACCATACTCGTCTTTCTCTCGGTGCGCTTCATCCCGGGCGATGTAATAGACGCGATGCTGGCTCAGATGGATGACGTGAATGTCGCGGGTGCCGAGTGGGACCGCGAAGACCTCGAGCGTCAGCTGGGACTGGACGTGCCTGTCTACGTGCAGTACGGACGCTGGATGGGAGGTATCCTGCTGCACGGCACCCTCGGCCACTCACTGATAGACGATTTCCGGATAGAGGAGAGGATACTAGGCAGATTGCCGGTAACCATTGAGCTTGGTTTCCTGGCACTCGTAATCGGGCTCGTGATAGCGCTGCCCGTCGGCATCTACTCGGCGATTCGCCAGGATACCGCCGCCGACTACGTGGGGCGCTCCATCGCCATCATCGGCCTGGCAACGCCTAACTTCTGGCTCGCAATCATGGTCATGCTGTACCCGGCAATCTGGTGGGGCTGGTCCCCATCGATAGAGCTGATTCCATTCACGGAAGACCCGCTGGGGAACCTGGGGATGTTCATCATTCCTGCCGGGATTCTGGGGACAGCCATGGCTGCAAGCACAATGCGGATGACGCGCACCATGATGCTGGAGGTGCTCCGTCAGGACTATATCAGGACGGGCTGGTCCAAGGGTCTCAAGGAGCGGGTAGTTGTTGTGAGACACGCCGTCAAGAATGCCCTCATCCCGGTAGCTACCATGATCGGCCTGCAGTTGCCTATCCTGGTAGGCGGCTCCGTCATCATGGAGGAAATATTTGCCCTGCCGGGGATAGGTCGCATGTTCGTGGACGCACTCAAATTCAGAGACTACCCTACGGTCCAGGGAGTGAACCTGTTCTTGTCCGCCGTAGTCATGCTCAGCATTCTCCTTGTCGACGTGATTTATCCTTATCTGGACCCCAGGGTCCGCTATAGTTAGCTGGGAGAAATCGACAATGAGTAATGCCACGGGGATGCCGCCAGCAGCAAACGCGCCAGAGAGATCTGCCGGGCTGGCCTATTTCTTTGTCAGGCTGATGAAGGAGAAGCCACTGGGTACTGCCTGCGGGATTGTCATATTGATATTGATTCTGGTGGCTGTCTTTGCCGATGTTCTGGCTCCGTATCCCTATTGGGAAGTGCACCCCGTAGACAGGCTTCAGGGCCCATCAGCCCAGTATCTCATGGGTACCGACCAGTTGGGGCGAGACTTCTTGAGCCGCATCATCTACGGGACTCGTATTTCGTTGATTGTCGGTCTGGCGACGACGGCTCTCAATGTTGTGGTCGCTGTCCTGATAGGCGGCACTTCAGGATTCATTGGCGGCAAACTTGACCTGGTTATGCAGAGATTTGTCGATGCCTGGATAGTTTTTCCGGGGCTGCTCATATTGTTGACGATAATGTCCATCGTGGGGCAGGGTGTACCACAGATAATAGTGGTCCTGGGGTTATCAGGAGGCATTGGCGGCTCACGAGTAGTCAGAGGCGCCGTGATCGGCATCAAAGAGAATGACTACTTTCTGGCAGCGCGGGCAATTGGGAGCCGCAGCACCACAACTCTGGTCCGCCATGTCCTGCTCAATATCATGCCGGTCATGATCATCATATTCAGCATCAACATCGGAGGTGTGATCCTGAGTATTGCTTCTCTGAGCTTCCTCGGATTCGGTCTGCCGTACACGACTCCTGACTGGGGAGGTCTGCTCAGCCGGGACGGGCGTCAGTTCATGGAGATGGCGCCATGGCTGGCACTCTGGCCTGGTCTATGCCTGACCATTACCGTTTACAGTCTCAACATGTTCGGCGACGCCATGCGGGACCTCCTCGACCCGAGGCTGCGTGGCGCGACCACGCTCACGCGTGGTGGCGCTCGGCTCGGTGCCGATCGCGCCAACTAGCCGGCACACGCAGAGCCGAGCCTTGGTGTCGTCTTGCTCAGATACCCGTCGGGGGCTCGTGGCGAGATCGGCGGAGATGTTGTCGATCTTGTCGCCAAGAATGAGCGACGCCTGACGGTCAGCTCACGCCCATGCACAGTTCGGCGCTCGTCGACCTGGTCGGCCGCTTTCCGGGCGCGCCTCCGGAACAGCTGCCCGCCGGCAGCACGTGGGAGTTCGAACTGGCGCCCTACCAGGTAGTGTGGCTCACTACAACCCGAGCATGAACTGAACTGCAGCGTCTGATCCCCGTGTAAAATGCCGGTTAGCCAGTTGGCCTGGCGCACACTGCGCTGAACTGTCATCAAGAACGGCGCCGGCTCCTTGGCGCTCCTTGGCGGCCGTCAGTAGAACTGTTATGTTTCTGACAACTAAGGGATACGCCTATGCCGAGCCTGTCTAGTCGCATTCTGGAGTACGCCTCAGCGCTACCTGAGGCGATGCCGATTTGCCCCCGTGCCCTGCTGCACCTGGGGAGCCGCGCGGCCGTTGATCAGGCGCTGTCGCGGCTGGTTCACGCCGAGCAACTCCTGCGGATCTTCCGGGGGGTGTACATGTGCCCCATCGAGACCCGATTCGGTCTCTGCAGCCCCTCCGTCGAGAAGGCGATCGAATCACTCTCGGCACTATGGGGCGAGACCATCGTCCCCAGCGGTGGGGCCGCCGCCAACGTTCTCGGTCTCACGACCCAGATTCCGGTGCAGCCGGTGTATCTGACCTCCGGTCACAGCCGCCGGCTGTACTTTTTCCGGTTGCTCGTGCGGTTACGCCATGCGCCTCGGTGGCAATTGGTCGCGCCGAACCGCCGTGCCGGCGATCTCGTCCGAGCACTGGCCTGGCTCGGCCCGCACGAAGTCGAGGACGGTCTCGCTTTGGCGGCACCTCGCCTGTCGTCCGAAGACCTGGCGGATCTGTCGGCGGCACGCGCGACCATGCCGGCGTGGATGGCGCAGCCGGTGAGCGCACTCATCGCACGTGCCTGAGGCACCCTTCCAATCGCTTTCCGCGGAAGACAGACGCTACGCCCTGAGATTGGCACAGGCCCGGAGCGGCAGGCCTGCTCATCTGCTGGAGAAAGACATCTGGGTCGTAGAGGTGCTGGATGCGCTGTTCAGCGCGTCCTTCGGGCGGGAACTGGTATTCAAGGGTGGCACGTCGCTGGCGAAGGCGTACGCCGCGGTCCGCCGGTTCTCGGAGGATGTCGACATCACCCGCGACATCCGTGCTATCGCACCGGACCTGGTATCCGGTGCGGCCGCTGATGCACTTCCGCCCACGCGCAGCCAGGAACGGCGCTGGACGCGGACGATCCGCCAGCGGCTGACGGCATGGGTCCGGGAGCGAGCCCTGCCGGAGATCGCAGAGCAACTCGCGCGCGCCGTTCCCAATGTCCGGGTACGTGCCGAGCGGGACAGTCTGCATGTCGCCTACGAACCACTGTTCGATCGCTACGGCTTCGTACAGCCGGAGGTCCTGGTCGAATTCGGCGCCCGCTCGACCGGTGAGCCGCACGAGCAACGCCCCGTGGTGTGCGACGCCGCGGCCTACCTGCCTGACCTCTCATTCCCGACCGCACGTCCGTCCGTCATGCTGGCTGAGCGGACCTTTTGGGAGAAGGCGACGGCCATGCACGTGTTCTGCCGGCAGCGGCGGCGCCGGGGGCAGCGTCAGTCACGGCACTGGCATGATCTGGTGCGGCTGGATGACGCCGGAATCGCGGCACGGGCTTTGGCCGACCGTGTCCTGGCACGAGCGGTCGCCCGTCACAAGGCGATGTTCTTCGCCGAGAACGACGCGGTGGGGAACCGGATCGACTACGAGACCGCCGTGTCGGGCGAACTGCAACTGGCCCCTGACGGACCCGCCCGCGCGACGTTGGCAGATGACTACAACAAGATGCTCGCCGACGGCATGCTGCTGGATGATGAGGCGCCGTTCGAGGTGATCATGGCGCATTGCGCGGAAATCCAGTCACGGGCCAACCGTCTCGAACCTGATGCTGGAGACCAACCCTTCTTGATCTGAACCGGGCGTTTCTGCAGCCCGGGAACGCCGGCGGCCGGTCGGTCGCGGCGCCGGTATGCCAGCATCACCAGCGCAGACCGGCGGCCTTTCGTCTGGCAGGCCGCTTCACGCGGGCTGTTCGTTACTCCTATGGCTACAAAGTGACCAGCGTTACGCCGAGGCGGCCGTAGCTGCGCCATACGGCGTTTGGCAGATGTTCCTTCCGCCACCTGAAGCCCGGCTTGCTGTTCGGCTATCGCCACGTGGACCTGGGGGACGGTCAACGCGCATTCGTGGCGGAGCCGGAGAAAGCGCTGCTCGACCTGATCCATCTGCATCCCGGCGGCGACGACGCGGCATATCTCCGGGAGTTGCGTTTGGATTTCGATGCGTTGCGCCTTGACCGGTTGGAGGCGCTTGCCGAGACCTGTGCGACGCCGAAGCTGGCGCGCGCGGCCGGCCGCATGCGCCGTCTTGGCGCGACGTTCCGGCCCGCAGCGGCCCGCGTCCCTGCACGAACTGCGTTTCCTGTCAGCCTGCCGCGCTATTCCGAAGACCTGGGTTTCGCCTTGGAAGGCGAATCCGGTGGTTACCGACTGCGCGGCTGGCTGCAAACGATCCGCGGCGAACTGGCGGCGGAGGACTACCGTATCGAGGTCCGCGTTCGGGAATCCCGCACCGTGCACAATGCGCTGGTGCGGTTCCCGGGCCTGCTGTACGAAATCGGTCTGTCGCCGCACCGGGCGGAAGTGCTCGCCATCAAGGTCGAAGTGGACACCCGGCCGCCCGCTGGAGCGACGATGGACACCAGCCTGGTACGCCGTCACGAGACGCTCCGGTTGTTTCACCATGACCGCGCATCCCAGCTCGCCGGCAAACTGCATGCCGTGCTGCAGCGTCCCTGCACCAAGGGACGCGACCGGTACGACCTGATCTGGTATCTGAGCGACCCGGGATGGCCGCCGCCCAATTTCCCGCTCCTCAACGCGGCGCTCAGGCAGACCGAATGGCCCGGCCGGGAGATGACGCCGCACACGTGGCGGCGGTCGCTGGCCGAGCGATTGGATGCGATGAATTGGGATCGCGCGGTGACCGACCTGCGTCCATTTCTCGAACGCCAGGAAGAGATCGATCTGGTCAACCGAGACGACGTGCTGCGGAGTGGCTGTTGCTGCTTGCTCGGTGTATGCTGGTGACCGCATGGAGCCGACTAACCCCCACCGTGGTCATTCCGCGCTTGATCCACAATCCAGCGCCCCCGGAGCGGAGCCGGCCCCGCCGGACAGGGTGCTCACG
The DNA here is from genome assembly GCA_965203905.1 of Spirochaetia bacterium. Lineage (GTDB taxonomy): Bacteria > Spirochaetota > Spirochaetia > SZUA-6 > Bin103 > Bin103. Next base: position 6,874,097 of record CBDBDQ010000005.1, on the reverse strand, counting down.
AGGCCGGCCTCGAGCGTGCCGCGTGCGGCCACGGTCCAGGGGGCAGGGGTTGCGGTGGCGGCGCCGCCGCCAGTGAGTGTCGACATCGAATCTCTGGTGACCGAGGATGAAACGCCGGTGGACAACATGCCCTCTGAGAAGCAGCAACGGCTGCTCACCGAGCCGCTGTACAGCTCGTGGGCCGGTCCGGGCGGCGGGCGCACGTTTCTTGCGGCTGCCAACGTCGGCGTGTTTGGGGAGGCGCGCAACCCCGCGATCGTGCCGGACGTGTTCGTGAGCCTGGACGTGCAGGTGGCGGACAACTGGTGGGACAAGAGGCACCGCTCCTATTTCGTGTGGGAGTTCGGCAAGCCACCGGATCTGGTGGTGGAGATCGTCTCGAACCGGGAAGGCAACGAAGTAGGGAGCAAGAGGCTCAGCTACGTGCGCATGGGAGTGGGGTACTACGTGATCTACGATCCGTTTCATCGGGTGATGCGGGACGATCTGCGCGTGTATCGGTTGCGGAACGGGAGCTACGAACGCCAAGAGCGGCCCCGGTTCCCGGAGCTGCGGTTGGGACTGAGGCTGTGGGAGGGGGAGTTCGAGGGCGTGTGGTGGAGCGGGTGGCTGCGCTGGATGGACGAGCACGACGTGCTGATTCCGACGGGCAGGGAACAACGCCAGCGCGCGGACCAGGAAGGCCAGCGTGCGGACCAGGAAGGCCAGCGCGCGGACCAGGAACGCCAACGCGCGGATCAGGAACGCCAACGTGCCGAGCACGCGGAGCAGCTGCTGAGTGAGGAGCGCCGACGGGCCGAACGGCTGGCGGCGCTCCTGCGCCGGTCGGGCATCGACCCGGAGCGGGGGTGAGAGGCGGGATCATGGGACACTCAAGACACCCTGCAGGTATTCCCGGGGCGCGCATCGTGAACGGCGGTGGGGGGATCGAGCGGGAGTACGCGCTGGGGCACGGGCGCACCGACTGCTGATCGTATGGCCGCAGGGCGGGCGTGAGCGCCGCTTCGTGGTGGAGTGCAAGGTGCTGCGCAAGGACCTGGAGCGGATCGAGACCTGGAGGCGCCGCTGAGCGGCGCGATATGATTCATCGGCCGATCGGCCCGAACGAACGTTGCATTGCAAACGCGTGCTTGACCGGTGTCGGGCGTGTGGTACAGTGACAGTAGGGACTCGGATGGATGTGGATCTGGCGTGACCAGGCAACCCGGCCCTGTCGCCGGCTGACTCCAGCAGCGCCACCGGTACGTCCCCCCCAACTACTTAACGCTGAAGCAATAAGCGCTCGCTCTGAACACCGTTCATGTCCCGAGCGCACCTTGTCAGCACTGGGTACGCTCGCGCGATGCTGCGCCCGCTACCTGTCTGGCAGCACGCTCGGAACCGCGTGGCGCCGGTCCCGCCGCACCGGCGTGCCGACCGCCGGTCATTTCCAGTGACGACCCCAGCCGTCCCGCACCCGCCCGCGCCAGTCACATCACAACAATCACCTGCCGGCGTTGCCGGCCACTCAGCTCCCTGCCACGCCGGCCACCATCCCGTCGACGTGTGCACGCGTGCAAGGAGGAGGCAAGGTGTTTCCGTGAGACGGACAACGCCGACAATCGATGCCCGGGAATCGATGACACCCGACTAACGCCCGAGCGGTCCGGGTCCGCCGCGGGCACCCCGGAGTCTGCCTCCTTCGCTTTTCGGTTGCCTGCGCGTGCGCAGGCATGCCGCGGGAGTGGGGCGAAGGGCCGGCAGTGACGCGAGCGCTCCCGAAACGACTCGCAACGACGAGAGGAGAGTCGACTCATGAGACACGTTCTGTTCGGTAAGTGCCTTGCGGTACTGTCCGTCCTGGTCCTGGCCGCTACCGGCCTGTGGGCCGCCGGCGAAGAGGAGGGTTCGACCGCCGCCGCGGCCGAGAAGAGGTATGTGACAGACCCCACCACCGGCGAGGTGGTGGTGGCGCCGGAATATGGCGGGACAATAACCGCCCACGGAGGGCCTGGTCTTACTCAGGCTTCCACTGACCCCTACTTCGGCTGGCCGAGCTTTACCGGCGCGGTCTCAGAGGGTCTCGGTATTATGAACTGGGGAGTAGATCGAGACGTATGGGACCTGAAAACCTTGCACACGCCGGACGAACACGTGATTGGGCAGTTGGCGGAGAGTTGGGAGATTTCCCCGGACGGCCTCACCTATACCTTCCACATCCGCCCGGGCGTTCGCTGGCACGACAAGGCGCCGATGAACGGTCGGCAGTTCACCGCCCACGACGTCGAGTACAACTTCCACCGCTTGCTGGGCATGGGCGACTTCGCCGAGGCCGGACCGACCCCCTTTGGCGGCGCCGACCAACTCAAGAGCCTGCCATGGGAATCGATAACGGCCACCGACGATGTGACGGTGGTGATCAAGGTGACCGAGCCACGCCCAAACCTGTTGCGGCTGGTGCTGGGAGTGGTCAACGGGGTGGCGTTCATGATGCCCCCCGAGGTGATCGAGCAGCATGGCGACGGTAAGGACTGGCGCAACCTGGTCGGCACCGGGCCGTTCATGTTGACGGACCTGGTCGAGGAGAGCTCGATAACCTTGACCAAGAATCCCGACTACTGGGGCTATGACGAAAAGTACCCCGAGAACCAACTGCCCTACGTTGACGAGATCAGGTACGTGATCATTCCGGACGAAGCAGCCACCTACGCAGCGCTGCGCTCACGCACGATCGACTGGAAGAGGTGGGATACCTCTCTGGACGCGGCCGAAAGCATGCGCAAGACCAACCCCGAGATCGCGGTGCACGAAATCTGGTTCCGGTCGGTGGCGTCCTTTGCGCCCAACCATCGCGAGCCACCCTTCAACGACATCAACGTGCTGCGCGCGATGCAGATGGCGCTGGACAACGAGACCATCGCCCGTACGTACTGGAAGGGCGGCGCCGACCCGACACCTCAAGGGCTGATAGGGGTGCAGGGCTTCTACCACCCCTTCGAGGAGTGGGACGAAGAGGTCAAGCAATATTACCGGTACGACCCGGAACGGGCCGAGAAACTGCTCGACGAGGCCGGATATCCGCGCCGCGCCGACGGCACCAGGTTCACGACCACCCTGAACTACGGGGCGTGGGCAGACCTGGACTATTCGCACATTGCCGCCGCGTACTGGGCGGAGATCGGCGTCGTGGTCGAGATCGACGAGCTGTCCTCCGCCGAATACCACGAGAGGCTCTTCGCACGTACCGGGAAAGGCATGTACAGCCAGATCGCGAGAAACAACTTCGATCCTTTGAACGCGGTAAGTTGGTATCACTCGAAGGCGCAGTGGAACCGCGGCGGGTCCCAGTGGCCGGAGCTGGACGCCATGGTCGACGCCGCTCTGAGCGCTCGAACGCCCGAGGAGGTGCGGAGGCTGATTGCCGACGCAGACGAGTATGCGATGTCGCGGCACTGGCTGATATGGGGTCCCATGTCCCCTATACACTGGTACGTCCAGCCGTGGATCGTCGGCTACAACGGTGAGCTCGACGGTGGCCTGGGATGGGGGAAAGGAAATGATATGTTCGCCCGCCTTTGGATCGACAGTGCGCTGAAGACAGAAATGGGCTTCTAGAGTCAATCGCCCCTTGGCCGATTGCAACGGGAGTCGCTGCGCGACTCCACATAGCAGCCCGTGGCGGAACCCGGCGTTGCACGCATTCAATGCAGGCGGAGTTTCGCCACGGGCTGCCAGGGCGCCGGGAGCGCCGAGCACCGCCTCCCGGCGCCCATTTGGCACCAAGATATGAGCGCGTACATCATCCGGCGGTTACTGCTGATCATCCCGACCCTGTTCATCCTGAGTGTGCTGGTCTTTCTCTCGGTGCGCTTCATCCCCGGCGATGCTATAGACGCGATGTTGGGCAAGACCGAGCTCCAGGCCGCGGAGGTGGACCGTGCAGCGCTCGAGCACATGCTCGGCCTGGATGTGCCGGCCCACGTGCAGTATGCACGCTGGATCGGAGGCATCCTCCTGGAGGGCACCCTTGGTCCCTCCCTGATTGGCAACCGCGAAGCGGTGGAGGCGAGGATCATCGGCCGGCTGCCGGTAACCATCGAGCTCGGGGTGCTGGCAATCCTCATCGGGCTGGCCCTGGCGCTGCCGGTCGGCATCTACTCGGCGATGCGCCAGGATACCGCCGCCGACTACGCGGGGCGCTCGGTCGCCATCCTCGGCCTGGCCACGCCCAACTTCTGGCTGGCAACCATGGTGGTGCTCTACCCGGCACTGTGGTGGGGGTGGGCACCGCCGATGCAGTGGGTCCCTCTTTCCGAAGACCCGCTGGGGAATCTGGGCGTGCTGATCCTCCCGAGCCTGATTCTGGGCACGGCTCTGGCGGCCGCCACCATGCGCATGACGCGTACCATGATGCTGGAGGTGCTGCGGCAGGACTACGTCCGCACCGCCTGGTCGAAGGGTCTGCGGGAGCGGGTGGTCGTCATGCGGCACGCCGTCAAGAACGCCCTTATCCCGGTGGTATCGCTGGTCGGCCTGCAGTTGCCTATCCTGGTAGGTGGCTCGGTGATCATGGAGAACATCTTCAGCCTGCCGGGATTGGGTCGGCTCATGCTGACTGCTCTCGAAGACCGGGACTACCCGGTGGTCTCCGGGGTCAACCTGTTCTTCGCCACCGCGGTGGTGCTGTTCAATCTTCTGATCGACCTGCTCTATTCCTGGCTGGACCCGCGGGTGCGCTATGAATGAGGCGCGCGGCCAGTTTACCGATTTCTTCGCCAGGTTGTGGCGGGAGAAACCGCTGGGCATCGCCAGCGGGGTCGTCATCGTGCTCCTGATTCTGGTGGCGATCTTTGCCGATGTTTTGGCCCCCTATCCGTTCGATCAACTGAGCCTGGCAGAAAGACTGCAGGGCTCATCGGCTCGCCATCTGCTCGGGACGGATCAGTTGGGCCGCGATCTGTTGAGCCGTATTCTTTTCGGGGCGCGCATCTCGCTGGTCGTCGGTCTGGCGGCGACCACGCTGAACGTGGTGGTCGCGACCGTGATCGGCGGCACCTCCGGATTCCTCGGCGGCAAGCTGGACCTGGCGGTGCAGCGCTTCGTCGATGCCTGGATGGCGTTCCCGGGACTGCTGCTGTTGCTCACGATCATGTCCGTTGTCGGTCGGGGTCTGCCACAGCTCATCGTGGTGCTGGGGGTCGCCGGCGGCGTGGGCGGCTCGCGCGTGGTCAGAGGCGCCGTGGTGGCCACCAAGGGCAACGACTACTTCCTGGCAGCCAAGGCCGTCGGCGCGCCCACCACGCAGATCCTGGTGCGCCACGTCCTGCCCAACATCGTGGCGCCCCTCATCATCGTCTTCAGCATCAACGTCGGCGGTGTCATCCTGGCCGAAGCGTCGCTGAGCTTCCTCGGCTTCGGGCTGCCGGGCAAGGTCCCGAGCTGGGGCGGCATGCTCAGCCGGGAGGGCCGGCGGTTCATGGAGCAGGCCCCCTGGCTGGCGCTGTGGCCGGGGCTGTGCCTGACGATCGTGGTGTACAGTTTCAACATGTTGGGCGATGCGATGCGCGACCTGCTCGACCCGCGCCTGCGCGGCGGCGGCGGCCGCCTCGGCCCCGGCGGCGCCTGATATTTCAAGAGAGCAATGAACGCAAGGGATTCCAGGATGGGTGGGGCGACGGCAACCACCTCTGGCTGACGGACCACGAACGGCGGCTCGTGGAGGCGCGAGCCGCGCCATCGGGGGACATCGGGGGAGGTTTCCTCTTGCGGCCTTACGCGGCAACATGCGCAGATGGCAGACACACTGAGCGGCAAGGTCGCGATCATCACCGGCGGCAACAGCGGCATCGGCGAGGGAATTGGGCGGGCGTTTGCCGCCGAGGGCGCGAAGGTCATCCTGATGGCGCGCGGAGAACAGCAAGGCCGTGCGGTCGCGGCCCGCATACGAGAGGAGGGTGGCATCGCCACATTCATCGCTTGTGACGTGTCAGCGGTGGCCTCCGTCGAGGCGGCCGTAGCCGCGGCTGCAAAGACCTACGGGGCCGTCAATATCCTCATCAACAACGCCGGCGGTGGCGGCCGTGGCACGTTCCCGGATGAGTCGACCGAGGAGTTCAGTCGCGTGGTCCACCTGAACCTGATGGGCACCTTCTACATGAGTCGCTCGGTCTGGCCACACCTCATCAGTGCCGGCGGCGGCGCAGTGGTCAACATGTCATCGCTGGCGGCCCAGCGCGGGTTCAGCCCAAGGATGCTGGATGAGTTCGGAGTTGCCTCCTGCTCCTACTACGCCGCCAAGGCGGGCGTCGATGCGCTCACCCGCTTCATGGCCGGTGTCGGCGGCAGGCGCAACATCCGCGTCAACGGCATTCGTCCCGGCCAGATAATGACTCCCGGTGCCACGCGCGGCACCATCAACGATGCCGATGGCGGCCACCACGTGTTCGAAGCCATGTTCGACTTCGCTCAGATCGTGAAGGGGCCCGGCTATCCGAAGGATGTGGCCAACCTCGCGCTGTTCCTGGCATCCGAGCAGTCGCGCTTCATCACCGGCGAGACGATCAATATCGACGGGGGAGTGGCCGCCAAGCTCTGAGCACCACGCACTTGGCGGCAGCGCTACCACCGTTTCCGGTAGGTGACCTTCCTCGTATACAGTGCGCGGGCTACGCCAGTCGCTTAAGGCCAAAGTTCTCGAAGCGAATCCAGTGTTGTTCATCGGACGGACCGTGCCATGATTGGGCGCCGGCTTGGTCCAGAACCGGCGCAGCGTCGGGGCGCCGATGGTGTCGGCGAGTTGCGATGCGGGCCTACCGGGCAACGGGACCCGACCAACTCGACCAACTCCGGCGGGTGCACCAGGTGACCGTGTGGAAGTACAATCGCTCCGATGACGATAGAATCAGATCTATGGTGGAAAAATCAGATTATCGGATATCTGCAACCGAGGCGAGCCGCTCGTTCGCGAAGCTCCTCGACCGGATCGAGTCGGAGGGTGGCCGTTTTCTCGTCCATCGCCGGGGTAAGGACGTATACGTATGCATCGTGGCACCTCCTCCGGTTGCCCCACGGCGCGCCTCGGAGTGCATCGCACATCTTCGCAATCGCTCCCCGGTCACTCCGTGATATGGAAGACCATGAAAACGGCGCATGGGGCAGCGCACGGTGGCCGCCATTTTCGGACCAGTCACCACGGTCAATCCGTGACACGGAACACCACGAAAACGGCGCATTGGGCAGTGCACGGTGGCCGCCACTTCGGGTAGCGCAGCGGAGTTGCTTCACGGATACTGGCGCGCCGACCATCCGTCGCGGCGAGCAAGACGAGAAGAATTCGTCGAGGCGCTGCCGGCGGCGGTTCCGGTGCTCCCCGTCACCCTCGCCACGGCTCGCGTGGTCGGGCAGATCGATGCGCAACTGACTGCGGAGGGACAGAGAATCCCGACATCGGACCTGCTCATTGCCGCAACCGCGCTGTCCCGAGGCGACGCGATCGTCACCGGGGATGCGCGCCACTTCGACCGCGTCACCGGGCTCACGGTGCACCACTTCACCAAACAGGGGAGCAGGCCTGGGCTTCGGCCGTCCCGCGCAGGTGGCGCCGGTACGCGGCAACCCGATGTTCAGCCAGGATCTGGAGGATTCCTGCGCCGCCTACGATCCCGACCAGGCCAACGCCCTGCTCGATGCGATGGGCCTGGAGTGGGATGCCAACAACGAATCCGTCTGCGCCCCGACGGCGAGCGGCTGACCATCCCGCTGACCTACTACGAGGTGTTTCCGTCGGTCACGCCGGGTTCCGAGCTGGCGTCGCAGTACTGGAAGGCGATCGGCATCGACGTGCCGACCAAGGTGATGGAGGGCGGCGCCTGGTGGACGGCGTTCCAGGCCAATGAGCACGTGCTCACTACCTGGGGCCTGGGCAGCGCCAGCGTCGCACCACCACGCCCACCTGGTGGCGCTGGTACCAGGCCGGCGGCGCCGAGGGTGTCGAGCCGACCGAAGCGGGCAAGCGGGTGTACGAGCTGCGCGACATCATCCAGTCCACCCCGTCCGCGGAGGAGCGCCTGGCCGCCAGCCGCGAGGTGTTCGAGATTCAGGCCGAGCACCTGTGGGTGATCGGCGTGGCGGTGGACGTTCCTTCGCCCCTGGTGCACTCCCGCCGGCTCGGCAACATCGGTATCGCCAAGGACTTCTACAACATCACCGTGCTCGACGGTGGCGAACAGTGGTTCTTCAAGAACTGATGTCCCATCAAGAACTGAGCCGCCGGAGCGGTTGATCCGCATCAGCCCAGCCGGCCGAGCAAGGTGAGCAGCAGCGATGTCACGCCGCCGCGAGTGCGCGAGATCCGGTTCGCGTACGCTCCGGCGCAGGGTGACACCTACGAGTTAGGTGAGACGACGGAAGTGGGAGTCGAGTTCGACCGGGCGGTTGAGGCGACTGGCAAACCCCAGGTTGCGTTGATTGGGACTTGCACAGTGATGAGCAAGATACGTGATATCGACATCGAAGGCTTTAGCTTTTAGCCTTAGCTTAGGTGCGTCTCAGGGCACTTTATTTTGCGTATACGTCAACCTGGACCATTCGTTTGTAGTTCAGTCTGTATTCGTGAGTGATTCGAAGGCGGAGGAGGGTAGTTGGAGCATCGTCATACTATGTGGACCGTCGGTGTGTTTAATAGCCGGGAAATCCGAATCCTGCCAATGATTAGTGTCCAACTTGGCGGTCGTCTTTCCAGGATCTACTCGTCCAATATGTCAATCAACAGAGCACAACAACGCTCAGGTTGAATCAAACGACGTTTCCCTCGCAAGTCTATCGTTTCGTTCTTGAACTGCTGGCTCACTGCGCGCCGAGTCCTTTTGGCAGATACGGCTATAGGTATGAACTCTTTGATAGAAACGCCCTTCAGTTTAGATGCCGCGAACTTTGCACCTGCTCTCAACTGTGGAAGTACCTTGTTCTTGGATAGCGCTGCCGTAGTCATTTCGATCACGAGCACATCAACACTCTCCTTGGTTTTCTCTACATAAACCACGTAGTCGCACTTCTTGGACCGCGCTTCTGATGGGCACTTGTCCATGTCCACGATCAACATCAAATTCGGAGCACCTGTCAAACCGATACAACAGCAATCCTTATGTATGACCTCCACCACGCATCCCTGCGGGATTCTGCTCCGGATCCTATCAATTGCACTACACATATTTTGGGAAGACCTACTTGTTTAGTTTTCTGGCTATTCGGACCCAATCTCCATACAGACGTTCACTAACCTCGTCAAACTGAGCGGGGTATGTACCGGTATCCGAGTCTAACAGTATTTCCCTCACAACTGAACCGCCATCATCTTCGGGGTCGAACAACCACGCACCGACATTCCCTCTGGAAATTGACTGTCCGCGTCCCGCCACCTTTGGCCGCCGCTCTCTATCGATGCCAGACAATCCGACTTGATTCGCGATAACGTCAAGAAACAGTGGACTGTGTGTAGTAATAATTACTCTCACGCCTCGATTTACTATATGTACTAACTCACGGGCGAATCGTACCTGCATAGCCGGGTGTAGGTGTGACTCAGGCTCCTCCACGATCATCACGTCGCCTTCCTTGACTAGATACCGCAAATGGATAATGACCGGAGCTAATTCCAATACCATAGAGGAAACATGAATAAGAGGAAGTGGCCTTTCTTTTTCTGAAAACTTGAAAAAGAAACGAGACGGCTCAGTTCTGTGGCTCCGTCTCCTTATCAAATCGCCGGGCAAAAGGCCCGCTATGGAGTCAGCAAGTGTACCAATATCACCTTTAAGGACCTGCAGATCTCTGAGGAAGTCACTGGCCACACCAGTCATAGATGGCGATAGCTCTGCCGCACGCCTTTTTCTCCTAGCCATACTCTCTCTTGTCAGTAGAGTGTCATACACTAGGTATTGATTCAACATGAAGCCTGCTCTATCGGCGGGCAAATAGAAAGTTCTACGCTGCAAAGGGACGGATAGGGAATAGTACAAACTATCCAGAAAATCGGATAGAAACTGCATAGGAGCTTCATTAATCGGTATATCAGACCTGCTGGTCACCATCGAGTAGGTGCTAGGGAACTCATTTAGTTTGCCTTTTGTGCTTAGGTTTCCCCGACTGTCCCAGCAAAAAGTGTGTTTTATGGAGTCAAAGTTAACACCAACGCTACAACTATCGACACCGGAGCGAATCAACGAAGTATACGTTGGACGACCAAACCCCCGACAAATTTCATCAGTAAGATAATGAGCGGCTCCGGGCAGGTCCTCAAGTGTTTTTATAACCTCACGATAACCTGGACTGTCTTCGCTAAAGCGCCGCTTATTGAAGCGTAGCGGGTACACTGTTTCGGAGAGGTTCTCGACGTTATCAATCATGTTCACGACAGGTCCAAAGAAATGGGTTGTGTATTGGCGCTGGTACTCTCCTAAACACTGATGAAGAGAATAAATCAACATAGCTAGATAAGACTTGCCCGTATTGCTAGGGCCGACGAATACGGTAAGTGGACGCAGATCAATCTCAGCACGTCGAATCGGACCAAAATCAGAAACAGAGAGAGAGAAGTTGCCCGAAGTGTTAACTGACATACGGACTTGGTGTTACGAATGTGTCGAATGATACCAATGATACAAGTGTATCCCTTGTAGTTCGTTGAAGATTAAGACCGCGCATAAAAGCAGTATACCCACAAGGGGGTGCACTCGGTCCAAGCCCTCGAACGATTGGGTTTGACCGTGCCTTCATCAGTCCGCATAAACCCGTACCACAGCGTGAGTTGCTCGGTCAGCATGTGTACTATCGTCTGTTTTTGAGTACTCCGTGCAGAAAGGTGACCGGGATGTGGACGGCATCGACATCTCGGCTAAGGCCGTCGTGCTGAACGGCAGGACTGTTACGCAATCGACGGCATCACCGACGGCGGCCTGAGACACGACGCGCTGGCTGGCGGGCACGGCCGCATGGTGGACGGCAGCCTGATCACGCCACCGGGTGTGACCGACATCCACTTCGTCTCCTCTCCCGCGCGCGGTGACACCTACGAACTGGGGGAGACGATCGAGTTGTTCGTGGAGTTCGACCGGGTGGTGACGGTGACCGGCAGTCCGCGGGTTGCACTGACCATCGGTGCCTAGACCCGATACGCGGCCTACTCACCGTGGTCCTGGGACGACCGGTACCTACACTTCAGCTACGCGGTGCAGGAGAGTAATCGTGATGAGCGCGGGATCGGCATCCCGGCCAACGCGCTCAATGGCGGAACGATCACGTCTGTTGGCGGCGCAACTGACGCCGATCTGACGCATCGGGCGGTGCCCGGCGCCCCGGTCTTCAAGTTGCGCGGCGGCCTGGTCACCTCCCCCGCGCTGACCGCCATCTACCTCGACAACCACGTTCCGCCCCCGACCGGCGACACCTACGTTCGCGGCGACAGGATTCGGGTGTGGGTAGAGTTCGACAAGGAGGTGACCGTGACCGGCAGTCCGCGGGTGGCACTGACCATCGGCGGCCACACAAGGCACGCGGACTACTCCGGGTTCAGCGTCATGGTCACGGCTGATGGTGGCACGATTATCGACAAGGACGTGCTGTCCTTCGACTACTTCGTGGAGGCGAAGGACCGCGATAAGGAGGGGGTCGGCATTCCGGCCAACGCGCTCGCTCTCAATGGAGGAACCATCAAGCACGCCGGCGACGGCACCACCGACGCCGACCTGGCACACGACGCGGCGCCCGCCGACGCCACCCGCAAGGTAGACGGCAGCCGGACCGCGCCATAGAAAATGGGCGTATCAGCGCTGGTCGCGCCACCGCACTGCGCAGAATGCGCTTACGAGTCCCTCCTGGGTCACGTGTCCGCCAGCCAATTCTCGATGGCGAGTCCCGGCACGCGGGCGAACTCGTCGGTGTTGTGGGTGACCAGCGTCGCCTCCAGAGCCCGGGCGTGAGCGGCGATCAGCAGGTCGTTGTGGCCAATGGGACGACCGATGCGCTCCAACTCTGTGCGTATCTCGCCGTAGTGCCGGTCGGCGTGCTCCTCGAGCGGCAGGATGTCGACTCCTTCCAGCACCGCCTCCAGCTGTGACGACAGGCGTGCAGAGCCTTTGCGGGCCACATCGTAGCGTAGCTCGCAGGTGACGATGATGCTGATCCCGAACTCGCTCCGGGGCATCGCCGACAGCCGTTTCGCGAGTGTGCCGCCCGGGTCTCGCACGACCGCGGAAACGATGTTGGTGTCCAGCAGGTAGCGCACCTCCGGCATCCTTAGAACACGTCCTCTGGTTGTGCAGGAGGGTCAGCGGCTTCCGGAACGTCTTCGTTGAGCGGCTTGAGTTCAGGGAGGATCTCGGCAAGAGAACGCCGCCGCGCGACGGGCTCGACGATCAGACGGTCGTCTTCCTTGTGCAGAATGACCTCGTCACCCGGGAACTCCAGCTCGCGTGGAATCCGCAACGCTTGATTGCGACCGTTTCGAAACAGCCTGGCGCGGCGCGGGCCCTGCGGCTGAGTGGAGGCTTTGCGGTTCGGCATATGCCAAGCATATACCAACGGGCCGCGCCGTGGCGACCCGAGCGCCCCCGAGCCGGCCCGGTCGGCCAGTAGCCGAGGCGCTGCTGACGGCGATTCCGGTGCTCCCCGTGACCCTCGCCACAGCGCGCGTGTTCGGACAGTTCGATGCGCAACTGACTGCGGAGGGACAGAGGATCCAGACATCGGACCTGCTCATTGCCGCAACCGCGCTGTCCCGAGCTGACGCGATCGTCACCGGGGATGCGCGCCATTTCGACCGCGTCACGGGGCTCACGGTCCACCACTTCACCTATTGTGCCGATCACGCTGGGCGATGATCGCGGAGGGTAGTTGCGTACCGCAACTCGCCGGGGGCCTGGCAGATACCGATCATCGAGGTCCTGCGGTCCGGCAAGCGCCCTTGACAAATGGTGAGGAGCCCTGCATCCTCTCCCATTCCATCGCAGGCTGAGGAGGATAGATAATGAGAAAGCTTCTGATTCTGTTCGTCGTGCCCACAGGGGTGAGCTCGCCCAATTCGCGGTGGGCAAGCCCGTAGGCGACCACTCCGGCGACCGCGGTAGCTACCGTCCCCACGCGCAGCCAAATAGCTTCGCCACCTGCCGCCACGGCAACGTGCGCGCCCACTCAGCCAGCGTTAGTAGTCCCAAGCTCACCGCCTCAGTCGAACGGGGTAGCCGCACTCATGCCGAAGAGTTCTGGCAGGTCTATGAGCTGCCCGGGCACATCACCAAGGTCCGGTGTCACCTTCACCGCGGACAGCGCACCGACAACTCCCCATCATGCTCACGGAGCTCGCTTCGCACTCCTTTGCAGTTCCCTCAGGACTCAGACACCCTCGTAGAGATTATCGCAAAGGAGGTTTGTTAATTCTGGTCGGAGATTGTTCGGGCGGCTTCCCCAATAAGGAAGATCCGGATAATTGAGAATTCGTTTATGAAGGAGGACTCTATGAAGTCTTCAAACAGGAGACCCGTCGTGGTTCTCGGTATTGTCTTGCTCTTCAGTTTGTTGTTGTGCATGCCGCTCTTTGGGCAGAACGGAGAGTACAACGAATCCCCTATGCTCAGGGAGAGGGTGGCAGCAGGAGAGCTACCCCCGGTAGCAGAAAGACTGCCGCTAAACCCGCGGGTAGTGACACCCGTAAACGAGATTGGGCAATACGGAGGATCGTGGACCCACTTAGTCACCATGAACGAGACTGGGTTTACGGTGATATATTTCAAAGAGCCCTTAGTCACTAACGACCTGAGGGAATATGAAACTCGTGTGCCTAACATAGCTGAGAGCTGGGAATGGAGTGACGACGCCGCAAGCGTCACCTTTACTCTGCGAGAAGGACTGAAATGGAGTGATGGCGCTCCGTTTACGACGGATGACGTTATGTTCTGGTATGAGCATATATTCTCCAATGAAACCCTCACCCCGCTTGTACCTGGGTTCTACAAGAGCGGTGATGAAACGATGAAGTTCGACAGGATTGATGACCATAGATTCACTGTTAGCTTCGCTAATGCCAATGTTGGATGGGTATCCCTCCGAGTTGGAAATGCCTGGAACCCCGTACTGTTCGCCCCTGAACACCATCTAAAGACATTTCATCCGGCCTATACGCCGAGGGATACGATAGATGAACAGGTAAAGAAAGAGGGTTTCAGTGCTTGGTCAGATCTGTTTTTGGCCAAGTATGACGAACGTGCCGGGAATTCTGATCTTCCAGTCATGAATTCCTATATCCCCCAGCAGACTTGGGGAAGTCCCGTGCAGATCTGGGAACGGAACCCCTATTTCTGGAAGGTAGATACTGAAGGAAATCAGCTTCCCTATATGGATAGGTCTGAGTGGATTCTCATGAGTGATGGGGAAGCACGTATACTGAAGAGTATCGCCGGTGACGCCGATTTCCAGGCGCTGGGTGGTGTCGATAACTATCCCCTCGTAGTACAGAATCAGGCGTCGGGAGACTACCGCGTGGCATTTGGTTATTCGGATGCAACAAACGATGGCGCCATGTTCCTCAATATACTTCATAACGATCCTGTACAGCGAGAGCTCTTCTCCAACAAGGACTTCCGCATAGCCTTGTCAATGGGCATAAACAGAGATGAGATAAATCAGATAATTCATAAGGGGTTTGGTCAGGTTTTGCAGGCAACCATGCCTGAGGGAACGCCCTGGTATAGAGAAGAGTATGCCAAAGCCTACACCGAGTACGATCCCGACGGAGCAAACGAGATCCTGGACGGGATCGGCCTCACCGCGCGTGACTCGGAAGGATATCGTCTGCGTTCGGATGGGAAACGAATACAGATCGCCATTAACCAGTGGGGCTGGGGTAACACGGCGGCAATTTCAGAGTTCATACCAGGATACTGGAAGGATCTGGGTGTCCAGGCGATAGTTAGACCTATCGCAGTGGAGTTGGCCGTGGCGAAAATTAAATCCGGCGATTACGACCTGCTCATGTATGCTTTCTCTACGGGGAAAACGAGTCCGATAGGTGGTTACTTCATTCCTGGGATGGGGGATGAGTTCTTCTCGGCGAAACCATGGGAGAACTGGCTCAAATCTGACGGTGAAACCGGAGAAGAACCGCCGGCTCAAGTGAAGCGATTGTCAGAAATCGGCAGAATATTTCCCGCGACAGTGGAGCCTGCGCAAAGACGTGCTCTAGAGGACGAAGTCTTGGCAATATGGGCCGAGAACTTCTGGGTAATAGGTATGCTTGGACGACCGGCTCTAGGCTCCTATTACGTGGTTTCCAATCAGCTTGGAAATGTACCTGAGAGTCTCGCTGAGGTAGGTACGCTAAGGAGTCCCTACGTCACTCAGTTTTTCAAGAACTAGCGAATATCGTAGAACTTGCCAAGTGGGCCCAGCAGGGGGGACTCTGTCACATGCAGGGTCGCCCCTGATTTCAATCACGGGTTGCTCCAGAGGCACACAACGTTGCAGGTAGTATCAACTCATGGGACGGACGCTTCAGTGGAGGGTGGGGAAAGAGGCAAGATGGACAACGCGGTGAAGGTCGAAATGGGTGAACCAGTAGTGGTTACCATGGGCCCGAGTGAAGAACGACGGTGGGGATTCTATCAATTTCCTCATTTCTGGCAGACCAAGCGGGGAGAATTAGTCGCAAGTTGCAAGGTGGGAGATGACTCCCACGATGATGCAGGAGAGCGGCAACCGTCTCCTTACTTGATTACCCATGACGGCGGCAGAACATGGGAGAAATTCACCGATAAAGGCGCTCTGCAACATGCGAGAGTGCTTCGTGACGGGACCGAAATACGGTCGGTAAAGCGTCCGAAGCGGCCTGCCAAGGAAATTGACATCAAGCAGGTAGGAGAGTACTCCAAGGGGAATACGTCAAACGTATACCTCTATGAGGATCTTCCTGAAGATATGAAGGGAATCAAGGTACTCATACGTCAGCCTGGAAGCAACACCGAAGAGGAAGTAATTGCCCCTCTGGAGATTCCACGACTCTGCGTTAAAGCAATGACCCGGACCATGACTTCCAAGGGATGGCTCAAACTGGCCGGCAATGTTCATACATTGGTCCTGCAATTGACCTGGACTCAGTGCGTGGAGCTATCTGACGGAACCCTATGTTACACAATGGGGGC
Organism: Spirochaetia bacterium; assembly: GCA_965203905.1. Taxonomy (GTDB): domain Bacteria; phylum Spirochaetota; class Spirochaetia; order SZUA-6; family Bin103; genus Bin103. The sequence continues at coordinate 6,857,931 of CBDBDQ010000005.1, read as the reverse complement.
TGTGCGGGTGGATGAAAACAACAAGGTGCTGCCCGGCGAGTCCCAGATGTACCTGCTCGCTTCCACCAACAAGGGCAGAAGCTGGCGGCTACGTTCCACCGTGGCGTATATTCCCGATCAGGCTCCGTGGGGGCTCCATGAACCCACGCTTACCTGTCTCAAGAATGGTACGCTGGTCTGTGTATTGCGCTCCGATGAGGGCAAGGATCCGCGTAATCTGTTTACCAGCACCTCAAAAGACGATGGTTTCACCTGGAGCAACCCGAACGTACTTAACTCCTTCGGCGTTGAACCAGAGCTGTTGACGCTGGAAAATGGAGTAACCGTTGTTTCGTACGGCCGGCCGGGGGTAGAACTCAGGTTCTCATATGACGGGAATGGCGAGAAGTGGACGGAGCCATACGTGGTTCACCCGGGCGACCAGGAGTCCCCCCGACTGAAAACATGCGGCTACAGCAAACTGTGGGCAACCGGCCCTGACCGCTTTCTTGTCATATATTCGGATTTCGACCACGAGGACACCGACGGCGACATTCACAAGGCTATCAAGGTGAAACCCGTGCAGGTTACTCGCCCTGAGTAGTCAGAGCATGATGTCGGGATAAGGTAGGAGATCAAATAGCTCGTTGGCCGAGCAAGGGAGAACTATTGGAGAAGAGGAAGTGCGAACAGGTTTCTTCTTTCAGGAGCTCTCCTAAAGCAACGAACGAGGTCCCGTCCTTATCCAGAAGCGCCATCAACGGCAGGCTGTGGTGATACGATACATTATTCGTAGATTTTTGCTGATGATTCCTACCGTGATCGCCATAACCGTTCTTTCGTTCATCATTATTCAAGCTCCCCCTGGTGACTACCTGGACGCCTATGTCGCTCAGTTGCGTGCTCTTGATCAGATAATTGATGATGCGGAAGTGGAGTCGCTGCGAGTCCGTTACGGACTTGGGCAACCCATGTATGTTCAGTACTTCAAGTGGATAGGGGGGCTGCTTCGGGGCGATCTAGGCCGGTCCATGCAATGGAATCAACCAGTAAGCCGAATTCTTGCTGAAAGGTTACCCTGGAGCGTACTTATTTCCCTTGTTTCTCTGTTGTTCGTATACGCGGTTGCCATTCCCATAGGAACCACCTCAGCCACGCATCAATATTCAATTAGAGACTACGTGTTCACTTTCTTCGGATTCATTGGAATTGCAATTCCGAACTTTCTATTTGCCCTTATTCTTCTATATGTGTACTTCGTTTATACCGGCGATGTTGTTTTGGGATTGTTTTCCCCACAATTTCAATTTGCTCCATGGAGCCTTGCCAAATTTCTGGATATGCTCCAGCATCTGTGGATGCCGGCAGTAATCATAGGAACCGCAGGTACTTGCGGATTGATAAGAGTAATGAGAGCCAATCTTCTGGACGAGCTCCAGAAACCCTACGTACTGGTGGCGCGGGCAAAGGGGCTCACCAAGAGAAGGGTCCTTTACAAGTACCCGTTTCGTATCGCCATCAACCCTGTTGTCAGTACTATAGGTTGGGTGCTACCGGCGCTGGTAAGCGGTGAGGTGTTTGTTTCTCTGGTGTTGGGCCTCCCCACGATTGGCCCCGTTCTATTCCAATCTCTCCTGAGTCAAGACATGTGGCTAGCCGGGAGTATCGTCTTTATTCTGAGCGTGCTTACCGTGATAGGGACGCTTATTTCGGATATTTTGTTGGCCTGGCTTGATCCCAGAATAAAGGAATCTATCTAATATTTCGGATGTTCCTGATTTTGGGAGGAATTAGCCACCGGCCGATTAACTTCTCCGGGCGCTGCTGAAGATGCTTTCTTTGACGCCAACAAATCGCAAGAAAAATGAACGGGCTGCTGAACAAGAGAGACTGTTTGTAGCTTCGCAGTGGCAGCTTATTCGCTGGAAGTTCTTCAGACACAAATTGGCCATTGGGGCTTTGGCGGTGCTGTTGGTGTTGTATCTGTTCGCCATCTTCGCTGAATTCACTGCTCCCTACGATCCTCTCGATTTTGATGTCGATTACGTGAACGCTCCTCCTCAACGCGTGCGTTTCGTGGATGCGGAGGGTAGCTTTCATCTGCGTCCCTTTGTGTATAGGATTGAAGGCGTGTTGAATATGGAGACTCTAGCCACGACGTATATTGAAGATGAAATGAAGCGGGATCATATCTACCTTTTTATCATTGGGGACTCCTATAAGCTATGGGGAGCATTCAAGAGTAATATTCATCTGTTCGGGACGAGGGAAGGGAGGGTGCTGATCTTTGGCGCGGACAAGTTCGGCCGAGATCTGTTCTCTCGCGTGATCTACGGCGGCCGGCTATCTCTATCAGTCGGATTGTTGGGAATCGCAATCAGCTTTATCCTGGGTATTACCATTGGCGGTGTTTCTGGATACTACGGGGGAGCTGCGGACGTTATCATTCAAAGAGCGATAGAGTTCATTCAGTCTATTCCTACGTTACCGTTGTGGATGGCTTTGAGTATAGCTCTGCCGCCGTATTGGTCTGTTGTCAGCGTCTACTTCGGAATCGTCATTATCCTTTCCTTGGTAGGCTGGACGGGGCTGGCTCGGGTGGTTAGGGGAAAGTTCATGGCGCTGAAGGAGGAAGACTTTGTTATGGCAGCGAGCCTGCACGGCGCGAGTCGCTCTCGCATCATCTTCAAGCATCTGCTGCCTTCCTTTTATAGCTATATTATTGCTTCCTTAACTCTATCTGTTCCGGGTATGATTTTGGGAGAGACTGGTTTGAGCTTCCTGGGTCTCGGGCTACAGCCTCCGGCGATTAGCTGGGGTGTGCTGCTCAGTGACGCCCAGTCAATAAGAGTACTCGCGCAGACGCCGTGGACGCTTATCCCGGGGATATTTGTGATTGTTACTGTTTTGGCCTTTAACTTCCTGGGCGATGGCATTAGGGACGCGGCGGATCCGTATTCTAACATCTAGGGAGAGCGAGGTGCAGAACCGTGATGTGCTATTGAAGGTTGAGGGCCTGAAGACCCATTTCTCCTCAAAAGAAGGAACGCTCAAAGTCGTGGATGACTCCAGTTTTGAGCTGAAGCGGGGTGAGACCCTCGGGATCGTCGGAGATAGTGGCTGCGGAAAGAGTATTACTGCCCAGTCCATCCTGCGACTTGTCCCCCAGGGGGGCAAGATCGTGGGCGGGAAGATCCTCTTTAACCTGCATGACAGAGGATTTGTCGACCTCGTGCAGCTGAATCCCGACGGCAAGGAGATGCGGGCTATCCGGGGAGCCGAGATCGCGATGATCTTTCAGGAGCCGATGACTTCTTTCTCACCCGTTCACACCATTGGCAGTCAAATCGTGGAAGTCGTCAGGCTGCATCAACAGCTCTCGCGCTCTGCCGCGAAGAGTAGGGCGGTTGAGCTGTTAAGAAAAGTCGGGATGCCCAAACCGGCGGAGATGATCGATGCCTATCCTTTCAACTTGAGCGGAGGAATGCGCCAGCGAGCGATGATCGCTATGGCTCTTTCCTGTCAGCCCAGTCTGCTTATTGCTGATGAGCCGACCACGGCCGTTGATGTGACGATTCAGGCCCAGGTCTTGAGTCTCGTCAAGGACCTGCAGCAAGAGCTGAACATGGGCCTCATTATCATCACACACGATCTGGCAGTCATTGCCGAGTTAGCAGACAAGGTGCTTATCATGCTCTATTTGGGCAAAGATGTGGAGCATGCCTCGGTAGATGAAATCTTCCATAATCCCCTCCACCCATATACCAAGGGATTGCTCCATTCGATTCCCAAGCTAACGGCTGACCCGGATGAGAAGATCATTCCGATGACCGGCTCGCTCCCTTCACCCTATGATTTACCAAAGGGTTGCATGTTTCATCGTCGCTGTCCCCAGTTCATGGAGGGGCTATGCGACAACCAGGAACCGCCGTTTGCGGAAGTGGAGAAGGGCCACAAGGTGGCCTGTTTCTTGTACGAATAGGGACCTGATGAACGATCGCAATATCCTGCTCAAGGTAAAGGATCTAGAAAAGGAATTTCTTCGTACCAGGGGCGCCCTGAGAAAAAGAGCTGTGGGTGTGGTCAAAGCAGTGGACAGGATCAACTTCTTCATTGAAGAGGGCGAGACCCTGGGCTTGGTTGGAGAAAGTGGCTGTGGTAAGACCACCACGGGAAGATGTATCCTGCGCGCGATTGAACCCACCGCCGGTGAGGTTACCTTTCAAATGAGCAGGGACGAGAAACCAATCAATATGGCCGGTCTTGATAGGGATGAGCTCAGGGAAGTGCGAAAGAGTATGGCGATGATCTTTCAGGACCCCTACTCGTCGCTGAACCCGCGCATGACGATCATGGATATCGTGGCCGAGCCCTTGATTATTCATAAGATCACTGCCAACAGGCGAGATCTGAGAAACGAAGTCGCCACCCTGCTGGAGATGGCACGGCTTGATCCTGAGTATATGGATAGGTATCCACATGCCTTCAGTGGTGGTCAAAGACAGCGGGTCGCCATCGCCCGGGCGCTGGCTCTGAGACCCAAATTCATTGTCGCTGATGAGCCGGTATCTGCGCTGGACGTCTCCATGCAGGCTCAGGTCTTGAATCTCTTGAAAGAACTGCAACACGAGCTTCATTTGACGTATCTTTTCATTGCCCACAGTCTGGCTGCGGTGAGGTATGTCAGTGACCGGGTGGCGATCATGTATGTGGGCAAGATAGTCGAACTGGCCCCCAAGAACGAGTTGTTTCTCAATCCCAAACATCCTTATACCGAAGCTCTGATATCGGCGGTGCCCAAATCCGATCCACGGTACAAGAAGGAGAAGATGCTGCTGGAAGGCGATATTGCTGATCCGGCCAATCCTCCGTCAGGGTGTTATTTCCATCCGCGCTGTAGGTATGCTGAAACGATTTGTAAAGATCGAGAGCCTCCCTTTATGAATATCAGTGCTGATGAAGAACATGCCCATTACGTAGCCTGCCATTTTGCCGATACGCTTGATCTTCTGGGAGTACAAGAATAATCGAAATCTGCCAGGCGCGACGGACCGAGGGATTCGACTCGGATCGAGTTACTTGCTACTGAACCGTCACAAGGGACTAGCGTTGCAGGTACTGGAGCACCTCATCCCAGTCGCAGTACGTGCCGCCGACCAGTTTTTGAGGCTCCGGGCGGGGTACGTGCATGTCCGAACCACCGGTCTTGACCAGTCCCAGGCGATCTGCAATCTGTGCGTAATGGTCCTCTTGGGCCTCGGTGTGCGCGGGATGGGACACCTCAACACCGTTGAGTCCTTGGGCGGCCAGAGCAGCCAGATTGTCTTCGTCGAAGGTGAAAACCGCCCCAGTATCATGGCCGGGATGAGCCACCACAGCAATGCCGCCAGCCTCGTGACAAGCCTGGATGGCCTCCGGAATCGGCGGCTTGCGAAGCAGGACGCCGGACTCCTTTCGCAAGGCCATAAACGCTCTCTGACTCGACACAACGCCTTTTTTCAGCAGCAGCTGATACAACTCCGTCGATTCGGAACGTTCCTGACCCACCACCTTGGCCTCGTGCTCAGCGATGGTCACTCCGGTGCCTTGCCTCTGCACGTATTCGAGCACGGCGAGATTGTACTGTCTTCTCACCGACCAGATTTTGTTAACCAGAAAATCGGCCAGAGAAGGAAGCGGGCCATCGAGGAAAAAGCCCAAGACGTGGGCCTCTTCCCCGCGCCAGGAGCTGGTGATCTCGATGCCCGGCAGAAACGCCACGTCGTATATGGGCGCAAGCCGTTGGCCTTCCGCAGTGCTGTCGGTGTTGTCGTGGTCGCTGAAGGTCAACGCGGTCAGTCCTCGTGCCTTGGCGATACTGAAGACCTCCTCCGGATCGAACGATGCGTCCGACGACGCATGCGTGTGTAGGTGCAGATCTGCTTTTCTCATGAAATCTTCGCGTCACGTTGACGCCGTTTTCCGTGTGTCATCCCGAAGACCCCTCAATATTTTTCCACCATCGCGTTGCTCGGTGGTGGCCCCGGTCGGTTGGACAGACCGAAAAGTAGTGTAGAGCGTATCCGTGGGTTGTCAACCTACCCCTCCCTCGTTTGAACGTGGCATGGGTCAGAACGTGGTCGGCCAGCGTCATCGGGGCTCCCCCGGCCAGGGCTGCGCCACGGAGAGCAGCATGGAGCGAGCGGTTCCCAGCAGCGGACGGCCCGATCCCGCAATCCGATGGAAGTGGCGGCGTCGTTCCTGCGACTCGCTACGCGCATCGGCGCTCGCGTACCCGGGGTGGCGTGGGCAGTGACGCACCGAGCTCCGATTCCGCCGCCGAGCGGGTGGTGTGGATGGACGAGATATAGACGCCGGCCACCGCTATAATGCCGATATGAGTGAGCTGCGGATCCTGTCGGTCGGCGCGCATCCTGCCGACATCTTCGATCAGTCAGGCGGGACGATGGCGCACCATGTGGAGCGCGGCGACTGGGTTGGATGCGTCGTCCTCACCCACGGCGCGCGGGTGCACGACAGGGTGATTAGCGATGCCATGTTCCACGCCGAGCGCGTGCCGGAGGCGGACGAGTTACGGGCAACAATGGGGGAGCGCGCGGATGTGAAGGCTGCGGAGACGATTTCGGCGTGCCGCATCCTCGGTGTCGAGAACGTGATCTTCTTCGGTGCCGACGACGCGGTGCTGCTGGTGACGCCCGACCTCGTTCGCAGGCTGGCATCGGAGTTCCGCAAGCTGAAGCCGGATGTGGTGCTTACCCACTTCCCGAAGGAAGGTAACGGCGTCACCAATCCGCACGCGATAGCGGGGCAGGTCGTACTCCACGCGCTGTCACTCGCGGCCGGGGTCGATCCCGGCGACACCAACCCTCCGCACCGCGCCGCGCGGGTGTTCTACTTCGGGACCGGCGCCGCCGCGGTGCGTAGTGGCCTCTGGGACGCAAGCGGCGGGTACACCAACGACGTCTTCATCGATATCAGCGACGTTGTCGAGAAGAAGCTGGCGGCATTGGACTGTCTGCAGAGCCAGGGCTACGCTGGCGCCTACGCGCGCAAGCGGATCGAGACCAGCGACGGCGCCTTCGGTTCCGGTGGCAAGTGCAGCTACGCCGAGGGATTCATCGCCGGCGGCGCTGAGACCTATCGCTACCTGCCGGTGAGTGAGCACGCACTGCGTGTCGCGAGATCGTCCGATCACGAGAACATCGAGGTGGTGTCGTACCGAATCCAGGTGTGAGGACCTACCCGATCGAAGAGTTCCTGCGAACGCCGAACTTCCGCGGTGCTAGCGCCCCGAAACCGCCGCCTTGCGGCGTCGCTTTCGGCCCAGCCCCGCCTACCGTACGGAGTCCTGTCGGACCTGCCGCTGACGCGCCAATCCGACAGACTCCTAGCGGACGATGCGCTGTATGGCGGAGCGCTGTTCGCTGGCTTCGAGGAGATGGTCGAGGCCGCCTTCCAGGCCGCTTCGGATGACTTCCAGGGACTCGCGAGCCGCCTCGGCGGTGATACTGATGTCCTCGTTGGTGTGCGCCAGTGTCGCCATGAAGCCGCCGGAGGTGTGGATACCTCGCTTCGCCATCTCCTGGATGAACAGCGTAGTCACCTTGGGCCGGAGCGACTCGTCGGGAAGGTCGAGGTGCAGCCGTGGCGAGTTGAAGAGGCCGACCACGTCACCCGAGATGCCGACGTCGTCTACCGCCTCTTTGATCGCGGCGCGGATGTTCTCGCCGATCTCCTTGAACCTGGGGGGCGAGTTGCGCCGCTTCAACTCTCGAATAGTAGTTATCGAGGCAGTCAGACCGATGTTATCGGACCAGGAGGAGCTGGATATGAACATGTCCTCGGCAGGCTGCATGAACTCGCGTTTGCCGACGACCGCGCCCATCGGGTAGCCGTTGGAGATGCACTTGGCGACGACGGTCATGTCTGGAGTGACGCCGTAGTACTCCTGGGCGCCTCCGATGGCGAGGCGCCAGCCACAGGAGACCTCATCGAAGATGAGGATGGCGTCGTTCTCGTGGCACAGGCTCTTGACGGCCTCGAGGTAGCCTGCGGGAGGATCGGTGGAGCGGACCGGCTCCATCATCACCGCGGCGACCTCACCTTTGTGCTCCTTGAAGAGGTCCTGGAGCCTGTCCATGTCAGCCTCGCCGAAGGGAATGGCTGTCCCGGCGAAGGCCTTGGGTACGCCCTTGCTCCCTACCCCGGTCACCAGGTCCGGAAAGTCCAGATGGTTGGCGGACTGGTACCAGTCGTGCCACCCGTGGTAGCCGGAGAAGAGGATGATGTCCTTGCCTGTTGCGCCTCGTGCGATCCTCGCTGCCATGGCGCAGGCGTCGCCGCCCCCCTTACCGTACTTGACCATCTCGGCGCTCGGGATCGTGTCGATCAGCTCATCAGCCAGCTCGACCTCCTTGGGACTGTTGACGGTGTAGATGCTACCTCGGTCGATCTGCTCCTTGACGGCGTCGTCGACAACGTCGTCATGGTGGCCCAGGATGATGGCGCTGACGGCGTTGACCCAGTCGATGAACTGATTGCCGTCGATGTCTACGAAGCGCGAGCCCTTGGCGTGGTCGGCGTAGATCGGGCTGACGCCTTCGGCGAACCCGCTGGCGAGCCTGCTCCTGAGCTGGGTGTACCCCGGTATGACCTGGCCGGCACGCTGGTAGGTCTCGAGGGACTTCTTGACGCCTTTGTAGCGGTAGCTGCTCACGGTGCTCCTCCTTGTCGAGTGCTGCCGTCAGGCTAGGCGCCGCGCCAGTCGAAGATGACGCCGAGCATGGTCTTTTGTCGATCGTAGGCCATGTCGTAGGCCTTCTTGATCTCTGAGTAGTGTAGACGGTGGGTTACGAGCTTCTTGGGCTCCAGCTTGCCGTCGGCCATCAATGACAGGATGTGCGCGCAGGAGTTGTTCCATGAGAAGCGCTCGGGCTCGTGCGGGTCACCTGGAAACAGGTAGCCGGCGGTGCCGTTGACCGCGATCAGAGAGATACCTTTGTCGTAGAACCAGTCCAGCACCAGTGGGTTGAAGTCGAGCTCCGGCTCGCCACGGCCGAGGAGGCTGACTATGGAGACCCTGCCGCCATTCCGGACGATCTGTACGGACGTCCGGTAGGCAGGCCAGGGATTCGCAGTGAGGATCACCAGGTCGATGCCGACGCCGCTGGTGAACTCGTCCAACTTGGCCTGCAGATCGGGATCGTCGGACAGATAGGCCGCGTGGGCACCCATCTTCATCGCCATCTCCATGCGGATGGGGCTGTTCGCCAGGCCAACTACCCGACCCCCGAAGAGCGGGCCCAACGCCACGGCACCCAGTCCGAGGACTCCCAGTCCGACTACGGCGACGTTCTCGCCCGGCGCGAAATTGGCCTTGCGATAGCACAAGCCGCTGAGGGTATAGAGGTGGGCCCACACGGCGTCCTCGGGCTCCACCTCGTCGGGGACCTTCGCGATGTGTCGGCGCTCATCGTATATGTGCCCGGAGCCGTGACCTGATCGGTATGCAACGCGGTCGCCGACCTCAAAGCGCGAGACCTCGCTGCCCACACCTCGCACGATGCCAACGGTACTGTCGCCAACGAAGCGCGGGTAGGCCGCCTTGTTGAGCCCGTAGGCCGCGCCTTCGTAGTTTCCCCGGTCGGTACCGATCTTGAGCGCAGAGATCTCGGTATCGATCCAAAGCTCGTGCGAGCCGAGATTGTCGGTGTCCAGATCGCGGTCTTCGATGTGGAGATCCTGCGGCCCGCGGAGGACCGCTTGCTTCGTTGAGACCACGGTGGCGCCCCACCTCCGGTTGCGTCGAATCCGGGCACAGTTTAGCCTGCACTGCCCTGTGTCACAAGGCGTTCGTGAGTCCCAGGGCGCGCTCATGGTGATGGCCGTGATGGCCCGACTGCGGGATCCCGGAGGAGCCGCCGAGTGAACGGCACACCCGACTTCGAGCCCCGAGGGGAGCAATCGTGGCCAGCGCTGCTGGACGTGGCACCCGAAAGTGACGGCATCGATCTCGCTGCAGTGCGCCGCTACCGGCAGCAGCGCGTGCGCGCCGAGATGGCCGCCAGGGGCATCGGCGCCGTCATCCTCAGCGATTCCGTCAACATTCGATATGCCAGCGGCAGCCGGAACATGCAGGTCTTCACGTCCCGCAACGCCCCGTCCCGCTATCTCGTACTCACCGGGGACCGTTCGATCCTGTTCGAGTTCACCGGGTGCGAGCACCTCGCGGCCGGGCTCGACACCATCGACGAAGTACGACCGGCGCTGACGGCCAGCTACGTGGCCGCCGGGCCGGACATCGGTGAGCGCGAGCGTACGTGGGCGGCGCAGATGGCGCAGTTGCTGCGGCAGCTGCTGGAGCCGGGTCAACACCGGGTGGGCATCGAACGGATGAATGCGGGAGCGGCGATTGCCCTGCAAGCGCATGGTCATGTGCTGGTGGATGCGCAGGAACCGGTGGAAATGGCACGGGCCATCAAGTCCCCGGGTGAGATCCAATGCATCAGGGCGTCGGTGCGCATGACCGAGCGCGCCGTGGCCGATATGCGTGACGCTCTCGCGCCTGGTCTGACGGAGAACGAGCTGTGGTCGGTGCTGCACAAGTCCGTCATTGCCGGCAACGGCGAGTACTGCGAGACACGCTTGCTGTCATCGGGGCCACGGACCAACCCGTGGTTCCAGGAAGCGGCGTCGAGGGTGATCCAGCCCAACGAACTCGTAGCACTCGATACCGATGTCGTCGGCTGCCACGGCTACTACACCGACTTCTCACGGACATTCCATGCCGGACCCGACGAGCCCGTGCCTGCACAGCGGCAGCTGTACCGCTTGGCCCACGACCAGGTCCATTCGAGCAGGCGCTGCTGGCCTGAGGCCCGGCCCGGCCACGGCCCACCTACTCGACGAGGGCCTTGCGAAGGCTTTCGATCTGCCGGTCGGTGAGTCCAGCGGAGCGGGCATAGCCCTCCGCTCCTCCATACTCCGTCTTGAGGTACCCCAACACCTTGAGCATGCCGTCGGGCGGGCAGAACTCGCGCTGGTAGTCCCGCCAGCTCTCGACTTGGGCTCTGATCTCGACCTCCAGCGGCTCGACCTGAAAGCGCTCCCACAAGAACCTGGCCGTGAGACCGTAGTCTTGAGCGATGGTCTCATCAGGCACCCCGGCGATCTCCAGGAGCAGCGCGCTTATCACACCGGTCCGGTCCTTGCCGCCGGCACAGTGGTACATGGCAGGCAGGGCCCCCGGCTCGGCCATCGTTGCCAGTACCCTGCCGATCTGCGCCTGGCGGTGCCTGAGCCAGGGGGAGTAGGAGGCGAATATCTGGTCCGCAGGCGTGCCCACCACAGGAGGATCGGGAGGCGGCTCGTCACCGACCACGTTGTGGTGGTGATAGCTCACCTCTGTCGAATCGGCTAAGACGTTGGGGAAGACCGCAAGCTCGTGGGACTGGCGGAGGTCGATGACAGAGCGTAGCCGATGCCTTAGGGATCTCGCCAAAATAAAGTGGTCGAAAGGAGTAGCCGATAATCTACTCAGACGTAGTGGACCCAATTCTCACCCAAGCGGTCAAGACCAAGTTCGCAGCCCTGAATCCATTGTTTGACGAGCGCCTCCGGCGCCGCTGGGCTGCGGTGGAGGCGCGCCTGCTGGGCCGTGGCGGCATCGCCTGTGTGGCAGCCGCCACCGGGATCTCGCGGACCACCATTCACGCCGGGCTGAAGGAACTGGATGCCGGCGCAGCAGCAGGGGCACAAGCCAACAGCGGACGCCAGCGACGACCCGGCGCAGGCCGTAAGCCGTTGACCGCCCGCGACCCGAAGTTGACACAGGCGCTGGAGCGGTTGGTCGACCCGGTCACCCGCGGCGACCCGATGGGGCCGTTGCTGTGGACCTGCAGTAGCGCGGCGCGGCTGGCCGAGGAACTGCAGGCGGCCGGTCACCCGGTGAGCGAGCGGACCGTGAACCGGCTGTTGCATGAGTTGGGCTACAGCCTGCAGGCCAACCGCAAGACGCTGGAAGGCACGCAGCATGTCGACCGCGATGCGCAGTTCAAGCACATCAACCGGAGGGTGCGCGCGTTTCAGGCTCTGCGGCAGCCGGTAGTTTCTGTTGACACCAAGAAAAAGGAGTTGGTGGGCGAGTACCGCAACGGGGGTCGAGAGTGGCGCCCGAAGGGCCAACCGGAGCGCGTCAAGGTGCACGATTTCGTGGATAAGACGCTCGGCAAGGCGATTCCGTACGGGATCTACGACGTGACCGGTGACACCGGCTGGGTGAGCGTGGGGGAGGATCACGACACCGCGGTATTCGCCGTGGAGACACTGCGGAGGTGGTGGCAGAGGATGGGCCATATGGCGTATCCACAGGCGCGGCGGTTGCTGATCACGGCCGACGGGGGCGGTTCCAACAGCAGTCGCAGTCGGCTGTGGAAGGTGGAGTTGCAGCAGTTCGCCGATGCCACGGGGCTGCGCATCTCGGTGTGTCACTTTCCGCCGGGGACCAGCAAGTGGAACAAGATCGAGCATCGGATGTTCTGTCACATCACCGAGAACTGGCGCGGGCGACCGCTGGTGAGCCGGCAGGTGGTGGTGAACCTGATCGGCCACACGAGAACCAGGAGCGGCTTGACGATCCGCTCGGAGTTGGACCACAACAGCTACCCGACGGGGCAGACGGTGAGCGACGAACAGATGCAGGCACTGAATCTGAAGCGCGATCGGTTTCACGGCGAATGGAACTACATGCTGACTCCCCGACAGTGACTAAAAGACCAGCTTATTTTGGCGAGACTCCTTAGCAGCACTTGTTGGTCTCTCTTCGTCAGCCTATGGAGGCTGTCGGCGCGGAAGAAGGTGCGCCACCTGACGTGACGCCCATCTGCCGTGGCGTAACCGCCTAGGTCCCGGACGTTCCAAGCGCCATCCATGTCGAGTCGCCGGTTCGGTTCCCGTCCCATTACTCCCCCTTCCGTGCATTCATGATCGATGATTGTCTCCAGTATCGCAAAGTCGCGGTGTCAGTAGGGCTCATTGCGGATTATCGACGCGGCGCCCGCCGACCCCAACCGCAAGGTAGACGGCAGCCGGGTCGCGCCATAGACGCCAGCTATGGAGACGCGATAAGATCAGATCTATGGCGAGTAAATCAGATTATCGACGGATATCTGCAACCGAGGCGAGCCGCTCGTTCTCGAAGCTCCTCGACCGGATCGAGTCGGAGGGTGGTCGTGTTCTCGTCCATCGCCGGGGTAACGACGTATGCGTCATGGCACCTCCTCCGGTTGTCCCACGCCGCGCCTCGGAGTGCATCGCATATCTTCGCAAGCGCTCTCCAGTCGTGCTCGATGATCGATTCGGCAGCGATCTGCGAGACATTCTGGCCGGCGAGCCGGTGGCGGAGCCTTCCGTTTGGGACTCCTGATCGACTCCACGGCGTGTATCCACGCCGAACGCAACCGTCGCACGCCGGAGCAGCTTGTCAGCGAGATCATGGAGCGCTGGGGAGACGTCGAACTGTGGGTTTCGGTGATAAGCGCAGCGGAGTTGTTTCACGGATACTGGCGCGCCGACCACCCGTCGCGGCGAGCAAGACGAGAGGAGTTCGTGGAGGCGCTGCTGGCGGCGATTCCGGTGCTCCCCGTGACCCTCGCCACGGCGCGCGTGGTCGGGCGGATCGATGCGCGACTGACGGCGGAGGGACAGAGGATCCCGACCTCGGACCTGCTCATCGCCGCAACCGCGCTGTCCCGAGGCGACGCGATCGTCACCGGGGATGCGCGCCACTTCGACCGCGTCACGGGGCTCACGGTGCACCTCTTCACCGAGGGTGGCGGTCGTCGGCACTAAAGGCGCGTAGCACGGTGACACCCACGCCGCGCGTGCCGGGCAGCGGGTACGACAAACTGGTATCCTGTACCGTATGGCAGCACACAGCATCGTTCTGGTATCGCTCACCGGTGACGAGCAGATCAGGCTCTACGACCTGGACCGCGCTTCCGGAGCACTACAGCTTCGCTCGACCGGCGAGGCCCATGGGCCATCGGGCGCCCTGTTCCTCCACCCTTCCGGGACCGTGCTCCTGACGGCCCACGTCGAGTCGACCACGTTGGCCAGTCTTCGTTTCGATGCGGCCTCCGGCGAACTCACGCTCATCAACACGGTGGACACGGAGATCGGTACCCCGGCGCACTTGATCACCGACCGGGCCGGTCGCTTTCTGCTCACCGCGTACTACGGGGGAGGCGGCGTTACGGTGCATCGGCTGCGCGAAGACGGCGCCATCGGCGAACTCGTGCAGTACGTCGACACGGGCGAGAAGGCCCACTCCATTCTCCTGGCAGCCGACGATCGCTTCGCCTTCGTGCCGCACGTCTGTCCGACCAACAAGACCTGCCAGTTTCGCTTCGCGGGCGAGTCCGGCCTGCTGACGCCGAATGATCCCGGCGAGCTGTCGCCGCCCGACGCCGAGACCGGTCCCCGGCATATCTGTTTCCGACCCCAGGGGGATGTGGCGTACATCGTCAACGAACAGGGCAACACGGTGACCGCCCACCGCTTCGACGCTGAGCGGGGCACGCTCGAGATCTTCCAGAATGTCTCGACCCTGCCGCCGGACTATGCACAAGGCGGGGCTACCGCCCACGTGGAGGTGCATCCGAACGGCCGCTGGGCGTATGCGTCCAATCGTGGCCACGACAGCATCGTGGGATTCACGATCGCTGCCGATGGGGGGCTCAGCCCGTTCGGGCACTTTCCGGTCCCGGCGAGTCCCCGGTCGTTCAACATCGATCCATCGGGGGCGTACCTGTACTGCGCCGGGGAGGCTGCCGATACGATGATTGCGTATCGCGTGGATGCGGCAACCGGTGAGCTACACCCGCTCGCGGACTACGCGGTCGGCAAGCAGCCGTTCTGGGTGATGGTGACCTCGCTGGGATAGTTGCCCGCGACCTCACGATTGGCCACGGGGCCGGTCGCCCTCCTGCAGGCATTGATGTGCGCGCCGTAATATCGCGCGTCGGGGCGGAGGTCAGGCGTCGGCTGTTTCGAACGCGGTGATGTTGCGCGTGGCGCGGCTGAACTCGACCCCGACCAGGTGGATCGGTTCGCCCTGGCCCCGGTACTTCGCCGCGTAGTCGCGCTGCTGCAACTGGGCCAACGCCGATCCCGGGGGCGCCATCTCCGTCACCTTGAACTCGAACAGGTAAACGTGGCCGTGCGCTCGCACCGCCATGTCCAGCCGCCCGTGGCTGCTCGACTCTTCCACCGCTATCTCGTATCCCAACGCCGCGAAGTAGGAGTAGAAGACGCTGGCATAGAAGCCCTCGTACTCGGCGATGTCGTTGTTGGTGTACCATTGATAGGGGATGCTCGCGTAGAACGCTTGGAACAGCGCCTTCAGCCCCGCGCAGTCGTGCGCCTCCAGCAGCCGCGCCAGTCGCATGCTGTTCGCCGTTTGCCGGTCGGTATTCTGCACCAGGTGAAGCAGCAGTTGTTCGTTCAGGCTCTCGCGCACCTCCCGGTTCGGATAGCCGAGCCGATACAGCGTCTTGCCTCCCAGCCGTTCCTCTCCGGTGATCGTCAGATAGCCGGTCTGGAACAACAGCGCCTCCGTGCCGACGTGCTCCACGTCGAACGCCGACAGCAGTCTCTCCGTGCTCACCATCTCGTCGAGTGACACCGACGACACCCGGCGCTCGAACAGCTTTTTGACCAGGAACGCCGGCGTCCCGGTCTCGAACCAATGGGCCGCGAATTCGCGGCTGTCGAGCAGCAGCAGCACGTCGTAGGGGTTGTACACCCTCTCGTCGCCGCGCCAGCGATAGCCGTTGTACCACTCCCGCACCTGGTCCCGGTCCAGTCCGGCCAGTTCCGGACCGAACACCGTGTCCAGGTCACGTTCCGTGTAGCCGCAGATCGACGAGTAGCGACGATCCAGCGTGATGTCGGTCAGGTTGTTCAATTGAGAAAAGAGATTGACCTTGGAGAACTTGCTGATGCCGGTCAGGAACGCGAACCGCACATGCGCGTCGCTGTCCTTGATCACCCCGTACAGGCCGCGCAGGAAGTCGCGGTTGACGCAGGCCAATTCCTGATTCTCCAGCGCGTCCAGGATCGGCTTGTCGTACTCGTCGACCAGCACCACCACCCGCTGCCCGGTTTGGCGGTGCAGGGTCCGGATCAGGTGACCGAACCGCTCCGGCGCAGTCTGGTAGCGGGGACTCACGCCCGCCTGCACTTCAATGTCATCCAACTGCGCCGCCAGGTTGGCGTCCAGGTCGCCCGGCGCAACAAAGTGGCGGCCGCCGAAGCTCAGCCGCACCACCGGATGCCGAGCCGACCAGGTCCAGCGCTCATGGATGTACAACCCCGCGAACAGCTCCTCGCTGCCCTCGAACAGCTCCTTGAGCGTGTCCAGGAACAGGCTCTTTCCGAACCGCCGAGGACGCGACAGGAAGTAGTGCGTGCCCTCGTTCATCAGCCGCTCGATGTAGGCCGTCTTGTCCACATAGTAGCAGTCCAGTTCGCGCAGCTTGCGGAAGGTCTGGATGCCGAGCGGCAGCCTGCGTCTGGCCATCACGGCACCTTACCGCGTCCACAGGTCGGTCTCAATCCACCCGCACATCGGGCCAACACCGGGCCAGGGCCAAGCCGGCCCACGGGAGGGAGCCCTGCGCGGTTGACACGGGTCGATGGTCGACTCACCATCCGCATCGAACCAGCGCGGTGGAGCAGCAATCCGGGGGCAGCACATTCAAGGGGTACGTCATCAGGAGGCTGGCGCTGTCGCTGGTCACCATCCTGGTGGCCAGCGTCCTCGTGTTCATGCTGCAGCGGCTCACGCCGGGCACCATCGTCGATGCGATGGTCGGCCAGTACATGGGGATGAACCCGGACGAGATCGACATCAACGCCGCACGCGCTGAGATCGAGCGCGCGCTGGGGCTGGAACGACCGCTGTTCGAGCAATACGCGAGCTGGCTGGGTGGCATCGTGCTGCGCGGCGACCTCGGCGCCTCGCTGTGGCGGCGCACGCCGGTGCTGGAGGAGATCGCCGCGCGCTGGCCGGTCACGGTCGAACTCGGGCTGCTCGGGTTCATCTTCAGCCAGATCATCGCCCTGCCGATCGGCATCTACTCGGCCGTGCGGCAGGACTCGCTGGGCGACTACGCCGGGCGCAGCTTCGCCATCTTCTGGGTCGCCGTGCCGGGCTTCTGGGTGGCCACGCTGGTGATCGTCTACCCCTCGATCTGGTGGGGCTACTCACCGCCGTTCCGATACGTCGGGCTCCTCGAGGATCCCATTGAAAACCTGAAGATACTGCTCATTCCCGCGCTGGTGCTCGGCATGGGGATGGCGGGCGGGACCATGCGGATCGCGCGCACCATGATGCTGGAGGTGCTGCGCCAGGACTACATCAGGACCTCCTGGGCGAAGGGGCTGCGGGAGCGGGTGATCCTGATCCGGCACGCGCTCAAGAACGCGATGATTCCCGTGGTCACGTCGATCGGCCCGCAGCTTCTGCTGATGGTGGGCGGCTCGGTGATCGTGGAGCAGATCTTCAACCTGCCCGGCATGGGGCGCCTCACGCTGCAGGCGATTCAGGCCCGCGACTACACGGTGGTGAGCGGGGTGCTGCTGATCTTCTCGGTGGCGATCGTGCTGGTGAACCTCCTGATCGACCTGAGCTACGGCTACCTGGATCCCCGGATCCGGCACGAGCGGAGGTGATGGGTCTGCACGGTCACTCCCCGCGGCGCTCCCGGCTGACCGGATTCCTGCTGCGCCTGTTCAAGGAAAAACCGCTGGGTGCGGTGGGGCTGCTTATTACCCTGGTGCTGCTGTTTACCGGCATCTTCGCCGACTTCCTGGCGCCGTACGGCATGAACGACATGCACACGGACGACCGGCTGGCACCGCCGTCGGCCCGCTTCCTGCTGGGCACCGACAACCTGGGCCGCGACCTGTTGAGCCGGGTGATCTACGGGGCACGGGTGTCGATGATCGTGGGCCTTGCGAGCAGTGCCGTCGCCACGGTGATTTCGGTGGGCATCGGCATGCTCAGCGGCTACATCGGCGGCAAGTTCGACCTGATCGTGCAGCGCTTCGTCGACGCGGTGATGTCGCTGCCGCTGATCATCGTCGTGGCGGTGATCATGTCGATGGTCGGGCAGGGGATGCTGCCGCTGATCATCGTCATGGGGGTGGGCGGCGGCATCAGCGGCTCGCGGCATTCGCGCGGCTTCACCATCAGCGTGGTCGGCAACGCCTACGTGCAGGCGGCGGCCGCGATCGGCGCTCCCACCAGCCGCATCCTGCTGCGCCACATCCTGCCCAACATCGCACCGCTCATCATCGTGGGGTTCTCGGTGCTGCTGCCGGGGGTGATCCTCACCGAGGCGTCGCTGAGCTTCCTCGGTTACGGCATTCCGCCGCCCGCGCCGAGCTGGGGCGCGATGCTGAGCGGAGCCAACCGCAGCTACATGTTCCTGGCTCCGTGGATGGTGCTGTGGCCGGGCCTCGCCCTGAGCGTGGTCGTGTACGGGACGCACATGTTCGGCGACGCATTGCGTGATATCCTGGACCCGCGCATGCGCGGCGGTGCCGGGCGCTACGGTGTCCGGCACAAGCGGCGCCTGCTGCGCAAGGACTAGTGACGACAGCAGAAGCGGCGACTGGTAACAGTCGCGAAACAGACGCAACGCTACCAACAGGAGGAAGAGCGATGCAGAAGAGATGGTTGGCCCTGTTGACCGGGGCCCTGGTATTGATCGGCCTGCCCGCGTGGGGCGCGCCGGCGGGCGAGGAGGGCGCCGCTGCCGAGGACTCCATGTACGGCGGCACGGCGGCCCTCTACTTCTGGGGTCAGGACGTGCCGAGCGCGGATACCAACCTCAACCAGTGGGTAACGCGCATGTACATCAGCCCGGTGATGCAGCGCCTGGTGGAGGCTGACTTCGTGCAGTACGGTCCGCGCGGCAGCGGCGAGTTCACCAACTTCACCAGCGACAATATCTCGCCGGCTTACTCGCGGGGAGCGCTCGCGGAGAGTTGGGAAGTCACCGCCGACCGCATGGTGTTCACCATACGCGACGGAATCATGTGGGCCGCGGACGGCAAGGAACACGTCATGCAGTCGCGCCCCTACACCGCCGAGGACTGCGCGTACGCGCTGAACCGGGTCGCCGACCGCGGCAACGCCGGCTGGCGCACGGAGAACGGCGGGTTCATCGACTCGATCCACGCGGAAGGCAACGCCTGCATCGTCGAGACCAGCAGTTTCAACCCGGGCGGCTTCGCCAACATCGCGCAGCACTCCGGATCCGTGCATTACCCGCGCGAGGTGGTCGAGGCCGATCCCGGCAACTGGGACAACCTGGTCGGAACCGGGCCGTTCCTGGTGCAGGAGGCGGTGGTGGGCTCGCACATCTCCTTCGCCCGCAACCCGCAGTACTGGCGCACCACGACCATCGACGGCACCGAGTATGCGCTGCCGTTCATCGACGAGATGATCATGCCCAACCTGCCGGACGAGACCACGCAGATCGCGTCGCTGCGAACCGGCAAGCTCGACCTCATGGGTACCGTGAGCGTCAAGTACCGGGAGAGCCTGGCCGACACCTCGCCCGACCTGCAGAGCCAGGGCTGGGTGGAGATCTGGCCGGTGGTGGTGGCGCTGAACCACGACAACGAGTACCTCTCCAACCGGCAGGTGCGGCGGGCACTGATGATGGCAGTCGACCAGGAGGCGATCATCGACGCGGTGTGGGGGTATGGCGCGCTGTACAACTACCCGGTCGACTGGCGCGACGGTTCCAGCATCCTGGGTGACTTCAGCCAGCTTCCGGACGAGATCACCGAGCTGTACTCCTACAACCCGGACCAGGCGCGGCAGATGCTGGTGGACGCCGGCTACCCGGACGGCTTCACGCTGGAGATCGCCTTCACGCCGGCGGCTACCGCGGGCACGCATGGCGACATCGCCACCATGATGGCCGGGTTCTTCGAGGACGTGGGCGTGGACCTGGAGCTGAAGTCGCACGAGCATACCGCGCTGT
This sequence comes from Spirochaetia bacterium, assembly GCA_965203905.1. Lineage (GTDB taxonomy): Bacteria > Spirochaetota > Spirochaetia > SZUA-6 > Bin103 > Bin103. Next base: position 6,837,892 of record CBDBDQ010000005.1, on the reverse strand, counting down.
CCGCGCTGATGTCGTCGCGCACCGGCTACGACCTGTTCGCCACCAACTCGGCGTCCAACAACCCGCTGGGAATCATCGGGTCGCTGGCGTCCACGGACGAGTCCAACCCCTGGAACACGCCCAACTACGACAACCCCGAGCTTGCCGCGCTGACCGACAAGGCGCGCATGACGGTGGATGCCGCAGAGCGCGATGCAGTCCTCAAGGAGATGGCGCTGATGGTGATGGGCGACGTGGCCTACATTCCGATCGGCGCCAGCGGCCGCTTCGTCTACTGGTGGCCGTGGGTCAAGAACTACTACGGCGAGGCGATGAGCGGCGGCACCAGCGTCGGTCCCTACCTGGAGCACCTGTGGCTCGACCAGTCGCTGAAGTCGGAAATGGGATATTAGGGAGCACGGGATAGAGCCGGCATGAGCCGGGTCTTGTTGATCGGCGGACCGGGGAACATCTCCGGCGGCTGCGCCGAGGAACTGATCGCCGGCGGGCATCCGCTGGCGATCCTCAAGCGCAGCCGGGACGCCGATCCGAAGTTCGCGGACACGGTGCGGTTCTACCGCGGCGACCGCAGCCGCCCGTCCGACCTGAAGGCGGCATTGGACGACTTCAGGCCGGACGCGGTGGTCGACTTCGTCTGCTTCGAGCCGGAGCGGGTGGAGGAACTGGTGCCGCTGCTGCCGGACTCCGCGCACTACGTGCTGGTGAGCACGGTGGACACCTACGGCTACCCGCTGTCGCGCATCCCGATGCGCGAAGACGATCCCCCGGCGCCGACCCGCAACCCGTACGGCGCCAACAAGCGCGCCTGCGAGGAGCTGGTCGCGCGACTGCTGACCGGGGCGGGGCGCCCGGCCACGATCGTGCGCCCTACCTACTCGTTCGGGATCAAGAGCGGCATGATGTCGTTGTTCGCCTGGGGCGGCATGAAGGAGCAGGTGCCGCGCATGCGGGCCGGGATGCCGGTGCTGGTGCCGGGCGACGGCAACACCATTCTGCACGCCAGTTGCGCGTACGATACCGGGCGGATGATCGCGCGGGTGGTGCAGGGGCGGGACATCGCGGCCGGCAGGAGCTACACCTGCGGCCACGACGGCGCCCTGACCTTCGACCGCTACCTGCAGATCGTCGCGGGCGTGCTCGGCGTAGAGCCGGAGCTGGTGCACGTGCCGGTGGAGGTGCTGCTGGCGATCGACAGCGAGGAAGTCAGAGGAAGCTTCGTGCCGTCGCTGACGCGCTACAACATGTGCTTCTCGGTGGAGGCGTTCAAGCGCGACTTCCCCGACTTCGCGTGGCGCATGAGCCTGGAGGAGGGCGTCCGCCAGTACGTGGGGTGGTACGACCGGCATGGCCTGTTTACAGACCCGGGTCAGGAGATCTACGAAGACCGGGTGATCCGCGCCTGGCAACAGTGCCTGACCCACTTCCGCCTGTGACGGGGCATCCGTGATGGCTTCCGCGTACCACTATCCGAGCCCACTCGCCAGGATGACCGCGCCGGCGCTCGGGCAGAGCCGATGGACCGGGGGTTTCTGGGCCGACCGCTTCGCGCTGTGCCATGGCACGATCTTGCCGAGCATGCGCCGGGCGCTGGAGGATCCGTCCAACAGGGGGCGGCTGGCCTACTTCCGCATTGCCGCCGGCCTGGAGGAGGGTGCGCACGAGGGCACCGACTGGAGCGACGGCGACTGCTACAAGTGGCTGGAAGCGATGGCCCACGTGTACGGCGCAACCCGTGACCCGGAACTGGATCGGCAGATGGACGAAGTGATCGCCTGGATCGCCGCCGCGCAGGAGGAGGACGGCTACCTCAACACCCAGATCACCCTCGATCCGGTCAGGCAGCGCTGGCAGAACGTACACCATCATGAGCTGTACAACGCCGGGCACTGCTTCACCGCCGCCGCCGTGCACTACGAGGCGACCGGCAAGCGCAGCCTCCTGGAGGTCGCGGCCAGGCTGGCCGACTACCTGTGCGGGGTGTTCCTGCCGACGCCGCCCGCGCTGGCCAACTTCGGCTTCAACCCGTCGCAGATCGTCGGCCTGGTGGACCTGTACCGCGTCACCGGCGAGCGCCGCTACCTGGAGCTGGCGGGCGTATTCGTGAACAACCGCGGTTCGGCGCCCGACCCCGGCTTCAACGGCGACCTGAACCAGGACCGGGTGCCGCTGCGGGAGGAGACCGCGGCCGTCGGGCACGCGGTGACCGCGACCTATCTCTGGGCGGGCGCCGCGGACGTGTACGCCGAGACCGGCGAGGCGGCCCTGAGCGAGGCGCTGGAGCGGATCTGGAATGACGTGGAAGCCACCAAGCTCTACCTGACCGGGGCGATCGGTGCGGATCACTTCAGCGCGTCGATCCGGAACGATCCGGTGCACGAGGCGTTCGGGCTGCCGCACGACCTGCCCAACGCCACCGCCTACACCGAGACCTGCGCCAACATCGGCCAGGGCATGTGGGCGTGGCGGATGGCGGCGCTCACCGGCGACGCCCGCTACGGGGACGTGCTGGAGCAGGTGCTCTACAACAGCGGGCTGTCCGGGATGAGCGCGGACGGCACCCGGTTCTGCTACACCAACCCGCTGCGCTGGTACGGCACCGAGCACCGCGGCATGAGCAACGACACGCCGGAGCGCTGGTTCACCCACACCTGCTACTGCTGTCCACCGCAGGTCGCCCGCACCATCGCCCGGCTGCACCGCTGGGCCTACGGGCTGGCCGACGACGCCGTGTGGGTGCACCTGTACGGCGGCAGCCGCCTGCAGACGGACGTTGCCGGGGGCGCGCTGGTGCTCAACCAGGAGACCGGCTACCCCTGGGACGGCAGCATCGTCATCACGCTGCAGGAGGCGCCGGAGCGGCCGTTCACCTTGCACCTGCGGGTGCCGGGCTGGGCTCAGGGTGCCGAATTGACCGTTGCCGGTGCGCCGGTCGCCGCCGCGCCGGGTACCTACGCTGCTGTCCGCCGGCAGTGGCAGGCGGGTGACCGGGTGAGCCTGACCCTGCCGCTGCGCGCCGAGCTGGTCACCGCCCATCCGCGGCTGGAGCAGGATCGTAACCAGGTGGCAGTGGTGCGCGGGCCGGTGGTCTACTGCCTGGAAGCGGTCGACCTGGACGCCGGCACCCCGCTCGACGAGGTTCACCTGCCGCGCGACTTCGCGCCGGCCGTACACTACGAAGCCGCCCTCCTCGGCGGGGTAACCGTGCTGGAGGGTACGGCTATCCGGGTCAGGGGCCGGCCGTGGGGACGCGAGCTCTACCGCCGGGGCGACGCCGGCGAGCGCGTGCCGGTGACGATCCGCATGATTCCCTACTTCGCCTGGCACAACCGCGGCAATCACACCATGGCGGTCTGGCTTCCGGTGGGGTAGCTGCCGGAACCCGCATAACGCAGGAGGGACGAGCATGAGCACCGAACAGCCACCGGCGGCGCATTCCTATCGGGCCACGGCATTTGCCGATGCGAAACCCGAGCACGCCGCACCCGGAGCGACCCCGGAGCGTCTGGAATACTTGCAGGAGCACGGGTTCGTCATCGTCACCGACTTCGTCGCCAGCCACTGGATCCCAGTGCTGCGCGAGGCGGGCCGCCGCGTCACCGAGGCGTGCGCACCCGCCAACGGCTACCGCACGATCGACTGCTCGAAGGGCTACGTGCACCGCGCTGGCGACGACGAGCCGTGGGCGATCCGGGGCCTGATTCATCCCGCCTTCGAGGAGCCCGCCTTTGCCGAGTTCCTCGGGTCCCGCGAGTTCCTCGACTTCGTCGCCGCCTGGTGTCACGGGCTCGGTCCGGAGGAGATGGTGATGAGTCCGATGCTGCTGTGGTGCAACCCGCGCCTGGGCGAGAATCGTCTCGGTTGGCACCGGGACGTGACCTGGTGGGGCACCGGCGAGAACTATTTCGCCCAGCGCGAGGTGCGCGGCGAGGGGCCCGAGGCGTACTCCGAGGAGATCGAGCGGATCCGCTGGAAGGAGATCCAGGAAAAGAACGAGCAGTCGATCAGGGAACGGAGTGGCGTGAACATCTTCCTGGCACTGGTGGACGACGAATGCCACGAGTTGATACCGACCAGCCACCGGCGCTGGCGCACGCCGTTCGAGCATGACGTGCTGCTGCCGCAGGAGATGAAGGAGCAGGGGGTGCCGCACACGCCCAGTTGGAACGGCGTGGATCCGCTGCCCGGCCAAGTCGCGATCTGGCTCAAGGCGGGGGAAGCGCTGGTCCGCAACGGCGCCACCATTCACACCGGGCACACCGTCCCCGAACGCGAGCGCAACACGCTCTCGATCGGCTGGTCACGGTGGTCGGGCCCGTTCACCGGCGAGCCGTCGGTGGCGGACGTGCGCAACGCCTGGCAACTCGATCCGGCCGTACGCGCCGCGCTGCCGTACGACTGGATGAAGATCGCCTGGGACCGCTGGGCGGAGACCCAGAGACTGGGGGATACGCTTGAGGACCGCTATCCGGAGTTCGACATCGAACGGCTCAAGGCGGGAGAAATGATCGGCTGGCGCGGCGAGCTGGAACGCCGGGCCGCGGCAGCGGGGGCAGCCTCCGCAACACAAGGAGCCAAACCATGAGACTGCAGAACCAGACCGCCATCGTCACCGGCGCCGGCCGCGGCATCGGCCGGGCGACCGCACTGGCGCTGGCCCGCGAAGGGGCCGGCGTGACGCTGGCGGCACGGACCGCCGCGGAGATCGACGCCGTGGCCGGCGAGATTCGCGCGCTCGGCCGCGAGGCGCTCGCCATCCCCACCGACGTCGCCGACAAGGCGGCGGTGCAGGAAATGGTGGCGCGCACCATCGATCGCTTCGGCCAGGTGGACATCCTGGTCAACAACGCCGGTGTGGCCGGTACCTCACCAATACCGTTGATCACCGAGGAGCTGTGGGACCGCAACATCGCCGTCAACCTCAAGGCGGTGTTCCTGTGCACCCAGGCGGTGTTCAGTCACATGTGCGAGCGCGGGCGCGGCCACATCGTCAACGTCTCATCGCTCGCCGGCAGGCACCCGGGCGCCAACTACGGCGCCTACGGTGCGGCCAAGTTCGGCGTGCGAGGATTCACCGGCATCACCGGATTGGAGGGGCGCCCGCACGGCGTGAAGGCGACCCTGGTGGAGCCGGGGCCGATGGACACCAAGATGCGCCGCGACCACCACCGGGACGAGGTGTCGCAGCTCGGTCGACCGGAGGACGTGGCCGACCTGATCCTGCTTGCCGTCACCCAGTCGCCCACGGTCCACACGCCGGAGCTGCCGCTCTACACCACCTCGAATCCGGAGATCGAGATGATCCCGCACTGGGAGTAGGCTGGGCGCCGTCCGGGCGAATGGACCCAGCACGAGTGAGCGCAAGTTGGCTCAAAGATCGGATTCGTGAATCTCGGCCAATTTCATCAGGTATCGCTGCAGTCCGGTTTTCAGCGCCCGATCTGCGTGAACCGGAACAGAGATGCGGACGGAGACGCTGGCCTTCGTGAATATGTGATGGCTTCCGTTGACGCGTTTCAGTTGCCATCCCTTCGCTTCGAGAATACTGCAGAACCGCTTACCGCTGACGGCCTTCATACCGCGATTTCGATTACCTTGTCCTCCTTCGACAGCGGCAGTTCGTCGACCTCGACGGCGAGGCAACCTTCGATGGCTTCGTAGAGGTTCATCAGCAACTCTTCAAACGATTCTCCTTGCGTCGCACATCCTGGAATGGAGGGCACCTCGGCCCAATAGCCGCCCTCTTCCGCTTGATGCACCACTACCTTCACCTTCATCGTGTCATGTTCCTCTCGCCGCGAGCCCCTTGCGTCGGCATTCATGGTCTCCCGCGTCCTGGGGCGACGGTGCCTGCCGGTCGGCAGCGTCCCCGATCCGGTCGGCACGGTCAAGACTCGCTGCCGCTATCGCGTTCACGCGGAACGACGCGGAGCGCGGCGGGCGTATCCGGACATCAGCAGGTGCCACTGCGAGGTGTACAGGCCGGTGACTTCGCCAGCCCCAGGGCCCAAGGTGACCTGCCGCGAGTCGTTCCATTTCGAAAGGGGGCCGAGAAGACGGCGACCGTGAGCAGGGCCGGCCGGCTCAACGGCGTCACCAAGTGACGCAGCACGAGTTAACGCAGTCCGGAGGGAGCCAATTCGCCGATCGAGCCCTCCAGGTTGTCCTTCTCGTCTTTGGCTGTGTCGCCCGCCGTCGCCGGCAGCGGGGTGTCGTACTGGTAGTCGGGATCTTCAAGCTGCCGGTTCCAGATCTGGAGCATCTCGCGCCAGGCGCCCAGCAGCGTGCGCGGTGCCGGCATGTCGGCGGCGATGGCGCGCGCCAGCTTCCTGAGGTTGTAGCACGGCACGCCAGCGTACATGTGGTGCTCAGTGTGCCAGTTCATGCGCCAGTAGAGGAAGGTCGAGATCGGGTCCAGCTTCATCGAGCGGGTGGACTTGCGGAAGTCCGGGACGTTGTCGCGCAGCCCGCAGTGCTGGGGCAGCCCGACGAAGTAGACGAGCCAGTTGCCGATGAACGGCGCCACGGTGATGACCAGGGGCAGCACCCACAGCCCGCTGGCGAGCCCGACCACCACCACGGTGCCGTGGAACAGGAGCTGCGCGCGCGCGAACCACATCGACTTCCACGCCTCGGCCGGCTGGTCGAGGTGCAGCGCCTCGATCCACTGCCTGATCGGGGCCTTGGTCGAGCCGATCAGGCCGCACGCCGACAGCGCGGTGACCGCCACGGTCGAGAGCAGCCCGCCCTTGCCGAAGTTGCGCCCCGGCCTGGTGAGCAGGTTGACGGTGAACATCTGCAGCAGGAAGGTGCGCCCGACCGACGGGTGCAGCGGCAGCAGGTTCTCCCGGTCGCCCTCCGGGTACAGGGTGTAGCGGTGGTGATAGGTGTGGCTGGTGCCGTAATCGAACGGGTCCCACCAGCTCCACAGGCTGAGCAGGTACAGGAACACGCCGTTGAGTCGCTTGGTACGGAACACGGTGCCGTGCGCCAGCTCGTGCGGCGCGACGCCGGCGAAGAAGCTGACCACCGTGCCGTGTGCGAACAGTGCCAGCGCGAACCCCAGCCACAGGTTGCGCGACCAGCACCAGCACACCAACGCCCCGGTGGCCACGGCCAGCGCCAGGTGGCCGCCCGCCTGCAACCACCCCTGCAGGTCGCTGCGCTGCATCAGCGCGCGCAGGGTGGCCGGCTCGATCGGCGACCGATACCACTTCACGCGCAGGTGATCGCGAACCTCGACCAGCGGCGGATATTCAGTGTCCCCCATGACCCGTCCAGGCTATTGCGCAAGAGCGCTCTCTTGCAACCAGCGTTCTTCCAGGCCGAGTTCATGGGAGAGCAATGTGGATGGGTTTATTCCGTTTTTCGACCTAAAAAGGGATTGTACTGGACAAAACGGCGCGGGCGAGGTAGCGTCGCGGCGTGTACGCGCGATTCTACCGGCCTCCCGCGGCGAGCTTCTTTCTATTCGGCCCGCGCGGTACCGGCAAGTCGACGTGGCTGCGCGACCATTACCCGGATGCGCTGATCATCGATCTCATCGATCCGGAGAGCACGCGTTTCTACGGGGCGGCCCCGGAGCGCCTGCGACGGACCATCGCGGCGAGTCCCGGCAAGCGGCCGGTGGTCGTCGACGAGGTTCAGCGGGTGCCGGAGTTGCTGCAGGTCGTGCACCAGCTCATCGAGCTCGACAAGGGCCTTCGCTTCGTGCTCACCGGCTCCAGTGCCCGCAAGCTGCGCCGCACCGGGGTGGACCTGCTGGCCGGGCGTGCGGTCCTCACCACCATGCACCCGTTCATGGCGGCCGAGTTGCGCGCCGGCTTCAGCCTGGATCGCGCCCTCGCGCAGGGACTGATCCCGCTGGTCGTCGACGCGGCCGACCCGGCTGCCGCCCTGCGCTCATATGCCGCCCTCTACGTGCGCGAAGAGGTGCAGGCGGAGGGGCTGGTAAGGAACATTGGCGCGTTCTCTCGCTTTCTCGAAGCGGTGAGCTTCAGTCATGCCACGGTCCTCAACGTGTCCAACCTGGCGCGCGAATGCCAGGTGGGACGCAAAGTGGCGGACGGGTACCTGGAGGTGTTGCGCGACCTGCTGCTGGCGTTCACCCTGCCGGTGTTTACCCGCCGGGCACGACGGCGCATGACCACGCATCCCAAGCTCTACCTGATCGACCCCGGGCTGTTCCGTTCGTTGCGGCCGAAGGGACCGCTCGATCGCACCGAGGAACTCGCGGGAGCGGCTCTGGAGGGTCTGGTAGCCCAGCATCTGCGCGCCTGGATCGCCTATTCAAGCCGCGACGACACCTTGAGCTTCTGGCGGACCGGTGCCGGCAACGAGGTCGATTTCGTCCTCTACGGAGAGAGTGGCCTGTTCGCCATCGAGGTCAAGAGCAGCGCCACACTCCACCCGAGAGACTTCAACGGACTCCGGGCATTCACGCAAGACTATCCGATCGCGACGCCCGTGCTGCTCTACCGCGGCCCGCGCCGCATCCGCGAACGCGGGGTGCTGTGCCTCCCGTGCGAGCCATTCCTCCGTGCGCTGATCCCCGAGAGCCCTTTCGCCGACATCCTGACGACGGTCGGGACAGATGAATCGCTGAGCACAGCCAAGTAGCCATCCACCACCTGGCTCTACGTCTCGTCGCGCATCAGGACCTGCAGGTAGTCGTGGTAGGCGTACACGCGGTCGCGCCGCCTGCCGGTGATTTCGCGCAGCACGCCGACCTGTTCCAGCAGCGATATCGCCTTGCGCGTCGGCGGCGCCGTCAAGCCAAGCAACGTGCAGGCGTTCGCCACGGTGACGACCGGGTTGGACGGCAGGTGGTCGAGCAAGTGCATGGCGGCGACGCTGGCACGAGCGTGGGCCATGATGCGACGGCGGTGGCGGCCCGTGAGGGCGTGGAGCGCCTGGGCAACGTTGACTCCGTCGTCGGCGGCCTCCAGCACGCACTCCAGGAAGAACCCGATCCAACCCTCCCAATCGCCGTGCGTGCGCACGGCCGCCAGCCGGGCGTAGTACTCCTGCTGTCGGCGCTTGAACGCCACGCTGAGGTAGAGCAGCGGCTGACCGAGCAGGCCCCAGTGCTCCACCAGGAGGGCGATCAGCAGTCGGCCGATGCGGCCGTTGCCGTCGAGAAACGGATGGATCGTTTCGAACTGCACGTGGGCGAGTCCCGCCCGCACCAGTGGCGGAAGGTGGCTGTCGGCGTGCCACCACCGCTCCAGCGCTGAGAGCGTAGCGGGAACTTCCTCCGGCGGCGGGGGGACGAAGCTGGCATTGCCGGGCCGGCTGCCCCCCACCCAGTTCTGCGAGCGGCGCAGCTCTCCAGGGAGCTTGTTCCGGCCGCGGGCACCGCGCATGAGCAGACGGTGCGCCTCGCGCAGCAGGCGGGTGCTCAGCGGGAGACCCTTCGGGTCGGCGAGTTGCGTGCGCACGTAGGCAACGGCCGCTACGTAGTTGCACACCTCCTGGACGTCGTCGGGCCGTTCCGCCTGTGTGGTGGCTTCGAAGGTGAGCACGTCGCGGAGCGTAGCCTGCGTCCCCTCGATCTGCGACGTGATGACCGCTTCCTTGCGTACGAATCCGTAGAGAAACCAGTCGGTGCTCGGCACCATCGTACCCGCCACGGCGAGCCGGGCGACGGCAGCCTGCGTCGCGGCGTGCAGTTCCACTACGGCGCCGTCCATCACCAGGGGCGGATCGGCTGGCGGCAGCGGGTACGGCACGAACGCGCGAACCTCCTCTCGGAGGGTGCTGGTAACGTGATAGCGACCGGTCGTGCGAGTCATGGCTGAGAACCGTTCCTTTCTCAGCCGAAGAGCTTACGAATCGTTCGTTTCGTAGTCAACGAGTGGCGCCGCGGCTACGGGGACCATTGCAGGTCCGGCTCGAAGGGATACATGGGGCGTCGCCGGTGGCGGAAGTGGAAGCCGGTCATGGCGGCGGCGGTGCTGCCTGGAGTGTCCACGCGGATGAACGAGGGACAGACCTCGCGGTAGGCGGCGAGGGGAGCGTTGACTCCCTTGGCCACGATGCAACCGAAGCTGGCCGGATCGATGCCGAAGTCGGTGAGTTGATGGATGCTGACCGGCACCACGCGCTTCGAGGTGAGCATGAAGGTGACCCCGCGGTCGCTCTCGACCAGCGCGGTGCGGCCCTGGTCGTAGTGCTGCACGCCGCCGTGGCGCACCTCCGGCTCGTAGAAGCGGCCGTCGAACAGGTCGAGGATGCGGCACTCCAGCACCAGCGTGTCGCCGTGCAGGCGGTCGGTCTTGCCGCCTATGTGGAAGCTCCGGGTGGTCCCTACGCCCGCGGCCTCGGCCGCGGCGACCGACTCGGGATCGTAGATGCACACGAACGCCTTCCGGTCGCCGCGCCGCTGCAGCTCGGCGGCAAGCGCGGTGCCGTCCCCGGCGGAGCCGCCGCCGACGTTGTCGCCGACGTCGAGCAGGCAGACGGGCGGTGGCAGCCCCTGCGCGCGCTCGACCGCGTCCGGGACCTTGGGCAGATCCACCTGCAGCTCCGTCCGCATCTCCCACAGCGCCCGCGCGATCCCACGGGCCTCTCGTTGCGCGGCCGCCGCGTCGCCGTCGGCGACGACCGTCACCGCGGCGCCCATCTCTGGCACGTCGGCGTAGGGGAACCCGAGCCAGAGGCTGGCGGTGAGGATCTCAGGGCGTTGCCGGACCGTTTCGATGCGCTCCATCAGCGGCGCCAGCGGCGCCTCGTCGGTGCACTGCTTGTCGATGCTGATCCCCAGCGGCGGGAACACCGCGGCCAAGTACGGCCTGATCGTGCCGTGCAACCGCTCGACGAGCAGATGCGCCGCTTCCAGCCCGCGCTCGAGCTGGTCGACGTGCGGGTTGGTGCGGTAGGCGATGATCGCGTCGACCGAGTCGGTCATACGTGGAGACAGGTTGGCGTGCGGGTCGCCGGTCGCGACGATCGGCACCTCTGGCCCCACGAGCGCTCGGACCGCCTGCAGCCAGTCGCCATCCAGGTCCGCTGCCGTCTCGCCGACGCCGGCCCCGTGCGGCGCGACCAGCAGCCCGTCCAGCGGCAGTTGCGCTCTGACCTCGGCCAGCAGGCGGCGCTTCAGTTCCGCGAAGGCGGCGCCGGAGACTAGGCCGTAGGGCAGCGCCCGCGCACCAAACAGCGGTACCGCCTCCGCGCCGGCCTGGTCCAGGGCGGCGAAGAAGCCTGCCAGCTCATGGTTTGAGTCCTCGACCGCGGCGCGGAACCCTTCCCCCGTGGCCAGCAGGCCGCCGCGGAACGCGTCGAGGCCGGTGGGCTCCTCGATGAAGGTATTGGTCTCGTGCTGCAACGCGATGACGCCGACTCGCATGATCCGATCCTGCTTCAGAGCGCGCTGCTGCGGTACCCGTCGCGCCGGGGATCGAACAGCGACTCGTTCAGCGCCACGCCGAGCCCGGGCCGCTGAGGGAGTTCGAGGCAGCCGTCGACGATACGCGGCACCTCGTCGATCAACTCGCTATACACGGTATGGATGTGCGCCCGCACCGTCTCCTGCAGGATGCAATTGGGCAGCGCTGCGTTGAGGTGCAGGCCGGCGAAGAGGGTAAGCGGCCCGGTGCAGTCGTGCATGCTCACCGGGATGTTGTAGGCCTGCGCCAGGTCCGCGATGCGTTTGCCCTCGGAGATGCCGCCCACCCAGGTGGGATCGACCATGAGGTAGTCGGCCGCGCGCCGCTCCAGCACCTCGGCGTAGTCGGGCCGGCTCAGGAGCATCTCGCTGGCGCTGATCGGCATCCGGCTCTGGCGCCGGAAGTCGGCCAGCATGGCGATGTTGTCCAGCTTCAGGATGTCCTCCAGCCACAGCGGCCGGATCTCCCGCAGTGCCTCGGCGATGCGCATTGCGGCGGGAAACTGGAAGTGAGCGTGCCCGTCCACCAGCAGCTCCAGGTCAAAGCCTACCGCGTCCCGCATCGCCCGCAGCGGCCGCAACGCCGCCTCGATATCCGCGTTGGAGATCAGCCCCGGTCCGCCCTCCATCGCGGCGCGATCGAACGGCCACACCTTCAGCGCCGGGTACCCCAGACCGGCCAGCTCGGCGGCCAGCTCCCCCGGCTCGTGGAACACGCGCCAGCTGTCGCCCCAGGGGCCGGGCTCGCCGACCGCCCCCATGCCGGGCCACGTGTGGCTGCCACCGCCGGCGCCGTAACCGGGGCTGCCGCAACTGTTGTAGACCTGCACCCGCTCGCGCACCGGCCCACCCAGCAGGCGGTACACCGGCTGTCCGGTCGCCTGGCCGAGGATGTCCCACAGTGCCAGGTCGACCGCCGACAGCGCGCGCAGCTCTGCGCCGCGCACCCCGAAGTTGGCTGCCCGCTCGTACAGGAAGCGCCAGTGGCTCTCGATGGCCAGCGCATCGGCCCCCAGCAGGCGGTGGCGGAACCAGTCGTGGATCACCGCCGCCACGGCCTCGGGGATGTAGTAACTCTCGCCGCACCCGACCAGCCCCTGGTCGGTATGGATGCGGCACAGCACCAACCCGGCGAACAGGTCCTTGGGCAGGCAGGTCTCGATCCGGGTGATCCGCAGTGCCGCGTCCGGGACCGCCATGGAGGGGAGGTAGCGGCCGTTCACTGTCACCGTGTGCCGCTGCGCAGCTCTTCCCGGCATTGCGTGACGCCGTTGCCGGTGACGTTGTACGCGAACGTGTTCATGAGACGGTCCTCGGGGGAGCGGTTCGGGGCCGACCCGTGCACGATCAGGGCGTTGAAAAACACCCCGTCGCCTGGATCCATCTCGACGGCCACGGCGTCGTCGCGTTCACGATAGTGGCCCGGCAGGTACACGCCGAAGGTCTGCCGGCTGCGCTCGTGTTCCTGCAGTCCCCAGCGGTGGCTGCCCGGGACGAAGCAGATGCAGCCGTTCTCCAGGTGGGCGCGGCGAATCGCCAACTGGCAGTTGATCATCGCCGGACGGTTGTCGTCTCGCTTCCAGTACGCATAGTCCTGGTGCCACGGTATCGCGGTGCCGTCGCCGCCCGCCTTCGGCAGCAGCTTGCTGTGGAACAGCGAGATGTCGGGCCCTAACAGACCCTCCACGATGTCGAGCACGGCGTCGCACCGCAGGATCCGGTTCAGAGTCGGGCTGATCACCTCGCTGTGCATGAGCTGCTTGATCCGCGGCGGATGGTCCGGGTCGTCGAACTCCTCCCAGGAGACGCCGACGCCGTCCGCGGGCTGCTCCGCCATGCGCTCGTGGATCCGGTCGACCTCGCGCTCCACGTCGGCGATCCAGGAGCGCGCCACCAGCCCCTTCCTGAGCAGATAGCCGTTATCTTCGTAGAACTGTATTTCGTGCTTGGTAAGTGACATCGATTCTTTTCCTCGATTCAATTGATGGTGGCACCAAGGGTACACTCCTCGCGAGGCAACCGGCCGACCTTCTCGACAGAGAACTGGTGCTCAGCTTTCGGCCGCCACAGGCGAAGCTGGACGTTGTCATGCCCACTGGTCACTCAGTAGCACAACTATGCGGTCGCGCAGGACCCTCAACTCCGGGCACAGCCGATACAGCATCTGAAGATTCTCCAGCGACTTTCGAATCATCAGGTCCCGCCCTCCTCCGACCCGCCTTGGATCGCCGTGCATATCGAGCAGCGGTAGGAATACCTCCTCTTTCATTCGGGGATTCCTTCGCGCTTCGTTCCACGTCTCGCTCATATCACGAACCCTTGGGTTCTCTAGTATCTTCACTCGTGCAGATGGCCGTCCGGCGTCAGCCAGGAGTGCCTGAACCAGGGGTTTCAGGATATGACCGTTAAGGGTCGGATCTTCCGGGATTACCAGCACAGGGAGACTCACAGGGCCGCTTCAAGCCAGCCTTCTGCGAACAGATCCGCGACGGGGTGGTGTTTTGCTACCTCCAGAAAACGGGGAACATCAGTGAGCGGCCGTATCGTCGACTCACCCGTTGACTCATTCCGTTTGCAGAGAAACGTCTTGTCGTATTCGGACTCATCAAGCCATGCTAGTGCACTGGGTGAATGTGTGGTAACGAATACCTGCGTCGCGCCGGCTTTCGTCTGACTTCGGAGCAACTCCAAGAGCAAGCGAAGGCGACTGGCATGGATTCCATTCTCGACTTCTTCGATAGTCATGATGTTCGGCATGTCTGGTTGGAAGAATGCCGCAGTCACCGCGGCAAACCGCAGCGTTCCCGCGCTCAGTACCGTTGCGGGATATTCCCGATGGCTCTCGCGTAGCATAAACAGTGAATCGCCCACAGCGCCGGGCAGTGTACCGACGTCGTCAACCTCTTCGGGACGGAGTTCACGAAGCCATGACAGGAATGCGTCCTTGGTCTGTTCATTCTGACAGATCGTGTTTACGACAGCCGCAAAATTCTCGCCGTGATCTCCCATGCGCTTGGCGTCTTTCATGGTTGAGTACTGCTGAAGCAATGGAATGGAAGGATCCAACCGTTGGATATTCGCCAATTGGGCTGCCACTCGGCGCGCAAGGTCGGCTCCCTCTGTGTAGAATGGACCTTGGTCGAAGCCCACGCTGTCCTCGGAAAATCCGAAAAACTTCAAACCGGCAAACCCCCCGAGTACGGGTTTGGAGTTAGTGGACTCGGCAACGTGCGGTTGCTCCCTGCCGACATAGTGGTGGCGCACACGTAACGTCCCGGCGGAAGCGGAGCCGCTCACTTCCTCAGTGTCGTAGATGAGATCCCCCACTCTGAGAGATTCACGCATGACTTGCCCCGCTGCTGGCAGAAAGGTGATCGAAAACTCCCATTGACGGTGGGGATCTTCGACTAGACGGCCTTGCACAGACAGCACCACCGCGCTGTCTCCAGCGGAGCCGGCATAACAAGTTCGTGAACTTCCACCACGAATTCCATACCAGACTTCGGTCGTAGCGCTCGCCGGCCGGCCGTCAAGTATCTCGCTGATCGTGAACCCGCTCCCGATCCCCTGCAAGACTTGCAAGGCTTCAAGAAAGTTCGACTTCCCGCTGGCGTTCGTGCCGACCAACACATTCAGCCTGCCCAGAGACAGATCGACCCGACGCAGGCTCTTGAAGTTGCCGATGGTGATACGGTCGATCACTTGCCCATCCTTCTACAACCTCGTCTAACCATACAACGTGCGTATTCGATCATCACATACCCCACTCGCTGTGCGGCGGTATACCGGCCGTTTCCTGGCGGCGGCAGAACCTGTGGCTCCGCGAGCGGTTGGGCGCGCAGTCAAAGATGAAGATCCGCACACACCGATTATGGCACAGGAGCACGGCTCAGGGCAGCTTCCTCATCCAGGCGCCCCACGTCCGCCGCCAAGTCGGCGCGGTTGCGCTGTGTCCTCACGCTGGCCGATACCGATGGCCCATGCTTGCCCGGTAAGCATGGGCCGAGTCCGATGTTATACTGTCGGCGTGGAACTGCCGGAGGATGTTCGCGAGCGTTACCGGACATTCGGGCGCACGGGTGGCCGTGCGCGTGCCCGAAGCCTTGCTCCCGGCCGCCGCACGGAGATAGCGCGCCGCGCGGCCACGGCGCGCTGGATGCGCAGACGGTTCGGAGCGAGCCGGTTCGCGGATCTTGCGCTGCCCGGTGGCGACGTGGTCGACGAGGGACTGGCCGACCTGGCGTCCGGCCGCACCAGCGCCGCGAGCCTGCTGGTCTCGCTGGCGGCGCCGCGGCTGCGCCGTGAGGGAGTGCCGGTTACCAACGCCCAGCCCGACCCGGAGCGGCGGCTCTATCGGCTGCTTTCGTCCGTCGCAGGCGACCTGGGACATGCGCGCTACAACGCCCACCTGCGCCTGATCGTTTCGTTTGCGGACGCGTGCTCGGTCGCCAGAACGACCGCAACTCGCCGCGAGGCGCGCACGTAGCGGGATGCGAGAGAGCGTCACACGCCAGCGCCTCCTCGGTTTCATGCAGCGCCTCGCCGAGGCGGCACCGTCCCGTAGGTACTTCCGGGTCTTCGTGGTGGGCGGCGGGACGGCCGTGGAGCGAGGATGGCGGGAATCGACGATCGACGTGGACTTGTACGCCGATGACGAGGCGGTGTTCATCGACATTCAGCGCATCAAGGAGACGCAGCGGATCAACGTGGAGTTTGCGCGGCCAGAGCACTTCGTCCCCGCGCTGGCCGGTGCCGGCGACCGTCACCTCTTCATCGCAAGGTTCGGCGGTGTCAGCTTCTTTCACTACGATCCGTACTCGCAAGTGCTCTCGAAAGTCGTCCGCGGATTCCGGCGTGACCTGGAGGACGCCCGCCACTTCATTGATACCGGTCTGGTGGATGCAGCCCGCTTCCGGGCGCTCGTCGGTGCCATTCCTGACTCCGCCTATGCCAAGTACCCGGCACTCTCGCCCCAAGCGATCCGCGAGGCGGTGAGCGCGTTCCTTGACTCCATCGGCCCTGGATAACCCGGCTTACAAGGAACCGTTCGAACGAGATTGCCTCCTGCGCCGCGGCCGGTCAATCGGCCAATAGCTGGGTATAGAGGCGAAGCGGCAGGTTCGCCGACAGGAAGACGCGCCACGTTGACGGGTCGCCAGCGGTGCGCAGGGGCACGTCGAGCCCGCCGGCGATCGCCAGGGGCAGGTCGATCAGCGAGGTAATGCCCGCGCTCAGCTCGATTCCCGCATGCGGACTCCACTCCCGTCGGTCGCCGAGCGCCGGGAACGCCGTGAATCGGTTCTCCGCTTCGAAGTAGAGCGCAGCCGTGAGGCTGCGGAACACCACCAGGTCCAGGAGCCGGTCCTCGCGCCCGCCGACCAGCGGGACCAGCAGATCCAGACCGCCATAGGCGCGCCCGGTCGCCGGCTGCCCGCCGGCCCCGCTCCGGTCGCCGGCGCGCAACCGGCTCTCCACGCCTTCCGGCGGCGCGGTGCCGATGCCGAACAAGCGCCAGTCGGCACCCAGGTCGACACTCGGCACCAGGTACACGCGTGGCACGATGCGCAGCGGCACCGCCGCCGCCAGACTCGATTGCAGCGACCAGGTGCCGGCACGTGGCAGCACCTTGAACTGGTGCCGCAGCGATGCGAAGTGGGGCACGGCTCCGGGCAGCCGCAAGGAATCCAGCCCGATCCACGGCTCCAGACCCGGGCGTTGATCGACGTTCAGCCCGGCCGCCAGCGACAGGCCGCTGTCGTAAACGGTCGGCCGGGTGCCCACCTCCAGCGGCGTGGGCAGCGGCTGCCGGAGTGCGAATGAGCCGCCCCAGTCTTCTGCGCCGTACCAGGTGAAGAGGGCCGCGACGCGCGCGCCGCGTGGCAGCGACAGCTCTGCCGTGGCATAAGCCCCCGGTCCCACCACGGGAAGGTTCGTGAGCCACCCGCCGGGCGTGGCCGGCTCGACCCGGGCGGCGCCCCCGGCGCTCAGCCCGTACGACACCATCCCGGTGGACCAGTAGCCGACTCCGCCCCCCATGCGCAGCGCGTCCGGCGACAGCTCGAACAATCGCAGGTCGAAACCGACCCGGTCGGCCTCGTGGCGGCTGTGCGGCTGGAACACCCAATTCACCCTGCGCGGGTGGTGGTTGTTCTTGCGGTCGATGTCGAGCGTGTACCACGCCGGGTCGATCTCCACGCTGCGCACGCGGCCGGCCACTTCCAGCATCTCCGTGCCGCGCACCGTGAAGTCGACGGTCCGCTCGCCTTCTCCGGCGTCCTCCACGACGACCCTCACCAGTGCGCTCAGGCCGCTGTCACCGTGGTCGCGGATCGTGATCCGAGCCAGGTTCCCCTCGTATGCCACCCCGGCCACGGCGTAGTCGGGATAGCGGTCGGTGGTCAGCACCTGCTCGCCGATGCTACGCATGCCCGGCCGGTGCTCCTCCAGGTGGGCGAGGAACTGCCCGGTGTCCGTGAACTGGTGTCGGTACTGGCGGGCATACTCGCGCAGGGCTTCGTCGAAGGCGTCCTTGCCCATCTCGGTGGCGAGTTGGCGCACGGCCAGGGCACCCTTGTCGTAGATCACCGCGGTCAGGCCGTTCTGGTTCTGGACGTCCACGTCGCTTGCCACCGGGAAGTCGAAGCCATCCTTGCGCAGCGCGTGGAACCGGGTCACCAGCCGCTCGCGGAAGCTGCGGTGGCCCAGCAGGCCGCGGGCGATGGCGCCTGCCGCACCGGCGTCACCGGGGACCAGGTTGTCGTCCGCGCCGTACTTCCGCTCCAGGTAGTCCAGCGTGACGTACTGGGTGAGCGACTCGCTGAGCCAGTTGTCGCTGATGAAGTCCACGGCCGTGCCAATGCCGAAGTAGAAGTGCCCGATCTCGTGCGCCACCAGGAATTCCAGCACGCGGTTCCAGAGCTCCGGGGACGGCAGGTCGGCGTTGAACGCGCCGCTCCCCAGCATCACGAAAGCGTCCGCGGCCATGCCCCATGCGCCCGGCCGCACCCCCTCCACGATGGTGATGCGGCGATAGTCCAGCGGCCCGAGGGTGCCCGCGTAGTGGTCCAGCGCCTCGGCGGCGTAGCGGGCGAGCTTGTGCGCCTGGCGCTCGTGGCCGGGACGATGGAACAGGCGCACGGCCACGTGCGCGGATGCGTCCTCGACGAGTTGGAAGCGGTCCTCGGGAAAGATGGTCAGCGGAATGGTAACCGACGGCGACCGCCGTTCGATCACGTAGGCGGCTCCGTTCGCCACCGGCACGGCGCGCTCGTCGTGCGAGATCACCCGGTAGCCGGGCGGGACGACGATGCGCACGCGGTAACTGTCGATCGGCGGCAGCGTGAACCGATCCGGGTGCGGGTAGAGGCGCGGATACCAGGCGAAGCGCTGCACGAACACGCCTTCGCGGCTGGTGAAGTCTCCCGCGCGCAGCGCAGGCAGGCGAGTCCGAAACGCGACGCTGAGCCGGTAGCGGTCGCGCGCCGGCAGCCGCAGCCGCACGGCCAGGCCGGGCATGGGATAGGTGAACAGGCGGCCGTGCGCCGGCGGCGTGAACTCCTCGAACGGCACTGTGGCGCCGAGCGCGTCGACGATGCTCACGATCCGCGTGTAGCCCGCCTCGAACCCGGACTGGTAGCGCAGATCCTGCATCAACGGATTCTCATGCGGGTTGGGTACGGCGCCGGCGTTGTTCAGCAGGAGCAGCACCGCCTCGTCACCGAATTCCGCGCGGCTGAAGGAGATCACCTGGGTACCGGCGACGACCGCCGCGGCCGGGTCGTAGGTCAGGTCGAACTCGTAGCTGACAGCCGCAAGCGTCGCCGGCTGCAATAGGGCAGCCAGCGCGACGACGACCAAGCCGAGAGGGCTCGGCCGATACCGCTGCGGGGTATTGCGTCCCGTCATGGCCGAGCGTTCATGAACGATACCGACGCCGTGTGGATCGTGCGCGGCGCGCCGGTACGTGTTTTTCGAGGGTCGGCATCTGGCGTTTCAAGAAGCTGTCGAACAGCGGTGCGGTGAACGCGGTCTCCCCGCGGCGCTGGCTCCAGGCCATGCCCTTGTTCACCAGTTGCTGCCGGACCGTTGCCACGGATGCTGCTCCGACGCCCAGAGTGGTGGCGATCTGCCCGATCTGGTGCGGTCCCGGTCCGAGTTCGGCCATGGCGCGCAGGTACTTCTGCTGCAGCACGATCAAGCGATCGAAGCGCATGCGGAAGAAGGTGGCGTCCAGGTGGCTGGGCGCCACTCCCAAGAAGCTCTGCCACATTCACGAGGCGGGCGACGCTGCCGTGCGGACGAACGTCGGCGCCGTCAGATGGTCAACCCGACTCTGGTGAGGAAGTGGCGGTTGTCGCCGCCGCTGGCTTAGGTCTCGTCGTCAGACGCCGATGCGCCGGCGGGGGGTGCCGTGTCGGCTTGCTGCGAACTATCGCTCTGTGGTTCTGCTGTGGGTGCGGGTGGATTCACATCTCCAGCAATCGCACCGGCCGGAGGTGGGATAATCTCTCCGGAGCCGCTTTCATTCGGCTGGTAGCCCCGTCGCTGTATGGGTGTGTAGTCGTCACCGAGGGGCTGGTAGCCCTTTCTTAGGTTTTCCGGAAGCGGACGAGGTGTGTCTTTCGTTGCCATTGCTCCTCCTCATCATCTCGATGAATTGAATGTACTCGCAATCGCTGCGAGAGATCAAAGCTCCTTTCGTATCCGGAAGGGGAGACAGGAATTGCCCTTGGTCTGTTACACTCCATAGCTGCTCCAAGTAGAGATCTTCGTCGCTCGGGTAGGACGAGGCGAATGACCGACTTCCCATGACTCCTCCCAAAAGCGCGCCATTCTTGAGTCGTGCGAGGACGAAACATGGGACGTGCAATCCGAAGAAATAGTCCCACGCCTTCGGGATCGGATGCACGATACGCTGCTTCACGAACGGGATCTGAAGAAGCGCTCGTATGATAAGTGGCCACAGGACAGGAGCAACCAGGTACACACCCGCGAACGCGGCCACTTGCCCGAACAGACTGTCGAGCACTCGTACTTCGGGTATCACCCAGCCAACAAGAAAGCTATTGACCAACCCAGCCATAACGATGGCAATCAGACTATCGGCCACACGCGTTGTCCGAACCGGAAACAAGACTCGCCATACGCTCCAGGAGAGGTACCCTGGCAACACAAAGACAATGAGATATGGTAGTGACTCGGAGTTCAGTAATGTATGCATTCGTTTGTAGTCTTCCAGTTCGAGATTCCCTGGATGGCAACTACATAGTTACCATCATCGACTCCAGACACTTCCAGTAACCCTTGCTGTAGACTCAACGAGACTAAAGATTCCCGCGTCGGCGCTGCACTCGAATGTTGGCGCCGATCGTAACATGTTGGCCTTCCGGTTTCTGGAAGCGCCGTAACTCGTCGTGGGTGGACCATGGCTCGCACTTGAGACGATAGTGGGACTGAACGGGTGTGTCAGTCGTGTGTGTCATCCGCCTATGGAACCCAGCCGCGCCAGGGGGTGATGGGGGAGCTCCCCTGGACGGCGAGGCGGTACTCGTTGCTGGACAGGGTGCCGCCTGGGGCGTTCAACTCGAAGGTGATGCGGTAGCGGGCGTCGGGGGTCGGCGGGATGGTCCAGGCTACGGTGGCGACCTTGGTGAGCGAGTTGGACGCGACGCTGCAGCGGATTTCCTGGTCCAGGAGCGGGGCGCCGGAGGCGTCGCGGATCTGCCACTTGACCTGCAGGGCGGGGTAGGGGTGGTGGAAGTCGTTGACCACGAACAGGTCGCGGCGGAACTCGGTGCCGGGTGCCTCGCCGGCCAGGGGCGGCCAGTCCATCAGTACGTGGATCGGGTTGAAGGCCTGCTGGAGGGTGTAGTAGGCCGGCTTGCGGCGCCCGTAGTAGTCGACCACCGCGGCGGTGACCGCCGGCCAGCAGTCCTTGAAGTGGAAGAACAGGGCGCCGTTGCAGGGGCGGAACTTGTGGCGGCGGTAGAACTCGGTGTGGTACTTGAGGTGGAACGCCTGGTGCTCCTGGCTGTCGCGGATGAGCTGCTCCAGGCTGGCCGGCTCGCCAATCCAGCGGCGCAGGATGTCGCCGTGCAGGCAGTGGTGGGCGTAGGTGTCCCAGTTGGGCGGCCAGCGGTCCGCCTCGGGAATGATCTGCTCCAGTGACGGCAGGTCCGGCAGCGCTTCCGGCGGGCCGTATTCGCTGACGAACTGCAGCAGCTCCTTGCGCTTGATCTTCAACTCCTCTACCGAGTAGCCGGAGTTGCACTCGTCGCGCTCCATCGCCAGGAACGGACCGAAGCGGTCGGCGGGGTGGAACCAGCCGGCCAGCAGGTGGAAGTCGATCGGCCAGTCGAACTTCTCCTTGGCGATGCGCCACTCGAAGACGCTGGCGCCCTGCTGGATGAAGCGGTGCGGGTCCTCCTCGGCGCAGGCGTTGGCCAGCGCCAGGCACAGCTTCTCGAAGTTCTTGATGCCCGGTTGCGAGCCCCAGCTCCAGAGCACGATCGACGGGTGGTGGTAGAGTTGGTTGATCATGCGCCGGCCCTGCTGCACGGCGCGGCGCAGGTAGTCGCCGCGGTTGCTCATGCGGCCGGTCGTCGGAAAATCCTGGTACACCATGACGCCCTTCTCGTCGCACACGTCGTAGAATTCCTCGCGTTCGACGACGCAATAGGAGCGCACCATGTTCATGTTTGCGTCCTTCATGAGCTGCACGTCGAACTCGTAGCGCTCGCGGGTCATGGTGGACTGGAGTTGCTCCGACACGTAGTTGGGGCCGCGGCAGAAGATGCGCTTGCCGTTCAGGTGGCAGGCCCAGCCGTTCGGGTGCTCCTTGCGCAGGTGGCGCAGGCCGATGCGGTCGCCGAGCCGGTCGAGCTCGCCTTCGGCGTCGGTCACCGAAACGGCCACGTCGTACAGGTTCTGCGCGCCCATGTCCCACGGCCACCAGAGCTTCGGATCCTCCAGCTCCAGCCACAGGTCAACCTGTGACACGCCGGGCGGCAGGACCGCCGCCGCACCGGCGGTGTGCGATTCGCCAGCGAAGTTGTGCGGCGCCAGTGTGCCGGTTACCGAGACCTCCCTGATCTCCCCGGTGGGGTTGCAGACGGTGACGCGGCACAGGACGCGGGCCGAGTTGCCCTCCAGGTCGAGGTAGGGGGTGACCTTGAGGTCTTCGAGGTACAGGTCGCGGCTGGCGAGGAGCTGCACGTCGTTCCAGATGCCGCCGGGATCGAGGGTGGGGTCGTTGCAGTCCCAGTTGATGCCCTGCAGCGCTCCCTTCACCAGCAGCCGCTTCAGGTTCGGAGCGTCCACCTTCACGGTCAGCAGGTTCTTCCCCGGCCTGATCCAGCGCGAGACGTCGAACGCGAAGCGGTGGAAGAACCCTTCGTGGGAGCCGAGGTAGTAGCCGTTCAGCCAGGCGTCGGCGAAGTAGTCGACGCCCTTGAACAGGAGCCGGATTACGTTATTGGTGCCGTCCGGCGCGTAGTCGAAGCGGGTGCGGTACCAGGCGATGCCATTGTACCGGTAGCCCTCGGTCTGCCAGCAGGCCGGGACGGCTATCTCGTTCCAGTCGGTGTCGTCATGCTCGCGGTCGAACCAGGTGACCTCGCGCTGCCAGCTCGCGAGGCTCCTGGAAGTCGCCGCGGCCGTCCGGATCGGTGGCGAACTTCCAACGCCCGGCGATCGATCTGGCATTGTGATGGATGCGCATAGTGGGCGGTCAACCTACCACACGCGCCGGGGTGCGACCCCAAGTTGCGCACCACTCGGCCCTGCGCTCACGGGACACCTCAGTGCCTCGCCTCGGACCGGTCGGCAGAACAGGGGGCCCGATTGCTCCCGCGCGTCACGCGAGAGGCGCCAGAGTGAGAGGTGAGCGCTTGCCGGCGGTGCTGGGGAGAGCTAATGTGAAGCGATGCGTATCGCCAACCCGATGTACGACGCTGCCTGCAAGTACCTGATGGAAGACCAGGCAGCGGCGCGACTGCTGGTCGGGGCCGTGCTGGGCGAGGAAGTGGTGAGCCTGGAGGCGCTGCCGCAGGAGCGTGCGGGGCGGCCGTCGCCGGCGGCGGCGGGCGAGCCGCCGTCGGGGGAGATCCTGACGGTGCGACGGGTGGACTTCGCGGCCACGGTGCGCACCGCGGCGGGCGAGCGGCTGCGGGTGCTGGTGGAAGTGCAGAAGGCGCGCTTCACCGACGAGGTGATGCGGTTCCGGGAGTATCTGGGCCGCCACTACGCCGACCGCGACAACTACGACGAGGGCGCGGACGGACGGCGGCGGCACCGGCCGCTACGGGCGATCTACATCCTTGGGGAATGCCTGCCGCGCACGGCGGCGACGGTGCTGCGAGTGGCGCGGGAGTACGTGGACGGCGTAAGCGGGGAGCGACTGAGCGAGCGGGAGGAGTTCGTGGAAGCGTTGAGCCACGACTGCTGGGTGGTGCAGGTGCCGCTGCTGGCGTCGCGGCGGAGGTCGGACCTGGAGCGATTGCTGAGCGTGTTCGACCAGGAGTTGCGGGTGCCGGGCGACCGGCACGTGCTGGAGGTGGACGAGCGGGAGATACCGGAGGTCTACGCGCCGGTGCTGCGGCGGCTGGAGGGAGCCGTGGCGAGCGTGGAGGTGGCGGACTCGATGGCGCTGGAGGACGAGGTCGCGGAGACGTGGGGGCGGATGAAGCGGGAGAGCGCGGCGAAGGACGCCGCGCTGGCGGAGAAGGATGCGGCTCTGGCCGAGAAGGACGTGGCGCTGGAGCGAGAACGCGCGGCGCTGGAGCGAGAACGGACGGAGCGCGCCGCGGCCGAGGAGCGCATCGCGGAACTGGAGCGCCGTCTCACGGATCTCGGCGACAACGGCGAGTGAGTTTCCACCGCGCCGAGATGCGATTTCTCGGAGGTCTGTGAAGCGCTCGTTGCTCAGTCAGTTCCGCGACGAATCAGGTCCGGTTACGCTGCCACGGCCTGCAGCAGGGCGTGGATGTAGCCGTAGGTGTAGGCGAAGCCGACCTGCTGCGGCTCGGCGCCGGAGATGCCGGGGACGTGGTCGGGCATGATCATGTAGCGGTAGCCCACCTCCTTGAAGGTGCGCAGCGCCTTGAGCATGTCGACGTCGCCCTCGTCCGGGAACACCTCCACGAAGTCACCGAGTCCGCCCTTGATGTTGCGGAAGTGGACGTTGAAGATCCTGTTGCGCACGCCGAAGTAGCGGATCACGTCGTAGATCTCCTCGGCCGGGTTCTCCAGCGCCTCCGAGAAGCAGCCGAGGCAGAAGTTGAGGCCGTTGTACGGGCTGTCGTAGAGGTCGATCAGCTTCTTGAACCCGTCCACCATGCCCAGGACGCGGGCCACCCCGCGGTACTGCACCCCGTAGCCGATGCCCGGGTCCGACGGGTGGCACGCCATCTGGATGCCGTACTCCTCGGCCACGGGGATGACGTTGCGCAGCCAGTGGTCGATCCGCTCCCACATGGTGTCTTCGTCGGCCGCGCCGCCCTCGAACTCGCCGAGCGACTGGTCAAGCCTGGCCAGCTCGAAGGAGGAGAGCGTGGCCCCGCCGCGCCCGTAACGCGATTCGGTGCGCAGGTGCCCCAGCAGGGTGATGTTGTAGTTGATCCCGCGCAGCCCCGCGGCGGCCGCCATGCGCACCGTCTCGCACATGTGCTCGATCTGACGGTCGCGCGCGTCACTGGCACCGAGGAAGATGGCGCCGGCTTCATCCTCCAGCGCCGGGCGCGAGCTCATCGGCACGTGGATCATCTCCAACTCGATGCCATGTCTGGCAAATCGGTCGCGCAGCGCCTTGAGCGAGTCCGCGCTCCACTCCTGCCACGGCTCCGCGGGCGTCTGGTCGACGTGCATCACCCCCAACTGGGCGAGCACCTGGATGTCGGTGTCGTGGCGGCAGCCGAACTGGGTCCCGATGTACATGGCGGCCTCTTGCAGCGGGCGCTCGCGCCGGCGGCGGGCGTCCGGATCGTTGGCCGGATCGTACGCGGCGAAGCGCGCGTTGAACAGCGCCGCGGCCGCGGCGCGCGCCGGTGTCCAGATGCCGGCGCCGATGGATATACTGCCACCGATATGTTGCAGACAGGCGATCCCGCCCCCGATTTCTCTCTCAGCGACCAGGATGGTGCCACCCACACCCTCGCCGACTACCGCGGCCGCAAGCTGCTGATCTACTTCTACCCGCGCGCCGACACCCCCGGCTGCACCCGCCAGTCGTGCGCGGTGCGCGACGCCCGCTCCGATCTGGAGGGCCGCAACGTGGCCGCCGTGGGCATCAGCCCCGACACCCCCAAGGACCAGAAGAAGTTCGACGACAAGTTCGAGCTCGGTTTCCCGCTGCTCGCCGACGCCGACCACCAGGTAGCCGAGGCGTACGGCGTGTGGGGCGAGCGCACGCGCTACGGCCGCACCTACATGGGGATCAACCGCTCTTCGTTCCTGGTGGATGAAGGCGGCAACCTGGAGGCGGTGTGGTACGGGGTGAAGCCGGAGGCGACCGTCCCCAACGCGCTGGAGCAGGTCGGCGGCTGACACCCGCCGTTCAGGTCGCGCAGCGGGGCCCGCGCTCAGCCGTCTCCGGCGATGAGCGGCCGCTGGTTGCCGCCGTCGGCGTCCATCAGGTACAGCTCCACCGCACCGGTTCGGTCCGAGCTGAACACGATGGTCTCGCCGTCCGGCGACCAGCTCGGGAAGAAGTCCTGGTTGCCGTTCTCGGTGAGCTGGCGCCGGTCACTGCCGTCGGCGTTTACCACGAAGATCTCCAGGTCGCCGTCGTGGTTGGCGGCGTACAGGATCTCCGACCCGTCGGGCGAGAACGAGGCGTCGGTGGAGGCGGGTTGCTGCGACGCCGGATTCGTGGGCATGCGCGGAAAGCAGCCGGCCAGGAGAACGGCGCCGAGGAGCCCGACCAGAAGGAGCCGTGAGATCTGTCTCGCCATGACGGTCAACTCCCGCAGGCTACTCCGTCCGGCCCCGGCTGTGCCAGCGCCGCCCGGCCATCGCATGGCCATCGCAACGTCGAGTCCGAAACACTTCCGAAATGTACTGCTGCGCGCGGCCCGTGAAGCCAGCGTCGGTCGTGCAGGCCGCAACCGTGGCTACCAATCGAACGAATTGCCCACTAGCGCGAAACGGGAGTCTCGGCGCGTGCCGGGAGCGGTTCGACGACGAGTAACGCCAGAGCGTCGGCGGCGTCAGGATGCGCGAGGACTGCATCGGCGGAACTGGGTGGGGGAATCTCCCCGCCGTCCTCGGCAAGTCCCTCGATATGAAGGGCCAGCGCCTCGGCTGCCATCTCCCCGGCCTCCTCGATGGTACGTCCGGCGGTGATGCAGCCGGGAAAATCGGGGAAGCTCACACCGTAGTCGCTGTCCGTTTCCTTATGAACCAGTCCTATATACTTGCGGTCCATAATCATCCTCCTCAACGCAGGCTAACCCCGGATTGTCTTTCGATACTTCTCAACGTGCCGGCCGGTACATCGCGCTGCGGATGGGGAACCGTAACTGTTCCGGATTTCTCAGGATGCTTGAGCTGATGATGTGACCCTCGGACACGCACCGTCTCCCAACCGTCCGACCGCAGCCTTCTCAAGACCGTGCGGCTGTCCATAGTGATCGATCTCGAAATAGTACGTCGCGGTATCTGGATGATGTAGCTGCGGTGGTGGATCCCCTCCACCAACGGCATGCAGGTTGCCGGTGGCGCGGCGTATCCAGGGCCCACTCGTGGTGCCGTTCGCTCCGGTCGAAGAACGCGACCAGCGGGCCGGTGTCCAGCAGCCACGCCATCAGCGACCGAACCCATCGAGGTGACCCCGGTTCGAGGCGAGGTCTCGGACTCCGCTGTCGACGCAACCGGCGAGGTCACGCGCGAGATCTACCGCGGAGACCGCCGCAGCGGACAGATGCCGATCCAGAATGTCCCGGACCATATCCGACTTCGAGACCTGTGGCCGTTCGGCTTCACGCTCCAAAGACGTGGCCAAACGTTCCGGCAGCTTGACGGTGAGCTTCGTCATAAGAGCGGAATACGGCGGGACGAGCAACACAGATCCCACTCGATACGCAAGGTCACTCGTTCGATCCCTGCCTGTCGAGGAGTGCCTCGGTGAGAAGGTCACGGTCGGAGCGCCTCTCCGGCAGACTCACGATACCGGAAGCCTGACGGGTCAACGGCCCGAGGCCGATACTCGGCTCTCGCTCACACGTCTGCAGAGACTCGATCAGACACGAGAAGAGGGCCGATACACTGGTGTTTCTCGCTGCGGCCAAGCGTTTTGCCGCCCGGACGACTGCGGGATCGAGTGACAGTGTCAGCTTGCTCTTCGTCATGTCGTTACCCGTCGTTTGTTACCACACAATAGTATGGCGGCCCGCCATGATCGCCAACCGCTCCCCGTGGCTCAGGTGTAGGGGTCGGCGGCGTCGCGCAGGCCGTCGCCGACGAAGTTGTAGGCCAGCACCGTGGCCACGATGAACAGCCCCGGGATGAATAGCCACGGTGCCAGCGCCACGCTGCGCACGTTCTGCGCGCTCTGCAGCAGCGCACCCCAGCTCAGGGCGGGCGGCTGGATGCCGATGCCGAGGAAGCTGAGGGCGGTCTCGCCCAGGATCATGGCGGGGATGCTCAAGGTGAGGCTCACGATCAGATAACTGAGAAACGACGGCAGCAGGTGGCGGCGCACGATCTCGCCCTCGCGCGCGCCGGCGATCTTGGCCGCCATCACGAAGTCCGCCTCGCGCAGCTCCAGCAGCTTGCTGCGCACCACCCGCGCCAGGCTGGTCCAGCTGATCACCGAGAGGATGATGGTGATGCCGAAGTAGACCCGGATCGGCGGCCAGTCATTGGGCAGCGAGGCGGCCAGCGCCATCCACAGCGGAATCGACGGGATCGATATCAGGAACTCGATGATCCGCTGGATCAGGGTGTCCACCGCGCCACCGTAGTAGCCGGAGATGCCGCCCAGGATGCAGCCCAGGATGAAGCTGATGGTGACGCCGACCAGGCCGATGGTGAGCGAGATGCGCGCCGCGCGGATGTTGCGCGAGAACAGGTCGCGGCCCAGCTTGTCGGTGCCGAACAGGAACAGGTGGGCCTCCTCGCCGGCCACCCCGAACAGATGGAGGTCGGTTTCGAACAACCCAAGCACGTAGTACTCGTCGCCGCGCACGAAGAAGGAGAGCGGATAGCGCAGCGAGCGGTCCACGGCGAAGCGCCAGCGCAGCGACTCGGGGTCGCGGAAGCGCTCGTAGCCGTACACGAAGGGCCGCAGGCTGACCCGGCCCTGGTCGATGACGCGCAGCCGCTGCGGCGGCGCGAACGGGTAGTCGGCGAAGCGGCGGAAGCTGTCGTAGGGGGCGAAGAACTCGCCGAGCAGGGTGGTGAGGTAGAGCACGATCAGCACCGTGGCCCCGATGAGCGCCAGCTTGTGGGCGCGGAACCGGCGCCGCATGAGCTGCCACTGGGTGGCCAGGTAGTAGCCCTCCTCCAGGGCGGCGGGATCGTGGCGGGCGGTGCGGTTGCGGCGGGCGGCGGGGTCGCGGATGGCGGCGAAGGCTCTCATTTGCGCTCGAAGCGGATGCGCGGATCGGTCACCGCCAGCACCAGGTCGGAGGCCAGGGTGCCGATCACGGTGAGCGCGGCCAGCACCATGATGATGCTTCCGGCCAGGTAGGAGTCCTGCGAGGTGAGCGCGCGCAGCAGCAGCGGGGCCACGGTCGGCAGGCTCAGCACGATGGCGACGATGGTGGAGCCGGAGACGATCTCCGGCAGCAGCCAGCCGGCGGTGGCGATGATCGGGTTGAGCGCCACCCGCACCGGGTACTTCATCACCAGGCGCTGCTCGGCCACGCCCTTGGCGCGTGCGGTGATCACGTACTGCTTCTTGAGCTCGTCGAGCAGCGTGCTGCGCATCACCCGTACCACCGCGGCGGTGCCGGCGGTGCCGGCCACCAGCACCGGCAGCGGCAGGTGCAGCAGCGCGTCGACCACCCGCGCCACGCTCCACGGCTCGAACTCGTACTCGGGCGAGAACAGGCCGCCGGCGCTGATGCCGAACAGCTTGAGCAGCACGTACATCAAGAGCAGCGCCAGCAGGAAGTTGGGGGTCGCCAGCCCCACGAAGCCCAGCACCGTGAAGCCGTAGTCGCCCAGCGAGTACTGGTGGGTGGCGGAGTAGATGCCGATGGGGATTGCCACCGCATAGGCGAACAGGATGGTGAGCAGGGAGATCAGCATGGTGAGCGGCAGGCGGTCCAGCACCAGCCCCATCACCGGGCGGCCGTAGCTGAACGACAGGCCCAGGTCGCCCTGCAGCAGGTTCCAGGCCCAGCGCAGGTACTGGCGATGCATCGGCAGGTCGAGGCCGAAGCGCTCCTTCAGCAGCAGCACCTGCTCCTCGGTGAAGTGCATGCCCTGGCCCGCCATGCTCGCCATCACCACCGTCAGGTAGTCCCCCGGCGGGAGCTGGATCACGAAGAAGGCGACCATGGAGATGGCGACCAGCAGCACCGCCATGTAGCCCAGCCGGCGCCCGATGTAGCCGATCACGCGTGTCCCGCCGCGTCCATGGTGTTTCGAGAACGCGGAAGAGTGAGCCGCGAGCCGCCGCTCACTCCTCCGCCTGATACGTCAATTCTTGAAGAAAAACTGGTCGCCGTGGACGTTGAGCCCGGTGGATCCCTCCATCCCCATGGTGAATCCGGTGGGGATGTTGCCGATGTTGCGCTTGGCGACGAGCGGCACCGGCTTGAGTCCCACCACGCCGATGATCACCAGGTTCCGGGCCTGGAAGTCGAAGATCTTCTGCGCCAGCTCCACGTACTCGGGGGAGCCGTACTCGGTCTTGACCCACTCCTGGCCCCACTGGTCGAGCATCTTCACGTCCTCGGGCGGTTCCTCGCCCGGCATCGTGCCGCCCTCGAAGTCGGCCAGGGTGTGGGTGCCGGCCTTGATCGCCGCGTCGGCCGCCAGCCAGCGGCCCCAGTTGTGGCCCCAGGCGTGGTTGGAGCCGCAGGGCACCCACTGCGCGGTCTCGCCGATGCCGCGCGAGCGGTAGCAGGTGTGGTACTCGGCCCCCATCGCGAATTCGGTCACCTCTTCGTTGTTGGCGCGGTCCACGCGCGCGTCGTGCTGGTTGAGCTGGCGCCGCTGGCCGAAATTGGCCTCCGGCTTCAGCAACACCTTCACGCCTACCGCTTCCCAGTACTCCTTGACCAGCTCCATCGCCTCGGTGCTGATGCGCGGGGTCGGAAACTCGATCACGACCTGCAGCGGCTCGCCGTCGGGCCCGATGCGGATCCCGGCACGGTCCTTCTCGGTGAGGCCGATCTCGTCCAGCAGCTCATTGGCGGCGTCCGGATCGTAACTGGCGGCGACGTTCTCCCACTCCGGCCGGTAGTAGCTGTTCTGCGGCAGCGTGGTGGTCTGGCGCGGAACCGCGAGGCCGAAGAAGGCCGCCTCGTTCACCTCGGAGCGGTTGATCGCCATCGACAGGGCCTGGCGGAAGCGCAGGTCCTGGTACAGCTCGGCGCGCCACTGCTCGGGGTGGTTGAGGTTGAGCGAGATGCCGATGTCGGAGCCGTTCAGGCCCGGGATCAGCACCACCCGGTAGCCGCCCTGGTCCTCGTTCTCCTTGTACAGCGCGTAGTCGTCCAGGCTGGTGCGGACGAAGGCGACGTCCGCCTCGCCGCTGATGATCTTGAGCGTGTACACGTCCTTCTCCACCACGGTGGAGACCACCCGGTCGACGTAGGGAAGCTGGTTGTTGGCGGTGTCGACCTTCCAGTAGTAGGGGTTGCGCTCCCAGATGCGGGTGGTCGGGCTCAACTCCGCGAAGCGCCACGCGTGCAGCGTGGGCTTGTCCTTGTCCAGCGTCGGCGTCCACCAGAAGTGGGCGTGCAGCGCCTCGGCCCAGGTGTCGAAGCCCTCCTCCTTGGCCAGCGCATTGGCGTCCGCGTTGTGCTCGATGTGCCACTTCTGCAGGTAGTGCTTGGGCTGGTACAGCAGCCAGTCGCCGCCCTGCCAGGTAATCAGCTTCAACTCCAGGCCCGGGGTCGGGGAGTCGCTCTCCAGGTGCACGGTCTGGTCGTCCACCTTGGTGAGCCGGGTCACCGACTTGTACTCGTTCCAGGTGCTCACCTTCTCGTGCCACACCAGGTCCTCGAACATGAAGATGATGTCGTCGACGGTGTAGGGGGCGCCATCCGACCACTTGGTGCCGGTGCGCAGGGTGATGGTGAAGGTGCGCTGGTCGGGCGAGGTCGAGAAGCCCTGGGCGAGGTCGCCCACGATGCTGCCGTCGGGCGCTACCTTGGCCAGTCCGCCGCCGCGCTCCACCGACTCGGTGAGATCGTTCCACGGGCCGGGATCGACCGCGAACACGCGCAGGGTGCCGCCGTAGCGGCCTACCTCCTCGATCGGCTGCAGCACCGACGGGTTGTCCGGCAACCGCTCGTCGACCGGCGGCAGCTCGCCCGCGGCCACCAGTTCCGCCAGCATCGGCGCCTCGTTGTACTTGCCCATGGCCATGCCGGGGGCACTGCCCTCGTCCTCCGCCTCCTCCTCCGCTCCGGCGAAGCCGAGCGCCGGGATGCCGAGCAGCAGCACCGCGCACGCGGTGCCGAATAACCATCTGCCGTCCATGTGACTGCCTCCTCCTGTGAACGGTGTATCGCCAACCCATAGCATGGACCCGGCGGGCTGGCAAGGAACCGCCGCCATCCCCGCCATCCCAGGCTACGCGAGCCCTTCGTCGCTGAGCCAGCGCCAGACCGGGAGCAGCCGGATGCGGCCTCTCCTGCCGTACCACTCCACCTCCTCCTCGGAGTCGGTGTCGGCCGTGAGCACCAGCAGCCGGTCGCAGGAAAGGTCCTCCCCGGCCCGCAGCAGGGCGCGGATCTCGCGTTCCCGCGTGTTCGCCGCCGTGAGGTCCCAGCAGACCTGGATGAGCTGAGTCACACTGCGCCCTTCCTTTATCACGAAGTCCACTTCGCGCTGCTGAGCGTCCTTCCAGAAGAACAGCTCGCAGGTGCCGTCCAGCGCCCGTTTCCGCAACGCGACGGCGACCAGGTTTTCGACCAGTCTGCCGGTATCAGGACTGAACAATACGCCGCGAGCAGTGATCATTCCGTTGTCGATGCAGTAGATCTTGCGGTTGGCAGTGGCCTGTTCCCGTGCCTTGAAGGAGAAGCGGGACAGCGAGAAGAACAGGAATGCCTCCTCGAGATACCCGATGTACTTGGCCACCGTGTGGACGCTCTTGCAGCGCGTAACGGATGTAAGACGGCTCAGCGAGTACTCACGGGCAACGTTCGCGAGCAGGTATCCGGCCAGATCCTCGATGCCCGCCACCGAGCGAATGCGCCGCCGGCGCACGATATCCTGGTAGAGGACCGAATCCCACAGGGTCCGCAGATAGTGACCGCGGTCCATGTCTCGCAGCAGCGGCTCCGGGTAGCCGCCGTCCGCAGCGTACCGGCGCAACTCCTCCGCCAGCTCCGAGCCGGTCCGGGTGGCGGGGATTGCGCTCAGGGCTTCGGCGAAGGAGAACGGAAACAGGACGACGGGAAGATGCCGTCCCGTCAGATGAGTAGCCAGCTCGCCGCTCAGCAGATGGGCGTTGCTCCCGGTCAGAATCAGCCGGAATCCCTGTCTTTGGAGGCGATTCACGAACAGTTCCCACCGTGGCAGGTTCTGGATTTCGTCCAGCAACAGGTAGCGCGGACTGCCGTACACTGAATTGACCGCGGCGACCAGCCGGTCATAGTCGTCCACTCCCACCAGGCGCTCGTCGTCGAAGTTGAGATAGCCCCGAGATCCGAACTGTTCCAGCAGGTGCATCGCCAGGAACGACTTCCCGCAGCGGCGGGGGCCGATGATGACCTTGATCAGCCCGTCGTCGCGGATTGGCAGGCCGAGTCGGCGCTGCACATACCGCTCATCCAGACGCGAGCGCAGCTCTCGCCGCTGTGTCTCGACTACATCGCGAAGCCTCGAAGTCTGCATGGTCTTGAAAACTTCTTATCCATAATACACGAAAGTTTCAAGTTTTGTGTATTATGGTATGCGAGTTACGGTGATCCGGGTGTCCGCCGGGGGGCGTTCGACATTGGATGTCGTGGCGTCGGGCCAGTCGATCTGCAGGCGCAGCAGCTTGGCCGTGCGCGGGAACCCGAAGTGCACCGCCGCGACGTTGCCGGACAGGTAGCCGGAGCTGGCCGTAACCTCGCGGTGCAGCTCGCCGGCGCTGGTGTGCAGCACCAGGCGGCTGCCGATGGCGCCGGTGTTGATTCCGCCCGGCCAGTTCACGGTGACCAGGATCGCGGCGCCCCCGTGACACAGCCGGTTCTCGAACAACTGCGCCTGCGCCAGCAGGTTGTTGACCACGATGTCGAGGTCGCCGTCGTCGTCCAGGTCTACCATCACCATGCCGCGGCCGCTGGCGATCGAGCCCAGGCGCCACTCGGGCATCGGCTGGAATGCGCCGCTGCCGTCGTTGCGGTACACTTGGTTCTCCTCCACCAGCGCGTATGCCGCAATGTGCGCGAACAGCTCTTCGGACATCATTCCGTTGACCACGTAGAGATCGAGAAAGCCGTCGTTGTCGAGGTCGCCGAACTGCGCCGCCCAGCTCCAGCCGCTGGCGTCCACGCCGGCCCCCGCCGCGTGGTTGTCGTAGCCGTCGTGGCGGCGCACCAGCAGCGCATTGGCGCTCACCTGCACCGCCTCCGTCCGCGGCTCGGGCAGCGGGCCGTAGAACTCCAGAATCCCCGGATCGTCGGTGTAGGGCTTCATGTCGGCGGAGAAGATCTCGTCCACGCCGTCGTTGTCCAGGTCGCCGGCGGCAAGACTCATGGTGTTGAGGCTCATGGAGGAGAACAGCTCGCTGAGTTGCCAGCCGTCCGCCCGCCGCAGCCAGATCCGGTCAGGCTCGGCGAAGTCGTTGCCGACGAGGATGTCGAGCCGGCGGTCGCCGTCCAGGTCGATCAGCAGGATGGCCAGCGCCTCCGCGCGCGTTGCGAGTCGGGTCGGCAGCAGGTCCTCGAAGCGGCGTTCGTGGTAGTAGACACCGGCCCCGTAGAGCCCGCCCGTACCCATGGTCGCGATCAGCTCGGCGTCGTACGATCCGGTTACCAGGTCCAGGTCTCCGTCGCCGTCCAGATCGGCCCACGCCATGGTGTAGGCGTGGTTCGGGGTGAGCAGCGGCGCCGCCCTCTCGAACGCTGCGCCGTGCATGCCGTCTCCGGAGTTGCGCCACCACACCGGGATCGAGCCCTGGCGGGTGAACACGATGTCCAGCCAGCCGTCGGCGTCCAGATCGACGAGATTCACCGCCCGGGTCGGCCCGGCGGCCAGCGCCTGGCGCCGGAACCGGAGGCCGCCCAGGTTCCACAGCAGTGAGGACTCGCCTGCCACGTTGGCCAGCACCAGGTCCGCGTCACCGTCGCGATCCAGGTCGCCCGCCGCAACGCCGGAGCCGTGACTGTCGAACAGCAGCGGCACCCCGCCGTACACCCGGGTGGTGTGCTCCAGCCGATGCGTCTCGAAGTCGCCGCTGCACGCGGCGGCCGGCCGCAGTGGCGTCGTTTCTACGCTGACGCCGGCGTGCCGTGGCGGGTGCGGCTCCGGCTCGCCCGCCGCGCCGTCAGCGATGAGCAGGGCCGCAGCGATGATGAACGGGAGCCAGGCGGTGGAACCGGTCCGCCGACGGATGCGCGCCTGGCGGCGCACGGCCATGGCGCCATCCGTCACGACTTCGGCCGCACCGCGGACGAGCGCCTGACCGTGCCGTCGCGTTCGACCGGAATCGGCTCGGCGGCGGGAGTGGCGCCCGGCTCCGGCAGCGGCAACGGGGCTGCGGAGGCAGCGCTGGGGTGCGGCGCGGTGGGCCGGCGGACGGCGTGCGCACCGGGCGCGTAGACGATGTCCAGGTGCGGCGTGGCCACGCGTTCGCCGCCGCGATGGTGCGAGATCATCGCCGCTTCCAGGATGCCGGTGGTCAACAGCGTGCGTTCCACCGGGCTCGGCGGCGTGCCGGAGAGAAGAAAGTCCTCCACGTTGAGACCGAAGTAGCTGAAGTGCGCCTTGTTCGGGCCCGGGTCAGGTTGGAACGCGAACGCGTCGATGCTCCCCGCGCGCCGGCCGGCGTAGGCGAACTGCTCGACGTAGCCGTCGTCGCCGAGCATCAGCGCCGCGGCGCGCAACCCGTCGGCGTAGTCCACGAGAAACACGTGCGGGTCGCTGACGCGCCCGGCCTCCAGCCGGTCCGGTCCGGGGCGGGTCGCCCCGAGGGCGGCGTCGGCGAGGTCGGTCGGCCAGCGGCCCGCGTCGGCCGCGCGCCACACCGCGTCGCCTGACAGGCAGGTCACGGCGCGTACGCCGGTTTCGCCTCCCGCGCGCCGCTCCACCTGGCACTGGAGCGCCTCCAGCGCGTGGAACCCGTACCGCTCCAGCATGTGGAAGCCGGTGCTGAGCGCCGCGTCCAGCGGTGAGCCCAGCGGATGGTCGTAGTCGGGCCTGCGCCAGTGCACGGGGAGCGACGAGCCGGCCCAGAGCGGCATTTCCAGCTCGCGCGCGGTGTCGTACATCCGGCGGGCGTCGCTCCACCGGTACGACAGGTGCTTGTCGACGAACACCGGCAGCGGCCGGCGCTGCTCCGCGATGACACCGGAGACCTGCTCGAAGAACCAGCTCCGCGGCAGCATCTCCTGACCCAGGGCCGTGCGCGGATAGTCGCCGTGCTCGCCGATCAGCAGCACGCCGTCCACGGCCAGCTCGTCGCCACCCAGGGTCAGCGCGGAGCGGATGCTGCCATACACCGGCACACCGTAGCGGTGTGCGAGCTGCAGCCCGATGTCATGCCGGTGAATCTGGTCGAGGTACAGCGCTGCGATGCGGGTCCGCGGCGCCACGAGGCCGTCGTCGGTCGGGAAGCCGGTGAGGAACTTGCTCACCAGGACCCCCGCGTGGCTGTTGGGAAAGAACGTCGTCACGAGCGCCGCGATACGGAACGATGGAGCCATGCCGGGGAGGCTCAGCGGCGGGGCAGGGGGAGGTCTACGCGGTGGTGGCCGGCCTGTTGTGAGGCGAGGATTCCCAGCAGGATCTCCAGGGTCCAGCGGGCGTCGGTTCCGGAGGAGACCAGGGAGTGCTCGCCGCCGTCCAGGGCCGCGACCAGCTCGTCGATGGCGGCGATCTGGTTGCTGTACACGTAATGGCCGGGCTCGATCACGACCTCGGAGAGCCGGCGGTCGGCTGCGCTGGTGCGGACCACGCCGTGATCGTTGGTCAACTCCACGCGGCCGTGGTCACAGGTGATGGTCAGCATGGTCGCGGCGAACGCTGTCTTGTACGCGGTGTAGGTGGCGCGAATGTCGCCGTCGAACGCGATCAGGGCCGAGGCGGCGGGCTCGCTGTCAGGATCGTGGCCGCCGTCTCCGCGGTAGACGTCGAAGCTCTCGAAGCCGCGTTCCAGGAGCGCCGTGACCCAGCGCGGCTCTGTGCCGGCGAAAAAGGTCAGGCCATCAACCAAGTGCGTGCCGTTGCGGAACATCATCGCGCGCTCGCCGTAGTGCTCGGCGGCCATGGTACGTACCGCCCCCAGCTCACCGTCCGCCACCAGGCGCCGGGCGGCGGTGAACAGCGGCCTCCAGCGACGGGTGTGATCGACGGAGAGCAGGACCCCGTGACGCTCGCAGGCGTCGATCATGCGGTCGGCGTCGGCCAGCGTGGTGGCGATCGGCTTCTCGCAGAACACCGCCCGGGCGCCGGACTCCGCGGCAGCCACCGTGAGGTCCGCGTGCACGTGGTCCCCGGTGACGATGCTGACGATGTCGGGCCGTTCCCGCGCGAGCAGCTCGCCGAAGTCGTCGTAGACGGCGGTGTCCGGGCAACGGTCGGACCAGGTCCGGCGGAACTCGTCGATGGCCTCGGGGCGCAGGTCGCACACGGCCGCCAGCTCGGTACGCGGGTGGTTCACGTACGCATCCGCATGCGAGCCGGGCATGATGCCGCGCAACCCGCCTGACTGCGCCGGGGACCGCCGGATGCCGATCCCCGTCAGCCCTACCACGGCAGCTCGATAACTGGTTGGCATGGTTTGAACCTTACCGCACCGTGGCCACCAGGGTGGAGTAGGCGACGTTGATCTCCTGGCAGCGCCGGAGGCCGCGCGGGTTGACGTCGGGATGGAAGCGCTTCATCAGTTGTTTGTAACGGGCCTTGATCCGCTCCAGGGTGAGCGGCTCCGAGTCCAGACCCATGGCCCGTCGGGCCTGATCGGCGGTCGCGTCGACAGCGTACGGAGGCGGGCGCCGCTCGCCGCGCGGCGGCTCGTCCGCGAAGCCGGCACTGACCGCGGCCGCGAGAAACGCGTCGTGCAGTGAACCGAAGATGCTATCGGCTCGCAATACGTGTTTCGAGAACAGGTAGCGGAGGACACCTTCGGCGTTGCGCAGCGCCAGCTCGGGGATGGTGAAATCGTGCGCTGCGCAGTAACGCCGCGCCGCGCCGCGCCGCACCTCGTCCAGATCGAAGTAGTGGTCGAGGTATGTCTGCCGGGCACGGGCGAGGCTGCCGAACACGCGCAGCATGGCGGCGAAGTCCTGGTCCTGGAACTCGTGTGCCCGCACGGTGGCAGCGGCCGCACCCAGGAATTCGGCCGTGACCTCGGCCTGCTGGTCGTGGGAGAAGAAGATGCCGGCCCGCTCCAGCGCCAGCTCCGCTTCGGCGCCGCAGAGATGCTCCAGCAGGCTGACGAGCGGGAGCACCGAGTCCTGGGAAAAGCGTTCGGTGCCGAGGTCCAGCGAGATCAGCGGATGGCCCGCCATCTGTGCCGCATACATCTCCCGGTAATACTGCTCCGGGGTCAGGTCCAGGATCCGTTGCAGGTCCCCCGGCGCCAGCTCCCAGGCGTGCCCCGCGGCCTCCTGCCGTCGGATCTCGGTGATCAGTTCAGTAAGCGCCGTACGCGGCGACTGCATGGCGCGAATATACCCCGCTCGGGCCTGGCAGCGGCTGCCGCCAGCTCCTTACAGCGCCGCCAGCAACCTGGTTGCGAGTTCCGGGGGATCGCTGTGCTCGATCGCCAGGTCGTCGGCCTGGTGGAAGCGCAGGAAGTCGCGCATGCTGCGCGCCATCGCGGTTACCAGCCGCTCGCTCGGTCTGACGCCGGGCTCCAGGTACAGCTTCTTGAGCCGCAACAGCCCCTTGTTCCGCTCCAGCTTGGGGTCGAACCGGCCGGCCAGCCGTCCGCGGTCGAGAATCGGCAGACAGAAGTAGCCCCACTCGCGCAGCGGCTCCGGTTTGTAGCACTCCAGCACCTGCCGGAAGCGCCAGAAGCCCTGGTCGCGCCCGCCGGCCCAGAACAGGCTGTCGAACGGGCTCAGGAAGGTGGTGCGGCGGGGACGCAGCTCGCCGTCCGCGGCACGCTGCAGCAGGTGCAGGTTGTCGCGGTGCACCACCAGATCGTGGGCGCTGCCGTCGGCCAGCCGGGCGGCCACGGTGAGCAGCCGGCCGTCGGCGATCAGCCGCTCGACCAGGTGCCGGGCGTCGGCCTGCTTCGCGTGAAGGTAGTTGGCCACCTGGGCGGGCGTGCAGATGCCGAGCGCCTTGCTCGAGATCTCCAGCAGCGTGCGCAGAGCCTGCTCCGGGTCCGGCTCGCGGCGGTCCACCCACCGCGGCAGCACGCGCTCCCGCAGGTCGTAGACGCGCTGGAAGTTGACCCGGTTGCAGATCGCCAGTTCACCGGCGTCGTACAGGTGCTCCAGGGCGACCTTGGCGTCGTCCCAGTTCCACCAGGTGCCGGGCCGCTTCTTCTCGGTGCGGATGTCTGCAGGCCGGCACGGACCCTCCGTCCTGATGCGCGCCAGCACCGCCCGCAGCAGGCGGGCCTTGTCGGGGTCGCGCGCCCAGGCGCGGTGCCAGCCGTTGCGTCCCTCCGCCCGCTCACGCATCATCGGCAGCGCCAAGGGATAGTGGCTCAGCGGAATGATGCAGGCCGCGTGCATCCAGTACTCGAACAGGCGGCGGCCATTTTCCGGCCCGCTGCGTCCCCCGTCGAACAGCAGCCGGTCGAGGTCGTCGGGGGCGTAGCTCCCGAGCCTGCTCCACAGGGTCAGGTATTGCGCCCGGCGCACCACCTGCAGGGTATCGATCTGCACCCAGCCCACCCGCTCGACAGCCGCATAGACGGCAGCGGCACCCACGCGGCGGCTGCGCGGCAGCGGTTCGCACAGCCCCTGCGCGTGCAGCGCCACGGCGCGTACCGCGCTGAGCGGATATGTTCCGGACGGCCAAGTCACGGCAAGCCCCCGAGCTGTCGGTCGCCGTTACGCCGCACTGCGTTTGCAGGTCCCATGAGTCGCCGGCAGAATAGCGCAAACGCGCCTGCATCGGGGGTTGGCAGTGAAGTTTGCGCAGTACGGGATCTCCCACGACCACGCCGCCGGCAAGGCGCGGGTGATCCGAGAGAGTGCTCAGGTCGAGCTGGCCGGAGTGTACGAGCCCTCTCCCCAGGTGCGGGAGGCGCTCGGGTCCGATCCGGCCTACAAGGACGTCCACTGGTTCGCCAGCAAGGAAGAGATGCTGGAGGATGACGGTATCGTCGCCATCGCCGCCGAGGGCGAGATCTTCCAGAACGTCGGGTTTGCGCGGGAGGCGGTGGAGCACGGCAAGCACGTGTGGCTGGACAAGCCCGCCGGCGACGACCTGGAGGCGTTCCGCGAGGTGGTGGAGACCGCCCGCGAGCGCGGGCTGATGGTGCAGCTCAGCTACATGTGGCGCTACCACCCCGGCTTCCGCTTCATCATGGAGTGGGCGCGCTCCGGGAGGCTGGGCGACATCTTCTCGATCCGCGGACGCATCTCGTCGTGGCCCGGCAGCGAAGACCGCTGGAAGCTGTGGGAGTCGCGCGGGGTGCGCGCCGGCGGCATTCATGTTCATCGTCGGCTGCCACCTGATCGACATCATCGTCGCGATCCTGGGACGGCCGCGGCGGGTCACCCGCTTCTCGCGCCACGACGGCGGCGACCCGCCCTGGTTCCCGGACAACACCGCGGCCGTGCTCCAGTACCCCGGCGCCATGGCGACGGTGGAGTCGGCCTACATGGAAGTCTCCTCGGTGGAATCGCGGCGCCTGGAGGTGTACGGCACCCGCGGCAGCGCGATCCTGGAACCGTTCGAGCCGCCCGCCCTGCGCCTGTGCCTGGACCGCGACCGCGACGGCTACGCCAAGGGCTGGCAGACGGTACCAATCCCGCACCGGCGCCGCTACTACGCCGGCCTCGACTCGCTGCTCGCGACCGTCCGCGGCGAGGCGCCCCCGGAACGCTCGCTCGACCACGAGCTGGCGGTGCAGGAGACCCTGCTCCGCGCCATCGGCCTCGCCTGACCGCGCCGCGCACACCGCGCCCGGTCGCCCCGGTGGACACGGCGCCGGTCATCGCTCAATATCTGCGCGATGTCCCAGTACGTCGTCCGCCGGCTGTTCTACTTGGTGCTGTCAACGGCGGTGCTGTCGGCGGTCGCCTTCCTCATCATCCAGCTCCCGCCGGGCGACTTCGTCACCAAGTTCGTGTTCCAGATGGAGCAGCGCGGGCTGGTGGTGAGCGAGGAGATGATGAAGGGCCTCTACGCGCGTTTCGCCTTCGACCGCCCGATGCACGAGCAGTACCTCAAGTGGATCGGCAACATCCTCCTGCGCGGCGACTTCGGCGAGTCGATGGCCTACAACAAGCCGGTGTCCGAGTTGCTCGGCGAACGCTTCCTGCTCACCGTCACCATCTCCATCGGCACCCTCATCATCACCTACCTCATCGCGGTCCCCATCGGCATCTATTCCGCCACCCATCCCTACTCGATGGGAGACTATACCGGCACCGTGTTCGGCTTCATCGGGCTGGCCACGCCCGACTTCCTGCTGGCATTGATCCTGATGTTCCTGGCGCTGCGCTACCTCAACTGGAGTCCGGGGGGCTTGTTCTCGCGCGAATACCTGGCCGCTCCGTGGAGCTTGGGGCGGGTGCTCGACCTGATGAAGCACCTGCCGGTGCCGCTGCTCGTGATCGGCACCTCCGGCACCGCCGGGATGATCCGGGTGCTGCGCAGTTCCCTGGCCGACGAGCTTGGGAAGCAGTACGTGATAACCGCGCGCGCCAAGGGGGCGAATGAGCGGCACATCCTGTTCAAGTACCCGGTGCGCATCGCCATCAACCCGATCATCAGCGGCATCGGCTACCTGTTGCCGGCGATCGTCTCGGGCGAGGCGCTGGTGGCTATCGTGATTAACCTGCCCACCATCGGCCCGCTGATGCTCAACGGACTGCTGCAGCAGGACATGTACCTGGCCAGCAGCGTGGTGCTGCTGCTCGGCATCCTGACCATGATCGGCACCCTGCTCTCGGACCTGTTGCTGGTGGTGGTCGATCCGCGCATCCGTTTCGAGCAGAAGAACTGAAATGGCCAGAACGACGGATGCCGAGCAGTATTTCGTCGCTTCGAGCTGGACCCTCATGCGGCGCAAGTTCGCCAAGCACCGCTTCGCCGTGGGGTCGTCGGTGGTGCTCGCGGTGCTGTACGCCGCCGCGGCTTTCGCGGGGTTCGTCGCGCCCTACGACCGCCTGGACAGCCGCACGGAGTTCGCGCTGGCCCCGCCGACGCGGGTGCGCGTGTTCCACGACGGGCGGTTGCAGCGGCCCTTCGTCTACGGCCTGACCCGCGAACGCGATCCGGTGACGCTGCTGATGGTGTACAAGGAGGATCCGTCGCAGCGCCACCCGGTACGCCTGCTGGTGCCCGGCGACGAGTACAAGCTGATCGGGCTGTTCCCGTCGAACAAGCATCTGTTCGGCGTGGAGGCGCCGGGAGTGATGTACCTGTTCGGAGCCGACCAGCTCGGCCGCGACGTCCTCTCCCGCGTCGTCCACGGCGCGCGCATCTCACTCTCCATCGGACTGCTCGGGGTGGCCGTGAGCTTCGTCATGGGTTGCCTGCTGGGTGGCCTGTCGGGACTGCTCGGCGGCCCGGTGGACATGGCGATTCAGCGCGTCATCGAGTTCCTGCAGTCGCTGCCCAGCATCCCGCTGTGGATGGCGTTGAGCGCCTCCATTCCGCTCGACTGGCCCCAGTTGCGCAAATTCTTCATGATTACGCTGATTCTGTCGATCATCGGCTGGACGGGGCTGGCGCGGGTAGTGCGGGGCAAGATCCTGCAGCTCCGCGAGGAGGACTACGTCACCGCCGCGGGCGTCGCCGGAGCGACCCGCATCAGCGTGATCGTGCGCCACATGCTGCCCAACTTCCTGGGCTACCTGATCGTGCACCTCACGCTGGCGGTGCCCGCCATGATCCTCGGCGAGACCGCCCTCAGCTTCATAGGCCTGGGCCTGCAGGCCCCGGTGGTGAGCTGGGGCGTGGCCCTGCAACAGGCGGCCAGCATCCGCACACTGGCAGGTCATCCGTGGCTGTTGATCCCGGCGCTGGTCGTGGTGCTCACCGTGCTGTGCTTCAATTTCGCGGGCGACGGCCTGCGCGACGCCGCCGACCCGTACCGGTAGCCGGGCCTGCGCGGCGCGGCGCGGCGTTCGTCTTGCCGCGATACCCGGTTTGTGGGATAGTCGGTCCCGTATATCCAATCCAAGGAAAGGAGCAGCCATGCAGACTGCAAGATTGATGCCCGCCCTGCTGGGCGCGGCACTTCTCATCGGTACGTCGGCCTGGGCCAGCGGCACCGAAGAAGGCGCGGCAGGCAGCGGCGCCGCGATGGCCGGGGACGGCCAGTACTCGGAAGCGCCCATGCTGGCGGCCATGGTGGCCGCGGGCGACCTGCCGCCGCTGGAAGAGCGTCTTCCCATCGAGCCGAATGTGCTGGTACCGCTGGAGGAAGTCGGTACTTACGGCGGCACGCTGAACGTGTTCGGCACCGGAGCGCATCCCTGGGTCGACGGCGGCGACTCGCCCGAGCGCAGCCAGTACCCGTTGCGGATGAACTTCGACGGTTCCATCGAGCCTGACCAGGCCAGGGACTACGAGCTGTCGGACGACAACATGACCTTCACGCTCTACCTGCGCGAGGGGATGAAGTGGTCCAACGGCGACCCATTCACCGCCGAGGACTTCCGCTTCAAGCGTGAGATGGACCTGGACGAGGGGATCAGCACCTGGGGCTATCCGGAGCAGCTCGAGTCGATCACCGCGGTGGACGACTACACCGTGCGCTACGACTTCCGGGTCCCCTATCCGCGCGTGGTCCTGAACATGCTGCACTGGCGCGGCAGCGACTGGCGCGCGTATGCCCCGAGCAAGTGGCTCAAGCAGTGGCACATCGAGTACAACCCGGATGCCAACGCCAAGGCCAAGGAAGAGGGGCACGCCGACTGGGCGGCGGCATTCAACGATCACTATACCTTCTGCTGCCCGGCCAAGGACATCAACAAGCCGAGCGTGCACGCGTGGATGTGGAAGGAGCAGACCACGACGGTGCGCATCTGGGAGCGCAATCCCTACCACTACGCCGTCGACACCGCAGGACAGCAGTCCCCTACATCGACCGCATCGTCAGCGAAACCGTAAACATGGCTACCTACAAGCTGAAGGTGATCGCCGGGGAGGCGGACTACGCGACCAGCATGGGGCTCGCCGACTACCCGGTGCTGAAGCAGAACGAGGAGGCCAAGGGCTACACCGCGACCCTGATCGAGGGGCTGGCGGGTGCCAACGTGGCCTACACCTTCGGCGTGGACAACCTCGATCCGGTCAAGCGTGAGCTGTTCAACAACGTGGAGTTCAGCCGCGCCATGTCGCTGGCCATCGACCGCGACAACATCAACGAGACGGTGTGGCTGGGACAGGCCGTGCCGCGGCAGTCGACGGTGCGCAGCGATGCGCGCTTCTACAAGCCGGAG
The DNA here is from genome assembly GCA_965203905.1 of Spirochaetia bacterium. Classification (GTDB taxonomy): domain Bacteria; phylum Spirochaetota; class Spirochaetia; order SZUA-6; family Bin103; genus Bin103. The sequence continues at coordinate 6,793,594 of CBDBDQ010000005.1, read as the reverse complement.
TGGGGCGAGGAGCATCCCTACGCCCGTTACGATCCCGACGAGGCCAACCGGATTCTCGATTCGATCGGCCTGGACAAGCGCAACGCCGACGGCGTGCGGCTGATGTCCAACGGCGAACCGCTGAACCTGGTGCTGACCTACGGCGCACCCGGCGACCCGGCCAGCGATCCCTCGGTCCTGACCCACGAGCTGGTCAAGGAGTACTGGGGAGACGTGGGCGTCAACATCCAGCTCGGCCCGCTCGACGGTGACGGGATCCGCGCCGCCGAGACGTCAGGCGAGATGGACGTCCGCGCTACCGGCGTCTCCGGCATCGAGTTCTACACCTTCGTGTCCGGCAACAGCAGCCTGATGGGCGCCGGCCACCGCGGCGCGGGCCGCTACTACGCCTACTGGTCGGCCGAGAACAACGCGCGCAGCGCGGGCGTCCAGAACACCGACGGCACGGAGCTGCCCGGTGAGAAGCCGCCGGCCGACTTCCAGCGCCTCTACGACATGGCGCGCGTGGAGATGCAGTCCACGGTCTACGGCAGCCCCGAGTACATGGACGTGCGTGCGCGCGTCTACGATCTGCACGCGGAGAAGCTGTGGACCATCGGCGTGGTGGGCATGGCTCCCTCGCCGCTGGTGGTACGCAACAACCTGGGCAACGTGCCGCGCGAGCTGCCGGCCTCGGCAGAAGGCATGCTGACCATGAACTACTACCTGAACATGGTTTTCTTCAGGAACTGACCAGCGAACAGCTTTCGTTTCTGGCGCCCCGCTTCGGCGGGGCGTTCTTGTTTCCGGACGGGAGCCGTATTGCGGCTCAGCCCTATGATGGTACGATCTGCGCAGGAGGCGGGCGGAGTTGAACATTACGTTGAGCGTTTCCGATGACGTCGTCCGTCAGGTACGCAAGATAGCCGTCAACAGGAATACCACGCTCACCGCGCTGGTGCGCGAGTACCTCGAATCGGTTGCGGCGCGGGACGCGGCAGCGCGGGAGCAGGCAGTCCGTGCGCTGGACGACTCGTTCGCACGGCTCAGCCGTCCGATGGGACCTCATCGATGGACACGACAGGAGCTGCATGAGCGCCGCTACGGAACGTTCAGGCTGCCGGAAGCTGCTCGCTGAGGATCTCAACCCCGATCAGCGCTATCACGGCATCGTCGTTGTGAACCCATTCTATGCGGCCTGCTCGGTGTGACGTGCTCCGAGCGCAGGTACACGACGTCCCAGATCGCTTCGGCGGCAGGGGTGCATCCCAATACGGTCCGCCTATACGAGCGGCTCGGTTTGCTGGCCCCGATCGCGCGCACGGACGGCGGCTATCGTTCGTTCTCGGAACGTGATCTGGCTCAGATGAGGGTGGCTCGCCTGGCGGTGGGCGGTCCCTACGTCGTGCCGAAGACTCTCGCCGCACAAGCGGCGCGTCATGCCGCGTTGGAGGACCTCGAAACCGCCCTGGGGTTCGCCCTTCGTTTCAAGGCGCTTGTCGCGGCGGAGGAAACGAGGGCCCGCCGCGCGGCCGAAGCGCTGGACCACTGGGCCTCCCTGCCAGCGAGCGGCCTGGCTGAGTCGGGCATGGTTATCTCGGAAGCTGCTGAGCACGTGGGCGCGAGCACTGCAGCGCTGCGCGACTGGGAGCGCAACGGCCTGATCGCGGTGCGCCGGGATCAGGCCAACGGCTATCGCAGGTACACGAATGCTGACATCGACCGGCTCAGGGTGATCCGCACGCTGCTGCGGGCCGGCTACAGCGCCATGTCGATCCTGAGAATGATGACCCACCTGGACCGCGGCGGCCGAGAGCTCCCTTCCCGGGTGATCGATGCGCCGCGCGGGGACGAGACCGTCTACTCGGCGACCGACCGGTGGCTCAGTTCGCTCCGGGAGGCCGGGGAGCGGGCCGAGCATCTGTTGCGCGCGATCAAGGAGTTGATGACCAGCCTATAGCAGCAACCCTCCACTGGCCCCCCAACGTCGACACTGAGCGGCGAGATGGAGAGGGTGCATGCTATCGATGTCCGAGCGCTGACCAAGCGCTTCCGCGTGCCGGTACGCGGTTCCGGTCTGGCTGCGGCTCTCGGCAGTCTGATTCGACGATCCTACGCGGTGATCGAGGCGGTTCGGGGGTTGTCCTTCACCGTCGGCGAGGGCGAGATGCTTGGTTTGCTCGGCCCCAACGGGGCGGGCAAGACCACGACGCTCAAGATCCTTGCCGGTCTGCTGTTCCCCACCGCCGGTGAGGTGTCGGTGCTGGGGCACACGCCTTGGCTTCGCCGCAGGGAGTACCTGCGGCAGGTCGCGATGGTGCTGGGCAACAAGAGCCAGTTGACGTGGGACATCCCGGCGCGCGACTCGTTCGACGTGCTGCGGGAGATCTACCGGGTGCCGGGCGAGGTGTTTCGGAGGACGAGCGCCGAGCTCATCGACCTGCTCGACGCGGGGGCGCTGCTCGCGAAACCCGTGCGGACGCTGTCTCTGGGGGAGCGCATGAAGTGCGAGCTGATCGCCGCGTTCCTGCACCGCCCTCGTCTGGTGTTCCTGGACGAGCCGACGCTGGGTCTCGACGTCTCCATGCAGCGCAGACTGCGTGAGTTCATCAGAAAACGGAACACGGATGGGGTCACCGTGGTGCTCACCAGCCACTACATGGCCGATGTGCAGGAGCTGTGCCGGCGGGTGGTGCTCGTCAATGAAGGCAGCCTGGTATTCGACGGCACGCTCGACGAGCTGAGCGAGCGGGTCGCACCGTTCAAGCTGCTGACCGTTGCCACGCGGACGCCGCAGCGGGCGTGGCCGAAGCTGCCATCGACGCGGGTGCTGCGCTCGAGTGAACAGGAGCTGACCCTGCGCGTCGAACGCGATTCAGTGGCTCGGGTTACGGGCACGCTCATCGAGCGACTGCGCCCGATCGACCTGAAGGTCGAAGACCCGCCGATCGAGGACGTGCTCGACCGCGTGTACGGCCGGGGTGGGCGCCCGTGAGGACGGCGCTGGCACTTGTCGCCCACACCTGGGCTGCCTGGTTTCAGTACAAGGGGTTCTTCTTCCTCCTTGCATTCGGATGGATGACCCAGCCGCTGATATTCCTCTTCGTCTGGTCGAACGCTGCCGGCCTGGGTGCAATCGGCGGCTATACGCGGGCTGATTTCGTCGCCTACTACCTGCTGCTGATCGTGGTCAATCAACTCACCTTCGCGCAGACCAACTGGACCGTCGGTGACCTGATACGAGACGGCACCATGAACACGCTGCTGCTGCGGCCGATCGCGCCGATCGTCGATACTGTCGCCGCAGAGGTCGCCGGCAAGGTCGTGTTCCTGTCATTCGCGATTCCCGTTGCCGCCTCGTTGCTGCTCCTTCTTGCGCCGGCCGCTGTCGGGCTGCCGGGAGATCCGTTCCTGTTCGCGGTCGCACTGCTGGCCGCCTGGGCCCTGCGGTTCCTGTGGGGCTTCTCGCTGGCGCTGACGGCGTATTGGAGCACCAGGTCCGATGCGCTGGTGCTGATGCAGGACGCGTTCGTGTTCGTGCTCGCAGGTCAGATCGCTCCCACGGGTCTCCTGCCCGGCGGGTTGCGGACCGTCGCGGAGTGGCTGCCGTTCCGCTACATGTTGGGGTTTCCGATTGAGATCCTGCTGGGCAGCGTGCAGGGTGACGCGCTGGCGCGGGGGATGATCCTGCAGCTCGCGTGGCTGACGGCGTCCGCCGGGCTGGCGTATTCGCTCTGGCGCCTGGGCGTGCGGCACCATGCCGCGGTCGGAGGCTGACCACCGTGTTGCGCCTGCTCTCATGCCTCGCGGGGCGTTCCGTGCGGTCGATGGTCGCGTACCGCGCCCAGTTCTGGATCGAACTGCTTGGCGCCGGCGTTCGCTTCGCGACCGGCGTGCTCAGCCTGACCGTGATCTTCGGCAACGTGGATACGATCAACGGATGGTCGGAAGCGAGCGCGGGCGTGGTGCTCGGCATGTTCTTCATCGTCACCGGGCTGCACAACGTCGTGTTCGGTCCCAGCATCGACGCGCTGTCGGGATACGACGGTGACATTGTGAGTGGCGTTCTCGATTTTCACCTGCTGCGCCCGCGCGGCACCCAGTTGCTGGTGAGCGTTGCACGCTGGGCGCCCCTGGTGGCGGCGGAAGTAGTCTTCGGTGCCGTCGTCGTGGCGCGTGCGCTGGCGTGGTTGGGGAGCGAACTGTCCGCGTGGCAGATCGCCAGCTTCATCTACGCCGTTGCCGTGAGCGTATCGATCCTCTATTCCCTGACTCTGTCGCTGGCCAGCTTGATGTTCTGGAAGGCCGACTTCATGTTCTCGTGGCTGCTGCGACCGGTCGTGCAGTTGGCGCGCTTCCCAACTGCCCTCTATCCCGGATGGCTCAAGCTGCTGATGACGTGGATCGTGCCGGTGGGAGTGCTCACGACGGTGCCGGCTCAGGTCCTGCTGGGCGAGTTCTCGCTGCCGATGCTGTCCGCCGTGAGCGTACTCGCGGTCGGCGGCCTCGGCGCCACGAGCCTGGTGTTCCGAGCCGGACTCCGCCGCTACGCGAGCGCATCGAGCTAACTGGAGAGCAGGCGGCGCAGGTAGGCGCTGCCCTGGCCCAGCCGGGTGTCGGCGTCGAGCGTGCTGAAGTCCTCGATGGAGAGGTAGCCGGAGTAGCCCACGGCGCGCAGGTCGGCGATCACCTGTGGGATGTTGGCGATTCCCTCTTCGAGGGGACAGAACTCCCAGCTCCACTGGCGCTGGCCGTGGGCGCCGCTGTCGCCGGCGACCGGACGCGAGCCGCCGATGTGGCAGTAGGCGAGGTGGGGACCGAGCAACTCCATGCCCTGTCGGGTGTCCTCCAGGGCGACGCGCGACATGTTGGGAAGATCGAAGATGGCGCCGACATGCGCGCTGTCGAGGCCGTCCAGCAGGGCGTGGGCGCGGGCCGCGCTCATTGCCACCGTGCCGACGTGGATCTCGTAGAGTAGCTTGACGCCGCGCGCCCGGGCCTGCGGCAGGAGCTGCTCGATGCCTTCTCGTACCGCGGCGAACTGCTCCGCGTAGGGGCGGGTGCGGTCGTAACCGGGTGGGCTCAGGCGCACCATCGGCGGCGCTTCCGGGTCGATGGCGTTCGCACCGTCCAGCACCGCGTCCACCACCTCCTGGTTGTCGACCCAGAGGCGCGGCGCCAGGGCGCATACCCGCACGCCGGTACGCGCCGCCGCGGCGCGGATGGCCGGTACCTTGTGGCGGAGGTTGGCGGGGCTCACGTCGGCGAGGTGGCGGCCCCAGTAGCTGGGCGCCGGGTTGCCGGGCGGGTTATCGCGGACACGCAACTCCAGGGCGGCGAGGCCATGGCCGGCGACCCGCTCGAAGGTCTCCTCCAGCTCCCAGTCGGGGAGCATCACTGACGTACAGGCGAGTTCGATGTCGTTACCCATCCAGGCCGGACCCTACCACGTCGGAGTTGCCGCGACCAGCGCGCGAGGCAGGGCGATCCCACGCTGCGCGACAAGCGGGCTGCAAATCCCCTCGGACCGCCACCCGACCGCCCACCTCGCACCCCGCCGGGCGCCGATCACGTGGCCCCGTCTGGCGACGGCGCGTCCTCCCGATGCCGGAAGCGGTGGTGGGCTCGACAGCGAAGGCGCAAGTTCCCGGGCTCAGCGCTGCCGCCGAGCGCGAAGGGAACGATGTGGTCGAGCTCCAGCAGGAAGCGGGAGCCGCAGCGCCGCCCGCTGTGCGGATCGACGTAACTGCAGCAGCCGCCGTCGCGGCGCCACACCTCGCGCCGCACTGGTGCCGGAATATACCGGGATCGACGCGCCCGCTGGCGCGGCTGCGCGCTGCCTCGGGACGGGCCGGCTGCCTCTGGCTGCGGCCGCGAATGGCCATCGACCTGCACCGCTCCTGCCCGCTTCGCCGCCCCGGCCCGCTTCGCTGGCGAAGGAGCGATGCGACCGCGATCCGCCGCTGCCCGCGCGGTTGGCATGCTCTGGACTGCCGGTGGTGTCGGCCGTGGCGTCGGTACGGAGGCGCGGGACCCACAACCAGCCACCAACTTCGCCGCCGAAGGAGTGGTGCCGGGCGCCGCCACCGCCGGCTTGGCACTCACCGGGGTGCTGCTGCCGCAAGTCTCGCGCCCCGACGGCGGCGCGGACAGCGCCGCCACCGCCGAGATGCCGGTGCCGCCATTCCCGCGCGTGGGTTCCTCTGCGGACAGCGCTGCCGGCGCCGGGGTGCTGCCACCGGTGATAGTGCCCTCCGGCGCCGGCACTCCGGGCTGCTCTTGCGCGCCCCGCTTCGCTGGCGAAGTCGCCCCGCCTGCCGGCCCTTGCTGCGCCTTCGGCTCCGGCGCCTGGCCCGCGCTTGCCTCGCGGCGCCCAGCTCTGCGCCCGCGCGGCGGCCGCCCCGGGTCGTAGCGGTGCAGGCCGTCCTGCACCAGCCGCTCCACCAGCTGCCCCAGCGTCAGGTGCGGGTCCACGTGCGACAGCAGTGCCCGTAGCTGCTCGATCCCGCACTGACAGGCAGCGTCGATCACCACCTTCAGCTCCCAGCGGCCTTCGCCCAGCGCGCGCATGCGATCCGCCGGCCGCGCCAGCTCGGGAGCCACCCCGGCCAACAACTGCTTCACCTCGCGGGTGCTCTTGCCGCTCGCCTGCGCCACCAGCTCCTGCCGCTGCGCCGCGTCCAGCGCCGGCACCGGTCGCGCTGGCGCCGCTGCCCCGGCCCCGGAAGCCCCCGCCTCCGGCGCCGTCCCGGTGCCGCGCGGCAGCAGCTCCGGTGCCGCGGGTGGCGAGCCGGGGTCCGCGGCGGCGGTCGCCGTGCGCTGCAGGAGATCGAAGGTGTTCTGCAACTGCGCCGCCGCGCTCAGGGAGAGCGAGCCGTCCTGCAGCCGCTCGCGTGTCCCGGCGGTCTCGGAGCACAGGCGCATCGCCTTTATGCGGCGCCAGGCGGCACCTTCGCTGTAGCCCAGTTCGCGTACCGCGTAGTCGAACAGGCTGGAGAACCCGAGGCGCAGGTGCAGGTGGCGGGCGTGGATCTCGCGCAGGTGGTCGAGGACGGCGAGCTGCAGCGCCTGCTCGTGCAGGACGAGGGACCTGGTATGCGCCAGCAGCACCTGGTCGGGGAGCCCGGAGAGCGAGGAGGAGAAGCCGGTGGCGATCGCGGTAGCCATGGGGTAAATATAAACATGGCTGAGAAATGGCAGGTTGCGGCAAGTCCCGGACCGCACCTGGAAGGGCTCAGGCCGGCGCTTATGGGGTGCTGACGGGCCTGGAGGACGTGGCGGGATGTTCGAAGGGGCGGAGGGGCCGGAACGTGCGGCAGGGGGCCGTTACGAGCAGCGCCAAACCCGTCAAGTGCTCAGCTCAATTTTTTGCACTTTTTTCGCGCAATCCTGCACCGTGGCCGACCCAACCAGCTGGTGACGCCATCAAGGCTGGCTACAGCGAGAGGTCGACCCAACGTGACAGCACCGCAGCGGCGGAGACCGGCGTTGCGGGTCGGCGGCGAAGACGCTCATTCCTGGACACCTCGTACAGCTAACGAACCCACGCACCCTGAAGGCGGCGATCTGACAGGCGCCGGGGCCATCATCGCCGCTCGCCCACACGGGATTCAGACGTCGGGGTGCATTCGCGCAGTGTGGTAGCGGTCAGGCAGGCGTCGTTCAGCATGGGATTGTCCTGCGTGAGCGCCCACCAGTTGCGCAGATCGGTCGAAAGTTGAAAGCTGAACTCATCATGCCTCTTTCAGGTCAGGTGGCCGTGGTCACCGGGGCGGCCCAGGGACTCGGACGGGCCATCGCTGAGACTCTGGCGGCCAGAGGCGCCGCGGTGATCATCGCGGACCTGCAGCGTGAGAAGGCCGAGGCGGTCGCCGCCGCCCTCGCCGCCGAGGGTCGGACCGCCGCAGCCGCCCCGCTGGACGTGACGTCGACCGCCGAGGTGGACGCGCTGTTCGCAGAAGTCGCCGAGACGCGCGGGCGGCTGGACATCCTCGTGAACAGCGCCGGGCTGGGCCAGAACGTGGCCCCGATCGTCGAACTCAGCGACGAGGAGTGGGAGCAGGTGCTGAAGGTGAACCTGGACGGCACGTTCAAGTGTTGCCGCGCGGCGGCGCGGATCATGGAACGGCAGGAGTCCGGTTGCATCGTCAACCTGGCGTCGATCAACGGCCAGAATCCGTCCACGTCAGTCGCCGCCTACAACGTGGCAAAGGCGGGTGTGATCAGTCTGACCCGCTCGCTGGCGCTGGAGCTCGCCGTGTACGGCGTACGCGTCAACGCCATCTGTCCCGGTCCCGTGTACACGGACTTCAACCGGAAGGTGATGGCACAACGCTCCGAGACACTGGGGATCAGCGAGGAGGAGATGATCGAGCGGATCCGTCAGGCCATCCCGCTGGGCCGCTGGGGCGAGCCTGAGGACATCGCCTTCGGCGTGGCCGGCGTCTGCGATCCGAGCTCGTCCTGGGTGACCGGCGAGATCCTGCGCATCTCCGGCGGCATGGAGGGCGTTGCGGCCGCGATGCCCAGGCGGGCCAACTAACGCAGGTCCGGCATCGCGGAGAACAGCGCCCTGGCGCCCATGTCCATCATCCCGATGTCGCCGCCGCACTGCAGCCACTGCGCTCCCCAGCCGGCCAGGCTCCGCGCCAGCTCCGCATCGGCGTCCAGCCCGGAGCCGGCGTAGAGGCCGGCATCGCGCGCGGTACCGAGCACCCGCTTCATCGCGTCCTCTACGACCGGGTGGTCCAGCTCTCCCAGGTGCCCCAGCGCGCCGGACAGGTCCATCGGCCCCAGCACCACCGACGACAGGCCGTCAATGCGCACGATCTCGTCGATTGCCGCCACCGCTTCCGCGGTCTCGATCTGGGCCGCCGAAAACACGTCCGCGTCGGCGCGGTCGACGTACTCCGGCCCGCTGTCTCGGCCGTAGCGCGACGCTCGCCGTGGCCCGAAACCGCGCCTGCCACGCGGGGGGTAGCGGCAGGCAGCCACGAACTCCTGCACCTCCGCGACGGTGTAGAGCCGCGGCAGGATCACGCCGCCGGCGCCGGTGTCGAGACACTTCTTGATCCACGCGACTTCGCCGCTCGGCACCCGCACCAGGGCCGGAGTCGCGGTGGCACGTCCCGCGATCAGGTGCGCCTGCAGCGACTCGAAGGTCAGCGCGGTGTGCTCCAGGTCGATCCACAGGAAGTCGAACAGTTCGGCCAGCGACTCGGTCACCGAAGGGTCGGTGGTGGATATGCCGCAGCCGATGCAAACCTTGCCGGAGTCGAGCTGCTGGCGGAACGTGCGCATCGCGCTAAGCATGTGATTCTCTCCTTCGCCGGATGGGGCGGACGGGCGCATGATAGCCAGACAGCCTCATGGTTGTCGCGTAGAATGGCGCCGATGTCCGCGCTGAGTGCAGCCGCAGTGACCGACGCCGCGCGGCTGCAGGAGTTCATGAGCGAGCCGGCGGAGCGCCTGGTGACGGCCGCCTCTCGCATCGAGGGCCCCGTGGTAGTGCTCGGCGGCAGCGGCAAGATGGGGCCCGACCTGGTGCGCACGCTGCGCCGGGCCGACCTGGCCGCGGGGGTGCGCCGCGACATCGCCGTGGCCTCCACTTTCAGCGACCCGGAGACGCGCGCGGAACTGGAGGCGGGCGGGATCCAGTGCCTGACCGGCGACCTGGCCGCCCCGGGGGTGCTCGCGGCGCTGCCCGAGGCGGCGCACGTGATCTACCTGCTGGGGTTCAAGTTCGGCAGCGGCAGCGACTGGCGGCGCGCGTTCCACGTCAACGGGATCGTGCCCTACCTGGTGGGCGAGCGCTACCCGGAAGCGTCGATCGTCGCGCTCTCCTCCACCAACCCCTATCCCGCAGTGCCGTGGCCGGAGCAGGCAGCCGGCAGCAGCGAGACTGCCGAACTCGATCCGGTGGGGGTGTACGGCTGGTCGATCGTGGCGCGCGAGTCGGCCTTCGCCACCACCGCGCTACGCCACCCGCGCCAGCGCGTCAGCCTGATCCGTCTCAGCTACGCCCAGCACTTCGGCTATGGCGTGATCCGCGACCTGGCGGCGATGGTATGGGAGGGCGAGCCGATCTCGCTCCAGGTTCCTGCCGCCAACCTGGTGTCGCAGCGCGACGCCATTGACTACACCCTGCTGAGCATGGAACGCAGCGCCAACCCGCCATGGGTGGTGAACATCGCCGGCCCGGCGCTGCGAGTGGCCGACCTTGCCGAACGCCTGGGTCGCACCATGGGACGCAGCCCGCTCCTGGCCGACGCCGAGGGAGACGCTGCCGTGCTGGCCGACGACCGGCTCTGCCGCGACACCTTCGGCGAACCGCGCGACCCGGTGGCCGAGTTGGAGGAGCCGATCGCTCGCTGGGTGATGGATGGCGGCCTCTCCTGGGACCGGCCGACCCACTTCGGCAGCACCGGCCGCGTATACTGAATGCCTAACACCAGCAAGGCGGGTACGCTCGGCCGTTTCATCCGTACTTTCTACGACGTTCGTCGCACTGCCAGCCGTACGGGCAGACTGTGCCTTCTCGAGCCGTTCCTCGCACCCGACGTACGCTGGAGCGAGCCCGATGTGGGCGCACATATGGGTCACCTTCGGGGCCGTGAAGCGGTCATCGACATGATCCGCAGAGCAATTCACAAGACTGCCGGCAGCTTCGAGCTCACCGTCACCGGCACCGTCGAAACCGCCACTCATGTGTCAGCAACGATCGACTGGTCGGCGGTCGCCGACTGCCGGCAAATCCAGGGTAGCGAACTGGCGACCTATGAGGTCCGCGAAGGCTGTATCGTAGCCGCCTGGTTTCACCCGGAAAACATCGCCGACGATCACACCTTCTGGGGGGAGCAACAGCCTACAATACGATAATGCCTCTACGTCGCTGAATTAGGCCGGCCGTCCATCGACATCATCGTATGGCTGCGCCAACCCGATTCGACGGCCGCGACGATGGTCGATCGCTCGTTGTGCGCTCACTTCAGCAGGCGGTAACTGCGTTCGCAGGCGAGCCGGCACACATGCCGAAGTGCGGAGCGCCCGGACCGATGACGAGGCGCTTGTCTGCAACCCGGCAAGCTCCGTAGACTCGCTGCGTATGAGCGAGGCGACCCCTACCCTGGAAATCCGCGCGCGGCTGGAGCGCGAATATGACGACGTCTATACCCCGGAAGCGCTCGATGCGCTGCACGCCCTGGCCGGCTTCAACGAGCAGCGGCGGCGACTGATGCGCGAGCGTATCGGGCGCCGGGCCAAGCGCGCGCGGGAGGGGGAGCGCATCGGCTTCCTCGATCCGGGCGCCACCATCGCCGGTACCTCCATCGGGGTGCAGGCGGCGCGCGACGGCGCCTTTGCCGGCAGCGAGATCCCGGCCGACCTGCAGCGCCAGTGGATCCAGGGCACCGGACCGGGCGCCAAGCCCAACACCCCGGTGCCGCGCAGCATCCGCAACGTCGCCTACGCCCTGCTGTCGGGCGCCGACGGCTGGATGTTCGACGGCGAGGACGCGCTGGGCCAGATCACCACCATGTCGCTGGACAACCAGCGCAACCTGCGCCTGGCCAGCGCCGCCGATCCGGTGTTCCTGCAGGCCGCCGAGGAGGTGGCCGCGGGGATGAACGCCTGGGGCGAGAGCTTCTTCGGCCGCGCCATCGTGCCCGACTGGAAGCGGCAGTTGGGGTTCACCACCAGGATCTTCCGTGCCCGCGGGCTGCATCTCGACGACCGCCACGTGCGCGAGACCGGCGGTAGCGGGTTCTCGGCCTCCATCGTCGACACGGTGCTCTACGTCACCGGCAACTACCGGCGCATGCAGGAGCAGGGGTCGTCGCTGGTGCTCTACCTGCCCAAGATCCAGACCGCCGAGGAGGCGGCGCTGTGGAACGACATCCTCGACGCCCTGGAGGGCCACCTCGGGCTGGCCGCCGGCACCATCAAGACCTACGTGCTGGTGGAGCAGCTGGAGGCGTCCTACCAGCTCATGGAGATCCGCGCCGCCCTCGGCCGCCACTTCGTCGGCTACAACACCGGGCGCTGGGACTACATCAACAGTGTCGCCGACGCCATGGCGTGGGACGCCTCGTTCATCAACCCCAACATTGACGCCATCCTCATGACCTACGGCTACATGCGCAACTACGAGGACCGCGTGCGCCGGGCCGTGAACACGCCGGATGCCAACGGCAACTGCGCCCTGTGGCAGGGTGGCATGGAGCCCAACATCCCGGTCGGCTCCGAGGCCGGCGTGGAGGCCTCGATGAGCAAGGCGGTGGCCGGCGGCGAGCGCGAGCAGCAGGCCGGCGCCAGCGGCAAGTGGGTGGCGCACTGGAAGATGGTGCACATCGTGCGCCCGGTATGGGAAAAGGCCGGGGCGGCCAACCAGCTCGGGCGCGGGTTCCCGCCGCTGACCTACACCGAGGCCGACGCGGCCGGACTGACCGAGCTGGAGGAGGCGCCGCGCACCGTGCGCGGGGCGCGCGACCTGCTGAGCGTGGCGCTGCAGTACGGCAACGCCTTCGGCCAGGGCATGCAGGCCGCGGCGCTGAAGCCGGCCGACTCCTTCGGCGACGACGACGTGCTCTACCTGATGGAGGACATGGCCACCGGCGAGATCCGCCTCAGCATCCTGTGGGAGTGGCTGCACAAGGGCGCCGCACTCACCGAGGACGATCCCGAGACCGGCCTCGCCGCCGGCACCCGGTTCACTCCGGAGATCTTCGAACGCCTGTTGGCCGAGGAGTACGCCAAGCTGCAGGCGGCCGCCAACCGCGACGTGCACGACGACTCCAAGCGCACCACGCTGCCGATCGCGGGCGAGATCGCCGACGTCTACGTGCGCGACGAGGTGAAGCCGCCCTGGTACATCGATCTGCTGAACATCAACCTGAACAACCACGATCTGGAGGAAGGCAGGCGGCGCATCCAGCGCTACGTGGAAGCCTTCCACCGCGACGGCACCCGCATCACCGAGAACCTGGACTTCGCGTGATGCCATGAAGTTGCCATGATTTACGGTGTCCTCGCCGACGGCGTCCTGCTGATTCACTTCGCGTTCATCGTGTTCGTGGTGGCCGGCGGGGCGCTGGTGCTGCGCTGGCGCTGGGTGGCGTTGCTGCACGTGCCCTCGTTCCTGTGGGGCGCGACCATGGAGTTCGCCGGCTGGATCTGCCCCCTCACCCCGCTGGAACTGCAGTTTCGGACCCTGGCCGGAGCCGGCGGCTACGACGTGCGCTTCCTCGAACACTACCTGCTGCGGCTCATCTACCCGGGCAGCCTGACGCGCGGCATGCAGGTCGCCATCGGCGCCTTCGTGCTGGCGGTGAACGCCCTCGTCTACGTCCACCTGCTGCGCCGGACGCTGGCGCAAAGGCAGGCTGGACGGTTGCACTCCGAGGCACGGGAGCGGTGACGGTGGACGTGCGCGGGCCGGGGTGTAGGCAGGAACCGGGAGGTGCCGCCGTGCCACTGGAGCTGATCGCTGTCGCCCCGCGAACGCCGGAGTTGCGTTCCTACGAAGAGCCGCCGCTGGGAGCCGGGGAGGTGCGTCTGCGCAGCACCTTCTCCGCGGTCAAGCACGGCACCCAGTTGCGCGCCTACCGCGCCGACACGCGCGACGTTTCGGAGCCGTTCGATCCCGACCTGCGGCTGCACCGGCGCGACGGCGGAGCGCAGCCACAGGGCTGGATGCGGTTCCCGATGGCGCTGGGCACGGCGACGGTGGGTGAGGTGACCGAGGTCGGCGCCGCCGTCGACCGGTTCGCGGTCGGGGACGTGGTCTACGGTGACCTGCCGATCCGCGAGACCCATACCGTGCCGGCCGCCAAGGTGCGGGAGGTGCCGGCGGGGATGGATCCGCACGCGGTGGTGTGCGGGGACCCGGCGTGCGTGGCACTGTCGGGCGTGCGCGACTCGGCGCTGGGACTGGGCGACCGGGTGCTGGTGACCGGCCTCGGCGCCATCGGCCAGATGGCGCTGCAACTGGCGCGGCTGCAGGGGGCGGCCTGGGTGGCCGGCGCCGACCCGATCGCGCGCCGCCGCGCCCTGGCCGGCCGCCACGGCGCCGACCTGGTGATCGATCCCACCACGGAGGACACCGGCCTCGTGGTGAAGCGGGCCACCGGCAAGGCCGGCGCCGACACGGTGCTCGAGACCAGCGGCAGCTACGCCGGCCTCAACGACGCCCTGCGCGCCGCGGCCTACGGCGCCACCGTGGTGTCGGTGGCCTACTACCCCGGCGCCGGCGGCGGCCTCAGCCTGGAAGGCGAGTGGCACCGCAACCGCATCAACCTGCTCTCCAGCCGCGACGTCAGCGCCCCCCACCGGCTCGGTCCGCGCTGGGACGCACGCCGGCTGTTCGGCGCCGGCTTCGCGCTGCTGCAGCAGGGCCGGCTGCGAGTGGAGGGCCTGCTGGATCCGGTGGTGTCGCTGGCGGACAGCGCCGAGGCCTACCGCCAGATCGATCTCGACCCGAGCACCAGCATCAAGCTCGGGGTGACCTACCCGTAGGGGGTACCGGGGGACAAGCCCGGCGGCGGCGCTAACCCGGCGACGTTGACCCGGTACAACGGCCGGTTCTCGTAGGTCGCCGCCTGCAGCGCCAGTTCCCGGTAGCGGTGGCAGGCCACGAATCGGTGGTCGGCCCCATCCGCGGCCTCGAGAGCGACCTCCTCGCGGGAACAGCGATCTTCGGCATGACGGCAGCGCGGGTGGAAGTTGCATCCCGGCGGCGGCCTGGAGGGATCGGCCACCTCGCCCGGCAGCAGGATCCGCTCCTCCTTGACCGCCTTGGGGTCGGCCACCGGTATCGCCGACAGCAGCGCCTCCGCGTACGGGTGCAGGGGCCGCCGATACAGGTCGCGCTTGTTCGCCAGCTCCACGATCTTGCCCAGGTACATCACCGCGATCCGGTCGCTGATGTGGTAGATGACGCTCAGGTTGTGGGCGATGAACAGGTAGCTCAGGTGCAGCCGCGACTTGAGTCGCTCCAGCAGGTTGAGCACCTGGGCCTGGATCGAGACGTCGAGCGCGGACACGGCTTCGTCGCAGATGATCAGCGACGGATTCAGGATGATCGCGCGCGCGATGCCGATGCGCTGGCGCTGGCCGCCGGAGAACTCGTGCGGATAGCGGGTGACGTGGCTGGCCGACAGGCCGGTCAGCTCCAGGTGCTCCACGATGCGGTCACGGCGCTCGCGGGGACTGCCGACGTTGTAGATGCTGAGCGGCTCCTCCAGGATGGTCTGGATGCGCATGCGCGCGTTCAGTGACGAGTACGGATCCTGAAAGATCATCTGGATCTGGCGCCGGGTCTGGCGCAGCTCCTCCCGCTCCAGCTGCAACAGATCCACGGTCGAGCCGTCCTGAGCCCGGAACAGAACCTGTCCGGCGTTGTGCGGCACCAGCCGTATGATCGCCCGTCCGAGCGTGGTCTTGCCGCTTCCGCTCTCCCCGACCAGCCCCAGCGTCTCCCCTTTCCGGATGTGCAGATCGACCCCGTCCACCGCCTTCACGTGGCCGGTGACCTTGCGGAAGATGCCCTTCTTGATGGGGAAGTGAACCTTGACGCCGTTCACCGCCAGCAACAGGTCCGGGTTGTCCTTCAACGCCGCCATGTTCCACCCGTCAGGCGTACAACCAGCACTTCACCATCTGCGAGTCGCTCGCGGTCACGTCGGGAGGCTCTTCCGAGCAGCGTGACTCGCGAAAGCTGCAGCGCGGCGCGAACGGGCATCCGGAGGGCACTTCGTATGGATTCGGCACCGCTCCCTCGATCGGGTTGAGATGCCGCGAAGGGTCCTCGACGATGCCCGGAATCGAGTTCAGCAGGCCCACCGTGTAGGGGTGCAACGGCCGCTCGAAGAGGGTGTCGACGTCGGCCCGTTCCACCACCTTGCCGAGGTACATGACGGCGACCTCGTCGGCCATTTCCGCCACCACCGCCATGTCATGGGTAATGAAGATGATCGACATGTGATACTCGCGCTGCAGCTCGGTGAGCAGGGCGAGTATCTTGGCCTCGATGGTGACGTCGAGCGCGGTAGTGGGCTCGTCCGCGATCAGCACGTCCGGATTGCAGGACAGCGCCATCGCGATCATGGCGCGCTGGCGCATGCCGCCAGAGTACTCGTGCGGATACTGGTTCACCCGCTTGGCGGGAGCCGACACCCCGACGTGCTCCAGCAGCGCGATGGTCTGGTCGAGGGCCCGCTTCTTGCTGCCTCCCTGGTGCAGTCGGATCACCTCGCTGATCTGGTTGCCGATGGTATAGACCGGACTGAAGGCCAGCATCGGCTCCTGGAAGATCATGGCGATGTCGTTGCCGCGGATCGACTTGAGCTGCCTGCTGTCGTGCGCGAGCGCGGCCAGGTCGACGGTGTCTCCATCCTTGCGCCGGTACACGACCTGCCCGCCGACCAGTCTGCCCGGCGGAGAGATCAACTGCAGGATGGAGAAGGCGGTGACGCTCTTGCCGCATCCCGACTCGCCGACGATGGCCAGCACCTTGCCCTGCTGGAGCCCGAGGTTGACGCCGTCGACGGCGCGTACCACCCCCTCGTCGGTAAAGAAGTGGGTCTTCAGATCGCGTACTTCGATCACCGGCTGCGCCATCGTCAGACTCGCTTGAAGGGGTTGGCGGCGTCCCTGAGCCCGTCGCCGATGAAGTTGAACATGAGAATCGCGACCACCAGGTGGATTCCCGGTACCAGCAGCCAGGGGTGCAATATCACGTCCTGGAAGTTCTGCGCCTGCTCCAGCAGCACGCCCCAGCTCACGGCCGGCGGCCGCAGTCCGATTCCGAGAAAGCTCAAGGCGGTTTCCATCAGGATCATCGCAGGAATGCCGAGCGTGATGACCACGATGATGTAGCTCACGAAGTTGGGGATCAGGTACTTGAAGATGAGGCGCCCGTCCTTGGCCCCGTAGCTGATCGCGGCCTTGATGTAGTCCTCATTGCGAATCGAGATGAGCTTGCTCCTGATGCCGCGGGTGGCCGCCGGCCAGTTGGTCAGTGAGGCGATCACCACGATCGCCAGATAGGTCTTGATGATGTCCCAGTCGCGCGGTACCGCCGCCGCCAGCACCATCCACAACGGCAGCTTCGGGATGGTGATGAAGAGCTCGCTGATGCGCTGGACGATGTGATCGAAGACACCGCCGAAGTAGCCCGAGGTGCCGCCCAGGCCGATGCTGATCACGACGGTGATGAGGACTCCCATCAGCGCAATGCTGATGGAGATGCGGGTGGCGTGAATGGTGCGGCTGAAGATGCAGCGCCCCAGGTTGTCGGAACCGTAGAGGAAGAACGGAACCGCGTCGTCTTCCAGGCCGAACAGATGCAGCCTGGAGGGAAACAGTCCCAGGAGCTTGTACTCGTACCCCGGCACCAGGAACCTGATGCGATTGGGCCTGGTGGTGTCCTCGGTCCACTCCTTCTTGAAGGTCTCCAGGTCGACCTTCTGTTCGTAGCTGTAGACGGTCGGCTGGAGGCCGCTCTCACCGGCGAAGCGGATCGGCCGCGGCGGCGCGTAGTTGTACCCGATGAACTGCCGGGTGGGCTGGTACGGGATGATGAACTCCGGGAACACTATCAGAATCAAGAACAGGGCCATCACTACCAGGGATACCATCGCGGCGGTGTTCTTGCGGAACCGCAGCAGAAACAGCTGCCCCTGGGTGAACGACCGGCGCCCCTGACCATTGACGCCCGCGCCGGAAGCCTGTCGGTCTGGCGCGTCGCCGTCAGACGCGGCAGGACTCCGTATCGCAGGTGCGCTATGACTCATGAACGCCGCTATAGGAAATGCGGGGATCGGAGATCGCGAGCAGGATGTCCGAGATCAGGGTGCCGACGATGGTGAGGGTGCTGACCATCAGCAGAATCGATCCCGCCAGGTACATGTCCTGGGCCTGCAACGCCTCATGCAGCAGCGGCCCGAGGTCCGGGATGTTGGCTACCAGCGACACCAGCAACGATCCGGACACCAGCAGGGGAAGCGACCAGCCGAACCCGGCGATGATCGGGTTCATCGCCACCCGCAACGGGTACTTGAAGATGATGGTATGCTCCGACAGGCCCTTGGCCCTTGCCACCCGCATGTAATCCTTGCCGAACTCGTCGAGCAGCGTCGCCCGCAGCACGCGAATGGTCCCCGCGGTGCTCGATGCCGCCACTACCACCACCGGCACCACCAGGTGCTTGGCCAGGTCGACGAACTTGTCCAGCGACCACGGGGCGGTGCGGTACTCGGGCGAGTACAGACCTCCCACCGGGAAGTTGAACGCATTGAACAGGATCACGATCAGCACCAGCGCCAGCAGAAACCCGGGGATCGACATGCCGAGAAAGGAGAAGAACGTGATGCCGTAGTCGGCCGCCGAATTCTGTTTCAAGGCGGTAAACACGCCCACCGGTATCGCCACCACATACTGAAAGAACAGGGCCAGCATGCCGATCATCAGCGTGATCGGCATGCGCTCCCGAAGCAGGCGCGAAATCGGCTTGTCCCAGGAAAACGAGAGCCCGAAGTTGCCCTCCGTGATGATGCCCCAGATCCAGTGCACGTACTGCATGTGCAGCGGATCGTCGAGATTGTAGCGGCGCCGCACCTCTTCGATCCTGATCTTGCGCATCTCCTCGGTCATGGGAGCATTCTGGAACCGCGTTATCACGTAGCTGGCGTAGTCGCCGGGCGGCGCCTGGATCACCAGGAAGGTGATCATCGACACACACACAATGAGGATCAGCGAGTGTCCGAGCCGCCGTACGATGTATTCCGCCATCGACCTGCAGAAGAGATCCGGGAGAGCAACGCGCTGCTCTCCCGGATCAATGGATCAGCTTGCCGCGAAACCGAAGCTACATCCAGCCACGCTCGATCGAATACTTGACCGGATCGGCGTTCAGCCGCTCCGCCGAGTAATAGTCGAACAACTGGGACTCGCCGCGGGTGATCTCCGGCCGGTCGGCGAAGTAGAACTGCATCGGATAGTACGGGTGGATCCACCAGAAATCCCACGCCCAGAACAGCGGACCATGCTCCTCGGTGGGCTGATTCAGGAGATCGTTCTTGCCGATCACGGGACGCGGGAACTCCGAGAGTGTGTCCAGGGTCCACACGTTCTCGATCACGTTGTCCCAGATCTTGCGGCTGATCTCGTTGAACTCGTCCTCCGTCGAAACGGACTGCAGATCCTTGTAGTACCAGTCGTACAGCTCGATGATGTCGGGCGGCGGCTCGATGCCGGCGCGGCCCCCGGTCTTGTACCAGGTGTCGAACGTCTGCCCGCTCTCGAGACCGGGCAGGCTGAACATGTTGACGCCATAAGTCACCGGCACGTTGTACGCGCCATGGTGCGTGTACATGTCGTAGTTGTTGCTGGTGACGAGCGGCCAACGGATCGGCCAGTCCATCACCTCGAAGGTGATGTTGAGCCCGATCGCCTGCCAGTCGTTGGTGATGATCTCCATCACCGGGATCTTCGGGGTCTCGTAGTCGCCGACCAGGACCTCCATCGACAGCGCGCCGCCGTCGGGACGGTCGCGCCAGCCGTCGCCGTCCTTGTCGGTGATGTCGAGTCCGTCGAGCAGCTTGCCCGCGCGTTCCGGATCGAAGTCCGTGTGGCGAATCTCGAATTCGTGATCATAGAATGAATTGCCGGGCGTAGGGGCCATCCGGTATTCCTTCGCCAGGCCGAACATCACCTCGTCGTTGATGCGGCTGCGGTTGACCGTGATCTGCAGCGCCATGCGGAAGTCCTTCTCCAGGAACAGCTCCGCGATGTAGGGATCCTGGTGATTGAAGTTGTACCGCATGATGACCGTGTTGAAGGTGCAGTTCCACACCTTGGTGGTATAGTTTCCACTCTCCTCGTACTCGCGGTAGAGCGGGAGCGATTCGGTCTTGAGGTCGAAGCCGGCCCAGTCCGCTTCCCCGGAGATCACCTTGCCGTCGAGGATCTCGCGGTTGTTGACCTGCTCGAACACGATGCGGTCGATGTAGGGAAGCTGGTTGCCCGCGGTATCGATCGCCCAGTAGTACGGATTACGCTCGTAGACGATCAGGTTCTCCTCGCGGTCGACGAGCACGTAGGGAGCGAGCGTGGGCGGAAATGAGCGCTGGATCTGAATCGAGCTCTGGTGGTTGGTGCGGCCGAATGCCACGTACAACTGGTCCCAGGTGTTCATCCCGGCTTCCTTCGCCTTGGCGTTGGCGGCTTCTTCGCCCACGATCTCGGCGTGGTACTGCTTCAGGAAGTGCATCGGCAGGATCCGCGACCAGACGCTGAACTGGCTCGCACTCATGTAATTGATCAGGAACGGGTAGGGAACGTCGGAAGTGAACTTGATCGTGTAGTCGTCGATGATCTCCTTGCGCACCGTGCGTCCCTTGGTCCACGGCGGCTCGTCGGTAAAGGTTACGGCGTTGTCTTCGATCACGATCTGCTCGGGTGTCATCTCCGGCGTCAGCACCTGATTGGCGCGGTGATAGCGCCAGTATTCGTACAGGTGCCAGGCAGTGAGCTCCTCGCCGTCGGACCATTTCAGGCCCGGGCGCAGGTAGAATATCCACTCCTTGAAGTCTTCGCTTACCTCGAAGCTTCGAATACGTAGGGCACTCCCGGCGTGCCTTGAGGATCTACCAGGAACGGCCCTTGATGGCCCATCATCAGGGCTGCTTCCCATGGGCTCTGACCGAAGATGTTCATGGTTCCGCCATAACGGCCGACGCTTTCGAGTGGCTCGATCACCATCGGGTTTTCCGGCAACCGTTCTCCCACCGGTGGGATCAGGCCTTCGCTCACCATCTGGGTCAGGAGCGGAGCCTCCTTGAATTCGCCGGAGGCAACAACCGCCGCTTGCTGCGGCCCTTCCTGGTTTCGCTCGCGTCTGCCTTCCGCGAAAACCGTGGCGCATGCGAGCATCAGAATGCCTGCATAGGCGAGTAGCACGAGGTGTTTCTTTACCATGCCCGAGTTCTCCTTGGCTGCCACGACACCGATGGGTATGTGGCGAGGTTTTTCTGTGCCAACACAGATGTGGCTGGGCGTCAAGGTTGAGTGTCGCCTGCGCCTGTTTCGCCTGCGCCTGGCCGAGCGCTGTGGCGGCGCGTCTGGTCAAGGGGCGCGCCGGGCGACCACGGCATGCAGGGGGTCGCTCGCCGGCGGGCTGCGGTCGAGGTGTTGGATGCCGGTCCAGGTGCGCGCCGCCTTCAGGTAGCGGGCGACCAGCGCGGCGTGGCCGAGGTCGTCGCGCAGCAACCAGGCGCGCACCGCCTTGGTGGGGAAGCAGCGGTTGGAGAACGTGATGACCAGCGGGCCGCCGGCGACCAGCACCCGGCCCAGGTCGCGCAGCACCGCCACCGGCCGCGTGAGGTACTGGATCGACACGCAGATGGCCGCGGCGTCGAACTCGGAGTCGGCGAAGGGGAGGCGCGGGTCTCGATTCAGGTCATGCACGACGAAGCCGTTCAGGCGGGGGTTGGCGGCCAGCTCGGCGCGGTTCATGCCGAGCCCCACCACGCGCGAATAGGTCACCTCGGCCGGCAGGTGGCTTACCCAGCTGCTCATCAGGTCGAGCACCGCTGCGTCCGCCGGGAGATACTCGCGGTAGAGTTGGGTGACCGCCGCGATGGCCGCCTCGTCGATGTGGGTGACCAGCCGCGGCTCCGCGTAGAAGTGCGCGTCAGGCGCTTCATCCTCGCGCCGGAACGCGAAACGCAGGTGGCGCATCATCATGTGCGCGGGCGGCGGGGTCGTTGTTCCCGTCCGAGTTCCCGGTCCGCCTACAAGAGCTTGTCTACGGCCACCAGGATTGCCGCGACGGCGCCGATAGCCGTTCCCAGTCGGACCGTCAGCCGCTCCTGGACCTTGGCTATCTCGGTGCGTAGGGTTGCAATGTCTGTCTTGGTAGCCATCTCGGCACGCAGGGCTGCAAGTTCATCCTTGGTGGCGAGCTTGGCGATCTCGTCCTTGGTAGCGAGCTTGGCGATCTCGTCCTTGGTGGCGAGCTTGGCGATCTCGTCCTTGGTAGCGAGCTTGGCGATCTCGTCCTTGGTGGCGAGCTTGGCGATCTCGTCCTTGGTAGCGAGCTTGGCGATCTCGTCCTTGGTAGCGAGCTTGGCGATCTCGTCCTTGGTGGCGAGCTTGGCGATCTCGTCCTTGGTAGCGAGCTTGGCGATCTCGTCCTTGGTAGCGAGCTTGGCGATCTCGTCCTTGGTGGCGAGCTTGGCGATCTCGTCCTTGGTAGCGAGCTTGGCGATCTCGTCCTTGGTGGCGAGCTTGGCGATCTCGTCCTTGGTAGCAAGCTTGGCGATCTCGTCCTTGGTGGCGAGCTTGGCGATCTCCTCCTTGGTAGCAAGGCGTACGAGGTCTTCCTTGGTGGCCAGCGGTACCAGGTCGTGCTTGGTGGCGAGGTTCTCGACCAGGCCCTCGGCAAACGTCGACACCAGCGCCCGCGCCTTGTCCTCGTCGAACCCCGCCCGCTGCAGCCGCGTCGCCGCCTTGAGCGTGTCGAACGCTACGGTCACGTCCGCCATCCTATCCACTCCGCCGGGATCTGTACACTTCGGCTTGCTGTTGCCTCTTTCATACCATCGTACAACGGCCCGTCCTCCGTACCGCTTCTACGGGCGCGCTTGCACGGTTGCGGGCGCGGGCAACCGGGGTTAGTATCTCCCGTTACATCGGAGTCTGACGCACTCAGACGCCAGGAGGCATTCCCTATGAAATCACTCCGCGTGATCTCGCTGACCGCGACCCTCATGTCGCTGGTACTGATGTCCGCCGTGGCCGGTTCACAGACCGAGGGAGCGTCCGCCCCCGACCCGTCGCCGGCTCCCGCCGCCATGGAAGAGAAGGCGTCCGGAGCCGACCACGTCCCGATCCATACCCCCGACGCTCCACTGGCGAGCTACCAGGAGTCGCCGGTGCTGGCCGCGCTGGTGGCCGCGGGCGAGTTGCCGCCGGTGGAGGAACGGCTGCCGGACATTCCCGCCGTGGTCACCCCGTACGACCGCATCGGCAAGCACGGCGGCACGCTCAAGGCGCCTGACGGGCTGTACACCAACTTCCGTTACATCACCCGCTACCTGAACGAGGGGCTGTACGACATCACCGCCCCCAGCGGCACCGTCATGTACGCCAACATCGCCGAGAGCCTCGACATCAGCGACGACTTCCAGACCTTCACCATCCACCTGCGGCCAGGTCTGAAGTGGTCGGACGGCGCGCCCGTGACCGCCGCCGACGTGATGTTCACCGTCAACGACATCCACCTGTTCGTGGAAGAGGGTGCCGACGTCACCAAGTACGACGTGGCCCCGCGCGAGTTCAAGGTGGGCGGGGAGCTGCTGGAGTTCGAAGTGGTGGACGACTACACGATCGTGGTGCGCGCGGCGGAGCCGTTCGTGAGCTACAAGCAGTTGTTCGCGACCACCCGGCTGGACCCGACTCCCGCGCATTACCTCAAGCAGTTCCATCCCAGCTACACCGAGAGCGACAAGGCGCCGAGCGAGATGATCACCGAGATCAAGCAGATTCACCTGCAGTATCTCGACCCGGCGCGCCCGACCCTCGGCGCGTGGATGCCGACCACCGTCAAGGAGGGCGACATCATGCTGCTGGACCGCAACCCCTACTACGGCAAGGTGGATCCCGAAGGCAACCAGCTTCCCTACTTCGACGAGTTGCACATCAGCTACTTCAAGGACCAGGAGGTGCTCAAGCTGCGCGTCATCGCCGGCGAGTTCGACTGGGGCAGCGGCAACTTCGGCGGCGACACGATCATCTTCCAGAACCAGGAGCGCGGCAATTACCGCATGATGAAGCAGGGCGGCAGCTTCTTCGTCAGCGCCCAGGTCAACCTGCACTGGGCGTCGCGCGAGCACGAGGAACCGCAGGACCAGATGCTGGCCGACCTGCTGCAGAACCCCGAGTTCCTCAGGGCGCTGCAGCTCGGCATCGACAACGAGCAGATCGCGGCCGCCATGGTGGGGCCGGAGCTGGTCCAGTTCACGGGTATCTCGGATGCGCACCCGCTGCTCTACCGCGGCGCGGTGGTGGGCGACAGCCCGGAATCGGAGGCTACCTGGGAGTTCCTGCGCGACTGGCTGCGCTACGATCCCGACGAGGCGAACGCGATTCTCGACGAGCTGGGACTGGCCGTGGGCGACGACGGCTACCGCCACTATCCAAGCGGCGAGCGCGTCGAGATGTCCATGGGCTACTTCGACCGCAGCTACATGCACATGAGCGAAGTGGTCGCGATGCAGGGCGACAAGTGGGACCAGGAGCTGAAGATCAAGGTGTTCGGCGTCACCCGGCCGTGGAGCCCCGGCTACCGCGAGCTGTGGCTGCAGGGCACCGTGCCGCTGGTGGAGATGGGCGCCGGCTGGGGCCACTGGGCGGTGAACGACCTCAACTTCAACCAGCTCTACCAGCGCGGCGTGACCGAGTGGGTCGAGTCGGGCGGCAGCATGGGCGAGGCACCGCACGATGGCGTGCGCGGGCCGCTGGAGCAGATGTACGAGCTGATCCAGGAGTACCAGGCGACCCCCGATCCCGAGCAGCGCCGCCTGCTGGCGGTCGAGGCGACCGACATCGCGGTGCGCAACCTGGTGGCGTTCCCGTTGGTGCTGGGCGGCTCCCAGAGCACGCTGCTGTTCCACAACCGGCTGCAGAACGTGGTCGAGGGCGGCTGGCCCGGCTTCGCCTCGCGGCGCACGATCCGCATCGAGCAGTGGTTCGCGGAATAGGTGTTCGCTCCCCGGGCGGCCGCTCCTGGAGCGGCCGCTCCGCGGGAGCGCGTGACATGTGATCCAGTACATCCTGCGGCGCATCGTCATCGCGGTGCCGACGCTGGTGCTGATCTCGATGCTGGTGTTCGTGCTGATCGACGCCATGCCGGGCAGCTACGTCGACGTGATCGTGGCGCAGAATCTGGCCGATACCGGCATTCCGGATCTCACCGACGGGCAGCGCAAGCTGCTGGAGTTCCGCTACGGCATCGGCCGGCCGATCTACATCCGCTGGTGGAAGTGGTTCAGCAACTTCGTGGTGGGCGAGATGGGCCACTCGGTCTCCTACGGCCACAAGAAGATCGTCGACCTGATCACCGAGCGGCTGGCGCTCACGGTGACCATCTCGTTCTGCACCACGGTGTTCGTGCTGCTGGTGTCGCTGCCGATCGGGGTCTACTCCGCCGTCAACCAGTACTCGACGACCGATCACATCTTCACCTTCATCGGCTTTCTCGGGCTGTCGATCCCCAACTTCCTGCTGGCGCTGGCGTTCATCGTCATCAGCTTCTACTGGTTCGGCCAGGTGCCCGGCGGGCTGTTCTCGCCGCAGTACCTGGATGCGCCGTGGAGCATCCCCAAGGTGCTGGACATGCTGAGCCGGATGTGGATTCCGGTGGTCGTGCTGGGCACCGCGGGCACCGCCGGCTACATCCGCGTGCTGCGCGGCAACATGCTGGACGAGCTGGGGCGACAGTACGTGGTGACCGCACGCGCCAAGGGCCTGAACGAGGCACAGGTGCTGTGGAAGTACCCGTTCCGCATCGCCATCAACCCGCTGATCACCGCCGCCGGCGGCCTGCTGTCGGCGCTGCTGGGCGGGGAGCTGATCGTCTCGATCGTGCTCAACCTGCCGACCATGGGACCGCTGCTGTACGTGGCGGTGCTGAACCACGACGCGTTCCTGGCGGGAGCGATGGTGATGCTGCTGTCGGTGCTGCTGGTGGTGGGCTACCTGCTGGCCGACATCCTGCTGAGCTGGGTCGACCCGCGGGTACGCTACGAGTGAGAAATGAGGCGCCGCCGATGAGCGAGAGGAGCTTGGTGCCGGAACCCGCGGTAGAGATCACCGGCAAGAGCATCGGCGCGCTGATGTGGCTCAAGTTCAGGCGCAGCCCGCTGGCCAAGGTCGGTCTGGGGATCCTGATCTTTCTCTACGTGGTCACCTTCCTGAGCGAGTTCGTCGCCCCCTACGCGCTGTACGAGACCTTCAAGGAGCACGAGAACCAGCCGCCTACGGTACCGCGCTTCGTCGACGTCGACGGACGCTTCCACCTGCGCCCCTTCGTCTACGGCTACGAGCGCCACGTCGACTTCCAGACCTTCAAGGTGACCTGGGTGCTGCAGCCGGAGCAGCGCTACCCGCTGTACCTGTTCATCCACAGGGGGGACAAGTACCGGCTGGGGCCGCTGCCGGTGCGCACCAACCTGCACCTGTTCGGGGTGCGCGAGGGCTACGTGTTCCTGTTCGGCACCGATTTCTGGGGCCGGGACACCCTGTCGCGGGTGCTCTACGGCGGCCGCATCTCGATGTCGATCGGGTTGGTGGGGGTGGCGATCAGCCTGGTCCTGGGGATCATCATCGGCACCGCTTCCGGCTACTTCGCCGGGGCGGTCGATCTGATCGTGCAGCGCATCATCGAGGTG
Organism: Spirochaetia bacterium; assembly: GCA_965203905.1. GTDB lineage: Bacteria > Spirochaetota > Spirochaetia > SZUA-6 > Bin103 > Bin103. The sequence goes on along the minus strand of CBDBDQ010000005.1, from coordinate 6,767,168 downwards.
CTGCAGTCGGTGCCCACGCTGCCGCTGTGGATCCTGCTGGCCGCCTCGCTGCCCAAGGAGCTGAACCAGTACCAGCGCTACTTCGCCATCGTGGTGGTGCTGTCGATCTTCGGCTGGACCGGACTGGCGCGCTCGGTACGCGGCATGATCCTGGCCAACCGCGAAGCGCAGTACATCCTGGCGGCGCGCAACATCGGCGCCAGCACGACGCGCATCATGCTATTGCACCTCACCCCCAACATCATGAGCTTCCTGCTGGTCAACGTGACCCTGAGCATTCCCAACATGATCATCGGCGAGACCAGCCTGAGCTTCCTCGGGCTGGGCATCCGGCCGCCGATGACGAGCTGGGGGGCGATGCTGAAGGAGGCGCAGAACATCCAGAGCATGGTCAACAACCCGTGGTACCTGATCCCGGGGCTGTTCGTGATCGTGGCCGTGCTCTGCTTCAATTTCGTCGGCGACGGCTTGCGCGACGCCGCCGACCCGTTCAGCCACCGCTGACAGGAGGCAACCATGGCGGATACAGGAGTGATCTGGGGCGACCGGTTCCGGGACTGGGACCGCGTCTACGGGCGCCGCGGCGTAGCGCTGCTGCGCGAGCCGGCGCCGGTACCGACCGCGCCGCACGTGCGGGTGAGCCCCGCCGACCCGAGCTACGGGGTGCCGGCAAGCGGCAGCCTGCGCGAGTTCGCGCGTAGCGAGGGGATCGACGTGTCCAGCCCGCACTTCCGCGAGCCGGAGACGCGCAACCTGCGCTGCGGCTTCTTTCCGCTGCTGCGCGCGTTGCAGGACGGCAGCCTGCTGGCGGTGTGGCGCGAGGCCAGCGCCCATGCCTTCTGTTCGTTTGGCAGGACCGTCGCCGCCCGCTCGACCGACGGTGGGCAGAGTTGGAGCGCCCCGTGGGTGATCTTCGCGCTGCCGGGCGCGGTCGACGCCGGCGGTCCCGAGGACCTGGTGCAGGTCGCCGACGGCACCCTGTGGATGGGGGCCTGGAGCCGCGTCCCCGGGCAGCAGGAGGGCACCCAGGGCCACCAGATCGCAACCGCCTACGCACTGTACTCGAAGGACAACGGCCGCACCTGGGTCACCCTGCCGCCGCTGGGCGACCACTTCTACCCGGCGTCGCCGGAACTGGCGATGTCCAACGGCGAACTGCTGTGGCGCGGCAGCGCTCCGGCGCCGGAGGAGGCGGGGCTGACCGCCTTTCCCGCGTCGGTGCGGGCCATGCTGGTGCAGCGCGACGCGGATGCCGAGCTGCCGCGAGACGCGGACGTGGTGGAGTTGGGCGGGCTGCGCTTCGAACGCTTCGCCCACCCGCATCTCCGCGGCCCCGACGAGGAACAGGTCACCGAGACCCTGATCCCCGGCACCCTGGTGATGCTGATGCGCTCCCAGGGCTACGGCGAGCACTACTACCAGACCACCTCCACCGACTACGGGCGCACCTGGAGCGCCGCGGTGCCGTCGCTGTGGCACTCGCCGGTGCCGAGCCAGCCCTACCTGATCACGCTCACCGACGGCACCCTGGTGGCGGTCAACGGGCAACGCCAGAACTGCCGCATCGTCGCCACCGCCTCGTTCGACAACGGCGCGACCTGGGACGTCGCCCACCAGCAGGTGGTGCTGGACGACCAGCGCATCCTGGGCGCCGACTTCGCCTACCCGCAACTCACCGAGGTCGCCGACGGGCGCCTGCTGTCGATCTACTACAGCCACGATCACCGGGATGAGACGGGCGAGCGCAGCGGGATCTTCGGGACCTTCCTGGAGACGCGCTTCTTCCGCCCTGCGTACCGCGGTGTGGAGTTGGCCGAGGTGGGCGCGGTGCGGCGCGACTCCACGGTGGCGCACTGGCGCTTCGACGAGGGTGAGGGCAGCGTGGCGGCCGACGACGGCGGGCCCCACTACGCCAAGCTGGCGGGGCCGGCCTGGGTCCACGGCCAACGCGGCACGGCGCTGCGCTTCGACGGCCGCGACGACTACGGCTACGTGCTGGAGTGCCCGGAGTTGCGCGTCGGCCGCGAGTTCACCGTGGAAGCGTGGATCTCGACCGAGGCGCCGGAGCGCACCCAGACCATCGTCTCCAAGCTGCCGCACTACTGGGTCGGGCTGCACCGTGGCCGGCTGTGCCTGCGCCGCGGCGGAGCGGCGGGCATCCCGCTGCTGGAGAACCTGGCGGAAACCGCCCTGGAGGCCGGCCGCTGGTACCACGTCGCGGTGGCGGTGCGCATCACCCTGGATTCCTACGAACGGGTGCTGTTCTACCTCGACGGGGAGGTCGACGCCAACGACAACCTCGCGCTGCCGGGCAGCGCCGAGCACGCCGCCGCCATCAGCGACTGGCACGAGTCGGCCGGTCCGCGCTGGCAGGCGCACCACCAGCGCCGCAGCCGCCACGAGGACATCGGCGAGCAGGCGGACACCATCCGCGCCGCCGAGGACCACCTCTACATCGGCCTGCAGCACGACCGGCGCAGCAATCCCTTCGCCGGCACGATCGACGAGCTGGCGCTGCACGGCAGCGGGCTGCTGCCGGGCGAGGTGCAGGCCAGCATCGGCGTCCACCGCCGCGCCGACGGCGAGCTCTCCTCCGGCGTGATCGTGCGCCCCGCCTCCGGCTGGGGCCGCTTCAACGCTGAAGTTGACACCCCCGAGGGCACCGCCGTCGAGTTCGCGGCAACGGCGCCCGACGGCACGGTGCTGCGCAGCGGCGTCACTCCCGGCGATTCCCTGGCCGACCTGGACGCGCCCGAACTGCGGCTGGCCGCGCGCCTGACCAGCTCCCACCCCGGCCGTACCCCGGTCCTGCGCTCCTGGTCGCTGTACGGGCCGCGACGGGGTGGACGGTAGGCGGGACGCACGCGCCGGCGTTACACGGCTGGCGTTGCGCGCCGCGTGCGGCCGGTAGCCACCGGCCTGCGACGCCTGCATTCCCGAGGCAGGGCTCTCAGCCGTCGACCACCTCGAACGCCGTCCCCATGCGCGTCGCTCCGCACCCGGCACGGTCGCTCAGCCGATGGCGATGTGGACGCTGTGGCCCGACTCCTCGTCGTGAAAGTCCATGACCTCACCCGGCTCGCCCGAGCGCAGTGCAGCTCGAATCCGGGAGATGTCGCGGCCGTGCTCGCCAAGCAGCGCCGCATGCGGAAGGTCGAACAGTGGCAGCACCATGCGGGCGCCTTCCAACGGGATGGCCAGTCTGACCACCTTCCCGTCCTTGCTGGTCACGGTGACGAACACCAGCACCCCGTCGTCGCTCGGGACAGGGGACGCCGGGGACACCGTGCGATCCGGCGCCGGCTCCTGGTCTCGTAGCCCACCGAGTGCGATCAGCAGCCGTGCGCCGTCCTCAACGGAGATCTTGGCTTCCTCGATCATGCCCAGCACCTGTTGCGGTTCGCCACTCAGCGGTTCTTCGTCGCCGAGCTCGCCGAGTGCCAGCAGCAGTCGGACCCCGTCCCTTGGGGAGACGTTGCCTGACCCAACCATACGCAGTACCTGCTGCCGTTCGTCGCTCAGCGCCATACGTGTCGCTCGGCCTCCGATCTTACCGTTGTTTCGGCAAACGGCCAACACTCCGAATTGCCTCACTCAAAATCCACTCGAACGGAAACTGATGCCTCATCGAAAAATCCACTCGAACGACTTGGCCATTGTAGGGCCGGAGGTCGGAGGAGATGGGGCTCACCATGAATGAGCAGAAAGGGGTCGCTCGGGAGAAGGCGAGACGCTATCGGAAGGCATCGAAGAAGGAGAAGGGACAGCTCATCAAGGAGTACATGGATCTGACCGGCTGCACCCGCCACCATGCCGCTTGGCTGCTGCGCTGCTGGGGTACCAGCGTGTGGGATCAGCGCGGCGGGCGGCCGGTCAAGATCGTGGTCGGTCAGCGCCGTGCACGGCGGCGTACGCCACGCGTCTACGATCAGGAGGTGGTCGCCGCTCTGATCAAGCTATGGCACCATTTCGGCTACCTGTGTGGCAAACGCTTGGCGGCTACCCTGCGCCTGTGGTTACCGAACTACGAGCGTTGGGAGGCACGCAGCAAGCGCAAGATCGCGCTCACCCCCGAGGTGCGCGCCAAGCTGGTGCGCATCAGCCCGGCAACCATCGACCGGCTGCTGCGCACCGAGAAACGCAAGCTGACGCTGCGCGGGCACAGTCACACCAAGCGGCCCACCGGCAGCCTGATGCTGCAGATCCCGATCCGTACCTTCAGCGAGTGGGAGGGTGTCGCGCTCGGCACCCTGGGTCTTGATCTGGTCGGCCACGACGGCGGCACCACGAGCGGTGAGTTTGCCTACACGCTGCTGGCCACGGACCGCCGCACCCAGTGGACGGAGTTCCGCGCGGTGCCCAACAAGGCCCAGAAATGGGTGTTCCAGCAACTCCTGGTAGTGCGCCACCTGCTCCCCTTCGAGCTGTTGGCGGTGCATTCGGATAACGGCAGCGAGTTCATAAATGCTCATCTGGTCCGTTACTGCGAGGAGCAGCAGATCGACTTCACGCGTGGGCGCGCGTATCGCAAGAACGACAACAATTTCACCGAGCAGAAGAACTTCGACGTGGTGCGCAAGCATGTCGGCTACGTCCGCTACGACACTCCCGAGGCGGTCGCACTGCTCAACGAGCTGTATGACCGGCTGCGGCTGATGGTCAACTTCGTGCGCCCGTGCGCGAAGCTGATCGAGAAGACCCGCCATGGGGCACGGGTCAGGCGGCGCTATGATCGCCCGCAGACTCCGTATCAGCGGGTACTGGCCTGTGCCGAGGTACCCGAGGCGGCCAAGCAGCGCCTGCGGCAGCAGTTCGCGGCGCTCGACCCGATCGCCGTGAATGATCAGATCGTGCACCTGCAACGCCGCTTGCTGCGCTTGGCTGCACAGCACTCCACGGCGCTGAAGAAGGCCGGCTGATAGGGATGCTTATCGTCGTGGGCCACACCTGCTGCACACCGCGGGCGCTCAGCGGGCCAGCCGCCTGCCCAACGGCGCGGTTGCTGCGCTGGTGGCACGATCAAGTTGCGGGTACGCGATCCAGCCCGCACCACGGGACCATGGGTGGCTTGCACCTCAGGCACGCGCTGCACCACCCGCTGCGAGGTGCCTCGCGCCGTGGCCAGAGTGCGCGCCGCGGCGCCGCCAGGGCCAGACCAACGCCGCGTGCCAAGCCGCTACGGGCCGGACTCCGGGGGTGTCCCAGGACCGGCACGTTTTGGACACAGTGTTTCTGGAAGCACTGAGAATGGAACGCCCGTTCAGAATACCGCTACAAAGGCCCGCGTCGACTGCTACGCGCCGTCCACGGTGGCTTTCCACCGGTCATCTCAAAGTACCGACTTGTCCACATATCCACAGGTCAGGACACCCCCCGCCCCCGCACCCCCACCCCCCTTTACCGCCACCTGCTTTGAGTGGATATTTGGATGAGTCATCGGCTTCATCTCGAGTGGATTTTTCGGACCAGGCACCTGGCACTCACGCGGGTGGATTCCCCACGGACCGAGACCAAGTCAGCTATCGTATCACGGGGTGATGGTGATGGCACGGTCGGCGGGGAGGTCGTGGAGGAGCGTCAGGGAGCCGTCGGGCCACTCTACACGCAGCTCGGTGACGCGGGCGGCGGGACCGAGGCCGAAGTGGGCTGACAGCTCCGAGCTGGTGAGGTAGCTGCCGCCGCTGTAGAGGTAGCGGACCTGCTCGCCGGCGGCCGGTGCGGCAGTGCGCACGGTGACGCGGGCGCCAATGCCGTCGGGTGCCAGGTCGGGACGGGCGCGGGTGTCGAGCAGGACCCGCAGCCAGTGCCGGTCCGGCGCCTCCAGGTCGTTGCGGAACAGCTTGATGCGCTCGTCCTTGGTGAAGATCGCCAGGTCCTGGTCGCCGTCGTTGTCGTAGTCGAAGTGCACTAGGCCGCGGCCCTGGCCGGTGTGGTGCAGACCCGAGGCGGCGGCGACCTCGGTGAAGGTAAGGTCGCCGTGGTTGTGGAACAGGTAGGTGCGCTCGTACTCCCACTCCGGGAAGCCGGCGCCGTTGGCGATCTCCCAGCCGTTGGTGGTGACGATGTCGAGGCGGCCGTCGTGGTCCAGGTCCACCGCCACCGCGCCCCAGCCCCAGCCGCCGTCCTGCACCCCGGCCGCAGCCGCCGACTCGGTGAAGCGATGCCCGCCGCGGTTGCGATAGAGCATGTTGCCGGTGCCGGCGACGGTCTCGCGCAGCTCGCCGTAGACCGAGGTCACGTACCAGTCGAGCAGGCCGTCGCCGTCGAAGTCGCCCACCGCGCTGCCCATGCCGTTGGCGTCGAGGCCGGTTCCCGAGGCGGCGGTCACCTCGCTGAAGGTGCCGTCACGGTCGTTGCGGTAGTACTTGCTGGTGCCGAGGTCGGCGGCGATCAGCAGCTCCGGGTAGCGGTCGCCGTCCATGTCGGCGAACAGCGGGGCGAAGCCCAGGGTGCGCATGCTGAACACGCCGGCCTGGCGGGTCACCTCGCTGAAGGTGCCGTCGCCGTCGTTGCGGAACAGCGGGTTGGGATTGTAGATCAGCAGCTCGTCGCGCCACCGCGTGCCCCAGGCGGTGACCGCCAGGTCGAGGTCGCCGTCCAGGTCGTAGTCGCCGAACGCCGCGCCCATGCCGGTCGCTCCTTCTCCGGGTATCGCGTTTACGCCGGCCTGCGCCCCGACTTCGGCGAAGGTGCCGTCGCCGTTGTTGCGGTAGAGCAGCAGATGACCCGGTTCGGGCCCGGGCAGGTCGACTGGTCCGTAGCTGACCACGAACAGGTCGATCCAGCCGTCGCCGTCGTAGTCGCCGGCCGCGGCCCCGAGGCCGCGGTGGCGCACGGCGAGCCCCGCTTCCGCGGCGCGGTCGCTGAAAGTGCCGTCGCCATTGTTGAGGTAGAGCCGGTCCGGCCCCGCGCCGCCGCCGGAGACGAAGAACAGGTCCTGCCAGCCGTCGCGGTCGAAGTCGGCGACCGCGCCGCCGGAGGCCATCCCGGGAAACGAGTCGGCGAGGGGGACGAACACCGCGGCGCCCAGCCCGGCGCGGACCCCCTGCTCGGAGAAGTGCGGCTCGGCGGCCGCTCCGGCGCCGAGGCAGCAGCCGAGCAGCACCGCACCGGATGCGGCGCGCAGCGTGCGCCGCGCGCTCAGGCCCCGTCGACCAGGCCGAGCTGCTGCGCCAGCTCGCGCAGTTCCCGTTGCAGCCACGGCGGCGCGTTGCGGTAGGGCGGCCGCACCAGCGGCGAGTCGAACAGGCCCTTCCAGTGCAGGATGAGCTTGCACACCGAGAAGGCGTAGGGGTCGGGGGTGCAGTAGGCGATCATCGGCAGCATGCGGTGGTAGAACAGGCGCCGCGCGTCGTCCCAGGCCTGCGCCTGCACCAGCCGGTGCAGCTCCACCTCGCGCTCCGGCATGAACGCCGCGCTGCCGGCCACCACGCCGTCGCTGCCGGAGACGTAGGCCGGCAGCGAGAAGGTGTCGGAGCCGCAGATGTAGGCCAAGTGCGGCGCGGCCCGCTTGAGCTGGTCGAAGGCGTACACGTTGCCGCTCACCTTGACGGTCATGATCCGTTCGATGGTATGCACCAGCGGCAGCACTTCGCTTTCCACGTCGAGGTTGCCCTCGTTGGTCTGGTCGTAGAGCATCACCGGGATGCGCTCGGCGACCCGGCTGAAGAAGCCGTGCAGGTCACCCTTGGTGAGCTTCTTGGTCATCGCAAAGTCGGCGCCGCAGCGGGCCGCCAGCTCCGCCGCCGGCAGGGCGCGATCCTCCTCCACGCTGATGATGCCCATGCCAACGGGCACCCGCCCGGCGACGTGGTCGATCACCGTGCCCAGCACCTCCTCGATCTCCTCCAGCGACTGCCCCTCGAATTCGCCCGCCTTGCCGCAGGCGACCAGCGCCGACACCCCGGACTCCAGCACGAAGTCGAGCTGGCGGCGCATGCTCGCGGCGTCGAAGCGCGTCGCGTCGTCCTGGAACGGGGTGAACAGGAGCGTCACCACCCCCTTGATCACCACTCCGCTGTCCACGCTGCGCAGTTCCGCAGCCGGCGCACTCGTTGCCATGTAGTTACCCTCCTCCCGCGGACTGCAGCGACCAGGACCACAGCGTCGGCGTGCGGCCGGGCACGTCGCTGCGCAGGCGCGCCTGCAGCCTGACCGCGGATTCCTGGAGCCCGGCCAGGTCGCTGCCCGAGGCGACCCGGTCGCGCAGCAGCGCGCCGTCCGGGCTCAGCACCGCGTAGTCGATGGCGGTGCCCTGCGGCACCCGGTCGCGCGCCGTGAAGCGGCCCCACGAGGCACCCTGCGGGCGCCGGATCACCGCCGAACGGATCTCGCCGTCGGTGTGCCGGTATCGGCTCACACTGGCCGCGACCTGGCGCGCTGTCAAGCCGGCGCGGTGCAGCGCCAACTCGTCCATCAGGCCGTGGAACGGGGCCGTGCCGTCGTGCCGGGCGCCGATGAACAGGTGTTCCCGCGCCGCCCAGCGGGTGGGTTCGTTGCGCGGCACCGTGTAGCACCCCTGCCAGGTCGGGCCGTGGGTCTGGCGCCAGTCGCTCAGCGCCTGCGCCTGGGCCGCCGCCGCCGGCCGTTCCAGGTCGGCCGGCGCGTCCAGCGCGCCGTCCACGTAGAACAGCGTCCGCCGCATCGAGTCGGCGGTCTCCCGCACCACCACCGCGACGTGATGCCAGCGGTCGGCCGCCAGCTCCGTCGTGCCGTGGCAGCCCGCCTGCGCCATGCCGTCCCCGCCGCCGCGTCGCAGGCACACCCGCCCTCCGCTCAGTCCGAACCAGTAGTGGGGAAGCCGGCTGACGATGGTCTGCTCCCGTCCCGGGTGCGGGGTCCGTACCCAGGCCTCGAAGGACAGCTCCTGTCCCAGCCACAGGCTCGGACAGTTGGTGACGCGCAGATGATCGTCCACCCCGTCGAAGGCCAGCGCCGCGCCGAAGCGGCCGTCGCTCCAGACCGGTCCGTGCAGCACGCCGTAGTGGCGTCCGGTGTCGTCGTGCGCGGTGTCGCCCGCGCCTTCGTCGAAGCGCCACCAGGCTACGGTCTCCGCGTGCCGGACCGATCCGACATCGGCCAGCCGGATACCCGCGAATGCGGTACGGAACAGCCCGCGGTCCAGGAAGGTGGCGAAGATGCCGTTGTGCTCCGCCTCGGGGTGGCTGGCGTTGTAGAACATCACCAGCAGACCGTCTCCCGTCTCCACGAGCTCCGGATACGAGAAGTCCTTGAGGAAGAACGCCGGATCGTCCAGCACTACCTGGTGATGGGCGAAGTCCCAGGTTTCGCCGCCGTCGAACGACGGCACCGCCAGGCTGCGGCCGTTGCCGCGCTCGTCGTGCACGGCGACCAGGGTGCCGTCGCCGAGGGTGATCAGCAGCGGCTGGCTGGCGATCGGCGTGTGCCACAGGTCGGAGCGCCGCGGCGGCGACCAGGTGCGCCCGTAGTCGGTCGAGGTGGACTGCTCGTAGTGCTCGCTGACCGCGGAGCGGGTCAGCATCACCAGGTGGCCGGGGGTGGTGGTCTCGGTGACGTGGCACTCGTTGGTGCCGCCGAGTTGCATGGCGCCGTGGCGCTCGAAGCGCAGCCCGCCCATTTCCACCAGGTCGGTGCCGGGGGCAACCGGTTCGCCGGGCTGGCGCAGGATGAACACCGCGCGCCGCAGCGAGGTATACGAGGTGACCCCTTCGTCGGCGGGATCCGGGACGCTGCCGAGCCACAGGAACTCGCCGTTGGACAGCTCCAGCATCGGCGAGCAGAGGAACTGGAAGCCGTCGCCGAGCTTGGGCAGCTGCTCCCAGGTATGCCCCTCGTCGTGGGAGCGCAGCACGTACATCTCGGGGCGCTGCTTGCCGACGGTGCCCGGCTCCGGTTCCGGGATGCGCGCCCAGGTGCCCAGCCAGAGGGTGCCGTCGCCGGTCTGCACCAGGTTCTCCGGCCCACCGGTGTCCCACGCTCCCGGCCGCTGGAAGTCGACCACCCAGGGTGCGCTCCAACTGCGCCCGCCGTCCAGCGAGCGTGCCGCCGCCGTGCGCCCGAAGGAGCAGTAGGCATGGGCGCTCGCCTCGCGCCACACCGCCAGCAGGGCGCCGCTGTGCAGTCGCGTGACCAGCGGAAAGAAGCCGCAGCGCAGGCGGCGCTGCTCGGGGAGGCGGAACCAGGGCGCGTCGACGTCGATGTTCTGCGCCGCCGCGAACTGCCGCAGGTCGGCGTCCGGCGGTACGTCGTGGTTCAGGTCGGCGGGACTGACCCGTACGTCGGGCCGTCGTGGCACGCGTGCGAAGCGGCGCACCAGCTCGACGTTGCGGTGGGCGTACACGGCGTCCCAGTTGCGAAAGGAATCGTGCGTCGGAGGGGTCATCGTCGGGCCTCACTCTTGGTGGTGCCGCGCACCAGGCTGCGCGCGGCGCAGCGCTCGCGGGTGGGTTCGCTGCCGGGCCAGCGGGCGCCGGCGCGGGCCGGTGCCAGCAGCAGCTTCAGGGTCTCCAGGAACGGCGGCGCCAGACCGTCCCCGGCGCCGGCGATGCGCGCCGCCAGGTGTGCCGCGCCGACGTTGGAGTAGGAGTTGCCGAGTCCGGAGAAGCCGGCCATGCCGTGGATGCGCCGCTCCGGGTCGAACACGCCGATCACCGGCAGGCCGTCGAAGGTGAACGACTGCAGGCCGCCCCAGCGGTGGGTTACCGGCGCGTCTGCCAGGTGGGGGAAGATCTCCTCCAGTTGCGTGTGCAGGCGGCGCTGGTGGGCCACGGTGGGACTGAAGCCCGCGCTGGCGATGCGGCGGTTGCGGCGACCGTCGGCCGCGTACTGCGGGAACAGGCTGTCGGGCTCGTCGCGGACGCGGCCGCCGCCGAACAGCAGCCGGTAGCTGCCGTCGCGCTCGCGGATGTCACGCCACCACGCCAACCCGGACGAGAAGCAGCCGCGGCAGGGGCGCTCGGCGAGCGGGGCGGTGACCAGGACCTGCCCGCGTTCCGCGCGCAGGGTGCCGGTCAGGGCCGGCAGGAGCTGCGGCACCAGGGCGTTGGTCGCCAGGCACAGGTGGGACGCGCTGACGCTGCCTCGTGCCGTGCGCACCAGGTGGCCGCCGCCGGGGGACGACTCGATCTCCACTACCGGCGATTGCTCGAAGATGCGCACCCGCGGCGAGCGTGCCACCGCGACCCCGAGCCCGATCACGAAGTGCCCGGAGTGGAACTGCGCGTCGCGGCGGAAGCAGAGGCCGCCGGCGAACAGCGGGTTGCCGCTGACGGCGCGCGCCGCCGCGGCGTCGAGGTAGTCGGCGCCGAAGCCGTCCTCGGTGAGCATGGCGGCATCGCGGCGCAGCGCCGCCAGCGTCTGCTCGTGGCCCGCGAGATTGCCGCGCACCAGCACAGTCTCGCCGAGCACCTCGTAGCCGCAGGCAATCGCGTGCTGTGCCATCTGCTCCTCCAGCAGCTCCTGGTTGTGGTGGCTGAGCGCAACCAGGCCGCGCGCCACCTCCCGGGAATGGGCGGCGACGAGCTCGCCGTAGGAGACCGCGAGGCCGGTGACGATGCAGCCCTGGTTGCGCGAGGAGGCGCCTTCCCCCACCTGCTTCGCCTCCAGCACGATGCATTCGAGGCCGTGCTGCGACAGGTAGTCGGCCAGCTTGAGACCGGCGATGCCGGCGCCGATCACCGCCACGTCGGCGTGCGCGTCGGCGGTCAGGGCCGGGTAGCGCGGCCGTTCGAGGTCCAGCCAGTAGGGCAGACCGTAGCCCGCCAGGTCGATATTGCGCGGGGCCATCAATTCACCTCCTGCAAGCGCACGGCGCGGATCTCGCAATCGTCGTCCACGAAGTCGGTATGGAACACGCAGAGCAGGTCGCCGTCCGGCAAGCGCAGCACGCTCGGGTAGCCGCAGGCGGTGGCCCAGCCCTGGTAGGGCCCCGGCGACCGGTAGAGCAGCCCCTGGTAGTGCCACGATTCGCCCCCGTCCCAGCTTGCGCTGTAGCCGATGCCCGGCCGCCGCGGGTGCATGTCGCGATAGACACAGAGGAGGGCGCGGCGCAGCGCGAACAGGCGCGGGCAGTGGCCGTGGAACCCGGTCGCGGCCAGCGGCGACCAGCTCCTGCCGCCATCCTCCGAACCGCACTGGTAGGAGGCGTAGGGCGGCGCGTCGCTGCGCAGCACGGTGAGCAGGCGTCCGTTCGGCAGGGGCAGGGTGTCGGGCTCGCGCAGCTCCAGCGTGGCGTCGTCGCTCAGCAGCACCCGCTCCGACCAGGTGTCGCCGCGGTCGCGGGAGAATGCGATTGCGGCCAGGTTCGGTTGTCCCGGCGTGTCAGTGCCCTGGAACCCCAGCAGCAGGCGGCCGTCGGGAAGCCCCCGCACCACGCCCCGGCCGTATGGCTCGCTGAAGGCGGCGAACACGCGGATCTCGGGGCCGGGCGGCTCCCAGGTGCGGCCGCCGTCGCTCGACCTGACGGCGCGGGTGTGGAACCGGTCGCTGCTCCAGCGCGCCTTGCCGGCCAGCATCAGCAGGGTGCCGTCGGCGAGCTGCAGCAGGCGCTGGGCGCCGAACCAGTCCCAGCCCGGCTCCGCCAGCAGCGGCAGCGGCTCGTCCCAGGTGTTCCCGCCATCCGCCGAGCGCGTGGCCACCACCGCGCCGTGGGATTCCTGGAACATGTTGCGGCCCACCCGATAGGCCACGAACAGGCTGCCGTCGGCCAGCACTGCGGCCCCGGCACGTGAGCGATGGCGCCTGCTGCCGCCGCCGGCCACCACCACCTCGCCGCGGACCGTGAGCGCCGCCACGGGCTATCCCAACGCCTGCGCCAGCGCGGTGTAGAAGCGCGCCGCCGCGGCCACGGAGCTCAGGGTGGTGTGCTCGTCCACCTGGTGCGCCAGCCGCTCGTCGCCGGGGCCGAAGATCAGCGTCGGCACGCCGAGCGCCGGGGTGAGCACCGAGGCATCGGAAAAGTAGCTTACGCCGCGCGCCGCCGGCGACCCGCCGAGCACCTGTCCGGCTACCTCCAGGGCGGTGCCGACCAGCGACTCGTACAGCGCCGTGTCGATCGGCGGTCGGTCGGTCAGCACCTCGACCCGTGCGGTCACGCCGGCCTCTGCTGCTGCCGCGGCGTCCGCCAGCGCGCGCACCTCGCGCAGCAGGGTGGCGTGGTCCTGTCCGGGCACGCTCCGCAGATCCACCGTCAGCACACAGCGGTCTGCCACGATGTTGACCTTGGCCCCACCCTGGATGGTCCCCAGGTTCACCGTCGGCGGCCCCAGCAGCGGATGCGGCCGGTGCGCGGGCCGATACGCCTGCAGCCGTTCGATGATGCGGCACATGCCGGCGATCGCGTTGCTGCCCTGTTCCGGCATCGAGCCGTGGGCGGCGCTGCCGCTGGTGGCGATCTCCAGCCACAGCGCCCCCTTGTGCGCGGTCACCACCTGCAGGCTGGTGGGTTCGCCCACCACCAGGGCGGCGACCGGTCCCAGGTCGCGGGTGGCCAGCCGTTGCGAGCCGCAGCAGTCCACCTCCTCCCCGGCGGTGCCGGCGAAGATCAGGTCGCGCTGCAGGCGCACGCCGGCCCGTGCCAGCGCGGCACAGGCCATCGCCAGCGCGGCGACGCCGCCCTTCATGTCGACCGTGCCGCGGCCGTGCAGCAGGTCTCCCTCCACGACCGCCGCGTGCGGGTCGTGGCGCCACTGCTCGCGCTGCACCGGCACGGTGTCGAGGTGGCCGTTGAACAGCAGCGCGGGCTCGTCGCCGGTCCCGCGCCAGCGCGCCACCACGTTGGCGCGGCCCGTGGCGAAGCGGTCCAGCTCCACCTCCAGCCCGGCCTCCCGCAGCCAGCCGCCGAGCAGCTCGGCGACCGGCGCCTCGCGGCCCGGCGGGTTGCAGCTGTCGATGCGGATCAGCCGGCACAGCAGATCCCCCAGCTCGGCGCCGGGAATCGTGGGCCGGGTCACGGCGCGGCCCCGGCGGCGGCGATGCGCGCGATCGCGGCGCGGATGTGGCGCACGCTGTGCTCGACCATCACCGCCAACGCCCGGCGCCCGCGCTCGCGCCGGGCCTGGCTCGGCTCGCCCCACACGCCGTTGGCGCTGAGCTGGGCCATGGTCAGGTAGTCGAACGCCTCCACCGGGCTCTCCGGCACGGTGTCGGGGACGCTGCCCTTGATGGTTTGCGGCGCGATTTCCATGATCAGCGACGCCTCGAAGCCGCCGGCATGGGCCTCGTTCGCGAAGTTGGGGAAGATGCGCTGCAGCTCCGCGGCGGCCAGGGTGAACGGCTGCAGGAACAGCGCGCGGCCGGCATCGGTGCTGCGGTTGATCTCGCGCACCGCAGGCCGCAGGATCAGGTTGCCGCCGTGCATGTTGAGCAGCACGACGTAGCGGAACCCCTGTCCGATCAGGTCCAGGGCCAGCTCCTTGACCACGGTCAGCAGCGTGCTCGGGTTGAGCGACACCGAGCCGCGAAACCCGGCGTGCGCCTCCGAGTTGCTGAACGGCAGCACCGGCAGCAGGAAGGCGTTCATCCGCTCCGCCACCCCGCGCGCCACCGCCTCCGCCTCCAGCGAATCGGTCGCCAGCGGCAGGTAGCTGCCGTGCTGCTCGGTGGCGCCGATCGGCAGGATCGCCAACTCGGCGCCGCTCGCCGCCAGTTCCGCGGATGTATTGCAGGCATCCAGGATACCGCTACCCTCCCTGCCGTTCGCCACGCCGCCGGCCGCGCCGGCCCCATCGCAATGCTGCGTAAAGCGAACCCTCCGGTTTGTCAAGGTTGTGTGCTTTCTGCAAGTCGCCCTGTCTCGGACTGTCCTTGCTCGCACGCCGAGTGATTCTCGACAAGTCTCGATGGTGCGGGCATTTCGGGCCGAGCCAGCCTGAGCCAGCCCGGCACTGATTGAACATGCTGCCGACAGAAGCTACATTGTCGTTGATACCCCTTGCGGTTTCGAGCGCAGGGCGCGGGGCCTCTTCGGAGGCCCTTGCATTTTGCGCGGGCGACGATGCGCACCTACATCTATGTAGATGGATTCAATCTCTACTATGGCGCCCTCAAGGGGACCTCATGGAAATGGCTGGACCTGGTCGCGCTGTTCGAGAAGGTCCTGCAGCCGCATCACGAGATCCTTACCATCAAGTACTTTACCGCGAGGGTGTCGGGCACGCCTGGCGATCAATCCAAGCCGCAACGCCAGGACGTGTATCTGCGCGCCCTCCGGCGCTACCGGCCGCAGGTCGAGGTGTACTTCGGGCATTTCCTGAGCCATTCGGTACGTGCCCCGTTGGTACGTCCTGTCGGACGCAGGAGAATGGTCGAGGTGATCAAGACCGAGGAGAAGGGCTCGGACGTCAATCTCGCCGTGCAGTTGCTCAATGACGGGTGGCTCGACGCCTACGATTGCGCGATCGTGGCGACCAACGACAGCGACATCGCCGAAGCGATGCGCATCGTCAGGCAACATCATGGCAAGAGGATTGGCCTCGTGACGCCCGGAACAGGTCGCCCGTCGCGTCAACTCATGGCGCATGCGCACTTCTCAAGACACGTCAGACCCAACGCCCTGAGGCGTTCCCAGCTCCCGGATCCGATTCCCGGCACCAATATCCGGAAACCCGCGCGCTGGAGTCCGCATGCGAATGATGAGTGCGCGGGCGGCAGTGGCCGAGGCGGTAAACCACGTTGAGATTGTGCGGTGTCCGGTCGTTGGGACGATTGATGGGCACGAGTGATTTCGACGGCTATCGATCTGCGGAGACGGGATGGCAAACCCTGAACATGTAAACTGGTTGCGAGAAGGTGTCGAACCTTGGAACCGCAGGCGAAGAGAGACTCCCTTTGACCCCGATCTCAGTTCGGAGGACATATCGAGATCACTTGGGGGGCACGAACGCGAGGACATACGCCAGATCACTGTCAATCTGAAGGGTATCAATCTTTCGGGCGCCGACCTCAGCAATTCCACGCTCAGGGATACTAACGTAACAACTGCCCATTTTCTCGGTTCCAACTTAGCAGGTTCCAAGCTAATCGGAACCGATCTGTCCGGTTCAATTGGAGTGGGAGCCGACTTCAGGCGCGCCGTACTTCATTCAGCGAGACTCGTAAGGGCACAGTTCCTCGATTCCCAGTTTTCCGCGGCCCAGCTAGTCGGCGCTGATTTGGAAGCGGCGATGTTCTTCCGCTGCACGCTCGACGGGGCACACCTGTATAGCGCCAAGATCGTCGGATGTGATTTCATGTTGTCGAGGCCATGGACGGCTCGACTGTATTTCCCACCCGTTGAAGACTCGATCACGCCTGTTCCGTTCCCTCCTAAGACTGTTGAACGCATCAACGATCTCCTGGATGCATGTCGGGATCTAAGGGATGCTTACGGAGAGCACGCTATCCTGTACTTCAGAGGGGAAGGCTGTTGCTCCTGGGAGTTGCGCCCTTCCGCAATGCGAGCTACTCGAGACGGCGTATACGCTTTTCGAGCAGCAGAATCCGAAATGCTGAACGATCTCATGACCCGTCAGCCGGACGCCTTCGGCGGGGTGAACTCGGCTCTGGCGCAGTGGGTCTTTGCCCAACATCACGGTTTGAAGACACGCCTGCTGGACATTACCCGCAATCCTCTCGTCGCGCTCTTCAACGCGTGCACTGATAACGAACAGGAGGATGGAAAGGTACATGTTTTCGCCGTTCCCAAGTCTCTGATCAAACCGTTCAATAGCGATACGGTCAGGATCATCTCGAATTTCGCCAAACTGCCACGCCGCGAGCAAAACCTGCTCCTGGGAAAGACGGAGGCTGACGCACGGGGCGATTGCTTCTTTGCCGAGGCCGGCAATTTTCTCGCTTGTCGAGAGCTGTTTGCTCGAGCCAAGGCCCGTCTGTATGCCCTTATCCGGCACGAGAGTCCATCTTTCGATGCGAAAATCGATTGGCGAGACTTTTTTAGAGTCATTATCGTGGAGCCACAACACATTTTCGACCGTCTCAGAGCGCAATCTGGTGCGTTTCTCGTTTCAGCATTCCATGAGCGATTCGAAAGCGAAGAAGTATCGAAACGGATCGCTGAAGTGCCGCTATATGGGCATCACGAGTTGCGGATTCCCTTTGAGAGGAAGCTTGCGATTGTCGACGAACTCCGGCTACTGAACGTTACGCGGGAGGTCCTCTATCCAGGAGTCGACGAGGCTGCGAGTGCCATTACGCAACAGCATCTCCATCGTACAAGCGGATCCTGACTTCGGTGAATGCACCTCCGTTCGGAATATCAAGACGCATCTTGAACCATGTCAGCGACAAGTCGTGCTGCGGCGCAGGTGGGAGGTTGCCTTTGCAAGGCGTAACCGCCGTGTAGCGATGACGCCGGTCGGCGATCCGCAGTAGGATCTCGCTTGCATGAGCGGATCGACCTCTGCCGCGGCGTCCGGTGCGGGGACCGGGCGGCCGCCATTTGCGCTGGTGGGATGCGGGGACTTCGGCAAGCACCTGGCGCGCTACGCCAGGGAGTGTGGCGAGCTGGTGGCGCTGTGCGATCCCGCTGCCGGCAACCTCGTGGCAACGGCGAGCGAGTTGCAGGCGGACGTGCCGGGCTACGGGGACTACCGCGAGCTGTTGCGGGGCGAACGTCTGGATGCGGTGCTGGTGACGGCCGCCAACCACGTGCACGCGGAGATTGCCGTGGCTGCCGCCGAGGCGGGAGTGCACGTGTTCTGCGAGAAGGCGATGGCGCGCACGGTGCGGGAGTGCTGGGACATGGTGGTGGCGTACCGGCGTCACGGCGTCAAGTTGATGGTCGGGCACAAGAGGCGGCTGCGGCCGCCCTGGGCGCGGCTGGTGGAGCTGACCGCGGACGCCCTGCTCGGTCCGCCGCTGTCGATCACGGTGGCGCAGTACACCGACAACCGGCCCTACGAGTTCTTCGACACTTGGTGGGCGGACCCGGCGCGCGGCGGCGGCTTCTTCCATATGCACGGCGTGCACGTGATCGACTGGTTTCGCGCCATGTGCGGCGATGCCCGGGACGTGCACGCAGTGTTCGGGCCGCAGCACGATTCCCGCTACGGGTTCCGCGACATCGTGCACGCCACGTTCCGGTTCCACTCGGGTGCCGTGGCCACGATCGCCGGCGGCCTGTCGTTTCCGCTGCACGCGTTCCGCGAGTCGCAGGGGCCGTGGGCGGAGTGCCTTCACGGGGGCTTCAAGCTGGTGCCGGCGCTCGACCACATCGACCTGTACTGGCAGCGCCTCGACGCCGCCACCCCGCGGCACGAGCGTTTCGACGACCTGGGCTTCGACCATGCCTACCGCCGCGAGATCGGCGACTTCTTCCGCTGGATCGGCAGCGGTGCCGAGCCGTGTCTCACCTGGGTCGAGGGACTGCGCTGCGTCGAGATGATGGAGGGCGCCTACCGCTCCGCGCAGCAGGACGGCCGGGTGGTCGAGTTTCCGCTGCATCCGGAGCTGGAGCGGTGACCGCGGCGGACGGCTCCGGAGGTGGCACGTGAGCCATCTGAAGATTACCGACGTGCGCTGCACGGTGGTGGCCGTGCAGCGTTCGGGTGGCGGCGCGCACCGCAACTGGGTGTTCGTCCAGGTCGACACGGATGCCGGGCTGCAGGGGGTGGGCGAGGCGACCACCGAGCACCATGAGCTGGCGATCAAGGCGCACGTGGAGAGCGAACTCCGGCCGCGCCTGCTGGGCATGGATCCGACCGTGATCGAGCGCATCTGGCAGCTTGGCTTCCGCGAGTTCTGGTGGCGGCGCGGGGTGGTCCACGGCAGCGCCATGAGCGGCATCGACCAGGCCCTGTGGGACATCGCCGGCAAGGCGGCGGGGCTGCCGGTGTTCAGGCTGCTTGGCGGCAGGGTGCGGGAGCGGGTGCGCTGCTACATCCGCTCCGGTCCGGAGTTCTTCGGCGTAGCGTTGGAGGATGCGGCCCGCCGCGCCCGCGAACTGGGGTTCGATGCCTTCAAGCACGGCTTCGGCAGCGTCACCCGGCCGTACGATGCGCAGCGCCAGGCGGAGGTGGCGGTGGCCGAGGTGCGCCGGCTGCGCCAAGTCCTCGGCGACCGGACGGCCCTGATGATCGACGCCGCCGGCATGTTCGATCCCCAGGCCGCGCACCGCCTGTTGCAGGGGCTGGAGCCGCTGGCGCCACTGTTCGTGGAGGAGCCGACCAACCAGGACACGGTGGCCCCCACGGCGCGGCTCAAGCAGCGCTTCCCGGGAATCAGGATCGCCCTGGGCGAGCGCATGGTCTCGCGCTGGGACTTCCGCCCGTGGTTCGAGCAGCAGGCGATCGACGTGTGCCAAGCCGACATCTGCCACGCCGGGGGCATCAGCGAGCTGCTGCGGATCGCCCACTACGCGGAGGTGTACGGCATCCTCATGGCGCCGCACAACCCGTACGGGCCGGTGGCGCTGGCGGCCGCGGCCCAGGTGGCAGCCGCGATCCAGAACTTCCTGATCCTGGAGCACTGCCCCCTGCAGCCGTGGTTCGACCGCGTGCAACGCGATCCGCTGCCGGTAACGCACGGCCACATCGAAGTGGACGAGCTGGAGCGGCGGCCGGGGCTGGGAGTCGAGTTGGACGCGGAGGCGCTCGCGACGATGGACGGCCATATGCCGCTCGACCCCCCGCGCTACGAGCTGCCCGACGGCGGCACGCCACTGCTCTGACGCCATGCACCCCACACCGGCAGTGCTCCGCTTCGCGAACGAGAAGATCGTCCACATCGGTGGGGTGGACCATCCCGAGTCGCTTGCCGTCGGCGTACGCGGCCTCCGGCTCAACCACCCCTCTCTGCGAAGCACGTGGTAGGGTGGCCGTGATGGGCGCGCTGGAAGAACGCTATATCCGACGCAATCCCAACTCCCGCGAGCTGTTCGAGCGCCACCGGGACGCGACGCCCGGCGGGTTCGCCAAGGGAGCCTACTACTTCGCGCCGTTCCCGATTGCCATGGAGCGCGGCGACGGTTGCTTCCTGTGGGACGTGGACGGCCACCGCTACCTCGACTGCGCCAACCATCACACCGCGCTGGTGCTGGGGCACAACCACCCGCAGGTGGCCGCGGCGGTGCAGCGGCAGCTCGCGCGCGGCGGCGCGCTCGGAGCGCCGGTCGGGATCGAGACCGAGCTGTGCGCGGAGCTGTGCCGCCGCGTCGCTTCCCTGGAGCGGGTGCGCTTCTGCAACTCCGGCACCGAGGCGACCCTGCACGCGGTGCGCCTGGCGCGCGCCTTCACCGGCAGACCCCGGATCGCAAAGTTCGAGGGCTGCTACCACGGCAGCCACGACGCGGTCGAGATCAGCGTGAGCCCGCCCCCGGAGCGGGCCGGTCCCGCCGCCGCGCCGCGCGCCTTCGCCCAGGCGCTGGGCATGTCTCCGGGCGCGCTGGCCGAGGCGCTGATCCTGCCGCTGGACGACGCCGCCGCGGTGAGGCGCCTGATGCGGGCGCACGCCGACGAGCTGGCCTGCATCCTGTTCGAGCCTCGCGCCGGTGTCCTGGACCTGGCGCCGGAGTTCGTGCGCGAGGTGCGCCGGGTCGCCCGCGACTGCGGGGTGCCGTTCATCTTCGACGAGATCGTGGCGTTCCGCATGGCCTGGGGCGGGGCGCAGCAGCACTACGCGATCGACCCCGACCTCACCGCCTTCGGCAAGGTCGTGGGCGGCGGGTTCCCGGTCGGGGCCTTCGGCGGGCGCGCCGAGCTGATGGATCTGCTCGATCCGGCACGCGGAAAGGGAAGCGGCCAGAGCGGCACCTACAGCGCCCACCCGGTCACCATGGCGGCGGGACTGGCGACCCTGCGCGCGCTGACCCCGGAAGCGGTCGCCGACCTCAACGCCCTCGCCGAGCGGCTGGTAGCCGGACTCAACGCGATGTTCGCCCGCCGCGCGTTCGCCGCTGCCGCGTTCAACGCCGGCTCGGTGTTCGGCGTCTGCGTCGGCGCCGGCGGCGCACCGCGCTCCTACCGTGCCGCGCTCGGGACCGATCAGCAGTTCACCCGCCGCGTGTTCCTGTCACTGCTGGAGCGGGGGTACTATCTGCCCGCGGGGCTGACCATGGCGAGCCTGTCCACGCCGATGCAGCCCGCGCACGTCGACGGCCTGGTCGCCGCCTTCGAGCATGCCGTGGAGGAAGCGCAGCGGTGAGGAAGCAGAAGATCCTGGTGCTCTACCTGCACAACCCGGATCTCAACAGCAGGGTGGTGGCTTGGTCGCTCTACGACGGCACCAGCGCGCAGCCGGATGTGCCCGAGAAGGGCAACCGCTACGGGGCACCCACGGGCAGCGCTGCGACCCCGCCCTACGACTCGGCGGTCGACGCGATGCGTGACGGCTGGCGCGTGGTGCAATTCCCGCAACAGTTCCCCGCCTATCCGGGCATGGGTTACAGTACGTCGTTCCTGAAGTACGAGTACATCCTCGAGAAACTGGAGGATACCGATGGTCACGAAAGAACACCTGCTGACTAGTCTCCAGATGGCCAACTTCGTGGCCGACGGATTCCTCCGCTTCGACGAGCTGGTGCCGGCCCACCTCAATGCCGCCGCCCTGGCCGAGATGGAAAGCGATGCGATCGAGTCCTTGAAACGGGGACCGGACGCGACGCTGGACAAGGCCTGGCCGCGCAACGACGGCATTCGCGCCGTGTTCTCGCTGCCGGAGATCCAGGGGATGATCCACAGTCTGGTGGGTCCCAACCCGCACTACGACCATCACGCGGTGCACATCGTGGCGCCGGAACGCGGCATCGCCCAGGTCTGGCATGCCGACAACATCCTCGATCAGCGGCTCGACTTCGACATCCAGTTCTTCTACTTCCCGCACGACACCCCGCGTGAGATGGGCGGCACCATGATCCTGCCGGGCAGCCACTACCGCCGCATCAGCGAATCAGACATCGCCCGCTATCACAACTTCCTCAACCAGTACCCGATCGTGTGCAAGGCGGGCACCGTGTTCGTGGTCCATCACGGCATCTGGCACTGCGCCCAGGCCAACCTGACGCGCCAGAACCGGTACATGTTCAAGCTGCGGCTGAATCCGACCGTGGCGCAGCAGTTGCTGTGGAACACCGGCGACCTGGACGATCCGGAGATCTCCCGGGTGCTGATGCGGGATCACCACTGGTATGGAAACGAGGATCGGCTGGAGCACGTGAACCGCATCAGGTTCTGGCGCTTCCTCACCCGCGACGACACCTTCGACCTCGGCTACTACCTGTCGCGGCTGGAGAACCAGCCGGCGACCGGCGCGGCGTCGACCTTCGCCAGCGCGAACTGAGCTACTAACTCCGAATCCGCTCCTGCAGGCTATCGAAGTAGCGGTCTTCGTCCGGTGGGACCGGGACCCAGTCGTCGCTCCACGCCGAGAGCAGCATCGAGTTGGCCAGCGCCAGGCCGTGGATCCCCTCCACTCCGGGCGCCAGCAGTCCGGCCCCGTCCCTGATCGCGTCCACGAAATTCTGGGTGATGCCGGCGTGCCCGGTGGCCCTGACCTCGGGCCGAAACTCGGTGCGGATCGCCTCCGGACCACCCATCCCGGCATCGCGACGACGGTTGAACTCGCGCTCGGGAACGGTGAGCTTCCAGAACGTCAGCGTCCCGTCCTCGATCACCACCTTGCCGCGGTCGCCGATCACCTCCAGGCGGTTGCTGCCGGGGGCGTCGCCGGTACCGGTGACGAACACCCCGGTCGCCCCATTGGGGTACTCCACGAAGGCGGTGACGTCGTCCTCCACCTCGATCGCGTGATACTTGCCGAAGTAGCAGAACGCGCGCAGCCGCCGCGGCATGCCGCAGCACCACTGCCACAGATCGAGCTGGTGGGGGGCCTGGTTGAGCAGCACGCCGCCCCCTTCGCCGGCCCAGGTGGCGCGCCAGCCGCCTGAATCGTAGTAGCTCTGCGGCCGGTACCAGGAGGTGGCGATCCAGTTGCTGCGCTTGAGCTCGCCCAGCTCGCCGCCCGCCACCATCGCGCGCAACCGGCGATAGAGCGGGTCGGTGCGCTGGTTGTACATGATGGCGAACACCTTGCCGCTGGCGTCCGCGGCCTCGTTCATTTCGCGTACTTGGCGGGTGTAGACGCCGGCCGGCTTCTCGGTCAGCACGTGCAGGCCGTGCTCGAAGCATTGGACGGCGATGGCGGGATGGTGGTAATGGGTGGTGGCGATGAGCACGGCGTCGGCCACGCCGGCGGCCAGGAATTCATCCAGATCGAGGAAGCACTGAAGGTTGGGGTCCAGCTCCGCGCGTGCGGCCGCGAGCCGCTCGGCCGCGGCGTCGCAGACGGCGGCAAGGGTGGCCCCGCGCACCTTGCCGTCGAGCAGGTAGCGCGCGTGGTGGCTGCCCATTCCGCCGATGCCGATGATGCCGATGCGAACGTCGTCCATGGCCGCGCACTCTACCGCTCCCCACCCGGCTCGGCCAGTAGCCGGTGACGGTTGGACGGCTACTCCTGCGGCGGAAAGATTGCGGCGATGGCGCGGTCGACCCCATGCAATGCGCCGGCGATGTGGCGATACACCTGGCGGTAGCACCGGTCGTACTGCTCGTGGCGGTCGCGCTCAGGCTCGAACACGTGCCGTACGCGGTGGGCGTGCGCCGCGGCATCCGCGTAGTCGGCGTACACCCCGGCGGCCATGCCGGCCAGCAGCGCCGCGCCGAGCGAGGCGGCCTCCACGGTGTCCAGCACTTCCACGGGGCGTCCCGTCACGTCGGCCCGCAACTGGGTCCAGAACGCCGAGCGCGAGGTCCCGCCCACCACCACCACGCGCTCCACGGAGGTGTCGAACAGGCGTTCGAAGGTGTCGATGCGAAGCCGGATCTCGTAGCAGATTCCCTCCACCAGCGCGCGCACGAAGTCGCCGCCGGTATGCGAGTCGCGGATCCCCACGAAAGCGCCGCGGGCGGCCGCGTCGGTGGGGACGCCGCGTGCGTTGGGCAGCCAGAACAGACCGCCGGCACGGGCCGGGGCCTGCGCGGCGGACTCCAGCAGCAGGTCGTATACGTTGGCTCCGGTGTGCTTCGCGGCGGCGCTGAACCCGGTTCCGAAGCGGTCCAGATACCAGTCCAGGGCGCCGGCGCCGAACAGGATGCTGTCCATCACCTGGTATTTCCCCGGCAGCGGGTGCGGGTAGACCGGGATTGCCGCCGCGTAGGCGGCGTCGCTCAGCAGCGGGGCGTCGAGCACCCCGAGCATCACGTCGCAGGTGCCCGTGGAGTTCAGGATCGAGTCCGGGCGCTGCACTCCCGCGGGCAAACTGGCGCATCCATGGTCGTGGCCACCAGTAGCTACAATGGTTTCAGGTGCCAATCCGGTCAGTTCCGCGGCCTCGGGGCGCACGCTGCCGAGCGGCGTACCGCTTACGAAGGGGTCCGGCATCACGGCGGGGTCGAGGTCCGCCGCCGCGAAGATCTCCTCCGACCAGCGCTTGCGGACGACGTCGAAGCCCATGGTGCGGCTGGCGATGGAATAGTCCGTAGCGCAGGCTCCGGTCAGCCGGTAGTTGAGATAGTCCTCCACCACCAGCCACCGGTGCGCCCGCCGGAATACCTCCGGCTCGTGCTCGCGGAACCACAGCATGGCGTTGAGGGACAGCAGGAAGCTCACCGGCTGGCCGGTGATGGAATAGATGCGGCGTGCGCCGAACTGCTCCCGCCACCAGCGCGCCTGCGGCTCGGTGCGGCGGTCGAACCAGCAGATCGCCGGGTGCAGCCAGTCGCCGCCGCGGTCCAGCGGGACAATCGGCTCGCCCATGCCGGTGATGGCCAGGGCCGCGATCGTCTCCGGCTGTGCCACCTGGCTGGTGACCTGGCGGATGTTCGCCACCGTGTCGCGCCACAGGTCGTCCGGCGAGTACACCGCCCAGTCGGGGTTCCCGGGGTGCGGATGCCGCGCGACCGTGGGCCGCGAGGCGGCGGCGACCCGGCGACCGGCCACGTCGTACAGGTTGGCCTTGAGGTTGGTGGTGCCGATGTCGATGCCCAGCAGGTAGGGTGGCGCGGGATCGGTCGCGGTCGCGATCTGCAGGTCGGTCACGGCATCCAACTGTACCAACTGCGCGCGCTGTGGCTAAGTAGTGGGGTGGCGCTGCCAGGAGTGGCGCAGCCACTCTTGCGGGGAGGTGATAGCGGCGTGGCAATCGACAGCACGGTCCTGTTCATCGGCGATCAGCCGCAGTTCTTCTTCGACGATGTCGTGGTCGAGGTCGCCGACCATCTCACCAGGAGCATCCACCATCCGGTCCCCGATGCGCGCAGCCCGCTGATCCGCCGCGACCGGCCGTGGGAGCACGTGACCTACTTCTCGTGCAACTCCTGGAACCTGCGGCGCGACCCCGACAGCGGCCGCTTCCACTGCTTCTACACCGACTTCAAGCTGGACCGGGAACGGCTGTGGAGCCGCGGCGGCGGCTCCCACGGCTGGGAGAACGCGCGCCTGCGCCAGCTCTACGCCTGCTCCGACGACGGCATCGACTGGGTCAAGCCGCCCATGGGCATTCAGCCCGAGGCCGGCCGCGACACCAACATCGTGTTCGGGACCGAGGACTACGGCTCGGTGTATGACATCTGCATCGTCGACGATCCCCTGGAACGCGACCCGCGGCGCCGCTTCAAGACCCTGTACACGCGCATCGTGCCGGTCGCCGAGAACGAGTCCCGCTTCACCGTGCACGCCGCCTACTCCGCGGACGGCATCCACCTCACGCCGTACGCCGAGGCACCGGTGTTCGGCCGCCTGGGCCGGGAACGCGGCGACGTCACCATCCTGGCGTTCGATCCGGACTCGCGGACCCACCTCGCGGCGACCCGCCATCCCTACTACCGGTCGGTCCCGGGACGCGGCCACCTGCGCCCGCCGCCGCGCGGCTGGCCGGGGGTGGGCGGCGAACCGGGCTTCGACGCCGCGCTGGGGGCCGCCACCCGCCAGGGCCGGCGCCGCATCTTCCTTATCGAGAGCCGCGACTTCCTGCATTGGAGCGAGCCGCGCCCGATCCTGGCCCCCGATCCCGCGCTCGACAACATCGACGACGCGTTCTACGGCATGACGCCGCTGCGCCTCGACGGGCAGTGGGTGGGCTTTCTCAACGTGTTCCACATGGTGAGCAACACCATGGACGTGCAGCTCGTGCACAGCCGGGACGGGCGCTCGTGGCGCCGCATCGCCCCGGGCCGGCCCTGGCTGCGGCGCGGTGCCCCCGGTTCCTGGAACGAGTTCATGGTCACGGTGCCGAGCCCCCCGGTGGCGATGGGAGACGAGTTGTGGGTGTACCACGGCGGCTCGCACAACCACCACGACTGGTGGTTCGCCGGCGGCAACGAGGCGCGCGACGATCCGGAGGCGTGGCGCGCGGTGCCCGAGGTGTGGGACTGGGACGCGGTCGGCTACGGGCTGGGCCTGGCGCGCCTGCGCCGTGACGGCTTCGTCTCCCTCGGCGCGAACCCGGTACGCGAGGGGGTGCTGGTGACGCAGCCGCTGTTGTCGTGGGGCGATACCCTGGTGGTCAACGCCGCCTGCCGCGGGCGCGGCTCCCTGCGCGCCGAGCTGCTGGATGAGGCGGGGGCGGTGATCCCCGGCTACTCCGTGGACGACTGCGACCCGTTCCACGGCGACGCGGTCGAGCACGTGCTGCGCTGGAACGGGCGTACCGAGTTGCGCGGCCCGGCGGGTCCGGGAGCGGCGGAGGTGCCCCGCTTCCGGCGCATCCGTTTCCTGCTGCGCGACGCCGAGCTGTACTCGTTCCGCCTTCCCGGCGGCGCCCGCTGAGCGCTTCGGCGCTGGTCGAGCGGCGCAGTTGCGCGACGTGTGTGGCCGCGTTACTAGTATCTGAACCGGCCCGCAGGAGGAGTGAGCGATGCAGCGACCCCTGACCAGCGACCAGCTTCCGGCCACCCCGAGCCGCGACCAGCTCGGCTGGCGCGAGCACTGGGTGCTGCAGCATGACGGCGCGGGCGGCCAGATCGGCCACCCGGCGGCGTTCCGCTTCCTGCCGCGGCACGGCGAACGCCCGGTGTTTCCCTGGGGCCTTGCGGTGCTGGACAACGGCAACTGGGCGGTGGCCGGCGTGGCCGGCTCCATGACCCTGGCGCAGTCCAACCAGACCGTGATCGGGCTCAGCGAAGACGCGGGCGCGAGCTGGACGTACGTCGAGGTGCCGGACTGCTCGACGCGGCCGATGCTGCTGGCCCATCTCGGCGGCGGCGTGCTCAGCTTCATGTCGAGTTGGTCGGACGCGGGCAACTTCCGCTACTACAGCCGTGACCGCGGGCACACCTGGGAGCGCGGCGAGCGCCTGCCGCCGGCGCCCGACGGCACCCAGATGGACTGTGAGGGCAACGCCCTGATCGACCGCGATGCCACCGGCAACGCCACGCTGGTCGCGGAGACCGGCCAGACGGTGTCCAAGGGCCCGCTGCCGCAGAACCCCTGCTGCGGCTGCATCCGCTGGTCGCAGGACGGCGGCCGCACCTGGGGTCCGGTGAGCTGGCCGCGGGAGTGGGTGTGGTACGATCGCTTCAACGGCGAGCGGGTGGAGCGCGGGGTAGGTGAGGGTGCCCTGGTGCGCGCCGCCAACGGCTGGATCGTCGCCGCCCTGCGCACCGATATGCCGGCGCGCTACATCCCGCTGCACTACGACAACTTCGAGGGCACCGCGGTCTCCATCAGCAAGGACGCGGGCGCGAGCTGGACACCGCTGGACTTCGTGTTCGGCCCCGGCCGCCACCACGCCACCCTGCTGCGGCTGCCCAATGACGACCTGGTGCTCACGGTCATCCGCCGCCTCGACTTCGGGGCCGGCGACCTGGCCACCCACCGCCGCGGCTGCGACGCCGTCGTCAGCCGCGACCACGGCGTCACCTGGGACCTGGAGCACCGCTACGTGGTGGACGACTTCGCCGCCACCGGCGCGGAGCGGTGGTACGAGGTGGCGTGCGGCCACCAGTTCTCCATCTCCGTGGGCGACGGCTCGATCCTCACCGCCTACGGCAACTACCGCAACGCCGGCGCCCTGATCCGCTGGCGCCCCGCCACGTAGCCGGTCACATGAAACTGACGGTTTGGCGAGGAGCAGAAATGAACGGGTCGCATCCCGAGCTGAGCTGAAGCGCCGCGCGAGTTCGCCACGGGTTACTACTCCCTGCCACCGTGATTGCCATTCCCCTCGATTTCTGTCCGCGGACTACCGGTTGGCTCGGAGATGGTCGGTGATTCGGGATGCACCGGCTCGGGAAACGGTGTGATCAGGCGTACCGATGGGAAATAAGCCGCGACTCTGGATCGATCTGCGGTCGCGAGCGGCCAATCCATAATCTCGGCGGGATTGCTGGCGACTCAAGTCCTGACTGCAACCGCCTTCGTTCTCGATATCGGCGATATGCAGCCGCACATACTTCTGCTGCCGCGCCGGGTACATCAAGAATCTCCACACCCCAAGCCCGAACGCGTCCGATCTCGGTGGCGGCATGGTCCGCCCCAACGCAGATTTCGGCGACGCTGACAGCGTTGATGGCGGCGCCTTCTGATGCCACAGCATCAGCTACGGTGAGGCGTGCCCAATCATGATGCACAGCATCGGCCTGGGAGGCATAGATGAGCACGTTGGTGTCCAGCAGGGTCATGGCTCCCGAGTCTGTCGTCGCAGTTCCTCCCACGAAAGTCGAAGCCGAAGGGGATTCTCCGCTATGGACGCAAGGCACTCTTCTCTGGTCTTCGTTGGCGCTTCCTGAGGAGCCGACAGTCGGACGAGGAGGAACCGTCCCGCCCCCTGACTCTGGAGTTCGAAGGTTTCTCCAGGCTGGGCAGCAGGGATGACGACCCGCTTCTTTGCATCAGCTCGGACAGTTGCCATGGTGGGACTGTCGCGCATCCCCAGTGGTTCGTCAACGATTCCGCGGATTCCGTAGCAAGTGATACTCGGCTACGGGACGCTGGCCCGAGTTGACATGGCTCGCTACGCGGGAGGCAGGTCCAGTAGGGCGGCGCCGCTCAGCGGGGCGGCCGGAGGCGGGTGTTCCGCGTCCCACACCCTCAAGTCGGTCTCATCCAGGAGGCGGACGAACGATTCGTCGACTTGGCCCGTGCGGTTCTGTATGGCGGCCAGCTCCAGATCCAGGTGCTGTGCGCAGAACGCGTAGGCACCCACTCGCTTGTTGAAGCCGTAGTCGTGACCCTCGTCGGCGAGGTGCAGGTTGGCGACGTTGTCCTCCGCGCCGAGCAGGCGGTACACGCGACGGAGGTAGGGGAACTCGACCTCGGGGGTGTTGCAGGATTGGTCCTTCCTGCGCCCGGTGCCCTCTCGGCGCCAGGTGACGGAGATCAGGAGTTGCGGGCGCGGCGCGGCCAGGGCGGCGATGTCGGCGTTGTTGGTCTCGTGGTTTGGGCCGTGGCGAATCGGCAGGCCGCTCTCGCAGTTGCAGCCGCCGGGGAAGTGGGCGGATACCATCACCACGGGGATCGAGACCCGCACCCGTTGGTCCAGCGCCGCCAGCAGGAAGGTCTGGGTGCCGCCACCCGAGGCGCCGGTGATGCCGATGCGGTCGGGGTCCACCTCTCCCAGGGACAGCAGGAAGTCGATGCCACGGATGCTGTTCCAGCACTGCAGCGTGAGCACGTACGGGTCGTGGTTGTGGTCCACCTGCCGCGACTCGCCCCAGCCCACCATGTCGTAGGCGAACACCACCGCTCCCATGCGCGCCAGCGCGGCGCAGCGGCGCTGCAGGTCGGGGCGGAACCTTCCGCCGGGGAAGTGCCCGTGCGGACACAGCATTCCGGCATGCGCGCCGCCGGGCGCAGGGGGCTGCAGCGGCCGGTAGAGGTTGCCGGTGACGAAGAAGCCCGGCAGGCTCTCGAAGGCCACGTTGGCGACGCGGTAGCCGTCGCCCTCCCGCTCGCTGTGGACGAGCGGGTCCAGCGGCGCCTTCGGCGGCGCGGCGAGCTGCATGCCGCACAGCACTCCCCGGCGTACGCGCGCGGCGCGCTGCCGCCACTGCGCCGCCGTGGCGAACTCGCGCGCAAAGCGCTGGAGCTGGGCGGCCCCGCTGTCCGCGTCGGCCTGCACGAGCTGCTGGTTGCGCCGCGGCCCGGCTCAGCCGTGGCGCTCGCGCAGCACCGCGGCGGCCTGGCACATGGCGCGCAGCTTGAGGTAGGCGTCGTCCAGTTCCACGATGGTGTTGAACGGCTTGGGGCCGCCGGCGCGGGGACGGGCGCTGCCGGCCCCGGGGGCGAAGCCGCAGTTGGAGTTCAGGCTGATTCGTTCCTTGGGGACGAACCGCATGGCCCGCTCCACCAGCCCCACCACCTGCTCCACCGGCTCCACGGCGGCGTCGAAGGGGTGGATCACGCCGAGCCCCAGGATCTTGTCCTCGGGAAAGTGGGCGAGCACCTCGGTGACGCCCGCGTCCGGGGTGGCGAACTCCAGCGCGTAGCGGTGCACGTTCATGCGTCCGAGCACGCCGAAGATCGCGTCATAGGAGGCGCGGCTGGTGTGGCCGCGGGTGTGGCAGATGTGCATGTTGAGGAACACGCCCTCGATGCCCTCGGTGGCGCCGTTGATGCATTTGGCGCACAGCTCCGCCTCGCGCTCCAGGTCCGCGGCGATCTCCTCCTGCGAGGCGGCCCAGTCCGCCGCCGGCGGCGCCGTGGAGTCGGCGAGCCGGGGGTCCACGTCTATCGCCGGCCACGGGTTGTCCAACTGCACCGCATCCACCCCCAGCCGCGCCAGCTCCACGATCTCGCGACGGATGATGGGCACGATCGCCTTCATGAAGCCCTCCCGCGTCGGATAGGCGGCGCTGGAGTGCTCGGCGCTCCACATGCGCCGCCCCAGGGTGTAGGGGGAGGGCAGGGCGACCATGATGCGGGAGTCGGTGTGGTCGCGCAGGAACGCGGCTTCGGTGGTCGCGATCGGACGCTCGGGCTCCATGCGCGCCACCACGCCGGGGTCGAAGGAGCCGGAAGGGGCGGCCCGCCGCTCGCCGATACGCGCGCCGGATGTCGGCACCAGGCCCGGCACGAACCCGGCCACCGCCTCGGTGAACACCCGGCAGTAGTGGGTGCGCCGCCACTCGCCGTCGGAGATGAAGTCCAGTCCCGCGCGCTCCTGCAGCCGGATCGCCGAGAGCACCGCATCGTCCAGCAACCGGTCCGCGTCCGCCAGGCCGATGTCTCCCGCGGTCCGTTCCTCGATCAGCTCCCGGATCCACTGCGGTCGCGGCAGGCTGCCCACGACGATGGTCGGAAACAGTGTCCCGCCCGGTACGCTCTCCATGTCACTCACCTCCCGTGGCGGCTACGGCTGCAGCACCACGCCCACCGCCTCCGCCGGTCGCTCGACCAGCAGGTCCACCGCCTCGGCCACGCGCTCCAGGGCGAAGCGGTGGGTGATGAGCGGCTCGATGCGGAGGCGGCCGTCGGTCATCGCCCGCAGCGACTCCGCCAGGTTGCGCTGCGTGCTCCACTCCACCAGCACCGGCGGGTAGTCGCGGCCCGCCTCCCACTCGCCGTCATGGTAGCCGGGTCCGGTGCGCGCGGCACTGCGCACGTCGACGTTGCCGAGAGAGGCGCCGAAACCGTGGCTGACCTGGGCGCCGCCGACGATCACGATGCGCCCGGTGTGGTGGCTGTCGGGCTGTTCGCGCAGCGCCTGGTAGAGTTGCCGGAAGGCGGCCGAGGCGTCGCCACCGAACGCGATCACACCGAAGTCGATGCCGAGACCGCGCGAGAAGCGCCGGGCCACGGCGGCTACCTCCTCGGTCACCGGGTCCACCACCCCCGCGGCGCCGGCGGCGAGCGCGATATCGCGTCTCCCCTGCAGCGGATCCATGCCCATGGCGTGGCAGCCCGACGCCTGAAACAGCTGGCAGCACAGTTGGCCCACGATGCCGAGCCCCGCCACGATTCCGTTCTCGCCGAACAGCGGCACCGTGCGGCGTATGGCGTTGACCGCGGTGGCGGCCAGGTGCACCGACGCGGCGTGGTCGAACCCCAGCCCCGCGGGAATCGGCGTGCACAGGTTCTGCGGCACCACCGCGTAGTCCGCGTGATAGGCCATCCCGGCGCCCATGCAGGCAACCCCGTCGCCGGCGCCGAGGCGGGTAACACCGGCACCGACGGCCACCACCGTGCCGGCGTTGGAGTAGCCGAACGGCCGCCACCCGAAGTCGGGGTCAGGCGCGCCGCGGAACCGTCTGGCCCGGCCCAGCTCGGTGCCGGGGCTGATCATGGAAGCGCGCACCTCCACCAGCACGTGTCCGGCGGCAAGCTCCGGCACGTCGCGTTCGATCAGCTTGCCACGGCCGTTGCCGTCGAGGGCGGCCACTCGGGTGGTGCGGGGCATCATACGCCAGCATGGTGACACCAGTACCAGCCGGCCGCAAGCCGGTGCGACGCAGTGGTGTGGTTACCAGAAGAATCCTCGGCGTCGATTCCACCCGCAAGTTGCCCGCCCCAACCGGACATCGTGAAACCCTGCATGCCTCTCACGCGAAGGTCGAAGCACTGCCCGACAAGCGTATGCGCGTCGAAAAGCATCGCTTCGCGCTCTATACGGGTGCTCTGGAACTACAATCCGCGTACGGTCTGATCATCATCGATTTCGTGATTTTCACCACGCCCTGCGGGTCCGCGCCGATCACCCGGTGACACCACGTTAGAGTGCGATCGACGAATTGAGTGTGGCGGGAGTCGACGATGGAGACATACCACCGGAAGACCGACAGCAACGGATACATCTGATTAACCTCACTTGTACGGAGCGGCGGCACCACGGAGTCCGTCACCAACGAAGTTGTAATTGCTCTTGTACGCTGCGGCGCTGCGGCATTGCGGCATCGAGCGGTTGACGGTATGCCGCGTGCGTGCGATAGTACTCTACTCGGGGTTCGACGGATGCTGAAAACGCCCCATGACGGCCGTCCGCGCAGTGACCGGTTCTCGTTGACGCAGCCGGTGCATCCTCCTCTCTACCCATTCTTTCATAGACTCGTCGCGCCACCGACCGCCAGGACTGAGCGCGCCGTGTGCGCGCAGACCCCAGGCGTCGCCGTAGCGGCATTGCCGAGCCGGCAGGCGGACCTAGCCGCGGCCTTTCCAGCGCACGCAAACATACCGGATCCCGCCCACGACTGGCTCCCGAAAAGACCCAGCGCCGAGTTGCCGGCCGGCGCTGAGTGTTAACACTACCAATGGATCTCGACTCAACACACTTTGCCTGGAAGTTCGAGCTCTTTGAATATCGCACGCGCCAGGCCTGTATTGGTAGACTGTCAATTGAGTAACGAAAGCGAAACCTCTGCCAAGAAAAAGCAGACAGACAGTGACATAGTCTTAGATGTTCAGGATCTGCATGTATCCTTTAGGCATGCGGTTGGGAGAGTCCATGCAGTAAATGGAGTGAGCTTCAGCGTGAGACGGAACGAAATCCTGGGAATTGTGGGCGAGAGCGGTTGTGGCAAGAGCGTGACCGCTCTTGCCACTCTCGGACTTGTCCCACTGCCCCCTGGCAGCATCGATCAAGGGAGCATATTGGTTAGTCATGACGGCGAATTGGTTGATGTGACCAAATTGCCTCCAAATGGAAGAAAAATGAGGAAAATTAGGGGAAAAGAAGTAGCTATGATTTTCCAGGAGCCAATGCGATCCCTTCACCCCATGTTTTCAATTGGCAACCAGATAACGGAAGGCTTGCTGGAGCACAGCAAGTTGTCCAAAAAAGAGGCTCAACAACGGGCTGTACAGATCCTTGAACAAGTTGGGTTACCCGACCCCGAAGACATGGCAAAAAAATATCCCGGGCAATTGAGCGGTGGCATGAGGCAAAGGGCGATGATTGCAATAGCCATCGTATGTCGTCCTCAACTTCTGTTAGCGGACGAGCCTACCACCGCATTGGATGTGACAATTCAAGCTCAGATACTAGAGCTCCTAAAGTATCTCCAGACTGAAACAGGAATGGCGATTGTCTTAATTACACATAGCTTGGGAATAGTCGCCGAGATGGCCAGAAACGTACTAGTAATGTATCTCGGTACCGTCGCAGAATACGCTGACGTAAAGAGCTTGTTTGCTTATCCACGACATCCATATACTAGTGGACTCTTGGAATCAATGCCGAGTCTGATTAGTACCCCTAAGACAGAGTTGAAGTCTCTCAGCGGAATCGTGCCAGAACTAGGCGAAGTGCCGAGCAGTTGTCCGTTTTCGGAACGCTGCGACAAAGTGATGGGAATATGCAGAGAGCGGTTGCCACCACGAATTGAGATAGACTCTGGACATCAGGTACGATGTTGGCTGTTTGCTTGAGATTGTATGGATACGCCTAGGGACGTAAAAATCAGGACCACGGACTTAAAGAAATGGTTTCCTGTGGCTAGAACTTTCGCCGTAGAGTCAGGTACACAAATAGCGGCGGTAGACGGCGTGGATCTAGAAATCGATAAGGGACAGACGCTTGGTATTGTGGGTGAAAGTGGTTGTGGGAAGACCACTTTAGGGAGAGTCATGGTGCGGCTGATCGAGCCTACGGCAGGCACGATCGAGTATGAATATGATGGTGCGATCCTGCAACTGGTGGAGCTTACTAAGCGTGAGTTGAGATACGCTAGACGCGATATGAATATGATCTATCAAGATCCATATTCGTCGCTGAACCCGCGTATGAACATAAGAAATATCGTCGCGGAGCCTATTGTGCTGCATAGAGAGGCAAGGGGCAAGGAACTCGATGATAGGGTTGCTCGGTTACTTGAGAGCGTAAGATTGAAGCCCGATGTAATGAATAGATTCCCTCATTCGTTTAGCGGCGGGCAGCGTCAGCGGATCGCCATAGCGAGGGCATTGGCGCTTAGTCCGAGCTTTGTCGTATGTGATGAGCCGACTTCGGCTCTGGACGTGTCTATCCAATCGCAGATCCTCAATCTGCTTATGGAACTTCAGAGAATACACGGGCTTACTTACTTGTTTATTTCACATGATTTGGGGGTGGTTCGGCATGTCAGCGACTTTGTTGCCGTCATGTACTTGGGGAAGATCGTGGAAGTGGGCAGAGCGCTGGATGTTTGTTCGAGCCCGCAGCATCCTTATACCGAGGCTCTTTTGTCTGCGATTCCTATTCCGGATCCGCATGCGAATCGAAGTCGGAGGTCACTCAAGGGCGTCGTGGGTGACCCAGGGGCAGATCTTTCGGGGTGCAGATTCAATTCAAGGTGCGCGTACGGGGAAGAGCTGTGTGTTCAGCAAGAGCCGAGCCTGAAGCAGAGCACTGTTGTTCGGGATCATTTATCTGCGTGTCACTTGGCAGAACATCTTACGCTAGGCGGGATTTCGGACACCGGGACGGTGTCGGGTAGGGGGTGAACAGTCGAATGTGGTTTGGATAGTGGGTTAGTGTTGTGTTCCGAGAACGTCATTACGATGGAGGGTTTACGTAATGAAACAAGTTATGAAATTGCTTATCACTCTGGTCGCGCTGTTTGTTAGCGGGACCGTGCTAGTCGCCAGACCTGCTGGTGAAGAGGAATCAGCAGAAGGTGCAGATAATGTAGTCGTGGAAGTGGCGCAGGGCAGGTTTAATGAAGCACCTATGTTAGGTGAACTGGTGGAGTCTGGCAAGTTGCCGCCGGTGGACGAGCGGCTACCGACAGAGCCCTTGGTGTGGCCGCCTGCAGAGATCGAGGCATACGAGGAGGGGATTGGAGAGTACGGAGGCGCACTTCGGTTGGCTCACGAGCGCTACCCGCTGATGTTAAACGAGTACTTGCAGATGGGCCTCACGAAACTTGAATTCGATGGATTTGTACCTTTGCTTGCCAAGGAGTGGGAGTTTTCGTCGGATTTCAGGACCGTTACATTCTATCTCCGTGAGGGGATAAAGTGGTCAGACGGCGAGCCTTTTACGGCCAATGACATCATGTTCTGGTGGAATGATCTGGTTAGATCAAGTTACATTACGGAACCTCTGGGTACACCGGGTGGGTTGAATCCAAGCAACGATAACATAGTCATGCTTGATGACTACACAGTGCGCATTGTAATGGCAAAGCCGAATCCCAAGCTGCTCTTTCGTTCGCGCGGATTTGCTGGTGGTGAAGTCAGCGCGATGTTCCGCGCACCTGCCCACTACCTGAAGCAATTTCATCCAGATTATAGTCCGCAAGACGGTGTAGATCCCAAAGAGCAGTTTCTTAAGTTAACTGACAAGATCATCTATCCGCGGTTCTATGAGGATTATGACCATCCCGTACTGACACCGTGGAAGATAGTAGCATACGAAAAGGAAACATTTGCGCGGATGGAGCGTAATCCTTATTTCTGGATGGTCGACAAAGCTGGCAACCAGCTTCCTTATATAGACTATCTTGATATCCAAATGCTGACAGGAGCATCTGCCAACTTGCAGAAAGTAAAAGCATTGGCTGGCGAGGTCGATGTTTTTGGCAGGGGCATATCGGTACCCGACTATCCTCTTATTGCTGAATCCACCGATGAGACCGGGCTAGAGCTGGTGTCATACTTCGCCCCCAACGGATCCATAAGCCCGCTTATTTTCAATGTTAACCATCCTGATCCTGAGGAGCGGGCGATCCTGCGGAACGTCAATTTCCGTCGCGCACTATCGATTGCCGTGGATAGAGATCTCATCAATGAGACAGCACTGTTAGGTCTCGGGATGGTCTCCCACGGCTTCAGTGGCCCAGGAGTCTATGACCCGGAGATCGACGGAAAGTGGATAGAATATGAACCGTCCCGTGCACAGGATATGCTTGATGAGATAGGCCTGGACAAGACGGACAATGAAGGGTACAGGCTGCTTCCTAACGGTGATAAGTTTACCCTTATTCTAATGTACGTATCAGGATGGGGAATGGGCACCGATGAGATCGCAGAGATAGCCACGCAGAATTGGAGAGAGATAGGTATTCGCAGTCTGGCGAAACCGGTAGAGCACAGACTGCGAGCTGCTATGATGGATAGCGAAGAAGGCTACGGAATCTATATGTGGCCGTGGAGTGGACGATTCGATAGTGAGTTCACCAGGCTTTCGTTGAATCCTCCACGAATGGGTAACGCTCAGTGGCAATGGTGGCAAAACAGAGACAAGCCAGCTGCTGATAGGCCGGGCGAAGAGCCCGCGGGGTTACATCGCAGACTATTCGAGCTTTATGATCTCATTCAAGCTACCACTGACGAGGCCGAGGCCGCGTCCGCGCGTAACGAGTACCGAACCATTGTGGCCCAGGAAATGCTTCAAATGGGCTTCGCAGTTCCGCCGTGGAGTTGGGCAATTCACAAGGATCTTGGCAACGTCTGGGGGCGTACAAAACAGTCGCTATACCCTGAGGAAGGTGGCAGAATCTGGCAGTGGTACTGGAAGACCGAAGAAAGAAGGATGGAGTAGGTCCATGGCCATGCGAGTGCTTTGGTGGCCATAGATAACGAGGATTGTGGGCCATCCATCAGGTGGCCCTCAATCCACTATATGATCGAGTTCGAGATCGGAGTGCTTACCGTGGTTGATGGGATATGCTAGCAATGCATTCATTTTCTCATTTAGGCATTGATGTGCACTTCAGACAAGTTACGATTCCAACCTATGCCCTGGGGCCGCGGGATTTAAACCCACCGCTTTTTGGTAGAGGAGTTCGCTCCATATACCCGTATGAGTGGCAGAAATCATTTACTACGAGGATAGAAGAAAGACTGTACGATGCGATTGTGTTGAGCTCCGGCCTGATGGAGATTACCATACTCCCGGACTGGGGGATGCATCTATACAAGGCGGTTGATCGCATAACCGGCAGAGATCTGTTTTTTTGTCCGAAGGTTATGAAGCCTGCACACAATGCCATTCGCGGTGCCTATGTCGCAGGAGGTGTTGAGTGGAATTTTCCCATAGGACATAGCGTGGCAACTTGGAGCCGGGTGCCCCTCTACCTCAAGAAGACAAACGAAGGCGTGCAAGCTCTCTTTCACCATATCGATCGGAGATCCGGAACTAGCATAGCTGCTGGAATTACATTGGTACACGACTATCGTGGAGTAATCCTTGATCAATTCATGAGTAATCAGACACCGCTATCGCAGCCGTGGATGTGTTGGATCAATGCGGGTATTACGCCACATGATACTTTGCGATTCGCTTTTCCTACCGAACAAATGATTGGTCATTATGAAGGGCCATTTCTGGAGACCGCAACAAAATATGGTTATCCGCTGATGCATGGCGTCGATTATAGCCGTTATCGGGAAATACCCGAGCCGATAGGGCTGTTCAGTCCATCTAATGTCGCTGGATGGTTTGGCGTATGCTACGAAGATTGGCGGTTTGGCGTTGTTCGGTGGGCGCCACCCTGGAAGGTCCAGGGACAGAAGCTGTGGTCCTGGGGAAACAGCGAAGAAGGTCTACTATGGGGCCGAATCGGTGCTGATATTGCGCTGCCCGTCGCGGAGATTCAAAGCGGTCGCCCGCAGACCCAGATGGACCGAGGCGTACTGCGTCCTTATTCTACTTTGTCGCATCGAGAGTGGTGGATGCCGTTCTCTAGCATGTCAAATGTCCGATCGGCTTCAATGTACGGCGCAATAGACATTGAAGAGGACGGACGAGATACCTACCTGAGGATCTCTCCAACCACCGCTGTAGATGGATGTTGTCTTAGAATCAACCAGGTAGTTGCGGGGAGGTTTGACCTTGATCCCAGCGAGCCTTGCAAGGTACGGCTTACGATGCCAAAGGAAAGGATCCACGAAATAGCGGTCTATGGTGCAGATGACACCGTTTTTTTCTGGTCAAAGCATGGTGCACCGTTGGCGAAAAGTGCTCCCCGCTTGTACGACTCATTTGAACCTACAAAAGAAATGAGTGCCGAACAACTGTATCTGAAAGGCTGCTATTGGCAACGTATGCAGAGACAAGACTTGGCGAGACACTGCTACCGGATGGCGCTCGAAAAAGATTCTGGGTTTTCGAAAGTTCACTTGCAGTTGGGATTACTAAGTATTTTTACTGAAGACTATGGCGATGCTCTCAAGGAGCTCTCCTTAGCACTTGAAAGAGATCCGCAAAATGATGAAGCTTTGTATCTCCACGGACTTGCGTCGCTGTGGAGCGGAGACACTGCTCAAGCGGTCGCCGACTTCTGCGTAACGGCCGCCACTGGCGTGGACTACGTGGTTCCAGCGCTAGTGCAACTGGCTCTCGAGGCACTGAGA
Source organism: Spirochaetia bacterium (assembly GCA_965203905.1). Classification (GTDB taxonomy): domain Bacteria; phylum Spirochaetota; class Spirochaetia; order SZUA-6; family Bin103; genus Bin103. Next base: position 6,727,991 of record CBDBDQ010000005.1, on the reverse strand, counting down.
GGCGACAAGCATAGCAAAGCCAGAATGCTTGTGGACTACGGCCTGGAGCGGGAGCCGGCTAACGCTACTTTCTTGTTTCTTCGGGCCTTAGACAGTCGGATTCGGGGAGACATGAGAGCCTGGACGGTAGCTTGTGAGGCGTTACAAGACGAGCATGGTGTGAGTGTGCAAGCAGAGTGGGAGATGTATCTCGCAGGTAAGCCCGGGACAGATCTACATGTGCGCTCGGACAGTGAAACGGAGGACGCGGATGCCATTCAGGTGGCACTATGGTATAACGAGTGTGGAGCCAAGGAAGAAGCCATACAGGTGCTGCAGCGAGTAACTTCAGAGACTGGGGCGTCGCAGGCATACTATCTCATGAATTGGATGGGATACGATGTTCCAGGCACCCCCGATGTCAGCTTCTTTGCTTGGGGCCGGCAGATGAAAAGAGCACTTGAGTTTTCGCTTATCGCTAATAGTGATGATCCCGTGGCATGTTTCGGTTTGGGCTGCTTGTCGGCCGAGATTGGGCAACTGGACGACGCTATCGTTAATCTCTCAGTGGCATGCAGGATTGATCCAGAGAACTCTCTGTTTCGTACCACTCTTGGAATAGTGTATCTTGAGAGAGGAAATGTGGACGAAGCAGTCAAGGAATTAGGAATAGCGGTTTCGGTCGGTCCTCCCAATCCATCGGCTTGGATTCAGCTTGACAGAGCACTCGAGGTGAGCGGAAAGCGAGACCGCGCGTGGTTATCACGATTCAAGTCTGCCACCGACGAAGTACTGGGAAACGAAGAAGCACGGGAAACATTAGCAAGGCTCTGTGTGGATTTAGGGGACTATGATCTTGCTGAACAGCTATTGGCCACAATGGAGTTCCATCCTTACGAGCTGTCGCAGGATCTTCGCAACCTGTGGTCGCGGCTGCATCGTAAAAGAGCAGTGCAGGAGGCGCTCGCAGGCAACTACGACGAAGCCTGTAGTGCAGTCAAAAAGGCTCTGGAGTACCCGCCGAATCTTCACCTTGGAAAACCCTTGCGGAGGTCGGACGCAATGACTCTTTATGTCGCCGGGACCATTATGGAAGCTAAAGGTAATTTCACGGATGCTGAATCTTACTTTCGCGTAGCGGCCACGGAGAATCAACCGGATCCCGTCCCGACGCAGCCGTGGTCCGCGCTGGCGCAAATTCGACTCGCCGGTGACTCTGACGTGACGCAGCGTCTCCATGTGATTAAAGCGAACGCACTCCGCTACCTGGAGGCTGGTCTGCAGCCAGACTTGGAGTGTGATCTCAATAGCATCGTGGCGTTGTGCACGAAAATTGAATCCGGGTGGAGGCCTTCTCTGCAAGACCTTGGGGCGGACTAAGGTGGTCAGGAGAGAGAACGTGGCGCAGGTCGAATGGCAGTCCCGATTCACATCACCGCAGTGTTTTGGGGAGGCGCACTGAACGATGGCTGCGATTTGCGTAGAGAATGAGTTGTTGGACGTCCGGATCGACAGAGAGACTCTTTCTCTGGTAGTCTTCGACAAGCAAAGCTCTTTTGCGTGGAGCTGCAGGAATCTATTTCAAATCGTCTACGGCGGACACATCGTGGTGCCGCCAAGTTACTGCATGGCGGCATTTGCGAAGGCACAAGATCGCATAAGCATCACACTGCATAATTTCAAGTACTGGAAGAGGTGGCCGGGACACTATTATCAAACCCCTGAAAACGGACCAAATTTGCTTGTCAATCTGGAGATTGCGCTGCGTAAGAATTCTTTGGTGCTAGCAATCGATCCCATTGACAATATGGATGAAGAGCAGCTCGAAATAGCCTTCCCATGCGATTTGGGTGGATTCAGAAGCTGTGAACCAGGTGAGCTTGTGCTTCCTTATGGAGCCGGCATCATGCTCAGGTTCCCGCACGGATACAGCGGCCGCCTGGATCATTGGATATACGGTTTCTTGAATATGCCAATATTCGGGATATTGCGCGGGAATCACGGGATGACCTGCATCGTAGACACTCCTTTTGATTGTAGGTTTCGAACGTCGGTCAATCAGAATTCGAAGAGAGAGGTAGGAATCAGCCCTGTATTTGTTTTTGAACAGGGCCGACTTAACTATAGACGGTCAGTTGAATACGTCTTCATGCAGCAAGTTACGCATGTTGATGTGGCCAAAACCTACCGCAAACGATTAGTTGAAGGGCGTCGCTTCGTTTCTTTGAAGGAGAAGATAGCGGAGCATCCCGAAGTAGAGAATCTGGTTGGAGCGGTGGTCTGGAAACATAATGTGTTCTGCAAAGAAAGACCTCCGGGAGTACGCAAGGACTACAGCCTGTATGTGATGGATCCTAGACAGGCAGTGTATGAAGGGAAGCCAGCTAACTGGACCGCCGAAGAAGTATTTACGACCGCTAAGAAGCGCGGGTTCGACAGGCTGGTGGTATACAACACCGGTTGGTTGGCAGGAGGCTTCGATGCAGGATTGCCAGCGCGATTCGCGAGTGACGCGGGGCGTGGCCCGGAGCAAGAATTTAGGACGGTAGCTGACTGGGCAAAGAGTTTAAGCGACGGCTATACGTTTTCGGTTCACGACAATTATTCGCAGGCTTACAAGAGGTCACCGGAGTGGAGCGCTGATTATCTTGTCAAGGGGCGGCATGGGGAGTTTCTTGACAAAGGAATGTGGGCAGGTGGCAAGAGCTACGCAATTTGTAGCGCGGAGAGCCTAAGGTTCGCGCAGCGGGACATGCCCCGGATCGCGGAAATGGTGGGCAAGGGCTCCATCTACATCGATGTTATGGGAGGCAAGACATCGCTCTATGAGTGCTTCGACGGAGCGCATCCGCTGACGAGGCAAGCCGATGCTAAGTTAAGGGAGCAGGTGTTCAGATTAGCGAAGAGATATTTCGGCGCCGTGGCGACGGAGTCTACACCAAAGGGGTTCTTGGCTGGCGTGGTTGATTTGGGGGCGTTTATTCGCGTTCACTTCTTCGACTATTCCTTTGGAGGGTCTCAGAGGCCCATCCCTATTCCTCTTTTTCAGCTCGTGTATCATGATTCGGTGCTCAATTTTCTTACGGAGAGTAGACAGATGTTCTACGGCGACGAGTATTTGCTGTATGTTGCTCTGTATAACACGCTTCCGTTTTCTCTTGAGAATATCTCAAAATTCCTTTCAACGACGTTGCGCGAGACTTTCTGCTCGGAGATGATCGAGCACAAATTTATTTCAGATTCGCAAGTGGTGGCTACGAACGATGGATGTTACTGGACTGATGGAGTTCAAAAGACGGTTTTTGAAGATGGGACAACCATAATTGCGAATTTCAGCAGAGAAGAGTTTTGTTATCAGAACAATACGATAAAGGCGAGAGATTTTGGAATTGTTCGTGACGGCAGACTATTTACGTTCGATTCCGGTTCTGGGCGCTAAGCGGCATCCATGACGAAGGACTTGAGTGCGCTGCTGTCGCGATCCTGATGTGATGGGGCGCCAGCGACTCGCTGCGAGCAATCGGCGCAGAAAAGCGGCCGCGGCCACTCGAAACCTAACACATCTCCGAAGTTGAGAAGGCGGAAAGCGAAATCATGGACGTATTCGAGAGCGGAACATGGCCTAAAGAGGCCGTGCTGAAACTTATGACAGAAGCTGATCTCTGCGCTCCAGCCAGGCATGGCTTACTCAGGCTAACTCGGGCACTAAGAAGTAAAGGTGTTCGCTATTCCATAGCCCATGATATGGAGGGACTTACTACTCCATCGGTGCTCATAGGTATTGTTGGTACGGATTCTGATTTTTGTAGTAGCGAAGTTCAAAGCGCAATATCGGGAAGTTTAACCGATACGGCAGAAGCATACTGCATTAAGAGCATAACAAGGGGCCCTGCAACGCTAAAGATCATCGCTGGAAGAGATGCTAAGGGCCTGATGTATGCGTTGCTGGACGTTGCTCGTTGCATTGAGCTTGCCGCAACCGGGATCAATCCGTTCCTCAAAATCAGCGATGCCTCGGAAACCCCATTTCTTAAGATTCGGGGAGTCACAATTCATCTATTCAATCGTGACTTGGAGAAACAATGGTATTATGATAAGGACTTCTGGCGGCAGTATTTTGGAATGCTAGCGGTGCATCGGTTCAACACTTTCGCCTTAACATTCGCCGATCACACAACCTATCTAAACCCTCCCTATCCCTATCTTATAGATGTGCCAGAGTTTCCTTACATAAGAGCAAGACACCTTCGACAAGATGAACAGAGTCGAAATCTAGAAATGCTAAAGTACATATCAGATCTGGCATGCGATTATGGTATTGATTTTACTTTCTCAATATGGATGCAGTGCGGCTGGTTGCCTGAGTTAGGCCAGGTTCCGGGATTAAGTGACATAGACGTAGACGGACTGCCTGAATATCCAAAAGAATACTGTGCGATCGCCTTGAACAAGCTGCTGATTGCTTGTCCGAATATAAAGTGTGTGCAATTTCGTGTCAATAATGAGTGTGGCATATCAGAGCAATTGCAGACCGATTTTTTTTCGGCACAATTTAAGGCTATGCGGAACAGTGGTCGGCCGATGCGCGTAGACTTGCGGCTGAAGGGATTAAGAGGGAGTACGATACAGGCCGCTCTCAGCGAGGGCTTAGAGGTGATTGTGTCGACCAAGTATTGGCAGGAACACATGGGACTGCCGTATCACCCAGCTTCCATTGACAGTAACTATCGCGATGAAACACGGTATGGATATGGAGACATTCTCGCTACTCCTCGCTCCTATGACGTTATGTATCGACTTTGGACCGTAGGTAGTCACCGCTTGCTGCTATGGGGTGATCCCGAATATGCTGAGCGTTTCGCTAGGAGCTGCAAATTCGGAAGCGGCATCGGATTCGAGGTATTCGCACCCCTCAGTAATAAAGGATATGGTGATGCACCGGGAGATTGGCGTATTTTTGTGGATCCCACTTACGAATCGTATCACCATGAATATGAACGCTATTGGATGTTCTATTTGGTATTCGGGCGCTTTGGATATAATCCGGACTGCGCGCCGCAGATTTACCAACGCGAGCTGGGTAGCAGATTTCAGGCGGCTGCTGGTAGCATTGAAAGAGCGTATCGTGTAGCGGGCAAAATTATACCCCTTATTACCGCAACACGAATGGCTTCGGCTAGCGAGTGGCGCCTATGGCATGAACTGGAGCCGGGCTATCCACTTGCGGAATATGCGTTGGTACAACCAGGGGACACGTCTCAATTCTACGCCATTAGGAGCTTTAGAGAGACGCCGTCCTGGGACAGCGAGAGTTGGCAGGAGGATGTTTCAGGCTATGTCGAGGATGCGGTGCGAGGTTCCGTTGGTGGCAAGTGGACTCCTTTTCAAGTTAGCACAAGCCTTAAACAACTAGGCTGTGCGACGCATCACGCGGTTGCAGATGCTGAGCGTATCAATGCTAGAACGATTTCAGCTGAATTCAAAGCAACGGTTTTGGACTTTAGAATCGCTGGTTTCCTGGCTGAATTTCATGCAGAGAAGTTGTTGGCTGCGACCCATCTCGGGTTCTACGAGTTTACCGAGAATAAAGGGCGTCTGATGCAGGCAAGGACGCACATTGAAAATGCAGCAGCAATATGGAAGGAGATTGTTCATCACACGGACGGCGTGTACAATAAGAAGCTGGTGTTTGGGCAGCAGACGTTGGCACTACCATACCAGGGTACTCATTGGAAGGATTTTGTACCCGTCGTAGAGCGAGACGTAAGGCATGTGGTAGAGCTTCTGGAGAGAGATGAGACATTGTATGAGGCATGCACCATTTTTGCTGGCGAGACCGCACGACGTCCGGTTCCGAAATTGAAGCTGATTTATCCAGAGTCAGTGCAGCGCACAGTCGATATACCAATAAAGGTCCTCATTGAAGGAGGTGTCCTGGTAGAACAGGTGGTTATTCACTATCGCGCGGTAAACAATAAACTGGACTGGATCGAAGCGCCAATGAAGAGAAATCTCATGAATCAGTTTTTGTATGTAATAGATAAGCGAGAGATTCCCGATCGTTGGGACCTTATGTTCTACCTTGAGATGTTACCGCCGGAGGGTGGTGGATGGCTTTGGCCATCGTGGGAAGAGGAGTTGCCGTACAAGATAGTGGAGCTTAAAGGCGGCGTGGGCTAATAGCCGGCAGTGGGAAGCATCCACAGTCTTGAGGTACGCGAACTGTGCTGCCGAGCCGATGAGCGGTTGGGGAGTCGCTTCAGCGGCCTTGAGTTTGGTCCAAAGTTGTGGTTGACTGGACGGGGCCATCGTCGATCACGGCGAACAACTGGTCGCCCGTGGCCCCGGTTGAGTAGGACTCGCGCAGTCTTGGGCGCAGATCAGGACGATTTTAACCAGATCGGAGAAGACCAAGCCAAGTTGTAATCGTCCTGAAACACTTTGACGATATAGTAGTCTCCTTCGTTTGCAGCTTGAGTATCATCAAACTCGACCTTGGTTGTAAGTGCATTTACTTCAACGGTCTCAATAATCTCTAGATTCTTACTGATCTCGACTTTAGTTATTCTTGAGGTGCCTGCCGCTTCGATTTCAAGATGCTTTCGCATTCTTGGATCCGTAAGTGGTACTACACTTCCCATAGGGGAAGAGTTTAGAGTGAAGTTTAACAATATTTTGACACCCGAAGTGCCGTACACACGGCGCGAATAATAAGCCTCAAGAACCGAATCACGTGTCATCGGCCCTCTGATATAGGCGCCCGTCACTCCCCCGTGCTGCATCTCCCTCTTTCCGGGATACGGATCCTCATGCAAATCATAAATCATGGGACGATCGCGGTAATAGGGATACGAGTCACCGGTATGCCCGGTGTGATCATCACAGTTGCTAATCAATCCTACCCGGTATCCTCTACGCAGCGCGTCTTCCCCAAAATCCGTGAAGTCGCCGTGGTGTGACCATATCTCGACAATGGGTTCGATCGATTCATAGTGTCTGTCGAGATCTGCCTTGAATCCACATACGTGCGGCACCAAGAACACGCGTTTGTCCTTTAACAGCTCGTACAGTTCCTCGATAGTGTCGGCATCTGTATAGTCTTCGTTGCGGTTCGGGTCGCCCTCAATCAAATCATCGTTGATTCCCACCGAGAATCTGGATGAGCGATGGATAGGCTCGTCGGTATTCCTGAAGACCACCACATGATCGCCACCCTTGGCCGAGACACCATGCCATTCATAAGCCAAAAAGGTGACGAATTCTCCGTCTCTATGATTTTCATCCGCCAGCTTCTTGTACTTTTCCCAACAATCATCGGTAATGAAAGCATCGTTGGCAGCAATTGCAATATAGTCCAAGCAGGCTGCATCTCGCGCGTATTCGTAACATTCCTGTAGTGTGGCCATACCGATTCCATCCAGACAATGGGCATGCACATCGCCCCATACCAGGTTGTATTCGGTGGGCCCGTCGATGAGTTTGGCTTGGTTGCTACGAAAAAACGCTCCACCATCAATCTGCCCCTGTATGGTGAAGTACGTGCTTCGCTTGCGGACATCGAGTGCAACCTTTTTTAGACCCCCATCCTCCGCTGCAAAATGGATTTCGCGATCCAAGTCCGGTACTTGGCTGTGGTCGGCGCCAGTGAGTCTTACGTGTCCACTGAACCGATCTACAGGATTTCCATATTCGTCCTCGACTTTTAGTGAGGCAGTGATCCTGGTGTCATCGCGAATCTCCGACGGAATAGAAATTTTTAGACGCGCTGGTGTATATCCTACGATACGCACGATGATTTTTTCGGAGAAGACATAACGCTCTTCATCGTTGCCGTGGGGATCGACGACGACCAAGAATGGGTATTGCACGGAATACCGTGAGACCTCGAAACCAAGCTTGCCACCCCAATGTAGAGTAACAATGTCGCCGTCAATGAGCGATCCCTTGGAAAGTCTGATCTCGGTGACCCTTCTCCACGGATAGTATGGTCCGTGTATCCAGCTATAGAAGTAATCCAATTCACACTCGCGGCCGTCAGGAGCGCTTACCCACATGTAGTTGGGCGCTTCCGGGTTGTCCATTTGAGGGGTTCCCCAGTCACTGGCATGACGCTCAAGAATGTGAATCTTCCCACCCTCGGAAATCCCGGCAGGCCCTGCAGTGTATTTGAACTGGAATTTTTCGTTCACTCCAGCCGGGATCGGTCCAGTTGGCGTGACGTCGAGCCTTCCGTACTGGCTGTCGTGGCATTTTGTGATATTCATAGTTGCTCCGAATTCGATTTTGGCGGTGGTACGCGATGTAGACGAATCGCCAATGGGCGCCTACACATCCCTCCTGCGCTTTCACTAGTGACGGGAAAACGGATCCGCCGCATCTCTCATCCCGTCTCCGATGAAATTCAGGCAAAGAACACTTATTACGACCAAAACTACAGGAAGGATCAGCCAAGGTTGGTGGGCGATGACCGTAGTATCCTGAGCCTGCTTAAGCAGCACTCCCCAACTTGTCATGGGAGGCCGGATTCCCAATCCCAAGAAGCTCAGGGCGGTCTCGCCGAGTATCATGCTAGGTACGGCGAGTGTAGCTTGCACGATTATATAGCTGAGGTTGCCAGGTAACAGGTGTCGCCACAGGATCCACCAGGTAGTAGCACCATTCATTCTCGCTGCCTCGACATATTCCTCAGTTTTCATAGCTAGTGTGATGCCTCTTACAACTCGACCCAAGCCTCCCCAGCCGATCACCGATAGTATTATGGTGACAGCAAAAAAGACCTTAATTGGATTCCACTCAGCCGGAAGCGCCGCCGATAATGCGAGCCATAATGGGATGCTCGGAAAACTCATTAAGATCTCGATGGAACGCTGAATAATGCTATCGACGTGGCCACCAAAATATCCAGATACTAAACCAATTACCGTGCCGATCGTCAAAGAAATAAGAACACCCAATAAGCCAACTGTGAGCGATATTCTTCCGCCATATATGACCCGCGACAACATATCGCGTCCTTGCAGATCGGTCCCAAGTAGGAAGACATATCCATCTCTCACCCCAAACAAATGTAGAACACCTTTACTGTCATGATGAAGAAGCCGAATATCAAACTTAAGGCTTGTATCTACGGTATAAACTCTCCGAAAGCTCTTAGGATCGCGAGCTTTGTTCAATCCATATACAAACGGGCGGAGACTAAAACCATTCTCCATGTCTATGAAGTGCACCTTCTGCGGTGGAGCGGCAACAAGGTCACGATGTCTTGCTTGAAGATGGTATGGAGCTGTGAACTCAGCGGGGAGCACTATGAGATAGAAAAGCGTCATGATTGAGATTCCCGCGACAGCAGCTCTATTTCTAAGGAACTTCTGTCGGATCAAGCTCCAATAGGATACAGTCTGGGTAGTGTCAATAGCCGCAATTCGTGAGCTCATCAAGCCTCCACAGACTAACCGACCTCTCAACTAATCAAAAACGTATTCGCGGATCTAACCAAACTAGAAGCAGATCAGCAACAAAGTTGCCCACCACAAGAGCAATCGCCAAAATCATTAGAATGGTGCAAGCCAGATACATATCTTCAGCTAGTAGAGATCTAAGCAGCAAAGGACCTATCGTAGGTAGAGCAAGAACCACAGCGGTGATCAGCTCTCCACTTATGATATCTCGCAGACTCATTCCGGCTCTGCTTATAACTGGATTAAAGGCTACCCGAAGCGCATGTTTCAGGATTACTTTGTGTTCGCTAATACCCTTCATACGAGCGGTGTTGATGTAGGGCTCGCCGAGAACATCGAGCATCCTAGCTCTAATTACCCTGATCATTTCTGCGGTGCCGGCGGTCCCAACGATTACTACCGGTAGCCACAGATGTTTGAGCAGGTCCCAGAACTTTGCGATCGACCACGGTGAAAGCGCAAACTCCCTGGAAAAAAGTCCTCCTATGCCAGCTGCGTCGAATACCGTGACAGCGATGTACATAAGTATCAGAGCAAGTAGGAAATTTGGAGTAGCTAGGCCGATGAATCCAATGAATGTAAAGATGGAATCACCAATCGAGTACTGGCGAATCGAAGAGTATACACCGATTGGTATCGCGACGAACCAAGTGAAGAGCATGGTACAAAAAGAGATGAGGATGGTTAGTCCAATCCTTTCCCCGATCAACTTGCCTACTTTATCGCGTAATGCGAAAGAATAACCAAGATCTCCCTTGAGAATCCCGCTGACCCACTTGATATACTGCATGTATGGAGGTTCATCTAGTGAAAATCGTTCATTAATTGCCGCAAGGGTTCGCTGGATCGTTTCCTCATCCATATACTCCATTTGTAGCTGCGACTTAAGCACGGTAAGATAATCGCCGGGCGGTAGTTGGATTATCAAAAAGCTCAATATGGAAACAACAATAATTAGTAGCAGCATTTGGCCAAATCGTACTAGTACATATCTGCTGAGCTTCATTTTAGGTGCCTATGTTGTCTCTGCGAATACGCACTTCACGAGATGTCTCGGCTGCTTGTTGCGGGTCGTAGACTAAGCGGTATTCCGTCGGTTGTCAACGCACCGTCGTTTGAGACCGTTGACACCGTCGATGTTGGTGGCAATGCATCGCATTGTCGTTAACCTGCTGCGGTTGTCCACGGTGCCACATTGCCCGTGTAGGGTGGGAGGGGTCTCTTTGGGTGACTGCGGGGTGCCGAGAGGTTCGGCGGTGCCATGGTCGTCGCGTGGGATATTGTCCTGCGACCACGGGCAGCTCTTCCGCGGCTGGGGCAGAGTCCGTGTCCATGGCCGCCGGCGGATCAAGTCGTCGTCCCGCATCCGGTCCGACGTAACGATTGACCACGAGGCCTACCCGGGCTGCGCGAAGCCGACACCTACATCCTGCGCGGGGATCTGGAGGGCGAGACCTGCGAGCTGCGGGTCACTCTCCGTCCTGTGGAGAACGTTGCGGGTGCAGGTACTCTGAATAATGGGTCGAGCAACTACCCGGTTCGGGCGGCCTCCACTACTGCCGGATCAGAGTAGGAGATCTGCGACCGCTCCGCCGTCGCCAGCGCGTGTTGCACCAGCGGCACGGTCGTTTCGATGATCCGGAAACGCAGCCATGACTCGATGAGCGCGGCAGCGGGCGAGTGCGCGAGGCGGTCTGGTTTCGTCGTTCTGGTAGCCTGCACGTAGAACTCCCGCAGCACCTGCGCCGACAACACCAGATCGTCTCGATCCAGGATGGCGCGTGCGGTCGAACGCTTGTTCGCCTGGCTCGCCGTCGTGCTCACGAAGTACAGGAGCACGTTGGTGTCAACGAAAGCCGGCATCCCGGTGCACCTGCTCTCGCGGCAGCCGATCGCCGGCGCTGAACGTGTCGATGGCGGCAACCGTTTCGTCCTGCAATCGCTTGCGGCGCTCGAACTCGGTCTCCTCGCCGGACCAGTTGATGAGGAACTCTCGAACTACCGCCGACACGGACGTTGCACGTTCGGCTGCCTTGATCCGGGCCCGGCGATGGACCTCGTCATCCACCGCTACTGTGATATTTTTCACATATACAGTTTCACATGAAGGCGGCGTTTCGCACAAGGCACGGGGTCCGGTCACCCCACGATCATGGCAGCGCCCCCGTGCGCTCGACGGGCCAGCCATGCCTGGCGGCCTGCACGGCGAGCCAGTCCCGGTACTTCCGCGGGGCGGGGTCGGGAGCGCCCAGGCCGGCTTCGCGGCGCAGGCGCAGCAGCGGGTGGTCGCGTTCGGCCTGCGGCAGCGTGACCGGCCGCCGGTAGGCGCCCGATTCGAAGATCGCGAGGATGATCTCCATGATGTGGCGCCCGCGGTGTCCGTCGCTGGGATGGCTGCCGCCGGTGTCCAGCGCGTTCACGTAGTCGTCCACGTACCAGTACTCATCGTCCGAGACACCCTTTGGCAACCGTGCCGGAAGGCGTTGCTCTGGCAGCGCCTCCCACCGGGCGCGGTCCGGCAGCGCCCACGGCACCTGCTGGATCCAGCCGCCGCCGTAGTGCCAGCGCAGCCGCCCCTCGGTGCCGGCGATCTCGAAGCCCATCGCCACCTTGTCGATGGCGGGGAACATGTGCTGGAGCAGCGTGCCGGTCAGCATTTCGTCGAACTCCAGGGTGGCAGTGATCTGCTGGCCGGCGATGGTGCCCATGCCGGCGGGGGACTGCACCACGTCCTCCGCGGTGATCGGGCGGCCGTCCGTGAGCAGGGAGGCGGTGACCCGCCGGCACGGCCCGGTCACGGCCAGCAACGCGTTGAGCATGTGGGTGCCTATGTTCATCAGCTCGTAGCCACCGTAGTAGCCCTTGCCGTTGCAGGTGACGTGCAGCGGCACGCCGATGCGCCCCGAGTCCAGCGCCTGCTTGACGGCGCCGAGCGAGCGCCGCGAGCCGCCCTGGTGGTGCACGGCGATCTGCCTGCCGAGCTCCTCGGCCCGCGCCAGCAGCGCGTCGGCCTGCGCCAGGTCGACCGTCATCGGCTTCTCGACGTCCAGGTGACAGGCGCGCGAATCCAGCACCCTCATCGCCAGCGGGAAGTGCAGGTCGGTCTGCACCGGCACGATGACGATATCCGGTTCCACGGCCGCGAGCATCGCCTCGACATCCTCGAAGCGGGCGTCGACGCCCAGCTCGTCGCCCAGCCGGCGCAGCCGCTCCCGGTCCAGGTCGCACAGTCCGACCACCTCGGTGCGCGGGTGGAAGCGATAAGCGCGCGAGGCGTGTGTGCCCCGTTTGCCGCAGCCCAGCAATGCGGCGCGATAGGTCTTCGCCATGGAAGCCGATACTCGACCGACGCGGCGCGCCGGTCAAGCCGGCGTGCCCGATGCGCCGGATGCGCCCGGCAACCTGGCGGACTTCTCTCCCCCAACGGGTGACGGTACGTTGACAGTAGGAGCAGTGGAATGAGCACTCTCGACACACGGACCGTCGCTGCCGAGGCCGAGCCGAGCTTCAACGAAGGGCTGTCGCTGACCGTGGACCGGGCGCTGCGGCACCTCGACCTGCCGCCCGGGTTGCCGGAGCAGATCAAGGCGTGCGACTCGGTGCTGCAGCTGCACTTCCCGGTGCGGCTCGACGACGGCGTGATCCACATCTTCCGCGGCTGGCGCGCCACGCACAGCTCGCACCTGCTGCCGGCAAAGGGCGGCATTCGCTATGCCTGCTGCGTCGACCAGGACGAGGTGGAGGCGCTGGCCGCGCTGATGACCTACAAGTGCGCGCTGGTGGACGTGCCGTTCGGCGGCTCGAAGGGCGGCGTGAACCTTGAACCGGGAGACTACTCGGAGCGCGAGCTGGAGGCGATCACCCGGCGCTTCGCCCGCGAGCTGATCTCCCGGGGCTATCTCAGCCCCGGCGGCAACGTGCCGGCCCCCGACATGGGCACCGGCGCGCGCGAGATGGGCTGGATCGCCGACATCTACCGGATCATGCACCCGGAGGAGATCAACGCGCTGGCGTGTGTGACCGGCAAGCCGGTCACCATCGGCGGCATCCCGGGCCGCACCGAGGCGACCGGGCGCGGCGTGCAGTTCGCGGTGCGCGAGCTGTTCCGCCGCCCGGAGGATCTGGCGCTGGCCGGCCTCGAAGGGGGGCTGGAGGGCAAGCGGATCGTGGTGCAGGGGCTCGGCAACGTCGGCTACCACCTGGCCCGGTACCTGTCCGAGGAGGACGGTGCGCTGATCGTCGGCGTGATGACGCGCGAGGGCGCGGTGCTCGATGACGGCGGCATCGACGTGGTCGGGCTGCGCGATCATCTGGACCAGAACGGCGGCGTGGAGGGATATCCGGGCGGGCGCACGGATCTCGACGCGGACGAGTTTCTGGCGACCCCCTGCGACCTGCTGGTCCCGGCCGCGATCGAGGGGCAGATCCACCGCGGCAACGCCGCCGCCGTGCAGGCCGGGCTGGTGGTGGAGGCGGCCAACGGCCCGGTCACCTACGGCGGCGACGAGATCCTGCGGCAGCGTGGCATCCCGGTGCTGCCCGACCTGTACGTGAACGCCGGCGGCGTGACCGTCTCCTACTTCGAGTGGATCAAGAACCTGTCGCACATCCGCTTCGGCCGCATGGACCGCCGCCTGGACGAGGGCCGGGGCGAGCGGATCGTGCGCGCACTTGAGGTGATGACCAGCCGCTCGGCCGACGCCTCGTTGCGCGCCGACCTGATCTCCGGCGCCGACGAGCTGACCCTGGTCCGCTCCGGCCTGGACGACACCATGCGGCAGGCCTACGACGAGATCAGCGAGACCTTCCACCGCAACGACGCGATCGACGACTACCGCACCGCCGCCTACGTGGTGGCCCTGAGCAAGATCGCCAACACCTACCTCGACCTCGGCGTGTAGCGACCGCGGCGGCGCGCGACCCGGCTCAGCTCTTCATCAATCGCTTGACGTCCTCGCGTACGTCTCCTTCCACCACCCCCAGGTCGTTGCGCATCTCCTGCAGCACGGCGCGGAAGGAACCCTGCTCTTCGTCGCGGGTGATGCTGCGGCTCTGCTCCACCGCCGCAACGAACTCGGCCAGCGAGCTTACCAGCTCGCGATTGCCTACCAGGGCGGTCATGCGCGCGTAGTTGCGCATCTCCTCGATCTCGTGAGCGTCGATCACGCCGTCGTCGTCGGCCCGCGTGACGCACGCGATGGTGTCCTTGTACAGCTCGAGCTTCTGCCGAAACAGCTCGACGCGATACTCGCGCTCGGTCTCGGAGCGAACTTGAAAGTGAATCGTCACGCCGACCGAGGCGACCACGAGAACGACGGCGATGATCGCGGCGAGCAACTCGACCGTCAGATCGGTGACCTCGCTGGCAAACATCACGTGGACCAGAATCGACGCCGTGATTACCAGCGCTACGGCAAGCACGACGACGGTGAACGTGGATGCCGATCTCTTCCCGGACAATTTGTGACCAATCCTCCTGACGCGGGGCGGGTGAGGGATGGTAAGCGGGATCGAACCGACGGAGCAACCGAAACCAGCCGGCCGAGTCGGCCGAGCCGCGTCTCCCGCCCACGTGCGGCGAGGGGGTGCGGACGCACCGCTGCCGGGCCGTCCGCGGTGGAGACGCGCTTCCTGACCACCCGCTTTGCCGCCGGTGAGGATTCGCGCTATCTGTCTCCCATGCAAGAGACCGAGGCAGGCGCGGAAATCATCGATCCCGGCCGCGAGATCGTGGAGCCGCATCATCATCTGTGGCCGCATGCGCGGATGCCGGAGGACTGGCCGGGCAGTGGGGGAGGTCCGGACGGGTACCGGCTCGAGGAGCTGTACGCCGACCTGTGGACGGGGCACAACGTGGTGCAGACGGTCTTCGCCCAGTGCGGGGCGCACTACCGCACCGAAGGCCCGGAGCATCTGCGGCCGGTCGGCGAAACCGAGTGGGTGGCGCGGATCGCGCGGCAGTCGCGGGCCGGCCCCGGGCCGGAAATCGCCGGCATCATCGCCTACGCCGACCTGACGCTCGGCCCGGCGCTGGAAGAGGTGCTCGACGCCCACGAGGAGGCCGGTGACGGATGCTTCTGCTGCATCCGCGACAGTCTGGCATACGGCGACCATCGCCCGGGCACGGAGCAGGCCCCTGGCCCTGCGCCACCCGGCCTGGCGCAGGATGACGCGTTTCGGGCCGGCGTGCGGCTGCTCGGGCGCCGCGGCCTGCCCTACGAGAGCTGGCACTTCCACTACCAGATGGACGAGTTCATCGCCCTTGCACGGAGCGCACCCGAGACAGTGATGGTATTGGACCACTTCGGCACCCCGGTCGGGGTCGGCCGCTACCGCTCCCGGCGGGCCGAGGTCTTCGCACGGCTGAACGAGAGCATGACGGCGGCCGCCGCCTGTCCCAACGTGGTTGCCAAGCTCGGCGGCTTGGCGATGTGGGACAACGGCTTCCCGTGGGCGGAGCGCGGCGTGCCGGCCACCGCCCGCGAGCTGGTGGATGCCCAGCGCTGCTACTACCTGCACGCGATCGACTGCTTCGGGCCGGAGCGCTGCATGTTCG
Source organism: Spirochaetia bacterium (assembly GCA_965203905.1). Lineage (GTDB taxonomy): Bacteria > Spirochaetota > Spirochaetia > SZUA-6 > Bin103 > Bin103. Next base: position 6,711,998 of record CBDBDQ010000005.1, on the reverse strand, counting down.
AGAGCAACTTTCCGGTGGACCGGGTCTCGGTAACCTATCGCGAACTCTACAACGCGTTCAAGCTGATGGTCGCCGACTTCTCCGAAGCCGACAAGAACGCCCTCTTCAGCGGCACCGCGCGCCGCGTCTACCGGTTGTAGCGCCCACCTCACTACCCCGCGACGACCGGGCCTTCCCGGTCCGGCGGCTCCCACAACACGTCGAGCGCCGCCGTCACGTCCAGCGGCTCGCCATACCAATCGGGGGTAGCGGTGTGCGGCCCGATGCTGATGCCGTCCGCCTCCAGGCGCGCCACGGTCGGCGCCAGCGGCTCCCCGGCTCCCTCCCAGCGCGGCGCCGGCGCCACCGCCGGCACTGGCTCGCCATCCGGGCGCAGGAACTGGAACTGCCCTGCACCGTCAGCGACCACCCGAAAGCCCTCCTCGTGCAGCGCGCGGTGGTGGAATCGACACACCTGGACCAGATTACCGAGCTTCGTCTCTCCGCCGTCCGCCCAATGCACGACGTGATGGGCGTCGCAGTGCCGGGAGGTGCAGCCGGGGAACTGGCACTGGTTGCGATCCCTGCTCTCGAGGGCACGGCGCAGCGCGGTCGGGATGGTGCGCGTGCGCCGGCCCACGTCGAGCACCTCACCGTCGGCGCTGTGGCGCAGCACCACGAGGCCCGCATCGCAGGCGACCCGGCGCGCCGCCCGCGCGCCGACGTGGAGCCCACCGGCCTGCTCGATCACCGCTTGGCCGGCTTCGGGATCGGACACCGGGGCGGCCCGGTCGCACCCGCACGTCGCCTCGGCACGGTGGAGACCGCCAGTGGGCTCGATCAGCGCCTGACCGGCATTGAGGTCGGCCGCCGAGGCCACTTGGTCGCGACCGTGCGTCGTCGGGCCGTGGGGATCGCCGGAGCGCTCGATCGGTGCCTGGTCCGCGGCGTCCGCCGCCGGCTCGTCGGGTTCGGAGGCGGCTTCGTTGCCAGGCGCAGTTTCCGCTGAAACGTGTCGCGCGCCAGCGGCCGCCTCGGGGGAGGAAAGCCCGGCCGCGTCCACGTGCACCGTCACCTGGAAGCGGTCGCCGGCAGTGCCCGGATCGAGGCCGCCGGCCAGCGCACTCTCGGCCACCAGCCCCAGTGCGTCCGCGCGCCGCTGCCCGATGCCGCTGTCCTGGTCGTCCGCGGACGCCGGCACCTGCTCCAGCGCCGCCTCCAGGGCGCGCAGCACCACCGCACCCACCTCCGGCGTCAGCCGCGCGCGCAGCACCAGCATGCCGTCGTCATCCACCCGCGTGCTCAGCATGCGCCGCGCCAGGCGCAGCTTCTCGGCATCGGGCTGCGCCGCCCGGTCGGCCTCGCGCCATGCCCGCACCAGCCGCTCCACCTGCGCCGCGGTGGCACCACAGGCGACCGCGATCAGGCGTGCCTCGGTGGCCGGCGTCGCCACCCTCGTGAGGGCGCGTACGATCGAGTAGGACAGCCGCCCGCAGGCCATGGCGGCGCTGAGATGGTTCAGGTCCGCGAGCGCCGCCGCCACGCGCAGCTTCTCGCGCGCGGCGCCGAGGTCGAGACCGATGCGCCAGTTGAGCCAGTGGGCGCAGGAGCGGAACCCCTCCCAGCCGTGGCGGCGATCGAACACGCGCAGGTCGCAGAGCAGCTCGTAGTTGGCGGCCTGGATGCGGGCGGAGCGCTCGGCGATGCGGTTGCCGAGCAGGTCCAGGTCGGGCGGCGCGGCGGCCTCGGTTTCGCCCGCGCCGGACGCCCCCAGCGCGCCGGCCAGCGGCGGAGCGGGGTGCGGGATGATCGGCGGCTCGGGGCACGCCGCCGGGGTCGGCTGGCGTGGCAAGGTGCTCGTGTCGGATGCCATAGGGGCATGGTACACCCGGTTTTCGGAGGCCCCCTCCTGGCCCCTGGGCTGGCCGTTGGGACTGGTTTGGCGGTTTCTGACGCAATTCGGTCGTGGCGGGCCGGGAGCGGGCACTGAGGGCGGAAACGCGACCGATTCAGGCGGGGTCCGGCGTCAACCGCGACTTGCCGGCAGAAATCTTGTCAACCCATCTGGACGGAAAAATCGCGACTCTCCTCAACTATTTTCGCTTTCGCTCCGGGTCGCCCTGCCGGTCCCGATCGTCCACCAGGCGAGACCGCTTCCGGTGGTCGCCGGCAAGACCGGGACGGTGGCACCGCAACCTCAGTGTTCCATCGAGCGAGAGGCCGAGTCGAACTCCGCCGTGCGGGCCTTGCTGGGGCCTTGCAGAGGAGGGTTGACGGATTGCGCGGTCGGCGGTTAGGTAGGGGCGAGTCCGCCATGCCCATGACCACGCGCGCCGCCATCCAGGTGGCCAGCGGCGAGCCGCTGATTATCGACGAGGTGCAGCTTGCCGATCCGCGTCCCGACCAGGCAATCGTCAAGCTGCTCGCCAGCGGCATTTGCCACTCGCAGGTCCACGAGTTGCACGATGCGCGGGCGCGGCCGACCGCGTTCGGCCACGAGGCCACCGGCGTGGTGCTACGCACTGGAAGCGCCGTGACACGGGTACGGGAGGGCGACCATGCCATCGTCACCTGGGTGCGGCGCCAGGCGTTGCCGTTCGGGCGGGACGACCGGGCCTGCGGGGCCACGTACCGGGACAGCCTCATCCCGTGGCCGGTGTTCACCTGGAGCGAGCACGCCCTGGTTTCGGAACAGTACCTGGTGCCGGTCGGCGCCGACGAGCCGGCCGACCTGTGCTCGATCATCGGCTGCGCGGTGCTGACCGGCGCCGGGGCGGTGATCCACACCACGCGGGTGCAGCCGGGTGAGTCGGTGGCGGTGTTCGGCGTCGGCGGGGTGGGGCTCTCGGCGGTGCGGGCGGCTTCGATCCGGGGCGCCGATCCGATCATCGCGGTGGACCTGCGCGCCGACAAGCTGGAGCTGGCCCGTGAGTTCGGTGCCACGCACTCCGTGAACGCGAGCGCGGTCGACCCGGTGGAGGCGGTCGTGGATCTGAGCGGCGGCGGCGTCGACTACGCGTTCGACGCGATCGGCGTGCGCCAGACCACCGAGATCATCAACCAGGTCACCCGCCCCGGGGCCATGGGCGCCAACAACGAGGGCGGCACCGCGGTCCTGATCGGGGTGCCCGGAAACGAGATGACCCTGGATCCGCGCAACATGCTGTCGTCACACCGCCGCTACGTCACCAGCTTCGGCGCCTCCCATCCCGACCGCGACTTCCCGATCTTCCTGCGCTGGTACCGCGAGGGTCTGTTCCCCCTCGACAAGCTGGTGACCGACCGCTTCCGCCTGGAGCAGATCAACGAGGCGTGCGCGGCGCTCAAGGCGGGCGAGATCATGGGCCGCGCCATCCTGGAATACGAATAGGGGAATGGAGTGAGGAGCGCGCGATGAACGAGCGGAGCAAGCGGCAGCAACTGCTGGACGACGGATTCTGCGTGTTTCCCGGACTGCTCGACGGCGACCTGCTGGCACGCCTGCGGCTGGCAAGCGACCGGCTGCTCGACGCCTACCCGGAGGAGGAGAGACAGCGCCGCGGCAACCAGGGCAGCGTGGTGTCGATCCGCTTCCAGGATCGGGCGTTCGTCGAGCTGATTGCCTGGCCGCCCACCTGGGCCGCGTTGCGCGAGCTGGGCTTCGATGGCGCGCGCTACTGGTCCGGTTCGGTGATCTGCAAGGAGGCGCACTCCACGTCGCTGTACTGGCACCAGGACTGGGTGTGGTGGAGGGAGCCGGAGAGCGCCGACCCAGTGCCGCACCAGTTGTTTCTGATGTGGTACCTCACCGACACGCGGCGCGAGAATGGGTGCCTGCGGGTGCTGCCGCAGTCGCACCGGCGCCGCCTGGAGGCCCACGACCTGATCGGCAGCCACGACGACGGCATCCGCCACCGCGACCCCGCCACCACGGCCGGCTACCAGACGCTGCCCGGCGAGGTCGACGTGCCGGTGACGGCGGGCGACCTGGTGGTCGGCGACTCGCGCGTGCTGCACGCGGCGCACGCCAACACCACCGGCCGTCGGCGCACCGTGCTCACCACGTGGTACCTGCCGCGCTACGACGAGCTGAGCGAGCGGCTGCGCGCCTCCTATCAGATGGCTGTCCAGCCGCCGTCGGCGTCGCTGCCGGCGGACGACCTGGCGCTGATTCAGCCGCTGCTGACCGACTACCGCGGCGACGCCGAGCCGGCGTACAAGAGCTATGAACTGAGCGGCTACCTCAAACCCGCCGCGCGCGGGTAACCGACACGCGGACACGAACGGAACCGACAAGGAGGAGAGACCATGGGACGCTTGCAAGACAAGGTGGCGCTGATAACCGGCGCGGCGCGCGGCCACGCGGAGGCCATGGCCAGGCGGTTCGCCGCCGAGGGCGCGCTGCTGGCCATCTGCGACCTGATTCCGCCCGAGGAGCTGGACGCAACCACCGGGGCGCAGGTCCGGGAGGCGGGCAGCCGCGCGCTGTGCTTCCGGACCGACGTGTCGGACGAACGGCAGGTGAACGAGATGGTGGAGCGCACGCTCGCCGAGTACGGTCACATCGACATCGTCGCACCGGTGGTCGGCATCGCCGGCCCGACCAAGGACCTGTGGGACCTCTCGCTGGCCGAGTGGAAGCAGGTGCTGGCGGTCAATCTCGACTCGATTTTCCTGTGCTGCAAGGCGGCGCTGCCATCGATGATCGAACGGCGGCGGGGCCGGATCATCATGTTCAGCTCGCCCACCGGCAAGCAGCCGCTGGCGCATCGCTCGTCCTACGCCACCAGCAAGATGGCGGTGATCGGCCTCACCCGCACGCTGGCGGCGGAGGTGGGCCGCTACAACATCACCGTCAACGCCATCTGCCCCGGCGGCCACAGCGCGCGCGACCACGAACTCGCCAAGGCGTTCGCGGAGTACGTCGGCGAGCCGTTCGACGAGAATACCTACATCAACTACCGGCCCGGCCCCAAGCCGGCCAACAAGGTGCTGTGCGGCCACTGGCTGCAGGCCGAGGGCTACGTGCAGGACCACGGCACCTCCGACGATGCCGCCGCCATGGCGGTGTTCATCGCCTCCGACGAGGCCGGCAGCTTCACCGGCCAGGACGTCAACACCCCCGGCGGCTACGTCATGTGGTAGCCGCAACCGCGCCGCCGGGCCGGCTCGGCTGACTCACGCCGGTCGAGAGGCCTCCGCGTTCGGCCGCCTGCCGGAGCCCCGGGGCTATGCGAAAAGATACCTGTATGACACAATCTTTCCTTCCGGCATGAATAAGATTGCCATATAGGAGCGCCATTCTGGAGCTGATCCCGCGACCCCTGTATACCGAACGCATCCTCCCCTTCATGAACAAGCCTCTCGTCAAGGTGATTACCGGGGTCAGGAGAGCCGGCAAGAGCGCGCTCATTCAACTGCTGATCGACCGGCTCATTGCAGGCGGGGTGTCTCCCGCCAACATTCTGAGCATCAACATGGAGTCGCTGCAGTTCGAGGCCCTCGCCGACTACCGCAAGCTCTATGACTATGTTCGCCACCACCTTCGAGGCAGCGCAGAGTCCTACCTGTTCGTGGATGAGGTGCAGAATGTCTTCGAGTGGGAGCGGGCGATCGCGTCGGTTGTTGCCGATGGGTTGGCGGATGTCACGATCAGTGGGTCGAACGCGCGCTTGCTTTCGTCCGACCTTGCAACGCGGCTCACGGGGCGGTATGTCGAGATCCCAGTGTATCCGTTGCTGTTCTCGGAGTTCATCGAATTCCAGGGGATAGAACGGAGCTCACCGGACGTCTTGGGGGCCTGGACCAGCTTCCTGCGCTATGGCGGGTTCCCCGGCATTCACTACCTGAGTCTGGAAGATGAGCCGGTATTCACCTATCTCAACTCGCTCTACCATACGATCGTGTTGAAGGACGTGGTCAATCGGCACGAAGTCAGAGAGCCGGCTCAACTGGACAGCATCACGCGCTTCCTGTTCGACAACTGCGGCAACATCACGACGGCCAAGCGCATGACGGACTACCTGAAGGCGCAGGGACTGAGCGTTTCTCTATCGCGGGTTCAGAACTACCTCTCATATCTGGAGGAGGCTTACCTCGTATTCCGCTGCCGGAGGTACGACCTGAAGGGCATGCGCCGCCTGGAACTCTACGACAAGTTCTATATGACCGACATCGGTATCCGTCACGGCCTGATTGGCTACCGGGACAACGATATTGCCGGGTTACTCGAGAACGTTGTCTTCCTGGAACTGCTCGCCCGTGGATACACGGTCAGCGTTGGCAAGTTCCGGCACTACGAAATCGACTTCGTCGCCGAGCGGCGGACCGAACGACTCTACGTCCAGGTGTGTTACTCGCTGTCGAACGAGGAGACGGTCGAGCGGGAATACCGGTCACTCTGGCAGATGCCCGATAACCATCCCAAGCTGGTTCTGTCGCTCGATACCGCACAGCCGGCGAACCGTGACGGCATTCGATGGCGGAATCTCGTCGATTTCCTGCTTGGGAGGCTACGGTGACGTATCGTCGCCGAGGCGGCTCCGCCAACCGTCGCACCGGTGGCTGCAGACCGAGGGCTCCGTGCAGGACCACGGCACCCCCGACGAAGCCGCCGCCATGGCGGTGTTCATCGCCTCCGAGGAGGCCGGCAGCTTCACCGGCCAGGACGTCAACACCCCCGGCGGCCTAGGTGATGTGGTAGGCACTCCGAATGCGGGTTGATGAGTATTATCCGCAACTCTGTTGCGGAAAAATAAATATTTCCCGCAGAATAGTTGCGATTGTTCAAGCGAGAGAGTAGACTCGGAGATATGACCGAGCCGACCGTTCGTCGCCGTCTTGATCTCGCTCCCGACCTTCGCTTCCGGTCCGTGTTCCTGTTCGGCCCTCGGCAGACCGGAAAGACAACCTATCTGAGCACGCTTTTTCCGCACTCTCCGGTGTTCAATCTGCTCCGCGGCGAGGTGTTCCTCCGGCTGTCCCGCGAGCCGGGACGGCTGCGGCAGGAGTTGGCCACGGTCTCTCGTACCTCGGCACCGGTGATTATCGACGAGATTCAGAAACTGCCCAGTCTGCTCGATGACGTGCACGATCTCATCGAATCCCGGGGCCTGCAGTTCATACTGGCTGCCAGCAGCCCGGCCAAGCTGCGCCGAGGCGGAGTCAACCTGCTCGGCGGCCGCGCCCGGACACGCCGCCTGTTCCCGTTCGTATCGGCGGAAGTCCCAAACTGGGAGTTGATGCGGGCCATCAATGTTGGGGGTATCCCTTCGATCTACTTCTCCGACGACCCGATCGAGGATCTGCGGGCCTACTGCGGGAACTATCTGCAGCTGGAGATCCAGGCGGAAGGTCTGGTGCGCGGTGTGGAGCCGTTCTCGCGTTTCCTGACCGCTGCAGCGCTCGCCTGCGGTCAGCAGGTGGTATTCGAGCGGCTGGCCTCCGATGCGGCCGTGCCGGCGCGCACGGTCCGCGAGTATTTCCAGGTGCTGGAAGACACGTTGCTGGGGTCGCTGCTGCAGCCGTTCACTCCGAAGCGTGCGAGCCGCAAGCCCGTGTCGCACGCCAAGTTCTACCTGTTCGACGTCGGGGTAGCCAACGTCCTGGCCGGGATTACGCGGATCGAGGCAGGCAGCGCCGCGTTCGGTCGTGCCCTGGAGCACCTCGTCTTCTGCGAGCTGCGAGCCCGGCTCGGATACAGCCGTGACGCCCGTGCACTCACGTTCTGGCGCACGATCGATGGCTCGGAGGTCGACTTCGTGGTCGGTGACAGCGTGGCGATCGAGGTGAAGGCCAGCGGCGCCGTTGCACCGCGCGCCCTGACCGGACTCCGCCGGCTGGCCGAGGAAGTGCCGCTGCGGAGGCGCATCGTGGTGTGCGGCGAGTCGGTGCCGCGAATCGTCGATGGCATCGAACTGCTCCCGGTGACGGAATTCCTTACCGCCCTGTGGGACGGTGAGATTCTCAACGAGCGAGCGCAGTGACTCGTGGCAGTACCATAGGCGGGGCTGTGCCGAGAGCGACGCCACCAGGCGACGGTTTCGGGGCGCTATCCGATGCCGCGCGAGGACGTCGGCCGGCCCAGGCCGGCCCCGCCCCACATTGACCAAGGACTGTGCCGAGAGCTACAGTACAGGGTGCAATCAGGTTGCCGTCCCCGGTGCCGACTGTCCGAACTTGGCGGTCGCGCAGGCTGACGCGCAGGCGTGGGACGGAAACTGTCGAACATGCGCGGAATGAAAAGGAGTCAGAATTGATTCTTTCCATCAGGAGGGCGGCGGCAGTCATGCTCGGGCTCGGACTCGTGCTGACGTCGACTGCCCTGTGGGCCTCGGCCGCAGAGGAAGCCGCCGCCGAGGCAGAGTTCGTCGACGTGGAGCTCACCAGGCTCGACGGCACGACCATGACCAGACAGTACGAGAAACCGCGCTATGGTGGCACGATCACCATGAACCGCGAGATCCTGCTGGTCTCGTTCTCGCTCTGGGATCCACGGAGCGGCGGCGGACCGCACGAGTTGGCGAATGTCCAGATAACCAACCAGCGCCTCTCGCAGCTGGACTGGGCGCATGGTCCGTCCGGTACCGGTGAATACGACGTGCGGCAGTATACAGCGGCGAACCCACCAGCCCTGGCTGTTCCCATGCTGGCGGAGAGCTGGACAATCCCCAACCAGACGTCGATGGTGTTCAAGATTCGCAGAGGCATCCACTTCTGGGAGGAAGAGGACGTAGCGCAGGCGAATCCCGGGCTGCAGGCTGACTACGGGCGCGAGCTGACTGCCCATGACGTGGTCTTCTCCAAGAACACGTCGAACTGGTACCAGCAGGGCCTGCCCGGCGTTTCCACCTATACCGCCCTCGACGACTACACCCTGGAGGTGTCGTGGCCCACGCCGGACCCACTCCTGGCGGCTTTCCAACTATCGATGTACCTGTTCACCTTCAACAGCGGGATGGCGAACATCCCGGAAGGCGAATGGGGGGACTGGCAAAACGCACTCGGTACCGGCGCCTACATCCCCACCGACTACGTACCTGGCAGCACGGTCACCTACAAGCGCAATCCCAACTACTGGGAGAACGATCCGATTCACCCCGAGAATCGGCTGCCCTACGCTGACAACCTGCGCATCGTCGACTTCGACGACGAGGCGTCGATCGTCGCCGCGTTGCGGGCTGGTCAGATCGACCTGACCAACGGCCTCGGCTCGTCGGGCAAGTGGGGGCTGCAGCTCAAGGACACGAACCCCGAGATTGGCCAGGCGCCCGCCGCCCCGACCCCCACGGTCTGGGTGCCACGCGTGGACCTGCCAGACAGCCCGTTCAGTGACATCAAGGTGCGGCAGGCGCTGATGATGTCCATTCCGCGCGACGAGGTCGTCAATGACTTCTACGGCGGATTCGCGCTTCAGTACTCGTATCCGACGTTTCCGACGTTCCCGGATTACTTTGTCGAGTACGAGGATCTGCCGACCGAGCCCACGCTACCCGGTTCGTGCGCCAGCGCTCGCGACGTGGTGACGTACCTTCCCGACAAGGCGCGCGAGTGTCTCGCCGCAGCCGGGTACCCCGATGGGTTCGAGTTCGACCTGTGGAGTCCCCCGGGTGAGGCCGAGTTCAACGAGCTCTACCAGGGTTACTGGAACGAGGTGGGCATCCGCGCCAACCTCAAGGTGGTCGAGGGCGCGGTCTGGCAGTCGGTCAAAGACCGGGAGGACCACCTCGGGCTGACGAGTTGGACGCCGGGCATGTGGCAGCACCATTACGAGCTGCTTTTCAATCAGCTGACCACCAACGCCACGGTCAACAGCGCGCGGACGACCGAACCGATGTACGATGCGATCGCCGCGGTTGTGACTACCGAGTTCGACGAACAGAAGCGGATCGCGGCGTATCGGGAGTTCTTTCCGAAGGCGCTGGAGGATAGCGCGTATCCGCACGGCGTCGCGTTCGATAAGCTGACGTTCTGGAACCCATGGGTGAAGGGCTACAGCGGAGAGATGAGCAACGTCGGCATCCAGGGCTGGCACTCGGTGGCCAAGAACATCTGGATCGACACGAACATGCAGCCGTAGCGGCCTAATTGGCACCGCGATAAGCTGTCACGGGGTTGGCGAAGTTTCCTTCGGGGACCGTCGCCAGCCCCTTTCTTTGAAGCAGCAACCATAGCTCGATGACTGCCTACATCATCAGACGGGTCGTTCTGATCATCCCCACGCTATTCATCGTCTCGCTGCTGGCGTTCTTCCTGATTCGCTGGATTCCCGGGGACGTCATCGACCTGATGGTGGCGATCATGCAGCAGTACGTGTCCCTTGGAACCACGACCACGGATCTGGTGGGGAGCAGCGAGGAGGTTGTGGAGCAACTGGCGCAGACGCTACGCGCACAGCTTGGACTGGATGTCCCGGCGCACGTTCAGTACGTGCGCTGGCTCGGAGAACTGTTCCAGGGCCGGCTCGGAGATTCGCTGTGGACCAGGCAGCCGGTCGGAACGGACATCCTGTTCCGCCTGCCGATATCTCTCCAGCTCGGTCTGATGGCAATCATCTTCTCGCTGTTGATTGCGCTGCCGGTGGGCATCATTTCCGGGATCCGGCCTGACTCGGGCATCGACCAGGTTTTGCGCAGCTTTGCCATTCTGCTGGTCACCGTTCCCGCCTTCTGGCTGGGCACCATGGTGGTGGTCTACCCGGCGCTGTGGTGGCGTTGGGCGCCGCCCTTGTTCTTCGTCCGATTCGGCGACGATCCGCTCGGCAACCTGGCGCAGATGTTCGTGCCGTCACTCATCCAGGGGATGCTGCTGTCGGGAATCATAATGCGATTTACGCGCACCATGATGCTGGAGGTGCTGCGCCAGGACTACGTCCGCACCGCCTGGGCGAAGGGGCTCCGGGAGCGGGTGCTGGTGATGCGCCACGTCCTCAAGAATGCCACGATTCCGGTGATCACGATGATCGGACTGCAGTTGCCGGTCCTGATTGGCGGCGCCGTGATCGTGGAGAAGATCTTCAACATACCGGGCCTCGGATCGCTGATAATCGAAGCGCTCGAGAAACGTGACTACCCCATCGTCACCGCCATAAACCTGCTCATGGCGGGGGTCGTGCTCGTCGTCAACGTCGTGATCGACATCAGTTACGCCTGGCTCGACCCACGGATCCGCTACGACTGATGGCTGACTCCGTGGCACCCAAGGCGCCGGCCGCAGCGCAGCACGCGCGTACGTCACTCCTGCGTCAGACCCTCTCCCGGTTGTTCCGGGAGAAGAAGCTGGGCGCCGTCGGGCTGATCATCGTGGTGCTGTTCCTGCTGGTCGGCATCTTCGCCGACGTGCTTGCCACCCACGACATGTTCGAGCAGAACGTGCCGCGGCGTCTGGAGGGGCCATCCTCCGACTATCCCCTGGGTACCGATCAGTTCGGGCGCGACGTGTACAGCCGGGTGATGCAGGGTGCCCGCATCTCGATGCTGGTCGGCATCGCCGCCAGCCTGGTTGCGGTGGCGGTCGCGACCGTGTTCGGACTCCTGCTGGGATACTTCGGCGGTGTGGCGGATCTGATCGGGCAGCGGGTGGTGGATGCGGTGCAGGCGTTCCCGTGGCTGTTCCTGATCATCACGGTCATGTCGCTGCTCGGACCGGGCATCCCGCAGGTGATCATCGTCCTCGGCGTACCCTGGGGCATCGTCAACATCAGGACCGTGCGCAGCGTCGTGCTGAGCGTGAAGGAGCTGCCCTACGTGGAGGCGGCCCGGGCCACCGGCGGCGGCACCCTGCGCATCCTCGCGCGCCACATCGCGCCGCAGCTCGTGGCGCCGATGATCGTCCTGTTCACCGTTTCGGTGGGCGGCAACATCCTCGCCGAGGCGTCGGTGAGCTTCCTCGGCTTCGGCATACCGCCACCGCAGCCGAGCTGGGGCAGCATGCTGAGCATAGAGGGCCGCTCCTACATGCTGGAGGCGCCGCTGTTGGCGTTCTGGCCCGGCTTGTGCCTGGCGATCGTGGTGTTCGGCATCAACATGTTCGGCGACGCGCTGCGCGACCTGCTCGACCCCCGCCTGCGCGGCGGCATCGGCCGCTTCGGCGCCAAGGCCCCGCCCGCCGACCGCAAGTAAGCGCGCGGCCGCGGCAGACGTTCTCACGCTACTTGGCTGAGCCGCCGCAGCACCGTCATTTCGGTCCATTTCGGTGCGGCTGGTTGACCCGAGTTGTAGGCCGTGAGACAATTCAAGCTAACATTTCGGGTCGGAAACCCGAGTGAACAGGAGGTGGATAGCGTGACTATCTGCAAATGGAAGACAGTATTCGTCGTGGTGACGGCCGTGTTGCTGGCGGCAACCGGCGCCTGGGCCACCGGAGAAGAAGAGGAAGGGTCCTCCGGGGCCGCCATGTCGCCCTCGGACATCGACACCAAGCCGGTGTACGGCGGCAATCTCACCACCGCCGACAACACTTGGTCCAGCGTCTGGGACCCGACGGTGCTGATTCACGGCATCCAGGTGGTGCCGGCCATCTACGATCAGTTGTTCGAGTACGACATCACCCAGGGGCCTCGGGGCACCGGCGAGTGGGGGTTGAACGACTTCAACTGGCAGAATCCAAATGTGATCACGTTCCAGGTCATCGAGTCCAACGAAGTCATCAGCCCGACCCAGTTGCGGTGGAAGATTCGCAGAGGCATCCACTACCACGACCGGCCGCCGGCCAACGGCAGAGAGATGACCGTGGAAGACGTGCTCGTCACGTGGGAGCACGTCACCGCGGAGCCAAGATCCGGCCTGATGTACAAGGGCGACGAGCTCCTCAAGATGACGGCCGATCCGAACGACCCCTGGGCGATCAACGTCGAACTTGCGGCGCCCGACAGCCTGGGTCTGTGGGTCTATCTCACCAGTGCCCTGAACGGCGTTCTGCCGGCCGAGTGGTGGCGGGATGACTCCATCAACCGGGAAGACTGGCGCAGCCACATGGGATCGGGGCCGTTCTGGCCCATCGACGTCGTCGAGGGCAGCCACATTACCTACACCAGGAACCCCAACTACTGGATGGAGGATCCTCTGAATCCGGGTAACCAGCTGCCGTATCTGGACACCATGCAGATCATCTCCTTCGCCGATGGCGCGGCGCGGATCGCGGCGCTGCGTAGCGGCAAGCTCGACCGCCAGGTGCAAAACGGCCTTACCCCCACGCAGATAGACGATCTGAGGCGGAGCAACCCGGAGATACGAACCAACGAGACGTGGGCCCACGGACAGTATGCTGCGTTGCGCGCCGACCTGGCGCCGTGGAACGACATCCGCGTGCGTCAGGCAGCAATGCTGGCCGTCGACCACGAGGCGCTCCGGGAATTCTTCACGCCCGAGCACTACCACTACCCGGGGTTCCCGGTGAAGCGGTCGGCTGGGAAGCCCCAGTACCATACCAAGGCGGAGCTGGCCACGGTGCGTCCTGACCTCGCCCGGTTGTACGAATACCATCCCGACGAGGCCGAGCGGCTGCTCGACGAGGCCGGCTACCCGCGTGGCGAGGACGGCATCCGTTTCGAGACGACCTTCATTACGGACTCCGGGCTCGATGAGAACTACCCGGCGTATTTTGCGTACTTCGAGGATGTCGGCATCCGGGTCAACATGGACCCGATCCCGAATGGCGGCCACTGGGGCATGATCGGCGGTGCGGACGGGCCGAACGACGAGCACTTTACCGGCCTGGCGTTTCATAATGCCGGCGGCACGAGCTTCTCGGTCTTGGCCACACACTTCTGGAACGCACCGTATCGGCCGTTCTACAGCATGGGTCGAATCCAGGGTTCTCCCGAGGCCCTGGAGGTGGAGCGATTGTTCGAAGCGGTCAACTTGCTGGAGGCCAACACTCCCGAGTGGACCGCGGCGCTTCTGGACCTGGTCTTCTACTGGCAGGAGCAGTTGTGGTTCCTGGACTTCGGCGCCGTCCACGAGTACATGGCATGGCAGCCGTGGGTGAAGGGAATGGAGGGCATGAGCGGGTTGCAGACCTACCAGTACCACTTCACCAAGTACTTCTGGATCGACGCGGCCCTGAAGAAGGAGCTCAGCGGGCGCGACGCGGACGAATAGCGTCCCTCTCTGATCTGATCTGACCGTTCGCGGGGGCTGGGCCGGCTGGTCTGGCCCCCGCTTTCGCGTATGCAAGCCTACATCGTCAGAAGACTGCTGCTGATCGTGCCGACGATGCTGATCGTCAGTCTTATCGTGTTCCTCTCGATGCGCCTCATCCCCGGGGACGTGCTCGATTACATGGTCTCACTCAGATACATGTCCGCGGGAGCCATGGAGGCTCTGCGGGAGCAGCTTGGCCTGAATCTGCCCGCTCACGTCCAATACGGACGCTGGATTTCCGGCGTCTTTCAGGGCGACTTCGGTGAGACGCTGCTCACCAACCTCGCGGTCGAAGAGGTCATCCTGGAGCGGCTGCCGAGGTCGCTGGAGCTGGGTGCCCTGTCCCTGGTGTTCGCGCTGGTGATAGCGCTTCCCGTGGGCATCTACTCCGGTCTGAAGCCGGAGTCTGCCGGTGACCAGATACTGCGCAGCGTCGCCATTGCTTTCATCTGCATCCCCAGCTTCTGGCTGGGGACGATGATCCTGGTCCTGCCGGCGGTCTGGTGGCGGTGGTCGCCGCCCATGTACTGGGTCTCCTTCTGGGAGGATCCGCTCGGCAACCTGGCCATGTTCATCATCCCCGCCATCGTTCTGGGAATGTGGCTGTCCGGCGTGACCATGCGCTTGACCCGCACGATGATGCTGGAGGTGCTGCGGCAGGACTATATCCGCACCGCGTGGGCGAAGGGGCTCAGGGAGCGGGCGGTCGTGTTACGGCACGCGCTGAAGAATGCGCTGAACCCGGTGCTTACCACGATCGGACTGCAGCTTCCGGTCCTGATCGGCGGCGCGGTCGTGGTGGAACACATATTCAACATACCCGGTATCGGCTCGCTGGTGGTAAGAACGCTGGAGCAGCGCGACTATCCCCTGCTGGCGGGGCTGAATATGATGATGGCGGGATTCGTGTTGCTCGTGAACGTCATCGTCGACATCAGCTACGCCTGGCTCGACCCGCGGATCCAGTACAAGTGAGCGCCAGAAAGGGGTCGCTTCGCGACCTGCTGCCGCGGCTGTTCCGGGAAAAGAAGCTCGGCGCCGTCGGTTTGATCATCGTACTGGTGTTCTTCCTGGTGGGCGTGTTTGCCGACCTGCTCGCCACCCACGACCTCAGAGACCAAAATCTCAGGCGCGCGCTCGAAGGACCATCGGCCGAGTTTCCGCTGGGCACCGACCAGTTTGGCCGCGACCTGCTGACTCGCGTCATTCACGGGGCGCGCGTCTCCATGATCGTGGGAGTGGGAGCCGTCGCCATCGGCCTGGTCATCGCCCTGTTCTTCGGTCTGTTGTCCGGTTACTGGGGTGGTACGTTCGACCTGGTCGTCCAACGATTCGTCGATGCCTGGCTCACCTTCCCGTGGCTGTTCATCGTGCTGACCGTGATGTCGCTCCTGGGACAGGGCATGGTGCCCATGATCGTCGTCCTCGGCGCGTTCACGGGCATCGGCAACGTCCGGACCGTACGGGGCGTGGTGTTGAGCACCAAGCAGAACCCGTACGTGGAGGCGGCGCGGGCCGTCGGCTGCCCCACCTGGAGGATCCTCCTCAACCACGTCCTGCCGCAGGTGTGGCCGCCCATCATCGTGGTCTTCACCATCTCCCTGGGTGCGGTGATTCTGAGCGAGTCGACCATCAGCTTCCTCGGCTTCGGCATTCCGCCACCACAGCCGAGCTGGGGCGGGATGCTGAGCCTCGAGGGCCGCCGGTACATGGAGCGGGCGCCGTTGCTGGCGATCTGGCCCGGCCTGTCCCTCGCCATCGTGGTGTACGGCATCAACATGTTCGGCGACGCGCTGCGCGACCTGCTCGACCCCAGGCTGACCGGCGGCGCCGGCCGCATCGGCGCAGCCAACGTGAAGCAGGCAGCAGAGGCCCCGCCCGCCGGCCGCAAGTAACCGCGGCCGCGGCAGACGTCTCACGCCACTTCGTGTTCACTAGTGATGGCGCGGACGTGAACGCCGCGAGCCCGGGGTGGGTGACAACTTTGTGCGCCTGCTTCCTGCCGTCCCGTACGGAGAACCCCAGCCCTGTCAACAAGCGGATCATCGCGTTGCATCGTATATCAGTACCCGGCGACGCGCTGCGCGACCTGCTCGACCCCCACCCGCGCGGCGGCATCGGCCGCTTCGGCGCCGAGGCACCCGTCCGCGGCCCGCAAGTGACGACTCCCCTGGGGAGCCAATCATCGAGCCCGCTCCGCCTTTCGGCGGCTGTTGTGACACCGACAGACTCGCGGTATTTTGTCCCGGCACGAGGCAGTTCTGAAGGAGAGCGGGGAGGACCGGAACATGAATTGGCAAGAACGGATCGTCGCTGACGAGGCTGTGCTGACGGGCAAGCCGGTGGTACGGGGAACCCGGCTCGCCGTGGAGTTCATCATCGACCTGCTGGCACAGGGATGGAGCGAAGCCGATATCCTTGCGAACTACCCGCGCCTCAGCACCGATGACATCAGGGCCTGCCTCCAGTACGCCGGCGATGTGTTGCGTTCGGAGAAGGTGTTTCCAGTCGGAATCGCATAACCCTCAGTGGGCATGAGGATACTCGCCGATGAAAATGTGCCGGGTGCCGCGGTAGAGATGCTGCGTAGCGCAGGACACGACGTGGCATGGGTGTCCGAAGGGGAACCGGGTACTGCAGACACCAACATACTGAGCCGCGCTACGGAAGAGTCCCGTCTCCTGGTGACCTTCGACAAGGATTTCGGAGACTTGGCGTTCCGGGCGCGTATGCCGGCGGCTCATGGCATTGTGCTATTCCGTCTCGCCGGCATGTCGAAAGACACCCTGCCACAATTTGTGGCCGACAGCCTTGCGTCGCACGTGGAGTGGGAGGGACACTTCTCGGTCATCAGCGAACGTCGCATTCGGATGCGTGCGATACCGGACACCCAACGCTGATGTCTGCTCGACCCCCGCCTGAGGGTTGGTAACCGTCGCGTGCTTCTCATACGGGACGACCCTGCCCGCTTGATCGATGTGCTGGCCATCGGAAGTAGGAGGATGACATGAACGAACCGCAGGTGATCGTCGACGAAACCGGCCGCCCAACGCTGATGTCTGCTCGACCCCCGCCTGAGGGTTGGTAACCGTCGCGTGCTTCTCATACGGGACGACCCTGCCCGCTTGATCGATGTGCTGGCCATCGGAAGTAGGAGGATGACATGAACGAACCGCAGGTGATCGTCGACGAAACCGGCCGCCCAACGTTTGCGGTGATTCCGTGGAGCGACTATGAGCGCCTCGCCGCAATCGATGAGGACGCCGAAGATGCAGCTCTCTGTGATCGTGCAAAGGCTCAGGAGATGTTCCCGAGCGAAGTGGCTGACCAGATAGTCGATGGAGAAAACCCGATTCGGGTGTTTCGAGAGTACCGTGGGATGACGCAGAAGCAGCTCGCGCAGACTGTCGGCGTCAGCTCGCTCTATCTTTCGCAGATCGAGCGCGGGAACCGTAACGGATCTGTCGCCACCCTGGCGGCGATTGCAAAAGCATTGGACGTGGATCTCGACCTTCTCGTTTAGCCCATGGTTCAGCACAAGGGGCGAGGGTTTAGTTTTAGTTGCTGCCGGCGGACGAGCTGGCGCTGATTCAGCCACTGCTGACCGACAACCGCGGCGACGCCGAGCCGGCACACAAGAGCCCATGAGCTGACCGGCTACCTCAAACCTGGCGCGTAGCAGGCGCCCGGCTCCCGCGCGCGGCCACTTCGTGCGGACGGATGGCGCGCAGCGCTTCGGCCTTGTCCCGCGCCGCAATTTCGAGCTCGTAGCGGTCGTGAAGGTTCATCCAGCTCCGGGCATCGGTGTTGAAATAACGCGCCAGGCGCAGCGCGGTCTCGGCCGTGATGCCGCGGCGTCCGCGCACGATCTCGTTGATTCGCGCCGGCGTCACGCCGAGCGCCTTCGCAAGCATGGTGGCCGACAAGCCAAGAGGCTCCATAAAGTCATGCTTGAGGACTTCGCCAGGGTGAACCGGATCGAGTCGGGTCATTTCGATGCCTCCTCGAACGGGATCAATGGTAGTCGTTGACGAACAGGCCGGTTACTTGTACCGTTTTGCTGTACAGGAAGAAATCGCGATGATCTACGAAACCACCTACAGCAACGCGCGTGCCCACTTGGCGGCGCTCATGGACCAGGTAACGGACACCCGCGAGCCGATCCTCATTCGCCGGCGCGGAGCGGCACCGGTCGCGATGGTCGCAGCCGATGATCTCGCGGGGTGGATGGAGACGGCTTACCTGCTTCGCTCTCCCAGGAATGCGCAGCGCCTGTTGGACGGCAACCGCCGCGCCGCCGCAGGGGAAGGCATGCCGCTGAGCATCGAACAACTCCGCGAACGACTCGGCCTCGATGGCACGTGAAGGAAGGCCGCCGCCGGAATGCGCTCTTCGACCGGAACTGTCTGCACGACCTGGAGCACTGGGTCCGCACCGACCGGCGGCGCGCGCTACGCATCCTATCACTGATCGAGGCTGTGCTCCGGGATCCCTTCGGCGGACCGGGTAAACCGGAACCGCTCCGAGGACAGCTCGCCGGCGCCTGGTCCCGGCGTATCGACCAGGAACACCGTCTGGTCTATCGAGTCGAAACAGCGAGCGTGCGATTCATCGCGGCACGATACCACTATGGATCGTAGCGGCAGTTCCTGTGCAAGGCCAACACGCCCGACGAGCGCCCGACGCGGTGGCGGCGTTCGTGGAGGCGAGCCGCTACCCGATCAACCGTCTCGGCGTCGGCACCGGCATGGGCGCCGGCCTGCGCGGCATCGCCTCGGAGCACAGCGTGGTCCACGTGTGGGGTGTGGACGCCGATACCTGCATCGAGAAGGCCGCCCCGTGGCCGTGGAATCCCGACGGCGAGTTGTTCCGGGCATCAAGATCGAATCGAAGGCGGCGCTGCCCTCGTCGAGGAGATCATGCAGGCGCGGGGGTCGGGTTCGCGGAGGTGGGCTTCGGCGGTGTGGTGGCGCTGGTCGCCGCCCATGTTCAATACAAGTCGTGTACTGCCTGAACATGTTCGGCGCCGCGGTGCGCGACCTGCTCGACCCGCGGCTGCGCGGCGGTGGCGGCCGTCTCGACGCCGATTCGCGGTGCGTCGGTATAGAGCAACCCGCTGATCGGGCGGCTGAAAGGCGGGCAGCCGCTGCGCTTTGCGTGAACGAGACGGTGGGGGGTGGCGGTGCTCACTCCTCGCAGTGTTCGAAGGTCCCGTCACGCGTTCTGGTGTAGCTCCGTTCCGACTCACCGCGCCACAACGTCAGCGTGTCCCCGCACCTGCGCCAAGTGCGCGTCTGCGGAGCCTCCGCGGCACCGTCCTTTCCCACGAACACGAGTATGAGCTGATCGTCGCCCGTGGCCTCGTAGTTCCCGCGTCCGAGCACGGTGGGGATGGTGCTCACGCCGGCGTGGGTCACGGTCCACTCGAACTCTCCGGAGTCGGTAAACGTCCACGCGTAGATGCTTCCACCCGCGTGCCGATAAAACCATTCACCGGCAATTTCCGGCGGAGCGGCGTCCTGCTCCTGCGCCGGCACGTCGGCGGATACGGAGATTGCCGCGGTCACGGACGCAATTACCACGGCGACCACGACGCGGGCCGTTGTTGCGTGTCCTCTTGAGTACGAAGTCATCTGAACGCCATCCGAATGGTTGACATGCCCGGCGGGTAGTCACCACATTAAATCAAATCCGGCAGTTTGGGAGGAACCGAGTGAGATTTTCATTCCCTAATAAATTAGGAGCCTTGGCGCTCGCGCTGGCCTTCGCGCTGGCGGCGGCCACCCTGTGGGCGTCACCGGCCAGCGAGACGATGGCGGCCGAGGTCGAGATGGTGACCGTGGAGCTTACGCGCACCGACGGCACCACCATGAGCATAGAGGTGGAGAAGCCGCGCTACGGCGGCTGGGCGACGGAGGCCGTCCTGGGTGGCACTACCACCGACCCGACCGGTCCGAGCCACCTGGCCTGGCCATCGCAACCGCCCTACGATCGACTCGTAGTGGTCGACTGGGCGCGCGGAGTCTCGGGCACCGGCGAGTTCAGCACGCCGGGCGACGTACCGCAGGTCTGGTGGATCGGCGACGCAGCCGAGAGCTTCGAGCAGACCGGCCCCACCCACGTCGTATTCCAAATCCGGCGCGGCATTCACTTCTGGGACAAGGAGAACGTCGTGAACCCCGTGCCCGAGCTGGAGTCGGCGTACGGGCGGGAGGCGAACGCCCACGACGTGGTGTACTCGGCCAACTCGCAGAAGGAGAACCCGGCCTCGGGCGCCTGGCCCAACTTCACCTGGACCGCGCGCGACGACTGGACCGTGGACGTCGACTGGGCCGGCCACGGGGCGGACTATACCTGGGAGAACTTTCGGCTGTTGGGCAATATGACCCTGCGTCCGG
This sequence comes from Spirochaetia bacterium, assembly GCA_965203905.1. Classification (GTDB taxonomy): domain Bacteria; phylum Spirochaetota; class Spirochaetia; order SZUA-6; family Bin103; genus Bin103. Next base: position 6,691,501 of record CBDBDQ010000005.1, on the reverse strand, counting down.
TGGAAGCCGAGGGCGTGGACATGGTCGACTGGCGCAACGCGCTCGGCACCGGGCCCTTCATCTGGTCCAACTACGTCGACGGCAGCGTCGCCGAGTACGTCAAGAACCCCAACTACTGGGGCACGGACCCGCTGTTTCCCGAGAATCAGCAACCGTACCTCGACGGGTTCCGCATGATTCCGTTCGCCGAGATCGAGGCGGTCGGCGCGGGCATGCGTACCGGTCAGATCGACCGCAACGGCAGTTTGTTCGCGTTCCTCCCGGAGCGCTGGCAAGAGTCGCTCGCCGAGACCAACCCCGAGCTCAACTCCCGCGTGGGCCAGTGGCGCCAGGCGATATTCCACATGCGCCAGGACCTGCCGGGCAGCAAGTTCGCCGACATGCGGGTGCGGCAGGCGTTCATGCTCGCCATTCCGCACCAGGAGGTGAACGACCAGTTCTACGCCGGCAACGGGCTCACCTACGCGTGGCCGGCGTATCCGACCACGGGAGCCTTCTTCGTCCCGCTGGAGGACCTGCCCACCGAACCGCTGCTCGCGCACGAGGGGTCGGGAACGAGCGCCCAGTCATTGATCGGTCGCGATCTCGACAAGGCGCGCAAGCTGCTGGCGGACGCCGGCTATCCCGACGGCTTCGAATTCGAGGTGATCACGCCGCCGGAGTTCCAGCACTTCACCGAGCTGTACTCCGGCTACTGGGACGACATCGGCCTGATCGCCAACATCAACGTGCAGGAGTCGGGGGTCTACTCCACCATCATGGTGAACGGCGAGCATCAGGAGATGGTCGCCAACGACTGGGGTAACGGCCCGAGCGCGTTCTCGACGCTGGTCCACTACTACGACATCAACAGCTCGTGGAACTACTCGCGCGCCGCCACGCCGGTGTACGACCAGTTCCGCGCCGAGATTGCCGGCCTGCCGCCGGCCGAGGGGATCGCGCGCTACAACGAGTATTTCGTGTACGCGCTGGAACGCTCCGACACCATCCCGGTGGTTGCCGAGCCGACCTTCCTGTTCTGGCAGCCGTGGATCAAGGGCTACAACGGCGAGAAGGGCGTCGCGGTCGACCGCTGGCTGGCCTTGTCCCGGTTCTACTGGGTCGATACCGACATGAAGCAGCAGATGTCCGGGCGCGGACCAAACGAGTAACCCGGCCCACGACTAGCCTAGCGCGGGGGCGGCGCTTTAGTGTGGTGTCGCGCGAGCGGCACCGCACACGCGCCCCCGTTCTGCATTGATGCAGACCTACATCATCCGCCGGCTGCTGCTCATCGTGCCGACGGTCTTCATCGTAACCGTCATCGTGTTCTTCTCGGTTCGGCTGATTCCGGGCGACGTGGTGGACATGATGGTGATGGGGATGGCGCGCGGCGCCGGCGTAGAGGATCCGAGGGAGCTGATCCGGGCCAAGCTCGGGCTGGATCGGCCCCTGGTGGCGCAATACGTGACGTGGGTGACGGACGTGCTGCGCGGCGACCTCGGCGACGCGCTGGTAAGCCGTGAGTCCGTCACCAACCTGGTCCTGAACCGTCTCCCGGTCTCCCTCGAGGTTGGCGCGCTGGCGATCCTCATATCGCTGGCCATTGCGCTGCCGGTCGGCATCTACTCCGGCATACGGCCCGACACCGTCGGGGACTACCTGCTACGCAGCTTCGCGATCCTGCTGATCACCGTGCCCGGGTTCTGGATCGCGCTCATGGTGTGGGTGTATCCCGCGCTCTGGTGGGGCTGGGCGCCGCCGATGATCTACACCCGGTTCTCGATGAACCCGATCCGCAACCTCACGTCGCTGATCATCCCCGCGAGCATCCTCGGCATGTGGCTGTCCGGCGTGACGATGCGGTTGACGCGCACCATGATGCTGGAGGTGCTGCGCCAGGACTACGTCCGTACCGCGTGGTCCAAGGGGCTGCAGGAACCGGTGGTGGTGGTCCGTCACGTGTTGCGCAACGCGATGCTGCCGGTGGTCACCATGGTCGGTCTCATGCTGCCGGTTATGGTCGGCGGCGCCGTGATCGTGGAGACGCTGTTCCAGCTTCCCGGCCTGGGGAGCCTCTTGGTGTTCGCCATCGAACGGCGCGACTACATCGTGGTGTCCGGCATCAACCTGGTAGTGGCCGGCTTCGTGCTGATCGTCAACCTGCTGATCGACCTGACCTACAGCTTCCTCGACCCCCGCATTCGGTACGACTAGTGAGTCAGCCGGAGGAAATAACGGGGGTCGGGACAGGCGCGGCCACGAGACAGCACCGAATCTGGGAGTTGCTGCGCCGATTTGCCCGCGAGAAGTGCATCGGCGCGATCAGTGGCATCCTCGTGCTTCTGTTCCTGCTCGTGGGCATCTTCGCCGACCTGCTCGCGCCCTACGGCCTGCGCGACCAGGAGCTCTCGCGCCGGTTGCTGCCGCCGTCGGCCGAGTGGCCGCTGGGAACCGACCAGTTCGGCAGAGACCAGTTGAGCCGCGTTATCCATGGCGCACGGGTGTCGATGGTAGTGGGCATCGCCTCCAGCGCGCTCACGATCGTCGTGGCGATGGCGCTTGGACTGCTGTGCGGCTATTGGGGCGGGGCGTTCGATCTCATCGTGCAACGCTTCGTCGATGCCTGGCTGACGTTCCCCTGGTTGTTCATCGTGCTGACGGTGATGTCGATTCTCGGTCCCGGCCTGCTGCAGGTGATCCTGGTGCTGGGCATCTCGTCCGGGATCGGCAATACCCGTACCGTGCGCAGCGTGGTGCTGAGCGTGAGGGAAGCGATGTACGTGCAGTCTGCGCGAGCGGTCGGCGCGGCCACCTTCAGGATCCTGTGGCGTCACATCGCGCCGGAACTGATCGCGCCGATGATCGTGCTGTTCACGGTGTCCCTGGGCGGCAACATCATCGCCGAGGCGACGCTGAGCTTTCTCGGCTATGGCATCCCGCCGCCGCAGCCGAGCTGGGGCGGCATGCTCAGCATCGAGGGCCGCCAGTACATGCTGCAGGCGCCGTGGCTGGCGTTCTGGCCGGGTCTGTGCCTGGCCCTCGTCGTGTACGGCGCCAACATGTTCGGCGACGCGCTGCGCGATCTGCTGGATCCGCGCCTGCGCGGCGGCGCGGGACGTTTCGGAACCACGCGGCGCGCCAGGCCGGCGCAGTGAGCGACTGCTCAGGCTGCCAAGGGAACGTGAGTACTCGAGATCAGTTGTCGCCGAACAAGGCAAGGACGTGGTTGAACGCCGCGCTGCCGACCCGGGCTCCGAGGATCCGCCCCGGAAGGTCGTCGACGCTGGGGTGGATGCCGCCGTACAGGCGGGAGATTGCGGCCTCGTCCGCGGCGTCGTAGTAGGTGGCCCACTGCAGGCGGATCGTCTCGCTGGGGCCGGTCTCGAATACCAGGAACTCGTTGGCCGGCGCCGTGAACTCGCCCAGTCCGCCGGGAAAGAACGCGCTGCCGGTAAAGCGCGCCAGCACCTCGGCCGCGGCGCGGCTGAACGTGCTGTGCCCGGAGACGTAGCCGGCGAACGGCGGCGTGACGAAGCTGTCGCGCTGATAGGGCAGCCACTCGGTGGCGCGGATCCAACCGGCGCCCCAGTAGTCGTTGCCGGTCAGCTCGCGCGGCGGCGTTCGCTTGATCACGGGAACTTCCGGGATCACGCTGGCCGCCATCTGCTGGCGGTTGAACGTGCGCTGCACTACCGACGGCGCCCGGCCGCGCCACGCGTACACGGCGATCTCGCCGACGTGGTCGGCGAGGTGAGCGTGGCGCTCGCCGGCCGCCGCGGACTCCGGCGTGATTACCTCGATCAGTCCGGGCTCCAGCGGCAGTCCGTGCGGGTGGTAGGCGGGTCCGGAGGGGTCGGAGGACTGGCCGAGTTGCGCCATGAACCGAATCGCGGTGATCGGCCGCACGTAGTCGTAGTGGCCCTTGATGCCCCAGGCCGCGACCGCGGCGTCGTGCAACGCCCCGTTCAGAGCCAGGTACAGCTTGACGTCCCACTCCAGCGGGGCGAGCTCGGCACCGGCGCCGCGCAGCAGGCGGCGCTGCTGCGGGTGATCGGTGACGTAGTTGGCCAGCGTGTTCCAGTGGCCGGGCGGCGTCTCGGAGTCGGGCCCGTCGGCCCAGAACTCGGCGATGACGCGCGTCCAGTCGCCGCGCTTGACGACGTTGGCGGCGTATGGGCGGCCGGTGACCGGATTGCGTGCGTAACCCCGGCCGTCGTTGGCCCCGAGCGAGTTGCCGCCGAGCGCACCCGGCCCGATGTCCATGAGGACGCCGTCGTCGGGATCGAGCGTCGCGCTGAAGCGCACGACCTCCGCGAACGCGTCGCGATATTCGGCTGACCGGTCGCTGCGGAGGTACGGCGGTGCTCCGGGGTCGTGGTAGACGCCGGGAGCCGCCAGCGCGGCGCGGGGCAGCGCGAACGGCGTCACCTCCCCCCAGTGGGAGCCGATGAAGCGCTGCACGTTGCCCGCTTGGCGCCGGCCGGCCTGATCGATGAACTCCAGCAGCGACAGCGGCTGCCAGCGGTTCGGATCGGCCAGCTCGCCGGCGCCCGGCAGGGCTACGAAGAGCGGGGGATTGACCGGCTCGTAGCCGTTGTCGAACGCGTAGTCGCCGAGCTCGTCGGCACCGTCGACAAGGCCGTGCCTGATCACCCGCAACGCCGCGCGGTTGCCGACTGCGGCGGCGCTGTTTCCCCGAGTGGTTTCGTTGGATGCGTGGTAGCCGAGCTCGGCCAGCAGCGCGTCGAAGCTCGGCAACGACTCCTCCGCCCCCGGCGACTCGCGGTAGCGATGGACCAGCACGCGGTAGGCGGCGTAGCTGATCGCCTCGTTGCGGGACGCCGCCACGTCGCCGGTCCGCACCCGTTCCTCCGCCAGAATCGGCCGGGCCAGGGGGCGATTCCCGCCCGCGCCCGTGTCGTATACCGCCCATGCGTCCCACATCGCCACCGACAGGTGGTAGAGGTTGCGCGCGTGCAGCGGCGGGCGGGCGAAGTCGTTGCGGATCGCTTCCAGGGTCACCTCGTTCCAGCGGCGAGCCACGGATGGTTCTTCACCGGATGCATGTGCCGAGACCAGGGCCATGACGGCCGCCGCGGTACCGGCGCGGAGGCACTCACGCCACTTGTACATAGTGGTGAAATGGTAGCCGCCGCGGTCCCGACGTTCAAAGTGCCCGACGCCGCGGTGCACGGCCGCTGCCGGTCCCTACGCAATGGGAGGGGAAGCGAGCGCCGGCAATCTGTGGGTTTCCGGTGCGGTTCACCGAGCATCGCGGCTTGTTTGTTGATTGCTGGCTGGTCGCGATTTCAGGATCAGGCTACAGTGTCCCTGAGGTGGCATCGACGCGGAGCATGGGAACCCGGATCAATCGGACTATCGAGTTGCTGGAGTGCGGGCAGCCGATCTACTACGTGGGTGGGCACACCGGGCTTGCCGGCACCTTTCACCGGAGGCCCAAGGGCGCGCTCACCGCAAGCCACACCCCGGTCCTCACCTACGAGCAGGGGCAGACCGACGCCGGGCACTGGGCCGACTACATCAACGTGGGCTTCGAGCACGGGTCGTTCAACGTGGCGGGGCTCGACGACTACCTGCACGGCATGGTGGACGCCGGGCCGACGCGCAGTGGCCACCGCACGCCGACCATCATCGTCGAGGCGCCGGTCAACGGCACCTCGCGCGCGGTGGTGGAGGCCAACGCCTGGCAGTGCCAGCAGCTTCTGGCGCGCGGCGTGCACGGCATCATCCTGTGCAAGGCCAACACGCCGGACGCGGTGGCGGCGTTCGTGGAGGCGTGCCGCTACCCGATCAACCGTCTCGGCGTCGGCACCGGCCTCGGCACCGGCATGCGCGGCATCGCCTCGGAGGACAGCGCCGGCCACGTGTGGGGCGTGGACGCCGACACCTACATCGAAAAGGCGGATCCGTGGCCGCTGAATCCCGACGGCGAGCTGTTCCTGGGCATCAAGATCGAATCGAAGGCGGCGCTGCCGTACGTCGAGGAGATCATGCAGGTGCCGGGGGTGGGGTTCGCGGAGGTGGGCCCGGGCGACATGGCGCTGACGCTCGGGATCCGCTCGCTTTCCGATCCCTGGCCGCAGGAGATGGTGGAGATCGAACAGCGGGTCAAGGAGGCGTGTGAGGCGGGCGGGGTATACTTCCACCCGTTCACCGGGTATGCCGCGCCGGCCGACTTTCCCGCGTTGATCGACGCCGGGGCACTGGTGATCACCGCGCCGGACCAGGAGATAGCCCGCATCGGGCGCGCCCACACCAAGCGCGCGATGCCGGTTTGAAGGAGGAATCATGGGCAGTACGGGAGTCAGGTTCGACCACATTCATCTGATCAGCGAGGATCCGCAGGCCGCGGCGCGCTGGTACGAGGAGATCCTCGGCGGCAGCATCGCCGACCAGTCGGAGCTGCTGGGGGCGCCGCAGTTCACCGTCCATCTCGGCGGCATGCGGCTGCTGATCCGCGGCCGCCGGCCGGGCGAGTCGCCGGAGATCGACACCAAGCCGATGCGGCAGTTCGCCGGCTATGTGAGCCACGACGGGTGGGGTGCCGACCACTTCGGCTACGATTACCACGGCGACCTGCCTGCGTTCTGCGAGGAGATCCGCGCCAAGGGCGCCACCTTCGCCGCCGAACCGTTCGAGTTCAGCCCGGGTCACGTGATCTGCTTCCTGCAAGCCCCCGACAACGTCACCATCGAGCTGTCACAGGCGCATTAGGAGTCTGTCGGATTGGCGCGTCAGCGGCAGATCCGACAGGACTCCGTATGGGAGGCGGGGCTGGGCCGACAGCGACGCCGCGAGGCGGCGGTAGTCGATACACGTTGGGTGTCGATCAGGTAGGTCGGCGCGTATCGGCTCCTTCTGAGATCTCGATCAGCTCGAATACGCCGAATGTCCGATAGTCGCGGGCGTTCGATGTCGCGATCGTGGTGATGCCGCACCCGTAGTAGGTAGCGGCGAGCATCGTATCGAGCAGTCGTTTGCGACCGAGCCCGTGGTCCCTCATCCAGGCCAGGAACTGCGCCACGCACTCCTCATCCGGGAATACCCTCGCCACTTCCCGAGCGTTCCACCAGAAAGCAGCCTTCCCGACCGCCAGATCCATGGAGAGCGGCCGCTTGAAGCGACGCGGGTCGGTCGCGATGTGCACGAATTCGGTGAGCACCTGCGGCGCGAGCGCCGCTTCGCGGTCACGGCCCAGAATCCGGTCGCGCAGCACCTCAAGCGCTGCGACATGCGACTCGGACTCCCGAATCTCAAGCTGAACCAGGAACGTCGTATCAATCCCGATCATCGTCGAGCAGTTCGGCCAGCAGGTCATCCCCGCGGCGCAACGGCGCCAGCACCCGGCCCACGGATACCGGGCTCAGATCGGCCAGCGTGGTGGAGCGGACGATCCGCCGTTCGCGGAATTCCTCCATCGCCTGCCGAATCAGCTCGGACGCCGTCCGATCCTGCGCCTTGGCGATGCGCTGGAAGTCCCGATAGACCGGCTCCGATACATTTATCGTAATGGTCTTCATAAATGAACTGTCATGTATGTGCGGATCCTTGTCAACGCCGGCCAAGCTGCCAGCGGTTCGGATCGGCCAGCTCGTCGGCGCCCTCCGCCAGGATCGGCGCCGCCAGGAGGGGATCCCCGCCCGTGCCGGCGTCGTGTGCCGACCACGCGTCCCATCGCCACGGGCAGCTCTTCACCGGATGCATGTACCGGGATCAGGGCCATGACGGCGGCCACGGTACCGACGCGAAATCACTTACGCCACTGCACGATGGTGCAATGGTCGCCGCCGTGGTGGGCGTCGACAGGACCTCTTATCTGGTGCTATTGTCGGACCAAGTCATGGGTATCAAGTTCTCGCAAGATATCGTCCCCCCTCACCGACTTGAAGGTGAATCCGGGTCGGGTGGTCGGGCACGCGTCGGAGGCGCACCGGCCGGTGTTGCTGACCAGCCGCGGCCGCGGCGTAGCCGTCGTTCAGTCGGTGGCCGACTTCGAGGCAGCCGAGGATGAGCGGGACTTCATGCGGGCCGTGGTAGCCGGGCTTGCAGATCTGGAAGCCGGCCGGGAGTGGTCCCTGACTGAGGTGAAGGAACGGCTCGGACTCGGGTAGCCGGGTGCCTGACACACCGATCCGCTTCTCGGAGTCTGCTCTCGCGGACCTGCAGGACCTTGTGGGCTGGTACCAGAGCCAGGGCATCCGGCACATCGGGAGCCGGATCGTAGCGGAGATCCTGGTTCGTCCGCCAGATACCGCAGGAGCTGCGCCTGCGCCTCCTCGACCACCGTCGTGACCGCGGCCTGATCCGCCGGCTCGGAACGCGCTCGATACTTGAGCTCGATCAGGTAGCCGCGCTGCAAGTGCGGGTGGCGGGCGACCAGCGGCTCCAGGGCGATGTCCGCGTGTCCCTTCCCCACCTCCGACCGCAACACGTAGTAGTCGGCCAGGCTCAGATACGCCGCCAGAAAACCCAGCGCCCCGGCACGGGGCGCCATTACCTTCTCCCCGGCGATGTAGTCGCGAATCCGGGTCTGCCGGGCGATTGCCTCGCCCAGGAACTCGAAAGCCGGCCGCCACTCGCCCTTGTTGGCCATCCGCATCAGCGACTGCTCGAACCGGAACAGGCTGATCCGGAACACCTCCACGTCGCGGTGGGCATCGCGCAGATACCCGTACATCAGCCGCTTCACGGTCTGGTTGGGAATCCCCAGCCGTAGCGCACCGCCTGTCACCTCACGGATGCTCAGGAGCCCGAAGTAGTGCAGCAGGGACAGGAAGTTCTCCTCGTCGGTGAGCTGTTTCAGCGGGAAGCTCGGCTGGATGCGCAGCACGTCCACCCGCTCCTCGCCGATGATGTTGCGCAGCAGGTCGAAGTTGCCGTTGAGCTGCCGGCCAACCACCAGCAGGTGGCGCAGCTTGCCGTAGTCGATGCGCACGTTGGTGTCGATCAGGTACGTTGGCACGTCTCGGTTCGGCATCGAGTGCTTCAGGTAGTAGAGTACCATGTCGGTGTTGTACAGATCGGTTTCCGCTTCCTCGGCAAACCGGGTAGCCGTTGTACCACTCGCCCATGATGCCCATGGCGGTCACGACCTCCTGGCTGAACACGCCCAGGTCGCGGTACTTCTCCACCAAGCGCCGCACCTCCACCGCGGTGAAGCCGACCATCTCGTTGAAGTCCGGTTCCAGGTTATGTTGGTGCCGATGCTGAAGCCGCTGGTCACGTCGTCCATGGTGATCGGCGACGCGCCGGTGATGAACAGCGGCTCCTGACCGCCGCCGCGGGTGAAGGAGTGGTACGCCGCGGCGCCGTGGTACGCCATTGGTACGCCCAATCATCAACGGGGCCGCTTCCCGTTCGATGGGACGCCCGACCGACGTCAACTCGGCAAAGCCCAGTCAGTCTGGCCGTGAGAGCCTCCTGGTTGCCTATAAACAGATCTGTTGTGTATACTTCTCCCTACGGAGGAGTCATCCAAATGAGAAAGGGTCAAAAAATCGGCGGGGCAGGTCCCCCGGAAGCTAGAGGGATAGGTGAAAGGTTCCGAACTACGACGATGGTTGAAGAAAAGAGGGTGCACCTTCGAAGCCCACAAGGGTGGAGGAGGGCATGTGACCGTTCGACGCGATGGTCTCGTATCTCAGTTTCCTGTGCACGGCTCAGATAAGGATCTGGGGAAGGGCCTTGTTGCCAAGATTAAGAAGGATCTAGGCCTGGATTAACAAAGGGCTTGGTTAAACGCGGCGACTCTTGAAGTTGCGATATCAAAACTATTTCTTGGAACTCAATGACATGTTGTGTTACACAATTATTCTTGAAGAAGACGACGATACTTTACTCGTAACGTCTCCTGATTTTCCAGAACTGACTACATTCGGTGAAGATCATGATGAAGCGTTGGTGAGGGCGGTCGATGCGTTAGAAGAAGCGGTCGCCGCTCGTATCCACGATCGGAGAGATATTCCCATGCCATCCCCAGGCGATATCACCGTCCAACTGCCGACCCTTACCGCCGTCAAAGTGATCCTGTACCAAGGCATGCGTGATCAGAACATCGGCAAGGCCGAGTTGGCACGGCGCTTGGGCTGGCATCTCCCACAAGTAGATCGTGTGTTGAACGTCAATCACCATTCTCGGTTGGATCAGATGGATGCTGCTTTAGGTGCCATCGGATTGCGCCTTGAAGTGGCCTCAGTGGCCGCGTAAAACAAAGGAGGTGTTCTATGCGCTTTTCTTTTTCCCAGACATGTTCGGCGACGCGCTGCGCGACCTGCTCGATCTGCGGCTGCGCGGGCACATGAGGCGGTTCGGCGGCGCCAAGCACGGTATCGGCCGCCGTGGCCTCCGCGTCCCGCGGACGGGCTGAGTCAGCGCGAAACATCATCCCTGCTCACGACGGCTGGCGGTAGTGGTTGGTCGAGGACCACGGCGGAGTGACCCACGAGGACGAGATGCAGCTTGTTCGGTGGTCGGGCTCCGGGTAGCGGGTTGTTGGCGAGGATGACAGCCGAGCCGTACTCTGCGACGATGGCGACCGTGCGCCAGTTCAACACCGCGGGTTCCGTAGTGGCCGCGGACCACTACTGCATCCCACCGCTGGAGCGGATCGATCTCGATGCGGTGCTCGGCTTGGTCCGGGACAAGAAGTACTTCGTGCTGCACGCACCGCGGCAGACCGGCAAGACCTCGGCGCTGCTGGAACTGCGGGATCTGCTGAACGGCGGCGCTGCCGGCGATTTCCGTTGCATGTACGCCAACGTGGAGGATGGCCATGCGATGCGTGAGAACGTGGCCGAGCGCGTGCGCACCGTGCTTGCCGAACTGGCGCTCCAGGCGAGCGTGACGCTGGGCGACGACACCCTGGAGGAACTCTGGCCCGGCCTGCTGGAGCGGGTAGTGCCTGGCACAGCACTGCGCCAGGCACTGGCGCGCTGGAGCATGGCCGATCCGCGGCCGCTGGTGCTGCTGATCGATGAGATCGACGCGCTGGTGGGCGACACCCTGCTGGCGGTGCTGCGGCAGTTGCGCAGCGGCGACGTGCGCGCTACGGCATCCACTCGCGCGGCCGAGAATCGGCTGGTGCTCGGCGGCAGCGCTTTCAACATCAAGTCCGAGTCGCTGCGCCTGGGCGAATTCTCGGAGCAGGAGATACGGGCACTGCTGGCGCAGTAGACCGCGGCCACCAGCCTGATTCCGGGCACCGCCGCGGCTGCCGCCACCATGCGGATGACGCGTACCATGATGCTGGAGGTGCTGAGGCAGGACTATATCCGCACCGCCTGGTCCAAGGGGCTGAAGGAGCGGGCCGTGGTGGTCCGACACGCCGTCAAGAACGCCCTCATCCCGGTGGTGTCCCTGATCGGCCTGCAGTTGCCGATTCTGGTGGGGCGTGCGGTGATCATGGAGAACATCTTCAACCTGCCGGGGCTCGGTCGCCTCTTGCTCCATGCCCTCAATGACAGAGACTACCCGATGGTCTCCGGCATTAACCTGTTGTTCGCCACCGGGGTGGTGGTGATCAATCTAACTCATCGACCTGATCTACGCCGTCCTGGACCCGAGGGTGCGCTATGACTGAGTTCTTTCACACGCTGGTCAAGGAAAGAAGCCGCTGAGCATCATCGCCGGGGTGGTCATCCTGCTGTTGATTCTGGTGGCGATCTTTGCCGATGTGCTGGCGCCTTACCCGCATGATGAAGTCAACATCGTGGACCGGATGCAGGCGCCCTCCAACCGGTACCTGTTGGGGACCGACCAGTTGGGGCGCGACCTGCTGAGCCGCCTGGTGTTCGGCGCCCGGATTTCGCTGACCGTGGGTCTGGCGGCGACCATGGTCAACGTCGTGGTGGCGGTGCTGGTCGGCGGCATATCGGGATTCTTCGGCGGTCGACTCGACCTGGCGATGCAGCGCTTCGTCGACGCCTGGATGGCGTTTCCGGGGCTGCTGCTGTTGCTCACCATCATGTCGCTGGTAGGTCGGGGTTTGCCGCAGATCATCGTGGTGCTGGGGGTAACAGGCGGCATCGGCGGTTCGCGAGTGGTCCGCGGCGCGGTGATCGGCGTCAAGGAGAATGCCTACTTTCAGGCGGCCGAGGCGATCGGCGGCACCCGGTGGAGAACCCTCATCCACCACGTCCTGCCCAACATCGCGGCTCCGGTGATCATCATTTTCACGATCAACGTGGGTGGCGTGATCATCAGCGAGGCTGCGCTGAGCTTCCTGGGGTTCGGACTGCCGATCTCGGTGCCGAGCTGGGGCGGGATGCTGAGCCGGGAAGGGCGCGAGTTCATGGAGGTGGCGCCGCGGCTGGCGCTGTGGCCGGGGCTGTGTCTGACGGTTGTCGTGTACTGCCTGAACATGTTCGGCGACGCGGTGCGCGACCTGCTCGACCCGCGGCTGCGCGGCGGTGGCGGCCGTCTCGGCGCCGATCGCGCTGCGTCGCGGTAGGGCAGCCCGCCGATCACTGAACCACTTGCGCCACTTGCACACGATGGTGCGATGGTAGCCGCCACGGTCCCGACAACCAACGTTCAATTTCCCGACAGCGGACGAGTCGTGCCCGAGTTCGATCAGCCTGCTCTTCGGGAACTCATCCAGCCACCGTTTCGTATTGTCTATCGCCGGGGCACGGCCCACGTCCATGTGGTCCGCGTGTGGCGCAGCGAGCTACCCCGCGGTCAAGCTGATGGGCCTGAAACGGAGTCGGCGAGCGCTTCCCCGATCGATGCCTGCATCGCGGCGACTTCGACGTCGTTCAGTTCTGCGAAAATGCGTCTTTTCGTCGCGGAAAGCCGGCCGCCGTTTTCCATGCAGAGCCGCACGAACAGCGCCACCCGACAGTCCGGCATAAAGATAGCTTTGTCTAAACTCATTGGAAGGAGCGGAATCGATTCTGCATGACTATTCCCGTCAGCAACCAGGACGGCAGCCCGACCGGCCACGCTTGGCTCAGGCGTGAGCTGAAGTTGGCGGTCCCGCCGCCGGCGGTCGAGAGCTACGTCGTGGCAGGGGCGCGGCGCACCGAGGTGCGCGGCCGGCGAATCGTGGAACAGTATCCCCGGCAATATGCCACGGAGCAATCGATCGTGGCACATCTCAGTTTCGCACTTGCGCCATGAACCGATCGACCTGCACGACCGCGTTGCCGATACGGTGCGCCGTGATCTCACCGAAGAGCTTGCGTTCATCGCGGTGTTCGACCGGGTGTGTGCCGCGGTACGGGAGATCGTCGACATGCCGGACCGTCGAGTGGCCTGGGCCCACCGCGTCAACACCTGGCGCAACACTCGCAACACTCCCAGCGGGCCGGCGCGATCCAGCAGCCTCGGCCACAGGGTGGCGGGCAACGGGTCGTCGAGCGTCGCCTCCGCCTCGACTTCCAGTTCGCTGAGGGTGGCGCGCATCGCCTCCGCCTGGTTTTCCCGTGCCGCCTGGCCGGCCTCCACGTTCACGTAGACGCAACGGTACCTGCCGTGGGCGCCCGCGTTCAGCAGATCGCGGAGTGCCAGCAGCGCCGAGGTCTTGCCGGTCTGGCGCGGCGCGTGCAGCACGAAGTAGCGCTTGGTGCCGATCAGCGAGAGGACCTCGCTCAGATCGAGTCGTTCGAGCGCCGGCACGCAGTAGTGGTCGGCGGCAACCACCGGCCCCGAGGTGTTGAAGAAGCGTTTCTCTCTGTGAGTGTCCCCCCAGCGCGGCGCCTGTCAACCTGGCCTAGCACCTGCAGCACCTGCGTGCACCTACGCGGCGTGCCGATGGACGCGATGGACGTGGCCTGCGGTGGCTCGCGTCGTCGGACCGGCCGCCGCGGCGCGCTCGGCGGCCGAGACGACCGACCCGGCCCCTGAGCGTGCTGGCGTCGCGCAACCTCGGACCCAGATAGGCATAGAGCAGGTCGATCATCAGATTGATCCACACGACCCCGGTGGCGATCGGCAATATCCGTATGGCGGCGGCCGAAGAGGACGTGCCCAGAATCAGGCTGGGGAGGAGGAACATTCCGAGATTCCCCAGGAGGCAAGCCGGCAAGCCTCATGCCGGGCAAGCCGGCAACGGCTGTCGGTGAAGTACCGGTCGGACCCGCGCTGGTCGCACATCCGGTTCGTGCGGCTAATCTCGGCCCACGAAGTGGAAGCGTTCGCCGCCACGGTGGAACACGCCAAATGAAGCCGTGCCACTTTACTGTGTCTCGTAGTATGTTTATCCGTGATCCGCTCCTGGGCGTAACGCAGCAAGCGAGAAGGTTTGGCTCGGTGAACAGCCGAACCGTTTCGCCGGTCTGGACTTCGCTGCTGCAGTCGATCTGTTGTTGGCTCTGAACGTGGCTCAGAGGCTCCACGACCTGAGCCCACTCAAGAGCGTCGGGTTACACAAACTCAAGGGCGACCGTAAGGACCAATGGGCGATGACGGTAAACGGACCATGGCGCATTTGCTTCGAGTTCCGCAGAGGTGACGCTCATGAGGTTGAGATCGTCGACTACCATTAGCGGGTAGGAGGTACAAGTTATGGCCCCGATTTCGCACCCCGGCCGGTTGCTCAAGCGTGAGCTTGAAGCCCGTCGCCTGAGCGCCAACCGCTTGGCGCTCGACCTTGCTGTTCCGTCCGGCCGCATCACCGACATCCTGAATGGACGCCGTTCCATCACCGCCGACACCGCGCTGCGCCTCGGGCGCTACTTTGGCAACAGCCCCCGCTTCTGGCTCGATCTCCAGGGGCAATACGATTTGGCGACCGTCGAACGTGAACGCGGTGCCGAGATCTCCAGCCAGGTGCATCCGGTCCACGCCGAGGTCTGATGGCGCGCGCCCTGCTGAGCGGACACCCGGGCGCGGGCGAGGCGCCGGTGGCTCGCGTCGTCACGCCGACGCGGCGTGCTCAGCGCCGAGACGACCGCTGCGGCCCCTGAGGGTGGTGGCGCGGCGCCGCGCAACCTCGGATCGAGCAGGTCCCTGAGCGCGTCGCCGAGCATGTTCAGGCTGTACACGACGATCGTGAGGCAGAGGCCGGGCCAGAGCGCCAGCCAGGGGGCCACCTCCATGTACTTGCGCCCTTCCCAGCTCAGCATGGCGCCCCAGTCGGGAGTGCCGGGCGGCAGACCGTAGCCGAGGAAACTAGCACACGATGGTGCGATGGTAGCCGCCACGGTCCCGACAACCAACGTTCAGTTTCCCGACAGCGGACGAGTCGTGCCCGAGTTCGATCAGCCTGCTCTTCGGGAACTCATCCAGCCACCGTTTCGTATTGTCTATCGCCGGGCACGGCCCACGTCCATGTGGTCCGTGTGTGGCGCAGCGAGCTACCCCGCGGTCAAGCTGATGGGCCTGAAACGGGGTCGGCGAGCGCTTCCCCGACCGATGCCTGCATCGCGGCGACTTTGACGTCGTTCAGTTCTGCGAAAAGGCGCCGTTTCGTCGCGGAAAGCCGGCCGCTGTTTTGCATGCAGAGCCGCACGAACAACGCCACCCGACGGTCCGGCATATCGACGATCTCACGTACCGCGGCAAACGCCCGGTCGAACACCGCGATGAATGCAAGCTCTTCCGTGAGATCGCGGCGAACCGTATCGGCAACGCGGTCGTGCAGGTACTCCGCGAATGCGGTCGCGTCGAAGTACCGATAGAGATCGGCGGTCTCATTGTCGACCACGATTTCTCGCGCACCCGTCCACCTCCATCGGATCAGTCCGAGCGTCGCCCGCGAAAAAGTTTCGAGGGTTTCATCGTAACTCCGCCGGTCGCGGAGAATCGCTGCCGACACCGGGAAGATGACGCCGGGCGGGCTGTAGCCTCGTCTGGAAAGCCACGTGGTGTATCAGGAAGCGATGGATCCAACATCCGGCCGGTGAACGTCTCGTAGAAGAACCACGTGCGGCGGCTGAACGCACCCGTGGGCTCTGCTCTCACCCAGGCTTCCAGGTCGGCTTCGATTGCCTTGAAGGTGGCAACCAGCACGCCGAGGTCGATCGGTTCATGGCGCAGTGCGAACCTGATATGTGCCACGATCGATTCCTCCGTGGCATATTGCCGGGGATACTGTTCCACGACTCGCCGACCGCGCACCTCGGTGCGCCGCGTCCCTGCCACGACGTAGCTCTCGACCGCCGGCGGCGGGACCGCCAACTTCAACTCACGCCTGAGCCAAGCGTGGCCGGTGGGGTTGCCGCCCTCGTTGCTGACGGGAATAGTCATGCAGAATCGGTTCCGCTCCTTCCAAAGAGTTTAGAAAAGCTACCTTCATGCAAATACGATTACAATGCGGAATCGCGCGGCGCAACCACGCTCCTGGTCCGGCGGTGCCTCGGCGCCGATCGCGGCGCGTCGCTGTAGAGCAGCCCGCTGATCGGCGGCTGCGCGGCGGGCAGCCGCGCGCTGTGCGTGAACCATACGGTGGGATGTGGCGGCGCTCACTCCTCCGAGCTCGTCGCCGTCGGCCAGGCCGTGCTCGATCACGCGCAACGCCGCGCGGTTACCGACCGCGGCCAGCAGCGCGTCGAAGCTCGGCAACGACTCCTTCGCCCCCGGCGACTCGCGGTAGCGATGGAGCAGCATCCGATAGCGACGTAGCTGATCGCCTCATTGCGGGCCGCCTCCACGTCCCGCGTGCGCACCCGCTCGTCCGAGAATCGGGTTGCACGCGGGCGATTCCCGCCGGTGCCGGCGTCGTATACCGCGCTGCAGGTTCGGATAGCGGGCCACGTGCGGTTCCAGCGCGATGTCCGCGTGTCCCCTTTCCCGATAGTCGGTCACGCTCAGATAGGCGGCCAGGTAGGTCTCCACCAGGTGTCGCACTTCCAGCTCGGTGAAGCCGACCATCTCGTTGAAGTCCGGTTCCAGGCTGATGTTGGTGCCGATGTTCAAGCCGCTGGTCACGTCGTCCATGGTCACCGGTGACACCCCGGTGATGAACAGCCGTCCAGACCGCCGCCCGTGCGTCCCGCCCCGGACTTCAGGGTGGCGAAGAAGGTGCGGTAGAAGCCGCCGCCGTGGGTGAAGGAGTGAACTCCCGCTGCAGGTGTCGAGCGCGTCGTTGACGTTTGAAAAGTCGAAGCGCAGGGTGACGTAGCGGCTCTGTTCCCCGGTCGGGTCCTGCCCGATGTCGGTGCCGGCGAAGCCGTCCGCCAGAAGCGGTCGTAGTAGTTCTCCAAGACCGACGCCCCGAGCGACTTGCCGAAGCGGCGCGGACGGATGAGAAAGGCGTAGCGCTCCTCCTCCAGACGCTGCAGGAAGCGGGTCTTGTCGACGCACCGCCACCGGTTGAGGCGGATGCGCCTGAAGTCGGCCTCGCCGTAGGGAATGCGCGGCTGCGTGGGTGGCGTGCTCATTACGTACCGCACTGAAATCTATCGTCTCCAAGGTGCGAGGCGCAACGGATTCGGCACGGTCAGTCCGTGACCCGGAAGACGATGGTCAAGTCGAGTCTGTCGAGTCACTGTCGAGTCTGCGCACGCTTGACACCACCAAGCGAGCGTGAAATGCTACGAAACTTCAGGATCGAACGGATGCGGATAATGCACCATCACGACCATCTGCAGAGTAACCGGATGGCGATGACGCAACCGGTGCATCCAATCGTCCCCCCCTCCCGTCAACACTTTGCCGCGTCTCTACCGGCTGCGCTGCATGACTCCGGGACCTCGTGGGTCGCCGGCAAACACCGTGGCGGTGTTCCCGGCGCACACGAGATGCGAGTGATACTCAAAGAACCGCACCCGCGCGCGGCGTGAACCCGGTGAGTCACACGCCGCGCGCTTCAGGAATCTGACTCGGCCTGGCAGAGAGTAGCCAGGGATCCGCTACGCGATACTCTCAAAACCCGACATACGGAGATACGCATGAATATTGCAATAATCCGACTGACCTTCCGGTTGCGTTGGTCCTGGTCCTGACTACCACCGGTCTCTGGGCAAGTCCAGCCGGCGAAGAGGAGCCGGCAGCCGCCACAGAGAAGGAAATGGTGCTCGACCCGAGTACCGGCGAGATGGTGACGGCACCGCGGTATGGTGGGACATTGACCTTCGTCAAAACCGGCACGTCGGCAAGTGCCGACATCGTCGTTCCAGGCGGCTGGGCGGAAGCCCTGATTGATCCCGTGCTCGAAAAGCTGGGTATGGCAGACTGGGCGGCGCCAAGGGACAAATTCGACTTTGTGTTTCTGTTCCCGCCAGACCACACGAGCGGGGCACTGGCGGAAAGCTGGTCGCAGCCCGACCCAACGACGGTGGTCGTCAATGTGCGCCAGGGCGTTCACTGGCATGACAAGCCACCGATGAACGGACGGGTGCTGACGGCTCAGGATATCGAGTACAACTATCACCGTCTGTTGGGACTCGGCAGTGGGTTCACCGAGCGCACGATCATGCCATGGGAACTGCTCGCGGGCGCGAACATAGCTTCGGTAACGGCAACCGATGAATCGACGGTGGTATTCAAGCTGGAAAAACTGACCCTCACAATTCTGCCGGCTGTCTTGAACAGTTTCATGGGCTGGATGTACCCGCCGGAGGTCATCGAGGAACACGGAGACGCGGGCGATTGGCAGAACCTGGTCGGCACCGGACCGATGCTGCTGACCGACCGGGTCGAAGGCAGCTCAGTCACGTGGGTGAAGAACCCCGATTACTGGGGCCATGACGAGAAGTACCCGCAGAACCGGTTGCCCTACATTGACGAGTTGCGGGCCCTGATCATGATCGAACCGGCGACCCGTATGGCGGCACTGCGCACGGGTCGCGTCGATTATGAGCGTCAACTGAGGACGCTTGAGCAGATAGAGGGCCTTCAGCGGACCAACCCCGAGCTGGTAATATGGCCCTATATCCGTCGGTCGGACAACGGCGTCGGCATGAATGTCCAGGTGAAACCGTTTGACGACATCCGCGTGCGCAAGGCGATGCAGATGGCCTTGAACCTGGAGGAGATCAACGACGCCTACTACAAGGGCTACGCCGATATAATACCTCAGGGGCAACTGAGCCGGACTTCAAAGGCGGTCATCCAGTTTGAAGATTGGCCGGAAGAGGTCAGGAAGGTCTTTACGTACGACCCCGAAGGAGCCAAAGAGCTGTTGGCTGAAGCGGGCTATCCCGATGGCTTCAAGACCACGATGATCCATCTCGAACGCTACGATGTGAACTACATACAATTACTCGCGTCATACTGGAAAGAGATTGGCGTCGAGGTCGAGATAGATGTCCATTCGCCGCCGTCCCACGCGGCCAAACGAAGTGCGCGAGATTTCGTCATGACGAATGCGGAAGCGGCCGGGAAGGGACAGCCCTTGGGGTGGTCCGCGCGCTACTTGACGACCACCGGACACAACTCCTCCAATGTTGACGATCCGTGGTATAACGCCAAGTTCGAGGAGGCCAAGGGCGCTTCCAGCGTGGAGGAGCTCAACAGCCTGGTCAAAGAGTTGCAGTTGTATGGCGTAGAGCAGTTCTGGACGATATTTGGTCCCGTGGCCCCACAGTTTGCCGTAATCCAGCCGTGGGTCATCGGCTATAACGGCGAGCACCGGTTGGGAGACGGTCGCTATAACGCCGTCTTTACCCGCGTCTGGATTGACGAGGATCTAAAGAGAGAAATGGGTTTCTGAGGCGTAACCCACACCGACTCAAGTGAGAACGGGGGCTGGGAGGCTCGGGCCTTTCGGCTCCCTTACTCATCGATGAGCAAGGTGCCACCGTGACAGCCTATCTCGTTCGGCGGTTGTTGCTGATCATCCCTACCCTGTTCGTCGTGACGGTCCTGGTGTTTCTCTCGGTCCGCTTCATCCCCGGCGACGTAATCGACGCAATCCAAGCGAGGCTGGGATACACGGTGGCCGTTGGGTCGGTCGACCGGGAAGCGCTGGAGCGCAGGCTGGGACTGGACGTGCCGGTGTGGGTGCAGTACGGCCGTTGGTTGGGAGGGATTCTCCTGCGTGGCAGCCTTGGCGAATCGCTGATGGGCCGTGGGGCGGTGGGGGAGCAGATCATAACCAGACTGCCGGTGACCATCGAGCTTGGCCTCCTGGCGATCATGATCGGTCTGGTGATAGCCCTCCCGATCGGCATCTACTCGGCGGTTCGCCAGGATTCGGCCACCGACTTCCTGGGGCGCTCGGTCGCCATCATCGGCTTGGCCACGCCCAACTTCTGGCTGGGCATCATGGTCATGATCTACCCGGCCATCTGGTGGGGCTGGGCGCCGCCGCTGGAGCTGGTTGCCTTCACCGAAGACCCGCTGGGCAATCTGGCGGTGTTCATCGTTCCCAGCCTGATTCTGGGCACCGCCGCCGCGGCCGCGACCATGCGGATGACCCGTACCATGATGCTGGAGGTGCTCCGGCAGGACTATATCCGCACCGCCTGGTCCAAGGGGCTCAAGGAGCGGGCGGTGGTGATCCGACACGCCGTCAAGAATGCTCTCATCCCGGTGGTGTCCCTGATCGGCCTGCAGTTGCCGATCCTGGTCGGGGGCGCCGTGATCATGGAGAACATCTTCAACCTGCCGGGGCTCGGGCGCCTGTTGCTGAATGCGCTCGATGACCGGGACTACCCGATGGTCTCCGGCATCAACCTGTTCTTCGCCACTGGGGTCGTGGTGATCAATCTGCTCATCGACCTGATCTACGCGGTCCTGGACCCCAGGGTTCGCTATGACTGAGTTCTTTCGCAGGCTGGTCAAGGAGAAGCCACTGAGCATCATCGCCGGGGTCGTCATCCTGCTGTTGATCCTGGTGGCGATCTTTGCCGATGTGCTGGCGCCTTTACCCGCATGATGAAGTCAACATCGTGGACCGGATGCAGGCCCCGTCCAACCGGTACCTGTTGGGGACCGACCAACTGGGACGAGACCTGCTGAGCCGCCTCGTGTTCGGGGCCCGGATATCGCTGACCGTCGGTCTGGCGGCGACCACCGTCAACGTCGTGGTGGCGGTGCTGATCGGCGGCGTCTCGGGGTTCTTCGGCGGTCGACTCGACCTGGCGATGCAGCGCTTCGTCGACGCCTGGATGGCGTTTCCGGGGCTGCTGCTGTTGCTCACCATCATGTCGCTGGTGGGGCGGGGGTTGCCGCAGATCATCGTGGTGCTGGGGGTGACGGGCGGCATCGGCGGTTCGCGAGTGGTCCGCGGCGCGGTGATCGGGGTCAAGGAGAACGCCTACTTTCAGGCGGCCGAGGCGATCGGCGGCACCCGCTGGAGAACCCTCATCCACCACGTCCTGCCCAACATCGCGGCTCCGGTGATCATCATTTTCACCATCAACGTGGGTGGCGTGATCATCAGCGAGGCTGCGCTGAGCTTTCTTGGATTCGGACTGCCGATCTCGGTGCCGAGCTGGGGCGGGATGCTGAGCCGGGAAGGGCGCGAGTTCATGGAGGTGGCGCCGCGGCTGGCGCTGTGGCCGGGGCTGTGCCTGACGGTTGTCGTGTACTGCCTGAACATGTTCGGCGACGCGGTGCGCGACCTGCTCGACCCGCGGCTGCGGGGCGGTGGCGGCCGTCTCGGCGCCGATCGCGCTGCGCCGGTGTAGAGCAACCCGTTGATCGGGCGGCTGTGCGACGGGCAGCCGCGCGCGGTGCGTGAACCAGGAAGCCGGTCTGGTCGAACGTAGCGCCGTGGTGCCCCAGGTCTTGCCGCTCGTCCGCCAGGTACCGCTCGAGCTGCGCAGTCGCCTCTCGCACCGCCGCTGCCACGCCGGCGGCGTCCGCCGACTCGCCGCCCTGAGGGCGCTCAGAGCGCTGCAAGCGCCCACGGCGATTGAGGTACTTGAAGGAGCGGTGTTGGGGCCGTGGCGCCCGGAGCCGCCCACCGCGCCGCCGCCGGCTCGTGAAGCGCGCCAGGAGCCTGCGCCGGCGTCCGGCGCCGCCTGCCCCGGCAACAGACACCAGGGAGCACGCCCCCTCAGTGAGGCGCCGCCGCACCGATCATTCGCAACACCGGCAAGGCGATTGACCCGCCGCGCGGACCGCAGGTTCAATGCCGGCGTGGACGTCGCCAACCCCATCTACGACGTGGTGTTCAAGTACCTGATGCAGAACCAGCGCGTCGCCCGCCTGCTGATCGGCAGGATCACCGGCCTGGCGGTGCAGTCGCTCACCGTCAGCCCGCAGGAGACCGCCGTGCGCCGCACCGCCGGCGCCGCGGAGCGCGACCTGCCGCTGACGCTGCTGCGCATGGACTTCGCAGCCCGCGTGCGCACCGCCGACGGCGGCGAGCGGCAGGTGCTGATCGAGATTCAGAAGGCCAATGCGCCGACCGTGATCGAGCGTTTCCGGC
Organism: Spirochaetia bacterium; assembly: GCA_965203905.1. Taxonomy (GTDB): domain Bacteria; phylum Spirochaetota; class Spirochaetia; order SZUA-6; family Bin103; genus Bin103. The sequence goes on along the minus strand of CBDBDQ010000005.1, from coordinate 6,669,237 downwards.
GCTACCTGGGCCAGCAGATCGGCAGCCGAGACAACATCCTGACCCATCCGTCAGGCCGCACCGAGGCGGTGCCGATCGTGACGATCTACCTTCTGGGCTACGCCCTGGATGATCTGTCGGAGGAGACGGTGATCGACGTCTGCCCGCGGGTGACCGAGCGGCGCACGGGGCGGGAACTTGCGGCGAGCCATCCGCTGGTGGAGGGGATCCATCACCGCAGCCACATCATCCAGATACCGCGGCTGGCGAGCCGGCGGCGGGACGAGTTGGAGCGGGTGCTGGCGATCTTCGACCAGGGTCTGGTGAAGGGCAACGGGCGGGGTGACGCGCACGTGCTGACGATCGAGGAAGGGGAGTATCCGGCGGAGTGCGGGTTCGTGCTGCGGCAGTTACGGGAGGCGATGGCGGAGGAGGAGGTGCGGCGCACGATGGAGGGGGAGGACCTGCTGTTGCGCGACTCGATGCTGCTGGCGCGGCAGGTGGAGCATCGCGACCGCCTGATAGCACAGGAGCGGCAGCGGGCGCAGCGAGCGGAGCGGGCGCAACGGCAGGCGGAGCAGGAGCAGCGGCAGGCGGAGCAGGAGCGGCTGCAGGCGGAGCGGGCGCAGCGGCAGGCGGAGCAGGAGCGGCTGCAGGCGGAGCAGGCGCAGCGCGTGCTGCTCGCGCAGGCGATCCGCCGCCTGCATGGCCTGGGGCAGGATGCCGAGGCGATCGCCGCGGCGCTGGCAGTGGATGCGGACGAGGTGCGGCGCGTGCTGTCGGGGTGACCGCCGTGCGCAGGCGAGACGTGCGCGGGCCGCTCGGGTGGACCGGTGCAGCTTCCGTGCGGTCGGCGCCGGCACACGAGCGGTCAGCCGCCGCACCCGGAGGGCGGTTGCCGGGCCGCGCACCGGTGGCTGGCGGCGCTCGCCAAATCGCAGACTGCCGGTCGCGATCTGCCCGAGGCCCGACGAATTCCCCGTCACGAACTCACTTGCTCACCGAGCCGGCACTGGTCCGTCCATCACATCCGTCAGCATGGGATCACCCTGGCCGCCTCGGCCGCCTTGGCGAAGCCGACCATCTCGTTGAAGTCCGGTTCCAGGCTGACGTTGGTGCCGATGTTGAAGCCGCTGGTCACGTCGTCCATGGTGATCGGCGCCACGCCGGTGATGAACAGCCGCTCCGGACCGCCGCCGCTACGGTCCGCGCCGCCCTTGAGGGTGGCAAAGAAATTGCGGTAGAAGCCGCCGCCGTGAGTGAAGGAGTGGTACGCCGCGGCACCGTGGTACGCGAGCACGGCCCAGAAACAGCGTGTCAGAAACGATCTGGTACCAGGGGTGCCCCCTGGGCACCCACAGACGGGTCGGCAAACCTCGCGGGTCGGCGCTCCGAGCACGGACCGGGCGTGGGCGAAGCCGCCCCCTGAGAACGTCCACCCCCGGCCGCGGCAACATTCAGCGGTTGCTCGGCCGTGTTGGAGGCGCGCTCTTGGACCCAGGTAGCCGCAACAGGTGCTCGGTCAATCGGGTCAGCTCGCGCTTGAGGGCGACCGGATTCAACGTCGCGTACTGCTGCTTGAGGCAGGCCTTCACCTCGTCGCTCACCGACTGGGTCCAGCACGCGGTGATACGGGGTCTGCGGGTCATCATAGATGCGGCGCACCTTGCTGCCGGAGCGAACTTTCTTCACCAGCTTCACCGAAGGGTAGAAGAAGTTCTTCAGCAGGCAGAGGGGGCGATACACCGCGTTGAGGGCAGCCAGTTGCGCGTCGCTGTCGTAGCGCAGGTAGCCACCGCGCGCCGCACCACGTGGCCGTTTTTCTGCTCGACGAAGCAGGTGTCGTTCTTGCGATACGGGCGCCCCCGAGTGAAGGTGATGCCGTGATCCTCGCAGTAGCGCGCCAGATGAAGATTGATGAATTCGCCGCCGTTGTCGCCAAAATGCCGAATTTCGGCATTTTTCGGATTATCCCGAAAGAAATGAAATGCCGAACTTTGAGGGTAACTTGCTTGTGCACAAGCAGTTAGCGTTCCAAACTTCGGCATAACATTGCGACTTGCAAGCGCACCGTCCAAGATGAGGAGCCAGACACTGATCTGGAGATCATTCAAGGAGGTGCTCAATGCACACCAACCTGTTGTGGGACGATCTTGTCGAGAACGGTTCTTCAGGAGATCGGAAAGTTCGGTCTTGACACGGCAACGATCAATCACTATCGACAAACATATAAGCGGCTCAAGGAGTATGCAACAGCACGGAACGTCGAACGCTATTGTGACGGCCTGATCCGAAGTTTCCTGCAGGATAAGGTGAACCAGCACAAGGCAGGAACAGTCGGACGGGGCCGACACGCTCATTTCAGACGGGCATCATTGATACTGCGAGAATATGTCGCCAACGGAGCAATCAGATGGGCCATCTATACATGCGAGCGCCATCCGATGCCTAAGTCGAGAGAGCTTCTGCTGCTGCATGAGAACTTCATGGATTACCTTAAAGTCACTAACAAGAGTGCCAATACGATTCAGTCATGCACCAACTCAGTCCGTCAGTTACTGTTGTTTCTAGAAGACCACGGCTGCACTACGCTGGCGCTCGCCAGTGTCGCTCTGGTACCTGCTTTCTTCCAGCATCTGCTCGCCACATATCGCCCCACGAGTATCCGTACTGTTGCCTCGAACATACGCTCGTTTCTGCGCTTCTGCAAAGCCGACCGTCTGCTATCAGCAGTTCCCTCGCGGTGTGTAAGAAACAAGCCGATCATACCGATCCTTTCCGAGCAGGAGACCGCTACCCTGGAAACGCTGCTGCACGGCGAGTCCCTCTAATTTCGAGACAAGGCCATCATCCTGTTGGCGTTGCGAACCGGATTGCGATCCGTAGATATCCTGAGCCTTCGACTCGCCGACATAGACTGGATCAACGACACCATCACCGTTACCCAGTCAAAGACCGGTCACGCGCTCCAGATTCCGCTGCCCGCGAATGTCGGCAATGCGCTGTAACCAAGCTTGAACGGAATGCATGCGGCTTTGCGGTTGACTTTGGCGTCTCCACGGCCACGGTGTTCACCAAGATAACCGCGTTCGGTCTCCGGCGTGTGCGGAACGGTGGTTATGACAAAGTCGGTGCAGTGGCCTGGCCGAGGTATACGTAGGGCGTCTTGCGGGCGTCCTTGCCCCAGACGCGATTGCGTTGAGCCCCCAGGTACCACTGTACCGCAAACGCCGCCGACACTTGACGACGATGGCGTCGGGGTTCAGAGTTGCTCCACGGTCCGCTGGCCGTCGTGGGCGGGGTTGTAGGTGAGGCCGCGCTGCATGTCGACGGCCAAGTCCAGCAACTCCATCACCATGTGGCCGACCAGCACCGGTGCATCGTCGGGAAGCTCGGTAACCTCGAGCGTCCCGGACCTCCCCAGGACCGTGAACCTGACCTCCGAATAGATGCCCCGTTCCACGGTGCCGTTGGCGGTAAAAGACCGTGCCGTACCGACCGGTGTGAGCCCCAACTGCCGGACAACGGATTGAGGCAACGAGAGCATGGTTGCACCTGTGTCGACCAACGCATCGCCCACTACCACCCGCCGCACTTCTCCCCGCTCGATGATTCCACTCTCAGCCCGGATTTCATCGGCTCGATTGACTAACGTGATTTCCGTCGTATGACGCATGAAGTCGCTGGAAAGGTACGACATCGGGCGGCGGGAAGACAACCGAGCACGGGCCGCGAGGGTACACGACCTCGGTCAGAGGGTGGCTGCATCGAGCCGGGCGAGGTCGCTGGCATCCAGTTCAAGGTCGGCAGCGGGTGCCGAGTCCTCGATGGTGGCGGCCCGGCTGGCGCCGACGATCACCAGGACGTGGGGCCCCTTGCTCAGCAGCCAGGCGACCACCAGCCGCTGCGGGCTCACGCCGTGGCGCTCGGCCAGGCGGGCAACCGCGGGGTGCCGTCGAGCAAGATCACGCGCCCCATGCGGCGGGTCGGCGATGCCACCCAGGGGGCTCCAGGGATGAATGCCAGTCCCCGCGCCGCGGCGGCGGCCAGGGTGCCGTCCTGCTCGGGTTGCCTATGCGCCAGCGAGTACTGATTCTGGCACTTTTCTGGCACTTGCGGGCGCTTGACGGCTGTTGCAACGTCTGCTATAGTGATTGCCCTGGGATGGCGAACGATGCGCATGGCACCTGACGACACATACCCGCGCAGCAACTGCCTAGGAGTCTGTCGGAATCAGCTTCATGGGGTGAGGACCTGCTGATCCACGGGGAGCGATGCAAGCTGCCGGCTGGGGGCGCGAGCGCTTGGTTGCGCTGTCAAGAGTGCCCAAGCGGGCCCTCCGAGAGTGATTGAGGCCCTTTGTCAGTGATCGGGACGCCAGAACTGCTCGCCAGGGTGGCCTGGACGCCCTTTCGGGCTCCACTGTTCGTTCGCTGGGACCCACTTATCTCCGCTATCCTCCTACCAGGACATACAGCCGCTTCAGATTCCACGCCGTGCACACCAGAGACCATTCGCCCTCGGCGCCGCGTAATCCGCGCAGATGGAAGCGCCGAAATCCCAGCACTTCCTTGATTACCCCGAATACCGTCTCCACCGTGGCCTTGCGCTTGCCGTAGATCGCCTTGCCTTCAGGCGTCTGCATACGATGCTGCATCGCCGTCACCGCATCCGCATCGGCAGGACACTCCGGGGGCGCCTGCATGCGTTCTTCCAGTGCCTGGTTGTGGCGTTCTCGGCTCCCCGCGATATACGGCTCGATGCCCTCCTCCACACACTTCTCCACGTTCTCTTTGCTGTGGTACCCGGCATCCGCTACCACCGCTTCCGGCTTCCCCAGGGCCTCTTCCACTTTCCCCAACTCGGTCAGTGCCGGTTCCACTTCCTGCTTGTCGTTGGTCGCTTGGCTGACGTGGTTCCCTACTACCAGATGACTGTCATGGTCTACCACCGCTTGCGCGTTGTAGCCCTGCACGAATTCCCCGTTCGCTCCCCGCATGATCCGCGATTCTTCATCCGTGAAGTTCACTTGATCTTTCTCTTCCGGTCCTGCTTCCGGTTCTTTCGGCGGTCGCCCTCCCATCTTCTTGCCGGTCTTTGCCTCTCGTTCCTGGCGCCGCTTCAGCTTCTCTTCGTACTCCGCTCGCTCCCCCTCGTGGCGCTCTCGTGCGCGCTCGGTGATCTTCTCCTGCGCTTCCCGTATCCCCGCCAGCCGCTCCTCCCGGCGCTTCAATTCTTCCGGGATATCCAACTCCTGCTGCTCCTGCTCCGTGTTCTGGTCCGCTTGCTCGGCCAGCTTCAGCAGCTTCTCCACCTCCCCCTGCAACTGCCGCTCCAGCTTGTTCGCATGCCCCCAGCTCATCGCTTTGTGCTTGCTCGCGTTCCCCTGCATCTTGCTCCCGTCCAGGCTCACCGTCCCCAGCCGGAGCGCTCCCAGCTCTGCCGCCAACTCCAGGATCTGCTTGAACAGCCCTTCCAACTCAGCCAGAAACCGTTTCCGAAAGTTCGCTATCGTGTCATGGTCAGGATGCTCATCTCCGGTGATGTAGCGAACCGCCACCGAGTCGTACGTGGCCTGCTCCAACTTCCGGCTGGAGAACACCCCGGTGGCGTAGCCGTAGAACAACAGGGCCACCAGCAGGGCCGGATGATAGGCTCGCTTGCCGCCACTACCGGCGTACTGACTGGTTATTTCACCGAGATCGAGTTGGTCTACGATATCCACTACAAAACGCGCCAGATGCTGTTCCGGTAGCCACTCCTGAATGGACGGCGGCAGGAACATCGGCGTGTCTCGATCAAGTGGGCGAAAGTCGTCTGCCATGAGCACCCCAGGTACTGATTATGGACCTCCAAGACTATCCGAAATCAGAAGCCAATGTCCAGCCAACTGCAGGAGATCGGCCAACCAATGTTCGCCTCTTGATGAGTGCCCACTAATTCCCTGTGGCCATGTTCTCTGGCACTGGGTAGCACCATCCAACGATCTGTGACAGCATGGGTTCATGCAGCCGCTATCCACTCCGGGAACCGCCCCAGCACCCCGTCGCCTGCTCCGTGCGGCCAATCCGACAGACTCCTAGCGCCCCAAAACCGACGCCCGAGGCGCCGCCCCGAAGGGCCGCGAAGCGGGTGGCCCATCCCACCGGTACGCTCGGACCTCGTCGGCGCAGCCGACACGCTCCTAGCGGCAACGCAACCGGCGCGTCCTATCCTCGCCTACCCCCCCCCGGGGAATATGAACACAACCTAGTAGACCGGCTCACTAACCGCTCCGCCAGCCGGGCACTCGCAATTCGTCAGTCTTTCACCCCGTCGCGGCTATCAGCCGGGCGACCAGCAGAACTCCACTCCCAGCACACCACGCTGCTCGCGGGTTGCGGCGGGTAGCCCGCCCGTGCCCCTGCGCAGCGCTCGAGCACCGCAGCCTGCTCGCTGCTTTCCGTTCCGAGCGGCAGGATCGCAGGGCCGGCCAACAGCAACACTACACGAAAAAAAAAGCCGGAGTATCCGGCAAAAAAAACGGGGCGCAGACTCGCGCTCCGCAAAAAAGAGGAGCACGATTATGGCTCTTCGATCACTTGTATTGGCACTGGCGCTCGCGCTGGTGGCTACCGTTACGTTTGCCAGCGGCGAGGAGGAGGCGCCGGCCGCCGCCGCCGACAAGCAGTATGTGACCGATCCCACCACCGGTGAGATGGTAGTGGCGCCGGAGTATGGCGGGACGCTGACCGTCGGTTACAAGGGCATGCTCAATAGTTGGGACCCCTATTCCGGCTGGCCAGACCCACCGATCATGGGCGTCTTGGAGAAGCTGGCTATCGCCAACTGGGGAATAGACAGAGATGTGTGGGACTTGAAAGCGGCGAACACCTACCCGCCGTTCGTGGTAACGGGGCGGCTGGCCGAAAGCTGGGAAACGCCTGACGATACCACCTTTATCTTCCACATCCGCGACGGCGTTCGCTGGCACGATAAGGCCCCGATGAACGGCCGTCTGCTGACGGCGCAGGATGTCGAATTCAACTTTCACCGTATGGTAGGTCTGGGCGACTTCGCCGACGTCGGACCATCCCCCTTTGGGGGCGCTTCCAACCTCCTTGGCGTGCCATTCGAATCGGTGACTGCGTCCGACGATTCGACGGTTGTCATGAAGTTGAAGCGGCCTTACCTGCCCGCGTTTCAGGTCATCACCCAGGATCTGATGGTTTACATATTGCCGCCAGAGGTAATCAAGGAACACGGTGGTATCACGGATTGGAGGAACCTGGTCGGCACCGGGCCCTTTGAGATGACTGACTGGGTGGACGGCAGCTCTTCTACCCGGACCAGAAACCCTGATTACTGGGGCTATGACGAAAAGTACCCCGAGAACCGCCTGCCTTACGTTGACGAGGTACGTTATTTGATTATTCCGGAGGAAGCAACACTCCAGGCGGCACTCATCTCAGGGACGATTGATCTCAGAGGCCCTTCAGGTGGTTGGTTAAAATCTGTCGACGCCGTAGACAGCCTGCAGAAGACCAACCCCGAAATCGTGCTACATACGCATTATTTTCGGTCTACGGCTACCTTTGCTGCAAACGTAAGAGTGCCGCCCTTTGACGACGTCCGGGTGCGCAAGGCGATGCAAATGGCCCTGGACCTCGAGACCATTGCGGACACGTACTGGAAGGGCTACGCAAGTGCGACGCCTCAGGGGATAGTAGGGGCTCAAGGGTTTTACATCCCATTCGAAGAGTGGCCCGAAGAGGTCAAGAAGGGCTATACGTACGACCCGGAAGGTGCCGAGGAGCTCCTTGATGAGGCTGGATATCCGCGCGGCGCGGATGGCACGCGATTCAAGACGTCCGCGAGGTCACTCGGTGGGTCAAGCTATGCAGAGATCGCTGCCGCCTACTGGGCCGAAATCGGCGTCGACGTGGAGGTCAACGATTACAGCGACTGGGCCCTGTATCACGCGGACCTCTTCGCGCGTAGCTATGAAGGCATGATGCAAAGCCTTGGGGGCGCCAGTTATGCCGCTCCAGTTCTAGTAGGCTGGCATCGCTCGGACGCACAGTGGAACCGTCCCTTGCATCAGTGGCCTGAGTTGGACGCTCTCGTTGACGCCGCTCTGGCCGCTACTACCTTCGAGGAGCAGCAGAAGTGGGTGAGAGAGGTTGATATGTACGCGATCGAGCACCACTATCAAATATGGGGCCCCAAGGCTCCCCAGTTTTGGGCACTCCAGCCGTGGGTCACAGGCTACAGCGGTGAATTCGATCTCGGACCGAATGAGGACAGCCTCGTTATCTCGCGCCTTTGGATTGATAGTCAGTTGAAGGAAGAAATGGGATTCTAGGGGTCTTATCCCCCCGGTTATCGGCGAGTTGGGAGGCTCTTTCTTTCCAGCTCGCCGTTCATTTCATGTGACATGCGGGCCTATATCATCAGGCGGTTGCTGCTCGTTATCCCCACCCTGCTCATTTTGAGCCTTATCGTCTTCTTTTCGGTCCGCTTCATCCCCGGCGATACCATTGACGCAATGTTGGGCACGGTGGACTTCTCAGCCGAGGTAGACCGGGAGGCGCTCGAGCGTATGCTGGGATTGGACGTGCCTGGCTACGTGCAGTATGTACGCTGGTTAGGCGATATTTTCCTGCGCGGCAGCCTCGGTCGTTCACTGGTTGGCAACCGGGACACGATAGAGGAGACGATAGTAAGTCGATTGCCGGTAACGATTCAGCTCGGCCTCATGTCGATCGTCATCGGGCTGGTAATCGCCCTGCCAATCGGCATCTACTCGGCGATTCGGCAGGATACGTCCGCCGACTACGTGGGACGCTCGGTGGCCATCGTCGGCCTGGCCACGCCGAACTTCTGGCTGGCAATGATGGTCATGCTGTACCCGGTGATCTGGTGGGGCTGGGCACCACCGATGGAAGTGATTCAGTTCACAGAAGACCCGCTGGGAAGTCTCGGCGTGTTCATCATCCCCAGCCTGATTCTGGGCACCTACCTGTCCGCAGCCACCATGCGGATAACGCGCACCATGATGCTGGAGGTGCTGCGGCAGGACTACATCCGCACGGCCTGGTCAAAGGGGCTCAGGGAGAGAGCGGTCGTTGTCAGACACGCCATCAAGAACGCCCTCATCCCGATAGTCACTCTGGTTGGACTGCAGTTGCCGATCCTGGTAGGCGGTTCGGTGATCATGGAGAACATATTCAACCTGCCGGGGTTGGGTCGTCTCATGCTGGCCGCGCTCACCGACAGGGATTACCCGATGGTCTCCGGAGTAAACCTGGTGTTCGGCGCAGCGGTGGTCGGGGTGAATCTCATGGTCGACCTGCTCTATGGCTACCTGGATCCGCGGGTCCGTTATCAATGAGCGACCCCACCGCGGTACCGGGAACGGCCTCTTTCTTCGTCAGGATGTGGCGGGAGAAGTCACTCGGCACGATCAGCGGGATCATCATCGTGCTCGTGATCCTGGTGGCTATCCTGGCCGATGTCCTGGCCCCGTATGGATACATTGAAATACACTTGGCGGACCGGCTGACCGGCTCATCAGCCGCGTATCCGCTCGGTACCGACCACTTGGGGCGAGACCTGTTCAGCCGCGTCATCTACGGCGCGCGGCTGTCGATGGTCGTCGGTCTGGCAGCGACCGCGCTCAATGTCGTGGTTGCTCTCCTGATCGGCGGCACGTCAGGATTCTTTGGCGGCAAGTTGGACCTGGTGGTGCAGAGATTTGTCGATGCCTGGATGGCTATTCCGGGACTGCTGCTGTTGTTGACCATCATGTCCATCGTGGGGCGAGGTGTGCCACAGCTCATCCTGGTGCTGGGGATATCAGGAGGCATCGGCGGTTCGAGATTGGTGCGAGGCGCCGTGATCGACATCAAGGAGAACGCGTACTTCCAGGCGGCGGAGGTGATCGGCGCCTCAAAGTGGCGGACATTCATCCACCATGTCCTGCCCAATATCATGCCGGTCGTCATCATCGTCTTCAGCATCAACGTCGGTGGGGTGATCATCAGTGAGGCTTCCCTGAGCTTTCTCGGCTTCGGTCTGCCGGTCGGCGTGCCGAGCTGGGGTGCCATGCTCAGCCGGGAAGGGCGTGAGTACATGCAGCAGGCGCCCTGGCTGGCGCTCTGGCCCGGCCTGTGCCTGACGATCGTGGTCTACAGTCTGAACATGTTCGGCGACGCCGTGCGCGACCTGCTCGACCCGCGCCTCCGCGGTGGCGGCGGTCGGCTCGGCGCCGGCGGCTAGTAACCGCGTCTACAACTCCGCTGGATCGGCAACCCGTACGGAGGGTGCGCGCACGTCAAAGGAGGATGGGATGGCACCCAAGACCGGTTACGACTAAACCACGACTAAACCTGACGCGATCAAAGCGTCAGACGAGCCTGACCGGCAGGCCCTCGCCTTCCCCCAGCGTGGCTTGGCGTCGGTCACCGGTCACGAACAGCTCCGCTGCCAGGAGGTCGGCGGCAGCGACATGAAGAATGTCCAGCGACCGGCAGCCAGTGGTCGGCGTGCGCAAGGTCAGCTCGATCGCACGCTCGTGCAGTGCAACCGGGTCGAGAAGGGGCACGTGATACTGGCCGGCGCGCTTGCGTGTGCGATAGGTGGACAGGAGACCGTCCACCTCCTGCTCGGTCAGCTCATTGATGAACACCTTGAACCGCAACGCGTTGTACAGTTCCAACTCGAGCACACTCCACACCGGCAGCGGCTCCTGCTGGGAGACCACCGCTTCATGCACCGCAGCGGACCCCTCTTCCTTCAGGTACAGCTTGATGAACGCGCTGGTGTCGAGATAGATCAACGTCGTTCGTGTCGGTGCGACGCGACGATGTCCGCCCCCTTGGTGTCGTCGTTCTGAAGAGCGGTGCTCAGATGATCCGGCCACGCGACCACGGGACGCGGCCGCGGCGGTACGATGTGGGCGGCAACCCGGCCCCGGTTGAGTACCTCGAACGTCTCCCCCAAGCGGATCTCCGACTCGACGGTGGCCCAATGGGCCTTCAGTTCCTTGACTGTAATCGTCTTCATACACCAAAAGTATATCCTCAAAGTGTCTTCAGGACAACCTTTCTCTCCAACGAACCGGCCCGCAGCCCCATGCGATCCATGCGATCTGGCGTACCTGACCCGACTCACGGGTCCGTGCTACAGTCGCACGGTAGAGCCATGGACGGTCCCTGTAGCGCCACCCGTCAACTCACCGCCGGCGTTGCCGGTCATTCAGACTCGCTGCGTCGCCGACTACGACCCTGAAGGCGCCGAAGCGTTGCTTGATGAGGCCGGGTATCCTCGCGGCGCCGATGGGACTAGATTCAAGACCGCGAGGCTGCGCTGAGCTTTCTTGGGTTCGGACTGCCGATCTCGGTGCCGAGCTGGGGCGGGATGCTGAGCCGGGAAGGGCGCGAGTTCATGGAGGTGGCGCCGCGGCTGGCGCTGTGGCCGGGGCTGTGCCTGACGGTTGTCGTGTACTGCCTGAACATGTTCGGCGACGCGGTGCGCGACCTGCTCGACCCGCGGCTGCGCGGCGGTGGCGGCCGTCTCGGCGCCGATCGCGGTGTGTCGCTGTAGAGCAGCCCGCCGATCGGGCGGCTGTGAGGCGGGCAGCCGCGCGCGATGCGTGAACGAGACGGTGGGAATGCTGCTCACGCTGGTGTGGGTCGCGGTCCATTCGAACTTCCGGCATCGGAAAGCGTCCACGCGTAGATGCTTCCTGCGGCAGCCCGGTGAAACCATCCATCGGCAATCTCCGGCTGAACGGCCTCCTGCTCCTGGGCCGGGATCGGCGAGACGGAGATTGCCGCGGTCACGGAAGCGATTACCGTGGCGCCCAGACGCGAGCCGTGGCGCTATTGTCCTGAGACAGACCTGGATGCCGTGGGTGTGGGCGCTGCGTCAGCCGTCGGCCACCTCGAACGCCGTCACGTTGCGCGTCTCGCGGCTGAACTCCACCCCGATCAGGTGGATCGGCTCGCCCCGCCCCCGGTACTTTGCCGCGTAGTCCCGCTCCCGCAACTGCACCAGCGCAGACCCCGGCGACGCCAGCTCGACCACCTTGAATTCGAACAGATACACGTGCCCGCCGGTCCTCACCGCCAAGTCCAGCCGGCCGTGGCTGCTCGACTCCTCCACCGCGATCTCGTACCCCAACGCCGCAAAGTAGGAGTACACCACGCTCGCGTAGAATCCCTCGTACCGCGCGATGTCGTTGTTGGTGTACCATTGGTACGGAATGCTGGCGAAGAAGGCGTGGAACATGTCCTTCAGGCCCGCACAGTCGTGCGCCTCCAGCAGCCGCGCCAGACGCATGCTGTTGGCCGTCTGCTGCGCCGTGTCCTGCACCAGTTGACTCAGCAGAGCCCCATTCAGGCTCTGGCGCACCTCCCGGTTCGGATAGCCCAGCCGGAACAGCGCCATGCCCCCCAGCTCCTCCTCCCCCGTAATCGTCAGGTAGCCGGTCTGGAACAGCAGCGCCTCGGTACCGATCTTGCCTACGTCGAACGTCGACAGCAGCTCCACCGTGCCCACCATCCGGTCCAGCCCCACCGACGCCACCCGGCGCTGGAGCAGCAGGTCCACCAGAAACGCCGGCGTCCCGGTCTCGAACCAGTGGGCCGCGAACTCGCGGCTGTCGAACAGCAGCAGCACGTCGTACGGGTTGTACACCTTCTCCGCACCACGCCACCGGTAGCCGTTGTACCACTCCCGGATCCGCTCCCGGTCCAGCCCGGCCAGCTCCGGCGCGAACACCGCCTCCAGGTCATCCTCCGTGTAGCCGCAGATCGAGGAGTAGCGCCGGTCGAGGGTGATGTCGGTGAGGTTGTTCAGGTCCGAAAACAGGCTCACCTTGGTAAACTTGCTCACTCCCGTCAGGAACGTGAATCGCACGTGCGCGTCGCTGTCCTTGATCACCCCGTACAGCCCGCGCAGATAGTCGCGGTTGGCAAGCGCCACCTCCGGCATCTCCAGTGCGTCCAGGATCGGCTTGTCGTACTCGTCCACCAGCACCGCCACCCGCTGCCCGGCACGCGCATGCAACGTCCTCAGCAGATACGCCAACCGCTCCGGCGCGGTCTCGTAGCGCGCGCTCACACCCTCCTGTTCCGCCACGCCCTCCAACTGTGCCATCACGTTCGCGTGCAGCTTCGCCGCCTCCTTGAAGCTGCCGCCGGCAAAGCTCAGCCGCACCACCGGATGGCGCTCCGACCAGTCGTGACGGTCGTGGATGTAGAGCCCCGCGAACAGCGCCTCGCTGCCCTCGAACAGCTCCTTCAGCGTGTCCAGGAACAGACTCTTGCCGAACCGCCGCGGTCGCGACAGGAAGTAGTGCGTGCCGCCGCGAAGCAGCGGCTCCACGTAGGCCGTCTTGTCCACGTAGTAGCAGTCCTGCTCTCGGAGCGTGCGGAACGTCTGCATGCCGATAGGCAGTCGGCGCCGGGTCATCGCCTCATCCTACCGCGATGGTCGGCGCGCTGCGCGCCTCGCGGTGGTTGCTCGAAGGGAATGTAGCGACCGTAACAGGTCGGGTTGAGGCACCTGTCGGTCCGCGTCGGGTAATGCACGCAATAGTAGCATTCGCCGCACGGCATGAGCGGTGGCAACCTGACCTTGTCGCCGGCGGCGAGGGCCCGGCCCATGAAGTCGGCCTCCAGTCCGGGCCCTTCTCGTCGATGAGTCCGGCCAGTTCGTGACCCAGAGTCAGCGGCCCGGGAAGAGGCTTGGGCCAACGTCCGCGCAGAATGTGAAGATCCGGGCCGCAGACGCCACAGGCAACGATGCGAATGAGCCCGGCACGGTCCGGTACCGTCGGTCGCCGTACGCTACGGATCCTCGGCAGCGTATTCGGGCCGTCCAATGTTGCCACGCGTATCTTTGTCACCGCGTTCCTCGCGTTGTCCCGCCGGCCCCATTGTCGGCGGTCGGGAAAAGAAGTCAACGTGCGCGGCCCACGCGGCCCCGGAGGGGGGAACGAGCGTCAGGGGAAGAACGAAGGCGATCCCATCCAGGAGGGCGACGCCCTGGTAGCGAAAGAGACTGCCAGGATCGAGACGGAGTTGGAGTCCAACGCCTCGGGCGTCGTAGCTCACAATCCTGGTAGGCGCGGGTGAGACCGTTCCCATCCGTACCGTGTTGGCCGTGATTCTCCTCGCAGACGTGGAACAGGCCATAGCGGCCCGGCAAATCCGGGCCTGGCGGAAGCGCGCCCAATGACGCCCTATGGCGCGCTATGTTGCGCCCATGATGCCCATGGCGGTCGCAGCGTCCTCATTGAGCACGCCCAGCTCCCGGTACCGTCTCCACCAGGTGCCGCACCTCCGCCTCGGTGAAGCCGACCATCTCATTGAGGTCGGGTTCCAGGCTGACGTTGTAGCCGATGTTGCAGCCGCTGGTCACGTCGTCCATGGTGACCGGTGACACCCCGGTGATGAACAGCCGTTCCAGACCGCCGCCGGTGCGCCCCGCCCCGGACTTCAGGGTGGCGAAGAAGTTGCGGTAGAAGCCGCCGCCGTGGGTGAAGGAGTGAACTCCCGCTCCAGGGTGTCGAGCGCGTCGTTGACGTTTGAACAGTCGAAGCGAGGGTGACATAGCGGCTCTGTTCCCCGGTCGGGTGCTGCCCGATGTCGGTACCGGCGAAGGTGGCGTCGAAGCCGTCCGCCCAGAAGCGGTCGTGGTAGTTCTCCAAGACCGACGCCCCGAGCGACTTGCCGAAGCGGCGCGGACGGATGAGAAAGGCGTAGCGCTCCTCCTCCAGACGCCGCAGGAAGCGGGTCTTGTCGACGTACCGCCACCGGTTGAGGCGGATGCGCTGAAGTCGGCCTCGCCGTAGGAATGCGCGGGTGCGTGGGTGGCGTGCTCATTACGTTCCGCACTGAAATCTATCGTCTCCAAGGTGCGAGGCGCAACGGATTCGGCACGGTCAGTCCGTGACTTGGAAGACGATGTTCAAGTCGAGTCCAGTCGTCGAGTCAGTCGAGTCTGCGCACGCTCCTTAGAAACCAAGCATTCAGGCAGCCTCCGGAACGAGTTTGAAGCCGAGAGCGCGGGCCTGATTTCGAAGTCGCCGTTCATGGCGTTTACGGTCCTGGCGCTGTTGCTGGAGCAGAACGTTGTCATCGTAGAGGACGTGGCGGGTCACCAGGTGGTAGATGATGCGCGCCAGCTTGTGGGCGGTGTCGGTAATCGCCTGCGGGGAGCCGACGCGGGCCCGCTTGCGGCGGAAGAAGTCACCGAGCGCGGAGTGGCTGCGGTACAGGGTCTGGGTTGCCATGCGCAGCGCCTGTGCCGCACGGTTGGCGCCGGGCCCCGTCTGAGAGCTGATCACCTTGCCGCCGGTGATCTTGTTCTGCGGACAGAGGTTCAACCAGGATGCGAACTGCGCGGCGCTCGGAAAGCGTGACAGATCGGGGCCGAGTTCGCTGAACAGCACCAGCGCGGTAGTGTCGCCGATACCGGGAATGAGGGTCAGGTCGGTGCCGAACAACCGCGTCAGGTGGGCTTTCATGTTGCACGCTTGCGGAGGCGACGCAGGCGGTTCCGGGCCCGGTTCAGGGGATTCCGGCGGTTGCTGGTCGGTAGCGGTCGCGGCGGGCGGCTCCTGGGTCTGCTCGAACGCGCGGATGCGGGCCATGATCTCCTGGTCACACTCACTGATGAGCTGCTGGTAGTGCGCATAGGTCTGGCGTGCGTGGCGCAAGGTGAACAGATGTTCGCTGCGCCAATCACCCTCCAGAGCCTTGATCAGGGTGGCACGGCTGGCCTTGATCCGCGGGTGCGCCAGCTTCGCCAAGCGCGTCGGGTCGCGCTCTCCGTCCAGGATGGCGTCGGTGATGGCCAGGCCGCTGAGCCCGGTCAGATCGGAGATCGCGTGGTGCAGATGGACGTTCATCTGATCGAACGCCTTCTGCATGTGCAGTACGCTGCGGGAGGCGGTCTTGATCACGCTGTCGCGATGGCGCAACAAGGAGCGCACCGCACATACCTCGTCAGCCGGTCGGAACGAGCCGCGCAGAAACCCTACCGAGTGCAGGCAACGCAGCCATTCGCAGTCCTCGACGTCGCTCTTGCGACCGGGCACCGAGCGCACGTGGCGAGCGTTGACCAGCACCACCTCGAAGCCGCGTGCTTCCAGGATCTGGTGCACCGGGATCCAGTACACGCCGGTCGACTCCATGGCCACCGTGGTTACCTGGCAGGTACTCAGCCAATCGGCCAAGGCATGCAGATCGCGGGTAAAGGTCGGGAACGATTGGATCGGCTGCTCGGCGCGCTCAGCGCGTACCGCCGCGTAGATCATGGTGGCGCCCACATCCAGGCCTGCCGCCTCGGGGTGCACCACCTGCGGCTGCGCCGAGCGATTGCCCTTGCCGCTGCGTTTGCTTCTGCGTTTGCGTCGTGCCATGACTCCTCCTGGGAATGAGTGGAGCGGCCAAGGCGTGAAGCAACTGCGCATTCTCCTTATCGGGATGGATCACCACCGCAACCGGTCGCGGGCTGAGCCTCACCAATGACAACGCCACGGGCCTCGGGACCAAGCTTGACAACGGGTTCGCCGCAGGGCGCTACACCAGTGCATCGCCGGCCTACTTCGCGCTCCCTCGAAGACTAACCCCCAGTATAGGCTTGCAGCCCTGTTTCTCCCATGCCAACTCCGGTCCGTCCCGGCCCGGGGGGTGAGCTTGACACTTCCAAGCGAGCGTGAAATGCTACGAAACTTCAGGATCGAACGGATGCGGATAATGCACCATCACGGCCGTCTGCAGAGTAACCGGATGGCGATGACGCAACCGGTGCATCCAATCGTCCCCCCCGGCAGCTATTCGAACCGAGAAACTGACCGCTCCGGCTGATCGCACCGCGGCCTTCGACTTCAGCATCCGGGTTGCGGCCGGCTACCTCCGGCGCCGGTCCAATGCAGGTTCGTTCACTGGCCGCTGCAACGGTCCTGGATCCCCGGCTCCTGAATCGCGGCGTGCTATCCTGTCGCGCTGCTTGAAATGCGCGCTCCGACGCACTATGCGCGTCCTCCCGGCGCAGCGTCCGGGGCGCGTCTTGGTGCCGTGGGTTCTCCGCGGCCGGGTTACTCCCTGCCCCCACGACGAGGTGCAAGTAGTACTCAAAGAGCCGCTCGCGCGCGCGGCGTGAGCCCGGGTGAACCCGGTTGTTGCGTTGCGCGCCCTGAGCCGAGGCGAGTTGCACGATAGTTGGCACGGAGTGTGTACGGTGGTCGTTCCGTTCCGAGCGCGTCCCTGGTGCGGAACGCGGGAATGGCGGAACGAGAGCGAGTAGGCAGGCGACGGTGCCGGTCAGGCCGGCAGGTGCCAGCCGTTGGGGCCGCGGACGGCGAGGCCGTGCTGTTGGAGAGTTTGGAGGGCGAGACCGAGACGGGCGTTGTTGACGCGCAAGCGTTGCCGCAGAGCGGTCCTGGAGAGCGGCTGGCCGGCGCTGCGGAGCGTGGCGCGCACCGCCTCGGCGAGCGGGGGAGGCGGGGCGGCGGCAGCGTTGTCGACGAGCAGCGAGAGGGGCTGGTCGGCGCCGCCTGAGAGGCGCAACAGCAGGGGGTCTGGAGCGGGAGCGGAGCGATGCTCGACGGTGAGTTGCAGACGGTCGTCGGGACGCCGCACCAGATAGCAGGCGGAGTCGGTCCAGGCATGCAGATCGGAGGAGCCGCGCAGGGACTGGCCGAGATTGCGGCGCGAGCGCTTGGCCAGGTGGTGGACGAGGACCACAGCGAGTTGATAGCGGCGGTTGAGTGCGCGCAGAAAGCCGAGCAGAGAAGAGATGTCTGAAGCGCTGTTCTCATCGAGGGAATGAAGTCGGACCAGAGGGTCCAACAGCAGTAGTGCCGGGCGGATCCGTTGCACGGTCTGGTCGAGAGCGAGCTGGTCGCGCTCGGTATCGAGGCGCAAGCGGTCAGCAGTGACGACGTGCAGATCGAGGCGTGCCAGATCCAAACCGCGGTGGCGGCACAAGTGGGCGACACGGTCGCGGACGCGTGGCAGAGCATCCTCGGCGAGATAGACCAGGGCGGGGCCGGTGGCCTCGACCGGGAACCGCCCGAGGGCCGGGGTGCTGGACGCGACCGAGACGGCGAGGTCAAGGCCGAGCCAGGACTTGCCAACCTTGGGGCTGCCCCCGATCACGCCGACAGCCGCGGTGGTCCAGAGGTCGCGCACCAGCCACTGGGGAGCGTCGGGCTGGGGATCGATGGCATGCACCGGAACGGTGGGCAGCGGTGTGGTCATGGCCACAGGTACTTGCGCGCGGCGATCACGTCGCCGGCACTGACGGTGGTGTGAGAAGACTTGGCGGCGTGGTGCAGCGCCGCCAGGGCCAAGCGGTCGATGGCACGCAGGTTGCCGCGGCTCATTTCGAAGATGGTTTCCTGAGCGTCGTCGTCGAAGGGATTGGTGCGAGCGCCGGCGAGGGTGCAGCGATGTTCGAGGTAGGCGCGGGTCTCATCGCGGGACAGCAGGCGCAGTTCGGCGTAGTGCGCCAGGCGCTGCGCGATGGCGGCTTGTTCAGGGCGCCGGAGCAGCAGTTTCAGGAGTGGCTGGCCGGCGAGCACGAGGGACACGACGAGGCGACTGTCCATTGTGAAGTTGGTGAGGACGCGCAACATGGCCAACGCTTCGGGGCGCAGATCATGGGCTTCGTCGAGCAGGATGACGGGGCGCATGCCGTCGCTGACGGTATGTTCGAACGCGTCCTGCAGCTTGCGCACCAGAGCGGGATAGATCCCGGTGGGAGAGAGGCCGCAGGCGACCGCGATTTCCTTGCACAGGTCACGCTTGGAGAGGCCGGTCACCTTGACGTAGTGGACCTGGAAGCGCACCTCCGGCAGGGTGGCGACGAGCATGCGCAAGGCGACGGTCTTGCCGGTGCCGGCGGGAGCGATGAGGGCGGCGCTCATGCGCTCCTGCACCGCCGCGGTGAGTGCGGCGGCGACCTGGGCCTGAGGTTCGAGCGGGAAGCACTCGCGCACGGTCAACTCGCGAGTAAAGGGGGTCTTGCGGAAGCCCAGTGGGCTGAGGTCGTGGCTCATGGCTGCTGCTCCTGGACGTGTTGGTCGTCCTGTTGGTCGTCCTGCGGGTCGCGGTAGCCGCCGTCGGGGTCGACCAGCGGGCGGGTGTCGTTGGCGTAGGCGATGCCGGCCGCGGTGGCGGGGAGTTCCTCGCCGTCCTCGTCGGCGGTCGGTTGTGGCGCGCTGCCGGAGCCGCGCGGTGAGGTCGCGTTGGCGTGGGGATCCAGCTCGGCCAGCTCGATCATGCGCCCTTGGTGCTGAACCCACAGCCGCCCGTCGAGCACGTGGCGCGCCACCTCGACCCAACAGCGGGCGCTGCGGCGCGGCGCTTCCCACAACCGACCGGCGGCCTTGATGACGTGATCGTTGGAGACCTTGTGCATGGCGCGCACCACGAAGCGGCGATACAGATCGGCCTCGTCGGTGGGAAAGCGCAACTCCCGTCCCTGCTCCCAGCGCTGGCGCGGGGTGTCCTTGCCGAGCGTCTCGTGCGGGGTGTCGTTGTAGCGGTTCAGGAAGTGGCGCAGGCGCAGCGTGAGTGCCTGGCAAGCGGGGTCCACGTCGGCGGCACCGTCGAAGGAACGCAGCACCTGATCGTAAGCGGTGCGATGGAAGCGCTCGATGGCGCCGTGGCCCTCGGGATACCTGGTGGCGCCGTGAATCAGCAAGGTGCCCAGGCCGCCCTGGACCACGGCCAGGGTGTCCTTGGAGATGAAGCCCGGGCCTTTGTCCAGGTAGTACAGATCCGCAGTGCCGTGGTGCATGACCACCTCGTAGAGGCCGCGCAGGAACAGCTCGCTGGACTCCGCGGTGCCCACCACCACCTCCAGGCCGTAGCGGGTGGCATCGTCGAGGAAGAACAGCGCCACCCGCCGCAGCCGCGCTGCGCCGGCGCGGAAGTGCTTGCCGTCGGCAAGCACGCACTGCATGCGCTCGGCATAGCGCCAGCGACGCGTGTCCGCTTCGTGTTTGTGTGGTCGCTGACGCGTCGGCAGGCCCATTCGCCGACAGGCGCGCCACACCGTGGTGCGATCGATCTTGGCGTCGACCGGGATGATGCCGCGCTCGCGCGCCCGCCGCACCAGTTCCGGCACCGAGGCGCGCACATCACGTTGCTTCTCGGTGCGCAGAAAGGTGACCAGTTGCGGACTCAGCGCCAGTGAGGTCTCGGTGCGGGTGCGCGGCTGCGGCTCCAGGGCGGCGAGCCGACCGCTCGCCCAGGCCGCGCGCCAGCGTTGCAGGGTACGCACGCTGATCCGCACCGGACGACCGTCCAGGTCGATCCGCGGTGCGCGGGCAACCTTGCGTACCGCGGCGCCCGCAGGCCACCCGCGCAACACCAGGGCCTCCATCTCGGCGATCACCAGGTAGCGCAGCAGCGCGGTAGCCGAGATCGGTAACGGGGGACGTGACGAATCATTCATGCGCCTACCGTAGCGCCGTACGGGAGGCTTCAAATAAGCGCTTTCGTGGCCGGGGGCGCCCGTCCCCGAAGGTGGTCGACAACCCCCTGTTCCCGCGCTGCTGAACGACCGCTCGCGGCCACCACCCAGCTCTGGCCGGCCTGCTCCCAGCGCGCCACCAGCCGCGGGCGCGGTGGCCCCCACAGGTCGCTGACCGCACCAGCCGCACCCATGCGCTCCCCCAGCGTCGCGCTGACCGCCAGCGCCAGCAACACCGCCATGATCGCTACGCCGCGGCTGCGCCAGCTGCGCCCCCAGCAGCGCGCTCCCCAGAGCACGGTCATGGTCGCCACTCCCAAGCGCGTCGCGATCTGCTCCCGCTGCCGCTGGTCCAACTCCGGGCTGACCCCGGTCAACCGACCGGCCAGCTCCAGGCGCCGTCCCTGGATGCGCCGGCAGGGCGTACTCAACGCTTGCCACCAGTGCTGCTCGGCTGGCCACAGCTTCCCCTGCTTCGCATCCTGCGCGGCCCCGAACAGCGTCACCTGCCACTGCGGTCGTTTGCCGGTTGCGTCCAACAGCACGTCTCCGCCTGCGCTGTAGGGCACCACCGCCACCCGTCCGTAGGGGTAGTGTCCGGGCGGATACAGGGTGTAGCGCCGGCCCCCATGCACCCCGCACCCCACCACCGCTAGCGGATAGCGGGGCCCGGTCTTGCGCTCGCGGTAATGATCGACGAAGATGGCACACGTCTGCTCCCCCGTGGCGTAGACACACCGCGACGGCAGCACGGCGCGCAAGGTTCCGTCCTGATCCGCCTGGTAGTTCGTCGTCGCGAACGGGAGCGCGTGTGCCTCGGTTGCACCCTCGGACACTCGCTGCCTCTCGGGCCTCGGCGGGCGGTTGTCTTCCGCTCGCCGAGGCCGCCTAAAAGTGAAGCCCGCAGCATTTACCTGCTGCGGGCTTCACACTTTACGCCCCTGTCGCTCCTCCGCCTACGTCATCGTCACTGCAACCGGTACGCCCTCACCCCGCCCTTGGGCGCGCAACGCAATAACGGTGAGTCACACGCCGCGCGCTTCAGGAAGTTGACTCTATCTGGCTGGTCGCCTGCGTTGCGGGCGCGAGAGTAGCCAGGAAGCGGCAATCCGCTTCGCAATACTCTCGAAAAATCCACATACGGAGAAACGTATGAACATTGTAAAAATCAGAATGACCTTCGCGATTGCGTTGGTCCTCGCCCTGACCGCAACCGGCCTTTGGGCGGGTGGCACAGAAGAGGAGCCGGCAGCCGCGGCTGACAAGAAGTATGTGACCGACCCCTCCACCGGCAAGGTGGTGACCGCGCCGGAGTATGGCGGGACACTGACCTTCGCCCAAAAAGAAGAGCCGCCGGGTACTGACTTGGTGGTCTCTGGTTCGGTGGGAGGCATCGATGGCGTTTTAGAGAAGCTGGCCTGGGGCGACTGGGCAACGCCCAGGGTCAAATGGAACTTCCAGTTTCTCAACGTACCAGCTAACACGAAAGGGCAGTTGGCGGAAAGCTGGTCGCAGCCCGACTCACTGACGTATATCGTCAAAGTCCGCCAGGGCGTTCGCTGGCATGATAAGCCGCCGATGAACGGTCGGGAACTGACTGCCCAAGATATCGAGTACAACTTTCACCGTATCTTGGGACTTGGCAGCGGTTTCACCGAACGTAGCGAATTTGCTACTAGCTGGCGCGATGTGCAAGTGGAATCGGTAACGGCCACCGACAAATGGACGGTAGTTTTCAAGCTGAAGGAGCCACACCTCTTTGCGCTGGTTGCTATGCTCGACGGCAACATGGCTCGGATATACCCCCCCGAGGTAATCAAGGAACATGGGGACGTTACGGATTGGAGGAACCTGGTCGGCACCGGGCCCTTTATGCTGACTGACTGGACCGAGGGCAGCTCTATCACCTGGGACAAGAATCCTGACTACTGGGGCTACGACGAAAAATACCCGGAGAACCGCTTGCCCTATGTTGACCGGTTAAGGGCCCTGACTATGCCGGAACCGGCAACACAGCTGGCGGCACTGCGCACGGGTCGGGTTGATTACCTAGGTCGGAACGGCCAAGCCGCAATGAGGAGTCTCGACCAGGTAGAGAGCCTCCAGCGGACCAACCCTGAAGTCGTGATATCGTCGTTTTCCGTCGGGAGTGGGGGGACTATGTTTGGCATGAACGTTCAGATAGAGCCCTTCGACGACATCAGGGTGCGCAAGGCAATGCAGATGGCAATAAACCTCGAAGAAATTAACAATGCCTACTATAAGGGTAATGCAGATGCAATACCTCAGGGGCTGCTAAACCGTATGTTTACAGAGGTTGCCACCCAATTTGAAGATTGGCCCGAAGATGTCAAGAAGGTCTTTGACTACGACCCGGAAGGCGCCGAAGCGCTGCTTGATGAGGCCGGGTATCCTCGCGGCGCGGACGGCATTAGATTTAAGACCGAGTTGATGCATTTCGTCCGGTACGATTTGAACTATGATGAATTAGTCGCCTCATACTGGAATAAGATTGGCGTTAATGTAGAGATTGATGTACAGGAAGCAGCTACATATGGCCCTAGAAGAAATGAGAGGGATTTCGAAATGATCAACGCGGAGGGGGCCAGTATTTGGTACCCATTGCCAGTAATGTTTCGCTATGTGCCGGCCGCACCTTGGAATACCTCCAATGTCAACGATCCGGTTTATACAGCCAAGTTTGAAGCCGGCGGAGCCGCTACCACCCTCGAGGAGCAAAACAGGATAGCCGGAGAGTTGAATCAGTATGGGATAGAGAAGTTCTGGACGATTTGGGGTCCTGGGGCCCCACTGT
Organism: Spirochaetia bacterium; assembly: GCA_965203905.1. GTDB lineage: Bacteria > Spirochaetota > Spirochaetia > SZUA-6 > Bin103 > Bin103. Next base: position 6,645,965 of record CBDBDQ010000005.1, on the reverse strand, counting down.
ATGTGGCGATCCAGCCGTGGATCAAAGGGTTTAACAATGAAGGGGCGTTGGGAAACGGTCAATATACCGCCATCTTCGCCCGCCTCTGGATTGATAGTGAGCTGAAGGAAGCTATGGGTCACTAGGGAGTGCACCCCTACTGACCTCAGGGAAAAGGGGCCGGGAGGCGCGCGCTTCCGAGCGCGTTTCGCTTGCGAGCGCGCTTCCCGGCTCCCTTACTCATTGCATGATGGGTGTGACATGAGAGCCTATATCATCAGGCGGTTATTGCTCATCATCCCCACGCTGTTCATATTGACGATCCTGGTCTTTCTCTCGGTGCGCTTCATCCCCGGCGATATCATAGACGTAATGCAAATTAGGATGGAATCCCAAACAATGGCGGTGCTTGACCGTGCAGCCGTTGAGCGCCGGCTGGGATTAGACGTGCCCGTCCACGTGCAGTACGAACGCTGGATAGGAGGCATTGTTCTGCGCGGTACCCTTGGTGAATCACTGATGGGCCGTGGGGCCGTGGAGGAGAAGATAATAGATAGACTGCCGGTAACCATTGAGCTTGGTTTGATGGCAATCCTCATCGGCCTGGTGATCGCGCTGCCGGTCGGCATCTACTCGGCGATTCGCCAGGATACCGCCGCCGACTACCTGGGGCGATCGGTCGCCATCATCGGCCTGGCAACGCCCAACTTCTGGCTGGGAATAATGGTAATGATCTACCCGGCCATCTGGTGGGGCTGGGCGCCGCCGCTGGAGCTGGTTTCCTTCACCAAAGACCCGCTGGGGAATCTTGCGGTGTTCCTCATTCCCAGCCTGATTCTGGGAACGGCCGCGGCGGCCGCCACCATGCGGATGACCCGCACCATGATGTTGGAGGTGCTCCGGCAGGACTATATCCGGACGGCCTGGTCCAAGGGGTTGAAGGAGCGGGCCGTGGTGGTCCGACACGCCGTCAAGAACGCCCTCATCCCGGTGGTGTCCCTGATCGGCCTGCAGTTGCCGATCCTGGTCGGGGGCGCCGTGATCATGGAGAACATCTTCAACCTGCCGGGGCTCGGGCGCCTCCTGCTGAATGCCCTCAACGACAGAGACTACCCGATGGTCTCCGGAATCAACCTGTTCTTCGCCACCGGGGTGGTGGGGATCAATCTGCTCATCGACCTGGTCTACGCAGTCCTGGACCCCCGGGTCCGCTATGACTGATTTCTGAGCATCATCGCCGGGGCTGAGTGAGTGTGAGTGACAAGTGTACTTGACGTAGCGCGCAAATGGTGCTATATCGGAATTGTGTATCTCAGCGTACTCAAGGCCGCGATGGCAAAGAAGGGATATCAACAGTCGGATGTGGCCAAGGCCGCGGGGGTGAGCCGGCAGGCGGTCTCGCTCTGGTTTGCCGCCGATGATGACTTCCGGAACGTGCACGTTGCCACTCTCATGAACTTGAGTGCCGGCCTTGGAATAGACCCGGCCGAGCTCCTCAAACCGTTCCCGGTATTGACGGATCGTGCGACCGTACGGCGCTGGTACGCGGAGTTCTGCTGGGATCGATCCTATCCCGATATCTATCGCTTCCTGGTTGCACTGGCCGGATCGGAGCCGCGGGCGGTGGCGCGCCTTATCGCCAGTCGAGGAATATACGAGGCGGCGGCGGTATTGGGCGCACGGGTGTGGCGCACCTACCCTGGACTGCGCCAGCTTCTGCCTGCGGCACGACGCACGGAGGTCGATACCGTATGGAAGATTCATCACGATTTGACCGATCGCTAGCCGATCGTGTCCTGCCGGCTCCATTGCTCGAGTCCCTGAGACACGTCTTCGCGCAGGGGATAGGCGACTGTATTCTCGTCGGCGGTACTGCGTTGGCCGGCTTCTACGCAGGCCACCGGCGGTCGGATGACCTCGACCTGTTCGCGGGCGATACGATTGGGTTCAAGGAAGCGGTGCTGGCCGTGCGCTCGCTGAGCAACATCGGCGTCGAGCTGCAGGAGATGGGTCGCAGCAACCAGTACTATAGAGCCGTCTGCTACCACAAAGAGCTTGGGTTTACGGTGGACGTGGTTCTCGATGAGCATATCGTCAGCGTTGCCGAGACCAACGCCACCGGGGATGTCGTCGTAGCCGGTTTGCCGACCCTGTTTGCCATGAAGGCGGCTACTCTCGTTTCCAGGTGTGGCGAAAAGGACCTCTATGATCTTCTTTGGCTGTTCAATGCCTATCCCGACAGAGAACTCTCGGAACTGATTGAACTAGGACAGAAAGTCGACGGCGGAGTGAACGGTGAAACCCTCGTCTACAGCATCGGCAGTACCAAGCTTGAACGGGATGCATGCGGCTTTGCGGTTGACTTTGGCGTCTCCACGGCCACGGTATTCAGCAAGATAACCGCGTTCCAAAAGGCGCTTTTGAAAGCACTTGATCTCCACCTTTCTTACAGTTCTATAACCACCCTCCGCGACGTGGTACGCCGAATAGGACAGCTTTAAAGAAAGACGTTCGTCGTGGGCGGGGTTGTAGGTGAGGCCGCGCTGCATGTCGACGGCCCGCGTCGGCGTCGCGGACCGCCTCAAGCGCCTCATCGTCCGTCTCGGGCGAGGCTACGTCGTACTCGGGAACGGTCTCCGCCAGGCGGGCGGCAAACAGCCGTCGATCATCGTCCTGCGGCGGCATGAACACAAATTTGGGCACGTGACGTAGCCTCCTGTCCGTTGGTCGAGCACATTGTATTGCAAACGCCGCCGACACGGCGGCAAGAATGCTTGTTGACATTATCCTCGTTCCGTGCTCTCCTGTTTCCGAGAGTGCTATGTACGTCACGAACGTCCCGTCCATAGCCGTACCCCCCCTCCTCCCCCCAACACGGCTAACCGACCCGACGCCTCGCGCGGTGTCCGCCCAGCGCCGAGACCGGCGCACGGGCCTCATCAACCACTCGTCAACTCCACCGTCGGCGTCGCCGGCCAATCCAACTCGCCTCGCCAGCCGCGTGGACGCTGGGACGCAGGTCCCGACGCGATCCGAACGGCCGGTGGTGCGCGCACGTCAAAGGAGGATGGGATGGCACCCAAGACCGGTTACGACTAAACCCGGCTCGTCTCCAAGCGCCGTACCGCCTGGGGACCCGCGCTGTCGCCCTCGCTTGTGCTCGCCGGCGTTGAAGCAGGCATAACTCGAGAGTAGGCGAGGGGCCGGCAGTCGATTCAGTACTCTTGAGCAACAGGAGTTATCTGATGCATTTCGTAATGCGCATTCGCTCGCCGTGCTGTGTGGCCTCGCACTGACCGCCACCGGCCTCTGGGCGGCTGCCTCGGAGGAGGAGCCGGCCGCGGCGATGGAGAAGGAAATGGTGACCGACCCGACCACCGGCAAGATGGTGACCGCGCCGGAGTATGGCGGGACCATAACCTACGTCAAGAAAGAATCGCCTTCGCATACTGACAAACATTTGAGTGGGGGTGTGGTGGCCGCGGGCCTGGTCGTAGAGAAGTTAGGCATCGGCGACTGGGCAACGCCCAGGGACGAATATAGCTTCCCGACTATGGCCGCTCCAAATTACACGAGGGGGGCTCTGGCGGAAAGCTGGGAAATGCCCGACGACAAAACCGTTATCGTCAAAGTCCGCCAGGGCGTTCACTGGCACGAAAAGGCACCAATGAACGGTCGGGAGCTGACTGCCGACGATATCGTATACAACTTTCACCGTACTCTGGGTCTGGGCAGCGGCTTCACCGAACCCAGCGCCGCTTATAGTCTCTTGACCAGGGTGTCATTCGAATCCATAACGGCCACCGACAAATCGACCGTTGTTTTCAAGCTGAAGGAGCCAAATCTCCTTACGCTGATGGTTATCCTCGACGACTCCCTTGCTGTCATGTACCCCCCCGAGGTGATCGAGGAACACGGGGATGTAACGGATTGGAGGAACCTAGTCGGCACCGGTCCTTTTGAGCTGACTGACTGGACCGAGGGCAGCTCTATCACCTATAGCAAGAATCCTGGCTACTGGGGCTACGACGAAAAATACCCGGAGAACCGCTTGCCGTATGTTGACACGTTAAGGGCTCTGATTATGCCCGAAGTGGCAACACAACTGGCGGCAATGCGCACGGGCAAGGTTGATTACGTCGGTGTGGCCGGGGTAGCTCAACTCAGGACTGTCGAGCAGGTAGAGAGCATCCAGCGGACCAATCCCGAAGTCGAATTATGGCCGGTACGGTTTCGGTCGGATAATGGTTTTGCCATGAACACTCAGATAGAACCCTTTGACGACATCAGGGTGCGCAAGGCAATGAACATGGCACTGGACTTCGAGACAATCAACAATTCGTACTTCAAGGGTTTTGGAGACCCGATACCTCAAGGGCGACTGGGCCGTTTCATGAAAGGTGGGTCCATCCCATTCGAAGAGTGGCCCGAAGAGCTCCGGAAGGCCCGCACGTATAACCCGGAAGGGGCCGAAGCGTTGCTTGATGCGGCTGGGTATCCTCGCGGCGCGGACGGAACTAGATTCAAGACTAAGTTGATGCATCTCGAGCGCTTCGATCTAAACTATGCGGAATTAGCCGCTTCATACTGGGATAAGATTGGCGTAGACGTGGAGATTGAAGTAACGCCAGCAGCTGCATGGGGCCCCAGAAGAACAGCTCAGGAATACGAAATGACCAGTAACGATACGGCGTATGCTGTTTCCATGCAGTGGGCGGTGTCAATCATGGGTGGGTTTACCACGGATGGTGTAAATAGCAACGTCAGCGACCCGACTTATGACGCCATGCATGCCGCAGCCGCAGCCGCGACCACCATCGAGGAGCGGGACAGGCTGGTGCCAGACTTGGTCATGTACGCATTGGAGCAATATTGGACGATATATGGTCCGTTGCTTCCACAGTTTTCGGTGAACCAGCCATGGCTCATAGGCTACAACGGTGAAATGATATTAAGCGGGGGGGAGGAAGTGATCTTCTCCCGCCTCTGGATTGATAGTGCGCTGAAGAAAGAAATGGGATTCTGAGCCAACGGGTTCGCGGACCACGCCTGGCAGCGGGGTCCGCGGGCGTTTCGCGCTCGTTCTGCCTGCAGAGAAGGGTGCCGGGAGCCTCGATCTTCCCGGCGCCCATTTACTACGAAGACATGAGAGCCTACATCATCCGGCGGCTGCTGCTGGTCGTCCCCACCCTGTTTATCTTGAGCATCCTGGTCTTTCTCTCGGTCCGCTTCATCCCCGGCGATGTCATAGACGTATTGGAGGCTCGGGTGCAGATCTACGTAACGGGGGGGATTGACCGTGCGGCGCTCGAGCGTCGGCTGGGATTGGATGTGCCTGTCTGGGTGCAGTACGGACGCTGGATTGGAGTGTTGCCGACCCCTGACCGGGTTACCGATGAGTCCCACTTCAAGGGTCTCCTCCAGGGCACCCTGGGCGAATCACTGTATGGCGGTTTGGCGGTAGAGCAGAAGATAGTAGATAGACTGCCGGTAACCATCGAGCTTGGTTTGATGGCAATCCTCATCGGGATGGTGATCGCGTTGCCGGTGGGCATCTACTCGGCGATTCGCCAGGATACCGTCGCCGACTTCCTGGGGCGCTCGGTCGCCATCGTCGGCCTGGCCACGCCGAACTTCTGGCTGGGAATCATGGTGATGATCTACCCGGCCATCTGGTGGGGCTGGGCACCGCCGCTGGAGCTGATTTCGTTCACGAAAGACCCGCTGGGGAATCTGGCGGTGTTCCTCGTCCCCAGCCTGATCCTGGGCACGGCCGCGGCGGCCGCCACCATGCGGATGACCCGCACCATGATGCTGGAGGTGCTGCGGCAGGATTTCATCAGGACGGCCTGGTCGAAGGGCTTGCGGGAGCGGGCGGTGGTGGTCCGGCACGCCGTCAAGAACGCCCTCATCCCGGTGGTGTCCCTGATCGGCCTGCAGTTGCCGATTCTGGTCGGGGGCGCCGTGATCATGGAGAACATCTTCAACCTGCCGGGGCTCGGGCGCCTCCTGCTGAATGCCCTCAATGACCGGGATTATCCGATGGTCTCCGGCATCAACCTGTTCTTCGCCACCCGGGTGGTGCTGATCAACCTGTTCATCGACCTGGTCTACGCGGTCCTGGACCCCAGGGTCCGCTATGACTGAGTTCTTTCGCAGGCTGGTCAAGGAGAAGCCACTGAGCATCATCGCCGGGGTGGTCATCCTGCTGTTGATGCTGGTGGCGATCTTTGCCGATGTGCTGGCGCCTTACCCGCATGATGAAGTCAACATCGTCGATCGGATGCAGGCCCCGTCCAACCGGTACTTGTTGGGGACCGACCAACTGGGGCGCGACCTGCTGAGCCGCCTTCTTTTTGGGGCCCGGATTTCGCTGACCGTCGGTCTGGCGGCGACCACCGTCAACGTCGTGGTGGCGGTGCTGATCGGCGGCATCTCGGGGTTCTTCGGCGGTCGACTCGACCTGGCGATGCAGCGCTTCGTCGACGCCTGGATGGCGTTCCCGGGGTTGCTGCTGTTGCTCACCATCATGTCGCTGGTGGGGCGGGGGTTGCCGCAGATCATCGTGGTGCTGGGGGTGACGGGCGGCATCGGCGGTTCGCGAGTGGTCCGCGGCGCGGTGATTGGCGTCAAGGAGAATGCCTACTTTCAGGCGGCCGAGGCGATCGGCGGCACCCGGTGGAGAACCCTCATCCACCACGTCCTGCCCAACATCGCCGCCCCGGTGATCATCATTTTCACGATCAACGTGGGCGGCGTGATCATCAGCGAGGCTGCGCTGAGCTTCCTGGGGTTCGGACTGCCGATCTCGGTGCCGAGCTGGGGCGGGATGCTGAGCCGGGAAGGGCGCGAGTTCATGGAGGTGGCGCCGCGGCTGGCGCTGTGGCCGGGGTTGTGCCTGACGGTTGTCGTATACTGCCTGAACATGTTCGGCGACGCGGTGCGCGACCTGCTCGACCCGCGGCTGCGCGGCGGTGGCGGCCGTCTTGGCGCCGATCGCGGTGCGTCGCTGTAGAGCAGCCCGCTGACCGGGCGGTTGTGAGGCGGGCAGCCGCGCGCTGGGCAGCCGCGCTGGGCGTGAACGAGACGGTGCGGGTGGCGATGCTCACTCCGCGCACTGTTCGACGGTCCCGTCTCGTTCTGGTGTAGCTCCGTTCGGCCTCGCCGCGCCACAGCGTCAGCCTGCCCCCCCACATGCGCCACGCGCGCGTCTGCGGAGCCCCCGCCGCACGTCCTTGCCGACGAGGACGTCGACAGGACCTCTTATGTGGTGCTATTGTCGGACCATCTTTGGAGGATGGACTACAAGGATCGACGGTCATGGGCATCAAGTTCTCGGAAGATGTCGTCCCCCTCACCGACTTGAAGGTGAATCCGGGGCGGGTGGTCAGGCATGCGTCAGAGGCGCACCGGCCGGTGTTGCTGACCAGCCGCGGCCGCGGCGTAGCCGTCGTTCAGTCGGTGGCCGACTTCGAGGCAGCCGAGGATGAGCGAGATTTCATGCGGGCCGTGGTAGCCGGGCTTGCAGATCTGGAAGCCGGCCGACAGTGGTCCCTGGCAGAGGTGAAGGAGCGCCTCGGACTCGGGTAACCGGGTGCCTGACACACTGATCCGCTTCTCGGAATCCGCCCTTGCCGATCTCCAGGATCTGGTGGGCTGGTATGAGAGCCAGGATATCCCGCACGTCGGAAGCCGGATCGTAGCGGAGATCCTGGCCCGAGTCGAAACGCTTGGCGATCTTCCCGACAGCGGACGAGTCGTGCCCGAGTTCGATCAGCCCTCCCTTCGGGAACTCATCCATCCACCGTTTCGCATTGTCTCTCGGCGGGCCGAGGCCCACGTCCAAGTGGTCCGCGTGTGGCGCAGCGAGCGACTGCTCAAGCTGCCAAAAAGCAGCGAGTAAAGCGGGTAGGTGCTCTCGATCACCTCCACGGCGGCGTTGCGCGTGTTGGTCAAGTGGGTGTGCACGCCGTCGTCGCCGTCCAGGTCGCGGGAGGCACCCTGGCCCCCGGCATAGGTCTCCACGTAGTTGTAGTAGATCCCCTCGGTCGGGCCGGGCGGCTGTCGATGCCGCCGATGTTGATCAGGTTCATCTCGCCGCTGCAGGCGGCGCACACCCGCTCCGGCACGCACTGCGCCAGCGCGCCCACCAGCACGTCCAGCACGCGCTGATCGGTGAGGATGTTGGCCTGGCCGATCGCGGCCGGGTAGGACGCCTGCAGGATGCTGCCCTCGGGGGCGTGCACGTGAATCGGACGGTAGGATCCGGCGCAGGTGGGCAGGTCGGGGTCGATCACCGCCTTGCAGGTGTAGTACACCGCGGCCTGGGCGGCGCTGATCCGCGCGTTGAGTGGGCCGAGCACCTGGCGGCTGCTGCCGGCAAAGTCCGCGGTCAGCTCGTCGCCGGCGACGCGGATCGCCACCGCGATCTTGACCGGCTCGTCGGTCACGCCGTCGTCGTCCAGACAGTTCTCGAACTGGTAGGTGCCGTCCGGCAACGCACGGCATGCTGCCGGGTGCGTAGCGCCCATGTCGACGTGGTGGGCGGTGGAGGCGGCCAGCGCGATCGGCTGTTCGTCGTGAAAGATGGGAGACACCAGCGACAGGTCGGGCAGATGGCCCGGCCCCTCCGGGTAGGGCAGATTCGTGCCGTACACGTCGCCAGGCTGCATCTGCGCCACCGGGTAGCTCGCGAGAATGGCGCGGATCACCCCCGGCATCACGCCCAGGTGCAATGGCGTCCCCACCTCCGATCTCGCCGCCCGGCATCGCCAGCGCCGCCGAACAGTCGCGGCGGTCCTTGACTTTGGTGGAATGGCTGGCGCGCACCAGGGCGGCTGGCCGCGCCCCTGGGGTTGAGCGTGGAGCAGGCCGCCGAAGGGGCCGCTGGGCGCTGGCGCTTCAACGCGCCGGCGGCAGGCTGCACGGCGCGGGCCGTGGCGTGGCGCGTGCCGCCCGGAGTCCGTAGACTGCCTCCTATGGCAAGCTACCCCAACAGCGAATTGGGCTGCGGCTATCGGAAGTGACCGTGGCTGCTGCGCCCAACACACTCGATCTCCAGGTCGTGGAGGACCTGCTGACCACCACACGCGCCGTACGCCGCCGGCTCGACTACGACCGGCCGGTCCAGCGGGACGTGATTCTCGACTGCATTCGACAGGCGCAGCAGGCGCCGACCGGCGGCAACGCCCAGGGCTGGCGCTGGATCGTGGTGGAGGACGCCGCCACCCGAGCCGCGCTCGCCGGTATCTACCGCCGCGCCGGGGAGCGCGCTTTGCGTCAGGGCTTGGCGAACGCCGGCACCGCACAGACGCGCCGCGTGTACGCCTCGGCGCTGTTCCTGATGGAGCGGCTCGCGCGCGTGCCGGTGCACGTCATCCCCTGCATCACCGGACGCTGGCCGGAACACCCCACCAACGCCAACCTCGCCGGTCGCTACGGCTCCATCTTGCCGGCGGTGTGGTCGTTTCAGCTCGCGCTGCGGGCGCGCGGCCTCGGCTCCGTGCTGACCACCGTGCACCTGGGCGGCGAACGCGAGGCTGCCGAATTGCTGGGCCTGCCCGACGACGTGCTGCAGGTGTGCCTGCTGCCGGTTGCCTATACCACCGGCGGCGAGTGGCGCCCGGCCGCGCGGCCCCCGGCCACGGAAATCGTCCACATCGACCGCTGGCGGTAGCCCTGCTGCCGGCGCCCGCCGGTGCGGAGGGCGCCGGCCTGAATTCGCTCCCGCCGGCACCGCCGACCTGATACACTTGACGCGGCATGGCACAGCGCATCACCGAGCCATCGAACTCCTGGCTCAAGGGCAACCGATCTACTACACCGGCGGTCACACCGGCTCACCCTGGACCGCCGACAGCCGGCCTTCCGGCACCCTGACCGCGCACGACAGCCCGGTCCTGACCCACGAACAGGGCACCGTCGACGCCGCCACCTGGGCCGACTACATCAACGTCGGGTTCGAGCATGGGGCGTACGACCTGGCCGGGCTGCAGCGCTACCTGGGCGGCCTGGTAGACGGCGGCCCGACGCCCAGCGGCCACCGCACGCCGCCGATCATCGTGGAGGCGCCGGTGGGCGGCTACTCGCGCGAGGTGGTGTGGGCCAACCTGTGGCAGTTTCAGCAGATCCTGGGGCGTGGCGCGCACGGCATCATGCTGTGTCAGGCCACCACCGCGGACGCGGTACGGGCATTCGTGGAGGCGTGCCGCTACCCGGTCAACCGGCTCGGCGCCGGGCTCGGGGTGGGCATGCGCGGCGTCGGGTCGGAGCGCAGCGCCGCCCACATCTGGGGCGTTGATCGCGACACCTACCTCGCCAAGGCGGACCCGTGGCCGCTGAACCCCGACGGCGAACTCCTGCTCGGGGTCAAGATCGAGTCGCAGGCCGCAATTCCGCACATCGAAGAGATCCTGGCCGTGCCGGGTATCGGATACGCGGAGATGGGACCGGGCGACATGAGCCTCTCGCTCGGCTACCGCAGCCTGCCCAACCCCTGGTCGGACGAGATGGTAGAACTCGACCGGCGCGTGGAGGCGGCGTGCCGCGAGCACGGCGTCGCCTTCCATAAGACCCACGTGATCGACGACCTCCCCACCATGATCGACCGTGGCGGCCAAGTGTTCACCTGTCCGAGCCCGGACTTCGCCGCCGCGGGACGCGCCTACACCAAGCGAACCATGCCGGTCTGACCTCGTTGCCGCCGACTACGATTTCCCGACTCACGACTCACGGTCACTCCGTGCACGTGGGGACGATAGTCGGATTGAGTCCGTTGAGTTCGCGAGCTTGACATCTCAAAGCGCGCGTGAAACAGTGAAAACCCCAAGGGGCAAACGGATGAGGATCATACGCCATCAGGACCGTCCGCCCAGTAACCGGATGGCAGCGATGCGGCCGGTGCATCCCCCCCCCCCCCGGGCCCACGCATCACGAGTCAACTCTTTATATGATAATTCTTTAACCGCTTCGGCGGAGCGCCCGGCGGCCTTCGCGTTGCGCATCCGGATTGCGGCCGACTACCTTCGGCGTCGGCTCAAGGCACGTTCGTTCGGTGGCCGCTGCAACGGTCCTGGATCCCCGCCGCCTGAACCGCGGCGTCCGGTCCTGTCGCACTGGTTGATCTGTGCGTTGAAACGCACTGGACGCGCCCTCCCGACGCAGCGTCCGGGGCGCACCCGGGAGGGCGCGTATTTCCGCGGTCCGGTGACTCCCGGACCGCTTGGCCGCGCATTCCCCCTTCTACGCTTTGCCGTGTCGTCGCACGCCACGGTGCATGACTTCGGGGCATCGCGGGTCGCCGGCGGCCCCCCTGCGGGTGTTCGCGGCCCACACGAGGTGCAAGTAATACTCAAAGAACCGCTCGCACGCGCGACGTGAACCCGGTGAGTCGCACGTCGCGCGCTTCAGGCCATTGACTCTTTCTGGCCACCCGCGTTGCGGGCGCGAGAGTAGCCAGGGAGCGGGCGTCCGCTGCGCAATACTCTCGATAATCCACATACGGAGTTACGTATGACACTGGTAAAGATTGGCACCACCTTCGCGGTTGCGTTGGTCCTGGTTCTGGCCGCCACCGGCCTCTGGGCCGCTGCCGCGGAAGAGCAGCCGGCAGCCGCCTCGGAAAAGGAAATGGTGCTGGACCCAAGCACCGGCAAGATGGTGACCGCGCCGGAGTACGGCGGGACCATAACCGGGGTGATGAAGCTCGATTGGACATGGCAGTTTGACACCTACACTGCAGGTATAGCGCATATACCCGTCGGTGGCGTGGTAGAGAAGCTGGGCAAGTTGGACTGGGCAAAGCCAAGGGACGAGTATCATTTTCAGGGCGGCTACGTGATGCCTATTCACGTGATACAGGGTTCGCTGGCCGAAAGCTGGGAGATTTCAACCGACGGCCTCGCCTATACCTTCCATATCCGCCAAGGCGTTCGGTGGCACGACAAGCCCCCGATGAACGGAAGGGAGTTCACCGCCGCGGATGTCGAATATAATTTTCATCGCATGTTGGGTATGGGAAGCGGCTTCACGGAACCGAGCCCGGGAATAGGTGAGCTCGGGAGTCCCCAATGGGAGTCGATAACGGCCACAGACAAGTACACCGTTGTGTTCAGGCTGAAGCAACCGTACCTCCGTACGGTGAACGTTGTCACGGACTGGTATAGTATGGTTATCTACCCCCCCGAGGTAATCGATGAACACGGCAACATGGAGGATTGGAGGAACCTGGTAGGTACCGGTCCCTTTGTGCTGGATGACTATGTCGAGGGTAGCTTACTTGCCTATAGCAAGAATCCTGATTACTGGGGCTACGACGAGAAGTTCCCGGAGAACCGTTTGCCCTACATTGATGAGTTGAGGTGGACGATCATGCCGGAGGAAGCGACATTTCTGGCGGCACTACGCGCAGGTCAGGTTGACTTCGTAGGCTGGGCGGGAACTTCCCAAGTTCGGTCTATCGACCTGATCGAAAAGCTCAAGGAGACAAGTCCAGAACTCATTATTTGGCCGTTCTCGGAAGGTAACGAAAACGTCTTTACCCCGCACATAAGCAAGCCGCCCTTTGACGACATCCGGGTGCGCCGCGCCATGCAGATGGCAATGGACCTGGAGACGATCAACGACAGCTACTTTCAGGGTTATGGAAGTACCACACCTATGGGGATGACATCGGTGCTCGGGTTCTACGTCCCGTTCGAAGAGTGGCCTCAGGAGGTCAAGGATGCCTACACCTATGATCCTGAGGGAGCAGAGGAGCTGCTTGATGAGGCCGGATACCCTCGTGGCGACGACGGCGTCAGATTCAAGTTCGCGTTACTGCGCAGCGCCGCGCAGTCGGATCTAAGCTATGACCAGTTGGTCGCTGCATACTGGCGTGAGATTGGAGTCGATATGGAGATCGAGGTGGTTGACCGCCCGGTAGCTGTGGCGGCTATAGGAGCCAGAGATTTTGACATGACCGGTACGAGAGCTGCAGGTGTAGCTGACCCAATACTGTCAGTGGGCGTTTTTTCCTCCGAGAGTCCGTGGAACGCAGTTGCGAGCAACGACCCGGTTTACGACGGCTTGTACGAAAGAGCCTTGGCCGCTGGCACCTATGAGGAACAGAAACAGATTCTTATAGAGATGGACATGCACCTGATCAGGAATCACTGGGTAATATGGGGTCCCGACACCCCATTATTTCATGTCACGCAGCCGTGGATCAAAGGATATAACGGCGAAGCCGGAATAGGAGCGCTGAAATTTCCGATCTTCGCCCGTCTCTGGGTTGACCATGATCTGAAGCAAGAAATGGGGCATTGAGCACGGGTTTGGAAACTCGCTTTGCAGGTCCCTCTCACCCTCGATAGGGTGGGAGGGATTTTTTAAGCCGCAAGCAGATTTGCCCCATGAGAGCCTACATCATCAGGAGATTACTGCTCATCATCCCTACGCTGTTCATATTGAGCATCCTGGTCTTTCTCTCGGTCCGCTTCATCCCGGGCGATGTAATAGATACGATGGTGGCCAACAATGAATACCTGACCGGTGCCATCGACCGAGAAGCCTATGAGCGGATGCTGGGCTTGGACGTGCCGGTGTATGTGCAATACGGACGCTGGATCGGAGGTATCTTTCTGCGCGGGACCCTTGGCAGTTCATTGTTGGGCCAGGGGACGGTCGAGGAGAAGATAATTCGTAGACTGCCGGTAACCATTGAGCTTGGCCTCCTGGCAATCGTCATCGGGCTGGTGATTGCGCTGCCGGTGGGCATCTACTCCGCGATTCGCCAGGATACCGTCGCCGACTTCGTGGGGCGCTCGGTCGCCATCATCGGCTTGGCCACGCCCAACTTCTGGCTCGGCATCATGGTCATGATCTACCCGGCCACCTGGTGGGGCTGGGTGCCGCCGCTGCAACTGGTTTCCTTCACCGAAGACCCGCTGCGAAATCTCTCGGGGTTCCTGATCCCCAGCCTGATTCTGGGCACGGCCGCGGCGGCCGCCACCATGCGGATGACCCGCACCATGATGCTGGAGGTGCTGCGGCAGGATTTCATCAGGACCGCCTGGTCCAAGGGCTTGCGGGAGCGGGCGGTGGTGGTCCGGCACGCCGTCAAGAACGCCCTCATCCCGGTGGTGTCCCTGATCGGCCTGCAGTTGCCGATTCTGGTCGGGGGCGCCGTGATCATGGAGAACATCTTCAACCTGCCGGGGCTCGGGCGCCTCCTGCTGAATGCCCTCAACGACAGAGACTACCCGATGGTCTCCGGCATCAACCTGTTCTTCGCCACCGGGGTGGTGCTGATCAACCTGTTCATCGACCTGGTCTACGCGGTCCTGGACCCCAGGGTTCGCTATGACTGAGTTCTTGCGCAGGCTGGTCAAGGAGAAGCCACTAAGCATCGTCGCCGGGGTGGTCATCCTGCTGTTGATCCTGGTGGCGATCTTTGCCGATGTGCTGGCGCCTTACCCGCATGATGAAGTCAACATCGTCGATCGGATGCAGGCCCCGTCCAACCGGTACTTGTTGGGGACCGACCAACTGGGGCGCGACCTGCTGAGCCGCCTCGTGTTCGGGGCCCGGATATCGCTGACCGTCGGTCTGGCGGCGACCACCGTCAACGTCGTGGTGGCGGTGCTGATCGGCGGCATCTCGGGGTTCTTCGGCGGTCGACTCGACCTGGCGATGCAGCGCTTCGTCGACGCCTGGATGGCGTTTCCGGGGCTGCTGCTGTTGCTCACCATCATGTCGCTGGTGGGGCGGGGGTTGCCGCAGATCATCGTGGTGCTGGGGTGACCGGCGGCATCGGCGGTTCGCGAGTGGTCCGAGGCGCGGTGATCGGGGTAAAGGAGAATGCCTACTTTCAGGCAGCCGAGGCGATCGGCGGCACCCGGTGGAGAACCCTCATCCATCACGTCCTGCCCAACATCGCCGCTCCGGTGATCGTCATTTTCACGATCAACGTCGGGGGCGTGATCATCAGCGAGGCTGCGCTGAGCTTTCTGGGGTTCGGACTGCCGATCTCGGTGCCGAGCTGGGGCGGGATGCTGAGCCGGGAAGGGCGCGAGTTCATGGAGGTGGCGCCGCGGCTGGCGCTGTGGCCGGGGCTGTGCCTGACCGTTGTCGTGTACTGCCTGAACATGTTCGGCGACGCGGTGCGGGACCTGCTCGACCCGCGGCTGCGCGGCGGTGGCGGCCGTCTCGGCGCCGATCGCGGTGCGTCGCTGTAGAGCAGCCCGCTGACCGGCGGTGGGATTCCGCCGGACTCTTGGAGCTTGCTACCGGTGGCGCATCGGCCGGGAGTTCGACCGGGCGGCTGCGACCCGCGGGAAGGCTGTCGCCTACCGAGCGCTCCTGCGCATCCCTTTCAGCAAGATCGCCGGCAAGCGCTTCAGTTGCTGCGAGCGGGGGTCCACCTCGAAACCGCCGGACTCAAGGGCCGTAACCCCAAGCAGTGGCTCGGCCTCCGCGTCCCCGAAGATCACCGTGCCGCCAACCGTTTTGCCTTCGAACTCGATCTCCGCGACCGTGGTGTCCATCGTGATCGCCGTGCCGTCCGCGAGCACGTACTGCTCGTGCGACTTGGGCTCCAGGCCGATCGCTTCCAGATGCCGGCGCGGCGCCAGTGAGTTGAACGCTCCGGTATCCACCAGGAACCGTCCCGTCCAACTCCTCGCCGGCGCGGCGGGGTTGCGGATCGTCACATCGACGTAGGTGGCTCCCATGGCGGCAGCTTCAAAGGATAGGAGTGCCGGGGAGGCCGGTCAATGGCTCAGCACAGCCGGGGCCAGGTCGCCGATCGAGGTGCTGAGGTCGTCGTCTTGCTTCGAAGCGTGGGCGTCGACGTGGCCCGGGTTGGCGGTCGGCGGCAGCGGCGTGTCGTACTGGTAGCCGGGCTCCGTCTGCTGCCGCTTCCAGGTGGCGCGCATCTCCCGGAACGCCGCGATCGCGTTGTTGGCCACCGGCAGGTCGAACTCGATCGCCTGGCGCAGCTTGCGCAGGTGGTAGCACGGCACGCCGGCGTACATGTGATGCTCCAGGTGCCAGTTCATGCGCCAGTACATGAACGATGAGACCGGGTCGAGCCGGATGCTGCGCGTGCACTTGCGGAAGTCGGCCACGTTGTCGCGCAGGCCGCAGTGCATCGGCAGGAACACGAACAGACGCCACCAGTTCATGAGGAACCGGGACAGCGTAATGAACACCGGCAGCAGCCAGAGCTGAAACACGATCGCGACCGCGATCACTGCGGCGTGGAACAGCAGGATCTTGCGCGCCCAGCGCACCGACTTGATCCGTTCCTCGGGATGGGCCTCGTACAGCGCCGCTATCCACTCCTGAGCGCCCGGCGCCAGCGGCTCGGTGTCGCCGGCGGCGTCCTTGGCCCGCGGTTTGCCGAGCGCGGCGTTCACCGTGTCACGGACGCGTGGAATCAGTCCGTCGCAGCCCGGCCCGCCGGTCAGGTTGACGCAGAACAACTGGACGATGAACAGGATGCGCATCGCCGCCGACTGCGGCAGCACCACCTCGCGGTCGCCCTCCGGGTGCAGCGTGTAGCGGTGATGGTAGGTGTGGCTGAGCGCGTAGTCGTCGGGATTGAAGAAGGTGATCAGCGAGAACAGGCGCAGGAAGAACCGATTCAGCGCCTTGGTGCGGAACACCGTGCCGTGATCCAGCTCGTGCGACGCCGCGCCGAGAAAGCAGGAGTAGGTGCCGTACGCGAACAGCGCGACGGCGAACAGTGCCCATTGCTGCTGGGCGAAGAAGTGCCAAGTCAGCAGGGCGGTGCCGGTCAGGTAGCCGATCACGCCCAGCGCCTGCCACCAGCCCTGCAGATCGCTGCGCTTCATGAGCTGCCGCAGCAGCCCGGGGTCGATGGGACTCCGATACCACTTGACGCGCAGCGTACGGCGCACGTCGGCGAGGGAAGGACGCGTGCTGCTCACAATAACAAGCGTTTATAACTCCCGCGCCGGGCTGTCAAGCGGTTGCACGCCCCGCAAGCCGGTTGTCACGAACGCACTCGCTGGTGTGGTCATCCATTCGCGTCCGGCGGCGCCGCTCAGGTCACGAGCCGCGGGTAGGCACCGCCGAGCGACCCCGCGTGGAAACGGATTCGACGCTGTGCGAGCGCGCGGGGCAGCCGACCACTGCCACTCGTGAACAGACTGTTCTCGGCGTCCAATACGCAGTTTCCAGCCTGCTCCGGTGGCAGCAGATCGATGATCGCAGCGGCCTCGGCCAGCATGCCGTGCCAATCGGAGGCAAGCGCGCGGGCATCCGGCGACGCGCCCTCGAATTCGAGCTGCGCCACTTCGACGGCCGAATAGTGGGTCGTCCGGCGAGCATGCGCGAGCAACGAGCCGGGACTGTACCCCGGGTCCTTGCCGCACGCGGCCCACAGCAGGTAGCCGAGCGGCTGCAAGCGGCGACCAGCGTTGATTGCGTCCACCCAATCGCGGACCTCAAGCCGTCCGACCATCGCCAGAACCTTGTTGGTGGCCAGGTCGAAGGGGTGCAGCGTCAGCCCGAGTTGTTCATGCTCCATGAGCGGAAAGAAGCGGAACGCACTGTCCCGAACCCACTCCATGCGTACGCCGTCACCGGACTTGGCGACGGCGGCAGCCACGAAACCGGGTAGCTCACGCAGCGCAGACACCTTGTAGCCGGCGCGCTCCAACAGCCGGCGATCAGTTGCAAACGAGGAGTGCACCGCTTCTTCCGCATCGTGGAAGATGTCGATATCGCGCGACAGGCGCGTTGCTTCGAGGAGCAGATTGAGGGCTACACCGCCGGCGACGTAGCTCACTCCGGAGCGCTTGCGGTGGTCGGCTATGAGCCGGCAGATGGAACGCTGGAACTCGGTGACAGCCATCTCAGGAGTAGCTGCGCTTCGACGAATCCGGCGCGGTCAGCGCAGGACACGATGCGGCGCAGTACCATACCAGCCACCGCCTCCTGTTCCAGGTCCGGATCTTCCTTGAGGTCCCACAGGCACTCCGCCTTGTAGCGTGCGACCAGAACGCGCAGCCGGTCCTGGAAATCCGCCCGGTCCTGCGGTTCGCGCCTGCTTGCCGGCTCGTCCATATCACCCCTATACCACTATTCCCGCCCGGAGACCAGCGGCGCGAGTGCCGGGCGCTGCCGAATCCGCATCGAAAGGGGTGGTCAGGTGGGGCGCTCGATTTCGGCGACGCCCTGCGTGACCTCCTGGACCCCCGCCTGCGCGGCGCCGCCCGCTTCTCCGCCGGCAGCAAGCCTGTCGGCAAGGCTGTGTCGGAGTAGAAGGTAAGTTCGCACTATCAGGTCAGCGCGGGGACGTCGGCGACACCGCGATCGCACCACGGTGACTACCATCGCTGCCGGACCATCAGCGCCCGACCATGCTCAAACCCCTGGCGCGGTCGCGAGCGCAGCAGCGCGTCATCGCGGGGGCGGAGAGCGCTACCTGGCGTGGTCGGCCAAGCGGCACGACGTCGAGTGCGATCAGCCGAGCGGCGATGCACCTCCGAAGCAGGCAGGACGCGTATCGGACCAGATAGGGCGCTGGCAGGAACTCACTGCCCAAGATGTGACTGAGCGCTGTCGAACGGCGCTCTATGCCGATGCCGCGAGGTCGGTCAGGTAGGTCCGAGTACGACCGTCCCCGCTCAGTCGCACCCGGTGGCGATGATCAGTGCTCGGCACACCTGGCGCATCTTGTCCGGACCAACACTCCCCACAAAGGTTCGCAGCCGGTGCTGTTCCACCGTGAAAACATTGCACAGGTTGGCGCACGAGAGTCCTTTGAGCCCCTCGGCAGTGCCCAACTCCACCTCCGTGGGGGCGCCGCGAAGGGTGGAGGTCAGAGCGACCACCGTAACGGTGTGCAGGAGGCCGATCAGCCCGCGCCGCGTCAGGATCAGAACCGGACGCCGCTTGTCCGGGCGCGGGAGGTCGAGCAGCCAGATCTCCCCGCGGTTCAGCTCGCGGGCCATTCCTGATCGGTGATCATATCCGCCACCTCACCAAGCAATTCGTCCGCGCGGCCCTGGTACGCTCGTTGAAGCTGAGCTTCTACCTCGCGGCGCTGCTTCGCCTCCAGGTAGAACCGTACCGCCGTGCGCACGAAAGCCGACCGACCCTGCCGCCGGGCGTCCGAATCCGCGTCCAGGCGGCGCAAGAGCTCTTCGTCGATCGAGATCTGGACGGGTCTGGTTGCCATGTTGGTATCATTCACCAACGATGATAGTGTGTCAAGCCAACATCGCCGTGCCCAAAGCACTGGGCCATGGATCCGCCGCGCACGGACACGCGATGAGCTTACTCATTCCTTCGCGCAGGCCGCGTCGCGCCGTTGGTCTCCACGACCACGTCGACATCCTGGGTAGCGCGCGGTCTGCCGTGGTACGTGCTTGACGGCCCATTCGGGGTGTGTACCATGGCAGGCGACAGGAGGTGCGGAGGTAGCTGATGCCAAGTGCCCTCTCTCCCTGCCAGTAACCGGCCCTGAAGCCGGACTTCGAGAGCGGACGAGGGGAGCAGTCGTCGAGTGCTCTCGAAGAAGGAGATTTCCCATGAGATTCGCAACCTGCAGAACGTGCTTGGCCGTACTGGTCGGTCTCGTTCTTGCCGCAACCGGCCTCTGGGCCGCCGGCGAAGAAGAGCAGCCGGCAGCCGCCGCTGACAAGAGGTACGTGACCGACCCGGTCACCGGCAAGGTGTTCACCGCGCCAGAGTATGGCGGAACACTTATCTACGTATTCAAAAGCACTGTTGAGCCTCGCGACCCCTGGTTTGGCAGTGGAGCGGGGCAAGTCATGAGCGGCGTGCTAGAGAAACTGGGCACGGTGGACTGGGCCATAGACAGGGACGCGTATCATTTCGTCGGCGGCTATTCCCCGCCTCTGTCCGCCCTTACCGGGGCCCTGGCGGAGAGCTGGGAACAGCCCGACGCCACCACTTATGTCTTCCACATCCGCCAGGGCGTTCACTGGCATGACAAGCCGCCTATGAACGGGCGGGAGCTCACTGCCCAGGATGTCGAGTTCAACTTTCACCGCATGTTGGGAAACAAGTTGACCGGGACCCGGTTCAGCGAAGCCGAACCTTCCCCGGCAGCAGGCCCCCTCGGTACTCTGCCCTGGGAATCGGTAACGGCCACCGACGATTGGACGGTTGTTATGAAGCTGCAGGAGCCAAGACTCCGTGCAGAGCAGCACATGTTGGACCAGCGTTACATCTTCATACAGCCCCCCGAGGTAATCGAGCAATACGGGGATATGCAGGATTGGAGGAATGTCGTCGGCACCGGGCCCTTCATGATGACCGACTTCGTCCCGGACAGCTCCCTCACCTACACCAAGCATCCCAACTACTGGGGCTTCGACGAGAAGTACCCGGAGAACCGCTTACCCTATGTCGACGAGCTAAAGGCCCTGTATATGAGCGAGCCGGCGACCATCATGGCGGCACTGCGCTCGGGTCAGGCCGATTACGCAGGTTGGCAGGGCAACTCTCAAATAGCCTCCATAGACCAGGCAGAGAGCCTCATGCGGACCAACCCAGAGCTCGTGGTGATCCAGTTTGCACAGCGGACGAATCATGCGACCAAGCTCAACACGGCCAAGCCACCCTTTGACGACATCCGGGTGCGACGGGCGATGCAGATGGCACTGGACCTCGAGACCATCAACGCTACCTACTTCAAGGGATTTGCGGATACGACACCTATGGGGCTGGTGAACAACAGTTTCTGCGCCACCGGGTATTGCGTCGCGTTCGAAGACTGGCCCGAAGAGATCAAGCAATACTACAGGTATGACCTGGACGGGGCCAATAAGCTGCTCGATGAGGCCGGGCTTCCCCGTGGCGCGGACGGCATTAGATTCGAGACCACCTACCTGTTCATCGAGGGTGGCGATGTGAGCTGGCCGGAATTATTGGGCGGATACTGGGGGGCCGTCGGCATCAAGCTCAATATTCAGCCGATTCCCATCGGTGAAATAATCCCCCGATTAACAGCGGCACGCCCCGTTCGCGCTGCCGGGGGTATTGGTGACTGGGACATGTGGGTCGGTTCTACAGGCGCCAAAGGTGAGCCGTGGTCGCAGATGTCCATGTCTTACGGCGGTTCTACTGGGTGGCACCACATACCACAGCACGACGCGCAATATGACGCCCTGTATGAGGAAATGGTAGCCGCTACCACCGTAGAGGAGCAGACCAGGCCGATTAGAGAGATGGACATGCGCCACCTGGAGCAGCACTGGATGATCTGGGGGCCCACGGCCCCAGATTTTGCCGTGCACCAGCCGTGGGTGATGGGTTATGGCGGCGAAGGCGGCTTCGGATCACAACAGTACTTGAATGTATGGGCCCGTCTCTGGGTCGACAGTCAGCTCAAGGCAGAAATGGGTCGCTAGGATTCGCCGCATCCGGCGGACCTCAGGAAGAGGGAGCTGGGAGGCGTCGCGCTTTCCAGCTCCCCTGTTCTCCCGGCTGCATTGATGGAGAAATCGTCATGAGGTGTTCGCGGTGAGAGCCTATGTCATCAGGCGGTTACTCCTTGTCATCCCCACCCTCTTCATACTGACCATCCTGGTCTTTCTGTTGGTGCGCTTCATCCCAGGCGATGTCATAGACATCATAGAAGGTCGCATGTTCTACGAAGGCGGCGCTGGCACGGGGGACCGCATAGACCGTGAAGCTGTGGAGCGTATGATGGGACTAGACGTGCCGGTCTACGTTCAATATGGACGCTGGATGGGAGTGTTGCCGACCCCTGACTGGATGACCGGTGAGCGTCGCTTCAACGGGCTGCTGCAGGGCTCCCTCGGCGATTCACTGTTTGGCGGTCTTACCGTGCGGCAGAGAATCATCGCCAGCCTGCCGGTAACGATACAGCTCGGCCTCATAGCACTCGTGCTCGGGCAGCTGATAGCGCTGCCGGTCGGCATCTACTCGGCGGTTCGCCAGGATACGCCCGCCGACTACGCCGGGCGCACCATCGCCGTCATCGGCATGGCAACGCCCAACTTCTGGCTCGGCATCATGGTCATGATCTTTCCCGCAATCTGGTGGGGCTGGGCGCCCCCGCTGCAATTCATTTCTCTCGCCGAAGACCCGCTGCGGAATCTCGGGATTCTCATCATTCCCAGCGTCATTCTCGGGACGGCCCTGTCCGCCGGCATGATGCGGATGACGCGCACCATGATGCTGGAGGTGCTCAGGCAGGACTATATCAGGACTGCCCGGTCGAAAGGCCTCAAGGACGGGGTGGTCATCATGCGCCACGCGGTCAAGAATGCCCTCATCCCGATGGTTACGCTGGTCGGCATGCAGTTGCCCATCCTGGTCGGTGGCTCGGTCATCATGGAGAGCATCTTCAACCTGCCGGGGTTGGGAGGTCTCCTGGTGAGTGCACTCACCGAGCGAGACTACCCGATGGTCTCGGGAGTCAATCTGGTGTTCGCCACTGTCGTTCTGTTGAGCAATCTGTTCATCGACCTGCTCTATCCCTATCTGGACCCGCGGGTGCGGTATCGATGAGGCGTTCCACCGTGCGTGACCGCACGCGACATGCCGGGCTGGCCGATTTCTTCGTCAGGCTGGTCAGGGAGAAGCCGTTGGGTACTGCCAGCGGGATCGTGGTATTGCTGTTGATTCTCGTCAGCATCTTTGCCGACGTGCTGGCCCCCTATCCCATGGATGAACAACACCTGGTAGACCGGCTGCAGGCCCCATCGGCCAAGTATCTGCTGGGTACCGACCAGCTCGGCCGAGACTTCTTGAGTCGCCTCATCTTCGCGGCTCGTCTCTCGTTGGGAGTCGGGCTGGCGGCGACCACGGTCAACGTCGTGGTCGCGTTCCTGGTGGGCGGCACTTCAGGATTTCTTGGTGGCAAGTTCGACCTGGTGATGCAGAGGTTCGTCGATGCCTGGATGGCTTTCCCCGGACTGCTCATCCTCCTCACCGTAATGTCCATAACCGGCCCGGGGTTGCCGCAGATCATCCTCGTTCTGGGGGTATCGGGTGGCATCGCCGGCTCGCGGGTGCTGCGCAGCGCGGTGATCGGTGTGAAGGAGGGGGTGTATTTTCAGGCGGCGGAGGCGAGTGGCAGCACCAGGTGGAGAACACTCATCCGGCATGTCCTGCCCAACATTGCCGCCCCGGTCATCGTCATCTTCAGTATCAACGTCGGCGGGGTGATCATGGCTGAGGCGTCCCTGAGCTTCCTGGGCTTCGGTCTGCCCGCCCAGATTCCGAGCTGGGGAGGGATGCTCAGCCGAGACGGGCGTACCCACATGGAGGTGGCCCCATGGCTGGCGCTGTGGCCCGGTCTGTGCCTGACAGTGGTCGTGTACGTGCTCAACATGTTCGGCGATGCCATGCGCGACCTGCTCGACCCCAGGCTCAGGGGTAGTGGTGCGCGTCTCGGCGCCGATTCCGCCACCTACTGAGCTGCGACCCGAGCGATCTGACCCGAACTCCGACGCTTACGCGGAGCCCGCCAGTTTCGCTGCCACGGCGAGCATGCCGGGTCCACGGGGGCACGGAGTAACGCTTTGTCCGGCTGCGCGCGAGGTCAGCCGCCCGGCCGTTCCAGAACCGCCAGGACCGAAGACGTCGAAGAAGAAAACGTGAGTTTGACAGTGTGCGGCGGGCGGTACACGATGGGGCGTTAAAGGATTCTTGGCTCATGCCGACGACAGTCGAAACATGGCGTTCAACGCCGTCACCAGTTGACGCAGTTGCTTACATCCCCCCCAAGCACTTTCATACTTCCCATGGATCACTCGGATCACTAACCGCTCGGGCTGATCGCCCCGTCCCCGCGGGCTTCGCCTCCCGCATCCGGGTAGCCGCAATCCGAGGAAGCGAACGGGCCGACTGATCTGGCGTCCTGATGATCTTCAGACAGCGCTTGCCGCGGCGCGACCATCCGGTAAGCTGGGAATATGAGTGCGAAGCGCATACTCCGGGCTGAAAGCAACCAGATCGGCATCTCCTGCCTGCCGGTGTTCGTAGCGATGGCAACCGCCGCCTATGCCGAAGATGTCGCGCCCGCGATCTCAGCGGTCACGTTCCACGACTACCCGGCCCGGGGTGGCACGTAACGAACGGGGGAGCGAGTCCAGGTAGAGGTGCGGTTCGACCGGGCGGTGAGGGCAACCGGCAGTCCGCGGGTGGCGCTGACCGTCGGGACGCAGACGCGCCACGCGACCTTCTCGTCCTGGGGTGGCCAGCCGCCGGGCAACGGGCTCTTCGAATCGCGTCTTCGTCGAGCAGGAGCCATGCCTCGGTCGCTCTACCGGGAACGATAGGGATCCAGTCGATCGATCGGCCAACATTACCAATGGCTTCCCTGATTTCTCCGACTCTGGCTTCATATCCGGCAGAATTTGCGTCGCGATGAACGAACAACAGATCGAGTTCAGATTCCGTCGTTAGTGCGATCTGGATCTTTCGAGAAAGCGCCGAACCGCGATGATCCCTAGGCCTTCGTATCGAGCTAAGTGGGATGGCGGATCCTACAGCTTCAGTCGCGCCGCATGAGGACAGCAGGCGTCGAAGATGCGCTACGAGAGGACGGTCTGAAGTACCTTCGCACAGCAGCGCGAAACGGACGATTCGATAAGTCACGGAGCGGAAGACAGTTCAAATGGCATTCGTAGTTTCGCTCCCTCGGGAGGTTGCAGGTAGTCGTACATCATCGAAAGACCAAGCACTGCCCCTCTGCTCTCGTCCGCACGCCACGTCTTTGCCAGAGGGTAGCATCGAAAACAGGGTACCGTGGCTTCGCCGTATCGCAGCATCGTCTCTTTCGCAATCAATATGTCAGCGGGCTCCTGAAGCTGAAGTAGATAGGGGGAGTGAGTTGCGAGAATGAGCTGGCGCATGACGTTGCCGTCTCCGATCGGGCTGTCGGTATCGACGGCCAAGTCCCGCATGAGTCCTTCCATGGACGGTAATCGCTCAGGATGGATGCCGTTCTCCGGTTCTTCGATGCACAGCACGCCCCCGGCCTCGGGATCTTCCGCCAGGATGGCGAGGGCAAGGAAGCGTAGGGTACCGTCGGACACGGCGCTCGCCGAGAAGCGCTGACCGGTCGTCTCGGTGATCGACAAACTGAGTAGCTCACGGACCTCGTCTCGTACCACATCGACGCTGGTTACGGGCACGAATTCTGCCAGTCTCGCCGAGATACGCCCGGCTACGTCGCCATGTTCCCCATCCAGCCGCTTCAATCGATTAAGTGCTCCCGCAAGATGAGCGCCGTTGTCAGACACCGAGGTGGGATCTCTTCCGAGACGATCCGGGCGTCGCATTGCACTTGGCTCGAGGGCAAGCAACCTCCACTTCTGCATTTCGCGGCGGGCGGCCAGGATGGTCGGAGTCGCTATCGTGCTGGTAGTGCTTACGATCGTTCTGGGCGCGGTAAGTGCCGGTGCTCGCTGCCCGGGGCCCCTTGCACCACCGTCCTGGTGAACGATGATCTCGGGCGTGCCGCTATCCGACCACTCCGTAGAGATGTAACCAGTCCTGGCGAACCGCCGATTCCTGACCGCCGAGTCTCGAAATCTGGACTTGGAGTGAGGGAATCGTAGTCTCTTTCCGGCATCTCCCTGGCGCACCAACTGAAGCGATTCCGAACGGAGTTCCAAGTCGGAAGTGAGACCGTCGGCGCTGGCGGCTCCCGTTCTTCGGCCAATTTCGATCTCGTACCGCAAGAACGTGGAGGTGGCTTGGCCCGGACGTCCGAAGTCATCGATCACCCGCTGGTCCACCAGCATTTCGGCAGCGATCTTGAACTTATCGTGATGCACCGCATCGCTGCGAAAAAACAGATCGTCCAGGCGAGCGGTGCTGCCCGTTCGAGAACGCACTTGCAGCGCAGCTTCGAGAATGGAAAGATCTGCTAGCAGGGAAAGAAAGTGAATTGCGTCGAAGACATTGGACTTGCCGACCCCGTTCGGCCCGGCGATACAGGTATAAGGGCCGAAATCGACCGCAAAGTCGATGAGATTCTTGAATCCGTCCGCTTCAAGGCGAGTTAGCATAGCATGCGGTCCCGACTGTGTAGTCAGGTTAGCACAGACCCTCGCGGGGCGTCACCTTGGCCCCGACCGGAAAGCAGGGGCCGTGCCCAGTATGGCAAGTCGGTCGAGGCGTCGCACCGGGGCCAGACCGAGTAGCTCGGCGGCTTCCCGCAGGCTGACTTCGCCAACTCGATCTTCCAGAATGTCTCGACCCTGCCTTCGGACTATGCACAAGGCGGGGCTACCGCCCACGTGGAGGTGCATCCGAACGGCCGCTGGGCGTATGCGTCCAATCGTGGCCACGACAGCATCGTGGGATTCACGATCGCTGCCGATGGAGCGCTCAGCCCGTTCGGGCACTTTCCGGTCCCGGCAAGTCCTCGGTCGTTCAACATCGATCCATATCGGGGGCGTATCTGTACTTCGCCGCGTAGTCCCGCTCCCGCAACTGGGCCAGCGCCGACCCTTGTCGGTACGTCCCGACTCCCATACGGTAGAGCGGTCAGGGGGCTGTGACCGCGGCGGCGCCATCTGCCGGTGACGAGTGGCGGCCCGACCATGATCCGAGGAGACGACGATGGCAGAAAGACTGGCAGGCAAGGTGGCGATCGTCACCGGGGGCAACAGCGGCATGGGGGCCGGCACGGTGGAGCTGTTCGTGGCCGAAGGGGCGCGGGTGGTGATTGCCGCCCGGGGCGAGGAAGCCGGGCAGGCGCTGGCCGAGCGGCTCGGCGAGAATGCGGTCTTCGTCCGCGCCGACGTTGCGGTGGAAGCCGACGTGCAGGCGCTGGTCGATGCCGCCGTGGCGCGCTGGGGGCGGGTGGACGTGCTGTTCAACAACGCCGGCATCGGGCAGGGCATCGTGCCTCCGGAAGAGTTCACGCTCGACGCTTTCAATCGCGTGATGATGACCAATCTCGGCTCCTGTTTTCTCGGCATCAAGTACGTGACGCCGATCATGAAGCAGCAGGGCGGCGGCAGCATCATCAACAACGGCAGCACCGCCGGGATCACGACCGATGGCTCGGGGCCGGTCTATGCCGCGAGCAAGGCCGGCGTCATCCACATGACCAGGATCTGGGCGACGCAGTTGGCGGAGTTTGGGATTCGTGTCAACTGCATCTCGCCCGGCGCCATCGTCACCCCCATTTTCTGGGGCGGCCACCATACCCAGTCGGATGAGGAAAACGACCGGCGGTCGCAGCGGCTGACGGAGCACTTTGCGGCGCAGTTACCGCTGCGGCGTGCGGGAACCTCGGAAGACATCGCGTACGCTGCCCTGTACCTGGCCGGCGACGAGAGCCGTCACACCACCGGGCACAACCTGATGATCGATGGCGGCATCACCGTTCGTTTGGCCTCGCAATCGGACCTGGTGAAGGGCGGCAAGGAACGGGAGCAACTCCTGCGCGGCGGCTGAAGCGCAGAGGGAAGGCATGAAGTTCGGGACGCAGGTCAACAGTTTCGGGGCTGACTGGGAGGCGATCGGCGCGTATATCGGCGCGCTGGAGGGCGGGCGCTGGAACAGTCTGTGGATCGCGGACCACTTCCTGCCGCCGATCGGTGACCGGGACGAGCGCAAGAACGCCTTCGAGGCGTTCACCCTGCTGTCGGTGGCCGCCGGCATGACCCAGCGGGTCGAGCTCGGCACGCTGGTGCTGGGCAACACCTACCGCAACCCGGCCCTGGTGGCGAAGATGGCGGCCACGCTCGACCAGGCGTCGCGAGGGCGGCTGGTGCTGGGCATCGGCGCCGCCTGGTTCGAGCGCGAGCACGCCGCCTACGGCTGGGACTTCCCGGACCTGCGGGAACGGTCGGACCGGCTGGAGGAAGCGTGCAGGCTGATCCGCACGCTGTTTACGGCGCAGGGACCGGTCGACTTTCAGGGCCGCTACTACCGCCTGCAGCAGGCGCCGCTGGCGCCGGGATGCTGTCGCAAGCCGCACATTCCGATTCTGGTCGGGGGCATCGGCGAGCGCCGCACCTTGCGTACACTGGCGCGCTACGGCGACGTGTTCAACCTGAACGGCTGGGAGATCGAGATGTCACTGGCGGCATACCGGCACAAGGCGGAGGTGATCGAGCGCCACTGCGCGGCGGTCGGGCGCGATCCGGGCGAGATCAGGCATACGATCCACATGCCGCTGCGGCTCGCGGGTGCAGGCGACCGGCCGCCCGAGGGCGGCTCGGAGTGGCGGCTCGGTCCGGGACTGACGCCGGCACCGGCCAGCTTCATCGTCGACCGCATCGGCGAGTTCGAGCGGGCGGGAGTGGACGAGATCATCTTCCAGCCGCTGCCCGACGCCGCCTACGTGCGGCGCGTCGAAGATGAGATCGTCGCCGCCTTCGCCTGACTGTCAGCGCCAGTCGTCCTGAGACATGATGCGGCGCATGAAGCGGTCGAACAGGGGAACGGTGAAGGCCGTGTCGCCGCGGGCGGCGCTCCATACCATGCCCTTGGCAATCAACTGCGCGCGCGTTGGGCCGAGGGCGGTGACCTTGCGGCCGAGCATACGGGCGATCTCACCGGAGCGGTGCGGACCGGGGCCAAGTTCGGCCATGGCACGCAGGTAGCGCTTCTGGGCCGGGGTCAGGCGGTCGAAGCGGGCCCGAAAGAACCCCGCGTCGAGGGCGGCCGTCACCTCGCGTGAGGCGCGCGTGACATCGCCGGCCGCGATCGGCGAACGTTCCGCGACGTCCCAGACATGCTTGCCCCACTCCTGCAAGAAGTAGGGATAGCCTCGGGTCTCCGCGACGATCATGGCCAGGGCGTCGTGGGCGACATCTGCCTGCTGCGCCCGGATCGGCTTGGCAACCGCATCTTCGGACGCGCGCTCGTCGAGCGGGCCGACCTCGCGGAATTCGAAGAGGCGTTCGGCGTAGGTCTTGGCCTCCGCTACTTGTGCCCGTAGCTGCGGCAGCCCGGCCCCGGCCAGGAGCAGCGGCAGCCGTCGTTGCGCGGCGCGGTGCAGCGCGGCGCAGAGCGCGGCCAGCTCCGCCTTCGGGACATACTGCAGTTCGTCGACAATCACGAACAGCGCCGTGTCCGAGGCGGACGCTGCCGCGCCGAGGGTCTCGAACAGAGCCACCAGATCCAGCTCCAGATCGCCGCTGTCGGCCACCCCTGGTTCGACCGGCGCACCGATTCCCAGCTCGACGTCGCCGTATTTCACCTTGAGCGCAGCGGCGAAACCGGCAAGCACTCCGAGGGCGCGGGTGGCCGGGGCGCGCGCCCGGCGCTGCCGGGACAACCGCAGAAGCGCGCCGTGCAGCGCGGCGGCGAGCATCGCCGGAAGGGGACTGCGGTCGCCTGCCTCGACCATCACCGTGGTGAGCCCGGCCTCCGCGGCCCGTTCCTGCGCGCTATCGAGCACAACCGTCTTGCCGACACCTCGCAGGCCGACCAGCACCACGCTTCTCGCCGCCAACCCGCGGCGCGTCCGCTCGGCGGCGACGTGGATGGAATCGAGCAGCTCATCCCGCCCGGCGAGCTCCGGCGGCCGCACACCCGCCCCGGGAGCAAACGGATTCTCCAACGGACTCACGGCACAACCATACCGTAGTTATCCTTGTTATTGTAGACCGATAAAACCTGTAATTTAGGCATAAAGAGAGCTGGCGGGCGCGGTGGCACGTATCGGATGGTGGCGTGCCGGGTGGCGTAGAATAGGCTTTGCGACACGGGGCGCAAATGGAGGACGAATGCGAGGAGTGGTGCCGCTGGGCGAGGGGAGGGTCGAGGTGTGCGAGGTGCCGGATCCGCATCCGGGGCCGGGGGAGGCGGTGGTGGCGTTGCGCAACGCCGGGATCTGCGGCAGCGACCTGCACACGGCGCACAGGAGCTGGGAGGAGATCGGCGAGCGGCAGAACCTGGTGATCGGGCACGAGGCGAGCGGCGTGGTGGCGGAGGTGGGGGCCGGGGTCTCCCCCGCGCTGGTCGGCACCAGGGTGTCCGTGTACCACTACCGCGGCTGCGGCGTGTGCCGGCACTGCCTGGCCGGGGAGATCGTGTACTGCACCGGCAAGCGCGGCTACGGCTGGCACGTGCACGGCGCCGACGCCGATTATCTGCTCTCCGACGCCCGCAACTGCTGCCCGTTGCCGGAGGAGTTGACCCACCTCGACGGGTCGTTCCTGGCCTGCGCGGCGGGCACCGCCTACGCGGCGCTGCGCAAGCTGGAGGCGGTGCCCGGGGCGCCGGTGTGCGCCGTGGTGGGGCTGGGGCCGGTCGGCCTGGCGGCGGCGCTGTTGGCGCGCGCCATGGGCTGGCGGGTGATCGGCCTCGACCGCGTGGCCGCGCGCCGTTCCTACGCCGAAGCGCGGGGCGTGGCCACCGTGGTCCCGCCCGCGGATGGCGAGGGCGCCCCGGCGGCGGCGCCGGGGCGGGTGGAGCGGGCGGCCGGTCCGCTGACCGAGGCGGTGCGCGGCGTCACCGGCGGGGCCGATCCGGGGCGCGTGTTCGATGCCTCCGGCAGCGAGGGCGGCCTGGCGGCGGCGCTGGAGGTGGTGGGCCGTGGCGGGCGGGTGGTGACCGTGGGGCGCGGCATGTGGCCGCTGCGCTTCGCGCCGCAGGTCAACGTGGCCGACCTGATCCGCAAGCAGGCGCAGGTGATGGGCTCCTGGGTGCTGCCGATCCACTACTACTACGACCTGGTGGACCTGATGGTGGCCACCGGCACCAGCTTTGCGCCGCTGGACGCGGGCAGATTCACGATCGACGACGCGCCCCGCGCCTTCGCCGTGGCCGAGTCGCCGGACACCCTCGGCAAGGTTTCGCTCGTCTGGCCGGACCGGTAATTCCAGCGCGACGGGGACGTGGCGACCATTCTGGCAGGCGGAACCGCTCGAACACGCGGTGGACAACACCCTGGGAAGCCCACCGGAATCTGAGGGCGGTCTCGGTTTGCGACTCATTGACGCCACTACGCTGCCTGTGAACACTGGGAGAAGAGGGGCCGAACGTCAGGAGTTGGAATGACTGCGCCTTGGCAGCCGCCGCGCGACATCTGGGAGGTCAATCGGAGCCTGCAGCTCGATGAGCACCTCGATGGCGATCGCGACCCGCGATGGGTGGATACCGAGCGGGCGCGTGGCGAATACAGCTTGGCCCAGCTCTGTCGTGCTCTTGGCGTCGACCGTACCCGGCGCAGATTGGCGGCTCCCGCTCACGGCTACTACCTCTTTTGCGGCCACCGAGGCTCCGGAAAGAGCACCGAGCTCAGACGCATCGCCCACGAACTTCATGATCGCGATTTCTACTACGTGGTGTTCGCCGATGCGGCTCAGGATCTCGACGTCAACAATCTCCGATACCAGGATGTTCTGCTGCATCTCGCCAGCACGCTCATGAGACAGCTCGTGGATGACGGCATCCACGTTGACGAGGTTCACCTGGGCAGACTGCAGGAGTGGTTTACCGAGAGGGTCGAGAAAACCACGAGTACCCGAGACTTCGCTGTGGAAGCCAAGGCCGGCGTCGGCGGCAGCGTGGGACTCCCCTTTCTGGCCAAGCTGTTTGCACAAATAAGCACCGCCTTCAAGACCAACACCACCTACAAGGAAGAGCTGAGAACTACGCTTCGGAACCACTTCAGCGACTTTGCGGACGGGTTCAATCACCTCATAACGGTGACCGAAGACACCCTTCCGGGTACCGGGAAAGGGGTCCGAATACTCTTCGTGATCGACGGTACCGACCGTCTGGGTGGCGACGACGCGCACGCGTTCTTCGCAGCGGATGTCCATCAGTTGCAACAGGTCCGGGCCTTGTTCGTGTATTGTGCGCCGGTTCACCTGGCTTACGAAGGCGCCAACGTAGGACAGAACTTTTCTTCCATCTTCCGGTTGCCAATGATCAAGCTGCTGAACAGCGACGGCTCGCTGCATGAGGAAGGACGCACTGCGATGGAGAGAATGCTGCATCGACGCGCCGCGGCCGAGTTGTTCGATGCCGGTGTCGCCGACCGTCTGATCGAGCACAGCGGTGGCCATCCGCGTGATCTGCTGCGACTCCTTCTGAACGCGTTCAAGCATGCCGAACACGATCGTTTCGATGATGCATCGGCGCATCGGGCGGTGCGGGAAATGGCGGCCGACTATCGGCGCACTCTCAACCTCGACGACTACCGACTGCTGGCAGCGATAGACGCCGGTCAGCCGCCTCCGGCCGGTTCGGAGCGCAGTCGGAATTTGCTCTACAACCTCGCCTTACTGGAGTACAACGAGTACTTCTGGCGTAGCCATCCCGTGATTCGTTCCACCGAGGAGTACATGGCAGCCAAGGATTCTCTCTCCGGATCTGATGAGTAGAGTCCGCGCGTCGTGGCCGCTCCGCTCGGAACACTCCGGGGCATTGCTTCGGCTCCGTCGGCTGGTTGAGAACAGGCAGTCGTTTGTCCTTTGCTTCCTCACCTATTCCGACAGCGCCTATCGCGCGACCGTGGCCGGCTTCCTCGCGGAACTGTTGGACGCTCGGCTTCGCGTTGCTATCGACTGTAAGGTCCGAGTCGGTACCGAGGAGTTGTTCGGGCGACTGAGTGATCCCACTTGCGCGGGACCGGCGCAGCTCAGCGGACTGGAGTCGTGGCCGGATGGGTTGGATGATCTGCTGACACGCCTGAACTACCGCCGGGAAGCGTTCGCCGCACGATGTCAGCGGCCCTTGCTGATATGGATCCGGGAACGTGACCTGCAAACGGTGGCAACGGGCGCTGCCGACCTGTGGGCGTGGCGCTCCGGTGTATTCGACTTCTCGCTACCGAAAGTGTCCGTTCGAGCGAACCCGCAGTACGTTCGAACGGTTCCCATCGCCGCGGACAGGCCCGCACGCCAGCAGCGTTTGGCGGACTTGCAGCGGTATTTTCGCGCTCGTCGGTCGTCGTTGAAGGCGGCAGACCTCGACTTGCTGGTTGAGCTTGGTGACTTACAGGCTTGTCTCGGGTACCCGGAGGAAGCAGAGCAGTCTTATGCGCAGGCGTTGATCACAGTGTCAGCGACAGACGATCGCTGGCGCCGGGCGCTCGTGCAGGGTCGGATTGCCGACATACTGGTAACGCGCGGGGCACTCGATGAGGCGCTACGTATCCGGAGGGAAGAGCAGATCCCGGTCTATGAGCGCCTTGGAGATGTGCGCGAGCTTGCCATTACCCGGGGGCAGATCGCCGACATTCTGCAGGCAAACGGGGACCTCGAAGCAGCGCTGCGCATCTGGAGGATTGAACAGATCCCGGTCTACGAGCGCCTTGGTGACGTGCGGGAGCTTGCCATCGCCTGGAGCAAGATCGCCGACATACTGATAGCGCGCGGGGAACTGGATGAGGCGTTGCGCATCCGTAGGGAAGAGGAGATCCCGTTGTACGAGCGCCTTGGAGATGTGAGGGAGCTTGCTATTACCCGGGGGCGGATCTCCGACGTGCTGGTAGTGCGCGGGGACCTGGACGAGGCGCTGCGCATCCAGAGAGAAGAACAGATCCCGTTGTACGAGCGCCTTGGGGATGTGCGTTCGCTTGCCATTGCCCGGGCGCGGATCGCCGACGTACTGGCAGCGCGCGGGAACCTGGACGAGGCGTTGCGCATCCGTAGGGAAGAGGAGATCCCGGTGTTTGAACGCCTTGGAGATGTGCGGGAGCTTGCCATCACCCGGGGTAGGATCGCCGACATACTGGTCGCGCGCGGGGAACTGGATGAGGCGCTGCGCATCCGGAGGGAAGAGCAGATCCCGGTGTTTGAACGCCTTGGTGACGTGCGGGAGCTTGCCATCGTCCGGGGTAGGATCGCCGACATTCTGGAGGCACGCGGGGACCTGGACGAGGCGTTGCGCATCCGACGGGAAGAGGAGATCCCGATGTACGAGCGCCTTGGTGACGTGCGTTCGCGTGCCATCGCCCGGGGCAAGATCGCCGACATACTGGTCGCGCGCGGGGGTCTGGACGAGGCGTTGCGCATCCGACGGGAAGAGGAGATCCCGGTGTACGAACGCCTTGGTGACGTGTGGGAGCTGGCCATCGCCCGGGGCAGGATCGCCGACATGCTGGTAACGCGCGGGGACTTGGACGAGGCGTTGCGCATCCGGCGGGAAGAGGAGGTCCCGGCGTATGAGCGCCTTGGTGACGTGCGTTCGCGTGCCATCGCCCGGGGCAAGATCGCCGACGTACTGGTAGCGCGCGGGGACCTGGACGAGGCGTTGCGCATCCGGCGGGAAGACGAGATGCCCGTCTACGAGCGCCTTGGTGATGTGCGATCTCTTGCCCTCACCCGAGACAAGATCGCGGAGGTTCTGGAGGCGCGCGGGGATCTGGACGAGGCGCTGCGGATCCGGGCGGGCGCGGCGGATGACCGGGTGGAGCGTGAGTAGTGCCACACGCGACCCGACCGGTGGCGCGGGTAAGCGTCCGGGCTGCGGTCCGCGCTAGGCCGTCGACGTCCCTCACGATCTTTCCACACCGCGCCCCACCATTCCGCCATTTGACGACCACGGGGAGCCGTCCCATACTTGGAGCCGCTATGCACATGAGACGTTTGTTCATTCTGGCGGCCGCGGCGCTGCTGCTGTGGTCGGGGACCGGGCTGGTGTTCGGTGCCGGCGAGCAGGAGGCGGCCGGCGACGAAGGTCCGGTGACGCTGACCTACATGACCCGGATGCGCGCCGAGGAGTTCGGGCGCGAGTCGTTCAACAACCTGGCGGCGACGTTCATGGAGAACAACCCCAACGTCACCATCGAGTTCATCGACATCACCTACCAGCGGATGCGCGAGCAGGCGCTGATCATGGCCCAGGCGGGCACCGCGCCCGATATCACCGAGCCGGTGGTGTCGTGGGTCCCGCAGCTCGCCGGGGCGGGGATCCTGGAGCCGGTGAGCAACTTCCTCAGCGAGGCGGAGATTGCCAGCTATGTGTCGTCGCCGGTGGCGGATGCCTCCTATGAAGGCGTGGCCTACGGCGTGCCGTTCTGGCACGGGCCGATCCTGCCCTACGCCAACACCACCCTGCAGGAGCAGGCCGGCCTAGCCCCGGGCGCGGTGGAGGACATCCACGCCTACCGCGATCAGATCGCCAAGATCGGCTCGCTCGGCACCGACAGCGAGGGCCGCAACATCATCGGCTTCTCGCTGCGCAACGTGAAGAGCGCCAACGCCGCGTTCTGGTTCACGCCGTGGCTGTGGGCGTGGGGCGGCGAGCTGGTCGACGCCGACAACAACGCTACCCTGGACACCGACGAGTTCCGCCAGGCGCTGGAGTTCTACGCCTGGATGACCAACAGCGGCTACAGCGCCAAGGGCATGGATCCCTACAACACGCGCATCGTGTTCGGCGAGCGCCGCGCCGGGTTCGTGTTCGACGGGCCGTGGCTGCGCGGCATGCTGCGCACGCTCACCGAGGATCCCACCATCGACGACGCCTACCAGGTGATCCCCATGCCCAGGGGCGTGACCGGCGAGAACTGGACCATCGCCAACCCGACGGTGCTGGTGGTGTTCGAAAGTTCGAAGAATAAGGAACGGGCGTTCGAGTTCGCCAAGTTCGCCTCGGCGAACACCAACGTCCTCAGCGGTCTCTACAGCAACATGGGCCTGCTGCCCACGGTCAACGACATGCTGGAGAACGACCCGCTGCTGCAGGATGACTTTGCGCAGACGTTCGCCGAGCAGATGCCGATGAGCCGCGGCGCGCCGTGGAAGGACTCGCGCTGGCCGGGGCTGCAGGACATCCTGGCCAAGGCGATCACCGAGGGGATCGAGCGCAACGGCGACTTCGCATCGATCTCGGCGCAGGCGCAGCGCGAATTCGAAGAGCTTCTGGCCGAGTAGACGGACTCGCTCAGGCAGGTCCCGGCCTGCCTGAGCGAACCGCCACCCCGCAATGATCGTAGGCGGACGGCAGCTTCTCGGCGACCGGGCGTTCGGGATCGTGCTGCTGATCCCGGCGTTCGCCATCATCGTCGGCATCATCCTGTTTCCGTTGCTCGACGCGGCGCGTCTGAGCATCACCTCCACCAACCTGATCAACATCCGCAAGCAGCCGCTCGTCGGCCTGCGCAACTACCAGCAGATCCTCACCGATCCTACCTACTGGCAGGTGGTGGGGAACACCTTCTTCATCACCGGCGCGTCGGTCGCGGCCAGCGTGGTGATCGGCATGGCACTGGCGCTGGCCCTGAATGCCATGGTGACGGTGCGCGGGTTGCTGCGCGCGCTGTTCATCGTGCCCTGGCTGGTGCCGGGGGTGGTGATCGGGGTGACCTGGAACTGGATGCTCAGCACCGAGACCGGGGTGGTGAACTACCTCATACGCACCCTGGGCATCGCCTCCGAGAACCTGCCGTGGCTGGCCGACGGCACTCTGTCGATGGCCGCCGTCAACGGCGTGTTCGTGTGGTCGTCGGTGCCGTTCATCATGGTGACCCTGCTCGGCGGGCTGCAGGCGATCCCGTCGGAGCTGGTGGAGGCGGCGATTGTCGACGGTGCCACCTTCGGGCAGCGGTTCCGCATGGTGGTGCTGCCGCTGCTGCTGCCGATCGTCACCATCGCCACCATCCTGCGGGTGATCTACACCATCCAGAACTTCGTCATCGTCTACATGCTCACCCAGGGCGGGCCCGGCTACGCCACCGAGACGCTGGCTCTCTACGTGTACGAGACGGCGTTCAACTCGGCGCGGCTCGGCAAGGCCTCGGCGATCGGGGTGACCTGGTTCTTCTATACGCTGGTGTTCGTGGTGCTGTACCTGAAGCTGGTCGACCGCGAGGAGCGGCGCGCATGAGCCAGGCCGGCGGCAACGCGCCGGAGCGCGGCACATGAGCGTAGTGCAGCGGCGCAGCCGGGTGGCGGTGGTGCTGGTGGCCCTGTTCCTGCTGGCCTACCTGCTGTTCAGCCTGTTTCCCTTCTACTGGATGCTCAATACCTCGCTCAAGGCGAAGCAGGACGCCTACCAGACGCCGCCGCAGTTCGTGCCGCACCGGCCCACGCTGGTCAACTACGGGCGCCTGTTGAACGAGGACCTCGCGGTGATGCGCTTTTTCCTCAACAGCATGATCGTGGGAACCGGCACGGTGGCGCTGTGCATCGCCGCCGGGGCGCTGGCCGGGTATTCCCTGGCGCGCTTTCCGGTGCCGGCGCGGCGTTCGGTGATGGTGTTCATCCTGATGAGCCAGATGTTCCCGATGGCGCTGCTGCTGATTCCGATTTACATCTACTTCGTGCGCATGCGCCTGCTCGATACGCACGCGGCGGTGATTCTGGCGCACGCGGCCATCGCGCTGCCGTTCAGCGCCTGGCTGCTGAAGGGCTACATCGACACCGTGCCGCGCGAGATCGAGGAGGCGGCGGCGATCGACGGCAGCAGCCGGCTCGGGATCCTGGTGCGCATCGTCAGTCCGATGATCGCGCCCGGCCTGGTGACCGCCGGCGTGGTGACCTTCCTGATGTCGTGGCGGGAGTTCCTGTTCGCACTCGCCCTGACGACGACGCCGCGGGCGCGGCCGCTCGGGCCCGGCATCCACGTCTACTACTTCGGCATCATGTCGATGCGCTGGGAGAACATCATGGCCGCCGCGGTGGTGGTCACGCTGCCGGTGATCCTGCTGTACATGCTGCTGCAGCGCTACGTCGTCAGCGGCCTCACCGGCGGCGCGGTGCGCGGGTAGTCGACCTGGCCCGAACGCGGAGTCGGTAGAGGCTGAACTGAAACGTCGATCTCTGAGGCGGCGTCGAGACGGCTCCCAACGGCGGCCTCGTGAAGTAGCAGAACCGGGGCGTGCATGGTATGGTGTGACGGCACGGAGGATGGTCCATGGCAGACCCGGTGCTTGATCCCGTCGTGGTCGAATACCCCAGTTCGGACGGCGAGCCGTTGGCGGAAAGCGACTTTCAGTTCACTCCATTGACCTACGTGCGCAATGCGTTACGGCACTACTATCGCAATCGGCGCGACGTATACGTGTCCGGCAACCTGCTACTGTACTATGAGGAGGGCAACCCTGGGGCAAAGGTAGCGCCAGACGTATTCGTGGTGATCGGGGCACCGAGCCATGATCGTTCGTCGTACCTGCTGTGGGACGAGCCGAAGGCGCCGGACTGGGTGCTGGAGGTGACGTCGCACGGTACAGAGCACAAGGACCGGGGAGAGAAACGGGCGTTGTACCGGGAGTTAGGAGTGGCGGAGTACTGGCGCTATGACCCGACGGGAGACTACCTGGAGCCGCGGCTGCGCGGCGAGGAGCTGATCGGCGGGAAGTATGTGACGATGGCGCCACGGGAGCTTGGCGGCGGGGCACTGGCGCTACGAAGTCGGACGCTGGCTGGCGTGGAGTTGCGGCTGGAGCGCGGCGAGTTGCGGGTGCGCGACGTGGCGACGGGACAAGACGTGCTGTCGCTTACGGAAGCGAACGAGGCGTTGCAACGGGAGCGGCAGGAAGCCGAACAGAAGTGGCAGCAGGCCGAACAGAAGCGCGTCGAGGCGGAACGCGCATCCCAAACGGCGCAGGCGCGCATAGCGGAACTCGAGGCGGCGCTGCTGCGCCAGCAAAGCCGGTAGATGGTGGTGGCGTCCTGACCGGAGGTCGTCAGCCAATCCGGGAAGGCCCGGTTGGCCGCGAAGCGCTTGTCGCGGCGTTCGCGCAGGTCGACCAGAAACACGTCCGAGTCGACCAGTAACATCTCATTGTTACCACTCGGTGAGCAGGAACTCGCGGATGTGGAGGTGGCGGATGCCCTTGTGGTCGGCGCCGGTGATGGGATCCATCGACACCACGAGCTTCGGGTAGTTGTCCGGGATGTCGAGCAGGTTGCCGAACTCGCGGGCGTGCGGGTCGCCGCGTCCGCCAGCAGGTAGGCGACCTGCACGTACAGGGTCTCGTCGTGACGGGTCGCGACGAAGTCGATCTCGCGGCGGTCCAGGCGGCCGGTGGCGACTTGCCAGCCGCACACGCGGAGATGATGGTAGACGAGGTTCTCCAGCACCTTGCCGATGTCCTGCTGCACGAACGGCTTCACCGCGTGGCGCAGGCCCAGATCCTCGAAGTAGTACTTCTCGCCGATTTCGAAGATGCGCCGTCCCACCACGTCCGCCCGCTGCACCTTGGCGAGGAAGCAAGCATGGCACAGGTGGGCGAGGTATTCCAGCACGGCGTTGGGCGATGTTCGCACCCGCTGCGACTTCAGGTAGTCGCTGATTCGCTTGGCGGTTACCACGCTGCCGACGCTGTCGGCCACGAACCTCACCAGCCGCTGCAGGAAGTCGAGGTTGCGGATGCGGTACCGGGCCACCACGTCCTTGAACAGGATCACGTGGTAGAGGTTGCCGAGATACTCGTAGACGACCCGGTCCGTCAGCTCCAGGTCCACCAGGTGGGGGAGGCCGCCGTAGCGTATATAACGGCGTAACGCCTCATCGCTCTCCTCGAGCCGATGGAATGCGAGGAACTCCTTGTAGGACAGACCGCGTACCGGCACTTCGACGGCGCGGCCGGCCAGCAGGGTGGCGATGTCGGCGGACAGCATCTCGGCGTTGCTGCCGGTGCAATAGACATCGAACCGCTTCTCTGCCGCGAGGCTGCGCAACGCGCGCGGCCAGTCCTGGATCTCCTGTACCTCGTCGATCAGGATGCAGCCGCGCCGTGCCGATCCGAGTCGCTGCGTCGTGTGGTCGAGCAGGTCGGTATGGGTCTGGATGTCGTCGAACGCGGCCGATTCCTTGTTTACGTACAGGATCGGGCACGCCGGATCGCGCTACCTGATCAGGTCTACGACGTGATACAGCAGGTAGCTCTTGCCGACCCGTCGCTGGCCGACGAGCACCTTGATGACATCCTTCCCGACCAGTGGATCGAGGCGCCTGAGGTAGATCGGTCTGCTTATGTAGCTCGGGATGTCGATGTTTGGCATGTCCGGTGGCTGCTAAAGTTTTGATCATAGCTAAAATTTTCTGTGATCTGTTGTCAAGTGATGGACATGCACAAAGGCTGGGCCAGTACGGGCCGTCGTGTCAGGAGACGGAGCGCCGTTTCCCGATGCCCTCGCGCCTGGAGATGGTGGCGAGGAGGTGCGCGGGCTGCGGCCGGTCGGGACTCCTGAGCGCGGCCGGCGTATCGTCCCACACTCTGCGCAGCGCCAGGCTGCGGTCGGCGAGCGGCAGGTCGATCCGGACGTTGCCGAGCCGGTGCGACTCCCGAATCGCGATGGCGATCTCCAGCAGGTGCCGCCCCATGTCGCCCGAGCAATTGGGCGTCTTGCCCGACTCGATGCAGTCGAGGGCGTCCTTGACCTGCCCGACACCCGCGCTCCAGATGCGCTGCGGTCGCGGGAAGACGTGCCGCACCGGGGTCGGCCGGGCGCCCTCGACGACCTGCCCCATCCGCCACAGCTCGAACTCGTAGCCGTTGTTGCCGTTGCGAATGGATATGGTCCCCGTCTCGCCGATGGCGTCGAGCGTCCACGTGGACGCGCCGCTCGGCATCATCCGACAGAAACCCCGCGCACCGTTTTCGAACGCAAGGTAGGCGTTGCCGGCAAGATCGCCGCCGCTGTTCGCCTTCTCGTCGCTCTCCGCCTCGCCCACCAGCCATGACACCCGCTCGCTGCCGCCCGCCAGCACGCACATCGCGCCGAGCCAGTGGACGCCCATGTGTGCCAGCGGCCCGGACCCGTGCGCGGTAATCTGCAGCATCCTGCCCAGCGCCCCTGCGTCGATGAGTGCGCGCGCCCGGCGGTAGTACACGTCGGATGCGCGCATGGCGTTCAGCATCAGGATCACGCCCGCCTCGCGGCAGGCCTCGACCATCGAGTCGGCTTCCTGCAGGGAGACCGCCATCGGCTTCTCCACCCAGATGCACTTCACGCCCGTGCGTCCTTCGCCCACCATGCGCACGATGTCCAGCGTGATTTCCGCGCGCGGCGCGACGTGGGTGCAGATGCTGACGATGTCGGGGCGCTCATGCTCCAGCATCTCCCGGTAGTTCTCGTAGAGCTTCTCTTCAGGGACGCCCCAGCGCCGCCCGAATGCCGCCCGCTGTTCGGGGTAGCGATCGGCGGCGCCGACCACCTGCACCTCGGGCACGTCCCGGTAGCTGCCCATGTGGCTGAAGGGCGCAAGCCAGCCGCTGCCCACGGTCTCGTCGTCGATCGTGTCCGCGATCCGGCCCAACCCGATGAGCGCCGCCCGATACGGTTCGCCGTTCATCCCGCCCTCCTTACGGTGCGTGGGTAGCCTGGCGTCAGCCGCGGCTGGGGGCGGGGTAGAGCACCCGCGGGTCGCGGGAGTCGGAGGAGACCTCGATGTAGAAGGAGCGCTGGCTGGGGGTCATTCGCTCCAGGGCGGCGCGGCTGGGGAAGAAGCTGTGAAACTTCATGCCGGCGTGGTGGTACTTGTAGAACAGGGTGATGCGCTCCCGGTCGCTGGTCCACGGGGTGGCGCCGTGGCACAGCGCCTCGGTGAAGATCACCGCCGATCCGGCGCGGCAGGGAACGGTATGGATCAGGGAGTGGTCGACGCCGTTCTCGAAGGTCTTCATCTCCACGGGAATCGGGAAGTTGGCCTTGTGGCTGCCGGGGACGCAGGCGAAGCCGCCCTCCTCTTCGCTGACGTCGGTGAGATTGAACGCCACCACGGTGTGGCCGCTGAAGATGCGGCCATTGAAGTGGCGGTACATCAGCGTCATGTCCTGGCCGTTGCTGTCGAACGATCCGCCGCCGTGCATCTGCAGGCCGGGGAACCCCTTGCGGCGGATGTAGCCGTAGGTGTTCTCCAGCCGCAGCTCGTGGTGGATGATCACCTTGAGCAGGTCGATCACCCGCGGGATGTCGATCAGCTCGCAGAACTCGGGGCCGGCGCTGGTGAGGTCGCCGAGTCGGGCCATGGCGGGATCGTTGGCGCTGCGCACCCCTTCCGGCAGCTCGTCGTCGGGCACGTCGATCAGCGCCTTCATCGCGGCGATGAGGCGGCGGCATTGCTCGGCCGACAACACGTCGTCGAGAACCAGGTAGCCGAGGGTGTCGAACAGGTACTTCTGGCGCGCGTCCATGCTTTACCGTAGCATCCCCTCGGAGGCTGCTCAACAATCATGGCGCGACCGTCGCGGGTGCTGATCGCCGGCAACATCGGCATCGACCTGTTTCCTTCCTTCCCGGCCGCGGCGCTGGACTCGGGCGCGCTGCTGGCGCCGGGCAGCATCACGCGCATCGGGCCGGTCGCCGTGGCCATCGGCGGCTGCGTCGCCAACAGCGGCACGGTGCTGCACCGGCTGGGGATCCCCACCAGCTTCGTGTTCGCCGTCGGCGCGGACCACTTCGGCGCCCTGGTGGAACGCCTGCTGCGCGACAACACCGGCGCGGACGCCCGCTTCGTGGCGCACCGGCTGGAGGCGAGCGACACCTCCTATACGATCGTGGTCAGCGCCCCCGACCGCGACCGCACGCTGCTGGGCCACTCCGGCGCCAACGACCTGTTCGGCGCCGACTTCGTGAGCGACACCGACCTCGACGGCCACGACCTGCTGCACTTCGGCTACCCGCCGGGCATGCGCCGCATCTACCGCGACGAAGGCGCCGAGCTGCGCCTGCTGCTGCAGCGCGCCCGCGCTCGCGGCGTCACCACCTCGCTCGACTCCAGCAACGTGGACGCTGACGGCCGGCGCGAGGTGGACTGGAACCGGCTGTTCGGCCGCGTGCTGCCGCTGGTGGACCTGTTCCTGCCCAGTCTCGACGACTTGGTCGCGGTGCTGGAGCGGACCACCGGGGATGCCGCCCCGATCCGTGACTTCGAGGCGCTTGACCCCGTGGTGCGCGGGCGCCTGTTGCGGCGGCTGGCTGAGCACCACCTCGGGCAGGGGGCGGCGGTGGTGGCGCTCAAGCTGGGCCGCCACGGCCTCTACCTGCGTACCGCGGCCGCCCCCGAACGGCTGCAACGGGCGGCCGGCCGGCTGCCGATCGACCCTGCCGCCTGGACCGGCCGCGAGCTGTACCGTCCCTGTTTCCGGGCGGCGGTCAGCGGCACCACCGGCGCTGGCGACAGCACCGTGTCGGGGTTCCTCGCCGCGGTGTGCCGCGGCGCCGATCCGGAGGCCGCGGTAACCGCCGCCCTGGCCACCGGTGCGTGCTCGACCGAGGCGGTGGACGCCACCAGCGCCGTGCCCCCGTGGCCGCGGATCGAGCAGCGGCTGGCCGCCGGTTGGCCCCGGCACCCCCCTACGGTTGTCCTGGAGTGAGGACGGCGTTGCGCCATCACGCCGCAGGGATTGGCGGCGCGGAGGCTGGTGTGTGAGGGTGGCGGCCGTCAGCAGCCGTGCCGCACCCCGCTGGCGGGCGCGTTGCGCCGCCGGTGGGCGGGGTGGGCGGGGCGCGTTGTTTGACAGGGGCCAGCCCATCCCCTACCGTGACCGTTCACAGGAGGAGGACAGATGAAAAAAGTCCTGCTGATGGCAGCGGCCGTGCCGCTGATTGTCGCCTCTGCCTGGGCCGACTACAAGGAAGCGCCCATGCTTGCGGCACTGGTGGCCGCCGGCGAGCTGCCACCCGTCGAGGAACGGCTGCCGCTGGAGCCCAAGGTGCGCGCGGTGTTCGACGAGATAGGCACCTACGGCGGGCAGGTGATCGTGTTCGGCAATAGTCCGAATCCGTGGGCGCACCTGATCGGGGAGAACCCCGAGGGAACGCCGACCCCGATCCGGATGGACTACGACGGATCGCTGGAGCCGGACATGGCCCTGGACTTCAATATCTCCGACGACTACCAGACCTTCACCCTGACCCTGCGCGAAGGGACAAAGTGGTCCAATGGCGATCCCTTCACGGCCGAGGATTTTTC
This sequence comes from Spirochaetia bacterium, assembly GCA_965203905.1. GTDB lineage: Bacteria > Spirochaetota > Spirochaetia > SZUA-6 > Bin103 > Bin103. The sequence continues at coordinate 6,602,183 of CBDBDQ010000005.1, read as the reverse complement.
GTTCCACTTCAACGACATGCAGAAGGCGGAGCTGGGCTACGTGTGGGGGTATCCGTCGCAGGTCGCCACCGTTACCGCCGTGGACGACGTTACGGTGGTGATCGAGTACAGCGAGCCCTACCCCAAGGTGATGAACGACCTGGTGACCTACAAGGGCACCGACTGGACGCTCTACCAGCCGAGCACCTGGTTGAAGCAGTGGCACGCGGAGTACAACCCGGATGCCAACGCCAAGGCCAAGGAAGAGGGCTTCGACAACTGGCAGGAGGCGTTCAACGATCACTCGGTCTTCTGTTGCCCGCAGCGCGACATCGAGCGGCCCACCATGGCGCCGTTCATGCTCGCCGACGTGCAGCCCACCTTCCGCCTCAAGGAGCGCAACCCCTACTACTTCGCGGTCGACAGCGCGGGCCAGCAGCTTCCCTACATCGACTCGGGCCTGATTCAGATCGTGTCCGACCGCGAGGCGATGAACCTGAAGATAATCGGTGGCGAGGCGGACTACGCGATGACGCAGCTGGTCAACTACCCGTTGCTGGTGCAGGGGCAGAAGGCCGGCAACTACAAGCTCAACCTGATCGAATCGTGGTTCGAGGGCGTCGGCATGGCGTTCGCGTTCAACCTCAACATCAAGGACGAGGCGAAGCGGCCGTTCTTCGAGAACGTCGAGTTCCGGCGCGCGATTTCGCTGGCGTTCGACCGCGATCGGATCAACGAGGCGCAGTTCCTGGGGCAGGGCACACCGTCGCAGATGACCATCACCAAGCTGGCCAGCATCTACCGGCCGGAGTGGGGCGAGGACCACCCTTACGCGCGGCATGACCCGGACGAGGCCAACCGCATGCTCGACGCGCTCGGCCTGGACAAGCGCAACGACGACGGCATCCGGTTGCTGCCCAACGGCGAACCGTTCGTCGTCATCAACGCGTTCCACGGCACAAAGCCGACACGCGCCTACGAGCTGGTCAAGGAGGACTTCAAAGCGATCGGTATCGACCTGGAGCTGCGCCCCGCGGATGGATCGGTGATCGACCAGGGCATGTCGGGCGGTACGATCGACTTCGTGCAATGGAACGAGACCATCGGCGAGATGCAGGACTACCTGAGCAGCGGCGGCGGCCACACCCAGTCGCTGTCCCACATGGCGCGCCAGTACTGGGACTGGTGGCAGGAGATGAACAAGCGGCGAACCGGGGTGTCCAACGAGACCGGCGCCCTGCCGGGCGAGGAGCCGCCTCCGGAGCTGAAGGAATACTTCGAGGTGCAGATCGTGCAGAGCAAGAAGCACCCCTTCGGCAGCGCGGAACAGAAGCGGCTCAGTTCCATGGCGTGGGAGCTGCAGGCCGAGTGGCTGTGGAACATCGGCATCTCCCAGGCCGCACCGGTGGTGATGGTGTACCGCTCGAACTTGACCAACGTGCCGAACAAGGTGCCCCCGTTTTTCGAGGGCGACATCGGCTTCAACTACTACGCCGACCAGATGTTCTTCAAGAACTGACCGTTAGGTAGCTCACAATCACGGCGGCCGTCCTCTCGCGGGGCGGCCGCTTTCTTTAGTCGCCCTGCTCCAGCCATGCCATGTTGAAACGGCTGACGGTGGTCCCCAATCCGCACAGGATGGTGCCGTCGTCGAGCACCACCAGCGACGAGTAAGCGCCGTCCTCGCTGACCCGGCGCGCCACCGGCCAGGTCTTGCCGTCGTCGTAGCTCACGCGCACGGTCTGGTTGATGCGGCACAGCTTCCCGCAGCCGCGGGACGGCGACTGGTTCACCCCCTCGAACACCGGTGGGTTGGAGAACAGGATGCAGTCAGGTCGGCTCCCGTCAGGGTCGACGTAGCGCGCCAGGGAAGCGTGGCAGCGGCTCTCGATGAGCGTCTCGTCGACGCCAAACTCGGTGAACGTCTCGCCGCCGTCGCGGCTGATGCACCACGAGCGATAGCCCATGGACGTGGGATCGTGGTTGCGGTTGTTCAGGTACACCGACCCGTCCGCCAACTCGACGATGCAGGCCTCGCCGGTAAACCCCTGGGAACTCCCGCCCCATTGCCAGGTCCGGCCGTGATCGTCGCTGTAGGCCACCGCGTTGTGGGCCTCCTCGGTGAGGCACTGCGTCCGCTGGCCGTCGCCGTCGTCGTAGACCGGTCCCAGGGACGCGTGCGGCCACAGGATGTTGTGCTGCTCGGGGTCGATCTCCGCGATCTCCTTGCCGAAGTAGCGGGCCGGGACGATCAGCCGTCCCGCGTGCGGCCCGCGCTGAAGCTGGATGCCGCCGCCGATGAACCAGGCGAGCCCGGCGCCGGGGTAGGTGAAGAACTGCTCTGTGAGGTCGACCCGCTGCCAGGTCCTGCCCTCGTCGGCGCTTTTCTCCATGAACATCCACGCGCCCATCTCGCGGCCCTTCTCGTGGTTGATGATCATCCAGCTCTCGCTGACCGGCTCGCCGCGGTCGTCCTGCAGCGGCCAGGTGCCCTGGCTGAACAGGAAGATCTCGCCGCTGGTGCGATCGACCACGCTGCAGCCCCGGCCCCTGGTCTCCGGCTCCCACCAGTTCTCCTCTTCGATGGTCCAGGTGCGTCCCCGATCCAGGCTGCGGGCGCGCGAGTGGAGCCGCGGGAAGCCGTGGTCGACACCGCCCGGAAGGCGCGACTCGTGCGCCCTCTGCCCGAACGCGAGCACCGCTCCGGAATTGGTCACCTCGAAGTAGGTTCCGCCCGGCTCCGGCATCCGGATCCGCTCGAAAAACGGCCTATTTTGCATCCTGCGCCCCCGCGTCCAAGGATGGCGCTCCGCGGCCGGCCGCGCAAGCGGGCGCACGAACTTGACAGCGGTCAATGGCCGCCTTAGGCTCGCAGGATGGCCAGCTACATCGGGCGGCGTCTGTTCTACATGCTCCTGATGCTGATCATGCTGTCCTTTGTCGCCTTTGCGGTGATCCAGCTTCCGCCGGGCGACTGGATCGACAACTTCCTCTACTACATGGAGCGGTTCGGGATAGAGTTGGACGAGTCGGCCATCGAGGCGCTCAACAGGCGCTGGGGCTTCAGGGATCCGTTCCACGTCCAGTACTGGAAGTGGATTACCAACATCATCTTCCGCGGCGACTTCGGCGAGTCGGCCACCCACAACAGGCCGGTCGCCGACCTGATCGGCGAGCGCATCATGCTGTCGATCATCCTGTCGCTGTCCACGATGGTGGTCACCTACATCATCGCGATCCCGATCGGGATCTACTCGGCAACCCATCCTTACTCGGTCGGTGACTACTCGGGCACCGTATTCGGGTTCTTGGGCCTGGCCACGCCCAACTTCCTGCTGGCGCTCATCCTGATGTTCCTGTTCCAGCGCTACTTCGGCTGGAGCCCGGGCGGCCTGTTCTCGCCCGAGTACCTGATCGCGCCGTGGAGTGTCGCCAAGGTGGTCGACCTGATGAAGCATCTGCCGGTGCCGCTGATCGTGATCGGCACCGCAGGCACGGCCGGCATGATCCGCGTGCTGCGCACCACGCTGATGGACGAGCTCGGCAGGCAGTACGTGGTGACCGCGCGCGCCAAGGGAGTAGGCGAGGGCCGCCTGTTGTTCAAGTACCCGATCCGGCTGGCGATCAATCCGATGGTGTCCGGACTGGCAGGGTTGCTGGCGGGAGTGGTCTCCGGCGAGGCGCTGGTGTCGATCGTGCTCAGCCTGCCCACGGTGGGACCGCTGCTGCTGACCGCGCTCCTGGAGCAGGACCTGCAGATTGCCGCCAGCCTGATACTGTTCCTGGGGTCGCTCGGGCTGTTCGGCACGCTGATATCGGATCTCCTGCTGGTGGTGGTGGATCCGCGTATCCGGTTCGAGAAGCAGACGGCATGAGCACCGAAGCGCGGGCGCCGATGCCATCTGCCGAACGGGAACAGTATTTCGTCGCGTCCCACTGGGTGCTGATGCGGCGCAAGTTCGGGCGCCACAAGCTGGCGGTGGTGGCGGCGGTGATTCTGGCCGTGTTGTACTTCACCGCCATCTTTGCCGATTTCTTCTCCCCCTACGACAAGATTCAGAGCCGGACGGAACTGGCGTTCCTGCCACCGACGCGAGTCCACGTGTTTCATGAGGGGCAACTCCAGCGTCCGTTCGTGTACGGCCTGGCGCAGGAGCGCGACCCGGCGACGTTCCTGCTGGTGTTCTCGGAAGACAAGGAGACGCGGTATCCGGTCAGATTGTTCGTCAAGGGGGACCCTTACAAGCTGTGGGGCCTGTTCGACGGCAGACTCCGCCTGTACGGCGTCGACGAACCGGGGGTGGTCTACCTGTTCGGCGCCGACGATCTGGGCCGCGACGTGTTGACCCGCGTCATCCACGGCGCGCGGATCTCGCTTTCCATCGGCCTGGTCGGCATCGCGGTCAGCTTCGTGCTCGGCGCCCTGCTCGGCGGCGCCTCCGGCCTGCTCGGTGGCGGTGTGGACCTGATCATCCAGCGCATCGTGGAGTTCGTCGAGGCGATGCCCGGGCTGCCGCTGTGGATGGCGCTGGCCGCGGCGATACCGCTGGAGTGGCCGCCGGTGACCAAGTACTTCCTGATGTCGGTGATCCTGTCCATCCTCGGCTGGACCGGGCTGGCGCGTACGGTGCGCGGCAAGATCCTGCAACTCAGGGAAGAGGACTTCGTCACGGCCGCGAAGGTGGCCGGCACCACCAACTACCGGGTGATCACCGGACACATGCTGCCGAATTTCGTCGGCTACCTGATCGTCCACCTCACCCTGTCGATCCCGGGGATGATCCTCGGCGAGACCGGCCTCAGTTTCCTGGGCCTGGGTCTGACGTCACCGACGGTGAGCTGGGGGGTGGCACTCCAGCAGGCCTCCAACGTGAGCGTGATTGCGCTGAACCCGTGGCTGCTGATCCCGGGGATCTTCGTGGTGGTGACGGTGCTGTGCTACAACGCCGTCGGCGACGGCCTGCGCGACGCCGCCGATCCCTACAAGTAGATCCGCCTCATTTCAGGAGGACGCTCAGGCGTCAGTCGCCGGGATCGTTGTCGGCGATGCCGGCGAGCTCGACCGGCGGACGGTCCGGGAACTTTGCGATCAGCGACAGGTTGCCTCCCATCGCTTCCACGGTCTTGCGCAGCGTCGAGAGCAACAGATCGCTCCGTTGCTCGAGACGGGAAACGCCATCCTGCGATATGCCGAGCTTGCGTGCCACGTTGACCTGGGTGAGTTGCCGGGCCTTGCGCAGCTCCCGGAGCGTCATCTCCTCGGCGATAAGCTCCTCGGCCCGCTCCTCGACCTGGCGGCGCCGGACGGGGTCGAGTCCCGCGATCTTGTCGTCTACATTGACAGCCATCAAGAATCTCCTTCTTGAGCCACGCGGCTCAGGTGCCGATCGAATCGCTCATCGGCCTTGCGGATCAGCGTACGGTAGAACCGCCTCGAACTACCGCCCGACTTGTCTCCTGCTACCAGGAGGATGGCGCTACGCTTGGGGTCGACGGCGAAGGCGACGCGCCACTCGCCGTCCACCGCGCTGAACCGCAGCTCCTTCATATTCGCATGCCGGGAGCCGTTCAGCGTGTCCACCCGCGGCCGTCCCAACTGCGGTCCGAATTGCCGTAAGAGCCGCGACAAGGCCAGGATCTCGGTTTGCACGTCCACGGGTAGACTGTCGAACTCCGGATTGAACTCGTCGGCAATCTCGACAGCCCAACTCACCCTAGAGATTATGTGTTTCTATACATATGAAGTCAAGATCATGATCGGAAATGGTGGGCGGGGGAGCGCAGCGAGGAATCAGGCGTCGTGCCAGGCTTGCTCCCAAGGGGTTCCGACGAGGGATTCGCCGGGGTCGCGGGGGCCGAGGCGGCTGAGCTTGCGCTTGTAGCTGGCTAGGGAGAGCTTGTCGGGGCTGAGGGTGGTCTCCTTGCTGATGGCGCGGGTGAAGGCGGCCGCGAAGCTCTCCAAGGCGGCGGACTCGTCGGCGGGGACCCGCTTCGGCCAGGCACCTTCGTTGACCGACACGTCGCGCAGTTCCTCCTCGGAGGGAACCTCCGCCGGCCCGGGCCAGGTGCGGAACCGGGCGCCCTCGAATGAGGCGGACTCGCCAGGCGCCTGGGCTAGGCCGGAGGTGCGCTCCCATTCGAGGGCGCGCTCGCGGAACGCGGCGGTAAGCTCCGGCTCGGCCGCGGTCAGGTTGTGGCGTTCGTGCGGGTCGGCCTCCAATTCGTACAGCTCCTCGCGCCCGCCGTCGCAGGCGAACAGCGCGTACTTGTGGCGCCGTGTGCGTACCGCAATCCAGCGGCGCGCGCCCTGGCCGTAGTCGATCACGTAGTCGCCGCGCCCGGAGGCGAGCCCGCCGCCAGGCACGCCGAGCAGACTCTCGCCGGGCAGCGGTCCCTGGTCGGCGGGGTAATCGAGGCCCAGCTCCGCCACCAGGGTGGGCAGCACGTCGGTGAGGCCGACGGGGTGGTCGCAGGTGGCGCCGGGGTGCGTCCGTCCCGGCCAGCGCAGCAGCAGCGGCACGCGCACCGACGGCTCGTAGGGACAGTTCTTCTGCGACAGGCCGTGGTCGCCGAGCATCTCGCCGTGGTCGGCGGTGAACAACACCACCGTGTTCTCGTCTAGCCGCAGCTCGCGCAGCGCCGCCATGATGCGGGCGATGCCGTCGTCGACCTGGCCGATCAGGCCGTAGTAGAGGGCGCGGATGCGGCGCATGCGGTCGGGATCGCGGTGTGCGCCGTCGAGGCGGGCGCGGTGCGGCCACAGTGCCGAGGGCAGGTCGACCGCCGGGCGGTCGGCGTACTCCGGCAACGCCATGGCGCCCGGCTCGTACAGCTCGTCGTAGGGTGCGCTGGGAGCGAACGGCGGGTGCGGCGCGATCCAGGAGGACCACAGGAAGAACGGCTGATCGGGCCGGTAGCGGGCGTGCTCCTGCAGGAACTCGATGGAGCGGTCGGCGACCCAGTTGCTGGCGCTGTGCTCCACCGGCACGCCGCTGGTCTGCGGCTGGAAGTAGAGCAGGTCGCGCATCCCCTTCGGGAAGCGCGCCTGCACGCCGGCATCGCGCAGGTAGCGCAGGTAGTCGTCGTCGACGCGGTGCTCGACGCCCTCCTCCATGGTGAGCAGGTTGCGGAAGCCGTAGGAGCGGCCGCGGAAGTGCATCTTGCCGACGCCGTGGGTCCAGTAGCCGGCGCGCAGCAGCAGGCCCATCATGGTGGGCAGCTCCGGCACCGGGCCGGGCAGGGCGCTGTTGTCCATCCAGTGCGTGCGCGCCGCCCGGTGGCCGGTGATGAAGCTCATGCGCGAGGCCACGCACACCGGGGTGGAGGCGCAGGCATTGGTAAAGCGCACCCCGGAGGCCGCGATGGCGTCCATGGCGGGTGTGCGAAGCACCGGGTTGCCTGCGCAGCCCATCGCGTCGGCACGCTGCTGATCGGTCATCAACACCAGGATGTTCGGGCGGTCGCTCACGCGGTCAGCCTACCATACGCCCTCGCAAGGACCTGCAGGGGCAGGCCTGCCGGTTGACGGACGCGAAGTGTGAGGTACTATCTCCATATTCTGATGACGGAGCCCGAATCAGTTGACGATCCGCTACGCAGCGCTCTCTACAAGGAGCCGCCCGATGGCGAAGAAGGCGGGCGACGTAGTGGAAAGGGACGGAAGGCCTTTCACAAGCTGCGTCGCGAACTGTCCGAGGAAGAGCTTTCACACCCAGGAACCCTGAGAATGATTCTTGACCAACATGACGAATTAGTGCAGGAAAACGATGAGCTGCGAAGAGTCAGCGAGCGCTTTCACCTATGCGATAAGGAGGCCGCAGTACTCCGCGAACGGCTCAATAGGTCCACTGCGCAAGACATTGTGCTCGGTGCCGCACTGGTAGGCGGGATCCTTGATTCTGGGTCACCTTCCATCGCTGTGGTCCACCCAGCCCACCGGGTGGATTGCGCTGGTGGTTGGAGCGACATTCGTTGTGGGGACGGTGGTGGCAAGGCTGCGTTTGAGATGAAGGTAGAGATTCGATTTGTGTTGGACCACGGTGACCCCCACCATGAACGGCTCGTACTTCATGTCTTGCGAGATGTCGATATCGGCGATTTCATGCTCATTCGCACACGTTTTGAAGGCAATCAGGTAACTACTGAAGTCGTCAACACATTCTGGTTCCCCGACAAACGCGTGGTGGCCGGTGATATAGTGGTCGTTTACACCAAGTCGGGGAACGATCGACAGAAGGCGATAGCCGACGATCATACGGCGCACTTCTTCTACTGGGGTCAGGATTCGCCACTATGGGACGACGATAGCGTCGCGCCGGTATTGCTCTACGCACCGGAGTGGGTCAGCAAGGCCCCCCAAGACTTGGCGGCAAGTCCGGTCTGACAATCGGGGTGCGGCCACGAGAGGACCTGTATCATGGCGACAGGCCGATCTCAGGCATACCCCAGACGGCCCTTGAGAGTGCTATGAGCGACCGCTGACGGTCGTTTACAGCCGCTTCGTCCCACGTTTCAAACGGCTCAATTGCGCTGACGGTCCGATCGATCTGCGTATTTGCACCGACCCTCGGCCGCTCCGCCAGCGCGCGCGTCAACAAGAGTCTGGACTGCTGATACACCGCCCGTTTCTGGCTGTAGGCACGGTTTCCGAGCGAAGCATTGATCTGCTTTTCCACCAGGACGAGATTGCCAAGCTTAGTGCCGACGTCAGGGTCATCATACGGGCCGAACTCATCGGCAGCTTTGGCGCAGGGCTGTTGGGGGAATATGTGCTCGATCTCAAATCCGCCACTCGTGTAGTTTGCTAGCCATCGTGTGCTTTCGGTCTCGCCATAAGCTTGTACATCGACATACTGCGTCAGCTTCGACAAAACATAGCGGAAGCGGTACTGCTGTATTGAGCCGGAGGTCAGTCGACCAATCGCATCATCGAAGCGTGCCGAGAGCCCAGCCTTCTCCTTCGCAAACCGCTGAGCGACGAAGTCATCGAACTCCTCGGCAGCTTCGACGCCCCGCAACTCGGTCGCCCAACGTGCAAAACTACGCTCGAAATCGCGCGTCGGTTCGCGCGTGATGACATAGCAGAAGAACAGATTCTCGACCTCCTGGGCGAGTCGATCGAACAGCCCGGACGACAGGTGCCGCCCAGCAAGTAGAAGTATCAGGTGCTGGCGCGCGGCCCGCCCGCCTAAGAGACGCATGTTGTCGAGAAATCGGTTGGCGTTGCCACGTTCGTCCTTGCCGAGTCGAAAATTGCTGTAGGCGCTTGCGGCGCTCACGAGCTCACGTGCGAACCTGATCGGGTCTGACCCGTATTCGGCGTCTGCTTCGTTTTGGGAGAACCATCCGTAGATTTCGTCCTCACGCAATTGATCTTCGTCGTAGCGACTGAAGATGAAGTAGCGTAGGAAGCGCAAGGGCTTCTCGCTCATCTCGAAGATAGTATCTTGCAGGCTCTTCCACGTGTCCTTCAGTTGGTTGAACTGCACTGGCGTCGCCTTCATAAATAGCAGGTTCTTCAGGAGATCCATCGAGTTCAGTCCGACTCCACGGTCGTTGATCGTCTCGAAGATTTTGAGCGCCTTGGCGATATCCTCTGTTTGGATTCGGATCAGCTTAACCTTGTTGGAAAGATACCCGTAGAACCCACGTACGGCGTCAGCGTCCTCGCCGAACTCGCTTGTCAGGAACTTCTTAACCACGTCGCGCGCATTGTCGATGTTCTTCATCGATCGGGTCACCGTGCTTTCAATCGTTCGGCCCTCTGCGATGCTGTCGAGTGCGTCGCCGCTGTCCTCGTATTGCAGATTCAACCGGTAGCGTGGGGTCTCTTTTCCTGACGTGTCGATCGAGGCAGCGGCGATCTGGGAGTCTAGGACAGGGCTGTGATCGCCCAGTGCCTGAAGCCGGTCTCGAATCGTACATAGTGTGACATAGAGTGTCGTCAGCCGCTGCTGACCGTCGATCAAGTCAAGCAGACCGCTACGCTCCGGGCAGACGACGATACTGCCAATGAAGTACTCGGGCCGCTGGTCGGGTGCCGTGCCGGACATCTCGCCGAGGATGTCGTTAAGCAATTGCTCTACTTGCTCCGTATCCCAAACGAATTCGCGCTGATAGTCCGGCACCGCATAAAACGACTGGAACAATATCGTGACCGAGATATCCTCGCTCTGGATACGCTGGGTTGTCATTTCCGGCCTCCATCTTTCTCGTGCCTTGATGAGGCTGACTTCGTCACAACTGATTCTGCCGACGCAGCACGCACCGGCCCAAGGTCGGTGCGTGCTGCGTCGCGCAGATAACCTCAGCTTTAGCGCAGGCGCGCCTCCGCGGCGTTGTAGATCTCCTCGATCTCTTCGGCGCCGGCGTCGATCGCCTGCTGCATCACGTTGTCGAACTCGTCCAGTGACACGGTGCCGACGATGAAGCCGTCGAGCGCCGGGTTGAGGATATTGTCGACGTCGGTGATCAGCCGCTTCAGGCGCTCGCGCTCTTCCTCGTTGAAGGGCGGTGGCAGCACCGGCAGGTGCATGTTGGGATCGGCTTGCACCTGCGCGTACCAGTCGGAGACCTCCGGCGGATCGAAGTAGTAGATCGGCTTCTGGTCCACGATCAGGCAGAACTGCAGCAGCCCGGTGCCGATCGAGGCCCGCATCGCGCGCTGCGGGTCGGAGGCGCCGCGGTAGGTGTCGAGCACCTCCGGCAATGCCTCGATCTCGCCGTTGACGCGATGCCAGTGCTCACCCTCGATACCCCAGTTGGTGAGGAGCAGGCCGTCGCCGTGGCCCATCCAGTTGAACAGCTCCATGATGCGGTCGTGGTGCTTGCTCTTGGCGGCCACCGTGAACCCGGACGACAACCAGTGCCGGGGGTACGAGAAATTCTGCCGCGTGCCGAACGCGTTCTCCATCACCGGAACCGGCCAGAACAGCGCTTCCGGCTTCATCTGGCGCAGGCTGATCGTGTAGTTCAGCCCGAAGGTCATGTTGTCGTAGTAGAACAGCGACTTGCCGGAGCCCAGCTTCTCGTGCCACTGGCTCGACGAGTTGATGGCGAAGTCGGGATCGAGCACGCCGTCCACGTACGCGTTGCGGAAGTACTCCAGGATGGTCTTGAACTCGGGCTTGACCGTGCCGTACACCCAGCGCCCCTCGCTGGGCACCCAGTGGATGCCCCAGCCCATGCCCATCGGGAACGCGGCGCGGTTGAGCAGGTTGCGCGTGCCGCCGCGCACGGTCCACGGCTGGCTGTCCGGGAACTCCCGCTTGAACGTGGCCAGGGTCTCGTACAGCTCGTCGAAGCTGTCCGGCATCTCCAGCCCGAGATCGTCCAGCAGGTCGCGCCGGATCATCGGTATCGGAGCCAGCAGCTTCTGGAAGGAGTCCATCTGCGGCACGTAGTACATGGTGCCGTCGATGAACGTCTTCTTGGCGTCGGGAATGGCGTCGATGTAAGCCCACAGGTCCGGCGCCTGGTTCTTCAACGGCTCGTTGAGCGGCAGGAACACGCCGGAGTCGGCGAAGTCGTTCACCTGTCGCTGCCGCAGCCGCGCGATGTCGGGTAGCTGGGCGGTGCCGAGCAGCAGTTGCACCTTGGCGTTGAAGTCGCCGCTGGGGATCGCCTCGATCTGCAGGTCGATGTTGAGCGCCTCCCGAATCGCCTCGTACACCGGCGCCTCCGGGTCGATCGGCGACGACGGGTGCTCGGGCCGCATGAAGGTGACGGTCACCCGCTCGGCCGCGGCGCCCTCCTCCTCGCCGGCGCCCCACACGGTGCCGGAAACGAGCAGCAGGGCCAGCCCTGCCGCAATAAGCATGAACCTCATGGAAACTCCTTTTGCGCGCTCCCAGGCGCGCGACGGGTTTGATTATCCCTTCAGGGCGCCGATCATGACGCCCTTCACGAAATACTTCTGCAGGAAGGGATACACCAGCAGAATCGGCAGTGTCGATACCATGATCACCGAGAACCGGATCGTCTTCTCCAGCACCATGAAGTCGGTGGCGGCGCCGATCTCGTTCATCTGCTCGAAGGTGGCCTCGACCACGACGCTGCGCAGAATCAGTTGCAGCGGGTAAAGGCGCTTCTCGGTGAGGAATATCAGCGCGTGGAAGAAGCTGTTCCAGTGCTGGACGGCGTAGAACAGCAGCATGGTGGCCATGATCGGCTTGGCCAGCGGCACCACGATGCGCGCCAGGATCTGGAGGTCGTTGGCGCCGTCGATGATCGCGGCCTCGTGCAGCGCCGTCGGCTGGCCCTGAAAGTAGGTGCGCATGATGAACATGTAGAACTGGTTGATCGCCGGCACCAGCACGATCGCCCACATGGTGTCGAGCAGCCCGAGCTGCAGCACCACCAGGTAGAGCGGTATCAGACCGCCCTGGAAGAACATGGTGATCGCCACGTACAGGGTCAGCAGCTTGCGCCCGGAGAAGTCGCGCCGCGACAGCGGGTAGGCGCACAGGGTGGACAGCACCAGGTTGATCAGGGTGCCCACCGAGGTGTAGAGGATCGAGTTGAACAGCGAGCGGATCACGGTGTCGTCGCGCAGCACCAGCCGGTACGACTCCAGGTTGAAGCCGCGCGGCCAGAAGCGCACCCGGCCGAGCAGCACCTCCTTGCCGTCGGAGAACGATATGATGGCGATGTAGTACATCGGATAGAGGGTGACGAAGACCACCCCCAGCAGCAGCACCACGTTGACGATGTCGAACGAGTGCGAGCCGAGCGAGCGGTCGCTGAACGCGGTGCGCAGGCGCGGGGTTACCACAGGCTGGTATCCGAAAACCGGCGCGACAGGTAGTTGGCCCCGATCACGAACGCCAGGCCCACCAGTCCCTGGAACACGCCCACCGCGGTGGCGTAGCTGAAGTCGGCGCCCTCCAGGCCGCGGCGGTAGATGTAGGTCTGCAGCACGTCGGCGGTTTCGTAGGTGGCGCCGGTGTACAGCAGCAGGATCTTTTCCCACCCGACCGACATGATGCGCCCCAGGTCGAGGATCAGCAGGATGGTGATGGTGGGGGCGATGCCGGGCAGAGTGATGTGGCGCATCTGCTGGAAGCGGCCGGCGCCGTCGATGGTGGCCGCCTCGTACAGTTCCGGATCGATCGCCGACAGGGCGGCCAGGTAGATGATCGAGCTCCAGCCGGCGTGCTGCCAGATGCCGGAGACGACGTAGATGGTCGGAAACCAGCGCGGCTGCATCAGCCACGGGAACGACTCGCCGCCCAGCGCCACGATGATGCGGTTCACCAGGCCGTCGCTGTTCAGGAAGTTCACGACCATCCCCGCCACCACCACCACCGAGATGAAGTGCGGCAGGTAGCTCACCGTCTGCACCACCCGCTTGAACCAGGAGATCTGCAGCTCGTTGAGCAGCAGCGCCAGGATGATCGGTATCGGGAAGCCGAAGACGATGCTGTAGAACGACAGCAGCATGGTGTTGCGGATCAGCTTCCAGGCGTAGGGATCGGTGAGGAACTCGATGAAGTACTGCAGGCCGACCCACTTCGAGCCCCAGATGCCGAACGCCACTTTGTAGTTCTTGAAGGCGATGATGACGCCGTAGATCGGCAGGTAGTGGAACACCAGGAAGTAGAGGAACGGCAGCAGGAAGATCAGGTAGAGGTAGCGGTCCTTGCGCAGCACGCGCACGGCACGCTGCCAGGTGGATTGCCGGTTTCGGGCCGGCCGTTTGACACCGAAAGGGCCGTGCGGCAGGCTGCGCCTCGCACATGGAGGAGCGGCCCAACATCCTGCTCATCATGAGCGATCAGCAACGCTGGGACACGCTCGGCTGCTACGGTTGCCGCGCCATTGCCACGCCGCCCTGGACGGCCTCCTAGGCTGCACGTATCGCGCGGTCAACCGGGCGGGCCCGGTCAGCTCCGGGTCAGGGAGGGGGCTCGCGCGTCACGTCGGCGCCCGTGAGCTTCTGGATGGCGTCGGCGCATTTCAGCACCTGGGCGGCGGAGCGCGCCGTCGCCTTCCTCGCCGAACGCGATCCGGCGCGGCCCTTCTTCCTCAACGACCGACTGCTTGGCGGCGGGGCTGGGAGGGCCCTCGGCGCGGTAGTCGAACTTGCCGGTGAAGGCGAGCAGCTCCCGTTCCAGCCGCTCCCAGGAGCGCTTTTGCACCTGCAGCAGGTCACCGACGAACTCGCGCAGCGGCGCGGCCCGGAGCGATCTGGCCGCCACCGTGCTGCGGGCCGCCGGCATCCGGCGAGCGAGGTCCACGGCCATCGCCAGCAGGCCCCGCACGTGATCCAGACAGATGCCGCGGGAATCGTTGAAGGCCTGCCGGAACTCGGCCTCGTGCCGCCACAGGTGCACGATGGTGTAGCTGTAGCGCTTGACGTCGGCGCCGGTGAGCTTCTGGATCGTCCAGGCGTTCGCAGATCAGGCAGCGCTCGATCTGCTCGGTGAGAAAGGTGCCGAAGCCGGCGATCTCCCGTTTGAGGGCGGCACCGGCCTTGCCGCTCCCCAGGCGCCGTTCCAGCTTGCGGCGTAGCTCGCCGACGTGGGTGTGGGTGATGAGCGCCAGCCCCAGGCGGTTGCCCCCCTCCAGCAGCATGGGGAAGTGGGCGGGACAAAACCCCGTGTCGTTCACCTGCACCCGCATCTCCGGAACCATCACCGAGTGCCCCACGTAGAAGCGCACGAAGTCCTGCTCCGCCTTGCGCAGCAGCAGGCACAGGGGGCACTCGCTCTGCGCGTGGTAGGCATCCCACACCGGAATCGTCTCCAGCTCGTACTTCACCAGCGCGCTCCTTCCGTCGACAGTCGCATGGCGTAACCGGTGCGAGCGTTCAGCCGGCGCGGCGGTGGGGTGACGCGCGCAGGGAGGTCTGGTTGTCGGGGGACCAGGTCGTGTTACCGCCGAGCTGCCACACGCCGCGGAACAGCGAGCGCCGTTTCGGCGGCATGGCCGCGATCTCCTCGGGGGTGATGTTGGGGCGGTGCCACTGCGCCCACAGCGAGTTGTAGCACTGGAAAGATGGCGCAGCGCCCGTTGTCGGGGTTGGTCCAGTCGTTGGCGGCGTGCAGCAGGCTCTCGGTGAAGATCACCACCGATCCGGCGGGGCAGGCGTAGGTGTCCATGGCCGCGTGGATGCGTTCCAGCCACGGCGACTCCGCGGCGCTCGGCGCAAAGCGGTCGCGACCGCCGTAGCCGAAGTGCGCCTTGTGGGAGCCGCTGAGAAACGAGGTGCCGCCCCGGCCCGCCTGCACCTCCTCCAGCTCCCACACCACCCGGGTGAGACCAGAGAAGATCCGCTTGCCCGCGACCTGGTAGCGCATCGCGTTGGCCAGTTGCGGCGGGCGCACCACGTGCGGGACGCCGTTGTCGCCGCGGTTGGTCTTGTGCCAGCCGGGGGGCCGCATGATGACGTGGGAATCCTCGCAGCGGAAGCCGTAGCACTCCTCCCGGTCGAACGGCTGCTCCGACAGGATCTCGGACAGCACGCCGACCACCGCGGGATGGTCGAGCAGGGTCTGCAGCACGCCGGAGTGGCCGTCCTTCACGCCGCCGGGGCGCTCCAGCAGCGGATCGACGCCAGCGTAGCACTCCGCGCGCATCGTCTCCAGCTCGGCAGCGGAGAGCACTGCCGGCAGCACCAGCCAGCCGCGCAGGTCGAAGAAGAACCTCTGCTCGTCGGTCATCGGCACCGTCGGCCCGGTGTGGTCGGGATAGCGCGCCATGCGTCACGATACTGCCGCTCCGGCGGCCGTGCATACCCGGCGCGGCGCGAGGCGCCCGCAAGGACCGCAGCGACCGGCGGTCTTTGACAACGCGGCGGCGGTGAGGCAGCCTCGGTACCGATGACGGAACGACCCAACATCCTGTTGCTGATGAGCGATCAGCAGCGCTGGGACACCCTGGGCTGCTACGGCTGCGACGCCATCCCGACCCCGGCGCTCGACGGCCTGGCCGCGGACGGCGTGGTGTTCGAGCGCTGCTACGTGAACGTGCCGATGTGCACGCCGAGCCGCGCCTGCATGCTCACCGGGCGGCTGCCCGCGGGCCACGGCGTGTACCGCATCCACGACACCCTGCCCGCGGACCAGGTGCTGCTGCCGGAGCACCTCGGCGGCCTCGGCTACGAGACCGCGCTGGTGGGCAAGCTGCACGTCTCCGGCCGCGGCGTGGAATGTGCCGAGCGCCACCCGCACGACGGCTTCGAGCGCTACGAGTGGAGCATCGATCCGCAGGTGCACCTCGACTCGCCCTTCAACGCCCACGTGGCGTGGCTGCGGGAGCACCATCCCGAGTTCCTGCGGCGGCTGCAGGCGGGTTCGCAGGACCACCACCCGGCGGCGGCGCACTTCAGCACCTGGGCGGCCGAGCGCGCCATCGCCTTCCTGAACGAACGCGACGTCGCGCGCCCGTTCTTCCTCAACGTGAGCCTGTTCGACCCGCACGGCCCCTACTTCGACTATCCGCCGGAGGCCGGCGCGCTGGTGGACCGTTCCCGGATGGCGCCGGTACGGCCGCTCACCGCCTCCCACCGGCCGGTCCCGGGCGGCGTGGCGCGGGAGCGGGAGCTGTTCCACGGCGGGCAGGGCCGCAGCCGGGTGCCGGCGCAGCGCGACCTCGCGGCGCTCCGCCACGGCTACCTGGCCTCGATCGCCTTTCTCGACCGGCAGGTGGGGCGCATCTTCGCCGAGTTGGAGCGCCTGGACCTCATGCACGACACCCTGGTGCTGTTCGTGTCCGACCACGGCGACATGATCGGCGACCTGGAGCTGATCGCGAAGGGAGCCTTCTTCTACGATCCGTGTACCCGCGTGCCGCTGATCCTGCGCCTGCCGGGCGCGGAGCGGGCCGGGACCCGGGTGCCGGCCCTGGTGCAGCCGCACGACCTGGCGGCCACCCTGCTGCGCGCCGCCGGGTTGCCGGCCGCCGAGGTGGCGGCGCTGATGCCGCAGTCGCAGGACCTGGCCGCCCTGGTGCGCGCCGCCGGCGACCCACCGCCAGCACGCGACCACGCCATTACCCTGTACCGCAATTCGGGGATGGGCTACCGCAGCTCGGAGATGGGCCCCGCACAATACTGGGACCCGCCGATCTACGCCTCCATGTTCCACGACGGGCGCTACAAGCTGACGCTGTACCAGGATCCCGCGGCGCAGAGCGACCCGGAAGGCGAGCTGTACGACATGGAGCTGGATCCCGAGGAGACCAGCAACCTGTGGAGCGATCCGCGCCACGGCGCCCGGCGCGATCACCTGATCCACCGGCTGAGCGCGGCCCTGGTCGCGAGCGAGGTGGAGCACGCCGCCGGCCGCGGCGGCACGAGCTGGCCCTACGCAACCACGCCACGGCACGCCCGGTAGGCTATGCTGCGCCTATGGCGGGAACCATGCGGCGAACATCAGGGTCTGCAGCGGCCGGGCAACGGACCGAGTGGTGGCCGGGAACCACGCCAACTCGCGTCGGGCCCCGCTTGAGTCCTGTGCCGAGCGGGCCCGGATACCGCGTAGGTGAGCGTTCTTGGCCCGAATTCCGATAGGCTGACAGCGCGACTGCGGAACCAAAGTGCCATTCGAATCCAACGGGTAGGTGGCAGGCAGTCCGACCGCGACCAAGCCTGCCTGCGAGTATGCGTCACATACCCCCTGCTCGCGCGGTAAGGAGCAAGCCACCAACGTTGGTCTCATTTCCTCGCGAAGATCGTCCAGCTCATACGGCTGTTTGGCGACGAACAAGGCAAGATTCACGCGAGCCGTCTTGTCCCACGACGGATCGGCGATCCGCCACCACGTGTGAGAGTTCGGAACCGTCTCGCGCTGCACTCTACGGTCACGCGTGTATCTGGTCGAACTGGAACATTGCGCGACATGTCATCAGTAACCTCGTCGTATCTCCCTGCTCCAGTATCTCCAACAGCGACACTCCATCGTACGCCTGAGCCGGACTCCGTACGACCACCGGTATTCGATCTGCCCTCAAATACCGGTGAAGGAGGTTCGTAGCCTCATCGAGTTCGGAGAGTGCTCGTGGGAGCATTCCCTGTTGCCGCCACCTGTTGGAAACCGATCGCGATACACCAAAGATACGATCCACCTCGGCTTGGTTCAGACCCCACGTGGCAATCATCCGAGGGCGCACGGTTGCCATTGACTTGTCCCGCAAGCGGAACCGCAAGACATCCCGGACACCGCGTGGTCGCCGGATAATCAGGTCGCGACCGAGCTTGTTGCCGGCGATACGAAGAGCCTCTCGGGCACGGGATATATCTTCGGACTCGCGGAACTTCAATTCGCCGATCAGGTCATCATCGATGCGCTGAACATACTTCTCATACTTTCTTATCAGAGCATCGGAGACTCCGTTAGTCCCAGGTTTCTTGGGTTGTTTCATCAGGCGCGTCGAGAATCGCGGCATCACAGCCTCCCGAAGGGTGGGAGCAGGCATCGCCTCAGTGCGCTCTGACTGGGTGCTTGGCTACTGCCAACCGCCGACTGCATCCGCAGCAACATCGAGTGGTACCCTATAGTGCCGTCGGTTACTTGATAAAGCACGGGTTGTACAGCGAGACTGTCACGGGGCATCGCCGCTCGGATACAGCCGGTGTTTAACCACGGGCTGCTACCCGAGCGTGTAGATGAGTTCGGCGTTCTCGTGCAGCAGCTTGTGCTGGAGCCGCTCGGAGCGGCGGCTGACGATCTCCCGCAGCGCGGTGATCCACTCGCCCAGGCTGGCGGCGAAGGTGCACACCGGCCAGTCGCTGCCGAACACGATGCGGTCCTCACCGAAGCAGTCGATGCAGTGATCGACTGAGGGAGCCAGGTCGGCTGCGCTCCAGCCGGGAGCCGCGCGCGCCACCACGCCCGAGATCTTGCACACCACGTTGGAGATCGAGCCGAGCGCCTGGATGTCGTCCAGCCACTGCTGGCGGCCATGGCCGTAGGTGGCATCGTCCGGGTTGCCCCCGGTGCCGGCCACGATGTAGGGGTCGGCGTTGCCGCAGTGGTCGAGGATCAGGGTGGTGTCCGCGCAGCGCCGCGCCAGCTCGGCGGCGTCGCTCAGCTCCGAGGGGCGGATGCAGACGTCGAACAGCAGGCCGTTGGCACCGAGGGCGCTCACGTCCGCCACGAACTGCTCCTGCAGGCAGAAGCCGCGCGGGCGGTCCGGCGGCTGCAGCACCAGGCGGGCGCCCTTGGCGTGGGGGGCCTCTGCCAGGGCCTGCAGGGTGGCCGCGAACCCCGCGTCGCCGGGCGTGGCCCCGAACACGCCGGCCACGGTTGGCACGTCGGGGCGGCGGCACAGCTCGCCGATCAGGTCGCGCTCGCGCGGCCGGTCGAGGGGATCCACGTCCACTTCCATGTAGACCGCCTTGGCCACGCCGTGGCCCTCGGCCTCGCTCTGGTAATAGTCGATGCGATGGTGCCGGGCGAGCTGCGGCGCGGCTTCCAGCCACGGCAACGACAGCAGATCGAGGTCCCACAGGTGCTGGTGAGTGTCGACAATCGGAATCTGGTCCATGGACTGACGGTAGCGTACTGACGCCGGAGACGCCACCCGGTGTACCATGAGCGAGTATGGGCGCGGAGGGGCGGATGGACGGTATCGCACTGGCGATCGTGGGCTGTGGCGGGATGGGGCACCGCCACCTGGAGGGCCTGGCCGAGCTGGACCGCGCCGGCCTCTCACCGTACCGGCTGGTGGGTGTCTGCGATCCGGTAGCGGACAACGCGGCTTCGCTGGCGGCCGCCGCGGAGTGCCACTTCGGGGTACGCCCGGCCGCGGTGGCGGAGCTGGAGGAGTTGACCCCGCTCGGGGTCGAGGCGGTCGACGTGACCACCAGCACCCGGCACCACCACGGCTGCGTGGCGGCAGCGCTGGAGCGGGGCTGGCACGTGATGGTGGAGAAGCCGCTGGGAGTCTCGGTGGCCGCCTGCCGCTACGTGCAGGAGCGGGCCCGCGGCTCGGGCCTGGTAGTCAGCGTGGCGGAGAACTACCGCCGCGATCCGATGAACCGGCTGGCGCGGGCGCTGCTCGACGCCGGCGCCATCGGTGCGCCACGGCTGTACCTGCATCAGAGCGTGGGCGGGGCCGATACCATGTTCATCACGGTGTGGCGCCATCGCAAGCAGGAGGGCGGACTGCTGGTGGACGCCGGGGTACACGACACCGACATGATGGAGTACCTGTGCGGGCCGGTGACGGAGGTGTACGCGCAGGCACGGTTGCACGAACCGGTGCGCGCCAACCCGGTGGGCGGCGGCAGCGTGAATCCCTCCGGCGTCTACGTCCGCTGGCAACGGCAGATGCCGGAGCGGTTCGCGGTCGACGCCGAGGACGCGGTGTACGCCACGCTGCGCTTCGCCAACGGGGCGGCGGGGCAGTACGTGGCGGATCACGCGGCACACGGCCTCGGGCAGTGGCGGCGCGCCATGTACGGCGCGAGCGGGGCGCTGGAGCTGCCGCCCGACCGCCGCGGCCGGAGCTTCGTGCTCGACCGCGAGGGCGAGCACCGCCGCGGCGCCGAGCTGCTGGAGATGGTGCCCGAATTCCGCCTGGAGGAGGTGACCGCGCGCCTGTTCGGCGGCGAGCGCCTGGGCAGCTACGAGCTGGAGTTCCCCGAGATCGACCGCAAGCTGATCGCGGTGGAGTATGCCGAGCTGGGCCGCGCGGCGGCCGATGGCGTGGCGGTCGAGGTGGACGTGGAGCAGGGGATGCGCTCGGTCGCCCTGTGCTACGCCATGCTGGAGTCCGCTGCCGCCGGCCGCGCAGTGACCATGGACGAGGTGCTGAGTGGGGCAATGCGCGGTTACCAGGAGCCGATCGACGATGCGGCCGGTCTGCGCGCCATGTGAGCTACCTGCCGCCTTGCTGCCAGCGCCCGTTCGTAACCGAGAGCGCGGCCGGAATCGCTCCTGGTCCATACCACTACAGCAGGTCCCTCAACGATCACCGCGGCTTCATATATTTCCGCTGAGTGTCAGTGGCAAGGATCGCAACGCACATCATCTGCACCTGATCCGTCAGCGCCGTGAACAAGGAGTAGTACGCCGTGGATATCGAGCGGCGGATGCGTGCCTTCGACGGCGTGCCGTGCGTCGGCGAAACCAAGAACTCGGCAGCACCGAGCAGGGCTTCAGGAGTCACCGGCTCTTCGGGGCGGTGTCGATGGCCTCTGCAACGGGTCGGGCATTGCGGTACGCTTTTGCAACCGTCTCTGCGGTGCGGAACAAACACGTCGTGCTGGCGATCCCGATGAATCGATCTGCCACCATCTGTTCATATTTCATTAGCCGGTCCTCGGGCCACATCTCACCACCGTGATCTGGGGCCGGCAGTTCCCAGACCGTCGTCAGCACCCACTCCCCGTCCCAATCCGAGATCGCTGGCCACGCTTCGTACAGGAATCCGTCGCCGGAGACACGGGCGCCGCACGTTCTTGCCGGTCTGCCGGGGCGCGTGCAGCACGAAGTAGCGCATGGCACGCGGCGAACGCGCGCTGCAAGAAAACCGGACCTGTACCGAAGCGGAAGCGAAACAGAAATTGGCCAAATGGCTCGATTGATCTGGGCAGGACCGGCTCTGGCCGACCTTGATGAGATCGCCGAGTACATCGCGCTCGACGATCGGCCAGCCGCGACTCGCTACGTTCGCAAGGTTCGACACGATCGCTCGACTGAAGCAGTTCCCGGACTCCGGCCGGCACCCCGCGGAGCTCACTTGTAAGGATCGGCGGCGTCCCGCAGGCCGTCACCTACGAAGTTGAAGCAGAGAACCGTCAACACCACGAACAGAGCCGGCAGCAGCAGCCAGGGATGGTTGGCGACTGCTTGAACGTTCTGTGCGTCTTGGAGAAGCGTGCCCCAGCTCACCGCGGGCGCGCGGATGCCCAGCCCCAGGAAACTCAGAGAAGTCTCCGCCAGGATCATGCCGGGAACAGCAAGGGTGAGATTCACGATCAGGAAGCTCATGAACGAGGGCAGGAGGTGGCGGCGGATGATAGCGGCAGCGGGCGCTCCTGCCAATCTGGCAGCCATCACGAAGTCGGCCTCGCGAAGCTCCAGAAACTTGCCTCTAACCACCCGCGCCAGTTGCGCCCAGCCCATCAGCGAGAGGATGACGGTGATACCGAAGTAAACTCTGATCGGAGGCCAATCGAGCGGCAGCGCGGCGGCAAAGGCGATCCACAGTGGAATCTGCGGCACCGAGAGCAGAAACTCGACAACGCGCTGAATGAAGTCATCGATTATGCCGCCGTAATAGCCCGAAATGCCCCCCAAGGTAACGCCTAATATGAAGCTGATGGTGACCCCCACAAGGCCTATTGAGAGAGAGACCCTCGCGGCGTAGATATTTCGGGAAAACAGGTCACGCCCGAGTCTATCGCTCCCCAAGAGAAACGCCTGTCCCTCCTCGACCCCGAAGAGTTTGATCCTCATAGGAATGAGATTCCAGAGCTTATAGGGCTTGCTTTGGACGAAGAAGCGAATCGGGTAGCGGGCATTGTGGTCAACCGTGAAGATGGGTCTGAGGCTCTCGGGGTCGCGCGACCTCGTGTACCCGTAGACGAAGGGCGAGGAAAGCCTTCCGGCATGCACAATGCGAATGCGTTGCGGCTGAGCGAAGGCGAAGTCGGACTCGCGCTCCAAAGGACCGAGGGGGGCAACGGACTCAGCAAAGAGGGCGACCAGATAAACGATTAGCAGGATGCTGCCGCCCACAAGGGCCAGACGGTGCCTTCTGAAGGCTATCCAGGTGAGCTGGAGGCTCGATGCCATGAAGTAACGCTCGGTTTCACGGTCGGGGCGGGAACGGCTAAGAAGCTTGGCCACTAGTCCACCCCCTTCTTCTCAAATCTGATACGTGGATCAGACCAGGCAAGCACCACGTCGGAAAGGAAGGTGCCGATGACCGTGAGGGCGGATAGTAGCAGCACGATGCTGCCCGCCAGGTAGACGTCCTGATTCTTGAGCGCATCCAGGAGCAGCGGCCCCGTGGTCGGCAGGCTCAGCACAACCGCGGTGATTATCGATCCCGAGACAATCTGCGGCAGCACCCATCCGATGGTGCTGATGATTGGGTTCAAGGCGATACGTACGGGGTATTTGAATAGCAGCCTGGTCTCACCTAACCCTTTGGCACGAGCCGTAATCACATACTGTTTCGACAACTCATCAAGGAGAGTAGCGCGCATCACGCGAGTAATGGCGGCGGTTGCCGAGGTGCCTATGACCACAATAGGGAGCGGCAAATGGGGGAGCATGTCCACCACCCTCGCCCAGGTCCAGGGAGCGTTGGCGTACTCCGGCGAGAAAAGACCCCCTACGCTGAAGCCGAAGTAACGGGCAAAGAAGAACATGAGAATGAGAGCCAGCAAGAAGTTGGGTGTTGCCAACCCGATGAACCCCACGGTCGTGGCGAGATAGTCGCCGAGGGAGTACTGGTGCGTGGCTGAGTAGATACCGATGGGAATTGCAATAACGTAGGTAAAGATAATTGAGAAGAAGGAAAGGACGGCCGTCAGTCCCAACCTTGGTCCCAGCAGGGCGGCGACCGGAGCACTCTCAAAATCCATAGCCATGCCCAGGCGCCCCTGCAGCATGCCCCATATCCACTTGCCGTAGCGGACCAACATGGGCTGATCAAGACCGTACTGCTGGCGCAGCCCATCGAGTTCCTCTTGGCTCATACTGTCTCCCAGCATCTCGAGCCGCGCCGCATAGATATCCAGAAAGTCGCCCGGTGGCAACTCGATAATCGCAAACGAGGCAACCGAGGCCAGAAAGAGCACTATCAAGGTGTAGTAGAAGCGTCGCGAGAGATGAATCATGCGAGAGACTCCCTCATGTCTAAGCCAGACAAGGCAGGACAAAGTCGGGAGTCAGAGGTTGGTGAACCTGGTGACTCCCGACCTACAATTTCGCGGTGGCCTTAGTTGCCTTCTTTGAAGAACCAGATTTCAGGATTCGCCACACTGTCGTGACGGGTCATCCAGTGGGCTGTAATGCCGATGTCTGGCATGTTGCCGATGTTCTTGTTGGCCGCCACCAGTTGCGGGAAAAGACCGACGGTGCCAATGGTCCAGAGGTTCTCGGCATGAGCTCTGAGGAGGGAGTGCATGGCTCTTTCTCTAGCAGCATCATCGGGGCTCGTCTGCAGCGTCTCCAAGTGATCGTAGAGGACTTTCACCTCCGCAGGGGGTTCCTCGCCCGTCTCGCCGCCCGACTCATACCAATTGAACCAGAGTTGTCCCCAAGCGGTCAACCAATGGCAACACGGCACGTAGATGCGCGGTGTGACAATAAGTAGAGATTCGAAGTTCTCTGCCGGAAAGCTTAACAGGTCGTAATCGTTGTTTTGTATCAACTGGGGATAGATAGCGACATCCATCGGGCGCTGGATCATTTCCACACCCACCGCAGCCCAGTACTCTGTCACCAACTCTGTGGCATCCGTCAAATAGGTGCGTCCTTCAGGCCAGACATTGACAAAGGACAGTCTTTTGCCGTCGGGACGCAGCCGCCATTTGCGGTCTTCATCCCACGCGAGCCCCATCTCATCGAGAAGGCGGTTAGCCTCGTCAGGCTTGTACTCAACGTCCGCGAAGGCGTACTCATCGCGCCACAAACGTGAATTGCGATTATTCACCGTGGATTGCATGGGCGTCCCTGTTCCGAAGAAAAGCAGTTCGTTTATCTCATCACGGTTAATGGCTAACGACATGGCGCGGCGGAAGCGGACGTCGCGAAAAATCTCGCGCAGGACGGGATCTTTGGTCGTTTGATTGAAGCGGTAATTATGCAGCGGGGCAAACGGGCTCACCCAGTTTTTGTAGACCGAATACCCACCCTGCTCCTGGTTTTCAATCAGGTAAGGAAAATCTACCATGTCGAGGTTGTAGCGCTCATAGTCGAGCTCACCGTTGGCGAGTTTCAAGAGCAGCACCTCTTTGCTACCAACGTGGCTGACCTGCATGCGGTCAATATAGGGGAGCTGGTTGCGCTCAGCGTCCACCTTCCAGTAGTAAGGGTTACGCTCGAAGAGTCCCACGTTGTTGCCGAATGCCGTCATCTCATAGGCTTCGACGGTGGGGATGCCAATGTAAGTTTCGCTAAAGTTGTACGGGCGTGAGGGAATCTTGGACTTGAAGAACAATACCCAGTTGTCGTAGCCCGCCTCTTCAGCCATCGCCTCGACCTTTTCACGCGGGGTATGGTTCGGGTGGAACTGGCTCAAGTAATGCTTGGGCCAGTAGAAGTAGTGGAATAAGGGCGATCCGATTTGGAAGACGTAAGGCATAACGGGATAGGTCTGGGCAAAAGTGAACTTCACGGTGTAGTCATCCAGCTTCTCAACTTCGACGGGTTTACCGCCGGGACTCCACAGCTTGTTGGCTAAGGGGTTGGGGTAGAGTTCCTCGTTCATATACATGTCATCGTACCAGAACATGAAGTCATCGGCGGTAAGAGGCGCGCCGTCCGACCACTTCATGCCCTCACGAAGGGTGAGGGTGACGCTGGTCCAGTCTTCGGAGAACTCAAAGTCTTTCGCCACGTTAGGGACGAAGGTTTGCATGTCAGGGCCAAGGACAAACGGGCGGGCCCAATTCTTGATGCCACTGGCATTCACCGAGCGGTGAGAGCGTTGGTCGGCCAAGCGAATGGTGCCACCGTAGCGGCCGATTTGGTTGCCATCAACTGGCTCTAATACCAAAGGATCTAAGGGAAGGCGCTCTTCTAGCGGGGGCAACGTTCCTGCCAACACCAGTTCTCGCAGCATCGGCGCTTCACCTTGTATAACCGCGGCTTCCTCTTCCTTCGAGGCTTCCTGTTCCCCGGAAGCGAAAAGAAGACCTGGGAAACACATCAGTGAGATCAACAAAGCGATCAATATCGTTTTCATTCTATCCTCCTACGGAATGATTGAGTCCAATACTACTCTGCAATTATCAAAACATCACCTTCGTCCTCCCTCCCGGGCGGTCCGTTCACATCTGGATATACCAAGGTGCTCGCAATACCTGGTCGCCAGCCTGTAGCAACCGGCGGGGTTCCCGGTTCGTGGGACAGTCAAGAGGGTAAGCCTAGGGTGTATTCCGTTGGTTGTCAACGCACCCCTCCTCTGCAATGGTGGCTCGTGGTTCGGGTGGGCGGTTCGGTCCTGCGGTTCCGGTGTCTCGCGCTGTTCCTGGGCCGAGTTCGCGGGCGCCTCGTGGTCGCGCGTCGCACCGCCCGCTACGCGGAGCGCAGCTTCGGGGCCACCACCGCGGCGACGAGGGCGGTAAGCATCACCAGCGCCCCGGTGGCGGCCAGTGCGGGCTGCACCCCGAAGGTCTCCGCGGCGCCGCCGAGGGCCAGGTAGCCTGTCCACCCGAAGCCGATCGCAAACACCCACCCGCCGATCGCCCGGCCGCGCATCTCGTCCGGCACGTGCTGCTGCAACATGGTCCATTGCATTGCGTCGAAGGCCGCCGCCATCGCCCCCACCCCCGTGACCAGGACCAGCGCCAAGGGGAACACGCCTGACGCCGCGAGCGCCAGCAGAAACGTGCCGTAGCCGAGGGTAATGCCGATCAGCAACGGGCCCTTGCGACGGACGTTGCCGAGCGCCGTCAGCACCATCACCCCCGCCAGCGAGCCGAAACCGGCCATCATGCTCAGCAGGCCGAGCCCCACCTCGCCCACCTGGAGCAGGTCGCGCGCCACGGCCGGCAGCACCGAGTGGTAGGCGAACCCGAACATCTCCACCAGCACCGCCAACGCCAGCAGCGTCCGCACCATCGGAACCGAGAACATCACCCGCAATCCGTCTGTCACGTCTCTCAGTACCGAGGTGTCGCGCCGTTCGGCCGCTACCCTTCGCGCCGCTACCGGGCGCGCCGTGCCCACCACCAGCGCCGCGATCAGGGAGACGACCGCGCCGGCAAACAGGGCGCTGGGGATGCCGTAGCCGGCGATCACCACGCCGCCGATCAGCCCTCCCAGGGCTCCCACTCCGCGGGCGCCGACCGACTGCAGCGCGACCGCGTTCATCGCGGCGCGACGTGGTACCGAATCGGTCACCAACGCCTGCGTGGACGGGGTCTCGAACGAGTGCCCAACGCCTGCCAGCGCGATCAGGACGAACGCGACCCAGAGCGGTTCGAGGCCGGCCAGGGCGAAGATCGCCAGCAGCGCCAGCAGCAGCGCCCGATAGGCGGCCGCGATCCCGAGCAGCCGATTGCGCGGCATGCGATCGCTGATCGCGCCAGCCAACGGGGCCGCGACCAGGCCCGGCGCCTGCCGGGCGGCGAACGACGCGGCGGTGAGGAACACCGAGTCGGTCTCGGTCAGAATCAGCCAGCCGACGGCGAGACGTTCCGTCCACACGGCCAGCGCGATCAGCGCCCCGGTTACCGTTACCCGGCGGAAGGCCGGGTAACGGAACGCGCCGGGCAGCGCAGTCAGGCGGCGACTGCGCACGACCGCCGTCGCTGCCCATCGCACCCTTTGCCGGCGGGAACGGGCACGACCTCCAGCGTGGTGCGCAGCGGGCCGGCTGTTGCGGTAGAATCGGGTGCAGTGGAATCGGCCAACGCCAGCGCGTCCGCTACGGATCGATCATCTCGGGTACGGCGCCTCCGTGTGCTCACGGAAGGCCAGCTCGCCGCCTTCAGACGTGACGGCTTCCTGATCGTGGAGGATCTGGTCGAACCGGAGACGATCGTGCGCCTCGCCGAGCGCGCCGATCTGATCGCCTCGGGGCGGGGCGTCTCCATCGACCAGCAGTATATACAACTGGAGGCGCCGTTCCCGGCCGCCGGCGCCGGCACGCAGCACGGCACCGCCGCGGTGCGCAAGATGTACCAGCTCGCGCGTCACGACGAGGTGCTGCGTGAGCACGCCGTCGGCGACCGGCTGGTCGACGTGATCGCAGATCTGCTTGGCACCGACGACCTGAAGCTCTACAACGATCAGCTCTTCATGAAGCCGGCCCACCACGGCGGCGCGCAGGCCTGGCACCAGGATTCGCAGGCGTGGCTGAACATGTTCCCGATGGACATGCTTACCGCCTGGACGGCGATCGACGAGGCCACCGTCGCCAACGGCTGCCTGTGGATGGCTGCCGGCAGCCACCGCTGGGGGATGATCCCGGATGCAGCGCGGGAACGGGTCGAGTCGCTGCTTGACGGTGACTGGCCCACCGTCCCCATCGAGCTGCGTCCCGGCAGCGTCAGCTTCCACCACAGCCTGACCTACCACCGCAGCGGCGCCAACCGCAGTCCCTACCGCCGCCGCGGCTACGCCACCCACTACATGCGCGCCCGCACCTGGTACCTCCCGGAACTGCGCGAACGCCCCGACCTGCTGCCGTTCCTCTCCATCCGCGGGCGCGAGTTCCACGGCTGCGTGTAGACTGTGCGCGAATACCCATGAATATCGTACTCATCGTCAGCGACACATTGCGCTGGGACCACCTCGGCGCGAGCGGCAACCCCTGGATCCGCACGCCCAACCTGGACCGGCTGGCGGCGCAGAGCGTGGTGTTCGAGCGCGTCTACACCGGTTCCTTTCCCACCATCCCGCACCGCACCGACATGGTCACCGGCAAGTGGGTGTATCCGTACCGGGGTTGGACGCCGCTGCCCGAGGACGAGACGATCGTCGGCGAGCTGCTCACCGCGGCGGGCTACGTCAGCATGCTGATCGCCGACACCCCGCACCTGATGGCCGACGGACACCGCTTCGACCGCGGCCTCACGGGGTGGAAGTGGAACCGCGGCCAGGGGGGCGACCGTGCCATCACCGATGCCCTGTAGGTGAAGTTGCCGAGCGCGCCCGAGAAGATCCGCGGGCCGGAGCGGATGCGCGCCAACCACTACCGCTGGCGACAGCGCCACTGGAACACCGAGCGCGACACCTTCGCCGCCCGCACCTTCCAGGATGCCGCCGACTGGATCGAGCTCAACCACGCCCACGACAGGTTCTTTCTCTGGGTGGATTGCTTCGACCCGCACGAGCCGTGGGATCCGCCGCAGCACTACGTCGACCTGTACGATCCCGGGTATACCGGCGAGCTGCTCGATCACCCGCCGTACGCCCGCTGCGAGGAAATCGGCGCCACCGAGGCGGAGATCCGCCATGCCCGCGCCCTCTACGCCGGCGAGGTGACGCTGGTGGACACCTGGGTGGGGCGACTGCTGGAGAAGATCGACTACTGCTGTCCCGAGGACACCGCGGTGATCTTCCACTCCGACCACGGCTTCAACGTCGGGGACCACGGCCGCTTCGGGAAGAGCAACCTGAATGGCGACGATCCGCTCGACTGGCCCTACTACGACGAGGTGAGTCACGCAGCGCTGATGATCCGGCTCCCTGGCGCGGCCGGGAAAGCCGCGGCGGGCCGGCGTTCAGGATTTCTGGCCCAGTCGGTGGACCTGATGCCGACGCTGCTGGAGCTGGCGGGGCTGCCGCTGCCCGCCGGGGTGAAGGGCACCAGCCTGCTGCCGGCGGTGCGCGGCGAGGCGATGCCGGAGCGGCCGGTGGTGGTGACCACTGCCGCCCTGGACGCTCCGACCGAGCGCATCGCCCGTCAGACCACCAGCGTCACCGACGGCACCTGGACCCTGCACTACCCCGGCAACCGCGCCCCCTTCGAGTTGTTCCACCTGCGTGAAGACCCGGCGCAGGAGCGGGACCTGGCGCGCTCCGCCCGCGAGCAGGCACAACGGCTGCACGCCCTCCATCTCGACCTGCTGGCGTACGCCGGCGTGCGCGACGAAGTGCTGACCCTGCGCAGCACGCTGCCGCCGATGCCCTGACGCACGGCGTGCGATTCTCACGCCGTAGTCGCGCGGTGTCGAGGCGGTCTCTGCCGCGGGTCTCGATGCGCACGTGAACGGTGGCTTGATCTATCGGACACTAACGTCCGACTATAGGACCGTGACCGGGAGGGAGTTCATCGAACGAGTCTCTGAGGTTGCGCGGATCCGCGGGGTCTCTGTTCGTATCGACTCCAAGCGTGGCAAGGGCAGTCATGTCACTTTGTACTACGGGTCGCGCAAGACTACGGTCAAAGATCGTCGGAAGGAGATTTCTGCCGGGCTCCTTTCCGCCATGGTTCGCCAATTGGGCCTCAATCGGAGTGACCTCGTTGAGCCCAGGAAGATGGGGAAGAAACAGGACGATTAGGGAGAATTGATGCGTTTCGTTTATCCTGCCGAGTTGCGTCGCACAGGTGCTGACGAGATTGTCGTTTCGTTCCGGGATCTGCCGGAGTGTCTGACTAGTGGCGTCGACGAAGCGGACGCACTCGCCGAGGCGGCCGACGCGCTGGACGAAGCGGTCGCCGGGCGCCTTGACGACCACGAACCCGTACCGCTGCCGAGCCCCCGACGTCCCGGGGAGTACCACATCGCTGTCCCACCCGAAACGGCTGCGAAGGCCGCTCTTGCCCTCGCGTTTCGGGACAGCGGCCTTTCCCGCTTGGCACTCGCTCGCCTGCTCGGCGTCGATGAGAAGGTAGTGCGACGTATGCTCGACCCGCGTCACGGGACGTCCGTCAGCCGCATCGATGATGCCTTGCGCGCACTCGGACATGAACTCGTGGTTGAGTCGGCGCCGACCGAGACGCGAGGTGCTGGCAACCGGTCCGCCGTTGGCGGGCCGACGATGTCATAGGGAACGGGGCTACGGGCTGTCCGTTGGCTCGCGGTGCCAGCACGGCGGCGCTGCATTCACCGACCTGCCGCTGCCGCCGTTGACACCGGCCCGTGGTGTCTCACATGGTCATGGAGCCGATGGGCGGCGAGTCGGGGTTTCGGCGTCGGCCGCGATCGCATCCGGCGAATCCATGCAAACGGCGTGAATTGCAGCGTGCGGCACGCCAACAAGGAGGCCAACATGGCTGAATATCGGACTTGAGGTACGCAACCGCTGGCGCGGAGCCTGACGGTGGCGGTCATTGCACTGCTGTGTGCGGGAGCGCCACTGTGGGCGACCGGTGCGGAGGAGGGAGCATCCGCCGAGGGGATGCAGCCCGTGGAGCTTACCTTTACCTACTGGGGGTCGCCATTCGAGCGCGAGGCCGTCGAACAGATGCTGCAGGCGTTCAACGACAGCCACCCCAACATTCAGGTGCGCGGCCAGCACATACCCGACGGCTACGCGGAGAAGATCTCCACCATGGTGGCCGCCGGCACGCCGCCGGACGTGGGCTACCTGTTCGAGACCCTGGCGTTTCCCTGGGCGCAGGAGGGCGTGATCGCCGATCTGACCCCGCACTTCAAGGCGGATCCGGAGGCCAGCAACCGCCTGGAGGCAACCTACTACAACTACGACGGCGGAACCAAGACGATCGGCACCAATGCCGCCGCCGAGACCATGATCCTCTACTACAACAAGAGCCTGTTCGACGAGGCCGGGCTCGACTATCCGCCGTCGCAGGCTTCCGAGGCGTGGACCTGGGAGGAGTTCCTTGCCGTGGCCAGGAAGCTCACGGTAGACCGCAGCGGCAACAACGCCGACAGCGACGCCTTCGATCCCGAGAACATCGACATCTTCGGTGTCTCGTTCCCGTCCTGGTGGGGCGGCTACCTGCCCATGATCTACAGCAATGGCGGCCAGCTCGCCAGCGACGACGGCACGCGGCTGATGCTCGACGAGCCCGAGGCCGTGGAGGCGCTGCAGGCGCTCCAGGACATGATCTACGTGCACCACGTGGCCCCGACGCCGGCACAGTCAGAGGCGATGCCCTCGCAGGCGGTCATGATGCAGTCGGGCAAGGTGGCAATGGGGGTCAACGGTCACTGGGCGATCCTCGACTACAGCCAGCTGGAGTTCGACTGGAGCATCGGGGTGCTGCCGTACCACCAGGAACCGGTCACCATCCTGCTGGGCTCACCTTCGGTCATCTTCGCCGCTACCGAGCACCCGGAGGAGGCGTTCGAGTTCTACAAGTTCCACAACGATCCCGCACAGGTGGATCTCTACGCCAAGGGTCTGTGGATGCCGCTGCAGCTCGATTACTACACCGATCCGGCCAAGACCGCCGAGTGGCTCGACGCCATCCCCGGCGTCTACCCGCCCGAGGCGCGCGGCGTGCTGATCGACTACACCCTGAACAACACGCCGCGCCAGCCGCCGGCGTACTGGCTCAAGAACCAGTCCCAGATCTTCTCGGAGGCGATCAACCCCGCCATGACCAAGCTGTGGGCGGGTGAGGCGACCGCCCAGGAGGCGATGGACCAGGCGGTGCGCGACGGCGGTCCGCTGATGCAGGGACGCTGGTAGGCCGTTCACCCCCGGGGTAGCGATGGCGCCCGCCGTTGCCCGCTACCCCGGGAGCCCGCACCGCTGCCGAGCCGGACAGCGCTCCGGCTCGGCCTGCCCGAGCCGGCTTGGGGCCTGAATGGCAACGACGCACCGAACGCACGCGAGGACCGCACGGCTCAGCCACCATCGGCGCCGCGAGGTGTTCTGGGGCATGGCTTGCGCCGCGCCGGCGGTGCTCGGATTCCTGTTCTGGCAACTCGGGCCGATCGTCGCCAGCCTCTTCATCGCGTTGACCGACTGGCGCATCGCCGCCAGCCCCAACTGGATCGGGCTCGACAACTTCCAACGCATCCTGACCGGGGACCGGCTGTTCCGAAAGTCGCTCGCGGTAACCGCCTACTACGCGCTCGGCAGCGTCCCGCTGCGGCTGGTGGCCGCGTTCGCCCTGGCGGTGCTGCTGAACCAGAAGATCCGCGGCCTGCCGATCTTCCGTACCATCTTCTATCTGCCCTCGATCGTACCGCTGATCGCCAGCAGCGTGCTGTGGATCTGGCTGTTCAATCCCGACATCGGCCTGCTCAACGCCATCCTGGTGCCGCTCGGTGTTCCGCGGCTGCAATGGATTTACGGCACCAGAACCGTCATCCCGGCGCTGATCCTGATGAGCATGTGGGACATCGGACCGATGATGATCATCTTCCTGGCCGGGTTGCAGGGCGTCCCCCGGCAATTCTACGAGGCGGTAGAGATCGACGGCGGCAATCCCTGGCACAAGATGCGGCACGTCACCATCCCGATGGTCACGCCCACCATCCTGTTCAACCTGATCCTGAGCGTCATCGGGACCATGCAGACCTTCGTGCAGGCCTACGTCATGACCGAGGGCGGCCCCGACAACGCGAGCCTGCTCTACGTGCTCTACCTGTACAACAAGGCGTTCGAGCAGAGCCAGATGGGCTACGCCTCGGCGCTGGCCTGGGTGCTGTTCCTGATCATCGCCGGCCTGAGCGTGCTGCTGTTTCGCAGCTCCTCGCGCTGGGTGTACTACGCGGGCAGGTGACGATGAGCGTCGCGCGCACCCTCGGACGTACGGCTCGCACCCGGATGGGTGCCCTGTCCGCGTACCTCCTGCTGCTGACCGGCAGCGCGGTGATGCTGATTCCGCTGGTGTGGCTGGTACGCAGCTCGTTCATGGGCCTGGGCCAGATCTTCATCTTTCCCCCCGAGTGGATCCCCGATCCATGGCGCTGGGACAACTATCCCAAGGCGCTCACCACGATCCCGTTCGTGCGTTACTTCTTCAATACGCTGTTCATCCTGGTGCCCACCGTAATCGGCACGCTGATCACCGCGTCGCTGGCCGCGTTCGGCTTCTCCCGCCTGCATTGGCCCGGCCGCGACTGGGTGTTCGGGGTGTTGTTGAGCGCCCTGATGCTGCCCTACGCGGTGACCCTGATCCCGACCTTCCTGCTGTGGGCCCGGATCGGGCTGATCAACACCTACTGGCCGCTGGTGCTGCCCGACTGGTTCGGCGGCACCATCTTCTACGTGTTCCTGCTGCGGCAGTTCTTCCTGACGCTGCCGCGGGAGCTGGACGAAGCGGCGATCATCGACGGCGCCAACCCCCTGCAAGTGCTGCGCCACGTGGTGGTGCCACTGAGCCGGCCGGCGCTGATCACGGTCGGCATCTTCTCGGCCCTGTTCGAGTGGAACGACTTCCTGGGTCCGCTGATCTACCTCAACGATTCGCGCCAGTTCACCCTGGCCCTGGGGCTGGCGGAGTTCACCGGGCTGTACACCTCGCAGTGGCACCTGCTGATGGCGGCCTCCACGGTGGTGATCGCGCCGGTGCTGGTGCTGTTTCTGTTCGCCCAGCGCTACTTCATCGAAGGCATCACGCTCACCGGCATCAAGGCCTGACGAGGAGCGCCCGTGGTTGAAACGGCGGTCCACGTGGGTCAGTCCCAGATTACTTTGACACCGGGGTACTGCGCGATCTCTCCGTCCGGAGTGAGGATGGGGGAGCCGGTGGTGAGGGAAGTAGCGATGATGATGCGGTCCGCCGGGTCCTTGTGCAGCAGCGGCAGCGATGTGGAACGCTCCGCGACTCGCCAGTCGACGGGGATCTCCTGGACGCCATGATGATCGAGTGCCTGGGCGATCCAGTCAGCCGGGGCAAGCGGAAGCTCCAGGGCGCCACGCCGGTGCTTGATGCCGATCTCGAACGCCGTGATGGCGGAGATGAACAGGTTGCCGGCGTTGTTGGCGATCACGCGGCGCACTTTCGGCGGCAGGCGTCGGGGTGTGGACGCGAGCCAGAGCAGGGCGCAGGTGTCGAGCAGCACGTTCAGGCGTCCGGCCAATCGTCGTCGGCAAGCGGCGCGACGGGATCCTCGTGGAATACGACTCCGGAGAGCCGTGGATTGGGTACCAGGGGATCGCGATCCGCTGTCGTGATCGGGCCGATCTCGGCAACCGGCTTGCCGTTCCGACACACCCGGATGCGTTCGTTGCGCTCCTCGACCAGCCGCAGCAACTCCGACAGCCGTGTCTTGGCTTCATGAGTGTTCACGACCAACATAACCTTAGTCTGGTTTAGTTTAATTTTGGCGTCAAGGCGGGAAGCGGGATGTGTTGAGCTTGTCCATCGGTGGAACGAAACGTACGCTGCCGGCATGACGGAAGGCGTAGACACCCGGCGGCGGCCCAACTTCGTGGTGATCCTGGCGGATGACCTGGGCTACTCGGACATCGGCTGCTACGGGTCGGAGATCGCTACCCCGAACCTGGATGCGCTGGCGGGAGCCGGGCTGCGGTTCTCCCAGGCCTACAACTGCGCGCGCTGCTGTCCGACGCGCGCGGCGCTGCTTACCGGGCTCTATCCGCACCAGGCCGGGGTAGGGCACATGGTGGGCGACTACGGGATCCGCGAGTACCAGGGCTACCTGCGCGACGACTGCGTCACCATCGCCGAGGCGCTGAAGGGCGGCGGCTACCGCACCATGATGGCGGGCAAGTGGCACGTCGGTGGCGGCTACCAGGCGAACCGTCCGGAGACCTGGCGCCCGGGGACGCCCGATCATCCGCTGCCGGTGCAGCGCGGGTTCGACACCCACTACGGCATGCTCGGCGGCGGCGGCAGCTACTTCAACCCGCCCTCCATGGTACGCGACGACCGGCTCATGGATGCCGCCGGCGAGGCGGAGTCCTACTACCTCACCGACGCCATCAGCGACTCCGCGGCGACGATGGTGGAGGAGGCGACCGCCGGGCAGGCGCCGTTCTTCCTCTACGTTGCCTACACGGCGCCGCACTGGCCGCTGCACGCGCTGCCGGATGACATCGCCCGCTGCGAGGGCCGCTACCGCGACGGCTGGGACGCGCTGCGCCGTGCCCGGCACGAGGAATTGAAGGGAATGGGCGTGCTCGACCGGCGCTGGCCGATCTCACCGCGCGACCCGGACTCGCGGCCCTGGAGCGAGGCGCGCGAGCCGGCGTGGGAGGACCTGCGCATGGCGGTCTACGCCGCGCAGATCGAGTGCATGGACCGGGGCATCGGCCGCATCATGGCAGCGCTGCGACGCGCCGGCGTGGCGGAGGACACCCTGGTGCTGTTCCTGTCCGACAACGGCGGCTGCGCGGAGTTCCTGGCCGAGGAGAGCGGCAGCCCGGAGCCGTTCCGCTACGACATCCCGACGCCGGACGGCCGCCCCATGCGCATCGGCAACACGCCGGCGGTGGCACCCGGTCCCGACGACACGTTTCAAAGCTACGACCTGCCGTGGGCCAACGCATCCAACACGCCGTTCCGGCTGTTCAAGCACTGGGTGCACGAGGGCGGCATCGCCACGTCGCTGGTGGCGTCCTGGCCGCGGGTGATCGAGCGGGCGCGCATCGTGCACCAGCCGGTGCACGTGATCGACATCTTCCCGACCCTGCTGGAAGCCGCCGGCGTACCGTTGCCGGAGCGCCACGAGGGGCGCCCGGTGACACCGGTGGACGGCGAGAGCCTGCTGTCGCTGCTGGCGGGGAGGGCGTGGGCACGCGACCGCCCCCTCTTCTTCGAGCACGAGGGCAACCGCGCGGTGCGCGATGGCCGCTGGAAGCTGGTCTCGCGGCATCCCGGCTCCTGGGAGCTGTACGACATGCAGCGCGACCGCACCGAGCTGCACGACCTGGCCGCCGCCCGCGGCGACGAAGTGGCGCGGCTGTCGCGGCGGTACGACGATTGGGCGCGCCGCTGCGGCGTGCTCCCGTGGCACGAGTTGCAGCAGCGCGGTGCGCGGTGAGCGGCACCAGGTGCCGGGTCGGGGTAGACATCGGCGGCACGTTCACCGACGTGGTGGCCCTGACCGAGGGCGGCAGGGCGGCGGTGGTCAAGGTGGCGAGCACGCCGGACGACTACGGCCGGGGCGTGCTGCACGGTCTCGCGGAGGCACTGGCCGAGCTGGACCTGCCGGCCGCCGGCGTGGCCGAGATCGTGCACGGCTTCACGGTAGCCACCAACGCCATCCTGGAAGGGAAGGGCGCGGCGATGGCGCTGATCACCACCGAAGGGTTCCGCGACGTGTTGGAGATCGCCCGGCTGCGCGTGCCGCGGCTCTACGACCTCGCCTACTGCAAGCCGCCGCCGCTGGTGGAGCGGCGCCTGCGCCTGGAGGTGCGGGAGCGCGTCGCTGCGCGCGGGCGCGTGCTCGTGCCGCTCGACGCCGGTGACGTGGAGCGGGCGGTGGCTGCGGTGCGGGAGGCGGGCGTCTCCTCGGTGGCGGTCTGCCTGCTGCACTCCTACGCCAATCCCGAGCATGAGCAGCGCATCGGCGCGTCGCTCCGGGCGGCGTTGCCCGACCTCGACGTGTCCCTGTCGTGCGAGCTGCTGCCGGAAGCGCGCGAGTACGAGCGCACCAGCACCACCGTCATCAACGGCTACGTCCGGCCGGTGGTGGCGCGCTACCTGGAGCGGCTGGTAGCCGAGCTGCGCCGCGCCGGCACGGAGGCGCCAGTGACGGTGATGCAGTCCAACGGTGGGCTGATGCCGGTGGAGCTGGCCGCGCGCAAGCCGATGTACTGCATCGAGTCGGGGCCCGCCGCCGGTGTGATCGGCGCCGCCGAGATCGGCGCCCGTCTGGGCCAGGCCGACCTGATCAGCTTCGACATGGGCGGCACCACCGCCAAGGCGTCGATCGTGGAGGGCGGCCAGGTGCTGCTGGCGCCCGAGTGCGAGGTCGGCGGCGCCATGAACGCCGGACATCGCCTGCTGCGCGGCGCCGGCTACGTGCTGCGGGTGCCGACCATCGACATCGCCGAGGTGTCCGCGGGCGGCGGCAGCATCGCCTGGGCGGACCGCGCGGGCGGCCTGCAGATCGGACCCCGTTCCGCCGGCGCGGTGCCCGGACCGGTCTGCTACGGCGCCGGCGGCACCGAGCCGACCGTCTCCGACGCCGACGTGGCACTGGGCTTCCTCAATCCGGAACACCTGCTCGGCGGCAGCTTCCCGATCGATGCGGGCCGGGCGCGCGCGGCACTGCGCGAGCGGCTGGCGGCCCCGGCCGGTCTCACGGAAACCGAGGCGGCCTGGGGCGTGCACACCCTCGCCAACGTGAAGATGGGCGGCGCGCTGCGCGCGGTCTCCAGCGAACGCGGACGCGACCCGCGGCGCTTTGCGATGATCGCCTTCGGCGGCAGCGGCCCGGTGCACGCGGCCGGGCTGGCGGCGAGCCTGGGCATCGGGCACGTGATCGTGCCGCCGTCGCCAGGGGTGTTCAGCGCCTTCGGGCTGCTGTTCGCGGAGGTCGAGCACCACTTCGTGCAGACCCTCAACCAGCCGCTGGCGGCGCTCGACGTCGAGCAGGCTAATGCCATCCTGGACCGCATCGGCGGCGAGTGCCGGTTGCTGCTCGCACGCGAAGGATTCGTGGGCGCCCGGCAGCGGCTGCAGATCCAGGTCGATGCCAAGTACGAGGGCCAGACCTCGGAGCTGACCGTCGACCTGCCGGTCGAGCGGTTCAGCAGCGCGGCGCTGCCGGCGATCGAGGCCGCGTTCGCGCGCGAGCACCGGCGCAGCTACGGCTACAGCGTCGAGGAGCCGGTGCAGGTCGCGAGCCTGCGGGTGATCGGGCGCGGCATCAGCCACCGGGATCGCTCGGCGGCCAGAGCGGGCGGCCCCGGCGTAGCTCCGCCCGCGTCACCGGCGTACCCGCCGGGAGAGCGCCGCGTCTACTTCGGTCCCGGCCACGGCTGGCTGTCCACGCCGGTGGTCGGGCGTGCCGCCCTGGGTGCCGGCGGAAGCGCCGGTCCGCTGATCGTCGAGGAATACGACTCGACCACGGTGGTGCCGCCCGGCTGGGGCGCGGCCGCGGCCGCGCATGGCTGCATGGCCCTGGAGGCAGAGTGATGGCGCACCGGCCGGCGGGCCGCGATCCGGTCACGCGCGAGGTGATCCGCAGCTCGCTGGTGGCCGCCGCCGACAGCATGGCGGTGACCGTGGTGCGTACGGCGCGCTCGGCGGTGGTCAAGGACGGCATGGACTTTTCCACCGCGGTGTTCAACGCCGGCGGCGAGCAGGTGGCCCAGGGGCTGACTCTGCCGTTTCACATGGGCGCCATGCAGCCGGCCCTGGACGGCGTCCTGGCCCAGTTCGCCGGCGACGTGGAGCCGGGGGACATCCTGGCCAGCAACGACCCCTACTCGGGTGCCAGCCACCTGCCCGACATCTTCCTGTTCAAGCCGGTGTTCGCCGAGCGCACGCTCATCGCCTGGCTGTGCGTGATCGCGCACCACACCGACATCGGCGGCCGCGTGGCCGGCGGCAACGCCTGTGACAACACCGAGATCTACCAGGAGGGGCTGCGGCTGCCGCCGCTGAAGCTCATCGCCGCCGGGCAGCGCAACGACGCGGTGTGGCGCATCATTGGCAGCAACGTGCGCGTGCCGGCGCTGGTGCACGGCGACCTGCTGGCACAGGTGGCGGCGCTGGAGCAGGGCGAGCAGGACCTGCTGGCGCTCGTAGCCGAGCATGGCAGCGACCGGCTCGACGGCTACCTGCACGATATCATCGAGCACACCGAGCGGCGCACGCGGGCGGAGATCGCCGCCCTGCCGGACGGCTCCTGGAGTTTTTCCGACTATATCGACGGCGACGGCATCCGCCCGGAGCCGATCGAGATCCGGGTGCGGGTGACCATCGCCGGCGACCAGTTCAGCGCCGACTTCGCCGGCACCTCGCCGCAGGCCATCGGCTCCATCAACCCCAACCTGCCGTACACCACCTCGGCCGTGTACGCGGTGCTCAAGACGCTCACCGACCCCGCGATCGACGCCAACGCCGGCTTCTTCCGGCCGATCGCGGTGCATGCGCCGCCGGGCTGCTTCGTCAATCCGCAGCATCCGGCCGCGGTCGCCGCGCGTGGGCTGGGCGGCTTCCGCATCGCGCAGGCCGTGTTCGGGGCGTTGGCCAAGGCCCTGCCCGAGCGGGTGCCGGCGGCATGGGGCGGCGGCGAGTTCGGGGTCAGCTTCGGCGGCTACTACCCCGATGGCCGCGCCTTCGTGTTCCTGGAGTTCAACAACGACGGGCCGCGCGGCGGCGGACCGCACGCCGACGGAGCCGACGGCCTGACCGCACCGGTGCACAACATGGCCAACACCCCCATCGAGACCATCGAGGCCGCGCAGCCATTGCTCATCCGGCGCTACGGTTTCGTGCCCGACACGGGCGGCCCGGGCCGCTTCCGCGGCGGCCTGGGGCTGGAGCGCGAGTACCAGCTCACCCACGACGAGGCCACCCTGCAGGTGCGCTCCGACCGCGCACGGTTCCTGCCCTGGGGCACGCAGGGCGGCTCGTCCGGGACTGCCGGCGCCAACCTGCTCAACCCGCACCGTGGCGACGGCGGCGAACGCCTGCCGGGCAAGTTCCTGCGCACCATGGAGCATGGCGAGGTGTACCGGCTGGTGCAGCCGGGTGGCGGCGGCTACGGCGATCCGCTCGAGCGCGATCCGGAGGCGGTGCGGGAGGACGTGGCGCAGGGCAAGATCAGCGCCGCCCACGCGGGCGCCGCCTACGGCGTGGTGCTGGCACCGAGCGGCCGGGTGGACGAACCTGCCACCGGCGCGCTGCGAGAGCGCCTCAAGCGCGACCGCGGCCCGCTTGCCACCGAGCCGCGGGTACGCCGCGCTCAATAACATCTGAAGACTGCGCCTCGCGTTCCGGGGAGGTCCTATCAGCCAGGGCCTGCAGGCGGGCAAGTTGCTCGGCGTGCGTCCATCCCGGTGCTCGGGATCGTACGGCGTTCGACCTCGCAGCATCGCGCACGCCACCTGAGCTTGCTTGGGAAGCTTGCATGGTCTGAACAGTGTGGTTAATAATCTGCGGCATGCAGACTTCACGACTTCGCGTTACTGCGTTCTTAGTGGCAATCGCCCTTGCCGGGTGCTCCGGAGCGACTCCCAAGAAGGCGGAGCCGATGGAATTGCCTGCAGCGTGTCCGCTTCCCACTGGTGGGACTCCTGTCGAGCCCCCGCTTGTGACGGCGCAGCAGGTGGAGAACGGCACCGGCAGCCTAATGGACTTCGCGCTCAGATCGCGCGATCGCTTTCGAGAGCAAGCCGCTCTCACCACACTTGGACAAGCTCAATATCTCGGATGTCTAATCAGAAGGGACGAGAGTCCCTGGCGTTCCGGTTCCACCTATCTCGTGACCCTGACGCCCGACGGCAGGGTGAACGTCCACGCAAAGGACATGTCCTTGTCGGGCAGGCTACTCAAGCCCTCGATCTACGGAGGGATCCTTGGAGCGTTGGGAATCGACCCTGAAGTTCTGGCGGACCGCCCCGCGGCCCGGGCTGCGTTCGCTGCAGCCGAAGCCGGGAACGGCGGCTCGTTCGATATACCAAGTGTGCCCGGTGCTTCGGGCTACGCGGTCGTCTATACCTCGCTTAGTTTCAGGACTCCCGCAGTTCTGCTCGCGGGATTCGATGTCAACGAAACTCACCTGGCTACGGAACAAATCGATTATGGCGACCCGGCAGTTACGGCCGGGGACGTGGTTGACCGCGCGACCCTGAAGGCCTTCGTCACGGAAGCGGGAAACTACTTCATGGAGCTTGTGAGGACCGGTGATCCATCTGCTATCTCGAAGGCCAGGGTCGCCATGCGCGATCGCAACGGGCCGTGGCGGCACGGTTCCGTGTACCTCTATGTCTGGAATTTGACCAGCCAGCTAATCCTGTTTCACGCCGGGTTCCCGGACACGTACGAGTTACAGCCTCTCGTGCCGGTCGCCCGTGACGCCGTGACCGGAGAGTTCATTCTGCCGCAGCTGATAGAGGCGGCGGAAAGCGGCCCGGAAGGCGGCTTCGTGGAGTACCATTTTGATGATCCCACGGACGACAGCGATAGCGTCGACATCCCAAAGGTGGGCTATGTCCGCATGTTCTCCGACCAAATCCAGAGGGCGGATGGAAGCACCAGGCAGGTCTCTTTCGTCGTCGGGTCGGGCTTCTACAGGAGTGCATCGCAGGAGGTCGCCGAGAGCGGCAAGGCGGTGGTCGAGTCGGTGTTGTTAAGCGAGATGTCGCCTAACACCTAGCCAGGCTGCGCGTATCGGCGACAAGGGTCGGCACCGGCCTCGAAATCCACTTCGGTTTGTAACGCCAGCACCTGGCGATCTTCCACTTCGGATTCTCCGACATTCCAATGGACCGGACCCACTACTGCGACCCCGGGACCGCCTGAGCTCACTCCTGGCTCGCGGGAGACGCGAACGCCACTCCAGCCGGAGCTGCAGCAGCGCGGCGCGCAATGAGCGGCACCAGGTGCCGGGTCGGGGTAGACATCGGCGGCACGTTCACCGGCGTGGTGGCCCTGACCGAGGGCGGCAGGGCGGCGGTGGTCAAGGTGGCGAGCACGCCGGACGACTACGGCCGGGGCGTGCTGCACGGTCTCGCGGAGGCACTGGCCGAGCTGGACCTGCCCGCCGCCGGCGTGGCCGAGATCGTGCACGGCTTCACGGTAGCCACCAACGCCATCCTGGAAGGGAAGGGCGCGGCGATGGCGCTGATCACCACCGAGGGGTTCCGCGACGTGCTGGAGATCGCCCGCCTGCGCGTGCCGCGGCTCTACGACCTCGCCTACCGCAAGCCGCCGCCGCTGGTGGAGCGGCGCCTGCGCCTGGAGGTGCGGGAGCGCGTCGCTGCGCGCGGGCGCGTGCTCGTGCCGCTCGACGCCGGTGACGTGGAGCGGGCAGTGGCGGCGGTGCGGGAGGCGGGTGTCTCCTCGGTGGCGGTCTGCCTGCTGCACTCCTACGCCAATCCCGCCCATGAGCGGCGCATCGGCGCGTCGCTCCGGGCCGCGCTGCCCGATCTCGACGTGTGCCTGTCGTGCGAGCTGCTGCCGGAAGCGCGCGAGTACGAGCGCACCAGCACCACCGTCATCAACGGCTACGTCCGGCCGGTGGTGGCGCGCTACCTGGAGCGGCTGGTAGCCGAGCTGCGCCGCGCCGGCACGCAGGCGCCGGTGACCGTGATGCAGTCCAACGGCGGCCTGATGCCGGTCGAGCTGGCCGCGCGCAAGCCGATGTGCTGCATCGAGTCGGGGCCCGCCGCCGGCGTGATCGGTGCCGCCGAGATCGGCGCCCGTCTGGGCCAGGCCGACCTGATCAGCTTCGACATGGGCGGCACCACCGCCAAGGCGTCGATCGTGGAGGGCGGCCAGGTGGGCAGAGCGCTGCGCGCGGTCTCCAGCGAGCGCGGGCGCGACCCGCGGCGCTTCGCCATGCTCGCCTTCGGCGGCAGCGGCCCGGTGCACGCGGCCGGGCTGGCGGCGAGCCTGGGCATCGGGCGGGTGATCGTGCCGCCGTCGCCGGGCGTGTTCAGCGCCTTCGGACTGCTGTTCGCGGAGGTCGAGCACCACTTCGTGCAGACCCTCAACCAGCCCCTGGCGGCGCTCGACCTGGAGCGCGCCAACGCGATCCTGGAACGCATCGGCGACGAGTGCCGGGCGCTGCTGGCGCGCGAAGGATTCACCGGCGCCCGGCAGCGGCTGCAGGCGCAGATCGATGCCAGGTACGAGGGCCAGACCTCGGAGCTGACCGTCGACCTGACGGTCGAGCGGTTCAGCAGCGCGGCGCTGCCGGCGATCGCGGCCGCCTTCACGCGCGAGCACCGGCGCAGCTACGGCTACAGCGTCGAGGAGCCGGTGCAGGTCGTGAGCCTGCGGGTGATCGGACGCGGTGTCACGGACCGGGGTCGCCCGGCGGCCGATTCCGGCCACGGCGACGCCCCGCGCACCACGAGCCCCGCGCACCCGCCAGCCGACCCTCGCCACGGCGACGCCTCGCGCATCGCTGGAGCGGCATGCCCGCCGCCCGCGCCCGGACCCGACAGCGACTCGGCCGCAACGGTGTCGGCGTGCCCGCCGGCAGACCGCCGCGTCTACTTCGGTCCCGGCCACGGCTGGCTGTTTACGCCGGTGGTCGGGCGTGGCGTCCTGGACACCGGAGGCAGCGCCGGTCCGCTGATCGTCGAGGAGTACGACTCGACCACCGTGGTGCCGCCCGGCTGGCGCGCGGCAGCGGCCGGTCACGGCTGCATGATCCTGGAGACGCGGTGATGGCGGACCGATCGGCGCGTCGCGATCCGGTCACGCGCGAGGTGATCCGCAGCTCGCTGGTGGCGGCCGCCGACAGCATGGCGGTGACCGTGGTGCGTACGGCGCGCTCGGCCGTGGTCAAGGACGGCATGGACTTCTCCACCGCCGTGTTCAACGGCGCCGGCGAGCAGGTGGCCCAGGGGCTGACCCTGCCGTTTCACATGGGCGCCATGCAGCCGGCCCTGGACGGCGTCCTGGCCCAGTTCGCCGGCGACGTGGAGCCGGGGGACATCCTGGCCAGCAACGATCCGTACTCGGGCGCCAGCCACCTGCCCGACATCTTCCTGTTCAAGCCGGTGTTCGCCGAGCGCACGCTCATCGCCTGGCTGTGCGTGATCGCGCACCACACCGACATCGGCGGCCGCGTGGCCGGCGGCAACGCCTGCGACAACACCGAGATCTACCAGGAGGGGCTGCGGCTGCCGCCGCTGAAGCTGATCGCCGGCGGCGAGCGCAACGACGCGGTGTGGCGGATCATCGGCAGCAACGTGCGCGTGCCGGCGCTGGTGCACGGCGACCTGCTGGCGCAGGTGGCGGCGCTGGAGCAGGGCGAGCAGGACCTGCTGGCGCTCGTCGCCGAGCATGGCAGCGACCGGCTCGACTGCTACCTGCACGACATCATCGAGCACACCGAGCGGCGCACGCGGGCGGAGATCGCCGCCCTGCCGGACGGCTCCTGGAGTTTTTC
Source organism: Spirochaetia bacterium (assembly GCA_965203905.1). Lineage (GTDB taxonomy): Bacteria > Spirochaetota > Spirochaetia > SZUA-6 > Bin103 > Bin103. The sequence goes on along the minus strand of CBDBDQ010000005.1, from coordinate 6,557,656 downwards.
CGACTATATCGACGGCGACGGCATCCGCCCGGAGCCGATCGAGATCCGGGTGCGGGTGACCATCGCCGGCGACCAGTTCAGCGCCGACTTCGCCGGCACCTCGCCGCAGGCGACCGGCTCCATCAACCCCAACCTGCCGTACACCACCTCCGCCGTGTACGCGGTGCTCAAGACGCTCACCGACCCGCGATCGACGCCAACGCCGGCTTCTTCCGGCCGATCGTCGTGCATGCGCCGCCGGGCTGGTTCGTCAACCCGCAGCATCCGGCGGCGGTCGCCGCGCGCGGGCTGGGCGGCTTCCGCATCGCTCAGGCCGTGTTCGGGGCACTGGCCCAGGCGCTGCCCGGCCGGGTGCCGGCGGCATGGGGCGGCGGCGAGTTCGGGGTCAGCTTCGGCGGCTACTACCCGGACGGCCGCGCCTTCGTGTTCCTGGAGTTCAACAATGACGCGCCGCGCGGCGGCGGCCCGCACGCCGACGGAGCCGACGGCCTGACCGCGCCGGTGCACAACATGGCCAACACCCCGATCGAGACCATCGAAGCCGCGTAGCCGCTGCTCATCCGCCGCTACGGCTTCGTGCCCGACACCGGCGGCCCGGGCCGCTTCCGCGGCGGCCTGGGGCTGGAGCGCGAGTACCAGCTCACCCACGACGAGGCCACCCTGCAGGTGCGCTCGACCGCGCCCGGTTCCTGCCCTGGGGCACGTGGCGGCTCGCCCGCGACCGCCGGCGCCAACCTGCTCAACCCCGACCGCGGCGCCGGCGGCGAACGGCTGCCGGGCAAGTTCCTGCGCACCCTCGATCGCGGCGAGGTGTACCGGCTGGTGCAACCGGGCGGCGGCTACGGCGACCCGCTGGAACGCGACCCCGAGGCGGTGCGTGAAGACGCGGCCCAGGGCAAGATCAGCGCCGCCCATGCGCGTGCCGCTTACGGCGTGGTGCTGGCGGCGGATGGCCGGGTCGATCCGGCCGGCACCGCCGCGCTAAGGGAGCGCCGCAAGCGCGAACGTGGCCCGCTTGCAACCGAGCCGTACGTCCGCCGCGCCGCAGACGGCGATGCGGCGAGCGAATCGTCATCGTCGGACCGGTAGCTGCCTCTCGTCGTCAGCGCAGTTCGAATACACCGCGCACGGTTATGCTGACGGTTCCGCTGCCGGCGCTGATCGGCGTGTCGGCCGGACGCGAGCGAGCCATCACCTCCGCGGCGAGGTAGGGTCCTGGAGGGCCCGAATCCGGCGTTCCGCTCAACTCGGTGAGCTCCAGCAGCGGGCCGAGCTCCCGGTTGGCGGCTGCCGCGAGCTGCTGCGCATGGCGCTGCAGGTTCTCGACGGCGTTGCGGCGTGCCTGCTCCAGGAGCCGCTCCGGGTCGGCGTAGCCAAACTCGATGGCGTGGAATGCCAGTGCGTCGCCGCCGGCTTCCGACAGGGCATCGATGGCGGCTCCCACCGACTCCAGGTTGGCGATCTCCACCGTCAGGGCATGACTCACCTGGTAGCCGGTCAGGTGGCGGCGGCCGTCGTCGGCGTACTGGTAGTCGGCGCGGATGCTGAACCTGCTGGTGCGAATGTCCCGATCCTCCACGCCCTGCCGTGCGAGCTCTGCGATCACCGCGCGGGTCACGCCGGCGGCCCGCTCTCTGGCCGCGCGCACCGTTCGGCCGCTGGTCTCGATGCTCATGCGCACGACGGCGATGTCGGGAACGGCCTCCGCACGGCCTTCGGCCCAGGCATGGATGGTACCCGGCGCGGGCGCGGCGGCGGGTACGGCCGGGCCGCGCACGACGGTCGAGCCGGTGTGGCAGCCGGCCATTGCCACCAGAGCGGCGAGCGGCAGAGCGGCCAGCAGTGCCCTGGTGCCGGGTGTCAGAGACATGCGTTTCCCCTGTCTGCCACTACGGGTGGGAGCCGCGCACAGCCTCGTAGCGGGCGCGGGTCTCGTCGTTCGGCGGATACAGGCCCGGCAACGGCGCGCCGCCGTCCACCTGCTCCATGATCCACGCTTCCAGGCGCTCCTGCTCCGGGCCGGCGTCGGCCATTTCCGCAACCAGCGCGGAGGGAATCACGACGGCACCGTCGCCGTCCGCCACCACGAGGTCGTCCGGGAACACCGCCACCCCGCCGCAGCCGATCGGTTCCTGCCAGCCGACGAAGGTCAATCCGGCCACTGACGGTGGCGCGGCAATGCCCTGGCACCACACCGGGAGCCCGGTGGACAGGACGCCGTCGCCGTCGCGCATCACCCCGTCGGTGACCAGCCCGGCCACCCCGCGCTTCCCCATCCGCGCGCACAGGATGTCGCCGAAGATGCCGGCGTCGGTGCAGCCCATCGCACCCACCACGACGACGCAGCCCTCCGGCATCGCCTCGATCGCCGCGCGGGTGGAACGCGGCGAGCTCCACGATTCCGGCGTCGCCAGATCCTCCCTCGCCGGCACGAAGCGCAGCGTGAAGGCGCGACCGACCACCCGCGGCTGGCCTGCCTGCAGCGGCCGGGTACCGCGCATCCACACGCTGCGCAGCCCCTTCTTGAGCAGCAGCGTCGTCAGGGTGGCGGTGGTCACCCCGGACAGGGCGTCAATCACGCCGCCGGTGAGGTTGTTCGTGCTGTCGAGTGCCACTCCGCCCTACCTCTTCTTTCCCTTCGCGCGCTCCTTGCGAATCCTCGCCATCAACTGGAACGGATCGCCGGGCTGCTCGCTGGAGCCGAACTCGCGATACAGCGTCGCGACATTGACCACGATCCGCTCGGCATCGCCCCACGAGTCGAAGTCCGCGAGCGAGATGTCCATTGCCGCGTCGTAGACGCTCAACCCGGCGTCGAAACGGACCTTCGCCTCGTCCCGTACGTACACCAGGTAGTCCCTGACGCCCCGAACGCCGCGCTTGTCGGTCACGGGGCCATGGCCGGGGACGATGACGTCGACCGGCAACCGGAGCAGGTAATCGCAGGCGGCGATCCAGTTCGCCGCCGGCCCCGCCCACAGGATCGGATGGCCCCCGACGAACAGTATGTCGCCGCTGAATACAAGGTTGTCGTCCGGTACGTAGGCCAGGATGTCGCCCGCGGTATGGCACGGCCCGACCTGCTTCAGGACGACGCGCTTGTCGCCGACGCGCGTCTGGTAGTCACCTTGGAACGTGGTCGTCGGCAGGGTCTGCGTGATCCCCTCGAAGTCGAAGGCGCCGAACGATTCGATCAGAAACTCCCCCGTCTCGCCCATGCTCGGAGCTTGCCGCATGATCGCGGCGAGCCGCGCCGGACTCTCGCCGGCCATCTCCTCGGCCGCGGCCTTGGAGGCGATGATCTCCGCCTCGGCCACCAACTCGTTCCCGTTGCAGTGGTCGGGGTTGGCGTGGGTGTTGACCAGCCGGTCGAAGTTGCGGGTGGCGGCCGGCTCCGCATCGCGCATGACGGCGAGCATGGCGCGCGTGAGGTTCAGATCGAACAGGGTATCCACCAGCAGGCTCTCGTCGCCATCGACGACGAGTCCCGCATTGCTCCAGCCCCAACCGCCGTCAGGCTGGATCCACGCATAGCACCGGGCCCCGACTTCGTGCAGGCCGCGGGTGAAGGATCTGGTGCCAAGTTCCATGAGTCAGCCGAGTATAGGCGATGCGCAGATGCGTTACACTTGCGTCGTGGATACCAACCTGGAGCGTTACGCCGACCTGGCGATCGGTGTCGGACTGAACCTGCAGCGGGGGCAGCGCCTGGTCATCCGCGCGCCCATCGAGGCGGTCGAGCTGACCCGGGCGCTGGCGGCGCGCGCCTACGCGGCCGGCTGCCCTTACGTGGACGTTTCCTATACCGACGACCAGTTGCAGCTGGTGCGACTCCGGCATGCACCGGGCGACTCGTTCGAGGAGTTCCCCACCTGGAGGGTCAGGGGCATGATCGAGCGCGCCGAGGAGGGCGCGGCGTTCCTGACCGTCTCCGGCGGTAATCCCGATCTGCTCAAGGGCCAGGATCCGGCCAAGGTGGCGACCACCATGCGCGTGGCGTCCGAGCAGTCGAAACCCTTCAGCCGCGAGTACATCACCACCATGCGGGTGAGCTGGTGCGTGATCGCGGCGGCGGTGGCGCCATGGGCGGCGCGGGTGTTTCCCGAAGCGCCGGCCGGCGAGCGGGTGGGCAAGCTGTGGGACGCTATCTTCCAGGCCTGCCGTGCGGATCGGCCGGACCCACGCGAAGCTTGGCAGCGCCATATCGAAGCGCTGGAGTCACGGCGCGAGTACCTGAACGAACGCGCCTATACGGCGCTCCGCTACGCCGCGCCCGGCACCGACCTCACCATCGGGCTCCCCGATGGCCACGTCTGGAAGGGCGCCGTCGACTACAACGCGCAGGGCACGCAATTCGTGCCCAACATCCCCACCGAGGAGGTGTTCACCATGCCGCACAGCCGGCGCGTGGACGGCACGGTATCATCCACCAAGCCGCTCAACTACGGCGGCCGGCTGATCGAGCACTTCAGCCTCACCTTCGAGGGCGGTCGAGTGGTGCGAGTCGAGGCCGAGTCCGGCGCCGAGGTACTGGAAAAGCTGATCGCCACCGACGAGGGTGCCGCCCGCCTCGGCGAGATCGCCCTGGTTCCGCACGGGTCTCCCATCTCGGGACTCGGACTGCTGTTCTACAACACGCTGTTCGACGAGAACGCTTCCAGCCACGTCGCCCTGGGCCAGGCGTACACGGTGTGCCTGAACGGCGCCGAAGCCATGTCGGAGCAGCAGCTCGCGGATGCGGGCGCCAACTCCAGCGTGACCCACGTGGACTTCATGATCGGATCCGAGCGGATGGACATCGACGGCGTGCTCGCCGACGGCTCCACCGAGCCGGTGATGCGCGCCGGCGAGTGGGCGATCCAGGAGCAGTAATTCAGGTCGTGCGCGCAGGCGCGAGCACGAAGTCGAAACGGCTGAGCCAACCGTCGACCGTGGGCGACAGATCGACCAGGAGATCCTCGCGATAGATCGAGTCGCGGGCGTTGGCCGTTGCCAGATCCGGGAAGAAGATCTGGGTGGTGAGCAGCGCGGTGTCCGGGCCCTGTACCTTGACGTGGATGTGTGGAGTGCGGCGGGGATACTCGCCCGGACGGATCGTCTCGAACCGGAATGCACCGGAGCGATCGGTGAACTGGTGGCCGCGGTAGCGGAAGCCGCGGTTGTCGTAGCGGCCGTGCTCGTCGGCGTGCCAGATGTCGAGGACGGCCCCGGCCAGCGGGCGGCAGTCCCGGTTGAGCACGAGCCCCTGCAGCACCAGCAGCGCGCCGCTGGTGCCCGGCTCACGCAGCGAGTCGCGTAACGGCGAGGCAGGAGTGAAGAACGGGCCTGCGGTCCGCGACCGGGTGCCCGCGGTGCACTGCAGCCGCGGTACGAGGCCGAGGCCGCGATCGGCTGCGCTGCCGGGCAGGTCGTAGCCCCCTTCGGTGTGGGAGCGCGCCAGGAGTGGAGCCGCGACAGCTCCGAGCGCGGCCCCCGTGGCCGCCGTCAGAAACGCCCGCCGGCTCAGCGGTTCGGATGCTTGCGGAGTCCTCATGGTTACCGTCGAATATCGCGGGCCGTTCGGCCGCCGACAAGCCAGCGTCGACGCCTCCACCGAGCCGCTTGAACGGTCGCCGGTCGTGCCCGGCGCCGTGGCGATGACGAGGCGGTCCAACGAGGACCCGAGCGCGCTGTCCGGCCTACAGCTTGAAGCAGGTGCCGGTCATGGGGCGGAAGGGCCGGCGGGCGTGGTTCGACAGTCTGGCGATGCTGGTCGCAAAGGCGAGGTACTCGTCGACGCCGGCTCCCCGGTTCCGAACGAGGGAACGCAGGTCCCGGCGCAACTCGGCGGAGGCCGCCAGCGCCAGCAGCTCGGCCTTCTCAGCCTCGGTCAGTGGGGCCGTGGGTCGCTCGGATCTCATCGTACAGCTCCAATCTTCCAAACAGCGCGAAGTACTCGCGCATCCGTTTCCAGTCGATCTCCGAAGAGTAGCGTTCGGCCAGCAATTCGATGTCGACCAGATCCTGGCGCTCCCGCTGCGGATCATTCGCGAACGCTTGCACCTTCAAGCCGATAATGTCCTCTGGTCGCAGCGTGCGCACGCGGAGGCTGGCGGCAAACGCCGGCAGCTCGGAAGCCCGGCTCAACATACCGGTAGAGATCTCACGAAACGCGTGCAGGAAGTCGACCTGCCCGAGAGGAGCCGAATCCGATACGAAGTGCGAAACATTCTCACTCCGGTAGCGTAGACGATAACCTCGGCGCTGCATGATTTCGTCGACCTGCGGGAGCGCGTTCCGAGCCACCAGAAAGTCGAGGTCCATGGTGGCCCGCGCTATCCCGAGCACGCCCAGGGCGAACCCGCCGATCATGGCGTAGGGGACTTCGCGCTCGTTGAAATCGGATGCCAGATCACGAAGGACGCGCTCGAAATCCATCGGCTCCTCCGGGAACATAGCTGCTTGCACCTCGGTCAGCAAGCTGCTGCCGTTTTCAAACCGGCGAACAGCCGGCGTGGCCGCAACCGATGGACCTTGACCAATGCAAGGGGCGCGCTTAGGTTCGGGCCCATGCGGCATACCCATGACCATCCCGCGGGGCTCGTGCGCGAACTGCACCGCCGCGCCCAGCAGTTCCGGCTGGACGTGCTGGAGATGGTCCACGACAGCAACAGCGGCCACTTGGGCGGCGCCTTCTCCTGCGCCGAGATCCTGGCCGCGCTCTACTTCCATCACCTGCGCATCGACCCCGGGCGTCCCGACTGGCCGGACCGCGACCGGCTGCTGTTCTCCAAGGGGCACGCCTGTGCCGCCCTCTACTCGGCCCTGGCCCATCGCGGATTCTTCCCGCCCTCCGAGCTGCTGAGCTTCCGCAAGGTGGACAGCCTGCTGCAGGGACACCCGGACCGCAAGACACCGGGCATCGAGATCCCGGCCGGGCCGCTGGGGCACGGGGTCGCGGTCGGCTGCGGCATGGCGCTGGCCCTGCGCCAGCGCGACGCCAAGCCGTCGGCGCAGACGGCCCCCTCCGGCGCCGCCTCCCCGGCCAGCGTCTACGTGGTGCTGGGCGACGGCGAGATCGACGCCGGGGTGATCTGGGAGGGCGCCATGCTGGCGGCCAAGTACCGGCTGGGCAACCTGGTGGCGATCCTGGACTACAATGGCACCCAGCAGACCGGCGCCACCGCGGACGTGATGCCGCACGAGCCGATCGCCGCCAAGTGGGCGGCGTTCGGCTGGCACGTGCAGGAGATCGGCGGCCACAACGTGCGCGAGGTGCTGGAGGCCCTCGACCGCGCCGACCAGGTGCACGCGCGGCCCGCGGTGATCATCGCCCGCACCACCAAGGGGCGCGGGGTCTCGTTCATGGAGTACGACCACAACTGGCACGGCACGCCGCCCACCGAGGAGCAGTACGCCGCCGCCAGGACGGAGCTGGAAGCGGGGATGCAGCAGTGGCTGAACTGATCAACACCCGCGTCGCCTACGGCAAGGCGCTGGTCGAGCTGGGGCACGGCAACCCCGACGTGGTGGTGCTGTCCGCCGACGTCTCCAACTCCGACCACAGCTTCATGTTCGCGGACGTGTTCCCCGACCGCTTCATCAATACCGGCATCGCCGAGCAGTCGCTGGTGGACTGCGCCGTGGGCCTGGCGCTGGCCGGAAAGATCCCCTTCGTCAACACCTTCGGGGTGTTCCTCTCCACCCGCGCGGTGGAGATGATCCGCACCCACGTCTGCTACGCCCGCAGCAACGTCAAGCTGATGGCCGCCTACGGCGGGCTGTCGCCCAGCTTCGAGGGGCCGACCCACCACGCCACCGAGGACATCGCCATCCTGCGCACCTTCCCGCACATGCGGGTGGTGGTGCCGGCCGACCCCTACGCCCAGACCGAGCTGCTGCGGCAGGTGGCGGCCAGCGAGGGACCGGTCTACTTCCGCATGAACCGCAACGAGGTGCCGGCGGTGTACGGCACCGGAGATGCCGGCCCGGCCGAGGCCCTGGAGCTGGGCCGCGCCCAGGTGGTGCGCCCCGGCAGCGACCTGACCATCGTCGCCACCGGGGTGATGGTGGCCAGGGCCGTGGCGGCCGCCGAGCAGTTGGCGGGGGAGGGCGTGCAATGCCGGGTGATCGACCTGCACACCATCAAGCCGCTCGATACCGAGGCGCTGGCGGCGGCGGCCCGCGAAACCGGCGCTGTCGTCACCGCGGAAGAGCACAACGTGATCGGTGGCCTGGGCGGCGCCGTGACGGAGACGCTCGCCGAGACCTGCCCCGTACCCGTGGTCCGCACCGGCATCGGCGACTGCTTCACCGAATCGGGCCCCTACTTCGACCTGCTCGACCGCCACGGCTGCTCCGTCACCGACGTAGTGACCGGCGCCCGCCGCGCATTGGCGCTCAAGACCCAGTAGCGTCGGCCGGAAGTGCTCACCCGTCGATTCAAGGGGCGCCACCCATAGAGGCGCAACATGTTCCGTAGCGGGGTTGCCGCGCGAGGCGGGATGCTTGACGAGCACTCAGCTACGTGGTCGTGCGGGACGGTTAGCCCGATCACCCGAGCCATCAGATATACTGGAACCACGCTCCCTGCCGCCGCGGTCACACCGGCGAGAGATCGGTCGGCCGCATCTGCTGCCGATGCATGCCGAAGCTGGCCGAGGCGGCGGCACCGTTCGACACGAGAATCCGTATCCGACAGCCCGCGGGACGGGCGTCATTGTTCACTTCAGGAGGCACGCATGAAAGCGGTCATCGTCGCTGCCGGGTATGGCAGCAGGTTCCTGCCGGCTTCGAAGACGGTACCCAAGGAGATGTTTCCGGTCATCGACCGGCCGGCCATCGACTTCATCCTGCAGGAGCTGCGCGACTCGGGGATCGAGGACGTCATGTTCATCACCTCGCGCCGCAAGCGCGCCCTGGAGGACTACGTCGACCGCGAGGTGGAGCTGGAGCAGGTGTTCGAGTCCGAGGGCGCGGTGGACAAGCAGCGGACCATCGCCGTGCCGCCGGGGCGGTTCTTCTTTCTGCGCCAGCAGCGGATGCTGGGCACCGGGCAGGCGATCCTGCTGGCCGAGCCGTTCACCGGCGACGATCCGTTCGTGGTGGTGTTCCCCGATGACCTGCACGTCGGCGAGCCGCCGCTCACCCGCCAGCTGATCGACGCCCACGAGCGCACCGGCTGCAGCGTGCTGGCCGTCGAGCACGATCCGCCGCACCTGGAACGCTACGGCGTGGTGGCGCTGGCCGACGACGGCCTGCACATCACCGGCATCGTGGAGAAGCCGCCGCCGGGCACCGAACCGAGCCGCGACATCGCCATCGGCCGCTACTTGTTCACGCCGGAGATCTACCCTGCGCTGCGGCGCGCCTTGGAGCACCACCAGGACGGCGAGTTCAACTACACCGAGGGGGTGGAGGATCTGGCGCGTCAGGGACGCGTCGTGATCCAGCGCATGGCCGGCCGGCGGCTCGACATCGGCACGCCGGCGGGCTACCTGCGGTCGATCCTGGAGTACGGATCGCGCGACCCGGAGCTGGCGGCGGAGATCGAGTCGTTCCGCGCCGCTACTGGGGCGGGCGCCAGCGTCTCGTAACGCTCTGCTCCCCGCCGCCAACCGCAACCATCTGCGGCTGGCGGAACGATTCACGTCCTGGTATCGTGGCGTAAAGCATCATCGTCTGCCCATCGGTGAACCCGATGCGCTTGATTTGGGAGGTTCGTTCAGCAATGGAAGCATTTCGGCGGTATACGAATCTATCAGATTTGATATGCATCCTTAGGGAGAGGAGAATAACACTTCGGGATCCGGGACAGTGGGACGATAGGAACGACTCGTACTACTTGGAGAAATACAAGGAGTACAAGAGCCTGAAGACATTGCTGGCGCTCTGTTTCGCCGATAGAACCGGAGAGACGTATCATCACTGGCATGTATTCTCTAGTGGGGCCGATGGCGTTAGCATTCGATTCAATAAGGATCGCATATTACATGCGTTCAAGAAGCAGTGTAAGGAAGACGGTGGTGTCACGCCAATTTATGGGTGCGTGAAATATGCCAAGATAGGCGAACTCCAGCGCAATCCTCCACGTATAGATGACCTGCCATTCCTGAAGTGGGCACCGTATGGAGATGAGCGCGAATTTCGGATCGTATACGCCAACCATGGATCCCTCGATAGCTGGGGATTCGAGATCGAACTGGAATGGATAGAGCACATTTCACTTAGTCCGTGGCTTCCTGCAGCACGTGAGGAACCCGTACGTACGCATCTGAGATCAATCTTTGGCTGTTCGAGACTGTGTATTTCGAGATCCCGGGTGATTGATTTTGGTGGGTGGAGAGCGATCGCCGACCAAGCAGGATCTTTCGATCCGGCTCAGCTTGCGGGTTCATGGCCCGGCGATGAGCCTCTTGAGACGCTTCTCGCAGAGCTCGATTAGTCAGTCCAATCATGAGCCGATATCTGCTCGATACCAATATGTTGCTCGGCTTTGTCAGGAGCGCACCCTGGGCGACAAGGACTCGGGAAGAGCATAGTCTCGCCGATCCAGATAGGATGGTGTTTACTTCGGTCGTTTGCAGGGGAGAGATTTTCGCGCTGGCGGAGAAGTTCGGATGGGGAAGTAACAAGAGGACTCAGCTCCAGCGAGTTTTGAGCAAGGTCCCGACGCTGTACTTGGACGAGGAAGTAGTGAGCACATATGCGCTCATCGACGCTTGGACACACGGAACATCAGTGGACTCTCCCAACAGCGTTCCTCCACCACAACCGGCTGTCCCAATGTCACAAAACGACCTTTGGATTGCCGCTACCGCCTATGCGAATGGCGCCGCGCTAATTTCGACGGACGGAGATTTCGACCACCTGAACAAAGTCTGGCTGCAGCTCATTTACGTTGACCAAACGTAGCTCTGGTAAGACGGCTGCTGATACGTGGATGTGGTGGGATAATGCCGGCCGCACGGGGTATCCTATGTGCTGAGGCTGGCTTCGTGTTGGTAGCGGATAACCGACATTGATGGGCGTACGACTGACGCCGGGCGGCCGCCTGCACTGGGAAGCCGACCCGGCCGCGGGGTCCGCGGTCGCCGATGACTTGGCTCCCGTCGTGGAAGCGTTCCGGAGCGACTGGCGTGCGGCGCTGTTTACCCTGGCGGCGGAGAAGCTGCCGGCGCAGGAGTTCCCCAGCCTGCGCTACTGGCAGCAACTGGCGGAACACTACCTGACCGGGCTGTGCCACCTGCCGGCGGAGGCCGAGCAGGTTGCGGTGGAGCCGCCCGACGACGGTTTGCTCGCCACCTGGGTGTTGAACGCGCCGCCGATGGAGGGCGGCGAATATCTGTCACCCGACTGCCTGCGGGGCCTGTGGGAGCGGTTGGACGAGTGGGTGCGCGAGGCCGCCGCGGCTGCCAGCGGCCCGGGCGCGCTGCTGCGCGAGCGGGCGCCGCGCTGGCGGCAGGTGGGACGGGTCTGCTTCCATCTGGCCGAGAACCGGAATGACCAGGAGCGGCCGTTCGCGTTCCTTGCCACTTATGCATCCGGCTTCGGCGCCGGCGGCCGCCTCAAGCACCTGCCGCTGCGCAACGCCTTGCAGCAGTACGCCGGGGCCAACAACCGGGCGGCCCTGATCAACCTGCTGGCGCCGGTGGAGGAGGCGGCCAAGGCGTGCGCGTGGGTGCGCGCGCTGGCGGATTCCGGCGACCTGTATCGTCCGCTGGCGTGGCCGCCCGCGGATGCCTATCGATTCCTGCAGAGCGTGCCGGAGCTGGAGCTGAGCGGGCTGTCGGCGCGCGTGCCCAACTGGTGGCGCAGGCGGTCGCGGCCGCAGGTTGCGGTTACCATCGGCACGCAGACGCCGGCGCGGGTGGGCGCCGATGCGGTGCTGGACTTCAAGGTGGAGATCGCGCTCGGTGACCGCGCGCTGTCGGCCGAGGAACTGGAGACGTTGCGCAGCGCCCCCGACAACCTGGTGCTGCTGCGCAACCAGTGGGTGGAGGTGGACCGCGAGCGGCTGGACCAGGCGATCTCCCATTGGGAGACCCTGCAACGCCAGGCGGATGACGGGGAGATCTCGTTCGTCGAGGGCATGCGGCTGCTGGCGGGGGCGTCGACCGACCTGCGGCAGGAGGATCAGACCGAGGCCGAGCGCGCCTGGGTACAGGTGACGGCCGGCGCGGCCCTGCGCGAACTGCTGGCCGGGTTGCGCCGGCCCGAGACGCTGGAACAGCGCGACCTGGCCGCCGCCGCGGCCCTGCGCGGGACCCTGCGGCCGTATCAGCGCGAGGGACTGGCCTGGCTGCACTTCGTCACCGGGCTGGGGCTGGGCGCCTGCCTGGCCGACGACATGGGGCTGGGCAAGACGATCCAGGTGCTGGCGCTCCTGCTGTGCGGCAGCGGCGCCGTCGAGCGCCCGCCGGCGCCGGCGTTGCTGGTGGTGCCGGCGTCGCTGCTGGGCAACTGGCGCGCCGAGGCGGCGCGCTTCGCGCCATCGCTGAAGCTGTGCTTTCTGCACCCGGCCGAGAATGACCGGGAGACGCTGGACGAGATCGCGTCCATGCCCGCCGAGCACCTGGCCGACGCCGACCTGGCGATCACCACCTACACCATGCTGGTGCGGCAGACCTGGCTCGCCGAACTGCACTGGCGACTGGTGATCCTGGACGAGGCGCAGGCGATCCGCAACCCGGCGACGCGGCAGAGCCGCGCGGCGCGAAGGCTGGCCGCCGACGCCCGCATCGCGCTGACCGGTACCCCGGTGGAGAACCGGCTGGGCGACCTGTGGGCGCTGTTCGACTTCCTCAATCCCGGTCTGCTCGGCTCGCGCACCGTGTTCGCGAGCTTCGTGAAGAAGCTGCAGGCGCGGCCCGCGCAGCCGTTCGCGCCGTTGCGGCGCCTGGTGAGCCCCTACATCCTGCGCCGCCTGAAGACCGACCGCAGCATCATAGCCGACCTTCCCGAGAAGACCGAGACCAACCGCTACTGCAACCTGACCCGGGCCCAGGTCCGCCTCTATCAGCACGTGGTGCGGAGCCTGCAGCGCACCTTGAAGTCGCGCGAGGGCATCGAGCGGCGGGGGCTGGTGCTCGGCTCGCTGCTGCGGCTCAAGCAGGTGTGCAACCATCCCAGCCAGCTCTCCGGCGACGGCGAGTACGCCGCCGCCGCCAGCGGCAAGTTCCTGCGGCTGGCGGAGCTGTGCGAGGAGTTGGCGGCGCGCCAGGAGCGGGTGCTGATCTTCACCCAGTACCGCGAGATCATCGACCCGCTGGCCGAGTACGCGGCAACCCTGTTCGGCCGTGCCGGGCTGGTGCTGCACGGCGGCACGGGTGTCGGCGCACGGCGCGCCGTGGTCGACCGTTTCCAGGCCGAGGACGGACCGCCGTTCCTGATCCTGTCGCTCAAGGCCGCCGGCACCGGCCTCAACCTGACCGGCGCCTCGCACGTGATCCACTTCGACCGCTGGTGGAACCCCGCGGTGGAGAACCAGGCCACCGACCGCGCCTTCCGCATCGGCCAGCGGCGCAACGTGCTGGTGCACAAGTTCATCACCCGCGGCACCGTGGAGGAGCGGATCGACGCCATGATCGCGGACAAGCGGCAGTTAGCGCAGGACGTGCTGGGCGGGGAGGGGGAAATAAGCCTCACCGAGTTGCCGGACGACGAGCTGCTCGACCTGGTCCGGCTGGACGTGACCAGTGCCACCCTGTAGCTTCGGTGGCATCCATGGCGAAGCGACCGTTGCGCCCCATCCGGATCCAAGGCCGCATGATCGCGCGCAGTTTCTGGGGCAAGCGCTGGTGTGCGCACCTGGAGTCGTTCTCCGACTTCGCCAACCGCCTCCCGCGCGGCCGCACCTACGCCCGTCATGGCTCGATCTGGCAGCTCGACATCGATGAGGGTCGCATCGAAGCGCAGGTCAAGGGTTCACGGCCCCGCCCCTACCAGGTCACCATCCGTGTGAAGCCGCTGCCGGCGGCGACCTGGAAGGCGATCCGGAGCGCGTGCTCGGGGCAGATCGCCTCGCTCCTGGAACTGCTCCGGGGATCGCTTTCCGACCAGGTGATGGAGGTGGTCTCCGATCCCGACCGCGGCCTGTTCCCGAAACCGCGCCAGATCGAACTGAAGTGCAGTTGCCCCGACTGGGCGACCATGTGCAAGCACGTGGCGGCGGTGCTCTACGGCGTGGGCAACCGCCTCGACGACAGCCCGGAGCTGCTGTTTCGCCTGCGCGGCGTCGACCCCGCGGAGCTGATCAACGCGGCGACAGTGTTGCCCGAAGGCGCCACCGCAGCCGGCGCCGACACCCTGGCCGAGGATCAGCTCGGCGACATCTTCGGCATCGACCTCGACCCGGACGCCAAGTAGTCGGTCCCCAGTTCCTCAGTGCCCGCGCGTCGCCTCCGGGCCGGTGTCGATGGCGAAGGCGGTGGCGTCGAAGCAGCGGCGCAGCAGGTCGAAGCGGATCTCCGCGTGGCGCGCGCTGTCCCACAGGTTGTCGTGCTCGTGGGGGTCGGTCTCCAGGTCGAACAGCTCGCCAGTGGGGTGGCCGTGGTATACGGCCAGCTTGTAGCGGCGGTCGCGGATCATGGAGGCGCGGGTGTTGGACCAGCCGGCGCGGTCGCGGGCGGCCATGCTCAGGGCCTCGTAGTACTCGCAGCGCACGGCGTCGCGATGCTCGGTGGCGGTGCCGCGCAGCAGTGGCAGCAGCGAGCGCCCGGCCATGTGGCGCGGCACTTCCAGGCCGGCGGCATCCAGCAGGCTGGGGGCCAGATCGGTGAGCTCCACCAGGGCGTCGGTCGTCGCACCGGCCCTGATCCGGCCGGGCCAGCGCAGAATCAGCGGCACGTGCACCAGCCCCTCGTAGAAACGGCAGCCCTTGAGCAGCAGCCCGTGGTCTCCCAGCATCTCGCCGTGGTCGCTGGTGAAGATCACCAGGGTGTTGTCGGCCTGGCCGGTGCGCTCCAGGGCCGCCAGCATGCGCCCCACGTTGTGGTCGATCAGCTCGATCATCGCGTAGTAGGCGGCGATCTTGTGCTGGGCGTCGAAGGCCGCGGGATCCTGCGCCTTGGTCTGGAAGTCCACGCCGGTCAGCTTCTCCTGGGCCGCGAGGTCGGCGGGGCGGTAGGCGGGAGGCGGCAGCGAGGCGGGATCGTACCGCTCCAGGTACTCCGGAGGCGGATCGAACGGCGCGTGCGGGTCGAAGATGTTGACGCTCATCAGCCACGGCTGGTGCCACTCGTGCTCCATGAACGCGATCGCCTGGTCGGCGCAGAAGGTGGTCTGGTGCAGCTCCGACGGGTGGTAGCCGAGCTCGGCGTAGGTGCGGCCGAGGTGTTTGCCGCGCGCCGCCACCCAGTCGCGGTAGGCGTGGCCCGCGGGCCACTTGTCGCGCGGGTCGTGGCTCCATTGGAACACGGTGTAGCCGTCGTCGCGCGGGCGCGGCTCGATGCGGCCGGCGCTGCCGGCCAGGTGCAGCTTTCCGGCCAGCCCGCAGCAGTAGCCGGCGTCCGCCAGCAGTTTCGTCACCAGCGGCGCCGCCTCGGCCCAGTACTCGTTGCCGTTGCTGCAGCCGTGCACGGTGCTCGGGTAGCAGCCGGTGAGGAAGCTGGCCCGGCTGGGCGTGCAGATCGGGCTCTGGCAGTAGGCATTGGTGCAGGCGGTGCCTTCCGCCACCAGGCGGTCGATGTTCGGCGTGTTGATGTGGCGGTTGCCGAGCGCGGCAACGGTGTCCCAGCGCTGCTGGTCGGTGCAGATCCACAGCACGTTGGGCGGCTTGGGAGAGTCGGAAGCAGTCATCACGGGGTACAGTATGGGCGTTCGACAGCGCGGTCAAAGCGGTCAAAGCCACGACCGCTTGCTCGTCGCCGTCGTCGTCCGACTCGCCGATACTGAACAGATTCGCGCCCAGCAGCAGGCTGGTCACGTCCTGGTCGGCGCGCTCGGTCGCTCCCCCAGCCGCACCAGCCGTTTCACCAGCCGCAGGTCGTTGTCGCTTAGGAATCTGTAATTGCCTTGTGATTATGTCCCACGGTCCTTAAAATGGATGTATGAAGACTACGATTGATATTCCCGAGAGCGAGCTCTTGGAAGCGATGAGGTTCCTGAACGCAAAGTCCAAGCGCGAAGCGGTGGTCACCGCCTTGCGGGAGTTCAACCGGCGACAGCGGATGGCGCGGCTGATTCGCTTCTCCGGCACCTGTGACTTCGTCGACAACGAGACGCTCGAGGCTGCGGAGGTGAACGACCGCGGCAGTTCCGCCGGGTGAAATTGACATGACGCTGATCGATACTTCGGCGTGGATCGAACAGCTTCAGCACGGCGGCGACGCGGCTATCCGCGGGCAGGTGGAGATGCTCCTTTCCGCGGGCGATGGTGCCTGGTGTCCGCTGGTACGGCTCGAACTCTGGAACGGCGCTCGGGGTACGGCAGAGCGAGCCGTGCTGACGGAGATGGAAGCGAGTCTGCCTTCTCTGACCATGGACGCCGCGGTATGGGACCGCGCGGTTGCGCTCTCCGCTGGAGCGCGCGAGCAGGGCATTACCGTTCCCGCCACCGATCTGCTCGTCGCCTCGTGCGCACGCCATCACGGCGTGTCACTCCTGCACTATGACGGACACTACGACCTGATCGCCAAGTTGTGAGCGCGCACTGCAACCGGTCTTCAGGCGTCCGGCGCCATCACGGCCGGCGTGAGGCGCGTGGTATAGTTGCGGGGCGATGAGTGATCTGCACGGCTGTGAAGCGATTGCCTTCGACCTGTTCGGAACCGTGCTCGACCTGGGCGGCAGCCTGCGGCCGGCGCTGGAGGCGTTCCTGCGCGGCCGTGGCGGCGTGGACGCGGCGGCGTTCTGGCAGCAGCTCCGCTACCGGCAGCGGATCGAGCAGTACCAGGACAGCCTCATGCTGCTGGGCCACGGCGGCTACCTGGAGACCGTGCGCCGCGCCTTCAGCTACGTGGCGCGAGCCCACGGGCTCACGCCAACCGCGGCCGAGACCGACGCCTACCTGGCCGCCTGGCAGCAGCTCAGCCCCTTCCCCGAGTGCCGCGCCAACCTGGAGCGGCTGCAGGAGCGCTTTGAGCTGGTGGCCCTCTCCAACGGCGACGCCCCGTTTCTGGAGCACCTGACCGCCAACCGCATCCGCTTCGACTTCGCCGCCGTGATCTCTGTCGACACGGTCGGCGCCTTCAAGCCGCATCCTGCCGTGTACCGTGCCGCCGCCTTTGTACTGGGGCTGGAGGTGGGGGAGCTGCTCATGGTGTCGGCCAACAGCTTCGATGTGCTCGGCGCCCGCACCTGTGGCCTGCGCGGCGTCTACGTCGACCGCTACCGGCTGCCCTTCGAGGAGACCGCGCCCCAGTTCCTGCCCGACGCCACGGTGACCGACTTCGACGAGCTGGCCGACCTGCTGCTGCGCTGATCGAGGCGTAAGCGACGGCACGATGCTCAGAGGATCAGAGGCCGATGAGTTGACTGAGCTTCGCTTTTTGCTCGGTTTCCATGGAGCGGATGTGTTGCCGCAACTCCAGACCTGCGTTTACCGCCGCGGCAACCCGATCGTCGACGCGGATCGGCACACGGCCGTAGTTGATCTCGAACCACCGCTGGACTTCGGACCAGCGCCACAGCCGGTAGCGCGTACGGGGGTCAGTCACGGGTGGTGGGAAACCGCCCGGTCCCCGCTGATTCACGATCAGGAGACGGACGCTCTCGCGAGTGCGCCCCGTGCGGGCCGCGATGTCGGCCATCGAGACGAGCCCACCGCCGGCTAACCGGATCACCTCAACGCCGGGGATGCTCTCAGCGTCGCTGATGGCCGATAGAATCGCCGTCTCGAGACTAGGCGCCTCCCGGTCGAAGTCCAGGTACTGTACCCCGTCGGTGCGGCCGACAAGGGCATCGTCGCAGCCGGCCTGATACACCGCTTCGGCTACGCTCTCACTCTGCAGATCGGGGCCGGTCACAATCAGCGTAAACTGAAATACCGCCATCTATCCCTACACCAGAATCCACACCGCCACCGTACCGGGCTCGGCTTACCTGTGCGGGCATCGCCGGAGCGCCCGGCGAAGCTGTGCCGCGTGGTTGCCAGGATTTCTTGGCGTTGACCAGATTGAAGCCTGGCAGCCGGATCGACTGGATTCACCGCAACGCATGTAGCCCCACCGGTGTCCCGAAGCGATGCATGGTGGAATCCATAGGTCATTTGTTGCTTCGTGTCAACGACTCGCCTGCATCGGCCATCAGCCTGTGCAGTCTGGCGCGTGATATAGTGCAACCCATGTGGTACGGAATCGTCGTTCGCGGCGTGTCGCTCGGATCGGCTCGTTGCGTGGGAGAGTAGCGGTGGCGCGTGTCGGCGACACGGTGGTGATCCACCGCGATCCCTGGGCCTACATCTCGCATCCGTCGCTGGCGCTGATCCGCGCCGGCGGGGACGACCCGGACGGCGCCTGGCTGGCGGCGTTCAACCACTCGCGGCGGCGCAAGCCGCGCATGCATCCGCCCTCCGATCCCCTGTTCCGCACCATCACCACCCGCAGCGTGGACCAGGGCCGGACCTGGGAGGCGCCCACCTTCGCGCCCGGCTTCGACTGGTCGGGCACCGAGTGTCCCGGCGTGGTGCAGACCGCCCAGGGCACCCTGCTGCTGGCCCAGTTCCGCTTCGGCTGGTACCCGCTGGGCGAGGCGCGGCAGCGCTGGCAGGCGGGGGAGCGGATTTCCCTCTCGCTGCCGCTGCGCGGCTGGACCGAGGAGTTCGACGAGGGCGACTGGCAGCGCTCGCAGCAAACCTGGGCGCGCGGCTACCACGGCCTCTACCTGCATCGCAGCGGCGACGGCGGCCGCACCTACGACCAGACGGTGCGCATCGCGGTGGAGCCGTATCGCGACGGCTACACCCGGGTGGGGCCGCGGGTGCTGGAAGACGGACGCCTGGCGTACGTGGTCACCGAGCACCACCCGCCCCACAACCGCTTCACCTACCTGCTGCTGTCGGCCGATGACGGCGTCACCTGGGACCCGCCGCGGGTGGTGGTGGACGACCCGCGCCTGCAGTTCGGCGAGCCGGACGTGCTGGAGGTGGCTCCCGGCGAGCTGCTGTGCGTGCTGCGCGACTCGATGCGCACCGGGTACCTGCACACCTGCCGCTCCAGCGACGGCGGCGCCACCTGGAGCGCACCCGAGCAGACCCCCATCGACGGCCACCCCGGCCAGCTGGTGCTGCTGGCCGACGGCCGCGTGCTGTGCACCTACGGCCGCCGCGAGGCGCCGTTCGGGATCCGCGCGTGCCTGTCCGCCGACGGCGGCCGCAGCTGGCTGCTGCAGCAGGAGATCGTGCTGCGCGACGACCTGCCCAACGGCGACCTCGGCTACCCCACCAGCGTGGAGTACGCCCCGGGGCGGCTGTTCACCATCTACTACGGCCAGGACGGCGCCGGCGTGACCCGCGTGATGGGCACCTGGTGCGAGCTGTGACGATGAAGGCTGCCGAGCTGCTGGTGCGCTGTCTGGAGAACGAGAAGGTGGAGTTCATCTTCGGTCTGCCGGGCGAGGAGAACCTCGACGTGATGGATGCCCTGCTCGACTCCGGCATCCGCTTCATCGGGGTACGCCACGAGCAGGGCGGCGCCTTCATGGCCGACGTCTACGGCCGCCTGAGCGGCAAGGCCGGGGTGTGCCTGTCCACCCTGGGGCCCGGCGCCACCAACCTGCTCACCGGGGTGGCCGACGCCAACATGGATGGCGCGCCAGTGGTGGCCATCACCGGTCAGGCCTCGCTCGACCGCATGCACAAGGAGTCGCACCAGCACATCGACGTGGTGGAGACGTTCCGCCCGGTCACCAAGTGGAACGCCCAGATCAAGACCGGGCGCATCATCCCGGAGATCGTGCGCAAGGCATTCAAGGTGGCGCAGACCGAGAAGCCGGGCGCCACCCACATCGACTTTCCCGAGGATCTGGCCGGGGAAGATACCCCCGGTGCGCCGCTGCTGGCGCAGTTCCCGCCGCGGCCCGAGCCGCAGGCGGAGCAGATCGAGCGCGCGGCCAGCCTCATCTCCGCCGCCAGGTCGCCGATCATCCTGGCCGGCAACGGCGTGGTGCGCCAGGAAGCCGGCGCCGCGCTGACCCGTTTTGCCGAGAAGCTCAACATTCCGGTGGCCGAGACCTTCATGGGCAAGGGGGTGCTGCGCGACGACCACCCGCTGTCGCTGCTCACCTGCGGGCTGCAGGCACGCGACTACGTCTCCTGCGGCTTCGACCGCGCCGACGTGGTGATCGCGGTCGGCTACGACCTGGTCGAGTACGCCCCGGAGCGGTGGAATCCGGAGGGCGACAAGACCATCGTCCACGTCGACCAGCTCCCGGCCGAGGTGGACCAGCACTACATCGTCGGAGTGGGCGTGCTGGGAGATATCTCGATGGCGCTGGAGCGCATCGCCGAGCGGGCGCAGCCCTGCCAGGCGGACGGCTACGTGCGCGGGCTGCGCCAGGTGATCGTGCAGGAACGCGACCGGTTCCAGGACGACACCGCGTTTCCCATGAAGCCGCAGCGGGTGCTCGGCGACCTGCGCACGGTGCTCGGCAGCGCCGACATCCTGGTCTCCGACGTGGGGGCGCACAAGATGTGGATCTCCCGCCTCTATCCCTGTTACCAGCCCAACACCTGCATCATCTCCAACGGCTTCGCTTCCATGGGCATCGGCGTGCCGGGTGCGCTGGCCGCCAAGCTGCTGTACCCGGAGCGCAACGTGGTCACGGTGACCGGCGACGGCGGCTTCCTGATGAACTCCCAGGAGTTGGAGACCGCCGTGCGCGAGCAGGTCCCGTTCGTCACCCTGGTGTTCCACGACAACAGCTACAGCCTGATCGGCATGAAGCAGCAGGGGAAGTTCGGCCGCACCTCGCACATCAATTTCGGCAACCCCGACTTCGTGCAGTATGCGCAGAGCTTCGGCGCCGCCGGCTACCGCGTGGCCGCCGCCGGCGAGCTGCAGCCGATCCTGCGCGAGGCCCTGGCCTGCGGCCGCCCGGCGGTGATCGACTGCCCGGTCGACTACACCGAGAACCTGCGCATGATGGAGCACCTCGGCGCCCTGATCTGCCCGATCTGAGGGGACGATATCTGCGTCTGTTACCGAACCGGGATCCGTTCACTGACTGGTCGATTAGCGACCGTTATGCTTCCGGTCACCACTTCAACCGCGCGCGGGCGGATTCTCATCGCAAGGCCGCTCAAAGGGTGTACCAGATGATTCAACAGGCGAAGGTGGATGGGAACCTGTGAGTGACGAGTTCGTTCCGTTCGACAGCATACGCAAGGAGGTCTCCAGCGTCCTTACGGCCTTGGGAGCTTCGTTGGGGGCGATCGACGGTGTTTTCCTGGTGCGTGATCTGTTCGGGAAGGTCCGTGTGTCAGTCTCTGACGTAGTTGAGGATGATGCGGCAGCTCAAGCGGCCGTACGTCGCCTCGCCGAGAACTTGCAGCCGGTGTTGGGAGCGCACGGTTACCCCGCGGACGATGCCGTGCTCGCTGTAGACTCGGATATGTTGGAGTACCTTCGCGACGGAGCGCACGAGATCCACGTGGACGTTCCCGTGTTCTGGGTCGATCGTCAGGTTACGGGCAGCGACTGGGGGACGGTTCGGGACTCATCGCCGCCGGGGAAAGCGAAGCGGTATACCCTCTATTCGATCAAGGGAGGCGTCGGACGAAGCACTTCCGCAGTCGTTCTTGCATGGCATCTGGCGCAGAAGGGCGAGCGTGTTCTGGTTGTCGATCTTGATCTGGAGTCTCCGGGGTTGTCATCCGCGATGCTGGATGAACAGGAGTTGCCGCGATTCGGCGTCACTGACTGGTTCGTGGAGGACTTGGTGGGACAGGGCGGTCACGTAATTGACCAAATGACATCCTTCCCGCCCTGGCTACTGGACTTCGACGGAGAGGTGCACGTAGTGCCCGCTCACGGCCGCGAACCGGGCGAATATCTGGCCAAGCTGGGCCGCGTCTACCTGGACCACGAAGGACCCTGGACAACACGCCTTGGACGCATGCTGGCACAGCTCGAAGAGAAGCACGAGCCATCGATCGTGCTTCTGGAAAGCCGCAGCGGCCTGCACGACATCGCCGCCGCGACCGTCACCGACGTGGATGCGCAGGTTCTCTTGTTCGCCATGAACTCCGACAGCCATTGGACCGACTACGAGATGCTGTTCCGACACTGGCGGAACCACGGATTGGCACCAAGAATCAGGGACCGGCTTGCCATCGTGTCCGCATTGACGCCGTATGGGGAGTACAAAGACCGTTACCTGCAACAGTTTCGAGAACGAGCCTGGGATCTGTTCCGAGACTACCTCTATGAAGCAGGGGGTACTTCCAGTGATCACGATGGCAGTTACTCATTCGATCTGTTCGAGGAAGATGCGCCACACGATCCTATTCCCATACATTGGACGCCAGGCCTTGCCGGCGATACTTCGTTGCACTATCCGGAGCGGGAGGTCGTGAGTCAGGCCTACTTGCAGTTCTTCGAACGCTTCGACGCGCTGGTCAACGGCAACGGAGCCGCGTAGTGGCCGGCGGCGACGCCACGAAACAGATACGCGCAGCGCTCGCCGGTTTGCCGAAAGGCACCGACCATGTCGCGTCGCCGGCCCCACTACAGGTGCACCTGCCGCGCTCTCACCTGAAGGCGATGCATCCGAACAGTATGCTCGTGACCGGCATGCCGGGCTCGGAAAGACCTTCTGGTGGAGTGCGCTTCAGGACGAGGCTGCGCGCCGCCTGGTTGGCGGACACACCGCGGCTGCGGAGGTGCGTGTGGGGTTCGGTGTCAGGCCGGCGCCGGACGAGTACCCGGGGAAGGACCTGCTGACGGACCTCATTGCCCATGGCATCGAGTCCGGAATCGTATGGAGAACGGTGTGTGCGTGGCAACTTGCGCAGGACACTCATCCGCTACGGAACCGGTGTACCTGGCTGCAGCGTACTATCTTTGTTCGTGACGATCCCGAGACGATCGAGCGACTGTTTCGAGAGCGGGATTCGCAGCTTGACCGGAACGGTGCGCACCTCATGATCCTCTTCGATGCTCTGGATCGGTGTGCCGACGATTGGCAGCAAATGTGTCGGATAATCCGCGGCTTGGTGCAAGTCGCGCTCCAGATGCGTGCGTACCGGAGACTTCGCGTGAAGGTGTTTCTGCGTGCCGAACAAGTTGCAGGATGCAAGCTCGAGGACCTCCCAGATGCCTCGGGAGTTCTGGCCTCAGCCGTGCAGTTGAACTGGCCCCGTCGGGAGCTGTACGGCCTGCTGTGGCACTGCCTCGGGAATGGGCGCAACGGCGCTCGTATGCGCACGTTCCTCGGAGGTGACCGGTGGTCTGCGGTGGACGTTGGCGAACACTCCTTATTTCCGGTTCCGCGAGAGATCGTCACCGAGGAGCGGCAACGCCGTACGTTCCGGACGATCGCCGGTCCGGCGATGGGACCGGGCCCTAAACGCGGCGAGCCATACACCTGGATTACCAGCCATCTCCAGGACGCCGAGAGACGGGTGAGTCCCCGTTCGTTCCTCGCCGCCTTGCGCAGGGCTGCCGAGTACACGGTGCTTGAACACCCGACGCACCCATACGCTCTGCAC
This sequence comes from Spirochaetia bacterium, assembly GCA_965203905.1. Classification (GTDB taxonomy): domain Bacteria; phylum Spirochaetota; class Spirochaetia; order SZUA-6; family Bin103; genus Bin103. The sequence continues at coordinate 6,534,030 of CBDBDQ010000005.1, read as the reverse complement.
TACGACGGCATCCGGCGCGGCGTCCAGGAGGCTGCCACGATCCGCGTCGGTGAGCTGCGGGCGGACTATCCATGGTTGGACCAGGTAATGACGCCACTTGCGGGGCTGATGGTTCCGTGTGCGTTCGACGAGGTGACGGAGTGCTGGCGTGCCGAGAACGTACTGGATCGCCTGCAGAGGGATGCTGAGCAACGGCTTCCCCCGCACCATGTGGATGAGGGGTTCGACGGCGTGCGGCTGGACCTGGAGTCGTTGGGTGTCTTCCAGCGGCTGCTCGACGGCCGGCTGAACGTCCCGGAGGTATACCGGGTTGGCTACGGCCTCGGTCGCAAAGGGGGATCTCGTCCCATCCGCTGACGCCTGCGCAGGTGCGAGCCCCTTCAGGTAGCAGGCCGCCTCAGGCTCCCGGCAGCGGCAGGCCCATGCGGGTGAACTGCTCGCTGGGCGCGGCGCAGGCCTGAAAGTGCGCGGCCATGGCCGCCGCCAGCCGGCGCTCCACTTCCGGAGCCTGAATTGCCTGCCGTTGGCGCGGATCGGCTTCCAGGTCGAACAGCAGGTGCCCGGGCGCGTGCGCGGAGTCGGGGAAGGCCGGCTCCCAGGCGCGCGTGCCGCCGACCTTGAGTAGCGACATCCGCTTGCTGAACGGAAACGGCGGCGCCAGCTCGGCACGCTCCAGATTGCCCTTGAAGCCGCGCATGGCGGTGGGCATCAAGGTGTAGGCGTCGGCCCGCGGCGCCGCGGCGGCGGGCAGCCGCAGGTGGACGTAGCGGCCGTCGGTGATGTTCACGTGCTGGTCGAAGTAGCCGAAGATGGCGCTCTCGCGCACCGCGTGATCGCCCGCCACCGTGCCCGCCAGGTCGTGGCCGAGCATGTCGGGGGTCCGCTCCAGGCCGAACAGGCCGAGCAGGGTGGGGCCCAGGTCGATGGCCGGCTGCACCAGGGCGCGGCGCCGCGTGCCCGCCGCCTCGGGCGCGCGCGGGTCCCACAGGAAGAACGGGGTGTGGCTTACCTCCTCGTAGAGCGGCATCCAGTTCTTGGCCCAGGCGTTGTGCTCGCCGAGCAGGTAGCCGTGGTCGGTCCACAGGATCAGCATGGTGTCCTGCCACAGGTCGTAGGCGTCGAACGCGTCCAGGATGTCGCCCAGCGAGGCGTCGCACTTGCTCAGCAGGGCGGCGTAGTTGCGCCGCGCCTCGGAGATCTGCTCCGGGGTCTCCTCCACCGGGCGGTAGGCGGGCCAGTCGAACAGGGGGCCGTCGTAGGAGGTGGGGTAGCGGTCGCGGTAGCTGCGGTGCACAGTGAACGGCTCGTGCGGGTCGAAGCACTCCACCTGCAGGAACCAGTTGTCCTCGGCGTGGTTGCGGTGCAGGAACTCCTGCGCCGCACCGAAGGTGTGGGTCTGCGAGAACTGGCGATCCTCGCGCACGTGCTGGCGGTTGACCAGGTCGGAACGCTGCACCCGTCCGTTGACGTGCGCCGGCTGCGGCGGCTCGGCCACTTGGCCGATGAAGGGGTCGCCCTCCTGGCCGCGGAAGAACTCCCACGAGGAGTAGCGGCCGTGATAGGTCGCCCCGCCATCCTCCCAGTAGTGGTAGTGGTCGGAGGCCAGGTGGGTGTAGACACCGGCCCGGCCGAGCATCTCGGGGACCGAGTCGTCGAACGGCTCCAACGGCCCCCACGGCGCGTGCAGGAAGTTGGGCCGCCCGGTGTGGAAGTCGCGCCGCGCGGGCATGCACGGCATGGAGCAGATGTAGGAGCGCTCGAAGGTCGCCGCCCGCCGCGCCAGCCGCGCGAAGTTGGGGGCGTGGGTCCAGTCGCAGCCGTAGGGCGGCAACAGGTGCCGGTTGAGGGAGTCGAACATGACCATGACCGCTTTCATTGAAAGCGAGAATAGCACAAGTCGGACCCCGGTTTGCCTGCCGTCGGCGCGTCGTGTCCAGGCGTGCGGCCGGCGGCTATAGTGTGGCCGATGAGCCGTTACCGGACCGCGATCGTCGCCTGCGGCATGATCGCCCGCGTTCACGCCCGCGGCTGGCTCGGCGTGCCCGGGCGCCCCACCCGCATCGCCGCCATCGCCGACAGCAACCCCGACGCGCTGCGCGAGTTCGGTTCCTTCTTTGAGGTGGACGAGGCGCAGCGCTACGCCGACTACCGGGAGATGCTCGACCGCGAGCGCCCCGACTTCGTGGATGTCTGCTCCTGGCACGGCCAGCACGCGGAGATGGTGATCGCCGCCGCCGCCCGTCGCCCGCGCGCCATCATCTGCCAGAAGCCGATGGCACTGGACCTGGGGCAGGCCGACGCCATGCTCACCGCCTGCGAGCGCAACGGCGTCAAGCTGCTGGTGGCCTACCAGCGGCCGCACCACGCCACCTGGCTGCGCGCCCGCGAGCTGCTGCGCGACGGCGTCATCGGCCGCATCCTGCAGGTGGTGGTGCAGGCGGGCGGCAACCTGCTCAACGTCAGCTCGCACAACATCCGTCTGGCGCTGTTCCTGATGGACGAACCGGTGGTGGAGTGGGTGATGGGAGCCGTGGAGCGCACCACCGACCATTTCGAGCGCAACGTGCCGGCTGAGGACGCCTGCCTCGCGCTGGCCGGCTGCGCCAACGGCGCCACCCTGCTGATCGACAGCGGCCGCGAGGGAGCGCAGACCTGCCGCGTCGTCGGCAGCGACGGGATGATGGAGCTGGGCACCGCCGTGGCGCCCGCCGAGGAGGTTCCCTCGGACGCGCCGATGTACATGCCCGAGGGGCCCTCCGCCCGCTACAACACCGAGCGCGGCACGGCCCGCTACCTGAACGCGGAGACCGGCGGCTGGCGCACGATCGAGGCGCCGTGGAACGACTGCTGGGCCCGCCAGTGCCGGGAAGCGATCGACTGGGTGGAGGGCAGGATCGAGCGGCCGATCAGCGGCGGCGACCGCGGGCGGGCGGTGCAGGAGATCATGATGGCGCTGTACGAATCGGCGCGCAAACGGCAGCGTATCCCGCTGCCGCTCAAGACGCGGCTCAACCCGCTCAGCCTGATGGTGGAGCGCGGCGAGCTGGAGGTGGAGTGGCCGGGTCGCTACGAGCGCCGCTCCCGCATCGTGCGCGGTGAGGGGATGGCATGGCCCGCGAACTGACGGACCGGAGATCCGGCCCGGCTTCGGCGCCGTGTGACAAGTGCGCGCAGCGCGGGATACCGTAGGCCCGCATGAGCGAGCGCTACACCGAGGAGTGGGTCGCGGGTCTGCTGGACGGCGCCGAACGGTTCGGCACGTCCGATCCGGCGCAGATGCTGCGCGAGTTGGGCGTGGGCGCCGGCAGCACGGTGGTGGACTACGGCTGCGGGCCGGGCCTGTTCACGCTGGCGGCGGCGCGGCTGGTGGGTGACTCCGGCAAGGTGTACGGCGTCGACCTGGAGCCGCGCATGGTGGAGCTGGTAGCGCGGCGCGCGCAGGAGGCCGGGCTGAGCAACGTCATAGCCGCGGCCAGCGACGGCACCCGCGCGGCGCTGTCGGATGCGGTGGCCGACTTCATCGTCTGCGTGCAGATCATGCACTACCAGTCCACCCGGGAGCTGAAGGTGGCGGTGGCCCAAGACCTCGCGCGACTGCTGCGGGCCGGCGGGCGCGCTATGATCATGCAGTGGCGGCCGAAGCGCGGGGCGAGCGGGGTCTCCTACGCCGAGTTGAGCGCCATCATGGCGGAGGCGGGCCTGGTCACGGACCGCGACCACCCGGTCACCGACGAGCTGTACCGGACGCTGGCGACCAAGCCGGCTGCGAGCTCCGCCGGCCGCGCACCAGCTCGATAGCGGCCTGCTTCTCAGGACGAGAGTCATGGTGTCGGTAATCCTCGACAACCTTGCCGCCGGAGAGACAACGGACGCGATCGTTCACGGTTACAGCGTCGGGGAGATTGACATACAGGCAGCGCTCCAGTATGCGGCGGATCTAGGCCGCGATCGCGTCGTTGTTCTTCCTGCGCGTGATGCGTGACGAGTGGAGTGCAAGATAGATGAGAACCTGCACTCTGACGCGGCCGCACTGTTGCGGCGCCACGGTCACGACGCCGTAACGGTCTACGAGCAGCGCCTGCGCGGTGGAAGTGACGAGGAAGTCATTGACGTCTGCCGACGTGAAGGACGTGCACTCGTTACCTTGGATCTGGATTTCGCCGACGTTCGCATATTATATCCACCAACGGAGTTCCAGGCATCGTCGTGCTGCGACTCAGGGACCAGAGCCGACAGTCGGCACGAAGTGCCGTGAACGGTCGAGATGGCGGGCGGACGACTAACGGTCAGGCACCGGCCCGGCCAGCTAGCTAGGGCCGGTCGATTTCGCGAATCACCGCCGCATACAGCTCCACCCCGATGCGGAAGCCATGGGAGCGCACGAGGTCGTCGACCAGCCGGCGCACCTCGGCCCGGTCGACCAGTCCCCACCGCAGCGCCAGCAGCAATACTCCGAGCGTGCCGAGCGGTCGAATGCCTTCGACGACAGCCAGGCGGCGAACGGTCCGGTCGTCGGCGAGCAGCAGGTCTGCCTTGAGTCGGACGGCCAGCGTCATGGCCGCGTTGTCGGCGCGGCTCATGCCGGCGGCAAAGGCTCGCGGGCTGTCGACACGTTCCATGCGTACCGCCGCCAGGAACCGATGCAGTTCATCGGACTCGGCGGGGTCGAGCGGACGCGCCAACACCTCGTCTCGAACCTGCTGCGGCACGACGACGTCGCCTCCCAGGACGCGATGAATCAGGTCAAGCCGGCGGATCTTTCCCAGAAAAATCAGCGGACTTGCAGCGGCGACGACGGTCAAAGCGGCTGCAGGTCCGCGGCCAAGTCCTCCGGACCGTAGTTCAACACTACGTCCTGATCGCGCAACCGGAGAATCATGTCACGGAGGCTCAGGCCTGCAATCTCGGCGGCCCGCGAGAGGGTTACTTCCCCGCGCCGGTACGCGTCGCACGCACGTTCGAGCAGGAGCGCGCTTGTGCCTCGTCGGACCGCCCACCGCAACAGGGTGGAGCGGTCGACACCCATAGCCTGAGCGGTGCTCTCCAGCCGAGACACCTCGGATTCCGGCAGTCGCAGCGACACGGTTGTTGCGTTGCGCGCCCTGAGCCGAGGCGAGTTGCACGATAGTTGGCACGGAGTGTGTACGGTGGTCGTTCCGTTCCGAGCGCGTCCCTGGTGCGGAACGCGGGAATGGCGGAACGAGAGCGAGTAGGCAGGCGACGGTGCCGGTCAGGCCGGCAGGTGCCAGCCGTTGGGGCCGCGGACGGCGAGGCCGTGCTGTTGGAGAGTTTGGAGGGCGAGACCGAGACGGGCGTTGTTGACGCGCAAGCGTTGCCGCAGAGCGGTCCTGGAGAGCGGCTGGCCGGCGCTGCGGAGCGTGGCGCGCACCGCCTCGGCGAGCGGGGGAGGCGGGGCGGCGGCAGCGTTGTCGACGAGCAGCGAGAGGGGCTGGTCGGCGCCGCCTGAGAGGCGCAACAGCAGGGGGTCTGGAGCGGGAGCGGAGCGATGCTCGACGGTGAGTTGCAGACGGTCGTCGGGACGCCGCACCAGATAGCAGGCGGAGTCGGTCCAGGCATGCAGATCGGAGGAGCCGCGCAGGGACTGGCCGAGATTGCGGCGCGAGCGCTTGGCCAGGTGGTGGACGAGGACCACAGCGAGTTGATAGCGGCGGTTGAGTGCGCGCAGAAAGCCGAGCAGAGAAGAGATGTCTGAAGCGCTGTTCTCATCGAGGGAATGAAGTCGGACCAGAGGGTCCAACAGCAGTAGTGCCGGGCGGATCCGTTGCACGGTCTGGTCGAGAGCGAGCTGGTCGCGCTCGGTATCGAGGCGCAAGCGGTCAGCAGTGACGACGTGCAGATCGAGGCGTGCCAGATCCAAACCGCGGTGGCGGCACAAGTGGGCGACACGGTCGCGGACGCGTGGCAGAGCATCCTCGGCGAGATAGACCAGGGCGGGGCCGGTGGCCTCGACCGGGAACCGCCCGAGGGCCGGGGTGCTGGACGCGACCGAGACGGCGAGGTCAAGGCCGAGCCAGGACTTGCCAACCTTGGGGCTGCCCCCGATCACGCCGACAGCCGCGGTGGTCCAGAGGTCGCGCACCAGCCACTGGGGAGCGTCGGGCTGGGGATCGATGGCATGCACCGGAACGGTGGGCAGCGGTGTGGTCATGGCCACAGGTACTTGCGCGCGGCGATCACGTCGCCGGCACTGACGGTGGTGTGAGAAGACTTGGCGGCGTGGTGCAGCGCCGCCAGGGCCAAGCGGTCGATGGCACGCAGGTTGCCGCGGCTCATTTCGAAGATGGTTTCCTGAGCGTCGTCGTCGAAGGGATTGGTGCGAGCGCCGGCGAGGGTGCAGCGATGTTCGAGGTAGGCGCGGGTCTCATCGCGGGACAGCAGGCGCAGTTCGGCGTAGTGCGCCAGGCGCTGCGCGATGGCGGCTTGTTCAGGGCGCCGGAGCAGCAGTTTCAGGAGTGGCTGGCCGGCGAGCACGAGGGACACGACGAGGCGACTGTCCATTGTGAAGTTGGTGAGGACGCGCAACATGGCCAACGCTTCGGGGCGCAGATCATGGGCTTCGTCGAGCAGGATGACGGGGCGCATGCCGTCGCTGACGGTATGTTCGAACGCGTCCTGCAGCTTGCGCACCAGAGCGGGATAGATCCCGGTGGGAGAGAGGCCGCAGGCGACCGCGATTTCCTTGCACAGGTCACGCTTGGAGAGGCCGGTCACCTTGACGTAGTGGACCTGGAAGCGCACCTCCGGCAGGGTGGCGACGAGCATGCGCAAGGCGACGGTCTTGCCGGTGCCGGCGGGAGCGATGAGGGCGGCGCTCATGCGCTCCTGCACCGCCGCGGTGAGTGCGGCGGCGACCTGGGCCTGAGGTTCGAGCGGGAAGCACTCGCGCACGGTCAACTCGCGAGTAAAGGGGGTCTTGCGGAAGCCCAGTGGGCTGAGGTCGTGGCTCATGGCTGCTGCTCCTGGACGTGTTGGTCGTCCTGTTGGTCGTCCTGCGGGTCGCGGTAGCCGCCGTCGGGGTCGACCAGCGGGCGGGTGTCGTTGGCGTAGGCGATGCCGGCCGCGGTGGCGGGGAGTTCCTCGCCGTCCTCGTCGGCGGTCGGTTGTGGCGCGCTGCCGGAGCCGCGCGGTGAGGTCGCGTTGGCGTGGGGATCCAGCTCGGCCAGCTCGATCATGCGCCCTTGGTGCTGAACCCACAGCCGCCCGTCGAGCACGTGGCGCGCCACCTCGACCCAACAGCGGGCGCTGCGGCGCGGCGCTTCCCACAACCGACCGGCGGCCTTGATGACGTGATCGTTGGAGACCTTGTGCATGGCGCGCACCACGAAGCGGCGATACAGATCGGCCTCGTCGGTGGGAAAGCGCAACTCCCGTCCCTGCTCCCAGCGCTGGCGCGGGGTGTCCTTGCCGAGCGTCTCGTGCGGGGTGTCGTTGTAGCGGTTCAGGAAGTGGCGCAGGCGCAGCGTGAGTGCCTGGCAAGCGGGGTCCACGTCGGCGGCACCGTCGAAGGAACGCAGCACCTGATCGTAAGCGGTGCGATGGAAGCGCTCGATGGCGCCGTGGCCCTCGGGATACCTGGTGGCGCCGTGAATCAGCAAGGTGCCCAGGCCGCCCTGGACCACGGCCAGGGTGTCCTTGGAGATGAAGCCCGGGCCTTTGTCCAGGTAGTACAGATCCGCAGTGCCGTGGTGCATGACCACCTCGTAGAGGCCGCGCAGGAACAGCTCGCTGGACTCCGCGGTGCCCACCACCACCTCCAGGCCGTAGCGGGTGGCATCGTCGAGGAAGAACAGCGCCACCCGCCGCAGCCGCGCTGCGCCGGCGCGGAAGTGCTTGCCGTCGGCAAGCACGCACTGCATGCGCTCGGCATAGCGCCAGCGACGCGTGTCCGCTTCGTGTTTGTGTGGTCGCTGACGCGTCGGCAGGCCCATTCGCCGACAGGCGCGCCACACCGTGGTGCGATCGATCTTGGCGTCGACCGGGATGATGCCGCGCTCGCGCGCCCGCCGCACCAGTTCCGGCACCGAGGCGCGCACATCACGTTGCTTCTCGGTGCGCAGAAAGGTGACCAGTTGCGGACTCAGCGCCAGTGAGGTCTCGGTGCGGGTGCGCGGCTGCGGCTCCAGGGCGGCGAGCCGACCGCTCGCCCAGGCCGCGCGCCAGCGTTGCAGGGTACGCACGCTGATCCGCACCGGACGACCGTCCAGGTCGATCCGCGGTGCGCGGGCAACCTTGCGTACCGCGGCGCCCGCAGGCCACCCGCGCAACACCAGGGCCTCCATCTCGGCGATCACCAGGTAGCGCAGCAGCGCGGTAGCCGAGATCGGTAACGGGGGACGTGACGAATCATTCATGCGCCTACCGTAGCGCCGTACGGGAGGCTTCAAATAAGCGCTTTCGTGGCCGGGGGCGCCCGTCCCCGAAGGTGGTCGACAACCCCCTGTTCCCGCGCTGCTGAACGACCGCTCGCGGCCACCACCCAGCTCTGGCCGGCCTGCTCCCAGCGCGCCACCAGCCGCGGGCGCGGTGGCCCCCACAGGTCGCTGACCGCACCAGCCGCACCCATGCGCTCCCCCAGCGTCGCGCTGACCGCCAGCGCCAGCAACACCGCCATGATCGCTACGCCGCGGCTGCGCCAGCTGCGCCCCCAGCAGCGCGCTCCCCAGAGCACGGTCATGGTCGCCACTCCCAAGCGCGTCGCGATCTGCTCCCGCTGCCGCTGGTCCAACTCCGGGCTGACCCCGGTCAACCGACCGGCCAGCTCCAGGCGCCGTCCCTGGATGCGCCGGCAGGGCGTACTCAACGCTTGCCACCAGTGCTGCTCGGCTGGCCACAGCTTCCCCTGCTTCGCATCCTGCGCGGCCCCGAACAGCGTCACCTGCCACTGCGGTCGTTTGCCGGTTGCGTCCAACAGCACGTCTCCGCCTGCGCTGTAGGGCACCACCGCCACCCGTCCGTAGGGGTAGTGTCCGGGCGGATACAGGGTGTAGCGCCGGCCCCCATGCACCCCGCACCCCACCACCGCTAGCGGATAGCGGGGCCCGGTCTTGCGCTCGCGGTAATGATCGACGAAGATGGCACACGTCTGCTCCCCCGTGGCGTAGACACACCGCGACGGCAGCACGGCGCGCAAGGTTCCGTCCTGATCCGCCTGGTAGTTCGTCGTCGCGAACGGGAGCGCGTGTGCCTCGGTTGCACCCTCGGACACTCGCTGCCTCTCGTGCCTCGGCGGGCGGTTGTCTTCCGCTCGCCGAGGCCGCCTAAAAGTGAAGCCCGCAGCATTTACCTGCTGCGGGCTTCACACTTTACGCCCCTGTCGCTCCTCCGCCTACGTCATCGTCACTGCAACCGGTACGCCCTCACCCCGCCCTTGGGCGCGCAACGCAATAACGGTTACCGTTTGCACGTATACAACTCCACATAATGGATACGCCGCACCCTGCGCAACGTCAACTGTCTTTCGCTCCGTTCAGCGACCACGTCTGCCGCCTCCACCTCACTCAGGACCATCTGCCGGGCGGCAAGCGTAGCCACGAACAGATCGGCGGCGTCGTGCACCTTCGGATAGTCGATGCACAGGTAGGTGAGCACCGCCTTCAGTGCCAGCTCCACGACTTCCTGCGCGCGGCGCACGGCGATGTTCCAGGAGTGGCGGTGCAGCGCGCCCTCCATCTCCGCGAGGTGCTCGCGCGACGCCGCCAGCAGTTTGCGGCCGCGCTCGCCGTTGCTCATCGCCAAGCCCGCATGATCACAGCTCGATCATCTCTCCGGGGCGCAGGTTCGGCTTGAGGTCCCAGTACCACGAGCCGTCGGCCAACTCGATGCGCCGCGATCCCAATTCGGCGAGCCGCCTCCGGAGTGCCGCCAGTTTGGCGTGCAGCACCTGGCGCGGATCGAACAGGATGATGCCGTGGTGAGAGATGTCCAGCAGCAGCCACGGGGTGTCGACCAGCGCTGCTTCCGACCGGAACACCGGCATCGGGTTGGTGGGCACGCCCCGCGCCCGCAGTTCCCGGACCTACTCCGATTCGAGCAATCGTTGTCGTGGCGTTGCAACACATTCACCTGGAGTACATTTTATGGATCCAGCAGAAATATTGGTGTAAGTATCCACCTGGGATGGTAAACCGTTAATACTGGGCCAACCGATTTCTACACTATGCGCCTGCACCTCAGCGCCCAAACCGAATAGCTGGGTCGTCGGGTTTTGGCTGGCAAAGTTACTACCGATCGTGATCTCCCGAGTTTGTATCAGGTCGCCGACTGTGACCCTTATCCGGGCACCTGCGGCTTGCGTATTGGGAGCGTCACCTGCCAACGTAACACTCAAGGAGCTGTTTCGCTCAAACCCCACCATATTGTTACGAAACAACAAATGCGCATTCGAGGGGTTTCGAGTGGTGACAAATATGTCGACATCGCCATCGCTGTCAAAGTCGGCACATACCACGGCAAGTCCCCTATCGTCATCAACAGTACCGCGCTCTGAGCTGCGCTCGGTGAAGGAGCCATCTGCATTGGAAATAAACAACCGACCGCGATCGGTTTCCCAGCCCTGTTTACAAGCACGTCGCCATCCTCGGCCCAACCGTTGGTGTGATAGAGATCCAGCCATTGATCGTTATCAAAGTCAGCAAAGCAGGCCGCCCATCCGAAACCGCCATCAATAACGCCGGCGCGATCCGTCACATTTTGAAACCTACCCTCATCATTGCGATAAAGTTGATTGCCGATAACGCGTGTATCACCACTCCAGATCGCGCTGACGAACCAATCCAGATCACCATCATTATCGTAATCACCGACGGCCGAACCCATGCCGTTCCGGTCAGTAATCTGATCCGTATCTGTGACGTCTCGAAACTGCCATCGCCGTTATTGATAAACACACGGGTGGTGCCAAAGTCCGCCACGCTGAGTATATCGGGGTATTCGTCGTCATCAATTCTTACAAAGGTCGGGGTAAAGGTGTAATCGTGATCTCCTGGCAAGGCGCCTTCAAACGCATGCATGACAATCGCATCAGAAATACCTGCATGCAGACTGACATCGGTAAATCGCAACACCGCATCGGTTGAATCGTTGCGCCACAAGTGTTCCGTGCTGCCAGGATTACCCACGGTACGAGGGGTCCCCCAATGAGACAGGAACATATCGAGGTCACCGTCGATATCGTAATCCCCAAATGCTGCGGAAATGGTATGACGGGTGCCCATGTCGTCAATGCCTGAACCTGCTGTTACATCGCTGAAGGTGCCATCGCCATTGTTCCGGTAGATCTTCGAAGGGTCTCCTTTGATGCCACCGACAAATAGATCCAGATCAGCGTCACCGTCCAGATCGGCAAAGGTAGGGCCGCTGTGCCGGTAATTCTGCGAGTCGGCCGGTGATTTGGTGTAGGCCACCGCAGCGTTCTCAGCGACCTCGATAAATGACCCATCGCCGCGGTTGCTATAGAGAAGATTGGGACCGATATCTCCTCTGACGATAAAGAGGTCAATATCACCATCATTGTCATAGTCCCCTGCGGCGGCGCCGCCTGCAAACATCTCTGGCATGGAATTGGCTGTCGGATTTCGATAGCCCTGTTGAAAATCGATACCGGATTCAGCCGCCGTGATCCTTTCAAATTGTTTTTTCATTGGTGACCTGTTGCGTCCCAGCGCCTCCGCTACTGCCAGAGACACAAGCAAACAACAATCCACCACCCAGGATGGTGGTCAAGACTTTGATGGCGAAATACATAGTGTTCCTTCTTGGTTGGTTGGCGCTACCCACGGGACTCTCCGTCACTGCCCCTGGAGCCCGGTTGCGCCACGCAACCTCGGGTCGAGCAGGTCGCGGAGGGCGTCGCCGAACATATTCAGACAGTAGACGACAAGGGTCAGGCAAAGACCCGGCCACAGCGCCAGCCAAGGCGCCGCCTCCATGTATTGGCGGCCTTCCCGGCTGAGCATCCCACCCCAGTCGGGGATGTCCAGAGGGAGCCCGAATCCCAGGGAGCTGAGCGAGGCAGCGCTCAAGATATAGGATCCTATGCTGATGCTGAAGATGATTATTACCGGCGGCGCAATGTTGGGTAGGACGTGCCGAATGAGCATTCGCCACTTAGAGGAACCAAGCGCGTCGGCAGCCTCGAAATAGACGTTTTCCTTGATTCCGATAACGGCAGCTCGAACGACCCGCGAGCCACCACCGATGCCACCGGCGATACCAAGCACGAATACGATTTGCAGCAAACCCTGCCCTACAACAGACATGATGGTCAACAACAGTAGCAGTCCGGGAAAAGCGATCCACGCATCTACAAGTCTCTGGACTGCAAGATCGAGTTTTCCACCCAGGAACCCGCTAGTGCCACCCACGAGGAGTGCCACCACGACATTGATGGAGGTGGCCGCGAAACCCACCAGCAGAGAAATCCGAGCCCCATGGATGATGCGGCTCAGAAAGTCTCTTCCCAAATGATCGGTTCCCAAGGGATGCTGCGCCGATGGCGCTTCCAGTATCTCTTGCAAGCGAATCTCATCGTATCGATAGGGAGCCAGGGTATCCGCAAAGATACTGACAAGAACAAATAGCAACAGGATAATGCCGCAGACGGATCCCAGCGGCTTCGTCTTGATCATTCTGACTGGTAGATCAAGCAGCCAGTGACGGTTCGCTTTCCGGGCTAGGGCGGAGGCTGGTTGAGTGGCGTCACTCATGTCCTTGGCGCGTCGTTATTGGTAGCGGACGCGCGGGTCCAAATAGGGATAGAGCACGTCGATCAGCAGATTTACGCGCACAACTACGGTCCCAAAAAACAGGTTGACTCCCATGACGACCGGATAGTCCCTATCCGTGATGGGGACCGGTAGCAATCACCCCGCGCGTCGGCGTTGCCTATCGCTATGCTTTCACCGAAGCCGAAGGGGTCAGCGACGACCTCGAGGCGGTCGTCAGCGGTGCCACCAGCGGATTCTCGGTGCCGTGGGGCGTGCACCTGGCCATAGCCTTCTGAGTAAGTAGCCCGATTCTGCTGTCCGGCAGTTCTGCGGCGGACGTTCTGCCGACGCGAGAGCGTGTCGGCCCTTCCGGGTCGAGAGGAGGCACGAGCGGAACTCCTGAATTCCTCTCAACGATACCGGGGTCGCGACCCGTCGATCCCGAAAGTAAGGAGGAGTTACTGGTGACCGACGCCATCCGTACCGGCGGAAAGTACATACCGCTGGTCAAGCACCGGCTGGCTTGAGGCGTATACCGAGATCATCCACGCCGTGCTGCTGCGCAAGATCGGCAAGGAGGCTCCCGCCGTGCCTACCCTGGCCGAGAACCTGATCGTGCTCGAAGAGCTGCTGACCGCGGACCCGCTCTAAGATTTCACCTTTAAGCTGTCTTCGCTCCGCCGTAACGTCCCAGACCACCTCTCAGCCTGGGGTCAAGCAGGTCCCGCACCGCATCGCCGAACATGTTGAGACTGTAGACGAGAATCGTCAGGCAGAGACCTGGCCAGAGAGCCAGCCATGGCCCTTCCTCCATGTATTGACGCCCTTCCCGGCTGAGCATGCCTCCCCAGCTCGGTATACCCGGTGGCAATCCAAATCCAAGAAAACTCAGAGCAGCCTCAGACATGATCACGCCTCCTAGGTTGATGCTGAATATGATGATTACGGGCGCCACGATATTGGGCAGTACATGTCGGATATAGGCTCGCCACTTGGAAGAGCCGATCGACTCCGCCGCCTGAAAATAGGTATTCTCTTTTACCGCGATAACGGCGCCTCTAACTATTCTCGAGCTGCCGATGCCTCCTGATACCCCAAGTACGACTATTATCTGGACTAAACCCTTCCCCAATACGGACATTACGGTCAACAACAGGAGCAGACTGGGGAACGACATCCAGGTATCGACAAACCTCTGCACCACGAGGTCTACTTTACCACCAAAGAATCCCGAAACGCCGCCTACCAGTACAGCTACTACAACATTGAGAGCGGTCGCGGCCAGACCGACGGTCAGCGAAATGCGAGCCCCATAGATAATCCGGCTCAGGAAGTCTCGCCCCAGGTGATCGGTACCGAGCAGATACCGGGCTGATGAGCCCTGCATCCGGTCTATCAGGTGCATTTGATAGTATTCATAGGGAGCCAGAGCATCCGCGAAGATAGCCACGAGAATCAATACCAATACGATAATCCCGCCGATAGTGCCCAGTGGCTTCTCCTTGACCAACCTGAGAAGGAAATCAGCGAGCCCGGCACGTCTCCTGTGCTCACTCATACTTGATGATTCTCCCTATTTGTAACGAACTCTGGGATCCAGGAAGGCATAGAACAGGTCGGTGATAAGATTGGCCCCCATAACCGAGCCTGCGAAGAACAAGTTTACTCCGGCGACCATCGTGAAGTCTCTGTCATTGAGGGCGATCAGGGCGAGACGACCTACTCCCGGCAGGTTGAAGATGTTTTCCATGATGACGGAGCCGCCAACCAGGATCGGCACCTGCAGGCCAATCAGAGTAACCACTGGGATCAGAGCATTCTTGATGGTATGCCGGATAATCACGACCCGCTCCCGGAGCCCCTTGGACCAAGCGGTGCGAATGTAGTCCTGCCGCAGCACCTCCAGCATCATGGTGCGGGTAAGCCGCATGATGGCGGCTGCCGAGGCTGTCCCCAGAATCAGGCTAGGAATGAGGAACATACCCAGATTCCCCACCGGGTCTTCAGAGAAAGGAATCAGCTCCATCGATGGCGACCAGCCCCACCAGATTGCCGGGTAGACCATGACCATAATGCCCAGCCAGAAGTTAGGCGTTGCCAGGCCGATGATGGCGATGGAGCGCCCCGCGTAGTCGGCGGCGGTGTCCTGGCGAATGGCCGAATAGATGCCTACCGGCAGGGCAATCACCAGCCCGATCACGATTGCCAGGAGGCCAAGCTCAAGGGTGACCGGCAGTCTACTGATTATCTGCTCTTCCACCGCCCCGCGACCCATCAGTGATTCGCCAAGGCTGCCGCGTAGGAGAATCCCGCCCAACCAGCGCGCATACTGTACGTAGCCAGGCACGTCCAATCCCAGCTGACGCTCGAGTCCTTCCCGGTCAATCGTCCCCACCGTTGATATTTCCATCATCCGACTCAGTATTGCGTCTATGACATCTCCGGGGAGCAAGCGCACCGAGAGAAATACCAGGATGGTCAAGAGAAACAGTGAGAGGATCATCAGCAATAACCGCCTGATGATGTAGGCTCTCATGTCACACGCCTCTCTTCTTTAGCCACTTCGTCCAACAAGACAGCCCGTCCCAACCGCCCAAGGACGTCCCTTGGAGCAGCCGGGAACGGGCTGCCAGTATTGAACTATCGCCTAGTGACCCATTTCTTTCTTCAGCGCTGAGTCAATCCACATGCGGGCGTACTGCAGCCAATACTGACCGCTTCCCAGGTTCAGTTCACTGTTATATCCGGTCACCCACGGCTGCGCCAGGACAAGCTGCGGGGCCATACCCCCCCATATGGTCCAGAACCTTGAATTCGCATACAGGTCCATCTCGCGAGCCAGTGCGTGCAGCTCCTCGCGCGAGCTAGCCGCGTCGGCGGCTTCGACCTTCGCTTCATACCACGGGTCTTGTGGGTTGGCTGTGTTCCAATTGAACCGGTCGGAATAGTGGATGTATCCTGGGCTAAGGTTTGCCGTTATGCTGGTGACCATTTCGTAGTCCCTATCACCCGTGACAGGAGTGAATTCGGCACCGGGAATGAGCTCAAGCTCTACGTCAACACCAATTTCGCGCCAGAATCCAATGGCCAATTCCGCATAGCCCACATCAAACGATTCTATCCATTTCAACGTGGTTTTGAATCGAATGCCATCCGAGCCACGAGGATATCCGGCTTCATCCAGCAGCGCCTCTGCCCCTTCCGGATCATAGGTAAAGACGTTCTTGACCTCTTCGGGCCACTCTTCGAACGGAACGAATTGCCCCGGGAACCGGCTTCTCCCAACAGGTGTCATTTCTGCCAGACCCTTGAAGTAAGCGGAGTTGGCTGTTTCGAGGTCCAGTGCCATCTGCAATGCCTTGCGCACCCTGATATCGTCAAAAGGTTTCTTTTGAACGTTCACACCAAACGACTCCTGCGACCTGAAGTAGACCGTGAACGCCTGAATCTCGGGGTTGGTCTGCTGGAGGCTATGTGTCTGGTTGACAATTCCACTCATCCGCGCTGAAATATCAACCTTGCGTGTGCGTATTGCCGAGATCATCGTCGCCACTTCCGGCATCATCAGGGCCCGTAATTCGTCAACATAGGGTAAGCGGTTCTCCGGGTACTTTTCGTCGTATCCCCAGTAGTCGGGATTCTTGGTCCATGTCGCCGAGCTTTCTTCGACCACGTCAACCAGCTCATAGGGCCCGGTGCCGACCAAGACCTGCCAATCATTAGCGTTGCCGTGTTCCTTGATTACCTCGGGGGGGTACATATATGCGGTTTCGTCGTCGACGAGACCCAGCAGGGCACCAATGTTTGGCTCGCCTAGCTTGAAGACAACCGTGTAGTTGTCCGTAGCTGCTACCGATTCGACTTTGATCGGGGCAAGTTGAGCCGTCAGCTGGGGGCTTGGTTCGGTGAAGCCGCTGCCCAGACCCAGCATACGGTGATAGTTGAATACGATATCATCCGCAGTTAATTCTCGACCGTTCATCGGCGCCTTGTCATGCCAGTGCACGCCCTCGCGGATGTGGAAGATAATGGTGAGGTCGTCGGTCTGCTCCCAACGCTCCACCAGTGAGCCCCTCAGGAACTCTATAGGTGGCCAGGGCATATGCAACGCATATGTGTCCCTGTCGATTGCCCAGTCCGCGATAGCCGGCTTATCCAGCACGGCAAAGACCAACTGGGACGCCCACCTCCCACCGGCCAAGGTGTCCGTATTCGCTGGCCAGCTACGCTTGGTGAAGGTCAGGGTCCCGCCATACTCCGGTGCGCTCACCACCTCGCCGGTCGTGGGGTCGGTTACATACTTCTTGTCGGCAGCGGCTGCCGGCTCCTCTTCTGCGGCACCCGCCCAGAGGCCGGTTGCGGTCAGCACCAGGACCAACGCAATCGCGAAGGTCATTCTAAAAATGGTTTTCATCATCGTTAGTATCCTTGCTTGTATTTGTATTGTATTTGAGAGTATTGCGGAGCGACTTGCCGCTCCCTGGCTACTCTCACGCCCGCAACACGGACGGCCAGTCCGAGTCATCGTGAGGCGCGCGGCGTGTGACTCAGCGGGGTTCACCCCGGCTCACGCCGCGCGCGTGCGGTTCTTTGAGTATCATTTTGCACCTCCTGTGCGCCGGTAAGCACCGGCAGGGTGTTTTCTGTAGGGCTTGGTCTGGGTGCTTGCTGTGTTGTGGGGTGTGCTGCGCGCGGCGCGTGCGCCCCCCATCATGAAAGCACCGACCGGTCGGCGGACATCGGGACCTGCGTCACATGGCCACGTGGGGCGGTGTGCCACCATCGGATGGTGGTCGGCGAAGCAGCGAGTCTGAACGGCCGGCAACGCCGGCGGAGGGTTTTGCCGGCAGTCAGTCGCGGGCGGGGATCCGGAACGGCCCGAGTCACCGGGAAGGGCGCGGGCGGCCCGCATGCCGGTTCGGCGATGGACCGAGCCGGCGCCACCGCCAGCTACAGCTACGGCGGTGGTGAAGGCGACGCCGCGCGCGAGGTCGCGTACGGGGTGATCAGCCGGAGCGGTTGGTTGTTCTCGGCTCGAAAAGTTGAGGGGGGGGTAGGACACACCGATCCGGTCAATCGGCGGCGTCCGCAAGTGCTTATGGTAATGCATCGTCCACATAAGCCTGTTTTTCAACAAGAATCAGTGTAAACCACGCCCGACGAGCTGTCAAACTTCTTCTCTGCCGCCGGCCGTGACTACGTATTGCGAGCATCGTCCGTCAACTGCGCGGTCCTCGCTGCGCGGCGGCGGGCTCGGAAGTTCTCGGTAACCATCGAGAGCTGCTCGATCGCGACCAGCTTGTCGCGCACCGGGAGCGCACGGAATTCCTCCCGTTGGCGGCGGCGGTTGCCGGCGAACGTGACCACCCGCCAATCGATCTCGTTAGCCATTTCCTTCCCCCCGATCAAGCTGAGTCAGTTCCGCGATGTCCGCAGGTCTGGCGCCGTAGCCGTGGGCAACTACCGCCGGTCCACCCACCACGATGAAGCGCACCTCGCTGTCGTTCAACCCGCGCGCAATACGCTCGACGCCGTCCAGCCTCATCCGATCCCGTACTCCGTTGTCAACACGACCACTGTAGCAGGGTGCATTCCGTCACTGTGGTAGCGGTCAGGCAGCCTCGATCTGGGTCTGGGTGGATTGGCGACCACGTTTCTTGCAGGCCCCCTCGACTGACTGCTGCCGATCGGCAGACCGCACGACCGATACAGCGGGTAGTCCATGCGCACCTGCACGTACTGGACACGCTGTGGACGCACCACAGTGCCCCTTTGGGGACACTGGTGCGGTATGCGGATGACTTTGTGATCATCTGTGCCACGAAGCGGGCGTGTCAGCAGGCCGAGGCGCGGGTCCGCCAGATACTGGCGCGACTGGGTCTGGAGCTACATCCTGAGAAGACGCGGAGGGTGAACCTGTACGACGGACAGGAAGGGTTCGACTTTCTGGGGCACCATCTTCACAAGCGGATGTCCGGCAAGATCTGGGAGCAGCGGCGCAAGCGGCTGTACTACCTGCATCGGTGGCCGTCGGACCGTGCGATGAAGAGAATCCGGGAGAAGGTGAAAGAGAGGACGCCCCGAGGGCGGAGCCACGCGGATATACGAGTGGTGATAACCGACCTCAATCCCGTGCTTCGCGGGTGGGCGAACTACTTTCGGACCGGTAATGCCGCCAAGCGGTTCAATCAGCTCGACAGCTATGTCTGGCAACGGTTGCGGAGGCTGCGGCTGGCCCGCAAGGGCCGCAACTTGACGCCCGGCGAGGCGAGCCGGTGGACCAGCGAGTCTTTCTATCGACTGGGGCTGATACGCCTGCAGCCGTTGGTGCGTTATCCCGAACGACCGTTTTGGGAGACTGCGTAATGCTGCGATTCGAGAGTCCACCGGTAAGCCGTGTGCGGGAAATCCGCACGCACGGTTTGAACGGGGGTCTTGATTTCTTCCGTTCCACTATAGGAGCAAAGGAGTAAGGATCTACCAATGACGAACGTGACGAACGTGACCGAAGCAGCCTCCGAAGAGCTCCTCTCCACGGTCGCCGTGCTCCCCGACCAGGTGCTGCTGGAGCGGACCAGAATGCTCGCCCGCCACGAGCAGGCGCTGCAGCTCAGCGTCCTCGACCACCTGCGCGAAATCGAGGCCCGGCGCCTGTACCTGCGCCTCGGCTACTCCAGCTTGTTCGACTACACCGTGCGCGAGCTGCACTATACCGAGGCAGCCGCTTGGCGGCGTATCAAAGCCATGCGCCTGTGCCGCGAGACCCGCGGCGTCCGCGCGTGGCTGCAGGACGGCTCGCTGAACCTGAGCAACGCGGCCCTGTTGCAGAACTCCTTCGAGCGCTGGGACCGCAGCGCAGGCGGACGGGCCGCCACCGGGTCGCCGGGAGCCGGCACCAGCGCCGCGCCGCGTGCCGGCTCGGCTCCATCCGCGCCGGCGGGCGAGGCGCAGGGTGCGCCATCGCCGGTGCTGGATGCGCACGCCCGGCAGCGGCTGGTGGAGCAGGCGGTGGGCAAGAGCACGCGGCAGGTGCAACAGATGCTGGCGGAGGTGGATCCCGAGGCGGCGGCGCCGGCCGAGCGGCTGCGGGCGCTGGGGGACGGGCGCTGGGAGCTGAAGGCGGTGATCGACGCCGAGTGCCAGCGTGGACTGCAGCAGTTGCGGGAGCTGCTGTCGCACGTGGATCCGCACCTGACGGTCGGGCAACTCGTCGGGCGGCTGGTGCGGGAGGGCCTGGAGCGCTACGATCCGAGCCGGCCGCGCCGCCGGAAGCGGAAGTCAGACTCTATCAGTGACGAGCGTCCGTCCGGGACAGCGGGGCGGGAGACGGCAGATCGCGTCGCGGCGGCGGAGAACCCGGACCGGCCCGGGAAGTCCGCGGCGGCGGCGGTGTCCCCTTCGGCGGCGAAGCCGCGCGTGGCAGCCGGCGATTCGACTTCGGAGCGGAGCACGGGGGGCACAGGATCGGCGGAGCCGACTTCGGCGGCGAAGTCCCGCGTGGCAACCGGTAGTTCGACACCGGAACGGAGGACCGGCGGCGCAGGGGAGCCGACTTCGGTGGAGAAGTCCGCCAGATCGTCGGGCAGATCGATTCCGGCTGCGGTGAAACGAGAGGTTTGGCGGCGCGACCAGGGCTGCTGCACCTTCGTCGACCGGGACAGCGGGCGGCGCTGCGGCTCGCGCTTCTTCCTCGAGATGGACCACATCGTTCCGGTCGCGGTGGGCGGCGGCGCGGAGCCGGGGAACCTGGTCTTGCGCTGCGCGGCTCACCACCGTTACCGCCACGAGCGCCGGCAGCGCTCCGCACCGCGAGACTCGGTGACGTGAGGCAAGGTGCCGCTGGGGTGCATTCCGTCAGTGTGGTAGCGGTCAGGCCGCCTCGAGCTGGGTCTGACTGGGTCTGGGTGGATTCTGGGTGGGCGATGAGGGAAGCAGGCTTTCGTAGTCGTCCCAGAAGCGACGACTCATCACCGGGGTAGATGCTTACCACATCATCGAATCTCCGCGAGGGATCTCTATTTCCCGTACCACAGATGCCGCGGGTGCCACAGAGAAAGAGTGCACCCACTGTAGCACGCTGCAGCTACGGCCGGTCGACTTCGCGAATCACCGCTGCATACAGCTCCACCCCGATGCGGAAGCCATGGGAGCACACGAGGTCGTCCACCAGCCGGCGCACCTCGGCCCGGTCGACCAGTCGCCGCCGCAGCGCCAGCGGCAACACGCCGGGCGTGCCGAGCGGTCGAATGCCTTCGACGACAGCCAAGCGGCGAACGGTCCGGTCGTCGGCGAGCAGCAGGTCCGCCTCGAGTCAGACGGCCAGCGTCGCGGCCGCGTTGTGGGCGCGGCGACCATGCCGAGCTGGGGCGGCACGCTGATGGTTGAAGCTCTGCGGCGAGTGGACGAATAGGCATGGCTCCGGCAGCGGCGGTCAGACGCTGCCGCGCAGGCGGGGATCGAGCAGGTCGCGTAGCGCGTCGCCGAATATGTTGATGCCGTACACAACGATGGTCAGGCACAGGCCCGGCCAGATCGCCCGCCGCGGCGCCATCTCCATGTGCCGCCCACGCCAGAGACGCGGCTTGACTTCGGGCTGACCCAAGGCACACCGTCCACCCATGCCACCTATCACGGGACCCACCGACGGGGCGGTCGCCGTTACCGGCGCCTCGGGCTACATCGGATCGCACGTCGTCAAGAACCTGTTCGAGGCGGGCTACGCGGTGCGCGCCAGCGTGCGCGACGCCAGCCGTCGGGACAAGACCGAGTTCCTGCTGGCCATGAACGGCCTTGGCGCGGGCAGCGTCGAGATCTTCGAGGCGGACCTGCTGCAGGCCACCAGCGGCGCCTACGACGAGGTGTGTGCCGGCTGCTCGGCCGTGTTTCATGTCGCCGCCGACCTGCGCACCGATGCCGCGTACGGAGAAGGCAGCGCGCAACGCACCTACGACGCCATCATGGACGGCACCAAGGGCGTGCTGAAGTCGTGTCGCAAGGCCGGCAGCGTCAAGCGGGTGATGTACACCTCATCGTGCGCGGCGGTGTGGGGCGGGTGGCGGGGTGGAGCCGACCCCAGCGGCTACGAGTTTACCGAGCAGGACTGGGGTGGCCACGGCACCGACGAGCACCTGTGGAACGTCGAGAAGGCCTCCTACGCCAAGGGCAAGGTGGATGCCGAGAAGTATGGCTATGCCTGGGGCGAGGAGACCGGCATCGATGTGGTCTCCAACATGCCCAGCCATGTGCTGGGTCCTGTTCTCAACAGGACGCAGAACAACGTGTGGCAGAAGAAGATCGGCCAGGCGCTGTCCGGGCAAAGCGGGCAAGACGCCGCGGGGAGCTGGATCGGCCTGGGCTTCGGGCCGGCCATCGCGACTCTGGAGGGCGCGGCGCCCGGCTTCCTGTGGAACGTGATCGACGTGCGCGACATCGGCCAGGCGCAGCGCCTGATGGCAACCAGCAGCGTCGCCACGAATGGATCCAGATACATCCTGGGCGCCACCGACGAGTCCGGGGAGCTCACCGCGCGGCAGATGCGCGATGCGCTCAGCGGGCTGTATCCCGATGTCGCGGTGGGCGGCGACTGGCAGACGCCGGACACGCCGGACTTCTGGCACGCCAAGTGCACCAGGGCCATTCGTGAGTTGGGGCTGAAGACTCATCCTGTGTTGGACACGCTCCGGGCCACGGGTGACTCGCTGGTGGAGTGTGGCGCCATCGAGCTGGCCAGGCAATAGCGGACACGGGCAGCAGGCTCCCGTCCGCGGCGAGCGAGCCCCGGCAGGCTGAAGCCGATCAGGATCGGCACCTGCCGGGCGCGGCATCACGGCGGAGACCGCGCTGCGCCTGGCGCTAGGTCAACGCCGATGCGCGGACCTGGATGAACCACCCGGAGGAATATCAACGGAGGATCGTTCCCCCAAACTCGCCCGCGATGGTGTGCAGGCAGTCTAGCACGCTGGCGTGCTCATCGGGCTCACGGCGCCAAGCAGCCGCGACGGCCCCGCCTCACCACCCGCCACCGCAGCAGCGCCCGCTTCGCCGTGAACGCTGTCAGCCTCACGAACCTCATCGCACCGGTTCCAGGCGAGCGCGGCCCGCGGCTCGGGTGGCAACCACCACCCGGCCCGGGTAGGATGGCGGTGGTGAAGCGCAGACTGCCGCTTGGCATCCAGACCCTTCGCGAGATTCGCGAGCGGAACTGCTACTACGTGGACAAGACCGGCTACCTCGACCGGCTGCTCGACGAGGGCAAGCACTGGTTCCTGTCGCGGCCGCGGCGGTTCGGCAAGAGTCTGTTCGTGGACACCCTGAAGGAGTACTTCGAGGGCAACGAGGAGTTGTTTCGGGGGCTGCACATCCACGGGCGCCGGAACTGCACGCAGCGCCACCCGGTGGTGCGGTTGAGCTTCGCCGGCGGCAACTTCGCGAAGCCGGGTTACCTGCCCAAGAACGTGATCGCCCAACTGGGCGGCATCGAGCGCCAGCGGTCGATCAGCGGGCGCTACGACACCGCTGCGGACCGCTTTCGAGATCTGCTGGAGACACTGCACCGGGAGACCGGACAGCGAGTGGCGGTGCTGGTGGATGAGTACGACAAGCCGATCCTGGACGCGCTGGAGAAACCGGAGTTGGCGCTCGCCAACCGCGACGAGCTGAGCGGCCTGTATGGGGTGATCAAGGACGCCGACGCCCACGTGTGCTTCACCTTCCTGACCGGGGTGAGCAAGTTCTCGAAGGTCAACCTTTTCTCAGGGCTGAACAACGTCACCGACCTCACCCTCGATCCGCGCTACGCGGCGATCTGCGGCTACACCGACGAGGATCTGGATAGGGTGTTCGCCGCAGAACTCCCCGGGTTGGACCGCGAGCAGATCCGCGATTGGTACAACGGCTACAACTGGCGCGGCAGCGAGCGAGTATACAACCCCTACGACCTGCTGCGGCTGTTCCACAGCCGCGAGTTCGATGCCCACTGGTTCGAGACCGGTTCGCCGGCGTTCCTGGTGAAGATGCTGTTCGAACGCCGCGTCACCTCGGTGTCACTGGGGGACACGGTGAGCACCGCCGAGCTGCTGTCGGCGTTCGACGTCGGCGGCCGCACCGCCGCTGAGCACATCGGCACCGAGGCGCTGCTGTTCCAGACCGGCTACCTGACCATCGATACCGAGGAGCGGCGGGCCGGCAGGATGCTGTATCGCCTCGGCTACCCCAACCGGGAGGTGCGCCAGAGCCTGAACGACCACCTGCTGCGTCACCTGGTGCAGGACACCAGCCGCCAGACCGCCAACAGCATCCGCCTCTACGACCTGCTGGAGGCGAATGATTTCGACGGCATGCAGGCGCTGTTCCAGGCATTCTTCGCCAGCATCCCGTACCAGTGGTACACGAACAATGACATCGCCGAGTACGAGGGCTACTACGCGAGCGTTTTTTTCTCGTACTTCGCGGCCCTGGGATATGAGATCGCCGTGGAAGACTCCAGCAGCCACGGGCGGCTGGACATGGCGGTGCGGGCCGGCGGGCACGTGTACCTGTTCGAATTCAAGGTGGTGGAGATGGAGCCGGAGGGGAGTGCGCTGGCGCAGCTTCAGAGCCGGGACTACGCGGCCAAGTATCGCCACCTGGGCGAGCCCATCCACCTGGTGGGGGTGGAGTTCAGCCGCGCCACGCGCAACGTGACCGCGTTCGCGGTGGCGCCGGGTTGAATAGCAACCCGTGCTGCAGACCTCAGCGATCGTCACTCCTGGTGTCCTGGCGGAGGAAGCTCAGAATCTGGTCGCGGAGCAACTGGTGCTTTCGCGCGGCGCGACTGTAGGCACGCTCAATCGGAACCCGCGAGCCGTCCTGCATAAGCAGTTCGCAGCGCGCGCCGGCGGCGCCACCGGGACGCTCGGCGATCTCGACGCCGACGATGTCGGTGAGAGCGCAACTGACCTCGGCCGGCGTCGAGCCGCCACTCATTCGCGTGCGCCGGAGCACCAATAGCTCGCCGGTCTCGCGGTTCATCACCAAGGATCTGCTCGGCAGGTACGCCCCGGCCATCAACGTGCCCAGCAACGCGGCCACGCCGACGAAGCCACCCAGCCCCGTCACCACGAGCGCGAGACCGATCACGGCAGCACCGCCAACCGCGCAGGTGGCCGCGACCGGACGCAGCGTCAGGTGCAGGAAGTTCGGCTCGACGCGGACGACCCGCGCAAAGAAGCTGCGCACTCAGCCGGTGGTCAGAGCCGCGCGCTTGCGGCCGCCCTGCAGCATGTCGGCATAAGCCTCGTTGATCGGATCGAGGCGGTATGCAATATCCATATTCACACTCAACTACGGTCCAGAATCCAATACTACGGTACGGGCGGAGGAGAGTGCAAAGAGGGCTCGTGACTACGTATTGCGAGCATCGTCCGTCGACTGCGCTGTCCTCGCTGCGCGGCGGCGGGCTCGGAAGTACTCGGTAACCATCGAGAGCTGCTCGATCGCGATCAGCTTGTCGCGCAACGGGAGAGCACGGAATTCCTCCCGTTGGCGGCGGCGGTTGCCGGCGAACGTGACCAGCCGCCAATCGATCTCGTCAGCCATTTCCTTCCCCCCGATCAAGCTGAGTCAGTTCCGCGATATCCGCCAGGTCTTGGGGCCTGCCCGCCCCGCGCTTCAGCCGGAGCAGGACTTCCAGCCGCACGATCCGTACCGGCACTCCGGGCGCCACCTCCTCGACCAGCGCCGTCGCGTACTCGGCAGCGAAGTCGAACGGTTCCGCGGCGAACAGGTCGACCGGCGTCTCGCGGTGCCGGTCGCTGTGGAAGCCCAGGACCATCATTCCCTTGTCCGCAATCAGTTGCGCGCGGCGCCGCGGGTCGGCAAACGCATCCGCCGTGACCGGGACGCGCGGCCGATACCCCAGCTTGGCCAGTGCCTTGAACGCGCGGTGGATGGAGCCAGGCTCAAGCTGAATGACAAGATCGAGGTCATGCGTCTGACGGCCGTAGCCATGGGCAACGACTGCCAGTCCGCCCACCACGATGAAACGCACCTCGCTGTCGTTCAACCCGCGCGCAATACGCTCGACGCTGTCCAGCCTCATCCGATCCCGTACTCCGCTGTCAACACGATCACTGTAGCATGCCGCAGCGGGCCGGGCTATCTGGGCTCTGCTTCGGCACCGTGTGACACGTGCGCGCCGAGCGCGGTACCGTAGGCCAACTCTCAGCCACGAGGAGCTTTGCATGAACACCGTCAGGCGGCGCGATGAATGCCTTGCTGCGCCGCTCGCCACCGTGCGCGCGGCCCGCGTCACCGCTCCCGGGCAGGTGGAGGTGATCGCCACGCCGGCTCCGGAGCCGGCGGCGGGACAGGCCCAGCTGCGACCCGAGCTGGTCACCCTCTGCGGCAGCGACCTGCGCACCGTGTACAGCGGCGGCGCGGACGCCTACCCGCTGCCGCCCGGCGTTTCCGGTCACGAGATCGTGGCACGGGTGACGGCTCCGGATCCCGCGGCCGCCGCACCCGACGGTCTGACACCGGACACCCGCGTGCTCGCCCTGGTGACGCAACAGCAAGGCATGGCCGAGCGTTTCGTCGCCCCCTGCTCGGACCTGATCCGGCTGCCGGGCGACCTGCCGGCCGAGCACCTGGTGCTGGCGCAGCAGCTCGGCACCGTGGTGTACGGCTGCCAGCAGGTGGGCAACGTGGTTGCCCGGAGCGCCGTGGTGATCGGGCAGGGCAGCGCCGGGCTGCTGTTCGTGGCGATGCTGCGGCGTCTCGGCGCGGACCGGATCCTGGTGCTGGACCTGAGCGATGCGCGTATCGCCGCCGGGCTGCGCATGGGGGCCGACGAGGCATATCAGCCCGCACGCGACGACCCGGTGGCACGGGTGGCCGCGTTCACCGGCGGCGCCAGGGCCGACCTGGTGGTGGAGGCTGCCGGGTCTCCGGACGCCGTCAACCTGGCACCGCGGCTGGCCCGCCCCGGTGGCCGCATCCTGTTCTTCGGTCTGCCCAAGCAGGACATCTTCCCGGTCGACTTCTACACCCTGTTCCGTGCCCAGTGCCGCATCACCAGCGTCAGCGGCGCCGCGGCCGAGCCGGGCAAGCGTTCGTTCCGCCTGGCGCTGGACCTGATCGTGCGCGGCGCGATCGAGGTGGCGGGGCTGGTCAGCCACGTGTTCCCGCTGCAGGAGGTGGCGCGCGCCTACGAGCTGGCCCGCTCGCGCGCCGACGGCGCCCTCAAGGTAGGGGTGCGCTTCGACGGCGCTTGAGGCTACGCTGGGGCAACCAAAGGAGCATTTCGGATGAGCGACTTGGCGCGCGAACGAATTACCCGGATCGAGAAGATCGAGGTGCACAGCCCGCGCCCGCGCGATATCGGCTGCAACGCCCGCGGCGGCGCCCACGGCACGGTGGTGCACGACTCCGTGGTGCGGGTGCACACCGCGAGCGGCGCGGTCGGCGTGGGCTGGTCGCGCCTGGCACGGGACGCGGCCGAGTCGCTGGTCGGCCGCTCCCTGGGGGAGCTGTTCCGGCTGCCCGACGGAGCGCTGGCGGACGGCACGGCGATCGACCTGCCGCTGTGGGACCTCGCCGCCAGGCTGCAGGGAGTGCCGCTGTACCGGCTGCTCGGGGCGCGCGGCAGCCGCGCCGTCGAGCTCTACGACGGCTCCATCTACATCGATGACCTGGACGCCGACGACGTGCAGGCCCGGGAGATTTTTCAGGAAGAGGTGCGCACCGGCCACCGCTACGGGTACCGCAACTTCAAGATCAAGATCGGCCGCGGCGCGCGCTGGATGCCCACCGCCGCCGGCCTGGAGCGCGACGTGCTGGTGATCCACACCGTGCGCGAGGCCGCCGGCCCCGATGCCAAGATCCTGGTGGACGCCAACAACGGCGGCACCCTCAACAGCACCAAGGACACCCTGCGCGCGTGCGCCGATGCCGGCATCTACTGGTTCGAGGAACCGTTCGGGGAGGATCCGGCGCTCAACGCCGATCTGAAGCGGTTCATCCGCGAGCGCGGCTACGCGACGCTGGTAGCCGACGGAGAGTCGGGCCCGCCGCCGCCCACCTTCTTCGCCATGGTGGAGGCCGGCGACATCGACGTGGTGCAGCACGACTTCCGCATGCAGGGGCTGTCCTGGTGGAAAGCTGCAGCGTCGCGCATCGAGCCATGGGGCGCGCGTTGCGCACCGCACTGCTGGGGTTCGATCATCGAGCGCTACGCGCACGCCCACTTCGCGGCGTCGGTGCCCAACTTCTGCCTGCAGGAGGCGGCACCCGCCGACACCGAGGGGGTGCTGCTGGACGGCTGGGAGCTGCGTGACGGCAAGCTGCTGGTGCCGGACACCCCCGGTACCGGCTTCGACCTGGAGCCGGAGCTGGTCGAACGCGGCGTGCGCGCCGGCGACGGCTACCGCGTGGAGGTGTGAAGTGAGGATTCTGGTCACCGGTTCCAACGGACGCATCGGCGCCAACCTGGTGCGCCGGTTGTTGCGGCAGGGGCACGAGATCCGCGGCTTCGTGTTTCCCGGCGACGCCAGCCGGGTGCACAAGCTGGACGGCATCGCCAACGTCGAGCTGGTGGAGGGCGACCTGCGCGACTACGCCGCCGTGCAGCGGGCGGTGCGGGGCGTCGACGCCGTGTACCACATCGCCGCCGCCTTCGCCTCGCCGCACGACAACATCGAGTATCTGCAGATCAACGGGCTGGGGACGCTGCACCTGCTGGAGGCGATCCGCGCCCATGCACCGGAGCTGCAGCGCCTCGTGTACGCCTGCACCGAGGCGGTGTACTGGCGCACGGAGGATGACGGCCGCCTGTTCGAGCGGCCGATCCGCGAGCACGAGGTGAGCCACAGCATGGCGATGCCCTACTTCCTGACCAAGTGGATCGGCGAAGAGCTGTGCATGAACTATCACTACCAGTACGGGGTGCCCACCGTCGTGTGCCGCTTCACCACGGTGCTGGAGCCGAGCGAGCTGCTCGACGCGGAGGGCATTCCGCGCTACTGGAGCGTGGCCCACTATCGCGAGCGGCTGCGGGGGCTGTCCGATCCGTCGCCGGCGGAGCGGGAAGCGCGGGCGCAACTCGACGCCGCCTGGAAGGAGGGCAGGCGTCTGCTGGTCTGCCGCTGCCCCGACGGGCGCACCTTCAAGCAGGAGTGGTGCGACGTGCGCGACATCGCCAAGGGGCTGGCGCTGGCCCTTGACGCCGACGCCGCCGTGGGCGAGGCGTTCACCGTGGGCGGGCTGCTCACCGTGTGGGAGGAGCTGGTGCCGGCCCTGGCCGAGCGGCTCGGGGTCGGCTACGCCGACGTCCGCATGCCGTCCCCGAATTACTTCGAGTTCGACCGCACCAAGGTGCGCGAGCTGCTCGGCTATGCACCGGATCACGACTTCTGGAGCACGCTGGACGCGGCCCTCGCCATCCGCGCCGGCCGCGAGACCGACGTGGTCCCCACGGGTGTGCGCTACGGCAGCGCGGCGGCGGCCGGCTGATGGCACCGCGCGAGCAGTCGGTGAAGCTTGCCACGATGACCAGCGTGTGCCCCGACTGGGATCTCCCGACCATCGTCGAGGGCATGCTGCGGCACGGCTATGCCGGGCTGGAGCCGCGCGTGGGCTGGGGCCACCGCGCCGGCCTGGAGACCGACCTGCCGGCGGCGGCACGGGCGGAGGCCCGCCGGCGGCTGGAGGATGCCGGGCTGGCGGTGTGCTGCGTGGCCTCGGGGGCGCGGTTCGCGGCCACCGCGCTCGCTGAGCGCCGCGCCTGCCTGGAGGAGACGCGCCGCTGCATCGAGCTGGCCGCCGACCTGGGGTGCCCGCTGGTACGCACCTTCGGCGGCCCGCGGACCGAGCCGTGGCAGCTTCACCACCACGTGGAGCACCTGGTCGAGGGCTACCGCGAGGTGCTGCCCGAGGCCGCGGCCGCCGGGGTGACGTTATTGCTGGAGACGCACGACGACTGGTCTGCTTCAGCGCCGGTGCGAACGGCGGTGGAGCGCGCCGGCCACCCCAACCTGCGCGTGCTCTGGGACTTCATGCACACCCAGCGGATGCTGGAACGACCGGCCGACACGTTCGCCGCAATCGGCATGCTGACGGCTCATGTCCATGCTCACGACGGCGCCTACCGCGCCGACGACCGGCAGCGGATCGACACCGTACCGATCGGTTCCGGACAGATCGATCACGCGACGCCGCTGGCACTGCTCCATGGCACCGGATTCGACGGCTGCTTCTCCGTCGAAGTAATCCACAACCGCACGCAGCCGCACGACGCGGACGCGGTTCTGGCCCAGTACGCGGCCTGGTTCCGGTCCTGGTCGGAAGCCGCCTGAAGCGCGCGCCGGCGCCGTGCAGTGGGGCGGACGGCGCGGCGCGGCAACCGCTCAGTGCTGCCGCGGATGCACCGCCACCGAGTCGGTCACGTCGAAGTTGTCGCCGGCGTGGCGCCGCACGACGCGCAGCACCGCCTGGTGGTCCGGCTCGGAGTGCACCGCGCCGAACACGTTGAGTACCTTGCGGCGGTTGAACAGCCCTTTGCCACGCTTGATCTCCACCCCCAGATCGGAGGCGTCGATGCCGCTCCCCTCGATCTCACTGAGGATGATGTCCGAGATCTCAGCCATGTACGACCTCCTCGTGGTTCGACCAAGTAGTACGGGTCCACGCTACGTCATTCCCGGCCGCAGCGCAACAACCACCCCCGCGGTCCCGCGGTGGGCAATCGCTGACCGGTCACGGCAAACCGACCGTGCCGCTGCCGCCGGCAGCGAGTTGAGGTAGCACTCACCGCGTTTCCGTCGCGCATTCGGTAGCCGCAGTTGGTTGTCGGTGAACAGGATCGGATACCAGTCAGCCTCGCGCCTACTCCGAGAGCACTTGCCGCACCCGTTCCGGATCGACCGCCAGCGCCGCGGCGATCGCGTCGACCTCCTGACCGAGGCCGTACAGGTGGCGGATCGCGCGTACCAGGCTCGACTCCGCCTGTTGCCGATCCTGCTCCGCTCTCTGCGCGCGTTGCCGCTCCTGGTCGGCCCGTTGCCCTTCCTGCTCCGCGCGCTGCCGCTCCCGCTCGGACTGCCGCTCCAGGTGGTCCACCTGCTTCGCCAACAGTATCGAGTCCTCCAACAGCAGGTCCTCACCCTGCATGTTGCGCCTCACCTCCTCCTTCGCCATCGCCTCACGCAACTGCCTCAGCACGAATCCGCACTCCGCCGGATACTCCCCCTCCGCGATCGTCAGCACGTGCGCGTCCCCGCGCCCGTTGCCCTTCACCAACTCCTGATCGAAGATCGCCAGCACGCGCTCCAACTCGTCGCGCCGCCGCCTCGCCAGTCGCGGTATCTGGATGATGTGGCTGCGGTGATGGATCCCCTCCACCAGCGGATGGCTCGCCTCCAACTCGCGGCCCGTGTGCCGCTCGGTCACCCGCGGGCACACGTCGATCACCGCCTCGTCCGACACGCCGAGGTCGTAGCCCAGAAAGTAGATCGTCACGATCGGCACCGCCTCCGTGCGCCCGGACGCATGCGTGACCACGTTCTCGCGGCTGCTCATCTGCTGTCCCAGGTAGCGCCGGAAGCGCTCAACCACCGTCGGCGCCTTCGCCTTCTGGATCTCGATCAGCACCTGTCGCTCGCTCCCGTCGTCGGTGCGCACCCGCGCCGCGAAGTCCATCCGCAACAGCGTCAGCGGCAATCCGTGGTCCGGCGCCTCCGGCGTGCGATGCACGGCGGTCTCCTGCGGGCTCACCGTCAGAGACTCCACCGTCAGACCGGTGATCCTGCCGATCAGCATACGGGCGACGCGCTGATCCCGCATCAGGTACTTGAACACCACGTCGTAGATCGGGTTGGCGAACTCCACGCCGCCATTGAACAGCCGCTCGGTCCGCCGCGTCAATCGCCGGACGAGCGCAAGAGTTCGAGCAGTGGCGCGCCGACCTCGGTCGTTGGTCGGTGAACGCACAATCGCTTCTGGCAACAGGTCCTGTTGCCAGAGGCGGCCGCCACGGTATCATCGCGCCTATGACCATGGTTCAGGTCGGCACCGAACAGCGGCGCTGCGTCCCGTTCACGGTGAGCGACGACCTTGTAGATCGAGCGGCCGACCTGCGGGCACGCGCGCGCGACGACGGCTACGTATTCATCCGCGGGCTGGTGCCGGAGGACGCCATCGGGCGGTTGCGAAGCGACATCACCGCGATCCTCGATGACGTCGGCTGGCTCGACGCCGGCACCGATCCGCTCGCTGCGGTCTCCACCCAGGAAGCCCGGATCATAGGGACGCCGGAGTTCAATCCCATCTACGACACCATCCAGAAGCTGGAGTCGTTCCACACCATGGCGCACGATCCCGCGCTGCTGAAGGTGGCGGAGGCGTTGCTCGGTGCGCCCGCGATGCCACAGCCGAGCACCATCGCCCGGGTCTTGTTCCCGAACAAGCTGGAGTTCACCACCCCTCCGCACCAGGACTTCATCCTGGTGCAGGGCACGCCCGAGGTGTGGACCGCGTGGATCCCCCTGGGGCCCTGTCCGGCGCAGCTCGGCGGGCTGGCGGTGCTGCGCGGGTCGCATGAGCGCGGCATCCTGCCGGTGCGCGAGGCGAAGGGGGCGGGCGGCCTCAGCGTGGAGTCGGAATGGCTCGACGGCGAGTGGATGTCCAGTCCCTTCGCAACGGGCGACACCCTGTTCTTCCACAGCAAGACCGTGCACCAGGGCCTGCCCAACCACTCCGGCGACCGCATCCGCCTGTCGGTCGACTACCGCTACCAGAGGTTCGACGCCAAGATCATGAACAAGAACCTGGGCGTTCACCAGGGCCGGGTCACCTGGGAAGAGGTGTACGCCGGTTGGAAGTCGGACCGCTTCCAGTACTACTGGGAGGGCCACCGCCGCGAGGTGGTGGAGCGGGAGCTCTCGACCGAGTATCGCGGCTGAGCGACTCGCCTGCCTTGACCTTAACGGGCGCCGGCCAGCACCGGCTGCGCCAGCTTGCTCTGTACCTCGTAGATCGATCCGCGGCGCTCGTGGCCGGGGAGCGGAATCCGCACCGGTACCGCCTCCATGCGCGGCGTGAGAGTGGGTGACCCACGCAGGATGCGGGCGTTGAACGTGTCCAGGTCGGTCATGTTAGCCAGCGGCCAGGCATCGATGGCGCACATCTCTAACAGCAGCAGGCGGCGCGGCCGCGGCGAGCGGTTGGGCACCGAGCCGTGCAGGGTGCGTACGTGGTGCAGGCTGATGCCGCCGGCCGGGACCTGGAGCTGTACCGTCTGCTCGGCGGGCACCTCGCTGTCGGTGACGGCGCCCACGAAATAGCCGTCCTGGTGATGGTCGAACACCGGGCCGCGGTGGCTGCCTGGCACTACCAGCATGCCGCCGTTCTCCTCGTTCATGCCGTCGATGCACACTCCCACCGCCAGGATGTCGTCGTTGGTGTGCGGGTAGAAGGCCCAGTCCTGGTGCCATTCCACCGGGCTGCCGTAGCCGGCCGCCTTCATGTTGAGCTTGCTGCTCTGGTAGCGCACGCCGGGACCGACGAGCTGCTCGACGATGTCGAGGATGGTCGGGTGGCGCAGGGTGCGGGCGTAGACCTCGTGCTGCAGGTCGGGGGACTTGATGCGCCGCACCCGCGGCTCCGCCGCGCAGTGCCCGGGCTCCAGGTCGTAAACATCGGTATGCGCTTCCACGCTGCGGCTGGCTTCCACCATCTCGTCGGTCACGCGCTGCAGGTCGGCGACCTCCGCCGCGCTGAGCACGCCGGGAACCGCCAGGTAGCCGTCCTCGCGGTATGACTGCACCTGTTGTTCACTCAGCATGACGCGAGCATCGTACAAGCGCGACGCCAAGTCAATTGCCCCTGGTCCGACCCCCGGCGGTACACTGTCGGCGTCGTGTCTTCCGGCACCGAAGGACTCCTCCAGTGACCGTCGCCGCGATCCGGCGAGCCGTGGCCGGCAGTCGCGAGCACCCGCGGCCGCCGGCGCCGCTCCTGGAACAGGCCGCGGTGGCCCTGATCTTCGCGGGCGCGGACCGTGACCTGAGCCTGTGCTTCATTCAGCGGGCCACGCACCCGCGCGATCCCTGGTCGGGCCAGATGGCGCTGCCCGGGGGACGAGTCAGCCCCGCCGACGCCAGCCTGTGGGACGCCGCGGTACGGGAGACGAGCGAAGAGGTCGGACTGCGGCTCGAACGCTACCAGTACCTCGGCGCGGGCCCGGTGATTCCTCTGGTCCGGGCCGGCCGGCCGACGGCGGGCAGCGTGGCGCCGTTCGTGTTCTACGCCGGCGCCGAGCCGCCCGCGCTGGAACCGGATCCCGGGGAGGTGACCGCGGCTTACTGGATTGCGCTCGCCCACCTCAGCGACACCCGCAACCGCGCTACGCTGGAACGCGTGGCGGACGGCGCCACGCGCCGGCTGCCGGCGATCCGCTTCGGGCGCCAGCTCATCTGGGGCATGACCTGGCGCATGGTCACCAGCCTGCTGGATCGCGCGGGCGGTGCCGGCGGCGCCCGCGGCACGGCGCCTTGACCGCGGTGACGGCCGCGCCTACGATCGCCGCCGACTGCCAATGGTTACCGACCGCGACATCTATCTCTTCGATCTGCGCGGCTTCCTGGTGCTGGAGGGAGCCCTGTCGCAAGCCGAGGTCGGCGAACTGAACGCCTGCCTGGACGCGATTCCGCGGCTGGCGCTGGGGGAGTGGTACGGCTACGTGCACGCCCACAGCTTCGACGACCACGACGGCCTCAACTACCAGCAGATCTACGAGGCGGGGACACCGTTCGAGCGCCTGATCGACCACCCGGCGTGGTTCGACAAGGTGCGCCACTTCGTGGGCGGCGAGGGCACCTTCGACGAGCACCACGGGCCGCTGTTCATCGACGAGAACTTTGCCAACTTCCGCGGCCCCGGCGAGGCGATCGGCCTGCACAACGGCGGCCACCTGGGCCTGAGCCGCTGCCAGTTCCGCGTCCTGGGGGGCAGGTTCCACTGCAACCAGATCAACGTGCTCGTGGCGCTGACCGATATCGGCCCCGGAGACGGCGGCACGGTGCTGATCCCCGGTTCCCACAAGAGTAATTTCGAGCATCCCGAATTCAGACAGTACTCCATGGGAGTCGACGGGCGGCCTTCAGCCGCCGAGATCGAGGGCAGCACCGAGGTACACCTGGGTGCCGGCGACGCGCTGCTGTTCGTCGACTGCTGCACCCACGGCTCGGCACCCCGCCGCAACCCCGGAGAGCGCCGCATCGTGGTGAACCGCTACGGGCCGTCGTGGGGCAACTTCCGCTTCGGCTATCAGCCCTCCCCCGAGCTGCTGGCGCGCCTGACCCCACGCCGGCGCAGCATCGTCTGGCCGCAGCAGCACCTGGAGCGCACCCCGAACCGCCTCGCCGAGAGCAGGGCCGGCTGAGGTGCCCGCGCCGGGCGCGCGAGCCCGGCGCCCCGTGCGCGGCCGTCAGTCTCCGTCAGCCTGCCGCGAGACGCTTGATGCGGGCGATGTTGGCGGCCAGGCGGTCCGTGCCGGTGAACAGGCCGGCGGTGCCGAACACGAACACGTCGGCGCCGGCGGCGCGGTAGCGCGGCAGCAGCTCCTGCGACACGCCGCCGTCGACGATGATTTGCACCGCGTCCCGGCCGTGCGCTTCCAGCAGCCGGCGCAGCGCGCCGATGCGCTCCGCGAAGCGAGGCAGGGGAGGCTGGCCGGTGGTGCCCGGCGCGTAGGCCATCAGCAACACCGCGTCGACGTGCTCCAGCAGCGGCTCCAGCGCGGCCAGCGGCGTCAGCGGCCGCAGCGCGATCCCGGCCCGCAGCGCACCGCCGGCAGCGGTACGCACGCAACGGATCCGGTGCAGGACGGTGTAGGCGTCGGCCGGCGCTTCCACGTGAAAGCTCACCAGGGTCGCTCCGGCGGCGGCCACCGGCTCGATCCATGGCAGTGGATCACTCACCATCAGGTGCACGTCGACCGGCGCCGACAGCGCGCCGGTGATGCGGCCGAGCAGGCCCGGATGGAGGCCGAGCCCCGGCACGAAGTGGCCATCCATCATGTCGAAGTGCAGGGCGAAGCCGTGCTCCGCCAGCAGCGCCAGGTCGCGCTGCAGGTGCAGCGGATCGGCGCAGATCACGGAAGCGCTGAGGGTGATGCCGGATGCCATTGGGTCTGCCGATTCTTGGACCGTAGGCTCAGAAGCGCCCGATCTGCGCGGGTCCGGGATCGCAGGCCGCCACCGTGGCGTCGAAGCTGCGCTGGGTGAGGGTCGCGCGCAGCGCGGCCGCGGCCGGCTGCTCCCAGAGGTTGTCGATCTCCTCCGGATCGGCGTCCAGATCGTACAGCTCGCCATGGTCGAGGCCGTGGTAGTTCACCAGCTTGTGGCGTTCGTCGCGGTACATGGTCGCCCAGCATGAGGTGTGGCGCCCCGGCTCCTGCGGCAGATACATGTTGAGCGCGTCGTAGTACTCGCAGCGCACGAACGGGCGGTGGTGGGCCGGATCGGCCTTCCCGGTCAGGATCGGCACCAGCGAGCGGCCGTGGGTCCAGCCCGGCTCCAGACCGGCCAGCTCGGCCAGCGTCGGCGCCAGGTCGGTGAGCTCCGCCAGACCTTCCGCCACCACCCCGGACTGGAATACTCCAGGCCACAACACGATCAGCGGTACCCGCACCGCGCCCTCGTAGAAGCGGCAGCCCTTCCCGGTCAGGCCGTGGTCGCCGAGCATCTCGCCGTGGTCGGAGGTGAAGATCACCACGGTGTCGTCACGCTGGCCGGTGGCTTCCAGGGCCTCCAGCATGCGCCCGACCTGCTCGTCGATCAGCGTGACCATGCCGTAGTAGCTCGCCTTCTGCTGTCGCTGCCGCTCCCCGGGCGGCTGCGGTTCGCTCTGGAAAAAGGCGCCTTGCAACCGTTCCTGCGTCGCGGCGTCGCGTCCGGCGTAGATCGCCGGTGGCAGCTCCCGTCCGTCGTACGGGCGCCGGTAGGAGAGGGGAGCGTCGAACGGACCGTGCGGGTCGAAGATGTTGACGCTCATCAGCCACGGCCCGTCGCGGTGTTCGCTCATGAAGTCGATGGCGCGGTCGGCACACCAGGTGGTCTGGTGCAGCTCCGCCGGAACGTCCGGACGGTAGCGGGCGCCGCGGTTGCGGGCTTCGTCGACCACGCTGGTGTCCAGCACCTCGTCCAGCCGCCCGATCTGCTGCAGCCAGTCGCTGTAGGCGTTGCCGCGGCCCACGAACTGGGTGGCGGACACGCTGTAGTGGAATACCCGGTAGCCGTCGTCGGCGCGCGCCTCGACGCCGGTCCAGGCCGAGGCCAGGTGCAGCTTGCCGGCCAGGCCGCAGTCGTAGCCGACGTCGGCGAGGCGGCGCGTGATCAGCCGCACCCGCTCGTTGGCGGGAAAATAGCTGTTGCCGTTGCGGTTCACGTGCACGGTGTTGGGGTAGAGGCCGCTGAGGAAGCTGGCCCGGCTCGGCTGGCACACCGGACTCTGGCAGTAGGTGCGGCTGAAGGCGACGCCCTCGGCGCAGAGCCGGTCGAGGACCGGGGTGTCAATATGCGGATTGTTCAGGCAGCCGATGGTGTCGTAGCGCTGCTGATCGGTGCAGATCCAGAGGATGTTGGGGCGTCCCGTCACGTTGCGTGCAGCGTACCAGACCCGCTGCGACAGGAAAAGGACATCCCCGCGGGCCAGGTACGGAGGAATCCGTTTACGAAGGCTCGGATAGAGTCTTGTCGGACCG
This sequence comes from Spirochaetia bacterium, assembly GCA_965203905.1. GTDB lineage: Bacteria > Spirochaetota > Spirochaetia > SZUA-6 > Bin103 > Bin103. Next base: position 6,496,569 of record CBDBDQ010000005.1, on the reverse strand, counting down.
ACCTCGGCAATGTCACAGATCAGTGACGGCGCTCGAGGATCTCATGAAATCAGGCCGCTTCCAGACTGCCTGTTGTATATTCAGGTAGCCAACTGACGCAACCTGTCGACAAAGTAGCGGGCGCTCGGACAGTGTCGATGTTGAGCTGCACGAGCGACATCGAATTGATAGCGTCGGACCATCTTTCTGGCAAATACCAGTCTGCTTTTCCCTGGCCCTCTCCGATCCCTTTCGCGACTTATCTCCTTTCGTCGATCCCAGGACGTTTCCCTGGGCAGTTCCGGCTTGGCTTCATAGAAGTTGGTGTCATCCAACCACCTCTGCATTGCGTCGGTGTCCGCCAGCAACCATGATTCAATCGCCTGTCGCGCAATCACAACAAGGTCGATGCCATCGGATCCTATTATTTCCTTCCGCTCTCTGATACATGGTGCACAATCCTCTGGATCTAGATCGGCTAGCACCAATACTCTGTTCGGTCGAGCCTGTGTCCTAAGTCTCGCCACGTGAACCTTGATGTTTCGTTTGCACTGCCCACCATTGCCTCCGGCATCAACCACTGGGTCGACGACTATCATATTTCCATGTTGCCGTAGCCAGTTGCAAAAAATGTCACTCTTCACCAGTTCCGACTCGGATGCTCCTTCGACCACGAACCCAACGGTTACCACGGCAGCCCACCATCCAGGAGGTTTGTCAGCCACGCCTCGTCAACGGTCAAGGGGGCAAGATCATGCTGCTTCAGATTCCCACTATCGGCTCGCTTCATGGTCGTGTTCCCATCCACCTTGTCCACTAGCACTAGCTCGCTGAGGTGAAGTGCCCGAACTACCGACTCGCTATGCGTGGTCAGCCAGATGGGACGGTCGGACGACGCTTGCTGGCGCATGAGATCCACCAGCTCACGGATAGCCTTGGCGTGCAAGCCTCGTTCCGGCTCCTCGATCAACGTCATCCCATTCCCGGCCGGAGCTCCAAGCACGGCAACCAGCATACAGAGCGCATAAACCGTGCCGTCGGAGACGAGGTTCGCTGGGAACCGCTTCGCAGACCCGGTTTCCTCGAACAAAAGGGCGGTACTGTTGTCCGCGGTTCGCTGCCGAGTCTGAATCGTGGCCACTCCCGGAACAATCATCTGCATCCAGTCCAGGATGTCTGCGGAGGCCTCGCGGTTACTCTCCAGACGCCGCAAGACACTCGCCAGATTGCTACCGTCGCTGGCTAATCGTGTCGCATCGACGTTGCTCTTGTCGGTCGCCTTGGCGTCAACGGGATCGATCCGATATACGTTCAAGTGCTTCAGAAACCTGGTGAGCTTATTGTCCGGTAGCAGCGACAAGGAAGAATATATGTCCGGAAATCGTTGGATCTCAGGATTCTCCCGCAGATGGATGAACCCACTGCGTCTTTTTCGGGAAAGAACTCGAGTTCCGTCGATATCAAGAAATTCCTCTGGCACAGGGTTTCGATAAAGGTCATGTATGCGGAGAGAGTAATCGAACACCGATACCTGTTCGTGTCCATCGACAAATTCACAACTGATAGAAAAACTGAACTGACGAGCTGCAGTGGCCTGACGTTTTCGGGAACGGATATTCTGGATTCCACCATGCTTGTGCAACGCGGCTTCTATTCCGTGACGTACGAAAACGCTGACAAAGTCGAGAGCATCGACAAAGTTGCTCTTGCCTGATCCGTTCGATCCGGCGAATACCGAGAACGGCGAGAGCGCGCGTATTCGGAGCGTGTCGATGCTCTTGAAATTGCCGATTTCCAAGATCCGAATGCGATTCTCGGTCATCACGTTAAATCCACCAGGATCTAGCACGGCCCCGTAGTCGAGACTGATATCGCCATATTGTCGTTCCAAGTCCAAGTATACCCCAATCGGAATGTACATCAATCCATGGAGGCTGACGGATTCCTCTGGACGCACCGAGTACCGTAACCGGCGGCTTCGGTCAGACTACGCGCTGGAATACCCGGCCATCGTCCACCGGCACCGGGACACCGCCCAGCGGGCCCAGCGAATGGCACGACGCCCGCGATCCGAACAACGTGGTAGGCTGCGGATGGAGAACCATGTCTACCATTACCAGCGATCAGTTGCGGCAACGCGCCGCCGCTCTGCCGCGCGTGGCCCTGGCCCATCTGCCGACGCCGTTGGAGGAACTGCCGCGGCTGGCCGAGCGCCTCGGCGGCCCGCGCATCTTCATCAAGCGTGACGACTGCACCGGCCTCGCCTTCGGCGGCAACAAGACCCGCCACAATGAGTTCCTGCTCGGCCAGGCGCTGGCGGATGGCGCCGACCTGGTGGTCTGGGGCGCCGGCGTGCAGTCCAACAACTGCCGCCAGACCGCGGCGGCGTGCGCGCGGCTCGGCCTCGACATCCACCTCGTGCTGGCGCGCGGCGAGAGCAGCACCGAGCTGCAGGGGAACCTGCTGCTGGACCACATCGCCGGGGCCAGCTACGAGTTCGTGGACGCCACCATCGGTCCGGCGCTGGACGCGGTGATCGCCGAGCGCGCGCAGCGGTTCCGCGCCGCGGGGCGGGTGGTGTACGAGCACTCGCGCGCGCTGTGGGGGCGTGCGGCGGTGAGCTACGTGCTGGCCATGGCCGAGGTCGACGATCAGCTCCGCGAGCGGCAGGTGACCCCGGCGGCGGTCTACACCAGCGCCGGTGGCGCCACCGGGGCGGGCCTGAGCCTGGGTGCCGCGCTGCTCACTGCGCGCTGTCCGGTGCACAGCATCCTGCCGATCCGCTGGCCCTGGGACGAGGCTGCCGGCATCGCCGAGATGGCCAACGACGCCGCGCGACTGCTCGACCTGCCCGCCGCCCTGACGCCGGAACAGGTGTCGGTCGACGGCGGCTACGTCGGCTCCGGTTACGGCCGCGCCACCGCGGACGGCATGGAGGCGCTGGCGCTGCTGGCGCGTCTGGAAGGCGTGCTGCTCGACCCCGCCTACACCGCCAAGGCGATGGCCGCGCTGGTCGCCGACGTGCGCGCGGGCCGCTACCGTGCCGATCAGGCGGTGGTGTTCGTGCACACCGGCGGCACGCCGGCGCTGTTTGCCTACGCCGCCGACCTGGAGCGCATGCTCCCGCGCGTGGTTCACGCTCCTCCCGAGGCCTGACGGCGCTGCCGCCCGGCACGCGGACACGGCCGGTTTGACTTCGAGCCTGCCCGGCGGTACGTTGCCGATGCCTGCCGCGAGCCGGTGTCGCGGTGCACATGATGCGGCCCGCAGGCCAGGATCGAGCTTGTCAACTTCTCTCTCTTCAATTGCCGCAGCCGTGCTTCTCGGGTTCGCCGCCCTGCCTGTCTGCGCCCAGGAGTTGCCTGGTTCCGGTGCCCTGCCGTTGCGCTCGGCGGTGGAGATCGCGTTGGCCAACAGCGCCCAGCTGCAGGCGGCGCGGTCCGCCTTGAACATTGCAGGGCACCAGATTCGGGAGGCGTACAGCGGGGTGTACCCCCGGGTCTCGGTCGAAGCCTCCTACGTGCGAACCCTTGCCGGTCTGGAGCAGGTCGTGAGCGACGGGGTGGCCAGCCAGCGCGAGCCGCAGGGTGTCGACAACGCCTGGTCCGGTTCCCTCAGGCTCAACCAGACGGCGCTCGACTTTCGCGTGTTCAGCGGCCTGGATGCCGCTGAAGGGCTGCGCGGGTTGCGCGGCGAGGAGCTGCGCGGCGCCGCGCAGCAGGTGGTCGACCGGGTGCGGCAACGCTACTTCGATGCCCTGCTGGCGCAGGAGCAGGTACGCCTGATCGAACGCAGCATCGCGCGACTGGAGCAGACCCGGCGCGAGACCGAGGCGCGACACCGCGAGGGATTCGCCAGCGATGACGAGTTGCTGCGCCTGGAAGTGCAGCTCGCCGGTCTGCAGGCACAGCAGTTGTGGGCCGGGAGCCGGGTCGCCGCGGCGCGCGGGGCGTTGCTGGTGGCCATGGGCACCGATCCGCTGCTGGCACCGGAACTGCAGGGTACGCTGAATGAGCTCAGGCTTGACCCGGGTGCCGCCAACATTCCCGCCAACGAGGATCTGCTGGCGGTTTCCGGCGCCGACGCACTGGCCGGCGCCGGCGCCGAGCAGCTGCAGCAGATCGCCATGATCAACCGCTCCGACCTGCGGCAACTGCGCGCCCTCCACGGGCTCGGCGAGGTGCAGGTCAGCGCCCAGGAGGCGGAGTACCTGCCCACCATCCGCGCGTTCGGCAGCGTGGACTTCAGCATGGCGGACGAAGACGAGGACGATGAATTCGGCAGGCCCGGAGGTTCGTCGTTCGGCCCGCCCGAGTATACCCAGTGGCGTGTCTCCACCTCGGCCGGGCTGTCCATACAGTGGCAGCTGTTCAGCGGCTTCGCCCGAGACGCCCGGGTCGCGCAGCGGCGCGAGGAGCTGCGCCAGACCGCTGCGCGTCTGCGCCACGCCGAGCGCGAGATGTTGAACCAGGTGCATACCCTCGTCGGCTCCCTGCAGGCCGCCGCCGCCCGCGCCGCCAGCCGGCTGCGCGCCATCGCGCAGGCGACCGCGAGCTACGACATAGCGGCTGCCCGCTACCGTGCCGGCGTGGGCGGCCAGCCGGAGATTTCCGCCGCCGAATCCACCCTGCTGGAGGCGCAGGTCAGCTACGCCGAGGCGGTTCGCGACTATCTGTCCGCGGCTTCCGGGCTCGAGCTGGCGATCGGCCGGGTACCGCTGGCCGACGCCGCGCGCTGAGGCGATGCGAGCGAAGCGCTATCTCCACCCGGCGCTCGGCGCGGTGCTGCTGGTGGTCCTCACGGCGGCCGAGTGCAGCCAGTTTCCCGGCGGCGAGCGGCAGGCCGCGAACGAGGCCGGCGGCGAGGAAGCCGCGGCGGCCCCGGCCCCCGCACGTACCTCCCTTGCGCTCGGCGCGCGGGTGGTGAACGCCGAGGCGGCTCGGCTGGTGCCGTCCACCTTCGTGCAGTACATCCGCGTGGTGGGCGAGGTCGAGGCGCTGCACGACGTCACCGTGTCGGCGGAGGAGTCGGGAACCATCGCCTCGTTTCTGGCCGGCAAGGGCGAACGGGTGGCACGCGGCCAGCCGGTGACCCGCATCAGCGCCGAGTTGCTGGACGCCCAGGTGGAGGAGGCGCGAGCGATCGCCGAGGTTTCGGCGGAGCGCTTCGATCGCCAGCGCCGGTTGTGGGATCAGCGTATCGGCACCGAGATCGCCCTGCTGGAGGTCAAGTCGCAGGCCACCTCCAGTGCCGCCCGCCTCAAGGTGCTGGAGACGCGGCTGGACCGTACGGTGGTGACCGCGCCGATTGCCGGTGTCTTCGATGAGCAGTACGTCGAGGTGGGCGAGCTGGTGGCCCCGGGAACGCGGCTGCTGCGGGTCCTGGCCATCGACCGGGTCAGGGTGGTGGCGGGCATACCGGAGCGTTACGCGCTGGCGATCGAGCCGGGAGCGGTGGCGCTCATCACCTTCGACGTGCTGGAGGGACGCGAGTTCAGCGGTGTCATCGAGTTCGTCGGCACCAGCGTCGACCCGCGCAGCCGTACCATCCCCATCGAAGTCATCCTCGACAACTCCGAGCGGCTGATCCGCCCGCGGATGGTGGCCAACGTACAGGTGGAGCGCATGCGCCAGGAGCAGGTGATCGTGGTGCCGCAGGACCTGGTGCAGCGTACCGAGGAAGGTTTCCAGGTGTTCGTTGCCGAGCGTAGCGGGGACTCCGTGACCGCGCGCGCCCGCAGCGTCGAGCTCGGCGCCTCGTATGCCAACCAGGTCGTGATCACCGCCGGACTGAGCGCCGGCGAACGGTTGATCACCGCCGGCCACCGCCAGGTGGACGACGGCAGCATGATCCGGCTGATGGAGCGCTGAGCGTGGCAAGGGTCACGGACATTGCGCAGGCCGGCTCCGGGGCCGAACCGGGCACCGGCGGCCGGCTCAAGGAGTTCGCGCCCAGCTCCTTCGCCATCCGCCATCCCACCAGCGTGGTGGTGCTCACCCTGATCCTGATCGTCAGTGGCTTCGCGTCCTACCTGCGGGTGCCGCGCGAGTCGATGCCGGAGATCGTGATCCCCAACATCATCGTCAACACGGTATACGGCGGGGTGGCGCCCGGCGACATCGAGACGCTGGTCACCAGGCCCCTGGAAGACGAGCTGAACACCATCGCCGACGTGAAGACCATCTCCTCCACCTCGCGCGAAGGGTTCTCCAGCATCAACGTCGAGTTCGAAGCCGGCATGGACATGACCGAGGCGCTGCAGCGGGTACGGGAAAAGGTGGATCTGGCCAAGGTGGAGCTGCCCTCCTCCGCCAACGATCCGCAGATCATCGAGATCAATACCTCGCAGTTTCCCATCATGCAGGTCAACATCGCCGGGCCCTACAACCCGGTGCGGCTGCGGGAAGTGGCCGAGGAACTGCAGGCGCGCATGGAGCAGATTCCGAGCGTGCTGGAGGTGCCGCTGTCGGGCGGACTGGAGCGCGAGGTGTTCGTGGACGTCGACCTGGCGAAGCTGAAGTTCTACGACCTCACGTTCGAGGACGTCAGCGACTCCGTGCGGTTCGAGAACGTGACGGTGCCCGGCGGCTCCATCGACGTGGGGGACCTCAAGTACCTGGTGCGGGTGCCGGGCGAGTTCGAGGCGACTACCGCGATCGCCGACATCGTCATCGAGACCCGCGACGGCCGCCCGGTCTACGTGCGCGACGTGGCGCAGGTGGACTTCGGCTTCAAGGAGCGCGACAGCTTCGCGCGGCTGGACGGCATTCCGGTCATCTCCCTGGCGGTGGTCAAGCGCAGTGGCGCGAACATCGTCGAAACCGCGGAAGCGGTGCGGGAAGTGATCGCCGACGCGCGGCCGTCGCTGCCGCCGGGAACCGTGATCAAGCTCACCTCCGACCAGTCGGAGGACATTCGTGGCATGGTGAGCAGCCTGGAGAACAACATCATCTCCGGCCTGCTGCTGGTGGTGGCGGTCCTGCTGTTCTTCCTCGGCCTGCGCACCGCGCCGTTCGTGGGGCTGGCGATCCCGCTCTCCATGCTGATCTCCTTCGTGATCATGCAGCTCGTGGGCTTCACCCTGAACATGGTGGTGCTGTTCAGCCTGATCCTGGCCCTGGGCATGCTGGTGGACAACGCCATCGTGGTGGTGGAGAACATCTACCGCTACCGCGAGCGCGGCTACGACGGCGTGGAAGCGGCCCGCTTCGCCACCGGCGAGGTCTCCACCCCGATCATCGCCTCCACGGCCACCACCCTGGCGGCGTTCCTGCCGCTGGCGTTCTGGCCGGGACTGGTCGGGGAGTTCATGAAGTACCTGCCGCTGACCCTGATCATCACGCTGAGCTCGTCGCTGTTCGTGGCGCTGGTGATCCTGCCGACGCTGGCATCGCGGCTGCTGGAGACCGAGGGCGGAGCCCGCCGCGGGCTGCCGACCGCGGTGCGCGTCCTGTTCCTGCTGGCGGCGGCCGGTGCCCTCGCCGCCGCCTACCTGGTGAGCTGGCGCACGGCGGCGCTGCTGGCGGCCACCGGAGTGCTGGTGGTCGCGTTCTACCAGCTGGTGGGCAAGCCGGGCGGCCGCTGGCTGATGTACCACGGCCTGCTGTGGATCGTACGCCGCTACGAGGCAGTGCTGCGCGGGGCGCTACGCCGGCGGGCGGTGATGATGGGTTTGGCGCTGCTGACGCTGGTCGGCGCGGTGGCGCTGTTCGTCGCCGCCGATACCGGCACCGAGTTCTTTCCCGAGAACATCCCGCCGAGCCAGGTGCAGATCAACGTGGAGGCGCCCCTGGGTACCCGGGTAGAGCAGACCGACCGGCTGGTGCGCGGGGTGGAGGCGCAGCTCGCTTCCGTCGCGGGGCTGGCCGACGTGGAGTCGGTGGTCGCTACCGTGGGCGGCGGCGGCGGTCACCTGGGATCGGTTACGGTGAGCTTCGTCGACTACGAGGATCGCGCCGGCGACGTGTTCGCCACCATCCAGGCGATCCGCGCCGACGCCGGCACCGACGTCGCGGGTGCCGTGGTGGCGGTGGAGGAGCCGGAGATGGGACCTCCCACCGGGCTGCCGGTGAACATCGAGATCGTCGGCAGCGACCCGGCCGAGCTGAAACGGCTGGGCGACCGCGTGGTGCGCCTGCTGGAGGAATCGCCGCTGTTCGCCAAGCTGGACGGTCTCAAGAGCGACATGGCCGCGGGGCGCCCGGAGCTGGTGGTGGAGGTGGACCGCGTGCGTGCGGCGCTGCACGAGCTGAGCACCGCCGACGTGGGCGACACCATCCGCAGCGCCATCAACGGCAGGGTAGCCTCCACCTTCCGCGACGGCCAGGAGGAGTACGACATCCGGGTGCGCCTGGCGGCCGCCTACCGCGAGGACCTCGACTCCCTCGGAGACCTGGTGGTGGTGCCCAAGAGCGGCGCCCAGATTCCGCTTTCATCGGTGGCGAGCTGGCACATCAGCCGCGGCCTGGGCGACGTCACGCGCAAGGACCTGGACCGGGTGGTGACGATCTCCTCGGACGTGCGCGCAGAGTACAACGACAACGCCGTGGTGGCGGAGGTGAAGGAGCTGCTGGCGCCGTTCGCGGCCGAGCTCCCCGGCGGCTACGTGCTGCGCTTCACCGGCCAGCAGCAGGAGCAGCAGGAGTCGCAGGACTTCCTGTTCGTGGCCTTCCTCCTCGCCGCCTTCCTGATCGCCTTCATCCTGATCTCGCAGTTCGACTCGGTGACCAAGCCGCTCATCATCATCAGCTCGGTGGTGCTGTCCACGGTCGGGGTGCTGCTCGGGCTCACCGTGTTCGGCATGCCGTTCGTGGTGGTGATGACCGGGGTGGGGGTGATCAGCCTGGCCGGGGTGGTGGTCAACAACGCCATCGTGCTGATCGACTACATCGATCTGCTGCGGCGGCGTGACGGGCGGGCGCGCGACGAGGCGATCGTGCGCGCCGGCATGACCCGCTTCCGGCCGGTGATCCTGACCGCCATCACTACGATCCTGGGCCTGGTGCCGCTGGCGATCGGCCTCAACTTCGACTTTCAGGGCCTCTACACGCAACTCGATCCCGAGCTGTACTGGGGCGGCGAGCAGGCGGCCTGGTGGAGCCCGATGGCGATAGCGGTGATCTGCGGCCTGAGCTTCGCCACCTTCCTGACATTGCTGGTGGTGCCGGTGATGTACTCGCTGTTCGACGACCTGGACTCCTGGGTGCGCCGCATCTTCACGCCGGCTGCGGCGCGCGCCGCGAATGAGCCCCCCACGCCGCTGGCGGCTCCCGAAAGCGGAGTCCCGGCGGCGGCAGCCTCCCGGCTCGCGGTCCCTGCATCCGCCGTGTCCGCGACCGCCACCAGCCCGAGCGAGGCCCGCCCTCCCACCTAATGTCGCTGCAGTGCCGAGCCGTTCGGCATTGCCCGGTCCAGCACATCTTGGCGGTCGCACGCTGAGCGTGGGATGGGTGGTGGGGTGGTGGGAGGTGGTGGGAGGGAGGCAGGCCGACTTTACTACCTGGGCGAAGAAGGGTATGGTAGCCCTGATTCCCCTTCAATCGGCTATTTCGTGCGGGGGAATCTTGAACTGTCCGGACGGCCCCCTCGTTAGGCATCCTTGCCGTGCCTAAGCACGAGCGGTTCCATCTCAGTCCCAGCAGTTTCGTAGGCAAGGAGGATTGTTTTTCGACAATGTGGGCTGATGTATTCCATCATGCCCACATTGGATTACCTCATGACCACGATGGACGGTTGGGAGAAGATCACCAAGCACGCGCTACGTGCGCTACACGCCGACTCGGTGATGGTTCCCGGAGCGAAATTGCGAGCACAGATGGTCGCAATTGGAACATCGGCAGGCTTCGACGTGGCCGGATATGTCTCCGAATCCGGTGCCTCGTTCTCCAAACTGGTTGCAGATGTCAACGGAGTTGTGGTACGTTCCCGTATCGGCAGTGACGTCCTCGTCGGTTTGGACGGGGCCGATTTTCCCCCGGAGACAACAACTCACAGCGAAATTAGATCAAGACACGGAGGACTACGTAGCGATGTTTTTCAGGCATTTACGCGCGTCTCTCAGATCCCATACGTGTACCTTCCAGGGACTGACAGGTTCGTTCCTGCAAACGAGGCGCAAGGAAAATCAATTGAAGTCGAAGAGCCTACCCTTGAACGTCTGATTCTCTATCGCCAGGAATTCGTGAGGACGCTGCCGCCAGACGATCAGCAGCCGCTGCTGGATACGTTGAATCGTTCGACAAATCCTCTATCGGAATTCCGTCGCGAGATTGCGGCGCGCGGGATACTTGCCAAGTGGTCTTCCGCACAGGAAGAGACCTTAAGGGAAAAGATCGTCCAGTGGGCAAAAAAGAACAAGGTGACTCCGCGAGATGCGTGGTTCCGGCGATCTCATGTCAGGAATTCCGCACATCGTACGCTCGCAAGGCTTACGCCCTACCTTACCGCAGATGAGATTCGTGAGCTTCCCATCCCGTTTCGGGCAGTTGAAGCGCTGCTCGCCGATTTACAGAAAGAGTGAGCTCTCCCCTCGCGATAATCGCTGGCATACCGCTTGGAGTGCTCCAACGCTCAGGTCGTAAGCCCACACGACCGGGATGGGAAATACGGGTCATTCCGGGTCGTGCTCACAAACGTGCTGATCTGAGAAGCGTGTGGCCACACGTATTGAACGTAGCGAACGAAGCCGCCGTTGATGGTGTTCATTTCATATTGCTGCATGACAGGGAGGACGAGCGCCCGGGGTTCTCCGAGTTGAAGTCCTGGTCCCTCCGGGCGACGTGGTTGCCGCGCCAACTGTCCCGCCAATACGGTCAATCGGTGTTCTTCACGGCCGTTGACGACACACTGGCTTACGAGGAGTGCTGGCGCGATAGAATAAGACCGCGAATCGACTCACCGCTGTTGCTCCCTGAAACCGCTTTCTCGGCGCAACCCTCCGTGGTCGACGTGTGGTCTCGGTGTCGTAATGTGCATCGGAGGAAGGATAGTCTGTCCGCGGTCCAAACGGCAATTGCCAGGTTTCGTCAAATACATCGCCATCGTGCCACTTGGCGCGACACAAATCGGCTGGTGTTTTCGCGAGATACGACGCCTCACGGTAGTCGTGGGCTCTTGCCATGGCAGGATAAGAAGCTTTCGTTTCAGATGCCTCCCGGGTTCCACTTTGACGTTGCACATTATCGTGGAAGAGACTTTCGGGTGCACGACCGTGACGGTACAATTTGTCAGTTTACGCAATACACGAACGTCGATGCGCACGGATTCCTACGCGGTGGTCGATAGTAGAGGCAGCAAGCCGTGACAAGGTTCGTGCAGGAGCAGCGCGAAGTGCTGCACGCGACCCAGGAGTTGCGGCGCCAGCTCCTCGCAGTGCTGAGCGATGCCGACCTCGACTACCGGCCGGCGCCCGGGTGCCTGCGGCTGGGTGAGCTGTGCCGCGAGATCGGCGAGGTGCAGCAGGCCTACATCGAGTCGTTCCGCACCTTCCGGCTCGACTTCAGCTACCGCCACCAGGTGGAGGTGTGCCGCAGCGTCGAGAAACTCCGCACCTGGTATGCGCGACTGGACGCCGAGTTGGAGGCGGTGCTGGAGGACCTGGAGGAAGCGGACTTGGCCAGGAACGTCGAGCGCGGTCACGGGTTTGCGCCGCCGGTGCCGGTGCAGTTCCACATCTACCGCGAGGCGCTGCTGATCTTCTACGCCAAGGCGCACGTCTACCTGAAGGCGCTCGGCAAGCGGGTGACCGGTCCCTGGCAGTGGTGGATCGGCGACCGCGCCGATTACGAGCCGGTCACGCCACCCGATCCCAGGGAAAGGTAAAGGTGGGCCGCTCCGTGTAACGGTGCTGCTCCAGCACCAGGCGCGCTCCGCAGCCCGGCTCCAGGTGCACGGTGAGGCAGGGATGGTCCACGGCCGCCCGCGTGGTGCCGGCGGCCACGGTGCCGAAGCGATGCTCGCCGTAGGCGCCCGCCTGCACCACCAGCGAACGCGCGTGCACCGGGTCCAGGTTCACCAGCGTAACCCCCACCTCGGTTGCCGACATGCTGTCCACCAGGGCCGCCACCGCCGGCGGGATGCCGGGGCGCCGGCGCTCGGGGTCGAAGTAGCGCAAGCGGCAGTGCAGCGGGAAGCCGTAGTGGAGCGGCTCGTAGCCGCCCAGCATCAGGCGGGTGAGGGCGGTGGTCAGCGCCGGGTTGGCGCCCATCGGGTCGTCCGACATGCGGGTGTCGGGGCTGCTGGTGTCGGCCCGCATCCGCTGCACCCGCCGCCGCAGCTCGGCGAACTCCCGCTGCAGCGCCGTCACCGGGTAGTCCGGGTCGGCGCCGTCCAGGTAGCGGATCCACTCGTGGCCGGCGATCAGCCCCTTGTCCGCCTCCCGCATCGACCAGAACCACACCGGCAGCGCGCCGTTGGTGTACGGCTCGGGGGTGTAGTTGTACCAGCCGGGAGCGCCCTTCTCTTCGCCGTAGTTGTGCGGATACAGGGTCTGCCCGCCAACCACCCGGGCGTTGGCGTTGACCCCCTCGATCACCCCGCGCCAGGTGTCCACGTAGGCCTGGTCGCCGGTGGCGAGCAGGGCGTTGCCGAAGCCCTGCGGCGCCCGCTCCAGGAACATGTGGCGGTGGATGCGGCCGCCGCTGCCCGGGTTGAGGTAGTCGTCGATGGTGAACCCCCAGCCGTAGGTGCCGCCCCACCACCTGCCGTCGCAGGCGCCGCCCAGGGTGCCGTCCAGGCCCACGTTGGTGGGGATGATGCCGCCGTTGGCCGCGGTGCGCTCGCGCCAGGCGCCGACGTACTCCACGATCCAGTCGCGGTACTTGCCCTCGCCCGCGATCAGGTAGGCGTTGAGCGCCAGGGTGGTGGTCTGCAGGTTGAGCGGATGATCGCCCACGATGTCGGTGTACTCGGCGAAGTGCGCCAGCATCTGCTCGTAGCTGGTCTCCTGGTGGCCCGGCTTGAAGCGGCCCGCGATCTCGATCGGGTCGCCGGCCCAGTCCAGGGCGGTGGCCTTGCGCAGCAGCGGCCCGCGGCTGCCGTTGAACAGGCTGCGGATCACGCGGTGCCGCGGGTCGTAGTTCCTGGCGATCGGGTCCTCGTCCAGGTAGAAGCCGGCGTAGCGCCGCGTGCGCGCCTGGAAGGTGCGGTCGTACGGGGTGCACAGCCCCTGCAGGTAGAAGGCGTTGAACCCCTCGCCGTTGTGTCCCCAGTCGAACATCACCGGGAACTCCTTGAAGTACATGCCGTCGCGGGCGAACTCCACCTCCACGGTACGGGCCTCGGTGTACTGCCGCAGGTGTCCCTCCCAGGCCGCCAGGTAGCGCTCCAGCACCACCCGGTCGGCGCCGAGGGCGTACAGCAGGGTCCAGCCGGTGAAGTTCTCGGCGGCATCGTCGGCGCCGTCGTCGCCGCCCCAGCGCGGCACGCAGCGGAGGTAGCCGCGCTCGTCGAAGTACTTGGCGTAGAACGCCTCCAGCGCCGGCACCTGGGCCTGCAGCAGGGCGCGCTGCATGACCGCCCACGGCGGTGGCGGCAGCGGGCTGTCGATGCGGATGGCGGTACGGTTCGCGGTCGGCATGGCCCGGATCATAGCGTGCGGGTAGAATGGCGGTCATGGCACCGACCACCGGCGCGGCGGCGCGCGGCGGGCTGTTTGATCCGCTGCCGCGAATCCTGTGCCACGACGACTTCAACCGCGGCCTGTGCGGCTGGGGCGCGCTGATCGGCAACTACGAGGACCGCATCGACTCCATGCTGCCGGAGTACATGGACATGCGCGGGCCGATGCTCAGCAACCTCAGCATGTGGGACGCCGGCACCTCCGGCGCCCTCGGCGGCAGCTACGCCCTCAAGCTGGCCACCCGCCCCAAGCCGGGCGCCTTCAGCACCGCCATCAAGCGCTTCACGTTCCGCCACTGGAGCACCGTGCGGGTGGAGGCGATCGTCACCTTCAAGCCGGAGGCGAGCGCGCTGGAGTTGAGCGAGACGGCGGTGCGGGCGCTGGGCATGGTGCTGGATCTGCAGCATGCCGACGGCCAGTCTTCCGCGCCACTGCGGGTGATGCCGCACGTACGCTACCTCAATGCCTTCGCCGGCGAGCGCGTGGAGCGCTGGCAGTACAAGAACCGGCGCGAGCCGCTGCGCGACATCGGGCCCCGTGGCAAGACCTGGTCCCACTTCCACCTCGCTTCGCGGCAGTGGGAGGACATTCCCGGCGGCGACCAGCGGCTGTGCTACAACGAGATCGCCACCAAGCACAACTGGTACTATCTGCGCCTCGACTTCGATCTGCGCGAGATGCGGTTTCGCGACTTCCAATGCAACGAACGGGTGTTCGACCTCGGCGCGGTCGAGCCGATGAACCTGCCGGCGATGCCCAACCTGTGGTCGATGCTCAACATCGTGTTCTGGGTGGAGAGCGATGCGGCGCGGCGGGCGTTCCTGTACCTGGACTCGGTGCTGGCATCCACCGGGGAGGGCTGACGTGCGTCAGAGTCACACCACCGCCATCGAGCTGGGCACCACCTGGGAAGGCGCCTTCGCCACCGAGCCGCAGGAGTGCGCCTGGGCCGCGGAGGCGCTGTTCTTCATCCGCGTGCTGGAGGGCAGCGCGCCCGCCGGAGCGGTGGCTCGGGTCGAGCTCAGCCCGGACGGGATGCATTGGTGCCCCGAGGGCACGGAGGTGCGCATCCCGGCAGGGGCGGAGGAAACGGCCTGGGCGCGGTTGCGCGAGTTCGGCGGCTGGCTGCGGCTCACCGGCAGCCTGCCCCCCGGCACCAGCCTGCAGGTGCTGGTGCACCTGGTGCTCAAGGAGTAGCCGGCGACCCGTGGAATCGGCTACCCTGCGCGTCGCCGTGACGGCTGTCACCCATGGATAACACCTTTTACGTCACCACCCCGATCTACTACGTCAACGCCGAGCCGCACCTCGGCCACGCCTACACCACCATCGTCAGCGACTTCCTGGCGCGTTGGCACCGGCTCGACGGCCACCGCACCTACTTTCTCACCGGTACCGACGAGCATGGGGAGAAGGTCTACCAGGCGGCTACGGCGGCGGGTACCGATCCGCAGTCCTTCACCGACCGGATCAGCCAGCGGTTTCGCAGCGCCTGGCAGCGGCTGGAGATTTCCAATGACGACTTCATCCGCACCACCGAGCGGCGCCACACGCGGGTGGTGCAGCAGGTGCTGCAGCGCGTCCACGACGCCGGCGACATCTACCAGGCCGAGTACGAGGGACTCTACTCGGTGGGCCAGGAACGGTTCGTCACCGAGAAGGAACTGGTGGACGGCAAGCTGCCGGAAGACGCCGCGCCGCCGCAACGGCGCCGGGAGGTCAACTACTTCTTCCGCATGGAGAAGTACCAGCCGTGGCTGATCGATCACCTGGAACGGCATCCCGACTTCGTGCGTCCCGCGGCCTACCGGCGCGAAGTGCTCGGCATGCTGCGCGAGCCGCTCGGCGACCTGTCGATCTCGCGTCCGCGCGAACGCGTGCCCTGGGGCATCCCCCTGCCGTGGGACGAGGGCCACGTGACCTACGTGTGGTTCGACGCGCTCATCAACTACGCCTCGGCGCTGGGTTTCCCCGACGGCGACCGGTACCGGCGCTTCTGGACCAGCGCGCGGCACCTGATCGGCAAGGACATCCTCAAGGCCCACGCGGTGTTCTGGCCGACCATGCTCAAGGCGGCCGGCATCCCCCTCTACCAGGGGCTGGTGGTCGGAGGCTACCTGTTCGGACCTGACGGCCGCAAGATGAGCAAGTCGCTGGGCAACGCCATGGACCCGTTCGAGATGGCGGCGCGGTTCGGCTCCGACGCGCTGCGCTACTACCTGCTGCGCGCCGTCCCCTACGGCTCGGACGGCAACGTCGGCGTGGCGGCACTCGCGGAGCGCTACAACGCCGATCTGGCTAATGATCTGGGCAATCTCGTGTCGCGTACCCGAACCCTGATCGTCAAGCATCTCGAGCGGCGCCTGGAGGAGCCGCGGCAGACCGCCGCCGACCAGCCCGTCATCAGCGCCGGCGTCGAGTTGCGGGGCACGCTGCGCGAGCAGATACGCGAGCTCAAGTTCAACGCCGCCCTGGAGGAGGTGCTGCAGTACGTGCGCAGCCTCAACCGCTACTTCAACGACCAGGAACCGTGGCGCCTTGCGCGTGAGCCGGAAGGGCGGCCGCGGCTGGCGACCGTGCTGTACAATGTGGTGGAGGGGGTGCGCATCGCCTCGGCACTGTTGGCGCCGGCCATGCCGGGCAAGGCGCTGGAGATCCGCGCCGCGTTGGGACTGGGCCCGATCACCTTCGCCGACGTGGAACGGTGGGGCGGGAGCGAGGTGGGCAGCACCATGCCGGCTTCGGCGCCGGCGCTGTTTCCGCGCGTCGACACCGGGGCCAGGCGGCCGCAACCGTCGGAGACCAGGCCGCAGCCCAAGAAAGAACCAAAGAAAGAGAACGAGGAGGGACAGGTGGCGGAAGGGACGATCACCATCGACGACTTCGCCCGCGTGCAGCTGCTGGTGGCGGAAGTGGTCGCGGCCGAGAAGGTGCCCAAGACGGACAAGCTGCTGAAGCTGAGTTTGCGCGTCGGCGATGCCGAGCGCACGGTGGTCTCGGGGATTGCCGAGCACTACGCGGCCGCGGATCTGGTAGGCCGCAAGCTGGTGGTGGTGGCGAATCTGAAGCCGGCGAAGTTGCGCGGGATCACCTCGGAGGGGATGATCCTGGCTGCGGAGGACGCCGACGGGCAACTGGCGCTTGCCGAGGTGCCGCGCGAATTCCCGTCCGGGGCCACGGTGCGCTAGCAGGTGGCTATGGCTGACCGGATCCGTACGGTCATCGTGGGCGCGGGACGCGGTCGGTCCCACCTGCGCAGCGTGCGCGCGCTCGCCGAGCAGTACGAATTGGCCGCGGTCGTCGACCTCGACGCGGCCCGCCTGGGCAAGCTGTGCGCGGAGGAAGCGCTGCCGGAGGAGCTCGCCTACGGCTCCCTCGAGGAGGCGCTGGCCGCCACCGCCTGCGACGCGGTGGTGGTCGCGACCTGGGCCCGCACCCACGAGGAACTGGTGGAGCAGGCGTTGCAGGCCGGAACCCACGTGCTGGTGGAGAAGCCGTTTACCTCTACCGTGGACAGCGCGCGCCGGCTGCTGGAACTGGCGGCCGCACGCGACCGCAAGATTGCGGTAGTGCAGCAGTGGCGCTATCTCCCGGGCCAGCGCACCATGCGCCGGCTGCTGCGTGAGCAGCGCTGGGGACAGCCCCAGGTAGGCCACCTGCTCTCGTACAAGGCGCGCGGCGGCGAGTACCCCGATTCGCCGCAGTCCCAGCTCTGGCAGATGACGGTGCATGAGGTCGATTCCCTGCTGGCGATGATCGCGCAGCCGGTCACCGCCGTCAGCGGTCACTGCTACCGGCCGCCGGCCACCACCTGGCGCCGGGAGTCCACTGCCACCGCCGAGTTGACCCTGGACAACGGCTGCCGCGTGGCGGTGGTGTCCACCTCCGATGCCCGGATCAACAGTTTCGAGCTGCGCCTGGAGTGCGAGCGCGGTGCGCTCCGCTACCGCAATACCCGCTCCTTCAGCGGCGACGAGTTGATCGAGCTGGCAACGCCCGGCGCAGGGGATTGGCAGGCGCTGGCCATCGATCCCGCACCCGCCCTCTCACTGGACCAGCAGGTGGCGGCCGGATTCGCCGACTGGATCAACGGTGGAGCGGAGCCGGAGACCAGCGGCCGGCGCAACCTGCAGGTGCTGGGCGTGCTGGACGCGCTGCTGGAGGCGGGCCGAACCGGCCGCCGGGTCCGCGTCCGGCGTTAGGAGTCTGTCGGATTGGCGCGCCAGCGGCAGGCCCGACCGACTCCGTACGACAGGCGGGGCGCTAGCGGGTGCGGCGCCATTCGTCACTCTGGATTACGCGGCCGCCGCCCAGGCTGCCGCCGTATTCGCCCACTTCCGGAACCTCCACCACCAGCGGCTCGTCCGGCAGGCGCTCTTCCACCGGCGGCAGCTCCCCGGCCTCGACCCGTTCGCGCAGCATCGGGGACTCCTGGTAGCGGCCCGACTCGGGCACCTGCCGATCGCCGCCGCAGGCGCCGGCGGCCAGCAGCGCCACGCCGAGCAAGCTGGCGATGCGGGCACGGCACCGGGTACGAGCTGGTCTTCGAGCGCCCATGATGACGCTGACAGTGTACCGTGCGGGGGTCGATCATGCGCGCGCCATGGCGTGCTTCGCGGGCGCCCGCCGCAGCGCCCGCGCCCTGTGCTGCGCCGCCGTCGCCCTGCTGCTCGGCGCCGCTTGCGCCACCGACGTGAGTCGCGCCCAGCTCGCCGCGGAGTACTTCCATCTCGGCACCGGCTACCTGGAGCTGGGCGAGCCGCAGCAGGCTGCCGATTACTTCCAACGTGGCCTGGAATTGCAGCCGGACGCCGCTGACACGCGCTTCAATCTGGCGGTAGCCCTGCTGGAGCTCGGCGCCGCGAACGCTGCCGCCGGCCACCTTGCCGTGCTGCTGGCCGCCGACCCGGTGAACGTACGGGTCCTGGAACTGCAGGCGATCAGCGACGAGCGCCGGGGCCGCCTGGGGGATGCCCTGGCGACCTACCGCCGGTTGCTGCAGGTGCAGCCGGAGCAGACCACGGCCCGCTACAACGCCGCGATTCTGCTGTGGGCGCTGGGCGAGCTCCCGGCCGCCGCGGAGGAGTTGCGCACGGTGCTGCGGTTCGATCCTGACGATCATCAGGCGCGCTACCGCCTGGGCGCGCTGCTGGCCCAGACCGGCCCGCCCGAGGAGGCCGCGCGGGTGCTCGGCGAGTACCTGGAGGCGGTGCCGGACGACGCCGACGCGCTGGCGACGTGGGCCCAGGTGGAACGGCAGCGGGGCCGCTACGAGACGGCGCTGGAAGCGTACGAGTCGGCGGCCGAGCTGTTGCCGGCCGGCGACGGCCGGCAGGCGGAGCTGGCGTTCGAGCGCGCGTGGATCCTGCTTGCCGCGCTGGAGGACCATGGCGCCGGTCTGGCCGCGCTCACCCTGGCGCTGGAGAACGGCTACCGCGACCTCGACCGGCTGACCGAGCTGTTGCTGGAGGAGCGGCTGGTACGCCGCGGCGCGGTCCTGGATCTGGTCACCGGGCAATTCCCGGAGCTGGTGGCCGCGCCGCAATAGCGTAGCCTCCGCCAGCGGTGGTGGCTAGTCCAGCGGTGGTGACTAATCCAGCGCCGCGGCCGGTTGCCGCTCGACCCCCAGATGAGTGAGGACCTGGTCGCGCACCTGCACCGGGGTCAGGCTGCCGTCGACGCGATGCAGCAGCCCGCGGTCGCGGTAGAACTCCACCAGTGGTGCGGTCTGATCGGCGTACACCTGCAGCCGGTGGCGGACGGCCGCGGGACGATCGTCGTCGCGCTGGATCAACGGGCAGCCGCAACGGTCGCACAGCCCGGCTACCCGCGGGGGATGGTGCTCGAGGTGAAAGATCTCACCGTCGCGAAGGCAGACCCGGCGCCCGGAGATGCGCCGCACCACCAGATCGTCGGCAACCTCCAGGTTGATGGCGGCATGAATCGTGCTGATGCGCTCCAGGGCGACTGCCTGGGCAACGGTGCGCGGAAAGCCGTCCAGCAGGTAGCCTGCCTGCAAGTCGTCCGCCGCCAGCCGCTCGCGCACCAGGCCTACCGTCAGTTCGTCGGAGACCAGCGCTCCGCGGTTGATGGTGGCGGCGACCTGTTGGCCCAGGTCGGTGCCGGCACTCATGGCGGCGCGAAACATGTCACCGGTGGACACGTGCGCGATCCCGAGATGCGCGCACAACAGCTCCGCCAGGGTCCCCTTGCCGGCACCGGGGGGACCCAGGACCAGCAGGTGGTAGGCGGGCGCGGTGAGCGGGCGCTGCCGCGCCAGTTCGGCAGGTGGGGCCGGGTCCGTTCCTACGCGAGGCGGAGCTGCCATCAGGTGCCCTGCGAGTAATCCTGGAGATACGCCTGCTGCTCGGGCGTCAGGCGGTCGATGGCGATTCCCATGGTGTGCAGCTTGATCTCGGCGATACGGCGGTCCTGCTCCGCCGCGACGGGATATACCCGGTGCTCCCGTTCGACGCCGTCCTGCGCCAGGGAGATCAGGCTCAGGAACTGGTTGGCGAACGACATGTCCATTACCTCGGAGGGGTGCCCCTCGGCGGCCGCCAGGTTTACCAGCCGGCCCTCGGCCAGGAGGTAGATGCGGCGCCCGTCGGCAAGCACGTGCTCCTGGTTGTGGGCCCGGATAGCGGTCGGCTCGGCAGCCAGTTCCCGCAGATCTTCGAGATTCAATTCGCAGTCGTAGTGACCGGCATTGCAGACCACCGCGCCGTCCTTCATGGATTCGAAGTGGCGCCGCGTGATCACGTCCTTCATGCCCGTCGTGGTAATGAAAACGTCGCCCACTCTCGCTGCTGCCTGCATTGGCATTACGGCGAACCCCTCCAGGGTCGCTTTGAGCGCGGCGATCGGATCAACCTCGGTAACCACTACCTGGGCGCCCATGCCGCGGGCGCGGAGCGCGGTTCCACGGCCACAGTGTCCGAAGCCGGCCACGACCAGGGTCTTGCCGGCGACCAGGATCGAGGTTGCCCGCAGCACCCCGTCCAATGCCGACTGACCGGTGCCGTAGACGTTGTCGAAGTCCCACTTGGTCTGGGCGTTGTTGACCGCCATCACCGGATAGCGCAGCTTGCCGCTGGCGGCCATCGCCTGCAGCCGATGGACCCCGGTGGTGGTCTCCTCGGTGCCGCCGAGGATGCTGGCCGCCAGCTCCGGGTGGCGGGCGTGGACCCGGAAGATGAGGTCCGCGCCGTCGTCCAGGGTGAGCGTCGGTTCGATCTTCAGGGTGGCGTCGATGCACCAGTAGAACTCCTCCACCGACAGGCCGTGCCAGGCGAAGATACTGACATCCTCAGCCGCCAGCGCGGCGGCAACGTCGTCCTGCGTGGACAGCGGGTTGCAGCCACTCCACGCCACTTCCGCCCCCGCTGCGCGCAGGGTTCGGATCAGCACTCCGGTCTCCTTGGTGACGTGCAGACAGCCGGCGATGCGTTGCCCGGCCAACGGTTTGCTGTGTTCGTACTGGCGCTTCAGATCCGCCAACACCGGCATGCGCGATTGCGCCCAACGCATCTTGAGCGCGCCCTGCTCGGCCAGCGAGGGATCCCTTACCCTATGTGCAGCCACGTGATTGTAGGCCAATATAATTGACGAAGCCCGCCTAGTGTAAAGGGGTATGGGTGCAATCTGGCGACAATTTGTTTTGCCGATGCACCTCCGCGGCGATACATTGGGCACCACATTCGGAAGCGCTATCCGCTCAATAACAAATGGCGAACTATGGCGGTAGGAGGTCCCATGAAGCTATGGAATAGAATCGAGAAGGCAGTGGAGCAGGGCCTCGACGCCTCCCGCGGAGTGCTGGACAAGGCGCGTATCGGTGCCAAGGACCTCAGCGAGATGGGGGTGCTCAAGTTCGATGTGCTGCAGCTCGAGCGGCAGTCGATGAAGCTGCTTTCGCAGCTCGGCCACGAGGTCTACGACGCGTTTACGGCACGCGCTCAGAGCACGGTCTCCAAGAACACGGTGGGCGTGAAGGAGCTGGTAGCCGAGCTGGTCGACATCGAGAGCCGCATCGACGAGAAGGAACGGACCCTGGCCCAGCTCCGCAGCAGGGACGAGGCCGCATCCGCCGACTCCGATTCCAAGTGAACGGCGTGCCGCGGCGGCGTTGACAGGAACGGCCACCGGCGCCATCATTCGGGGAGTCGAGGGCCGCGTACCGTTCGCGTGGCGTAGCGCATGGCGCTGCACCGTTCGCGGGCCTGTAGCTCAGTTGGTCAGAGCGCACGCCTGATAAGCGTGAGGTCGCTAGTTCAATTCTAGCCAGGCCCAGTTTCAACGCGGCCCTCGACACAGTACAGCCACGGCGAACTGCAGCCGCGCACGGCAAGCACGGCGGCAAGGAGGGGGCCAAGTGTCGAAAGCATACGTAGAGACGTCGGAATACCTGCTCGAGGGACTCGACGAGATGATCCAGCAGGGGTTCTATCACGATCGTACGGAAGCCGTGAACGACGCAATACGGATGCTGCTCAAGAGCTACAAGCTGTCGAAGCTCCACGCCAAGGACGCGCGGGAGCGCAATGGAGCCCAGCACGGCGTCACTGCCAGGAGTTAGGACCGGCAGGCCCTGAGGCCGGGACGGTCGGATGACGCCGCGGGACCGGCGCAACCTTGGAGTCCGCTGACCGAACCTACCCGCACCTCGCCGAGCAGATGGTGCGGCAACAGATCGCCGCGCGCGGCGTCCACGACCGGCGGGTGCTGCGCGCGATGCGCGCGGTACCGCGGCACTGTTTCGCCCCCGAATCCGATCCGGCATCCTGCTACGGCGATTCACCGGTATTCATCGGTCACGGTCAAACCATGTCGCAGCCCTACATGGTGGCGCTGATGAGCGAGTTGCTGGAACTGCGCGGCTCCGAGCGGGTGCTGGAGGTGGGCAGCGGCAGCGGCTACCAGACCGCGGTGCTGGCGCAGTTGGCCGGCGAGCTGTACACCATCGAGCGGGTCGAACCATTGCTGGCACGGGCGCTGGGGGTGTTGCAGCGGCTGGGCTACGACAACGTGCGGGCGCGCATCGGCGACGGCGTGGTGGGCTGGCGCGACGCCGGTCCGTTCGAGCGCATCCTGGTAGCGGCGGCGTCGCCGGCGGTACCGCCGGCGCTGCGCGCGCAGCTGGCGGACAACGGGATCCTGGTGATGCCGGTGGGGCCGGACGACCAGGTGCAGCACCTGGTGGTGGTGCGCCGCTACGGCGAGAGCTTCATGGTGACTACTCACGTCGCGTGCCGGTTTGTGCCACTGGTGCGCACCTGCGGCAGCGATCAGGCCATGCCGGTGGAAGCCTGAGGATGGCGCGGCAAACGGCGCAACGGGCGGCGCCGACCAAGATCCCGTTGTACCGTCCCACCATTTGGCGGCGCCAGATGCACGCGGTCCTGGAGTGCCTGGTGTCCGAGCAGATCGGCCCCGGGGACGTGGCGCGCAAGCTGCTGCGGGAGGTGGCATCCACGTTGCGTCTCGCCGGCGGGGTCGCGCTTGCCGACCATGGAGCCGCCCTCGGCGCGGCCCTGCGGGCGGTGACGGCCGGCGACGGATCGCGCCGCGTGCTGGTGCCGGCCCTGGCGCCGCTGGCCTACGTGCAGGCGGCGGAGCGGCTGGGACTGACCCCGTTGCTGGTGGATGCCGATCCTGACACCGGCTCGCTGTCGTTAGAGTCGCTGCAGCGTCTGGCGGCTGCCGAACCGCAGGCCGCGGTGGCCTGCCACGCGCCCGGGCAGCCGTGCGCCACGGATGCCCTGCAGGAGTTGGGAGTGCCGCTGGTAGAGGATGTCACCGCGGTGGTGCTGGGCCTGGAGCCGGCGGCGGCCGCCGGCTCCGGGACCGCCGCCGGTGGCTCCGCCCAGGCGCCGGAAACGAGGCCGGCGGTGCCGGCGGCCGGCGCGCCCGGCTCCGTGGTCGTGGTGGCTCTCGGCGGATACGGGCCGCTGGCGGCGGGCGGCGGTGCCCTGGTGCTGGCGCGCAGTCGCAAGGACCAGCGGCTGCTGGCCGGCGAGGCGCGTGATCACGGCTGGGCCGAGTTGCCCGACGTGAACGCGGCGCTGGCCCTGGCGCAGTGGCAGGACCGCGTCGGCAGCCACCAACGGTGTACCGATCTGAGCGCTCGGTTCCGCGACGCGGTGGCCCGCTGCCGGCACCGTACGCTGGCGGCCCATTCCCAGGCCCTCGCGGGGCACCAGTTTCCGGTGCTGGTGGCCGACGGCATGCGCGACGTGCGGCGCTACGCCGCGCGCCACCAGGTGGAGACCGGGCTCGCCTACGACGGCTGTGCCCTGACCCGCATAGCGGCCGGCGCAACGGACGGCGCGGCAGCGGCGGACGCGGCCGATCCCGCGGTCGCGCCGGTCGGCAGCCTCGGCGGCGCCCAGGATCTGGCGCGGCGCTGTCTGCTGTTCCCCCTGTATCCGACCCTGTCCGACGGCGCCGCCAGCCGGGTCGCCAAGGTGCTGGCTACGCTGCCGTAACCCGGCACAACGCCCGCGGGCGCTTGGCACGGCGCCGACCGCCCGGAAACCGTCGGTGAACCGACAAGCTCCAGAGCTCCAGGCGGCCGGTGGCGCAGCCCTCGCTGCCGGGGCTATACTGTGGCCCACTCCATGGGTGTCGGTGTGCGCATACCGGCCGGAACCATCCGCCGAGCCTTCGTCCTGCTGAACCGCGCGCGCGCCGGGCCTGACGTAATCGCCGGCGTACGCGGCTTTTTCCGCCAGCAGCGCGTGGAGCTGGTGGAAGCCGAGATCTCCAGCGCTGCAGTTTCGCCGCCGGCCGGACTCGGCGACGTCGATCTGGCGGTTTCGCTCGGCGGCGACGGCACGCTGCTGCAATGTGCGCGCCTGCTGGCGGGAAGCGACATACCGATTCTGCCGGTCAACCTGGGTACGGTGGGGTTCATTACCGAGGTTCCGGCCGCGGAGTGGCGGCAGGCCTACCGGGCGTACGCCGCCGGCGAATCGGGGCTCAGCACGCGCATCATGGTCCACGCCGGGGTGGACCGCGCGGGCACCGAGGTTGCCAGCATCGACGGCCTCAACGACGTCGTCATCGCCGCGCACGGCGGCTCCAAGATCGTACGTCTGCGCGTGCGCCTGGCCGGCACCTGGGTAGCCAACTACCGTGCCGACGGCATGATCTTCGCCACCCCGACCGGCTCCACCGCCTACTCGATGGCCGCCGGGGGGCCGATTCTGCACCCGGAGATGGCGGCGTTCGTGATCACGCCCATCTGTCCGTTCACGCTTGCCAACCGGCCCCTGCTGATACCCGCCGACGAGCCGGTGCTGGTGGAGGTCGAGCCGGGGCAGCGCACCGAGATCAGTCTCACCGTGGACGGCGTGGAAGTGGCGCAGTTGCAGCCGGGTGACCGCGTGGCCCTGTCGCGCTCGGTCCACCGGACCCATATCATCCGCTCCGGTGAGCGCAACTTCTACCAGGTGCTGCGCTCCAAGTTGGACTGGGCCGGAGAACCGCGTGCTTGAGTCGCTTGCGGTGCGCGACTATGCCCTCATCGACCACCTGGAGGTGAGCTTCGGACACCACCTCAACGTGCTCAGCGGAGAAACGGGAGCGGGCAAGTCGATCATCATCGGCGCCCTCGGTCTGCTGCTCGGCAGCCGCGCAGCGACGGCGGACATCCGCAGCGGCGCCGCCAGCGCCGAGGTGAGCGCCGTGGTGTGCCTGAGCCGGGCGCCGGCCGAGGTGCGCACCTGGCTGGAGGAACGCGAGCTGCAGGCCGAGGAGGATCGCGTGATCCTGCGGCGCGTGGTGCGGCGCAGCGGACGCTCGTCCGGCTTCATCGGCAGCGTGCCGGTGCAGACCGCGCAGCTCGCCGCGCTGGGGCAACGGTTGTTCGACCTGCATGGCCAGCACGAGCACCAGTCGCTGCTGCGTGAAGACCAGCAGCGCCGGCTGCTGGACCACTTTGCGGGTCTGCGCCCGCTTGCACGCCGGGTGGCGGCCGTGCACGCCCGTCTCGCCGCGGCCCGCGTCCGGGTACGGGAACTGGAGCAGAGCGCCGCGGAACGCGACCGCCAGGCCGAGCTGCTGCGTCACGCCACCGAGGAGATTGGCGCCGCCGAGCTCGACCGCGGCGAAGAGGAGGAGCTGGAGCGGGAGCGGCGCCGTCTGGCGGACTTCGAGCGGATTTCGAGCACGGCACGCGCCGTCTACGAACGCACTGCGGAGGGGCACGGCGGCGTGGTAGCCACACTGCGGGGGGTGGTGGAGGACCTGCAGCAGCTGGCGGCGATTGACGCCGGCGTCGACGGCTACCGCCGACAGGTGGAGACGGCCTTCTACGAGCTGGAGGATGCCGCGGAGGGCGTGCGTCGCTACCAGAGCAGTCTGCACTACGACGCGGAACGCCTGGCGGCCATCGGCGAGCGGCTGGAACTGATCCGTGGGTTGCAGCGCAAGTACGGAGGGTCCGTGGCCGCGGTCCTGGACTACGCGGAACGGGCGCATGCCGAGCTGGCCGCCCTGGAACGTTCCCGCGCGGCCGGAGCGGTCACCGCGCGCGAGGTGGAGCAGCTCGACGCCGAGCTTGCCCGCCACGCGGCCGAGCTCGGGGAGCAGCGGCGCGGTGCCGCCACCCGCCTGCGCGACCTGGTGCAGGATGCCCTCGCCGACCTGGGGATGCCGAAGGGCCGCTTCGCGGTAACGCTGACGCCGCGCACCGAGGGCGGCGTGCCGGTGATCGCGGCCGCCGGCGCGGAGAGCGTGAGCTTCCTCATCTCCGCCAATGCCGGTGAGCCGCTGAAGCCGTTGCGCGCCATCGCCTCGGGGGGCGAGATCTCACGGATCATGCTGGCCCTCAAGTCGGTGTTCGCCGACAGCGATCCGGTGGCTACCCTGGTGTTCGACGAGGTGGACGCGGGCATCGGTGGCGCGGTGGCCATCGCCGTCGGGGACAAGCTGGCGCGGCTGGCGCGGCGGCGGCAGATTCTGTGCATTACCCATCTGGCGACCGTGGCGGCCCGAGCCCACACCCACCTGCGCGTGTTCAAGAGCGAACGGGAGGGCCGGACCGTGACCGGCGTAGCGGCGGTCAGCGGCCCGCAACGGGTGGCCGAGGTGGCACGGATGCTGTCCGGCGACGACTCGGTGGAGGTGTCGCTGCGGCACGCGGCGGATCTGCTCGGCCGCCACGCCGGTTGACGGTTCCGGGGCGCTCAGGGCGCGGAGTCGTCAGTGTCGGCGTCGGCGTCTTCCTCGTCTTCCTCGTCGTCCACCAGCGTGAAGGGGCGGATCCGGCTCGCCGCCGACTCGGGGAACTCCTCGATCAGGGACACCGTCTGGAACGGAATCATCAGATGCTCGGCGCTGCCGAAGGTGCGCCGCACGTCCTCCGCCGTGGGATTGATGATGATCTGCTGGTCTCGTTCAAAGACAATGTCTTTGATGGAAACGAAGTAAGGATGAGTCAGATCCAGACTCTTGGCGGAGAGCTGAACTTCCTTTCCCTTCCATTTGAAGTGCACCCGATACAACGACAATCCAATCTCGGACCAGAGTTTCCGCCACCATAGCCGCCCGCTCGCGGCAGCGCCAATACTACACAACAGTTGAGTAGTCGTGCGCAACCCAGACGGGAAATGCGGACATTGGGTCTCCAGCGGTTGACAGTCTGGGCGCCGGCGGTACTATTGTGGGTGATTGGTGGGAAAAAGTGGGGGAAACTGGTTCAGCGTGGTGCATCAGCCCAGATTCTTCCCCGTTTGCGACCCTTGACGCAACTGCCGTGGGAATCGGCCGCGGTGCGGGTCGCTGGGAGCGAGCGTGATTTCCGGTGAGTACGTCTACGCGCTCGATGAGAAGGGGCGCTTGATGGTGCCGGCCAGGGTGCGCTCCGAGATCACCGGCAACGTGATGATCCTGACCCGCGGGGTGGATCGCTGCCTGTGGCTGTTTCCCGCCGAGGAGTGGCGTCAGATATCGCAGACCGTGATCGCCACCATGTCGCCGTTTCAGGCCAAGGCGCGGTTGATCCAGCGGCGCATTCTGGCTCCGGCGCAGGAGGTGGAGATCGATCGCAGCGGACGTATCGCGGTGCCGCAGTCGTTGCGCCAGTCCGCCGGTCTGCAGAAGGACTGCACGATCCTGGGAATGGTGAAGTACCTGGAGATCTGGGACGCAGTGACCTACGCCAGCTATCTGGAGGAGCACGAGGGTGAGTTCAAGGAAGCCGCCGAGGAACTCGGCGGCGCCATCACATTCTGAGCGCCATGAACCGGTACTGGTACAAGAGTGTCTCGAGTGGCTGGTGGCCCCGGAGGCGGGCGGACTGATGATCGATGGCACGGTAGGTGACGGCGGACACGCCGAACGGTTCCTCGACCGCTATCCGTCGCTCGCCCTGCTGGCGGTGGATGTGGACGAGCGCATGCTGAAGCGGGCACGGCACAATCTGGGCCGGTTCGGTGGCCGCGTGCAGTTCGAGCACGGCTGGTTCGCGGACGTGCTGGCTCGCCGTCATGCCACCGCACAGCTGGTGCTGCTCGACCTGGGATTGGCCAGCTATCACTTCGACCACAGCAGCCGCGGCTTCTCCTTTCGCGGCGTCGAACCGCTGGACATGCGCCTTACCGA
The DNA here is from genome assembly GCA_965203905.1 of Spirochaetia bacterium. Lineage (GTDB taxonomy): Bacteria > Spirochaetota > Spirochaetia > SZUA-6 > Bin103 > Bin103. The sequence continues at coordinate 6,468,365 of CBDBDQ010000005.1, read as the reverse complement.
TCAGCTGACACGCACGGCGGCCGATATTCTGAATGAGGAGCCGGAGGCATCCTTGGCGGATCTCTTTCATCGTTTCGGAGAGGAGCGCCACGCACGCCGGCTGGCGCGGGCCATCGTCCGCCGGCGCACGCAGCGTCCCTTCCGCACCAGCGACGAGTTGGAGCAGGTGGTGTGGCGGGTGTACCCGCCCACCGAGCGCCACCGCCGCGTCCACCCCGCCACGCGCGCCTTCCAGGCCCTGCGCATCGCGGTGAACGATGAGCTGCAGCGCCTGGAGCGCGGCCTGACCCTCGCCATCAGCCGGCTGTCCGTGGGCGGACGCCTCGGCGTCATCGCCTTTCACTCTCTGGAGGATCGCATCGTCAAGCACCGGCTGCGCGACGCCGCCGGCATCCCGTCCGGCGCCGGCGAAGCGGCCGTCGAGGTGCTCACGCGGCGTCCCCTGCGACCTGCGCCGCGCGAGGTAGAGCGCAATCCGCGCGCGCGGAGCGCCCGCCTGCGGGTGGCGCGAAAGGCAGGCGGCGATGGCTAGCGGCAGGCTGCAGCACCCGGCTCGCGGCTCGGGCCGGCCCGCGTCCGGCTACCGGGCTCCCCGGTTGCAATCGCTTGCGGCCGCTCTGGTACGAACCGACACGTCCGCCGGGCGGGCGCTGCTGTTCCTGACCTCGGCGCTGCTCGGCGCGGCACTGATGCTCGGCGCCTGGCAGGGCTACCGCTACGAACGCCTGCTGCACTCGGTGGAATCGCTGGAGCAGCAGCAGCGGCGCTGGCATGAGCGCAACAAGCAGGTCATGGACGCCGTCGTCGCGCTGCGCTCGCCGCAGCACCTGGAGGCCGCTGCCCGAGAGCTCGGCCTGCAGCGCATCGACGAGAGTCACCGGCTGCGCGTTCAGTTCGCCGCGCCGGAGGCGCCGACCCGCAGCGAGGACGCTCCATGACCTTCACCGTCGCCGAGCTGGCCCAGGTTTCGGGTGCCCGATTGTGGTCGCCGAAGGAATCGCCCGCTGCGCACGCGCAGGCCATCCAGCACGTGGTGGTGGATTCCCGGCGGGCGCGGCCGCAGGCGCTGTTCGTCGCGCTGTCGGGCGCACGGGCGGATGGCCACGACTTTCTGGCGGACGCATTCTCCGGCGGTGCCGGCGCCGCCATGATCGCCGCCGCGCAGTGGCAGCGCCGGCGCGGCGAGCTGCAGGCGGCGGCGAGCCGCCACGGCGCGGCGCTGCTGGTGGCCGCCGACCCATTGCTGGCGTTGCATCGGATCGCCGCCGAGCACCGCACGCGCATCGATGCGCAGCGGGTAGCCGTGACCGGGTCCAACGGCAAGACCACGACCCGCCACATCCTCGCTTCGATCCTGTCGCAGCACGCTCCGACCTACGAGTCGGAGCGCAACTACAACTCCGACATCGGGTTGCCGCTGGCGATCCTGGGGCTCGAGCCGCACCACCGGCTGGCAGTGCTGGAGGTCGGCATCGACCACACCGGGGAGATGGACCTGCTGGGCCGGCTCGCGCTGCCCCACTACGCCCTGATCACCGGCATCGGCAGCGCGCATCTGGAATTCCTGCACTCGCGCCGCCACATCGCGGCGCAGAAGAGCAGGCTGTTCGTCTACCTGCAGCCCGGCGGCTGCGCCTTCGTACCCGAGGGCGAGCCGCTGCTGGCGGCAGAACACCTGCGGCTGCCGCCGGAGGTGAAGCTGGTCCGGTTCGGACCCACTGCCACGCAAGGATATGAGGGAAGTGAATCTCTGGGGTTGGATGGCTCTGTCATCAACTGGGAGGGACTCCAGATTCACTTCCCTCTTTTTGGCAATCACAACGTCACCAACGTGTTGGCCGCAATCACGGTGGCGTCGACATTGGGAGTATGTGCGGCAGCAATTCAGCGTGGCATCGAGGCCGTTCGGCCCGTGCCCGGACGCTCGCAGGTGATTCGCGGCCGCTGCACCATCGTCAATGACGCCTACAACGCGAACCCGGAGTCGATGGCGGCGACCGTGCGCGGTCTCGCCGAGTTGCCGGAATGCGGGCGCGTTGTGCTGGTCCTCGGCAGCATGCTGGAGCTGGGCGCCGCCAGCGCGGGTGCGCACGCCGCTCTCGGCGAGTTGATTGCGGGCCTGGAACCGGACGCGGTGTTCCTGTTCGGCGCGGAGACGGCGGCCACGGCGGAGGTGCTGGCGGCCGCGGGTTACCGTCGTCCGGTGCTCTGGACCACCTGGTACGAGGAGCTGGAAACAGCGGTCCTCGAGTCGGTGCGCCGCGGCGACACGGTGTTGCTCAAGGGCTCCCGCGGGGTGGCCCTGGACCGGTTGGTGGCGCCGCTGCAGGCGGCGGCATGATGGTGCCGGAAGCGGTCCGCCGATGACCGAGCACTGGCAGGCGCAGCTCAGCCGCGGAGGCGGTCGCCCGATGCTGAAGTTGACCGCGCTGTCGCAGCCGGCGCAGCCGGCCAATCTGGGCGCCGCGCGGCGGCCCGTGCGGCGGCTGCTGCACCATGCGGCGGCGCGGGTCGGCCTGCGGAACACCGTGCTGCGTATCGAGTCGATGCCGAGCGACACGGTGCTGGTGGCGACCCTCATCATCCTCACCGGGAGCGGTCTGGCGGTGCTGCTGTCCGCTTCCTACTTCTACGGCGAGCGCGTGTTCGACGATCCGTTGCGCTTCTTTCGCCGGCAGGTGCTGTGGGTAGCCCTGGGCGTCGTCGCCGCGGCCGTCGCCGCCGCGGTCAAGCTGCGCCACGTGCGCCTGCTGGTACCGCTGCTGCTGGCGGTGAGCCTGCCGCTGGTGATCCTGACCTTCGTTCCCGGTGTCGGGCTGCGGGCGCTGGGGGCGCAACGCTGGATCCTGGTGGGCGGCCTGTCGTTCGAGCCCTCGGAGCTGGCCAAGCTGGCCCTGGTGCTGTACCTGGCCCACATCCTGGACCGCAAGGGCGACCAGCGGCCCGGCAGTGCGGCGCTCCGGGGGCCCTATGGCCAGACCCTGCGCGTCGTCCTGCCGCCGATGCTGGTCGTGGCACTGTTCGCGGTGCTGGTGTACCTGCAGAACGATTTCTCCACCCCCATCTTTCTGGTGTTTCTGGCCATGGCGATGCTGTGGATAGCCGGGGTGCGACTGGGCCTGTTCGCGGCGCTGGCCGTGGTCGGCACCCCCCTGGCCCTGATGGCGCTGCTGTCGAAGGAGCATCGGGTGCTCCGGCTGATCGCGTTCCTGGAGCCAACCGCCGATCCCGCCGGCAGCGGCTACCAGGTGCTGGCGGCGCGCGACGCTCTGGAGCGCGGCGGCATCTGGGGTACGGGAATCGGCCGCGGCAGCATGAAGCTGGGACCGCTGCCGGAAGCCCACTCCGACTTCATCTTTGCCGTCGCCGGCGAGGAACTCGGACTGGTGGGGGTAGTCCTGATTCTGGGCCTGTTCGCGATCCTGGCGTGGCGCGGCTTCCTGATCGTACGCCACCACCCCGATCGTTTCGCCCGCTACCTGGCCTTCGGGCTAACCACCAGCATCATCGCTCAGGCGATTCTCAACCTGGCGGTGGTCTCCAGCCTGGTCCCCGCCACGGGGCTGCCGCTGCCGTTCTTCTCCTCGGGTGGCTCGGCGCTGTTGACCACCTTCACCATGTGCGGGCTGTTGCTGGGTCTGTCGCGGCAACGGCCGGCGGCGCCGGGGACTCCGGTCGACGTCCAGCGCCTGGTGCACCGCACCGGAGGGCGCCAACTGTGAGCAGCGTCGCCGGTCAGGCGGTAATGCCCGGGTCGGGTGAGGTCGGGGACGACGCGCGCGCCGGCACCCGGCGCCGCGGCCGCGGTCGGCTGCGCCGGGTACTGCATCTGGTGATCGCCACCCTGGTGCTGATGGTGGTCCTGGAGCTGGTCTTTTTCCTGCTGCTGGTGCCGCGCCTGCGGCTGACCACCGTTGCGGTAACCACCGACCTGGCGCTCAGCGACGCCGAGGTGCTGACGATGGCCGGTCTCACCGGCAACGAGCAGTTCTTTTCGCTTGACGCCGCGGCCATCGCCGCGCGGCTGGAGCGCCACCTGCTGGTGAGCGAAGCCACCGTCGCGCTGCGCTTTCCCGATACCCTGCGGCTCACCCTTACGGCTCGCAAACCGGTCGCGGTGGCCCTGACCTCGGCGCCGGGAGACGCGGTGCGCGCGGCGCTGGTGGACTCCGCCGGCCTGGTGTTCCTGTCCGGGGCCGCGCCGTGGGGCAGCCAGGACGCGGCGGACGTGCCGGTGCTCACCGGTCTCGCACCGGAGGTGGTGCGTCACGCCGAGCCGCTGCCGGAAGCGCTGCATCGGGTACTGGCCGATCTGCAGACGCTGCAGGCCGCCGACCCGGTGCTGGCGGCGCTGATTTCAGAGGTGCGCCTGGTTCCGATGGGGGCCTCTGCAGCCGCCGCGCCGCTGGACCTGGCAGCGGTGCAGTCCGGCTTCGACACGCTGCTCTACCCGCTGGGATTCGAGACGGTGCTCCGCTTCGGGACCCGGCTGTCCGCTCATCAGCTGGCGGAGGCGTTCGTGCTGCTGGACCTGATTCAGTCGCGCGCCGCGGCCAACCTGCCGCCCACCGTGGGCGAGCTGGACCTGCGCAGCGGCACGCCAATAGCGGTATCCGACGATCCACGCTTCGCCCGCGTGGCACAGGGAGTCTCGCATGGCGAATGAAGACCTGATCGTCGGCCTTGACATCGGCACCACCAAGGTGTGCGTGATCATCGGCCAGATCGGAGAGCAGGGCACCGTGGAGATCACCGGTGTCGGCATCACTCCGTCGCGCGGCTTGCGGCGCGGGGTGGTGATCAACATCGACGCCACCGTGAAGGCGATCGCCTCGGCGATGGAAGAGGCGGAAATGATGTCGGGCCGCGAGGTGCAGAACGTCTACGCGGGTATCGCGGGCGGTCACATCGAGGGGGTCAACTCGCGCGGCGTGGTGGCCGTTACCGGAAAGAAGCGGGAGATAGACAAGGACGACATCGATCGGGTCATCGACGCCGCCCGTGCCATCGTCATTCCCATGGACCGCGAAGTGCTGCACGTCATTCCGCAGGAGTACATCGTCGATGGTCAGGGCGGGATCCGCAGCCCGCAGGGGATGATCGGCGTGCGCCTGGAGGCCGAGGTGCACATCGTTACCGGCGCCGTCTCGTCGGCGCAGAACATCATCCGGTGCGTGAACCGAGCCGGCTTCAAGGTCAACGACATCGTGCTGGAACCGGTCGCTGGCGCGCGCTCGGTGCTGACCACCGACGAAAAGGAACTCGGCGTGTTGCTGGTGGATCTCGGCGGCGGCACCACCGATGTCCTGGTATACCACGAGGGCGTGCCGTATCACACCGAGGTGCTGGCCCTGGGGGGCGACCACGTCACCAGCGACCTGTCGATCATGCTGCGCACCCCGAGCGAGGCGGCGGAGCAGATCAAGCGCGAGGCAGCCTGCTGTTTCCTGCCGGCGCTGGACGAACCCGATGCCGAGACCAGCATCCCCGGCGTCGGCGGGCGCCCCCCTCACATCGTCACCCGCCGCGAGCTGGCCGAGATCATCCAGCCCCGCATGTCGGAGATGCTCAGCAGCGTCAAGAACCAGATCGAAGCCGCCGGCTACCTGGCTCGCCTCAGCGGCGGCGTGGTGCTGACCGGCGGCGGCGCGTTGATGCCGGGCACTGCAGAACTGGCGAGCGAGATCTTCGGCCTGCCGGCCCGGATCGGCTATCCGGCGCGGCTCGGGGGACTGGTGCCCGAGTACCACAGCCCGATCTTCGCCACCGGCGTCGGTCTGGTGCAGTACGGCGCCTCGCGCCAGGGCGTGGAACAACTCAACATGAACACGAGCGAGGCGGGTTTCACCAGCGTGTGGGCCCGCATGAGAAAGTGGTTTGGGGAGTTTTTTTGACTCCGCTGCAAGCCGAGGGGTAGCCGCGGAGCGGCTGCGTGCGAATACCATCGACTGAATGAATGAGAGGGGAATCATGACGTTCGAGCTACACGAGGAGATGCCGTCGAGCCTCACCGACATAAAGGTGATCGGGGTAGGGGGCGGCGGCAACAACGCCACCAACAGGATGATCGCGTCGGGTCTGACCAACGTGCACTTCATTGCCGTCAACACCGACCTGCAGGCCCTGGAGCTGTGCCAGGCCGAGACCAAGGTGCCCATCGGCAGCAAGCTGACCTCCGGGCTGGGTGCCGGCGGTATCCCCGAGGTGGGAGAGAAGGCGGCGATGGAAGATCAGGCGGCACTGGAAGCCGCACTGCAAGGAGCCGACATGGTGTTCATCACCGCCGGACTGGGCGGCGGCACGGGCACCGGGGCGGCGCCGGTGATCGCGCGCACGGCACGCGAGCACGACATCCTCACCGTGGCCGTGGTCACCAAGCCGTTCGAGTTCGAGGGACGGCGCAAGATGACCCTGGCGGAAGAGGGAATCGACAGCCTGCGCAAGGAGGTCGACACCCTGATCGTGATTCCCAATCAGCATCTGCTGAAGATCGTCGAGCGCCGCACGCCCATCAAGGAGGCGTTCGTGCTGGCCGACGATGTGTTGCGGCAGGGCGTGCAGGGCATTTCCGATCTGATCACCGTCCCGGGCGACATCAACATCGACTTCGCCGACGTGCGCACGATCATGCAGGGGCAAGGTGACGCGCTGATGGGGATCGGCGTCGGCAGCGGCGACAACCGCGCCGTGGACGCCGCCACCAACGCCATCAACAATCCGCTGCTGGAGGACGCGCGCATCGAAGGCGCCCAGGGCATTCTGGTGAATGTCACCGGCGACGACGACCTGGGCCTCACCGAGTACGAGGAAGTGCTCAAGATCATCACGGCCAACGCATCCCACGACGCCCTGATCATCTCCGGCACCGCCACCAATGGTTCTCTCAACGATGAAATACGGGTCACCGTGATCGCCACCGGGTTCAACCGGGAAGCGGCTTCGGCGGCGGTGCAGCAGTCGAACAACGGCGCCGAGATCATCTCCTACGACGAGTGGGTGAACCTGAACAAGGGGCTGGGCAAGAGTCCGGGCTTGCTCAAGAGCGGCGAGAATGCGGCCGCCGAGTCGATGGAAGATCTGAGCGTCCCCACGGTGTTGCGGCGCCGCCAGCAGAGCGAAGGCAGCGGGCGCAACACCCAGGCCGCCAGCTCCTGACGCTGCTTGCAGGCTGAGCAGCTCACCCTCCAGTTCGCGGACTTCCTGCGCTCGGTGGAGGGACTGTCCGAGCTGACCATAGCCACCTACGCCGGAGAAGCGCGTCGCTTCATCCGGTTCCTGGAACACGGCCGGTCCGCCGGCCACGAGCCGCCGGCGGCGGCGGCCGGTGCGGTCGTCGGCTACCTGGTGGCGCGGCAGGCGGACGGAGCCGGCAGCCCCACCCTGGCCAAGGCGATCAGTGCGCTGCGGGCCTGGTACCGCTTCGTCGAGGCGGAGGTCGCGCCTGCCGGCGCAGCACACGGCGCAACGCCGCAGCAGGCCAACCCGGCCGCGGACGTGGCCCCGCCGCGGGCGCCGCGCCGCATTCCGCGGGTGCTGTCGGTGGCGGAGGTGGAGCGGTTTCTGGCGGCCATCGACGTCACCACGCCGGCCGGCATCCGCGATCGCGCGCTGTTCGAGCTGGTGTACTCCAGCGGCCTGCGGGTCAGCGAGGCGGTAGCGCTGGACCGGTCCCGGCTCTACCTGGAGCAGGCCTGCGTACGGCTCCTGGGCAAGGGCTCCCGGGAACGCATCGTACCGCTGGGCGAACCGGCGGTCGCCTGGCTGGGTCGCTATCTCGGCGAGGCCCGGCCGCGGCTGCGCCGGAGCTCCACGGCCGCGGTTCCCGCCACCGACGCGGTGTTTCTCAATCAGCGGGGCGGGCGCCTCTCGCGTAAGGGCATCTGGAAGCGATTTCACGCCGTCAGTCTCGCCGCCGGTCTGCAGGCCAAGGTGCACACGCTGCGCCACTCCTTCGCCACCCACCTGCTGGCGGGCGGCGCCGACCTGCGCTCGGTGCAGGAGCTGCTGGGCCACGCCGACATCACCACCACCCAGATTTACACCCACGTGGAGCGGGAGGACCTCAGACAGCAGCATCGCCGCTTCCATCCGCGCGGCTGACGTCCGCTTTGCACTGCTTGAAAGCACGCCGGTCGCGGCGCCGTTGAGTATAACGTGACGTGGGCGGAGCCGGACCTCGGCGCGCGCCAGCTCCTCGCCTTGGCGCTGGCTCGCATGTCGTTCCTCAAGCCGCAAGAACGGTGCCAGATCCTGGGGCGCTGTCGACTGGCGGAATTCGCGGGCTACTCCATAGTCCAACTCGCGCTGCTGCTGCGGCGCCGGCTGGGTCTGCGCCGGCGGCTGCCGCCGCCGGCCGAGTGGCTGGAGCGGGCAAGGGCGGACCAGGATCGCTTGACCGGGGGCCGACGGGGATGCACCTTTCTGTGGGAGCCGGACTATCCGTGGATCCTGAGAGAGATTCACGATCCGCCCGGCGTGCTGTTCTGGCGCGGTGCGCGACCACTACCGGCCTCGGTGACGCCGGTTGCGGTGGTGGGCACGCGGCAACCCACGGGAGCCGGGCGCGGTGCGGCATTCAGGTTTGGTTTGGAGTTGGCACTGACGGGCGTGCCCACGGTCTCGGGCCTGGCGCGCGGGATCGACCTGGAGACACACCGCGGCAGCCTGGCAGGATGGCGCGGAGACGGCTGCGCCACCGTTGCCGTGCTCGGCTGCGGGGTCGATCGCATCTATCCCTACAGCAGTCGCCCGGTGGCGCGGGAAGTGTTGCGCCGGGGCTGGCTGGTGAGCGAGTTTCCACCCGGCACCGCTCCGTTTGCGCATCACTTCCCCCTGCGCAACCGCATCATCGCGGGGCTCAGTCGCGGCGTGCTGGTGGTGGAGGCTCCGGCCCGATCGGGGGCGCTGATCACCGCGTGTTGCGCGGCCGACGAGGGACGCGAGGTAGCGGTGGCGGCTGCTGCGCTTGGCGGCCCGCGCGGCGCCGGCAGCCGCGAGCTGGCGGAGAGTGGAGCGGTCTCCGTTGCCGACGCGGAGGAGCTGCTGCACGAGTTCGGGTTGCTGAACGGCTGCGGCAGCCACACCCCGGGAACCGGCCGCAACCCGGTGGCGGCTGGACCGGTCACCACGCCGCCGGCGCGCCACCGCGCCACCGGCGCCTGGCTGGCGCGCATGTTCGCCCTGGAGCAGGAGCGCCGGGTGGCATCGGGTCACGGTGAGGAGCATCGGTTGTTGATCGAACCCAGGGCCCATTCCGGGTGCCGGCGAGCGGAGGTTGCAGGATTTGCAGGAACCACATCCCCCTGATGCCCGGGCTGCGGCTTACCTGCGCTACCTGCGGGCGGTGCGCGGCTACTCACCGCAGACGGTGCGGGCTTACCGGGGAGACATCTGCCGCTACCTCGCCTTTCTCGACCGCGTGGGTGTAGCCGCGGAGCAAGCTACGTCGCGCCAGGTGCGCGCCTTCGTCGGCGAGCTGACGCGTTCCGGTCGCAGCGCGGCGAGCGTCAACCGCACGGTGTCGGCGGTGCGCGGCCTGTATCGGTTCCTGGCTACGGTCTCGGACCTGCCCGGCGGCAACCCCGCGCAGGCCCAGCGCGGTCTGAAAACCGGCAAGCGGCTCCCCGAGTTCCTGTTCACCCTGGAGGCGGAGCAGTTGCTGGGCGCTGCCGACGGCGCGGCGCCCGCGGACGGCATCGATTTCTGGGCCCTGCGCGACCGCGTGCTGCTGGAGTTTCTGTACGGCAGCGGGTGCCGCATCTCGGAGGCGGTGGGCCTCGACATCGGCGACGTGGAGCCGGAGCGCGGCCGGGCCCGGGTCATGGGAAAGGGCAGCAAGGAGCGGGTGGTGTTTTTTGGCGGCGTATGCAGCTCTCTCCTGCGGGAGTTCCTCCCGCGGCGCGCGGCGCAGCTGGGGGAGTGGAGCGCGACCCCCGCGGAGGGTGCACGCGTCTCGGCGTACGCTCTGTTCCACAACCGGCGCGGTGGCCGCCTCGGCGACCGCAGCGCGCGCGCCATCGTCACCGCGGCCGCCGCCGCGGCCGGCATCGACAAGCGGGTAACCCCGCACAGCCTGCGGCACTCCTTTGCCACCCACCTGCTGGACGGAGGTGCCAACGTAAGGGTGGTGCAGGAGCTCCTCGGTCACGCCAGCATTGCCACCACCCAGGTGTACACCCACACCAGCCTGGCGCGACTGCAGCAGGTGCATCGTGCGGCCCATCCGCGTGCCGGCGGGGAAGGCGCGCCGCAGCCGCACGAATCGCCGCCGCCGCGCAACGAGGATCAGCCATGAACAGCAGCATGCACGGAACCACTATCGTAGCCGTTCGCCGCGACGCGGCGGTGGCAATGGCCGGTGATGGCCAGGTGACCCTGGATGCCACCATATTGAAGGGCAGCGCCCGCAAGGTACGCACCGTTGCCGACGGCTCCATCCTCGTCGGCTTCGCCGGCGGTACGGCCGACGCGTTCACCCTGTTCGACCGCTTCGAGGGCAAGGTCAAGGAATACGGCGGTGACCTGACCCGCGCCTGCGTGGAGCTGGCTCGCGATTGGCGTTCGGACCGCATTCTGCGCCGGCTGGAGGCGCTGCTGCTGGCAGCGGACCGGCGCCAGACCTTGCTCATCTCCGGCAACGGTGATGTGCTGGAGCCGGACCACGGGGTCATTGCCATCGGCTCCGGGGGCAACTACGCATTGGCCGCGGCGCGTGCGTATCTGGAGAGTTCCGCACTGAGCGCGCGCGACATCGCGATGCGCTCGATGCGGATCGCCGCCGACATCTGCGTCTATACCAATTCGGAAATCGTCGTCGAGGAGCTGTCATGAGCGTCGATCTGGACCAGCTCAGTCCCAAGGAGATCGTGCAGGAACTGGATCGCTACATCGTCGGGCAGGAGAAGGCCAAGAAAGCGGTCGCGATTGCGCTGCGCAATCGCCTGCGGCGGCGCAAGCTGCCGCCCGATCTGCGCGACGAGGTAGCGCCGAAGAACATCATTCTGATCGGCCCCACGGGGGTGGGCAAGACCGAGATCGCGCGCCGCTTGGCGAAACTGTGCCGGGCTCCCTTCGTCAAGGTGGAGGCCACCAAGTACACCGAGGTGGGCTATGTGGGTCGTGACGTCGAGTCCATGGTGCGGGACCTGACCTCGGTGGCCATCTCCATGGTCAAGGGGGAGTTGCAGGCCGGGGTGCAGGAGGAGGCCGAGACCCGCGTCGAAGAACAGCTGCTCGAGTTGCTGCTGCCGGGCCTGCGCCAGCCAAAACCGAAGCCGCCGCCGGCGCCACCGGCGCCCGAGGCGTCCGTGGTGAAGCGAGCCGAATCGGCGGCGATCGCGCCGGAGACCGGGACCGTGACCAAGTTTCGCGAGCGGCTGCGCGCGGGACAGCTCGATGACAAGCTGGTGGAGGTGAACGTGTCCGACAGCAGCGGTCCGGCGATCGAGATCTTCTCGGGACAGAGCTTCGAGGAGATGGATATCAACCTGGGCAACCTCGGCAACCTGTTCGGCGGTCGCAAGAAGAAGAAGAAGGTGCCGGTGCGGCGCGCGCGGCAGGTGTTGATGGCGGACGAGATCGATCGCCTGGTGGACAAGGACCGGGTTTCGGAACTGGCCATCGAGCGGGTCGAACAGATGGGCATCATATTCCTCGACGAGATCGACAAGGTAGCGGCGAAGGACAGCCGTGGCGGCGCCGACGTGTCGCGCGAGGGGGTGCAGCGCGACATCCTGCCAATCGTGGAGGGGAGCACCGTTACCACCAAGTGGGGCACCGTCGACACGGCCCACATCCTGTTCATCGCCGCGGGTGCCTTTCACATGAGCAAGCCCGCGGATCTGATCCCCGAGCTGCAGGGGCGCTTCCCGATCCGAGTGGAGCTCGCGGCCCTGGGAAGCGACGACTTCAAGCGCATCCTGACGCAGCCGCGGAATGCATTGATCACCCAGTACACGGCGCTGTTGGCCACGGAGGAGGTAACGCTGAAGTTCACCGAGGCTGCAGTTGACCGGATCTCGGAGCTGGCCTCCGAGGTGAATCGCAGCACCGAGAATATCGGCGCCCGACGCCTGCACACGATCATGGAGCTGCTGTTGGAGGAGCTCTCCTTCAGCGCACCGGATTTGCAGGGACAGAGCGTCACCATCACTCCCGACTACGTGAACGAGCGGCTCACCAAGATCATCGAAGACCGCGACCTTACCCGCTACATCCTGTAGCATCCGCGGTCGTACCGGGGCGCCGTCGCGGTGGCGGCAGGAGGTCGTCCACCGCGCCCGCATGGAGATCACGACAAGGGCCCGGGATTTCGGCAAATGCGACACAGGGTCCAATTATTTTTTTCCGTTGCGTGTTGACAAAGAGCGACCTCCACGGACATAACAGACGATGCGCGAATCAGGCGCAACGGGAGCCGGTTACCCGCCGGGTCTCGCGGCGCCGTCGTGCAGCTTGGGAGGGGGAACATGAACGAACTCCTGGCACGCCTGAGGCAGCGGGCGGCCGGCCTCTGGGGTCGTTGGAGTCAGCTTCAGAAACTGTCGCTGAGCGCGCTGGTCGTCACTTCGATCATCGCATTGACACTGCTCGGCGCCTCTCGCGGCGATGGGCCCATCGCCGCCGGCAGGCACATGGTTGCCCTTATCGGTGCCCCAATCGGCGATCAGCAGGACCTCCTGCGGATCGCGGCACGGCTTGATCAGGAGAGCGCCGAATACCAGATCGCCTCCGACAACCGCATCCTGGTGGCCGATCAGGAGAACGCGCGGCGGCTGCGCGCAATCCTGATTCGTGAGGACCTGATGCCGCCGCATACCGATCCCTTTTCCGTCTTCGAGGTGGACCGTTTCTCGATGACGGACTTCGAGCGCAACGTCAACCTGCAGCGCGCCCTGACCCGCAACCTGGAGCAGCACATTACCGCCCTGGACGACGTCGTGGCCGCCAACGTCACCCTGGTGGTGCCCGAGACCGAGCTGTTCGCGGAGGATCAGAACCCGACTACGGCGTCGATCATCATCACCCCGCGACTGGGCTCCGATATCCTCGAGGATCGTAAGAAGGTCGCCGGCATCCAGCGCCTGGTGCAGTTTGCCGTCGCCGGCCTGCGGGCGGAAAACATCGTGATCCTGGATCCCCGCGGGGTCCAGGTGAATGACGTCGGAGACCTTGCCGGACAGGGCCGCGCGGCTCTGGTGGAGCGCCAGCTCAATACCAAGTTCGACCTGGAGCAACGCTACAAGCGAGAGATCCTTACCGCTCTGGGCAAGATCTTCACGCTCGATCGAGTGCAGATCGTACGGCTCGACATCGATCTCGATCTGTCGGCCGAAACCACCCAGACCGAAGAGCACTTTCCAATCGCCATGCGGGCCGACAATCCGCACACGGAGAGCGACGAGTCGGTCAAGGTCCCCTCCATTACGATTTCGGAACAACGCGAGGAGGAGACGCGGCCGGTGACCGCTCAGGAGTCTGCGCCGGTGGCGGCCGGTGCCGGCAGTGGTCCCGGCGCGGGCGCGTACCAGCGCAGCTCGGTGTCCCGCAACGAGGTGGTCAACCGCCGCAACACGGTTACGGAGAAGAGCCCATGGGCGATCAACCGGATCACCGTAAGTGTCGCACTCGATGGCGTGTGGCGGACCACGTTCCGGCCCGACGGCCAGATCCAGCTGCATGCCGACGGCAGCGTGCAGCGCGAGTACACGCCGGTTTCCGAGGACGATTTGCGCAAGGCTACGCTGCTGATCCAGGACGCCATCGGCTGGGACCCGCAGCGTGGCGACTCGGTTACCGTCGAGCACCTGCAGTTCGACCGCATGCGGCAGTTCCAGCAGGAGGACGCCGTGCTGCGGCGCGAGGCGGAGCTGTTGCGGATGCTGCCGCTGGCGGTTGCCGGGGCGGCGGCGCTGTTGTTGACGGCGTTCGGTTCCTGGTTGTGGGCGCGGCACCGGCGGTCGCACGCCGCGCAGCGCTCCGGCATGCATCCCGCACGGTTGAGCGCCGCCGCCCGCGGCGGCTGGGCGGCTTCACCCCCCAATTTGCGAAGCAAGGCGCAGATGCAACAGAACGCGGCCAGGCTGGCACGCGAGCGGCCTGCGGATGCTGCGCGAACGCTGCGCTCGTGGCTGGTCGAGAAGTAACTGACGGCCCACGCTACGGTCGGCACGCGCCGTGGGCTTCCCGGTGCCGCCGTGCGCCGTTGCGGCGTAGCGGTTGCACCTTTTTTCGCTTTGCCGTAACCTGCGAGTCTTCCCCGACGTCCCGTCCCACGCGGCGGGCGACGGGGGTGAGAACCGGGCGCGCATGCTCCCCACCCTTGGAGCGGTGCGAATTCCCGGTCGTCACATGGGAGGGAGCGCGTGGCTGATGCAGGCCCGCGTCGCGGTCATGTCTCGCTGCTGGATTGCGCCGCCTCCAGCAGCAGTGCCGTGCTATCGGCAAGTACCGGGTCGCCGGTCAGTGGCATGACGCCAGACGCATACGACTTCGGGTTCGCCGGCCGTCTCTCCGAGCGCCAGGTCGGCGCCCTCGCCACCGTGCACGAGACGTTTGCCGCACTGGCCGCCGAGTCCCTCGCCAATCAGACCCGCACCCGGGTCGAGATCGTCCCTCACTCCGTGGCACAGATCAGCGGTGAGGAGTTCCGCACTGCGCTGGCGCGCGCCGTGGTGCTGGCCGCAGTGGCGCTGGACCCGCTGGCGGGCGTCGCCGTGCTTGCGCTCGACCATCGCTTCGCCTATTCCCTGATCGACCGCCTGCTCGGAGGCCAGGGCGTGCCCACCGTGCCGTCTCGCGAACTGAGCGAGATCGAAGCGTCGGTGTTGCAGAACCGTATCTCCAGCCTGCTTCCTGATCTGCAGTCGGCGTGGCAGCCACTGGTCCCGATTCGGCCGCGGCTGGAGTACTGCCGGCGCCGCGACCGGACGGCGGCGGCGTCGATTCCCGCAGGAATGCTGGTGCGGGTCGCGTTCGGCACCCGGATCGGCGGCGTGGAGGGGGAGCTGCAGCTCGCCGTCTCCTGCCTCACCCTGAAGTCGATTGGCGACCGCGGCGCGCCTCACCACCCGTTCGGAAGCGAGCCGCGGAGAGCGGCCGGGCGTCACGCGACGGTGCGCCAGGCGCTGCAGGGCGTGCCGGTCTCCATCAGCGCCGAGATCGGCAGCGCGCTGCTGCCGTTGCCGCGTGTCCTGGGGCTGAAGAAGGGAGACCTCATTCGTCTCGACGACCGTGGCCCGGGCGACGAGCTATACCTGAAGGTGGCGGGCAAACCCAAGTTCCGCTGCCTTCCCGGAGTGGTCGGCAAGCGCTTCGCGGTACAGGTGGTGAAGCCGCTGGAGAAACCGGCGGAGGCGGTATCGTGAGCGCCGACCGGGCCCTGCATGACGCCGGCGCCGCCGCGACCGAGGTGCGGCCGGTGCAGCTTCCCGACTTCGAACAGGCTTCGGCAGCAACCTCGGAGCAGGCGGACATCGGCCTGCTGATGGACGTGGATCTGCGCATGACGGTCGAGCTCGGCAGCACCACGCGAACCATCCGCGAGGTGCTCGACATCAACGCGGGGGCGGTGATCGAACTCGACCAGCTCGCCGGCGAGCCGGTCGCAATCCTGGTGAACCACAAGCCGATAGCACGTGGCGAGGTGGTGGTGATCGACAACAACTTCGGCGTGCGCGTGACGGAGATCGTCGGCCGCGCGGAGCCTGCAATGGCACTCCGCGAGGACGGGGGAACGTGATGCGACGCGTCGGGCAGCGCAGCGCGGGGAGAGCCTGGGTGCCAGGCGGTGCTCCCGGCGGAAGGAGAGGCTGAGCGAAAAGCGGCGCCGCAGGCGGCGGTTCGCGGCGCCAGGAAGTTCGGACGGTCCGGCGGCCCATTGGACCGCAACGGGCCAAGACGGTGATGAGCGTGGTTCGGCTACGTTCCTGGGAGGGGAACAACCTGTACACTGCAGCACACCGTGGCGCGCGTCGTACGCGTGCACGGCGGACATACCTACCTGTTGCGACGGCGCTGCTGTTGGCCGTGGCGTGGCTGGGCGTGGTGGGTGCCGCGTCTGCCCAGGAAGCCGATGCGTCCGGCACGGCGGCGGACCTGACGCCACTGTCGCGGGCGGCGGAGAACCGTGCGGTGCCGGCCGTGCCGGCGGCGGTCTCCACCGGTGACTTCGTGCGTATGGTCGCGGTGCTCGCGGCGGTGCTCGGCGCCATCTACCTGCTGTTCCGGCTCATCAGGCGCAGCTCCCGGGCCAGCGTCGGCAACGCTGACCGCATCGCCCTGCTCGGTTCCCGGTCGCTCGGTGGCAGCCGCCACCTGCACCTGGTGCAGGTGGGAGGCGGCGTGTACCTGATCGGTGCTACGGACCAGACCCTCAACCTCATCGCGCAGATAACCGATCAGGACAGCATCCAAGCGCTGACACCGAATCACGCGCAGCCGCGCGCAGCGGGAGGCCGCTTTGCCGATCTGCTGGCCGACATCGGTCCCGCACCCGGCGCGGCACCGGGCGCGGCATCGGGCGCGGCGGCCGCAACCGCGGCTGCCGCCGACTTCCTGCAGCGCCAGCAGGAGCGGCTGCAGCGCCTCCGCCGCCGGCGGCAACCGGGGGAAGTCGGTGCCGCGGACTAGCCTGTTGATCGCCACGGCGCTGCTGGCCGCAGCGCTGTGCGGACCGCTGCCGGCCGCGGCTCAGTCGGTGGCGCCGGAGGCCGTCTCCGCGCCCGGCATTCCGTTTCTGGATCTGACTCTGCGCGACGCGCAGTCGAATCAGGAACTGGCGCTGTCCCTGCAGCTCCTGGTGCTCCTGGCCGTGCTTTCCCTGGCACCCTCGATCATGATCCTGACCACCTCGTTTCTGCGCCTGGCGATCGTGTTCCACTTCGTCAAGCGAGCGTTGTCGCTGCAGGAGATGCCGCCCAACCAGGTGCTGATGGGCGTCGCCCTGTTCCTTACCGCGTTCATCATGTGGCCGACGTTCGAGGCGATCAATCGCGACGCGCTGCAGCCGTTTACCCGCGGCGAGCTGAGCAGCACCCAGCTGCTGCAGCGCGCGGAAGTGCCGGTGCGCGAATTCATGTTCCGCCAGCTTGGCGACGACGCCGACAACATCCGTCTGTTCATGCGCATGCGTGAGCTGCCCAAGCCGAACACCCGGGCCGACGTGCCGACCTACATTCTCATCCCTGCGTTCATCCTCCATGAGCTGACGGTGGCGTTCAAGATCGGCGTTCTCATCTTCATCCCGTTCGTCATCATCGACATGGTGGTGGCGACGACCCTGATCTCGATGGGCATCATCGTGTTGCCCCCGGTGCTCATCTCGCTGCCGTTCAAACTGATCCTGTTCGTCCTGGTGGACGGCTGGGACCTGCTCACCATGCAGGTGATAGGGAGCTTCCGGTGAGGTGCCACGGCAAAACGGCACCCGGGGCAGTGCACGGTGGCCGCCGGCGGCTGCGCGGAGGCCGTTCGTGACGCTGGGCGCGGTAGCCGGCCTGGCACGGGACGCCGTGCTGCAACTACTGTTGATGGCGGGTCCGATGCTGCTGATCAGTGTGCTGGTGGGACTCGTGATCTCGGTTCTGCAGGCCACCACGTCGATCCAGGAGCAGACGCTCACGTTCGTGCCGAAGATCTTCGCCGTCCTCGGAACCGCACTGCTGCTGGGCCCCTGGCTCGGCGGCTCCATGCTGGACTTCACCCGGCGCCTGTTCGAGAGCATACCGGGGATGGCGCGATGACGGCCGCGGCTGCTATTGCCAGAGGCACCAACGGTGGGGTGGCGTGATCCGCGGCCTGCTCGACGACCTGGGGGTGGGACTCCTGGTGCTGGCGCGGGTGCTGGCCATGATCCAGGTAGCTCCGCTGCTCTCGTCGCGCGCGATTCCGCAGGTGGGAAAGATCGGTCTGGCCGTGTTCATCGCTCTGATCGCGCTGCCCGGCGTAGCGGCCGCGGGCTATCCGCTGCCGCCATCGGGCATGCAGTACGGGTTGTTGCTGCTGGGCGAGGCTCTGCTCGGTGCCCTGCTCGGCTTTCTGGTGTATCTGGCTTTCGCCGCGCTGCGCCTGGCCGGGCAGTTCATATCGCTGTCGGTCGGCTTCGGCGTCGCGGAGCTGTTCGATCCGCTGTCAGGCCATCGGTCACCCCTGTTGAGCCAGGTGTTCTCACTGCTGGCGGTACTGGTGTTCCTCTCGGTCGGCGGGCTGCACCGGCTGCTGCTGGTGGGCGTCGCGGGCTCGTTTCAAGCCTTGCGCGCGGCCGATCTGGTGATCAGCCTGGAGGCCGGTGCCCTGCGCGGCGCAGGGCTGCTGCTGCAGCGCGCAGCCGGCAGTCTGGCCCGGCTGTTCAGCACCGCCCTGACCATCGCGCTGCCGATCTTCGGCGCCTTGCTGCTGGTATCGATCGCGCTCGCCCTGCTGGCCAAGGCAGCGCCGCAGATGAATCTGCTGATGCTGGGGCTGCCCGTCTCGCTGGGTGCAGGACTGGTGCTCCTGCTGCTCACCCTGCCGCTGCTGCTCGATGCGGCGGCGGCGGTGATCGATGGCGCCTTCGTGGAACTGCGCCGGCTCCTCGCGGAGTTGGGCGCCGCAGCGCGGACACTGCCGCCGGGCGGCTCGGTGCCGCAGGTGGGGGCACCGTGAGCGCCGGCTGCTCCACCGCCGCAACGGCCGTTGCGGGCGCGTTCGCCGCGGGCTATGCCCATGTGCACCTGCAATGGTTCGCGGAGGCTGACGAGATCCGCACCGAGCCACCCAGCGCACTGCGCATGCGCACGGCGCGGGAGACCGGACAGGGGTTCCACTCTCCCGAGCTGACGGCAGCGCTCGTGCTGCTCTGCGGAGTCACCGCCCTGGCGCTGCTCGGCTCCTCGCTGATCGCCAGCACCGGCGCGATGGTACGCCACTTCCTGGCCGCAATCGGAACCGCGCAGGTTCCGGAGCCGGCCGCGATTGCGCCGGCGGCGTTCAGCTATGTCGCCCGGCTGTCGCTGCCGGTGGCGGCGGTCGGCGTGGCGGGCGCCTTGTTGGGAAACCTGGTGCAGGGTGGACGGCGAGTCGCCGTGCGCCCCGTGGTGCCCGACCTGAGCCGTATCGTGCCGCGCTGGAGGCGCTTGCGGCAGCGCGCGCTCTCGGCAGAGGCGGTCTTCAGCCTGGTCAAGGAACTGCTCAAGGTAGTGGTCGTCGGCGCCGCTGCCGTGTCCACCATCGGCACCGTGCTGGAGACGCTGGCCGGCACGTCGCTGGCCGTGGCCGGCGCCGTGCTGGCACGCGCGGCCCTGCGTTGCGGCGCCCAGACGGCGGTCGCGCTGCTGGCGCTGGCCCTGGTCGACTACCTGTTCCGGCGCTATCGGCATCGGCTGCGGTTGCGGATGTCACCGCGGGAGGTACGCGACGAACGCCGCCGCCAGGAGGGCGACCCGGCGGTCCGGGATCGGCTGCGGGGCCGCATGCGCGAGCTGCTGCGCCGCACCATGGGCGCTCAGGTGGCGGCGGCCGACGTGGTGATTGCCCACGGTGAACGACGCGCGGTGGCGCTGCGCTGGGACGGCACGACCATGCGCGCACCGGTGGTGGTAGCCAAGGGGATGGCGACCGCCGCGCAGCGGATCGGAGCGCTGGCCGCGGCCAACGGCGTAGCCGTGGTGGAGGACCGAACGCTGGCGGAAGCGGTGTGGCGGGAGGTCGCCGTCGGGGATCCGATTCCGGAACCGTTCTACCAGCCGGCGGCCAGGCTTCTGGCGGCAGTGCGCCACACCGGTGGCACGGAGGCTGCATGGCCGACGTGAGGCACGGTGTCGGGGAGCGGTGGCGCCAGCGCGGCGACGTTCTGGTGGCGGTGTTCGTGTGCGTGGCGATCCTGATGCTGCTCATCCCCTTGCCGGGGGTGCTGCTCGATCTGTTCATGCTGCTCAACATCTGCCTCAGCCTGCTGGTGATTCTCATCGTGCTGTACGCCCGCGACACCCTGGAGTTCACGGTGTTTCCCACCCTGCTGCTGCTGGCCACGGTCTTCGGCCTGGCCCTCAACGTGTCCTCGACCCGCCTCATCCTGGCGCAGGGAGCGGCCTTCGACGGGCGCGTGGTGCGTGCATTCGGCAGTTTCGTGGTAGGGGCGTCCGGCGTCGCCGGCTACCTGATCGGTCTCGTCATCTTCACCATAATCATCGCGGTACAGTTCGTCGTCATTACCAAGGGCTCGACGCGGGTGGCGGAGGTAGCGGCCCGATTCACCCTGGATGCCCTGCCGGGCCGGCAGATGGCGATCGACGCGGAGTATCACGCCGGCCTGCTCACCGAGGTTCAGGCTCAGCAGCGCAAGCAGGAGCTGCAGCGGCAGAGCAACTTCTACGGCGCCATGGATGGTGCTTCCAAGTTCGTCTCGGGCAGCGTCCGCGTCGCCATCATCATCACCCTGGTCAATCTCGCGGGCGGCCTGATCATGGGGGTGAGCGTACATGGCGAGTCCCTGGCCGCGGCGGCGCAGACCTATGCCACCCTCACCATCGGCGACGGTCTGGTGACCCAGCTTCCGGCGCTGCTGATCTCAACCGCTACCGGCATCGTCGTCACACGAGCGATCTCCGGCGTTTCGTTCGGCCGCGACCTGGCCCGCCAGTTCTCGTTCTACGATCGCCCCTTCTACATCACCGGAGCGTTCCTGGCGGTGTTGGCGCTGCTGCCGGGGTTCCCGCCGCTGCTGTTGCTGCCGCTGGCGGCGGCAGTCGCGGCGCTGGGCTACGCCGTGGCTCGGGCGCGACCCGGTGAGCGCGCGACCCAGGCTGCCGCCGGAGGTGAGGCGGATTCCGGCGCCGGCGAACCGTACGCCGTGGCGGGCGCGGCCGCCACGGCGTACGCCGCGCGCGCCGACGGCGCCGGCGCCGCGGCGGGGGCGCCTCCGGAGCCGCTGCGCCTGGAGCTGGGCCTCGCCCTGGTGCCGATGGCCGAGGGCCAGTCAGGTGGCGACTTGCTCGATCGCATCGCCCGCCTGCGCGCGCAGATGGCTCAGGAGTGGGGCGTCCCGGTGCCGCACGTTCGGGTTTGCGACAACCTGCAGTTGGCGCCGTCGGAGTATCTGCTGAAGATCCGTGGCATCGAGGCGGGCCGGGGCCGCGGGCGGATCGGAAGTAACGACGCTCTGGTTGCCCGGCTCGGCGCGCTGTTGCGTGGACACGCCGCGGAGCTGTTGGGACGCGACCAGGTGCGGTCGCTGCTGGACCGCCTGCGCGCGGATTATCCCACTACCGTGGAAGAAGTGACCGCTGTGTTGTCGATCGGCGAAATCCGGCGCGTGCTGCAGGGACTGCTGGCGGAGCAGGTAGCGATCCGTGACTTGCCGGCGATTCTGGAGACGCTGGCAGATTGGGCGTCCGCAAACCGCGACCCAGCCTTCCTGGTGCAACAGGTACGGCGCACCCTGGCCCGCCAGATCAGCCTGCAGCATGCCGGCAGCGACGGAGTGCTGCGCGTGATCACCCTCGCACCGGAGTGCGAACGGCAGCTTCTGGCCGGCGCTGACGCGGCGCACGGCATGGAAGCGGGGGCGCGGCGGCGCTGGATCGAGGCGCTGTCCGGGACCCTCGCGCGGGCCTCGCGACAGGGAGTCCGGCCCGCGGTACTGAGTTCCTCCGAGGCCCGCGTCCGGGTACGCGCAACCACCCGCCGGGAGCTCCCCCATCTGGTGTGTCTGGCAACTACCGAGGTGGCGCCTGAGGTCGCCTTGCAGTCGGTTGCCGAGGTGCGGCTGGGAGACGGCCGCTGAGGTTGCCGATGGAGTACTTCACGATTCAGGGTGCGACACCCCGCGAAGCCCTGGCGACCATGAAGCGGTTGTATGGACCCGAGGCCCGTATTCACTCCCATCGTCCGGTACGGATGGGTGGTGTGCTGGGGCTGTTCGCCCGCGACGGTGTGGAGATCACCGGTTTCGTGGAACCGTCGACGCCGGAGCACGGAACTCCCGAAGTGACCGACCTGGACGGCGAAAAGCGCAAGATCCTGCATCGTGCGGCGTCCGGCACCGGGCTGCAACGGCTGGCGGACGAGGTCGCCGCACTGCGCTCCCGTCTGGATGAGTCGCTCCCCGAAGGAGCCGCGATCGCCCCCCGCCAGACCGGGCATCCGCAACTGGACGCTCTCGACGCGTTGCTGCTGCGCAACGACTTCGCCGCGCACGTGCGGCGGCGGCTGATCGAGCAGGTGCGGGCGGAGTTCCCGTTGTCGAAACTGGATGATCTGCCCGCGGTGCATCAGTACGTGGCGTGCCAGATCGGCCGCGAGGTGCGGCTGGCCGCCCCGCTGGCGGAGGCTGTCGGCGCTGCCGCCGGACCGCGCATCTGCACCGTGGTTGGACCCACCGGCGTGGGCAAGACGACGACCATCGCCAAGCTGGCGGCACTGCACGCGATCGGCGGCAGCGCCGAGTCGCCGGATTGCCGGGTGCGCATCGTGACCATCGACAACTACCGCATCGGCGCACGCCAGCAGATCGAGACCTACGGCGAGATCATGCGAATCCCGGTTACGGCGGCGGAAACTGCCGACGAGCTGAAGAAGGCCATCGCGCTGGGGCAGGACGCCGAGGTGATTTTCGTTGACACCGTGGGGCGCAGTCCAGGCAACTATACGCACTTGGCAGAGATACGTTCGTTGCTCGACGCCGTGGGCCGCCACGGCACCACTCAGCTGGTGGTAAGCGCGACCACGAAGTACGCCGACCTGGAGGAGATCATGCGTCAATTCGAGCCGTTTGCGTACGATGGTGTAATCGTTACCAAGCTCGACGAGACGGCCACCATTGGAAATCTGCTGTCGGTCCTCGGAGCCGTCCGGAAACCGCTTTCCTACTGTTGCGATGGGCAAGTGGTACCGCAGGACATCGCGCCGGCATCGGCCCTGCGTTTGCTCCTGAGCCTGGATGGGTTTCGTCTCGATCGCAGGTTGCTGGAGGAGCAATTCGGCGCCAGTACCGGAGCCACACAGAATTCGGTGGCCGCTTCCTCGTGGCGTTCCGAGGAAGCCTCTCGGGTGACCGCATGACGCCAATTTCGCTCAGAATTTTGCAGCCAAGGAGGGCCAGGATGTTGACCTTGCGGGGAAATGTCATCTACCCTGTTTGCGGTAAGGTTGGGCACCAAGTGTTGCAACATCATGTTCACTGCCATGTGTCACAATTCGTTATGGTCCGGAGGCGCTTCGGAGCAGGGGCATATCCTCGGCCCTCGGTTCGGTGGTCGCTTTGCCACGGCTGGACGCCGCTGGTTGACGCCGCTGCGAGGCAGGTAGAAGTGCGCCATGTCGACTAGTATCCAAGAGCGCAGGACGACCGCTCCGCTGAGCCAGGACGAAGAACAGGAAATGTGGAACAATTATAGGGCTAATAAAGATATAGCAATCCGTGACTACTTCGTGCGACAGTATGCCCCGCTGGTCAAGTACGTGGCCGGAAAGGTAGCGGTGGGCATGCCCGGCAGCGTGGAGTTCGATGACCTGGTCGGATATGGCGTGTTCGGACTGTTCGACGCCATCGAGAAGTTCGACCCCACCAAGCACGTCAAGTTCAAGACCTACGCCGTGACCCGTATTCGCGGGGCGATTTTCGACGAACTGCGCAGCAATGACTGGGTGCCCCGCTCGGTTCGCCAGAAAGCCCGCGAAGTGGAGGATACCGTCCGCCAGCTGGAGGCTACTCTGGGACGCGCTGCGACCGATGCCGAGCTGGCCCGCGAGATGAATCTGCCGCTGAAGGAATTTCAGCAGTTGCTGCTGAAGATCAGCAGCACCGCGGTGATGTCGTTGAATGACTTGTGGCACAGCGGCGATGACAGTGATCGCATCTCGATCGCGGAGAGCGTGGAGTCTCCGGCGAGCTTGAATCCCGACACCATCGTAGAGAAGGATGAGATCAAGCGGGTCATGTTGGAGGCCCTCAAGGAGCTTCCGGAAAAGGAACAACGGGTGCTCGTGCTGTATTACTACGAGGAGCTGACACTGCGCGAGATTGGCGAGGTGCTGGAGGTCACCGAGTCCCGCGTGTCGCAGCTTCACACCAAGGCGATCATCCGGCTGCGAGCCAAGCTGACCAACCTCAAACGTGGCATCACTTGAGCGCTAGCGCGTGGTCTTAGCCCTCGTTGCGGTGCAGCTTGTCGGGCTTGCGGTGTTGTTTCTGGTGCTGCGACGATATCTCGATCGTAGACTTCGCGGGTTCGACCAAGCGCCTGCGCTGTGCTCTCGGGTGGCCGAATTGACAGCCGAGATGAACGCCACCGCGGAGCGTAACGTCACCCTGCTGGAAGATCGAATCCGGCGTCTGGACGAATCGCTGCGCGAGGCCGATCGACGGGCGTCGCGGAGTGTTCCGGAACAGCGCCATGCGGCGGCGCCTGCCCTTTGCGGTGGCGCCGGGGAGCGGGAGGCTCAGGTGATGCGGCTACGGGGCCTCGGATTCTCCAGCGCCGTGATCGCTGACCGCCTCGCTACCAGCCCGGGCGAGGTGGAGCTGATCCTCAACCTGGCGGCCGACCGCGGTCTGGTGCCGCACCGGCCCGATCCCGGCACGGCGACCAAGCCAGCCACTCGGACGTAATGACCGGCGCACGAGTTGTCGATATGCAGAATGAATGCGTGACGCCACCTACGCCGGTTTGCGGGGCCAGCGCGTCGGACGGCGCAGAGTCGGGCGTCGCCACCGGCACGGCACCCGTTCGGCACTGCACAACCAACAACCGAGCCGCATCAGGCAGCAGCCGAGCCGTCATAAGCGCGCCGGCGTCCGGATGGAGGATCTCAGCGTGAGTGCAACGGCGGCGATTCCGCTGCCGCCGCTGCGTTCCGGGCTGCCGGCCTTGCTCGACCCGCCGCGGTCCCGCGGCCAGACGGACCGCCTGTGGCGTGCCATCCCGTGGTCGGCAGTGTTCGAGACCCTCAACCGTGTGCGCGCGAGTTGCGGCCTGCTGGCCCGGCGTTGGATCCGACCCGTTCCCGTCGCGGTGGGGCTGCTGCTGGTAGCGGCCGCCTTCAGCGCCACGGCGGTGGTCCAGTTCGTCGCTCCTGCGGTGGCCGGCCTGGGCAGCGCCGGCACGCGGGCAGTGCTGCGACCGGGCGACGGCGGGCTGCAGAAGGCGCTGCTCGACAACCTGAGGAGTATCGGCGCCGCTGCCACCGCAAGGTCGGTTGCCGACGCCGACGGCGCGGACACTCCGCCAGGCGCCCAGCCGGGGGTGCGCTACGAGCGCTACCAGGTAGGCGCCGGGGACACTCTGGCCGCACTGGCGGACCGGTTCGGCATCACTCTGGACACGATTATCAGTTTCAACGACATCAAGCGTGAGCGTGATCTGAAGCCGGGACGGGAACTGATCATTCCGAACCGGTCGGGAATCCGCTACGTGGTGCGGCGTGGCGACAACCCGAGCCGCATTGCGATGCGTCACGGGGTGAGCCTGGCAGCTCTGCTCGACATCAACGAAGTGGAGAGCTCGCCGATCACTCCCGGACAGAGCCTGTTGATACCGGGCGTGGGGCTCAGTGAGAACGCCCGCAACCGCGTGCTCGGCCAACTGTTCGTCAGGCCCGCCCGCGGACCCATAACATCCGGGTACGGCTATCGCAACGACCCCTTTACCGGCTTGCGCAAGTTCCACAACGGCATCGACATCGCCAACCAGCGCGGAACTTCCGTGGTCGCGGCGATGAGCGGCACCGTGGCAAAGGCGGGGTACAACGGCAACTACGGCCGCTACCTCATTCTGCGTCATGCCGAAGGCTTCCAGACGTTGTACGCCCACCTGGACAAGGCACTGGTGACGGTCGGCGATCGCATCCGGCAGGGGCAGCAGGTAGGCGAGATGGGGAACACCGGGTACAGTAGCGAGGACCATCTGCACTTTTCGATCTTTCTGAACGGAGCGCATGTCGACCCGTCCGAGCACCTGCAGTAATCTGTTGCGGATGTCCGCGCAGGTTGGAGAGCCGCACGTGACCAGGCGCCGCCGCCGTGGCCGGCGCACGGGGCGACGAGTGCACCGGTGGCTGGTGGCAGCGGTGGCGTGCGGCTTGACCGTGTTCGCCGTGCAGGTCGCCGTCATCGGGTCCACGCGCGCGGCGCTCTATGACGAGCAGGAGTACCTGTACTATCCGAGCGACTGGTTGGACACGATCCAGATCGAGTTTTCGCGCCTGGAGCCAGCCCCTTCAGCGCAGGCGGTGAGCGCGAACGATGGCGACCTCCGCGGGGGCATGGAACTGGAGCCACTGCCGCTCGACGTCAAGCAATACCGGGTCAAGGCCGGCGACAACTTCAGCGTCATTGCACAGCGTTTCGGGCTCACCCTCGATACCGTGGCTTCGCTGAATCGCACCGCCGGGGTTGGCGTCCACTTTCTGGCGGTCGGCGAGTTGATCCAGATTCCCAACCAGGACGGCATCTTTCTGCCCGTCGGCAACGATCTGGATGCACTGAGCCTGCGCCACGGAGTGCTCCCGGAAACGGTGCTGAGCACCAACCGGGTGACCCGCGACCTCCTGCGGCCCTCCATGGAGTTGTTCTTCCCGGGCGTGCAGCACTCGGGGCGTGAGTTGACCCTGGCGATCGGCGCAGCCTTTGACCGACCCGCCAACGGTTGGGTCAGCTCCCGCTTCGGTCCGCGTATCGATCCGTTCACCGGCCGCCGCAGTTTCCACCGCGGAATCGACATTGCCGCAGCGCGCGGCACGCCGGTGCGCGCCACGCAGGGTGGTCGGGTGGCCGCGGTCGGCCGCGGCGCGGTGCTGGGCAACTACATCATCGTGTCCCATTTCCTGGCCGGCTACTCATCGCTGTATGGGCACTTGGACCGGATCTACGTGAGTCGCGGCCAGACGGTACGTCGCGGCGAGACCGTGGGCCGTATCGGATCGACCGGCCGCTCTACCGGCCCCCATCTCCACTTCGAGATTCGCCGCGGCAACATTCAGCTCAACCCGGCGCAGTTTATTCCCGGTCTTCGCTAACCCGCCCGGTAGGGCCACCGGCGCCGTGTCAGGTCAGGTCAGGTGCCGTGGCAATGCTTGTACTTCTTGCCGCTGCCGCAGGGGCACGGTTCGTTGCGTCCCACCTTGGGCATCGACCGCTGTGCCTGCACCGTGCCGGTCACGTTCTGGACGGCGGCGGCGCGGCGCCCGAGCGCGGTCCGTGCCGCCGCCGTCTGCGTCCCACCCGAGGCATGCCCTGACGGCACGGCGCCGTTGCCGCCCGGCGCCCCGTTGACGGGGGCCGCGGCGCCGCCGAACTGGCCCATGGAAACGTGGCTGGCCAGGTGGCCGCCGGCGCGCGCCGCGGCGGCCCGCTGCTGGTCGTTGTGGCGAATGGTGATCTTGAAGATCTTCTCGGCGATCGCCCGGCGGATCTCGTCCAGCATCTGATCGAAGATCTGGAATCCTTCCAGCTTATACTCCAGCAGCGGATTCTTCTGGCTGTACGCCCGCAGTCGCACCGCCTCCTGTAATGCGCCAAGGCTTTCCAGGTGATCCTGCCAGCGCGCATCGATGGCCCGCAGATACTCGTAACGAATGAACAGGTTGAACGCCTCCGCGCCAATCTCCGCGGCCTTCAACTCCAGCGTGCGGCGCAGCTCGCCGCTCAGAGCCTCCTGCAGGTCGCTGCGAGGCAGCGCCGTGTAGTGCTCGGGCGGGTGTTCGGGCGCGAAGAAATATCTGGTCTTGAGGCTCCCGAGCACCGCGTTCCAGTCACCGCCCGAGCCGCGCTGGTGGGCTGCGTCTTCGGTCAACCCGTCCAGCTCGTCCGTCACGGTACCGATCACCCGCTCGACCAGATTGTCGGCGGCCATGATCTCGTCCCGTTTGGCATAGATGAACTTGCGCTGCTCGTTCAGGACATCGTCGAACTCCAGCAGGTGCTTGCGAGTCTCGAAGTTGCGCTCCTCGACCCGGCGTTGGGCGCGCTCCAGGGACTTGTTGATCCACGGATGGGCCAGCGGCTCACCGTCGGTGAAGCCAACCTTGGCGATTACGCTGCGCATGTTTTCGCCAAACAGCCGCATCAGGTCGTCGTCCAGGGAGATGTAGAAGCGCGAGTGCCCGGGGTCTCCCTGACGTCCCGACCGTCCCCGCAACTGATTGTCGATGCGGCGCGACTCGTGGCGCTCGGTACCGATAACGTTGAGCCCCCCGGTGTCCTTCACCTTGTCGTAATTGGCCTGCCACCTGGGCAGCTCCTCCGCCATCGCTCGCTCCACCGCAGCCGCCGAGCCTGACCCCTTGCGGCGCGCAGAGTACTCCAGGTTCCCACCCAGCTTGATGTCGGTGCCGCGGCCCGCCATGTTGGTCGCTATGGTTACCCCGCCGGCCGCGCCAGCTTGCGCGATGATGGTTGCTTCCCGCGCGTGATTCTTCGCGTTCAGCACTTCGTGGCGAATCCCGCGCCGCAGCAGCATGCTCGACAGCTTCTCCGATTTCTCAATCGATACGGTACCTACCAGCACCGGTTGACCGCGCCCGTTGCACTCCGCAATCTCATCGCAGATTGCATTCATCTTGTCCTCTTCAGTCAGGAATATGACATCATCTTCATCGTCCCTCACGACCGGACGGTTGGTCGGAACAACTACCACATCGAGTCCATATATCTTGCTGAATTCGGTTGCCTCAGTATCCGCAGTACCGGTCATTCCAGCCAATTTCTTGTACAGTTTGAAGTAGTTCTGAAACGTGATTGATGCCAAGGTTCGGTTCCGTTGCAGAATTCTGATCCGCTCCTTGGCTTCTATTGCCTGATGCAATCCGTCCGAGTAGCGGCGTCCGTGCAGGATCCGTCCGGTGAACTCGTCGACGATTTCCACCTTGCCGTCCTGGACCACGTAGTCGACGTCGCGCTGGAACAGCCGGTGCGCCCGCAGTGCCTGCGTGAAGTAGTGGATGAACTCGAAGTTGTCATCGGTGAACAGCGAGTCGCTGATCACCTTGCGCTGCTTGAGGATTTTCTCGATGCTGGACATTCCTTGGCCGGTAAAGGAAATACGCTTTCCCTTCTCGTCCACCTTATAGTCGCCGTCGGGTACGTAGCCCTCGGCTTCGTCGGGATACTCGCCGGTTGCCGGATCCTTGCTCACCTCCGTGAGCAGATCTACCAGGGTGTTGATCTGGGCGAACCGGGCGGTGTCGTCGTCGGCCACTCCGGAAATGATGAGGGGCGTGCGGGCTTCGTCGATGAGGATGGAATCGATCTCGTCAACGATGCAGAAGTTGTGACCACGCTGGACCTTCTCGCGCTCCTCCCAGTGCATGTTGTCACGCAGGTAGTCGAAGCCGAATTCATTATTGGTGCCATAGGTCACGTCACACCGATACGCGGCACGGCGCCGGGAGCTGTCCATGTTGGCGAGTATGACGCCCACCGAAATCCCCAGCAGATCGAACACTCTCCCCATCCACTCAGCGTCGCGTTCGGCGAGGTAGTCGTTGACGGTCACGATATGTACGCCGGCACCGCTGAGAGCGTTGAGAAAGGCGGCAGTAACGCTGGAGAGGGTCTTTCCCTCGCCGGTCTTCATTTCTACGATGGAGCCACGGTGAAGGACCGCCCCGCCCATCAGTTGGCAGTCGTAGATGCGCTCTGCCAGGCGCCGACGGGCGGCTTCGCGGACCAGGGCGAAGGCTTCGGGCAGCAGCGCCTCGAGTGACTCGCCGGCCTCCAGGCGGGCCCGCAACTGCTGGGTAACGGAGGGAAATGCAGCGTCGTCCAGGGCCACCATCTGCGCCTCCAGCTGGTTGATCCGGCCGACCAGCGGAGTGAGTGACTTCAGGTCGCGCTGATTCTTCGACCCGAGTACTTTCTCTACGACCTTGCCCATGGTTCCCAATGTAGCTACTGAGGCGGCACCGGTCTACGCGGCCGGGCGGGCGCAGTGGGGAGCCGATCGCGGCTTGTGCCCGGGCGCGCCGAGCTGCTAGGATGGCGGCTGTGAGCTGCCGCATTGCAGTTCGGGTGACGCTCGCCAGCCTGGCGGTCGTCGCCTGTCTGTTGCCGGCTGCATGCACCCGACAACCGGCGCCGGAGTTGGCCCGTGACGAGCTGTTCAGTCTGAGCCTCGGGCCCCTGGACGAGCAGCTTGACCTGTTCCGCATTGGCGGCTCGGCGGTGCGCGATGCAACGCGGATCAGCATGCGCGACGGGCTGTTCTATATCGCCAACGGCAATGCGCGGAAGGTGCTGCAGCTCTCGTCCTACGGCGACCTGCTGCTGATCATATACAACCCGCGCAGCAACCCGGCGCCGGTGGGGCTGGCGGCGGCAGCGGCCACCCGGTTGGCGGTGCCCCACGCGTTGCACGAGCCGAGCTACCTGGCGGTGGACAGCTCGCAGCGGATCTTCGTCGCAGACACGGTGCCAGGCGGGGCCGGCGGCGGCCAGGGCCAGTTGGTGCAGCGGTTCGCCTCCGGTGGGCGACACCTCGGCGCGATCGGCCGGGAGGGGATTGGCGGGACGCCGTTTCCACACATTCAGCGCCTTGCGGTGACCGCGGATGATCTCCTGGTGGTGGTCGCGCGCACGCCGCGGCGGTGGCTCGGATACTGGTACGACGCGGCTGGCCGGCTCCAGGCGCAGGTGGAGCTGCCCTACGTCGGAGCGCTCGACGACGAAGAGGCTCTGGTGGTCTGGGAGGTGATACCCCAGTTGACGGAGCGCCGGCTGCTGTTGTTCGTCGACGCGGCGCCCACGGAGAGCGGTGCGCCGGATCCCGCCGGGGTCCGGGACGCACCGGGAGTACGGGTATATGATCTGGCTACGAACAGCGTGGTCGGGGCGTTTGCGCTGCCCGCCGGCGGATCGCGGCGCGGCGCCGGGGCCGGCGGCGGGGAAGAGCAGGCGGCGCCGGCGTATCACCCGCTCGGCGTGACGACGGACGGACTGCTGTTTTTGACCCGGCGGGAGAACGAGCAGATGCACTCGCTGGTCGTATTGGGGCGCGGCGGCAGGGTAGTGACCCGCCGCCGGTTCGGAATCGACGAGGCAGGGCTGCAGTTCGCGTCCCTCGGAATGAGCGCCGGCGGCGTACTGTACGCGCTGCTGGCCGAGGACGAGCGGGCGCGAGTCGTGTGGTGGCGCAGTGACCTGCTGGTGGCGGAGGTAGCGGGGAGCGGGCGATGAGGACCAGGCAAGTGGGTCCGGCAGCATGGCGCAACCTGCGTCCGCTGCGGGTGGTGACCGGTGCCAGGATGGCGGCGATCGACCGGCGTGCCCAGAGCGAATGGGCGCTGCCCGGCAGCGTGCTGATGGAGAATGCCGGTGCCAACGCCTATGCCGCGGTGCGCGCCCATCTGTGGGCAGGCTCCGACGCACCGGGGCGGCTGGTGTTCGTGGCCGGGCGTGGCAACAACGGCGGCGATGCCCTGGTGATGGCACGTCACGCCTGCAACGGCGGTGCCGATGAGGTGGTCGTGGTTCTGGCCGCGGGGGAGCCGCGGCCGGGTGGGGCTCCCGCCGACAACCTGGCCGCATGCCGCGCGCTGGGTATCCCGGTCGCGGTGGGACCGGACGCGGAGGCTGCCATCGCGGCGGCCAGGTGGATCTTCGACGGGATCACCGGTACCGGGCTGCGCGCCGAGCTGGCGCCACCGGCGGCGGCGATCGTGGAACGGATCAACGCCGCTTCCGGCAAGGTGGTTGCCATCGACGTGCCCAGTGGTCTGCGCGACGGATACCGGGGCGGTCCACTGGTGCGCGCCGACGCCACCGTCACCGTCGGGCTGCCGAAACGGTGCCTCTATCTGCCGGCCGCGCGCACGGCGGCCGGGGAGATACTGGTGGTGGCGGCGGGCTTTCCGCGCGCTCTGCTCACCGATCCCGGCGCCGGCTGCGACCTGCTCACCGCCGATCTGCTGTCCGATCTGCTGCCAGCCGCTGCGATCGACGCGCACAAGGGTACCCGCGGACACGTCGCCGTACTCGCCGCCTCGCCCGGTACCACCGGTGCCGGACACCTCGCCGCTGCGGCCGCGGGGCGGGTCGGTGCGGGACTGGTTACCCTGTACGTCGATGCACGCACCTACGAACTGGTGGCGCCGGCGGCGCGTTCCACCATGTGCCGCCGCCTAGAGGTAACCGGAGGGCCTGATCTGAAGGCCCTGCTGGCGCGTCACGAGGCCCTGCTGGTGGGGCCGGGGTGGGGCCTCGGCGGCGCCCGGCTGGCAGTGCTCGGGGAACTGCTGGAGGCGCCGCTGCCCGGTGTGTTGGACGCGGACGGACTTACCCTGCTGGCCCGGCTCGCGGCCGAGGAGGGGCAGCCGCGGCGGCTCCACGGGCGCTGGGTGCTGACGCCGCACCCCGGAGAAATGGGGCGTCTGCTGGACATCCCCACCGCGGAGGTGCTGGCCGACCCGGCAGAAGCGGCTACCGCGGCCGCGGAGCGCTGGCAGGCAACGGTGATCCTCAAGAGCCACGTCAGTTACGTGGCCTGCGCCGCGCCCGCAGCAGTTTCCGCAAGCACGCCGCTGGCGTTGTTGGATGGCGCCAACGCCGCCCTCGGCACCGGCGGCTCGGGTGACGTGCTGGCGGGAGTGGTCGCCGGACTGCTCAGCCGTGGACTGGCGCCTGCCGCCGCCGCGCGGGCCGGGGTCCTGGTGCATGCGGAGGCGGCACGACTGGCGTTGGGCGCCGGCGGCTGGTTCCTTGCGGAGGACCTGCTGCCCCATCTCGGCCGCGCCGCCTGGCCCGGCGCCAGGGCAGAATCGACGCCAAGTTGAGACTGTGCCGGGTTCAGCGGTGAATTGACCGCCGGCCGGAAAGCAGAGTATGATACGGTGGCCTGGAGGAACCCCATGCAGTTCTACTTCCTGTCTATCGTGACCAACCTCCTGGCCGGTGTGACTCTGGCCGGCGATTATCTGGCGACGCGGTTTCCCGGCTTACAGTCGCTGCTCCCGGGACTCAACCAGCGCACCGCACGGCTGACCATCGGCAGTATTACGGCCGCCGTGGGCATCCTGAAGCTGCTGGTGTACGCCAACCCGTTGCAGATCGTCGTGGTGGGTGATCTGCTCCCCGCCGTTGCCGGCATTGTGCTCGGCGGATCGCTGGTGGTTACCGCTCTCCGTCCCGCGGAAGAAGACGCAGTCGACCCCGAGGCGGCTGGCAACGAGGAATCCGACCACGTGATTCCGGCGGACGGACCGGTGGAAAAAACCGCGCATCTCGCCCTCGGTTACCGCGTGCCGGTCGGCCTGGCGGGAATGGCGGTAGCGGTGCTGCACTTCCTGTTCCCCGGAGCGGTGTTGCTGTAACGGTACCGCGGGACCGTGCCACGATGGCTCCGCGACGCCCCGATACCGACCGAGAAGGAACTCCCAAGTCTGCGCCAGGACCGATCTTTGATCCTTGGGTGGCGGCGAACGGCAAACAACCTGCTGCGCTCTGCTGGCGCGGATGTTGGTACTCGCAAGGTGCCGCAAAGGGCCCGTTTCAGAACCACAATGGGTGCTGGTTCCAGCGCCGTAAACGGATCAAGTCCGGGGCCCGTTTCGGTTGCCAGTTAATGTCCTTTCTGCTTGCTTCGTGGGCCTGAAATTGACACCATAAGGGCATGCTTGATGCTCCACCAATCAGGTTCTCCGAGGGCGCCCCGGCAGCGTCGCGGGTCAGCCGCGGCATGGTCGATATCGCAGCCGTGCTCGGGGGGGCCCTGTTGCTGGCCCTGTGTGCGCAGGTTCGCATTCCACTGCCCTTCACGCCGGTGCCGATTACCGGGCAGACGTTCGCGGTCCTGTTGCTGCCGGTCATGCTCGGCGGCTGGCGCGGTCCGGCGGCGGTCGCCGCGTACCTTGCGCAGGGGGTCCTCGGCCTGCCGTTCTTCGCCGGCGGCGCCGCGGGAGCGGCGGCGCTGGCCGGACCCACGGGTGGCTACCTGTTGGGATTCCTGCTGGCCGCGGTCGTGATAGCGGTCCTGGCCGAGCACAGTCGCGGCAGCCGGGTGCGCCTGGCACTGGCGATGGTTGCCGGTAACCTCGTGATCTACCTTTGCGGCGTGCCGTGGCTGGCACGCTTCGTCGATGGCGGGCTGGGGGCCGCGGTGATGCTGGGAATGACCCCGTTCCTGATTGGAGATGCCATCAAGTTGACCGCGGCGCTGATCCTGGCGCCGGCCAACGGCAGGGCGGAGCGCCGCGCCGAGCGCTGAGCAACTCCGGTTGCGTGCCGCCGCATTCGGGGAACGGCGCATGATCGAACCGGTGACGATGCGGCCGTTCACCGCCGGTGTGCTGGCCATGCCGGTGCACGAGGCCTTCACCGGCCTGGTATCGTTGCGCACCGCGGGCGACATGCGCGCACCCGGTTCGCTGCGCGATTTTCTCGGACGAGTCGGTATCGCACCCGCACGGCTACGCCGCGTGCTGCAGGTTCACTCGCGACAGGTGGTCGCGGATGTCACCCGCGGCCGCCTGTCGCCACCGGCCGGGCGCCGGCAGCAGGTTCCGGCTACGGAATGGGCGCCGGAGCCGGCGGACGGGTTGATCGCCGGACCTCACAGCGCGGCCGCCGGCGTGACCCTGATGGTGACCGCCGCGGACTGCGTGCCGATCCTCATCACGGCGCCGGGAGGTGCCTACGCGTTGCTGCATTCCGGCTGGCGCGGCACCGGGATCGTCGCCGCGGCGGTGGACGGTCTGCGGCAGCACTTCGCCGTGGCCCCGAGTTCCCTGAGCGTGGTGCTCGGGCCCGCCATCGGGGCCTGCTGCTACCAGGTCGACGCGGCTCGCTACCGGCGGTTCCGCGACCGCTACGGCAGCGCCGCGGTGCGCCGCGAAAGCGCGGTGCGCCGCGAGCACGGCACCGGACTCTACCTCGACCTGCACGCGGCCAACGCAATCCTGCTGCGCCGCCTCGGCGTACGCGACATTCGCGCGGTCGCCGAGTGCACCTCCTGCAGCCGCCGTCTGCACTCCTCGCGGCGTGACGGCGGCGGCCTCCGCTGCCGCCTGATGGCGGTACTGCTGGTACCCCTCGCGCGCCCTATCTGATACGGCCGGTGACGATGCCGAGTGGTTCCTCGTCACGGGCGATGCGGTCCAGGTTCTGCGCTGCGAAGCGTGCCCGATTGCCCATGGTGGCCTCGGTGCCGCCGGCGGTATGCGGGGTCGCGTAGACGTTCGGCAGCGCGTACACCGGATGGCGGTGATCGGGCGGCTCCCGTTCGAAGACGTCCAGACCGGCGCCGCCCACTTCGCCCGCGAGCAAGGCGCGATACAGCGCTGGTTCATCGATCAGAGCGCCGCGCGCGACGTTGATCACCCACGCGGTGGGCTTGAGCAGACCGATACGTCGCCGGTCGATGATGTGGCGGGTACCCGGATGCAGGTGCAGATGGAGCGAGACCGCGTCACACTCGGCGAGGAGGTCGTCCATCTCTTCGGGGCCGCCACAGAACTCCAGCGGCACCTCTGCCAGCGTCTCCTGCGGGATGCGGCGTACGTCGATGGCGGCGAGGCGCATGCCGAAGGGCTGCGCCCGGCGCGCGAGCTGGAAGCCGCTGGTGCCGTAGCCGATGATCGCCAGCAGCTTGCCGTGCAGGCGTTTGCCCTCGGGCTCGTAGTAGGCGCCGCCGGCGAAGTTGGCGACCGCCTCCTTGTAGCGTCCGGCCAGTAGCAGCAGGTACATCATCGCACTCTGTGCCAGGGCCTCGGCGCTCAGATGACCGGGGCAGTGCGCCAGGGTGATGCCACGGCTCAGAATGTGCTCGACCTCCACGTGGTCGAGCCCGTTGGTCTGTGCCTGGAAATAGCGCACGCCGGCGTCGGCGGCGTGGTCGATCAGGTCACGGCTGGCATTGCCGCCCATGTCGACCACCGCCTCGACATCGCGGAACTGCGGCGCCGCGGGACGGCTCGGGTCGTACACCGCGGTGTCGTGGCGCGCGCTGACCGCCGCCAGGTGGCGGGCGTTGCGGCTGTCGCTCACCGGCACCCCGGGTTGCGGCAGAAACAGCACCCTGAGCCGTCGCGGAGCCATGGCGGACCGTATCACGAACCGGCTATATTGCCCATCGCCGTCATGCCGCACCAGATCCGCAACATCGGTATCGTCGCCCACATCGACGCCGGCAAGACCACCACCACCGAGCGCATCCTGTTCTACACCGGGATCAACCATCGCATGGGCGAGGTGGACGACGGCGAGGCGACCATGGACTGGATGAGCCAGGAGCAGGAGCGCGGGATCACCATCACCGCGGCCGCCGTCACCTGCTTCTGGCGCGAGCATCAGATCAACATCATCGATACCCCCGGCCACGTCGACTTTACGGCCGAGGTGGAACGGGCGTTGCGGGTGCTGGACGGCGCCGTCGGCATTTTCTCGGCGGTGGAGGGGGTCGAGCCGCAGTCGGAGGCGGTGTGGCGCCAGAGCGACCGCTACGGTGTGCCACGGGTGGCGTTCATCAACAAGCTCGACCGCATCGGAGCGCGCTTCGACGCGGTGCTCGCCGAGATGGAACGCAAGCTGGGTGGCAGGCCGGTACCGGTGCAGCTTCCGTTCGGCACCGAGGGCGCCTTTACCGGCGTTGCCGACCTGATCGACCAGGTCGGGCTCCGCTTCGGCGGCGCCCACGGTGAAGTGGTCGAGCGGGTGCCGGTCCCCGCGCCGCTGCAGCAGTCGGTGGCGGACGCCAGGGAACGGCTGCTCGACGAGCTGGCCAATGAGTCGGACGAGATCACCGCGCGCTACCTGGAGGGGGAGCCGATCCCGCCGCCGCTGCTGCGCGCGGAGCTGCGCCGGCGCACGATAGCCGGGACGCTGGTCCCGGTGCTGTGCGGGGCGGCGTTGCGCAACTCGGGCGTGCAGCCGCTGCTGGATGCCGTGGTCGACTACCTGCCGGCGCCGGACGACGTGCCGCCACCCTCCGCGCTGACCCGCTCCGGCGACGCCGCCGCGGTGCCGAAGGGCGGCGCCGGACCCCCGGTGGGCCTGGTGTTCAAGTTGCGCAGCGACCGCGAGGCCGGATTGCTCAGTTACGTTCGGGCCTATGCCGGGAGCTTCAAGAGCGGCTCCACGGTGCGCAATGTCGGACGTGGCGGACGCGAGCGGATCGGACGCCTGCTGCGCATGCGCGCCAATCGCTCGGAGCCGCTGACCGAGCTGGCCGCCGGCGATATCGCGGTGGCCGTAGGGTTCAAGCAGGTCCAGACCGGCGACACGCTGGGCGGCGACCGCGTCGACCTGCTGCTGGAACGGATGGCGTTTCCCGAGCCGGTGATCTCTGCCGCGGTGGAGCCGCTCACCGCCTCCGACGCCGCGCGGGTACGCGCCGCGCTGGAGCTGGTGGCGCGCGAAGACCCGACCTTCTTCGTGCAGGAGAGCGACGAGACCGGGCAGATCGTGATCTCCGGAATGGGCGAGCTGCACCTCGACGTGGTGATGCGGCGTCTGGCCGAGGAGTTCCGCGTGCCGGCGCGGATCGGTCAGCCACAGGTGGCCTACCGGGAGTCGATCACCGGCAGCGCTCGATTCCATCAGCGCTACCAGCGCACCATCGCCGGAGCGGTGCACGTGGCCGAGCTCACGCTGCGGGTCAAGCCGCAGGCGCGCGGCAACGGCAACGCCGTACGCAGCGAACTGGCACCGGAAGCGCTGCCGGCCGAGGTAGCCGAGGCGGTGCAGGTGGGGGTCCGCAACGCCATGAATTCGGGCGTGCTGTACGGCTACCCGACCATCGACATCGCGGCCACCATCGAGGCCGCCGTCTACGATGCCGCCACCTCGTCGGCGCTGGCGTTCGAGGCGGCGGGGGCGATGGCCTTCTACGATGCCTGCCGCGAAGCGGGGCCGGCCTTGCTGGAGCCGATCATGGAGCTCGACGTCAGTGTGCCGCGGGAGTTCGTGGGCGAGGTGATCGGCAACCTGGGTACGCGCAACGCCACCGTGCTGGCGGTCGAGTCTCGCGCCACCAGCGAGCAGGTGAGGGCACACGCCCCCCTGGCGCGCCTGTTCGGCTACTCCACCGCCCTGCGCAGCCTCACCCAGGGCCGCGCCTCCTTCGCCATGACCTTCACCCACTTCGCCCCCCGCAGCGACGCCAACTGAGCCTGAGCGGGCCCGCAGCGAGCACCGCGAGGCAATGCGCAACGTTGACAAGAAGAGTGCGCGGACCTACTATGCCTGACGGTACGGTGCCGTCTCCCGCAATCGTCCCCCTGAGCGGCTCATGATGCGCCTGCCACTTCCCCGACAAGGAGTCTCACAGCCATGAGCACGTCATCTTCCGACATCCGCAACGTCGCGATCATCGGACACGGCGGAACCGGAAAGACCTCCCTGCTGGAGCAGGCCCTGGTGCAGGCCGGCGAAGTAGCCAAGTTCGCTCCGGTCGACGGCGGCAAGTCGGTGAGCGATCACGCGCCCGAGGAGATCGCACGCGGCATCTCCGTGCACACCGCGATGGGCCACCTGCAGTGGAAGGGTACCAAGATCAATCTGCTTGACACCCCGGGGTCGGCGGACTTCGTCGGCGACGTGGTGGCGGCGTTGCACGTGGCCGAGCTGGCGGTGGTCACGGTAGGCGCCGACGTGGGCGTGCAGATCGAGACCGCCAAGCTGTGGCGGCGCCTGGAGGCGGCCGGCATGCCGCGCGCCGTGTTCGTCAACCAGATGGACAAGGAGCACGCCGACTTCGCCAGCGTGATCGCGGATCTGCGGGAAAAGCTGGCAGGCAACTTCGTGCCGGTGGTGGTGCCGATCGGCGCCGGCGACGGGTTTGCCGGCGTGGTGGATCTGATCAGCGGCAAGGCGTTGTCGCACACCGGTGGCAAGGAGTCTGCCGGCGCCGTGCCGGACGCGGCCGCGGACGCCGTCGAGGAGTACCGGCAGGGTCTGATCGAGGGCGCGGCCGAAGGCGATGACGCGCTGATGGAGAAGTATCTCGAAGAGGAGACCTTGAGCGAGGAGGAAGTGCGGTCCGGTCTGGCGGCGTCGCTCAAGGAGAACGTGGTGGTTCCGGTGGTGGCCGGCGCCGCCACGCTCAATGCCGGGGTCGCCAGCCTGCTGGACCTGATCCGGTTGGCGGCACCGTCGCCGCTGGAGGCGGCCGGAGAGCCGCAGGTGAGTGCCGACGGGGAGCCGTCGGCATTCGTGTTCAAGACCAGTCTGGACCAGTACTCCGGCAAGCTGTCCTGGATCAAGGTGATGAGCGGCCGGCTGACCCCGGACGCGGACCTGGTCACGACCCGCGACGGCAAGAAGGAGCGGATCACCAAGCTGTTCCTGCTGCAAGGCGCCGACCTGAAGGATGTTCCGGCGCTGGCCGCTGGTGACCTGGGCGTGCTCACCAAGCTCGCCAGCGCGGCCACCGGTGACACGCTGGCGCAGGATCGGGAGCTGAACTACCCGCCGCTGGACTTGCCGCAGCCGGTGCACGCGGTGACGGTGGCGGCGGAGTCCAAGAAGGACGAGGACAAGCTGGGGCAATTCCTGAGCCGGGCAGCGGAGGAAGATCCGACCTTCCGCGTCCGCTACAACGGCGAGACCAGGGAGACGGTGGTATCCACCATGGGCGAGTTGCAGCTCTCCATCGCGCTGGAACGGCTCAAGAACAACGCCAAGGTGGAGGTGGCGACCAACGTCCCGCGCATCGCCTACCGCGAGACCATCACCGGATCGGCAGCGGCCGAGTATCAGCACAAGAAGCAGACCGGCGGCCACGGCCAGTACGCCAAGGTGGAGATCAAGATCAAGCCGCTGCCCAACGGCGAGGAGTTCGAGTTCGTCAACCAGATCGTCGGCGGCGCCATCTCGCGGGGCTATATTCCCGGCGTGGAGAAGGGCCTGCGCGAAGGGATGGCCGGCGGCGTGCTGGCCGGCTTTCCCGTGATGGGCATCGAGGCGACGCTGGTGGACGGCAAGGAGCACTCGGTGGACTCCTCGGAGCTGGCGTTCGCACTGGCGGCTCGCGGCGCGCTGCGTGACGCGGTGCAGCAGGCGAAGCCGGTGCTCCTGGAGCCGGTGTGCGACCTGACGGTGTATGCCGAGGAACAGTACCTGGGCGACGTGCTGTCGGATCTGAGCGGTCGTCGCGGGCGCATTCAGGGGCAGGAGCCGATCGGCGCCGGCATCCTCGAGATCAAGGCGCTGGTGCCGCAGGCGGAGCTGCTGCGCTACGCCATCGACCTCAAGTCGATGACCTCCGGGACCGCGTCGTTCGAGATGCAATTCGACCACTACGCGCCGATCACCGGACGGCTGGCCGAGGACGTGATCAAGCGCTCGCAGGCCGCCGAGGCCGCGGCCGCCGGCCGCTAGCGGCCCGTGGCGAAACACCGGCTGCACTTGAGGTGCAGCGCCGGGTTCCACCACGGGCTTTCAGGCACCCGAATTTGCAGTAGCTACACGTAGCCACATTGGAAAACATGGAAGTCAGGGTTCGCTACGCTCCATCACCGACCGGGCGCCAGCACGTGGGCAACGTACGCACGGCGCTGTTCGACTATCTGCTGGCGCGCGCTACCGGCGGCACCTTCGTGCTGCGCATCGAGGACACCGATCGCCGGCGCTACGATCCGGACGCGCTGGCCGATGTGTACGACACGCTGACCTGGCTCGGACTGCGCTGGGACGAGGGTCCGGACGTCGGCGGCCCCTATGCGCCGTACGTGCAGTCGCAGCGCGTCGACCTCCATCGGGCGGCAGCGGAGCGGATGGTGGCGGCGGGTCGCGCCTACCGCTGCTACTGCTCCGCCGAGCGCCTGGAGCGGGTCCGCGCCGCCGGCCACGGCTACGACCGCCACTGCCGCGACCTGACGCCGGACGCACGGGCGGCACAGGAGCGCCTCGGGTCGCCCTCGGTGATTCGATTCAAGGTGCCGTTGCAGGGCGCCACGCGCTACGAGGATCTCCTGCTGGGGCCCATCGAGCGCGCCAACCGCGACATCAACCCCGATCCGGTGTTGCTGAAGTCGGACGGATTCCCGACCTATC
This sequence comes from Spirochaetia bacterium, assembly GCA_965203905.1. Taxonomy (GTDB): domain Bacteria; phylum Spirochaetota; class Spirochaetia; order SZUA-6; family Bin103; genus Bin103. The sequence goes on along the minus strand of CBDBDQ010000005.1, from coordinate 6,427,408 downwards.
ACCTGGCGGCGATCGTCGACGACCACGAGATGCGCATCAGCCACGTGCTGCGTGCGCAGGAATGGGTCTCCTCGGCGCCGCTGCACGTGTTGATCTTCGAGGCGTGCGGCTGGCAGCCGCCCCGCTACGCCCACCTGCCGGCGGTGAACGGTCCCGACGGCAGGAAGCTGGGCAAGCGCCACGGGGCCACCGGCATCGGCGAGTTCCGGCGCCGTGGCTTCCTGCCGCAGGCTCTGGTCAACTATCTGGCCCTGCTTGGCTGGTCGCCGGGCGACGACCGCGAGCTGTTCCGCCTCGACGAGCTGGAGCGCGCCTTCAGCCTGGAGCGGCTCGGACGCGCCGGCGCGGTGTTCGATCATCGCAAGCTGGAGTGGTTCAACGGCCAGTACATCCGTATGTTATCGCCGGCACGTCTCGCGGCGGCCATGGCGCCGTACCTGCGGGCGGCAGGAATCGAGCTGGCGGACGACCGGACGCCGGTCCTGGCCGCGCTGTTGCGCGAGCGCCTGTCGGTGCTCGACGAGGTGGGCGAGCGGGCCGCGTTCCTGGCGGCGGACCGGAAGCTGAGTGCCGCGGAGCTGCTGCCCAAGCGGCTGACGGCGGCGCAGGCGGCGGCTCTGCTGCGCGCGGCCGTACCGCTGTTGCAGGAGCTGACGCCGGAAACCGGCGATACGACGCCGGAAGCCGGCGATCATCTGCTGGAGGAACGGCTCCGGGAGCTGGCCACGGCCCAGGGCGTGAAGTTTGGAGATCTGATGATGACGATTCGACTGGCGGCTACCGGTAGCCGGGTGTCGCCGCCGCTGTTCGGTTCCCTGCGCCTGCTCGGCGCGGAGCGGGTGCGGCGCCGCCTGGCGCAGGCCCTGAACACGCTGGACGAGGTCGGGAGCTAGCGGTGGCGGTAGCCATGGACACTCTGGTCGCGCTGTGCAAGCGGCGCGGCTTCATCTTCCCCTCCAGCGACGTGTACGGCGGCCTCGCGTCGGCGTGGGACTACGGCCCCCTCGGTGCCGCGCTCAAGAACCGGCTGCGCGACATCTGGTGGCGGGAGATGACCCAGCTCCACGACAACATCGTCGGCATCGACGCCGCCATCCTGATGCACCCGCGGGTGTGGGAGGCGTCCGGCCACGTCGAGAACTTCACCGACCCGCTGGTGGACTGTCGCACCTGCAAGGCCCGCTTTCGCGCCGACCAGATCCAGGATCCTGCGGGTCCCTGTCCGCAATGCGGCAAGCCGGAGCTGACCGCGGCACGCCAGTTCAATCTGATGTTCCGGACCCACCTGGGACCGGTGCAGGACGCGGGCAGCGTGGTGTATCTGCGTCCCGAGACGGCGCAGGGCAGCTACGTCAACTTCAAGAACGTGCTGCAGTCGAGCCGGCTCAAGGTTCCCTTCGGCATCGCCCAGGTGGGGAAGGCGTTCCGCAACGAGATCACCACCAAGAGCTTCATCTTCCGCACCTGCGAGTTCGAGCAGATGGAGATGCAGTATTTCGTGCATCCCGGCGAGGACGTGCGCTGGTTCGAGCACTGGAAGGAGCGCCGTTTCCAGTACTACCTCGATCTCGGTATCGACCCGGACAACCTGCGCTTTCACCAGCACGGCCCCGACGAGCTGGCCCACTACGCGCGCGACGCGTACGACATCCAGTACCGGTTTCCGTTCGGCTGGCAGGAGCTGGAAGGGATCCACAACCGCACCGACTACGATCTGAAGCGCCACATGGAGTTTGCCGGCAAGGACCTGAGCTACCTGGACGAGACCAGCCGCGAGCGCTACGTGCCGTTCATCATCGAGACCGCGGTGGGCCTGACCCGTTCGGTGCTGATGGCGCTGGCGGACGCCTACGCCGAGGACGAGGTCGGTGGCGAGCGCCGCGTGCTGCTGCGCTTCCATCCGCGTGTGGCGCCGATCACGGTAGGGGTGTTCCCCCTGGTGAAGAAGGATGGCCTGGCGGAACGGGCGCGCGAGATCGAGATGGAGTTGCGCGAATCGTTCGCCACCTTTTACGACCAGGGTGGCGCGATCGGCCGCCGCTACCGGCGCCAGGACGAGATCGGCACTCCCTTCTGCGTGACGGTGGATTACCAGAGCATGGATGACGACACGGTAACCGTGCGCTTCCGCGACTCCACCGCACAGGAACGCGTGGCCCGCCGCGAGCTGACCGTGCACCTGCAGGAGGCGATCCGCAGCTACCGGCGCGCGGCCGTGCCGTGACCGGCATGGATGCGTTCGCGACCCTTTCACGGCGCGGGTTCGTCAAGCAGACCACCGATGGCGAGGCGCTGAACCGGCTGCTCGACGAGGGTCCGGTTGCCTTCTACCTCGGCATCGATCCCACGGGACCGAGTCTGCACGCGGGCCACCTGGTCGGGCTGCTGGCCATGGCCCACTTGCAGCGCGCGGGTCACCGGCCAGTGCTGCTGATCGGCGGTGCCACCGCGCGCGTGGGCGATCCGTCGGACAAGGACGAGATGCGCCCGCTGCTGCCGCTGGAGACCGTGGCCCGCAACGCCGAGTTGATGCAGCGCCAGGTCGGCCGTTTCATCGACCTGGAGCGCACCACCGTGGTGAACAACGCCGAGTGGCTCGCCGATCTCGGCTACCTGGATTTCCTGCGCGAGATCGGCCGCCACTTCTCGGTGAACCGCATGCTTGGCTTCGAGACCTATCGGCGCCGTCTCGAGACCGGACTGAGCTTCCTGGAGTTCAACTACCTGCTGCTGCAGGCCTACGACTTCCTGGTGCTGCAGCGGCGCCACGGCTGCCTGCTGCAGATCGGCGGCGACGATCAATGGGCCAACATCCTGGCCGGCGTCGACCTGATCCGCCGGGTAGAGCGGGTGGAGGCGCACGCCCTGACCTGGCCGCTGGTGACCACCGCGGACGGCAACAAGATGGGCAAGACGGCGGCGGGTGCGCTATTCCTCGATCCCGCGCGGGTCAGTCCCTACCAGTTCTACCAGTACTGGATCAACGTACCGGACGCCGACGTCCCCAAGCTGTTGGCGCTGCTCACCCTGCTGCCCGATGCGGAGTTGGCGGAGCTGAGCGCGCTCCGCGACCGTGCGCTCGGGAAGGCCAAGGAGCGCCTGGCGGTGGAGCTTACCGGCATGGTGCACGGCCAGGAGGAGGCGGACCGTGCCCGCGACGCCAGCAGGGCGCTGTTCACCGGCGGCGGCGGCGATACCTCCGCCATGCCGAGTGCCGAGCTGCCCGCCGGGGTGGGAACCTCCGCTCCCCTGGTGGAGCTGTTCGCCAGCAGCGCCCTGTGCTCCTCCAAGAGCGAGGCTCGCCGCCTCATCGAGCAGGGTGGAGCGTGGCTCAACGGCAAGGTGCGCACCGATGTCTACGAGGAGATCAGCCTGACCGGCGGGGACGAGTTGGTGCTGCGTGCCGGCAAGAAACGGTTTTTTCGCTTTCTGCCCCGGCCGGAGCGGTTGACCCGCGGACCGTGACGCCCGCTCCCCACGTTGACTCGGTCACGGTTAGTTGTTTAGGTTAACGCTCATACGGCGTCACTCCAGATCCGGCGCCCGGTCCACGAGGAGGTAGCTTTGCCGAGCAAGCGTTCGGCTGCCAAACGGCAGCGACAGAACGAAAAGCGACGCCTGCGCAACCGCGCGGTGATGAGCCGTGTGCGAACCGCCATGCGCAAGGTGCGGGAGGCGATGGCGGACGGCAGCGTAACCGACGAGCAGTTCGCGGCGGTCACGGGCCAGTTGGACCGCGCCGTGTCGAAGGGCGTGCTGAAGCGCAACACCGCCGCGCGTCGCAAGCGTCGGCTCGCCGCCAGCCGGTCGAACCTGTAGAGGGCTTGCCGGCTACCGGCAAGCGAAACCGCGGGCAGCGGGCTTCCGGTGGCGGGCTCCGCGTCCCACGCCCGCGGAACGAAGTGAGAGAGATTCATGCGCCCCGTGGCGCTGCGTGTGGAGAGCGAAGGTGGCTGGGGACCGGAAGCTGACCAAAGCGGAAATCATCGAGATCATCTATCCCGAGGTCGACGTAAGCAAGAAGGGCATCCACAAGGTCCTCGGCCTGTTCTTCGATGCGGTGAAGGACGGCCTGCTCGACGAGCACACCATAGAGCTGCGTGGCTTCGGGACCTTCGAGATACGGACCCGCAAGGGGCGCAAAGCGCGCAATCCGAAGACCGGAGAGGCAGTGGAAGTCGAAGACCACGGCGTGGTCACCTTCCGACCGGGCCGGGAGCTGAAACGGCGCGCCTGGCAACTTCGCCGCTGACCCGACGGGCGCGCGGCGGCGGTTCACGGTCGTGACCCTCCGCGGCCCGCTGCCGGCGCAGACGCGCCGGGTCGTGACGTGACCGACATATCCCTTACCGACGAGACGCGCACCCCGGAGCGGCCCGGCCTGCTGGGCGCGGCCGCCGCACTGCTCCGTACCACCACCGGCGAGATCGGGCTGCTGCTGCTGTCCGCGCTGCTGTTCGCCCTGGCCCACCCCAGCCTGCTCTCGCGTTGGGGCGTGGGGCCGTTGGCGTTCGTTGCGCTGGCACCGGTGTTCCTGGTGCTGCGGCGCGCCGGGTGGCTGCGGGTGGTGCTCTACGGCGTGCTGTACGGCTACGTCAGCTACGCCCTCTACAACTACTGGCTGGCTACGTTTCACCCGCTGGCCATCATCATCGTGCCGGTTGTCTACATGGGCTATCTGCTGGTCCTGTTCCTGCTCCTGAAGCTGGCCGATCAGCTCTTTCCCCGCTACGGCTACCTGGTGCAGATCCTGGTCTGGGTCGGTTACGAGTTTGTCAAGAGCCTCGGCTTCCTCGGCTACAGCTACGGCATCCTCGGCTACACCCAGTATCTGTGGACCGACTTCATTCAGATCGCCGGCGTCACCGGGGTGTGGGGGGTGTCCCTGCTGGTGATCGCCCCGTCGGCGCTGCTGGCCCGGTGGGCGCTGGAGGCGCTGGAAGCACGGTCGGCTCCGTGGCGGCGCGCATTGCTGGCGCGGTTCTGGGCGCGGCACCGGATTCCACTGCTCTGTCTGGTGCTGCTGCTGGCGGCCAACGTGGTGTACGGGGCGACTGCGCGGGCCGACTACCAGGCGGTGCGCCAGTGGCGCGTGGCCCTGGTGCAGCAGAATATCGATCCCTGGCGCGGCGGATTCTACGCCTACGAGCGGTCGCTGGAGATCCTGCTGCGGCTCAGCGAGGCGGCACTGCGTGAGGATCCCGACATCGTGATCTGGTCGGAGACCTCGTTCGTGCCCGGGATCGACTGGCATACGCGGCACCGCACCGACTCGCGCCGCTACGCCCTGGTACAGCGGCTGCGCGCCTACCTGGACCGGCAGAGCGTGCCATTCGTGGTGGGCAACGACGACGGGCAACTGGAGCGCACCGCCGACGGTGAGGTGCGGGTGGACTACAACGCGGCGATCATGTTCCACGAGGGCGAGATCGTGCAGACCTACCGCAAGATCCACCTGGTGCCCTTCACGGAGAGCTTTCCGTTCAAGCGCCAGCTGCCGGGGATCTACCAGTGGCTGAAGGAAGCCGACACCCACTTCTGGAAGCAGGGCACGGAGTTCGTCGTGTTCGACTCCGGCGCCGGCAGCGGTCACCCGGGGGTGCGGTTCTCCATCCTGATCTGCTTCGAGGACACCTTCGGCTATCTCGGTCGGGAATTCGTTCGCGAGGGGGCGCAGGTACTGGTGAACATGAGCAACGACTCGTGGTCGGCCTCGGTGCCGGCCGAGATGCAGCACATGATGATAGGGATATTCCGAGCGGTGGAGAACCGGCGTTCGGTGGTGCGCTCCACCAATGGCGGGATGACCGTGACCGTCGATCCGGACGGCCGCCTGCTGCAGGTGCTGGAGCCGTTCACCGACGCCTACCTGATCGGCACCGTGCCGGTGGTGGATGGCCCCCGGACCCTCTACACCCGTTGGGGGGACTGGTTCGGGGTGGCGGCGCTGGTGGCGGGGCTGGCACTGCTCGCCGTCAGCGGCATGCGACTGGCCGCGGGGCAGCACCGCCCCCGCCGTTGACACGCCCATCGCGCTGTAGGAAGATCACCATCCGTTCCACGCTCGCAGCCATGTCGGACAGCACCACACACGCCAGGATTCTCATCGTCGACGACGAACCGATCAATCTCGATCTGTTCGAGGTGATGCTGTCGCGCCTCGGTTTCGAAGTCTCCAAGGCCGCAGACGGCCGCCAGGCGCTCGAGCAGTTGGCGGCGGTGGCTCCCGATCTCATCGTGCTCGACAACCTGATGCCGGGGTTGTCCGGCTGGGAGGTGACGCGGAGGATCAAGAACGCTCCCGAGTATGCCCAGTACCGCCACGTGCCCATCATCATGTTCTCGGCCATGGATGAGATAGCCGATCGCATCGAGGGCCTGGAGTTGGGGGTGGACGACTACATCACCAAGCCGTTCAATTTCTCCGAGGTGCTGGCGCGGATCCGGGCCGTTCTGCATCGCCACGAGCTGACCCGGCAACTCGCCCGGCGCGAGCACCGGCTCGGGATCATCGAGGCGCTCAACGAGTCGCTGATCTTCTTTTCCGAGCACGTGCGGCGACCCCTGGAGGAGCAGGTGCGCCGGGTCGAGTGGCTGCAGCAGGAGGGCGACGCCGATGCGTTGCGGGCGTTCGCGGCGACGGTGGCCGAGCAGTCACAGGCGGTGCTGACGACGCTGAGCGAACTCGAGGAGCAGATCACTCTGGTACGCGGTCAGGGAGATCGCCTGAAGGAGGGAGACCTCAGCCTCGAGGAGCTGCAGACCCTGATTCATGACCGGCTGAGCGGTCGTGGCGACCAGCCCGTCGGCAACCGGTGAATCGGGACCGTTCATTTCCCCCGCCCGGCATACCGGTTTCTTCCGGCGGCCCCGTTGACGCCGCCGTGGCAATGGGCGTAAAGTTAGCTCAACAGTGGGCGCACGCGCCCGGATTACGGCTTGCCGGACGACGCTGCACCGGTGGGACAGGATTCCACGGGAGTAAGTTCGTCGCAGAATTGTTGCCCATCGGAAAGGTTCGGTGAGTCCAGTCGCGAACACATCTTTTCATTAGACAAACGACGTACGGGCGGCGCTGTTTCCGCCTGCGTTTCGCACGATGTGCATCCTGACCCTGGAGTCCTCGCATGTCAGATGACCAAGATTCGAATTCCCAAGTAGAAGAGTCGGCACCACCGTCCGCCGCGGTGCCGTCCGCCGCGGCACCGGCCCCAGCTACGCCGCCCGAGGCGCCACCGCCGGCACCGCCGGTCGAGCAGGACGCGCCGCCGCCGCGCCGCAGCGAGGTCAACAACGGCGAGCGGCCGACCCGGCGCGGCCGCAAGCGGCGCCTGCGGGTGGAGTTGATCAAGGAGCCCGGCGAGGGCGGGGCGCCGACGGGTACCAGCGAGCGCCCGGAATATGAACGCGAGCGTCCGGAGCGCGGCCGCGGCCGGCGCGACGCCGACGGCAACTACGGGGACGGTCCCGGTCCGGGACGTCGGCGCGGCCGTTCCCGAGGGCGCAACCTGCCGAGCAACAACAACTACGTCAGAGAGCCCGTTCCCACCGGCAACGAAGAGAAGCTGCACATCAACGAACTGTCGGTGAAGACCATTACCGAGCTGCGCGAGATGGCGCTCTCCCTGGGCGGCAACCAGGAATCGCTGGTGTCGATGAAGAAGCAGGAGATCATCTTCACCATTCTCAAGCAGCACACCGAACGCAACGGCGTGATCTATGCCCACGGCGCCCTGGAGATCCTGCCCGACGGGTACGGATTCCTGCGCTCGCCCAACTACAGCTACCTGCCGGGCCCCGACGACATCTACATCTCCCCGTCGCAGATCCGTCTGTTCAACCTCAAGACGGGAGATACGGTATCGGGTCAGATCCGTTCGCCCAAGGAGCAGGAGCGGTTCTTCGCCATGCTGCGGGTGGAGACCGTGAACTTCGACGAGCCGGCGGTGGCGCAGGCACGGATCCCGTTCGAGAGCCTGACGCCGCTCTATCCGGATGAGCGGATCAACATGGAGACCAAGAACGGCGAGCCGGCCACCCGCATGATCAACCTGTTCTGTCCCATCGGCAAGGGACAGCGCGGTCTGATCGTGTCGCCGCCGCGCGCGGGAAAGACGGTGATCATGCAGCGTATCGCCAACGCCATCACCGAAAACGAACCGGAGATCTTCCTCATCGTGCTGCTGATCGACGAACGCCCCGAGGAGGTCACCGACATGCAGCGCAACGTGCAGGGCGAGGTGGTGTCGTCGACCTTCGACGAGCAGGCCACCCGGCACGTGCAGGTGGCCGAGATGGTGATCGAGAAGGCCAAGCGCCTGGTGGAGCACGGCAAGGACGTGGTGATCCTGCTTGACTCCATCACCCGGCTGGCACGGGCCTACAACCAGACCGTGCCGACGTCCGGCAAGATCCTCTCCGGCGGTGTGGACTCGAACGCCCTGCACAAGCCCAAGCGGTTCTTCGGCGCGGCGCGCAATGTGGAGAACGGCGGCAGCCTGACCATCGTGGCAACCGCCCTGATCGAGACCGGCAGCCGCATGGACGAGGTGATCTTCGAGGAGTTCAAGGGCACCGGCAACATGGAGATCAAGCTGGATCGGCGGCTGGCCGACCGGCGCCTGTATCCGGCGCTGAACATCAACGCCTCCGCCACGCGCAAGGAAGAGCTGCTCCTGTCCGAGGAGGTGCTGGCCAAGATGTGGGTGCTGCGCAAGGTGATCGGGCCGATGGACGAAGTAGCCGTGATCGAGCTGTTGCTGGAGCGCATGCGCCTGAGCAAGAACAACGAGGCATTCCTGCGTTCGATGAACACCACCGCGGTTGCCGATTAGCACGCAAGGCCACCCCGTGGCGCCGTAGGCCATGCAACCCACGATCGCGGCCAGCGGCATCGCGTTGGTGGTCGATGGTGCGCGGATACTCGACGACATCAGCATCTCCCTCCGCGGCGGCGAGCGCTGGGTCGTGTTGGGTCCCAACGGCAGCGGCAAGACATCGCTGGTACGGTTGTTTTCCGGCTACGCCTATCCTTCCGAGGGGACCCTGCAGGTGCTGGGGGAGCGCTTCGGGCGCACCGACCTGCGCCTGCTGCGGGCGCGCATCGGCTGGGTGCACAGCGACGTGCGCTACCAGATCCCCCCGTTCATGAGCGCCGCCGAGGTAGTGATGTCACGGGCTCGCGGCGGACTGGTGCTCTACGGCCAGGTGCCGGCGGAGGCCCGGGCCCAGGCCGTCCGTCAACTGGAGCTGGTGGCCGTGGAGCACCTGGCCGAGCGCCGCTTTGCCACGCTCTCCACCGGCGAGCGGCAGCGGGTGCTGATCGCCCGGGCACTGGCGCCGGACGTGGAGCTGCTGCTGCTCGATGAGCCCGCCATCGGACTGGATCCCGCGGCAAGGGAGCGCTTCCTGGAGGACCTGGCGGCACTGTTCCGGCGCCGCCCCGAGCTCACCGTGGTGTACGTGACCCACGACATCGCCGAGGTCACCGCCGGATACGACGGGGTGCTGGTGCTGGATCGCGGGCGGACGGTGGCCCGCGGGACTCCGGCGCAGGCGCTGACCCAGGTCACGCTGCAGGCGGTGTTCGGTCCACGCTGTCGCCTGCACCGACATGGCGACCGCTACGCCATCCGCTTCGTACCCGGTCCCGCCGCCACCTGACCGCGAACAACGCTACCAGGAGCAGGCCGAGGAGCCACGGCAGGTAGTCGCCGAAGCGGGTGTAGGGACTGTCCGTGGACGGCCGGTACACGGGCACCTGCAGGCGCAACCAGGTGGCGGTGAACAGCGGCGCGACCTCGCCGATGACCCGTCCCCAGGGATCGATGGCGGCGGTCACCCCCCCGTTGGTGGCGCGGATCAGCACCCGCCGGTTCTCGACGGCGCGCAGCTTGGCGGCGACGAAGTGCTGGGTCTCCGCCGACACGGTCTGCGACCAGGCGTCGTTGGTGAGGTTGATGAGCAGGTCCGCCCCGGCGCGGATGAAGCGCCGGTTCAGGTCCGGGAACGCATCCTCGAAACAGATCGGCGTCGCGAAGCGCACCCGGCCGCCACTGCGCAGGGGCAGCGAGAAAATGGTGGCCTTGCCGCCCGGCACCCACACGGCGTGCAGCCCGATCACCTGACTGAAGAAGTGGCGGATGGCCGGCAGCTCCCAGAACGGCACGCTCTCCGCGAACGGCACCAGGTGCTGCTTGCCGTAGTGGTCGAGCACTGCGCCGCCCGGTTCCACCAGCATCGCGGCGTTCATGGCCGCGAAGGGATCGAGAGTCACCACCCACGGCACGCCGGTGAGGAGCGGAACCTGGAGCCGCGGCAGGGGCGTCGGTGCCAGCGCCACGGTGTCCGGGTCTTGCGGTGCCACCATCCAGTAGCGCACCGCGGTCTCGCTCCACACCACCAGGTCGGGGGCTTCCGGCGCGGCGGCGATGCCCTCGGCGGTAAGCGCCTCCAGGGTCCGTAGCGTACCCTCGTCGTCGCCGCTCAGCCACGGATTTGCGTTGTGCTGTACCAGCACCAGGTCGGCAACGCCCGTGGCGGGGATTTCCCGTTGCAGCGCTACGGCACCGTAGCCGAGGGCGGCCGCCGCCAGGAGGGCGACCACCGCGCTGCCACGCCACAGCCGCGCCGGCACCCGCCGCGCTGCCAGCATGAGCTGCTCCAGCCACTCCGCCGCCACGCCGTTCACCATCGCCATCAGCAGGCACAGCCCCCAGACGCCGGTGATCTCGACGAACTGCACCAGCGGGGTGATGGCGTGCACCGGGTACGCCACCAGGCCCCACGGGTAGCCCAGGTAGCCGGAGGACTTGAGGTATTCGTACACGGCCCACACCGCGGCCACCGCGAACGGCCGCCAGGCGCGCGGCACGCCGGCCGCGTAGCGCAGGATCGGAGCCAGCAGCGCGTGGTAGCCAAGGTAGGCGAGAGTGACCCCACCAAGCGTCCACACCGAGAAGCTTTGAAAGAACACCAGCCAGAAGTTGCTCAGGACGCTCGAACAGGTGCCGAAGAGCGCCCCCAGCCACGCGGCATGGCCATAGCTGCGGCTGCGATAGAGCGCGACCAGCAGGGGCGCCAGACAGGCCACGCCAAACAGCGGGCTGCCGAGCGGAAACAGGTCGTTCGGCAGTGCCAGGGCCAGGAGCAGTGCCGAGCTGACCGCCAGTGGCATGCCGCGCGCGCGCATCGGGGCCGATTATAGCGGCACCGCCGGCCCTGGCGCTGCGCGCGCTGGATCGAGCGCGCCGCATCGGTTATAGTCGCGTCGATGGCGAACGCCACGGTGCGCGATTGGTGGGACGATATCTGTACCCAATGCGGTGCCTGCTGCTACCGCCGGGAACGGGTGGCGGGGGAGCTGGTCATCAAGAAGGACCAGCCGTGCCGGTTTCTGGACACGGACAGCAACCTCTGCACCGTGTACACGTCGCGCTTCAAGGAGTGCGCCGAGTGCCGCCAGGTAACCCTGTTCCACGCCCTGTTCTCCCGCTACCTGCCCGACGACTGCGGTTACGTGGAGAAGTTCCGTTTCTGGCAGCGTCCGAAGTAGCGGGTGCCGTCGGCGCGTGACCGTCTACCTGCGCAAGACCCAGGTGGATGGCAGCACGCTGCTGTTGGAGTTCCGGGGCCGCGACCTGTCCACCGCCGGAGTATCCATTGCCGCCGACGATCTGGCCCTGATCGATCTGGACGAAGAAGTGGAAGTGCTGCTGGGCACGGCCGGCGGACCGTTCGCCACGGCGCGGGCGCGGGCGGTGCGCTCGGTGCGGTCGTTTGCCGCCAGTCGCGGGCTGACCGCGAGCGGCTTCGGCCTGGAGTTTCTCGATGCCGACGCCCGCTTTCGCGCTGCGATCGACTACCAGCTCAAGTGCTCAGGGGCAGCAGCGGGCGCCAGGTTGCCGGAGACCGGACTCGAACCGGCACGGTCGGTCAGGACCAAGGGATTTTAAGTCCCCAGTGTCTACCAATTCCACCACTCCGGCATCCGCGGGTCGCGCCACGAGGCGGGACAAGTATACTCCACCGCCAGCGCATCGGCGACGTAGCGGCGCTCATTGCGCTCATTGCGCCGTGTAGCCGCCATCCACCGGAATCGCCTGGCCGGTCACGAAGGACGCCGCGCCGGAACACAGCCAGCTCACCAGCCGCGCCGTCTCCTCGGGCTCCGCGAACCGCCCCAGGGGGTAGCGGGCGAGGCGATCACGGTGCCAGGCGGCATCGCGCAGCAGCGGCGCGGTCATCGGCGTCAGGCTGTGGCCGGGGCACACCGCGTTGACCCTGATGTGATGTTCGGCGTACTGCAGGGCGGCGGAACGGGTCAGACCCACCACCCCGTGCTTGCTTGCGGTGTAGGCGGCATTGGCGGCCGACCCCACCAGTCCGTAGATCGACGCCACGTTGACGATCGCCCCCCGCCGCTGGCGCAGCATCGGCCGCAGCTCGGCGCGCATCGCGTGCCACACCCCGGTCAGGTTCACCGCCAGGGTGAGCTGCCAGTCGCCGGGTTCGCCCTCCAGGGTGCCGCCGCTGCGGCCTACCCCGGCACTGTTCACCGCGCAGCTCAACTCGCCGTAGGCGGTCACCGCCGCGCTCACCGCGCGCTCCACCTGGTCGGGTTCGCGCACGTCGCAGCGGGCGAAACGGGCGCGGCCGCCGGCAGCCGTGACCTGAGCTACCGTATCCGCGCCGCCCTCGGCATCGCTGTCCGCAACCACTACCGCCGCACCGGCAGCCGCCAGCTCCAGCGCGCAGGCGCGGCCGATCCCTGATCCCGCACCGGTCACCAGCGCCACCCGCGGCGCGCTCTCGGCCATCACGTCACCTCCGGGACGCACCGCCGGGCCAGCGCTGCGCCGCAGCGTGACGGTACCGCCCGCTGCACCCTATCATGGTCGCCATGTACCGAGGCGGCGGCATGGGCTACCTGATGCGGTATGGCGACGAGGGCGCGCGGCCCACGGTGAGCCGGGAGCTGCTGCGGCGGGTGCTGGGCTACGCCCGGCCGTACCGGGGGAGAATCGTCCTGCTGTTGCTGTGCATCCTGGCGACCATCGGCCTGGGGCTGCTCACGCCGCTGATCTTCCGCGACCTGATCGACCGCACCCTGCCGGCGGGTGACCTGGTGCGGCTCAACCTGCTGGCCGCGGCGCTGGTCGCCATCCCCGTGGTCGGCGCGGTGTTGCGCATATTGCAGCGGACGCTGGACGCGGCCATCGGCTCCGGCATCATCTTCGACCTCCGTTGCGCCCTGTACGCGCATCTGCAGCGCATGTCGCTGCGCTTCTACACCGCCAACAAGAGCGGCGAGCTGGTGAGCCGGCTCAACAACGACGTCGTCGGCGCCCAGAACGCGGTCACCAACACCATGGTCGACGTCACCACCAACGTCATCTCGGTGTCGGCCACGGTGGCGGTGATGCTGGCGCTGGAGTGGCGCCTGACCGTGCTCGGACTGCTGGTGCTGCCGGCATTCGCGTTCCTCGGACGGCGCTTCGGGAAGACCCTGCGCCAGGTCTCGCGCCAGTTGATGGAGCGCAACGCGCGCCTGGGGGCGATCATGAACGAGACCCTCAACATCAGCGGCATGTTGCTGGTCAAGCTGTTCGGGAGGCGCCAGGAGGAGCAGCGGCGATTCCGCGACCAGGCACGGGAGGTGCGCGAAGGGAGCATTCGGCAGGCGGTGGTGGGCAGCCGCTTCTTCATCTTCATGGGCATCGCCACGGCGGTCGGCACCGCGGCGATCTACCTGGTGGGCGGCCACCTGGTGATCCGCGGGGCGCTGACCATCGGTACGGTGGTGGCGTTCAGCAGCTACCTCACGCAGCTGTACGGCCCGCTGCGTTCCCTCAGCAACGTGCCCGTGGTGGTGGCCCAGTCGCTGGTGAGCTTCGAGCGGGTGTTCGAGGTGCTCGACCTGCCCGTGGACATCGAGGAGGCGGTGGACGCCAGGCCGCTGCTGGACGCCACCGGGAGGCTCGAGTTCCGGGGCGTGAGCTTTCGCTACGCGCCGGACCGCCGCCTGCTGCTGAGTGAGGCGAAGCGCGCGGCGCGGGCCGAGGACATGGCGTTCACCGCGGGGCGCGCGGACGGCAACGGCGCGGCCTGGGGCGGGCGGCGCAACGCTGCCGCTCGCGCCGCCGGTGGTGGCGGAAGAGCGGCGCGGCCGGCCGGGGCCGCGGCAGCACCCGCCACGCCGGGCTCCGGCCGCGGGCTGCCGGCACGGCACCAGGCCCGCGCCTGGGCGCTGGACGAGGTGAGCTTCGTCGTGGAGCCGGGACAGACGGTGGCCCTGGTGGGTCCGAGCGGCTCCGGCAAGACCACGCTCACCTACCTGGTGCCGCGGCTCTACGACGCTACCCGCGGCCGCATCCTGGTGGACGGCCACGACATCTGGGCGTTGACCCTGGACTCGCTCGCGGCGCAGGTCGGGATGGTCCTCCAGGAGCCCTACCTGTTTCACGACACGGTGCGTGCCAATCTGCAGTACGCGGACCCGACCGCAGAGGACGCCCGCATCCACGACGCCTGCCGCGCGGCCAACATTCATGACTTCATCGCCGCTCTGCCCGCCGGTTACGAGACCGTGGTAGGGGAGCGCGGCTACCGTCTCAGCGGCGGCGAGAAGCAGCGCCTGGCGATCGCCCGGGTGATCCTCAAGGATCCGCGCATCCTGATCCTGGACGAGGCGACCAGCCATCTCGATACCCACTCCGAGGCCCTGATCCAGGAGGCCCTGCTGCGGGTGATCGCCGGCCGCACGGCGATCATCATCGCCCACCGCCTGAGCACGATCCTGGCCGCCGACATGATCCTGGTGCTGGATCGTGGCAGGGTGGTGGAACGTGGCACCCATGCCGAGCTGCTCGCCGCCGGCGGTCTCTATCACCGGCTGTACGAATTGCTCGGCAAAGGAGAATCGGCAGCATGAGACGCAAGCGCGAAGTGCGGCGCCACGGCAGCGGAGGCGCCCGATGAGTCATGCACCGCGCAGGTGCATCGCGGTCGGCATGGGCGGCATCGCCCGCGTCGTGGTGCCGGCGCTGGCGCGCCGGCCGTGGGCTACCATCGCGGGTGTCGTCGACGTACGGCGCGATGCCCTGGAGCTGGGCCGGCGGCTGCTGGGAGTGCCGGACGGTGCCCTGTTCACCGACCTGGAGGCCGCGCTGGCCGCTCTCGACGCGGATACCGCGCTGGTCAACACCCCGTCGGAGTGGCACTACGAACAGTGTCGCAGCAGCCTCGAGGCGGGTCTCGACGTGCTCGTGGCCAAGCCGATCAGCAACAGCTTCGCCGACGCGGTGCGCCTGGTGGAGCAGGCCGAGGCGGCCGGACGCTCCCTCGCCGTGGGGCAGCAGGTGCGCTACAACCGCCACTACCGCGCCGTGGCGAGATTCGTGGCCTCCGGCGAGCTGGGCACGCCGGAGAGCGTGACCCTGCTCAACTCCAAGCCGCGCCACCGGGCGCTCAACCTGACCGATCTCGACCAGCCGGCGCTGTACGAAATGGCGTGCCACCATTTCGACAGCCTGATGGCGATCTTCCCGGCCGCCGTGCCGCTGCGCCTCTGCTGCGACGGCTTCCGCCCTTCCTGGTCGGTGTATGCCGGACCGTGCATGGTGAACGCCCTGATCGAGTGCGCGGGCGGTCTGCACGTGCTCTATCACGGCGGCTTCTCGTCCCAGAGCGACCACTACGAGCTGCGCATCGAGGGGACCCGCGGCGTGCTGCGCTGTCGCGGAATCCACATGAGCAACGACTACATGGAGTACGAGTTCGCGGCCCGTGGCGGGAAGTTCGAACGGCGCGAGGACCTGGACGCCGGCCTCGGCACGGGAGATCCGTTCGAGCAGTTCTTCGACGTCTGGCACCAGTACCTGGGCGGCGGCGCCGAGCCGCCCTGGAGCGGTCGCAACAACCTCAAGGTGTTCGCCCTGCTCAGCGCCGCCATCGACTCCATCGCCGCCGGCGGCTGGGTGGAGGTCGCGGGCGGCGAGCGCTACGCCGCGGCGTTCCGCCACCCCGGCCCGTGGGCGACCCCGCCGACCTCGGGCGGCAGCGTCAGTCCGGCCGCCGGGTGAGGTACGCCAGCAGGCTGGGCACGTAGCGGGTCTGGCTGGCCCAATCCTTGCCGAAGCCGGCGTGGTCCGGCTCCGGCGAGGCCTCTGGCAGGGCGCCCACGTCGCCCAGACCGCGCTGTACCAGGTCGCGCAGATCGCTGCGCCCGGTGAGGGCGTGAGCGTAGGCGAGGCCCTCGATCACCTGGCTCGTGTACACCGGTTGCGGACCGCCGCCGCGGTGCAGGCACGGGGTATACCGGAAGTGTCCGCTGGCGGCATCGTAGGTGCGGCGCAACAACCAGTCGGCCCCGCCCAGGATCGCGTCCCGCACGCGCTCGTCGCCGGTCAGCTCGTGGTAGCGGCGCAGGCCCGACAGCAGCACCCCCACCATGAACCCCGCCTCGCCCCGCTCGCGCGGTGGTTCGCAGCCACAGTGTCCCTCCTTCAGCACGCGCTCCCAGCCGCCACCGGGCTCCTGCCGCTCCAGCACCCGCTCCACGATCAGGGCGGCGGCGTTGAGGTAGCGCGGCGTGGTGCTCATGCGCGCCAGGGCGGTGAGGTGGATCAGGTGCCAGCCGCACTCGCGGCAGTTGGCGAAGTCGTAGTGCTGGATGCCGCCGGCGTAGTCCTTCAGCCCGCTCGCGATCAGCCACTGCGCGGTTCGGTCGAGCGACTCGCGCAGGTTCTCGTCCCCGGTCAGCAGGTAGTGCAGCACCGAACCCTCCACCCACGTGTGCGACGGCACGCTGCTGGAGCCGCCCATCTTGCTGCGGAAGTAAGGGGGCAGGTAGCCGCCGGCGTGTCCCGGCATGTGGGTGTACTGGGCGCCCACCTGCGTCGAATCGGTGGAGAAGTTGATGGTATCGACGTCGGTCAGATGGCGCGCGGCCTCGGCGCCGAGGGTGAACCAGCGGGGATCGCCGCCGCGCAGAAACTCGCAGTAGTGGGCGAACGGTGGATCGTATTCGTTGTTGCCCCACGACCAGGCGCTTTCGCCGTACCAGTCGCCGAAGTTGAGCCAGCCGTACTGGCGCCGGATCTCGCGGTCGGCGATCCACTGCTCGTAACCGCCTCCCAGCGTCCGTTCGTAGCGATCCAGCACCCCGGTGTCCTTGGCCGCCAGCGGGGCGAGCGCGTTGCAGGCGTTGAGCCACTCCAGCGCCGGCCGTACCGCCGGCGGCTCCTCGAACCAGGCAAGCAACGCCTCGTCGCGCGGCCCCCACGTCAGCAGAATCTCGCTGCTGAGCGCCATCCCGGCCTTGAGCAGGTAGCCCTGCTGCCCGAGCCAGAAGTAGATACGGTGCCAGCTCTCTTCGTCGCCCGGGCGGGGGGAGCCGCCGGGCGCCGGGAGTGGCAGCAGCTCGACCACGATCTCGTCGTTGCTGACCCGCACCGCGCGCGGATAGGTCTGCCAGAAGCGGCGCAGCGCGACGCTGAGCGGCTCTCCACCTTGTCCGCGCGCCACGTCGCCCGTCACGGTAACGTGGCCGGGGATCCGCCGCGCCACCTCCCGTACCGCGTCCCCGGTCTCGACCCGGTGGCCTTGATCGTGGTCGTGGACCAGACGCACCTCGCTTCCCTCCGCCAGCGCCGTGCCCTCGGGTGCTCCGCCGGGCCAGTACACCGCGCCATTGGTGCCATTGGGGCCGCGGCTGATGCCCAGCGTCGCGCTGCGTAGCGTCAGCAGGGTCGCCTGCTCGCCGTCGCTGCCGGCGATCGCCCGGCGGATGGTGCGGGCGTGTTCCGGTATCGCAGCCGCGGTGCCGCCGGCGGCCGGCGGCAGGTGCGGCGAGCTCACTTCCAGCCGGTGCACGATGCGCAGCGCCTGCCGGCCACGGTAGACGTGGACCCGGATGGTGCTGCGCAGGTGCGGGGTTCCGTCGGCGTCGAGGTGCGCGAAGCGATAGCGGATCACGGCGCGCTGCCAGCCTGCCTCCTCCAGCACCAGGTCGTGAATCGGTCCCCGGCGCAGCTCCTCGCCGTGGCCCAGCGTCAGCGCGGCACTGCTCCGGCGGTACACCGGCCGCCATCCACCAGCGCCGGTCCGGGTCTCGACCACCGGCAGCGGTGGCCCGTCGCCCGCGGTCATCCGCACCCGGAGGCCCTCCCCGGTGACCGTCACCGCGTGGTCGTCGACCGAGCAGTGCAGGCCGTCGGGCGGAGGCGAGGCCGGCGTGGAGGGGCTCAGGACCACCGTCCCGGTGCGGCTTGCGTCCGGCTCCAGTGCCACCGGCGGACAGCCGTCGACCAGGACCCAGCTTGCCGAGCCATCGGGGCGGAAGCCGTGCGGGCGGCACTGCACCGGCGTGGTCGCGTGTCCCACTTCCCAGCGGCCCGTGGTGGGCCCGAACAGGTGCCCGGGCGGCACCGGCAGGCCGAAGGTGGCCGGAAGACCGGAGAGCGCGACGCCGGCCAGGTTGGTGATCTCCATGGGAATGGACAGCGCGGCCGCGGCGGCGTCCGGCTGGCCTGCCACGGCGACTTCCGCCGTCTCCTGCCTGCCGCCGGCTTCGGTGGCGACGATGCGGGCCCGATACCCGGCCGCCGGCGGCACCGGCACCGGCTCCAGGTCGACGGCGTGCAGGCTCAGATGCTCACCTTCCTGCGTGCTGGCCACGGCAGCCCCGGTGGCGCCGTGCAACAGGGTTACGCTGCAGCGCGTGGCGGGTCGCGAGACCGCGTCGACCGCTACCGCGAACCCACCGTCCGGCCGCCGTCGCAGGCGCGCGGTCAAGCGCTCGATGCGCGGCTGGTAGCTGGTGGCGGCGGGGCGCTCCTTGAGCAGCACCACGTGCTCCAGGCGGTACCCGGCGTCTCCGGTCCCCGAGATCCGCAGCACCTCCATCCCACCCATGAACTGCACCGGGCGATCGAGCACGTAAAGGTGACGGCGGTTGTCGTGGCGGAACGGCACCATGCAGCCGATGGGATCGGCGCCGAGCGTGACCTCCAGGCGGCAGTCGAAGCCGTGCTCGTCGTACATCAGCACGCCGATCCAGCGCCGGCCGGTGTGGTCGCCGGAGCCGTCGAGGGTGTCCCAGAAGCGGTGGGTGAGGGTGGCCGGGAGGCCGGCGCGGACGAAGCTGCGCGGCCGGTACACGCTGCGGTAGGGATACTTGCCGGTCAGGCCGATGTCCGGCACCAGGCCGTCCAGGTTCTCGGCGGCGTCGGCGCGGAAGCTGAACGTGTCGGGATCCTCCAACAGGGCCGCAATGCGCTCCGGCTCGGCGACGTCGATCAGCGGCAGGTGTTCCATGGTGGTCTCCTTTGTGTCGTGACACGGCAGCTCCGCGAGCATCCCGCTACCCAAGCATGCAGAGGCAGGCATGCCGCGCGTCAAGGGGTAGAGGGGCGTGGAGTTCGCGGAATTGTCATGGATAGTCTGACTAGTTAAAATTGAAAACGGTGAGCATCATCTACTCGACATACGAGGCCAAGGCGCGCTTCTCCGAAGTGCTGCGGCTGGTGCGCTCGGGCACGCCGGTCACCGTTTCTCATCGTGGCGAGCCGGTAGCAGAGATTCGTCCCATCGAGCAGCAGCCTCAGACCATCACCGAGCGGCTCGAGGAGTTGGAGCGGCGAGGCATCCTGGTGCGCTCACGCAAACCGCGCAAACCGCTCACGGCCGCGGCGCGCAAAGTAGGTGCGCTGGATCGGTTTCTTGCCGAGCGTGACACGTGAGCATCGCATACGTCGATACGTCAGCGCTCGTCGCCATCGCGTTCGACGAGCCTTGTGGCGAGGAGACCGGCGAACGCCTGGACGGCTTTTCGCGGCTGTTGTCATCGAATCTCTTGGAGGCAGAACTACGCGCGGCGTTCGCCCGCGAGCAGCAGGAGTTCGAGGTGGACGTGCTCGCCAGGATCGATTGGATCCTGCCGGATCGGCCGCTCGCCGGCGAGTTGGCGCGAGCGCTGGAGGCAGGCTACCTGCGTGGCGCGGATCTGTGGCATGTCGCTACTGCGCTCTACGTCGCTCCGAAACCGGCGGAGATCGGCTTCGTAACCCTCGACTGTCGGCAACATGGAGTGGCGTCGGCGCTTGGATTTCAAGTCGGTGCCGGGCCGACAAGCGTCGATTCCGGCTCCGGCGCGGAGGAGCTCACCGGGCCGTAGATCACGTCCCACCGGTCAGGCGCGGTGGACGCAGCCGGCGGCCTCGGGCACCATGGCGCCGATGGGGCAGGGAAACGGCTACGAGATCAGGCGCGCGGGCGACGGCGACGCGCTCGGCAACATGGTGCTGGAGACGGCCAGCGGTCGGCTGCTCGGCGGGGTGGGCCACAATGACCTGCGTGCGTGGTGCTATCCGCTGAACACACCGCGCGGCCTGGGCGTGGCCCAGGAGTACCCGTTCGACCATTCCTTCCACACCGGGGTGTTCGTGGCCCAGGCGCGGGTCGTGTGCGGCGGGGTGCTGTCCAACTACTGGGTGGTGCATCCCGACTGGCGTTCCCCGGATGCGCACGTCTACAACCACCTGGGGCAGCTTCGCTATCGGGAGCGGGCCGCCATTGCGCCGCTGCCCCGCGGCTACCGTTTCACCTACCGCACCACCTGGCACGGCTGCGACGACCGCCCGGTGCTGGACGAGGTGCGCCACTTCGACCTCCATGCAGCGCCGGACGCCACCATCTGCGACGTGACCTCGCGCAAGACCGCGGCCTACGGCACGCTGCGCTTCGAGGCCAACAAGCACGGCTCCCTGGGCGTGCGCGTGCAGCCGCAACTCCTGCCGCCGTTCGGTGGCGAGGTCGTCGCCGGAAGGGGGGACGAGATCTGGCGCGGCGGTGCCGACGAGGTGGCGTTCGGCAAGGAGCGCGATTTCGTGGCGTACGAGGCGCAGCCGGCGGGCCTGGGCCGGTTCGGCGTGTGCCTGCAGGTCCTGAGCAACAGCGCCGGCCACTGCCGCACCGGTCCGTGGTTCGTCCGTGACTACGGTATGGCGATGTTCAACGCGACCATGCACGACGAGGTGGTGGTCGCGGAGGGGGAGACCTGGGAGGCTGCGCTGCGCGTGGTTGCCTACGACGGCGCCGTGACCGCGGCCCGCGCCCGCGCCTGGGAGGCGGCGCAGTGCGGCGTGCGGGAGTAGGCGCTCGGACGGCGACCGTGGCGGCGGCCGGGGCCGTCGCGCCGGGGTGCCTCACGCGGTGAAGACCACCGTCGTCGGCAGCTACCCCATCCCCGAGTGGCTGCGGCGCTGCTCCGACGAGGAGGCGCTGCAGGATGCCCTCACGGTGGTGATGGAGGCCCAGCGGCGAGCCGGCATCGAGCTGATCTCCGACGGCGAGCTGGGCCGCTGGGACCTGCAGCGGCGTGCCCCGGGGGGCATGGTGGAGCGCTTCGTGCGCCCGTTGGAGGGGGTACGCGCGGAGCTGACCCGCGGTCAACTCGCCGCTTGGCGTGCGCGCGGCGAGTTGACCTATCGCAGCGCGCCGCCCGGCGTGGTGGTCGCACCGCTGGGCGACGGCCGGCTCGACCTGCGGCGCGATTGGGAACTGGCCCGGGGCCGCACCGGCGTGCCGCTCAAGTTCACCGTCAGCAGCCCCTACCTGATCGCCAAGACCGTGGCCGACGCGCACTACGGCGACCTGGAGAGCCTGGCGCTGGCGTTCGCCGAGCTGCTCGCCGGACAGCTCGCCGGCATCGACGCCGCGGTGGTGCAGGTGGACGAGCCGAACCTGCCCGGCTCGCCGCAGGACGCGGCGCTGGCCGCTGCCGCCGTGAACCGGGTGCTGGCGGGTGCCGAGCGCGGCGTGGAGCGGGCGGTGCACCTGTGCTTCGGCAACTACGGCGGTCAGATGATCCAGCGCGGCGACTACGGCCGCCTGCTCGGCTTCATGAACGCCCTGCAGTGCCAGCACCTGGTGCTGGAGACCACGCGCCGGCCGGCGGCGGAACTGACCCGGCTGCGCGAGTTGCGCGACGACCTCCGGCTGGGCCTCGGGGTGATCGACGTCAAGGACCTGCAGATCGAGACAGCCGACCAGGTGGCGCGCCGCATCGAGGCGCTGGCACGGACCGTGGGAGGGGAGCGGATCGGCTACCTGCACCCCGACTGCGGCCTGCGCATGCTGCCGCGGCCGGTGGCCGACGGCAAGCTGCGGGCGCTGGTCGCCGGCCGCGATCAGTTTCTGGGGCGAGGCCGGGCTGCCAACCCCGCGAGGATGCCGGCGCATACCGTGTAGGAGTTGGCTGCCGCCCGGCGCAGCCAGGCGCCGAAGTCGGCCGGAGCGGCGGCGTCGGCGCGGTCGGACACCGAGCGGATGATCACGAACGGGACCCGGTTTACCGTCGCCACCAGGGCGATCGCGGCGCCCTCCATCTCCACGACGTCGCCTTCCAGCGAGCGCAGCCGACGCTGCTGCGCCGCGTCGGCGGCGGTGATGAACTGGTCCCCGGTGAGGATCCGTCCCGCCACCACCCGCTGCCCTGCCACCGGCGTGGCCAGGGCCAGCGCCACCAGCCTTGGATCGGCCGCCAGGAAGCGGTGGTCGGTGAACGGAACCTGTCCCAGGGGGATTCCCAGGGCGGTGGCGTCCAGGTCGTGCTGCACGCAGTCGCGGCTCACCACCACGTCGCCCAGCGCCAGCCCGGGCCGGATGCTGCCCGCGATGCCGGTGACCAGCAGGCAGTCGGGACGCTCTCGGTCGACGGCGTACTGCGCCACCATGGCGGCAGACGCTTTGCCCACGCCGGCACGCAGCAGCAGGACCTCGATGGCGCCATGCCGAAAGCGGTGGCCGGCGAACGGCGCCGGACCGGCGGCCGGCAGCAGCTCGTAGGCGCTGCGGAAGGCGTCCACCTCTTCCTGTATGGCGGCCAGTATGGTTACCCGCATGGCACGTGGCGACAACTAAGCGCGACCATCCCCGCGCGTCAAGGGGTCGCCACCGTTGTACCGCTGATAGTGTACTGTACTGGGAGCCTCACGCCGTGCACAAATGGCCTGTGCAAGGCTACCTCCCGCCGCACCCAACATAGTACATTCACACGGCAATGGGCTGGCCCAAGAACTTGACAGAAGCCTAATTCCGGTGAAACAATCACACCCATAGAGCAAGGTCGATACCTGATAGTATCCTACGTCCGCTGACCATGCAGCACGTCTCCGTGGAATCGAGTCCTCGCTCACACAGGAGTCTCGGCGCTTCCAACGATGCGATTCTGTGACGATGTGGACCACGGGAGCTGAGCCAAATTGAAGCTGAAACACCTGAGAGTTGAGCATTTCAGAGGCATCCCCGGCCTTGAGCTGGAGTTTGACGACGGCGTGAATGTACTAGTCGGAGTCAATGGCGCCGGAAAGTCTGCGATACTCGATTGCGCAGCTATCATGCTTTCTCGTCTAATCGGTAGGATACGGTCGTCGGCCGGGACCGGACGGTTCTTTGTCGATGCCGATATCACAAATGGCAAATCGGAGACAAGGAATGAAATAGAGATCTTTTTCCAAGGGGAAGTCGTCCAATGGAGCGTTACCAAGGCCCGACGCGGAAGCAGAGGACAGACAATCACAGGGCTCGGTGACCTGAAGAAACACATAGATGTGTTCCGCACAAGACTGGAAGTAGATGAGTCTGTTAGCCTTCCGATTGCTGTGTATTACCCTGTGAACCGTGCCGTCTTAGATATACCTCTGCGCATCAGGACGAGACATCAGTTTGACCGACTTGCGGCATATGATCAAGCACTGTCGGGAAAGTGGAGCAGTTTTCGAATATTCTTCGAATGGTTTAGGGAACGAGAAGATCTTGAGAACGAACGACGCCTGGACAGACCAAGATACCGAGATCCGCATCTTCGAGCGGTACGAAAAGCAGCCGAGAAGTTCCTTCCCGGGTTCAAGGGATTGAAGGTCAGACGGTCGCCACTACGCATGGTAGTAGAAAAGGACGGGAGGGAACTCATCGTCAGCCAACTCTCCGATGGCGAGAAGTGCACACTCGCAATGGCGGGCGATCTCGCCCGACGTATGGCCATCGCCAATCCAAATGCTGAGGATCCCCTGAACGGCGAAGCTGTCGTCTTAATTGATGAAATAGATCTCCACCTGCACCCAGGATGGCAGCGCCACATCGTTACGGCACTAAGGGAAGCATTTCCCAACTGTCAGTTTCTGTTGTCAACCCACTCCCCGCAGGTACTCGGTCACCTGGATCGGACGTGCATTTGGCTTCTAGAGCGAGTCGGAACTCAGGTTACCGCCAAGAGGCCCGAGGACTCATATGGGCAGACCGCTAGCCGGATACTTGAGGACATCATGGGCGTCCCGGAACGGCCCCAAGAAACCAAGAATCAACTCATCAAGTTATTCGATGCTATTGAACGTGGGAGGTTGGAGGATGCCAAGCTCCTGCTAAATGATATGGGGCGAACGATCGGACGCGACCCGGACTTGGTGAAGGCAGATATCCTGATCCGCCGCAAAGAGGTCCTCGGCACATGAAACAAATCGTGAAGGCCGAGGAGCCACAAGAACGATTAAACAGGTTCTGGCGACATGAATTTGCGCACGCGGGAGCGTGTCCACGACCGGTAATCCCGCGGTGCGCAAGTTATGCATCCGTAGGGGGACAGCGTGAGCTCTTCGCGAGATTGACCTCCCGGTCGGCGTGAGATGGGCTCGCGATGAGGCATGTCTCGGTGATCCGCGGCGACCGCTCCCCGGATAGGATCCGGTTGACTGTCACAGAGCGGTTGCCAGGGCGCTACCGGTCCAGCCCTTCGGGCACGCCGTAGGGCGGCGCGATGAGCGCGTGGCCGTCCGAGTTGGGCACCGGCCACCCCTGGCCGCCCAGCGTGCGGAACTGCTCCGTCTTGCCGCACAGCCAGCAGAACATCTCCGCGTTGTCGACGGTGTCGCGGTGCTGCTGGCGGTAGGTGAGGGGCTCGCCGAAGCCGTAGTCCGCGGTGGCGAAGTCGAAGTCCCGTTCGCGGATCCAGTCCCGCTCCGGCGGCGCCGTGCGGAAGTAGTTGTACTTCAGGTTGTTGCGGACCCCGGAGGCGGTCGACTCGCTGCGGCGATGCCAGATCGAGTAGACCGTCAGGAAGATCGTCCCCGCCGGCGCGGTGGTGTAGTGCGACCCGCGGATCGCGCCGTAGTGGCCCATGTAATTCTGTGGGGACTGTCCGTTGGTGTAGAGAAAGTGGGATCCGGGCAGCACCTCCGTCGGGCCCATCTCACGCGGGACATCCTCCGGGTAGTAGAACACCTGCAGGTACCTCAGCGCCGGTCCGTGAGGGGAGTTGCCGTCCCGGTGCCAATACTGCCGCGGCGAGGGGCAGGTGACCCGGTGATTGCTCACCAGGACCGGCAGGCCGAAGTCGCGTCCGAGCAGCGAGCGCACGGCTCCGGCCGCGTCGGGCTGCAGGATTACGTGGTCCATGAACCAGTCCTGCTCCAGGATCTCGCTCGGCTCCCTGCTTCTCGTCTCCACGAACTCGACGGTGCGCCGGTTGATGTCGTCGGCGACGACTCCTTCCAGCATCAGGAAACCCTTCTTGCAGAACTCCAGGACCTGGGTGTCGGTCATGGTCGGATCGCAGTCATGCAGCATCATGTCCCCCTCCACTGCTCCAGGATGAACTCGCAGCCGAGTCCGTAGGTACGCCGGTCGTCGAGCAGGATCGCCAGCTCCGGGAACTTGACGATCCGCCAGCCGTCGGCCATGGCCTCGGCGACCGTCTGATACGGCCAGTCGTCCGGGTCGTCGGGGCCGTCCGAGAACTCGCCGCCGACGAACATGCTCATGCCGATCACCCTGCTCGTGACCGAGGTCTGCTCGGCCTGCAGGTAGAGCAGGTCCTGCCGGCCGCCCGCGAGCCCGTCTGCCAGCTCCGCGATGCGCCGCAGGCTTTCCTCGCGCAGCGCGTGGCACCGCAGCTCGTCGAGGCACACCTTCACCTGCCGCTTGATTTCATCCCTCAATCCCATCTGACTGCCTTTCTCCCGCAACGCTCGACCGCTCTCAGGGTGTCCCGCACGTCGCCCCAGGTCAACGACCAGGCCGACATTCTTGACACGTGGAACGTGGATCGCCAATGATCCGGCTGCACTATCACATTCATAGAGGGGGAATTCTATGAGAAAGCTGACCGGCATCGCCGGCATCGTACTGGCCCTGCTGCTTGCGCTGAGCGTGACCGGCTGGGCCTCCGGCACCGAAGAGGGCGCCGCCGCCGAGGACATGGTCATCGCCGATCCGAGCTGGACCACCGACACCAGCCCGATCACGCTGACCTTCTTCTTCGACGGCATGGCGGGCAGCGACAGCAATCTCAACGAGCACTACGGCGACGACGAGATCACCCAGGTGTTCGTGGAGGACACGGGCGTCGACTTCGACATGACCTTCTCGCCCGACAGCGACCAGACGATGCTCAACGTGCTGATCGCCTCCGGCGATCTGCCCGACATGATGTGGCTGAGCCACAACCTGCAGCAGGCCACCCAGCTCGTCCAGCGCGGCCTGGTGCACGACCTGGAGGCGCTGAGCCAGAAGTTCGCGCCCAAGTACATGGACCACTGGGACAGCCGCATCCGCCTGTACTACCGGATGCACTTCGACACCATGGGCTTCTACGGCCATCCCGCCTACTACGTGACCGACAAGCAGCTCCAGAGCCCGTTCCTGCTCAAGGCGATGCAGGGCGTGACCGTGCTCAAGGAAGTGTATGAGCACCTCGGCGCGCCGGAGATCAACAACACCGACGACTACATCGACCTGTTGCGGCGGGTGAAGCAGGAGTTCCCCGAGCTGACGCCGGTGCAGTCGCTGCGCGGCCCGTCGCCGGACAAGGACGGCAATCCCCGCCTGGTGGAACGCTCGCTGCCGTTGGGCGGCCTCAACCAGCGTTTCTTCAAGGGGGACGATGGCGTGTGGTACAAGTACTGGGAGCACGAAGACTTCGTGAAGGTGCTGCAGTTCGCCAACACCCTGTACAACGAGCAGCTCATCGCGCGCACGGAGTTCACGGAGAAGCAGCCTCAGCTCTGGGGCAACATGCTCACCAAGATTTTCTCGGAGCTGAACCAGGACGCCGACAACGCGGCCGGGATCCACAAGAACCCGACCTTCATCGAGGCGCGGGCGCCGCTGGCCGAGAAGATCGGCGTGGAGAGCCTGCGCTACGTCATGCTGCCGGCATTCACCATCGAGCCGCACATGAAGTACGAGATCGATGACCTGCGCGGCGGCACCGGCGGCCGCGTGACGATGATCACCAACCAGGCCGAGCGCCCCGACCGGGCGATCCAGTGGCTGGACTACCTGGCCCAGGATCTGACCCAGAAGCGCATCATCTTCGGGATCGAGGGCGTCCACTCCGATCCGAGAGTCGTGGAAGGCTGGGACATCCCGGTGGTGAGAGACCACGTGCGCGAGTACATGTCGGAGCACCCGCCGCAGGTGTCGCGCGCCAAGTACGGCCTGACCGCCATGTACCTGTTCCGCGACAAGTACTGGGGCGAGTCGCAGGGCTTCATGTTCCTGGACGACGTCGGGCAGCAGGTCTACTCGACCGCGTTCGCCAACTACACCGACCTGACGAAGTTCCGCGGCGTGGACAACTACACCGCCGGTTCCGAGGAGGAGAAGATCGCGGCGACCATCAAGGACTACTACAGCACGCAGATCTTCGAGATCATTTCAGGGCCGGCTGACCAGGTTCAGGCCGGCTACGACGCGATGATCTCCACCATGCGCGATCTGGGTCTGGCCAAGCTCAATGCCTGGTACACCCAGGTGCTGGACGGACACGACGCGCGCGTCGAGAAGTACAGCGTCGGCCTGTAGGGGTCGACCCGTTTAGCAACCGCGAGGGGTGGTGGCGCGCGTAGCCGACGCGCGACGCCGCCCCTTTGCTACTACTGGTGGCGCGATGAGCGAACTCACCCAACAGACCCGGGCCGGACTGCTCACGCGCAGACGGCGGAAGTGGGCCGACCAGGGCATCCACATGCTGCACCTGATGATCCTGCCGTCGCTGCTGGCCACCATTCTGTTCAACTACCTGCCGCTCTACGGCATCATCATCGCCTTCAAGCGCTACGACGTGTTCACCGGCATCTGGGCCAGTCCGTGGGCCTTCAACGGCGGCTTGGAGCACTTCATCGATTTCTTCAAGGCGCCCAACTTCAGCGTGGTATTGCGCAACACCCTGGTGATCTCGGTGCTCAAGCTGGGGCTGCTCTCGCTGCCGCCGGTGATGCTGGCGCTGATGCTGAACGAGGTGATCCAGCCCGGCTTCAAGAAGACGATGCAGACCGTTTCCTACCTCCCGCACTTCATCTCCTGGGTGGTGGTGGGCGGCATGATGTACAACTTTCTGCGACCCACCCCGGAATCACCGCTCAACGCGCTGCTGCTCAGCATCGGGCTGGTCGCTGAGCCGATCGACCTGATCGCCGACAAGTCGTTCTTCTGGCCGCTGCTGGTCCTGTCCGACTTCTGGAAGGAGGTAGGCTGGGGCTCGATCATCTACCTGGCGGTGATCGCCGGCATCGACCAGGAGATGTACGAGGCGTGCGAGATCGACGGCGGCGGGCGCTGGATCAAGGCGATTCACATCACCTGGCCGCACCTGCTCGGCACCTTCATGATCCTGCTGATCCTGCGCTGCTCGCAGATCATGCAGGGCACCGGCGACACCTTCGACCAGGTGTTCGTGCTCGGCAACCAGTTCAACCGCGGCGTGTCGGACATCCTGGACACGCTGATCCTGCGGGTTGGTCTGGAGCACGGCCGCTACTCCTACGCCACCGCCGCGGGCCTGTTCAAGTCGGTGATCAACCTGGCGATCCTGCTCACCGTCAACAAGCTCAGCAAGCGGCTCACCGGCAAGGGGCTGTTCTGATGGCCGGCAGAGCTCAGCCCGGCCTCCTCGCGCACCACCGGCGGGTCACGCCGCTGATGTACGTCGGCATCTACGTGCCGATCGTGGTGCTCAGCCTGTCCATCATCTACCCGTTCTACTACTACCTGATCAACTCGGTGAACACCCAGCTCATTGCCGCGCCCGCGTACCTGCTGCCCCCGGACTACACCCTCAGAAACTACCAGGTGATCTTCGCCAACGACCGCCTGCTGAACGCCTTCGTGACATCGACGCTGCGCACCGTGATCGGCACCGTGGTGACGGTGTTCAACTGCGCCATGTGCGCGTTCGCGCTGCGCAAGCCCAACCTGCCGTTCCGCAACTGGTACCTGGCGCTGTTCGCCGTGCCGCTGTTCTTCTCGGGCGGCCTGATCCCGATCTACCTGAACTTCCGCTTCCTGGGACTGCTGGACCACTTCCTGGTCTACATCCTGCCGAACCTGTTCTCGTTCTTCTACGTCATCATCATGATGACCAGCTTCAACGACCTGCCATCGTCGCTGGAAGATTCGGCGCGCATCGACGGGGCCGGCTACTTCCGCATCTTCGTGCGGATCTACTTCCCCATATCGATGCCGATGATCGCCGCCATCGCCCTGTTCGCCGGCGTGGCGCAGTGGAACTCCTGGTTCGACACCTTGTACTTCACCCGCTCGGAAAGCCTGGAGACGCTGCAGGCGGTCCTGCTGCGCATCATCAAGCAGAGCAGCCTGGGCAGCTTCGTGCAGGAGATGGCGGCGCTGCAGGAAGAGACCGTGGCCAACTACCTGAACCCCGAGGGCGTGCAGTTCGCGACCATGCTGGTCACGGTCATTCCGATCGTGATGGTGTATCCGTTCCTGCAGCGCTACTTCATCAAGGGCATCCTGATCGGCTCCATCAAGGGGTAGCACACGGCATGCTCCGGC
This sequence comes from Spirochaetia bacterium, assembly GCA_965203905.1. Taxonomy (GTDB): domain Bacteria; phylum Spirochaetota; class Spirochaetia; order SZUA-6; family Bin103; genus Bin103. The sequence goes on along the minus strand of CBDBDQ010000005.1, from coordinate 6,397,558 downwards.
GCCCGACGCTGGCCGTGTATCTGGGCGTCTACCTGCCCATCCTGGTGCTGGCGCTCGGCATTCTCTACCCGTTCTGGTATTTCGCCGTCAACTCGCTCAACGACAGGCTCTACTTCGGTCCCGTGTGGCTGTTGGCCGAGCGCCTGACGCTGCGCAACTACGAGATCATCTTCGGCAACGGGCTGCTGTTGAACGCGTTCCTGATGTCGGTGAGCCGTACCGTGGCGGGCACCGTGCTGACGGTGCTGAACTGCGCCCTGTGCGCCTTCGCCCTGCGCAAGCGCAACCTTCCCGGGCGCAATCTGTACCTGGTTCTGTTCACCATTCCGCTGTTCTTTTCCGGGGGGCTGATTCCCGTCTACCTCAACCTGCGGGCGCTGGGGCTGCTGGACCGGTTCCTGGTGTATCTGCTGCCGAACCTGTTCAGCTTCTTCTACGTGGTCATCTTCATGGCCCAGTTCAACGAGATTCCGGTTTCCCTGGAGGAATCGGCACGCGTCGACGGCGCCGGCTGGCTGCGCGTGTTCGGATCCGTGTACCTGCCGATTTCGGCGCCGGTGGTGGCCGCCATCGCGCTGTTCGCCGGGGTCGCGCAGTGGAACTCGTGGCTGGATACCGTGTACTTCACGCGGTCGCGCTGGCTGGACACGCTGCAGGCACTGCTGGTACGCGTCATCAAGCAGAGCAGCATGGGAGATTTCACCGCCGAGGCGGCGCAGACGATGGTGGAGGAGGCCAACTCGTTCTACCTGCATCCCGACGGCATGCAGTTCGCGACCATGATCGTGACGATCGTTCCCATCGTGCTGGTCTACCCGTTCCTGCAGCGCTACTTCATCAAGGGGATCCTGGTGGGAGCGGTAAAGGAGTGAGGTGGGCGTGGCTCGGCACCGCCCTGGCTGCAGCCCTGGCGGCGCCGGCGGCGGCGCAGACCTTCGTCGACGTGACGGACGCCGCGGGTATCGACTACGTGCAGTTTCGCCGCGCGGCGGATACTCCAGCCGCGATGCAGAGCTACAAGACCGGCGGAGTGGCCGCCGGGGACTACGACGGCGACGGGCTGGTCGATCTCTACGTGACCCGTCTGGACGACAGCGACATCCTGTACCGGAACCGCGGCGACGGCACCTTCGCGGACGTTACCGCCGAGGCCTTCGGCCCCGCACACCTGGCCGACGTGCAGTCCAACGGCGCCGCCTGGGGCGACATCGACAACGACGGCGACCTGGACCTGTACGTGACCAGCCTGTTCTCGCACCGTTTTCACCTGTTCGTGAACGACGGCTCCGGCTCGTTTTCCGAGGAGGCGGTGGCGCGCGGCGCCGCCACCGAGGGCGACGACCTGCACTTCGGGTTCAGCGCCGCGTTCGGGGACTACGACCTGGACGGCTACCTCGACTTGCACACCACGGAGTGGCGCTTCCTGCGCCAGATGACCGTCGGCGCGCAGAGCAACGCGCGCCTGCTGCGCAACCGCGGCGCGGAGGCCCCCGGCCACTTCGAGGACGTGACCCGCCATGCCGGGGTCTCCCAGCACCGCATCATCGCGGTCAACCCGCTGGCCGAGGGCCAGAGTCTCACCTCGACCTTCGCCCTGCTGGACGACGACCTCTATCCCGAGCTGGTGATCGCGGGCGACCACCAGACCAGCCAGCTCTACTGGAACCTGGGCAACGGCCGCTTCCTCGACGGCACCGTCGGGGCGCGCGTCGGCACCGACGAGTACGGCATGGGGTCCGCGGTGGGCGACTACGACGGCGACGGTCTCCTGGACTGGTTCGTGAGCGCCATCTACGAGGAGGGGGTACCCTACCGCGACGGCAACCGCCTGTACCGCAACCTGGGCCGCGGTTTCTTTGAAGACACCACCGACGCGGCGGGGGTGCGTGACGGGTCGTGGGGGTGGGGCACCAGCTTCCTGGATTACGACAACGACGGTGACCTGGACCTGGTGCTGGCCACCGGCGTGGACTACGCCGCCGAGGTCCCCTACACCGCCAACACCACCGGCTTCGCCGACGACCCGATGAAGCTGTGGCGCAATGACGGCAGCGGCCGCTTCACCGAGGTGGCGCAACCGGAGGGCTTGCTGGCCACCGCGGTCGGCACCGGGCTGGCGGTGTTCGACCTGGAGCCGGACGGTGACCTGGACCTGCTGGTGGTGCACAACAGCGGCCGCCCGGTGCTGTACCGCAACGAGACCAACCGCGCCGGCCGCGCGGGGCCGAATCGCTGGCTGCAGCTGCGGCTGGAGGGCAGGGAGGCCAACCGCCAGGGCGTCGGCGCCCGCATCACCGTGACCCCACGCGCGGCGGAGCCGGACCGGCGCCTGGTACGGGTGCTCGGCGGCGGCAACAACTACCTGGGCCAGAACGAGGCGCTGCTCCACGTTGGCCTGGGCCCCGGCCTGGAGCGCGTCGCAGCAGTGGAGGTCGAGTGGCCGAGCGGCAGCCGCCAGACCCTGCACGACGTGGCGACCAACCAGCGGCTGACGGTCAGCGAACCGTGATTCCGGGCGCGTGCGGCTCGGGAGCCGGCTGGCGCTCGGCGGCCGGGCACTGGGCGCCCTGCAGCGTGCGTTCTGCCAGCCCGGTGACCAGGGCCCCGTGGGGATCCAGAATGCGCGCCACCGCGAGGTCTTCGCCGAGGCAGCCGTAGCGCACGGTGGCACCGTTGGCGCTGAGCCAGCGGCGCAGCTCCTCCAGCTCGGCGATCGGCCGCGGGCCGCATGCCACGCAGGTCGCCCACCCCAGCTTGCCGTCGAAGCCGCTCGCCGCATGGGGCACCTCGGGTGGCCGCAGCTCCCAGCGCTCGCGATACACCACGGTGCGCTGGCGCAGCACCGTCAGGTGATAGGCGAGGCGCGTGAATGCCCAGCTCTCGCCCATCTGGGTGCGGCCCGGGCAGCCGCTCTCCAGCAGCAGGCACTGGCTGCCGGAAGCTACCCTCACCACGGTGGTCTGCACCACGTCTGCGCCGGCGAAAGGGATCAGCGGCCGCCCCGCCAGGCGCAGGTAGCTGGCGCCGCGTACGTCGGCGACCAGTTGCAGATGGGCGCCGGAAGCATCCACGGCCGGCAGACACAGGGTGCTGGCCGGCGGCGCCCAGGTCACCTCGGCGCCGTGATCCAGCAGCACCCGCTGCAGCTGGCGCTCGCCGTTGCGCAGTCCTCCGCCCTGGTCCACCGGTAACGCCAACAGGGTGCCGTCGGCCGCCGGCAGCACGTTGACGAACAGCGGCGCCCGGTAACGCGTGCGCCAGCGCCGGCCCTGCACCGTGAGCCGCAACTCGCCGCGACCGGTGGCGTTCATACCGCCAATGTACCGCGTTGTGGGGAGGATCTCGTCGAAGACGCAGCGGCTGAAGTACCGACGATGTTGCGGCTAGCGGAAACGTGCGCCTTCAGCGGTGCGGCGTCCGACGACGGCACGCGACCGGCGACCGCCTTGCTGGTCGTTGATCGTTGGTGCGCGGAAGCACTAAACTATACCGAGGACGATACGCTGGAGGTTTAGCGATGGCACTACCCAAGAAGCCGCGCGACGGCAATGAGTTCGCTAAGCTGGTTGTCGCCATGGCAACGGGGCGCCGCGAGACCGCGCGCAAGGCGGCTGCGGCTCTGGGGGCAAAGTAGCGGTCCCATGAGTACAGCACAGCCGAATCCTTCCGGTCAAACGCCGACGAGTAAGGCAGCGCCTGCGCTCGAGCGCGTCAAGGCTGACCCTACTATGAGCAACGTGGTAGAGGCGCTTGGTGCGCTCCATGAGGACAACCAACGCATGGAGCGTGTGCTCGGCGAGATCCAGACCGACGTTGCGGGTCTCAAGACCGACGTTGCGGGTCTCAAGACCGACGTGGCGGATCTCAAGACCGACGTGGCCGGTCTCAGGACCGTCGTGGCCGGTCTCAGGACCGACATGGGGAAGATCCAGACCACCGTAGCCACCCTCAATACCGACGTGGGAAAGCTGCTTGATCATTTTGGGCTGGTGAGCGGCGAGACTCCGTAGAAACACAGAGATTTTTAAACAACCACTACCGCTTGCTGATCAGGTCCAGGTCAGGCGAGCCCTGTACGATCAACCGCTCGCTACCGACGACCTGACCGGGACGGAAGCGGCGGTGCGCCGCTGCGGTTGTCGCCCACCGCGCTGACGCTCGGCCGCATGGTTCCGGGATTGCGCCCCAGGGTGGTGTACCAATCGCGCATCCGGTATCGGTCCGACCAGTCCGGGGGCGGCCAGCAGGGCGCGCCGAGCGCTCAGTTGTTGCCCTTTGCGGGTCCGATCGGCGGCGCAATACAGGAACTGACCGGCAACCTTCCGGCGGCTCAGCTTGCGTTCCTGGACCAGCTTGCGCAGGGCATCGTGGGTGCCGACGTGCAGCAGGTGGTCCAACTCCTCGCTGAACTGTCCAGCCGTAGCGTCGTTGACCTTCGCTTCGATGGTGGCGAGCAGCGTGCCGGCGGTCGAGAAGCGCACGTCGTGGAACGACCACAGCCCGTGTTGGTCGAAGTCGATGAACTCGTCGAGGGTGTAGTAGCGGCCACGATGGGAGTAGCTGGTGCGGTAGGGGAGTTCCTTGAGCTTGCGGAACGCGGTGCGCCGGGCGTGCGTGCCGAGAGCCGCCATCACCTCGGGCAGCGTGGTGACGGTCTGCTGATGGAACAGGTCGATGAGCGCGGTGCTGGAGTACTGGGCAGGTCTCATTCTGACACCATTACGACCGCACCACGCCCACCGCGGAGATAGCGCCACCTGGATCGACCTGCCCGACCTGTGGGACTTCAAGGAGACCCTGGAGATCTACGGCGACGGGCGGCGCGTGCTGCTCTCCTATCCGACCGGGTTTGCGCGCGGCCTGCTCTCCTCCCCCGGTGATCCAGGGCACGGACGCGGACGGCACAGCCTACCGCACCGAGCCCGCGGTCGACTGGGAGAGCGCCTTCCTGCCCGAGTTGCGCCACTTCCACGAGTGCGTCGTGGACGGTACCGAGAATCGCACCCCGCTGGCGTCCGCGCGCGACGACATCGGCCTGATCATCGACATCATCGGGAAATACCGGGAGTGAGCGGCGACCGCTGGCCACGCGAGGTGCGCGACTTTCGCGTGGCCGTGACCAGCAGGGAGCGCGAGGTGTTCGGCCCCGCGGCGCGGCAACTGCGGCGCTGGATGCTGGCCCACGACCCGCACCGGCCGCGCTACCACTTCACGGCGCCGGAGGGCTGGATCAACGACCCCAACGGTCCGATCTACCACCAGGGCGTTTACCACCTCTTCTACCAGTACCGGCCGGTATTCGCCAACGGCAGCCAGAGCCCCGTGTGCTGGGGCCACGCAACCGCTGCCGATTTGGTCCATTGGGGAAGACTGGCCGGTGGCGATGTGGCCCGACCGCCGCTACGACGTGGAGGGGGTGTACTCCGGCAACACCTTCATCGACGACGACGGCTTCCCGTGTGCGCTGTACACCGGCAACGTCGCCGGCCATGCCGAGGCCCACGGCGTGCTGGCACGCAGCACCGACGGCTGGCTGAGCTGGCACAAGCACAAGGTGATGGACAACGAGCAGCGGCCCAACGCCGCCTCGCCGGTGCACTGGGACGCCCACCTGTGGACCTCGCCCGACCTGGAGGAGTGGACCCACCGCGGCACCATCGCCGAGGACCACGACCCCGGCCGGCGCTACTGGGAGCTGCCCTACCTGGTCCCCTTCGGTGCGGAGGGTGCAGCGGACGGCGAGCGCGCGGTGCTCATGGTCGGCGCCCGCAACAATCCCTACTGGACCGGCAGCTACGACCGGAAGGCGCGCCGCTTCCACCCCGACGGGCGCGAGCCGCGCTTCGTCGACCTGGGCCTGTACTACTGCGTCAACCCGCACCTGGTGGACGACCGCGGGCCGGGAGGCGCCGAGCGCCGCCTGCTGCTGGGCTGGGTGCTGGGGGCACGGTCACCGGTTGAGACGGTGCCGTACTGGATCGGCACGCACAGCATTCCGCGCGACCTGTTCGCGGAAAACGGGGTGGGACGGTCTCCGCGTGGCCGTTGCGCGGCACCTGGTAAACCGGACTTCCCTGTTGAGCCGTGCCGTGCGCAAGCAGCGGGACGGCGAGGAGCCGATCGGCGCTTGAGGGGCCGGCGCGGACGGCGATAGAGTGTCGCCGGAACGGTTCGCCAGTGAACGAGACACCCGCGTACCCCCACATTCCCTACGGCCAGGGCGACTTCCGGCGCATCCGCCTGAACCGCTGGCTGTACGTTGACAAGACGCGCTTCCTGCGGCGGCTGGAACAGGAGCACTACGTCTTCCTGATCCGCCCCCGGCGGTTCGGCAAGACACTGTGGGTGTCGCTGCTGGAAAACTACTACGACCGCTTCTGGGCCGGCGACTTCGACGCCACCTTTGCCGGCACTGACATCGGGCAGGACCCGACGGAGGAGCGCAGCCGCTACGTCACCCTGCGCTTCAACTTCTCAATGGTCGACGACAAGCTCGAAACCCTGGAGCGGGAGTTCGAAGCCTACTGCCTGGTTGAACTGGAGGGAACGCTGGAGCGGCATCCCGACCTGTTTCCCGAAGCGGCACGGCAGCGTATCCTCGCGCCGCCCTCCATTGCCACCAAGCTCAGCATGTTGTTCCGCTACGCGGGCGACCACGACATCCCGCTGTACGTGCTGATCGACGAGTACGACAACTTCGCCAACACCGTGCTGGCGCAACGCGGCGCCGAGGCGTACCATGACTTCACCCACGGCGGCGGCTTCTTCCGCAACTTCTTCGCCACTCTCAAGGGCGGCACGGACCGGAGCGGAGGCGGCATCGATCGCCTGTTCATCACCGGCGTGTCGCCGGTGACCATGGACGACGTCACCAGCGGCTTCAACATCGGCAAGAACATCAGCCTGCACCCCGACTTCAACGAGATGGTCGGTTTCACCGAGGCGGAGGTGCGGCGCCTGGTGGAGACCTACCAGGACCTCGGCGTGTTCAATCAGGGCGTCGACACCGCGATGGGCATCATGGGCGAGTGGTACAACGGCTACCGGTTCGCGGAGGAGGCCGAGACCGATCTCTACAACACCGACATGGTGCTCTACTACCTGGACCAATCGATCCCGAACCGACGCGTGCCCAAGTACCTGATCGACACCAACGTGCGCATCGACTACGGCAAGCTGCGCCACCTGCTGGTGGTGGGGCGGCAGCTCAACGGCAACTTCGACCTGTTGCGGACGATCATCGGTGAGGAACAGGTGGACAGCGACATCCAGCCCGGCTTTCCGCAGCACGAGCTCGCCGAGCCGCAGAACTTCCTGTCGCTGCTGCACTACTTCGGGCTGCTGAGCATCCGCGAGGTGCAGGGGGTGACGCCGACGCTGGCGATCCCGAACCAGACGGTGAAGCGGCTGATGTACGGCTACCTGCGCGACGGCTACAAGGACGTGGGGGTGTTCCGGGTCGACCTGCACCGGTTCGAGCAACTGATGCTGGGGATGGCCAACGAGGGCGAGTGGCGGCCGGTGCTGGAGTACCTGAGCGAGGCGATCGCGGCGCAGACGGGTATCCGGGACTACATCGGCGGGGAGAAGGTCATCCAGGGATTCCTGGCCGCCTACCTGAGCGTGGCCGGCTACTACGTGTTCCGGTCGGAGGCGGAGCTGGGGAAGGGACACGCGGACATCAGCCTGGAGCCGTTGCTGGCGCGCTATCCGCACCTGCGGGTCGGGTACCTGATCGAGTTGAAGTACCTGGCTCGCGGCGAGCCGGCGGACGAGGCCCGCGTGAGGGCGGCGGCCGGCGAAGCCACGGCGCAGTTGCGGCGCTACCTGGCGGACGAGCGCCTGACACGGCAGTTCCCGGCCGTCCGGTTCACAGGCTTGGCGGTGGTGTTCCACGGCTGGGAGATGGTGTTCAGCGACGCGGTGGCGTAGCGAGACGCAGCCGAGCGAAGTGGCATATTCAGCCCAAGCGGCAGCCCCGTCCATGCGCGAACCTTGCCGTCGGACATGACGCCGCCTCTCACGTGCGCCGGCACTCCCCAGGACGCCGGACCGCCTCAGTCGTGACGCAGGACGGACGCGATGCTGAGGCGAGCCGTACGCAGCGTGGGAACCAGCGTGGCGGCGCCGGTCATCAGCAGCGTAATGATGGCCGGTACCAGGAAGTACCTCAACTCCAGGTATCGCCCACGCAGCCGGTCGACGCTCGCACGCCAGTCTGCTTGCAGCACGTCTCGAACGCGATCGAGGTGTACTGCGACCCCTGTTCGCTATGGTGCACCACGCCCCGCGGTCGGCGCTGCCAGATCGCAATGTTCAGCGCATCCAGCGCCCGAATGCCGCCTCGCCCGTGCACTCGGACGCCCAGGTTGTGGAAGGAGGGCGAGCTGTGGCAGCAGCTCATCGGCGGTGCGGTGGGGGAGGGTGCCGCCCAGCGCGGCGCCGCGCACCTGTGGACCTCGCCCGACCTGGAAGAGTGGACCCACCGCGGCACCATCGCCGAGGACCACGACCCCGGCCGGCGCTACTGGGAGCTGCCCTACCTGGTCCCCTTCGGTGCGGAAGGCGCAGCGGACGGCGAGCGCGCGGTGCTGATGGTCGGCGCCCACGACAACCCCTACTGGACCGGCAGCTACGACCGCCAGGCGCGCCGCTTCCACCCCGACGGGCGCGAGCCGGGCTTCGTGGACAGGGCCTGTACTACTGCGCCAACCCGCACCTGGTGGACGACCGCGGGCCGGGAGGCGCCCAGCGCCGGCTGCTGCTGGGCTGGGTGCTGGGGGCACGGTCACCGGTTGAGACGGTGCCGTACTGGATCGGCGCGCACAGCATTCCGCGCGACCTGTTCGCGGAAGGCGGGGTGGGACGGTCTCCGCGTGGCCGTTGCGCGGCACCTGGTAAACCGGACTTCCCTGTTGAGCCGTGCCGTGCGCAAGCAGCGGGACAGCGAGGAGCCGATCGGCGCTTGAGGGGCCGGCGCGGACGGCGATAGAGTGTCGTCGGCACGGTCTTCAGTGGACGAGACTCCCGCCTACCCGCACATCCCCTACGGCCAGGCCGACTTCCGGCGCATCCGCCTGAACCGGTGGCTGTACGTGGACAAGACTCGCTTCCTGCGGCGTCTGGAGCAGGAGCACTACGCCTTCCTGATTCGCCCGCGGCCGTTCGGCAAGACGCTGTGGGTGTCGCTGCTGGAGAACTACTACGACCGCTTCTGGGCCGACGACTTCGACGCCACCTTTGCCGGCACCGACATCGGGCAGAGCCCGACGGAGGAACGCAGCCGTTACGTCACGCTGCGCTTCAACTTCTCGATGGTCGACGACAAGCTCGAAACGCTGGAGCGGGAGTTCGAGACCCACTGCCACACGGAGCTGGAGGGGACGCTGGAGCGCCATCCCGACTTGTTTCCCGAAGCGGCGCTCCAGCGCATCCTGACGCCGCAGTCCATCACCGCCAAGCTCGGGCGGCTGTTCCGCTACGCGGGCGACCACGACATCCCGCTGTACGTGCTGATCGACGAGTACGACAACTTCGCCAACACCGTGCTGGCGCACGACGGCGCCGAGGCGTACCATTCGTTCACCCACGGCGGCGGCTTCTTCCGCAGCTTCTTCGCCACCCTCAAGGGCGGCGCGGACCGGAGCGGAGGCGGCATTGACCGCCTGTTCATCACGGGGGTGTCGCCGGTGACCATGGACGACGTTACCTCCGGCTTCAACATCGGCACCAACGTCAGTCTGGAACCGGACTTCAACGAGATGGTGGGCTTCACCGAGGCGGAGGTGCGGCGCCTGATCGAGACCTACCGGGACCACGGCGTGTTCGACCAGGACGTGGACGCCGCCATGGCGCTGATGGGCGAGTGGTACAACGGCTACCGGTTCGCCCGGACGGCCGAAGCGGATCTGTACAACACCGACATGGTGCTCTACTACCTGAAGCACTCGATCCCTAACCGGCCCGCCCCGGACGACTTGGTCGACACCAACGCGCGCATCGACTACGGGAAGCTGCGCCACCTGCTGGTGGTAGGCCGGCAGTTGAACGGCAACTTCGACCTGCTGCAGGACGTCATCGGAGAGGAGCAGGTGGACGTCCGCCGCGTGCAGTCGGGCTTTCCGCTGCACGAGCTCGCCGAGCCGGAGAACTTTCTGTCGCTGCTGCACTACTTCGGGCTGCTGAGCATCCGCGGGGTGGCGCGCGGCATGCCGCGGCTGGCGATCCCCAACCAGACCGTGAAGCGGCTGATGTACGGCTACCTGCGGGACGGCTACAAGGACGTGGGCGTGTTCAGGATCAACCTGTTCCGGTTCGAGAAGTTGCTGATGCGGATGGCCAACGAGGGCGAGTGGCGGCCGGTGCTGGAGTTCCTGAGCGAGGCGATTGCGCGGCAGACGGGGATTCGCGACTTCATCGCCGGGGAGAAGGTCATTCAGGGCTTCCTGGCCGCATATCTGAGCGTTACCGACTACTTCGTGTTCCGCTCGAACATCTCCCTGGAGCCGTTGGTGGCGCGCTATCCGCACCTGCGGGTGGGTTACCTGATCGAGCTGAAGTACCTGGCGCGCAGCGAGCAGGCGGACGGGGCGCGCGTCGCGGCGGCGGCCGGCGACGCCACGGCGCAGTTGCGGCGCTACCTTGCGGACGAGCGCCTGGCACGGCAGTTCCCAGGGGTGCGGTTCACGGGCCTGGCGGTCGTGTTCCACGGCTGGGAGATGGTGTTCAGCGACGCGGTGGCGTAGCGCAACGCAGTCGACCGAAGCGGCATGTTCAGCCCAGGCGGCAGCCCCGTCCATGCGTCTCCGGCGTGAACCTTGCCGTCGGAGATAACGCTGCCTCTCACGTGCGCCGGCACTCCCCAGGACGCCGGACCGCCTCAGTCGTGACGCAGGACGGACGCGATGCTGAGGCGAGCCGTACGCAGCGTGGGAACCAGCGTGGCGGCGCCGGTCATCAGCAGCGTGATGATGGCGGGTACCACGAAGTACCTCAACTCCAGGTCGATGTAGAAGGGCACGGCGAGATTGCTGCCGATCGGCACGAAGGTGATACCCAAGGCGTTGATGGCGGCGCCCGCGGCCAGACCGAGACCGAGAGCTGCCGCTGCGCCCAGCAGGTAGGTAGTCAGCGACTCGACCAGCAGCAGCGGTCTCCCACTCCGGCAGGATGATGCCTGCGGCAATGGTCACCGCGCCATCGTCCGCGTACAGCTCAAGCGAGGCGCGGTCGGCCAGGATCCGCCACTTGAACGGACCCTCGGGAGCCGGCAGCGGCACCGTGTAGCCGCCGCAGCACAGCGCGCCCAGGCGCCGGTCGTAGAACACCGGCACCCCGCGCACCACCACGCCCACGCAGTCGGCCGAGCCCAGCTCCAGCTCCGCCTCGACGTCCAGCAGCTCGCCGCTTACCTCGGCCTAGTACTTTTGACTGAGTGATGGCTTGTATCGAGAATAATCCTACAGTCAGGTATCAATCATGGAACCTATCATACGGAAATGTAAGACATCTTCTCGAACGGTCCTGATTCCGCTCCACAATCCGGCACGATCGGGGTTGGCATGGAGTTTGCTTATATACGCATGAGGGCCCTCATACAACGACCTCACCAAACTGTGGAGGAACCAATGCGTATCCCACGAGCTCTGCTCCTGGTATGTGTCGCCCTGCTTCTGCCCCTCATCGCATTCGCCGGCGGTGAGGATGAAGCGGGCGACGTCATCAAAGTCGGCGTCCTGCATTCGCTGAGCGGCACCATGTCGATCAGCGAGGTAGCGGTAAAGGACGCCACCATTCTGGCGATCAACGAGATCAATGCGGCCGGCGGTCTGCTCGGCAAGCAGATCGTACCGATCATCGAGGACGGCGCCTCCGACTGGCCTACGTTTGCCGAGAAGGCGCGCAAGCTGATCGAACGCGACCAGGTCCAGGTGGTGTTCGGCTGCTGGACTTCGGCCAGCCGCAAGGCGGTGCTGCCGGTGTTCGAAGGTCTCGACCACCTGCTGTTCTACCCCGTGCAGTATGAAGGGCTGGAGGCATCCAAGAACATCATCTACACCGGGGCGGCGCCCAATCAGCAGATCATGCCCGCAGTGTCGTGGCTGCTGCAGGAGAAGGGCACCAAGTTCTTCCTGCTCGGCTCCGACTACGTGTTCCCGCGCACCGCCAACAAGATCATCAAGATCCAGCTCGAGGCGGAGGGCGGCACCACGGTGGCGGAGGAGTACACCCCGCTCGGCCACACCGAGTACGCCACCGTGATCAACAAGATCCAGGCCGCGAACCCGGACGTGATCTTCAACACCCTGAACGGCGACAGCAACGTGGCCTTCTTCAAGCAGCTCAAGGCCGCGGGCATCGGTCCGGGGGACATTCCGGTGATGTCGGTAAGCGTTGCCGAGGAGGAGATCAAGGGCATCGGGGCCGAGTTCATCGAGGGCCACCTGGCGGCATGGAACTACTTCCAGAGCATGGACAGCCCCAAGAACGCGGGCTTCGTGGAACGCTACAAGGCGGCCTACGGCGCCGACCGCGTCACCGACGATCCCATCGAGGCGGGCTACTTCGGTGTCTACCTGTGGGCGGAAGCGGTGAAGAAGGCCGGCACCGCCGACACCGGCGAGGTGCGCATGGCGCTGCGCGGCGTCGAGTTCGAGGCTCCCGAGGGCATGGTCAAGATCGACCCGGTGAACAACCACACCTGGAAGATCGTCCAGATCGGAGCCGTCAACTCCGAGGGGCAGTTCGACATCCTGTGGTCCACCGGCGAGCCGGTGCGGCCCGACCCCTATCCCGAGCTGATCTCTCCCGACGAGGACGTGGTCGAGCCCGGCGTGATGGGCCCGCGGACAACCCGCAGCGCAAGCAACTAGCGCTGCGAGAATTCGAACGGTCCGGCGCGGCCGTCGCCGGAGCATCGTCCTACGGTGCTCCGCGCCGGCCGCGCCATGTGTGCACAGGAGAGAGTGAGGTGACCCTTACCACTACCGCGATGCAGCTCTTCAACAGCCTGAGCATCAGCAGCGTGCTGCTGATGGTGGCGCTGGGGCTGAGCATCACCTTCGGCATCATGGGCGTGATCAACTTCGCCCACGGCGAGTTCGTGATGGTCGGCGCCTACACCACCTACGTGGTGGACCGGCTGCTGCACGCCCCCCTGGGCGGCAGCTGGTACTTGGTGGCGCTGGTGGCGGCCTTCGTGGTGACGGCCGCACTCGGCTTCCTTACCGAGCGTTCCCTGATCCGCTTCCTCTACGGGCGCCCGTTCGAGAGCATCCTGGCAACCTGGGGCCTGAGCCTCATCCTGCAGCAGCTCGCGCGCAACGTGTTCGGCGCCTCCAACGTGGAGGTGCGCACGCCGGACTGGCTGCAAGGCGGCCTGGCGCTCGCCGAGGGCGTGCAACTGCCCACCAACCGGCTGTTCATCATCGGCGTGGCGGTGCTGTGCGTGGTGGGCACCTACCTGTTCCTGAACCGGACGCGGGCCGGGTGCAGCATGCGCGCGGTGATGCAGAACCGGCCGATGGCCGCCGCCATGGGCATCAACACCGCGGCGGTAGACGCGCGCACGTTCGCCCTGGGCAGCGGCCTGGCGGGGGTAGCAGGCTGCGTGGTGAGCCTGCTCGGCTCGGTCGGTCCCGCGACCGGCCAGAACTGGATCATCGACTCCTTCATGGTGGTGGTGCTCGGGGGTGTCGGTTCCATCGCCGGCTCGGTGGCCGGTGCGGTGCTGATCGGCGCCGCCAGCCCGCTGTTCGAGTTCATCACCACCTCGTCGATGGGCAAGGTGATCATCTTCGCCCTGATCGTGGTGTTCCTGCAGTACAAGCCGGCGGGGTTCCTGGTGCTGCGCACCCGGGCCCTGGAGGGGCAGCGCTGATGCCCGCCCGGGTGACGCCGCGCTGGAGCTACCTTGGCTACGCGGTGGTGGTGGGGGTGCTGCTGGTGCTGCCGCTGCTGCTGTCCGACTTCCGCCTGGCGCTGGTAGGAAAGTACCTGGCGTTCGCCGTCGCCGCGGTGGGGCTCGACCTGCTGTGGGGCTACGCCGGCGTGCTGAGCCTCGGGCACGGCGTGTTCTTCAGCCTCGGCGCCTACAGCATGGCGATGCACATGAAGCTGCAGTCGGAGGAGTTGCCCGACTTCATGGTGTGGAGCGGACTGGAACAGTTGCCCTGGTTCTGGGAGCCGTTCCGCCACTTCGTCGTGGCGCTGCCGATGGCGGTGGTCATTCCCGCCCTGTTCGCGATCATCGTCGGCTATCCCACGTTCCGGTCGGGGATCCGCGGCGTCTACTTCTCGATCCTCACCCAGGCGCTGGCGCTGGCGATGATGATCCTGTTCATCGGTCAGCAGCCGTTCACCGGCGGCACCAACGGCATGACCAACTTCCGCTCGGTGGCCGGCCTCTCGCTGTACAGCTCGGGCGTGCGGCTCGGTCTGTACCTGCTTACGGTCGTCACCCTGATCGGAGTGGTCGTGCTGGCCCGCTGGCTGGTGCGGACCAAGACCGGCACGGTGCTGATGGCGATTCGCGACGGCGAGAACCGGCTGCGCTTCCTCGGCTACAACCCGGTGCGCTACAAGGTGGTGACGTTCGCCCTGTCGGCCGCCATTGCCGGCTTCGCCGGCGCGCTGTTCGTGCCCCAGGTGGGGATCATCAGCCCCTCTTCGATGGGCATTCTACCCTCCGTGGAGATGGCGGTGTGGGTAGCGGTCGGCGGTCGCGGCACCATCGTCGGGGCCGCCGCCGGGGCGGTGGTGGTCAACTGGGCCAAGACCGTGTTCAGCGAGTCGCTGCCGGAAATGTGGCTCTACGTGTTCGGCGGGCTGTTCATCGGCGTGGTGCTGCTGTTCCCGAGGGGGCTCGCGGGGATCGTGGGGCAGATCCGCGAGCTGCCGTGGGTAGGTTCGCTGCGGCAGCGCCTTGCGCGAGCGCAGCGACCGCCGACAGCGGCAGCGGAAGGAGACAACCACCGCTCACCGCTGCCACCCGACGGCTCCGCGAACCGGACCGCGAACGGCCTGCCGGTGGCTCCGGCCGGCAGCAGCGAGAGGGACAAACCATGCTGAACGACATCCTGTACGTCGAGTCGGTGACCGTGGATTTCGACGGCTTCAAGGCGCTGGAGCATGTCAACCTGATCGTGCGCAAGGGCGAGCTGCGCTTCCTGATCGGCCCCAACGGCGCCGGCAAGACCACCCTGCTGGACGTGATCTGCGGCAAGGTGAAGCCGGTTTCGGGGCGGGTCCAGTTCGCCAACCAGGTCGACCTGCTGGCCCACGACCAGGATGCCATCGCGCGCCTCGGCATCAGCCGCAAGTTCCAGGCGCCGTCGGTGTTCGACAGTCTCACCGTGGACCAGAACATGCAACTCGCCGCCGAAGTACCGGGCGGGTTCCTGGCCGCCACCTTCCAGCAGGCGGGGCGCGCCGCGCGGCGCCGGGTTGCGGAAGTGCTGGAGATGGTGGGGTTGAGCGACCGCCGCGGCGCGGTTGCCGGCGTCCTGGCCCACGGCGAGAAACAGTGGCTGGAACTGGCCATGGCGATCGTCCAGGACCCGGAGTTGCTGCTGGTGGACGAGCCGGTGGCCGGGATGACCGCGGGCGAGCGGGAACGGACCGGGACGATTCTGGAGGCGATCGCCGCTCAGCGTTCGGTGGTGGTGGTGGAGCACGACATGCAGTTCGTGGGGCGCTTCTCCAGCCTGGTCACGGTGCTGCACGCCGGCCGCGTGATCTGCGAGGGGGACTTCGACACCGTGAAGCGGGATCCCACGGTGATCGACGTCTATCTGGGACGCGGCGCCGACGGCAGTCATGCTGCTTGAGACCCGCGCCCTGCGCTCCGGCTACGGCAGTTCTACCGTGGTGCACGACCTCGAGGTGAACGTGGCCGCCGGGGAGGTGGTGGCCCTGATGGGTCGCAACGGCGTCGGCAAGTCGACCCTGATGAAGACCCTGGTGGGGGTGCTGGCCGCGCGCGCCGGGACCATTACCTTCAACGACGCCGACGTGACCGGGTGGACCGCAGACCGCCGCTCCCGTGCCGGGATCGGCTACGTGCCGCAGGGCCGGGAGATCTTCCCCTTCCTGTCGGTGGCCGAGAACCTGTTCCTGGGCCTGGAGGCGCGCGGCGGCTCGCGCGAGCGGGCGCCGGCCTGGGTGTGGGAACTGTTCCCCGAGTTGCAGCGAATCCTCACCCGCCGCGGCGGCGACCTGAGCGGCGGGCAGCAGCAGCAACTGGCCATCGCCCGGGTCCTGATCACCCAACCGCGCCTGCTGCTGCTCGACGAGCCGACCGAGGGCATCCAGCCGTCGATCGTGCACGAGGTTGAGCAGGCGGTGCGCGAAATCCGCGCGCAGGGCGATCTTTCGATCCTGCTGGTGGAACAATCGCTCGACTTCGCGCTGCGCCTCGCCGACCGGGTGTACATCATGGACCAGGGGACGATCGTGCACGAGGGACGCGCGGGAGCGGCCAGCCGCGAGGTGGTGGAGAGCCACCTGATGCTCTGACGGAGTCCACAGGAGATGTTTACCCCACACGAACGCGAAAAGCTGCTGCTTGCGGTCGCCGCGATGGTGGCGCGCGACCGCTTGGCGCGCGGCGTGAGGCTGAATTATCCGGAGGCTACCGCGATCATCGCCACCCAGATCATGGAGTGGGCGCGGGAGGGCCGGTCACTCGCCGACATCGTCGAGCTGGGCCCGGGGATCCTGGGCGCGGAGCAGGTGATGAGCGGCGTGCCGGAGATGATTCCCAGCGTTCAGGTGGAAGCGACGTTCCCCGACGGCACCAAGCTGGTGACGCTGCATCACCCGATTCAATGAGCCCGATTCAATGAGAGAGCCATGAAACAGCACCACGGCAACGACCAGGCACCGGCCAACGGCTGGGCCCCCGGCCAGATCTGGCCCGCGCGCGCCTCCTGGCGCAGCCTGCCGGAGCGGTCCACGGTCCAGCTCCAGGTGGCCAACCGCGGCGACCGCCCGATTCAGGTGGGCAGCCACTTTCATTTTTTTGAAGTAAACCGAGCGCTGGTGTTCGAGCGGGCGCGGGCGTACGGCATGAAGCTCGCCATACCCGCCGGCACGGCGGTGCGCTTCGAACCGGGGCAGCGCCATACGGTGACGCTGGTGGCGTTCGGCGGCGAGCGCGTCTGCCACGGCCTGAACGGGCTGGTGAACGGCGCCCTGGATGACGAGTCGGTGCGGACCACGGCCATGGCGGCGATCCGCGAGCGGGGATTCGGCAATGGGTAACGGTTCCCGCGGCGGGTTCGCCACCAGCGGCAGCGGCCATGCCGGCATGTTCGGTCCCACCACCGGGGACCGCATGCGGCTGGCGGACACCGAGCTGGTGCTGGAGGTGGAGCGCGATCTCACCGTCTCCGGTGACGAGGTGAAGTTCGGTGGCGGCAAGGTGATCCGTGACGGGATGGGCCAGGATCCGCGTGCCACCCGCGCTTCCGGCGCTCCCGACCTGGTGATCACCAACGCCCTCATCGTCGACTACCGCGGCATCTTCAAGGCCGACATCGGCGTGCGCGACGGCCTGATCTGTGGCATCGGCAAGGCCGGCAACCCCGGCCTGCAGGACGCTGTCGACCGCGCCCTGGCGATCGGGCCGGGCACCGAGGTGATCGCCGGCGAAGGGATGATCTGCACCGCCGGCGCCATCGACAGTCACATCCACTTCATCTGCCCGCAGTTGGTGACCACGGCGATCACCAGTGGCGTCACCACCCTTCTTGGAGGCGGCACCGGGCCGGCCCACGGCACGCTGGCGACCACCTGCACGCCGGGGGCGTGGAACATCGCGCGCATGCTGGAAGCCGCCGAGGCCTACCCGGTGAACCTCGGGTTCTTCGGCAAGGGCAACAGCGCACTGCCGGAACCGCTGCGCGAGCAGGTGGCGGCGGGCGCTTGCGGACTCAAACTGCACGAGGACTGGGGGACTACGCCCGCCGCCATCGACTGCTGCCTGGGAGTAGCCGACGAAAGCGACGTGCAGGTGGCGATCCACACCGACACCCTCAACGAAGCGGGCTTCGTGGAAGACACGATTCGCGCCTTCCGGGGCCGCACCATCCACACCTTTCACTCCGAGGGTGCCGGCGGCGGCCACGCACCCGACATCCTGCGGGTGTGTGGGGAGAGCAACGTGCTGCCCAGCTCCACCAACCCCACGCGGCCGTTCACCGTCAACACGGTGGCGGAGCACCGCGACATGCTGATGGTGTGCCACCACCTCGATCCCTCGATTCCCGAGGACGTGGCGTTCGCGGACAGCCGCATCCGGCCGCAGACGATC
Organism: Spirochaetia bacterium; assembly: GCA_965203905.1. Lineage (GTDB taxonomy): Bacteria > Spirochaetota > Spirochaetia > SZUA-6 > Bin103 > Bin103. The sequence continues at coordinate 6,379,245 of CBDBDQ010000005.1, read as the reverse complement.
GCCGCCGAGGACATCCTGCACGACCTGGGCGCGATCAGCATCATGGCCAGCGACAGCCAGGCGATGGGACGGGTCGGCGAGGTGATCACCCGCACCTGGCAGACCGCGCACAAGATGAAGGTGCAGCGCGGCGCGCTCGCCGGGGACCCGGCGGGACACGACAACGGACGCATCAAGCGCTACGTCGCCAAGTACACCATCTGTCCCGCCGTGGCGCACGGGGTCGGCACCCTGATCGGGTCGGTGGAGGTGGGCAAGCTGGCGGACCTGACGCTGTGGCATCCCGCGTTCTTCGGGGTGCACCCGCAACTGGTGCTCAAGGGCGGCTTCATCGCCTTTGCCGCCATGGGCGATGCCAACGCCTCCATTCCCACGCCGCAGCCGGTGTGGGGGCGGCCCATGTTCGGGGCCCACGGTGCCGCCCGCGCTTCCACCTGCGTCACCTTCCTGAGTGGTGCCGCCCTCGAAGGCGCGGCTGGAGCCGCCGCACCGGCCCTGCGCCGGCGCCTGGAACCCGTGCGCGACACGCGCCGCCTGAGCAAGCGCGACCTGCCACTCAATGATGCGCTGCCGGTGATGGAGGTGGATGCCGACTCCTACAACGTGCGCGCCGACGGCGAGCTGCTGGTGTGCGAGCCCCTGGCCGCGGCCCCGCTGGCGCAGCGCTACTTCATGTTTTAGGAGTCGGCGGCATCGCATGGACGCCCACCAGCTCAACCGGGTCCTGGTGCTGGCCGACAGCGCCTTCCCCACCGGCGCCTTCGCCCACTCCTGGGGGCTGGAGTGGGCGATCCGCAACGGCTCGGTAACCGACAGCGCCAGTCTGGCCGCCTGGATCGGCGATGCCGTGCGCTACGGCGTGGCGCCGCTGGAGGGCCGCGCGGTGGCACGCGCCCGGCTGCTCACCCGCGAACACCAGGCAGGGGGGCGCACCGCACCGGACACCGGGCGCGACCCCGTTCCGGCGGAGCGGCGCGTTGCGCGGCGCCTGGCGCGGCTGAGCGACGAGGTGGCGAGCTTCCTGCCCTCGCGGGAAGCGCGGGCGGCCGCCGGCCAACTGGGACGCTCGCTGCTGACCGCCGCCGGAGCGGCGTTCGCCGGCCTGCGTCGGAGCAGCTCCTACCGCGCCGTGGTGGAGACCACGCGGGACAGCGAGCAGCGGCTGCAGCACCCGGTGGCGTGGGGCTTCGTGGGCGGTGCGCTGGACCTCGAGGGCGAGGCCCTGGTGCAGGCATACCTGCTGAACACCGTACGCCAATGGACGCAGGTGGCGATGCGTACCGTTCCCATCGGCCAGTCCGCGGCTCTGGCGGTGGTCGGCGGCCTGCTGCACGAGCTGGCCGAGCTGGCACACGGGGTCATCGGCACGCGTCGCCCCCTGGCCGCAATCACTCCCGGGTGGGACCTGGCCGTGCTTGGCCACGGCGAGCTGGCGGCGCGCTATTTCCGCAGTTGAGGAGAGAACGGAATGGACCTGAACCACGGCAACCACCATCATCACCCTGAGCTTGTGCGCTTCGGCATCGGCGGACCGGTGGGCTCCGGCAAGAGCCACCTGCTGCTGCGCCTGTGCCAGACGCTGGGATGCGACCACTCCATCATCGCCATCACCAACGACATCTACTCGCGCGAGGACGCCGACTTCCTGATTCGGGCCGGGGCACTGGGTGACGGACGCATCGTGGGGGTGGAGACCGGCGGGTGCCCGCATGCCGCGGTACGCGACGACATTTCCCTCAACGCCGACGCCCTGGAACGGCTGCGGCAGCGATTCGCGGATGCCCGCGTGGCGTTCATCGAGAGCGGCGGCGACAACCTGGCCGCCAGCTTCAGCCCCGACCTGGTGGACTATCAGATCTACGTCATCGACGTGGCGCAAGGGGGCGACATCCCGCGCAAGGGCGGGCTCGGCATAACCCGCAGCGACCTGCTGGTGGTCAACAAGGTGGACCTGGCTCCCTACGTCGAGGTGGACCTGGAGCGGATGGCGGCCGACGTGCGTGCCGCCCGCGGCGACCTGCCGTTCGTGACCACCAACCTGAAGACCGGCGCCGGCGTCGACCGGGTCGCGGCCTGGGTGCGTGCCGCCTGCACCGCGCTCGGAAAGCGTCACGGCCCGCCGGCCTGGGGCGTAGCGGGGCACCATCACCTGCACCATCGCTGAGCCGCGGCAGTGCGGAGATCGCTACCCGTTTCGCGTCACCCCAGGAACTGATACACCGTTACCAGCGCAGTGAGCGCGACGAAGCCGACGCCCACGGCCCATTGCGTTGTCGTATGGCGCTTGTTGTTGTCGTCGAACCGTTTGTTCACATCCTCGAACCGCTGGTTGACGTCGTCGAACCGTTTGTTGACATCTTCGAAGCGCTGGTTGACATCCTCGAAGCGTCGGTTCACGTCGTCGAAACGGCGGTCACTGGTCTCCACGTGAGTCAGCAGAATCTCACGCTGCGCCTTCAGCTCCTCCTCGACCCGAACCATGCGTTCCATGAGCTGGCTGCCCAGCGCCCACGGCCCCAACTCGTTGAGCCAGCCGGGCAGTTCGGCCCGCACGTAGCGGCCGATGTGTTGCAGGTCGGCGTCACTCAGCGTCATGACGAGATCACTCACCAATCACCTCCTGGTACTATAGCGTTACAACGGCCGGTTGTCGCCCATGCTTGCAGGTGGTTTCTGGCAAGTGGTGCGCCGGCAGGCCCTTGGGCTGAATGGTGACGTCACCGAGGTATCGCTCGATCAAGCGGTGTGCCACAACTTGGTCGCTACCGCCTCGGTGGCCAAGAGAACGCGTAAAGCTATGTGATGAGATCTTCCAGTAGCCCGGACTCCCAGTGCACCAGCCGAGGGTCCGGTGCACCGGTCCCCATCCCAGGAGCGATGCACTACCTATCGCTATCGTTCCGAGGTGAGGACGGGGGCCTGCTCCGCGCGCGCATAGAGGCGCGCGAACGCCTCGCTGCCGTCGTCATCCAGCAGCTCGGTGAAGACTTCCCCCTCGTACGGCGGCTGGTTTCCGCTGGCGAAGTATTGCCACATCTGGGTACCGGGACGGGCGTGGGCGGTGAAGTACACGCTGACGCCGGAGGCTCTGCGGTAGCGGATCAGCCGTCGCGGCAGCGCCAGGTCGACGCTTGCGATCCGATAGCGCTCCAGCGCCTCGCGATCCACCTCCACGCCGAGGCCGGGAGCCTCGGGAACCGCGGCGTAACCTCCGGTGACGGGGAGGCGTCGGGTCAGCAGGCAGTGCTGGTACAGCTCGTGGCAGGTCACCGCCGGCCAGCGGGCGGCCGGCAGTACCGCTCCCAGGTGCAGGCTGAGGGCGGCCGTAAGCCCGGTTCCCACCATCTGCAGGAAGACCGGCATGTTGGCGGTCTTGGCTACCGTGGCCGCGGCCATGGTCGCGGAGACGCCGCCGCCCACCACGAACCCGTCGCAGTAGCCGCGGGCGATGGCGGCGTGGGGCGGCACCGCCCCGTAGTGGTGCGCGACGGCGGTACGGAGCTGTGCCCGCAAGCGCCGATTGCCCTCCAGATCGGTGGCCCGGATCGGGCCTTCGAAGATCTTGATCTTGGGGAACGCCTGCTCCAGTTCCTGCAGCACCGGCAGGGCGGTGGAGGCGTCGATCAGGAAATCGTTCCAGTCGGCGTCGATGGCGAACCAGTCGGGCGTGGCGGCGGAGATACGCTGCACCGTGTCGCGAACGTCCCACCACGGGCGCGTCTTGATCTTCATGCAGGTGTAACCGAGGCGCACCGCCTCGCGCGCTTCGGCGGCGTAGCGGTCGGGCGCCATGTCGTGGTCCCAGAACGACAGTGGGCAGGCGTTTCGGACTTGCTGCCCCAGGAGCGCGTGCACGGGAACCTGCGCCAGCTTACCGGTGGCGTCGAGCAACGCCATCTGCAGGCCGGCACCCAGGCTGTCGTCCCAGATCAGCTCCAGCGGCGCACGGCCGATGACCCGCTCGTCGGCTGCCGCGCGCCCCCAGGTGTAGTTCTCGATCGTCTCACCCCAGCCGCTCACGCCGGCGTCGGTCTGCACCTCGATCAGCTCGATCTCCGACCAGGTATGGATCCCGGCCCGCTCCATGTCGCGGGCGATGCGCTCCACGAACGGCACCCAGAGTCGGGTGCGCTCCACTGCGGTCACGCGAGCACGGCGCTCGGCGCTGGCTGAATTCATCGGTTGACTCCTCCACCAAAGGCGTCCGGCTCTCGCGCCGGCCGCCAGCAACGTTCCTGCAACGCTTCCCGGCCGCCGCCGGGCGCGCAGGAACGCAGCACGCGCCGGAGCTCCTCCAGGTTTCCGAACAGCGCCCGCACCTGAGACCGATAGCAGCCGATGGCGGCGATCTTGGTCTCGAAGAAGGCGGCGATCCGGACCGGCTCGGGGCTCAGGATGAGCCACTTGCGGCGCCGCGCCCCGGCGTCGGCGCGGGCGAACCGCGCTACAAGATACGCGAACAGCAGGATCCGTGCGACCGGCCCCCGGTCGCGGAGGTGGCGACCGAGTTCGGGAGCCGCCCACAGCGCGGCGCAGGTTTCGCGGGCACGTGCCAAAACCGGCCGTTGCGATCCTGCCGGAGCATCGATCCCCACCAGTTGGAAGCGCTGGTCCAGCAGATGGGGGATGCACACATAGGGCGTATCCTCGTAGAATAAGGTCGCGCGTGACCGGGGAGAACCAGTCCGTTGCCGATCGAGGCCGACTGCGGCCACCATCTGATGGTCCACGTGGTTACCGATTCCCAAAGGGAAGTAGAGCATCGCGGCCGGGTGTTGCCGGCTCACCTCCGCTACGGAGGCCGCCACTCGCGCCAGCAGCGGCGCTTCACGGCGTGGCAGCGGAGCCGTGATGCGCGTCACCGACGCATAGCGGCGGTGACGCTGGATCGCATCCGGGTAGTCGAGCCAGCGGTGATCGGCGGCGAGTGTCTGCAGCGCGCGTCGATCTTCGCGCCGGCGCGCGGCAACGTCCTGAAACGGAGCCCAGAGCGGGGAGTCGGCGTTGGCTGGCGGTTCCGCGTCGTCCCCGCAACCTGCGAAGACGGTAACGACCAGGACCCGGTCGCCCGCTGCAGTCTGGCGGGCGATGCGGCCGGCGCACGACAGGACCACGTCATCCAGGTGCGGAGAGAAGTAGACATGTTGGTAAGAGCCGTTCCCGGTCGCACCCACTCGGCCAGTGTTGCCGCGGCACGTCCGGCGCGGCAACCGGGGGCGGGCGTCCTCGCCAGCGGCTGGCGGTTAAGGCTAAGGTGGGCGACGTGAGGGTTAGCATCGTGACCCTGGGCACGCTGGGCGACGTGCTGCCCTTGTGCGCACTGGGCGCGGGGCTCACCCGCGCCGGCCACCACGTGCGTGTCGCGACCCATGTTCACTATCGCCGGTTCGTGCTGGGCCACGGCCTGGAGTACGCGGCCATGCCGCTGGATCCGGTGGAGCTGTTCAGCGGCGCCCGCGGCCACTCCTGGCTGGCGTCGCGCAACAACCCGCTGCGCTTCATGGCCGGATTGGTGCGGGTGGCGCGCCCGGCCATTCCGCGCCTGGGGCAGGCGGCCGGTGACGCCTGCCGGGATGCCGACGCCGTGGTCTTCACGGCGCTCGGAATGATGGCCCATCACGTGGGCGAAAGGCTTGGGATTCCGACCTTCCTCGCTTCCTTGCAGCCGCTCATGCCGACCGCCCAGTTCCCCAGCGTGCTGGCGCCGGCGCGGGTGCGGCTGGGCCGCGGCTACAACCGGATCAGCCATCTGGCCACGGAGCAGGCCTTCTGGCAGCCCTGGAAGCGCCAGTTCAACCGGATGCGCCGGGAGTTGCTCGACTTGCCGCCGCTGCCATGGAGCGGCATCGGACCGGAGCTCCGGCGCCGCCGCACGCCGCATCTGTACGGCTTCAGCCCCGCGGTGGTGCCGCCGCCGGATGACTGGCCGGCCTGGGCCCACGTGACCGGATACTGGTTTCCCGCTACGCGTCGCCTGTGGCCGGTTGCGCCGGAGTTGGAGGAGTTCCTTGCCTCCGGTCCGCCGCCGGTGTGCGTAGGGTTCAGCAGCCTCAAGGTAGGGGACCCGGCCGCCCTGACGGACACGGTGGTCAGCGCGCTGCGCCGGGCAGGCCGGCGCGGCATTCTGCTGCAGGGGTGGGGTGCGCTGCAGCCGGGGCGCCACGGCAGCGATATGCTGGTGCTCGACTCGGCGCCCCACGACTACCTCTTCGAGCGGGTGGCGGCGATCGTGCATCCGGGCGGCGCCGGCACCAGCGCTGCCTCCCTGCGGGCCGGGGTTCCGTCGGTGGTCGTGCCGGGGTTCGCCGATCAGTTCTTCTGGGCGCGGCGGCTGACCGAGTTGGGAGTGGCGCCGCCGCCCCTCAGGTGGCGCGAACTGCGCCCGGACAATCTCGGCTCGTCCATCGAGTTGGCCGCCGCCAGCACGCTCGCTGCGGCAGGCGGCGCGCGCCGCCCGCGAGCGGATCCGCGCCGAGGACGGCGTAGACCGCGCCGTCACTACCATCGAACGGTATCTGGCAGCGGCCTGATGCCCCTGAACCGAATCCGGCCCCTTACTTCCGGCCGGCCAGCTGCGCGTTGAAGGTCGCTGCCGGCGGCGACCGAGTTCAGGCGCGCCGGTCGCTCCGATCACCTTCCAGATTCAAGGTCACCAGCTTGAGGTACCACGGTTCACGGGTGATCCGGGACCAGAGCGAGAACCGACGCCGGGCGGCGATCCGGCACCCGTACAGGGTCTGGATGCGACCGGACAGGAAGTCTTGATTACCGGGTTCGGCGATCTGTCCATGCAGGCCGGGTACGCCGCGGGCGCGCAGGTCGCGGATCAGTGCGTCGCCGAGGCGTACCATGCACCGGTAGAAGGCGAATCCCTGGCTCCGCAATTCCTGATCGACGCCGAGATGCACGTGGGCCGGAAAGCGCCGCAGATCCGCTGCCGGGACCTCACGCCAGGCTCGTGCCAGGGCCCACCACAGCGTACGGTAGGTGCTCAGGCGCCGGTAACGGCCGGTGAGCAGCCGCAACAGGAGTCGTGCCAGGAGCTGCGGCCCGTAGCGGAACACCACTACCCGCAGGTAGCGGCGCGAATCCTTGCAACCCAGGATGTAGCCCACCACGCGGCCCTCGCTCTCGGCCACGAAGCAGGACTCCGGCTCGTAGCTCAGGTAGTAATCCAGGAACAGCTTCACCAGTACCCGCTCGTCTTCGAAGAACGCGGAAAGCGGCCGGCCGCGCAGTGCCGTGGCGCAGATGATGCGCCGAATTCGAGCGCGGTCGCGGCGCTGGTAGGGACGGATGTGCAGCCGGCGCCGGGAACGGGTGGCGAACGCCCGCCGATCCTGCTGCCAGACGCGCTCCGGGGAACGCCTGCTCATGGCTGCCCCCACCTTACCATCCGCGCGCCCCTCGGTGCGGGACCGAACTCCCGCGGAAGCCGGTGACGACCACGCCGCGACGCCGCTTGGGGGGTGCCTCGGAACTCCTGTTTCAGGAGTTGGCCGGGCGCGTGGCGCGCCATCCGTTCGCGGTGCTGAGCGTGTTGTGTGTGGTTACCGTGCTGAGCGCCTGGCTGGCATTCGGGCTGCGGGTGGATGCCGATATCGCCGGCCTGCTGCCGCGCGACTCCGCGACCCGCCGGCTGGTCGACAAGTACACCGACCCCGCGGCGGTCAGTGAGCTGTTGCTGGTGGGAGTGAGCCACCCCGCGCTGCTGGATCCCGAGCGGCTGGCGCAGGTCGCCGCAATCGACAGCCGCCTGAGTGAACTGCCGGAAGTACGGGACAGACTTACGCCGTTCAACCTGCGCACCTTCCAGCGCAATCGGGGGCGGCTGCTGCTGGGCCCGCTGGCACCCGCGGGCACGGTGCCGGTCGACGGCGCGGAGCTGGCTCGCTGGCGCGAACGCGTGTCCGCCGCTCCGCCGCCGGTGGCGGCGCTGTTCAATGCCGAGGTGCCGGCGCTGAACCTGGTGTATTCGGTGGTACCGCAGGAGAACTACGACTCGCTGTTGCAGCGCGTGCGTGCGGTCATCGCCGCCCATGGGGAGGCACTGTCGATTCGCGTGGGTGGCTGGTTGCCGGTGTACGAAATCACGCGCAGCTACATCGTCAGGGAACTGCCGTTGCTGGGCGGACTCGCTGCGCTGATCACCCTGCTGGTGTGTCTGCTGAGTTTCGCCACCCTGCGCGCGGTTGCGCTGCCACTGCTGGCCATCGGCATGGCGCTGCTCTGGACGCTGGGCCTGATGGCGCTTGCCGGTGTGCCGCTGAGCCTCTCCAGCCTGATGTTGCCGCCGCTGATCTTCGCCCTGGGCAGCTCGTACAGCGTGCACCTCATGAACCGCTACTTCGGCGCGGCCGCCGGCGCTGCGCCGGGACCGTCACGCCCGCGGGTCGCGACCGAGGCTCCCGGGGCCATCAGGAGGGACCTGGTAGCGCGGGCCACCGGCAGCGCCAGCCAGACCGTCGTGCTGGCCTCCCTTACCACGGCTGCCGGATTCACCAGCCTCCTGGTCAGCGGCATGCCGCGGGTACGCGAGTTCGGGCTGTTCGCCGCCGCCGGCATTCTGATCTGCGCGCTGGTGACCCTGCTGCTCTATCCCGCCGTGCTGGCACTGTTGCCGCTGCCGACCCGGGCCCAGCGGGAACGGTTGACGCGCGGCCGGCTGGCGACCCTTGCGGCGTTTCTGACGCGCCTCACGGTACGCCGGCGCTGGCCGTTGTTCGGGCTGCTGGGGCTGTTGGCGGTGGCGTTCGCGGCCGCGCTCGGCGGCGTGCGCTATCAGACCGACGTCGCCGGGTTCTTCCGTGGGTCGGTCCCCGCGGTAGAGGACAACCGCGTGCTGATGGATCGCTTCGGCAGTTACCTGGATCTCAACTTGACCGTCACCACCGGGGACGCGGCAGGCCTCAGCGACGCCTCCCTGCTGCGCGCGCTCGCCGACTTCGAGGAGTCGGTGCAAGGCCATCGCTACGTCAGTCACGTCACCTCCATCGTGGGCTATCTGCGCGCCCTCAACCACGCCGTCGCCGGTAGCGCAAGCTATCCGCAGAACCCCACGGTGGTGTCTCTGTTTCAGCGTTTTCTGAAGCTCGGCGCCGCCAGCGGGATCGACTTCGGCGGACTCGTCGACGTTCCGCGCGGTCGCGTAACCACGCGCATCTGGATTCGAAGCGACACTACCGGATGGCTGCTGCTGGAACATGAGATGCGGGAGCTGGTGCAGTTTCTGCGCAGCCGGGCCGAACGCGCCTTTCCCGCGCATTGGGAACCCGAGTTGTGGGGGCTGGAGCATGGTCACGCTGCGAGTTGCGGAGATACTCGCGCGCGAGCAACTGGTCTCCACCGTGGCCTCGATCCTGCTGGTGCTGCTGATTACCAGCGTCGCCTTTCGTTCCGTGCGGTTCGGGTTGCTGGCATTGCTGCCGCTGACCACGGCCATCATGCTTGCGTTCATCCTGATGGCGCTGTTCCGCATTCCCCTGGACGCACTTACCGTCAGCTTCGCCGGCGTGGCCATTGGCGTCGGCGTCGATGACTCGATCCACTTTCTGCTGCACTATCGCCGCGCCCGCCGCAGGGATCACCGCGTCGCGGTGGCGGTGGCGATGCAGCACGCCGGCCGCGCCATACTGATCACCACCGCCGCGATCGTTGCCGGGATGGCGCCCCTGGCATTCTCCCGCTTCCTGCCGGTGGTGTATCTCGCCGTGCTGATTTCCACGACCCTGATCGGGGCCACGTTCGGTACCCTGGTGCTGGTGCCGGCGCTGCTCGGCGGCCGCGGGGCGTCCCGGGTTACAGGCTGATCCCGACCTGGACGCCGAACAGGTGAGCGGTGGCGCTTCGCGACTCGAGGTATTCGAGCCCGTAGTTGATCCGCGCCGCCAACTCCAGGTTGGCGATCGGCACCCGGCCGCTGGCTGCGACCTCGAATTGGTACGCGGTCTCCGTCACCGGGTCGAGGAAGTCGGGGGCTCCGCCCACGAACGTCGCCTTGCCGTCGTCGTCATAGCCGTCGTCCCAGATCGAACCTGCGCCGTGCCGGATGAGGCGCGCGGCCAGTTCCAGATCGAGTTGCGGTACCGGAGTCACCAGTGCCGCGATGGTCCAGCGGTCGGAGTCGGGCGGCAGAGCAGTGCCGAGCGGCTGGCGTTTGTGGGTGTAGGTCAGGTAGTTGATGGGCTGGTGGCTGGAATGGGTATAGGTGTAGGGAGAAACGAACAGGTAATCGACGGACACCACTGCCGGCAGCCCGGAGGGGGCCCAGGACAGGTTCGCTTGCCCGGCCATCTTGTTGGTGAAAAGGCTCACCGAACCGTCACGGTTGATGGGATGGTAATCGTCCACGAACAGCGTCGCGCCGGCGCCGAAGTCGGCCGGCAACCGCAACCACAGCGAGCCGCCGGTCAGCCCGTTGTCGTAGTCACCGGTAAAGGGTTCGGTGACCGGAGCCGTGGGCAGCAGTTGATACAGCGAGGCGCGCGCGCCGAACAACCAGCTCGAAAAGAGGCTCAGGTTGAACCAGGGCAGGGGATACCATTGCAAGGCGTGGAGCATCAGGTACTTGGAGGGAAAGCCGACGCTGCGCGGGCACTCATCCGCTTCCGGGCAGCCCGACTTGAGAAGGTACCGGCGGCCCGTCCTGGTCACCGCACGCTCGGCCACGAGTTGCAGCAACGAGGCGCTGTAGCTGAATGTCGCGCCGCGGTAGACGCCACTGAGCTGGGCCGCGGCCGGCGCCCCCGGCGCCAACACCAGGCTGTCATGCAGGGCCGAACCGAACCCGTGTTGGACGAAGCCGGCTTGCAGGTGCAGGCCGGGCACGCCGAACGTCGCCGCGGCGCGCACGTCACCGGCCCCCACGTTGCGGCCGTACAGGTTCAGGCCGCGCGCGGGAACCTGGGGGACGGTGTAGCTCAGTCGCCGTTTGGAGCCGCTCTGCCACCAGTAGCTGAGCATGGCCGAGTAGGCGAACAGCCCATCCGGTACGTAGGTCGACTCTAGTTCTCCGGTGATCCTGATTCGCGGGGCGGGATCCGGTGACGACTCCAGGCTGGCGCGGACGCCGACCTGGAGCGGCGGCAACTCGGAAGCGACCCCGAAGGTGCGCGGCGCCAAGGCCTCCAGATACGACTCCGCCAACTCGCGGTCGCGCGCGTCACCGTTGGTCGCCACCTCCCGCAGAAGCTGGACGATGAGTTGCGGCGCATAGGGTCTCAACTCCGGCAGCGGCGCGAAGTAGCCGCGCTGTTCCCAGATCGCCAGATGGCGGTAGATACGGTCGCTGGGATCGAACAACGATTGGGCGTACCCAGAGGCGGCCGCACCGGCCAGCAACAGTACCAGAGCCGTGGACGACTGCAGTCGCCGCCACCGCCGCCGTGCGGCGGCGGCGATTGTGCTGCGAGTTCGATGCATGCGCGCGCAATATATCTTGCGGGTGGCGGATGCGCCCACCGCGCGCGCACGCGTCAGAGCAGCAGGTTCAGTGCCGCGAGCGCCGCCAGCGCCTGCATGGAGCGGGTGAAGCCACGTTCGGGAATGCGTTCCAGGGCCACCATGCCCAGCAGCGCGCCCAGCGCGATGGCCGGCAGGGCCAGCGCGTTGAGGAGCAGGGTGGCGCCGGTGATCAGCCCCAGGTTGACGCTGAACGGCACCTTCACCAGGTTGAGCAGGAAGTAGTACCAGGCGCCGGTGCCGACGAACGCGCGCTTCGGCAGCCGCATCGCCAGCAGGTAGACGACCATGATCGGCCCGGCGGCGTTGGAGACCATGGTGGTGAAGCCCGCCGCAAGCCCCACCAGGGCCGCCCACCACCAGGAGCTGAACACGGTGCCGCCGGCATCGGGCCAGCGCTCGCGCGCCGCCCCGACGGCCAGGATCGCGAGCACGATCAGGCCGATCATCACCTCCAGCTGGCGGTCGTTGACGGCGCCCAGCACGCGCCAGCCCGCGACCACCCCTCCCAGGGTCCAGGGCAGCATGCGCACCAGGTGGCGCCACACGGCGTGGCGCCGGTAGCGGAGCACCGCGAACACGTCGGCCGCGATCAGCAACGGCAGCAGCACGCCGGTGGAGGCGCGCGCCGGGAACACGCTCGCCAGCAGCGGCACGACCAGCGGACCGAGGCCGGGGATGCCGGTCTTGGTGATTCCCACCAGCAACGCGCCGGTGCCGTAACCGGCCCACTGCAGCGGGCTCAGCACCGGCAGCAGGCCGAGCAGCTCGTTCATCGAATCGCCACCGTGAGCACCCGTGCGGCCGGCGGTGCTCCGGGATCCGGGGCCACCCGCGCCGCGCGTTCAACGGCCATCGCAAGTCCAGAACCGTCCCGTGCCGTGCCCCGAGCCTGGAGTCGCTCCTCCGGGTGCCGGCCGCCGCCGGGCGGCGGAGCGAATCAGAAGCGGTGGGCGCCGGTGAGCGAGGGGTCCCAGCGCTGGGCGCTGAGCATGCTGAGGGCGGCGTCCGCGGCGGAGGGGGAGCCGAGGCGGTGCAGCGCGGTCACCACGAAGCTGGTCACCTGACCGCAGGGGTCGTCAAGGGCGGCGATCAGGTCGGCTTCGGCGGCGGCGGCACCGGTGCCCAGGCGTGCCAGCGCCGTGGCGGCATTGACCCGTACCTGGTCGCGGAGGCACCAGCCGCGTATTTGGGGTTCGTCCCAGCCGGGACGTTCCTGGTGCAGCAGGGCACCCAGCGGAGCCGCGGCTTCAGCCGCTCCGATCGCACCCAGTGCGTCCGCCGCGGTGCGCACCACGAAGTGTGACCGATCGTCCAGCGCGGCTGCCAGCGCGGGAACGGCGTCGCGGGCGGCGGCGTCCATCTCTCCCAGGGCAAAGGCGGCGTTGACCCGGGCCCACTCGCTGGCGTCCCGTAGCAGGTCGATCAGGACCGGCAGCGCCGTAGCACCCATCGCCCCCAGAGCGTGCCCCGCGTCGTCCATCACCAGCGCCTGCTCGCGCCACACCGGCCGTTTGGAGCGACCGACACCCCGCAGCAACTGCGGCAGGGCATCGCGGGAGCCGCGCAGTACGGCGGCCAGCGGTTCCACCGCCGGCGCGCCGATCGCGCCCAGGGCATAGGTGGCGGCGATGCGCACCGGATCGGGGACGCGATTGAGGACTGCAATCAGGTCCGGTACCGCCGCTACGGCTTCCGCGCCCCGGGCCGCCAGGAGGTGTGCGGCCGCAACTCGCGCAGTGGAGTCCGTGGCGGCGTTCAGTTGCTCGCGCAGCGCGGCCACGCTCGTACCGTTGGCCGCCGGAAGGGGGTCTTGCGCCAGCGCCCCCGCGGCCAGGCTGGCGTAGCGCTGCGCACCTCGCACCCAGTCCCACAGGTGCGACCAGGCCAACTCCAGCCGATCCGGCCCGGCGATCTGCCCGGGGTTGGCCCAGGCCTGGTCCGGACCGGACCAGCCGTTCGCCTGCGGCGCCGTCGCGCGCATGAAGATGAACTTCACCATGAAGCGCCGCTGCGCGCTGTAATTGACACCCGCGGCATGGCCCAGGTCGAAGTGGGTCAGGCTCACCGTGCCGGCGCCGCCGCGCACCGGCAACGGCCGCGCCCGTTCGGAGTCGTCCAGCCCGCCGTTGAGGTGGGTGCCGGGAATGACGTGGGTGGGCCCCAGCTCCTGCGGAGTGTCCTGCGGGTAGTACATGAGACGCAGGTAGCGGATGTGGTGGTGACGCGGGCGGCCGAGGGGAGTGTAGGAGTCCTGGTGGCAGTTGCCGGCCAGCTTGGCGGGGTAGTCGAGCCCTTCCGTGGACTGCTGAGCCTCGATGTGGCAGAAGCGATGCGGGTGCTCGAGGTAGCCGGGACCGAGCAGGCTGAGCAGGGCGCCGTGCACCTCCGGCGCTTCCAGCACGTGGCGCATCTCGGGTACCAGCGGCAGGACGTTGTTGCCGGGATTGTCGGACCCCGGAATCGCCGCGGCCAGCCGGCCGCAGATGGCCCGATGCAGGTTGGCCGGCAGCGACGGCTGCAACACCAGATAGCCGTCGGCGATGAACTGGCGAACCTGCTCTGCGCTGAGCAGCACCGGCGACCGTGACATCACACCTTCCATACCCTCACCGTTGCCCAGCAAGAGACGCTGGTCAATACCCCCCCGATTCCCGCCTGGCACAGGAAGGCGCGCAGCACCCGCGCCATCTGGCGCTCGTGGAACGGTGCGAAGGCGGCGAACTCGCGCAGGTTGCGCGCGCATCAGCCGGAGCCGACCGGCGCCGGTTCCACCGGCTGGCCGCGCGCCGCGCTCTCGTAGATCGCCAGGATAAGGTGCACCGCCTTGCAGGCCTCGGCACCGTCGATGGCGGGTGCACGGCCCCCGTCCAGGGCCTGCACCAGGTCCTCGAACTGCGCCTGGTGGCCCTCGATGCCGATGTCGGCCGGGTTGGAGGCGCCGCCGCCACTGGCTTCGACCTGGCCCCACTCGGCGCGGATGGCGGCGTCCTCCGCCCGCTCCTCGGCGAAGGTCCAGGTCTCCAGCCGATCCTGCACCGAGGCCACGCTGCCGGCGGTGCCGTAGATCTCGACCCGCTTGGGAAACCCGGGGTAGGCCGCGGTGCTGCCCTCGATCGTGCCCAGGGCGCCGTTGGCGAACTGCACCACGGCGGCGGCGGTGTCCTCCACCTCGATGTCGCGGTGTCCCAGGGTGGCGCTGGCGCTCAGCACCCGCTGCACCGGCCCCATGAACCACTGCAGCAGGTCGATGGCGTGGATCGACTGATTCATCAATGCACCGCCGCCATCGAGCCGGCGGGTGCCGTGCCAGCCGCCTTCGTCGTAGTACTGCTGCGTGCGGTACCACTTGATGTAGGCGTCGCCGAGCACGATCCGTCCCAGCCGGCCGCCGTCGATCGCCTGCTTGATCAGCCGTGATACCTCCAGAAAGCGCGACGGGAAGATGCCGGCCACCACCACGCCGCGGCGCGCCGCCGCCTCCAGCAGGCGGGCGCAGCGCTCGGCCGTTACCTCCAGCGGCTTCTCCACGATCAGGTGCTTGCCCGCTTCGATGGCGGCCAGGGCGGGCTCCAGGTGGGCCCCTGACGGGGTGGCGATCGACACCACCTCCAGCCCCGGGTGCCGCAGAAACTGCTGCAGGTCGTGATAGCCGGCGCAGCCGTGCCCGGCGGCGAACTCCTGCGCCTTGGCGGCGCTGCGCGAAGCGCACGCCACCAGCTCGGCGCCGGTTGCCGCGTGCAGCGCGCGGGCGTGGAAGTCCGCGATCATCCCCAGGCCGACGATGCCGAAACCGATGCTCATTCCATTCCTCCTTGCGGCGCTAGCGCGTGGTCGGGTCGCTGGAGAAGCCCCACGCTCCGAGGGTCTCCGGGTTGCCGGGGTCGTCGGCCAACAGGTCGCGGTAGGCGGCGGCGACCTTGCGGTAGGCGGCCGCGTGCTGCTCGATGATCCGCGGACGGTAGTGCTTGAACCAGGGGATCGAGTAGGCACGCGCGCCGATTCCCTCGCTGACCGGCAGGCTGCCACGCGGCTGGCGCAGGTCGCGCTCGCTGTGGGCGATGCGGGTCGGGGTGCCGTGGCCGTAGATGTCGTAATCGTTGAACAACGGATGCAGGTGCAGCGGCGGGTTGGTGCCGGGCCCGCACTGACTGCCCTCGGCGCGCAACGCCGCGGCGAACGCGGTTACCGAGAGACCACCCAGCTCCTCCGGCACGTACCGTCCGTGGGCCGCGTACCAGCCGCCCATGCTGTTGCCGGCGGCCTCGGCCACGCGGTGCGGGCGGATGCCGGGCACGCCCTCCAGCAGGTCCCAGAAGTAGTTCATGGCGCGGCGGATCTCGGCGGCCTGGGTGTCGTAGCGCGGCAGCTGGACGCGGCCGACGGCGCTGCTGAGCTGGTGCATGCGGTTCTTGTAGCCGCCGATCGGCAGCCCCAGGAGCGGCTGCAGCTCGGCACTCGCTACCGGGCCGTGGAAACGCGCGTAGTGGCCCCAGCCGAGGGCGCGCTCGTAGATCTCGCGGTCGTCGGTAACGAGCATGCCGCCCTCGCCGATGGCGAGCGACTTGCCGCTCATCAGCGACATGGCGGCCACGGCGCCGAAGTTGCCCACCTTGCGGTCGCGGTAGAGGCCGCCGTGGGCGTGCGACACGTCCTCGATCACCTTGAGGCGGTGGTGGCGGGCGAGCTCCATGATCGGCTCCAGCTCCGCCGGATGACCACAGTAGTGAACCACCACCAGGGCCCTGGTGCGACCGGTGATGCGATGCTCCAGATCGGCCGGATCCAGGCACAGGGTAGTGGGGTCGATCTCCGCGAACACCGGGGAGGCGCCGAGCCCGAACGCGGGCAGGGCGGAGGCCCAGTAGGTGATGCTGGGGCAGATCACTTCGTCGCCGACGCGCACGCCGCAGGCCCACATCGCCGCTTGAATGGCGTTGGTGCCGGTGTTATGGGCCAGCGCGTAGCGGCGCCCCTGCCAGGCGGCGAACTCTTTCTCGAATTCCACGGTCTGGTCGAGGCCCGACATGGCGCCGCGGCGCAGCACGGCCAGCACCGCGTCCTCGATCTCCTGGTCCACGATCGGCCAGGCGAACAGGTCGTCCGGCTCCAGGGTGACCGCCCTCGGACCGCCGTGGAGGGCGAGCCGGGTGGCCGCCGCGGAAGTGGTGGGTGCGCGCATTGCGACGGGCGGCCTCATACCGGTGCCCGGCATAGTACGGCGCCGGTCGTTGCCTGTTCAACGCGCGTGCGGAGACTGGTATGCTGCCGGCCCATGGGTGGAACGATTGGCGTAGTGCAATTCGGCTGTGGCCCCATCGGTTGCAGCATCGCGCGGCTGGCGACGCAGCGGCCGGAGTTGACGGTGTTGGGGGGCATCGACATCGACCCCGCTGTCGCGGGGCGCGACCTGGGCGAGGTGGCACAGGTGGGTGGTCGCCTCGAAGCGGTGGTGCACGCCGATGCCGCTGCCGCGCTCCGTGAGCTGCAGCCGCAGGTGGTGTTCCATACCACCGGCTCGCGCGTTGGCGACGTATTCGACCAGTTGGCGATGATCGCGGCGGCGGGGGCGAACGTGGTATCCACCTGCGAGGAGCTGGCCTTTCCCGCGTACCGCGACCCCGGGTCGGCGGCCCGGCTGCATGAGCTGGCATGTCGCCACGGCGTCTCGATACTCGGCACCGGGGTCAATCCGGGCTTCCTGATGGATACCTGGCCGCTGTTCATGTCGACCCTGTGTGCCGATCTGCGCGCGGTGCGGGTGACGCGGATTCAGGATGCATCCACCCGCCGGATTCCGTTTCAGCGCAAGATCGGGGCCGGGCTGTCGCCGCAGGAGTTCGCCGCCGCGGCGGCCGGTGGCGGCTTCGGGCACGTCGGCCTGGAGGAGTCGGCGGCGCTGCTGGCGGCGGGACTCGGCTGGGAGCTGGATGAGATCAGCGTGACGCTCGATCCGGTGCTGCTCGACCACGAGGTGCGCAGCGACTACGCTACGGTGCCGGTGGGAACGGTAGCCGGCCTGAAGCAGGTCGCCGTCGCCACCTGCGCCGGCCGCGTGGCGGTGGAACTGGAGTTCCAGGCCTACGTCGGCGCGCCGCGCTCATTCGATACGGTGACGCTGACGGGTACGCCGAACCTGGAAGTGACCATTCCAGGGGGCACGCCGGGGGACGTGGCCACCGCGGCGATCGTGGTCAACAGCGCCCCGGCGGTGGTCGCCGCGGCGCCCGGTCTCTATGCGATGAAGGATCTGCCGGTCGTAGCCTGCCGCGGATAGCGGTGGATAGCGGTGCCGTTGTCCCGCTAAAACAGGAAGCGCATTCCGAGTTGGATTCCGTGAGCCATGAGGGTCGGAGCCACGGTGTAGTCGTCGTCCTCATCGTCAGAGGTCCCAGCGTCGTCCCTTACCTCGGTTTCCAGGGTTCCGAAGAACTGATAGCCAGCCGTGAGGGAAAACCCGCTCAGCACCTCGAAGGCGACGCCGACGCCGGCCTGGTAGGCGAAGCCCCAGCCGGTGCCGTCAAAGTACAGGTCGTCGTCATCCGTACCCTCGGAGAGCTGCACCGAGAGATTGGTGCCTCCGATCCCGATCCCGATGTACGGCGTCCACGCGGTGCCGGTATAGAGGTCGTACCACGCGTTGGCCGTCAGCGCCAGGATGGTGAGCGTGTCGTCGGCATCCACGTCGTCTTCGCGGCGATCGTCCGGGTCCACATCGAAGACTGCCTTGGAGGACAGAAAGGTGAACTCGAGGTCGGTACGAAAGCTGCCAAAGTCGTAGCCCAGCGCACCGTCGATACCGAACCCGAGATCGAAGTCCCAGCTCGCTTCATTTGAGTCCATGGGCATGTTGCCCTTTGGGGTGTCAGGGAGATTGTCGTGCGGAGTGTCCGTCGTGCCGGGCAGGATGGCCAGGCCGCCACCGAGGTTCACGTAGACGCCGGAGCTCTCCATCATCATGGGGCTCTGGGAAAAGGCGGCTACCGCGGAAGCGGCCAGCAGCACGAGAGAAAGAAGAACGGCGCTAGAACGCATGTACATGCCTCACTTGGGTCGATTCGAGTCTGCAATATAGTGCGTCAGGGGGGCGGAAACAAGCCATGCCGTGGCAGTGCCGACGCAATGGTCGGCAGCGAGCGGATGAGGCCGCGCCGCCGCGTACACGAATGGCGGGCGGCTCAGGTGGGGAAGCGCAGGCCGAGCTGGATGCGGTGGGCCATGACCGCGGGACTGACGCTGCTGAGGTCGGGATCGGCGTCGTCGAACACCTCGGTCTGCAGCGTGCCGAAGAGCCGGTAGCCGATGTCGAGGGAGAAGCCCGCCAGAATTCGGAAGCCGATGCCGGCGCCCGCCTGGTAGGCGAACCCCCATCCGGCGCCGTCGAACCAGGTGTCGTCGGCGGAGATCAGCTTCACCGCGAGGTTGGTGGCGCCTGCGCCCACGCCGAGGTAGGGCGTAACGAAACTTCCGATGTCGATGTCGTACCACGCCTGGGCCAGCAACGACAGAGCGGTAAAGTTGTCGTTCGGTGTCTCCGCCCCGTCATCACCTTCACTGGCGAATTCGAAGTTGGCGCTGAGGTAGGAGAACTCGACGTCGATGCGTGCCGGACCGAACGCGTAGCCAAGGCCTCCCCCGGCGACGAAGCCGACGTCGAACGCCCAGTCGGCATCGCCCTTGCGCAAGCTGATGTCTACCCCGTCGTCGGTGACGGTACCGCTGGCCGTACCACTTGCGGCAAGTCCCCTGCCCAAGTCGTGCGGAGTGTCGTTGAAGCCGGGGACCAGAGCCACGCCCCCTGCGGCGCTGACGTAGGGGCCGTCCGCCACCGCCGTTGCGGCGATAGTGATGCCGAGGGCGATGGTGCAGAGCGAGACCAGACGGCGCATATCGAGCGTCAATCTACCGCCCGCCAAGGGGGCCGGCAACATCCTGCCGGGATGGGCCGGCGCGATGCGTGGGATTCAGCTCCTGCTGACCTGCAGCTTGAGCGCGGTCGGATCGGCGGCGGCGCGTTCCAGCGCCGCCGGGGTCTGTGCCAGCGGCAGCACCGCGGTGATCAGAGACTCGACCTCGATCCGTCCGGCCGCCAGCAGTGCCGCTCCGACCTGGAAGCCATCGGCGAAACGGAACGACCCGAGCACCTGCAGCTCCTTGGCCATGACCAGGTTCAACGGTGCGCTGAACTGGTGCTGTAGGGTGCCGATCTGGACCACGGTGCCGCCGCGCGTGGTGTGCTCCAGCGCCCAGCGCAACGAGTCGGCCGCCCCTGCAGCTTCGAAGGTAACCTGCGCCGGCCCGTCCGCCAGCCGGGTGCTGCCGCCGCCCGGATCGAGCACTTCATCCGCGCGCGCCGCCGCCGCCGCACGCGCCGCCGGGCGCGGGTCGGCCACGGCCACGTGGCCGGCGCCGAGGGCGCGTGCCACGGTCGCCACGAGCTGACCGATGGTGCCGCCCCCGCTCACCGCGACCCGGCGTCCGGCCATTCTGCCCGCGCGCAGCACGGCGTGGCAGGCCACCGCCAGCGGCTCCAGCAATGCCCCGCTGGCATAGCTCAGCGCGTCACCGAGACGATGGCAGTTGGCGGCCGGCACCGCCTTCAGCTCGCACAGGGCGCCGTCGGTGGGTGGATCGGTGGCGGCACTGCCGAAGTAGCGCATCTCCGGGCACAGGTTGCTGCGCCCGTCCCGGCACCAGGTGCAGCGCCGGCACGCCTGCGACGGGTCCACCGCCACCCGGTCGCCGACCCGCAGGTGATCCACGGCCGCCCCGGCTGCGACCACGTCGCCAGCGACCTCGTGCCCGATCACGAACGGCTGCGACGGCACGAACGCTCCCACCCGGCCGTCGCGGTAGTAGTGGACGTCGCTGCCGCAGATGCCGACCCGCTCCACCCGCAGCAGTACCTCGTCCACCGCCGGCACCGGATCGGCGCGCCGCTCGCGGCGCAGGTCACGTTGGCCGTGCAATACCCATGCGAACATAGCCCAGGTACTCTATACCAGCGCTCCGAGACCGTCCCCCGCGGCGCCGGTGTGCGGCAGGACTATCCCACGCTACGCGACACGCCGGCTGCAAGTCGTTGCTCCCGCTGCCCTCGGACCCGCGCCCGACCGCCCAACTCGCACCTCGGCGAGCGCCGATCACGTGGCCCCGTCTGGCGACGGCGCGTCCTCACGATGCCGGAAGCGGTGGTGGGCTCGACAGCGGAGGCGCAAGTTGGCGGGCTCCGCACCGCCGCCGAGCGCGTAGGGAACGACGTGGTCGAGCTCCAGCAGAAAGCGGGACCCGCAGCGCCGCCCGCTGTGCGGATCGACGTAACTGCAGCAGCCGCCGTCGCGGCGCCACACCTCGCGCCGCACGGGTACCGGAATGTACCGGGACCGGGGCGCCCGGTGGGGCGGCTGCGCACTGCCTCCGGAGGGGCCGGCTGCCTCTGACTGTGGCCGCGAAAGGCCATCGAGTTGCGCCCCTCCTGCCTGCTTCGCTGGCGAAGGAGCGCTGCGACCGCGATCCGCCGGTGCCGTCGCGGTCGGCAAGCTCTGGTCCGCCGGCGGCGCCGGCCGTGGCGTCGGTACGGTGGCGCGGGACCCACGATCGGCCACCGACTTCGCCGCCGAAGCGACGGTGCCGGGCGCCGCGCCCGCCGGCTTGGCACTCACCGGGTTGCTGCCCCGGCAAGTCTCGCGCCCCGGCGGCGGCGCGGATAGCGCTGCCGGCGCCGGGGTGCTGCCACCGGCGGTCGTGCCCTCCGGCGGCGCCGGACCTCCGGGTTGCTCTTGCACGTCCCGCTTCGCCGGCGAAGTCCCTCCGCCCGCCGGCCCTTGCTGCGCCTTCGGCTCCGGCGCTTGGCCCGTGCTTGCCTCCCGGCGACCACCTCTGCGCCCGCGCGGCGGCCGCCCCGGGTCGTAGCGCTGCAGGCCGTCCTGCACCAGCCGTTCCACCAGTTGCCCCAGCGTCAGGTGCGGGTCCACGTGCGACAGCAGTGCCCGTAGCTGCTCGATCCCGCACTGACACGCGGCGTCGATCACCACCTTCAACTCCCAGCGGCCCTCGCCCAGCGCCCGCATGCGATCGGCCGGCCGCGCCAGCTCGGGAGCCACCCCGGCCAACAACTGCTTCACCTCGCGGGTGCTCTTGCCGCTCGCCTGCGCCACCAGCTCCTGCCGCTGCGCCGCGTCCAGCGCCGGCACCGGTCGCGCTGCCGCCGCTGCCGCGGTCCCCGAAGCCCCATCCTGCGGCGTCGTCTCTGCACCGCGCAGGAGCAGCTCCGGTGCCGCGGGTGCCGAGCCGGGGTCCACGGCGGCGGTCGCCGTGCGCTGCAGGAGATCGAAGGTGTTCTGCAACTGCGCCGCCGCGCTCAGGGTGAGCGAGCCGTCCTGCAGCCGCTCGCGTGTCCCGGCGGTATCGGAGCACAGGCGCATGGCTTTGATACGGCGCCAGGCGGCGCCTTCGCTGTAGCCCAGCTCGCGCACGGCGTAGTCGAACAGGCTGGAGAAGCCGAGGCGCAGGTGGAGGTGGCGGGCGTGGATCTCGCGCAGGTGGTCGAGGACGGCGAGCTGCAGCGCCTGCTCGTGCAGGACGAGGGACCTGGTATGCGCCAGCAGCACCTGGTCGGGGAGCCCGGAGAGCGAGGAGGCGAAGCCGGTAGGGGTCGCGGTGGTCAAGGGGGTGATCATGGCCGTAAATATAAACATGGCTGATAAATATCCGGTTTAGGCAAGTCCCGGACCGGCACCGGGAAGGGTGCAGGCCGGCGCAGGCGGGGTGCTGACGGGCCTGGTGGGGATGGCGGGATGTTCGAAGGGTCGGAGGGGCTGGAACGTGCGGCAGGAGGCCGTTACGAGCAGCGCCAAACCCGTCAAGTGCTCAGCGTACTTTTTTTGGCACTCTTTCGCAGAATCCTGCGAATCCTGCACCGCGGCGCCGACAAGCCCAGCAACGCATCGGCGGAGACCGGCGTGTTTGCCGGTGCGGGCTACGCCCTTTTTCTGGACACGTCGTACAGCGAACGAGCCACGCACCCTGAAGGCGGCGATCTGGCAGGCGCCGCGCCGGGGCCATCACCGCAGCTCGCTCACACACGAGATGCAGACGTCGTTCAGCGTGGGACAGTCCTGGGTGTGCGGCAGTACGCTCCCGCCGGACCGGTGCAGATGCACCGTACCGGGGCCGCCAGCAGCCTGTGGCGGAACCCGGCGTCGCAGCGAGCGGCGAGGCGCCCGGACTGGCAAGGCGCGACGAACGAGCATATCAGAGCATGTGTGAGCGAGGAGCAACGCAAGCAGCCGGGATGGATCGCTGCTCGAATGCAGCCGGAGTTTCGCCACGGGCTGCCAGGCCGCGAACCGGCGTATACTGCTGCAGATGCCGGACCGTAGCGGAAACCGAACTACATCGCTCAGGGCGGACGAACGACCCGACCCAACCCCCGTGAGCGCGGCGCGCGGGCGGCTGGTCGACGTGGTGCTGTGGTCGCTGGTGATCTTCGACCTGCTTGTCGCCGTGGGAGCGTTCCTGCTGCCACAGCTCTGGTTCCGGATCCTGCACGACGCCGACTACCTCGATCCGCAGGGGCTGTTGCGCCGTACCGGCGCCATCTGGGTGGCCTTCTCGGTGCTGCAGATCCTGGCGCTGCCGCGCTGGCGCGGCGCCCCGCACTGGCTGCTGCTGGTCACCGGCATCCGCCTCAGCGAGATGTTCGCCGACTGGACCTACCTGGTGTTCGCCGCCAGCAAGACCCCATTCGGCACCGTCGCGCTGCTCGTCACCCTGCCGGCCAACCTGCTCATCTGCTGGTTCCTGTTCGCCACCTGGCGCAGGATGGCAGGCAGCGTACGGTCGCCCGCCCCGCCCGGCGCCGCGTGAGGATCCTGGTAACCGGCGGCGGCGGCTTCCTGGGAGGCGCCATCGTCGAGCGGCTGCTGCAGCGCGGCCACCAGGTGCGCAGCTACGCACGCGGCGACTACCCGGCGCTGGCGGCGCGCGGCGTGGAGACGGTGCGCGGCGACCTGACCGATCCGCGTGCCACCGCCGCGGCCTGCGCAGGTTGCGGTGCGGTGGTGCACGCGGCAGCGCTGATACCGGGCATGCCGGGCTCCGGGCAGCGGTTCCACGCGGTCAACGTCGCCGGGACCGAGGCGATCATCGCCGGCTGCCGGGTCCACGGGGTGGAGCGGCTGGTGTATGCCAGCTCACCGAGCGTGGTGTTCGCCGGCACCGACCTGTGCGGCGTCGACGAGACGGTGCCCTATCCGGACCACTACGACTCTCCCTATTCGCGCACCAAGGCGCTGGCCGAGCAGGCGGTGCTGGCGGCCAACGACGGCGCACTGGCCACGACGGCGCTGCGCCCGCACCTGATCTGGGGCCCGGGAGACCCGCACCTGGTACCGGCGCTGCTCGCGCGCGCCCGTCGCGGGCGGCTGGTACGGATAGGACGCGGGCCGTTCCGTATCGACGTGACCTACATCGACAGTGCCGCCGAGGCCCACGCGCTGGCCGTGGAGCGGCTCGTGCCCGGCGCCGCGCCCGCCGGCCGCGCCTACTTCATCTCCCAGGGCGAGCCGGTGGATCTCTGGCAGTTCGTGGGCCGCCTGCTGCAGCTGGCGGGTGCGCCGCCGGTGCGCCGCCGCGTGCCGCGCTGGCTGGCGCTCGCAGCCGCCGGCGTGGTGGAGGGAACCTGCAGTCTGTTCCGTCCGGACGCGGTACCGCCGCTGACCCGGTTCCTGGTGCGCGAGATCTCCTCGTCCCACTGGTTCGACATCAGCGCCGCGCGCCGCGACCTGGGTTACGCGCCGCCGGTGTCGGTCGCCGAGGGCCTGCAGCGTCTGGCGCACTCGTGGGGCTGCGACCCCGCCAACCGGGTAGCCGCGAGTCCGGACGATGCCTACGAACCGCGCCCTGACTGAGGATCCTGCAAACGGTGTTGATGCACTAACGATGCGACAAGTGGCTGCGTCAAGGAGAAATCGACGAAGGCGTGGCCCGGTGGACTAACTGTACCGCACGCGAGATAGTTGGAGTCATGGAGAATAACGAGCGCGTTTCGACGCCGGACTGAGCGCCCACCGTGTAACGCCCCAAGTACCGTCAACCGGTCTTCCAGTCCACCAGCTCGCTGAGCACCAGCATGCCGTCGTGCGGCATTCCGGGGTAGGTGTAGCCGGCCTGGCCCAGCGGCGGCACGTTGCTGACCCCGCGCGCCCCGATGCGGACGCTCAGCGCATGGCGCCGCGCCTCGGGGAACACGCCGGCGGTCGCCACTCCCGGATGGAGGTACTGCAGCGCCCGCTCCAGGCTCGGCACCGGCCGCACCACGATGAGCCGGCACAGCGGGTGCTCCATGATGTTGAACTCGTCGGGCATCACCGCCACGGCGGAGCGATACTGGCCGCCGGACTGGTTCTCGAACCACGTGGCTCCCAGAAAGCTGCCCCGCTTCATGCGCCGGAGCTGGCCCTGCTGCGGCCGGCTCAACGCCGCCGGCGCAAAACCGTCCCAGCGTCCCAGCTCATCGCGCAGCGCGGCGGCGTACCGTTCCGCCTGCGCCTGGTCCGCCTCCAGGTAGTGGATCTGCGACGCGATACACGCCTTCTGGCTCTGGATCAGGGTGTCGCACACGGCGCGGCTCACCACCTGCTCCAGGTGGTCGAACGCCTCGCGCCCGATCAGGCTCACCCCGTAACGGGGGTTGAAGGTCACGGTCTTGGTGAAGGCGGCACGCTCGGTAACCGACAGCACCGCGTTGGGGGCGCCCCACACGACGATGCGGTCGTAACGGCCGGGCAGGAACAGCGGCGCCTCGAACTGCCGGTCGCCGCCCGGCCAGTAGAGCACCGACAGGTGGCGGGTGAGGGGATGGTCGGGGAAGGTGTTGGCCGCCAGCTGGGCCAGGTAGGCACCTGCCAGGGTGGCACCGTAGGGCAGCTTGATGGTGGCCGCCGACTTGGTCCAGATGGCGCGCAGCAGCGATGCCAGGGGCACCAGCGGCGAGTTGCCGGCGGTGATGTGGAGCTGGCGGGTAGGCAGCGCGCGGATCCGTGGCGTCGCCCGGGTCGGGTCGTAGTCCGCGATCGGCGGCAGGTGTTGGGCATGTATCAGGTGCACCGGCGCCGGGTACTGGGTGCCGGGCACTTCCACCCAGCCATCCAGGAAGCGGCGCCCCGGTACCTGCCAGGCGGCCAGGTCGGTATCCACCATCGACTCCGCCACGTCGCGCCCGAGCATGATCGGAAACACCGCAAGGCCGGCGTCGACGTAGGGGTCGGGAGCCTCCGAGGTCTGCCGCATCAGTGTCTTGACCTGGTGCAGCATGGCGGCGTCGCCCGCATACGCCTGCTGCAGGCCCTCGAGGTAGTCCAGGACCTTGGCGAAGGAGAGGTCGTACAGCTCGCCGGCCAGGGCGTCGAGATCATCCTCGATCAACTGCAGCGGGTTGGGCGCGGGCATCACCTGGTACTGGTACTCGCCGCTGGCGCGCATCGAGTCGCGCTCCAGGATCGGCTCGCGCAGCACCCACGCCTCGGGAAACTTGACCAGGGACGCCGGATCGGAGCCGGCGCGTTCGCCGTCGGCGCGGGCGAAGGCGGACTCGATCTCCTGCTTCGGCAGCGCGGGCGGCAGGGTCAGCGTGCCGCGCACCAGGGCGGGCAGCCGGATCACGCCCGCCGAGTCTACCGTGATCGTCATTCAGCCCTGCATGGCGGCCATGATGCCGCCGCACCCCTTCACCTCGCGGCCGGCTACGCGCCCGATGTCGGTGATGGTGACCCCGCCAACGCCGCAGGGACACTTATCGGTCCGTCGCCGCACGTTGTCGCCGGTGATGATGAAGCCCGGATAGCAGGCGGCGAAGGGGTCGAGAAACCCGAGCGCGCCGTACACGTCGTCACCCTCCAGGAGCTCCAGCGCGTCGTCGAAGATCACCGTCTCGGTGATCGGCGGAACGTGGAAGCGTCCCTCGCGGCAACGCGGGAACACCACCTGCGCCTCGGTCATGGAGTAACCTTCGCTGACGTTGCCGGCGGTGATTCCGGTGGCCTGCTCCACCAATGCGAGGAACGCCGGCTCGTCGATGCGGTCGCCTTCGAAGCTCTTCCAGCCGCCGCCGTGAAACAGCATGCTGCCGGGCCGCAGCGCAAGCTCCTCGCCAGCGGCGACCAGCCAGTCGCAGAACTCCTTGATCATGAACGGCGCGCCGAACACCAGCGCCCGCCGGCGGGCGGCGACCGAGTCGCGCATTGCCGCCAGCACCCGGCGGTAATTCTCCTCCCGGCGTTGCACGGTGGCTTCCACGAACGCATCGGCCAGGCGCTGCTCCCGTTCATCGGCCGGCCCGCGCACCAGCGCGCGCACCGCCGTGGCCGACAGTCGCAGGTCGAACAGGAAGGTGGCACGACGGACCATGCGGGCGATTACCTGTCCCACCACCTGGGTCCCCTGGGTGCCGCCGGAAAAGGAGAGGAAGAACCCGTCGAAGCTGCGCAGCCCGTGGCGCTGGAAGAACTGCGCGAACCCGCCCGGCGACAGCACCCGGGCAGCGGTACGGGCGGCGACGCGCTCCCAGCCGCGGGCAATGCCCTGGCGCATCTGAAACAGCGGGATGTAGCACGTACTCAAACCGGTGAGCTGGGACCAGGTATACGCGTCGCGCGGTACGAAGGAGATGTGGCCGCTGGTGCCGGAGCTGAATACCGTGTGGATCCCCGCCTCCTGCAGCCGCTGCAACCAGGCGTCCACCGAATCGACGTCGGCGACCGGCACCGCAACCTGCCGGTCGAACACCTGCCGCAGCCACTCGTTCATGGCGCCGTAGTCGTTGTTGTCCAGGTGCGCCTGCGGATAGGACTTGAAGATGTGATCGGTGGACATCATCTCGCGGATGATCTGCTCGATGGTCGCCTCGGCGCCGATCCCGGCCTGGGTGGCGAGCTTGCGGTAGATGGGAATCCGCTCGTAGTAGTGGCGGTGATTGGCGGCGATCACCGCACCGCGCACGCTACGGGCGGCCGCCTCGTCGACCGGTCTGCCCAGGGCCCAGTCGACGGCTATGCCGCTGAGTTGGTCGTGGAGGGCGCGAATGCGGGCTGGATAGTCAGACATCGGCCGCGGTTTCGGGGCGGGCGTCACGCTACACTCGTTGCCGCTCCCGGTCAATGGGGCAGCACGGAACGGAAACGGAACGGACCCGAACCGCACGCAACGGGACCCGATCGCCAACCCCGATGGCACGCCGGGCACGCCGGCGGGACTGTCCCGCAGGCGCCGACTATGCTATGGTCGACCCATTCATGAAGGGCCAGCCTGGGACTTGGGGTGTATCCGCGAATACGAGCGTCGAGAGCCTGGGCGTCTATCTGCCGGAGCGGGAAGTAACTACCCGTGCCGTGGTCAAAGGCTGCCGGCGCCGGGTGCTGGTGCCGCTGGAGCGCATGACCGGCATCCGCAGCCGGCGCATGGCGGGGGAGACCGAGTTCTCGTTCGACCTGGCCAAGCACGCGGTCGCCAGATGCCTGGCGCAGTCGCGCCATCATCCGTCCACCATCGATCTGATCGTCGCAGCCAACATCTCCAAGCAGGACTCGCCGGATACCTTCAACCTCGAGCCGGCCGCGGCAACGTTGTTGCGCAAGCACTTGGGGCTGCACGGCGCCCTGGCGTTCGACCTCAGCAACGCCTGCGCCGGAGTGTTCACGGCGATCCTGGTGGTGGATGAGCTGATCCGTCGCGGCGACGTGCGCCGCGCCCTGGTGGTGAGCGGGGAGTATATCACCCATCTCACGGACACCGCCCAGCGCGAGCTGAGCGGAGTTCAGGACCAGCGCCTGGCGTGCCTGACGCTGGGCGACGCGGGCATCTGCCTGCTCCTGGAGCAGGGGGAGGGGTTCGAGTTCCTCGATCTGTACACCGTGCCGGAGCACGCCGACCTGTGCATCGCCCATTCCGCGGAGACCCACGGCGCCATCATGTTCACCGATTCGGTGGCCCTGGCGCGGGCCGCGCTGAGCGACATCGTGGCACACTATCACGCGCTGGTGACCGGCGGCCGGGTGGTGGACGATCCGCGGTACTTCATACCGCATCAGACTTCGTCCAACTCCATCAAGGAAGCTACGCGCATGACCAACCGCCGCTTCGGCCGCACGGTGTGTCACACGGGCAACATGGTGGACAACCTCAAGCACCGGGGGAACACGGCGACGACATCGCACTGGGTGGCGCTCAAGGATCTGATCGACGACACCGCGATACAGCCCGGCCAGCGGGTGCTGTTCAGCATCCAGGCCTCCGGCATCACCATCGGCCTGGCGCAGTATCGGGTGGGCAGCTTCGCCGCCGGAAGCGCCAATGGACGATCTTCGCAGCAGTCGCCCGCAACGGCGCAACAAGCGGGTGACACGACCGGCGGCGGCTACTACCAGGCGATACCCGTCGGGGAACGGGTACGCATCGGGGCGGCAGCGACGGCCACCGGTGCAGACTCCGCGGAGCGCGGCAATGTGAAGCTGGCGGCGAGCGCCGTGGCACGTGCATTGGACGCGGCGGCGGCCGGCGACCGGCACCTCGGCCTGCTGCTGTACTCCGGCATCTATCGCGAGGCGTTCGTTTCCGAGCCCGCGCTGGCGACGCTGGTGGCGCGTGAACTCGGGCTCAGGGGCTCCTGCACCGACGCGGGCACGCGACCGGTGCTGGCGTTCGACCTGATGAACGGCCCGCCCGGCGTGCTGATGGCATGTCAGGTGGCGGGCCGCCTGCTGCTGTCCCGCGATGGGGTCGGCGTGGTGACTGCCTCGGAGTTCGGCGAGACGCCGGTGTCCGGACAGCCTCCGTTGCCTGTTGCCAACGCGGGGGCGGCCCTGGTGTTGGAGCGTAGTGGGGATGCGACGGGGTTTTGCAGCTTCTACTTCGGCAGTCGTCCAGAGGACCTGGAACGGTTTCGCTCCTCCGCGCAGACCGATACCTCCGGACCGCCGCGGTTGCGGATCGTCAGCGACGCCGGGCTGCAGGACTGCTACCTGGAGGCGCTGGTCGAGAGCGTACACGCCATGCTGCGGCGGGAGCAGCGCACCCTGGACGATTTCGCGGTGATCTTTCCGCCACAACTCTCGCCCGAGTTCCTGACCCGCCTCGCCGCCGCTCTGGAGGTGGAGCGCGACCGGCTGGTGGCCTGTGGGACGGAGGATCTGTTCACCTCGGCGGCCGCCGCCGGCTGGGAAGCAATTCGGGGGCGCGCCATGCCGGCCGGAGCTCTGGGTCTGTTTCTGGCGGTGGGGCCGGGCATCGAGGTCGCCTGCGCCAGTTACCGGTTCTGACGGCGCCCCGTTCCCGCCGCGTCAGGCGCGGGCGGCCTAACGCGAAAGTGGCGGCCACCGTGCACTGCCCCACGCGCCGTTCTCATGGTCTTTCCGTGTCACGGAGTGTCCTTGGTGACTCCAGCGTCAGGGCCAGCCCGGTGCGGAAGTCGACCTGCGGGTGGAAGCCGAGGTCCGCGCGCGCCCGTGTCATGTCGTAGCTGACGTCCCGCGCCAGGTAGCCCAGCCCCTCACGCGTCACCAGGGCGCTCATTTCAGGTGCGACGAGGCGCACGGCGGCATGCAGCAGCGGACCCAACGCGCGGCACACGCCGGCCGGCACGGGAATGATGGCGGGCGGCCGCTGCCCGGTCAGGGAGGCGTACGCCGCGAACAGGTCGCGCAGGGGTTGAGGAGCCCCGGAGGCGGCGTTGTAGGTCCTGCCGCTGGCCGCCGCCGAGTCGCCTGCCAGCACCATCAGGCGCACGACGTCGGTGACGTAGCCGAAGTCCACCAGGTGGCGCCCGCCGTCGACCAGCGGGATTCGGCGCTTGCGTGCCAGCGCCAACGCGGCAGGCAGAAAGTGGCGGTCCCCCGGCCCGTAGGTGGCGCTGGGACGTACGATGGTCGTGTCGAGGCCGCGGCGTGCGTAGTCGCGCACCAGTCCCTCCGCCTCCAGCTTCGAGCGGCCGTAAGCGGAGAACGGCTCGGTGGGGCTGTCTTCAGCGACCGGCGAAACGGCCGCGGACCCGTAGACGCCGACGGTGCTGGCGAACAGAAACCGCTCGACACCGGCATCCGCGCTGGCGGCCAGCAGGCGGGCGGTGAGGTCGACGTTGGCCGCACGATAGGGCGCATAGTCCTCGCCGGCGCTGAACGGCGCCCCGGCGTGCAGATAACCGGCGACGTGGTACACGCGGGACGCTCCGGCCACCGCCGCGGCGATGGCGGCCGGGTCGTCGAGGTCGGCGCGCACCACCTCCACCCCAAGATCCGCGAGCCGCGAGCTGTCACTCGACGGGCGCAGCAGGCAGCGCACCGGCACGCCGGCGGCGGCGAGCTGTGCCGCCAGCTCACCGCCGATCATGCCGGAGGCGCCGGTAACCAGTATCACCGTCTTGTTCCTTGCAGTGAATTGCGGAACACCGCTACCGCGGTCCGCACACCGTCCTCGGCGCGGATGCGGGTGCGGGCGGCGCGGGCCCGTTCCCGCACCGCGGGATCGGTAGTGGCCTCGGTCAGTGCGGCGGTCAGGCGGTCGGCGGTCAGCCGGCGCCGGGTCACCGGGGCCGGCCCCACCCCCAGTTCCCTGATGCGCTGCCCCCAGAAGTGCTGGTCGCCGAAGAACGGCACGATCACCTGAGGCACGCCGCAGCGGAGTCCGGTGGCAGTGGTACCCGCTCCGCCGTGGTGGATGATGGCGGCGGTGCGCGGAAACAGCCAGTCGTGAGGCACCCAGTCCAGCATCAGCATGTCGTCCGGGAGCTGTGCGGCCCCGAGTCCGCCCCAGCCGGTGGCGAGGACCCCGCGCAGCCCGCAGCGTCGCAGCGCGGCGAGCACAATGGTCGTGAGAGCGTCTTCCTGGGCGCCGCTCATGCTGCCGAAACCGACGTAGACCGGGGGCGTTCCGCGCTGCAGGAACGCCGTGAGCGCAGCGTCGGGCCGCCAGTCGGAGCCGGTCTCATCGAGAAACCAGTAACCGGTCACCCGTACCCCGTCCGGCCAGTCGGCAGGCGGGCTCAGCACGGTGGGGCTGAACCCGTACAGCACCAGGTGGTCGCGCAGGTAGCGCGCAAAGGTGCTCAGCCGGGGTACTTCCGGCAGCCCGAGCACGTTGGCGCGGGCGCGGTTCACCTCGCGCCGCAGCACGCTCCAGATCATCAGCTCGACCAGGAAGTGGCTGGCGAAGTTGTAGCAGCGCCGGGCCGGGGCGGGTGCGCGGATGTCGGCGAAGAACACCGACGGCAGGTGCCGGCTCGGGGTGACCGGCTGCAGGAACGCCGCGGCCAACGGTACCTCGAGCCGCTCCGCCACGTGGCAGGCGGCGAAGTAGCCGAGCAGTCCGGTCACGATGGCCTGGGCGCCGCGGCACGCCCGGTAGCAATCCACCATCAGCTCCTGCCCTAGCGAGCCGGCAAGCGCGCGCAGGTAGCGGGTGAACAGCAGCGGATTGGTGCCGGTTTGCACCCAGCCCCGGCCCAGTCGGCTGTCTATGATGTCCCGCGGGTTCCCCTCGATCGGCTCGAAGTCGAGGCCGCGCGCGGCAACCATCTGCTCGTAGTAGCGGTGAGTGGCGACCGTGACGCGCTCGCCCGTGGCCCGCAACCCGGCGGCGAGGGCTAGCAGCGGCCGGACATCGCCTTGGGTGCCGAGGGCGACCACGCAGATGCGCATGAAACAGAGCGCTCGCCGAGCGAGCAGGCACGCAGTATATGCCCTGCCGCGGGACCGTGGCAACGTTCGTTCGGCGGGGCGGGGTGGCGGGGCGGCGCCTCCGGCGGGCCGGCCGGCGCCATCCCTTGCCACGCCGGCCGTGATCGGGTGACACTGTGCCCGCCCTGCCGTCACCTGCTCAGCGACACGAACCGCGCATCACCGTGCCCTTCACCGACCGCGGCGATCGACCGCTCCCGAGTGTGCCTCGGGTGCCGTCATGGAGCGCCCGTGCCGCGTCCTGAGCCGCGCGCCTCTCGCGGCGCTGGGTGGCTGGAGCGCGCGGTGCAAAAGGGCCTGGATGTCGCGGGCCGCTATCCGCTGCCGATCATCGCCCTGGTGGCGCTGCTCACGCTGCTGGCCGCGTGGCAGGCGACCCGGGTAGGGGTGCGCGCGAACCTCGACGAGCTGCTGCCACAGGATTCCGAGATCACCAGCCTGATGGAGGCCCACGGGCAGAGCCGGGCGCAGCGCGACTGGCTGGTGCTGTTGCTGGAAGGCGAGGACACCTACGGGCCCGCGAGCCTGGCCGCGCTGTACGCCGCGATGGAGCGGATCGAGGCGCGGCCCGAGGTCACGGCAACGGTAGACCCGTTTCGGTTCCTCTTCTTCACCGCGCGCGACGGTCCGTTGCGCGTCGAGCGGCTTGCTCCGGAGGGCAGGGCGCCGGCGGACGCGGCGGCGGCACAGGAGTTCCGTCGCCGCCTGATGGCCGATCCGCTGGCCCGCGGCCTGGTGGTGTCCGAGGACGGGGCCTCGCTGGGGGTGCTGTTCAACGTGCCGTTGCGCAGCGACTACGGTGAGTTGCTGGCGGCGGTGCGGGAGGCGGTGCGACCGCTGCGCGAGCTGGGGCTGGAGGTGTGGCTGGCCGGCATGCAGACCATCGACGCCGCGACGCGCGACCACCTGACCGCGGATCTGCCGCTGCTCCTGGTGGTGTCGGTGCTGGTGATCATGGCCACCTACTACCTGAGCTTTCGCTCGCTGGCGGCAATGATGTTGCCGGTGCTGGTGGTAGGTATCGCCACGGTGTGGACGGTCGGCAGCATGAGCGTGCTGGGACTCGACTTCACCATCGTGAGTGTGACCACGCCGCCGTTCGTGATGACCCTCGGCAGCGCCTACAGCGTTCACGTCCTCACCGCATACCTGCTGCCTGACACGACGGCGCGCGCCGGCACGCCGCCCAGCGCGGCCGCAGTCGGGCGGCGGCTCGCGGCACCGGTCACCGCCGTTTCCGGAGTGGCGGCGACCGTGATTCTGGCTGCCGTCACCACCGCGGCCGGATTCGGCGGTCTGGCCACCGCTTCCGTTGCCGCGGTGCGGGAATTCGGCGTGATCACCGGCCTGGGAATCGCCTACTGCGCCATCCTGGCGCTGGTGTTTCTCCCCGCCTGCCTGCAGGTGCTGCGGGTGCGGCCGCCCGCGGCACGGACCGCGGCAGCCGGGCGGCCGCGGCTGCTGGCAGCGCTGGCGGCGTGGGTGCTGCGCCACCGCCGCGCCATCGCCATCGTGGTGCCGGCGGCATTCCTCCTGCTCGGGTTCGCGACGCTCCGGCTGCGCTACGAGACCGACTTCACGCGCTTCTTCCGCGGCGCCGACTCGGTGATGGACAGCAACCTGCACGTGCAGCGCCGACTCGGCGGGTTCGTGGACTTCAACGTCACCATGACCGGTCCGCGCGATGCGTCGGGTGCGGTGCCGGCCGGTTTCTTCCTCGATCCCCAGCGGCTGCAGGCGGTGGAGCGGTTCGAGCGGGAGGTGCGGGCCCTGCCCGGCGTGAGCTGGAGCTACTCCTTCGTGTCCGAGTTGCAGCGCATGAATCAGGCGCTGACCGGCAGCCATGCGGTTCCGGAACGACGCGCCGCCGTGCTGCTGCTGGCACGGCTGATGGCGGCGCGGCGGACGGCGGGAGTGGCGCAGGGGCCGTCGCCGCTCGACCTCGACGGGTCCCAGCTGCATATGAACGCACGGGTGTTCGACGCCGAGCATGGGACCTTCTTCCTGGAGGGCCGATTCCGGGAGTTTCTGGAGCATGTCGAGCGACTTGCGCGCGAGCTGCTTCCGGCCGGCGTCACGTTTCACATCTGGAGCGGCAGCGTGGCGGCGTTGCGCCTCACCGAGGTGCTGGCGCGCGATCACGTGATATCGATTGCGGTGTCCGTGGCGCTGGTGTTCCTGATCGCGGCCCTTGGCTTCCGCTCCGCGACCCTGGGCGCCCTGGCGTTGCTGCCCATGGCCCTGGGCATCGTGGTAATTCTCGCCTCCCTGGCGCTGACCGGGACCGCCCTCGACACCTTGACGATGATG
The DNA here is from genome assembly GCA_965203905.1 of Spirochaetia bacterium. Lineage (GTDB taxonomy): Bacteria > Spirochaetota > Spirochaetia > SZUA-6 > Bin103 > Bin103. The sequence continues at coordinate 6,344,749 of CBDBDQ010000005.1, read as the reverse complement.
TTCACCAGCGTGGCGGTGGGCGCCGGTGTGGACTATGCGGTGCACGTGATCGTCGGCGTCACGCGACGCCTGCGCTCCGGCGGCAACGGCGGGCCAGAGGCCGCCATTCGGGCAACCATGACGACCTCCGGGCGCGCCATCCTGATCAACACGGCGTCGCTGGCGGCCGGACTGCTGGTGCTGGCGCTGTCCAGCTTCGCTCCCGTGGCCAGGCTGGGCGCACTGCTGGCGGTGACCATCGTGGCCGCGGCGGTCGGCTCGCTGGTGGTGCTGCCGGCGTTCCTGCGCTACCAGGCAGCCAGGGCCTGAGTCGCGGCCGCGGCTGCCGCTGGCAGGCCGGCAGCTACCGGCAGCTTTGGATTCCTTGACCCCCGCTCGGCTGGCGGCTATCATGCTGCAGGGTCGACTGGTACTGCTGTTGTGACTGCGAGACGCTCATCCGCTACCGAAAACGAATACCTCATACAGCTCTATCTGCTGCTGCGCGAGGGACGCCCGGTGATCGGGGCCCGCATCGCGGAACGCGTGGGAGTGTCGCCCCCGGCGGTGACTCAGGCGATGAAGCGCCTGGCGCAACATGGTCTGGCCGTGCTCGACCCGGACGACGGACTGCGCTTGACCCCGCGTGGCCGCAAGCAGGCGGAGCGTACCATCCGGCGTCACTACCTGCTGGAGCGGTTGCTGGTCGACGAGTTGGGGTTCGACTGGGTCGACGTGGACGAGGAAGCCGACCGGCTGGAGCACTCGCTGTCGTCGCGGTTGGAGGAACACCTGTTCGAACGCCTGGGGCGGCCCACGACCTGTCCGCACGGCAATCCCTTTCCCGGTTCCCGTGACGAGCGGCGGCTGCTGGACGCACGGCGCCTGACGGAGGTGGAGGAGGGTGAGGAGACCCGGATTCTACGCATCACCGAGGAGGCGGAGGAGAACTCCGACCTGATGCACCTGCTGCACGAGAACCGGCTGCTGCCCGGCGTGGCGATCAAGCTGACCAGCGTGAACGACGAAGAGTTGATCCTGGAGCGCGAGGACGCACAGGATTCGGTGGTGATCTCCCAGGACCTGGCGCGCTACGTGCGCGTCGACGAACCGTTGTAGAACGTGGCGGATCAGATGAGAGTGGCTGTAGTGACCGGCGCCGGGAGCGGCGTGGGGCGCGCGACGGCGGTGACCTTGCACGCCAACGGGTATGCCGTGGCGCTGGCCGGGCGGCGGCGGGCGGCGCTGGAGGAAAGCGTCGCGCTGATGGTGGCACAGGCGACCGACGCGCAGGGGGAGGCGAGGACCCTGGTGGTGCCGACGGATGTCGCCGACCAGGAGTCGGTACGGGCGCTGTTCGACGCGGCCTGTGATACCTTCGGCCGCGTCGACCTGGTGTTCAACAACGCCGGGATAGGTGCCCCACGGGTGCCGCTCGAAGACCTCAGCCTCGAGCACTGGCAACAGGTGGTCGACACCAACCTGACCGGTTCCTTTCTCTGCACCCGGGAGGCGTTCCGGATCATGAAGGCGCAACGGCCCGCGGGGGGCCGCATCATCAACAACGGTTCCATCTCCGCCCACGTGCCGCGGCCCGACTCGGTGGCCTACACCGCCACCAAGCACGCCGTCACCGGGCTCACCAGGGCCACGTCCCTGGATGGGCGTCCTTTCGACATCACCTGCGGCCAGATCGACATCGGCAACGCCCACACGCCGATGGCCGCACGCATGTCCGAGGGCGTACCGCAGGCCAACGGCACCACCATGGTGGAGCCGACCATGGACGTGCAGCACGTGGCCGACGCGGTGCTCTACATGGCGAGCCTGCCGCTCGATGCCAACGTGCCCTTCCTCACGGTGATGGCGAACAAGATGCCCTACATCGGCCGCGGCTGAGGCCGGCGCCATGCGCGCCTACGACGAGCTGGTCAGCTACATCGCCCTGTCCGCTCCCGCGACGCGGCGGCCGGGAAGCGGCGAGGAGCCGTTTCTGCGTCCCGAGTTCGGCTTCACTCCCAAGTGGTACCGCGATGCGGTCGGGGTCGACTTCGGCGAGCGCTGGCATCTGGATCCCGGATACCGACGGGACGCGCTGGTGACCATGGCGCGCGAGGTCCGGCGCCGGTTCCCGGCGCTGCCGATCGGCCAGGTGGAGGATCCGGAGGCGCCCACCGACCTGCTGACCGGGGTCCACGGCGCCTCGTTCGTGGCGCTGCTGTACGGCATCCCCATCGAGTATCAGGAAGACAACTGGCCCTGGAGCGCGCGCCAGCACCTGGACGGGCCGGCCGTGGACCGGCTGGAGCCGCCCGACCTGGATCGCAGTGCCGCGTTCGCGGCGCTGATGGAGCAGCTCGACTGGATCGAACGCGAGACCGGGACCGTGCGCGGCTACCTCAACTGGCAGGGGGTGCTGAACAGCGCCTATCGGATCCGCGGCGAGGACCTGTTTCTGGAGATGGTGCGGGAGCCGGACCGGGTGCACCACCTGCTGTCCTGCGTCGCCACCACCATGATCGACGGCGCGCAGCGGCTGTATGCGCGGCAGCGTGAGGCGGGAGTGGACAACCGTCACTTCACGGTCAGCAACTGCCTGGTCAACATGGTGTCGCCGCAGCACTACCAGGAGTACCTGCTGGCGCATGACCTGCGCATCGCGGAGACGTTCGGGCTGATCGGCATCCACAACTGCGCCTGGAACGCCAACCCCTACCTGGAGCACTACGCCTCCATCCCCGACGTAGCCTACGTCGACATGGGCATCGACTCCGACCTGGACAAGGCGCGCACCCTGTTTCCCGGCGGCCGCCGCGCCCTCATGTACACGCCGATGGACGTGCGCGACAAGGCGAGCGCGGAGTTGCGCGCCGACCTGGAGCAGACCGCGGAGCGGTACGGCCCCTGCGACCTGGTGTTCGCCGACATCGAATCGGGCACCCCCGACGAGCGGGTGCTGGAACTGGCCCGTATGTGCGCCGAGATAAGCGCCGCACAGGGTGCCGGACCGACGTAGCCGGTTTACGAGGCCGGAGGTCCCTCCAGCGCCGACCAGATGACCAGGTCATCGGCGGCGTCGTCGATGCGGAGCGCGGTGCCCAACGGCTGCGACAGGGCGCTCACCGAACGCGCCAGGTCCCGGCCCGGTGAGCTGCGCGGTGACAGCAGCGCGGGCTGACCGGCGTCGTTGCGCCCCACCGGCACGCAGGAGACGTGCACCGGTGACCGCCGCTCGGGGTCGAGCAGGCAGCGCAGCAGCAGGCCGTCGGCGCGGCCGTGCATGGCAGGCCAGTCGAACGTGAAGTTGCCCAGGCTGTAGCAGATGATGCCGGGCGCCGCCGGCTCCGGCCGCGGGCGGATCTCGATGCCCTGCGGTACGTGCGGGTGGGCGCCGAGCACCAGGTCCGCCCCGGCGTCCACCGCGGCGCGGCCGACGGTGCGTTGATACTCGGCGAGCTCGGTGCTCCCCGAGATGCCCCAGTGCATCGCAACCACCAGCAGGTCCACCTTCGGCCGCAGTTCCATGATGTCACCGACGCATGCCGCCAGTTCCTCAGGATCGGGCGTGGTGCGTACCACCGGGGCCGCGCCGGGCATCTCCAGCACCCGCGGTCCCGGCTCGTAGGCGGTGTCGATGCGTACCGTGGCGACGCCGGGCGAGTCGGGTCCGGCGGCATGGCCATGGGGCCAGAACACCGAGGTGTAGGAGAGCAGTCCGAAACGCAGGCCGCGGCGCTCCACGATTGCCGGACGGCGCGCCTCGGCCAGGGTACGGCCGGCGCCGGCGTGCGGGATGGCGTGGGCGTCCAGCACTTGCAGCGAACGCAGGGCGGCGCTGGGCGGGTAGGTGACGTTGCTGGCGCAGGACACGAAGGCGAAGCCGGCGGCTTCCAGGCCGGCGACCATGGCGGGATCGGAGTGCACCCAGCCGCGCTTGTGGGGGATCGGGCTGGGGTCGGCGCTGCCCGCCAGCGGTCCCTCCAGGTTGCCGTAGAGCACGTCGGCGGCTGAAAGCTCCGCAGCCACCCGGGCAAAGGCCCCGCCCGGGTCGGCGCGGTGCTGGAGATTGACGTCTCCCACTCCGACGAAGCGGAGGTACGAGTTGCGTGCCACGGTCTCTCAGCTCCCGCGCGGCCACTCGACCAGGATCCCCAGCGCGCGCTCCGGGTGGTGGTAGAGGAAGTCGAAGCCCGCCTTCAGGTCCTTGGCCTCGAAGCGGTGGGTGACCAGCGGTTCGACCCGAACCTCTCCCGCCGCCAGCGCCGCCAGCGCGGCCCTGCCCAGCGCGGCGCGGTCGATGTTTGCCGGATAGCTGACGAGTATCCGTTTGCCTTGAAAGCGGTCCACGTGCAGCGGCAGCGGCTGCTTGTGGTACTTGGCGTTGACCTGAATCAGGCCGCCGTCGCTGACCATCCGCTGCGCCTGCTCGAACGAGGCTACGCCCGGCGGCCCGCCCACGCAGTCCACGACGATGCTGGCGCCGGCGCCGCCGGTCAGCCGCCGCACCGCCGCAACCGGATCCTCCTCGCCGGCGTGAACCACCTCCGGCGCCCCCGTCTCGCGGGCCACGCGGCAGCGCAGTTCGAGGCTGTCAACGGCGATCAGTTGGGCAGGGCGGTAGCCGCGCGCGAACTGCATCACGAGGTTACCCACCAGGCCCTGTCCCAGCACCGCAACCCGATCCTGCGCGGTGATGCCGAGCGCCTGTGCCCAACAGGCGCCACTCGTCGCCAGGGGACGAAACGTACCCTGATCGAAGGAAAGCTCGGAGTGCAGATGAATCACGCGCGGGTCCGACTCCTCGGCGTTGACCGCGCGCAGCGAGTACTCGGCGTGCGGCGCGGTGACCGCGACCCGGTCGCCGGGGGCGAAACCGGTGACGCCCGCACCCGCCTGCTGCACCACCCCGGCGGTGGAGTAGCCCATGATGTCCGGGTTGACGGCTTCCTCCAGCACGTAGCGGCGCCACAGCTCCGAACCGCGGCTGATGAGGCTCACCCGGGTACGGCTCAGTACTTCGCCGGGCCCCGGTTCGGGTACCGGCACCCGCTCCAGGAAGACGTTGCCGACTCCCGCTCCCTTCGCCGCCCGCCACATCGCCTCCGCCATCGCCTGCGCTCCTCCCCGCCCGCATGGTACGGGATGGAGCCGCTACCCGCCAGTGCTGTGACAATGCGCGCTTCGAACAATGCGTTCGTTCCGTTTCGCGAAACGAAAGTGCACAACCTGCGAAAGCTGCGTGAACCGCACTTAGTAGATCCGGCAGGGCGAGCCGTACCAAATCCAGATTCGACTAAAGAGCGCGCGCGGACATACGACTACTCTCACAAAACGAACCCGCTACTACCGTCGAGCCACCTGGGGTGCACGTCCTAAAGCAGGGTTCCGGTCACCCACTTTCCCAACCCAAACCGAAACCAGATCGAATGTCGGATGGACGTTAGGATCAACTGCAATCCGACGAAAGCGTGGATGCTCTCTCGATTGCCATTGACGCCGTAGTCTATCCAGCGTATATTGGGCTTGGTATGTTCTGTTTCCCCGACGAGGGCTTGGACTTTCAGACGCGGGAAACCAATTTGTTCGAAGCGGGCGGCGGCTGGATTGACAATTTCGAGTGGTTGGGAGTCGGCTTCGATGAATTGTGGTCGACGTTGATCTTACCATTCACAGGACGCAACTGAAACATGATCAGCAGCTTGAGGAATGGAAATGAATCGATTTCGTTGAGAGATACTGACTGGCCACCATGAACTTGCGCACTTCGTATGCAAATTCACAGTGCACTGAGATAGCTTTCACTTGGAGGTCTGTAAAGTGAATACGATTTCCAGCAATTTCCTAAATCTTCAGAGATCTTCTGGCCTGGATGGAACTGGACTTGTCCTGATGGATGATGGCGGTTCGAAAATCGAAACGCGGAATGGGTCACAGGACAGACAAACATGGATTGCTGTGTTGGTTCCCCCTTCACTATCGCAGTACGCCATCTCACAGATGGATGGCATACACGACGAAGTAAAGGCGCGGTTTGGGGCTGCTGAACTACATGCCTACGAAATCTTTCAGAGACAGAACTGCTGGGCTGAGGTGCCTATAGGAGCCTTGAAGGGAGTGATAGCCGGTGTTGCTGAGATCTTTCGTATCATGAAATTTCCGATCATTGTTCAGACTCTATGGAAGGGTAATGAGAGTCATCAGCAGTTAGTTAATATGGGATCAGAGAAGAATGTAGGATTCATTCGTCAGAAATTCGGAATAGATTTGGAGTCACCGAAGGATGCAGCATTTCTTCTCTGTATACGGAGATGTAGAGATTACATCACGGAAGAATTTCCAAGCACCAAATGGGAGATATTTTCCGACGCCGGTAAGAAGAAACCAGGCCGAACAGGTCTCGTTCCCCTGCGATGGGAAGAGTCCGACCTTATCCGAGTTCATTTTGAAGACTCCAAGATCTGTCGTCTAATTCAGCTGGCTGACTTTGTTGCGTATTTCCTAAATAGAAGCCAGCAGATCGCTCATAGTAACTCGCGCCGTGTATACGACGAGGAATTGATCGACATTCTGGGGAAGTGTTTTAACTTTGTGAATATCGGCTATGAGGAGAGACCGCGACAACATCCAGTCTGAATCACTATGGTAAAAGGATCATCGATTAACCTGTCGTAGCCACGGATAGGGCGGTTTGTACGATTTGTGCATGTGGCGCGCTTGGCGGAGCCATGGAGCAGGTTTTACTTTGTCCGTTAGTCTTGTTCCTTTGCTGCATCGATAGGTGGGTTGGCGTATCGGTTGGTCGTTTGCACTTGGTCTATGGGCTACTGTTTTGGTTGGATTTTTTAGTGCCACGCTTCGCCCATAGATGGAACTGTGACACGTACAGGGCCGGCACGCCGAACGTACGCAGTTCCGAACGAGCGGATAGGTGTAGGGTCAGGCCGGGTACGTTGATCACAAGAATCAGGCGAAGCTCGAGGCTATGGCGGAGTGCACGTGTTCGGGTTAGAAGCGGGTCCAAGTGTTCGGTCAGAAGGTCAGCCATTGGTCCGACCGCTGACGGCACTTATAGGTGCCATCAGCTTACTCGTTCTCAACATGGATGCTACCTCCTTCGCCGCGTTTCTTCCAGGCGATAGTCCGCAGAAGACTCTATCGCAATTGACCGCGCAACTGCTCAACGTCGTACGGCGGATTCCGACGGTGTAGCATGGCGTGACAGTTTGGACATACAGGAATCAGGTCCTTGAGTGGATCGAGTCGATACGAAGACTTTAGTCGCCCGAGAGGGCGTAGATGATGTACGTGAATGAAGCCTCTTCCGACTTCGCCATAGCGCCGCTCGAAGTCAAGATCGCACACCTTGCAACGCGCCCCGAAGTGCTCAATACACTTCTTTCTCGCCTTTGAATTGCGTTCGTGACGGTTTACCAATACATGTTGGACGGACTTTTCTTGGTATGTTTCGCCGTCGGTTATCTCACCTAGCGTCTCCGGTCCATCCGACTCCTTGGGGAAGCCGGAGTCGGGAACCTGAGTCAAACGGCGTTGAGCTTCTTCAAGTTCGTCCGGTCCGAAGAGATGGGCGTAACGCTGCTTGACGACGAGCGCCTCGACGGACAGGTCCGCTCTTTGTGCTTTCACCAGCGAATCGAAACCTGTGCTCGTCTTTGTCGGAGCAAGAAGCTTCTTCGCAAAGACAAGTCCTCCTTCCCTGTGCACGGATCGGAGGAAGTAGTTGTGCCAGACCCCGGTCGCCACGCCCGTACGGCGATATAGGCTCAGCATCTCGTCGTGAAAGTCAGCTTCCATCTCCATGCTCATCTCGTGATGTGCCGACCCACTCGACGAAGACGTGCAAGCACGCTGGTGTTGGGAACCAAGTCACACGTTGGGGGCAAGTGCACCCGCCGATTGGGAGTCGAGCAAGAGTGCGCTTGAAGCGCACGAGGAGACTATCCCCACTTTGTCCGCACCGTCAACCGGCGCGACCGATACGGCGAAGGGCGTGGCTGCCACGGATTGACGACATGGTGTCAGCGGTTAGGCGCCACGTGCGGGTGTTCTCGGCGTTCACTGCTGCCTCGTTACGGACGAAATGCATCAACTACTCCACAAACGTCCGTTCCTTTTTCGCGTGGACTCGGGCAGAGAGCAACGTCACGTAGGCTGAGATACACGCAGTTCGGACAACGGACACAGATTAAGCTGGAATCCGCCAGAAATGGTCAAGGTGAGACCCATTGTGGTCATACCGCCCGAGCGGAAGGTCAGGAGCTCGGCTGTGCACCGTCGTATCGCTGAGCTCTGCTGCTCCGCGACCAGTGCAGCCCTTTCATTGTCGGATAGGTCGCCAGTCCTTGCCGCGTACTCTTCGCCGCCGAGGAGGTTCCTGGGCGAAGTGCGACATGCTGTACACAGTATCTGTGGACCGACTTGACCGGGTAAGGGTCAAGAAGGGCGGTAAGCCGAAGTACGGGACGCCACGGGTACCGCCCGACGTCCTTGAGGCCATCCGGGCCGGCGTGATCAAGGCACTGGGGCTTGACGTAATCCGCAAAGAGCCGGCATAATTTCGACTGTATCCCGTTAAGTCGGGCTTGGAAGACTATCCCCTTTTTGGTGGATAGCGTTCCTCGGTCGGCCGTCACAAGCTGGCCGGGGGCCGATCAAGGGCTCTGCAGCTACCTGTAGAGCCCCTTTTTTTCGTTCCACCTGTACCCGTAACGGGCATCGGTAGCGCGCTCGGTCCTTGCTACCGATGCCCGTTCAGGTTCGGCGCGATCACCATCTACTGCGCTGCTACCCGCCAAGACGCCGGCAAGGCATCGGGTAACGAGGTGCACGGGCAATCGATCAGGGAACGAGAGTTTCTGTGCGCTGAGTGGAGCCGATGCGGCGAGTGGTTTCCTCCGGTACGCCGGCTTGAGCCGCGTACTCGGGCCAGTGTGATACTGCGCCCTGGACTTGGCGGAGGATCTCGGTTGCGCGGCCGCGCTTCATGGCGGCGGTGCGCGCACAGGCGTCGAAGTCATCGGCGACGAAGCCTTCGCGCTTGCCGTTCAGGGACATCTGGTGGGCGCCGGTCCACCGTCCCCCCGGATTGTAGCTGTACGTTACGTCGAATGCCGGTGCGAGCGACCAGCGCCCGGACCGATCCATCAGGAACGCGATGTTCTTGACGTGGTCGTCCTGGTTGCGCGCGACGACGTTGAACGCCATGCGGCGGAACTGCTCTTCCACCGTATCCTTGCCGAGATCGAGTTGTTCGATCACGCGGAGCGCCTGCTCGTAGGAGTGGGCGCCGGCCTGGTTGAAGTCGTAATGCGCCATGGCGCCGAGCGACAGCAGGTGAATCTTGTCGCCTGCCGCGGTTCGGTCGAAGCGTCTGGTCATGAAGTGGTTGCGCCCGCCTTCGTGCAGGATGCGGGAGTCGGCCATGGTGATGCCCGCGGCCCGAGCCATCAGGTGGTAGGCGTACTCGATCAGTCCGTAGCCTTGCGGATCGTCGAGCTCGCGGTCGCGGTTGCCGGCTACCCCGTCGAACTTGAGCAGCCAGTAGGAAAATCCGTCGCCGGCGGAAATCTGCCCCGAGCGCACCACGTCGGTGGCGGGATTCCAGGCGATGATCGCCTTGGCGCGGGCGCCGCCGGCCGAGGTGCCGACCCGGAGGATGCTCTGCAGTGCCTGCTGTCGCCGGGGTGCCTCGAAGGAGCCGGCAAGTCTCCCTCGGTTGGTGAGTATCTCACTGGCAAGCTCGACGAGTGCCGCCACTTCCATTGCGGACTGTCGATGGTCGGGGCCGGTGGCGGGCGCGAACTCCAGGGCTCCCATGCCACGCTCGCCGACGTAACAGAGCCGTTCCACCGGATTGAAATCGCCCGGACTGCGGCCCTGCGCCGCCAGCCAGGCGTCGATGAGAGCGTTGCCGAAGCGGTCTGGGAGCGAGTCGGCAAGGAGCCCCGGAAGCCCGTGGAACGTCTCCCGCGCCAGTGCCGGGAAGGAGTAGATCGCGTCGCCCAGCGGCATCGTGAGCGGGGCAACCTCCCGACCGCTTGGCCGGAAGGCCGGGGCGTACTCGAAGGCGGCGTAGCCACGGTCGTCATCCCAACTCACGGCCCCGATCGTGGTACCCCACATTCTTGCCTCGGCCACCGTCATGGCTCATCGCCCCAGGTCCATGCCGGGGGGCGCTCGCGAATGCGAGTACCGGCCGGTGAGGAGGCGCGCCGGCGTAGTTTGCCGCGCGTTCTGAGCTGCTGCATCGGGCTCGCCGGCGGCTCGGGGACGAGGCCGTCGAGATGCTCCAGTAACTTGAGGGCGCGCAGGATCCGGATCAGGCTGGAGGTCTGGCACGACTTGCCCTGCTCCAGGCGCTGCACGGTGGGCACGGAAACCCCAGCCTCGGCCGCGAGCGTTGCCTGCGTGAGATTGCGGTTCAGGCGCTGGCGCGCGATTCGGGTGCCCAACTCCTGCATCGCTGCGCTGTCGGTAGTAAGGTGAGTGATCCTCATAACCTTCCAACTTTGATTGCTTATTCGCCTGATGAGTGACTTAGCAATCAGTAATTGATGTTTATATAGTGGAGAAGGAGCCGGAGTTCGGTCAACTACTTTGATCCGTTTATATATCTTATTTGCTAGTTAATAGCACAAATATCGTATTGTAAATCAAATTAGATGTGTTGAAGGACGATTATCAGAGCAGACCGCGAATCACGAAGCCGACGATCCAGCGTGCCCGTTCCCGCAGCCGGTCGGCATGCTCGGACGGGGTCATCTCGGAGAAGTAACGGCCGGTCGCCGGATTCACCTGCAGCGACTGCAGCGCCGCGCCGGGGATCAGCACTGGGCTTGGCGTGGCCACGAACTGCGTGCGGTGCACCCGCCGCGCCGAGAGGATGCGTCCGGGTGCCGGCGCCAGGGCGATACCGAGGGTCCATTCGCCCGTCGCGCGTCCGCCCAGCCGCCGCAGCAGGTCGCGGTAATGGCTCACCATCTCGGCGTCGGTGGTCTGCTCCCCGCGACCGCAGATGCGACGCACCCAAACGTCGGGTTGTTCCTCGGGCGGCAGACCGTCTATGCGCAGGGCGGCATCGAGCGAGAACGTCGGAATGCCGGCAGCATCGAGGTATGCCTGTGCCTTGATGCGCGCGTTCTCCTCGGCGGTCGCTCCGTTCTCGACCGCGTCTACCGCGAGCCGCAACTGCACCGGGTCCACCAGGTCGATCGCCAGATGCTGCAGCATGGCCCGCCACTCCCGGACCTTGTGTCGGTTCGAGCTTCCCAGCAGCAAACGAACCTCGTCGGAGGCATGTCCTTTCGGCATGTCGGGGTCAGGGGCCGAGATCGCTCTGGAAGGCCGCGGCGAATTGTTGCTGCTCCTCTGGATGGAGTTGGCGCAGTTCCTCCTCGGTCAGCCAAGCGAACCCATCGTGCTCATCGCTCAGCGCTACCTCGCCGGACCTGCACTCGCACCGGTAGTCGATCCCGACGAGCTGGAATCGCTGCTTCACGTAGTGCCAGACCTGGAGCGGGGCAATCGGCTCGACCTGCAGCCCGGTTTCCTCGGCGACCTCCCGGCGCAGCGCCTCGACCGGTGACTCGCCGAACTCGATCCGTCCACCGGGGAGATCGATCCTGACAGCGGGATCGGGATCGGAGCCGGCCTCGGCGACGCTCTTGTAGAGGACCAGGAGCCGGCGACCGCGCAGGATCGCCGCCTTGACGGCTACGCCGAACCGGCCCCGCGGCGTCTCCTGTACCACGGCTTCAGTTACCCGCCCAGTTGGGGACCGAGAGACCTTCCACGATGGGAAACGCGCGTTGCAGCTCGGCGCCTGAGAGCGCCGGCACCTCAGCCGCGGCGGCATTCTCCTCGATCTGGGCGACCGTCTTGGCGCCGGCGATCACGCAGCTCGTGCCGGGGTGGTCGAGGGTGAAGCGCAGCGCGGCCTGCGGCATGGTGCGGTCCTCGGCGAGGAACGCCAGCTCCGGCAGGCGCCGGAAGGCGCGCACCGTGTCGGCGTGCGAGAACCGCTCGTGGCGCACGTCGTCGCCCGGCACTTCCCAGTCGGTGAAGTACTTGCCGCTGAGCATGCCCTTCGCCAGGGGCACCCGGATCAGGGTGCCCATGCCCGCGCCGCGGGCGTAGTCGAGGGTTGCCGCTCCCTGGCGCTCAATCAGGTTGTAGCCCACTTGCAGCACGTCCACGTCGCCGAGTGCCGCAAGACGGCGGATCGCCGCCACGTCGTTGCTGGAGATGCCGATCAGGCGCACCACGCCACGCCGCTTCAGCTCCATGAGCGCCTCCATGACCGCCGCCTCGGCACCCGCCAGCGGCAGGGCGTGGAGCTGGTACACGTCGATGAAGTCGCTGCCGAGACGCCTCCGGCTCGCTTCGGCGGCAGCATGTATGCGCCGCCGCGCCGCTCCGGCAAGGTCCGCCGTCCCCGCGCTCAGGCCCAGGTTGGTGGACACCTTGGTGGCGATCAGCCAGCGGTCGCGGCGTCCGCGCAGCGCGCCTCCCACCACCTCTTCGCTGTGGCCGTTGCCGTACGACTCGGCGCTGTCGATCAGGTTGATGCCCAGTTCCTCGGCACGGTGGATCAGGGCCACCGCCTGCGCATCGCTGGACCCGCTCCAGCCGGTCCGCCGGCCGTCCGCGTCGACCGAGTAGCCCGACAGCGGGAAGGCCCCGATCCCGATTTCGGACACCCGCACCCCACTCGCACCCAATAGCCGGTACTGCATCACCGCACCTCCCGTACGGGGACACCATACCACCTCCACGGCTGACACTGCCGCGGCGCCGCGCGTAGAATCGCCGCCATGGCAAACGACGCGCCCGAGCTGCGGCTGGCCTTCGTCGGCTGCGGCCGCATCGCAGGCTTTCATCTCGACGGCATCGAGCAGGCGGCACCGCGCACCCGGGTGACCGCGGCCGTGGACCCCGACCCCGACGCCGCGGCGGCGATCGCCGCCCGCACCGGGGCGCGTACCTACGCCTCCCTGGAGCCGGCGCTCGCCGCCGGCGACTTCGACGCCGTCGACATCATGGTGCCACACGACCTGCACGAGGAACTGGCCACGCGGGCGTTCGCGGCCGGCAAGCACGTGCTGCTGGAGAAGCCGATGGCACTGACGCTGGACGCCTGCGCGCGCATCCAGGAGGCGGCGCGCCGCGCCGGCACCGTCTTCATGGTGGCCGAGAACTCCCAGTACTGGCCCGACGTGGTGCGTGCCCGCGAGCTGCTCGCGCAGGGGGCGATCGGCGAGGCGGTCACGGCGCGGGCCTCGTTCGAGGCGTCGCACGATCCGTTCTGGTACCCGTCCGACTCCTGGCGCTACGAGGTGTCCCGTACCGGTGGCGGCGTCGTGGTGGACGGCGGCGCGCACTGGATCCGCCCGTTGCGGATGTGGCTCGGCGAGGTGGAGGAGGTGGTAGCGACCACCTCCCGGCTGCTGTCGGTGATGCAGGGCGAGTCACTGGCCCATGCCCTGCTGCGGTTCCGCTCCGGCGTGGTGGCAAGCTTCCAGGCAATCACCAGCGACGCGCCGCTGTGGGCAGGGCCATGGTGGCGGCTCACCGGCACGGAGGGCGAGATCGTCATTCACGGCGGCTTCGACGGCGGCATGACGCTGGTGGACCGGGAGCATCCCGAGGGACGGCCGATCGCGGGAGAACACGGCTATGCCGCGTCCTTCGCGCCCGAGATGGCGGATTTCGAAGCGGTGGTGCTGGACGGCAGGCAACCGGCCGCCCCGGCGGAAGCGTCGCTCGGCGAGCTGCGGACGGCGCTGGCCATCTACCGCTCGGCGCAATCAGGTCGTTGGGAGAAGGTGTGGCACTAAGAGCCGAAGCAGGGAGTCAGGGAGCTCGCCGGACCTGCTGAGCTCGAACTCGTCGCCGTTCCCGGTTGCCGGGAAGCGCGAGTCAGTGGATCGGAAATGTACCTGCTGCGGTCGCTTCAACGAGCGACCCGCGGACTGTCCATCGGCCCAGCATCTCCGTCGAGCATGCTCTCAATTGAGCATGGTGTTTTCCGGGCAGCTTCTCCGAGAGGAGAGAGGTCCCGGCGAGACTCCCTGGTCTCGCCACGATGATAGCAGACCCGCGGAAGCATGACAAGCTGGCGCAGCGAGCGAGCCAGGACTATCCCACGCTGCGCGACAAGCCGGCTGCTATCGTTACTTCCGTTGCCCTTGGATCGACGCCCAACCGCCCAACTCGCACCCCGGGCGAGCGGCGATCACGTGGCCCCGTCTGGCGACGATCCGTACTCCCGATGCCGGAGACGGTGGTGGGCAGCACACGACAAGGACAAGTTCGCCGGTTCGGCGCTGCCGCCAAGCGCGAAGGGAACGATGTGGTCGAGCTCCAGCAGGAAGCGGGAGCCGCAGCGCCGCCCGCTGTGCGGATCGACGTAACTGCAGCAGCCGCCGTCGCGGCGCCACACCTCGCGCCGCACTGGTGCCGGAATATACCGGGACCGGGGCGCCCGGTGGGGCGGCTGCGCGCTGCCTCCGGACGTGCCGGCTGCCTCGGGCTGCGGCCGCGAACGGCCATCGAGCTGCGCCGCTCCTGCCCGCATCGCCGCCCCCGCCCGCTTCGCTGGCGAAGAAGCCCTGCGACCGCGATCCTCCGCTGCCAGCGCGGTCGGCATGCTCTGGTCTGGCGGCGGCGCCGGCCGTGGCGTCGTTACGGTGGCGTGGGACCCACGATCTGCCACCGACTTCGCCGCCGAAGCAGCGGAGCCGGGCGCCGCCGCCGCTGGCTTGGCACGCACCGGGGTGCCGCCGCCGCAAGTCTCGCGCCCCGACGGCGACGCGGGCAGCGCTGCCACCGCCGGGGTGCCGGTGCCGCCAATCCCGCGCGCGGGTTCCTCTGCGGACAGCGCTGCCGGCGCCGGGGTGCTGCCACCGCCGCTCGTGCCCTCCGGCGGCGTCGGCACTACGGGTTGCTCTTGCGCGTCCCGCTTCGCCGGCGAAGCCGCCCCGCCCGCTGGCCCTTGCTGCGCCTTCGGCTCCGGCGCCTGGCCCGCACTTGCCTCCCGGCGCCCGCCTCTGCGCCCGCGCGGCGGTCGTCCCGGGTCGTAGCGCTGCAGGCCGTCCTGCACCAGCCGCTCTACCAGCTGCCCCAGCGTCAGGTGCGGGTCCACGTGTGACAGCAGTGCCCGTAGCTGCTCGATCCCGCACTGACACGCCGCGTCGATCACCACCTTCAGCTCCCAGCGGCCCGCGCCCAGCGCCCGCATGCGATCGGCCGGCCGCGCCAGCTCGGGAGCCACCCCGGCCAACAACTGCTTCACCTCGCGGGTGCTCTTGCCGCTCGCCTGCGCCACCAGCTCCTGCCGCTGCGCCGCGTTCAGCGCCGGCACCGGTCGCGCCGGCGCCGCTGCCCCGGCCCCCGAAGCCCCAGGCCCCCGCGCCGTCCCCGTGCCGAGCGGCAGCAGCTCCGGTGCCGTGGGTGCCGCGCCGGGGTCCGCGGCGGCGGTCGCCGTGCGCTGCAGGAGATCGAAGGTGTTCTGCAACTGCGCCGCCGCGCTCAGGGAGAGCGAGCCGTCCTGCAGCCGCTCGCGTGACCCGGCGGTATCGGAGCACAGGCGCATGGCTTTGATACGGCGCCAGGCGGCACCTTCGCTGTAGCCCAGTTCGCGCACCGCGTAGTCGAACAGGCTGGAGAACCCGAGGCGCAGGTGGAGGTGGCGGGCGTGGATCTCGCGCAGGTGGTCGAGGACGGCGAGCTGCAGCGCCTGCTCGTGCAGGACGAGGGACCTGGTATGCGCCAGCAGCACCTGGTCGGGGAGCCCGGAGAGCGAGGAGATGAAGCCGGTAGCGGTCGCGGTATCCATGGCGTAAATATAAGCATGGATGAGAAATGAACGGTTTCGGCGAGTCCCGGGACCGGCCCCGGGAAGGGTGCAGGCCGGCGCTGGTGGGTGCTGAAGGGCCTGGGGCGCATGGCGGGATGTTCGCAGGGTCGGAGGGGCCCGAACGTGCGGCAGGAGGCCGATACGAGCAGCGCCAGACCCGTCAAGTGCCTAGCGCAATTTTTTTGGCACTTTCGCAGAATCCAGCACCGCGGCGCCAAACGTGGCAGCAACGCATCCACCCAGCCCGGCGTTGCGGGTGGGCGGCTTCCCGATCATTCCTGGACACCTCGTACAGCGAACGAACCGACGCACGTGAAGGCGGCGATCTGGCAGGTTCCGCCACACGGGATGCAGACGTCGTTCAGGGGTGGGATGGCCTGGCGAGCGAGCTGGTAAACCGCTCTGGAGTATGGTGCTCGCACCCTACGCGGCGCAGCTCACGGGCGCCCGCGTCGCGCTGCCGATGGCCGATCGCCGAGCAGCGCTCCCGGGCGGCCGCGGCACTGAAGGCAACCGGTATCTACTACTACCGGGATCTGCACGCGGCACGTTGTCGGGCTACTTGACGCGGTCCGCACCGAGCCGAGCACCGCCACCCAGGAGCGTGGTTGCGCTACCCCGCAGCCGCGGGTCGAGCAGATCGCGCACGGCGTCGCCGAACATGTTCAGGCTGTAGACGGTAACCGTGAGGAACAGGCCGGGCCAGAGCGCCAGCCACGGCGCGGTCTCCATGAACACCCGCCCTTCCCGGCTGAGCATACCTCCCCAGCTTGGAATCTGGGCGGGCAGGCCGAATCCCAGGAAGCTCAAGGAAGATTCGGCAATGATCACCCCACCGATGTTGATGCTGAACAGGATGATTACCGGAGCCGCAATGTTGGGCAGCACGTGGCGGATCAGAACGGTCCACCGCGAGGCGCCAACCGCGTGGGCCGCCTGAAAATAGAGGTTCTCCTTGACCGCGATGACGGCGCCGCGCGTTATCCTGGAGCCGCCGATGCCACCCGATATCCCCAGGACCAGAATTATCTGCAGCAAACCCTTGCCCGCTATGGACATCACCGACAGCAGGATGAGCAGTCCCGGGAACGCCATCCAGGCATCGACAAATCTCTGCACCACCAGGTCCAGCTTGCCACCGACGAATCCCGAGGTGCCCCCGATCAGGACAGCGACCACCACGTTGATCGCGGTCGCCGACAGGCCGACAAACAACGAAAGACGAGCACCGTACATGATACGGCTCAGAAAGTCGCGTCCCAACTGATCGGTCCCAAGCAGATAGCGGGTTGATGAGCCGAGCAGCATGTCTGCCGGATGAACCTCCCAGTATGGATAGGGCGACAGAACATCGGCAAAGATAGCCACCACGATCAACAGCAGAATGATGATCCCGCAGGCCGTGCCCAGCGGCTTCTCTCTCCACAATCTGACAAAGAAGTCGGCCACGGCGCCCCGTCTCTTGGGCTCACTGCGGGCGACCGCCGTTCTCGTCGTATCACTCATATCCCGGGACTTCTCCGCTCACGCTCATTGGTAACGTACTCTAGGGTCCAGGTACGGATAGATCAGGTCGATGAGTAGATTGTTCAACAGGACGACGCCGGCGAAGAACATGTTCACTCCGGACACTATCGGGTAGTTGCGGCTGTTCAGGGCATCCAGCAGGAAACGACCGAGCCCCGGCAAGTTGAATATGCTCTCTATGATAACGGAGCCGCCCACCACCAGCGGCAACTGCATGCCTACCACGGTAACAATGGGGATGAGGGCATTCTTGACGGCGTGTCTGATCACCACCACCCGCTCCCTGAGGCCCTTGGACCAGGCCGTCCTGATGTAGTCCTGCCTGAGCACCTCCAGCATCATGGTGCGGGTCATCCGCATGGTGCCCGCGGACAGGGCCGTCCCCAGAATCGCACTGGGAATGATGAACATCCCGACATTTCCCAGCGGGTCTTCGAGGAACGGAATAAACTTCATCGACGGTGACCAGCCCCACCAGATCGCCGGGTAGATCATGACCATGATGCCGAGCCAGAAGTTCGGCGTCGCCAGGCCGATGACGGCGACGGTGCGCCCGGCGTAGTCGACGGCCGTGTCCTGACGGATCGCCGAGTAGATGCCGACCGGCAGCGCTATTAACAGACCAATGATGATGGCCATGACGCCCAGCTCGATTGTGAGCGGCAGCCTGCGCAGTATTTCGGCCTCTATCGGAAAGTGGCCGAACAGGGATCGGCCAAGGCTGCCCTGGAGAAGGCCTCTGAACTCGGACTCGCCGGTAAGCGGGTCGGGCGTCGGCAGCACCCCTATCCAGCGTCCGTACTGCACGTAGACGGGGACGTCCAGACCCATCAGCCGCATGACGACCTCACGGTCTACCTCGGTGCCGGGGCTAAAGGATTCCAGTTGTGCCTCGATCGCGTCGACGACATCCCCGGGAATGAAACGGACCAGCAGAAAGACCAGGATGGTCAGCAGCAGGAGGGTCGGAATCATCAGTAACAGTCGCCTGATGATGTAGGTTCTCATCTAGTCCCGGTTTCCCTTAGAGGGCCCCGCAAAACCGGAGGTCTTGCGGGGCCGCTCCGAAAGCGAACCTCTTAGTAACCCATTGCCTCCTTCATTTCACTGTCGATCCAGAGGCGCGAGAAGACCGTATGGGTGGTATTTCCGCCTATGATGCCCTCGCCGTTGTAACCCATGATCCAGGGCTGGGCCACGTTGTACTGCGGCGCCCAGGGACCCCAGATCATCCAGTGCTGCTCGATGTACCGCATGTCCATCTGCTTGATGATCCTCTGCTGTTCCTCGATGGTCGAGGCGTTCACAGCGGTTTCGAACCAGGCGTCGTATTGAGCGTCGTGGACTCCCGAGCGAGCAACTGTTGAGCGAAAACCAGGTGCAATGATCATTGGATCAGCGTCGGTGCCGCATGCTTCCGACGTCAGTGCCCAATCGCCAGCGTTACGCCTGGCCGTATGTTCCGCCTGAGTCGGGGTCAGGATGTCGATCTCGACGCCAATCTGCCGCCAGTACGAAACCATGAACTCCGACCAGCTGACCGGAAATCGGTCGAAGTGCATGTACTCGGTCTTGAACCTGATGCCGTCGGCGCCGCGCGGATACCCCGCCTCATCGAGGAGCGCCTCGGCTCCGGTCGGATCGTAGCTGTAGTATCCCTTCAGCTCTTCGGACCAGTCTTCGTACGGGGTCATGTAGGCCGGAAACTTGCGGCCGACGAATCCCCGAGGAATCGTTCCTCCCAGCCCCTTGTAGTAGGAATCGTTCATGGTGTCGAGGTCCAGGGCCATCTGCATCGCGCGGCGCACTCGGACGTCATCGAAGGGCGCCACGGTGGTGTTGATGCCGGCACAGTTGTCCGATCGTTGTGACCACGGGTACTGATTGATTTCGGGGTTGGTCCGTTGCAGACTCAGGGACTGGTTGATATCGAAGATCTGCGTGGAGCCCGGATGACCGATGAAGTCGATGGTGCCCGAGCGCAGCCCCGCGATGCGCGTTGCATGCTCCACGATGACCAGGCCGTGTATCTTTTCGATGTAGGGCAGGCGGTTCTCCGGCCATTTCTCGTCGAAAGCCCAGTAGTTGGGGTTCCTGGTGTATTCGAAGGAACTGCCCAGAACCCAGTCGGTCATCTCGTAGGGCCCGGTGCCGACTCCCTGCCGCCAGTCGGTAATGCCGCCATGTTCGTCGACCACCTCGGGGGGCTGGATCAGCATCTGGTACCAGTCCAGGATGAGGTTGAGGGCACGGAGTCTAGGCTCCTGCAGCTTGAAAACGACCGTATATCTGTCGGTCGCCTCGACCGATTCCCACGGCACGGATACCAGCTCACCTCCGCCCGGGGACGGGTCGTTGCCACTGAACCGGCCCAGACCCAGATAACGTTGAAAGGCATGTTCGATATCCTCGGCCGTGAGCTCGCGACCGTTCATCGGCGCCTTGTCGTGCCAGTGAACGCCCTGACGGACGTTGATGACGATGGTGGTGTCGTCGGGCTGTTCCCAGCTCTCCGCCAGCGCCCCTCTCAGCGCGTAGAGCGGTGTCATGTAGCCGCCGGTGAACGGATACGCGTCCCGGTCCAGCGCCCAGTCCAGCTTGCCCAGCTTCTCGTAAACCAGGCTCCACATGGACACCGCGTTTTCCTTGTAGGCGTCGATCCAGCCGCCATCGTTGCCCTTGACGAAGGTCAGCGACCCGCCGTACTCGTGCGCGGTGTACACCTTGCCGGTGACCGGGTCGGTCACGTACCTCTTGTCGTCGGCCGCGGCCGGCGCCTCGTCCTCACCAGCGGCCCAGAGGCCGGTCGCGGTCAGCACCAGGACCAACGCCACCGCGCAGGTCATGCTCATTCGTACAATCTGCATACGAAACTCCTCAGGTTGAGTTTTGAGAGTCTTGCGGAGGGACCCTGCCGCTCCCTGGCGTCTCTCGCGCCCGCAACGCGGGCGGCCAGTCGCAGTCAGGTTTCGTCGAGTGCGCGGCGGACGACTGCGCCGGGTTCACCCCGGCTTGCGCCGCGCGCCTGCGGCACTTTGACCATCACTCTACACCTCCCAGCTTGGGCAACAGATGTCCTGACAGTCACCAGCCGGAAAGGATGAGCATCGCGCACACTTGGAGAGCGTGTCAATGTCGTGCGTGGTCGGTCCACAGCGCAACTTCCTCGCGCGGCGGTTCTGCGCTACGCTGGACGCCGGAGGTGCACCGTGCGGGACCGGAATGAGATGCGGATCGGGCTCGGCCAGTTCAGCGAGCTCACGGACGAGAAGCTGGCCTTCATCAAGCAGCTCGGCGCCGACGACTTCCTGATGAACACGCCCAACCTGCCCGGAGAGCAGCGCTGGGAGTACGAGGACCTGCTGGCGCTGCGGCAGCGCGCCGATGCGGCGGAGTTGCGCCTGATGTGCCTGGAGAACGTGCCGGTGAGCTTTTACGACAAGGCGATGCTCGGCCTGCCCGGGCGCGACGAGCAGATCGCGCACATGCAGGCCACCATCCGCAACATGGGGCGCGCCGGGATCCCGATCCTGGGGTATCACTGGATGCCCAATGCGGTGTGGCGTACCCCGGGGCTGGCACCGCTGCGCGGCGGTGCCGGCGGCACCCGGTTCGACCTGGCCGAGCACACCGATGCGCCGCTCACCCATGGCCGCGTCTTCGGCGAAGAGGAGATGTGGGACAACTATGACTACTACATGAGCCGGGTGCTGCCGGTGGCGGAGGAGGCCGGGGTCACGCTGGCGGTCCATCCCGATGACCCGCCGGTGCCGGCGCTCGGTGGCGTGGCGCGCATCTTTCGCAACTTTGCCGGCTTCAAGCGCGCCATCGACACCTTCGACAGCCCACACCACGGCCTCGACTTCTGCATGGGCTGCTGGTCGGAGATGGGGCCGTCCGGCGTGCTCGACGCGGTGCGCCACTTCGGCGGCCGCGGCCGCATCGTGTACGTGCATTTCCGCGACGTGCAGGGGCAGGTGCCGTGCTTCAACGAGTGTTTCATCGACGAGGGCAACGTCGACACCTTTGCCGTGGTGCAGGCGCTGCTGGAGGTGGGCTTCGGCGGCTTCATGATCACCGACCACGTGCCGCGCATGATGGACGATACCGACTGGGGCCACCGCGGGCGCGCCTACGCCATCGGCTACATCCGTGCGCTGATCGACGTGGCCCGCCGCGCCGCGTAGCCAGCCGGCGGCGGGCCGGCCGCGGGACCCGCCGGCTACTCCATCACCAGCACGCTGCGCGCCACGTCGCCCTGCGCCAGCGATTCGAAGGCGCCGTTGACCTGTTCCAGCGGCAGGCGCTTGCTGACCAGGTCGTCGAGCAGCAGCCTGCCCTCGCGGTAGAGGGAGAGGATACGCAGGAAGTCGACGTGGGTGCGGGCGCTACCGTAGAAGGAGCCGATCACCGTCTTCTCGAAGAACAGGTCGCGCGCGTCGAGCTGCACCGGCGTGTTCAGCGGCGCGTGCCCCACCCACACGGTGACACCGCGGCGGCGGGTGCAGCGCACGCTGTTCAGGTACGGCTCCGAGGCGACCCCGATCGCCTCGAAGGCGTAGTGCACGCCGGCGCCGCCGGTCAGTGAGAGGATCGCATCGAGCGCGTCGTCGCGCGCGGCGTTGACGGTGTGGGTGGCGCCGAAGCGCCGCCAGGATGACGTGGTCGCCGGGCTTCACCGCGGTGACTTTGGCGCCCACCTCCTCCACGACGCCGGCTCCCTCGTGGCCGAGCACCAGGGGCAGCGGGAAATCGCCCCAGTCCCCCTTGAGCGCGTGCCAGTCGGAGTGACACACCCCGCTGGCCTTGAGGTTCACCAGCACCTCTCCCGCGCGCGGCCCGCCCAGGTCGATCTCCTCGATGGTCAACTCGCGGTTGAACCCGTGCATGATCGCTGCTCTCATCCTGCTTCCCGGCGCCACATTGGCACATCCGGCGCACCGCGTCAGCCACGATGCCGGTCGCTACTCGCTTTTCTGCCGAGCGCTGATCGAGCGGCTGGCGATTGATCGGACGCTGCGGCGTTTGTGCGGCTGGACCGGGGACTTAGGCGCGGGATCTGATAAAGCCTGGGAGAATCGGGATTCCAGTTGGATCGATAGAACCGCTGATCATAGTACCATGACCGGCGGGGTATCGGTCAGGTACTGAATGTTGACCTGCGAGCGCCTGAGCCCCTTTCGGTCAACGTCCTCTAGTACTCTCTGGTGGCTCGGGCTGCTGCTGACCACGATCCCGTCATGCACGGCTATCCACTGGTTGTTGTACTTAGAGATAAGGTCGTCGAATTGGTCGATTACCGCCTTAACGGATCGTTCGAACAGTGTGAGATCGGCAAGGATCTGTGACCGATCCAGCTCCATGTCACCTACCGTATCAGTTTGATCCGAAACTTACAAGATCACGAATTGCCTCACTCAAAATCCACTCGAACGGAAACTGATGCCTCATCGAAAAATCCACTCGAACGACTTGGCCATTGTAGGGCCGGAGGTCGGAGGAGATGGGGCTCACCATGAATGAGCAGAAAGGGGTCGCTCGGGAGAAGGCGAGACGCTATCGGAAGGCATCGAAGAAGGAGAAGGGACAGCTCATCAAGGAGTACATGGATCTGACCGGCTGCACCCGCCACCATGCCGCTTGGCTGCTGCGCTGCTGGGGTACCAGCGTGTGGGATCAGCGCGGCGGGCGGCCGGTCAAGATCGTGGTCGGTCAGCGCCGTGCACGGCGGCGTACGCCACGCGTCTACGATCAGGAGGTGGTCGCCGCTCTGATCAAGCTATGGCACCATTTCGGCTACCTGTGTGGCAAACGCTTGGCGGCTACCCTGCGCCTGTGGTTACCGAACTACGAGCGTTGGGAGGCACGCAGCAAGCGCAAGATCGCGCTCACCCCCGAGGTGCGCGCCAAGCTGGTGCGCATCAGCCCGGCAACCATCGACCGGCTGCTGCGCACCGAGAAACGCAAGCTGACGCTGCGCGGGCACAGTCACACCAAGCGGCCCACCGGCAGCCTGATGCTGCAGATCCCGATCCGTACCTTCAGCGAGTGGGAGGGTGTCGCGCTCGGCACCCTGGGTCTTGATCTGGTCGGCCACGACGGCGGCACCACGAGCGGTGAGTTTGCCTACACGCTGCTGGCCACGGACCGCCGCACCCAGTGGACGGAGTTCCGCGCGGTGCCCAACAAGGCCCAGAAATGGGTGTTCCAGCAACTCCTGGTAGTGCGCCACCTGCTCCCCTTCGAGCTGTTGGCGGTGCATTCGGATAACGGCAGCGAGTTCATAAATGCTCATCTGGTCCGTTACTGCGAGGAGCAGCAGATCGACTTCACGCGTGGGCGCGCGTATCGCAAGAACGACAACAATTTCACCGAGCAGAAGAACTTCGACGTGGTGCGCAAGCATGTCGGCTACGTCCGCTACGACACTCCCGAGGCGGTCGCACTGCTCAACGAACTGTATGACCGGCTGCGGCTGATGGTCAACTTCGTGCGCCCGTGCGCGAAGCTGATCGAGAAGACCCGCCATGGGGCACGGGTCAGGCGGCGCTATGATCGCCCGCAGACTCCGTATCAGCGGGTACTGGCCTGTGCCGAGGTACCCGAGGCGGCCAAGCAGCGCCTGCGGCAGCAGTTCGCGGCGCTCGACCCGATCGCCGTGAATGATCAGATCGTGCACCTGCAACGCCGCTTGCTGCGCTTGGCTGCACAGCACTCCACGGCGCTGAAGAAGGCCGGCTGATAGGGATGCTTATCGTCGTGGGCCACACCTGCTGCACACCGCGGGCGCTCAGCGGGCCAGCCGCCTGCCAACGGCGCGGTTGCTGCGCTGGTGGCACGATCAAGTTGCGAGTACGCGATCCAGCCCGCACCACGGGACCATGGGTGGCTTGCACCTCAGGCACGCGCTGCACCACCCGCTGCGAGGTGCCTCGCGCCGTGGCCAGAGTGCGCGCCGCGGCGCCGCCAGGGCCAGACCAACGCCGCGTGCCAAGCCGCTACGGGCCGGACTCCGGGGGTGTCCCAGGACCGGCACGTTTTGGACACAGTGTTTCTGGAAGCACTGAGAATGGAACGCCCGTTCAGAATACCGCTACAAAGGCCCGCGTCGACTGCTACGCGCCGTCCACGGTGGCTTTCCACCGGTCATCTCAAAGTACCGACTTGTCCACATATCCACAGGTCAGGACACCCCCCGCCCCCGCACCCCCACCCCCCTTTACCGCCACCTGCTTTGAGTGGATATTTGGATGAGTCATCGGCTTCATCTCGAGTGGATTTTTCGATGAGGCACCTGGGATCACACATTGCCTCGGGTGCAATCCGTCACTGTGGTAGCGGTCAGTGAGCCTCGATCTGGGTCTGGGTGGATTGGCGACCACGTTTCTTGCAGGCCCCCTCGACTGACCCCGCTGCCGATCGGCAGACCGCACGACCGATACAGCGGGTAGTCCATGCGCTGCTGGTTGGCCGTGAAGTAGTTGATCTCGCCCTGGAGGTCGTAGCACTGCTGCTTGCTGTAGCGGTGGGCGTCGTCGAGAACATGGGCGACGTCGTGGATCTGGCGCCGGAGGTGTGGGTGTCGGCCGTCTCGTTGAAAGACGTGGCGGGAGGTCTTTGCCGTGAACGTCGAGGCGGCTCTGACGGCATCGCAGCAGGCGGCGGTGCGGCAGATGTCCCGGCCGATGCTGCCGGCTGACGATCCAAAAAACCCCAAAATTCGCAAGAAAACACTTGACGCATTCTGATGCGCTCATGACGGCCCTCTACGGGCCGTAGCGGCGCTTCCGACTTTCTAGAGAACACTTCGCGCCCGCTGGCTCGATAGCGCCCTGCTACGCCCGTCCTGAGCCATCTCCGACGCCTGTCCGAGACCTGTAAGTTCGAGGCATTTTCAATTCAGTAGTATATTTACGCCATGACGAACGTGACCGAAGCAGCCTCCGAAGAGCTCCTCTCCACGGTCGCCGTGCTCCCCGACCAGGTGCTGCTGGAGCGGACCAGAATGCTCGCCCGCCACGAGCAGGCGCTGCAGCTCAGCGTCCTCGACCACCTGCGCGAAATCGAGGCGCGGCGCCTGTACCTGCGCCTCGGCTACTCCAGCTTGTTCGACTACACCGTGCGCGAGCTGCACTATACCGAGGCAGCCGCTTGGCGGCGTATCAAGGCCATGCGCCTGTGCCGCGAGACCCGCGGGGTGCGCGCGTGGCTGCAGGACGGCTCGCTGAACCTGAGCAACGCGGCCCTGTTGCAGAACTCCTTCGAGCGCTGGGACCGCAGCGCAGGCGGACGGGCCGCCACCGGATCGCCGGGAGCCGGCACCAGCGCCGCGCCGCGTGTCGGCTCGGCTCCATCCGCGCCGGCGGGCGAGGCGCAGGGTGCGCCATCGCCGGTGCTGGATGCGCACGCCCGGCAGCAGCTGGTGGAGCAGGCGGTGGGCAAGAGCACGCGGCAGGTGCAGCAGATGCTGGCGGAGGTGGATCCCGAGGCGGCGGCGCCGGCCGAGCGGCTGCGCGCGCTGGGGGACGGGCGCTGGGAGCTGAAGGCGGTGATCGACGCCGAGTGCCAGCGTGGACTGCAGCAGCTGCGGGAGCTGCTGTCGCACGTGGATCCGCACCTGACGGTCGGGCAACTCGTCGGGCGGCTGGTGCGGGAGGGACTGGAGCGCTACGATCCGAGCCGGCCGCGCCGCCGGAAGCGGAAGTCAGACTCTATCAGTGACGAGCGTCCGTCCGGGACAGCGGGGCGGGAGACGGCAGATCGCGTCGCGGCGGCGGCGGAGAACCCGGACCGGCCCGGGAAGTCCGCGGCGGCGGCGGTGTCCCCTTCGGCGGCGAAGCCGCGCGTGGCAGCCGGCGATTCGACTTCGGAGCGGAGCACGGGGGGCGCAGGATCGGCGGAGCCGACTTCGGCGGCGAAGTCCCGCGTGGCAACCGGTAGTTCGACACCGGAACGGAGGACCGGCGGCGCAGGGGAGCCGACTTCGGTGGAGAAGTCCGCCAGATCGTCGGGCAGATCGATTCCGGCTGCGGTGAAACGAGAGGTTTGGCGGCGCGACCAGGGCTGCTGCACCTTCGTCGACCGGGACAGCGGGCGGCGCTGCGGCTCGCGCTTCTGCCTCGAGATGGACCACATCGTTCCGGTCGCGGTGGGCGGCGGCGCGGAGCCGGGGAACCTGGTCTTGTAATGTGAAGTGCGGGATTATGTAAAGTAGCGCTACTTAACTCCTGCCAGGAAAGTAAGTTGTGTCCAAGATCGCTGCACATTATCTCGGGTCCAGGAGCGCGGCGATCAGAGCGTCCGGGGCTTTGAAACGACCGCGACGCAGTTCCGGTGGCAGCACGGCTTCGACGGCCTCCAACTTCTCGGTGGGATCGACGCGTAGATAGACTTCGGTGGTGCGCACATCGGCATGCCCCAACCACAGTGCCACCTTGCGGATATCACCGGTAGCCTGGAGCATGATGACGGCGCAGCTGTGGCGGAGCTGGTGAGGCGAGATCGAGCGTCCGGCCAGCGAGGGGCAGTCCGCTACGGCAGCGCGCACATGCTTGTTCAGGAGGTGCTTGAACCCGGCGCGACCCATCGGCCTGTCGGTAGCGTTCAGAAACAGCTCAGGCGTGGAAACCTCTCCGCGCACGGCGAGCCAAGCGCGCAGGTCAGCGGTGGTCTGCTTCCACAGCGGGAGACAGCGCTCACGGCGGCCCTTGCCAAGGACTCGGATACTCGCAGTTCCGCGCAGCGACAGATCTGCTACCTGCGCCGTCACCAGTTCGGACACGCGCAGCGCAGCGGCGAAACACAGATGGAGCATGGCGCGGTCGCGGATGCCGAACCGGGTGGAGGTATCGGGAGCGTCCAGAATCGCGTTGATCTGGTCCATGGTGAGGTGGCGGACGAGCGGCTGATCATGGCGCTTGGAGGGGATGGCGAGGATCTGCCTGGCTTGCTCCAGTGCCGCCGGGTGGCGGAACTCGACATAGCGCATGAAGGCTTTCACTGCTGCCAGGCGGACGTTGCGGCTGGCGGGGCTGCCACCACGATCCACCTCGAAGTGGGTCAGGAAAGCGACGATGAGCGGTGCGTCGAGATGTTCAAGGTGAAGCGCCGACGGTCTGACGCCGAGGCGTTCGGCGGCAAAGGTGAACAACAGACGGAAGGCATAGGCGTAGCTCTCGCAGGTATGCGGGCTATAGCCGCGCTCCACAGGGAGGTAGTCGCGCAGGAAGTGGGTGATCAGGGGTGCGATGGGAGTCATGCCAACCTCCCGGCAACCAGGTTCTCGCCGGCCGTGGCGATGTCGGCCATCAATTCCGGGGTCGCCTCCAAGTACCAGTAGGTGTAGGCGGGGCTAGCGTGACCGAGGTAGGTGGAGAGCGCGACCAAGTGGCGCGCCACCGAATCGCGCTGGACCGCACAGCGTTGCAGGGATCTGGTGGCAAAGGTGTGACGCAGATCCGCCAGTCGGGGGCGGCGCTGGCGGCCAGGAGCGATGCCTGCGAGCCGGATCACTTTTTGGAAGGTAGTACTGGCCATTGGTGTCGGGATGCGCCGGCGGTTCGCTGACACGAACAGATGGTCGTCGGCGCTGGCGAAGCGCTGCCGCTCCTGCAAGTACGCGGTCAGTGCGTCGACCGAGGTCGCATGCAGCGGCACCAGTCGGCTCTTGGCGAACTTGGTTTGGCGGATGCGCAGAACGGCGTTGGGAAGCAGGTCGTCGAAGCGTAGGTCGAGCGCCTCCGAGACCCGCAGTCCGGTGGCGGCGATGAGCCCGATCAGGGTCGCATAGACGGGCCGGCGCAGCGCGTAGGAGCAGGGCAGACGGTGCGCCGCCACCAGCAGTTGGCCGATCTCAGCCGGCGTGTAGATGTAGGGCGGCTGGCGCACCACACGGACCTGGAAGTAGCGAGCTGGGGGTATCTCGTGGGTCGCGTCCTCGGCGTACAAGAAGCGGGCCAACAGGACGACGTCATGGAGTCGAACATGGCGCATGAGCGGCGAGGACGCCTGCGCTGCCCACTCCACGGCGGTAGCGGCGCGGACATGGGTATCGCCCCTGTCGCTGGCGAAACCTGCGAACGCCTGGAGATGGCGGGCTGTGTCCCGCAGCTTGTAACCGAGGGATCGCCGCAGCATGAGATAGCGCTCTACGTGGTCGTTCAGCATGATGGTGCCTCCGGCCACGGCTGGGCGATTTCGCCCAGCAGCTCGAAGTCGATCTTGGCGTAGTGGGCGGTGGTCTGCGGGGAGCGGTGCCTCAGGACACTGCCGATACCGGCCAGGGACACCCCGTTGCGCAGCATGGCGGTGGCGGCCGAATGGCGCAGCAGATGTGCACCGTGGTGGGGCGCCTTGATGCCTGCGCGACGGAGAGCTTTGCACACGACACCGGACACGGCTTGTCGAGTCATCGGGCGACGCGGCGCCACAGCCGAGATGAACACCTGTGGCACCGGCAACGGCGGGCGTCCGCGGCGCAGATAGGTGACGATGGCGTCGCCGACCTGCTGCGGCAGCGGCAGCCAGTGTTGGCGCCGACCCTTGCCGCAGACGGCGATGCGCCCGTGCTGCCAGTCGACCGCATCGAAGGTCAGCTCGGCGACCTCGCTGGCGCGCAGGCCTAGCCGAGCGAGCAGCAGGACTACCGCCCGATCTCTGGCCCCAACTGCATCCTCATCGGTGCAACTGGCGACTACCTTCTCCAGATCCTCAGGCTCAAGGAACCGCGGCGTGGCGGCGAGCTGGTAGCACGCGAAGCGTGGCACCGCGTGCCGCAGGCCGTCGCAGCACTGCCCGGTGGCGGCGAGGAACCGCAAGAAGGCACGCACCGCCGTGGTGATCGACTGAGCCGTTTTGACCTTATGACCGTCACAGCGCTTGATCACAAAGCCGCGCACCGCAGCGGCGCTGTAGTGCGCCGGAACAACTCCCAGAGCCTCGATGAAATCGGCTACGTAGCGCTCGTAGCCGTCCATGGTGCTGTGTGTCACGCCTCGGTGTTGCAGCATCCACTGCCGAAACTGCTTCAGCAGTGGCCAGCGTTCGCTCAGAATCAGCCGCTGCTCGACGGCCACGACGCCCTGCTCCCGCAAGAACCGGATGAACACCGTGGCGGCCCACAGTGAATTTCGGTTGGGTCCCCGCTGATAGCGGACACGGCCTCGCTCAGACAACTCCTTCCGGCACGCCTCGTACCCGGCTACGAAAGCCTCATCAGTAAACGATTTCGCGGTGAGCCAGTCGGTCCATCCCGCCAACGTACGCAGGACAAACTTGGCTTGATAGCCGCGCTCATGGAGCCAGTCGGCGAAGCCGTCTATATACGCGCACGCGGGCCCACGACGGAGTCTGCGACAAGTGCTCGCCAACTTGAGATGGTCTTCAAGCATGGATGCCTCCTTGCTTGAAGGAGCGCGATAATGCGAAGTCCTGGCTACCGCAACTACCCGCTAATGCTGCCTGGAGCCCATCAAATGGACCCGTCCTGCCATCTACTTCACATAATCCCGCACTTTACATTATGAGAAGGAGTCTATCCGAGCTGGCCGCGTGAACGGCTGGCGCGCTGGCCGTTGCCCCGTGGCCGGGGCCAGTTCGGATAGGGTTGATTGAACTAAACCGCGCGCCTATGGAGATTGGAACGCCGGTATTCCGGTGGCGGCGGAGTGCTGGGCGTGCTCGGGCAGGCGGGAACTCGCGGAGCAGAACGGGGAGCTGGGTGACAGCGCCGCATGACAAGGCGGCGACGAGCGGTTGACGGGCAGATCGCGACCGGCGCCGCGCAGGGGTGCGCAGGAGCAACGGCACGGCGGCGCGAAGGGATGCGTGATGAGATCGAACCGACGGTGTTCTGGAGATTGAGTCATGCGGCCTCAGGGGGAGCGCGGCGACCAGGCAGGTACTCATACTCCCAGGTGGGTTGAGAGCAGAAGTCCTGGATGCGGCGCATGGTTCCTGCATGGCACACCGGACAGCGTTGGTGATCGTCGCCGGGAGGTTCGAGAGAAACTGAGAGATCAGGTGCAGTGATCAGGTCCTGGCCGGAGGCTTGGGCAATCAGATAGCGGCACAGCGGCAGTTTTTCCTTGCGTGCACGATTGGCAAGAAAGCCGTAGTGACGAATGCGGACGAAGCGATCGGGCAGGACGTGCAGCAGGAAACGACGCAGAAACTCGACCGCATCAAGTTTCATCATCCGGTGCCGGCGGCCACGGGCATAGTCCCGGTAGCGGAAGCTCACCGAGTCCGCGTCAGCAGCGGTGATTCTGCTGTTGGCGATGGCGACGCGATGGGTGTAGCGGGCGAGATACTTCAGCACCTGCTCGGGGCCGCCGAAGGGAGGCTTGGCATACACCACCCACTGCTTGGCGCGCAGTTGCTGGCACAGTGCGCGGAAGCGAGCGGGATCAGCCAACTCGGCAAGGGCACCGTGGAACTGGAGCTGGTCGGCAGCGAAGCGTTGCTTGAGCGCCGCCAGCATCTTGCCGCGAAACAGCTGTGAGAGGACTCGGACCGGGAGGAAGAAATCGTCGCGGCAGGATATCCAGGTGGCCGCGTCAGGTGCCAACCCACCGCCGGGGATGACGCAGTGGATATGAGGATGGTGCAGCAGCGTTTGGCCCCAGGTGTGCAGCACGGCGATGAAGCCGATGTCAGCGCCGAGATGCTTGGGATCGGCGGCGATGGTCCTGAGGGTAGCGGCGGTGGCAGCGAACAGGGCGCCATAGATTTCGCGTTGGTTCTGCAGCGCCAGCGGCGCCAGTTCCGCCGGCAGGGTGAAGACGACGTGGAAATAGGGGACCGGCAGGAGATCTTGGCAGCGCTTCTCCAGCCACTTGGCGCGCTGCTGCGCCTGGCACTTCGGACAGTGACGATTGCGGCAGGAGTTGTACGATACGCGTAGTTCACCACAGGCGTCGCAAGCATCGACGTGGCCGCCGAGCTTGGCAGTACGGCAGGCTGTGAGGTCGCGCATGACGCGCTGTTGTGCCTGCGACACCCGCAAGCCTGGCACGCGACCGTCGGTAGTGGCCAGGGTACGGATGACGTCGGCCACCTCGAAGGGTGGCTGGTGCACGGATCGCTCAGCGCAGCGGTGGCAACGACTCCAGTGGGCTCTCGACTGCGCTGATGCGCTTGCGGGTGACGTGGGTATAGATCACGGTACTCCTGATCGAGGCATGTCCGAGCAGCGCCTGGACGGTGCGCAGATCGGTGCCGGATTCCAGCAGGTGGGTGGCGAAACAGTGGCGCAAGGTATGCGGGGATACGGGCTTGCCGGCGACGACGTGGCGCACCTTGGCGATGGCCTGCGCCACCGCATCCCTGGTGACGTGGCGGTCGCGATAGGTCCTGCTGGGAAACAGCCAGTGGCGGGGCCGATAGCGTCGGTAGTGGCAGCGCAAGTGGTGCAGCAGGAGCGGCGCCAAGGTCACCAAACGATCCTTGCGGCCCTTGCCTTGCACGACGTGCAGCAGCATCCGCTCGCTGTCGATATCGGTAATCCGCAGGGAGACCGCCTCGGAAACGCGCAGCCCGGCGGCATACAGGGTCATGGCAATGACGCGGTGCTGCGGGTTGGTGATCGCATCGAGTACGGCGCGCACCTGGTCCTGGCTCAAGACCAGCGGCAGCTTCTTGGGCTGCTTGGCGAACGGGATGGACTCGATGTGCCAGTCCTTGCCGAGGGTCTTGAGGTACAGGAAGCGGAGAGCGCAGACCGCCTGATTGAAGCTGCCCCAGCCCAGATTTCGCTCCTGCACCAGATGCAGTTGATAGGCTCGTATTTCGTCGAGCCCGAGCAGTTCCGGAGAGCGGTTGAAGTAGCGCGCAAACAACGCGACCTGGCGGACGTAGTACTCGATGGTGTGCGGGGACAGGTTGCGCACCCGCATGTCTTCGATCATTCTCTGGCGCAGTGGTGTCATGATGGACTCCTCCTGGTGTAGAGACGCGTGGTCCATCAGCCCCCGGAGCGCCGTTACGCTCCGGGGGCAACCACCCATCTCCCGTTAGTAGAGGTCAGACACCATATAGGGGTTGTACGTGGGAAGGGCTCCGCGCCTCGAGACGGCCGACGCCACCCCTACCGCGAAGCGGTTTAGTTCTAAAGGCGTAATGTGACGCTTCGCATTAGTCCAGCGCTGCGCGGCTCACCACCGTTACCGCCACCAGCGCCGGCAGCACTCCGCACCGCGAGACTCGGTGACGTGAGGCAAGGTGCCGCTGGGGTGCATTCCGTCAGTGTGGTAGCGGTCAGGCCGCCTCGAGCTGGGTCTGGCTGGGTCTGGGTGGATTCTGGGGTGGGCGATGCGGGAAGCAGGCTTTCGTAGTCGTCCCAGAAGCGACGACTCATCACCGGGGTAGATGCTTACCACATCATCGAATCTCTGGGAGGGGTCTCTATTTCCCGTACCACAGATGCCGCAGGTGCCACAGAGAAAGAATGCACCCCATTGCCTCACGATTGCCTCACGAGGAATCTAACCCTATGAATTGCATGCCTCAGGCTATGAAGCACTATTCTGTGTCATGTGGCATCATCCGTCGCCGTGCATGACGATGTCCGTCCGCTCGCCGCAGAGATCAGCGACGCCGAGACAGCCGCCATGGTGCGCGCGTTCTTCAACTTGGCGGAGCGCTGGGACCTCAGCGATCGGCAGGCGCGGGTCCTCCTGGGAGCTCCGGCGGCGCGAACCCTTGCACGCTGGAAGGCGGGCCACTTGGTGCCGTCGCGGATCTCGCGCGACACCCGCGAGCGCCTCTCCATCCTGATGGGGATTCACAAGAACCTGCGATACCTGTTCCGAGATCCGTCGCGAGGGTACCGCTGGCTCCGCAAGCCGAATGAGGCACTTGGCGGGCAGACGGCGCTGCAACGGCTGCTGGCGGGCTCGATACAGGACTTGGCGGCCGTGCGCGCTTTGCTCGATGTGGAACGCGGCGCTTGGTGATTCCGCCTGTGAGCCACGTGCTTTGGCCGAGGACGGTCGCCTGATCCGAGCGCTCTACCCCCCCGGTTCCCCCTGTTCGAGGACATCGCCGATCCCGCCGACTGGGGAGTTGATCGCGGCCGCGGAAGCCAAGGCCGAACCGCGGGTGCGCGACGCGATCGGGGCCGTCCATCTGGTGCCGCCGGGACCGCGCGTTTCCGGGCCGGGCACCAGTTGGGTGGCCGCGCAATAAA
Organism: Spirochaetia bacterium; assembly: GCA_965203905.1. Lineage (GTDB taxonomy): Bacteria > Spirochaetota > Spirochaetia > SZUA-6 > Bin103 > Bin103. The sequence continues at coordinate 6,311,183 of CBDBDQ010000005.1, read as the reverse complement.
CTGGCCCGTGATCTGCGCTCGAACCACGCGAGCAACGGCATCGGGTATCCCAGCATCCGCTAGCCCCACCGGCCTGGCTGGTCTACGGCGAAGAAGATTGGCGCCTTCTACCGTGAGGAACGGGTCGGGTTACGTTCCACCTCGATCCAGAGGCGTTCGACGCCGCGCAGGACCATACCTTCCCGATGCCGCGGTTCTTCCGCCAGCCGGATGGCGCTGAAGCGGTCGAGCAGGGCGGCAAAGGCGGTCCGCGCCTCCAGCACGGCGAGCGCTGCGCCGAGGCAGTAGTGGATGCCGCGCCCGAACGACAGATGGCTCTTCTCGGGCCGGCAGATGTCCATGGTCTCGGGATCATCGAATACCTCGGGGTCGCGGTTGGCGGCGCCGATCATCGTGATCACCCGCTGTCCGGCGCGGAAACGCTTGCCACCGATTTCGACGTCTTCCCGCACGAAGCGGCCGTTGAGTTGCACCGGACTGTCGTAACGCAGCATCTCGTCCACGGCCGCGTCCAGCAGATCCGGATGGTCTCGGAGGCGCTGGAGCTGGCTCGGGTTGCGCAGCAGCGCGAGCATGCCGTTGCCGATCAGGTTGCGCGTGGTCTCGTTGCCGGCCACCAGGATCAGCAGCATGACTGCGAGCATCTCCTCGTGGCTGAGCCGATCCCCTTCCTCCTCGGCGGCCAGCAGCGCGCTTACCAGGTCCTCCCGCGGCGCCCGCCGCCGTTCCTCGATGATGGTCTCGAAATAGGCGTACGCCTCGTCGGTGGCCTGCTTGACGGCGTCCACCTGATCGGCCCCGAGGATCGGATCGACGCTGAGCGCCAGGGCGTTCGACCATTCCTCGAACCGATCCTGATCGCCGGCCCGAACGCCGAGCATTTCGGCGATCACGGTGACCGGCAGCGGATACCCGAGCGCGGCGACCAGGTCGAATCGCTCCTGCCCGGACACCCGGTCCAGCAGAGCCGCCGTGATCTCCTGCACTCGTGCGTCGAGCCGTGCGACCGCCCGCGGCGTGAACGCCTTGGAGACAAGCAGCCGCAGGCGGGTGTGTGCGGGAGGGTCGATGTCGAGCAGGCTCAGCGGTACGGTCTCGACGAAGATCCGGTCGGCGTTGCCGAAGCGGCGGTGATCGCGCAACACCGCCTCCACGTCGCGGTACCGGGTCAGGGCCCAGGCGTTGACCAGCCGCATGCGGTGGACCGGATCGGTGCTCCGCAGCCGGCGGTAGGTCGCGTACGGGTCGCTCCTGACTTCCGCTGAGGTGGGATCGTAGGCGACGCCCGACTCGCGCCGCTCCCACGCCAACAGCGCGCGCATGGCCACCGGCTTGATCAGGCTGTCGACGACTCTGGACAGCACCCGCATCGCTTCACCTCCGGGGTGTGGGCACGGAACCCGCCGCCATGCGGACCGCGACCGCGTATGCGCGGATGATGCGGTGCCCGCCGGCATCTGGCAAGGCGGTCGTGTCCTGTCAGTGCATGGTCGAGCCGCCGGATAGGTTGAGGGCCTGGCCGGTCATGCCGCGGGCGTCGTCGGAGGCGAGATACACCGCCAGCTCGGCGATCTCCTCGGGCTCCAGCAGACGGCCGATCGGGTTGATGTTGGCCTCGACATCGGCGACGGACTCGCCGCGCAGCTCGGCGTCCACCTTGAGCCGCCGTTGCAGCATGACGGTGCGCGTGGCGCCGGGACAGATGGCATTGATCGTCACGCCGGTGCCGGCCGTTTCCAGGGCCGCGGTGCGGGTAAGGCCGATCAGGCCATGCTTGGTCGCCGTGTAGGCGCCGGCGGCCACCAGGCCGCGCTTTCCCACCACCGAGGCCATGTTGATCACCCGCCCCCAGCCGCGCTCGATCATTCCCGGCACCAGGGCCTTGGTCAGCAGGTAGGGCGCCGAGAGGTTGAGCGCGATGCTCAGGTCCCAGAAGTCGTCGTCGTAGTCCACGATGCGGTGCGGGCTCGCATTGCTGCCGATCCCCGCGTTGTTCACCAGGATGTCCAGCGCCGGAAAGTGGCGGGACACCCGCTCCGGCAGCCCGGTCGTCGCCGCCCGATCGCTCAGATCGACGGCCAGCGCTACCGCCGACCGGCCCAGGGCGGAGACTTCCGCGGCCACCCGTTCGATCTCGGCGGTGGTACGCGCAGTCACCACCACGTCGGCGCCCTCGCGGGCGAACGCCAACGCGACGGCGCGTCCGATCCCGCGCCCCGCGCCGGTCACCAGCGCAACCTTGTTGTGCAGTTTCATCGCCTCCATTGAACCATCCTGGCGGCGATGAAAAAAGAGATCCGCGATCGCCGCGCCGCCCGTGCAGTAGTTGACGAACGTGGCCACCTACGGGGATCGTGCGAGGCACCATGGCTGACCGGGTAGTGAGCTTTGCCGAGTTGCGCGACTTCATCGCGCGCATCCTCGTCGGCGCCGGGGCGAGCGAGGCCAACGCACGTATCGCCGCGGCCCACATCGCGGGCGCCAGCCTGTGTGGGGTGGACACCCACGGCGCGCGCCAGGTGGCCGGCTACGTGGAGGACATCCGCCGCGGTTGGCTGCTGCCGGATGCGGAGCCACGGGTGGTGCGTGAGCATCCCGGCGGGCTGCTGGTGGCCGGGGGCTGGACCTTCGGCCAGGTGGCTGCCGAGTTCGCCGTGACCGAGGGGCTGAAACGGCTGGAGCAGCAGGCGGTGGTGCTGGCGGGTGTGGTGCAGTGTCACCACCTGGGCCGGGTAGGGCACTACCCCGAGCTGGCCGCGGCGCAGGGCGCCATCGCCCTGGTGTGCGGCGGCGGGTATGGCGTCGGCAGCCCGATCACCGTCCCCTTCGGCGGCCGCGATCCGATCTTCAACACCAATCCACTGGCCTACGCCGCGCCGGCACCTGACGGCCGCATCATGGCCGACTTTGCGACCACCGCCGGCGCCAACGCGCGGGTGATGATGGCCCGCGAGCGCGGCGAGCCGCTGCCGGAGGGATTCGCCGTCGATGCCGAGGGCCGCCCCACCACTGACGCCGAGGAGGTGGCCGCCGGGGGCGCGCTGCTGCCGTTCGGCGGCCACAAGGGCTACGCCCTGATGACGCTCATCGAGGTGCTGACGCGCCTGGTGATGGGGGGCGACGACTACGCCGAGGCGGGCCGCGGCGGCCCGGTGTACGGTCACCAGGGGGTGTGCATGCTGTTGCTGCGGCCCGACCTGTTCCGGCCGGCGGCCGACTACCAGGCGGGGGTGGGGGAGCTGGGTGAGGCGCTGCGGGCGGTGCGGCCGGCGCCGGGGGTGGCCGAGGTGCTGGCACCGGGTGACCCGGAGAGGCGCACGCGCTTGGCCCGCACCCGCGACGGCATCCCCCTGCCGGCCGAGGTGTGGCAGGCGCTGCAGGACACCGCCGCCTCAGTAGGCGCCGCTCCTCTCAGCTTTCGGTAGGGCGTCAACGACGCACGGTCGGCGCCGCTTCATCCGCCGCGCCGGTGCCGCCGGTGCGACAGATCAGGCGGAACGAGCGGCGGCGCCCATCGGCTCCAGGCGGCAGCCGTCGACGAATACTTCGAAGAAGTCGGGGGCGGTCTCCAGCTCGACGTGCTCGATCGCGGCGACCATGGCCTCCAGGGCGCGCCGTTTGCGCACCGACAGCAGCACCTCGCGGGTGCCGCGCAGCGCCGCGTTGCCGAGCTTGACGATGCGTTCCTCTGCCACCGGGGCCAGGAAGCCGATGTCGATGGCGCTTTGGGAGTCGACGTAGTTGGCGAAGCCCCCCGCCAGGTAGAGGCGGTCCACCTCGTGCGGCGCCACGCCCAGGGCGCGGGTGACGATGAGCTGGCCGCAGTAGTTGGCGGCCTTGGCCTGCGCCAGGTTGCTGGCGTCCAGGCGCGAGAAGGTGATGCCGTGCTCCGGCACCACGGCGATCTCCTTGGCGCGGCGGTCGTGGGTGAACACGCCCTTGGCGGTCATCTTGCCGTGACGGCGCAACTCGGCGAGCAGGTCGATCAGGCCCGACCCGCAGATGCCCTCCGGCGGAGCGTCGCCGATGGTGTGATAGCGAAACCCCCCGTCGCACCAGCGCAGGCGCTCGATGGCGCCCTCGTAGGCGGGCATGCCGTAGCCCACCAGGCCACCCTCGAACGCCGGCCCGGCGGGGCAGGAGGCGGCGATCATGCGCCCGTCGCGGCGCGCCACCACCTCGGTGTTGGTGCCCACGTCCACCAGCATCACCAGGCCGCTCTGGGCGGCCATGTCCATCGCCGCCAGGTCCGCCGCGGTGTCGGCCCCGACGTGGCTGGCGATCAGCGGCAGGCCGTAGACACGCGCCTGCGGGTGGATGGTCAGCCCCAACGGCCGCGGCAGGCTGGAGAGCGCGGTGGTGGCCCGCTCACCGGCCCGGTACTGGTGCTCGATCTGCGACTTGTAGGGTTTCTGGCCGAGCGTCTGCACGTCGAAGCCGAACACCAGGTCGCGCATCGTGGAGTTGCCGGCGATGGCGATCTCGTAGATCTGGCGGCGCTTGGTGCCCAGCTCCCTGCCGAGGTCGAGGATGGCGCTGTTGATGCCGCTGACGATCGCCGCCTGCAGCTCGCCGCGAAACTCGCCGTCGTCGTAGGAGACCCGGTTCATGATGTCGCTGCCGGCGAACAGTTGCGGATTGCCGAACGAGCTGACCTGCAGCGTGGCCCCGCTCTCCAGGTCGACCAGCTCCATCGCCACGGTGGTGGTGCCGACATCCACGGCCAGGCCGAGGATGCGCCCGTGGTAGCGGTCGATGCGTTCGCCGTCCAGGTAGACACCGTCTCCGCGGCGCGTCACCGCGGGATCCAGCGCCGCCGGTCCATCGGCCCGAGACGGCGCGGAGATTCCCGAAGTGAGCACTCGCGGTTGGCGCCGCAGCGGGGCGAAGTGTACGTCGATGGATGGATCCTCCACCGTGGCCTGACACGCCAGGCGGAACGGATCCTTCAGAAACCGTTCGGCGTCGGTGCGCCCGCACAGCGCCTCCATGCCGCCCTCGACCTGCACCACGCACTCGTGGCAGGTGCCGGCGCGCCCGCAGGAGGTCGCCACCCGCACGGCCAGCTCGTCGGCGTAGTCGAACACGGTCTTGCCGCGCGCCAGCGCGCGTACCTCGCCGTCGTGGGAAATGGTGCCCATGGACAGCGGAAGGTCTAGGCCGGGTCTACGGGAGAGTCCGCGTCCGCGCTCTCCCATGCGCTGCGGTAGTCGAGCTTGTCGTCGCCGCCACACATCAACAGGCTGCCCCCGGGACGCGGACGGCGCTGGTTGCGGCAGCCGAACTTGGCGGTGCATTCATCGTGGCGGTTCTTGTAGGGGCAGCGGAAGGTGGCCTGCACCATGGCGTGGTCGGCCATGGCGGAGAGGATGGTGCTGAGCCGTTCGCGGCGGCGCTCCCAGGCCGCGGCGTCCACGCGCGCGTCACCGGGTGAGTGCTCACTCACAACGCTCCCGCCTCAGTCATCCTGACTCTCCGCCAGCAGGCGCTTGGCAAGCTCCACGCACGCGACCGCGTCCTTGCCGTAGCCGTCGGCGCCCATGTCGTCGGCGAACTCCTGGGTCACGGGCGCCCCGCCCACCATGATCTGCACGTCGTCGCGCATGCCGGCGTCGATGAACGCCTCGATGGTCCGCCCCATGTTGGGCATGGTGGTGGTGAGCAGCGCGGACATCCCCATCAACTCGGCATCATTCTCCTCGACCGCATCGAGAAACTCGTCGGGCGCGGTATCCACTCCCAGGTCGATCACCTCGAAGCCGGCGCCGCGCAGCATCATGATGCACAGGTTCTTGCCGATGTCGTGCAGGTCGCCCTTCACCGTGCCCATGATCACCTTGGCGATCGACTCGATGCCGGACGCCGACAGGATCGGCTCGATGTGCGCCATGCCTGCCTTCATCGCCCGCGCGCAGGACAGCACCTCGGGCACGAAGATGATGTTCTCCCGAAACTTGATGCCAACGATGCCCATGCCGGCGATCAGGCCGTCGTCCATGATCTCGGTGGCTTCGACGCCACGCTCCAGAAGCTGCCGCGTCATCGTGTCCACCACGTCGTCGTCGCCCTCGATCAGGCCGGCGGATATTTCCTGCAGCTCCGGCCGTACCGCCGCGAAGATGTCGATCATCCGCTGCCGCTCGTCGGGGCGTTCCACGAACTGCTCGATCTCTTCGCGGATGAAGTCGTTGCCTACGTCGCTCAGCTCTGCCATCGATCGGTTATCCGTCCTGTGGGCCACGGCCGTTGCCGTTGCCATTGGTGTGTTCGTCGTGCCACGCGCGCACCGCGGCGGGAATCGCGCGCAGGTTGTCGAGCGGGGTCTGCAGTGGAATGGCGCACTCGGGCCCGATCAGCGGCACGCCGGCATCCAGGTTCTCGAATACCTCGGCGCGCACCTCTTCCGGGCCGCGCGCGAACAGGGTCTCCGGGTTGTTGATGTTGCCGACCAGGGCGATCCGGTCGCGCACGATCTCCATCGCCTCCGCCGGATCGTTCTTGGAGTCGTAGTGGAAGGCGGCGAAGCCGGTCTCGGCGATCGCGGACATCCGATCCAGCGTCTTGCCGCAGATGTGCATGATCAGGGGCACCGGCAACTCGACGGCGAACTCCTGGTGCAGGTCGCGCAGGTAGCGGCTGTACCACTCGCCGCTCACCAGGTCGCCGGTGGCATGATCGGGCAGGGTAAGGGCGTCGGCCCCGGCTTCGATCTGGGCCAGCCCGAAGTCGATCGTGGCTTTCTTGAGGCGGTCCAGAATCAGCTTGGTCTTGCCGGGATCGTCCAGCGACAGGAGCAGGAACATCTCCACGCCGAAGCAGTGGTAGGCGAGCGACCACGGCCCCATGGTCTTGCCGATGACCGCCACCTCGTCGCCGTAGTCGCGCTTCAGGAGCGTGATCGCCTCCATCACGCAGGCGGTGTCGGGGTGGGTGAGGAAGTCGGGCGGAATGCGGATCTCGTCCGCGTCCTGCCAGATCGGCTCGCGCATCTTCACCGTGGGCCAGTTGTCCTTCTGCTCCCACTGGATCTTGCAGCCCAGGGCGGAGGAGTCCTGGATGATGGTGAACACCGGCATGATGGTGTCGAACCCAAGCTCGGTGTAGCCGGTGGCGGCCAGCCGCGCCATCAGCTCGGCGTCACGATTGGCCTCCGGAAACGGGGCGTCCACCAGGTCCATCAGTTCCACGGTGGCCACGGAGGTGGGGTTGCAGATCGGGGTACGGTCGACCGGCTCCCCGGCCAGAGCGGCCAGCGTGCGCTGGCGTCCGTTCATCTGTTTCATGGCAACCTCTCTTCGCTCCTCGCCGGCTCAGCGTTGCTGGCTGGGGGCGGCCAGCACGCCGCGCGCCGCCGCCAGTTCCTGCTCGCGCAGCACGCCGCGCGCGTTCAGCGCCAGTTTCAGCAGCATCGCCACCAGCTGATGGTGGTCGTAGCCGCAGGCAAAGCGTACCTGGTCGATGGAGGCCGGTACCGGCTCCATGCCGGCCAGCTTCACCAGGCCGCCGGCCACCGTGGCGACCCGCCGCACCACCTTGGCCCCGTCCGCATCCGCGGTTGCGCGGTACCGGCCGCCACCCTCGGCGATGACCCGGATGGTGGCGTCGGTCTTCTTGTCGTACAACTCCATCGGACGCGGTTCCAGCGGCTGGCCCGGGTCCAGCTTGCAGGCCTCGATGAAGGCGCGCCGCGTGGCCTGCTCGTGCGCCTCGCCGCAGGCGAAGCGAACCCGCAACGGCGACTCGGGGGAGGCCTCCATGCCGGCCACCTCCTGCATCGCCGCGGCAATCCCCGCCAGCCGTTCGCGGGCACCATCCCTGGTGCTGTAGCTGTTGATGTCGTACGCCGGGCCACCGTCCGCGCCCGCCGCGCGGTGCAGCGCTACCGTGATGTCGTGGAAGTGCGGATCCATCGCGACCAGCTCGATGCGCCGGCCCAGGTCGGTCCGAATCACTGTGTCGCTCTCCTTGTGCCGCTGCCGGTACCAGGGCAACGCTCGCTACAGCTTACGTGATCGGCGCCCGTTTGCCTATGCCGTTGCGGGCCGCGGTGACCGACAGCTCCTAACGTCGTGCATCGAGCACATTGACGTCGCCCGTCCAGTCGAGAATCTTCTTGTCGGCGGTTGCGAGAACGTGTCCGCGCAGCGCCGTAGCCACGATGAGGCGGTCCGCCGGATCGGCATGGAAGTCCGCCAGAGCGACGGCCTGGATGCCGACTTCGCCATCGACGGCGATCTCGACCATGCCCTGGGCCAACTGCTCCCTGCGCCACGGCGCGATATCCCCGGCGAATTTTATTCGGCCCTTGGCTTTCAGCATGGCGACCTCCCAGAACGAGATTGCCGACACGGCCACCTCGCCTGACTGCCACGCGCGGTCGATCTCGCCGCGTGCTCGGGTGCCAAGCTCCGGTTCACCCAGCCTCAGCCAGAGCATCACGTGGGTGTCGAGCAGGATCACTGGCCCGCGTTCCCCGGTGGGCCGTGTTGGGCTTCCCACTCCACGTCTACCGGCTCGATGATGTCGCCAACCAGTTCGATTCTACCGCGATCGATGCCGAACAGGGTGCGCGGCCTGGTGCGGTACGGGACCAGCCGCGACACCGGGCGCCCGTTCTTGGTAATCACGATCTCTGCGCCGGTTTCCGCTACTCGATCCATGAGCTGAAGACACGTAGCCTTGAATTCGGACGCCTTGACGACCGTCGGTCCTTCGCCCGCTGGTTGTTCGTTGGTGCTCATCGCGCGTAACCTTGGAATGCTCTTTATTGACCATGGACATGACTATGGTCAATTAGAACCCTACCGCAGAATTCGTGGGTAGGCAAGTCAGGGGACCGATGCCGGGTACCTGGGCAGCGTAGCCCGCGGGCGGCCGATCCCACAGGGTTCGGCGCCGGGTTCGTCCGCTGCCCGGTTCGAGGTACGATGAGGGGCGCTGCGGCGGACGGCTCGGCCAAGTTCGATTCGCCCCTGCGCCGAGGAGGGATAGATGCCGAAACTACATCGCTTGGCGCTGGCCGGCTGCGGCGGCATGGGGCGCCGGCACCTGCGCAGTTACCGGGTGCTCGCCGAGGCGGAGCCGGGGCGCGTGGAGCTGGCCGCGGTGGTCGACCCCGAGCCGGAGCGCGCCGAGTTCGTGGCCGCCGAGGCGGAGCAGCTCCTTGGGTGCAGGCCGGCGGCGTTCGGTTCCGTGGAGGAAGCCGCCGCGGCGGTGCCGGAGCTGGAGGTCGTGGACATCGTGGCGGCGGCGTCCGCGCACCACCGCATCGCACAGGCGGCCGCGGCTGCCGGTATGCACGCGCTGTGCGAGAAGCCGATGGCTCCCACGGTGGCGGCCTGCCGCGCCATGCAGCGCGCCGCCGCGCAGGGCGGCCGCGTGCTGTCGGTGGCCGAGAACTACCGCCGCGACCCGATCAGCCGGCTGGCGCAGGCCCTGGTTGCCGCCGGCGCCATCGGTGAGCTGCGCTCGCTGGTGGATCTCTCCGCCAGCGGCGGTGGGAGCGCGGGCCATGCCGGGCCGTGGCGCTACCGGCGTACCGAGGGCGGTCCCATCCTCGAGGCGGGGGTGCACAACGCGGACATGCAGCAGTACCTGGCCGGGGCGGCCACGCGGGTGAGCGGACGGGTACGGCTCAACGAGCCGCAACGGGTGTACCGCGACGTTCCGCTGAAGGCGTTCCACGACCACTACGCCCACACCAACCCCGAAGTGGCGCCGGCCGACGCCCCCGACCTGCTGCTGGCCACGGTGGAGCACGCAAGCGGCGCACTCGGCCAGTGGCTCTACGACGATTCCGTGCACGGCCCGGGGGTGCGCCGCTTCTCCCTGTTCGGCAGCGAGGGGCAGATCGACTTGCCGGGAGTGCGCAGCGGCCGGCCGCTGCAGGTGTACCGTGACGACCACGAGGGCACACTCGCCGACGCCGACCTGCTGGCGCTGGTGCCCGACTTCGCCCTCGACGAGCGCACGGCGCGCCTGTTCGGCGGCGAGCGGCTGGCGCGCTACGACAACGCCGAGGGCGGTCTCGGCGGCGGCGCCGACCTGAAGCTGCTGGCCCTGGAGCTCGCCGAGCTGCTGGACGCCGCCGACGGCGGGCCGGAGGTGGAGGTAGGCCCTGAGGTGGGACTGTCCGCGGTGGCGCTGGTGCTCGCCTGCCACGAGTCGTCGGCTGCCGGCCGGCCGGTCACCCTAAGCGAGGTGATCGACGGCACCCTGGACGCCTACCAACGCCCCGCGAACCAGGCACTCGGCCTGTAGCGGTAGTACAGACCTCGGCGACGCGCACGGGCCGTGGGCGCCACCAGACACCGCAGACGCCGACGCGTACTGGAGATTCCTTCGTATAACGGGTAATATAATCTCCAACTGTAATCGTTCGGGAGGGCCAATGAGCGGCAAAGCACAACACGTCGTGCCACGAGATGGTAAGTGGGCGGTACGCAAGTCCGGAGCAGATCGCGTAACACGGCATTACGACACGCAGCGCGAAGCTATAGAAGCCGCACGGGAAACTGCGCGGCGACAGGGTACGGAATTGTACATACATGGGAAGGACGGTCGCATCCGTGAGCGGGACTCCTATGGGGAAGATGCGTCTCCGCCAAAAGGATAGACCGTACCCTGATTGACGCCAAATTTCAATCGAAACGTATTCATTAATTGTCCGTTTGACTCAGAGTACGAACCAATCCTTCAGGCTGTCCTTTTCTGCCTGATTCGATTCGGACTACAACCCCGTATTGCGACCGAGCGAAGTGACATTCAAGCACATCACGGAAACCATGAAACCGCCGTAAGGAAGGTACGGAACTGGATCACTGGGATAGGCGGATTCGAGAGACTCGGGGCCACTCGCATATTAGCGGAATACGAAGATTTTCAGGAATGGCACTACGAAAGCCAACGCACGGCTGGCTTTTCCGAAGAGGACATCCAGGACTATTCGACTCCAGAGCTCTTGCGTGCGATGCTCGAGTGGACCAAACTGGGAAGACCCAGAGAGAGTGACAGGTCCCTTGCTGAGTTCGCTAAGGGCTGGCGCAAGAATAAATACCGATTTCTGACGGTTCAAGACCGCGGACAGATGGTGTAGTTGCGCAGTGGTTGGGTGTCGTGACGCTCAAGCGCGATGGAAGCGAACTCGGCATCGGTGATCTTGACGCCGCGCGGGTACTCCTGGTCGACCAGCAGTGCGCTCACCTGCAGCCCGGTGGCAGTGGTGGTGGTGCGGATGTGGTTGAGAATCGTTTCGTAGCAGCGGAGCGGATGGCCGGCCCAGTTCTTGCTGATCTCGCTGAACAGGCGATGGTCGATAGGGTTCCACTTGGAAGCGCCGCTGGGGTAGTGACAGATGGTGACCTTGAGGCCGTAGGGGTCGGCGAGGCGGGTCTGGAGGGCATACTTGAACGCACGGATGCGGGGTGCGTTGCTGCCGCCTGAGTCGGCGAGCACCAGCAACTCGGAAGCGTCGGGGTAGCGTTCGAGCCCGTCGTGTTGCCACCATCTGACCAGGTTGTCTGCGGCGAAGTCGGGGGTGTCGTGGGAGGTTCCCAGCACCACGAAGCCGCGGTTGGCGCGCAGGTCGTAGACGCCGTAGGGGATGGCGATGCCGTCGGCCTGGGAGCGGAAGTCGTGGTCGTTGACGGCGTGCGGAGTTTTCGTCCAGCCGCGACCGGGATTCTTGAAGTTGCCGACCAGTTCCCGCTTCTTGGTATCGATGCTGACGATTGGCAGGTCGCACTGGGCGAACCTGGTGCGCTGTTCGGAGATATGGATGAACTGCTGGTCACGGTCCGGGCCGGACCCGGTCGCTACCCGCTTCTGGTTGAGGCGCAGCCGATAGCCGAGACCGTGGAGGATGCGAGCCACGGTTCTGGGACATACCTGGATGCCGGCGGCGGCGAGTTCGTCGGCGATCTTGTTGGTGGTACGGTGCGTCCAACGGACCCCGGTGATGGGATCGCCGGCGACATCGTGTTGCAATATCGTTTCGATCGCGGCGATCACCTCGGGCGTTTTTTTCCACCGCATGGCGCCCGCCACCGGGGCGGCGCACGCGGTGGCGCTCGACCTCCCCGGAGAGCAGTTGCTGGCGTCCTCGGGCCACGGTACCGGCGTCGATACCGAGCAGCGCTGCGATGCGGGTGTCGCCGCCCCAACCGCACTTCAGCGATTCCAGGCCGGCATACAGGCGGCGCTGGCGTTCGTCGAGCAAGCTGGCGAACAGCACAATGGCGGCGCGCAGTTCTGCGGGCACGAGGTCGCCATCCGGTATCGGTCCGACCAGTCCGGGGGCGGCCAGCAGGGCGCGCCGAGCGCTCAGTTGTTGCCCTTTGCGGGTCCGATCGGCGGCGCAATACAGGAACTGACCGGCAACCTTCCGGCGGCTCAGCTTGCGTTCCTGGACCAGCTTGCGCAGGGCATCGTGGGTGCCGACGTGCAGCAGGTGGTCCAACTCCTCGCTGAACTGTCCAGCCGTAGCGTCGTTGACCTTCGCTTCGATGGTGGCGAGCAGCGTGCCGGCGGTCGAGAAGCGCACGTCGTGGAACGACCACAGCCCGTGTTGGTCGAAGTCGATGAACTCGTCGAGGGTGTAGTAGCGGCCACGATGGGAGTAGCTGGAGCGGTAGGGGAGTTCCTTGAGCTTGCGGAACGCGGTGCGCCGGGCGTGCGTGCCGAGAGCCGCCATCACCTCGGGCAGCGTGGTGACGGTCTGCTGATGGAACAGGTCGATGAGCGCGGTGCTGGAGTACTGGGCAGGTCTCATTCTGACACCATTACGAATACTATAATCGTAATAGTGCCATAAAGGGCAGCCACATCCAACGGATAACGCCTCCAAAGCCGTCCATCTAACCATTCAGCCTATACGTAACGGCTTGATTACGTCTATCTACAGGGATTTATATTTGCGCCGGCCCTAAGCGCCCTTCGTGAGGACGCGCAGGCGGCACCCGGGACAAACGTCCCGCGAACCACGTGCGGGGCCCGTAGGGGGAAGCGACTGGGTCGGTGCCGTGAGGCATACACCGCCGCGTGGTTTGACATCCGGCGTGAGCGGAGTATCCTGGCGGGTACTTCCAATCCCTAGGAGTCTGTCGGATTGGCCGCGCGGAGCAGGCGACGGGGTGCTGGGACGGTTCCGGGAGTGGATAGCGGCTGCATGAACCCATGCTGTCACAGATCGTTGGATGGTGCTACCCAGTGCCAGAGAACATGGCCACGGGGAAGTAGTGGGCACTCATCAAGAGGCGAACATTGGTTGGCTGATCTCCTGCAGTTTTGGCTGGACATCGGCTTCTGATTTCGGATAGTCTTGGAGCTCCATAATCAGTATCTGGGGTGCTCATGGCAGACGACTTTCGCCCACTTGATCGAGACACGCCGATGTTCCTGCCGGCGTCCATTCAGGAGTGGCTACCGGAACAGCATCTGGCGCGTTTTGTAGTGGATATCGTAGACCAACTCGATCTCGGTGAAATAACCAGTCAGTACGCCGGTAGTGGCGGCAAGCGAGCCTATCATCCGGCCCTGCTGGTGGCCCTGTTGTTCTACGGCTACGCCACCGGGGTGTTCTCCAGCCGTAAGCTGGAGCAGGCCACGTACGACTCGGTAGCGGTTCGTTACATCACTGGAGACGAGCATCCTGACCATGCCACGATAGCGAACTTTCGGAAACGGTTTCTGTCGCAGTTGCAAGAACTGTTCAAGCAGATACTGGAGTTGGCGGCGGAGCTGGGAGCGCTCCGGGTGGGGACGGTGAGCCTGGACGGCAGCAAGATGCAGGGGAACGCGAGCAAGCACAAAGCGATGAGCTGGGGGCATGCGAACAAGCTGGAGCGGCAGTTGCAGGGAGAGGTGGAGAAGCTGCTGAAACGGGCGGAGGAAGCGGACGAGAACACGGAACAGGAGCAGCAGGAGCTGGATATCCCGGAGGAATTGAAGCGCCGGGAGGAGCGTCTGGCGGGGATACGGGAAGCGCAGGAGAAGATCACCGAGCGCGCCCAAGAGCGCCACGAGAGGGAGCGAGCGGAGTATGAAGAGAAGCTGAAGCGGCGCCAGGAGCGAGAGGCAAAGACCGGCAAGAAGATGGGAGGGCGACCGCCGAAAGAACCGGAAGCAGGACCGAAAGAGAAAGATCAAGTGAACTTCACGGATGAAGAATCGCGGATCATGCCGGGTGCGAACGGGGAATTCGTGCAGGGCTACAACGCGCAAGCGGTGGTAGATCATGGCAGCCATATGGTAGTAGGGAACCACGTCAGCCAAGCGACCAACGACAAGCAGGAAGTGGAGCCAGCGTTGACCGAGTTGGGGAAAGTGGAAGATATACTGGGGAAGCCGGAGGCGCTGGTAGCGGACGCCGGGTACCACAGCAAAGAAAACGTGGAGAAGTGCGTGGAGGAGGGCATTGACCCATATATCGCGGGAAGCCGAGAACGCCACAACCAGACACTGGAAGAACGTATGAAGGCGCCCCCGGAATGTCCTGCGGATGCGGATGCGGTGACGGCGATGCAGCATCGTATGCAGACGCCTGAAGGCAAGGCGATCTATGGCAAGCGCAAGGCCACGGTGGAGACGGTATTCGGGGTGATCAAGGAGGTGTTGGGATTCCGGCGCTTCCAGCTGCGCGGATTACGCGGCGCCGAGGGCGAATGGTCTCTGGTGTGCACGGCGTGGAATCTGAAGCGGCTGTATGTCCTGGTAGGAGGATAGGGGAGATAAGTGGGTCGCGACCAACCAACAGTGGAGCCCGAGAGAGCGTCCAGGCCACCCTGGCGAGCAGTTCTGGAGTCCCGATCACTGCCGAAGGGCCTCAATCACTCTCGGAGGGCCCGCTTGGGCACTACTGAGAGCGCAACCAAGCGCTCGCGCCCCCAGCCGGCAGCCAGCGTCGCTCCCCGTGGATCAGCAGGTCCTCACCCCATGAAGCTGATTCCGACAGACTCCTAGGAGGGTAGAGACGATGTCACAACGGTTACTGATCGCGGCGCTGATCGCCGCGCTGGCCGGGCTGCCGGCCTTCGCCGCCGGCGAGGGCGAGGGCGCCGGAACCAGCACTACCGCCGGCACCGCGATGATGGGCGCCGGACCGCTGTCCGCAGAAGGACGCTGGACCACGCTTGCCGACTACGAATCGGCCACGGGCAACCAGATCACGAGTTTCGGCGAGGCACCGATGCTGGCCGCGATGGTGAGCGCCGGCGACCTGCCACCGGTGGAGGAGCGCATTTCCGACGAACCCCTGGTGGTGCAGCCGCTGGAAGGGATCGGCAAGCTGGGTGGTCAGCTCAACGTGACGATGCGTTCGGATGACTTCTGGGGTCCGCAGTCCTACATGCACCTGGAGGAGCTGCTGGCCAAGGCGCGACCGGACCTGGTGCAGGTGCTGCCCAACGTCGCCAAGGGGCTGGAGGCGGCCAGCGACGCCCGCAGCTTCACGCTGTACCTCCGTTCCGGCATGAAGTGGTCGGATGGCGCCCCCTTCGGTGCCGACGACTTCATGTTCTGGTACGAGGATGTTCTGCACAACGAGGACCTCACCCCGCGGATACGCAGCGTCTGGCGGCCCGGCGGCGAAGTCGTGCGCCTGCGCAAGATCGACGACACCACCGTGCACTTCGAATTCTCTGCCCCGGTGCCGGGATTCGTGCACCTGCTCTCCGACCGCGCGGGCACCGGGACCCAGAAGAACGGCCCGTTCGAACCCAGCCACTACGTCAAGCAGTTCCACATCGACCACAACGACAAGGCCGGCGAAATGGCCAAGGAGGCGGGCTTCGAGGAGTGGTACCAGCTGTATGCGTCCAAGCGCCGCTACAGTGACGACGCCTACGCCGAGGGACTGCCGGTGGTGGACCCCTGGTATGCCGAGACCGTGGCCCTGGACCACGTGCTGATCACTCGCAACCCCTACTACTGGAAGATCGATACCGCCGGCAACCAGCTTCCCTACCTCGATCACGTGCTGGGGCAGCTCGCCGGCAGCACCGAGCTGGTAGCGGCCAAGGCGATCAGCGGCGAGCAGGACGTGGGCGCCGGCATCTACGGCGGCAGCATGACCATCAACAAGTTCCCCGTGTTCATGCAGAACGCCAACCGCAACGACTATCGCGTGTCGCTGGAGCGCACGGTGACCGACCCGTTCGCCACCGAGGTGACGATCCTGCTCAACCACACGGTGGAGGACCCGGTTCTGCGTGAGCTGTTCAACACGCCGAAGTTCAAGCACGCCCTGTCGCACGCCATCAACCGCGACGAGATCAACGACCTGGTGTTCCAGGGCGTGGGCACGCCGCGTGGGGCGGCGATCCAGGCGCAGGCCGCCTATGGCGCGCTCGACTACCAGGAGAACTACATCGCCCACGATCCGGAACTCGCCAAGCGTCTGCTGGATGAGCTCGGCATTCCGGTCGACGCCGACGGCATGCGGCTGCGCCCCGACGGGACGCCGCTGGAACTGATCATCACCATCGCCGGCAACCGGCGCGCGTCCATCCCGCCCACCATGGAGCTGGTCATCTCCCACTGGGGGGATGTCGGCATCAAGGCGTCGATCAACGACGCCGGCCCGCGCTCCGGCCTGTGGGACCAGTTCCGCGCCAACGAGTCACAGATCTCCGTGTGGGGCATCGACGAGAGCGAGTACTTTCTCACGGAGGTCGGGCCGCAATGGTGGTCCGGCGGCTGGTTCTGGGCCCGCCTGTGGCACCAATGGTACTCCACCGGCGGCGAGGAGGGAGAGGAGCCGTCGCCCGAGGCCAAGGCGTTCATCGAGGCGTGGCGTACCATCCCGGTGACCGCGGATGATGCGGAACGGCAGCGCCTCGGTCACGACGCGCTGGCCAACCTGGGCGAGAACCTCTGGTTCATTGGCGTCATCGCGCCGGGACCCGACGTACGCTTTGCGCGCAACAACCTGAAGAACATCGACCTGGACCGGCTGCCGCACCTGTACTACGCCTTCAGCGGCGCCTTCCAGTGGTACCTCGAGTAGGGTAGTCCCCGCATCCTGTCGGAGGGCTGCGCGTCCCCATGGAACGCAGCCCTCCTCTAACATTCCATGCTTGAATACGTGCTGCGGCGCATAGCCGTGATGATCCTGGTGCTGGTTGCGGTCTCCGTGTGTGGATTCGCCATCATTCAGCTTCCGCCCGGCGACTTTCTGACCGATTACATCGCGGCGCTGCAGATGCGCGGAACCTCGGTCGATCAGGCTGAGGTCGAGGCGTTGCGCCACCAGTACGGCCTCGACCGCCCGCTCTACGCCCAGTACCTGCGCTGGATGGGCAAGATCGTCCGCGGAGACATGGGTTGGTCGTTCTCCTACCGGCGCCCGGTGAGTGATCTGCTGCAGGAGCGGCTGCCGATGACCGTCCTGATCTCGGTGCTGTCGCTGCTGTTCGTCTACGTCGTTGCCGTGCCGATCGGGATCTACTCGGCCACCCATCAATACTCGGTTGCCGACTACGGGTTCACGGTGTTCGGCTTCTTCGGCCTGGCGACGCCGAATTTCCTGCTGGCGCTGGTGCTGATGATGCTGTTCTTCTACCTGTTCGACCTCAACATCGGCGGACTGTTCTCGATCCAGTACGTCAACGCGCCGTGGAGCTTCGCCAAATTCCTCGACCTGCTTGGGCATCTGCCGGTACCGATCATTGTGCTGGGCACCGCGGGCACCGCCGGGCTCATCCGCGTGCTGCGCGGATCGCTGCTCGACGAGTTGAGCAGGCAGTACGTCATCACCGCCCGCGCCAAGGGACTGGCGGAGCAGCGCCTGCTGTTCAAGTATCCGGTACGGGTGGCGGTGAACCCGATCATCAGCACCGTGGGATGGCTGCTGCCGGAGATCGTCTCGGGGGAGACCATAGTCGCCATCGTGCTGGGGCTGCCCACCATCGGCCCCCTGGTGTTCAACTCGCTGCTGTCGCAGGACATGTTCCTCGCCGGGAGCACCATCATGCTGCTCAGTTTCCTGACGGTTATCGGTACCCTGATTTCGGATCTGCTGCTGGTGTGGGTCGATCCCCGCATCCGCTTCGAGGCGGTGCAGGCATGAGTTCTGCCGCCGAGCTGCTCGAGGCGCGTCAGGAGCAGTACTTCGTTGCCACCCAGTGGCAGCTCATGTGGCGCAAGTTCAAGCGTCATCACCTGGCGGTGGTGGGAGGCGCCGTGCTGGCGCTGTTCTACGTTACCGGCCTGTTTCCGGAATTCTTCGCGCCCAGCGTGCCCTGGGAACGCGTGCGGCTGCTGGCGTACTCGCCGCCGCAGCGCATTCGCTTCATCCACGAGGGTCGGATCCGCACTCCGTTCGTGTACGCGTACCGGCAGTCGATCGACCAGTTGACCCTGCAGAAGCTCTACACCGTCGACCGGGAACAGGTGGTGCCGCTGCGCCTGCTGGTACGTGGCGCCGAGTACCGGTTGTGGGGACTGATTCCGGGGAACCTGCACCTGTTCGGTTCCAAGGCCGGGCCGGTGATGCTGCTGGGCGCGGACAACTTCGGTCGCGACCTGCTCACGCGCAACCTCTACGCGGCACGGGTGTCGCTCTCCGTGGGGCTGGTGGGCGTCGTCGTGAGCTTCCTGCTGGGCCTTATCCTGGGCGGGGTTTCGGGTTACTACGGCGGCACCATCGACAACATCATTCAGCGCGTCATCGATTTCCTGATCTCGTTGCCGACCATCCCGGTGTGGATGGGGCTGGCGGCGGCACTGCCGCACGACTGGGGCTCGATCAAGGTCTATTTCGCGGTAACCATGATCCTGTCCATTATCGGTTGGACCGGGTTGGCGCGGGTCGTGCGCGGCAAGCTGCTGGAGCTGCGCGAGGCCGACTTCGTGATGGCGGCGCGGGTCTCGGGCGCGCGCCAGCGGCGGGTGATCGTGGCGCACCTGATTCCGTCGTTCATGAGCTACCTGATCGTGCACCTGACCCTGGCGATCCCGCGCATGATCCTCGGCGAAACCGCGTTGAGCTTTCTGGGCATGGGGATCCGGCCGCCGGCCGTCAGTTGGGGAACCCTGCTGCAGGACGCGCAAAACATTCAGACCGTGGTGCTCTACCCCTGGCTGATGTTTCCGGCTCTGTTCGTGGTGGGCGCGGTGTTGATGTTCAACTTTCTTGGAGACGGCCTGCGCGACGCCGCCGATCCCTACAAGTAGATGGCTATCTCCGGTGATACTCACTCCATTCTCAGTGGCAACGAGTTCTCAAGATTGAGAATCGCTCGACGTCGGCGACGGGCCTTGACTTGACGGTCAGGTCACCGTGCGATTACCTGTTCAGCCAGCGATGCAAGCCTCGGACCTGATCTTGCACATCCTCAAACACGGGCCACTGCCAACGACCAAGCTCATGAAGTTGGTCTATCTCGTCGATCTGGCTTGGGTGCAACTCACCGGGAGGCCGCTCACCTCCCTCCCGTACATCTGGCACCTTCGAGGCCCATACTGCGACGCCCTTGCGACGGCGTTGTTGGATCTGGTCGACAAGCATGCGGTGACCGTGAAGTACGGCACTACGAGGGACGGACACCACTACGCGCTGTACACGATGGCTGAGCCCCCGCAAGAAGGCGATGCCGACGTGGAGAACGTCGTGACGTATATCGTCCGCCGGTTCTCAAGGATGGATCTCGCGAGTTTGCTGGACTATGTGTATGCCACGCCGCCCATGACAAAGGCCCAGCAGGGCAGGCGCGGCAGACGGCTCGACTTGGTGACCACAATCGAACAGCACTCAGACGATGCGCGCGCCGTACTTGAGCAGCAACTCGCCGATACCGGCAAGCGCGTTCCGGGCGACGATGTCTTGAGAAAGCTCGGAACTAATTGAGCCCGTCTCCGCCTGCCATTCGATACACCGAGAGCGCTGAGAGACTTCAAGACCGAAACATACCGTGGCCAGGAAACCGTCGTCGTGGTCGCTGTTTCGTTCGCCTACGTGATGTAACGTGACGACCGCGTGGTGTCGAGCAGGATCGCTTGTTCGCGTTCCAGGCGGTGCGGCTGCTCACATGTCTCTCGGGCCTTCGAACCCGGGTCCGCCGGAGGCGACGTAGCCGTGGCTCTTGCCGTTGGGGTCGGAGGTGACCCAGAAGGAGTAAAGGCTGCCGTTCGCCAGTTGGAATCGAAACCGGGTCGGCGTCCCGCGCGTTCCGTGCCTCCGGCTTGCAGCCGAGAGGTCCGCGGCTCCCCGCCAGCGGACGCGGATGCGGGTCGCGTCGCCGTGTGAAGGTATGCATCTCTCGATGGAGAAGGGCTCGATTGCCCGACCGTCAGGGCCGAGAACTTCGACCCGCAGTTCGCCTTTCGGGGCCTCCAGGTTGACGAAAAGGTGCCGCCCCGTGAAGGTGAGCGGTCGGGTGACCAACTCCCCGGTCGCCTCACCGGCATCCATGGAGACGAAACCGTCGCGGCGGATCGAGGCGACGTGGGTGCTGCCGCCGGCATAGAGGTGGCGCACTCCGGAGGGGGTGATGCCGGAGAACCCCGAGTAGTAGAAGTGCAGCCGGTCGCGGAGAATCACACAGCCTGAAGCCGGTCTCAGGTAGGCCCGATCCCAGTCTCCGTCCCGCTTGGTGGCTCCGATGAACAGCTCCCGGTCGGGGCGATGCCAGTGGAAGCCGTCGCGGCTGTAGCCCAGCTTGATCTGCGTCAGCTTCGGGAACTTCCCCTGCGTGCACACGTCGTTGTGCGGACCGTAGTGGATCGCGAACAGGCCCAGCATGATGCTCTCGTAGGGCACCACCTCCAGCATGTAGAGCTGCGTCGGCTCCTGCACGACCCAGTCCGGATCCGGCAGGTCGAGTCGGTCCGCGCCTACCCACAGCACCTCCCCCTCGGACAACCCCGGAGGCGGCTGGTCGCGGCGCCTGACCTGGCGCGCGGCCTCGGCCGCCGTGGCCTCGCGCAGGCGCAGGAACTCCCCAAACCGATCCCGCTCGATATAGGTGCGGCCGCGCATGCCGGCATAGCCGCGCTTGAGGTTCAGCACCCACTTCCGCCTGAAGGGATTGTAGTGGAGGGTCGTGCCGTCGGCCCCGCGCGCAGGGAACCGTCCCACGTTGGTCCAGTGGATACCATCGCCCGACGTCAGGAGCCAGTTCTCGTTCGGCTGCCTGCGGCTGCGGCCGGGGTCCGCGAGGCGCATGAAGAGGTAGGCCTTGAAGCGCTCTGACGGGTCCTCCGCCGCGTGGTCCAGCAGCGGGCAGAAGCTGTCGCGCGAGCGCCGCGGTGACTCGTGGGGGAGGACCAGGTTGGTGCCGGGCACAACGTCCAGGTCCGGCCGCTCCCAATGCAGACCATCGTCGCTGACCGCCACTGCCGTGTGTCCCGGGCCGAGGTAGTGGAGTGGATCCCAGCGGAAGGAAGCCACGTACCACAGCAGGAATTTCCTCGTGACCGGATCGTAGGCGACTCCATCGTCGAAGGGACAGGCCGTGGCCGCGCCCGACTCCTGCTCGGCGTCCGTCTCCGGCACCAGGATCGGGTTCCCGTCGTACTTCCGCGCCGCGTGAAACACCCGTTTCAGATCGGTCCTCTCGATCAGAAACGAATCGACGAACAGTTGCCGGCCCACGTCAATCGGTATCACCGGGGGCGGGGAGTCCAGGTAGGGAACCGGCATCGGCTCGCGCGCCGCCGGGTCCATGGTGCGCGGCGGCCATTCCGCCGGCAGCGCTATTCCATTGTGGAGGGTGTCGGAACTCATCAATTCGCTCCTCGGTGCGTTACCCGCCGTTACCCGTATGGATCCGCGGCATCTCGCAGGCCGTCGCCGAGAAAGTTGAACATCAGCACGGCCGCGACCACGAACAGCGCGGGCAGCATCAGCCACGGGTAGAGCACCACGGTCTCGACGTTTTGGGCGTCCTTCAGCAGGGTGCCCCAGCTCACCGCCGGGGAGCGGATGCCGAGGCCCAGGAAACTGAGCGCCGTCTCGCCGAGAATGATGCGCGGGATCGCCAGGGTCAGGTGCACGATGAGGTAGCTCATGAACGCGGGCACCAGGTGCGCTGCGATGATGCTTGCCTCGCGCGCCCCGGAGATCCGCGCCGCCGTCACGAAGTCGCCTTCGCGCAACTCCAGGAACTTGCCGCGCACGACGCGAGCCAGGCCGGTCCAGCCGATGATCGACAGGATCAGCGTGACCACGAAGTATATCTTGATCGAAGACCATTCGAGGGGCAGCGCCGCCGACAGGCCCATCCACACCGGAATCGTCGGCAGCGACATCAGAAACTCGATGAAGCGTTGGATGGCGAGGTCGACCGAGCCCCCGAAGTAGCCGGAGATGCCGCCCAGGATGACGCCGAGCACGAAGCTCACCAGCACCGCGGCCAGCCCGACCGAGAGCGACACCCGCGCCGCGTAGATGTTGCGCGTCAGCAGGTCGCGCCCGAAACTGTCCGCCCCGAGCAACATGACCGGCGCACCCTCGGCGCTGCCGAACAGGTGGCGGTCACCTGCGAACAGTCCCCACAGCTTGTACTCGGGGCCGCGTACCAACAGACCGATCGGCACCAGTTGAGCCTCGTCCGCGAGGTAGTTCTTCTGCAGCGTCACGGGGTCCGTCGTGCGCTGGTAGCCGTATACGAACGGACCGCGCAGCCGGCCCTGGTGCAACAGGCGCACCCGTTGCGGCGGGGCAAATGCCATCTTTGCATAACGCTCGGACGGTACGCTCGGGGACAGGAACTCGGCGAACAACGCGCCCAGGTAGAAGACCGCAAGCACCGCGGCCCCGACCAGCGCCAGCCGATGGCGCCGGAACTTGCGCCACATCAACTGCCACTGCGTCGCCACGAAGTACCGCTCGGTCAACTCGCCGCGAGCGTCGGCCAGTCCCTGACGACGCGGTGCCATCATCTCCCGCATGCGCACGTTACCTCTGCACGGCCTCGAAGCGAATACGCGGATCCACCCACACCAGCATCAGATCGGATATCAGAGTGCCGATTACCGTCAGAAAACTGAGCAGCATGATGGTGCTGCCGGCGAGGAACATGTCCTGCTGCAGCAACGAAAAGAACACCAGCGGCCCGATCGTCGGCAGTCCCAGCACGATGGCAACGATCGTCTCCCCGGATACGATCTCGGGAAGCAGCCAGCCCACGGTGCTCACCAGCGGGTTCACCGCCACGCGCACCGGGTACTTGAACAGGAGCGGCCGCTCGTCCATGCCCTTGGCGCGAGCCGTGATCACGTACTGCTTGCGCAGCTCGTCGAGCAGCGACCCGCGGAGGACGCGAATCAGCCCGGCCGTCCCCGCGGTACCGATCACGATGATCGGCACCGGCAGATGGCGCAGGAGGTCCAGGACCTTGGCGAAGCTCCACGGGGCGTTGACGTAGGCGATGGAGAACAGCCCACCGATCTTGAGGCCGAAGAGCTGGAAGAACACGATCATCAGCACCAGCGCCAGCAGGAAGTTGGGCGTGGCAAGACCGACGAAGCCGACCACGGTAAAGCTGTAGTCGGCGAACGAGTACTGGTGGGTCGCCGAGTAGATCCCGATGGGTACCGCCACCAAGTAGACGAACACCAGGGAGAGCAGCGAAATCAGCGCCGTCATCGGCAGCCGTTCCCACAACAATTCGCTCACCGGGCGGTGGTGCGCGAACGACCAACCCATGTTGCCGCGCACCATCTTGCCCATCCAGAGGAAATACTGGACGTAGAGCGGCTTGTCGAGGCCGTACTGGTGGCGCAGATTCTCGATTTCCGCCTCGCTCACGTCCGTGCCGCGCATCTGCAGCTCGGCGATGTAGTCGGTGATGTAGTCGCCCGGCGGCAGCTGGATGATGGCGAAGGCACACACCGAGAGCACCAGCAGGAGCAAGAGCATGTACGCAAGTCGCCGGAAGATGTAGCCAGCCATTACCAAGAAAACGGGAGCCGGGGCCCGTCCCCGGACCGCGGCTCCCGATTCACTGCGGGCGGTAACTACGCCGGGTCGGCGCGCCGGTCGCTACTCGAGGTACCACTGGAAGGAGCCGCTGAATGCGTACTGCAGGTGCGGCAGCCGGTCCAGGTCGATGTTCTTGAGGTTGTTGCGGGCGAAGCGGACGTCCGGTCCCGGGCCGACGACACCGATGAACCAGAGGTTCCTGCTCAGGTTCTCCAGCGCCTGGTGGCCCAGCTCCAGCCGTTCGGCCTCGTCGGGCGTGACCAGGAGGGTGCGCCACGCTTCGATGAACGCACGGGCTTCCCCAGTCGGCTCCTCGCCCTCCTTGCCGCCGCTGGCGTACCAGGCCTCCCAGCTCCGGCCCCACCAGGCGCCGCGGCCCCACCACTGCGGCTTCTCCAGGATGTTGGACATGAAGCTGCCCTCGATCGACCACATGTATATCTGGCCCTTGTTGCCGCCGACGGTGGTGAACAGGTCCCTGCCCGGGCCCTGGTCGTCGACGATCGTCTTGATGCCGATGTCGCTCCAGTGGTCGGCAATCAGCTCCCCGGCGCCGGGGTGTGACGCCCGCCGCGAGGCCACCGAGAGGATCAGCTCCAGTGGCTTGCCGTCGGAGCGCATGCGCACGCCGTCGGCGTTGGCGGTGACACCGACCTCGTCGAGCAGCCGCTTGGCCAGCTCCGGGTCGTAGTCGATGTACAGGTCCTCCCACTGCGTCCCGTTGAAGGCCGCCTGGTCCTGGATAACCGCGCCGCGCGGCACTCCCATGTCCAGGAATATCAGCTCATTGACCTCGTCGCGGTTGATGGCGTGGGAGAGGGCCTGCTTGAACTTGGGCGTGTGGAACAGCTCGCGCAGCACCGGGTCCTCCACGGTGTGGTTGGGAAACAAGGCCACTTCCGTCGCCGCCCAGTCGATGGTGCGCTGCAGCGACACGCGGTAGTTGTTCTTCTCGGCGTTCTGCATGAACACCGGGACCTTGGCGATCTGCATGCTGCCGCCGTAGATGCCCAGCCCGACATCCTGCTCGCCGCTGATCGCCTTGGCGGCGACCAGTTCCGGGTTGCCGGCGTACTGTCCCAGGACCCGGTCGATGTAGGGCAGCTGGTTGCCCGCGGTGTCGACCTTCCAGTAGTAGGGGTTGCGGGTCAGGAGCACGTGGTCCAGGGCCACCGTCTCTGCGATCCAGGCGTCCAGCACCGGCAGTCCTTCGGCGTAGCGGTTGTCTCCGTAGATGTTCCTGGCCGCCAGGAGCTGGTACCACTCGTCGAAGCCCGCTTCCTTGGCCAGCTTGCCGGCGTCCGGGTTGTACTTGATGTGGAACTGCCTGGTGTAGTGCGCCGGGTAGAACGGGCCGCCGGTCTGAACCCCGGAACCCGCCGATCTCTTGGACAGGGCGTGCGCGAAGCCAGGCACCGTGACGGCGAAGTCGAACTGCACCGTGGTGTCGTCGATCTTGGTCACCTTCACGAACTCGCCGCCGGCCTTCCAGGGGTCCCTGACCCGCGCCATCACCTCCTGGTTCTGCAGGATGTCCTCGTACCAGAAGACGAAGTCGTCGGCCGTGAACGGCGCCCCGTCGGACCAGCTCATGCCCTTGCGCAGATGCAGCGTGTAGCGCTTCGCGTCGGCGCTCTGCTCCAGCTCCTTGGCGATGTTGGGGATCACCTGGACCAGGTCGGGCCGTGCCTTGACCAGAATCGGCTCCAGGTGCATGTAGGATTGCGGCCCCCAGAAGTCCTCCTGGCGCATCGTCACGTTGAGCTGGCCGCCGAACTTGCCGATGCGCTCCAGCGGCTGCACCACCAGCGGCTCGTCCGACACCCGCTCTGCGACCGGAGGCAGCGTTCCCGCGCTCACCATCGCCGCCAGCACCGGCGCCTCGCTGAAGCTGCTGATCGAGTTGCCGGTGGCCGCCTCGTATGCGCCCGGCGACTGCCAGCGTGCCGCGGCGGTCAGCGGTCCCGGCCCCAGCTCCACGGGCGCCGCCCCGCCGCCACAGTTTCGGAAGTGCTTCCGGCAACCGCCGGAATCCCCGCCACGAGCGCAAGCAGCGCCGCGACCAGTACCCGTCTTCCCATCGTGCTCTCCTTCGTCGGCGGGCTGGTTGGTCGGAGCCCACCTAGCGTCAGCCTAAGCCATCCCCACGGAAAGTCAACCGCGGCCGGCCGCCGTGGCAGGTTCGGCGCCGGGTTCGTCCAGTGCCGTGCCGCCGGGCGATGTATTAATTGGAATAACTTGAGTAAATGTAGATTAATTAATTGACCTGCAAGCAGTTCCGCGGCGAGCGCTTTGACGGGAATACGATCAACGGCTATAGTCGGGGTGCGGGGCCTGGCAATGCATCTGGAAGGCGAGCACACCTTTTCCGCCACTCGAAGGCATGTCTGGGAGCTGTTGAACGATGCCGACGTGCTGGCCCGCATCACGCCGGGGCTGCAGGAGCTGCAGGCGCAGGGCGAGGACACCTACCGCGCGCTGTTCGCCATCAAGATGGGACCGATCAACAGCACCTTCAGCGGTACGCTGCGGGTGGCGGACCGGGTGGCGCCGGAGCGCTTCCGGCTGCTGATCGACATCGCCGGCAACGCCGGTTCGACGGCCGCGGAGGCCACCGTCACCGCCACTCCGGTGGCGGGCAGCGACCCGGAGCAGACGCGGGTCACGTTCGCCGCGGACGCCAGGCTCACCGGGCTCCTGGTACGCATGGGCCAGCGCGTCCTCAGCGGCGTCGGCCGCCTGCTCACCAAGCAATTCTTTCAAGCACTGGAACGAGAACTACGGAGCGCTACGCCGGTACCGGCGGCGCCACAGGAGGGGGATTCATGAGCGTGTCTATCAGCGTCACCGTCAACGGCCGGAACTACCAGGAAGAGGTGGAGCCGCGGCTGTTGCTGGTGGACTTCCTGCGCGACGTGCTGGGGCTGACGGGAACCCACGTCGGCTGCGACACCAGCGGCTGCGGCGCCTGCACCATCGCCGTCAACGGCAACGCGGTGAAGAGCTGCACCCTGCTGGCGGTGCAGGCAGACGGCGCCACCGTCACCACCATCGAGGGGCTGGCAAGCAACGGCGAGCTGCATCCGCTGCAGCAGGGGTTCCACGAGGAGCATGGCCTGCAGTGCGGGTTCTGCACGCCGGGCATGATCATGGCCGCCTGGCAGCTCCTGGAGCGCAACCCCGATCCCAGCGACGCGGAGATCCGCCATGCCCTGGAGGGCAACTTCTGCCGCTGCACGGGGTATGAGAACATCGTCCGGTCGGTGCGCCACGCGGCCGCCGCCAAGGCTTAGGGGAGGAACGGGAGATGGCAAACTACATCGGCCAGGCGGTCAAGCGGGTCGAGGACCAGCGCTTCATCACCGGCAAGGCGCGCTACACCGACGACATCAAGCTGCCGGGCATGACGCACGCCGCAATCGTGCGCAGCCCGCACGCCCACGCCACCATCAACAGCGTGGATACCTCCGCGGCGCTGGCGGCTCCGGGGGTGGTGGCCGCGTACGTGGGCCAGGACCTGGAAGCGGCCGGAGTCGGCGGACTGCCGTGCGGCTGGCAGGTGGACTTCAAGAACGGCGACACCATGAAGGAGCCGCCGCACCCGGTGCTGGCGGTGGGCAAGGTGCGCCACGTGGGCGACCCGGTGGCGATCGTGATCGCCGAGACCAGGGACCAGGCCAAGGATGCCGCCGAGCTGGTCGCGGTGGACTACGGCGTGCTACCGGCCGCGGTCGACATGGTGGCCGCCACCGGCGACGGGGCTCCCCTGGTGCACGATGACGTGGCGCGCAACGTCCCCTTCGACTGGGGCCTGGGCGATGAGGAAGCCACGGATGCTGCACTGGCGGGCGCCGCTCACGTCACCACCCTGGAGATCACCAACCAACGGCTGGTGACCAACGCCATCGAGCCGCGCTGCGCGATCGGCGACTACGACGCGGCGCGCGACCACCACACCCTGTACACCTCATCCCAGAACCCGCACGTGATTCGCCTGTTGCTGACCGCTTTCGTGTTGGGACTGCCCGAGCACAAGGTGCGAGTGGTCTCGCCGGATGTCGGCGGCGGTTTCGGCAGCAAGATCTTCCACTACGCCGAGGAGGTCCTGGCGACTTGGTGCTCGCGCCAGATCGGGCGCCCGGTGAAGTGGACCGCCGAGCGCAGCGAGAGCTTCGTGTCGGACGCCCAGGGCCGCGATCACGTGACCACGGCAAAGCTGGGACTGGACGCCGACGGCCGTTTCGTCGGTCTGCGCGTCTCCACCCACGCCAACATGGGCGCCTACCTCTCGACCTTCTCCACCTGCGTGCCGACCTACCTCTACGGCACGCTGCTGCAGGGGCTGTACACCACGCCGGCGATCTACGTCGACGTGACCGCGGTGTTCACCAACACCGTGCCCGTGGACGCCCTGCGCGGCGCCGGACGGCCGGAGGCGACCTACCTGCTGGAGCGGCTGGTGGACACCGCCGCCCACGAGCTGGGCATCGATCCGGCCGAGCTGCGCAGCAGGAACTTCATTCCGCCGTTCGACGGCGTGGAGCAGCCCGGTTACCAGACCCAGGTCGCGCTGCAGTACGACAGCGGCAACTACCAGGGAACGCTCGACCGGGCCCTGGAGATGGTGGGCTACGAGGACTTTCGGCGCCAGCAGGAGGCGGCGCGCGCCGAGGGCCGCTACCTCGGCATCGGCTTCTCCACCTACATCGAGGCGTGCGGCATCGCTCCCTCGGCGGTGGTCGGATCGCTGGGCGCCCGCGCCGGTCTTTTTGAAAGTGCCATCGTGCGGGTGCAACCTACGGGGAAGGTGTCGGTGTTCGTGGGCAGTCACACCCATGGACAGGGGCACGAGACCACCTTCGCCCAGGTGGTGGCCGATCACCTCGGGATTCCGATGGAGGATGTCGACATCATCCACGGCGACACCGACCAGGTGCCGTTCGGGATGGGCACCTACGGCTCGCGCAGCCTGGCGGTCGGCGGCAGCGCCATCGTGCGCAGCCTGGAGAAGGTGAAGGAGAAGGGCGCCAAGATTGCCGCCCACCTGCTGGAGGCGGCCGAGGAGGACCTGGAGTACGCCGGCGGCAAGTGGACGGTGCGCGGCACCGACCAGTCGGTGGGCTTCGGCGACGTGGCGCTCACCGCCTACGTGCCGCACAACTATCCCGAGGGGCTGGAGCCGGGGCTGGACTTCACCAGCTTCTACGATCCGGCCAACTTCACCTTTCCCTTCGGCGCCCATCTTTGCATCGTCGAGGTGTGCGGCGACACCGGCAGGGTAACTTTGAAGAGATTCGTTGCGGTCGACGACGTGGGCAACGTGGTGAACCCGCAGATCGTCGACGGGCAGGTGCACGGCGGCGTCTGCCACGGCATCGGCCAGGCGCTGCTGGAGGGGGCGATCTACGACGCCGACGGCCAGCTCCTCAACGGCTCCTACATGGACTACGCGATGCCGCGGGCGGATGACCTGCCCTCGTTCGAGCTGGACCGCACCGTTACCCCGTGTCCGCACAACGCGCTGGGGGTGAAGGGCGCCGGCGAGGCGGGCACCATCGGCGCCACGCCGGCGGTGGTCAACGCGGCGGTCGACGCCCTGTGGCACCTGGGGGTGCGCGATCTGGCGATGCCGCTGACGCCGCAGAACGTATGGCAGGCGATCCAAGAGGCCACGAGCTAAGGCTACGGCCAAGGAGAGATTGAGATGAGTAGTGCATTCGATTACCACCGCGCAGCCTCGGTCGACGACGCCGTGGCGCAGCTCGCGCGCCACGGGGACGCCAAGCTGCTGGCCGGGGGCCACAGCCTGATCCCCTCCATGAAGCTGCGCCTGGCCTCGCCGGGCGCGCTGATCGACATCGGCCACCTCGGCGAGCTCAACTACGTCAGGGAGCAGGACGGAACGGTTGCCATCGGCGCCGCTACCACCCACCACACCATCGCGAGCAGCGACCTGGTGGCGCGGCAGGCGCCGCTGCTGGCGCAGGCCGCGGCGGTGATCGGCGACGTGCAGGTGCGCAACGTGGGCACCATCGGCGGCAGTCTGGCACACGCCGATCCGGCGGCCGACTATCCGGCGGCGGTGCTGGCCGCCGAGGCGCAGATCGTCGCCCGCGGGCCCGGAGGCGAACGGGTCATCGACGCCGGCGACTTCTTCGTCGACCTGTTCCTGACCGGCCTGCAGGCGGACGAGATCATCACCGAGATCCGGGTGCCCGCGGCTGCCGCGGGGAGCGGGGCCTGCTACCTGAAGTTCCCGCACCCCGCCTCGCGTTTCGCCGTGGTGGGCTGTGCGGCCGTGGTCGCCACCTCCGGGGGCACCTGCAGCGACGTGCGGGTGGCGTTCACCGGTGTTGCCAACGCGGCGTTCCGGGATGGCGCGGTGGAGGCCGCGCTGAGCGGCCGGCCGGCCAGTGCCGACGCCATCGCGGCTGCTGCCGCGGTGGCGGCTCAGAACGCGGAGGTGCTCAGTGACGCGTTCGCGGGCGCCGAATACCGCCGTCACCTGGCGACCGTGTACGCCGCCAAGGCGCTGAGCAAGGCGGCCGGAGTCTAGCCGGGAGTACTGCGCCCGGCCGCGTTGACCTGAGCGCGTCTGGGCGCTTTACTATGTACCGTAATGGGGAAGAACGAACGCAGGTACATCTTCCACCTCTACCGGACTGACGGTCAGTCGCTGATCCTCCATCCGTTCGCGAACTCCGACCGCTTGCGATCCGCCCTCGAGACGCAGGAAATCGAGGGCCGCTACGGCGCGGAACCGCCGGTGGCGCTGCTCACCTCGTTTCGCAACGACTTGTATCGGAACGTGGAGGTCGCCGTACGGCGGTTCCTCTCCGACGCCCGCTTCGTGCCGCGGTTTCTCATTTCCGCCGGCGCCTTCTTTGCCAGCTTCATGATCCTCTCCTACGCGGTCCCCGATCCGATCCTGATCGTGGACGAGTTGCTGGTGGCGGTCGCCGCCGGCATCGGCGCCTACCTGTTCCTGGGCCGGCGCGACATGGGGTCGGACGCCGCCATGAAGAAGCGCATAGCGCTGCGCAACGCGGTGGATCAGATCAAGTTCGTTCCCAGCGGCTTCCTGACACGGGTGGAACAGGAGTTGCGACGCACGGAGAGCGGCAACTTCGAGGAAGCGGTGCGTTCCATTCTGGAGCCGAACGGCGGCTCGGAACAGGCCAACCCGCAGCTCGCCGCAGAGGACCGCGCCGAGGCGGCACAGTTCGTCCAGCTTCTGGAGGAGAAGTATCGCTTCAAGCGCCTGCGCCGGGAGGAGAAGGTGCTGCGCAGCTACGCGTCGCGCGCCGCCTCCGATCGCGGCGACTCA
This sequence comes from Spirochaetia bacterium, assembly GCA_965203905.1. Taxonomy (GTDB): domain Bacteria; phylum Spirochaetota; class Spirochaetia; order SZUA-6; family Bin103; genus Bin103. The sequence continues at coordinate 6,279,936 of CBDBDQ010000005.1, read as the reverse complement.
CTGCGGCGCTGGTCCGACACCAAGAAGCTGGACCTGCCGCTGTACGCCGTCTACAAGCGCTTCAAGCGCACCGTGGAGCGGGTTTAGCACCGGAGCAGCCGTCTTTGTAGCAATAGCTGTCTACCTCTGTGCCACCGGCAGCGCAGAGCACGGCGGCGTCGCCGTCGTTGCCCCAGATGTTCCGGTTGACCAACGTGACGCTTGGGCCGGGGTTGCCGACGCATCCCCCAGTTCCACTGCAGATTGCCAGAGTGCCGCCGTTGGCGGCCAGCGGTTCGGTGTGCGGGATCAGCAGTTCGGTGCCGTCGTCGTCCCGGATCCGCCATCCGCTGACGTCTATCTCCGCGTCCGAGTCGTTGCGGATCAGGAGGTGTTCACGGCCCCCGCGGGCGTTGGCGATGGTTTCGATCTCCACCGCGCCGGGCGGGGGCGGCGGTGGATCCGGAGCATCCTCCGGACAGTCGGATGGCCGCGGCCCCACGGCGAGGCGCTCGAAGTGGTTCGAGAAGTGATTGCTGTCTCCGCGGTAGGGCTGTGCCAGCCGGCACTCGATGAGGCGGGCGTTGAGCAGCGTGCCGTCGGCCAGGTAGACGTAGGCGAGCAGCCGGTCGAACCGGTCCCGGCGGCGGAAGTCGAAGGCCAGGTACACGGGGGCCGCGCCGATCCGGCGCTGCACGTAGCGCAAGGCCTCCGCCGCTCCCGGCTGTCCCAACTCGGGCGTATCGATCCCCATCAGGCGCACCTTCTCGGTGGCTTCGGGACCCGGCGGCGGGCACGCGAAGCGGACCCAGAACGTGTCGCCATCCACGTGTCGGGTCACCGTCGCCGGCGCCATCCGCGCGATGTCGCCGGCAGCGTAGTGTTGCAGGCCGGCGACGGTTACATCGTAGATCGGTCCGCACTGCCGCGAAGCGTGCTGACCGGCGGCGCCGCCGGCGCCCAGCAGCAGTACCAGGAATGAAAGCGAAACCAGCTTGTACATGGTAGGGAGTCCCATCCAGCATAACAGATGGCGCGGTGCCGCGGTGCTCCGTTGCCGTATTCCGGTCCTGCTCCTGGTGGCGTGGCTGGGCGTCGTGGCCGCCGCCTGCAGCACCGACGAAGGACGCATCCGGCTCACCGTCGCCGGGGAGCAGTTCGACGTCGAGCTGGCGGTTACTCCGGACCAACGCCGCGAGGGGTTGATGTACCGCGACCGGCTCGGCGAGCGTGAGGGGATGCTGTTCGTGTTCGACCAGGAGAAGGTGCTCACCTTCTGGATGCGCAATACGCCGCTGCCGCTCTCCATCGCGTTCATCGATGCGCGTGGCGTGATCGTGCAAATCACCGACATGGTTCCCTTCTCCGAGGTGCCGGTCTCGTCGCAGGTCCCGGCGCGCTTCGCCCTGGAGGTGAACCAGGGAGCCTTCGAACGGGCCGGAGTGGCGGTGGGAGACCTGGTGGAGCTACCCGCCAGGCTGCGTTGACCGCGATTTGGCCGTCACTGCGGGAGCGGTCGGTCCGGCTCGGCGGCGTCCACGCCGGGGAACGGTTCCAGGGTGGGCGTGGCGCCGCTGTGCTCGGGCTGGTTGACCAGGATCTCGATCCGGCGCTCGATCTTCGACAGGTCACGTTCCAGTGCTCGCGCCAGCGTGATGCCCTCCTCGAACCGGGCCATCGCCTGATCGATCGGCAGGTTGCCCTGGCGTAACTCGTTGCCCAGTTGCTCCAGGCGTTGCAGACGCTCCTCAAAGGTCGCCATTCGTGCTCTCCCCCGCCGTCTCCGGCTCGGTCGCCGTGCCGGCGGCGTCGATCGCCGTTACCGTGGCGCGAAAGGCGCTCCGATGAAGCTGGACCCGTACCTCCCGCGCCGGCCGCACCTGGCTCGCCGCGGTTACGTAGCTACCTGTGGCTACATCGGTGACCACGGCATACCCGCGCCGCAGGACGGCGCGTGGTGAGGCCACCTCCACGCCGTGCGCCGCCAGCTCCAGCCGGTGACGCAGCGTCCGGACGCGCTCGGCCGTTGCGTGGCACAGCACGGCGCGCGCTTCGTCTACGCGCTGCTGCACGGGGTGCAGGGCCAGCCGCAGGCTGCGCTCCAGGCTGTCGGGGCGGAACCGCTCCAGCAGGGCGCGATGGCGCTGCGCGCGCGCTTCCAGCGCCACCCCGAGGTTGGCGCGCAACGCCGCGACCCGGCGCTGCAGCTCGTTGCGCGATGCCGCCACCACCTCGGCGGCTGCGGAAGGGGTAGGGGCGCGGTGATCGGCGGCGTAGTCGCTGAGGGCGCTGTCGACTTCGTGGCCGACCGCCGAGATTACGGGGGTGGTGGCGGCCGCGATGGCGCGCACCACCCGTTCATCCGAGAACGGCAGCAGATCCTCCAGCGAGCCACCGCCGCGGGTGACGATGATCACGTCGCCAAGGCGCCAGCGGTCGGCGGTGCGCACCCCGCGGGCGATGCGCGCGGCGGCATCGGGACCCTGCACCGGTGTCGGCACGATCACCACGTCGACGCCGGCATTGCGGCGCCCCAGCACCCGCAGCAGATCGCGCACCGCCGCACCGGTGGGGGAGGTGACCACGGCCACCCGGCGCGGCAACAGCGGCAGCCGACGCTTGCGCGCGCTGTCGAACAGACCTGCCGCGGCAAGGGCGCGCTTGCGTTCCTCGAGAATGGCCAGCAGGTCACCGGAGCCGGCGCGCTCGATGCTCTCGGCGATGAGCTGGTAGCTCCCGCGGGGGCCGTACACGGAGATGGCGCCGCGGACGCGCACCAGCATGCCGTCGGCCGGGATGAAGGTCAGGAGGTAGTGGCGATTCTTGAACAGGGCCACTCCCAGGGTCGCTTCCCGGTCTACCAGGTTGAAGTAGTAGTGCCCGGTGCTGGAGGGCCGGAACCCGCTTACCTCTCCCTCCACCACGACGTTGGGGAACCGGCCCTCGAGCAGGCCGCGGATGCGGCGCGTGAGCTCGGAGACGGTGAACGCCCGCCGCTCGCCGGCGACCGCGGACTGCCTGGGACCCTGCGGCCATGACCTCACGTCGGCGAGCATAGACGCGCCCCCGGCTCGACACAAGCGCCGTACGGGCGCTTCTCAGGGGAGCCCGCCAACCGGACGATAATGACGATGATGGACAACCGGGTTGCGGCAGGTCCCGGCGCATGATGCGGCGAGCGTGGTGGGCGGCAGGTCTGGTGGCGTTCCTTGGCGTACTGGTGGCCGGCAGCGGAGCCGTCGCAGCGCCGGGGACCTCCTCGCAGGATGAGCACGTTGACCTGCTCGCCCTGACGCAGGAGCTCGGGGCGGTGCTGGAGTGGAACCCGATCCGGCAGATGGGGGTGCTGGCCTCCGAGCACCACCAGGTGGCGCTGCGGGTGGGTACGCCCTGGGTGCTGGTCGATCGCGCCAGGCCGCTGTTCGTCGGCGACATCGTGCGCAGCTCGGGTGCGGTGCTGTTGACGGCACCCGGGGCCGAGCAGTTGCGCCTGCTCCTGAGGGGTGCCGACACGGCTCCGGTGCACAAGATCGGCGCCATCCTGATCGATCCCGGACACGGGGGCAAGGATCCCGGCGGCAGTGGAACCCACTACTTCGGGGATCGCAAGGTCCACCTGCGCGAGAAGGAGATCGTGCTGGAGACCAGCCTGGCGTTGCACCGTCTGCTGAGTGCGCGCTATCCGGACAAGCGCGTGGTCCTCACCCGGAGCGACGACCGCTACCTGACCCTGGAGCAGCGCACCGAGCTGGCCAACAACCTGCTCCGGGAGACCGGTGAAGCGGTCATCTTCATATCCGTCCACGCCAACGCGTCGCTCAGCAAGGTCGCCCGCGGCTTCGAGGTGTGGTACCTGCCCGAGGACTTTCGGCGCGACGTGATTCTCCCCGGCAGCTCCGCGGCCAAGTCGCCGCAACTGAAGCCTATCCTCAATACCGTGCAGGAGGAGGAGTTCTCCCGCGACTCGCAGCTCCTGGCGCAGACCATCGTGGACCACTTCCAGCACCGGGTCGGCGACCGCAGCATCAATCGCGGGGTGCGCGAAGAGTCGTGGTTCGTGGTGCGCAACGCCAAGATGCCGGCGGTGTTGATCGAGCTCGGCTTTGCCACCAACAAGCGGGAAGCCGCGCTGCTGCTCGACTCCGACTACTTGCACACGCTCGCGGAGGCGATCTACAGTGCGGTAGCGGCGTTCGTGACCATGTACGAGGAGAGCGACTCTGAATGAGCGGCGGCAGCCGAGCGTTAGCCCGTGTTGCCGCCCTGTTGTGGGTGGCGGTGCTCGGCTACAGCGTGTTCATGGTGCAGCCGTCCACTTCCGGTAGAGAGCGCCGCGTCCTGTTTTTTCCCGAGCTGTCCGGAACCGGCGGGCCATTGCGGCTGATGGGTGAGGTGCGATACGTGCCGTACCGAGCAGATGCCGGCGGCGACCTGCGGGTGCTGGTGGAGGAGACCATTCTGGGGCCGGCGGATCACCGGGCGCACCGTATCCTGCCACGTGCAGCGGAGGTGATCTCCGCCCACGTCCACGATGCCACGGCGTACCTGAACCTGTCGCGCCACGCGTGGTTCGAACCGACTCCGGTTCCCAGCAGCGGTGGCGAGCGGCTGCAGGCACTGGCCGACGCCATTCACTACAACTTTCCCGGCCTGCGCGAAGTACGTATGCTGATCGAGGGTCAGGAGCCACGTTCGGTCGTGGCTGCCGAAGGAGGAACCGATGGCTGAGCCCCTGGATACCCAACAATTGAGCGCTGCGCTGGCGGAACTGCCGGGGTGGGAAGCGGATGGCGACACGATCACCAAGACCTACGCCTTCTCCAACTTCCGGGAGGCGGTGTCCTTCATCGTGCGCATCGCCTTCGCCGCGGAGGCGGCGAACCATCACCCAGAGTTGTGGAACGTCTACAGCCGGGTACGGATAACGCTGGCCACGCACGATGCCGGCAACAGGGTAACTGCCAAGGACATCGCCCTGGCGCGCGAGATCGAGCACATTTCCTGGGTCTAACAGCCCGCGGCGCACCCGGCGCTCAGGCTCAGCGAGCGGCGCCGCGAATCACGCGCACCCAGTCGGTCACGGGTCCTCGGGGCTGTTACAGCAGGTCGGGGCGCCGCTCGCGCAGCCCCTCCACGGCGTCGCGTACCAGCTGCGTACGCCCCTTGCGGGTCACCAGCACGGCGCCGTTCTTGACCACCACCACCAGGTCGTCGACCCCCGCCAGCACCACCGGGAGATCGCTGAACACGGTGTTGCCGTGCGCCTCGGTCTGCGCGACCGGGGCGTCGCCGGTGGCGATCCGGGCCAGCTCGTCCCAGCTCCCGACGTCGCTCCAGCGAAACGAGGCGCGCACCGCCGCCACCCGGTTGCTCCGCTCCATCAGCGCGTAGTCGATCGAGATGGCCTCGAGATCCCGGTAGGCGGCGCGCAGCGCGGGGGTGGGCGCCACGATCGCCGGCGCCCGGCCCGCGGCCGGCAGCGGCACTTCCGTCCGCTGCAACGCGGTCGCGACCTCCGCTGCGTGGCGCTGCAGCTCGGTATTTAGCAGTGTTAGGGGAAACAGGAAGATGCCGGCGTTCCACAGGAACCCTCCCGCGGCAAGAAAGCGGGTGGCGGTCTCGTGGTCCGGCTTCTCGCGGAACGCCGCGACCTGGAAGCCGTCGCTCAGCTCCTCCCCCAGCTCCAGGTAGCCGTAGCCGGTCTCCGGGCGCGTCGGCCGGATGCCGAAGGTGGTCAGCCAGCCCTGCTGCGCCAGCCGCTGAGCGGCGCGCACGTCGTTGACGAACGCCTGCTCCGGCTCGATGGCGTGGTCCGACGACAGCACCAGCAGCGCCAGGTCGGCGGCGGCGGAGCCGCTGAGCCGGGCCGCGACGCGGGCGCCCAGGGCTATGGCGGGGGCGGTGTTGCGCGCCGCCGGTTCCCCGACGATGCAGCATGACTCGCCACCGGTGGCCGCGCCCAGCGCGGCGTGCTGCGTTGCCACCGCTTCCACCTGGTCCTCCGCGGTCACCACCACGACCAGGTCGGAGGCGACCGCCCGGGCGCGCAGCAGGGCCTGCTGCAGGTAGCTGGGACCGCCGTCGAAGCTCAGGTACTGCTTGGGGGTGGCGGTGCGCGAGGCGGGCCACAGCCGCGTGCCGCTGCCGCCGGCAAGGATCAGGGTAACCAGTCGCATGGCGGCCGTCAGGGCAGCTCCAGCCGGTCGGACAGCGGCGCCAGCCTGCGGCGCAGCTCCGGCGCCAGCGTGGGGCCGATCGCGTACTGCGTGGGGCTGCCCGACGCGGCGTATCCGAGGTGCAGCATGCGCCGGTGGCCGGCGCTGCGGTTGGCGCGGGCGCCGTGCCAGGTGTCGCCGTGCACCATGATCGCGGAGCCCGCGGGACAGATGGCCAGCACTTCGCCTTCCACCGCGGCCAGCGGATTATCCAGCACGGCGGCGGGAAACGGCCGCCGGTGGGAGTCCGGCACCAGCCGCGTCGCCCCGTTCTCGGCGGTGATGTCGTCCAGCGCCCACAGCACGTTGAAGTACGCGGGCATCTGCGGCCAGTGCTGGCGGTCGGCGTGGATCGCTTGGTGGGGATGACGGTGGCCGGCAAGGGGATCGTGCGCGTTCATGGCGTGCCAGCGCACCGGACGGCCGATCACCAGCTCGGCGTATTCCAGCACCAGCGGGTCGGTGGCCAGCTCCACGAACAGGTCCCCCTTGCTGAACAGGTTGCACAGGCGGCGCACGAACGGCGCCACCGCCGGCTGCTCCCAACCGGCGCGTGCCCCCTCGGCGGCGTAGAGCTCCTCCACCGCCGTGCGCAGCGCCGCGAGGCGCGCCGGAGGCAGATGGCCTTCGACGATCACGTACCCGTGGCGCTGGAAGAACTCGCGTTGTTCCCGATCGCTCATCGGCCCCATCCTATGGGCTTGGCGCGCTGTCGGGCAAGCTTCCCGACCATGCTTCCTCATGCTCCATGCTAATAGCTGCGGGCGTCGATCTGCTCGTCGGGTCCGCCTTCCACCGCCACGAACACGCGGTTGGGCAGGCACGCGATCCACTGGCCAGGACGCGACACGCGGCCGCTCTTGACGCAGATCTGGTTGGCGCAGGGGGCGGACTCCACGAACACGCTGCCGTCTCGCACCACGATGCGGTTGTTGCCCAACGGGCCGGCGACTTCCAGCACCTGGTCGGTGTCGGGACGCAGCAGCCAGGCGGCATCGGCGGAGGTCACCCTGATGATCGGCCGCCCGCGTTGCGCGCCGAGCACCCAGCGGGTAATGGCGCCGGCGACGCCCACCGAGAACAGCAGGGCCACCAGGTCCAGCAGCTTCAGCGGCAGCCAGGAGAGGAACCGGCGCCGGCCGGGGTCGGGCGCCGTGCCCGCGGTCTCAGCAGCCGGCGCCATGGACGGGGGAGGGGAGCGCGCGGGGCGCTGCGGGCGGTGCCGGCCGCACGATTGCGCGGGTGCGGTTGACGTGGCGCCCGTCACGCCGTATGCATGCCGCGTGAGCGTGTATACACCGATCGTGGGGACCCTGGGCTACGTGGTCTCGCCCGACCGCCGCAAGACGCTGCTGGTGCACCGCAACGCGCGTGAGGATGACGATCACCTGGGAAAGTACAACGGCCTCGGCGGCAAGATGGAGCCGCGCGAGGACGTCGCCACCTGCATGCGTCGGGAGATCCGGGAAGAGGCCGGAATCGAGTGCCGCGCCATGACGCTGCGCGGCACTATCAACTGGACCGGCTTCGGGCCGCGCGGGGAGGACTGGCTCGGCTTCATCTTTCGCATCGACCACTTCGACGGCGAGCCGCGCACACGCAATCCCGAGGGGGACCTGGAGTGGCACCCCATCGACGCCATCGAGTCGCTGCCGCTGTGGGAGGGCGACCGCTACTTCCTGCACATGGTGTTCGACGATGACCCGCGTCCGTTTCATGGTTATATGCCCTACGCCAACGACCATGCGCTCGACTGGCGCTGCGTGCGCTGCTAGCGGCGCGGAATCATACCGCGTGGATCGAGACGCATCACCCAGGGAGGGCTGGCTGCATGGACATCCGCAACACCAACGAACGCAGTGAGATCGCCGGCGCGCGCCGGCCCGGCGTCGACTGGAGTGCACTGACCGCCGGCGAGCGCATCCGCTACCTGGAGCTGGAGGGCTACCTGTTGCTGCCCGACCTCCTGCAGCCGGAGCGGATTCACGCTGTCGGCGCGGAGCTGGCCGCGGTACCGCTCACCGCCACCGACTACTCGCCGCACAAGAAGTCGGCCGGCGATCTGCTGGGCCGCGACTTGCCGCAGACGCTGGAGACGATTGCCCTGCCGCCCACGATCGCTTTTCTGGAGCGCCTGTTCGGGGACGAGGTGCTGTTCACCTCGATCGACTACCAGGTCTGCGAGCCCGGACACCCGGGCATCGTGATCCACACCGACGCCCAGCCGTACGGCTCCCGCGTCGCCGGCGGCCTGTCCACCTCTCCGGTGCTGATGCGGGTGCTCTACTACCTGGACGACCTGACCCCGGAGTGCTCGCCGTTCAAGGTGGTGCCGCGCTCACACCTGTCGCTGCACGCGGACGCGAATCCCTACCACCGCTTCCTGCGCCACGAGGAGGAGGTGATGGTGACCTGCGGCGCGGGGTCCGCGGTGGTCATCAACCAGCGGGTGTTCCACGGCAACTTCCCCAACTACTCGGATCGCGACCGGCGCCTGCTGGCGATTGCCTACCGACCCGCCTGGGCCGGACCGATGGCGGATGTCGCCCCGTGGAACGAACAGAAACTGGCGACACTGCCCCCGGCGGCGCGGCCCCTTTCCGGGATCCCAACACCCGCCGCATCGCCTACGACATCCGGAACCGCCCCGACGACCTGGACCGCAGCAGCGCCGGCATCGCGCCCTCGCGCTGGAACGCGCTCGAGTAACGCCGCGCGCTTATTGGCGGCGCTCCTCGGGGATCAGGCCGCGCGGTGCGAAGCGCAGGACCAGCAGCAGGACCAGGCCCATCACCACGGGGCGCATGTGGGGCGCGCTGGACAGGAGGTGGGCCTTGAGCGCGCTTTCCGCTTCCAGGGGTGAGGTGGCCAGTTGCATCAGTTGCAGGCCGACGGGCTCGGCCTGGATCCACACGTACCAGACCAGGAAGCCGCCGAGCACGGCGCCCCAGTTGTTGCCCGAACCGCCCACGATCACCATCACCCAGATGAGAAAGGTGAAGCGCATCGGCTGGTAGGAGGCGGGGGTGAACTGGCCGTCGAGCGTGGTCAGCATGGCACCGGCGATGCCGATCACCGCCGAGCCGAGCACGAACACCTGCAGATGGCGCGCGGTTACGTCCTTGCCCATCGCGCCGGCGGCGATCTCATTGTCCCGGATGGCGCGCATCATGCGGCCCCAGGGCGAGCGCAAGGCGGTCTCGGACAGCAAGGTCAGGACTGCCAGCACGAGCAGGAACAGTCCCGCGTAGCAGAGCTTGACGACGATAGAGGACAGCACCACCTCCGGTACGCCGAGCGCCGCGGCCCACTCCTGGAACCACGCCGCGTTCTGCAGATCGACCTCGTAGGGAACCGGCCGCGGCAGGCCGGTGACGTTCTTCACCCCGCGCGTCAGCCAATCCTCGTACTTGAGGATGGCGACGATGATCTCGGCGATGCCCAGGGTGGCGATCGCCAGGTAATCGGAACGCAGGCTGAGGCTGATCTTGCAGACCCAGGCTGCGCCGGCGGCGAACGCGCCCCCCACCAGCCAGGCCAGGATGATGGGAAGGCCGAGACCGCCCAGGTAGCCGGTGACGGTGGGATCGATCGCCTCGACGGCCTGCACCGCCGGCGCGAACACGGCGCGCGCCGCCAGGGCACCGCCGAGCACCAGCAACGCCACCGCCAGCCGCCGTTGCCACGGCTTGCCGAGACGGCGGCGGACGAAGAGCACCGCGAGCACGGTGAGCGCCGCCAGCGCCAGCCCCACCACGACGCCGCCGCCACCCGCGCGCCAGGCTGCGGCCACCGGCGGCATGGAGACCAGGACGCCAGCCAGCCCGCCGAGGGCGGCGAAGCCCATCACGCCGGCGTTGAACAGGCCCGCGTAGCCCCACTGGATGTTGACGCCAAGCGTCATGATCGCCGAGATCAGACACAGGTTGAGGATCGCCAGGGCCAGCGACCAGCTCTGCACCAGGCCCACCAGGCAGACCAGCGCCGCCATTGCCGCGAACAGGACCGGCTTGCGGGGAACCCGCGCCAGCCACGCACCGTCTCGCCCCCTCACGTGGACCTGCCGCCGAAGATGCCGGTGGGCCGCACCAGCAACACCACGACCAGGATGCCGAACGAGACGGCGAACTTGTAGTCGGTGGAGAGCAACTGCACCAGGCCCTCCGGGCGCCAGCCCTCGGGACCCAGGTAACCGAGAAACTTCTTGTAGGGGTAGGTGAGCAGCACCTCCGAGAATGCCACCACGAAGCCGCCCGCGATGGCGCCGAGCGGGCTGCCCAGGCCGCCGACGATGGCGGCGGCGAAGATCGGCAGCAGCAGCGACAGGTAGACGAACGGCTTGAAGCTCTTGTCCAGGCCGTAGAGCGTGCCGGCCACCGCGGCGAGCGCGCCGACGATGATCCAGGTGACCGCCACCACCCGCTCAGGATTGATGCCGGAGAGCAGCGCCAGGTCCTCGTTGTCCGAGTAGGCGCGCATCGACTTGCCGGTCCGAGTCCTGCCGAGGAACCAGAACAGCCACAGCACCAGGAGCGCCGTCACCGCGACCGTGATAGTCTGCGTGGTCTTGATCGCCAGGCCCTCGCGCAGCCCGGTGGCTTCCTTGAACTGGCGCACGCTGACCACGAACCGGGTGCCGTCGGTGAATACCTGGTCGTCGGGGCCGATCACAAAGCGTATGAGCCCATTGAGCACGAACATGATTCCCACCGAGGCCACCATCAGGATCACCGGCGCCGCCTTCTTGCTGCGGTAGAAGCGGTACACCCAGCGATCGGTCACCAGGCACAGGCCGGCGCCGGCCACCATCCCCGCGGGCAGGGCCAGCAGCGCGGTCGGCAGGGGGCCGAAGCCGACCTCCCCCGACTGCAGCAGCCAGGTTACCAGGATGGTGGCCATGGTGCCGAAGGCCATGGTCTCGCCGTGCGCGAAGTTGGAGAACCGCAGCACGCCGTACACCAGCGTGACCCCCAGCGCGCCGAGCGCGAGCTGGCAGCCGTACACGGTGGCGGGCACCAGCACGAAGTTGGCCAGCAGCACCACCGCATTGACCAGGTCGGTCACCGCTCAGCCTCCGAGAAAGGAACGGCGGATCTCGGGGTTGGCCAGCAGCTCCGCCCCCGGGCCGGTGTGGCGGTTGCGGCCCTGCACCAGCACGAACCCCGTATCGGCCAGTTCCAGCGCCTGGCGCGCGTTCTGCTCGACGATGAGGACCGCGACGCCGCTCCGGGCAATGTCGACGATGCGTTCGAACAGCTCGTTGGTGACGATCGGCGACACCCCGGCGGTGGGCTCGTCAAGCATCAGCACCCGCGGCCGGTTCATCAGCGCGCGCCCGATGGCCACCTGCTGGCGCTGGCCCCCGGACAGCTCGCCCGCCGCCTGGCGCCGCTTTTCCCGCAGCACCGGAAACAGGCGATACACCTCTTGCAGGGTGCCGGAGATATCGTCGTCGCGGATGAACGCCCCCATCTCCAGGTTCTCCTGCACGGTGAGCGAGCGGAACACGTTTTCGGTCTGCGGCACGAAACCCATGCCCTTGCGCGCCCGTGCCTGCGGAGCCAGCGCGGTGATCTCCTCGCCATCCAGCCGCACGCTGCCGGCGCGGAGCCGCAGCAGTCCGAACAACGCCTTCATGGCGGTAGACTTGCCGGCCCCATTGGGTCCCACCACCACGGCGATCTCGGCCGCATCCACGGCGATGGAGCAGCCGCGCAGGATGTCGGGTCCGCCGTAGCCTCCGGTCAGCGCCTCGCCCACCAGCAGGCTCAGGAGGTCCGCCCTTGCCGGGTCACCGACCCGGAGCCGAGATAGGCCTCCACCACCCGTTCGTCGGCCTGGATCACCGGGGCCGAACCCTGGGTCAGCACCTTGCCCTCCACCATCACGATGACCGGATCGCACAGCAGGGAGATCAGCTCCATGTCGTGCTCGATGATGCAGAACGTGTACCCGCGATGCAGGTTGAGGCGCAGGATGGCGCCGGAAATCTCCTTGAGCAGGGTACGGTTGACGCCGGCGCCGACCTCGTCGAGCAGCACCACGCGCGGCTCGGCCATCATGGTGCGGCCGAGCTCGACCAGCTTCTTCTGCCCGCCCGACAGGTTGCCGGCCAGCTCATCCGCCACGGCGTCGAGCTTCAGGAACTCGATCACCTCGTCCGCCTTGGCGCGCAGCGCGGCCTCCTCGGCGCGGATCCTGCCGGGGCGCAGCCACACGTTGCGCAGCCGTTCGCCGGACTGGCCGCCCGGCACGGTCATGAGGTTCTCCCGCACCGTCAGCGTCGAGAACTCGTGCGCGATCTGGAAGGTACGCAGCACCCCCTTGGCGAACAACTCGTGCGGGGGGAGTCCGGTGATCTCCTCGCCTTCCAGATACACGTGGCCGGAGGTCGGCCGGTGCATGCCGGCGATGACGTTGAACAGGGTCGTCTTGCCGGCGCCGTTGGGCCCGATCAGGCCGGTGATGGCACCGTTCTCGATGCTGAGCGAGGCCCCGTCGACGGCCCGGATGCCGCCGAAGTGCATGTGCAGATCGTGTACCGCGATCATCCGGTCAGGGACCTGGCGGGCCGGCGCATGAGCGGGAGCGGAATGGCCGGCTCCCGCCCATGGCGAAGCTGATCAGCGGAAGCGGACGGTAACGAGCTCGCCGCCCTCGACCGCCATCTGCCGGTAGTTGCCGGCGCTTTCGCCCGCTCCGACCAGTTCCACCGCGGAGGCGCCGACGTAGTCGACGTCGCCGCCATCCGCGAGGATGCCGAGCGCCTTCGCCAGCTCACCGGGGAAGATCTCCTCGCCGGGTGCGTTGGCAACCGCCATCACGTGGTCCTTGAACGCGCCGCTCTCCACCGAACCCGCCGCCTGCATCGCCAGCAGGATCAGCGCGGCCGCGTCGTAGGACTCACTCACGAACGGCCCCGGCGCCATCCCGAGCATCCCTTCGAGCCGTGCCGCGCCGGGACTGTCGGTGCCGGGCACGGTCCCGATCGAACCGTTCAGATCGGGTCCGATCGCCTCGACCAGGCTGTCGCCGATCATGCCGTCGGGGAGGAAGAACAGGTCGAATGCGCCCGAGTCGAGCGAGGCCTGGATGATGCCCTTGCCGCCCTGGTCGAGGTAGCCGGCCACGACCAGGATGTCGCCGCCGACCGCGTCCAGCTCCGCAACCTCGGCGCTGTAGTCGCCCTTGCCGTCCTCATGCGGGGTGGAGATGGTGATATGCCCGCCGCGCTTCTCGAAGTTGGCCTGGATGCTGTCCGCCAGGCCCTTGCCGTAGTCGTTGTTGGTGTAGGTCATCGCCGCTTCGTGGATGTCCATCTCCTGCAGGATGTCGGCCACCACCTCTCCCTGGCGCGCATCCGACGGCGCGGTGCGGAAGAACAGCCCGTCGTCCTCGATCGTCGACAGCGCCGGCGAGGTGGCTGACGGGGAAATCATCACGACGCCGTTGGGCTTGGCCACCTGTTGCAGCATGGCGATGGTCACACCCGAGCAGTCGCCGCCGACGATGGCGTCGACCCGCTCCGCGGTCACCAGCCGCTCGGCCGCCGCGACCGCCGCGGCGGAATCGATACAGGTGGTATCGCCGCGTACGGAGACGACCTGCAGGCCGCCGAGCAGGGTGCCGCTGTCGTTGACCTCCACGATCGCCATCTCGGCACCCTCTGCCATTGGCGAGGTCAGCGACTCGATCGGCCCGGTAAAGCCGAGCAGCACCCCTATCTTGACGTCCTCCGCGAACGCTGCCCCAAGCGGCAGCAGCATCATCAACAGGCCTGCAACAACACGTCTCATGGAATCCACCTCCAACGGGTCTGTGCGAAAGCGGCGAGCACAACGACCGCCGCCCACCTCATCAGTGTACCGCGAGTTCGGAAATGCCACAACGTCACCACGCCCGCGCCGCCCGCGCCCGCCAGAACCATAGTCGGCTGCGGTCAATCGGATCCACGGTCCGCGGCGGCCGTGACTGCCTGGATCAGCGCCCGGATGTAGCCGAGTATGTACGCCTCCCCGGCGCGGGAATCGGCGCCCTCGTCGAGCTGGGGGACATGGTCCGGCACCACCATGCCGGCGTAGCCCACCTGTGCCAGCGCCGCCATGATGCGGTGCATGTCGAGGTAGCCGTTGTCCGGGAAGGTCTCGTGGAAGTCGGGCATCGGCGAGCTGATGTTGCGGAAGTGCACCTGGAAGATGTGCCCGCGGCTGCCGAACTCGTAGATCGCGCCGGCAACGTCCTCTCCCGTGCCGTCGGGGCCGAACATCTCGGCGAAGCAGCCGACGCAGAACAGGATTCCGGAGAAGGGGCTGTGGCCGGCGATCTCCATGGCGCGGCGAAACGCCACGCGGCTGCTGAACAGGCGCGGCACGCCCTGGTGATCGACCGGCGGGTCGTTGGGGTGCAGTTGCAGGCGCACGCCGTGCTGTTCCGCGACCGGCAGGATCTCGCGGATGAAGCCCGCGTAGTTGTCCCACAGCTCGGCGTGCGAGTAGCGGCGCTCGTAGGCGTCGGGAAGCGCCTGCGCCTCGGCGAGCGTGAACAGCCGCGTGCTGCAGCCGCGGGTCTCGGTGCGGCCGGTGGCGTAGGCGCCGCCGGTGTGCCAGGCGTAGGTCATGGTGCTCACGCCGGCGCGCCCGAGGTCGTGGAGGAAGCGCTTGAACAGCGCGATCTCGGCGTCGCGCTCGGGCAGGCCGAGGGCGATCGGGCGGCAACTGTAGCGGTCGGCGAGCATGATTTCGTGCAGGCCCAGTCCGCCCTCCTGCACGGTGTCGCGGATCCGGCAGATGTCGTCGTAGCTGCTGGCCGCGCTGGGGATGCGCACCTCGACCTTCTCCACGCCCATCTGGCGCAGGAACCGCATTCGCGCCGGGGTCAGCGTCTGCCGCGTCTGGTGGCTGACGCCGAGCTGCAGGGCGGGTGCGCTCATGAGCGGGCGCCTACCATTCCGGCACCGGCGGCGCCCAGGCGCCGATCGCCATCACGCCGCCGTCCACGCACACGTACTCGCCGGTCATGAAGCCGGCGTGCTCGCTGGCCAGGAACACCATCGCCTTGCCGATGTCGTCGGGCCGGCCGAGGCGGCCCAGCGGCTGGCTGCGGGCCCAGGTCGCCTTCGCTGCGTCCGGGTCCTCGGTGGCGTCCGCCGCCTCCTGCAGCAGCGGGGTATCAATGGTGCCCGGGTTCACCGCCAGCACGCGGATGCCCTGTTTGGCGTAGTCGATCGACATCTGGCGGGTCAGGGAAAGAATGCCGCCCTTGCTTGCCGCGTACGCCGGAACCTTGGGCATCGACTGCAGGCCCTGCACGCTGGCCACGTTGATGATCGTCCCGCCGCCGCGCTTGCGGATTTCGGGGATGCAGTACTTGGCCATCAGGAAGTGGCTCTTGAGATTTACCGCCAGCACCCGGTCCCACAGCTCCTCCGAAGTCTCCTCCGCGGTGCGGTAGGAGTCGATGCTCTGGATGCCGACGTTGTTGACCAGGACGTCGATGCCGCCGAGCTGCGCCACCGCCTCGTCGACCGCGCGCCGGCAGTCCGCGGTGATACCCAGATCGGCGCTGATGAACACGGCGCCGGGACCGCGAGCCGCCGCATCCGCGGCGGTGGCCGCTCCGTGCTCGTTGTCCACGTCCACCACCGCTACCCGTGCCCCGCTGGCGGCGAACTCCAGCGCCACGCCGCGCCCGATGCCCTGCGCGGCTCCGGTCACCAGCACCACCTTGCCGCCGTAGTCGATAGTCATTTCCCGCAGCTCTCCTTCGCGTCCCATGATACCTGCTGCAGGCGATTCTGTGCGCGGCCGGGGATGCGTCCCGGCCGGCCTCAACTCCAGTGCGGCCGCAACAGGTGATACCCCCGGCGGGCGGTGAGCTTGCGCGCCCGCTCCGCGATCTGCGGGTGCGGATCGTAGAGCGCCAGCTCGAACAGCCAGCGATGGCGCAGCGGGTCGTAGCGCGGCAGCTCGCGCGCCACCGCCAGGCGCACCGCGTCGTCGGCATCCCGCAGCCCGCGGGCGCACCAATCGGCCGCCTGAGCGCCGCCCACTCGCGCCAGGCCGGCCACCGCGGCCGCGCGTAGCCCCTTGTGGCTACAATGGGCGAAGGGCAGCAGCAGATAGGGGTCGCCATCCTCGGAGCGCCCGATCCGCTCCAGCGCCTTGCGGCGCACGGTATGGTCCTCGTCGCCGAGCAGCAGTGCGCACCAGTCGACCAGGTCGGGGTCACCGGCGCAGTGCAGCCGCCGCAGCGCGCGCAGCCGGCGTCGGGGGTTGCCGGAGGCGAGCGCTTCCTCGACCTCGTCGATGAGTTCGGTCGTGCCCTCGGATCGCTCCACGTCGGCGACCATGGTCACCTCGGCGGCGTGCCGGCGGACCCTGAGCGTAGCGGGATCTACCGACACCCCGTGGAACCACTGCGGCAGCCAGCCCGCGGCCCGCTCCAGGATCTCGCCGTCACGCAGCCGTGACCGCGGCTGCGATTCACGCCGGTTCCGGATCCAGCGCGCCAGGCGGATCAGGCCAGGGTCGCTGCGGCTGATCCCGCGATGTGCCTTTATCCGCAACACCCCATTCAGCCACGCCGCCAGTTCCGGCGCCGCCGACGGCGGGTCCCACACTCCGGGGGCGTGGCGCAGCACCGTCACCGGCAGACTGCCGTGGATCGAGACGATGCCTGCCCGGTGCACGACGCGCTTGCTGCCCAGCTTGCGGCGCAACGCCGCGAGGTCGAGCTCGCACAGCAGCACCACCGGTCGGTCGCGGCTGCGCCGTGCCTTCACCTTGGCGCGGCGCAGCGCATATCCCTTGCTCTGCGCGAACCAGACCCGGCGCGACGGCTTGCGTGGCGCGAAGCCCTCGATCGCGATCTGCTCGGCGCTGCGCCGCGTGGTGCCGTGGTACAGCAGCATGCCGCTACCCGGTCCGCTCGGAGCGGTAGTGGTACGAGATCGGCGGCGCATGCTTGTCGAACCGTTGCCGGCTGGCGTGGTCCAGTTGCCGGTAGGCCTGCGCCGTAAGCACCACGCCGCGCCCGCCGATGCGGGCGGCCACGTTGACCGCCTTGCCGATCACATCGTAGCGGCGCAGGCCCGGCGGCCCGAACTCGCCGCTCACCACGGCACCGAAGTGGACCTGCACGTTCAGATGGGCTTCGAAGCGGTGTCCGCGGGCCAGCCGCCGCACGGTGGTAGCAAGTTCGCACAGGGCATGAACACCCGCGGCCATTCGCGGCGCCGGGATCACGCACAGCCCCTCGGCGCCGTTCAGCTTCACCAGGCGGGCACCGGCGTCGGCGATCGTGCGGCCGGCAAGAACGTAGTAGGACTGCAGAAACTCGGCGACCCGCGAATCTTCGCTGGCCGAATGCCACTCCCGGAGACGGGTCAGGCCAAAGAAGGCGATCCCCAGTTCCCCAGTATGCCAGGGAACGGGAGACACGCCGGCGGATACGGAATGGCCCTCGCCACTCCCGCCGGCAGGTAAATCGGACATGATGCGCTCCTCGTAGGCGTATATCGACGACGAATCTGGGCTGCCAGCCGGCAGCCCACTCGCGTCACAACCAACCTATCATCGCGAAGCGCGCGTCACAATCCCCTCACATGCCATGCTGCCGTTCATTCATACCCTCAGCCGGAGGCGGTCTCGAACGCGACGATGGCGCGGGTATCGGCGCTGATCTCGACGCCGATCAGGTGGACAGTGCAGCCCGCAGAGCGGTATTTGTCGGCGTACCTGCGCACCTGCAACTGGGCTAGCGCGGCGCCCGGGTCCGACCGCTCGGCCACCTTGAACTCGAACAGGTAGGCGTTCCCGCCGAGGCGGACCGCCAAGTCCAGGCGCCCGCGGCTGGTGGCGTCCTCGGCGGCCACGCCGTCCATAGACGCCTGGAACCAGGCGTAGAACACGCTCGACCAGTACGCCTCGTAGCGAGCGATGTCGTTCCTCCGATGCCAGTCGTGCGGAATGCCGGCCAGCAGCTTGCGCAACAGCGCTTCCACGCCGTCCCAGTCCTCGGCGGCCAGCACCCGGCGCAGCGTGGCGCCGCTATCCGCCGCGCGCCAGTTCGGCGCCAGCGCGTCCAGCAGGTGCTCGTTCAGGCCACGCCGCACCTCCCGGTTCGGGTAGTCCAGCCGGTAGCGCGGATAGTCGTTCGGCTGCTCCTCCATCCCCGTGATCGTCAGGTATCCGGTCTGGAACAGCAGCGCTTCCGGGGCGATGAAGTCGACGTCGAAGGTCGACAGCAGCGTTTCGCTGGCGTGAACACGTTCGAGGTCCGGGGCGGCAAAGCCGCGGCGGAGCAGCGTGTCGATCAGGAACCGCGGGGTGGCAGTCTCGAACCAGTGCGCCCGAAATAGCCGACTGCGGAACAGCTTGAGCAGGCAGAAGGGGTTGTAGACCTTGTCTTCGTCGTCGCCCCACCGGTAGCCGTTGTACCAGGCGCGGATCTCGTCCCGGTCCAGACCGGCAAGCTCCCGCGCGAAGACGGCGTCGAGGTCTGCCTCGGTGTAGCCGCAGATTGCCGCGTAGGAAGGGTCCAGGGTGAGGTCGGTGAGATTGTTCAGATCGGAGAAGAGACTCACCTTGCTGAACTTGCTCACCCCGGTGATGAAGGTGAGCTCAACGTGGGCGTCGCACGCCTTGAGGGTCCCGTACAGTCCGCGCAGGTCGTCCCGATTGGCTTGCGCGATCTCCGGTCTGTCGATAGCGTCCAGGATCGGCTTGTCGTACTCGTCCACCAGCACGACCACCCGCCGCCCGCTACGGCGGTGCAGCGTTTCCAGCAGCGCGGCGAGGCGCCCGGACAGCGTGTCGTCCGCGAGTGGCGCCCCACTGCGCCCCCGTAGCGCATCCATCAGTCTGGGTAGTAGCCTCGGCGCCGCCTGCAGTTGCGCCGCGGTCAACTGGCGCGTAGCGACCGCGTGCAGTTCGCCGGGCCGCATGAAGTTGCCGCCGCTGAAGTCCAGCCGCACTACCGGGTGGCGCTTCGACCACTCCCAGCCGTCGTGAATTGCCAAGCCGCGGAACAACTCCTCGCTACCCTCGAACAGCTCCTTGAGGGTGTCCACGAACAGGCTCTTGCCGAAGCGGCGCGGGCGAGAAAGGAAGTAGTGAGGTCCTGCGTCGTCCACGAGCCGCCGGGCGTAGACGGTCTTGTCCACGTAGTAGAATCCTTCTTCCCGTATCCGGCGGAAGGTCTGGATGCCGATCGGCAGCTTACTCATCACGGCCCCGTACCCGCCGGATGCCGACGGCGATCATCTGCCTGTCGATGCGCACGGTGTCGAGCCTCGACCGCGCGTGCGCCGAGGGCGAGCAGATTCGCGTTGACAGGCCTGTCAAGGGTGAGGATGGCTTTCCCTGCCGCCGCGTGCCTGCGGGCGAGGGACTCGGTCTTGCCTCCGGGGGAGGCGTAAGGGATGAAGAGCTCGGTCGCGAGTGCGGCGACGAGATCGTTGCGCTGCGCGGCAAGTGCCGCCGTTGGCCGATGCTGAGAGCGCCCGAACGAG
Organism: Spirochaetia bacterium; assembly: GCA_965203905.1. Classification (GTDB taxonomy): domain Bacteria; phylum Spirochaetota; class Spirochaetia; order SZUA-6; family Bin103; genus Bin103. The sequence continues at coordinate 6,260,232 of CBDBDQ010000005.1, read as the reverse complement.
GACAGGATGAGCAGTCGACCCTCGGAGATCGGCGTGCGCCACTCTTGGCGGATGCGCATATTCTCGATGCTTCTCGCCGGACAGACCACGACGCTCGCCGAGCCACGCAAGAGCAAGTCCAGGAACTCTTTCTCCATCGGCGACTGAAAGCCGCCGATGAGCGTCAGGTCCGTACCTCGAAGCGTACGAGCGAGATCATAGATCCTCAGTATGATGTCGCCGGGACATCGTATCGAGCAGAAGAAGCCGGTGAGCGGTTCGTCGACGATGCCGATGTCGCCCCGCGTCGTGATCGATCGCGGCTCCCCGCGGTCGAAGCAGCGGCGCAGAAGCGCCGGAGTCTCCGCAGTCTCCAAGTCGTAGTGTCTGGCTCGTAACGCGGAACGCGCATCGCACTCGCCGGGGTTGCTCATTCGACGGTGTCCAGCAGTCGGGCGATTTCCTGCGGCGAGGGTAACTGTCCTTCCAGTTCTTTCGGCAAGTGCCGGCTGATACGGTAGGTGGCCACGCCGATCGGCTTGCGGGCGTCGTGCAGGGCGTACTCAACTACCGTTCGTTTCTTCTCCTTGCAGAGGATGATTCCAATGGAAGGGTTCTCATCGGTTTCGCGCATGGTGCGGTCGAGCGCGGTAAGGTAGAACTGCATCTTGCCGACGAACTCCGGCTGGAATCTACCGATCTTCAGGTCCACCGCCACTAGGCAACGCAGGCGGCGGTGGAACAGCAGCAGGTCGATGAAGTACTCATCACCGTCCACCTCCAGGCGGAACTGACTACCGACGAAGGCGAACATCCCGCCCATTGTGCGCAGGAAATCCTCGACGCGCGCAATCAACGCTCTCTCCAGTTCCCGTTCGCTATGCTCCTCGCTCAGATCGAGAAAGTTGAAGGTGTATTCGTCACGGACCGCCACGTGCGCCTGGGCGCGTAGCTCCGGCGTCACGGTCTGATCGAAGTTGGTCTGGCCCAGCAGGTACTTCTGGTAGCTCTGGTTGTCGATTTGATGGATGAGAACGTTCTTGGTCCAGCCGAACTTGCGCGTCATGCGGATGTAGAACTCGCGCTCCAGCGACTCCTTGCACCGCGCCATGATAACTATATTCTTGGTCCAACTGATTTCTCCAACCAGCAGTTGGAGTTTTGTGTCCTCATGATACTCCAGAAAGAACTGCCGCATGTACCATAGATTCTGGGCGGAATACCCCGGTACGCCGGGAAACTCAGCCCGCAGGTCCTTGGCGAGCTGCTCGACTACCGACTTACCCCAGCCTTGAATCTTCTGCCGCTCGACGATCATGCGACCGATGTCCCAGTACAGACCGACCAGTTCCTTGTTCACGGACTTGAGCGCCGCATACCGGGCATCGCGTATGAGTTCCTTCACTTCCATAAGAAGGCTCACGTAGTCCGCTGGTAGTTGTGGCACGCTCTTGTTCATGTCCGCCCGCCAGAACCCAAGCCCATCCGGTACTTGATGTCGTAGTTGATTATGAAGTCCAGTTCCTCGTCAGTGAATCCATAGTGCTCTGCGAGCACGTAGTCGATTTCGTCGATGATCGGTTTAGCCGCTTTCGGATTGAACCTTTGATAGCGCACTCTCCCACCAACGTTGTAAGTGGCGGTAGCCACATCGGATGTTCGTTCGAGCTGATCGGTAATCCGCTGTGCAATGTGTTGAAACTTGGCAATGCCTTCAGCGACGGAACGCGGAATCGGCATCGATTCCAGGTCCGACGGGTTGAAGTCCCGGCAATTCGTGCGAGCCTGATACAACCAGTAGTGAAGCGTGCTCCAGAGACAACAGAAGGCCGTGTTCCTTGCGAGTCCATTGGAAAAACACACGCTACTCTCTCTAGTAGATGGGCCTTCCACGCCATCACGCCAGAACCGGGGTGGTGAGGTGGTGAAGGTGAACCAATGGCCCACCCCTGTGATCTTGTAGTAGATCCGGTTCTTGGTAGGTATTGCAGAGATGATACTCCCAAGTGTCGTGGGTTGACTAAGTACTTTGTTATATATACGCGAATCCACTCCTGATCGTAGCTTCGGGACTACAGCGCCGGGGAGAGAACCAACAAGCAGTTTGTACTGAAGCAGATCGAGAAGACTCCGCGACTCTTGCTTGTACCACTTGTGGTATCGTGTAGTAGCGGTTAGGGATTCATGGCCAGATGCTCCTGTACGAGCCAATAAGATGCATACGCGACAGTGATCCATACCGTCGAACAGTTTCGACGGTCGATCATCGAACGTGGCATAGGCGTCGAAGTCGGAACGCTCGCGAATAAGTATCCGCAAAGGAGCCATGCGTTGCGTCGAAACAATCGGAGCTTGTACGATGAAGCCGAACCGTCCGCCCATGCGAAGAATGTCTAGGCTTCGTTCAGTGCAGAGCGCATACAGATTGCCGCATCGTTCTGTCGATAGACTCTTGGCTTGATACGTCTTGCGAATCTTGCTATACTCCACGTACGGTGGATTCCCGATGATCACATCAAACCCGCCACGATCCATAACGCCATAGAACTCCACGAACCAGTGGAAAGGCTGGTGACTGTCGCACCAGGAGTCGTAAGCAGCGCGGTCTTCCGGGTTGATTCGGTACTCGATTGCCACGAAGCGGTTCAGTTCAGATTCCAGGGTGTCCAGGCGGCTGCGGAGATTCGCCTTGTCGGCGGCGGTCACTTCGCCGCCCAAGGCTGTCTGCTGCTTTCTGAACTGGTCGAACGCACGGCTGGCGATTTCGGCGCTTTCGTCTATGCGCGCCAGCGTAGCGTGGTCTTCGCCGTACAATGCTCGGTGCTGGCCGTCCGGTTCCATCGTGATGGCATGGCGCACGGCATCCAGTGAAGTGAATCCCACCAGAGTGTTGCCGGCGCGGATGTTGAAGTCAATATCCGGCAGAGGCTCGATCTGATCATAGCGTTCCAACTGGGCAACCAGCTTCAGGAACAGGCGCAGTTTGCAGATCTCGACCGCCTCTTCCATGATGTCGACACCATAAAGGTTGTTGAGCACTATCGACTTGAGAATGAAGTACCGGACGCTGGGGTGTCGGTCGACCTGGGCGAGCACGTCCCGGAAGTCCTGCAACGCACGCGGGTGATGCGGTCGCCGGGTGCGGTCCAGGTCGTCGAGGAATCCCCGCATCCCCTCGATGCACGCGGAGTACAATGGTTCGAGGATATTCAGGGCAGCGAACAGGAACGCGCCGGAGCCGCAAGTCGGGTCCAGCACCGCAACGTCGCGCATGGCGTGCCAGAACGCGCGCAGGAGATCTGTCCCTTCGGCCTGCACGATGACATCTTTGGCAAACCGCTCGATGTCGAGGTTGAGCGTGACCATGTCGTTGACGTCGTGCACCGTGCCAGCTTCGACCTTGGCACGCACCTCAGCGTACCGTCGCCGGCGGGCGACCACTTCGCGCCACGTCTCGGTAGGCAGCGCATACGCGTCCGGCGCGGGCCTGTTCCATCCGTCCCGCAGTGACACATCATCCACCCCTACCGCAATCTCGTCGGGTAGTTCGTTCTCTTCCTCCTGACGCTCGGGATCAGCGTCGGGCGAGTACTTCCATGCCATCCCGTGGCCGACGGCAGGGTAGATATACCGGTCGGGGTCATCCTGCAGCAGACGCCAGACGCCGCCGCCGGGCTGGAACGCCACGGGACACTGTTTCCTGGCGGCGTCGAACAGGAACGGTATCACGGTGTTGCGCGAGATATATCCGGTGATGTCCTCCTTGGTGTAGTACGCCCCCATCTGTTTCTGGTTGACGTACTTCTCGAAGATGTAGCCGAGCACATCCGGGTTGATCTCGTTGTCCTCGCGATCGGGGCGCTCGTCCAGATGCCAGCGGTAGCCGTCGAAGAAGGCGAACACCTTCTCGAACGCCTCGTCCGGGATACTGATCGCGGGATTGCTATGCTCCAGGTCGTGGACCTCGAACAGGCCGCCGTTCAGAAATGGAACTTTGCCCAGCAACGCAGCAAGATCGGGGGCGCGCTGAGCCTCGGGCTGCCCCAGCCCCTCGTGAAACAGCCTGATCAGAAACAGCCGATAGAACTGATGGAACCTTCCACTGCCGTTCCCGCGCTGCTCGTGCTGAACCATCGTCAGGCGATTGCGCAGATAGTCCGGGTCCCCGTCGAGAAACCCTTGCTTCTGCACGAAGTAGACGAACATCATCCTGTTGAGCATCAACGACGCGTACCACTCTCGGTCGCCTTGCGCCGCAATACCGTCGATGAACCGCTGGAAGGCAGCCAGTTCCTTCCTGAACCGTTCGTAGAAGCGCTTGGTCAGACGTTCCACGTCCAAGGCCTGCCGCACGCGCGAGGCGACTATGCCGATGGTCAGCCCTTCCTCGTCGTCCAGATCAAAGCCGAGGGTCGGTAGGCGTTGCAGCAACGGGTCGCCGCGTTGACCCGCGCTGAATGAATACTGGTGGTAGGCGAGGGGCTGGCCAACCTCCCGCTTGACCCACTGCCACACCTGGGTGCTCTTCGCGTCGTCGACGAACACGATCATGTGCTCGAAGGACCGCTTGACGATCTGGTGCTCGATCTTCCGGCGCACCGGGTAGAGCGGGATAGCGCCGTCTGCGCCGGGCTCACACAGATAGACGACGAATCCAGCCTTCTCGGCAAGTGGCTGCAGGGTGTAATCGGTCCCGTCGGCGCTGAGGTGGATCGGCTTACCGTGGTGGTGGTTCCAGCCGAGGCCCTCGACGAAGAGGTTCCGGAAGTCGAATGATTGGAGGTGCGGGCGGAGGTCTTCTACGCGGGGCGGCATCAGTGACTCACATTTTCCGCACCGAACAGTCCCAGCGAGCAGATGATGCGCGGCTCGTGGATCTCGCCTTCGTCGTCACCGGTGAGGCACAGCCGGTCGTCGTCCCGGAACGCGATGACGAGGTCTGCAAGCGCGTCATCGTCGATGCCGCTCCGCAACTGCCGGTTCAGAGTGTCGACGGCCGATTGGCGCAGGGGATACCGGTATATGTCGTCCAACGCGCGGTGCAACTCGGGAACGTCGAACAGTTCGCCCCTTATCGAGTCCGCATACGCCTTGAGCCGGGTGTAGGTGCGGAACCGCGCACCGGAGGGCCTGCCCAACTGGCCGCCGACGCGTTTTTCCTCGGCCACCATGTGCCTGATCCCATCGGCGACCAATTGGTGATGGCTTTCGTGGTGCGGCTGTGCCGGCTCCTCTGGCTCACACTGCGCGGCGGAGAGGATTTCCAACTGCGATTCGGTGATGCTCTCGCCGTCCTGCCCAACGTAGGCGAGTGCGTGGTTTCCATCCTGGCTGCGTATGAACACCAGGACTCCCTCCGGTCGCTCCGCGGTCGGCCGGTGCTCGCGTGACGAGAAGACCACGTCGGGGAGTGCAGCGACGGTCTTCTCCAGACCGAGGTCACGGTCGATGGCGTTCTTCCATATCTGATAGGCATGTGACGCCAGATCGACCTCGCCGTCGGCGTCGCCGTCCAGGATCCCGGCCTGCTCGTGGTACAGGTTCAGGATGGTCCGGTCGTCGGCCTCGTCTTCGAAGAACGCCTCGTCCGCGCCGACTACCTCGGCGTTCTCCTTGAGACGCTCCCGTACCCGCTTGCGCAGCGTGATGATGCGTTCGACGCCGTCGGCCGGCAGGAAGGAATGGCACAGTATCTCGTCCGCGCTCTGGCCGATGCGGTCGACGCGGCCGGCGCGCTGGATGAGCCTGATGATGGCCCACGGCAGGTCGTAGTTGACCACGATGGCACAGTCCTGCAGATTCTGCCCTTCGCTCAGTACGTCGGTGGCGATGAGCACCCTGAGTTCCCGTTCCGGGGTCTCGGTCAGCGGCCTCCGGTTGCTTGCCGGGCTGAAGCGCCAGGCGAACCGGGTCGGGTAGTCCGAGTCGCCGGTCACGCCTGCCACCCGATCCACGCCCAGGCGCCGGAGTTGTGCTTCGAGGTAGCGCACCGTGTCCGCGAACTGGGAGAAGACCAGCACTTTCCGGTCGGGGAAGGTCTTCGTCAGCAGCGAGTGCAGCGAGTGCAGCTTGGCGTCGTGCTCCTGGTTCCAAGGGCCGTGTGTCCGCAGGATGCCGAGCAGCGCGTCGGAGTCCGCTTGGAGTCTGTGTTCCAGGGAGTCGACGAAGAGGTCCGACCGCAGCCAGCGGAACCGGCTCCGGTATCTTCCCGCGTACTCGGCGTACACCGCAGCGGCGCGGCGCTCGACGCCGGCGGTGGTCACGTCGTCCGCAATCCCCAAGCTTCCCAAATCACCATCGGAGTCCTGCTCCTGCTCGTCGTCGGCGTTCGGGAGCGGAGCATGGCCCGCATCCGCATCGGAGTCGGTGAATCGTAGGTCGAGCATCTCGGCGTCCTGCGTCCCGAGAGGGAGCGGCAGTCCGTTCCGCAGGGCGTGGAGGAACACGTGGTTGCGTAGCAGGTGGCGCTCCACGGACAGCAGGAATGCCGCGCCGCTGCTCTCGAGACGCTTGAACAGGTTGGTCCGGCAGAAGCCCATGAGGCGTTTCCCGGCACGCGAAAGATCCTGGATGTGCTTCTCTTCGGCGCTCGTCGGCGGAGAGTCCGGGGAGTCGGAGAGGTAATTCCCCAATCCATAGCGGGGCAGGTGCAGCGCGTTGATCGTCGACACGACGCCCGGTGCGTAGAGGCGGGCGTACTGGTCCGTCGGATCCGCCTCGTCGATGGCGAACGTGATGGTCTGGGGAACGCGTGCCGGAAAGTATGACCGTTCGCCATCCTCGTAGGTCAGGAACTTGCGGCCGCTGTCCGGATCCGTTTCGGCATAGTTGTCCTGAATGAAGCTGCGGGTTCGGCGGACGAGGTACAGCCGCATCAGATCACGCCAATCGTCGGCGTACCTGCTGTGGTCGAACGCTGCGAGAGTGCGAGGTGACGCTTGGTGGCGCCGGCTGAACTCGACCTCTCCCAACTCGCGCAGCAATCTCTCCGGTCGTATGCCCAGGTCCTGCTCATCCTCTACGAAGAGGCGCAGTTGATTCGACAAATCAAGGTAGGTCTTGTTGTAAGGGGTGGCCGACAGCAGGATGACCTTGCTGTCGTTGCCGCGGATGTACTCCCGGATGGCGCGGTACCGTTTACCGTCGCGGTTGCGGAGGTTGTGACTCTCGTCGATCACGACCAGGCGATATCGACGCAGCGTGGGAAGCTTGCCGATGACCTGACTCTGAGACAACACCCGCGCGCGCAGCCGGTACGTGTGCGCGTAATCCTCCCACATTTGCACGAGGTTCTTCGGGCACAGAATCAGCGTTTCCAGCCCGTAGTCATCCTCGAAGATGCGAGCGACTGCAGTGGCCATCAGCGTCTTGCCGAGGCCGACCACGTCGCCGATGAGCACACCGTTGCGCTTGTTCAGGTGGTGGGCGGCAATCTTCACGGCTGCTTTCTGGAACTCGAACAGTCGGTCTCCGAAGTCACTGGGAATCCTGAACTCCGCCAAGCCAACACGGGCTTCGTGGGATAGGTGGTACGCCATCTTGAGATAGACGTGGTAAGGCGGTATCAGTTCCTGCCGTGCCCAGCTCTCCTCGATGATCCGGATCAACTCCTGAGTGATGTCGGCACAATAGCGGTCGTTCCATCGTTCTTCGAACCACCGGCTCAGCTTGCTGCATGCGTCCTGATCGAGCACGTCTACGTTCAACTCGCCCTGGCCTGACAGGCCGGAGAACGTAAGATTGCTGCTGCCGAGGTACCCCACCACCGGACTGACCGGATCGTCGCGGAAGCAGAGGTACAGCTTGGCGTGCAGCGGATGACGCAGGAAGAGCTTGACCACGACCTTGCCGGCACGGAGTTGCCTGACCAGCCGCTGCAATGCCGCCTCGTCGTCGTTCGTGGGCGCGCCCATCACCAGTTGGTCGCGAAACTGCTCGGCCAGACGTTGCTTCAGACGAAGCGCTGTCTGGTTGTCGATGGCCCGGGTGTCCAACACACTGAGTGTTTCTCGCAACTCGTCGTGCGGGAGTTTCTGCATGCCGATGAGGATACGAGCCGCCTGGCCGTTCGCGGTCCACGGTTCCACGTACCGATCGACGTGCTTCCAGCCGCGCAGATTGAAGTAACCGACGCAAAAATCGGCTCGCTGCGACAGGTCCAACGTGGTGCGGAGCGCGGACAGGAGCGTGGCGTCGGGACTCAGGTTGTCAAAAATTAGTGGCATGGTATCTTCCGTAAAGCGCAAGTGCCTCCAAGGGCCGAGTCGGCGGCAGGTAGTCGCACGTGGCGCGGCTGCGGCGCGTGGTTGCAATCTAACCCGTGACCGCGCCGACGGTGAAGCCCTGGATCAGGTGGTCAAGGGACACGTCGCAGACCAGCCTCACTGGGATGGCGACGATCAGGACGGACTGGTACGCCGCGCAGGAAAGGGTTGGCGTGCTTGTCAGATTCCAGGCTGAGGTCGAGTGCTTCGACTGCACGTTCGCGAACCGAGCCGAGTCGCGCGCGTCGCGTACCCTGGCTGGTTTCGGATCCATCAGCAGTCGAATACGGTCAAGCCGCTGCCACTCTCTGTCCAGTTCAAGCACTGTGATATCGAGGAATCCAGTGGGTGATGTCGAATGCTCCCACTCCTTTCAGGTAGCGCAGTTCAGGCCAACCGGAGACGCTGTTGTCAACGATGAACAGACTGCGGCCGGTGGGGTCAGCGCTCATGGCATGTAGTTCCGGCTTCACCCGCGCGGGTCGTTGAGCAGCAGATTCCTGTTTTCGATCTACGAAAGGCTCGCTGAAGAGCTGCTGTGTCCAAGCTCGTCCGTCTTGTGCGGCATGATTTCGGAGTGCTATGCACGCGCCACTTCCTTGAACACGTACCTCCGCGATCTCGGATCGGGATAGGTGCAGAACATCCTTACGTGGTCCAGGCCATGCGATAGCAAGCACGTAATCTCCGCTCGATGATCTTTCGTACACTTCCAACCGAAGTAGACAGCACTAAGCTCGCGAACGTTGAACGGATAGTCACTGTACTTTCCAACTTCTCCCCTTCTCTTCATTGATGAGATGCGCCATTCCTTCTCGGCTCTCCACTCGGTCGTCTTTGTATGTTCGTAGTTATCGAAGAAGCTCATGTCGTTCTGCCAATCGGGCGTACGAGTCATCCGAAAAGCCCATTTCCGAGCGCAGGTTATCGCTGGTGGAGAGTCGTCGTACGTTACGGGACGAGCCCGCAGGAAGACGCTGTCGAGACCGTAGACTGCCTCGAATTGTAGGACAACTCCGGTAGCACTCGCCGCGTAGTGCGCCCACATCGCCGTAAGGTCATTGACTTCCGATAAGCACAGAACGCGCATGTTGGATACCATATCACTCCAGACCTGTTTCAGCTCCTGGAGGGAGTCGTTAGCTGGATCTGGAACGAATGGCTTGTACTCTTTCGTAACCGCGGCCATCGCCGCACGTTGTTCCGGAGTTGACCGACGGGCGACGTCAAGCAGGTACTCCAACCGTGGATCAGCGACAACGGTATTAGCTGGATTACACAACAGAGATGAGATCTCTTCCATCAGTGCATGCTGCAATTCGACGCCATTGAAGTGAAGCGTGTCCGGATGAATATCGAAGGGGTCATTAAACAGCACGGGAGCGCTCCACCGAAGGGTACGGTTGGCGAGAACGATTCGTGCCGTTTCAGCGGGCATGTACTTGTAGAAGAAGCGCCGATCGTGACGGCGATTGGGAGACGTGTAGTGACTCATGGGTATGTTGTCGGTTGCTCTCCGAGCTTCCGGTCTACAAACCCGATTATCGTGTTGTCTAGCGCCTTTGGAAGTGAGGTGTGGAGTCCGGTGCCAACGCAGGCCATGAATTCCGAATTCCTGCTGACGCATTGAGATAGATCAACAAAGGCGCCGAAGATGAGACGAAAGACGGACTGTTGTCGTTCTACCTGTCCAATCTCACTGCGCTTCAAAAAGAACGTGCCCGTGTACCGCACGTCCATCGGTGGAATCAGGTTAGGGACCAGATGATGAATGGCCTTGGTCCCTGAGACGATTCTGGCTCTTCCCCTAGTAATGCTCAGGTTCTGAATTACACGCCATAGAGTATCGGTGATGCATCCTACCTGAGTAGGACCAACATTCTCGATGCGGAGATCCTTCAAGTAATCCAGGTGCGCAGCAGCGTGCTTCACTGCAATCTTGAATTTATCACCGAACTCTATCAACCGCCATGAGCGGTTCCCGTACCACGCCGTCAGAATCCCGTAGAGATCGGTTAGGAAGGCTTCGCTATCGGCGGCTTCGCTTGGTGTCGAAAAACGAGTCTTCATCTGTTCGATCAGGCTCTCGTGAAGATCCATTCTCCATCTTGTCTGACTCATCAAGCAGTAGATATTCAGAGCGCTGACAGGGTCTTGCTTGAGTTCTTCGACATTCATCTGCGCGTAGTCATTCAATGATGCCATCACCGGTTCTTCATTCTGTGAGCACGCGGAGCGCGGAGGCGAATCTCGCGGGTGCCGGGCCGTGACGAACGGCCTGCCGATCCGACGTGCCCGCTCGATGTTGAGCGAACAGCCTCAATCTAACCCTTGACCGCGCCGACGGTGAAGCCCTGGATCAGGCGGTCGAGGAACACGTTGTATACCAGCCCTACCGGGATGGCGACGATCAGGGCGGAGGCGAGCAGGGGCTGCCAGAAGAACACGTCGCCGAGGATCAGCTCGGAGGGCACGCCGACGCTCAGGGTGCGCCACTCGGACCGGGTGATGAACACCAGGGCGTAGATGAACTCGTGCAGGGTGAGCGTGAAGCTGAACACGATCACCGAGATGATGCCGGGGCGCGCCAGCGGCAGCGCCACGTGCAGGAACGCGCCGTAGGGGTGGTAGCCGTCGCACAGCGCCGCCTCCTCGGTCTCCGGCGGGATCGACTTGAAGAAGCCCATCAGCAGCCAGGCGCTGAACGGCACGGTGATGGTGGGATAGACGACGATCAGCGACAGCAGCGAGTTGCTCAGCCCGAGCGCCACGATGATGCGGAACAGGGGGATGAACAGCAGCGTCGGCGGCACCAGGTAGACGATGAACATCAGGATGCCGGCGCGCTCGCCCCAGCGCCCGGTGAGGCGCGCCAGCGAGTAGGCGGCCGGCAGCGCCAGCAGCAGCGTGATCACCACCACGGCGGCGCCCACCACCATGGAGTTGCGGATGAAGACCACGTAGTTGGTGTCGTTGAACAGGTTGTCGAGGTGCTCCAGGGTGGGCGCCTCGGCGTAGTCGAACGGATTGGCGTCGCGGCGGTAGAGGTCCTTGTCGGTCTGGAAGGTGGTGATGCCCATCACCAGGAACGGCGCCACGGCCAGGAAGCAGAACAGCAGCACCGCCACGGTGTAGAGCGTGCCCCTGATGACGCGCCGCGGGCTGACGCGCGCGAACGAGCCGCGCACCCGTTCGCTCGCCGTCGCGGGATCCGCCATCAACGCACCTGCGCCCGGCTGGCGCCACGCAGCATCACGATCGCCACCGCCAGCAGCACCGGGAAGATGAACAGCGCGATGGCCGCCCCCTGCGACAGGTTGCCGCCGTCGATGCCGACCAGGAAGCTGTACATCGGCAGGGTCAGCGTATGGTTGATCGGCCCGCCGCGGGTCAGTACGTACACCACCGTGAGGTCGCCGAAGGTGAAGATGAAGGAGAACAGCAGCGAGTTGAGCATGATCGGCAGGATCAGCGGCAGCTTGACCTGGAACAGGGCACGGAAGTAGCGCGCGCCGTCCGCCTTGGCCTGGTCGGAGATGTCGGTCGGGATGCTCGACAGACCGGCCATCAGGATCACCGTCGCCAGCGGCGTCATGCGCCACACGTGCACGAAGATGATCGATGCCTTGGCCAGGTAGGTCTTGCCGAGCCAGGTCAGGTTGCGCGCGGGACCCCACACCGTGCCCGGACCGAGCAGGCCGATCTGCTCCAGCAGGTAGTCGATCGGGCTGTACTTGGAGTCGAACATCCACAGCCAGCCGATCACCGACAGCGCCAGCGGCGTCGCCCACGGCATGATCAGCAGCAGCCGCGCGCCCCACATGCCGCCGCGCACGAGGCGGTTCTGCGGCAGCGGCGCGGTGAGGATCAGCGCCAGCATGTTGGCCAGGACCAGCACGAACACCTGCGCCACGAGGGTGAACACGAACGTGTTGCGCAGGGCGGCGTGGAAGTCGGGCGCGCTCAGGACGATCTCGAAATTGCGCAGGCCGGCGAAGCGGAAGCTGGTGTTGCCGACCGTGGCGTCGCTGAGGCTGTAGGCGAAGGCGGTGACGAACGGCACTCCGATCAGCAGCACGATGTAGACCACCGCCGGCGCCAGGAAAGCGAACCCCATCAGGCGGCGGTTGTCCAGCACACCGCCGCGCTCCAAGGCGGCATCGCTGCCCGGTGGCGGACGATCGGCCGCCGCCGGCTGCACGCGGCTGTCGGTCACGGCGCGGCGGTCCCCACTCCCGCGCCTGCGGCGGCGGCGTCCTGCATCCGCCGGCCGCTGCGGCGGTCGAAGCGGTGTGCCCGCGTGACCGCGAAGGGGTAGCTCCTGCCCACCTCCAGCGCCACGGTCACGGTGCTCGGCAGCCGGGCGAGCGTGAGCTGCGGGTTGCCCTGGAAGTCTTCGACGTTGCCGTACAGCAGGCGGTCGGCGCCCAGGTACTCCTGGCGCGTAACCTGGTAGTCGAAGCGCCGGGCGGAGCCCGCGGCAGTCGCCCCGTCCGCTGCCGGCTGCAGGTGCTCGGGCCGGAAGCCGAGCAGCTCATCCTCCGCCACCGGCAGCAGGTTCATGCCCGGCGAGCCGAGGAAGGTGGCCACGAAGGTGTTGGCGGGCCGGTCGTAGATCGCCTGCGGGGGCCCCACCTGCTGCACCAGCCCCTGCTCCATCACCACGATGCGGTCGCCCAGGCCCATCGCCTCGATCTGGTCGTGGGTCACGAAGATGGTGGTGATGCCCAGCTCGCGCTGGAAGAACTTCAACTCGTCGCGGGCGTAGGCGCGCAGCTTGGCGTCCAGGTTGCTGAGCGGCTCGTCCAGCAGCAGCACTTCCGGCTCGGTGACGATTGCGCGCGCGATCGCCACCCGCTGCCGCTCGCCGCCGGAGAGCTGGCGCGGGCGCCGGCCGAGCAGGTGGTCGATGCTCACCTTGCGTGCCGCCTGCCGCACTCGCTCGGCACGCTCCGCGCGGTCGGGACAGCGCCCCTGCGCCTTGAGCGGGAAGGCGATGTTGCCCGCCACCGTCATGTGCGGGTAGAGCGCGTAGGACTGGAACACCATGGCGATGCCCCGTTTGCGCGGCGGCAGCGCGGTTACGTCGCGCTCGCCGATGTGCACCCGCCCCGCGGTCGGCGTCTCCAGCCCGGCCACGGTGCGCATCAGCGTGGTCTTGCCGCACCCGGAAGGTCCCAGCACGACCAGGAACTCGCCCGACTCCACCTCCAGGTCGACCCCCGCCACGGCTACGACATCCCCGAACCGCTTCACGACCCCGGCCAAGCGTACCGCGCTCACGCCCGCTCCTGAGCAGATCGCCGGCCATTGGCTGTGGTCACCTCACGGGGCAGCGGCGTCCCTGCAATCGGATCAGTCGTTATCATGGATCACGACAGGCCTCGCAACCGATCCCGTCTCCATCGCCACTACCATGAGAAACGCCTGATCGTCCCGGGCACGCCGCGGTCGCGACCAGCAATCACGACTCTGCAGATGTTGCCATGCGGTGTGTGCTTCCTTGACTCTATCTTCGCTATCTACCAGCACGACAGGGAGCTTACGACCATTCGGATTGCGAACTGCATGAGCGAACTTCTCGTACGTCTGCTTGCGCCCACCGCCTCGTACGATGGCAGGCATGCGGCCGGAAGGACCGGCCGATCTGAAGAATTCGCTCCAGCCCTTGCGGAAATTCCTTTCATGCAGTTGCCCTTCGCCGCCACCCTCGGTGTAGATGACCGCGCTTACCAACGGTTGCCCCCGATGTCCCCGCTACTCCAGAGGTCGCCTAACGTTGCCGCTGGGCTGTAATCCTCCAACCACCTCTTCAAGTGCGCTTCGTCCAGACGTTCGAACTGCGATTCGCCATTCTCCTTGGTACATACGACTACGCTGGAAGGGTGCTCGGTAAGCGCATCTACCAGCATCCGGGAGTGGGTCGTCACCACGAGTTGCATGCGCCCGGACGCCTCGACCAGGAGTTCGGCTATCTCCGGGATCAGATCCGGATGAATCCCGAGCTCCGGTTCCTCGATCGCAACCAGCGGCGGAGGCTCGGGATGCAACAAGATGGACAGGAGTGTCAGATACCGCAGCGTACCGTCGGAAAGACGGGCCATGGTGATCAGACGCCCGCCACTCTCTTTCAGAGACAGTAGGAGGTTGCCGTCCCGAATCGTTACGTAGATACCATCTACGCCTTCGTACAATTGGCGCAGCGCATCGACGAAGCGATTCTCGATGCGCGGCAGAATGTTGGAGAGCACGAGAATCAGATTATTGGCGCCGTCGTCGAGAATGTCGTCTCTGCCGTGACTGGTCTGCATGCGCCGCAGCGGCGTAGACGGACCGAACGTCCAGTCCCGGTACAGGCGGATCCGTTCGTATTGTTCCTGGAGCCAGCCGAGAACCGGATACCGCTCGGGGTCTTTCACCTGCGACAGGATCGACTTCTCCGGTTTCACGCTCTCCCGTCGAAGCCCACGGACTTCCGGGTCATTGATGACCGGCTCTCCCCTCTGGTAGCGATAGAAGAATGTGTCTTGAAAGCCTTGCTGTGGACGTTCGTTTTCGATGCGTTCGTCTGCGACCTCGAACCGGTCGCCGTGCCGAATGATCTCCAGGACATGACGTACCGGCATCTTTCCCTGCGACGGAGACTCGACGACCGCGTCGATGGTCGCCACGCTCACCGCATTCGTCAGGCCGGCAACCGTCGGCACCTTCCACAGCCACTCCTCCACGCCACCTATCGCCTTGATTGGCGCCGGAAGGTCATCCGGTGACGCGCGTAACAGCGCCAGCACTTCGAGCAGATTCGACTTCCCCGAGCCGTTCGGACCGATCAGGACGTTGAGCGGCTGCAACGGCAGGTCGATCCCTTCCGGCCCGAACGACAACAGGCCGGCCACCTTGAGCCGATGTATCAACATGCCGTCACCGCCACGGTGGACCGACCAAACCAAGCGGTCGGCCCGCGTCAACGGGTCAGCGCAGGTAGCCGCGGGCGCGCCAGTCGGCGAAGATCTCCTCCGCACGCGCGTGCGCCTCGGCCACCGAATCCTCGGCGCTCTGCTCGCCCTTGGCGACCCTGGCCACCATGTTGACGACCAGGTTCTCGCCGAATGCCTGCATCACGGCCGGGTTGGCGGTGCCCGGGTAACCGATGTACACCGACCAGTCGTTGACCGTCTCCAGCACCTTGAGCTTGTCCGCCGGCTGCGAGCCGAACGGGTCGTTCTCCACCCAGCCGGACAGCTCGGGCACGGTGCTCGGGTAGCAGGGGAAGTTGTACAGCTCTGAGTTGTACACCGCATCGCTGTACACCGCGGTGTGGTCGAGGATGAACTTCTTGGCCGCTTCCAGCTCCGCGCCCTGGACGTACTTGGGAATCACGTAGATCTGCCACACGTGGCTGGAGGCGAAGGCGCCCGCGGGACCCGCCAGCGCCGGCACGAAGCCGATGTCGGCCGCCGCTTCCTCGTCGATCTTCTGCAGCGAGCGGTAGGCGGAGATCGAATTGAGGATGTAGCTCAGTTCGCCGGCGATCAGCCCCTGGTTGTTGGAGGAGGCGGTCCAGCCGAAGACCTCGTCGGTCATCGCGTCGTTCTGCAGCTTGGCGTAGTACTTGACCGCGGCGACAGTCTCCGGTGAGTTCAGCACCACGTTCTCATTCTCATCCTGCACGCTGCCGCCGTGCGACCAGATCACCGCGCGCGTGGCCATGCGGCTGTCAAGCTCGGGGCTCAAGCCGATGCCGACCGGGACGCCGTGCTGCTGCCAGATCGCGCGCCCGCCCTCGTACAGCTCGTCCCAGGTGGAGGGACCGGCCGGCATGCCGATGTCCTCCCAGAGGCTGATCTGGTAGTCGCCCGGGTCGGGGATGTAGCCGTGGGTGAAGCCGACGAAGGTGTCGTTGATCGGCAGGTAGCTGGTGGCCAGGCAGTTGGCGGTGCGCTCCCCGTGCTCGGCCTCCGCCGCCGCGTTGATGTCGTTGAGTGGGTGCAGCCCCTCGATGAAGGCGGTGGGCGGGAACGCCATCTCGATGATGCTGGGGCCCTCGCCGGCCTCGATGGCCGCGGTCAGGGCCGCCGGCAGCTCCGCCACGTTGACGTGGTCGACACGTACCCTCATTCCGTTCGCCTCGCCCCAATCCTCGGCCCAGGCATCGAACCACTTGTCGTAGCGCGGCACGAAGTGGCTCCACTGCAGGAGGGAAAGCTCCTGCGCCAGCGCCAGCGGTGCGCTGCCGGCAAGCAGCAACGCCGCGGCCAACCGAAACCATTGTTTGCGGTTCATGTCTCTCTCCTTCGGCGCCGGCAACGACCGCCCGGCGCCTATTCCGTAACTTGCGACTCTATCTCATCACCGCGCAGTTGCCAACAAGACGCGTGCCCGTTTTGTGCTCGCTGTGCCCGTTGGCGCATGAACGGGCAGCCGTGCTCGCGCGGGCGCGGGACTCAATAACCGAGGCGGCGCAGGTAGTCGCGCGCGGTGCGGCTGCGGCGCGCTTCGGCCAGCGGCTCGTCGCCGCGCCGCGGGCAGGCGGTGACCCAGCGCTGGAAGCCGATCTCCGCCAGCACCGCCATCACCGCCCGAAAGTCGACCGCCTCGGCGGCGCCCACGTCGCACCACACCGGCTGATAGGTACCGTCGGGGTCGCGCGAGGTGGAGCGGTAATCCTGCAGGTGGACGTAGTTCAGGCGCGGCGCGAACTCGCGCAGCGCGGCCACCGGATCGGCGCCCCAGAGCTGGGCGTGGGACACGTCGATGCAGAGCTGCGCCCGCTGCAGCATCCCCAGGTAGGCGCGCCAGTCCGCCATCGAGTCGACCAGGGTGTTGGTGTGAATGTGGTAGCTCAACTCGACGCCACGGGCCGCGCCATACTCCGCCCACGCGTCGGCCGCCTCCGCGGCGGCCTGCAGATCGCCGGCGGTGACCGCGCGGCCGGCCGGCTTGGGACCGGTCATGAACATGAAGCAGTCGGCCTCCATCTCGGCGGCAAACTCGATGCGCCGGCGGTTCGCCTCGGTGTTGCTCCAGCTCCGGTCCTCGGGGTTGCCGCGCGCGGTGTAGACCGCCAGCGGCATGCCGGCGTCGGCGCACACGCGCCGGACGCGGGCGGGCGGCCCGAGCCAGTCCAGCGGCAGGCGGCATTCCCAGCCTTCCCATCCGGCGGCCGCCAGCTCGGCCAGGCACCGCTCCAGGTCCGGCTCCTGCCAGAAGATGGCGCTGTAGCCCAGCTTCACGGCGCAACCTGCCGCAGGGTGGCGCCGAACACGGTGACGCCGTCCGGCGTCCCGGCAACGATGCCGGTGGCGCGCAGCGTGAAGCGGTGCGTGCCCGGCGCATCGACCGCGACGGTGCCGAGCGGCACCGAATACTCGGGGAAGTACTGCGCACGCGGGGAATCGAGCGCACGCGCGTCGCGCAGCGGCCCGCCGGCCGAGCTGCCCCCGCAGGCGATCTCCAGGCGGTGCTCGCTCACCTCGGTGGTCTCGTAGACCGGCGCGGCGACGACGGCCACCTCGAAGCTGCCGGGCTGGAACACCTTCACCTGCCAGGAGAGCTCACTCGCGGTGTCCATCCAACCGGCGGTCATGCCGTTGGAGAGGATCTCGAGCGTCGAGTCGTCGGGTCTGGCCACGCTTGCCAGGTGCGCGTGGAGGTGGATGGCGCCGTCGGGCTGCTGCACGGTGAGAGGATCGGCCTCGGCCTCGGCGGCGAGATCGAGGGCCACCACCGGCACCTGGTCGCAGCCGCTCAGGTCGGGCAGATCCAGGGACAGGCGGTCGACCTCGCCGGCGGCGGTCCGGTCCTGCGTGCAGCGCACCGCCGCGGTCGACCCCAGCAGGCGTGCGCCCGTCACCTTGGTGCGCAGCCCGTGGATCACCAGCGTTGCCGCCGGCTGCAGCAGGTGCAGGAACAGGCGCCCCGGCTTCACCGTCATGCGCAGTCCGTCGTGCTCGTAGGGAAAAGGGCTGCCACCGGTGCCGTAAATCGCCTCGCCGTTGGTGCGCATCCAGGCGCCGATGGCGCGCAGCCGCTCCGCGCTGGGCTCCGGGATCACCCCTTCCGCCGTAGGACCCACGTTCAGGAGGTAGTTGACCCCTTTGCTCGCCAGGTCGATCAGCAGCAGGATCAGGGTCTCGGCCGACTTCCAGTTGTGATCGGTGCTCTTGAAGCCCCAGGTGTCGTTGAGCGTGGCCGGTGTCTCGTAGTCGGCGCGCACCCGGCCGGCGGGAATCTGGTTGTCGCCCAGGCTGCCGTAGTCGCCGACGTCGTTGCCGATGCGGCCGCTGACCAGGCAGTCGGGCTGCAGCCGATGCACGAAATCGCGCAGCTCGATGCTGTGTTCGCGGCTGATGGTGTAGGGCGTGTCGAACCAGATCAGGCCCACCGGGCCGTACTGGGTGAGCAGCTCGCGCACCTGCGGCTTGACCTTGCGCTCCAGGTAGGCGGCGAAGTCCTTTTCCTCCTCCACGAAATCCCAATCGTTGCGCGACCCGTCCGGATCGTGCCAGTCCTGGTCCTGGGAGTAGTAGAAGCCGAGCTTGAGGCCTGCCTCCCGGCACGCCTCCGCCAGCTCGGCGAGCGGGTCGCGAGCGAACGGCGTGGCGTCGACGATGTTGTAGGGGCAGCAGGGGGAACGATACAGCGCAAACCCGTCATGGTGCTTGGCGGTGATCACCAGGTAGCGCATGCCGGCGTCCAGCGCCAGCCGCACCCACGCACGGGCGTCGAACCGCGTCGGGTTGAACCGTTTCGCCAGCGGCTCGTATTCGCGGCGTGGGATGCGCGCGCGGAACATGATCCACTCACCGATCCCCTCCACCGGCTCGCCCTTCCAGATCCCGGCGGGGATGGCGTAGAGACCCCAATGGATGAACATTCCGAAGCGCGCCTCGCGCCACCAGGACAGGGACGGGTGATCCACCACCGGCGCGGCGTTGCGGCCCCGCATCCGCTCGCGCCAGCTCACGAAGTGTGTCATGGGAGAGGTAATATCCGGTCGCCGCAAGAGATGCAAGGGATGCGCCGGATACGCTATGATGCGACTCATGGCGGATATCTTGACGCGGCCCGGCGCCAGAGCGCCGGCCCAGCACACGCAGGAGCACAACGGCTCCGCCCGGCCTCGCAGCACCGGCTACATCGATTGCGATGCCCACAACTACCCCGAGTCGATTGAGGTGCTGTTGCCGTTCATGGCGCCGCGCTGGCGCTCGTTCGTGGAGCACATCGAATACCCCGGGCCGCTGGCGAACCTCTATCCCAAGGTGCATGCCAACGCCGCCCGGCGCGACGCCTATCCCCCGGGCGGCGGCAAGCCGGGCACCGATCCGCAGTTCGCGGCGCACCAGCTGCTCGACACCTGGGGCCTGACCTACGCGGTGCTGAATCCGCTGTACGCCCACTCCCAGGTGCGCAACCTGCACCTGGGCAGTGAGTTGGCACGCGCGGTGAACCGCTGGACCGCGGCCCACTGGCTGGACGCCGATCCGCGCTGGCGCGGTTCCATCGTGGTCAACATCGAGGATCCGGAGGCCGCGGCCGAGGAGATTCATGCCGTGGCACGGGACGGGCGTTTCGTGCAGGTGCTGTTGCTGGTGCGCTCGCCGGAGCCGTACGGCCGGCAGCGCTTCCGGCCGATCTTCCGCGCGGCCACCGAGGAAGGGCTGCCGGTGGGCATCCACTTCGGCGGCGGGGGCACGGCGATCACCGGTGTCGGCTGGCCGTCCTACTACATCGAGGACCACACCGGCATGGCGCAGGCGTTCCAGTCGCAGGTGATCAGCCTGGTGTGCGAGGGCGTGCTGGAGGAGCTGCCGGAGTGCCGCATCGGCCTCATCGAGGGCGGTTTCGCCTGGCTGCCGCCGCTGATGTGGCGCCTCGACAAGAACTACAAGGGGTTGCGGGAAGAGGTTCCGTGGCTCACCAGGCTGCCCAGCGAGTACATCCGCGAGCGCTTCCGCGCCACGACGCAGCCGATGGAGGAGCCGGAAGACCCGCAGCACCTGCGCCAGGTCATCGCCATGCTCGGGCGCGACGACTTCCTGATGTTCGCCACCGACTACCCGCACTGGGACTTCGACGCCCCCGACCGTGCGCTGCAGGCATTGGGAGACACGCCATTGCGCCGCGCCGTGGTCGCCGACAACGCCCGCGCATTCTACGACTTCGAGCGTGCCGGGTAGCCGTACCTCGCGCGCAGCGACGGTCCGCGGTCGGGGAGGCCTGTGGCCACGCCGGTAGACGTAGGTCCGGAGGACGCGTTTCCGGAGGGCAGCATGCGCCGCGTGCAGGCGGGCAACCGGGCGCTGGTGGTGGTGCACCGCGGCGGGCGGCTGCACGCACTGCGCGACCAGTGCCCACACCAGGGCGCCGCGTTGTCGTCGGGACGCGTGCGGGAGCAGGCCTGCGCCCGTCTGGAGTCGGGGCGCCCCGTGTTTACCGGTCGCGAGGCGGTGCTGCAGTGCCCGTGGCACGGCTGGGCGTTTCGTCTCAGCGACGGCAGCGCGCTCGCGACCCCCAACGTGCGCGTGCGTCGCTACCCGGCACGCTTCGCCGCCGGGCGGCTGATCATCGACCTGTAACCAACCGCCTGCACCGACAGGACAGCCAACCACACTGTTTCAAGGAGGAAACAGATAGAGTCATGGGCGAGTACCAACCAACCTGGTCGTCTCTGGCGACTCATCCGACGCCGCGCTGGTTTCTGGAGGCCAAGTACGGCATCTATACGCACTGGGGTCCCTACTCGGTGGCGGCGTACGGTACCAACGGCACCTGGTATCCCAGGCACATGTACGACCCGGAACGGCCGGAGTACCGCTACCACAGCGAGACCTTCGGTGCGCCGGAACAGTGTGGCTACAAGGAACTGATCGAACGGTTTACCGCGGAGAAGTTCGATGCCGACGAGTGGGCGGAGCTGTTCGCGGCTTCCGGTGCGCGCTTCGCCGGTCCGGTAGCGGAACACCACGACGGGTTCTCCATGTGGGACTCGCGCATCAACTCCTGGAACGCCGCGCGGATGGGTCCGAAACGGGACGTCACCGGCGAGCTGGCGGCGGCGATTCGCGCCCGGGGGATGAAATTCGCCGCCACCTTCCACCACGCCCAGAACTGGTACATGTTCCCCACCCACGACTCGCGCTACGATTGCGCGGACCCCCGCTATCGCGACCTGTACACCGGCCCGCACGGCGCCGCCGAGCGCCCGGACGAGTGGTTTCTGGACCGTTGGGAGGGCAAGCTCTACGAGGTGATCGACGGCTACCGGCCCGACCTGATCTGGTTCGACTTCGGGCTCGGCTTCATCCGCGAGCAGCGCCGCAAGCGGTTCCTGGCCTACTACTACAACAAGGAGCGGGAGTGGGGCAGGGACGTGGTGGTGACCTTCAAGGAGATACCCAAGGGCTGGTTCAACCTGCCGCCGATGACTGGCGTGGCAGACCTGGAACTGGGCCGCATGTGGGATCTGACCAACCACGTCTGGCTGACCGACACCACGGTCGATGCTCACGGCGTGTGGTCGTACGTCGAGGATGCCGGCTACAAGTCGGTGGAACGCCTGGTGCACAACCTGGTGGACCGGGTCAGCAAGAACGGGCACCTGCTGCTCAACGTCGGTCCGCGTCCCGACGGCACCATTCCGGCACCGGCGGTGGAGTGTCTGCGCGGCATCGGCCGCTGGCTGGAGGTCAATGGCGAAGCGATCTTCGGTACCACGCCGTGGGTGTCCTACGGCGAAGGGCCCACCAAGCCGGAGGGCAGCGGCCACTTCACCGAGAAGAGCGAGCCGCGTTTCACCGCCGAGGACGTCCGTTTCACCACCAGGGACGACGCGGTGTACGCCATCTGCCTGGGACGCCCGGGCGATGCCCTCACGGTCAAGGCGTTCCGCCTGTTCTACGAGGACGAGGTACGGTCGGTCAGCGCCCTGGGAGTGCCCGGTGAACTGCGCTGGCAGCGCTCGGACGCGGGGCTGCGCATCAAGGTGCCGCGCCGCCTGAAGGGCGACCACGCCTATACCTTCAAGATCCAGCTCGCGCCGGCGGGCTGAGCACCGTGGCATGCGCGGCCCCGACGGGGTAGCCGTCTCCGGTCGGGGGTAGCCCCGCGGCCGGCCGCCGTGCTCAGCGGTCGCGGTCCAGGGGACTGCTCTGGGTGTCGTACAGCTCCATGCCGGGATCGCGGCGGCGCTGTCCGGCCACCATCCACGGGGCCCGCTCGCTGCTCTGGCCGCCGATCTGCTCGTTGCGCGGATCGCGGTAACCCACCCGCACCATGCGCCGGGCGCGCGCCGTGCGATTCAGGTAGGAGCCGTGCACCGTGTACAGGTTGAAGCAGACCACGTCGCCGCGCCGGGCCGGCACCGCCACGGTGTCCTCCAGGTGCCACTCGTCGGTGGGCAGGTGCGGGGTGCACTTCTCGCCGCTCGCCGTGCGCCGGATGTGGTCCAGCGGCCCCAGCTTGTGCGAACCGTCGAGGAAGCGGATCTCGCCGTTCTCCGCGTTGGTGTCATCCAGGTGCACCAGTGTGTCGATGAAGCGGTCGGTCCGGTGGGCGTAGAACGCGTTGTCCTGGTGCATGGGGAACGGGTGCCCGGTCTCCGGCGGCTTGACGTGCATGGTGGCATGATGCAACTCGACATCCGATCCCAGCAGGTCGCTCATCGCGGCTGCCAGGTTCGGGTTCAGCACCGCGCGGGTCCAGGCCGCGGAGTAGTACCAGAGATCGTGCATGGCGATCAACTTGGACTGCTTCTCGGTCTCCTCGTCCATGTACACCTTGCGCCAGTCTCCGCTCCAGCCCGCGGCGTAGTTGGCCCACTCCACCATGAGGCGGTCCATCTCCGTGTCCAGCTCGTCCATCTCGTCGGGCGTAAACACCTGCTCCATGCGCAGATAGCCATGTTCCCAGAAGAAGGCGACCTGATCCTCGCTCAGGTAGCGGGTACTCATGCAATTGCCTCCCGGCAGCCTTGCAAGCAGAGCCGATGACGATTCTTCACACGCCAGTGTGAGGCAGCTTCGCTCAACGCTGACTCGTGTGACGCTTGTGGATAAAGTGGACAACCTGTGGATAAAGAGGGGTGGCAACTTCGGTAGCGTGATCCGCCGTGAGGGAGGATCACGCTACCGGTCGCCGTGCGCTCAGCGCGCGGTGACGTAGACCTGGGTGAACTCGACCGGACCACCGAGGGAGCGCAACGCGATGCTGTCGCCCGCGGAGATCTCGGTCCCGATGTTCAGGCTGAGCTGTTCCTCACCGCCTACCAGCAGCGTCACGATGCCGTTGTTCTGGTAGAGAGCCTCCAGCGTCAGCGGCGCACTCAGCGACTGGTTGATACGGCGGCTCGCAAGCCAGGTCAGGGTGTTGTTGTCACGTGACTCGTAGAACTGCAGGTGAGTCGCGTCGGTGTCGTAGAACGGATCCCGGGTCGCCCAGATCAGGTACGAACGTCCGTAGTTCCAGGTGTTTCCGGATTCCGGGGTATCGGAGGCAAGCAGGTGCAGGCCGAAGCCCACCTTGTGGCTGCCTTCTCCGGCACTGGCGGTAACTCCGAACAGCAGTTCCGAGCCGGACTGCGACGCGGGGATCGTGTACTTGGCGTGACTGGCGCCGGAATCGGTCTGTACGACGGAGCCGCCGCTTTCGCTCCAAGCACCTTCGTTCGGCAGCGGCCTGCCCCCGGCAAAGCCGTTCACCAGGTACGTGCCTTCGGTGATCAGCTTGTCGCGGCGCAGCTCGCCGACGGTCCTGACGGCCCAGCCGTCGTCCCGCGCGGAAATGTCGACCCGGCCCTCGTCGTTGAAGGTCAAGGTCAAGGTATGCGCCCGCCCGCGGATGCCCACGTTGGACACCACCAGGGCGTCGCCCGCGAGTTCGACCTGTGCGGCGTGCATGTTCAGCACGTCCGCCAGAGAGGAGGTGGACTCGAAGACCGCTTCCGCGGTGCCCGTGCCCTGTGAGTAGCGGATCCGCGTCGAGACATCCTTGCCGGCGTACTGGATGCCGGAGAGGTAGATCGAATCGGGTCCGGCGATGGTGAGCCGCGCGTCTTGCAGATCAAGCAGGCCCGGATTGATACCCACCAGCGGGATACCGTCCGTGAGCTTCTTGATTTGGGCATTCAGCTCGGCGACCATCGCGTTTGCCGCATCGGCGTCCGCCATCGCCGCCGCCGCGGCATCCTTTGCCTGCTCGGCATCGGCCATGGCCGCGGCCGCTTCCGCTCGCGCCAACTCGGCTTCGGTCGGCGGCAGGGTGACCTGGCGGATGCCGGTGACCCGCAACTGGTTGCCACCGGCGTACTCCAGGGTGCCGGCGTAACCCACTCCACCAACTTCCACGTTGGTGATCTCGACCGACGCGGGTGCCACGAAGGCCAGCTCGACCTGCGACAGACCCACGGAGTCGGGAATCAGCTTGCCGGAAGCCCCATAGACCGCCTCCACCGTGGCGGAGGTGCCGCCACTGTACTTGAGCAGTGCCGAGTAGGGCATGCCGTCGTACATGATGTTGGAGATGTAGATGGCGTCCGGACCGGCCAGGGAGACCTGTACCTGATCCAGGCTTGCCTTGCCCGGGTCGAGCATCGCGGCCGAGATCATCACCTCGGAAGGCTGGTGGGCAGCGGCCATCATCTCGTCGACCTTGGCCTGTGCCGCCGCGGCCTCGGCGGCAGCGGCGTCCGCGGCCGCCTGTGCCGCGTCGGCAGCGGCTTGCGCGGCTTCGGCTTCGGCCATCGCCGCAGCCGCGGCGGCCTGCGCGTCGCTCACCGCCGCAGCCGCATCGGCCTCGGCCTGTGCAACTGCCGCGGCCGCGTCAGACTCGGCCTGCGCGATCGCCGCCGCTGCGGCGGCCTGTGCCGCTTCCGCCGCGGTCGGCGGCAGGGTGACCCGGCGGATGCCGGTGACCCGCAGCTGGTTGCCGCCAGCGTACTCCAGGGTACCGGAGTAGCCGACTCCGCCCACCTCGACGTTGGAGACGGCGAGGGATGCGGGAGCCACGAACTCCAGCTCGACCTGAGACAGGCCGACGGAGTCGGGGATCAGCTTGCCCATCGGTCCGTAGACCGCCTCGATGGTGGCGGAGGTGCCGCCGCTGTATTTGAGCAACGCCGAGTAGGGCGCGCCGGCGTAGCTGATGTTGGAGATGTAGATCGAATCCGGTCCGGCCAGGGAGACCTGGGCGTTGTCGATGTTGGCCAGGCTCGGATCGAGCATGGCGGCGGAGACCATCACCTCGGAGGGCTGATAGGCCGCCATCATCATCTCATCGACCTTGGCCTGCGCCGCATCCGCCTCAGCCCTGGCGGCGTCGGCGTCAGCCATCGCCGCGTCGGCGTCGGCCATCGCCGCATCCGCCGAGGCCTGAGCGGCGTCGGCGTCGGCCATGGCAGCATCGGCAGCGGCCTGGGCCGCGCTCACCGCTGCTGCCGCGTCAGCCTGGGCTGCGCTCACCGCCGCTGCGGCGTCGGCCTCGGCCTCGGCGATCGCCGCCGCGGCCGCTTCTTCCGCGGTCGGCGGCAAGGTGACCTGGCGGATGCCGGTGACCCGCAACTGGTTGCCGCCGGCGTACTCCAGGGTGCCGGAGTAGCCGACCCCGCCCACCTCGACGTTGGAGACGTTGAGGGATGCGGGAGCCACGAACTCCAGCTCGACCTGAGACAGGCCGACGGAGTCGGGGATCAGCTTGCCCATCGGTCCGTAGACCGCCTCGATGGTGGCGGAGGTGCCGCCGCTGTACTTCAGCAGTGCCGAATACGGCGCGCCGGCGTACCTGATGTTGGAGATGTAGATCGAGTCCGGCCCGGCCAGGGAGACCTGGGCGTTGTCGATGTTGGCCAGGCTCGGATCGAGCATGGCGGCGGAGACCATCACCTCGGAAGGCTGATAGGCCGCTGCCATCATCGCGTCGACCTTGGCCTGCGCCGCCTCGGCGTCAGCCATCGCGGCGCTGACCGCCGCGTCAGCAGCAGCCTGTGCCTCGCTGACCGCCATGTCGGCAGCCGCCTGGGCTTCGCTGACCGCCATATCGGCAGCAGCTTGTGCTTCGCCGACCGCTGCGTCGGCGTCAGCCTGTGCGTCGCTCACCGCCGCTGCCGCGTCGGCCTCGGCCTGCGCAATCGCTGCCGCCGCGGCAGCCTGCGCGGCTTCCGCCTCGGTCGGCGGCAGGGTGACCCGGCGGATGCCGGTGACTCGCAACTGGTTGCCGCCGGCGTACTCCAGGGTACCGGAGTAGCCGACCCCGCCCACCTCGACGTTGGAGACGTTGAGGGATGCGGGAGCCACGAACTCCAACTCGACCTGAGACAGGCCGACGGAGTCGGGGATCAGCTTGCCCATCGGTCCGTAGACCGCTTCCACGGTGGCGGAGGTGCCGCCGCTGTACTTCAGCAGTGCCGAGTAGGGCGCGCCGGCGTACCTGATGTTGGAGATGTAGATCGAGTCCGGCCCGGCCAGGGAGACCTGGGCGTTGTCGATGTTGGCCAGGCTCGGATCAAGCATGGCGGCGGAGACCATGACCTCGGAGGGCTGGTAGGCCGCCATCATCATGGCGTCGACCTGGGCCTGTGCTGCGCTGGCTTCCGCCTGCGCCGCCGCGGCCTCAGCCCGTGCGGCCTCGGCGTCAGCCGCCGCCGCTTCGGCGTCGGCCATCGCCGCATCAGTTGCCGCCTGCGCTGCCTCGGCGTCAGCCATGGCCGCATCGGCGTCAGCCTGTGCTGCGCTAACCGCCGCTGCCGCGTCAGCCTCGGCCTCGCCGATCGCCGCCGCGGCCGCTTCTTCTGCGGTCGGCGGCAGCGTGACCCGGCGGATGCCGGTGACCCGCAACTGGTTGCCGCCGGCGTACTCCAGGGTGCCGGAGTAGCCGACCCCGCCCACCTCGACGTTGGACACGTTGAGGGATGCGGGAGCCACGAAGTCCAGTTCGACCTGAGACAGGCCGACGGAGTCGGGGATCAGCTTGCCCATCGGTCCGTAGACCGCTTCCACGGTGGCGGAGGTGCCGCCGCTGTACTTCAGCAGTGCCGAGTAGGGCACGCCGGCGTACATGATGTTGGAGATGTAGATCGAGTCCGGCCCGGCCAGGGAGACCTGGGCGTTGTCGATGTTGGCCAGGCTCGGATCGAGCATGGCGGCGGAGACCATCACCTCGGAGGGCTGGTAGGCCGCCATCATCATGGCGTCGACCTGGGCCTGCGCCGCTGCGGCCTCAGCCCGTGCGGCCTCGGCGTCAGCCGCCGCCGCGTCGGCCCCGGCCATCGCCGCGTCGGCGTCGGCCATCGCCGCATCCGCTGCCGCGTGCGCCGCCTCGGCGTCGGCCATGGCCGCATCGGTGGCAGCCTGTGCCGCGTTCACCGCCGCTGCCGCGTCGGCCTCGGCCTGTGCGATCGCCGCCGCGGCTGCTTCCGCTTCGGTCGGCGGCAGCGTCACCCGGCGGATGCCGGTGACTCGCAGCTGGTTGCCGCCGGCGTACTCCAGGGTACCGGAGTAGCCGACCCCGCCCACCTCGACGTTGGAGACGGCGAGGGATGCGGGTGCCACGAATTCCAGCCCGGTCTGGGACAGCCCCACGGAGTCGGGGATCAGCTTGCCCATCGGCCCGTAGACCGCCTCGACGGTGGCGGAGGTGCCGCCGCTGTACTTGAGCAGTGCCGAGTAGGGCACACCGTCGTACATGATGTTGGAGATGTAGATCGAGTCCGGCCCGGCCAGGGAGACCTGGGCGTTGTCGATGTTGGCCAGGCTCGGGTCGAGCATGGCGGCGGAGACCATCACCTCGGAGGGCTGGTGAGCCGCCATCATCATGGCGTCGACCTCGGCCTGTGCTGCGCTGGCTTCCGCCTGCGCCGCCGCGGCCTCAGCCCGTGCGGCCTCGGCGTCAGCCGCCGCCGCGTCGGCCCCGGCCATCGCCGCGTCGGCGTCGGCCATCGCCGCATCCGCTGCCGCGTGCGCCGCCTCGGCGTCGGCCATGGCCGCATCGGTGGCAGCCTGTGCCGCGTTCACCGCCGCTGCCGCGTCGGCCTCGGCCTGTGCGATCGCCGCCGCGGCTGCTTCCGCTTCGGTCGGCGGCAGCGTCACCCGGCGGATGCCGGTGACTCGCAGCTGGTTGCCGCCAGCGTACTCCAGGGTACCGGAGTAGCCGACCCCGCCCACCTCGACGTTGGAGACGGCGAGGGATGCGGGTGCCACGAATTCCAGCTCGGTCTGGGACAGCCCCACGGAGTCGGGGATCAGCTTGCCCATCGGCCCGTAGACCGCCTCGACGGTGGCGGAGGTGCCGCCGCTGTACTTGAGCAGTGCCGAGTAGGGCACACCGTCGTACATGATGTTGGAGATGTAGATCGAGTCCGGCCCGGCCAGGGAGACCTGGGCGTTGTCGATGTTGGCCAGGCTCGGGTCGAGCATGGCGGCGGAGACCATCACCTCGGAGGGCTGGTGAGCCGCCATCATCATGGTGTCGACCTTGGCCTGTGCTGCCGTGGCCTCGGCCATTGCCGCTTCAGCGTCGGCCATCGCGGCCGCGGCTTCGGCCATTGCTGCCGCGGTTGCCGCCTCGCCTTCGGCCATGGCCGCCGCGGTCGCCGCCTCGGCTTCCGCCAGGGCCGCCTCGAGCGCGGCGATCTGATCGGATTGTTCGGCGATCGTCGCCTTCAGTTGGTCATTTTCCGCCTCGGCCATCTCCGCCGCCGTGAGCGGGAGGTCTACCCGGCGGATGCCGGTCACGCGCAGTTGGTTTCCGCCAGCGTACTCCAGGGTACCGGAGTAGCCGACGCCGCCCACTTCGACGTTTTCGACGGCCAGCGATGCCGGCGCTACGAACGCCAGCTCGGTCTGGGACAGCCCCACGGAGTCGGGGATCAGCTTGCCCATCGGCCCGTAGACCGCCTCCACCGTGGCGGACGTTCCGCCGCGGTATCTGAGCAGTGCCGAGTAGGGCGCGCCGTCGTACATGATGTTGGAGATGTAGATGGCGTCCGGCCCGGCCAGGGAGACCTGAACGTTGTCGATGTTGGCCAGGCTCGGATCGAGCATGGCCGCGGACACCATTACCTCGGACGGCTGGTAGGCATCCATCATCATGGCGTCGACCTTGGCCTGCGCCGCCGCAGCCTCCGCTTCAGCGGTGCTGGCCGCGGCCATCGCCGCGTCGGCGTCCGCCATCGCGGCTGCCATGTCCGCCATGGCGGCCTCGGCCTCCGCTTCAGCGGCGCTGACCGCCGCGTCGGCCGCAGCCTGTGCTGCGCTCACCGCCGCTGCCGCGTCGGCCTCGGCCTGAGCAATTGCCGCCGCCGCCGCCGCCTGGGCCGCTTCCGCGGCGGTCGGCGGCAGCGTCACCCGGCGGATGCCGGTGACCCGCAGCTGGTTGCCGCCGGCGTACTCCAGGGTGCCGGAGTAGCCGACCCCGCCCACCTCGACGTTGGAGACGGCGAGCGATGCCGGCGGTACGAACGCCAGCTCGGTCTGGGACAGCCCCACGGAGTCGGGGATCAACTTGCCCATCGGCCCGTAGACCGCTTCGACCGTGGCGGAGGTACCGCCGGTGTACTTGAGCAACGCGGAGTAGGGCACGCCGGCGTACAGGATGTTGGAGATGTAAATCGAGTCCGGCCCGGCAAGGGAAACCTGGGCGTTGTCGATGTTCGCCTGGCTCGGATCGAGCATGGAGGCGGAGACCATCACCTCCGCGGGATGGTGCGCCGCCATCATCATGGCATCGACCTTGGCCATTGCCGCTTCGGCCTCCGCGGCCGATGCATCAGCGGCGGCTCGCGCGGCCTCGGCGTCTGCCATCGCCGCCTCGGCGTCCGCCATCGCGGCCGCCTTGTCTGCCATCGCGGCGTCGGCGTCTGCCATGGCTGCGTCGGCGTCTGCCATGGCCGCGTCGGCCGCAGCCTGGGCAGCGGCCAGTTCCGCTTCGAGAGCGGCGATCTGCTCGGCCGCGGTGGGCGGCAGAGCGACCCGGCGGATTCCGGCAACTTGCAGCCGGTTGCCGCCGACGTACTGCAGTTCGCCTGAGTAGCCCACGCCTCCAACCTCGACGTTGGAGACGACCACCTTGTCGGGCGCAAGCACCGAGAGTTCGGTCATACCGAGGCCGACGGTGTCGGGAATGAGCTTGCCGCTCGCCCCGAAGACCGCTTCGACGGTGGCGGTAGTGCCCCCCTCGTACTTGAGCAGGGCGGAGTACATGGCTCCGTCATAGCTGATCGAAGAGATGTATATCGAATCCCGGCCGGCGAGCGATGCCTGCGCCTGATCCAGGTCCAACAGGCTGATGTCGAGCATGTCGGGCGAGATCATCACCTCGGAGGGATGGTGGGCCGCCATCATCATGGCATCGACCTTGGCCATCGCCTCGCTCTCGGCGGCGCGCGCCCGAGCGGCGTCCTGCTGGGCGACGGTGGCATCGGCCAGCGCCTCCTGGGCATCGGCCAGCGCCTCCTGGGCGTCGGCCTGGGCGGCGGAAGCCTCGGCTCGCGCCTGCTCCGCTTCAGCCTGCGCCGCGCGCACCTCCGCATCGGCGGCGGCCTGCGCCTCGCTCAAGGCGGCTTCGGCTGCCTTGGCGGCGGCCATCGCCTGGTCGGCTTCGCTCCTGACCGCGTCCAGGTCGGCCTGGGTGATCGGTTCCTCGTCGCCGTTGCCGGGTGCACTCAGCGAAGCGCACGCTGTAGCAACGATCGCGCATGCCGATACTAGAAAGACGCGGAGTCGCCCGAATCGCGGACGCGGGCGAGTCGGAGTGAGGGACAACGTGTAGGGATTAGACTGCCGAACAGCAGCGAACGAGCTTGCGGTTGGTGCTTCCATTTCGAGACTTATATTGTTCATTACTCCTCCTCCGTCAATTTGACGCGCGTTGACATCGCCGCGATAGTCACGCGCATTCTCGGAGAGTTGCCAGATCGCCGAGCTTACCTGTTTTGACAGGCGTGTGTCACCCGGTAGGTGAATCTACCCGGTAAGGCGGGCGCACACGCATGCCGGCACGGCTGCTCGCCCAGATCCGCGCGCTATAATCACAGACCGCTTGAAGTCTGTCAAACCCTTTTTGCGAGTTGTTTTCGTGATGGGTCAAGGCGAAAATAGGACAACCTGTTCAGCTTCCTGTTCAACGTGATTACCCGTCGGCCGGAGGAGACTCTACGCTCAGCTTGGCGAGAGCCGCGACGGTGTCCGGCTGGCGCCTGCCGCCGGCAACGCGGTTGGCGCTGGTGGCACCGCACTTCTCACAACGGTGGACCAGTTGCCAGCCCTTTTTCCCCGCGTGCCGGATCCCGATCGGCACCATGAGGCCGCCGCAGGCACTTGCGCGATCACCCGGGCGCACATCGACGTGCCGGGAGTACAGGCAGCGCGGGCAATGATTCCGGTAGCTGCCGGTGTCCACCGGCTCAACCCGGTAGCCGCAGCAGGCACAGACAAACCCGGTGTTCTCGCGCTTCTGGCCCATTCCGGTCCCGAGCGGTTACTCGGACAAGAGCTCTAATTCAAACACCAGAAAAGAATTGGGAGGAATAACTCCGGGCACACCACGGCTCCCGTAGGCGAGCTCCGGAGGGATGATCACGGTACGCTTCTCGCCTTCCACCATATCCAGCAACGCTTCGTCCACGCCCGCGATGAGCTGCCCGATGGTGAACCGGGCCGGGCTGCCGCGGGCGTGGGAGCTGTCGAAGACGGTGCCGTCGAGCAGCTTGCCGGTGTAATGCACGATCACGTTCTGCCCGGTCTGCGGCTTTTCGGTGCCGGTGCCGGCCGCGGTGATCACGTAGCGCAAGCCCGATTCGGTAGCC
Source organism: Spirochaetia bacterium (assembly GCA_965203905.1). Lineage (GTDB taxonomy): Bacteria > Spirochaetota > Spirochaetia > SZUA-6 > Bin103 > Bin103. The sequence continues at coordinate 6,228,192 of CBDBDQ010000005.1, read as the reverse complement.
ACGGCATCGGGCCAGTTGGCGGTGATGATCTGTTCCGCGGCGGAACGCTCCTCGGCGGCCGCCCGCTGCGAGCGGCCTCCCACCTGCTCCAGCAGCGCGTCGAAACGGGCCTGGTCGACCACGTACGCCTCGGCGCCGGATCCGATGCGGAGGATGTTGAGTTCTTCGATGACGTCCCCCTGGCCTACCGCGTTGACCACTTCCTGGCCGTGCACGACGCGGCCGAAGACGGTATGGCGGCCATCCAGCCAGGGGGTCGCCGCGTGGGTGATGAAGAACTGGCTGCCGTTGGTATTGGGGCCCGAGTTGGCCATCGACAGCACCCCGGGACCGTCGTGGGTCAGCTCCGGGACTATCTCGTCGGGGAACGAATAGCCGGGGCCGCCGGTGCCGTCGCCGCGCGGGTCCCCCCCCTGAATCATGAAGTCGGCGATGACGCGATGGAAGGTGAGACCGTCGTAGTAGCGCTCGGCATCCCGGTTCTGGAACTCGATGGTGCCCTCGGCGAGGCCGACGAAGTTGGCGACCGTAAGCGGGACCCGTTCATACTCCAGCCGCAGGTAGATGGGGCCGTGAGTGGTCTTCAGCTCCGCGTAAAGACCGTCGTCAAGCTTCGGCTGCTGCTCACCCGACGCGCAGGCGGCGAGTGACAGGACCAGACCGAACGGCAGAAGCGACCACGCACCCCGCGGGCGGATGCGTTCAGGCCGGAGTTGGCTCATGACGGCGGAGTGTATTGCAGCGCTGGCGGCCAACTCAACCCGGTGCCGCAGCGGACCGGCTGCGCCCACGCCGCGGTGCGAAACCAACGCGGCCAGCCGGGATGCACAGGCTGCTAACGCTGGGGGGCCGCCAGGATGATCCACGTGAGCGTCTCTATGCCGCTCCCGGCCGCCGTGCCCACCTCGTCTCCGACGGGCACTGCCGGTCCCAACAACTCGGCGGCTCCCGTAACCGGATCCACGCCGAAGAACGCCATTTCCATACCGGACTCGAGAGCTTGCGCCGGCACGGCGGCACGTACCTCCAGGAGCTGACCGGCGCGCGCCCCGAATGGTCGCAGCGCCCACATCGCCAGCGGACGGTACCGGACCTGGTCCACCGCCAGGCGATAGCTTGGCCAGCCCGACGGCGGTACCTGCGCCCCCCCGATGGCGCCGCCGCCGGCTCGGTCCAGCATGCCCAGGTCCACCGGCGCAGACGGAATCAGGCTCAGACCGGCGAACCGCGCCGGCCCGACGCCGTCCCACGCCGGCACCGATACTGCTTCCTGCAATTGGATCGGCGTGCCCAGCTCCTGGTCGCCGGCCACCAGTTTCACGGGAAACACCACCGAAGTGAGTGCACGTTCGGGTACCGTGTCGCCCCTGACGTCGAGTGCGTACCGTTCGACCGGAAGCTCCTCGTACAGGAAACGGCCCTCGGCATCGGTGCGTGCCGGCCAACAGGCGCTCGCGCACATGGCGACGTACACGTCCGCAATGGGCATCCCGACGGCATCTACCACCAGCCCGGCGAAACGGGCGCTGGCCTCTCCCGTCGGCTGCGCGAACGCGGCGCCGGGTTCTACCCGGTCTGCGTTGCGCTGTCCGCGGCCGTGTACCGCGCCAGCGGCTGCCGCGAGCACGGCCAGCACCAGCAGGGCCAGCCGCACGCATCCAGCCCGGCGCCAGCGGACGCAGGGGGCATAGTGAGCGCTCACTTCGCAGATCAGGCGGGTGTTGCCTGCGCCGCCGCGATGATTTGCAGGCTGCCGCGTTCCTGTACGTAGCCGATGATGCTGCTGGCCTCGCGTGCCACTTCCGGCGGCAGATCGATCCGGAGCTGCCCGGACTGGTCCGCTACGGCGGCGAGATCCACCGTGACGAAGCCACGCACCACGTTGTGGTGGCGCAGGGTACGGCCGCGGTTCTCGCCCCGCGGTACGAAGTTCTCGAGACCGGTCTCTACCGCGACGACCGTGAGGGCGCAGCCGGCCGGAACGTCGGTGACCCGATACTCGATCTGCATGGAGCGGTCGTCATGCACCGGCACGGTGAGCACGACGGCCGGTAGTCCGTCTGCCGCCACCGGCGCCGAACCGACTGCCGCCAGGGCAGCGGAGTGCACCAGGGAATAGTCCTGGGCGGGCCGCACCACTTGGCGTCCGTTGATAACCAGTTGTGGAGTAAAGATGCGGCTGTGCAGCGCGCGGCCGTAGTTACGCTGCCGGCGCTCGGCCTCGGGCAGCGCGTAGGGGTCGGGCCAGCCGAGATAGTCCCAGTACTCCACGTGCCACTCGATGGGGAACACCGGCATGCCCCGGGTCTGCTCCCCGAGCCGCGCAAGCGCCTGTTCGGCACGCGGACAGCTGTTGCAGCCCTGGGAGGTGAACAGCTCCACGACGGCGAACGAGGTCTCGCCCGCAGCCGTGGCCGCCTGCTCCGATGTCGGGTTGGCGCTCGCCGCCGCCGGCAGCCATGCCAAGAGGGCGGCGCACAGTGCCCCCATGGGCGCGCGCGTGCGACGGACCAAGCGGGTAACAGGTAAACACGCAGCCATCTCATCTTCTAAGCTACGGGACCGCGGATGCGGGGTCAACGCGCCGTGGAACGGTTGGACGGTTCCTACCGGTGATTGATGGCGATCTCGCCCCGCTGCTGAAGGCTGCGAATCACGCCAGCCACTCTGCGCTGTGCTTCCTCCACTTCGCCGAGACGGATCGGTCCCAGATGCTCCATGGCATCGCGCAGCAGCGCCGCGCCACGTTTGGACATGTTGCGTACCACCCGCTCCAGGATCTCGGCGTCCACCGCCTTCAGAGCAGCCGCCAACTCCTGCCGGCTCACTTCCCGCAACACCGCTTGCAGCGCCTGGTCGTCGAGTAGCAGCAAGTCCTCGAACCCGAACAACCGCTGTTTGACTTCCTGAGCCAGTTCGGGATCCTCCTGCTCCAGGGCGTCGATCACGCTCTGCTCGGTGCTGCGGTCCATGAGGTGGAAGATCTTCACCATGGCCTCGACGCCTCCCGAGGCAGCGCGCTCGGTGGCGGCAGCCGGCGGCGAGGAACGTGCCAGCTTGTGCTGCAGCACGCGCTCTACCTCGTGCACGACCTCCGGCGCGGCCAGATCCAGAGTGGCAATGCGCCGCGCCACGTCGCCCTGCATGGCGTAGGGCAGACTCGCCAGGAGAGCGGCCGCAACGCCGGGATCCAGATACGCCAGAATCAGTGCGATGGTCTGAGGATGTTCGTCACGCAGGAACGAGAGGAGCTGCTCCGGATCACTGCGGCGCATGAAGCCGAACGGCCGCGGGCGCAGGATGCGGGCGACACGGTCGACAACCGCGTCCGCCTTGTCGGCGCCGAGCGACCGTTCCAGGACACCGCGCGCATAATCCATGCCGCCACGGCTGGGTGCCGGGTCGCGTTCCAGCATCAACTCCTGGAATTCCGCCAGGGCCCGAACCTGATCCTCCGGCGCGATCGCATCCAGCTGCGCGATTTCCAGGGAAAGCTGCTCTATTTCTTCGTCGTCGAGGTGCTTGAAGATGTCCGAGGCAAGCTCGGAACCAAGCAGTACGAGAAGTATGGCCGCCTTGCGGCGTCCGATGAGGTGCTCACTGTCTGCAGGCTGCCCACTCCCTGCAGGTTGGCCGTGATGCCCGGTGAGGTGCTCACGGCGGGCCGCGCTGACCGGCTCGCCGTAGCCCGCCGTTTCCATACGACGCTCTCCTCCCGCCGCCACCACCACCCGCGGCCGGGCTTGAGGCGACGTGGCAATCCTATACCGGGACGCCGACCCCGGCAACCGGTGTGCGGGATGGCCCGCGCTTACCGCGCCAGGACCGGCGCCGTCAGGCGACCGTCGTGGCCTGGCTGCTAGTGCCAGGCTCGCCGTCCGGTACGGACCCGTACCGGCGGCGCGCTACCAACGCGAACGATCCTCCCGCGGACGCGCCTCGGCCACGGTAATCGTGCGGCCGTCGAGATCGGTTTCGTTGAGCGCGGTAACCGCCGCGGAAGCCTCCGCTGGCGAACTCATTTCCACGAATCCGAATCCGCGCGACTGTCCGGTGAACTTGTCCGTCACGACGCGCGCCGACTCCACGGTACCGTGGGCGGCGAAAACCTCTTCCAGGCGATCATCCGTGACCGCATAGGGCAGGCCACCGACGAATAGCTTCTTGTTCATTTCCTTCTTCTCCCGGTCCACTCCATCTCCATCTCCCTGCGTACGGCGACTACGGGAGGCAGTCAGTCTTGAATGACGGCAGGGTATGTCGGCCAAACAGGTACTGCGTCTCCGTGCCCCTGGGGGCCGCGATCGGCGCGGTGGGAGGGAGTGAACTATCCTTAGGGCGTAAGGATAGGGCGTTCCGCGCCGTCGGTCAACGCTGTGGCGATGGAATCTCGTCATCGAGTGCCGCGAGCCCCGCGCGGAGACCGCCGGGTCCGGGTATTGACGGCGGCGCGCGAGGCGGTGCACCGTAAGGGTACAGACCGGGCGGTTAGCTCAGTTGGCTAGAGCACTAGCTCGACACGCTAGGGGTCACTGGTTCGAGTCCAGTACCGCCCATGGTCAATTCTATACCATAGCAAGAACTATTGGCTAATTCGAGCGGTCGCGACAGGACCTCACGAACTGACCGGGACGCGCTATCCGGGAACGCGGCGCGAGGATTTCCGGACGGTGTCCGCCACTAGGCAACGCGGCCCGCTGCCGCGGGAGCGGGAGGGGGAACGCCCTCGGAAACTCGGGCGGCGCCCCGTCGCAGCACCCGGCACGAGCGGTCGCGCGCTGTCCAAGGCGGAAATCAACGCCCTTCCCGTCGGCGCTTTCGCCGGCCGCATCGAGGTGGTGGAGTCCACGGCGGCTGCGCCCGCCTGCGCCGCCCTGCACGCCGCGGCGGGGCTTGGAGGCCGCCGCGTACTGGGCTTCGACACCGAATCGCGCCCGTCGTTTCGGCGCGGTGAGCGCCATCCCATCGCCTTGGTGCAGCTGGCGACCGCGGAACTGGCGTGTCTGTTCCGCATCGATCCGGAACACGGTCCTTCAGCGGCACTGCGCGAACTCCTGGAATCCGATGACGTGATCAAGGTCGGGCAGGGTCCGGCCGACGAAGTGCGCGAGCTGCGCGAGCACTGGGGCGTAACGGCGCGCCCGGTGGCGGACCTGGTTCCCGTGGCCCGCGCCGCGGGCTGCGCTCCCCTGAGCCTGCGCGGCCTGGCGGCGGCCTACCTGGGGATTCGAATTACCAAGGGCGCGCAGACCTCGAACTGGGCGGCACCGAGCCTGAGCCAGCGACAGCAGCGCTACGCCGCCACCGATGCCTGGGTCTGTCGCGAGATCTACCGGGCCATGGGTTGCCCGCGGCACGCGCTGATGGAACTCGCGGACGGCAGCGGCGGCGCCGGCCCGGCGCGTGTCTCGGGCCGGGCCCGCGGCGCCCCCGGGACACGCGCCCGGGGCAGCCGATGAGGTTGGCGTTACCCGGTCGTGCGTCACGGACGCCGCGGCGGCGGGTATGGCGCCCCCCCGGCGCAGCCTGGCGCAGCGGCCGGCTGCTCGTGGTCGTGGCGCTGGTGGTCGCCCTGGGTGCCTGTGTCAGCATCGAATCCCGGTTCGTGTTCAATGAAGATGGATCCGGCGATCTGCAACTGGTTTATCGACTCGATCCGGCAATGGCGGAGCTCGGCAATGCGGCGGCGCCGGGAGCGCTGCCGCTACCCATTTCCGAGCGCGACTTCCGCGCGGCGACCGCGGCGGTGGAGGGGCTGGAGCTTACCGAATACCGGCGCGACGACGGTGAGGATGCCGTGGTGGTCAGTGCCACGTTGCACTTCGACCGGGTGCGGAAGCTTGCCGAGCTGCCCAGCTTCGCCGACTTGCAGCCGCGGCTGGAGGACGGCGATCCGGCCACGTTCGCGCTGGTGCTCGGGATTGCCGCGGATGACCCGGCGTTGGACGCCGGTGCCCGTGAGCTGCTCTACATGCTGTTCGGGGACCATGTCGTCAGCTTTGTAGTGGAAGCTCCACGCCCGATCCGGGATCGCAGCGAGGGCGTGCTGAGCGAAGACGGGCGCCAGGTAACGGTGACCATTCCCCTGGCACGTTATGCGGCGCAGCGGGAACGGCAAGTCCTGACCGTGAGCTGGTGACGCGCGTCTCGCTGGCCCGGCCGGGGAGAGCCGGAGCGGCGTGGAACTGAAAAGAAGTGTTGACAGGTGTCGCGCGGGTTGCGACTATACTTGCATCCCCACGAGAATCCTCGCCAGCGCGCCTCAGGGCTCCTCGGGAACGAGGTATGGTGCGCGCGCTCGCACGATGGCATGGCGGCGGGATCGCGCCCCCGGCCGAACCCGGCGGGCGAGGGGCTTCGCCGGGCCTAACTGAACGTGCCGCTGGCCGGCACCTGAGCAGGGGGAGCAGACCGCTCTATGGATGTCCTGAAGGACGTGAAGAACGCCGAGGCGGAAGCGGAGCAGATCGAGGCACAGTACCGCCAGCGTGCCGCCGACCTGATGGCGCGCTGCCGTACCGATCTGGACAGCCAGCGTAAGGAACGTCTGGCCGCCGTCGACGAAGAGCTGCAACGGTATCGAGACGAGTTGCACCACGACCTGGCCGCTGAGAAGGAACGCGTGCACGAAGCGGGCGCCCGCGAGTTGGAACGACTCGATCGCGGTGCTGCCGCCAACCGCGATGCGGCAGTGGCCGCCCTGCTCGAAAAACTGCACCAGAGATAGGCTGACCAGTCCCGAAGATGCCCGCTATTCGAGTTGTCTCCCACGCGGTTTCGCCGCAACCCTCGGGTCGTGTGATGCGGCGGCGGTACCGATGGCGATAGCAGATCTCACCAAGGCCGAGCTGGTAGCGCCGCGGGACGCCATCACCGACCTGCTGCGCTCACTGGAGCGGGCCGCGTTGCTGCACGTGGACGACGTGCACGACGGCCTTCCCGAGGAGCTGGCACAGTGGGAGCAGCGCGACGCGCCCGACACCTCGGAGGTGGACGGTCACCTGGCGGCGGCGCGCTGGATCCTCGACCTGTTCCAGCGCTTCGCGCCCCACAAGGCGAGCATGCTGGAGGATTTCTTCGGGTCCCCGCCGGCGGTCGACGAGGCGGAGTTCGCCGCTCTCGTGAACTCCGTCGACGTGCTCGCCTATCGCGCCGAGCTGGAGGCGCGTCTGGCCGACTACGAGGCGCTGGTGGCCGAGCTTGAGGGCCTCCGTGAGCGCATCGCCACCCTCACACCGTGGGCCGAGCTGGGAGTGGAGTTGGCCGCCGTCGGTCGCGGCAGCTATGCCGCCCTGACTCCGGTACGGGTTCCGCTGGCCGCCGTCGAGCAGCTCGAGACATTGTTGAACGCGCGCGGCGGTCATCTTCGGCTGGCACCGGTCGGGGCGGCCGCCAAGGTGGCGTATGCCGTGGTCGTCTCGCTGCCGGAAGACCTCGACGCGGTGGGCACCGCGCTGCGTCAGGTGCGGGCCGAGGAGGTGGAGCTGCCCCGGTTGGACAGCTCCGCCGCCGCCGCCCTGGAGAGTGCGCGCACGCGCGGCGACGAGTTGGAGCGCCGGCGCGCGGAGCTGGCCGCGGCCTTCGCCGACGAGGCCCGGCAGCGGCGCCGGGCGCTGCAGGCGGCGGCCGACGAGTACGAGAGCCGCCGCCGCAGTCTGGACGCCCGCGGGCGCATCTTCTACTCGCGCCATGCCGCGGTGATCGTCGGCTGGGTGGAAACCACCCGGCGCGGTGCCCTGGAAGCGTTGCTGGCCGGCCATCCCCAGATTCGCTACCGGCTGTCGGCGCCCGCGGCGGATGACCGGCCGCCGGTGAAGCTCAGCAACCGCAGGCTGGTGGAGCCGTTCCAGACCCTGATCACCATGTACGGGCTGCCGAATTACTTCGGGATCGACCCCACTCCCTTCGTGGCGGTGGCCATGACCGTGTTCTACGCCATTGCCCTGGGCGACTTCGGTTACGGCGTGCTGCAGATCCTGCTGGCGAGCTGGCTGCGGCGGCGCTTCCAGTCGGCCGGCGAGACGCGCCTGTTTCTGACCATGTTCGTGTACACGGGAGTCGCTACCCTGGTGGTGGGAGTCCTCACCTGGAGCTTCTTCGGGTTTTCTCCCGGCACGGGAGGCGGCGGCAAGTTCCTCGGTCTGCTGCCGCTGATCAATCCGACACGCGACATCATCCCACTCATCGGCGTCGCCGTGGGGGTGGGCATCGTGTTCCAGCTCGCGTCCATCACCGCCGGCTTCGTCAACCTGCTCAAGCGCGGTGACCGTACGGGCGCCATCTGCGACAACCTGGCCTGGCTGGTGCTGCTGGTCGGCGGGTTGCTGGCGATCGGCGGGATATTCCTCGGACAGCCGGCCCTGCGCCTCGTGGGGGCCATCCTGGCGGCGGCGGGCGCGGTGACCATCGTGCTGTTCGCCGGCCGCAACAGCAAGAACCTGGTGGCCCGGTTGCTCGCAGGCGTGGTGTCGCTGTACGGCATCGTCGGCTACTACGGGCTGGTCGGATTCTTTTCCGACGCCCTCTCCTACATGCGGCTGGCGATCCTCAACATGACCTCGGCGTTCATCGCCTTCGTGGCACAGGTGATCGGGGGACTGTTCCTCGGCGGGGGCGGCTCGGTGGTGCTGGTGGTGATCGCCGCCCTCATCGGCGCGGTGATATTCGTATTCTTTCACCTGCTCAACCTGGTCCTGTCGATGTTGGGGGCCTTCGTACATTCATTGCGGCTGAACTATCTGGAATCGTTTCAGCGCTATTACCCGGAAGGGGGGAGGGCGTTTACGCCGTTCCAGCGCACCGGCCGGTTTTTCAGGCGGGCCGATGGCGAGCAGCAATAGCTGTGAGCGCAGCAAGGCCGTGGAGTGACCGAGGATGCTGGCCAACGGGCGATGCCTGGGCATCGATTTTTCATCGTCTTCCGTGTCACGGAGTGACCGTGCCGACCCATAGGGAGGAGTAGACAACCATGTTTTCGATTGGATTCGCCATCGCGATCCTCGGCGGAGGGCTCGCGGCGGGCCTCGCCGCCTACGGCTCGTCGGTCGGTGTCGGTCTGGCCGGGGAGATGGCCGGCGGGGTGATCTCGGAGGATCCGGACAAGTTCGGATCGATGCTGATCCTGCAGGCGCTGCCTGCCACGCAGTCGATCTACGGGCTCGTGGTAGCGATCCTGGTGCTGGTCAAGGTGGAAGGCTTCAGCTCGGCCCGCATGCTGGACCTGGAGCTGGCATCGGGACTGGCGATCTTTGCCGCCTGTGTGCCGGCCATGTTCGGGGAGCTCATCTCTGCCATCTGGCAGGGCAAGGTGGCGGTGTCGTCCATGGGCGTGGTGGCGAAGAAGCCCGACGCCTTCGGACGCGCGGTCATCATGCCGGTGCTGGTAGAGACCTTCGGGCTGTTCGCCCTGATAGCGACGATCATCATCCTGATGGTGGTCATCGTACTGTAACGCGGCCGGTACCATGGCCGAGAACATCGTCGACCAGATCCTGGCAGCGGCCCGCAACGCCGGCGAACAGCTTCTGAGCGAGGCCCAGGAACGCTACGACGCGGACTTGAACAAGGGTACCGCGGAGCTGGAGCGCGAGGCCGAGGAGCGCCGCCGCCGCGGCCGGCGCCAGGCGGAGGAAGCGGTCCAGCAGGAGCTGTCGACCACGCGGCTGGAGCAGCGCCGCAAGCTGCACACCCGCAAGCGCCAGCTGCTGGACGAAGTGTATGAACGGGCGTGGCAGCAGGTCACCGAAGAGGCCGGCTACCGCGCATGGCTGGAACGCCAGTTGAGCGCCCACGCACAACGGGGCGACCGGATCGTGGTGGCGGCGCGCGAACGCGACCGGTTCACAAGCAGTTTCAAGGAGCTGCTTGCTGCGCACGGGGTCCAGCTCGCGGACGAGGCGGGCCGCTTCCGGGCGGGTTTCGTGATCGACCGCGGGACGACGCGGTTGAACTGCTCCCTGGACGAGGAGTTCCGCGCCCTGGCGGCCGACGCCGAGATCGAGGTCAGCGCCGCCCTGTTCCCCGCCGACTGAGGGGAGTCCGGGTGCCGGAGAGCGACTACAACTACCTCTACGGGCTGATCCGCAGCCGCGAGGGCGAGCTGATCGACGGCGCCCGCCTGCGCGCCCTGGTGGGGATGCAGTCGGTGGCGGAGCTGGTCCAGATCTATCCTGATTCGCCGTTTCTGAGGAGCTTCGCTCCCGACTTCGACGAAGCCGCCCTGGAGCGGGCCATTGCCGCCGAGCAGGAGGATCTGCGGTCGCTGATCGAGCGCTACGCGCCGGAGCCGGCGCTGCGCGAGCTGCTGCTGGTAGCGCGCGATCTGTACAACCTGAAGGTGGCCCTGCGCATGGATGCGCAGCGCTCGGCGGCGGACGGCGCCGACGCCATCGCACCAGCCGACGAGGCTGCCTGCTACGGACCGCCCGGTACCCGCAATGTGGCGGCCATTCGTGCCGCGGTGGCCGGCGAGGGAACGCTCACCTCCGCCGGCGACACCGACCGCGCCAGCCGCGCGCTGGCCCGTATCCTGGAGCGGGCGCTGGGCGCATTCTACGCCGCCGGCCGCAACGGCCAGGTGCTGGAACTGGCGATCGACCGTCTCGGCCACCTGTTCCAGACCGCCACCGCGACGGCGGCGGCTCCCGAGGTGGGGGCCGCCTATGCCGATCACGGCGCCATCGCGGCCGGCGAGCTGCTGGCCCGCGGCGCCGCCGCCGGGCTGCCCTGGGAGGTGGTGCGCCACGGCCTGCTGGAGTTGCCGGGGCAGGCCGACCTGGAAGAGCTGTACGCCGCGGCACCGGCCGAGTGGGGTGGCCGGCTGGCCAGCTACAGCGGCGTGCTGCGCGCCCTGCTGACCGGCATTGCCGAGGGCGCCGAGATCGGGGCCGCGGTGCGCCTGCAGCAGGAACAGGTCGACCGCCGCATCGCCGCCTGGCGGATGGCACCGCCCTCGTTCGCGTTCGCGGTGTACTACCTGCGCAAGAAGCGGGCCGACCTGGACGCCCTGCGCCTGATCTGTCTCGCCAAGCTGAAGGGAGTCGCGGAGGCGACCATCGACGCCCGCGTGGGCGGCCCGTTCATGGGCCAGGCACAGGCAACGCTGGCGGCGTAGGACGAGATCGATGTCCGACCGGTCACCGGCATCCGCCACCTATTACATCGCCATGATCGGCGACAGCTCCACGGTGCGTGGCTTCGCCGCGGGCGGCGTGCACGCCTATCCCGCGGCTACCAGCGAACAGGCCCTGACCACGCTGCGCGAGCTGCTGGCCGGCGGCAGGTACGCGATCATCTTCATCACCGAGGCGCTGGCGGAGCCGATCCTGGACACCATCAGCCGCCTGCGCACCGGCACCGTGCCGGCCGTGATCATCGTGCCCGATCAATCCGGCGCCCGGGGCATCGGTTTCGAGAAGATCCGTCTGGCCGTGGAACGCGCCATCGGCATCGACCTGCTGGGCCAGGCCCGGCAGCGCCAGGCGGAGTCGACTGCCGCGACAACGACAACCTAGCGACAAGGAAGGTGTGAGCAGCATGGCAGGTAGAATCGTACGAGTGTCGGGACCGTTGGTGGTGGCCGAGGGACTCGACAACCCGATCATGTACGGCGTGGTCAAGGTGGGCAAGCTGGGGCTGTTCGGGGAGATCATCAGTCTCGGCGCCGAATCCGTGTCGATCCAGGTGTACGAGCAGACCGAGGGGGTGGGTCCCGGCGAGCCGGTGGAGGCTACCGGCGACCAGCTCTCCGTGGAGTTGGGGCCCGGTCTCATGTCGCAGATCTACGACGGCATTCAGCGCCCGCTGGACGTGATCTCCGCCGGCCACGGCAGCTTCATTGCGCGCGGCATCGAGGAACCGGCGATCGATTACGAGCGCCGCTGGGAGTTCACGGCCGTCGCCCGGAGCGGCAGCGAAGTGGTGGGCGGCACCCGCCTCGGCTTCGTGCAGGAGACCGAGATCGTCAAACACTGGGTGATGGTGCCGGCGGGACTGCGCGGCACCATCACCAGCCTTTCCTCAGGCACCTATACGGTGACCGAACGCATCGGGGAGTTGGAAGATCCGTTCGGCCAGAAGCATGAGCTGAAGCTGGCGCAGCGCTGGCCGGTGCGGCAAGGGCGGCCCTACCGCCGCAAGCTGAACCCCGGCGTGCCGCTGGTCACCGGCCAGCGCGTGCTGGATACCTTCTTCCCATTGGCCAAGGGCGGCACCGGCTGCGTGCCGGGGCCGTTCGGCTCGGGAAAAACCGTGGTCCAGCAGCAGCTCTCCAAGTGGGCGGACGCCGACATCATCGTCTACGTCGGCTGCGGCGAGCGCGGCAACGAGATGACCGACGTGCTGATCGAGTTCCCGGAGCTCACCGACCCCAAGTCGGGGCGGCCGCTGATGGAACGCACCACGCTGATCGCCAACACCTCCAACATGCCGGTGGCGGCGCGTGAGGCGTCGGTATTCACCGGCATCACCATCGCCGAGTACTACCGCGACATGGGCTACGACGTGGCGCTGATGGCCGACTCCACCTCGCGCTGGGCCGAGGCGATGCGAGAGATTTCCGGCCGCCTGGAGGAGATGCCCGGCGAGGAAGGGTATCCGGCCTACCTGGCGTCACGCATCGCGCAGTTCTACGAGCGCGCCGGCCGGGTGTATCCGCTGGGCGCCACCGACCAGCCGGGCGACGACGAGGAGGCCAGCCTGTCGGTGATCGGGGCGGTGTCGCCGCCGGGCGGAGACCTGTCCGACCCCGTGGTGCAGGGCACCCTGCGCGAGGTGCGGGTGTTCTGGAGCCTGCGCGCGGAGCTGGCCTACGCCCGCCACTTCCCCGCGGTCGACTGGCTCACCTCCTACTCGCTGTACGGCGACTCCGACACGCTGGGAACCTTTTACCGCGAGAACGTGTCGGAGCGCTGGCTGGGCAACCGCGCCGAGTCGTTGCGCATGCTGCAGGAGGAGGCCGACCTGCAGGAGATCGTGCGCCTGGTGGGCCTGGATGCGATCAGCGCCCGCGACCGGCTGCTGCTGGAGACCACGCGCGCCATCCGCGAGGCGTTTCTGCAGCAGAACGCGTTCCACGACGTCGACACCTTCACCCCGCTGGTGAAGCAGTACCTGATGCTGGACGCGATTCTGCAGTTCCACCACGGCGCGCTGGCCCGGCTGGATGAGGGGGTGGCGCTGGACGAGCTGCTGGCGCTGCCGGTGCGCGAGCGGATCGCACGCATGAAGTTCACGCCGCAGGACGAGGAGGACGACCTGCGCGCGGTGGACGGTGAGATACGCGCCGCCCTGGAGGACGTGGGAGCGGCCACAGTCACGGGAGCGAGTCAGTGATCAAGGAATACCGCAGTGCGCGCGGCCTGGATGGGCCGCTGATGATCGTGGAAGAAGTGGAGGACGTCACCTACGGCGAGTTGGCCGACATCGAATTGCCTGACGGCTCGGTGCGGCGTGGCCAGGTGCTGGAGGCGGCGGCAGGACGCGCCATGGTGCAGTTGTTCGAGGCGCCGCAGGGGATCGCCACCAGCCTGGCGACGGTGCGCTTCACCGGCCAGCGGATGATGGCCCGGGTGTCGCGCGAGATGCTGGGACGGATTCTGAACGGCATCGGCGAACCGCTGGACGACGCCGGCGACGTGATTCCGGAACAGCTCCGCGACATCAACGGCTCGCCGATCAATCCTTATGCGCGCGACTTTCCCGAGGAGTTCATCCAGACCGGGATTTCGGCCATCGACGGCAACCTGACCCTGGTACGGGGCCAGAAACTGCCGATTTTTTCCGGGTCCGGATTGCCGCACTCCGAGCTGGCGGCACAGATCGCGCGCCAGGCACGGACGCTGCACGGCGAGGAGCCGTTCGCGGTGGTGTTCGCGGCGATGGGCATCACCTTCGAGGAAGCCAACTTCTTCATGGAGGATTTTCGGCGCACCGGCGCGATCGAGCGGGCAGTGCTGTTCATCAACCTGGCCGACGACCCGGTGATCGAGCGCATCTCGATCCCGCGCGTGGCGCTCACCACCGCGGAGTACCTGGCGTTCGACTGCGACATGCACGTGCTGGTGATCCTCACCGACATGACCAACTACTGCGACGCCCTGCGCGAGATTTCCTCGGCGCGCAAGGAGGTGCCGGGACGGCGCGCCTATCCGGGCTACATGTACACCGACCTGTCCCTGATCTACGAGCGGGCCGGGCGCATCAAGGGCAAGCGCGGGTCGATCACCCAGGTGCCGATCCTCAGCATGCCGGAGGATGACAAGACCCACCCGATCCCCGACCTGACCGGGTACATCACCGAGGGACAGGTGATCCTGAGCCGCTCGCTGCACCGCAAGGGGCTGGAGCCGCCGATCGACGTGCTGCCGTCGCTGTCGCGGCTGATGCAGAAGGGCATCGGCGAGGGCAGCACGCGCGAGGATCACTCGGGAGTGGCCAACCAGTTGTTCGCGGCCTACGCCCGCGGCGGTGACGCGCGCGAGCTGGCGGTGGTGCTGGGCGAGGCGGCGCTGACCCCGATCGACCGCCAGTACGCCACCTTCGCCGACCAGTTCGAGCAGCGCTTCGTGAACCAGGGGTTCTACGAGAACCGCAGCATCGAGGACACGCTGAACATCGGCTGGCAGTTGCTGGAGCTGCTGCCGCGTTCGGAGCTGACCCGCATCGACACCGAGCTGATCGACAAGTACCTGGGCACCGCGCAGGCGGCTCCGGTCGCCGAGCCCGCCTAGGCGCGATACGATGGCCACCGTCGCCGTCAGTCCCAACCGCATGGAGCTGCTGCGCATGAAGAAGAAGCAGCAGTTTGCGCAGCGCGGCCACAAGCTGCTGAAGGACAAGCTGGAGGGGCTGCTGAAGGACTTCACCGGCATCGTGCAGGACTACGCGGTGCTGCGCAGCCAGGTGGACAGCGAACTCGGCGAGCTGTTCCAGCAGTTCATCGTGGCCTCGGCTTCGATGCCGGCGGAGGTGTACCGCAGCGCGCTGGCGTTCCCGGAGTGCGAGGCCGAGCTGACCATGACCGAAAAGCTGATCATGAACGTGCGCGTGCCCGTGTTCTCGTTCGCCATCGAGGGCAACCTGCTCTCCTACGGCACCGACGGCACCGTGGTCGAACTCGATCAGGCCATCGTCAAGCTCAAAGAGGTGTTGGAACGCCTGGTGAAGCTGGCCGAGGCAGAAAAAACCATCGAGCTGGTCGCCGACGAGATCGAGAAGACCCGCCGCCGCGTCAACGCCCTGGAGTACGTCCTCATCCCGCAGCAGGCCGAGACCATCCGCATGATCTCCTCCAAGCTGGAGGAGCTGGAGCGCGGCAACATCACCCGCCTCATGCGCATCAAGCAACTCCTCGCCATGTAGCAGCTGCATGGCGGCTCCCGGTCGAGTGAGTCAATGATCAAGCCGCCTGTCCGTTCCCTCGAATTGTCCCGATCAGGACAATTCGGTTGTCGATCGGGCCAATCGGTCGTATCTTTCCCGCTCGGGAAAGGCAAGGCATGAGCCCGAAGCAGATTGGACAGCTCGTTCGCGGCACGCGGCGCGCTCAGGGGCTGCGTCAGGATCAGTTGGCGGCGGCCGCGGGCGTCGGCGTGCGCTTTCTGGTCGAGGTGGAGCGCGGTAAACCGACCGCCCAACTCGGCAAGGTGCTGGCCGTACTCGAGGCGCTGGGATGCACGCTCAGGATCGAGCCGCCTCCGGGCGCTGACGGCGAGCCGGTGCGGCAGTGACGCGCGCCCTGACGGTGCGGTGGGAGGGGGCGGTAGTCGGATCGCTCGCTCTCGATCGCGATGGTCAGATGCAGTTCACCTACGCCGAGGAATGGCTGGCGCGGGACGACTCGCCGGCGCTCTCCTGCTCGCTGCCGAAACGCCGGGAGCCGTTCCGGCGCCGTCTGTGCCGGCCGTTCTTCGAAGGCCTTCTCCCCGAGGGTGCACAGCGCGACGCGGTTGCCCGTGTCCTGGGAGTCTCGCCGGACAACGAATTCGGACTGCTGGAGCGGCTCGGCGGCGAGGTCGCGGGTGCGCTGACGCTGTGGCCGAAAGGAGAGACGCCACCGCTGCACGAGCCGCGGGACCAGACCAAGGCGTTGTCCGATGAGGGCATGATCGATCTTCTGGACTCCCTGCCGACGCACCCCTTCCTGGCCGGCGCGGGGAGACGGTTGAGACTGTCCCTCGCCGGGGCGCAATCGAAGATGCCGGTCGTCCTCGTCGGAGATCAGGTTGGAATACCGGCGCCCGGGCAACCGACTACCCACATTCTCAAGCCGGCGCTCGACCGTTTTCCCGCGGCCGTGGAGAACGAAGCGTTTGCGATGCGACTTGCCGCCGAGCTTGGACTCTCCGTAGCGGCGGTGGAGCCGCGCTCGGTTGCGGGACGCCCCTACCTCGTGGTCGAACGCTACGACCGCTACCTGGGCGCGGATGGCCGCACGAGGCGTCTGCACCAGGAGGATTTCTGCCAGGCGCTCGGTCTCCTCGTTCAACGAACGCGCCGTCCGCTGAGCCCCGGATTCGGTTACAAAATGGATACGTTAGCGCCACATTGAGACTCAATATGGCGTTTGTAGATCGATTTTTCGATCCTCCCGCGCAGAGCTACTACCTGTTCGATCCGCTGCGGCACCGGCAAGTCGGCGTGGACACAGCGCCGCTACCCGGACGGCGTGCGCATCGATTTACCTATTGTAAAATGATTTATCGTGCCCTGGCGAAAGTGGCTTCACGGCGCCTGATTCATATTCGCCGGTCGCGCGCGAGTCGCCGGTCGTGGAACAGGTAGTGGTTGGCGTAGCCGGCGTGAGGACCGAAGTGATCCTGGGCCCAGGCCCGCATCTGCACCGGTTTCAGCCGTGCGCAGGCGGGATACCACTCGCGCAGGCGCTGCGCGACGTGGGTGTCCACGGGGAATGCGGCGGGCTTATCCAGCGCGAACAGCAGCACGCAGTTGGCCACCTTGTCGCCGACCCCGTGGAGCGACAGCAGCGCATCCAGCGCCGCCTGGTACGGCGCATCCCGCAGTGCGTACAGATCGAGGTCGCCGGCAGCGATGCTGCGCGCCACCGACGTCAGGTAGGCCGCCCGGTAGCCGAGCCCGAGTGCCCGGAGCTCGACCTCGCCGGCTGCCGCCAACTGCTCAGGCGTGGGAAAGCTGTGCCGCGTCGCAGTTCGTTCTTGCAGCGGCCGTCCGTATGCTCGGCAGATCGATTCGATGTTGCGGGTGATGCGCGGGATATTGGAGGCGGCAGTGCACAGGAAGCAGATCAGACACTCCCAGGGGTCCTGGCGCAGCACGCGCATTCCCCGATGACGGGGGAGGGCGGCAGCCAGACGACTGTCGGCGGAAAGGGAGCCGTAGATCCGCGCCAGGTCAGTGTCGAGGGACAGGTAGTCCGCCAGCAGCGGCGCGATGCGAACTGCGCTGTCGGGATGCGTGGCGAATTCCACGCCGGCGCCGGTCGGCCGCAGCGTGACGAGATTCTGGAAGACCACGCCCTGGTAGCAACCTCCTACGCGGCGCCAGCGAAAGGCCTGCCCGCTGAACAGCGTGCTCTCCAGGTCGAGTGATTGTTCGCAGTCGAGCCGGGTCAGGGTCTCAGTCCCGCTGCGGGTCAGGTTCGTAGAGGGAAATGTGGCTGCTGCTGGCGGCCATGAACGGTGCGCCGCTCCAGTCGCTCCAGCGTTCACGCAGGCGCAGCCCGGCGAGGCGGGCCATCAGGTCCAGCTCGGAGGGCCAGGCGTAGCGCAGCTGCACCGGGTACAGGCGCGTCCCCGAGTCGGTGAAGATCACGTGCTGAGAGTGGATGCGTTGCGTCAACGGGTCATGTGCCGCGACGTCCAGTTCTACCTGGTCCGCTTCGACACGGGTCAATCCCAGGCTTTGGCCGCGGGTGAAGCGGCCCGGATCGGGTACGAACGCCTCGATCAGGAACACCCCGCCGGGGCCCAGATGGGAGGCAACGTGGCTGAAGCACTGTACCTGCGCGTCCTGGGTGACGAGGCCGAAGAACGTATTGAAGACGACGAATACCAGGCTGAACTTGCCGTGGAGCTGGAACTCGGCGAAGTCACCGATGGTGACCGGCATGGCTGCGCCTCCCGGCTTGGCGTGCAGCTTCGCCACCATGGCGCGGGAGGCGTCGATGCCATGCACCTCGATGCCGCGTGCCGCCAGGGGCAGCGCCACGCGGCCGGTGCCAATGCCCAACTCCAAGGCACGCCCGCCGGCAGCCAGCCCGGCCAGCACGTCCACCATCGCCTGCGTGGCGGGGCCGTCGGGATGCATGCGGTCGTAGCGCTCCGCGATCCGATCGCCGTAGGTTGCCGCAGTGTAGTCCTTCACTTGCAGGTTCATACCACGGGGCCGGAAGCTCGATCCAGGGCCGGTGGCCGGTCAGCCGCAGGTCGTGCCGGAACCAGAGCAGGATGGGCGCTGCCGCGCCGGTGGAGCTCACTGCAACCGCGAGCGGTTGCGGTGGCGCTCGACGGCGAGGTCGAGGAGCCGGTGCAGGAGCTCCGCGAACGGCACGCCGCTGGCTTCCCACAGCTTCCCGTACATGCTGATCTCGGTGAAGCCGGGGATGGTGTTGACCTCGTTGACCAACAGGTCGGGCTGTCCCTGCGCGGTGGCGGAAGAGCGCAGAAAAAAGTCGACGCGCGCCATCCCTTCCACCTCCAGCACTTCGCACACCCGGCACGCCAGGTCGCGCGCCCGCTGTTGTTCGGCGTCGGACAGCGGCGCGGGGATGAGCAGCTCGGCGCCATCGGCATCGAGGTACTTGGCGGTGTAGCTGTAGAACTCGTGTGCCTTCCCGGTGACGATCTCGCCGGCCAGTGAGGCCGCGCGGCGGTCGTTGCCGAGCACCGACACCTCCAGCTCGCGACCGTCGACGTACTCCTCAACCAGGACCTTGCGGTCGTGGCGCAGTGCCGCCGCTACGGCCGCGGGGAGGTCGCGGCAGGCGGCGACCTTGCTCACGCCCACCGAAGAGCCGAGGTTGGCCGGCTTGACGAACAGCGGCAGGCCCAGGTCGGCGCAGATCCGCTCCGCGGCGGCCGCCTGCAGCGGACCGCGCAGGGCGCGGAAGCGGGCGCTGGCGATGCCGGCGTCGCGCAGCAGCCGCTTGGTCACCTCCTTGTCCATGGCCACGGCGGAGCCGAGCACCCCCGCGCCCACGTAGGGCACGCCCGCCAACTCCAGCAGTCCCTGCACGGTGCCATCTTCTCCGAACGGGCCGTGCAGCACCGGGAACACGACGTCCAGCGGCGGCGAAGGGGTACCGCTGGCCAGATCCACGAGTCGGGCGGCGGCGTGGTCCAAGGCGGGCGGTGGCGCGGCAGACGCGGCGCCGCCGCTGAGGGTCAGCGGGCCGCCGCTCAGCCGCGGCGGTGCATCCCGGGTCGCCGTGGCATGCGCGATGAACCGCCGCGGGTCCGCCAGCCGCCAAGTGCCGTCGGGCTGGATGTAGATGAGCACCACTTCGTGGGTGCCGTCGAGCGCCGCGGCCACGGCGCGCGCGGAACGCAGGGAGATGTCGTGTTCGGCGGACTGCCCGCCGCAGATGACGCCAATGCGAATGGTTTCCCCTCCGCTACGCATTGTTCAGCGTCTGCCGGCCGCGGGTCAAACCGGGTGGCCTGGCGCGGCCGGGGGGCTGCGGGGTCTGTCGCGCGCTGCCCCAGGTGGCGGGATCCGGGGTATGATGGCGCCGTGAGGATCAAGCAATCGTTCTGTTTCCCCATCTTCCAGCCACAGTTTTCGTCCCTGGCGGAGCTGTGCCGCGAAGCTGCCCGCATCGGCTACCGGGCCGTGGAGATGTGGGGCCGCAGCGGCGGCCCGGTGGAAGACGAGTTCAGCGTGGAAGAGGTGGCCGCGCTGGCGGCGGAGCAGGGGCTGGTGCTGGCCAGCATCATGGGCCATGCGTCGCTGCCGGACGGCTGCAACAATCCGGCCAACCATCCCCGGATCGAGGCCGAGCTGCGCGACTCCGTCGAGCTGGCGGCGCAGCACGGGGTGCCGGGCCTGATCGTCTTCTCCGGCAACCGGCTCCACGGCCAGAGCGACCTGGAGGGGATGGTCGAGTGCGCCCGCGTGCTGCGCCGCATCGCTCCGTACGCCGAGGAACGCGGCGTCAACCTCAACGTGGAGCTGCTCAACAGCCGCGTCGACCATCCCGGCTACCTGTGCGACCGCAGCGACTGGGGCGTGGCACTGTGCGAGATGGTCGACAGCCCGCGCGTGAAGCTGCTGTTCGACATCTACCACATGCAGATCATGGAGGGCGACGTGATCCGCGCCATCCGTCGCGCGCTGCCGCACATCGGCCACTTCCATACCGCCGGCAACCCGGGACGCGAGGAGCTGGACGACACCCAGGAGCTCAACTACCGCGGCATCTGCAGCGCCATCGCGGACTCCGACTACAGCCTTTTCCTGGGTCACGAGTTCAAGCCCCGCGGTAACCTGCTGGCGTCCCTGGAACAGGCCTACCGGGTCTGCGACGTCGGGGAGTGATGGCGGCGCGAAGACCGCTGCGCGTCGGCCGACCCCGACCTGGGCGCCGGGCTGCACGTGCAGGAGACGATGGAGGCCGCCCTGCGGTCGTCCGCCGCGGGACATTGGGTGGAGCTGGCGGAGCTGGCCGCCGGACAGGAGGAAATGAATGCCACGCGCTGAGCCTTGGAGATACGAGAAGCTGACCTGGCCCGAGATCAATGACGCGGTGGCCGCCAACCGGGTGGTGGTGTGCCCGGTGGGGTCCACCGAGCAGCACGGCCCGCACCTGCCGCTCGACGTGGACGTGGTGTGTCCGCGCGGCATCGCCGAGGCGGCGGCGCGCCAGATCCCCGACGAGGTGCTGGTGATGCATCCGTTCGTGCACGGCTACGCCGCCCACGTGATGGATTTTCCCGGCACCACCAACATCCACTGGGAGCACTTCATCAAGTGCATCGTCGACATCGGCGCCAGCCTGGCGTATCACGGCTTCAAGAAGATCGTGTTCCTCAACGGGCACGGCTCGAACGCCCCCAACCTCGACCTGGCGGCGCGGCGCGTGAACCTGGAGACCGACGCCGAGTGCATCGCCTGCAACTGGTGGCATCTGCTGGCGGTGGATCCCGCATTCATGCCGAGCTGGCGCGAGAGCCGCTTCCCCGGCGGCATCGCCCACGCCTGCGAGCTGGAGACCTCGGTCTACCTGTTCCTCGACGAGGACAACGTGCGCAAGGATCGCATCGTCGACGGCGAGATCGCCTACCATCGCCACGGGTCCGATTTCCAGTACACCGACCTGTTCGCGCACGGACCGGGCACCAAGATCTCGTGGACCGCCTCGTACAGCGACTCTGGCGTTCTCGGTCAGGCCACGCTGGGCAGCAAGGAGAAGGGCGAGCGGGTGGTGCGCGAGGCGTCAACGCAACTGGCGCGCATGCTGCGCGAGTTCCGTTCCTTGCCCAAGCCGCCGCGCGGCGACCACCACCGGGAGCTGCCGAGCATGCCGATGCCGTGGGGCCAGAGCGAACGGCCCACCGCCTCCGGCAACGTGCACGGCGCCGGGGAAGGTGCACCCGAGTGAGCGCGCCGCCGATGAAACTGCACCTCGGCCCGTTGCGTGAGCCGGTGCGGCGAGCTCTCGTCCGCGCTGATGACGAGGGTCTGATGCGGCGCATCCAGGCCCGCGATCACCGCGTCTGGAAGCCGGATCCTACCGAGATCAGTGACCGCCTCGGCTGGCTCGACATCGCCGACCGCATGGAGCCGGAGATTGCCGACCTGGGGCGCTTCGCCGCCACGGTCCGCGGCGAGGGGTACCGCGACGTGCTGCTGCTGGGAATGGGCGGATCCAGTCTCGCCCCGGAGGTGCTGGCGCGCACCTTCGGCCCACAGCCGGACGGCTTGCGCCTGGCGGTGCTGGACAGCACCGATCCCTGTGCCGTGGCCGCGTGCGTGGCACCGCTCGACCTGCGTCGCACGCTGTTTCTGGTGTCCACCAAGTCGGGCGGCACCGTGGAGACGTTCTCCCTGTTCAAGTACTGCTACAACCGGGTGGCGGACGAGCTGGGAAGGGCAGCGGCGGGCGAGCACTTCGTGGCGATCACCGATCCGGGCAGCGGCCTCGCGGACACCGCCGCCCAGTATGCGTTCCGCCGCACGTTTCTGGGTGACCCGACGATCGGCGGCCGCTACTCCGCGCTCAGCGTATTCGGGCTGGTGCCGGCGGCACTGTTGGGGCTGGACCTGCGCACCCTGCTGCGCCGTGGCCGGCAGGCGGCCGCCGGTGCCGCGGCGGAGCGGCCGGCCGGTGACGACGACAACGTGGCGCTGCGACTGGGGATCGTCCTGGGCACCGCGGCCGCGGCCGGGCGCGACAAGCTGACCCTGCTGTGCGGCGCCGAGCTGGCGAGCTTCGGCGACTGGGTGGAGCAGCTCATCGCCGAGAGCACCGGCAAGGAGGGCAGCGGCATCGTGCCGGTGGTCGGCGAGCCGCCGGCATCCGCAGGGGAGTATGGCGCCGACCGGCTGTTCGTGTGGCTGCGCCACGGTGCGGATCAGGCCACGGCGGACCTCGCGCAAGGACTGCGCGCTGCGGACCAGCCGCTGGTCACGCTGCAGCTTGAGGATCGTTACGACGTGGCGGCGCAGTTCTTCGTCTGGGAGATGGCGACCGCCGTCGCCGGCGCGCTGCTGGGCATAAACCCGTTCGACCAGCCGAACGTGGAGGCGGCCAAGGTGCAGGCGCGGCAGATGGTGGCCGCCTACCAGGCGGAGGGCCGCCTGCCTGCCGAGGAGCCGGCGCTGCGGGGAGACGGATTGGCGCTCTACGGCGAAGTGCGCGGCAGCACGCCGGCGCAGGCGCTGGCCGGCTTCCTGGACGCGGCGCCGGCCGGCTCCTACCTGGCGCTGCAGGCCTACGTGCCGCCGACCGCGGAGACCGACGCCGCGCTGCAGGGTTTGCGCGGAGCGGCGCGCGCGCGCACCTGCCTGGCTACCACCAGCGGCTACGGCCCGCGGTTCCTGCACTCCACCGGGCAATTGCACAAGGGCGACGCCGGGCGTGGCCGCTGCCTGCAGATCGTCACCGCCAGCGTTCCCGACCTGCCGATCCCGGACCGGGCCGGGGAGCCGGCCGCGGCGCTCAGCTTCGACGTGCTGAAGCAGGCCCAGGCGCTCGGCGACCGGCAGGCGCTGGTCGCCGGCGGCCGTGCGGTGCTCACCATTCAGGTGACGGGCGATCCGGCCGCGGTGCTCGACACGCTGGCGAAAGGTATCTGATGGGGATGGTACGGCCGGCGCGCCTGGGCTGGGGCGTCGTCGGTTGCGGTGACGTGGTGGAGCACAAGAGTGGTCCGGCCATCGCCCACGCGCCGCGCAGCGACATGGTGCTGGTGATGCGGCGCGACGGCGCCGCGGCGCAGGACTTTGCCCGCCGCCACGGAGTTGCCAGGTGGAGCGACGATGCGCGCCGGGTGATCGACGACGCGGCCGTGGACGTCGTCTACGTGGCGACGCCGCCCAGCTCCCACCTGGAGTACGTGCTCGCCGCGGCGGCGGCCGGCAAGCACGTGCTAGTGGAGAAGCCGATGGCGATGAACGCCGCCGAGGGCCGCGCAATGGTGGCGGCGTGCGCGGCCGCGGGAGTGGAGTTGTTCGTGGCGTACTACCGCCGCTTCTGGCCGCACGTCCTGCGGCTGCGCGCGCTGCTGGCCGAAGGTGCGGTCGGGCGACCCCTGCTGGGGGCGGTTGACGTCTCGTGGGGTGACGTCGCCGGCCGGCGCCTGGCAGGTACCCGAAAATGGCGGGACGATCCCGCGCTCGCCGGCGGCGGGGGCTTCGTGGACATCTGCAGCCACCGGATCGACCTGCTGGTATGGCTGCTGGGACCGGTCGCGGCGGCGCACGGGGTAGCCACGCGCTTCGATCGCGACCTCGAGGTGGAGCAGATCGGCTGTGCCGTGCTGCGGATGGAGTCGGGCGCGCTGTGCAGCGTGGTCGGCGACTTCCACAGCACCCGCGACGTCGACCGGTTCTTCGTCGCCGGCGAGCACGGCCGCGTGACGGCCGACCCGCTGGACGGCCATGCGCTCACGCTGGAGACCGCGAACGGCACCGAGGAGTTGCGCTTCGAGCGCCTGGCGGCGCCGCACCTGGGCCTGGTGCGCCACGTAGAGGCGGTACTGCTCGACGGCGCCGTCAACCAGGTCGCGGGCACCGAAGGGGTGATTACCGAGACGGTGCTCGATACCGTGCGCTCCGCCGTGGTACTGGCGCCGCCGCGCTGAGTACCGCGGCGCCGCGGGGTCACGAAGGAACCAGGCTGAGATCCGCGACCAGGAACGCCAGCACCGCCGGCAGGTAGAGGACCGAGGCGCGCAACAACAGGCGCGAGCTGCCGCGGTCGCGCCGCTGCGCGAATCGGATTCCGGCGGCCAGGTACAGAACTCCCGCCAGGACGCACCCCGCCGCGTACCAAGCGCCGGCAACCCCCACCGCCGTCAGCAGCAGCGATACCGGGATCAGGACGACCAGAAACAGGATCACCTGGACCGCCAGAAAATTACCGCTCGTACCGACCGCGCCGGCCATGCGTAGTCCGGCCGCGCGGTACTCGTCGCGCAGCGTCCACGCGATGGCGTAGAAGTGGGGGTGCTGCCACAGGAACAGGATCGCGAACAGGATCCAGGCTCCCGGCCCCAGCCCGCCACCGGCCGGGTCGGCGGCGGTCCAGCCGATGAGCGGCGGCAGGGCGCCGGGAATGGCGCCGAGCGTCGTGTTGAGCCAAGAGTGCCGCTTCAGCGGCGTGTACACGAACAGGTAGAGCGCGGCCGCGAGCAGGCCGATCAGGGCCGGCAGCGCTCCGCCGCGCCACAGCAGCAGCGCAGTGCCGGCCGCGGTCAGCGCCACGCCGAACCAGGTCGCGGCCGGTGGCCGTACCGTGCCCTGCGGCAATGCCCGCCCGCGGGTACGAGCCATGCGCGCGTCCACCTCCCGCTCCAGCACGTTGTTGAGCACGCCGGCGCCGGCGCTCAGCAGTGCAGTACCGACGACCACGGCAACGAGGACGGCGTCGATCCTGGCGCTGCCGGCCGCGGCCCAGTAGCCCAGGGCGGTGGTCGCCGCCACCAGGAGCGCGATGCGCCCCTTGATCAGCGAGAAGAAGGCGCGGCCGCGCGCCCGGGCACGAACGGGCACGGTCAGGATGCGCCGGGGGCGGTGCCGCGGCTTACTCGCGGCCGTACGCCGGCCGCCGGAGACGCGGTCGCGGCGCTGCCGGTGGGCAGCGGCAGGCACCTCAGCAGGCACAGCAACGTTGCGGCGAACAGCGCCGCACCCACCAGGACGTGGAGGCTCGCTACCAGCGGCGACCGTACGGTGAGCACCGTCAAGGCACCGAGCGTCCCCTGCACCAGTACCATCCAGTTGACCCAGGTCAGCATCCGCCGGACCGCGCGGTAGGCGGGACGCCGCCGCAGGTCCAGGTTGGCGGCGATCACCACGGCGGCGGTGGCCGCCGCCCCGAGGCGGTGGAGGAAGTGGACTACCACCTGGTTCATGGAGACCGGTTCCAGCAGCAACTGAAAGCGTGCTCCGTTGATTGTGTTCAGCATCCGCTCGTTGAAGAGCGGGACCAACTGGCCGCCCATGAGCGGGAAGTCGGGGATCGCGAGCCCCGACTCCGTGTGACGCATCAGCGCGCCGATCAGCAACTGCAGGAACACCACGACGGGCAGCAGCACGACCGTGGTGCGCGCCCGCGCGGCGTGCGGCTGTGCCGCGCGCCGCCGCCACTCGCGCGAATGGGCATAGGCGATGACGATCAGCAGCAGGAACAGGCTCTGGGCCAGCACCGCGTGGGTCATCGATATCGGCGTGGGCAGCAGCAGCAGCACGGTCAGGCCGCCCAGCGTGCCCTGCACGATGATGGACGCCACTGCGACCCAGGCCAGGACCCGCAGCCAGCGGCGCGGTTCCCGCCAGGTGAACACCAGCGCCTGCACCACGACCAGCAGACCGACTGCGGCCGCCACCATCCGGTGGGAGTGCTCGTACAGGATCCCGCCCACCATCGGCGGGAACAGGGTCCCGTAGGAGAGCGGCCAGTCCGGCACCGCCAGGCCCGACCCGGTGCTGGTGACCAGACTGCCCACGAAGATCAGCGCCAGGGTGGCGCCGGCGGTGGTTGCGGTCAGCGCTCGCACCGCAACCTGAACGGCAGTATCGGCATTGTCGCTTGGAGCAGGATTGTCATTGCGGGAGGAATTCGCCGGGGTGGCCGCTGGCCGACCCGCCCGACACCCCCAGCATGCCGCGAATGCGGGACCGACGACAACCGGCCGCGCCGCCTGCGAACCGTGGTGCGCCGTGGCCGTTCCGCACCCGCTCCGCGCTTCTGTCAGCCCCGGTCACGTGTCGCGATAGAGGGCGGCGATGCGTGCGGCGATCGGGTCCCAGTCCAGTTCGCGGGTGCGTGTCAGGGCGGCGGCACGGGCGGCGTCGAGGTCCAGCGAACGCGCCTCGTGCAGGGCGGCGGCGAGGCCTTCGGGGGCGTCGGGATCGTAGAGCAGGCCGCTGCCTCCCGCGACCAGCTCGGGCAGACAGCCGAGGCGCGGCACGATCAGCGGCTTGCCGAAGCCCAGCGCCTGGATCGCCGAGCCGGAGGTCAGCACCGCCGAGAACGGCAGCACCACCACGTCGGCGGCGTTCAGGAAGTACTGGAACTCTCCCACTTCGAAGAAGCGCGAGGCATGGATCCGGATGCGTGAATCACCCTCCGCGGCGCTGCGGAGCTGCCCGATCAGGCCGGGGCTGCGGGCGTTTTCGCGGAGCACCAGCAGCAGCACGGAGTCGTCGGCCGCCACGCGGCGGAAGGTGTCCACCAGCTCCGCCACCCCCTTGTAACCGCGCGCGTTGCCGAAGAACAGGTAGACGAAGCGGTCGGCGGTGACCTGCAGCCGGTCGCGGGCCGCGGCCGGGCTGACCCGATCGGGGAACACTTCCAGGTAGTTGCCGTGTGGGATCACGTGTACCCGCCGCGGCGGATCGCACAGTTCTTCGATGGTCTCGGCGGCGTAACGGCAGTGGGCGATGACGTGGTCGGCCTCGCGGGCCACCAGGGCGTTCACCAGGCGATCGAGCTGGGGATAGCGGCGTTCGTGGGGGTACAGGTTGTGGATGGTCCACACCAGGCGATAGCCGAGGCGCCGGGCGTGAATCAGCTTGTCGGTGAAGTCGGCGTAGCGTTCGACGGCCCGCTCCAGGTCGTGCGGTTCATTGAACCCGGCGTAGAACCGGTCCAGCCAGTTGAGATGCAGTACCTCGTAGGTGGCGCGCGACTGCTCCAGCCAGGAGCGGCTGAACTCGTAGTCGCCCTCGTCCAACTCGACCCCGTAACGGCGCAGTGCCGCCGCCAGCAGGGCGCCGTAGGGATTGGCCCGCCCCAGTTGCAGGCCGCTTCCCTCCCAGAAGAACAGGCCCCGCAGCGTCACTGGTTGCTGCTGCATCATTCACCTCCGGTCATGATCGGCACC
Organism: Spirochaetia bacterium; assembly: GCA_965203905.1. Taxonomy (GTDB): domain Bacteria; phylum Spirochaetota; class Spirochaetia; order SZUA-6; family Bin103; genus Bin103. The sequence goes on along the minus strand of CBDBDQ010000005.1, from coordinate 6,200,665 downwards.
AGCGCCGCGCCGGCGGCGTGGTCGGTCGCCGGCAGCCGCCAGTGGTCGACGCGGTCGCCGGCGACCACCTCCAGGTCGGCGCGGTGGTCCGCCCCCAGGTGCCGCACCGCGGTCACACCGGCCTCTGCCGGGGTCGGACACAGGACCGCCACGAAGCGGGTGCAGCGCGCCGTGCGGGTGCGAATGAGCACCTGCAGGCGTTCGCTCGCCGGGTTCGACGGAGCCTCACCGACGGTGAGGTCGGTCCCCGCTTCGTCCGGCAGCATCAGATCCAGGCCGCCGGCGTCGAGCGACCAGCGTACCGCCGTGGCGGCCGGCGCAACCCCGGTCCAGCGGGCGTCGATGTGCTCCCAGCCCGGTCCGCGCGGCAGCTCGGGGCAGCCGGCGGCGGTCCGCTCCGCCTGCGGCAGCTGCCGCAACGCGCCGTGGACGTGCAGCAGCCAGTCGATGCGCAACGGCTCCGGACAGCGTACCGCGAAGCAGTCGACGAAGTATGGCGCGCGCCACGCCACCACCCGGCGCATGGTCACACCGTCGTACTCCCCGACTTCGCTGCCGGACCAGGCGACGGATGCGTCGGCGATGGTCACGGCGGCCGCGTCGGGGCTGGCGCCAGCCGCTTCCGGCGGCGGTCCGAAGTGGCGCAGCTCTCCGGCCGCCGGCGGCTGCGGCCGGCCCGCGACCATGACCGTGTTGTGGCTGGCAGTCTGGCGGTACCAGTTGCGGTGCAGGTCGATGCCGTAGCCCTGGGAGCCGAGGTCGAGCGCCGCCGGCGTACCGCCCGCGTAGAGCAGGATGGCCAGCTTGTCGGGATGGCCGTGGGAGCCGCCGTGGGGGCCGTACTTGAGCAGCAGCAGCGACTGCTGCGCCAGCGGTTCGGCGCTGCGCAACACGGCATATCCCGACGCCGGCAGCAGGCCCGATCGCGGGCGGTCCAGGGCGCCGTTGGCGGGCACTCGATCCGGACCGTGCAGCAGCGCCTCCGCGCTGTCGCGCGGTGCCCGCCGGTAGACCGCGGCGAGCAGCCCGGAGAACGCGGGCCGCGGCCACCAGCCGGCCGCCATCTCGTAGAGGGCGGCGGCGGGCGGTACGCCGTGACACACTTCGCCGAACAGCGACGAGGAGGCCCAGCAGTCGTTGGTCGCCGGGAGCCGCCCGTCCGGCAGCACCAGCGTCAGGGGCGCCGCCAGCATGGCGCGCAGCCGCTCCGGGGCACTCCAGCCCGGGTCCCGCGCGTAGCGCAACGCCGCCGTCGTCAGCAGCGCCGCCACGGTGTAGTAGTGGTAGCTGGAGGAGCCCTCCCACCACAGCCCGTCGTCACGGACCCCGGCGTCGATCTGGTGCTGGAATCCGAATTCGCCGTGCAGCACCTCCTCCTCGATCGCGGCGTTGCCGGTAAGGGTGGCGGCGGCCAGCAGCGCCGCGATGTGCCAGCACTCGATGTTGTGCAGCCGCCGGAAGCGCTGCTCGTAGAGGTGTGCGACTGCCGGAGCCAGCAGATCGTCTTCCACCAGGCGGCGGCTGCCGGCATCCATGCCTTCCGCCAGCAGGTCGTAGCAGCGTGCCAGACGCACGATCAGATTGGCCTCGTCCAGCGACTGATAGGTCGCCTTGCCGCGCCCGGCGCCGAAGTCGGTGTGATAAGCGCCGGGAGCATGGCGCGGGTAGTGGCGGGCGTATCCGGTCAGAATCTCTGCGCCGCGCTGCAGGCAGCGCGGGTCGCCATCCAGCCGCCAGCGCAGCCCCAGGAGCAACGCCATGCGGCTCAGCAGCAGGTTGGCGCAGAAGCGCCAGGCGGCATCGTAGCGGCCGCCCTCCAGCAGGCGCCCGTCGACCGGACAGCGGTGCTGCCGCGGCCGGCGCGGATCGAAGTGCAGCTCGACGGCATGCTGGGGGCAGAAGTAGTCATGATAGTAGCCCGCGGCCGCCGCCGGCGGCTCCAGGTCCAGAGCCAGAAACTCCTCGGTGTCAGCCTGCAGGCGCTGCCACGCGGGCAGAAACTCCGGCGTCCGTATGCGCTCCCGGGCACGCTCCAGCTCCAGCGGACTGAACAGCTTCATCCGCGGCCATAGTAGCTCGCGGCAGGGGTGGGGGGCACCCCGCTCCGCCGGCGGTGGTAGCGCGGCTGGAGAAGGGAGACCTGCTCGAGGACGACGAGCATCTCCCGCTGGTGTATCGCACCCGGGCCGTACGGTAACGGCCGGTTCAACCGGAAGCGGAGAGCAGCTCGACGATCTGTTCGCGATCGAAGCGATAGCTGGTGTTGCAGTAGAGACAGGTGGTCTCCACCGGCAGCGGGCCCCGGTCCAGCATGTCCTGCAGCTCGGCACGGGGCAGGGCGCCGAGGTGGCCGCGGAACCGTTGCGCACTGCAATGGCACATGAACACCACCCGGCGGCGGGCGATGATGACCGGCTCGTGGGCGCCGAAGGCGCGCTCCAGCAACGCCCGCGGTTCTTCTCCCGCGGCGAAGGCGGCGCCGATCGAGTGCAGGCGCCGCAGCAGCCGTTCCACGTCCTGTACCTGGTCGGCACGGGCGGCGGGCAGGGCCTGCAGGAACACGCCCCCGGCCCCGGTCAGCTCACCGGCGGCGTCGAAGGCCACGCTCAGGCTCAGGGCACTGGGCGTCTGCTCCGAGGTGGCGAAGTAGTAGGAGAGATCCTCGGCGAGGCTGCCGTAACGCATCTCGACGACCCCGGTGAAGGGCTGTGCGCCATCCCGCAGATGCTTGGTCACCGCCAGTGTGCCGGTTCCGAACAGGTCCTGCAGCCGCGGCACCGCGCCGTCTGCCGCCACTGGAATCGGGTCCTGCGCCAAGTAGCCACGCACCTCGCCGAACGCGTTGCCGTCTACCGTCAGGCCGCCGATCGGCCCCGAACAGTCGACCTTGATGGTCAGGCTCTCCGGTGACTTCAGATTGACCGTCATCAGCCCCGCCGCCACGTACGCCTGCCCCAGCACCAGGGTTTCCAGCGGCCCGAGCCGATGGTTGGCCCGCATTTCCGCTACCACCCGCGTGGCGTGCAGGATGGCGCCGCGGATCCCGCCGAAATCCAGCAGGAACTGGTAGAGCTGGTCGCGGCGGCCGGCTCGCAGCCGCCGCTCCAGCGTGTCGCCCGGAAGCGGGCGCTTCTCCATCCGCGGCCTCAGTCGCCGTGGCGCGCGCGTAGCATCGGCGCCAGGCGCAGCATCCACTGCATGCGCTCCAGGTGGTCGAGCCACTGTTCCACCTCGGTGGCGACCTCTGCCTCGGGAGGCGGCACCAGGCCCACGTCGCAGGCCGCACCGAGCTCGCGCTGCGCCTTGCGGCGGTAGGTCACCAGCATCCGGTCGCCGGTGCGCCCCACCTCGAAGAAGTCCTCCGAAAGACACACGGTCACCGGTACCCGCAGCGCGCCGAGAATGCGCAGCTCGTCGGCCAACTCGCTGTCGTCGACGCGCTCGGCGAAGCGCAGGTCCACCACCTGGGTGCCGCCGGCCTCATTGGCGGCGGCCGCAAGGTGGTGCAGGATCGGCCCCTGGCGTACGCAGTCGCCGCACCAGATGCCGCTGTAGCACAACAGGTTCATGCGCCGCGTGAACTGGCCGAGGCGCCGCCGCTGCGCGGCGTCCACCTGCACCCGTTGATCCATCGTCTGCCACCGCTTGCGGTGGTTCTCCGGTCCGGACGCGAGGTACTCGCCATAGGGCAACGCGGCACCGAACGTGTCGCGCCAGAAGCCCTGCCGCTTGTCGCAGTACTTGCTCTCGTGGGAGTCTGCCATGCCCGCCATCATAACGTGGAACGCCGACCGATATGAGGGCGGCGCGTCCGGCGGATCATGGCAGCGTGAGCCGGCGCCGTGGCATGCCCAGACCGCTCTGGTTGAGGCGGCGGCGCTGAGGTGAGTTTGCATTGATGCCCATCGTGGTGCGTTCGGGAGACTTGCCTGCAATGCTGCATCCAGGTTGACGCTACCGGTCAGTCGGCGCGAATCGGCACAAGTCACGAGCGAACGGTGCTGGCCCGGAAGAGCCTGCTTGCCGGGTCGGTACGCGCCAGCTACTGCAGCGGAAGCCGCTTGCACGGCGGTCTGGAAACTCACGAACGCTCGACGGGCTGCCTTCGGGCGGCTACGTGGGCTACGAGATCGCCAACTCTGCCGGACCCTCCCGTCAAGCCCCCCCAGCCGGATTCGTCGAGGCTGTCGGCGGACGGATCCAGGTTGGAAATGTCCCTTACGTGACCGGCCTGGGAGAAATAGTGCACCCGGAGTGTGCGTTTCAGTACGCACTCGGCAAGTTCCCGGGTACCCGCGCTGGACCTCAAACCAAGTAGCTCCAGAACGTCGGCCGGCTGTGCACCATGCTCCTGGAAGAAGCGAAGCGCCCACACGATGTCGAGCACATGTGGCGAGTGGGTGGAGATGCACACTCGGTAGTCGCTTGCCAGCAACTTCAATACGAGATTGAGTACGGCAGCAACCCCATTCGGGTGCAGACCCATCTCCGGCTCCTCTATCACGACCCACGTCACGGTACCGTCGCGCGACGGGGCCGATGGAGGAAGGAGTGGGTAGAGACCCATCAACAACGGCACGAATTCCCTTTGTCCGGCCGACCAGACCAGGAATGGAAGCGAGGTTCCGGAGCGTCGCCGCAAAGACGATACGACGCTGATACTTCGCCTGTTCCATCTCGAGTCGGAAACCACCAAAGACGTGCTGTTCCAGTGGTCGGATCAAGGCGAGACTCAAGTGTCCTTTGTGCGGGAATATTCCGGTGGAGCGACTGAACTCGCTTTGCACCAACTGGTGGATGTGATCGCTGAACGCGCGGAGTACGTAGGGATCCCCGACCGGTAGTCGGTGAATGGTCTCGTGATGCCATCACGGAAACTGAGCACGCGCTGGGCGGGAATGTATGACACTTTCTCGACCGATCGTGGGGGACGACGACCCGCGTAGCGCGCAAACTCGACCTCCTGGTCATCTGCGAACAGCTTGCTGTCGCCTTCCGACCACAACTTGGCCATCCCTTCTCCGAAGTAGACCTCCAGAAAGCCGTCTCGCTTGTCGTTCCAATCGATTCCGAATCGCTGCAGTTGATCGTGGATCACTGACTTGTCCACAGCCAATTTCAGGAGTTGAAGAAAATGCTTTTTCCGGTGGCTTGTGGACCGACGAATACCGTGAGGTCCCCAAACTCGACTCGAGCATCGACGATCGGTCCGATTTCACGTACGTGTATGCGCTTCACGCCATCCTCCTGAGTTGGCCAGACGGTGTCCAGCAAGTGCACCCTATAATCTTGCTTCGTTTCAAGTGGCGTCTTGGCCGGGAGGCTGAGAAGCTAACGCTGCCTGACGAGATGAACCGGCTCCGGGTAAGCGGGATGGAACGCCGAGCGGCTTCGGGTGCGTACCTGTATCGCCGCGCTTGCCTCGCCAGGTCCAAGACTCGACGCGGCATCGGCCACCGCCGTGTCGATGAGCCGTTCCAGGTCGGCGGCTTCCATTTCGACGCGGGCGTTCACGATCAAGGTCACCCGGTCCCCGGTGAGTGGCGGGAGCTGGTCGTGCCAGGTTGCCCCGTGCGCGTCGCGCCGCGGCAGGTCGGGACCCGTGATGCTCACCTTGGCGTCGCGATAGTGGTCGCGGATCAGGAACTTGAGGTGCCCGATCGCGGCGCGGCGCCGTTGCAGCGCGGCCGCCACGCCGTCGATCACCGCCCGGGCCGCTTCCGTGGCGCGCCCGTCGACGCCGCTCAACTCGACTTCCCGGTCGTTCCAGGCCAGGGCGGCCTCGGCGGCTCCATATCTCTCGTAGTCGACCTCCACACCGGGCGCCAGCGCGGGGGCGTCGCCGCGCGCGGCGACCCGCGAATCCAGCTCCAGCCGGTCGAGCCAGCCGGCGACGCCCGCCGCGGTGCGCGAGTCCTGCAGCAGGAGCCGCTGGCGCGGAAAGCCGGACCGCAACGTCGCCGCGAGCTGCTCGCGCTCCCCCGCCGTGGCCGCCAGCAGGTCGACCTTGGTGGCCACCAGCAGCGACGCCTCCGCCAACTGGCGCTCGAACAGGTAGTGCAGGGCGGGCAGGGACCACGGCAGCGGGCGGCCCGCGAGGTAGTCGGCCAGCAGGCGCGCGTCGGCCAGCACCGACAGGGTCACCGCCTCCAGCTCCACCTCGCGCCGCCGCAGCAACGGGTTGAGCACGGTACGCACGAGGTCCACGCAGGAGCCCGCCGCCTCGGCGAACAGGTGCTCGGCGCCCGCCGCCGCCAGGGCCGCGATGCGCTCCACCAGCTCCGGGTAGCGGCAGCAGAAACAGCCCCCGACCACCTCCGCGGTGGGGATGCCGGCGCCCGCCAGCAGCCGCGTGTCCACCAGCACCTCGCCCTGGTCGTTGGTCACCACCGCCGGCAGCCGGCCGCGGCTGCGCAGCAGCTCGCAGGCGCTGGCGATCGCCGTGGTCTTGCCGCTGCCCAGAAAGCCGCCTACCAAGTGAAGTTGCACGCAGGGATAGTGCCCGCTCCGCAGCCGGCGGTCAAAAGCCCGTGCGGTGCCTGCTCCGGGTCCCGCGATCTGCTATGGTGGGCCCGAGCAATGAGCATTTCCGATCTCACTTCACTCGATCCCACGACCATGGCCGACTGGCAGATCAGCGCTGCCGCGGAGCCGCACATGAAGCGGGTGCAGCAGCTCGGAGCCGAGCTGGCGTTGCAGCCGGAAGAGGTGCTGCCCCATGGCCACCACGTCGGCAAGCTGGACTACGCGCGCATCCTGGAACGGCTGGCACAGCGGCCGGACGGCAAGTACGTAAACGTGACCGCGATCACGCCGACGCCGCTTGGCGAGGGCAAGACCACCACCACCATGGGCCTGGTGGAGGGCCTGGCGGCCATCGGCAAGCGCGTGATCGGCGCCATCCGCCAGCCGTCGGGCGGTCCCACCTTCAACATCAAGGGCTCCGCCGCCGGCGGCGGCCTGGCGCAATGCATCCCGCTCGCCGACCTCAGCCTCGGCCTCACCGGCGACATCGATGCCATCACCAACGCCCACAACCTGGCGATGGTGGCGCTCACCAGCCGCCTCCAGCACGAGGCCAACTACGGCGACAAGACCCTGGCCCGAAGGAAGCTGCAGCGCCTCAACATCGACTCCCGCAACGTCGCCATCGGCTGGGCCATCGACTTCAGCGCCCAGGCGCTGCGCGAGATCATCATCGGCCTCGGCGGCAAGATGGACGGGCTGATGATGCAGAGCGGGTTCCAGATCTCGGTGTCGTCGGAAGTGATGGCGATTCTGGCGGTGGCCACCGACCTGGCGGATCTGCGCGCCCGCCTGGGACGCATGGTGGTAGCCTACGCCAAGAACGGCAGCCCGATCACCACCGCGGACCTGGAGGTGGACGGCGCCATGGCCGCGATCATGGCCAAGGCGATCAACCCCAACCTGATGCAGACCATCGAGGGACAGCCGGTGCTGGTGCACGCCGGGCCGTTCGCCAACATCGCCATCGGCCAGTCCTCGATCATCGCCGACCGGGTGGGACTCAAGCTGGCCGACTACCACGTCACCGAGAGCGGCTTCGGCGCCGACATCGGCTTCGAGAAGTTCTGGAACCTGAAGTGCCGGATGAGCGGCCTGGTACCCGACTGCTCGGTGGTGGTGTGCACGATCCGGGCGCTGAAGATGCACGGCGGCGGTCCGCGGGTGGCGCCCGGGCGGCCGCTGGACCGCGCCTACACCGAGCAGGACACCGGACTGGTGGAGCGCGGCGTGGAGAACCTGCTGGCGCACCTGGATACGGTGCGCACGAGTGGCGTGGCGCCGGTGGTCTGCATCAACCACTTCCACACCGACACCGAGGAGGAGGTGGCGGTGATCCGCGACGCGGTGGCGGGCACCGGAGCGCCCTGCGTGGTGAGCCGCCACTGGCGCCACGGCGGCGCCGGCGCGCGGGAGCTGGCCGAGGCGGTGGTGGCGGCGTGCGCGCAGCCGTCCCGGTTCCGCTTCCTGTACGACGAAGCGGTGCCGCAGCGCGAGCGGATCGAGCGCATCACCCGCGAGGTCTACGGCGGCGCCGGGGTGAGCTATCAGCCGCAGGCCCGGGCCAAGCTCGAGGCGGTGGAGCAGGACTCCGAGCTGGCGAATCTGGGCACCTGCATGGTGAAGACCCAGCTCAGCCTGAGCCACGACCCGGCGCTGAAGGGCAGGCCCACCGGCTGGACTCTCCCGATCCGCGACCTGCTGCTCTACCGCGGCGCCGGGCTGGCGGTGCCGGTGGCCGGCGACATCAAGCTGCTGCCGGGCACCGCCTCCGACCCCGCCTTCCGCCGCATCGATGTCGACACCGCCACCGGCCGTGTCCAGGGGCTGCACTAACGCAGCTTGCCCGCGGCGCGCGCGGTCCCGTCGCTGCCCATTGAGTGCCGGAACGGTTCGAGATTCGGGGTGAGATCGCCGCGGCGGAACCGTCGCGAATGCCCTTGGCATGCGGGTACTGCCCTTCTGGGAGCGAGAGTTATGACGCGGGCGCCAGCCAGTGCCGAAGGGGACTGCGCTGATTCGTCTCCCCGGTGGCAGGGTCCGTACGGTGGCATTACGCTGGCACGAAGCTCACGGCACCAAGGTACGAGCTGGCGGAGGTACGAATGGACAGGAAGCTGGCGCAGCGGGCTGCCGCTGCGCTCATCGCTATCGGATCGTCAGAGAAGGCCTCGCAGGTTTCAGAACCACCCCAATCGTCCGCAGGATCATCCACGAGGTCGACCCCGAAGTTGTAGAAGATTGGAAGTTGAGGGGGCCTCCTGTCTGGTCGCACGAGGGGATGTACGCCAACGTCAACGCCTTCAAAAGATAAGGTGAAGCTTTCCTTTCTTCATGGAGCGAAGCTCTCCGATCCGAACAATGTCTTCGACTCCGGCTTTGCGGAAACAAGCTTCGGGTGATAGACATCCGCGAAGGCGACGGGACTAACGAAACCGATGTTGAGGCGTTGCTGCGGGAGGCAGTAGACTATGATGCACAGCACTCAGTTCCAAGGAGCAAGGGGTTCAGGGCCGTGTGACTAGCTTCTGAAATTAAAGTTAGGTCTCCCGCCGATACGCAGATTGGAGTGAACGCAATGCCTCGCAAGACGACCAACAAATCGACGAAGGCCCCCATGAGGTCCACCGAGCGGACGGGCGGTGGCGTCAAGCTCCTAGCGGGCGGCAACCACCAGATCGCGAAGGCCGACGGCGACGCACCCATGCAGGCCTACATCGCGGCCATGCCAAGCGGATTGCGTACAACGGAGAGATTCGACTAATGGGGCGCGACACAATCACTACGGCGTTGCCCCCCGCCCCCTCGGTGCTGGATTGGCTTCTTGACTCAGACCCCTCCATCCGCTGGCAAGTCCTCCAAGATATAGCCGACGTCGACGCCGATAACGTCGCCGCCGAGCGTGCCCGCGTGGCACATGAGGGATGGGGTCGACGGCTGCTCGAGGAGCAGCGCCCAGACGGGCAGTGGGGCGATGGAGAAGCGCACCCGTTCTGGTGGACGAACCTGTACACCCTCCTCTACCTGCGTGATCTCGGCGTGGATCCTGAAAGCGATCGCACTCGACACGCGATCGAGCTAGTGCACTCGAGCGTGACCTGGGGCCCGTGGCACGGAGACTCTCCGTTCTTTGAGGGGGAGGAAGAGCCCTGCATCAACGGGCGCGTCGTGGCGCTCGGCGCCTACTTTGGGAAACCGAGCGTCCGTTTAGCGGATCTTCTGCTCAGCGAGCAGCTCGAGGATGGTGGGTGGAACTGTGAGGCGCTCCGCGGCTCCGTGCGCTCCTCATTCCATACGACTATCTGCGTCTTGGAGGGCTTGCTCGCACACGAGCAGTCCTTCGGGAAAGACTCGGCCGTCACGGAAGCCCGCGAGCGTGGCGAAGAGTATCTGCTAGAGCGGTACCTCCTCCGACGGCTCTCCACGGGTGGTGTCATCGACGAAAGTTGGAGGCGCCTCGCCTTTCCTCCGTTGTGGCACTACGATGTCCTGCGGGGCCTTGAATATGCGGTGAATGCGGGCTTCAAGGACGATCCGCGCCTGGCAGAAGCCATCGAGACAATTGAAAGCCATCAGCTTCCTGACGGACGCTGGCGCCTAGATGTGCGGCACAAGGACACCCTCTACGAGGAGATCGCCGGTGCTCCCGGAGAACCGAACCGATGGATCACGCTGCGCGCGCTGCGCGCGCTGAGGCGCTTGCGCCAATGAAGGGCCCACGACGCAGAAAAGAGATGAAAGCCCAGACGATCGAACGATGAAGACGGCACAACAGCGCCCTCAGGGAGCTTTCGAGACCTCCAGCCGACCCATGATCTCTCGCCTCTCACACTGTCCCATTATTGCTGGTTGCCAACAGTTACCCCGCAAGACGGGCCATGACGCAGTTGGTAGGCCGCGTGATGCGCCAGCCTGTAAACGGCCGCGAATGCCGGTGAAATGGGCGGTGTGCGAGCCGCCGTGAAAAAGACGCCGAGGTGGCCCGCCACTGGTCGGTGCTGATGAACGCCTGCTTCGCCGGCCGGGCCGAGGTAGCCGCGTTCCTGATCGACGCGGGAGCCGACGTGCACCGGCTGGACCCTCCCGATCCGCGACCTGCTGTTCTACCGCGGCGCCGGGCTGGCAGTGCCGGTGGCCGGCGACATCAAGCTGCTGCCGGGCACCGCCTCCGACCGCGCCTTCCGCCGCATCGACGTCGACACCGGCACCGGCCGCGTCCAGGGCTGCACTAACCTGAACTCGACGGACCGAGCGGCTGGCCGGCCTGCAACGAATGTACGATGCGTCCCTAGTGGCAGCGTCCGGACGGTGGAGCTACACTGGTACGAGGCGCACGGGATCGCGCGTTGTGGGAGAATCGAATGGACAGAAAGTTGGCGCAACGGGCTGCGGCGGCGGCGCACGCAGGCGATCTCGACAGCGTACGCGTGGCAGTCACGCAGGACGCGGAAATCTCGCGTCACTGGTCGGTGCTGATGAACGCCTGCTTCGGCGGTCAGCCCGAGGTGGTGGCGTTTCTCATCGACGAGGGAGCGGACGTCAACGTGCTGGCACCGACGGGGCATCGCTATCGGCCGCTGCATCGCGCCGTGGAGCACAAGAAGACCATGCCCAAGACGCCCGGGCATACCGCCACCGTGCAGCTACTGCTGGAACGTGGCGCCGACCCGATGCTGCGTGGTACCTGGAACCTGCACAGCGCCGTGGCGGTGGCGGCGTTCGGCTGCACCGAGTTCCTGCCGCTGCTGCTGGAGCACGCGCCGCGCGAGCCGGACCTGTACACCGCGGCCGTGCTGGCGCGACACGGGGATCTGGCGGCGGTCCTGGCCGGGGCCGATGGTGCTGCCGTGCGGGCCGACGCCGACTCACGCGACGGGGCGTGGCTCCCGCTGCAGTACTGCGCACGTTCCGTGGCCGGCACCGAGGAGGAGCGGGTCGCCACTGCTGAGCTGCTGCTCGACCATGGCGCCGAGCCGTCCTCCGCGTTGGATTACGCCTGCTGGTCCGACAACGTCGGAATCGTGGAACTGCTGCTGCAGCGCGGCGGCCGCCTCGGCGACGACGATACCGTCAACCACCTCGCCTGCGACGGCCAGTTCGGCGTCCTGGACCTGCTGCTGCGCCACGGCGCCGTCGACATGAACGGCACCCGCGGCACCGAGCACCACGGCGGCTACAACCCGCTGGGCTGCGCGGTCAACATGCGCAGCCTCAAGGGCGTCACCTGGTTCCTGGACCACGGCTGTGATCCCGACGAGGTGCGGAGCAAGAACGGCGAGACCGCCCTTCACGTGGCGGTGAACTCGGGTGCCGGCGTCCCGCTGGTGCGCCTGCTGGTGGAACGCGGTGTCAGCCTGGAGAAGCGCGACGCCGGCGGCCGAACCGCCCTCGACCTGGCCCACGCCAAACGCAAGACCAAGCTGGTGGAATTTCTGAGTCGTCCTTGAACCGAACCCCGTATGAGACGTGAAGAATACGCATTCCTCGGTGAGTTCTTTCGGCAGGTGAGCGCAACACCTCTTGATCCCGAGGATCCGCGCTATGTGCCACTGTATCAAGATCCTGAACTGGTCAGATTCGATCCGGTGGACGCGTTGGCGCGGGCGATCTCGTGGACGCACGGCGAAAGCGTACAGCTCCTGTCGGGGTTCCGCGGCACTGGCAAGAGCACAGAACTCAGGCGTCTGAAACACCGCCTGGAGTCCACCCACTATATCGTGCTGTTGTGCGATATGGAGCAGTACCTGAACCTGTCGACACCGCTCGACGTGACCGACTTCCTGCTCGCTGTCTGCGGAGCGCTGAACGAGGAACTCGGTCGGCGGGGGTTCTTGGACGACGGCCTGAAGCAGAGCTGGGGAGACCGGCTGATACGACTGTTCGCTGGTAAGATAGAGATTTCGGAAGTGAAGGCCGGCGCGCTCGGCGTGTCGGCGTCGATCAAGGCAAGCCTGAAGACCGATCCCGATTTCAAGAAGCTCGTGCAGCAACGAATGGCCGGGCACTTGGGCACTCTGATGAACGAGGTGCACGACTACTTCGAGAAGTGCACGGAGGCAATCGAGAGGCGCAAGAGCACCCCCGTCGAATTGGTCTTGCTGTTGGACTCGATTGAACATATTCGTGGAACTACGGTGAATGCACAGGAAGTCCAAAGCTCGGTCGAGCACCTGTTCGTCAGCCACGCCGATAAGTTGCACTTTCCTGGATGGCATGTGATCTATACTGTCCCGCCACACCTCAAGGTGAGCTACGGTAATCTTGGGTCACTGTATGAACCGGGCGGGGTGAAGGTGTTGCCGGCATTCAAGTTGCGTGACCAGGCTGGCACCAGGATCGAACGCAGCTACCGGACTATCGAACGGGTGGTTGCGGCCCGCGGCGACTGGCGCAGACTGTTGGCCGATCAGGCTGCGCTCGATCGCTTGATCTGCTCTAGCGGCGGGCACTTGCGCGACTTGCTGCGACTCGTGGGCGGCGTGTTGACCCTAGCTCAGCGGTTACCGGTGCCGGCCACTACGGTCGAAGCGGCCATCGACCAGCTACGCACGGAGTTTCTTCCAGTTGCCAATGACGAGGCCTTGTGGTTGGCCGAGATTTCGCGACTCATCAGATTTCATTGTCAAGTGCCGACCGCTTGCCGGTCCTGGCGCGGTTCCTCGACACACATCTTGCCCTTTGTTATCGGAACGGGGACGAGTGGTATGATATTCATCCGTTGATCGCGGACCAGGTCAAGGCACAGGTGAGGCTGATTCAAGAACGGAGTAGTCCTTGCTAGCGCCTGCCGCGCAGAACGACGATCGAGTTGCGGCGCTGGATAGTGTCGGCATGGCGCAGTGGCAGCGGCTTCGCCGGCAGATTGAGTGGGCAAATGGATTCTGGCTCGGCTTTCTGTTCTGCCAATCGCCGCAGGTTGCCGCAACGGTTCGCACACGGATCGAGCATCTCCTGAGGTTCAGGAGCCGTGCCGTCCAGGTGTTGGTGCCGACTGCCCCGGACGAGTTGGGCTCACTGTTGCAGGTGCTGTTCGAGCCCGCGATGGCGGCGCAGGGACTGGTCTGGGTCGAAGCGGTTCGTGCCGACTGGTCCGAAAATGGCGGCCACCGTGCCCTGCCCCATGCGCCGTCTTCATGGTCCTCAGGGTTGGCAGACCAGCCGGGTCCGTGGACGGCGGCGTGGGACAAGCTCCTGTTGCTGCTCAACGAGCGGCGCGACGCCTTGGGGCGCCACCTCCAGGGTGGCCTGATGATGGTCGCACCCATTGCCATCAAACCACGGGCACGCGTTGCCGCGCCCGACGTGTGGTCGATTCGTTCGGTGGTCATGGAGCTGCCGCCGCCACTCGTGGCGTCGCCCGCCGGTAACGGCGAAGGGGCGGATCTGGCACGTGATCTGCGCGCGACGGCTGATGAGCCGGCGTCGCCGGGAAGGATGCAGTTTCGGCAAATCGACGCATTGCTCGCCAAAGGCGAAGCCGGGCAGGCGACCGAGCTGGCGCGAGAAGCCGTAGCCACGCTGCGACCGCTGTCGGTCCGCCTCTCCGCGGAGGCACTGGAGTGGCTGTGCAGGGCACGGCGTGCGGACGGTGACATCGCCGCGGCACTGGATCACGTAGGGGAAGCAATTCAGCTCCGGCGCTCGTTGGCTGGCAACGCCGATGCGCTTCCGCCATTGCAGCGCGAGCTGGCGTCCAGCCTCGCGCTGGCCGGGAGCCTGCGTCAGGAGACCGGTGACCTGGACGGCAGTGACGCCGCCTATGGGGAGTCCCTTGCCATACGCAGGCGGCTGCTGCAGACAGAAGGCGAGACGCCCCAGACGCTGGGCGATACGGAAGCAGGCCTGTGGCGTGTGGCTGAGGTGCGACACGCGCGCGGCGACTTGGCGGGTGCGGCAGCGGCCTACGGAGAGGCCGTCGCGTTGTGCCGCAGACTGATGGAGCTGGTCGGCGAGGTTCCGCAGGCGCTTTCGGACCTCGTCGCCTCGTTGGACGGCCTGGGGAGGGTGACTCGCTGTAGCGGCGATCTGGCCCGCAGCAGGGCGGCTCACGAAGAGGCGCTTACCTGCTGTCGTCGCCTGCTCGCAAAGACGGAGCCGTCCCCGGCGGGGGATCGTCGGTTGGCGGCCCTCCTCAACAATGCCGGAAACGGGCTGCTCGAAGGCGGAGACCACGCGCGGGCGCGGGCGGCATTCGAGGAGGCCGTGGATCTCAATCGTCGATTGATGGGAGCCACCGGCGAGACGCTCGGCACGTTGCGGGGCTTTTCCACGAGCCTCACTGGACTGGGGAACGCGCACCTGGAAGGACACGACGTAACGGGCGCCGCGGCGGCATTTCAGGAAGCTCTCGGCCTGCGCCAGCGAGCACTGGCGATGGATGAGACGCCGGAGAGCCTGCGTGAGGTCGCGGTTTCTCTGGACCACGCCGGATTCGTGCAGCAGGTGGCGGGGGACTTGGCGGCGAGCCTGGCTTCCCATGAGGAAGCGCTCAAGCTGCACAGGCGTCTCCTGATCTCGCAAGGCGAGACAGCGCAGGCCCTGCGCGATCTCTCAAGCAGCCTGAAATGCGTGGGGCGGCTCCGGCACGAGACCGGCGACTCGGCAGGGAGCGTGGACGCATACGACGAGTCCGCAACTCTTGCTCGCCGACTGCTGAACGGGTTGGGTCCATCGCCGGCAACGCTCCGTGACCTGTCGGTCAGCCTGGCGAGTGTCGGGATGGGCCAACGGGAGGCCGGAAATCTGTCGGCAAGCGTGGCGGCGTATGAGGAGGCGGTCGCGCTTCGCCGCCGGATTGCGGACTTCGGGGAGACGCCCGAGGCGCTGGCCGACCTTGCGACGAGTCTTGCGGACCTCGGCGGCGCAATGCGGGACACCGATCGCGAGCAGGCTGCGGCCGCGTGGGAAGAGTCTCTCTCGCTGTTCCGGCGCTGGGTGGAAGTGTTGGGCGAGACGCCGCACACGATGGGTGAGCTCGCCGCCAGGCTCAGCAGCGTTGCCACCGTGCGAACGGAGGCCGGCGACGCCGCGGGAGCCGCTGCCGCCGCCGAGGAAGCCGCTACCATTCGGCAGCGGCTGGATTCAATCGGGGCCGGGCTCGCCGAATAACCGGCGGTCCCAGTCGGCGACCAGTTCGGCGATCACGGCGTCGAGCACCTGCTGCGGGTCCCCGGCTCGTTGCGTGCGCGGGCCCCATTTCCACTGCTCCAGGTAGTCGTCCGATCCGTAGAGCCCTTCCTCCATGGCGACGCGGTCGATCTCTTCCTGGTAGCGGGGCGGAAGCTGGCCGGAGATGCGTTTGCCCGCGGCGGAGACCCGCACCTGGGCCGGGATGCCGCGCCAGGCGAGCACCTGGTACTCAGTCATTGCTGATCAGTTCCCCCTTGCGGTGGGCGCGGATGAACGTCGCGCAGTACTGGTCGTTGCCCAGCAGGAGATCTTCGGCCAGCCGGTAGGGTCGGGTCGTGCGGTCCAGGCCGAGGACGCCGTCGATGTGGCTGGTGACCGGGTCGAGGATGCCGCTGTCGGCGCCGGCGTCGATCGCCAGGCGCAGGAACACGTCGTTGATCAGGCGCCGTGCCGGCATCCCGAAGGAGACGTTGCTGAAGCCGCCGGTGATGTGGATCTCCGCACCATACCGGTTGCGCAATGCACGGATTGCCTCGAGACAATGGTTGCCGAAGGTCTGGTCCACCGCGATGGGAAACACCAGCGGGTCGACGTAGATGTCACCCGCCGGGATTCCCCGGGCCAGCGCCGCATCCACCACTCGCGACGCGTTGGCCACCCGTTCGTCGGTGTCGTTCGGCATTCCGGACTCGCCGGCCGCGGTGACGATCACCTGCACGTCGTGCTCGCGCGCCAGGTCGAGGGCGTCGAGGCGCTCCAGGGAGGCGGAGTTGAGAAGGCCCCGGCCGCCCGGAGCGGGGCCGTCGTTCCACGCTTCCAGGCCGGCGCGGATGATGTCGACGTTGGAGGAGTCGATCGACAGCGGCAGCCGGCTGGCCCGCATCATGGCGTTCACCAGCCAGCGCATGGCCCCCTGCTGCTGCTCCAGGTGCAGGGAGATCTCGTCGACGTTGAGGTCCAGGAAGTGGGCGCCGGCATCCTCCTGCCGCTCCGCCAGTCGGTGCAGGTAGCGCAGGCCCTCGGCGGCCCGCTCGCCGCCGTCCATGGCGCCGCGCACGGCGATCTGCACGTGCTTGACGCGGCCCTCTTCGTAGTCCTGGGTCTTCTTGAACTCCTCGGGGATGGGCAGGTAGCGCAATTCGCCGGACCTGGTGCGGTAGTTGACCGCCTGGGTACCGTCGCCCAGGTCGCTGATCCGTTTGCCCTTGCGGCGCAGCACGCGCGTGGTGTGTATGTTCTCGCCGATTACTCTGAAGGTGTCGCTCATTGAGTTGTCTGGTCCTTGGCCGGCGGCAGGCCCGGCTCGGTGGGCCTGCCGCTCGCAAAGTGGTCGCGCTCCAGGTAGGTGTTGACCCAGGCGCTGGTGCCCTGCAGGGCACCGTTCTTGATGATCGCGGGGCCGTCGAGCAGCTCCTGCTCCTCGCCGTACGCCTTGAGCCGGTCGTAGGCGCGCGCCCAGATGCACTCCTTTTCGCCCACCTCGCACTTGCCCTCCCGGGTGCCGCCGCACGGGCCGTTGCGCTGGTTCTTGACGCACTGCGACTCGGGGCACAGGTAGGCGATGTCGGGCAGCGAGCAGTCGCCGCAATCGCGGCAATCATACACCAGCGACTTGGAGGAATGCTCCAGGGCGTGGAACAGCTTGCGGGCGCGCGGTCCCGCGTTGTCCACGGCGCGCGCCACCGTGCGGCCGGCAGCGAATCCCGGAGTGTCGGGCGTGAAGACGGCATCGTGCACGCGGCGGCTCAGCTTGTAGCCCAGCGGTACCGCGCGCTGCAGCTCGCGCCGGGCTTCCGGCTGCCGCGACGCGAGGTAGTCACGACTGACCTCGCTGCTGCTGGTCCCCGGCAGGTCGCCCGGCTCGAAGTAATAGAACTCGTCCGGGAAGTGGAAGTGCACCTCGGCGGCGAACTGGCGCCAGTCGTCGCCGCCGAAGCCGGCGGCGATCTGCAGCACGCGGTCGATGTCCCGGTAGCGCGTCAGGCCGCCCAGGTAGACCCCGCGGTAGCCCAGCCCGCGGGAGATCGCAACCTGTTTGGCGGCCAGCTCCAGGAAGAACGCCTTGCCCTTGTCCGGCGATGCCCCGTGCTTCTCGGCCAGCTCCAGCAGCTCCGGCAGCACCACCACCCCGGGGATCTTGCCGCTGGCGAAGAAGCGCGCCGCCGGGCGGCTCAGCACGTAGGCGTTGGCGATCACCGGGACCTGCAGGTCGTGCAGCGCCAGGTAGCGCAGCAGCTCGTCCTGCTTGCGGGCGTCCCAGCCGATCTGGCTGATGATGAAGCGCGCGCCGTTGGCGATCTTCTTGGCCAGCTTGAAGTACTGCGGCATCACCTCGCGCTCGTGGCGCTTGTGGTTGTTGACCACCGCCCCGAGGAAGAAGCGCGTCGCGGTGAGGGTGCGCTTGCCCGCGCGCAGGCCGGCGTTCATGTCCGAGAACATGCGCAGCAGCCCGACCGAGTCGGTGTCGAACACGGGGCTGGCCTGGCCCTGGTAGCCGCTCACCGGGTAGTCGCCGGACAGGGCGAGTATGTTGTCGAAGCCGAGACTGGCGAGCTGCCAGCCGCGGCTCTCCAGCGCGTTGCGGTTCCAGTCCTTGCAGGAGAGATGGATCACCACCTCCTGGCCGCGCGAGATCAGGTCGGTGCCGAGGGCGTCGGCGCCGAACATGGCGTGGCCGCCGGGGTTGTCGGTGATGGACAAGGCATGGATTTCCGGGTGATGGACCAGCTCGCGCGCCAGCGACAGGACCCGTTTCCCCGCCCGGTCGGTGAGCAGGCCGCGCGAGGTGACCATCTCCACCAGGTGCAGGAAGGTGTCGCCCCGGTGCAGCAGCTCACGCAGCGTACGGGCGCGGGTAGGGGAAGGGGCGTCGACGCCCGCGATGCTCATGGCGTGGCAAAGCTTACTGTTTCCGGGTCAAGAAAGCACCCGGCTGGCGTCGCCGTCTGCATCTCCTTTACTCGACGCCGAGCCGCGGTGCATGCTCCGGCTCAGGATCATGAGTCTCATCGACCGCGTAGAGATCAGGGAATTCTCGTTCGACACGCCGGATATCGGCCTGGAGCAGGCCGCCGCCGGCATCGGCAACATGGCGTTCGTCAAGGGCAGCACGTTCACCTCGCGGCGCTTCGCCGTGCGCATCCGGTGCGACGACGGCGCCGCCGGCGAGTACGTCACCCACTGGGTCGGAACGCCGGCGTCGCTGGCCCAGGCGGCGATGCTGGCGCCGCTGCTGCTGGGCCGCGACCCGGACAGCCGGGAGCTGATCTACGACGACCTCAAGCGCGAGATCCGGGCCTACGACCACATGGGCCACGGGGTCCTGGACATCGCGCTGTGGGACCTGGCCGGCAAGCGGCTGGGAACCTCGGTGTCGCGGCTGCTGGGCGGCTTCAAGAGCCGGTTGCCGACCTACGCCAGCACCTACCACGGCCAGGAGGCCCCTGGCGGCCTGGATACGCCGCAAGCGTTCGCGGATTTCGCCGCCGAGTGCCAGGCCGCGGGCTTTCACGGGTTCAAGATCCACGGCTGGAACGACGGCGACGTGGCGCGCGAGATCGCCAACCTGAGGGGAGTGCGCGCGCGCGTGGACGACGACTGGCGCATCATGCTGGATCCCGCCTGCCAGTTGCGCACCTGGAACGACGCCCTGGCGGTGGGCCGCGTGTGCGACGAGATAGGGTGCTTCTGGTACGAGGATCCCTATCGTGACGCCAGCATCGCGCTGGAGGGCCACCGCCGGCTACGCGAGCGGCTGGACACGCCGCTGCTGATCACCGAGCACGTGCGCACGCTGGAGCAGAAGGCCGCGTTCCTGCTCGGCGGCGGCTGCGACATGATCCATGCCGACCCGGAGTACGACCTGGGCATCACCGGTGTGATGAAGATCGCTCATCTCAGCGAGGCGTTCGGACTCGACCTCCAGGTGCATGCCTGCGGCCCGGCGCACCGCGCGGTGGGGTCGGCGCTGCGCAATACGCATCTCTACGAGCTCGCACTGATGGCCCCGGGCATGGCCAACATGGTGCCGCCGGTCTACACCTGCGGCTACAGCGACCAGCCGCAGGCGGTCGGCGCCGACGGCTGCGTGCCGGTGCCCGACGGAGCGGGACTCGGCGTGACCTACGACTGGGAGTTCATCACCGCCAACACCACCGCGGCCTACGACTTCCGCTGACCCGGCGCCGGCCGGACGCGCCACGCGGGCGCGTGGTCAGCCATCCGCGCGCCGTTCCCTGGTTGCCCGCAGCGAGAACATCTGCGGTATCGAGTCGTTGTGCTCCCGCAGCCGCCACCAGCCGTCATCGTCCCGCGTCATTCCCG
The DNA here is from genome assembly GCA_965203905.1 of Spirochaetia bacterium. GTDB lineage: Bacteria > Spirochaetota > Spirochaetia > SZUA-6 > Bin103 > Bin103. The sequence continues at coordinate 6,180,688 of CBDBDQ010000005.1, read as the reverse complement.
GCAGCGCGCGGTAGTTGCTGAAGGGGAACTCGTGCAGGAACTCGAGACGCAGCCCGGCGGCCAGCAAGGCGTTCACGATCTCCGCCATGCTGTGGTGCCACTCGTAGCTGGGGGAGGGGATCGTCTCGTCGCCCGCGTAGCTGTAGCCGTCGCCGCCGTAGAAGGTGCCCGCGGGATCGGCAAAGTAGGGGTTGCGGACGCGCAGCTCGGAGCCGTCCAGGTCAGCGTCGTCGGCGAAGATGTGGCACAGGGGATGCCCCTCCAGCAGGTAGAAGGTGCCGCCGGGTTTCACGAAGCGGGCGACGACGTCGGCCCAGGCGCCGAGGTCGGGCAGCCATACCAGCACCCCCGAGGCGGTGTAGACGATGTCGAACCGCTCGTCGAGCACCCGCGGCAGCTCGTACACGTCGCTGCAGATGAAGCGGGTGTCCAGCTCCAGCTCCGCGCTCAGCTCGCGCGCCAGGTCGATCGCGGCGGTGGAGAAATCGGCGCCGGTGGCACGCGCCCCGAGCCGGCTCCACGACATCGTGTCCATCCCGAAGTGGCACTGCAGGTGGAGCAGGCTCTTGCCGGCGACGGGGCCCACTTCCCGGCGTTCGATCTCGTTGAGCGAGATCCGGCCGGCCTTGAAGCCGGCCAGGTCGTAGAAGGTAGAGGCCGCATGCACCGGCACGCGCTGGTTCCAGTTCCGGCGGTTGGTCGCCAACCGTGGGTCCATCGCCGGAACCATAGCACGGACCGTTGGCGTGCCGGCCCGGGCAACGGGTGGCGGACCGGTGCCCGGATGAGGGTGCGCCGCCCCCACCAGGCGTACCGGTCGCCGCCGGTTGGATCCGAGTTAGCGCCCCATGTCAGCAGGCGTCGGGCTGTGCGCGGCACGGCTCTGGTGCGCGGCCGTTTCGCGGGGAGCGGCTTCCGGCTCGGCGAGGCGCTCTCCAGCCTCCCCGCGTTCGGGACTCCGGCACGCACACGCCAGCATCTCGGCACCGCTCTTGGTGCAGCGACAGTCCTGCGGCGTCTCGGCTGTTTCCGTGTTCGCCATATCTACGCCAGGTCCAGGGTGATCTCGAGCAGCTCTGCGGCGCGCGCCAGCAGCGCTGCCAGGGTGGTTGCCAGCTCTTGCGCCTCGGTGCCGAACAGGTCGGCCTCCACCGCCGTGAACTGGCGCCCGGCACGCTCCTGCTCGTAGAGATCGCCTACGTACGCCAGCAACTGCTCGAATCCGGCTCGAATCCGGGCATCGAGGGACGCATCGCGCTCCGCCACCAGCGAGGTGACATGCTGGTAAGCCACGTCGAGCCCGGTGAGGATGCCGTTGATGTCGAACAGGCGGCTCACGGCGATGAAGCTGGCCTCCTCCGAGGCGGCGCCGGCCACGTAACGTGAGTCCTTCCACTGTCCGAAGTACTCGTTCATGGTCGGCACCATCACCACCAGCGCGGTGAACACGTCGCTCAGGTTGGGGTCCCAGCCGTCCACCGCCGCGTTCATCTCGGCCGCGGCGTCGTCGATGGCGCCTGCAACCGCCACGAACATGTCCACTTCCGGCAGTGCGTCGCCGACGGCGCCGAACTTCCCGTCACCGTCCATGTCGACGCGGGCTCCGCTCCACTCCGCCTTGGTGCCCCACAACACCGGTTCGGTGAGGTGGTGGAACAGATTGCCGGGGCTCTCCATCACCCGATCCTCGCCCACCGTGAGCGTCCAGTCCAGGGCCTCGGCCGGATCCTCGGCGCCGGATGGCCCGGCGTCGATCCACACGTCGTAGTAGGCGAGGGACGGGACTCCGGCGATGATCCCTTCGCTCAGCTCGTAGGCCGTGCTGGCGTCCACCCAGGCGTCGCGCCCGGCAGCCAGCAACAGTTGCAGGTCTTTGGGCCGCGCCTTCCAGGCGGCCGCGTAGTCGAAGTCGTGGGCGGCCAGCAACTCCCGGTAGTCGGCGGCCAACGCGCGCAGGACGGCGGTGGCGGCCTGCATGTCACCGGCGTTGGCGAGCGTGTACTCCTTGATCGGGAGCAGGTTGGCGTCGGTCTGCTCGCCCGCCGGAGAGGCGCTCAACACCTGGGCTGCGGCCAGCACGAGCAAGACTGCCAGCGGTGCCACGCCGCGCGCCAGAGCGGGGCGTCGTGGTCGATGGGGGCTGATTCGTATGAACATGATCTCGTCCATACCTCCTGTTAAGGAAAGTTAAATAGATAACATTAAGGATTATTAAAGTTATAAATGGCTATGTCAAGCACTTTCTTTTGCTGCAGGGTTGTATTCCGGCAGCAAGTGTGTTCTTATTGCTTAAGCGCTTTAATGGTCATTAACGGTTGGTTGCGTCACACGATACTCGCGGTCACCGCGGGCGTAGTCGTTGTCTGCATGGCGTACGCGGAGGCCGACCGCCGGACGCCCGCTGGCGGCACGGAGGCCACTGAGTCCACGGTGCTGTGGCAGGTTGCGGGCAGCCTGCGCGGCGAGTTGCTGGCGATGCTGGCCGCGGCGGAGCGTGGAGACACGGTGACGGCGGCTGAGCACGCGGCGGGAGCCGTCACCGGCTATCAGCCGATAAGCGGCGCGCTCGCCGCCGTAGCACCTGAGGCCGACCGCGTGATCGCCGGTGAGTTGCACGCCCTGACTCTGCTCGACGGCCCTGAGCCGGCGCGCCGTGCGCTGGCCCGCGGGCGGGTGCTCGGATCCCTGGCGGCCGGCGCTCACGCGGGGGCGGTCAGGGCGACCGAGGCCGGCGCCGCCGCGGAGGCCGAGGAATGGTTGGCCTTGCGCGAGTACCGGCAGTCCACGCGCGTGACAATGGTGCACTCGGCGGCGGCACAGGCGGTGCGGCGCATGGCGGGCGGCGAGCTGGCGCCGGAGGCGGCCACGGCTATCGTCCGCGACGACCTGGACGACACCTACCATGCACGCCTCCACTATGCGGCCACGCGCGCACTGCAGGCGGCGGAGCGCAGCCTGGTCTCCCGCGCCGCCGAGAGCGCCGGTCTGATCTCCTCCTACCTGATGATCCTGGGGGACGATTACCGCGCCAAGTTGGGCAGTACCACGCGCGCCGAGCTGGGCGCGGCCGTGGAGGACCTCACCGCAGCGGCGCTGGCGGCCGATTTCGGCGGCGTGCGGAACGGCGCCTCCGAGGTGCTGCGGCTGTGGAAGGGCTACCAGGCGGTCGAGCTCCCGGCCGCGGAACTGGCGCGGCGCGCGAGCCTGCTGCAGTTGTTCCTCGACCTGGCGGCCATCGAGTACCGCGACGGGGTGCGCGACGGCCGTATCACCATTGCCGCCGAGTACCAGGAAGCGGTGGTGTTCCTGGAGCAGGCGGTGCTGGGCGCGTCCGAGCTCGCGCCTCGCATTGCCGCGGTGGACGCCGCCAAGGCCGAGCAACTGGAACGGCTGCTGGAGGAGCTCAGCGACCACGTGACCCACCTGGGCCCGGTGCCGCGGGTACGCGAGCTCAGCGCTGCGGGCCAGGCGATCGTGGCCGCCACCCTGGGCACCTCGGGGACCATCGACGGCGACTCGGTGTTCACGGTCATCGGACAGCTCCTCGACAACGTGGACGGCGCGGTGCGCAACGCCGAATGGGAGGTGGCCGAGCGCACCCGGATCCAGGCTTACGGGCTGTTCGACGCCGGTCCGGAGCTGTCCCTGCTGGCGCTGGATCCGCCGCTGGCGGCGCGCATCGACGGCCTGTTCTGGTCCGGTGCGCAGCGCAGCGCGGGACTGGCGACCGTCATCGCGGCGCAGGCGCCGTTTCCCCGGTACCTGGCGGCGGCCGGCGAGCTGCGCAGCGCCCTGCTGCAGGCGCAGGGGGTGCTGTCACGCGACGCCGCCCCGGTCGCGGTGGCGGTAAACGCCGCGCTGATCGTGTTCCGCGAGGGGCTGGAGGCGGTGGTGATCCTCGCGGCACTGGTCGCCAGCCTGGTGGGGGCGGCCGCCGTGTTCCGCCGGCCGCTGTACCTGGGGGCGGCGGCGGCGCTGGTCGCCTCCGCGGCCACCGGCGTGGCCGCGCGCCTGCTGGTGCACAGCTTCCGGATGCTGGGGGAGCGGCTGGAGGCGATCGTGTCCCTGGTGGCCATCGCCGTGCTGCTGCTGATCACCAACTGGTTCTTTCACAAGGTGTACTGGAGCGGCTGGATCGCCCGGTTCCACGGTCACAAGCGGACCCTGCTGGCTGGCGTCGCCGGCCAGGCGATCGGCTTCGCCCTGCTGGGCTTCGTCAGCGTGTACCGGGAGGGATTCGAGACGGCGCTGTTCCTGCAAGCCCTGTTCCTGCGCGCCGGCGCCGACACGGTGCTGGCGGGCGTGCTGCTCGGCGGTGCCGCGGTGGCCGCCGTGGGTGTGCTCACCCTGCACCTGGAGAAGAAGCTGCCGCACAAGAAGATGCTGGTGGTTACCGGGGTCCTGATCGGAACCGTGCTGATCACCCTGGTGGGGAGTACCGTGCACGTGATGCAGGCGGTGCTCTGGGTGCCGGTGACGCCGATCGTCGGCCTGGCAATGCCCTACTGGCTGGGGAACTGGTTCGGGATCTACCCCACCTGGCAGACCTGCATCGGCCAGCTGGCGGCGGTTGCCTTCGTGCTGGGCAGCTACTACACGGCCCGGTTCCGGGTGCGCAGCGGCGCCTCCCGTTCGGCCCCGGCCGCCGGCGGTTCTCTGCCGCGGCGCGTGCTGGCGGGCGGGGGCTCATAAGTCGGCGGGCGCGGCCGGCCGCTGCGGCGCCGCGGGTGATGCCGGCGGCGCCGGCAAGCCCTTTACCTGAACCACGGCACGGAGTACCGTCGGAGCCGATGGAACTCCGCAAGAACCGCATCAAGCAGACGCTGGCCGCGGGGCAGGTAGCCACCGTGGTCAGCGGCATCACCCATCCCGACGACATCGACGCCTTCGGCCCGATCGCCGAGGCCACCGGCGTGGACGGCGTGTGGCTGGAGGGCGAGCACGGCGCCGTGGACGCCTCCGAGCTCGGCAACCTCACCCGTGCCTGCGACATCTGGGGGATCACGTCGGTGGTGCGTGTCAACGACAACCACCAGGGGCTGATCTACCGCACCCTGGACCGCGGCGCGCAGGCGGTGGTGGTGCCGCACGTAAACACCCGCGCCGAGGCCGAGAACGTGGTGGCCGGCGGCAAGTTCGCGCCACTGGGGCAGCGCGGCATGTACACCAGCCGCCAGTACTACGGGGTGGACGGCTACGTCCACCGCGGCAACGACGAGACCTGTCTCATCGTGCTGATCGAGGACATCGCCGCCCACGCCAACCTGGACCGGATCCTGGAGGTGGAGGAGATCGACGTGTTCTTCGTGGCGCCGGCCGACTACGCGGCCTCCATGGGCCATATCGGCGATCTCGCGCACCCCGACGTGAAGGAAAAGATCGAAGACTCGATCCGCCGCATCGTGGCGGCGGGACGCATCGCCGGTACCCTGACCACCAACGACGACGTCGGCGGCTACGTCGACCTGGGCGTGCGCTTCGCCCTCACCGGGGTGAAGGGCTGGCTGCAGGCGGGCGCCGCCCAGTTCATGGCCAACGCGGGCCGAGCCGGTTAGCACGGCGCCACGGCGCAGCCACGTGGCTCGCGGCCGCGGTTCTCAGTGCCAGGAGTGGGCCGGCTCCCAGCCCAGCAGGCGGCGCGCCTTGGCGATGCTCAGGGCGGCGGCATGTCCCGGCAGCGGGACGCTCAGGGGCACGCCGGGATACCACTTCTCCAGCGCCTCCACCGTGGGGAGGTCGAGGAAGGTGTCGGCGGCGTTGATCCAGAAGCGCTCGTGGCCGCGCCAGTCGGCCTCCACCGCGCAGCGGCAGGCGCTGGCCACGTCGCGCACGTCCACCCATGACCAGAAGCCCTTGGCCCGGCGTTCCTGCTGCGCCTGGGGGTCGCGGTTCGCCTGTGCCTGGGCGCGCACTGCCTGGTCCATCACCCAGGTGAAACGCAGGCTGGCGATCTGCACCTCCCGGCGGCGGGCGTAGGATGCGGCCAGTTCCTCGCCCAGCCACTTGGTGGTGGAGTAGACCTCCTCGCAGCGGGTCTCGTGTTCCTCGTCCACCGGAAAGTAGCGCGGCGCCACCAGGCCGCGGTTGAAGGAGGCGCCGAGGGCGTTGATGGAGGAGGACATGACCAGCTTGGGGACGCCGAGCAGGTCGGCGGCCTCCAGCACGTTGAAGTCGGTCACCATGTTGGTGTGGAACACGTGCCCCGGCACGTGGCCGGTGGGGTTGGGAATCGCCGCGAGCTGGAGCGCGGCGTCGGCCTCGCGCAGCACCGAGGTCACGTCTCCCAGTCGGGTCAGATCGGTGTGCACGTAGAGCTCCGCGCCGGCCTGGTCGTAGAGCCAGGTGACATGCGGCGGCGGCTGCCGGTCGGCGTTGATCACGCTGTGTCCGTGGGCGATCAGCTCCGCCACCACGTGGCGTCCGATGCGGCCGGACCCGCCGAAGACGGTGAGTTTCATCAGGACGGGTGCGCCTTCGGCCCGATGCGGCGCCGATAGACCGCATACGCTGCCGCCTGGGTCGCGCGCAGCTTCGCCTCCAGCTCGTCGAATCCGGCGCATTCCAGCGCGGTCGCCAGCTTCAGCCGCAGCGGTGCCGGGGCGTCGCGCACCGGAAGATCCCGGCTCCAGGTCAGGCGCAGCAGCGCCTGGAGCATGCGCTGCATGCGCACGGCGCCGGCGAGGATGTGCGCCTCCTGCTCCGGGATCAGGCCGGCGCCGCCCAGCGCCTCGAAGCAGGCCGCCGTCGCTCCCACCAGCACCTGCGGCGACCCGTGCGCGTGCCGCAGCCGCAGGTACTGGGCCAGCGACTCCAGGTCCACCAGCCCCCCGCGCACGTGCTGCACATCGAACGGATCGTCGGCGGGGTGCTCGGCCGCGATCGCCTCGCGGCGGCGCGCCACGTCTTCCAGCAATCGGCCGGGGTCATGCGGGCGGGCCAGCGCTCCCTCGATCGCAGCGGTCACCGCCGCAGCCGTGTCCGGGTCGCCGCACACCACGCCGGCCCGCGTCAGCGCCATCAATTCCGGGGTCGACGCCCGGCCGGCGTGATGATCCCTGAACTCGTCGAGCGTGCTCACGGAAGGTTCGATCTCTCCTGACGGCCGCATGCGTTCGTCCAACTCGTAGATCCGGCCGTAGGTCGACGGACTGCGCAGGCGGGAGATCAGTTCCGCGGCTGCCTGCCGATAGAAGACCCGCGCCGTGATCGGCTCCGGGCCCGTGCTCCTCGCCGCGGCCCCGAAGTCCGCCACCAGCAGCAGATCCAGGTCCGAGTCGAAGATCATCTCCCCGGCGCCGAGCCTGCCCCGGGCCACGACCGCGCAGCCGCCTCCCGGCACCGGCCCATGCCGTTCGCGCATCCCGTCCAGCAGGTCCCGGAGCAGGAGCTCGATGACCGCGCCGGCAATGTCCGACAGGGCCGTGGATGCCTCGTCCACCGTGATCAGGTTTTCCAGGGCCTGCACCGCCACCTGGAAGCGGCGGTCGCCGGCCCAGGCGGCCACCTGCTCGACCCGCTCCCCGGCGTCCCGTCGGCCGGCCAGGCGCTCGTCGAGCTCACGGGCCAACTCCTCCCGCTCCGGGATCGGCAGGAAGAACGCGGGATCGAGCACGGCCTGCAGCAGCCGCGGATGGCCTTGCAGGACGTCGGCCATGCGCGGGGCGCTGCCCATCACGACCGCCATGAGGTTGAGCAGCCAGGTGTTGGCCCTGAGCATGGAGAAGAACGAGAGATCCTCCGGCATGGCCGCCAGGAAGCGGTCCAGGCGGGCCAGGGCACGGTCGGGGTCAGGAGTCCTGCCGAGCGCGTCGACGATCTCGTGGAGGATCTCGCGGATGATGGTGCGCGCGCGCTCCGAAGCGGTCGACGCGTGCCCCCCTTCCGCCCATCCCCTGAAGATCTCGATGGCCGCGGGAGGCCGCGCGAATCCCGCCGCCGCCAGCTTGGTGACGGCGTCCGGATGCTGGTCCGGTCCATCCAGGATCTCGGCGCCGAGGTCATGCTCGCTCTCCGGGACGTTGAAGCGGGTGCGGTAGAGGTCGTGGACCTCCGCGGCGACGGACTCGATGCGGCGCACCAGCTCCTCCGCCGAGTCGAGCCCCAGGAAGCCGCCGATGTGGGCAAGGCCGTCGTCGGACTCCGGCAGCTTCTGGGTCTGGGAGTCGTTGACCATCTGCAGGCGGTGCTCCACGCGCCGCAGCCACAGGTAGGCGTCGCGCAGGGTGGCCGTCTCGCGCGGCATGATGTGGTGCTCGCGATCCAGCGTTTCCAGCATCTCCAGCAGGCGGGAACCGCGCAGGCGGCGGTTGCGGCCGCCGTAGGCGAGCTGATGCATGTGCACGAAGAACTCGACCTCGCGGATGCCGCCGCGGCCGAGCTTCACGTTGTGGCCGGCCGCGCGGAGCGCCCGGTGGCCGTGGAAGTCGTGAATCTGCTCGCTCACCGACCGGATCTCCTCCACCGACGTGAAGTCCAGCGCCTCGTCCCAGATGAACGGCGCCAGCCGTTCCAGGTACCCCGCGCCGGCCGCCAGGTCACCGGCCACGGGACGGGCCTTGATCAGTGCCGTCCGCTCCCAGGTGCGCCCGAAGCGCCGGTAGTAGTTGAGGGCGAAGTCGACGGTGACGGCGACCGGGGTGGATGACGGGTCGGGCCGCAGCCGCAGGTCGGTGCGGAACACGTAACCGTCGCCCGTGCGCGACTGGAGGATGCGGATGAGGTCCTGGGTGACCCGTACGAAGCACTCGCCCAGGGTCCTGGAGCCGGTGTAGCGCACGGACTCCGGGTCGTAGAGGACGATCAGGTCGATATCGGAGGAGTAGTTCAGCTCGCGCGACCCGTGCTTGCCCATTGCCAGGACGAAGTAACCCCAGCGGTCTCCGGCCGGCGCTTCCAGGTCACCGCGCTCGACGCGGTCGAGGAGGAGGTGGGCGACGGTCAGGCGCACGGCGTGGTCGGCCATGTCCGAGAGCAGTTCCGCGCACTCCATGACTCCCCAGATCCCGAAGCAGTCGTATACCGCCGCCAGGACGGCCACGCGGTTGCGCTGGCGGCGCAGGAAGGTCATCAGCCGGTCGCGGTCCATGGCAGGGTCCGCCGCGGCCAGGTCGCCGCGCACACGGCCGCTGATCGCGTCGGGCGCTTCCTCCACCAGTGCCTGGGTGAGCTCCAGATCGCGCGGCAGCAGCAGGCTCAGGTGCGGACTGTTGCCGCAGAGGAACGAGAAGAAGACCCGTCCCGCGGGCGTCTCCAGCGCCGCTCCGAGTGCGTCTCGCCCCTCCCGGGCGGCCTCGTCGCGCAACCGGTCGATGCCGGCCGCGGCGTGATCCTGGCGGTGCGGCCGCAGGCGGTCGAAGCCGTGGACCTGGGACGCCAGGGTCAGAACGCTGGGCGACGGGGGAACGGCGTTGGTCAGCTCCCCACTCCGGTGGCGTGCATGGTACCGGTGAGCTTGCACGAGTCTGCGGGCGATGTCCACGCCCGCCCGCCGCCGGTGTGGGTGGCAGTTGGCAGCGGAGCGCGGCTGTGCGACCATCGGCCCCGGGAGAGGAGAGTGCAGGCGCTGGTTCTGGAACGGGCGCGGCAGCTCGCGCTGCGCGACATCGCCCTGCCGGAGCGGCTCGGACCGCGAGACGTGCGGGTGGAGATCGATACGGTCGGCATCTGCGGCAGCGACGTCCACTACTACCGGCATGGCCGCATCGGGCCGTTCGTGGTGCGGGAGCCGATGGTGCTGGGGCACGAGGCCGCCGGCACGGTGCTGGAAGTGGGCGCCGAGGTAGGCCGCCTGCGGGCGGGCGACCGGGTGGCGATGGAGCCGGGCATTCCCGACCCGGACAGCCGCGCGGCGCGCCTCGGCCTCTACAACCTGGATCCCGCGGTGCGCTTCTGGGCCACGCCGCCGGTCCATGGCGTGCTGCGACCGACGGTGGTGCATCCGGCCGCGTTCACGTTCAAGGTTCCGGATCGGCTCGGCTTCGACGAGGCGGCGATGGTGGAGCCGCTGGCGGTGGGCATGCACGCCGCGGCCAAGGCGCGCATCGTGCCCGGCGACGTGGCGGTGGTGCTCGGCGCCGGACCGATCGGAATGGTCACCGCGCTGGCCGCCCTGGCCGGGGGCTGCAGCCGCATCGTGATCGCCGATCCGGTAGTACCCAAGGTGAAGCTGGCCGCCTCCCTGGGCCCGATCGTGCCGGTGGAGACCGGCGGCGACTCGCTGGTCGAGGCCACCCGGTCACTCACCGAGGGCTGGGGCGCCGACATCGTGTTCGAGTGCAGCGGCAGCGCGGCGGCGGCTGCCGGGGTGCTGGAGCCGCTGCGGCCCGGCGGCTGCGTGGTGCTGGTGGGGATGCCGGGGGAGCCGGTCGCGTTCGACGTGGTGGCGGCGCAGGTCAAGGAGGCGCGGGTGGAGACCGTGTTCCGCTACGCCCACGTCTATCCACGCGCGCTGGCACTGATGGAGAGCGGCCGCATCGACGTCAAGCCGCTCATCACCGACACTTTCACCTTCGCCGATTCCGTTGCGGCGTTCCAGTTCGCCGACGCCATGCCCGCCAGCAGCGTGAAGGCGCAGATCACCCTCGGCGGCGCCTGACCGTCAGCCGTCGCCGCGGTTCACCTCCAGCCGCGTCATGTGCGGCTTGCCAATGGCGGCAAGCCGCTCCGAACGAAAGCGGCAGTCGGGATATGCACGCCTCGCGAATTCCTGGAACAGGGCGCCGTTGAACCATTCCACCACGGAGCCGTCGAATTTGGCCGGTCCCTGGCAGGTCGCGTAGTGCGAGGCAGGTTCGCGCAGCAGGATGTCGGTAATCTCCAGCGCACCGCCGGGATGCAGCAGCGCCAGAAGCTGCAGGCAGCCGCGGATTGCACGCTCCGATGTATGTAGCCACAAGTGTCCACAATGTGTTTCCAGCACGTCCCGGAGCAGTTCGCCCGCCGGCCATGGTGCGAAGGCGAGATCGGGGAGCTCCACCAGGCGCTCGCGCAATCTCAGTCCGCTGCGGCGGTCGGCAGGATTGCCGTACAGGTCCTGCCAGAACAACATCGCGCGCCGATCGGCCGCGGCCTCGCGATGAGCCCCGCTGCCGGCAGTGGCCAGGCGGCTGCGGCACGCATCCAGGAGTGGGTCCACTCCGCCGGTGGCGACCGCCCCCAGATCGCTTGCCAGCCGGTCGCGGTCCAGGCCGTAGGCGGCGGCCAGACGGTGCAGCGCTTCCTGCGGGAGGTAGAGCTGGGTGTGCAGCAGGTAGTGGCGGCCGTCCACCTGCGCCAACTGTTCGCCCGGGAGGTTGTCGAGCACGTTGGTGAGGTGAGCGGTGAGGATCCGGCCGCGGTACCCGGCCAGCGCGGCGCGGGGCTGCTGCAGATCGAGCTGCACGTAGCGCAGGGTCACCTGGCCGCGGCGAACCCCCAGCCGTTGCCGCGCGCGTCGCAGGGCCGCGGGCGAGATGTCGCCGAGAAGGTAGTCCACGGGACCCAGGCGCGCCGCCGCCAGGTAGCCGACCATGGCCGCGGCATGCTCGGTGCCGGCGGCCCCCACGTCGAGGTAGGCCAGGGGGGCGTGGTCGCCGCGGCGCCGCGCGGCACGCAGCCGGGCGATGCAGCGGCCCGCATCCTCCTCGGTGACCCCGCGGTCGGTGTCGGGCGAGCCCGCGATGGAGTCGCGGAAGTCGCGGCCGACCGCCGCCATGAAGCGTGGCAGGTGGCGCCAGAAGGCCGAGTTGAACAGCCACATCGGGCTCTCGCTGGAGCGAACGAACGGGCCGACGTCGGTGCCCGGCGCCCGCACCGGACCGTCGAGCACCCGGCGCAGCTCGTGGTCCAGGTCTTGCGGGGCTGCAATCTGGCCAAGGTCGACGGTCAGCTCGTGCTCACGCGTGCCGTCGGCGCGCCGCAGCTCACGCAGCGCGGCGGCGGGACGGAAGTGCTGGCGGTAGCGGACCCGGGTCCAGCAGGCCCGCCCCGGCAGCGGGCCGGCGGAGCCCGCGCGCCCGGCCAGGTACTGCAGACCGGCGGCCAGCAACCGCGACTCGCGCACGGCGGGGTCGATGACGCTCTGCACGCCGGCGCCCTCCAGCGCGGCGACCAGTTCGTCAACGTGCTTCACGGTCCGGCGCCACGGCGCTGGACGAGCGGGCCCCATCGTGCCGCCACCGATACCGCTGGTCGGCCGGCCGGGCGCTGCGCTGGGATCAATCTGCCTGGCGCCAGCGCTGCCGCAGCCGCTCGCCCCAGGTGTCCACCGTGTTGCGTGGCGCGCCGGTCCGCAGCGGTCGCCGCTCCAGCGACCGTTCGGTCTCCGCCAACCTCCGCCGGCAGTCGCCGATCACCCCCGCCAGCCCCGCGGCACCCGCCAGGTTGCGGGTCTCGTCGGGATCGTGCTGCAGGTCGAAGAGCTGCTCCAGCCCCAATGCGGCGTCGTCGGGTCCGGGCGCCAGGTAGTTCTCCAGCTCGCGCGGGCGGTACTCGGTGACGTACTTGTAGCGGCCGGTGATGACGGCGCGGGCCCAGTAGTTGCTCTCGACGAAGGCGTGCTCGCGCCATCCGGTAGCGTCGCCCTCCAGCAACGGACGGATGCTGCGCCCCGGCAGTCCCGGCAGCGGCGTCACGCCGGCGTAGTCGCACACGGTGGGGAACACGTCCACGCCGGAGATGAAGTGTTCGCGGTCGCAGCCGCCCTTGGGCAGGGCCACGCCGTCGCCGAGGCAGGCGGCGATGAACGGCACCCGCGCGCTCTCCTCGTAGAGGGTGAACTTCTGGAACATCTGGTGCTGGCCGGCGGCCTCGCCGTGGTCGGCGGTGAACAGGATCAGGGTATCGTCGGCGTGGCCGGTGGCCTCCAGGGCGGCCAGCACCACGCCGATCTCGGCGTCCACCTTCTCCACGAAGCGGTACAGGTTCCACGCCAGGTAGCGCCACTGCAGCTCCGACCAGTGGCGGGTGCGGCGCAGGATCGGCCAGTGGATCAGGCAGTCGTCGTCGCGCCGCGTCACCCGGTGGGTCATCGTCTCCGGCTCGTCGTAGTGGAAGTTGGCCGGCAGCGGCGGCAGCTCGTCGGCGCTCAGGATCCCCTGCGCCACGGGGTCGGGAATCAGCTTCTCCTCGAAGTTGTGCCCGTACTCGCACACGTCGTGCGGGTTGACCATGCCGATCTGCAGAAAGAACGGCTCCCGGCGGCTGCGCTCGGTGAGGAACTGCACCACCGAGCGGGTAATGGCGCCGTCGTAGTACTCGCCGCCGCCAGCGCCGATGTGACGTTTGCCGAAGTAGAGGGTGCGGAAGCTGGCGCTCACGTCGCGGCCCGTGACGTGCCACTTGCCGCTGTGGAAGGCGGGGAAGCCGTGCCGGTTCAGGTGCTGGCCCAGGTCCGCAATGTCGTCGTGCAGCGCGCCGCCGTTGAACGGCACGCCGGTCTCGGAGGAGTAGCGCCCGGTCATCCAGCTCGTGCGCGCCGGTGCGCACACCGGGTCGGTGCAATAGGCGCGCATGAAGGAGAGGCCGTTGCGGTGCAGGCGGTCGATGTTGGGGGTGGCGAGGAAGCGGTTGCCGTACGCCGAGACCGCGTCCCAGGTGTGCTGATCGGTGTGCAGGAACACGATGTTGGGGCGCTCGGAGCTCACGTGGCATCCCCCACTGCGCTGATTACCCAGGTCTGGAACAGCCCCGAGACCACGGCCACGGCGCCGTTGTCGTCCACCCAGTGGTAGGTGGGCACCAGGCCGGGTCCGTGCACGGACCACCCGGTCAAGCTTCCCAGGTCGGCGTCGGCCGGTGGCCAGCGCCAGGTCCCGACGGGAACCACGCGCACCGGCTCGCGCAGCCGGTCCAGCTCTTCCAGCAGGGCCAGCTCGCAGCCCTGCTCCAGCTCCGGAAGGAAATCGAGCAGGGCCCAGGACGTGGTGAGCGGACGGCTGCCGCTCCACGCTCCCGCCGGCAGCTCGGCGCCGTTCACGGTCAGCAGGATCGGCCGCCCGGCACCCCGCTCCGGCTGCCCCACGGCACCACTCGCCAGGTAACGGCTATAACTGTCGCCGGCGTCGTTGCGGACCTCGATCCGCCACTCGCCGGCGAGGCTGCGCCAGCGGTCCGCGGCGGCGCGGAACCTGTAGCAGGCGTGCTCGCCGCTGGTGCTGTTGGTGGCGGTCACGCGATAGTCGGTCCCACCCGCACCGGGTACAGCGGTACGGATCACCTCGACGCCGCCGATCGCCAGGTCGGCCACCGGCCGGGGCTGGTACCCGCTCCAGAAGTTGGGCAGCACGCGGTAGAAGGTGGACACCGCGGACGCCGCCGGCCGCCGATAGTACTGCCGCAGGGTGGTGCGCAGCTCCGCACCGAAGCCGGGCTGGGTCTGCGAATGATTCTGATCGAACGACCAGTGCAACGCCGGCTCCGCGGCACCGGTTGCGGTTGTGCTCACTTCCTCTCTCCCGGCTGCAACCTATACCGGCCGCGGCGGGAGTGTCTGCCGGCCGTCTCGCGGCGCCGACCAGTCTTCGAATCGCCCCTGCTGCCCCTCGTACTCAACCCTTGACCGAGCCGATCATCGCACCCTTGACGAAGTACTTCTGCAGGAAGGGGTAGAGCAGCAGGATCGGCACCGTGGCCACCACCGTGGTGGCGAACTTGATGGTGTCGGCGATGCGCTCGTGATCGCCCATGGAGCCGGCATCCCCGCCGCCGATCATCGTCTCGGCCGAGTTGGCGATCAGAATCTCGCGCAGAATCAGCGCGATAGGGAACTTGATGCGGTCGCGCAGGAAGATCATCACGTAAAAGTAGCCGTTCCAGCGGCTGACGCCGTAGAACAGCACCATCGTGGCGACCACCGGCGCCGCAACCGGCAGGATGATCCGGAACAGCACTGTGAAGTCGTTGGCGCCGTCGATCTTGGCCGACTCCTCCAGGCTGTCGGGGATGGTGGTGAAGTAGGTGCGCATGATGATCATGTTGTAGGCGCTGATGGCGAACGCCAGGATCACCGACCAGTGGCTGTTCAACAGGCCGAGGCCGCGCACGGTGAGGTAGAACGGCACCAGGCCGCGCTCGAACAGCAGCGTGACCACCGCCATCACCATCAGCATCGGCTTCCAGTACACGTTTCTGCGCGACAGCACGTAGGCCGCGAAGCTGGTCAGCAGGATGTTCACGCTGGTGCCCACCACTACCAGGTGCATCGAGTTCAGGAACCCGCGCACCACCAGGGGGTTGTTGAACACCAGCCGGTAGGCCGCCCCGCTGAATCCCAGCGGCGCCGCCAGCGGTCCGGTGTGCGCCATCAACAGGTTGCCGTCGCTGACCGACGCGACGAACACGTAATACAGGGGGTACAGCATGGCGACGCACAGCACCGCCAGGAATACGCCGTTGCAGGCGTCGAACACCACGCTGCCGGCGGAGCGCCGGTGCAGGGCCATCGCGGCGCCCCTACCAGAGACTCGTTTCGTTGACGCGGCGGCTGATCCAGTTGGCCGTCACGACCAGCGCCAGGTTGATCACCGAGTTGAACAGTCCGACCGCCGTGCCGTAGCTCCAGCTGAAGTCGAGCAGCCCCTTGCGGTACACGAAGGTGGAGATGACATCGGCGGTCTCGTAGATCGTGGGGTTGTACAGCAGGATGATCTTCTCGTGCCCGACCGTCATCAGGTTGCCCAGCCGCAGGATGAGGAGGACCACGATAGTCGGCGCGATGGAAGGCAACGTGACGTGGCGGAGCTGGCGGAAGCGGCCGGCGCCGTCGATGGTGGCTGCCTCGTAGAGTTGCGGATCGATCGCCGACAGCGCTGCCAGGTAGATGATGCTGCCCCAGCCCACCTCCTGCCAGATGTCGCTGCCGATGTAGAAGCTGCGGAAGTAGCGCGGATCCTGGAAGAAGGAGATCGGTTCGGCACCGAACCAGCCGCGAATGTCGTTGATCAGGCCGCCGCTCTGCGAGAACTCCAGCAACAGGCCGCATACCACGACCAGCGAGATGAAGTGCGGCAGGTAGGTGAGGCTCTGCACCGAGCGCTTGAAGGGGGTGGAGCGTACCTCGTTGACCAGCAATGCCAGGATGATCGGCGCCGGGAACCCCCAGATCAGGCTGAGCACGCTGATCAGGATGGTGTTGCGGACGATGCGCACCGCGAAGTAGGACTGGAAGAAGTCCTCGAAGTACTTGAACCCGACCCACGGGCTGCCGAACAGCCCGAGCGCCGGCGTGAAGCGCTTGAAGGAGATCACCAGCCCGAACATGGGGAGGTAGTAGAAGACGAGGAAGAACGCCACCACCGGCGCCGCCATCAGGTAGATGGTGCGGTTGCGCACGAAGTCCTTTCTGAGCATGCGGCCGTAGCCGGCGCCCAGGAACTTCGGCCGCGGCAACAGCTCGGGCGCTACCGTACTCTCGCGTTCTGCCATCGCGTGGTCTCCCGCTGGAACCAGAGCGACCCGGCGTCGCGCCGGGCCGCTCGTCGGCGGACGGCTGGCGTCAGCGTGCGTTGTAGCGGTCCAGGCCCGCCTGCTTGATCGCGATTGCGCGTTCGACACCCATCTGCTGCAGCCGGTCCTGGTAGGCGCCGAAGCTGGACAGTGGCTCCTGGCCGGTGATGAACTTGACCACCATCTCGTCGACGTAGGTGTTGATGTCGCTCATCATCTCGGCAAGCTCCTCCGCTTCTTCCGGCGTGGCCGTGACCGCCGGGAGCTTGTGCATCGCGGCTTCGGTCTGGCCCCAGATCTGCACCGCGGCCCGCTGCTGCGGCCGCCGCGCGTACTGATACATGTAGCGCCGGTCCTGGACGATCGGACCGGAATAGAAGGAGCGCGTGTAGAGTCCGCCCATCTGCGCCAGGGTCCTGCCCTCCGCGTCGGCGTTCATCACGTCGGTGTACACCGGCCAGCGCTCGCCCTCGAATCCCGGGTAGTTGGTGGACCACTCGTAACTGTCGCCCTCCAGGCCGAAGTTGAACAGCACGTGACCCTCCTCGCCATACGCGAAGTCGGCCCACTTTGCCGCCACCTCCACGTCACGGGCCTGGGTCGTGATCGCCAGACCCTGGCCGGGCAGGGGATTGTCGCGCTGGCCGAAGAACGGGGTCTGGCCCCGGTTCAGGACCGGATAGGGGGCCGCCACGATGTCGAACGTGCCTTCCCCGCCGTTGGCATCCAGGTAGGCGCCGATGCCGGAGCCGGTGTAGGAGAGCCAGGCGCCGGCGGTGCCGTTGAGGATCTTGGCGTCGAAGGTGTTGCGCTCGTTGCTGAACGACTCCGGATCCACCAGGCCCTGGTCGAACCAGCCCTTGAAGAAGGTCAGGAACTCTCCGAACTGGTCGTCGAAAGGGCCGAAGTGAACCTGCCCGCCGTCGTCCCGGTAGAAGTCCCAGATGGTCCTGAACGGCTGGATGAACGCGCTGCGGTTCATGCCCCGCCCGCGGCGGAAGTTGGTGAACGTCAGCGGGTACTCGACCAGGCCCTCCGACTTGAACGCGGTCAGCACCCGCTCCCACTCGGCGAGCGTTTCCGGCACTTCCAGGCCCAGTTGATCGAGCCAGTCGCGGCGCAGCTGTGGACCGAAGAACACCATCAGGTAGTCGTCGCCGCGGATGAACGGGAACATGTACAGCGTGCCGGTGTCGGTCTTGGCGGCCTTCAGCCACTCCGGGTTCGCGGCGAACAGCGCGCTCAGGTTGGGAGCGTGTTCGGCGATCACGTCGTTGAGACGGATGATCACACCATCCGAGATCGCCTTCTCCGGACCGCCGGGGTAGTCGCGCGACCAGTGCGCGTAGATCAGGTCCGGCAGGTCGTTGGAAGCGATCATCAGGTTGAAGCTCTCCTGCTCCTGACCCTGAGCCGGATGGATGAAGGTCACCTCCACTCCGGTGCGCCGCATCACCTCCTGGTAGAGCGGGGTTTCCGCCAGGGAGGACACCGAAACGGCGGCGTTGTACCACAGTCCTTCCCAGACGGTGAGTTCGCGCGGCCCGTCGGCGGCGGCTTCCGCGGATGGGGAAGCGGAGACGAGACCAGCGGCACACAGAGCCGCTGCCACGAAGAGCAGTCTCTTCATATCAACCTCCTGCGTTGAGTGATTCACGATGCCTGCCGCGGTCCGGCGCGTAAATCGCCGAGTAGGAACGTCGGTCGCCGAAGACTGAGGTTTCGATATCGGATTCGGTACCCGCGTCGCCGATCAGGCAGCCCCGTCCGATCCGTTCGCCGGGTGGAGCGCCGCCTTGTACTCTCCCGGCGTGACTCCTTCGCTGGCCTTGAAGCCGCGGATCAGGGCGTTGCTGTCGGCGAAGCCGATCCGGTCGGCGATCTCACGGACGGTGAGCTCCGTCGTTTCGATGAGCCGCTTGGCCTTGGCGATGCGCAGGTTCTTGACGTAGCCGCTGATGCCGATGCCGAACTGTTCGCGGAAGAAGCGCGCGATGTAGGCGCTGTTGCGCTGCAAGTGATCGGCGACCGCCTCGGGGCCGAGGTTGCGCTCGTCGGAGTGCTGTTCCAGGTACTCGACGATTGCCAGGCGGAGCTGCTCGGCGTGCGAGGTGCGCCTCGAGCGGACGTGGCGGCACACCTCGGTGAGGATGATCTGCATCTCCTGCTGCAACTGCTCGAGTGAGCGGCAGGCCGTGAGCCGCGACACCGGCCGGATGCGAGCCCAGAACTGCGCGTCCTGGTCGCCGGCGTGCAGCGATTCGATCGTCTTGATCATGGTCGAGATCAGGTCGAACATCAGGCAGCGCGCCATATCCATCGACAGCCGCGTCTGCGCGAAGTTGTCGGCGTAGAGCGACTCCAGGATCTCCCCGGCGGCGGCGGCGTTGCCGGACCTGATCGAGTTGATCAGCCTGATCTCTTCCTCCAGCGGATAGTGGTAGGGGTGGCCGGTGGTGATGACGTCCGGGAAGCGGATCGGATCGGAGCTGCCCTTGACCAGCCGGTAGGCGAGCGCGGCCCGCGCTTCCCGCAGCAGGCAGGAAATCTCGTCCAGTGGGTGCGCTTCGCTGACGCCGACGGCCGACGTGACGCCGAAGTGCTGTTCCAGGCTGCCCTTCATCTGCGCCAGCAGCTCCGCCAGCAGCGCCGGATCGGGGTGCGCCGCGCTGATCAGCAGTCCGGTGGCTCCGTCGAGGTCGGACACGGTGACAACCTGCACCTCGGCCGGGTGCCGGCATCTGGTCAGGTAGCGCTCTACGGCCTCGCGCGACACGTCGTTGGGCTGGTCGACTTCCACCAGCGCCAGATGCAGGGACGGGTGGGCGAACGCGAACCCGAAGCGTCGCAACTGGGCGTGGATCGCGGGCGGCGCCTGGCCTCCGTCGCGCAACAGGCGGCGCAGGTAGCTCTGCAGCAGCAGAGGCCGCGAGCGGGTGAGTTCCTGGCGCAGCCGGCGGTCCTCCCGCATGGTGCTCTGCACGGAACCGGTGATCAGGGCGAACTCGTCGGAACGCAGCGTCAGAGTGCCGTTTGCATCCGGCTTCACCAGCGCGATCAGATCCTGGATCGGCCGGTAGCGGAGCGACGCCATCCAGTAGATGAGCAGTCCGGCGATCACCACGCAGACCACCAGTGCCAGGATCGTGTACCGGTACAGGCCCGCGAACCGCTGCGCGTAGAGCCCGCCGGGAACCAGCGACACGTAGTACAGGTCGACGATGTCCGACGGCAGCGCCCGCGCGGAGTAGTTGGTGTCGCCCAGCCGCACCCGGTCGAGCACGCCGGTCTCGAACGCGCGCGCGCCGACCGCCTCGATTTCGGCGATGTCGGCAACGTTCTCCGACGCGGCAATCACGCCCCGTTCGGGGTGGTAGACAAGCTGCAACGAGTCGGGCGTCCAGGCGGTCTCGGCGAAGATGCGCTGGAACAGGTCGCGGGCTATGTGGACCACCAGCCAGCCGTGCGGGGTGCCGGAACGCTGCCAGGCGGGCAGGGGAGTGACCATTGCCACCGTGTCGTGCACCACCTCGGCCAGGTCCATGCTCTGGGCGGGGCGAAACCGCGGGCGCGTGACGCCGGCGAACGAGCCGATCCAGGCGTGGTAGTCGGTGTCCAGCAGCGGGCGCTGCGTCATCTGGTAGTTGTCGGTGCTGAAGTAGCCGCGCGACGAGATCACCATGTCGAGCTTGGGCAGGTAGACGTATACGTCGGTGCTGCCGGTACTTGAGGTGTCGTAGTCGAACAGGTCGCTGGCGATCCGGTAGGCACGGTAGTACTCGTCGTGGGACACCGGACGGGATTCGAACAGCATGCCGCCGAGCATGCCGTGATTGGCGACGATGTAGGTGAGCTGGGCAACGTCGCTCATGATGGTGTCGAGGTACGACTTCATCTGCAGCAGCAGCAGCTCGTTGGCGCGGTTCACCTCCTGGGTGAGGATCGAGCGGGCGCGGCTGAACACCGCGGAACTGAATATGACCGGGACGATCAGGATCAGCAGGAACGACAGCAGGTAGGTGTAGAACAGGCGGCCCTTGTCACGTGGTCCTTGCATCAGTTGTTTTCGGGGCGTCCCGAGGGCCAGGTGGCGTCCCGCACCGGCGCCAGCAGGCGTTGCGCGGCGGCCAGCAGCTCGGGGTCCGGCGGGTCGCCGACGCAGCTCAGGTTGGCGCTCATGTTGCGCGGCGACGCCGTGCCCACCAGGGTGGTATGAATCCCGGGCTCCGCCAGCGCGAACTGCAGCGCCAGGCGGGTGGCGCTGGCGCCGCGCTGCGCACACAGTGCCACCACCTCGGCCGCCGCGTCGCGAATCGGCGCCGGCGCCGGATGCCACGCCGGCACGCCGCGCGGGTTGAACAGGCCCATGCCGGTGGCGGAGGCGCTGATCACGCCCACCCCGGCCGCGGCCAGGTCGGGCAGCAGCGCCGCCAGCGAGGTGTCGTTGAGGGTATAGCGGCAGTAGGAGAGGATGGTGTCGACCGGGTGCCGCGCCAGCACCTCGCGAAAGATGCGCAGCGGCAGCCCGGTCACCCCGTACCAGCCGATCCGGCCCTGTACCTTGAGCCGCGCCAGCAGCGGCAGGCTCTCCTCGATCACCTGCTCCAGGTCGCCGAACTCGATGTCGTGCAGTTGGAAGATGTCGACGTGGTCGACCCCCAGCCGGCGCTGGCTCTCATCCAGACTGCGCTCGATCCGGGCCGCGGAAAAATCGAACTCGGCGTCGCCGTAGCGGCCCGCCTTGGTGGCGAGGTAGTAGTGATCGCGGGGGATCTCGCGCAGCGCCTTGCCGAGCACCGTCTCCGCCTTGGTGATGCCGTAGTAGGGCGAGCAGTCGATCAGGTTCACGCCGCCGTCGACGGCGGTGCGTACGGTGCGGATGCCCTCGCTCTCGTCGATGGCGCGGAACACCGAGCCGAGCGGCGAGGCGCCGTAGCTGAGGATCGACACCTGCAGGCCGGTGTTGCCCAGAGTGCGGTAGATCACCGCTGCATCCCCGTGCCGGGTTCCGTTTTAGCGCACAATTCGGCGCTCTCGCGCCAACTCCATCGCAAGGCTTTCCGTCGCGTCGAGGAATAGGAAAAAACCCCCCAGATCATCGATGTAATGCCGCCATCGCCTGTCGGCGGCACTTTCCCATGAATACCTCTTTCTCCACAACTCCGCGTCCTCGTCCATGTAGGCGAAGATATCCTTCAGCGTCCTCAACTCTTTGTCGGCCGGACCCTCGGGAAAGTCGGGAGTGTCCGTACTCAGAAACGCCACCAGCGTGCATGGACGATCCGCCATTGCCTCTCCGAACAGCTCCTCTATCCTGGTTTCGACAGAGCCGCCGCGCCCGCCGAATTGTTCGTAGAGCTTGGCAAGACAGTGCCCCTCGCGACCCTGCAACGGCTCGATGTTGTGGAGACGGAGCAGGCACTTCAACCGGAGCTCCAGCGCGATCGCAAGATTGAAGTGACTGGCTGTCTTCAGGGATTCCCACACGCTGTGCGACGGCCATCCGGTCGAGCCCCCGACCGGCGAGAGGTCTCCCTGTCTGACCCCCAGCCGGCCTATCTCGTGCTCGATCAGCCAGGCGCACTGCCGAAAGGCACGGGCATCGCCGATCAGCTTCAGGTACTGGACTCCGCTCATCGCTTCCATCTCGCCTGCCTTTGCACACCCGCTATCGATAGTCGGACGCACGCCGTGCCGAGCACGAGGTCGAATCTCCGCTCAGCACGTAGAGATCGCCGGGCGGAAGCACGAACCCGCCGCCCCAACCGGCTTCCCCATCAGGTACCGCCACGGCCGATCCTTTGCCGGTCGGCGACGGATGAAGGCGCAGGCCCAGGGCCGCCAGAACACTGAGCACGGTTGCGAAGCCCGGGTTTCCGTCCCGCGAAAGCGCCTTGTACAGGCTCTCCCTGCCCAATCCGGACTTCGCCGCGACAGCGGTCATCCCCTTGGATCGGGCCACGTCTCCTATCGCACCCGCGATCACTTGCGGATCGCCGTCCTCGAACGCTGCTTCGAGATAAGCCACGACATCGCTCGAATCTTCCAGATAGTCCGCGGGGTCCCACGGAAGCGTCTTGGTCCTTGCGGCAGCCGCCCGTTCTCGAGGCTCGTTCATGAGCTTCCTCCTGTCACCAGTTCCTGCGCGAGATTGCGCGCCCGTTCGATGAGGATCCGCGATTTCGCGTCCCTGTCTCGAAGCCTCCGGAACCAGCGTTCGTACGTGTCGGTCTGGCGGACCTCGATCACTGCTCGATTGTATCCCACACGATACAACTCCACAACACTTGCGCCATCCGCGTGAGATGCGGGGTGAGTAAGGCTTCACGTGGTCGTGAGGCGGCGCGAGGCACCGTTACCCATCGGCCGGCCGGGGAGGGTATAGTGGGAGCCGCCATGCTGTTCGCTTACCCATTCCGCTGCTTCCGCCAGGCCGCGGCAAGGCGGGCGGCGTTGCTGCTCGGCGCCGCGCTGCTGCTGGCGGCTGCCGACCTGACCGCACAGGAGGCGCGCGAGGAGCGCGCCACGCAGCGCGCGCGGGCCGCCATGGTCGAGCGCCAGCTTGCCGCCCGCGACATCGACGACCCGCAGGTGCTGGAGGTGATGGGCCGGGTGCGGCGCCACCTGTTCGTCCCCGAGCGCATTCAGGGCAGCGCCTACCGCGACTCGGCCCTGCCGATCGACGACGGCCAGACCATCTCGCAGCCCTATATCGTCGCGCTGATGACCCAGACCCTCGAGCTGCAGCCGGAAGACCGGGTGCTGGAGGTGGGCACCGGCTCGGGGTACCAGGCCGCGGTGCTGGCCGAGCTGGTTGCGGAAGTGTTCACCATCGAGATCCGGCCGCTGTTGCACGTCCAGTCGACCGAGCGGCTGCAGCGGCTGGGGTACGCCAACGTCAGCACCTTCGAGGGTGACGGCTACTTCGGGGTGGAGCAGCACGCGCCGTTCGATCACATCATGATCACCGCTGCCGTGGATCACATCCCGGCGCCGCTGCTGGAACAGCTTGCCGTTGGCGGGACGATGATCCTGCCGCTCGGCAACCCCTTCAGCTATCAGAACCTGGTGCTGGTGACGAAGACGGGCAGCGGCAGCCGCGGGTCGGACTTCACCGTGGACTTCATCCTGGGGGTGCTGTTCGTGCCGATGACGGGTCAGGCGCTGCAAGGCTGAGGGGAGGGCGGATGGCCCTCCTGCTGGTCTTCACCGCGTCGGCGGCATCGCTGGCGCTGGAAGCGCTGCTGGCCCGCTACTTCGCGCTGACCCAGTGGCACCACCTGTCGTTCATGGTGATCAGCGTCGCCCTGCTCGGCTTCTCGGCCAGCGGCACCTGGCTCAACCTGGTTACCACGAGGCGGGAGCGGTCTGGTGTAGCAGCGGCGGCGGCGGTGTCCGACGCGGAGCAGCGCCTGCGGCGGGCTGCCGCGGGCATGGCCGTGAGTGCGGTCGCCATGTTCCTGGTGTTGCGCCTGCTGCCGCTGGACTTCTTCAGGATCCCCAGCGAGCCGATCCAGCTCCTGTATCTCGCGTTGAGCTACCTCGGCTGTGCGGTGCCGTTCTTCTTCGCGGGACTGATCACGGCGATTGCCTTTGCCGCCGGTACCGCACGGCCCGGCGCCGTGTACGCGGCGGCGATGTCAGGCTCGGCCGTGGGGGTGCTGCTGCCGGTCCTGCTGCTGCCGGCGGCCGGACTGCGCGCCGCCCTGATGGTGCCGGTGGCGCTGCTGCTGCTGCCCCTGGTGCCGTGGTCCGCCAGTGCTGCACGGCGAGTGGGAGGCGGGCGGGGAGCGCGGCGCTGGCTCCCCTCTACGGCCCTGGCATTGGCGCTGGCGCTCGGAGTTGGCGTGGTGTTGGCCCATCCGGCCCTGGAGCCACGTCCGGGCCCCTACAAGTATCTGGCCCACGTGCTGCGGTTTCCGGATACCCGGTTGCTGGCGCGACGCGACACGGCACGCGGGCGCATCGACGAAGTGACCGGCCCGACGATTCGCTTCGCCCCGGGCCTGAGCCTCGGCGCCGGCAGCCCGGTGCCGCCGCAGCGAGCCCTGGTGCGCGACGGCGACGCGGCCATGTTCCTGGTGGAGGATACGGCGGGGGACGCGGCGGCCGGTGGGTGGCTGGACGCGCTCCACCCCGCCGTGGCGTTGCACCTCGGAACGCCGGTGCGCACGGTGCTGGTGCTGCAGGAAGGCGGCGGCGTGCTGCTGGCGGCGGCCCTGCGCAGCGCGCGTTCCGTCCAGGTGGCCGAGCCGAGCGCCGCCATCGCCCGTCGCCTGCGCCGGCTGCAGGTGGCGCAGGACACCGCCCTGGAGGTGGTGGAAGACGAACCCCGCGCCCTGGCGCGGCGGCTGGTACGCTCCGGCGTGCGCTTCGATGCCGTCCTGATCGAGGACTGGGGCGCATCCCAGGCGGGCACCGAGAGCCACGCCCAGGAGCCGTTGCTGACGGTGGAGGCGTTTCGCGACTACCTGGCGCTGCTGGAGCCGGACGGGGTGCTGTCGGTGTCGCGCCGTCTGCTGCTGCCCCCGGCCAACGCTCCGCGGCTGGCGGCGCTAGCCGCACGTGCGCTGCCGGCAGCCGGCGGCCACGTCCCTGCCGAGCACATCGCGATCCTCCGCAACTGGGATTCGTTCACCGTGCTGGTCACCCCGCAACCGCTGTCTGCGCCGCGGATCGAGCGGATCCGCGCCTTTGCCGCGGGTCACGGCTTCGACCTGGTTTCCCTGCCCGGGCTGCGGATCGACGAGACCAACCGCTTCAACCGGCTGGCCGAGCCGTTCCACGCCCACGCGGTGGCGGCGGTGCTGGAGTCCGACGACGGGTTGGCAGGCGGGTTGGTGGACCTGAGTCCGCCCACCGACGACCGGCCCTTCTTCAACCGCTTCGTACGCTGGGTGCAACTGCCCGACTACCAGCGCGCCACCGGCGGCCGGCTGTACGGGCTGCTGCTGTCCGGTGACGTGGTGGCCCTGGCGGTGCTGGCGGAGGCGTTGGTGCTGGCGCTGGTGCTCCTCGCCGTCCCCTGGCTGCGCACCGGCGGCCTGCGCCGGACGCGGGCCGCCGACCGGGGCCGGGACGATGCCGCCGGCTCCGCCGGCTCGGTGGTGGCATACAACCTGGCCGTGGGGCTGGGCTTCATCCTGCTGGAGCTGATGCTGATCCAGCGCCTCACCGTGGCGCTCGGCGACCCGGTGGTCAGCTTCAAGGTGGTGCTCGGCGCCCTGCTGGTGTGGTCGGCCGCCGGCGGCCTGCTGTCGGAGCGAATCGCGCCGCCCCGGACGTGGCTGGCGGTGGCTGTCGTAGCCGGCGTGGTGCTGGCCTATGCCGGCGCCGGTCCGCCGCTCCTGACCTTGCTGCTGGGCCTGCCCCGCATTCCGCGGATAGCACTCATCGTGGTGCTGCTCGCTCCCCTGGGTGCGGCCCTCGGCATGGCGTTCCCCCTCGGCCTGCGCCTGTTGGCCCCGGCCGCCGCCGGCCGCGCCCTGGCCTGGGCCGCCAACGGCTGCGCCTCGGTGGTAGGCGCCGTCGCCAGCACCCTGCTCGCGGTGGCACAGGGCATCACCGCCCTCGGCCTGGTCGCCGCCGCCA
This sequence comes from Spirochaetia bacterium, assembly GCA_965203905.1. GTDB lineage: Bacteria > Spirochaetota > Spirochaetia > SZUA-6 > Bin103 > Bin103. The sequence continues at coordinate 6,154,675 of CBDBDQ010000005.1, read as the reverse complement.
GCTACGCCATCGCCGCCCTGGTCGCCGCCTTCCGAGCCCAGCGCCGGAGAGAGTACGGCCGGGCGCATGTTGACCGGTGTGGCTCCGATTGCTAGCTTCTTCTGAAATTAAATTACACGGAGGTTGGAGTGCCTCGCCGGAGGCCTTACTTTTCTGTCTCTGGCACAACGACATCGATCCCGAATATGATCAGCGTTTGGGCGAATTCCATGAGACCTTCCTGCGATCTGAGCTCGCCTCGCTGGGCCTTACGGAAGAGGATCTGTGCGCATGGAGACACCGCCTGCCACGGCCAGGTCGCGTAGGCGGGTGTAGTTGATCATGTCCGACACGCAAAGCCAGATAGCGTTTCAGCAGTTGGGCTTGGGCAGCGTGCTGAAGCAGTACCGGTTGACGGTGCCTCCCAACCAGCGCGAATACGCCTGGACCGACCGCGAGGTGATGCAACTGTGCCGAGACTTCGCGAAGGCGATCGCCGACGGGGAGCCGGGCTATTTCCTGGGCACCATAGTCACCATTCCCAGACCCGACGGCACGCTGGAGGTAGTCGACGGCCAACAGCGGCTTGCCACGACCGCCATCCTGCTGGCGGCGATACGCGATTACCTGATCGGCAAGGAGGACGTGATCGTCGAAGCGATCGACAACGACTTCCTGACCGGCATCGATCGGCAGAGGCGTGCGCGGGTTCCGAAGCTGCGGCTCAATGCCGACGACAATGCTCTGTTCGAGTGGATCGTTGCCCGCAATCCGGACCAGAGTGAGCCGGCAGCGGAGCGGACTTCGCATTTCCTGCTCAGAGACGCTCAGCGGCGCGCGAGGGGATACGTTCGCAGCATCGTGTCCTCGATAGATGAGAAGGACCACGGCGATCAGCTCGATCATTGGGTCTCGTTCATCGAACAGCGTGCTCTGGTCGTCCTCCTGCGTGTACCGAACGATGCAAACGCATACAAGATGTTCGAGACTCTCAACGACCGCGGCCTGCGCACCTCGCAGGCCGACCTGATCAAGAACTACCTGTTCAGCCGCTCCGGCGACCGGATCGATGAAGTGCGCAGCCGCTGGAGTTATCTCCGGGGAACGCTGGAGAGCCTCGATGACAGCGACATCACCGTCGACTTTCTGCGTCACGCGTTGATCACGATCCGTGGACACACCCGGGAGTCGCAAGTGTACGACGCAGTGCAGGAGCGGGTGAGGAGCGATTACACGGCGATCAACTTCGCCACCAGGCTTGAACAGCTTGCCAATGCCTATGTGGCGACCTTCAATATCGAGCACGAGCGCTGGAATGGGTATTCGGACGCCGCCAGGCGGTCGTTGAAGGTTCTCAACCTGTTGAACATCCGTCCCATGCGTCCGCTTCTGCTGGCCGTAGCGATGGAGTTCGCGCGTGATGAGGCCGATGCGGCCTTTCGGTTCGCCCTTTCCCTTGGCGTAAGACTGCTCATCGCCAGCGGTACCCGCAGTGGGTCGGTCGAGGTCCCGTTGGCGTCTGCAGCGCACGGTGTGGCCGCCGGCGAGTTGAGTACGACACGTGATCTGAAGGGAAAACTGAACGGCATGACACCAGGTGACGAGGAATTTCGCCGCGCGTTCGAAGCGGCTCGCGTGTCCAGGGCGCAACTGGCGCGGTACTATCTGCGCGCTTTGGAGATGGCGGCCGCAGGGGAGCGAGAGCCGTGGTTCATGCCCACGCAGGATCCGACGGTGATCAATTTGGAGCACGTCCTGCCGAAGAAACCCGAGGGCAACTGGCCGCAGTTCAGCGTGGATGAGGCCGCGATGTACGTCAACCGTCTGGGCAATCAGGTGCTGCTCCGGGCAAGCAGCAACGCCGCACTGAAGAGCGAGAGATTCGCGGACAAGCGACGTCTCTACGGAACATCACCGTACCGGCTCACCAGGATGGTCGCCGAAGTCGAAGATTGGGCGCCGCACCAGATCGCGCGCCGACAGGAGGAACTGGCCCGCTTGGCATTGATCGCCTGGCCGGCGTAACTGCGCACCATGAGGACACTCGCTCGGGCGGCGAGAGCGGCAGCGGCTGAACCGCGGCGCCTGTTATCGGAGAGGGCCGCTGGGGGGTATCCTCCGCGGCCCTCGCTACGTTCCGGTAACCGGCGGGATTCGAAATACGGCACTGCCCGCTGGCCCCGCTGGCGACAGTCGCGGTGCCGCGGCTACACTCGACGTCATGAAGCAACGCGTTTCCGCGCGCGAGCGGCTGGCGGCCGGGACGGCGCCGGCGTTCGTGCTGGACAAGGATATGGGCGCGCCGATGATGACCGATGCGGTGCGCTTCGCTACCGCCGACGCCGAGGGCCGAGCGGTGGTGCCGCTCACCGCGGCGCAGAAGTACCACTTCGATACCAAGGGGTGGCTGGCGATTCCGGGGGTCCTGGATGAGGCCGAGATCGAGGAGATGCGCGAGTTCGTGCTGCGCCTGGAGACCGATCCGGAGGCGATTCCGGAGCATCGGCGCTCCCCGGTGGGCGGACCGCTGCAGCGTCTCACCGACCACCCCGTGGTGATCGGCTTTGCCCAGGAATTCATCTACAACCCCTTCACCGACGGTGGCGGCAACTCCCTGGAGACCGACGCGGGCTACGGATTTCGCCAGGAGCACAGCTTCATCACCGTGCGCAGCGCTCACGGCGGCCGCCACGGCTCCCGCGGTGACGGTTCCTTCGGGCCGCACAACGGCAACGGAATGATGCGCCTGCCCGGGGACTGTCATCACTACCAGGCCTTCCCGGGACGTGCCTATGCCGGCATGGTGCGGATCGTGTGGGAGTTGAACGAGGTGGCGGAGGACGACGGCGGCACCCTGCTGCTCAGCGGCAGCCACAAGGCGGCCTATCCGGCGCCGGAGGAGATCTTCAGCGCCGACTGCCCGCTGTGGGAGACGTACGCCTGTCCCGCCGGCTCGGTGCTGATGTTCACCGAGGCGCTGACCCACAGCGGTCAGCCGTGGCGCAACCCGGAGCGGCAGCGGGTGGCGGTGTTCAACTGCTACAACTCCATTCACGCCAAGTGGCACAACTGGGAACCGCCGGCAGCGGTGCTGGCGGACATGCCACCCAAGCGGCGCTCGCTGTACCGCCCGGTCTACGTGGCCGGCAACTGGATCAGCGAGGAGGTGTCTCCCGCGCAGGGATAGCCGCACCCTCGGTTACCGGTGCGCTGCCGCCGCTACCTTGTGCCGCGGCGCGGTGCTCCCGGTGTGGACGGCAAGGTAGAGGGCTGCAGCCCGGCGGTGCCGGCGGCGGGACTACGCGCTCTCCTCGGAGCCCCTCGCGCGAAGCCACACATCGGTGAGTCGGGCGAGGCGCTCGATGGTGCCCGCTCCATCGGCGACGAAGCTCGCCACGCGCCCGAAGCGCAGCTCCAGGTACTCGTGCGCCAGCACGTTACGGAGCGCCGCCAGCGGCTTGAGGCGGCCGCCCAGGTCCGAGAAGTGCTCGGTAGCCTCCAGGTCGGCCAGGATCTGCCCATACGTGTAAGGGACCGGTCGTTGTTCGGAACCGAGGACGATCTTGCCGATGTCGATCGCCGCGTTGATCAGCGTCTCCTCCCAGCGGTCGAGATTGCGCCGCAGGTTGCGGTCGGTCCGATAGCGCTCCAGCGTCACGGTGCGGAACTGGTCGCGGTCCTTCAGCTCCGTGTCGATGAAGTCGAGGATGCGCTGCAGCCGGCTGCGATCGATCGGCGCAAGCGAACGGCTCCGGGCGCGGATGGCGCGGAACTCGCCTTCGGTCTCCAGGAAGTCGCTGGCCACCGTGGTGACCGCGAGCAGGTAGCGAGTGTACAGGGCGCCGTCGCGCAGCAGCACGCGACGGCCGGACAGCAACGCTGCGGCACACACGGTGGCCGGCGCCCGGTTCAGGGTGAGCAGGTCCACATTGCGCTGCGTCGCGCGTTCCACGGCAACCTGGATCTCCGCTTCCCGATCCAGTTCGCGGTCGACCTCGATTTCCAGCTTCCCGGCCGACGCCTGGTACACGGCCACGTCCAGGTCGGAGTCGCGGCGCAGGCGTCCCGTGGCGGCCGATCCGAACAGGAACCCGAAGAGAAGGTGCGGAAACGGTTCGAGGGCGCAACCCACGGCGGAGGCGAGTGCGTCCGGCGTCTCCCGTGAGGTGCTCACGCGAGCCGGGCCCAGCGCGCGTGATCGATGGCGCCCTGCACCGGGCGTCCGGCGAAGAAGTTCTCCAGTGCCCGGAGCGTGGCGGCGCCGATCCGCAGGTGGCCGTAACGGCCTTGCCCGGCCAGGTGCGGGGTGACGATCACGTTGGGCATGCGGCGCAACGGGCTGTCGCCCGGCAGCGGTTCCGGCGTGGTGACGTCCAGGGCCACGCGGATGCGGCCGCTGCCCGCCTCCCGGATCAGCGCCTCCTGGTCGATGAGGCTGCCGCGGGCGGTGTTGACCAGCAGGGCGCCGTCGCGCAGCCGTCGCAACTGCGCCGCGCCCACCAGGTGCCGGGTCTCGGGGATGCTCGGCGCGTGCAGCGTGACGATGTCCGACCGCGCGAACAGCTCGTCCAACTCCACCTGCTCGACCTCCAGGGCGCGGGCTTCCGCGGCATCCAGGTAGGGATCGTACAGCAGCACGCGCACGTCGAACGGCCGCAACAGGCGCAACACCTCGCGCCCCACGTCGCTGGCGCCGACGATGCCCACGGTGGCGCCGAACACGTGCTGCTCGTCCACCGGGATGTCGGCGGCCCGCCAGCCACCTGTGTGGCGCAGGTGCAGCGCGTATTCCAGCAGCCGCTTGCTGCTCATGATCATCAGCCCCAGCGCGGTCTCGGCGACGTTGTAGCCGATCTCGACGGTGGCGGTGAACACGCAGATGCGGCGCGGTGCGATGTAGTCGTGCCACACCTCGGCCAGCATCTGCCGTACCGACCCGGCTGCGTGGGCGATGATCCTGAGCCGGTCGGCCGCTTCCAGGATGGCGGGCGTAAGCGGCATCGCTCCGCGCGGGCGCAACGTGCCCGGATCGGTGGTTCGCCAACCGGTCACCAGCCCCTCGCAGCCGCCAATGCGGGCCTCCACTTCAGCCGCATCGAGATCCTCGTCGCGGTCGTTGCGATCCACCTCGAAATGTGCTTCCAGACGCTGCAAATCCGCTGGCAAAACACTTTGTCGGTGTGCTCGCGGGCCGGGGCGAAGAGCAGGCGCGGTTTGCTCATGCGGGAGCGCCCTTCCGTTCCTTGCGCATGAGGGTCACATCGTTGCCGCGGTAGACGCGCTCGCCGCAGACCAGCGCACGCTTGGGGTCCCAGGCACCGGCGTGGTGATCCACCAGGTGATAGCCGGCCGTGAGGCTCATGCGCGTGCCGTCGGTGCGGTTCCTGCCGGCGGCGTGCAGCAGCATGCTGTCGATCGCCAGCATGCCGCCCGCCGGCATCGGCAGCGAGATACGCTGTTCCAGGAGCCCGGAAGCGATCCACCAGGGGTCCGTTTCCGCCTTCAGGCCCGGAGCGACGTTGGGCAGCAGGTGACTGCCGGGGATGACCTGGGTGCAGCCGTTCTCCAGGTTGGTGTCTTCGAGATAGAACAGGATCGTGCAGATGGTGCGTGACCAGTTGCTCACGTCGCGATGCAGGTAGACCGACATGGCGCTGCGGTCGTCCCGGCGCCTGAGGGTCATGTGGTTGTGCCGGTTGAGCGTCAACTCCACGTCCGGCCCCAGCAGCGACTGCAGCGCCGGCACCACCTCGGCGCCGCCGAGCGCCTCCTGGAACGCTTCGCCGCGCTCCCAGATGGCCGACAGGCGCATCACGTCGCCGCGGTAGTCGCGGACCAGCGGCTCCACCTCCTGCTCGACGTCGGCGCCGGCCTGGGCCTTGAGTCGCTCTACCAAGTCGTCGGGCAACCGCCACGGCAGCTTGAGGAAGCCGTTGAAGCGAAAGAAGTGGATCTCGTCGCTGGTGAGGGGGCGCGGTTCCTGCATACCGGCTATGATGCCCGCATGGACCTCGGTTTGCAAAACATGGTGGCCATCGTGACCGGTGGCAGCTTCGGGATCGGCCGCGCGGCGGCGGAGCGCTTCGCCCGCGAGGGCGCACGGGTAGCGATCGTGGCGCGCAACCAGGCGGATCTGGACACCGCGGCGGCGGAGATCGCCGCGGCCACCGGCTCGGAGGTGCTGCCGGTGGCCGCCGACGTCGGCGACATGGAGCAGATTCAGGCGATGGCGCAGCGCGTGCGGGACCACTTCGGGCGCATCGACATCCTGGTCAACAACGCCGGGACCGGCAACGCGAATCGGTTCGAGGCGATGGACGACGAGCTGCTGGGGGCCGACCTGCAGCTCAAGCTGTACGGCGCCGTGCACTGTGTGCGTGCCGTGCTGCCGGCGCTGAAGGAGCGCGGCGGCGTGATCATCAACATCACCACCCCAGCGGGCAAGGCGGCGCCGGGGGCCTCGGTACCCACCTCGCTGTCGCGCGCCGCCGGCATTGCCCTGACCAAGGCGCTGGCCAACGAATACGCCGGTGCCGGCATCCGTGTGAACACGGTGTGCGTGAGCAACATCAGGAGCCGACAGAACGACCGCCGCTGGCAGCTACAGCACGCCGACGATCCTTCCTATACGCTGGAGCAGTTCTACCAGGACGGCGGCAAGCAGATTCCGCTCGGGCGGATCGCGGCTGCCGAGGAAGCCGGCGACGTGATCGTGTTCCTTGCCTCCGCCCGCGCCGCCTTCGTCACCGGCTCGGCCATCAACGTCGACGGCGGCGCCGCGCCGACGGTTTAGACCCGGGAACGGGTGCCGCGGCGTCCCCAGCTCTCACTCTATTCCAGATGCCTTCCCTTGATGAGGAAGTACGCGGCGGCAAGGCTGATCACCAGTGCAGCGATACCCATCAGGGTGAGAGGGGCTTCCTTGGTGACCTCCATGATGATGATCTTGCGGCAGATGGCCGTAAGTGCGATCAGGATCAGGAACTCGACGTGCACGTGCGCATCGGTCAGAAACAACTGCACCGACTCGATCAGCTCGACCCCGATCAAGACCAGCAGCACGAAGCTGAACAGATTCAGGAACTGAGCGGCCGACAACTGCGCGATCGGCGTTTGCAGCAGGTCCGTGACGATGAGCCAGCCGAGCCGCGCGATCAGGACCGCGACGAGGACCAGGACGAGCGCCAGTATCAGCACCACGATGAAGCGCTGCAGGTTGCCTACGTAGCGCGGGATCTGCCGCGTCCAGTGGGTGGAGGGAGGCTTGGCGGTCACGAACCACAGTATACCGGACGATTGCGGCGCGGCGTCCGCTCCGCCGCTGCCGGCCGCCGGTTTCGCATGCGCTGTTGACAGTGCGGGCTGCGTGCGTAGTATCTGGGGCCACGCCCCAGGCCCTGCCCGCGGGGACTTCTCGCCGCCGCCGGCCGCCGCACGAAGGAGTATGATGCCGTGAATCCATCCGACAGCTACCCGGTACAGTTCCGGGTGGAGTTTCCCGAGGGGACCAGGAACCGGGGCTCGGTGCTCGTGCGCCTCATCCTGGCCATACCGATTCTGATTGTCGCGAGCCTGCTCTCCGGTCACAGCGATCCCAGCCAGTACGACACCTTCGGAAACTGGGATCTCAGTGACCGGTCGAATGCCGCGGCCGGGGCGGCGGGGGTCGGCGCCGGGCTTGCCATCGCCACCGCGCTCATGATCCTGTTCCGACAGAAGTATCCCCGCTGGTGGTTCAACTGGAACCTGGAGCTGGCGCGATTCAGCGCGCGGATCGGCGCCTACCTGCTCCTGCTGCGCGACGAATATCCCTCGACCGACGAGCAGCAGGCGGTGACGTTGGAGATCGCCTATCCCGATGTCTCAGCCGAGCTCAACCGGGTGCTGCCCCTGTTCAAGTGGCTGCTCGCGATTCCCCATTACATCGTCCTGAGCGTGCTGGGAGTGGTGGTCCCGCCGGTGTCGATCCTCGGCTGGATCGTGATTCTCGTTACCGGCAGCCAGCCGCGCTGGATCTTCCAGTTCATGGAGGGTTATCTGCGCTGGTGGCTCCGCGTCGCGGCCTACGCCTACGTCCTGACCACCGACCGCTATCCACCGTTCCGGCTCGACTGAAACTCACACCATCAGGGGGGCGCCTCAGCCGGCGGTCGCGGGGGTGCCAGCCGCTTCCGTAAGCTCGAACTGGCTGTGGTAGATGCGCGCGTAGGTGCCGTCCGCCCGTAGCAGCTCGTCGTGGGTGCCGCTCTCGGCGACCCGGCCCTCGTCGATGACGTAGATCACGTCGGCGCGCTTGACGGTGCTGAGGCGGTGGGCGATGACGAAGCTGGTGCGCCCCTGCAGCAGCTCGCCGAGCGCGGCCTGGATCAGCAGCTCGGTGCGGGTGTCGACGTTGGAGGTGGCCTCGTCCAGCACCAGGATGCGCGGATCCTTGAGCAGGGCGCGCGCAATGGAGACCAGTTGCCGCTGGCCGCGGCTGAGGTTGCTGGCGCCCTCCTGCAGCACCGTGTCGTAGCCGTCGGGGAGTTGGGCGATGAACTCGTGCGCGCGCGCCCGCCGCGCCGCCGCCTCCACCGCCGCGTCGTCGGCATCCGGCCGGCCATAGCGGATGTTGTGGCGGATGGTGTCGGCGAACAGGAAGGTGTCCTGCAGCACGATGCTGATGCAGCTCCGCAGGCTCTCCTGGGTTACGCCGCGCACATCCTGTCCGTCGATGGTCACGGTGCCGCCCTGGATGTCGTAGAACCGTTCCAACAGGCTGATGACGGTGGTCTTGCCGGCTCCCGTCGGGCCCACCAGGGCCACGGTCTGGCCCGGCTCCGCCACCAGGCTCATCCCCTGCAGCACCGGCGTCTGCGGCTCGTAGGAGAAGAACACGTCACGCAACACCACGCGCCCGTCCTTCACCATCAGCGGCTTGGCATCCGGGGCGTCCTCGATCTGCGGCCGCTCGTCGAGCAGCTCGAAGATCCGCTCGGCGCCGGCGATCGAGGACTGGAGCTGCGCCCACAGCATGGAGATGGCGCGCACCGGCTCGAAGAATCGGCGCACGTACTGCAGGAAGGCCACGATCACGCCGATGGTCACCAGCTCCAGGCGCGCGAGGTAGCCGCCGTAGGCCAGCACCACGGCAATGCCGATGGCGCTGATCACGTCCATGGTGGGCGCGAACGCCGCCGTGAGCGACTCGGCGCCGACGTTGGCGTCGCGGTTGGCGCGGTTGAGCTGACGGAAGCTCTGCGAGTTCCACGACTGGCGGTTGAACGCCTGCGCGGTGCGCGCGCCGGAGATGTTCTGCTCCAGCTCCGAGCTCACGCCGCTGATGGTCTTGCGGGTCTTGCGGAACGCGCTGCGGGCGCGCTTCGAGAACACCGCCGTGCTCACGTACATCAGCGGCAGCAGCACGAAGCTGGCCAGCGCCAGGCGCCAGTTGAGCCACAGCATGCCGACCAGGATCGCGAACAGCAGCAGGAAACTGGTTACCAGGCGCGACAGCCCCATCCCCACGGTGCGATTGATCACCTCGGTGTCGTTGGTGAGCCGCGACAGCAGGTCGCCGGCCTCGTTGCGGTCGAAGTAGGTCAGCGACAGCTCGTGCACCTTCTGCATCACCTGGTTGCGCATCCTCAGCAGCATGCGCTGGCCCACGGCGGCCAGCGCGTAACGGCTGCCGGCGTTGGTGAGCCAGCCCACCAGGAACAGGACCAGCACCAGCACCATGGCGATGGTGAGCCCGCGGCCGGCCGTGGCGCGTTCGGCTTCCCCCTCCAGGAACGCCTTGAGGCCGTCCACCGCGTGGCCGATGTAGATCGGCGCCGCGGCCTGGGCGGCGGCGGAGATCACCGCCAGCGCCACCACCAGGAACAGCGCCAGCGGCCGGTCGCTCATGTAGCGGTACATGCGCAGCAGGGTCTGGCCCACCTTGGCCGCCGGCTGGTCGTCCCCACCGTGGAAGCCGAACGGGGACATGCCCATGCGCCCGCGCCCGGGCGCCGGCATGGAGTCGCGTCGCGAGTCGCTCATGACGCCACCTCCTCGGGCTGCTCCGAGAGCTGGGCGTAGTAGATCTCCGCGTACAGCGCGTTGTCGTGCAGCAGGCGCTGGTGCTCTCCGAGCCCGGCCACCCGGCCCTGGTCCAGCAGCAGCACGCGGTCGGCCGCCAGCACCGTGTTCATGCGGCTGGCGATCACGAAGGAGAGCCGCTCGTGGCGCAGCTTCTCGATGGCGCCGCGGATCTGCACCTCGGTCTCGTAGTCGACGTTGCTGGTGCTGTCGTCGAAGATCAGGATGCGTGGATCGATGAGCAGCGCCCGGGCGATGGCGATGCGCTGCTTCTGGCCGCCCGACAGGGTCACGCCGCGCTCGCCGACTGCGGAGTGGTAGCCGTCGGGAAAGCCGCTGATGAACTGGTGGGCGGCCGCGGCGCGCGCCGCCGCCTCCACCTCGGCGTCGGTGGCGTCCGGACGCCCGTAGGCGATGTTCTCGCGGATGGTGCCGCCGAACAGGGTGGTCTCCTCCAGCACGATGCCGATCTGGCGGCGCAGCGACTGCAGCGTGACGTCACGGATGTCGACGCCGTCGATGGCGATCCGGCCGCCGGTGACGTCGTAGAAGCGTGGAATCAGGTTGATGATGGTGCTCTTGCCCGAGCCGGTGGCCCCTACGATGGCCAGGGTCTCGGCGGCACCCGTGGCGAAGCTCACGTCCTGCAGCACCGGCGCACCGATGCCGAAGTAGCGGAATCCCACCTCCTCGAAGCGCAGGCCGCCGGTGAGCGGCCGCAGCACCGCGGCATCCGGCTTCTCCTTGACGTCCGACTCGGCATCGAGAATCTCGAAGATCCGTTCGGCGCTGGCGGAGGCCTGGGAGATCGACATCATGATCATGCCGAGCATGGTGATCGGGAACATGGCCACGATCAGGTAGCCCTGGAACGCCACCAGCTCGCCGATGGTCAGGCGCTGGGCCAGGATCTGGATGCCGCCGCCCCAGGTCACCACCAGGGTGCCGAAGTTGGCCATCGCGAACACCAGCGGAATGGCCAGCGAGAAGATGCGGCTGACGCGCATCGACTCGTCGTACAGTTCCCGGCTGCCGACCTCGAATCGGTCCTGCTCGCGGGCGGCGCCGGTAAATGCCTTCACCACCCGCACGCCGACCAGGTTCTCCTCCAGATGGGTGTTGAGGGTGGCGATCTTCTCCTGCACCCGCCGGAACATGGGCCGCCCGATCTTGGACATGTAGGTGAACACCACGAACACCACCGCCATGACCGGGATCACGTGCAGCGCCAGCCGCCAGTTGGTGGCGAACAGCAGGTAGAAGCTGCCGCCCAGCAGCACCGCCGTGGTGACGATCTGGATCACACCGTGGCTGATGAACATGCGCACCATGTCGACGTCGCTGGTGGCGCGGGTGAGGAGCTGGCCGGTCTGGGAGCGGTCGTGGTAGCTGAAGGAGAGGCTCTGGATGTGGTCGTACAACGAGTTGCGCAGGTCGTAGGCCACGCCCTGCGACACGCGCGCCGAGAGCACTCCCTGGAGATAGGTGAACAGCGAGCGCAGGGCAGTAACCGCGACAATGATCACGGCGCCGATCAGGATCGCCTGCATGCGGTCCTGGAGGATGCCGCTGTCGACGATCTGCTGGGTGAGGCGCGGCACCGCCAGGTTGCCGGCGGAGCTGGCCAGCAGGCAGAGCAGGCTGGCCAGGGTCGCCCAGTGGTAGTTGCGCATGAAGGCCAGGCTGCGCAGCAGGGCCTGCAGCGCCGACCATCCGGGCCGCTGGCCCGGCCGTCCGCCGCCTGCACCGCCCCAGCCCGGCGCCCCGTTCGGTGGGCCGCCGGCAGCCCCGCCGGCACGCGGCCGCCCGCCCATGCCCGGCGGCGCACCGTTGGGAGAGCGGCCGTCCGGTCCGGTGCCGCGTGGCGGGCGCCGCGCACCGGGCGCACCGCCGGGTGGCGACCAGCCGTCCGGAGCGGCTTGGCCGCCCGCGCCGGGCGCGCCATTCGGACCGGCGGGCCGCGGCGCGGGCCGGCCGCTGCCGCCGGCCGGCCGGCCGGCTTTCCGGGGACGGCGCCGCTCCACCTCGTCGTGGCGCCCGTTGTCGTTGCCGGGTTGCGGTGGTCGCCTCTGCACCTCAGTCCTCCTTTGGCGCGAGTTTCTCCAACAGCCCGCCCAGGCTGTTCAGTTCCTCGTCTCGCAGCGGCGCCATGTTGCGCCGGATACAGTCCAGGTACGCCGGCCACAGCTCCGCGACGCGCCGGCGCCCGGTGGCGGTGGCATGCACCAGGACCACGCGCCGGTCATGGGCCGCGGGCCGCCGCTCCACCAGGCCCTCGCGTTCCAGCCGGTCGATCACGCCCGACGCATTGCCGGGGTCGGCCCATGCCTTCGCGGCCAGCCTGGTAACCGGGATGCCCTGATCCGGGATCCGCACCAGGGTATGGAACTGGGCTCCGGTCAGCCCGGCCTCCGTGAGGAGCGGTCCGATCGCCCGCTTGATGCGCAGCGTGGCCCGCATCAGCCGCCGGAACGTGGCCAGGGACAGGTCCTCCGGGATGTCGAGTCGGTCTTCCATGTCCCGTCAAAAACCTTGTAATCGCAATAAGTATAGTTGCAAGTATTTTTGTCGGCAAGCAGGCAGGACCGCGCGGAGCCGAGCGGCCGCGGGTTCCGGGTCGCGGGCCGAATCGGGTAGGGTAGCGCCGTCGCCATGAAGATCTTCGTGCAGGGCGCCGACCTGAGAGGCCGCTACCAGCTCGCCGACGCCGCGCTGGACGCGCTGGCAGAGCGCTACCGCTCGGCGCGCCGCACCTACTTCGTGGCCGATTTCGACCAGGAGCAGCGGCAGCGCGCGGATTGCTTTCTGATCACTGCCGAAGAGCAGCTTGACTGGATGCTGGAGGACACCGAGACCCTGGAGCGAAACCTGTACGCCGATCCCGCCCATACCGACCTGCTGCAACGCGCCATCGGCGTGCTGGAGCAGGAACGTCCGCTCAACCACGAGACCTTCGCGGAAGAGGAGCTCACCCACCTGCGCGGACTCAACCTTGCCACCCTCAGACCGGGAGCGGTGATCTCGGGCACGCCGCCGGATCACGAGTTGCAGCGCCACGTGCGGGACCTGCACCGGGCGCTGGGGCGGATCTTCTTCTATACCGTCGCCAAGAGCGAGGCGCGGGTATGGGAGGTGGCGGCCGGCGCGGCAGTCACCTCCGCGGCGGGACAGGTCCACAGCGACCTGGAGCGCGGCTTCATCCGTGCCGAGGTGTTCAACATCGCCACCCTGGACCAGTTCCGCACTCCGCAGGAAGCCCGCACCAAGGGCCTGCTCCGGATCGTGGATCGCAGCTACCGGATTGCCGCCGGCGACGTGATCGACGTCAAGTTCAACGTTTAGCAGCGGCGGCCTGTTGCCGCTTGACGAACCACTCCCACTTGAGCACCGACTCGTGCGGGATCACGGCCTCGAGGTAGCGCTGCCCCGCGCGCAGGGTCAGGCGGCGCCGCATGTCCACGGTGATCGCCTCCGCCTGGTGCACCGGCAACTGCCACGGCTGCGCTCCTTCCACCAGCAGCTCGTCGCGCGTCAGCCGCAGTCGTCCGCGTCCCACCACGCGCGGCCGCCGCGGGCGGATGTCGAGCAGGGTCATCGGCTCGCTGGCCGGCAGCGGATCGCCGCCGGGTGCTCCCGGTGCGGCGGCGTAGTGGGCGCGGATGCGGTCCACCACGTGCGGCAGGGTGTAGCTGGCGGCTCCGTCGCGTCCGCGCAGCCGGCCGTCCCAGTCGACGCTCCAGCGTGCCTCGCAGCCCCGGCACCGGAGTTGGCTGCCCGTCTCCTCCAAGCCGTCGATCAAGTAGCAGCAGGGACAGGCCCAGGCCACGTTGGCAATCCCCTGTGCCAGCCCGGCGCCGGCCACCGGAAAGCGCGGCTCGCCCAGCGCGTCGACGGTGATGCGCTCCTCGATGTAGCGCTTGATCTCCGCCGGCGGCGTGCGCCGGTCGAACTGGCGCGGCGGGTCCAGCTCCACGTGGATGCGGCCGCGGCGCAGCCGCGGCGCCCAGCGCGGTGACTGGCGAAAGCCGTTGTAGATGCGCATGGTGACCAGCGGCAGGCCGAGCAGCCGCACCAGCTTCTCGATGCCCGGCACCAGCGGCAGCCGGCGCCCGTCCCAGGTGCGCTCACCCTCGGGAAACAGCCCCACGTGGGCTCCGGCGTCGGCCCAGCGCTTGAGCGTGATGATGGCGCGGGCGTCGGCGGTGTACTTCATCTTCGGTACCGCGCCGAAGTAGACGAAGAAACGGCCGATCGGTCCCTCGCGAAAATTGGACTCGGTGGCCAGGATGGTTACCGCCTCGCCCGCCGCGCGCACCATGATCGGAGGATCGAAGAAGCCGCTATGGTTGGCCAGGAACAGGAACGGCTGGCGCCGCGGCAGCGACTCCCGGCCCGCCACCGTAAGCCGCACCCAGCGCGAGGTCACGGCTTCGAACGGCGGTTTCCACAGCCGCACGCGGCGCCGCACCATTGCCAGATTGGACGCGCTGGGCACCAGCGCCGTGAGCTGCCGACCTGCCACGACCTGTCAGCTCGGTTCAGCGGCTGCCGGTAACCCACGCAAAGGGTATTCCAAGGCCAAAACATCCGCGAGCGGGTGACGCATCAGTGCCACTGGGAGTGGGGCCGCCTTGCTGGCGTACCGGCAGTGTCCAAGCCGGCGCCGGATCAAGAGTCCAACTCCGACAGGCCAACACAGCGGTGGTGCATAGCTCGGTACTAGAGCATAGCCTACCCTTGGCAACAAGGCGCACGACACCACGCGCTGCCGCCGCTTGGCGTCGACGGGATCGTCGCAACTACGCGAGCGCGGCGGTCAAGGGTGAGCCACACGGCATGGTCACAATCTCGTTGTCGCTGTTGCGGAATCTGATCCGCTTGGTTCTGAGCTCTTGATATTGCCGTCGATGCACTCTTCCACCGTGGACCGCCACCGGAACGAATCGTACCGGGGAAATCCCACGAACGGTCTGTTCCGCCACTCCCGCTCCGGCTTGCAGCTGAGACTCGACAGACGCAGGGTTGAGTCCCGTGCGCTTGAGCTCCAGGGGCACCACCAAGATCCTTCGTCGACCTGTGTCCGCCGCCAGGAACAGGTAGTCGCACTTCCGGTCGCTGGGGTCCACCGGAGCTGCCGCGTGATCCATGTCGATCACGCGATATGGCGCAGGCACGCCATCGGTATCGACGGTGCATCCCTGCTTGTTCATCGCCGTGGCCATACAGCGCGCGTCGACGCGCGCGTCGATCAGCGCCAGCGCCGACTGTCAGTCGTTCTGGTCGGCCATCGCCGCTGCAATCCGGTTGCCAATCCTGGCCCACTCGTTGTACAGCGCCTCGGTTACCTCGCCGAAGCCGGCGGGGAAGCTGCCCGCGTCGATGTCGAGCGGAATCTCCTCCACCACGGAGCCACCGCCATCGTCGGGCTTGAACAGCCACGCGCCCACGTGCTCTGCAGCGAGCGCCGCGTCCGCCCCAGGAATCCCTTCGCGCCGCTCCTCCGACAGCTCCGACATCCGCACGAGGTTGGCGAGCGACTCCAGGATCCACTCGCTGTGCGTGGTCAGCATGACGCGCACGCCCGAGTGCACCAGCCGCGCCAGCTCCCGCGTGAATTCCGCCTGCAACGCTGGATGCAGATGCGACTCCGGCTCTTCGATGATCAGCACATTGCCCGGCTCTACAAGATGGCGCAGATAGAGCACTACTGGAGCCAGCTCCGAAACCATCGAAGAGGTGCGTGTCAACGGTAAATCGGTATCCCAGTTGGTCGGTCGATAGACGAATGATGGATATCCACTCTCGGATCGATCGAGCCGGACTGCGCCCGCGAGCAGATTTTGCTCCAAACCCTCGGCTAGCTCGCGCGGAGACTTTCGTGCAGACCGGCTCATCCCGATCAGCCCATCCAGGAAGTCGGCAAGAACGCCCGACAGGAGCGGTGAGCTCGCGGACGGACGCATACCCGCGGCGGTCGCGCTTTGGATCAGGGTGCTTACCACCACTTGGTGGCTATGCATGACCCCTGTGCGGTCAGCCGGAAGGTAATAGGCACGCCGCGTCAGAGGACCCAACAACGACTCAAACACGTTCGACACGACGGTAGCTATCAGAAAGGACGGATCTGCAGGATCAAAGCCAAGGGATTCCGAATCGTCGGAGTTGAAACCGGACACGTGCGGCAACGAGCCAAACTGGCCCGCTATCCGCACGCCCTTCGGTCCAAAGTCGGACCGGTACCGAACTCTCGGCCGCCCGTGCCCATCCGGAATCTGCAGCGTAATGATGGCGCTGTCAGCCGGACTCTCTCGGCGCACAAGATCTTCGATTACTTCGACGCCGAAACAACGCCGCACTTCCTGGGCCAGGTATCGTCCGCCCCCGGGGAGCCGCTGCAGCAAAGGGCGAAGCGCCCTGGCCAGATCGTCCGGCAACGGGGCCGCCTCGCTCCTGCCAAGTGCTGACCACCATTCGACGATGCTTCGGCGCAGGTCTTCCTTGTCCCACAGTGACTCGGCTATGCCACCGCTGAAGCTGAACAGATGCCGTGTTTGGACCTGCCCGAATCGTATAGGGTTTGGGCAGAAACACTCATGCAACGCGTACACCAGCATTGCCAGGTAGGACTTTCCGGTGTTGCTTTGCCCGGCAAACACCGTCAGCGGACGAAGATCAACGGCGGCGCGCCGAATCGGACCGAAGTCGGCAACCTCGATTCGGTAGTTGCCGTTGCCGCCCGCGACGGCACCTGCGCCAATCATGGACAACGCCGGTTGGTGCCGTCCGTAGGGACGGTATGAGTTGCACGTTCGCCGTACCGGAGGATGCGACGCCAACCGCAATGTGGCGTCAGCGCGAGCGTGTTCGCCATCTGAGGGCAACCTACCCTTAACGGCGGCACGAGTCCAGAAGCTGAGAACGAGCGCCGACGCGCGTGGTTCTCCGTGGGACCAGCGCGCAAAGGTGGCCGGGTCGCCGACTTGACCGGCTCTGGGATCACTTCGCCGGCTGGTGCGGTGATGCGGGTTGCGTTGCCATCGGGGCGCTCGCCGGGCTACGTTGCCGGCGGGTTGCCGGTGGCCGTGACCACTGATCTGATCAAAGCTCACCTCTATCTGCACGCGGTGTTGCCGCAACTCGAGGAGGTGGTTCGCGTCGATCCGGCGGCGCAGCAGGTGGTGGCCGGCTGGCGCAGCAGCATCGGGCTGCGGGTTGCCGGCGGACCGGGGCTACGGTTGGAGGTGGCGGCCGGGCGGCTGCAGGCGCTTCGCCGCGGCCGCGGCCTGCCGTCGCTGGGGCTGCTGCTGCTCAGCCCGGGCGCGGCGGTGCGCATGTTCGAGGGGGGCGGCGCCGTGCCGCTGCCTTGGGTCGGCGCATGGCGCCCGCGCCTCATCGGCGGGTTGCGCGCCCTCAGCGCGCGGCTGCAGTACTACCTGCGCAGCGAGCGGGAGCAGCTCGCTGCCGACGGCACCTTCGCCGCGGCGGTTGCGATCCGCCTCGCGGTGCTGGTGTATGCCATCGGCGTGCTCGCCGAGGCGTGGGAAGAGGGCCGCCGCATCGCCGCGTCCGGCGCCGCCGACGGTGTCGCGGAGATCGGCATCGTTGCCCATCCGCCACTACAGATCATATGCGCCCAGGGCCGGCTTCAGGTCGCGCGCAGAGCGCAGTCGCAGGCCAACGTCACCGTGCAGTTTGCCGATCCCAACACCGCCTACGGCGTCCTGTCCGGCGAGCTGGAGCTGTGGACGGCGCTGGGTACCGGTGCGGTACGGCTGCGCGGCCAGCTACCGCTGCTGGATCCGATCCTCCAGCTCATGTCCCGCGTGGGCAGGTTCCTGTGAGCGCGCGGTTCGAACGCAGCGACGCCTTGTTCCGGCGCGCTGCGCGCGTCGTCCCGCGCGGCATCTACGGCACCCGCGGGCCGATGCTGGTGGTGCCGGGGTCCTACCCGCTGTTCGCCGAGCGCGGGAGCGGCGCCTACTATTGGGACGCCGACGGCAACCGCTACATCGACTACCTGTGCGGCTTCGGAGCGAGCATCCTGGGCTACGCCGATGCCATCGTGGACGCCGCGGCGCAGGCGGCGGACCGCAACGGCTTCGGCTTCAACCACCCCACCTCGGCGCTGGTCGAGCTGGCGGAGTTTCTCACGGCCCGCATACAGGGGATGGAGTGGGCGCTGTTCGGCAAGAACGGCTCCGACATGACCAGCTTCGCCCTGCAGGTGGCGCGCGAGCATACCGGCCGCCGCACGGTGCTGAAGGCGGCCGGCGCCTACCACGGATCCTATCCCTGGGCCTCCCCCGGCCACGCCGGCCTGATTGCCGAGGACCGCGCGCACGTCCACGACTTCACCTGGAACGACCATCGGGGCATGGAGGCGCTGGTGGCGACCCATGCGCATGATCTGGCGGCGGTGATGGTGACTCCCTATCACCATCCGCTGTTCGACGACTCGGAGTTCTCCGCAGACGGGTTCCTGCAGCGGCTGTGCGCCCTCGCCCGGGAGCATGGCGCGGTGGTGATCAGCGACGACGTACGGGTGGGCTTTCGCGCCTCCCTCGACGGCTCCCATACGGTGTTCGACTTCGCCCCCGATCTGGCGTGCTACTCGAAGGCGATCGCCAACGGCTATCCGATCGCGGTCTGCATGGGTGACCGGCACCTGCTGACGGCGGCGGGAGCGGTGTTCACCACCGGCACCTTCTGGATGCAGCAGGGACCGATGGCGGCGGCCATTGCCTGCCAGCGGCGCCTGCAGGAGATCGACGGGGTGGCGATCATGCAGCGGCGCGGCCGGCAGCTGATCGAAGGACTGCAGCAGGTCGCCGTCCGCCACGGCGAGCGGCTGCACGTCTCCGGACTGCCCAGCATGCCCAAGCTGCGCTTCGCCACGGAGACCGATTTCATGCGCTTCCAGCGGTTCTGCGCCGCCGCTACCCGCCGCGGCGCCTACTTCCACCCCTACCACAACTGGTTCCTGAGCACTGCCCACAGCGCCGAGGACATCGAGCGGACGATCGAGATCGCGGACGCGGCCCTTGCCGAGGTGATCGAACACGCGGATTAGCACGCAACGCCACTTCGTGACGCCGGAGGCCATGCAAACGGGTGCGTATGGTACGTCTGCTGGCGGGGTAGGGGCGGCTACGCTGGCGGTTGCCGCTGGCGGTACCACTCCCAGCAGCGCCGCAATCCTTCGCTGAGCGGGGAGATGCGGTAGCCGAGCTCGCGGACCGCCTTGGCGGAGCGGTAGCGCCGGTTGCGGGTCAGGATGTGGTAGCTCGGGATGGAGATCCGCGGCTCCCCGCCGTGCAGGCGGGAGGCGGCAGTGTGGGCCAGCGCCAGGGCCCCGAGCATCCACGGTGCCAGCCGGCGTCGTGGCGGCGGGACGCCGACGACGGCGGCGATTTCCGCAAACAGCTCGTGGAACGGAAGCGGCGAGCCGCCGAGGACGTAGCGCTCGCCGGGACGGCCGCGCTCCAGGGCGGCGAGATGTCCGGCCACCACGTCGTCCAGCACCGCGGCGGTGGTGGCGCCGGGCGGGTAGCCGGGCACGCCGGCGGCGATCTCGCGCAGGAAGCGGAGCCCATTTCCGGCCGTGTCACCGGCTCCGAATACCAGCCCCGGGTTGACCACGACGGCTGCCAGGCGCGGGTCGCTCAGCACCATGCGTTCCGCCTCGTACTTGGTGTCGAAGTAGGCGATGCCGCAACGGTGCCAGTTGTAACCGGTGGACTCGTCCCCAACTTCGCCGTCGGGTACCCAGCCGAGCGTGGCGATGGAGCTGGTGTGCAGCAGCCTGCCCACCCCCGCGGCGGCACACGCGTCGAGCAGGTGCGCGGTGCCGTGCAGGTTCACCTCCCTCATCTCGGGCGCGCGCGCCGGCCAGTAGGAAGCCACGCCGGCGAGGTGGGCTACCGCCGCGACGCCGCGCAGGGCCGGGCGTACGCTGTCCGGCTCAGCGAGGTCCCCGCGTACCAGCTCGACGTTCGCGCCGAGCCGCAGCCGCGCGCGCTCCTCGTCGCGCACCAGGGCGCGCACCTGCCAGCCGTTCTGCAGCAGCGCGTGGGTGAGCGCCGATCCGATCTGTCCGGTGGCGCCGGTGACCAGCACCGAGCGCGCCATGGCGCCGGGCGGGCTCAGGTGCCGGCCGGCCGGCGGCGCCGGTAGCTGGCAGTGGTGGAAGGCGTGCGGGTGTCGGCGGAGCGTCTTCCCCGGCTCGGTTTCTGTCCCGGTCGCGGTGCGCGCGGTGGGTGCCGGTAGCGCGACAGTCGCAGCGGCAACGGGGCCGGCACGGCGCGCTCGGCGGTGCGCGCACCGCGCCGCGGCGAGCGCCGCAGGAGCGCGCGGCGGAGTACCGGCCAGCGCGCTGCCCGGGGCGCCGTCTCGGGCCGCCAGCCCGGCGGTCCGAACAGGTACATCACCCGGTGGCGCAGCGGGCCGGGACGTGCGACGTCGCGCAGCATGGCGTGCACCTCGTGCAGGGTCAGGGTCACCGGGTTGTAGGAGTCCACGTTCTTGGTGAGGCCGTAGACCGGTGCTTCCACCTCCGGTTCGTAGGTGCCGAACAGGTGATCCCAGAAGATGAACATGGCACCGTAGTTGCGATCCAGGTACTGGGGATTGGAGCCGTGGTGGACGCGGTGATTGGACGGCGTGTTGAAGACCCGGTCGAGGACGCCGAGCTTGCCCACCAGCTCGGTATGCACCCAGAGTTGATACAGCGTGGTGACCGAGTTGATCGCCAGAATCGCTTCCGGACGGAATCCGAGCAGCGCCAGCGGCAGCATGAACAGGAAGTGGAGCGGCAGTATGAACAGGTTGAGCCGGATCGCCACCGAGAAGTTGTACTTCTGCGATGAGTGGTGGGTGACGTGGAACGCCCACATGAAGCGGCAGCGATGACCCAGGCGGTGGAACACGTAGTAGATGAAGTCGTTCACCAGTACCAGCAGCACCCAGCTGTACCAGGCGAGCCCCATGTCCAGCGGCGCAATCCGGTGCAGAAAGGCGAACAGGAGCAGAAACACGGCCTTCATGGCGGCGGCCATGAACAGATCACCGAGCGCCAGCGCGAAGTTCGCCGCGGTGTCCCGGAACTCGTAGGAGCGCAGGTTGTGGGCCCAGCTTACGGTGGTTTCGATGCCGATCAGGAGGAAGAAGCCGACTGCGATGACAACCTCTAACTGCACGCGGCGGGACTCCATGCTGCGCAGCCGTAATTGCGGCCGGGTGAGTGCGGGCGAGCGGTCGTCACGCGCCCTCAGGGTAGCGGACCCCGGCGGATCGGGTCAACTTGGAGCGACGGTACGTCCGGTACGGTTGCGCTGCATCGCGCGACCGACGCTGCGCAGGAAGTGGCGGTGCAGGCGCCGGTCAGGGGTCAGTTCGGGATGGAACGCGGTGGCCAGGTGCGGACCGTGCTGCACCGCCACGGCGCGTCCGTCGGGCAGTCGGGCCAGGACGGTTGTGGCTGGACCGACCTCCACCACCGCCGGCGCGCGGATGAACACGGCGTGCAGCGGATCCTCACCGATCGCGGCCACCGCCAGGTCGGTCTCGAAGCTCTCCACCTGACGGCCGAACGCGTTGCGGCTCACCACCATGTCGATCACGCCCAGGGGCCGCGGCCGGTCATCGGTCAGCCGTCGCGCCAGCAGCACCATGCCCGCGCACGTTCCCCACGCCGGCATGCCGCCGGTCAGTCGCGCCAGCAGCGGTTGTCGCAGCCGGTACCGGTCGAGCAGCAACGCCATGGTGGTGCTCTCGCCGCCGGGGATGATCAGCCCGTCGATCTCCTGCAGGTGGTGCGGCAGGCGCACGAGCCGGGTCTCCGCTCCCAGAGCGGCCAGCGCAGCCTGATGTTCGGCGACGTCGCCCTGGAGCGCCAGGATCCCGATCAGCACGCGGGAGGGAGGCTACCAGCCGCGTACCGCGAGCTGCTCGGTGGCGGGGATCTCGTGTACGTCGAGGCCGGGCATGGCGGCGCCGAGGCCGCGCGACACGTCGGCAACGATGGCCGGGTCCTGGTAGTGGGTGGTGGCCTTGACGATGGCGTCGGCCATGCGCTGAGGGTGCTCCGACTTGAAGATCCCGGAGCCCACGAACACGCCGTCGACCCCCAGTTGCATCAGCAGCGCCGCATCCGCCGGCGTGGCGATGCCGCCGGCCGCGAAATTCACCACCGGCAGGCGGCCCTCACGTTGAATCTGCTGCAGCAGCTCCAGCGGTGCCCCGTGCTGCTTGGCCGCGGTTACCAGCTCGTCGCTGCCGAGGGTGCCGATGCGGCGGATCTCGCCGAGCACGGTGCGTGCGTGGCGCACGGCCTCGACCACGTTGCCGGTTCCCGCTTCGCCCTTGGTGCGGATCATGGCCGCGCCTTCGGCGATGCGCCGCAGCGCCTCTCCCAGGTCCCGGCAGCCGCAGACGAACGGCACCGTGAAGTCGTGCTTCCAGACGTGGTTGGCCTCGTCCGCCGGGGTCAGGACCTCCGATTCGTCGATGTAGTCGATGTTCAGGGCCTGCAGCACCTGTGCTTCGACGAAGTGGCCGATGCGGCACTTGGCCATCACCGGAATGCTCACCGCCTCCTGGATCTCGGTGATCTTGGTGGGGTCCGCCATGCGCGCGACGCCGCCGGCGGCACGGATCTCCGCGGGTACCCGCTCCAGCGCCATGACCGCGCAGGCACCGGCGTCCTCCGCGATCCTGGCCTGATCCGCGGTTACCACGTCCATGATCACGCCACCCTTGAGCATCTGTGCCAGCCCCGCCTTGACGGTCCAGGTGCCGGTCTTCTTGTCACCGTTTACCACGCTGTGTTCTCCTGCTTCCCAAATATAGGGCGCGGCTCGCCGCAGTGACAACGCATTCGGGCGCGGCGGTGCGGCTCCGGAGGTGCCCCGCCGCCGGCAACGGCTGGCGCCGCCGCACCTCGTCAATGCCGAGGGTTTTCGCTACTGTGTGGCAGGATGGGCGTGACGGAACCGGCAGTGATGCTGCTCCGCCGGCGGCTGCAGCAGACTCGGGTCCGAGTTGCGGCTGCTGCGGCCCGCGCCGGCCGCAGTGCCGACGACGTGCGCATCATGGCAGTCACCAAGACCCAGCCGCGGGCGGCGCTGGAGGCCGCGCTGGCCGCCGGGCTCGACCTGATCGGGGAGAACCGGGTGCAGGAGGCGGCGGCAAAGCTCGATCCGCCGCTGCCGCACGCGGAGGTGCACCTGATCGGTCACCTGCAGCGCAACAAGGCGCGGGCCGCCGCGCGCCTGTTCCATGCCGTGCAGTCGATCGACAAGGTTGCCACGGCGCAGGCGTTGCAGCGGGCCCTTGTCGCCAGCGGCGGAACCGTGGACGTGCTGCTGGAGCTGAACACCTCCGGCGAGGCGGCCAAGCACGGTTTTCCCAATGCCGACGAGTTGCGCCGTGGCCTCGAGGCAATCGTGGCTCTGGATCGGCTGCGCGTGCGCGGGCTGATGACCATGGCGGTGTGGAGTGCCGATGTCGCAGCCGTACGCGGCTGTTTCCGGACGCTGCGCCGACTGTTCGAGGAGCTGGCCCCGGACCGGCCGGCCTTCGATACCCTGTCGATGGGCATGTCCGGGGACTTCGAGATCGCGGTGGAGGAGGGTGCGACGCTGGTGCGCCTGGGGACGGTGCTGTTCGGCCCGCGCGCCGCGGCGCCGCAGGCGCACGCTCCGACGTGATGCGCGCAGCCGTACGGATGCTGCCTGCGGCGCTCCTGGCAGTCGCTGCCGCGGTTGCGGCGCCGGCGCAGAACCAGCCGGATCCGGCGCCGGTCCCGGAGCCCTACGATCCGAACGAATTCGCGCCCGAACTGCGCCACCTGCGGCGTGGCGAGATCGTCGCCGTGGGCGCGTTTCCGTTCGCCCTGCTGCTGTCCACCATCGTCTACGATTACGCCCGCTGGGCGGGCGATGGGTTCTCCGAAGACACGGCGCCGTTCGGTCGCGCCCTGGATCAGGATCCGTTCGACGACGACGAGAAGGTCGGCATCGTGCTCGCCGCTGCCGGCGTGGCGGTGGTGGTGGCGGTCGCCGACTACCTGATCGGACAGGCGGCGGAGCCGCCGCGCTACTCGTCAGATCCTGCCGCGGCCGCCGCCCGCGGCCCGCAGGGCGGCGGACCGGTAGCGCCCGCGGTCGCCTCGTCGCACGCGGCGCTGCTGCCTGCCTCGCTGGCAAACCTCTGGCCGCACCTGACTCCGGGCACGATGCCATCCGAATCCGGCGCCGCCGCCGATCATGGATAAGGCGGATCGCGGAGCCGAGCTGACCAGCGTCCGCGTCGTGGTGGAGGCCGACGGCGCCGGCCAGCGCGCGGATCGGTACCTCAGCGCCCGTTCAGGTCTGCCTTCGCGCAGCCAGTTCCAGCAGCGGCTGGCGGGCCTGAAGGTCAACGGCCGGGCGGTCAAACCGAGCACTCGCTTGGAGCTGGGCGACCATATCGAGGTCGCCCTTGCGCCACCTCCGGCAAGCACCGTGCTGCCCGAACCGATGGAGCTGGAGGTGCTGTTTGAAGATGCTGACGTAGTGGTGCTGAACAAGCCCTGCGGCATGGTGGTCCATCCGGGAAGCGGCAACCGCGGCGGCACGCTGGTGAACGGTCTGCTGCATCGGTACCAAGATCTGGCCCGGCAGTTTCCGGGCTCGTCTCGACCCGGAATCGTCCATCGTCTGGACAAGGACACCTCGGGGGTGATCATCGTCGCCAGGAAGGGCCCTGCTCACGCCTGGCTCGGCCGTCAATTCGCCGAGCGCCGGGTCGGCAAGATCTATTTCGCCTGGGTAGCGGGGCGTCCCACGCCCGCGGCCGGCCGGATTGCCACCCGCCTGCGGCGCGACCCGCGCAACCCGTTGCGGGTGCGCGTAAGCCAGGACCGCGGCAAGGTGGCGGTGACCCGCTACCAGGTACGCCGATCGCTGGCCGGTGCGTCGCTGGTAGCACTGCGCCCCGTGACCGGACGTACCCATCAGCTGCGCGTCCACCTGCGCTGGCTCGGGCATCCGATCCTGGGTGATCCGCTGTATGCCGGACGCGCGCGCGGCACCGCGCCGCGGCTCCTGCTGCACGCGCGGCGCCTCAGCATCCGCCTTCCGGGGGACCGGGAGCCGCGTACCTTCACGGCGCCGTGGCCGCCCGACTTCGCGCCCCCGGACGCCGCTCCCTAGTCTCCGAGCCTAGCCATCGCGTTCCACACGAATGGCTTGCGGACAACTAGTGCCCCGGCCGCAGGGCGGCGTTGAAGGCGCGCTCCGCGCGCACCGTGGTGGGCGGGCCGTGTCCGGGCAGGATCGTCACGCGATCCGGCAGGCTCAGCACGCGCTCCCGCAGTGCCGTGACCAGGGAGGCACGGGCCGCCGCGGTGGGGGTGCTGCCGACGTCCCCCGCCAGCAGCGCATCGCCGGTGAACAGCAGGTCTCCGACACGGAACCCCAGGCTGTCGGCGGCGTGACCGGGGAGCTCGCACACCTGGAACTCCAGGGTGCCGACGGCAACGCTGTCGCCGTCCCGCAGCGCCTGATCGACGCGCGGGCGCCCGCTTCCGCCGTGGCCGTAGACGCGGGCCCGGTACACGCTGAGCACGGTGCCGGTGCCGCCGCAGTGCGCGCGGTGGGAGTGGGTCAGCAGCACCGCCGCGATCTGCAGGCCAGCCTGCTCGATGCGTTCCAGCAGGCTGGAATCGAAGTGGCCAGGATCGATGATTGCCGCCGGCCCGCCGCCGTCGGGGCCCACCACGTAACAGTTGGCGAAGCCGGTCTTGGCGTGGCACGAAATCAGCGTCACGAGAAGTGAGCTTCCTCGGTGTTGCAGTAGCGCAGGTTGACCTCCTCCATCAGCGCCGTCTCGAAGTGCACGTGATACAGGTTGCAGTCCTGGAAGTCGACCCGTTCGAGACGTGCGCCGATGAAGCGGCAGGAACTGAGGTCGCTGCCCTGGAAACTGGTGTCGGCGCAGCGCAGTCCGACGAAGTTGTTGCGCGGCAGGTCGGAGTCTCCGAAGTGGCTGGCAGCGATCGTGGCACCGGCGAACACCGACAAGGTGGCCACGATCCCGCGCAGGGAGCATTCGCGCAGGGTGGCGAAGTCCAGCAGGGTATGGTGCAGGCGCGAACCGTCGAGGCGTACGTTCTCCCACACCGCTCCCGTAAGCCGGCAGCCGATCAACTCGCGGCCACGCAGGTCCAGGCCACGGCAGGGTACGTCGGCCAGGTTGAGTCCTTCCAGCCGCCGCGTGGCGCGCAGCAACTCGGTCACCTCGGCCTCGTAGGCGGCGCGATCCTCGCAGTGGGCGGCGCAGCACGGGCGCCGGAAAACGGCGTACTCGGCACAGCCCTGTTGCCGGCACACCGGGAAGCTCGCCACCATGGCCTCAAGCTATGCCATGTCGCGACCCGCTACAACCGCGGCCCGTTCGGCGGCGTGAGCCGCGTCTCCTCGCTGGACTACTTCAGGAAGCACTACGCGTAGCGGCGTACCGCCACCGCCGACCGCGGGACGCGGGTCCGTTCCCGGCGACGGGGGCGACTCGCGGGGTGGGCAGCGGCGGGCGCCTGTCCTATCATGAAGGCCGTGCTGGGGCAGGTGGCCAGTGGCATCAACAACATCTACCGCGTGAGATTGGAGGACGCGGCTGCCGGCGACACCCCCGGCCAGTCGCTGGTGGAGTGTCGCATCATGGGCAAGGTGCTGGGCGGCAAGCAGCCGGTCACCGACCCCGCCTACAACCCGCTGGCGCCGGGTGACTGGGTTACCATCTCGCTGGATGAGGCGGTTCCGCGGCAGGGCTGGATTCTCGACCGCCGGGCCAGGACTTCGGCGATCCGCCGCTGGAACAAGAAGCGCCAGGCGCCCCAGACCATCGCCGCCAACGTGGACCGGCTGCTGGCGGTGGGGTCATTTGCCGCTCCCCCCTTCCGGCCGCGGTTTCTCGACCGCCTGCTGCTGTCCGCGGAGTTGGGCGGCGCCGAGCCCACCGTGGTCGTCAACAAGCAGGACCTGGGCAGCTCGCCCGCCATCGACCGGCGCCTGGCCGGCTATCGCGCCATGGGCTACGCGGTGGTGACCTGCTCGGCGGCGACCGGACACGGGATCGCCGAGCTGCGGCGGCAGCTCGCGGATGCCGCGCTGCCAGCCCTGGTGGGTCACTCCGGCGTGGGCAAGTCCGCCCTGCTGAACCGACTGGATCCCGCGCTGGAGCGCCCCGAGGGAACGCTGTCTCGCAAGTACGACCGGGGCGCCCATACCACCCGCTACGGCGAAATGGTAGCCGCCGCCGGCGGCATTCTGGCCATCGACACGCCCGGCATTCGGGAACTGGAGATCAGCGACATCGAACCTCAGGAATTGCGCTTGTGGTACCGCGACTTCCTGCCCTACGTCGAGGAGTGCGAGTTCCCGGGCTGTCTCTGCGTGAGCGAGCCCGGCTGCGCGGTGCGGGCGGCGCTGCAGCGTGGGGAAATCCTGCGCGATCGTTATCTGAGCTACTGCCGCATCCTCGGCGAGTTGCAGGACGCGGTCGCCGAACGCCGCTGATGCCCATGGACCGGCATGCAGTCGCCCTCCTGGAGTTTGCCCGCGTGCGCGCCGAGCTGGCAGAACTGTGCCTGTCCGCGGCCGGTGCCGCGCGGCTCGCCGCGGAGGAGTTCGTCGGCGACGCCGCCGCGCACGCCGAGCTGCTGGGCGAGGTCGGCGCGTTGCGTGAACTGCTGGAAGCGGACCGGGTCCCGGCCACGTCCGACCTGCCCGAAGTGGCCGATGCGGTCGCCCTGCTGTCCAAGGAAGGTACGGTGCTGGAGCCGGACGCCGCGGCTCGCCTCGGCCGCTTCCTGCACTCCGCGGGTACGTTGCACCGCGCCCTGCGGCCGCGTGGCCGCGGCGACGCCGCCATGGCCCGCATCGCGCCCCTGCTGGCTCCGGCCGCCGCGGTAGCGGCGCTGCCGGCGAAGATCTTCCGCGTGGTGGACCCCGACGGTTCCATTCGCGAGCGCCAGTTACCCTCCCTGGCGGCGATTCGCGGCCGTATCCGGCGTCTGGAGCGGGAAGTGGAGCTGGCGGCGCGCCGTTACCTCACCGCGCCCGAGTATCGCACCGTGCTCAACGGCGACCGCCCCACCGAACGCGGCGGACGTATGGTGCTCCCGGTCAAGGCCAATCATCAAGGCCGCATCCGCGGCGTGGTGCACGAGGTCTCCTCCAGCGGGGCGACCGTCTTCATCGAGCCCGAGGAGAGCGTCCACGCCGGCCATCGGGTGGCCGCCGAGCAGTTGGCCTACCGCCGTGAGCTGCGCCGCATCATGCGCGAGCTCACCGCCGAGATCGCCGCGCACGGGCAGGAGGTGTGCGCTACCATGGCGGCAATCGCCCACTACGATGCGCGCTACGCCCGCGCCCGCTACGCCCGCCTGCACCGGTGCGTCGCGCTGCAGCGCGGCTCCGGGACGATCGACCTGCGCGCGGCACGCCATCCGTTGCTCGGCGCCGAGGCGGTGCCGATCGACATCCGCTGGGGCGCGGGCCGCCGGGTGCTGATCATCACCGGCCCCAACACCGGGGGCAAGACGGTGGCGCTGAAGACGGTGGGCCTGCTGGCGCTGATGAATCAGTTCGGGATGGAAGTTCCGGCGGCCGCGGGCAGCGCGCTGCCGCTGTTCGACGAGGTGCTGTGCGACATCGGGGACGAGCAGTCGATCGCGCAGTCGCTGTCCACCTTCTCCGGTCACGTGCGCCAGCTCGCCCACATCCTCGCATCCGCAAGCGAGCGCTCACTCGTGCTGCTCGACGAGCTGGGGGCGGGCACCGATCCCGAGGAAGGCGTGACGCTGGCGATGGCGGTGCTGGACAATCTCATCGCGCGGGGCGCGCTGGTCGCGGTCTCGACTCATCACGGCGCGCTCAAGAATTACGGATACGTGAACCCGGCCGTCGACAACGCCGCCATGGAGTTCGATCTGCAGTCGCTGCGTCCCACCTATCGT
The DNA here is from genome assembly GCA_965203905.1 of Spirochaetia bacterium. Taxonomy (GTDB): domain Bacteria; phylum Spirochaetota; class Spirochaetia; order SZUA-6; family Bin103; genus Bin103. Next base: position 6,125,637 of record CBDBDQ010000005.1, on the reverse strand, counting down.
CTGTTGCTGGGAATCCCCGGCGAGAGCCACGCGTTGGAGATCGCGCGCCGTCAAGGCATTGCCGAGGAGGTGGTTGCCGCGGCGCGCGGGTACCTCGCCGAGGGGCGCAGCGATACCGGCGAGATCATTCGCTCGCTGACCGCGCGCCAGCACGAGCTGCGCGAGATTGCCGAGGAACAGGACCAGTCGCAGCTGGAGCTGGAGCGCCGGCGGCGGGAAACGGCGCTGCGAGAGCGCGAGCTGGCCGCGCGGGAGCGGGAGCTGCACGCCGCGGAAGCGCGGGAGCTGCGCGCCTTCCTGAGCCGCAGCCGCCAGCAGCTGGAGGGCGCCATTCGCGAGTTGCGGGAGCGCGGCCGGGACGGCGAGGGCTGGCGCGGTGCGGCCGCCGCGGCGCGCGCGGTCGTGGACCAGGTGGCGGCGCGGGCAACGGCCGCCGCCGAGCCCGAGACCGCGCGCTCCGGTTCCGGCGACCAGGCGGCGGGCGCCGCGTTGGCTCCGTTGCCGGCCGCCGCACCGGGCGACCTGGCACCGGGAGCGCGGGTGCGCATTGCCGGCAGCGGTCGCGAAGGAACCGTAGTGCGGGCCGGCCGGCGCGGGTCGTGGGTGGTGGAGACCGGCAGCGTGCGCGGCACCTTCCGGGCCGCCGAGCTGCAGCTCGCGGTTGCGCCGGAGCGGGGCATTCGGCGGCACCCGCCGGCGCCCCCTCACGTGGAGGTGAGCGCCGTTGGCGGCCGCCCGTTGCTGGAGCTCGACGTGCGGGGGCTGCGCCTGCACGAGGCGCTGGAACAGGTGGAGCGCCAGCTCGACGGCGCGCTGCTGAACGGGTTGCACCAGTTCACCATTCTGCACGGCACGGGCGAGGGTGTTCTCCGCCACGGCATCCACCAGTATCTTGAGCGGCACCGTGACGTGGTGGGCTTTGCCGCTGCCGCGCCCCAGGCGGGCGGCGCCGGCAAGACCGTGGTGAAGCTGGCATGAAGTACATCCGCATCAAGGGGGCCCGCGAGCACAACCTCAAGGCGATCGACCTGGAGTTGCCGCGCGATCGCCTCATCGTCATCTCCGGTCTCAGCGGCTCCGGCAAGTCCTCGCTCGCCTTCGACACCATCTTCGCCGAGGGACAGCGCCGCTACGTGGAGTCCCTCTCCTCCTACGCGCGCCAGTTTCTGGGCCGTCTGGACAAGCCCGACGTGGACTACATCGAGGGCCTGTCGCCGGCCATCTCGATCGAGCAGAAGACCGTGCACCGCAACCCGCGCTCCACCGTGGGCACGGTAACCGAGATCTACGACTACCTGCGCCTGCTGTACGCCCGCGTCGGCCATCCGCACTGCCATGTCTGCGGTGCTCCCATCGAGGAGCAGTCGCTGGACGAGATCGTCGACGCCATGATGAGCCTCCCGGAGCGCAGCCGGGTGATACTGCTGGCGCCGGTGATCAGCGGCCGCAAGGGCGAGCACCGCAAGATCCTGGACGATGCCAGGCGCTCCGGCTTCGTTCGGGTTCGGGTGGACGGTGAGATCCGTTCCCTCGACGACGAGATCATCCTCGACAAGAACCGCAAGCACTCGCTGGAGCTGGTAGTGGATCGGCTGGTGATCAGGGCGCAGGTGCAGAAGCGGCTGGCGGAGTCGGTGGAGACCGCCCTGGAGCTGGCCTCGGGGCGCGTGACCGCGCTCATCGAGACGCCGCGCGAGACCCCGGTCGCGGTCGCCGCCGATCCCTCCCTGGACCGGGTCCCCGGCACCCGCCTCGCGCAGCGCGCCGGCGGCAACGGTGCCTCCGCCAACGGCGCGGGGCCGGGCGCACGCGAAGAGCGCGGCCAGCAGGTGCGCCAGTTCTCCCAGAGCAGCGCCTGCAGTGCCTGCGGCGCCGCCTTTCCCGAGCTGGAACCGCGGCTGTTCAGCTTCAACAATCCGTTCGGGGCCTGTCCCGACTGCTCCGGCCTCGGCGTCAAGATGGAGTTCGACCCGGAGCTGGTGATTCCCAATCCCAGGCTGAGCTTCAACGAGGGCGCGGTGGCGCCCTACAACCCCAAGGCGGCGTGGCATCGAAGTCTGTTCCAGTCCCTTGCCGATCACTTCGATTTCACCCTCGACACGCCGTTCGGGGACCTTCCTCCGGACGTGCTCAACGCGCTGCTGCGCGGTTCGAGCGAGCCGCTCGAGGTGCGCTACCAGAATCGGCGCCGCAACAGCAGCTACCGCTACACCACGCGCTACCGCGGCATCCTGAACGATCTGCGGCGGCGCTACCGCGAGAGTTCGTCGCCAGGCGTGAAGGAGTGGCTGGAGCAGTACATGCGCCACCATGACTGCAGCGGCTGCGGCGGCGCCAGGTTGCGCCGCGAAGCGCTGGCGGTGACCCTGGATGCGGGTACGGAGCAGCGCAACATCGATCAGGTCTCGCACATGAGCGTGCAGCAGGCGATGGACTTCTTCGCCCGCGTCGGCCTCGACCAGACGGAACAGCAGATCGCGGCGCAGATCCTGAAGGAGGTGCGCGACCGCCTTTCCTTCATGGCCAGCGTCGGGCTGGAGTACCTCACCCTGGACCGCCGCGCCGCCACCCTCTCCGGCGGGGAAGCGCAACGCATCCGGCTGGCCACGCAGATCGGTTCCGCCCTGGTGGGCGTGCTCTACATCCTCGACGAGCCGACCATCGGGTTGCACCAGCGCGACAACGAGCGCCTGCTGGAGACCCTGGTCCACCTGCGCGACCTGGGCAACACCCTGATCGTGGTGGAGCACGACGAGCAGACATTGCGCAGCGCCGACTACATCGTCGACCTGGGACCGGGCGCCGGGGTTCACGGCGGCCACGTCACCGCCGCCGGCTCGCTGGAGGAGGTGATGGCTGCCCGGGCTTCCGTGACCGGCCGCTATCTGGCGGGAGCCAGCGGCATCGACGTTCCGCCCCGCCGGCGCGCCGGCAACGGCCACCTGCTGCGCGTGGTGGGCGCCCGCGAGCACAACCTCAAGGAGATCGACGTGGACCTGCCGCTGGGCACCTTCACGGTGATCACCGGCGTGTCGGGATCGGGCAAGTCGACCCTGCTGAGCGACGTGCTGTACCCGGCGCTGGCCAACACCGTGGGCCGCGCGCGGATGCCGGTGGGCGCCCATCGGCGCCTGGAGGGGATCGAACGCGTCGACAAGGTGATCAACATCGATCAGTCGCCCATCGGCCGCACCCCGCGCTCCAACCCGGCCACCTACGTCGGCCTCTTCGGTCCCATCCGCGACCTGTTCGCCTCGCTCCCCGAAGCCAAGGCGCGCGGCTACCAGCCGGGCCGCTTCTCGTTCAACGTCAAGGGCGGCCGCTGCGAAAACTGCCAGGGCGGGGGACAGATCAAGATCGAGATGCACTTCCTGCCCGACGTGTACATCGCCTGCGACGTATGCAAGGGGCGGCGCTACAACCGCGAGACCCTCGATATCCGCTACAAGGGACGCAACATCCACGAGGTCCTGGAGATGACCGTGGAGGAGGCGCTGGAGTTCTTTCGCGTCATCCCGCCCATCGCCCGCCGCCTGGCCACGCTCAACGCCGTGGGGTTGACCTACATCAAGCTGGGGCAGTCGGCCCTCACCCTTTCCGGCGGCGAGGCACAGCGCGTCAAGCTGGCGCTGGAGCTGTCCAAGCGGAGCACCGGCCGGACCGTGTATCTGCTGGACGAGCCCACGACCGGCCTGCACTTCGAGGACGTGCGGCAGTTGCTGCAGGTGTTGCACCTGCTGGTCGAGCAGGGCAACACGGTAGTGCTGATCGAGCACAACCTCGATGTCATCAAGCAGGCCGACTGGATCGTGGACCTGGGTCCGGAAGGAGGCGACCGGGGCGGCGAGCTGGTGGCTGTCGGCCCGCCGGAGCAGGTCGCCCGCGTGTCCGGCTCGCACACCGGGACCTTCCTGCGCGCCGCCCTCGGCGCCGTGGCCGACTGAGTACTCGGCCCCACGTCCGACTGCGGAACGGCCGTTGCCGGACTGCGCCAACGGCCGCGATACGGCGTCTCGCCGCGATTCACAAGCGAGAGGTGCTTGCCGGCGCCCTTGTCGTGGCGGCGCTGCTGCTCTTGCCGCGCATCGTGGCAACGCAGACGGCCCCGGTCCAGGATCCCCCGGACGCGGCGGCGGCAGCCACCGCTCCCGAGCAGGCAACCGCGGCGGAGCCGGCCGCGGCAACGCCCTCCGCCGACGCGACTGACGGCGCTACCGCGGTCGTGGAGGCGTCCGCCGAGCCGCAGGTGCCGGTGGTGGCGCCCGCCGCGTCTCCGGCTGCGCGGAAGCTGATTCGCGCTACGCTGGCGGACGACATCGCCGGCGCAGGCTACGACGAGCTGCGCGCCGAGGCGCGCCGGCTGGGCCTGGACGACCGCGGCAGTCGGCGTGACCTGCAGGCGCGGTTGCGGCGCTTCTACGCCCTGCCGGAGGAGGTGTCGGGGCCGCCGTCGCAGCCGGCACAGGTGGTGGACGTGCGGCAGGCGGTCCATGCCGAGTATCGCGGCGACGCGGCGACCGGCGGCAGTTACCTGGTGTTGCGCGGCGCCGTGGAGCTGGTGGTGCAGGATGCGGATGCGGATTCCGAGCACGTGATCCGCGCCGACGAAGTGATCTACCACCACGACGCGGAGCTGCTCTCTGCGCGCGGCGGCGTGGAGTACGTGGTGACGCACGGTGACGGCGAGCCGCAACTGGTGGGGGCGGCGAGCCTGGCGTTCGACCTGGCAACCTCCAAGGCGGTGTTCGTGGATGGCTTCACCCGCCAGCAGCGCGATGGCGTCGCCGGTCCCGTGACCTTTTCCTTTGCCGGCGACACGATCACGCGCCTGGCCGACGCCACCATCATTCTGGATGGCGCCCGCTTCACGAGCTCCCATCCGAGACTGCCGAACTACGAGGTCCGCGCCGAGCGCATGTGGCTGTTGGCGCCGGGCGAGTGGGGGTTGCAGGGGGCCACCCTGTACGTGGGTGGGGTTCCGGTGCTCTACCTGCCGTTCTTCTTTCTGCCCGGCGACGAGATGGTGCTTCGTCCCGCCCTCGGGGTGCGGGATCGCGAGGGACTGTTCGTCAACACCACCCTGTATCTGATTGGCCGCCGGCCACCGGAGGACGAGCCGCTGTCGGTGCTGAGCCTGACCACTCCGGGGCAGTATCGCGAGGAGTTGCGCGGCCTGTTTCTGCGTCGGGTGCCGACCGACGAGCCGCCGTCCGACGAGCACTACCTGAAGCTGATGCTGGACCTGTACGCCCGGTTGGGCCTGTTCGCGGGCGTCGCGGGGGACCTGCCGCTGGCCGAGAGCGGTGCGCTGGAGTTCCAGCTCGGGGTGGCGCGTTCCCGCAGCATATGGCCGCTCGGCGGCAGCCTCATTGCCTCGGACCCGGTGAGCGGACGCTCGTACTGGCACGACTCGTCGCTGTTCGGCGTGACCCTGCCGCTGCGCTACGGTCTGGAGCTGGCCGGCAACCTGGCGTTGCCCGACGTCTCGCTGACCGGCCGCGTGGAGCTGTTCTCGGATCCCGAATTCACGACCGACTTCGGCAACCGCGAGGAGCGGTTCAACTGGCCGGCGCTGATAGGATTCACGGCCGCCGCGGAGGATGCCCCGACACGGCGCACGAACCTGTCCTGGGATCTCAACGCGCGCGCCGATTTCTCCGGTCTGCTGGCGCCAGGGCGGAGTGCCCCGCGGCCGATCGATCAGCTGAGCGTGCGCAACGCCGGGGTGCGCTGGCTCTGGCACAGCCGGACCGCCGCTGCGCCGGGGACCTCCGCGGGCGCCCGCCACGATCCGACGCGCACGTTCTTCTATCCCTCGTCCCTGCGCCTGCCGCTGTTCGCGCAGATGGGCGGTACGTTGCTGCGGCTGCCGGCCAGCCCGGCCGGCGCCGTTCAGGAGGCCCCCCCCGACCTGCCCGGCGGCCGGTTGCGCCCGCGCTCGGGCATGGTATCGGCGACGGAGGAGGCGCCGACCGATCCCGAGCCGCCTGCGCGCGGTACCGCGCCGGAGGCAGCCGCTCCCGAGGCCCTGCCGCAGAGCTCCACCCGGTCCCGGCCGCAGCAGGAATCGACCGTGCGGCTGCGCTACGATCTGCGTCCCGGCGTCACCTTCGAGGGTACCCACGACAGCGCCCGCTGGAACACGGCACGCGACGTGGACCATGCGCTGGAATCGGCCACCGTCCAGGTGGCTCACACCACGCTGGTGCAGCACGATGCGGACCTGTACGGCGGCGTGCTTGGCCTCGACAACAGCCTGCGCAACACCATCACGCTGCAGAGCCTGGTCCACACCGCCGAAAACATGCCTGACCCGCAGCGGGAGCGGCTGACCGTCGAGACCCGGAGCCGGTCGGGCATTACCGTGAGCCTCGGCAATCGGCTCACCCTGCGGCCGCTGCTGGGGCAGCCGGCATTGGAGCGCTCGGCAGTGACCTACGATCTCGACCTGCGTCTCCTCAACCTCGCCTACGTCGCGGCCGACGAAGACTTTCGCACCCGTTGGGGCAGCTGGGACATCGACGGCATCACCCGCCACCGGCTGGCGGCCGTGGCCGCGCTGCAGGTGGCTGATTTCCCCCAGCGCCTGACCCTGAGCGCGGACCTGCCGCCGCGGCCCATGCTCCTGAGCGCCGGCCTGGCGTTGAGCGCCGGCGACGTCTCCGCTTCCGCGAGCACCGGCGTGCGCTGCAGGGACGACCCGCGGACCGGCATGGAGGACGAGTCCCGGTCGCCGCTGGGGGAATGTGCCGAGTGGGAGCCGCAGCCGCTCAACCTGAGCCTGGAGGCGAAGCCGCTGGAGCCATTGTCCCTGCGCCAGCAGCTGAGCATCGACCTGGCCTATCGCCGGGTACCCGAGGACGCGCCGGCGGCCCGGGTAGCGCGCAGCGTCAGCTCACTCCGGCTGGGTGGCCTCAACGCCTCCCTGATCGCGCTGCCCCTGCAGCGGACGGGGCGCGAAGAGGAGACCCTCGGGCTGCAGCAATTGCGCATCGACTACACCGAGACGCTGGGGCCGAGCTACCTGTGGCGCGACCGCATCAGGCTCGAGTTCACCGCCCGCGCCGGATGGACGGTCAACTTTCCCGACCCCAGGAGCAATCGCTTCACCTTCAGCACCGCCTTTACCGCGCGGGTTCACGAGTTCCTCGACCTTACCTTCGCCACGGCATCCAGCAACGAGCGGACCTATCGCTACTTCCCGGACTGGGCGCGCGATGCCGGGCAGGAACCGCTGAACCCAATCGAGGACCTGCTGTGGTCGTTCGCATTCTGGGACGACAGCCTGCGCCTGCGGTCCAACTTCAAGATCGACCGGCTGAGCCTGAGCGCGGTCCATCATCTGCAGGACTGGGACCTGACCTTCGACTACAGCGTGCGGCCAAGGGCGCAGGAGGACGGTGTCATCGCCCTCTCCTCCGAGTTCTCGATCGTGGTGCAGTGGCTGCCGGTGCCGGAAATCCGCAGCAGCCTGGGCGGCGACGACGACGAGTTCTTCATCAGCGAGTGACCGTTGTGAGACCGTTGTGGCGTGCCTGTTGACAGTTCAGCGTCGATACCGCAACCTTGGCACTCCTGATACCGGTGTTTACGTGCACACAGCAACACCCCGCCCGGTGAGCGGTCTCCTTCGCCGCCCGTGGCCGGCTCCGCTGACGGGCCGCCGATGGCGCTTGCAGTGACGGTAGCCCTCACCAACATCGGCTTCCTGCGCGAGCTCTGCGGCCCCAATGACAGCAATCTGCGCGCCTTCGAGGAACTGCTCGGGGCACCGGTGCGCAGCCGTGGCAACGAGTTGCTGCTGGACACCGACAGCGCCGACCAGCGGCGCCGCTTTGCCGCGATGCTCGACTGGCTGCGGGAACAGGCCGCTGGCGGACGCACCCTGGATCGGTTCGCCATTGCCGCCGCCCACGAGGCGGTGACCGCGCCCGAGCGCAGCAACGGCGCCGATCCGGTGTTGATCCCGGGCGGCCTGGATCGCATCTATGCGCGCAGCGAGCGCCAGAGCCGGTACCTGGAGGCACTGGCCGCTCACGAGCTGGTGGTGGCCATCGGCCCGGCCGGTACCGGCAAGACGTTCCTCGCCGTCGCCGCCGCCTTGCGCGCGGTGCTCAGCCGGGACAAGCGCCGCCTGGTGGTTACCAGGCCGGTGGTGGAGGCGGGCGAGAGTCTCGGCTACCTGCCCGGCGACCTGGCGCAGAAGGTGGACCCCTACCTGCGGCCGCTGTACGACGCCATGGATGCGCTGGTCTCCAGCGATACGTTGCGGCGCATGGAGGAGACCCGGGCCATCGAAGTGGCTCCGCTGGCCTACATGCGGGGCCGCACGCTCGCCGACAGCTACGTGATCCTGGACGAGGCACAGAACACCACGCGCGAGCAGATGAAGATGTTTCTTACCCGGCTGGGCGAGGGGTCGCGTGCCGTGATCACGGGGGACATCACCCAGGTCGATCTGCCGCGCCGCCAGGACTCGGGCCTGATTCATATCATGTCGGTACTGTCACCGGTGCAGGAGATCTGTTTCGTGCGTCTGGGGCAGGCTGACGTGGTACGCAGCGCACTGGTGCGCAAGATCGTACGCGCCTACGAGGCGGCCGAGCAGCCCGCGGCCGCGCCGGACGGAGTTGCGCCGTGACCGTGGAGGTGCGCTGGGCTGGTGGCGCGCATGCGAACGAGCGGGGGACGCGGCTGCAGGTGGCGCTGGGGCAGTTCGGCTGCCGCGTGCTGGAGCGCCTGCAGAGTCCCCTGGAGGTATCGGTGCTGCTGTGCGACGAGGCCGCCATGCGCGATCTCAATGCGCGCTACCGGGGCATCGAAGCACCTACCGACGTGCTGTCGTTCAGGCAGCTCGACGACCATGGCCACCGGTCGGCACTTTCGGAGCAGGTGGCCGGCGACGTGGTCATCGCCGTGGACGTGGCCGCGCGTCAGGCGGCGAGCCGCGGCGAGCCGCGGGAACGCGAGCTGTGTCGGTTGCTGGTACACGGTATGCTGCATCTCGTGGGCATGGATCACGCCGACCCGCCCACCGACGATGAGCCCATGTTGACGTTGCAGGAACGGATGCTGGCCGATCTGCGGTCGGATGTGGATCGGCTCCGGCACGTACTACCCGAAGTTGTGGAGGAATAAGATGGGGTTCCTGGAGAAGCTGCTCGGCAGAGCGGATTCGGAAGAGGATGACCTAGCCAATCTCGACGGCGCCGCCAAGGAGATGATCCAGGGTGTCGTCGAGCTTTCCCGGAGCACCGTGAAGGAGATCATGGTGCCGCGTCCGGACGTGATCTCGGTTTCGTCCGACACCCCCGCCGAAGCCCTGGTGGAACGGGTGGCGGCCAGCGGCCACTCGCGGCTCCCGGTCTATCACCAGAACATGGACAACATCGTCGGGGTGGTGTACGCCAAGGATCTGCTGCGCTCGCGGGCGGCGGCGGCCGGCGAGGGGGAGGAACCGGTTCTGGAGCGCATCATGCGCCGCCCCTTCTTCGTTCCGGAAACCAAGAAGGTCGATGAGCTGCTGCGGGAGTTCCAGCTCCGCCACGTGCACATCGCGGTGATCGTGGACGAGTACGGCGGCACCTCGGGGATCGTCTGTCTCGAGGACGTGATCGAGGAGATCGTCGGCGACATCCAGGATGAATTCGACAACGAAGCCGACGAGATTCAGAAGATCGGCGAGGGCATCTATCTGTGCGACGCGCGCGTGCGTCTCGATGAACTGAACCAGCACTCGGAGTTCGATCTGCCCGAGGACGACTTCGAGACCCTCGGCGGCTTCGTGTTCGATCTGTTCGGCAAGATCCCCGTGAAATACGAGAAGCAGCGTTACGGCAGGGCCGACTTCGTGATCCAGCAGATGGAGGGAAACCGCATCACCAGTGTAAAGATCGTGGTGCGCCGGGGTGCTCCGGCAGGCGCGGACGGCGTCGACGGGGAGGAGCGGCAGCGGTGACGGCAGTGCGCGGGTTGTCCGATCTTCCGCTGGCGGGCCAGCGCGTGTTGCTGCGGGTGGACTTCAACGTGCCGCTGGAACACGGGGGCGTCGCAGACGACACCCGGATCCGCGCGGCGCTCCCCACGCTGCACGCCATCCTGGAGCAGCCGCAATCGAGCGTCGTGCTGATGAGTCACCTGGGTCGGCCCAAGGGCAAGCCGCGGGCGGGGCTGAGCCTGGCACCGGTGGCCGCTCACCTCGGCCGCCTGCTCGGGCGTGCGGTGACCATGGCGCCCGACTGTGTCGGACCGGAGGTGGAGCGTCTCGCCGCTGCGCTGCCGCCGGGCGGCGTGATGTTGTTGGAAAACCTGCGCTTCCACCCCGAGGAGGAGGCCGGCGATGCCGCCTTCGCGCGCCGGCTGGCGGCGCTGGGCAACGTCTACGTGAACGATGCGTTCGGCGCGGCCCATCGCGCCCACGCTTCCACCGCGCTGGTGGCCGCCCATCTGCCCGCCGCCGCCGGATTGCTCATGGCGCGCGAGGTGGCGGTTCTGACGCAGCTCCTTACCGCTCCCGCCCGGCCGTTCGTGGCGCTGGTCGGCGGCGCCAAGGTGTCCTCCAAGGTCGCGGTCCTGGAGCACCTGCTGCCCAAGGTGGACACCCTGCTGATCGGCGGTGGAATGGCCTACACCTTCCTGCAGGCACGCGGCGTCGCGGTGGGCAACTCGCTGGTGGAGCCGGACCTGGTCGCCACCGCCGGCGACCTGGTGCGGCGCGCCGCCGAGGGTGGAGTAGCGTTGCTGCTGCCCTGCGATCACGTTGCCGCGAGCGCCATCAGCGCCTCCGCCCGGCACGCCGTGACCCCCGACGATGCCATTCCCGGCAGCGCCATAGGGGTGGATATCGGGCCGCGAACCAGGACCGCGTTCGCGTCCCGCATTGCCGCCGCACGGACGGTAATGTGGAACGGACCGATGGGGGTATTCGAGGTGGCGCCGTTCGCGGCCGGCACCCATGCCGTGGCACGGGCGGTGGCGGAGTGTGCGGGAACCACCGTGGTGGGAGGCGGCGATTCGGTGGCGGCGATCAACGCCGCCGGGATCGCGGACCGCGTCACCCACGTTTCCACCGGCGGCGGCGCTTCGCTGGAACTGCTGGAAGGTCGCGTCCTGCCCGGCGTCGCAGCGCTCCAGGGTGGCTGAGAGGGACACACGCATGAGCAACATTCGCAGGCCGTTCATCGCCGGCAACTGGAAGATGCACAACACGCACCGGGAGGCGACCGCGCTCGCCGCCGACCTGACACGGCGCCTCGCTACGCCGCCCGCCCGGGTGATGGTGGCGCCGCCGTTCACGGCACTGGCGGCGGTGGCCGAGGCACTGCGCGGGTCGTGCGTGGAGTTGGGCGCGCAGAACGTGAACCCCGAGGCCTCCGGAGCGCATACCGGCGAGATCTCCTGCGCGATGCTGCAGGCCCTGGGAGTGGGCGTGGTCATCGTCGGACACTCCGAGCGCCGGCATGGCTACGGCGAGGATGACGCGCTGATTACGCGCAAGGTGACGGCCGCCGTGAGCGCCGGGCTGGAGGTGGTGCTGTGCGTCGGCGAGACCCTCGCCGAACGGGAAGAGGGCAGCGCCGAGCAGGTCGTGGAGCGCCAGCTCCGTGCCGCGCTGGGGGGGCGCGACGCGGCGCAGCTGCAGCGCATTACCGTGGCCTACGAGCCGGTGTGGGCCATCGGCACCGGCCGTACCGCGTCGACCGAGGACGCTGGCGACATGCACCGGGCGGTGCGCGCGGTGGTCACCGAGCTGGCGGGCAGCGCCGCGGGGCGCGAACTCGTGATCCAGTACGGCGGCTCGGTCAAGCCGGACAACGCCCCGGCACTGCTGGCATGCGAGGATGTCGACGGTCTGCTGGTCGGCGGCGCATCCCTCGAGGCCGACAGCTTCGCGCGCATCGTTGCCGCCGCCGGCAGTGCCTGAATCGCCTTGAGCAGCCTGAATCCCAGGCCGTTGATTCGGGCGCTTGCTCGTTAGTATAGTTGGCACCGGCGCCGCGCCGGCTCCCTGCCGTGGTGCCGTCACCGGCATGGCAATAGTCTCCATTCTCGTTCTCGTGATATTCGTCGTCAGTGCGCTGCTGCTGATGGCCGTGGTGTTGATCCAGGACGATCAGGGCGGTGGTATCGGCGCCATGTTCGGCGGTGGCAGCGGCACTCCGTTCGGCGCTCGCACCGGCAACGTGCTGACCCGGGCCACCACGGTGCTGGCGGTGATTTTTCTGGCGGCGGCGTTTGCGCTCGCCTGGATGAACCGCACTCCCGACGCGGGCAACGTCATCGGCCGGGCCCGGGCCGAGCGCATGCGCGGCATCGAGCGCACCGACTGGTGGGTGGAGACCCCGGCACCGGAGATCCTCACCCAGGAGCAGGCCCCGGCTGCCGGCGACGCTGCCGCCGCTGCAGACGACGGCGACGCTGCCGCCGCTTCCGAGGCTGATGCGGCGCCGGCCGCCGCCGCCGGAGAGGCGACGGCAGGCGACCAGGCGCCCGCCGCGGACAGCGCCGCCGACGGCAATGGCGGCGCCGTGCCCGGCGCGAGCGAGGAAACGACCGCCTCCAACGAGGCCACATCTTAGCTGCGCGATGAAAATCGCCTTGCTGATCGTGCTCGCGCTAGCCGTGATCGTGGTCGGAAACATCGTGCTGCCGGTGCCGCAGGCCGCCATCGAGGTGGCCGCCGAGGAGATCGGTCTCGGGCCGGTGGTGACCAACGCGCTGCTCACGTCGTTCATCCTCAGCGCGGTGATCGTGCTGGTCGCGTACTTCGTGGGACGCAACCTGAAGCTGCGTCCCGGCGGGGTCCAGAACGTCGTCGAGGCACTGATCGAAGCGCTGGACAACCTGGTCAACGACACGGCGACGCGTACCTGGGCGCCGCGCTTCTTTCCCATATGCAGCACCATTTTCATCTTTCTGCTGGTGTCCAACTGGTTCGGGATTCTGAGCCCGGCCCTCGGCAGCATCGGCATCGTCCACGCCAGCGACCATGGCTCCCTGACGGCGGACAAGATCCTGTTCCTGCGCGGCGACGCCGAGTACGTGCTGGAGCACGCCGCGGAGAAGGGCGGCGGTGCCCACGTCGACGTAAACGAGGCCAGGTTCGTCATCGTGCCCTGGCTGCGCGCCCCGAGCAGCGACCTCAACCTCACCCTGACGCTGGCACTGATCACCATGTTCCTGGTGCAGGTGTTCGGCTTCTGGAGCCGTGGGGTAGGCTACCTGGGTCAGTTCTTCCGCTTCAAGAGCCTGCGCACCAAGGGCATCGGCATGGGCCTGGTGGATATTTTCGTCGGCCTGTTCGAGGGGCTGAGCGAGTTCGCCAAGATCGTCTCCTTCTCATTCCGCCTGTTTGGCAACATCTTCGCCGGCGAAGTGATCCTCATCGTGATCACGGGCCTGGTCTCGCTGCTGCTGGTGGTGGTGTTCTTCGGTCTGGAGATATTCGTAGGCTTGATTCAGGCGTTCGTGTTCTTCATCCTCTCGCTGGCGTTCTTCCACTTGGCTACCGAGCACCACGAGGACCACTGAGCAATGACCACTCCATTCCCATCACCGACAAGACTCGGACAAGGAGTTGTATCGCATGGAACCTGAAGCAGTGAAGTTGCTGGCCGCGGGCCTCGCCATCGGCCTGGGAACACTCGGACCCGGTATCGGCATCGGCCTGGTCGCCAGTGGAGCGCTGCAGGCACTCGGCCGCAATCCGGGCGCTCGCGGACCGATCGTGACCAGCATGTTCGTGGCCATTGCCTTCGCGGAGGCGCTGGCCATACTCGCGCTGGTGGTCTCGCTCATCCTGCTGTTCGTGGTTTAGTTCTTGAGGCTACCGTGGAAGCTCTCGGCATCTCTCTGGGCGGGTTGATCGCCTACGCCATCAACTTCGTAATCCTGGTGCTGCTGTTGCGCCTGCTGCTGTACAAGCCGGTCAAGCAGATGCTGGAAGGGCGCAAGCAGCGTATCGCCGAGGGGCTCGACGCCGCCGAACGCGCCTCCGCGGAGGCCGCGGAGCAACGCGCCCGGTTCGAGCGCGAGCTGGAGGAAGCGCGCGGCGCGGCCCAGGCGGAAGCCGCCAAGCTGGCGCAGCAGGCGGAGCACGTACGCCACGAGGTGCTGCAGGCCGCCGAGCAGGACGCCGCGGAGATCAAGGCGCGGGCCCTCGAGGAGATCGAGCAGGAGCGCCGGCAGGTGGCGGCGGAGCTGCAGCAGCAGACCGCCGAGCTTGCGTTGGCCATCTCCCGCAAGGTAGTGGGAGCAGCCCTTGACCAGGCCGCCCAGCGGCGCCTGGTGGACCAGTTCGTCCGTGAGTTGGGCACCGAGGACGGCAAGTGACGGACGCGCGCAACTACGCACTGGCGGCGTTCGCGAGCGCGGCTGAACCCTGGTTGAGCACGCTGCGCGGCCTCCGCGGGCAATTGGAGCGGGAACCGGACCTTCTGGCCCAGCTCAGCGACCGTTCGGCTGCTTTCAGCTCCCGCCAGAGTCGCCTTCAGGAATTGCTGCCGAATACCGCCGGTGAAGGCTGCAGCAACTTCCTGTTCACGCTGCTGGAGCGCGGCGACCTGGGGCAGTTGCCGGCCATCGTCGACTGGATGGGGGCGATGGCCAGCGGCGGACCGCAGGCGCGCATGGCGATTGTCACCACGGCCTACGCCCTGGATGCCGAGGAGCGGCAGCGTTTCGTCGCCAATCTCCAGCAGACCCACGGCGCCGACCTGAGCGTGTCCTTCGACGTGGATGCGAGCATCGTGGGCGGCGCCGTGGTGCGCCTCGGCGACCAGGTGGTGGACGGTAGCGTGCGCACCAGGCTGCAGGCCATCGACAGTGCCCTGGTGCGAGGAAACTGACCATGGACTTCAAGCTCGACCGTATCACCGATGAGATTCGCCGGCGCATCGAGGGCTTCGAGGCGCCGCTGGAGGCCAGCGAGGTCGGCACGGTGCTTTCCGTGGGCGACGGCATCGCCCGCATCGGCGGCCTGTCCCGGGTGATGGCCACCGAGCTGCTGGAGTTCCCCGGCGGAGTCCAGGGCATCGCCCTCAACCTGGAACCGGACGAGGTGGGGGCCGTCATCGTCGGCGAGTACGCCCACATCGAAGAGGGTGCGCTGGTCAAGAGCACCGGCCGCATCGCCTCGATTCCCGTCGGCGATGCGATGATCGGCAGGGTGGTGGATGCCAACGGCGCGCCGGTGGATGGCCAGGGCTCGATCCGCACCACCGCCACGATGCCGATCGAGCGGGTCGCGCCGGGCGTGGTGGAACGGGTGAACGTCGATACCCCGGTGCAGACCGGGATCAAGGCGATCGACTCGATGACCCCCATCGGCCGCGGCCAGCGCCAGCTCGTGATCGGCGACCGCCAGACCGGCAAGACGGCGCTGGCGGTCGACACCATCATCAACCAGAAGGGCAAGGACCTGATCTGCGTCTACGTGGCGATCGGCCAGCGCCAGGGTCAGGTCGCCCAGGTGGTAGCCACGCTGCGCGAGCACGACGCCATGGAGCACACCGTGGTGGTGGTGGCAGGGGCCGCCGATTCGGCGCCGCAGCAGTACGTAGCCCCGTATGCCGGCTGCGCCATCGGCGAGTACTTCATGGAGCAGGGCAAGGACGTGCTGGTGGTCTACGACGACCTCAGCAAGCACGCCTGGGCCTACCGCCAGATATCCCTGCTGCTGCGCCGGCCGCCGGGGCGCGAAGCGTATCCCGGCGACGTGTTCTACCTGCACTCGCGGCTGCTGGAGCGGGCCGCGAGGCTGTCTCCGGAGCGCGGCGACGGATCGCTCACCGCGCTGCCGATCATCGAGACCCTGGCCGGCGACGTCAGCGCCTACATCCCCACCAACGTCATCTCCATCACCGACGGCCAGATCTACCTGGAGTCGGACCTGTTCTACGCCGGCCAGCGGCCGGCGGTGAACGTGGGCCTGTCGGTCTCGCGGGTAGGCGGCGACGCCCAGACCAAGGCGATGAAGCAGGTCGCCGGACAACTGCGCCTGGAGTTGGCCCAGTACTACGCGCTGGCGGCGTTCGCCCAGTTCGGCTCCGACCTGGACCAGACCACGCGCGGTCAACTGGAGCGCGGTCAGCGCCTTACCGAGCTGCTCAAGCAGCCGCAGTACCAGCCGCAGGAGTTGGCGCACCAGGTGATTGGAGTCTTCGCCCTGACCCGCGGCTTCGCCCGCCAGGTACCGGCCAGTGCCATCGGCGGCTACGTCGACGGCCTTGTCAAGCACATCGCCGGCACCCAGCCGGCCATCATTCGCGGCATCGATTCGCAGTTGGAGCTCACCGAGGAGCTTGACGCGAGCCTGTCCGAGGCAGTCGCCGGATACACCCGGCAGGCGGGCTACGAGGTAACGGAGGAGCGGGCCTGAGGCCCGAATAGGCACGGAGCGTGGCGTCGGTCCGTGAGCTGCGCAACCGCATTCGCAGCATCCGCAACCTGTCACAGGTCACCCGCGCGATGGAGATGGTGGCCGCCTCGCGCATGCGGCGGGCCCAGGAGCAGGTGACCGCCTCGCGCCCCTACGCGGCCAAGGCCTGGGAGCTGCTTACCCACCTTGCCGCCCAGCAGGCGGTGGGCGACGTCCCGGCGCCGCTGCTGACGGAACGCGATCCGGTACGCTCCGTGGTGCTGATCCTGATCTCGGGTGACCGTGGGCTGGCGGGGGCCTACAACGGCTCCGTGATCCGCGCCGCGCGCGGCTTCCTGGAGCGTCAGAGCGGCCCTGAGCTGCGGCTGATCACCGTCGGTCGCAAGGGGCGCGATTCGATGCTGCGCGCCGGGTTCGTGATCGATGCCGAGTTCGGCGACCTGCCCGACCGGCCCGGCGAGATGGACGTGGCACCGATCGCCCGCAGCGCGACGGATGGCTTTCTGAGCGGCGCCAGCGACGCGGTGTACATCGCCTACACCGACTTTCTGAACGTGCTGCGCCAGGAGCCGCAGGTGCGGCGGCTGCTGCCACTGCACCCGCTGGAGCTGGACGAGGAACCGCCGCGCGGCGAGCGCACGCCGGTCATGGGCCGCTATCTGCGCGCTACCCCGCCGCCGCTGGCCGGCGGCTTCAGCTACGAGTCGGCGGCGGAGGACTTGCTGGAGCAGGTGGTGCGCCGCTTCGTGGAGCTGCAGATCTACCAGGCGGTGGTGGAGTCGCTGGCCAGCGAGCATGCCGCGCGCATGGTGGCGATGCGCAACGCCACCGAGAACGCCAACGATCTGCTCAAGGACCTGACCATGACCTACAACAAGGTGCGCCAGCAGTCGATCACCGAGGAGATGCTGGACATCGCCGGCGGCGCCGAGGCGCTGGCGGCGGCGCGCTGAGCGCGCGGGAGAGAGTGAGAAATGGCAAACGGAAACGGTTCGAATCCCGCCGACGGCCGGGTGGTGCAGGTCGTGGGAGCGGTGGTGGACGTGGAGTTTACCGCCGAGCATCTGCCGGAGATCCGTCATGCCGTTGAGGTCGTGGCGCCCGGCCGGGACGACGCCAATCTGGTGCTGGAGGTGCAGCAGCACCTCTCCGGCGCGGTGGTGCGCACGGTAGCCATGGATACCACCGACGGCCTGCGCCGCGGCCAGCGGGTGATCAACACCGGGGCCCCCATCACCGTGCCCGTGGGAGAGGCTACCCTGGGGCGGATCTTCAACGTGGTCGGCCAGGCGGTGGACAACCGCGGACCGGTTGAGGCTGCCGAGCACTATCCGATCCACCGCCCGGCGCCGGCATTCACCGACCAGGTGACCCGCACCGAGGTGTTCGAGACCGGCGTCAAGGTGGTCGACCTGATCGCGCCGTTCACCAAGGGCGGCAAGACCGGCGTATTCGGCGGCGCCGGCGTCGGCAAGACGATCATCATCCAGGAGTTGATCTCCTCGCTGGCGCGTGAGCATGGTGGCTATTCCGTGTTCGCCGGAGTGGGGGAGCGCACCCGCGAGGGGACCCAGCTCTACGGCGAGATGCAGGAAGCCGGCGTCATCGACAAGCTGTGCATGGTGTTCGGACAGATGAACGAGTCGCCCGGCGTGCGCCTGCGGGCTGCGCTGACCGGACTCACCATGGCCGAGTACTTCCGTGACCAGGGCCGTGACGTGCTGTTGTTCATCGACAACATCTTTCGCTTCGTGATGAGCGGTTCGGAGGTCTCGGCGCTGCTCGGCCGCATGCCGAGCGCGGTCGGCTACCAGCCCACCCTCGGCACCGAGATGGGCGAGCTGCAGGAGCGCATCACCTCCACCCACCGCGGCTCAATCACCAGCATGCAGGCGGTGTACGTGCCCGCCGACGACTACACCGACCCGGCACCGGTCACCACCTTCGCCCATCTCGACGCCACCCTGGCACTGGAGCGGTCGATCGCCGAGCTGGGCATCTATCCCGCGGTGGACCCGCTGGCTTCCACCAGCCGTGCATTGGAGCCGCGCGTGGTGGGCCAGGAGCACTACGACGTGGCGCGCGAGGTGCAGGAGGTACTGCAGCGCTACCGCGATCTGCAGGACATCATCGCCATCCTGGGGGTGGACGAGCTGTCGGAGGACGACCGCCTGGTGGTGACGCGCGCGCGCAAGATCCAGCAGTTCCTGTCGCAGCCGATGTTCGTGGCACAGCAGTTCACCGGCCGCGAAGGACGTTACGTGTCGATCACCGACACCGTGTCCAGCTTCCGGCGCCTGCTCGACGGTGAGGTGGACGAGGTACCGGAGACGATGTTCTACATGGCGGGAGCGCTGGACGAGGTGATCGAGCGCGCCGCGCAGCAGCAGCCCGAGGCGGCGGCGGTCTGACGTGAGCCAGCACGGTCAGTCCGTGACTCCGCGGGCCTCCGAACGCGAGGCTGGAGGCGGTCCGGCGGCCGGGCGCCTGCGGCTCGAGATCCTCACCATCGAACGGCAGTTGTTCGACGCCGAGGTGAACATGGTGACAGCACCGGGTGCGGACGGCGAGGTCGGCATTCTGCCGCTCCACCAGCCGATGCTGACCGCCCTGGAGCATGGCGAGCTGGTGATCCGGGCAGAAGGGGAGCAGGATCGTTACGTGGCGATCGGCGGCGGCCTGATGCAGGTGTTGCCCGACCACGTGGTGGTGCTCGCGGACCGTGCCGAGCACGCCGCCGAGATCGATCTGGAGCTGGCGGAAGCGGCGCATCGCCGCGCCCTGGAGACCCTGGAGCGGGGCCCGACCGGAGTCGAGCTGGGCCATGCCCATGACGCCCTGCGTCAGTCGGCCACGCGCCTGGCGGTCGCCCGCCGGCACCACGGCCGCAGCGGCCGCTGACACTGTACCGTCTACTTCGTCGTCGTCCCCTACCAGCTTCCCCCGCTCTGTGGATCGCCGCCGGGGTGCATGGCGATGGGGGTGCGCAGCAGGCGCAACTCGCGGGCGCGCCGGAACGCGACGATCAGTTCGCCGCCGACGCGGAGGGCGCGCAGGTCCTGCACCGGCTGCGCGCCGCGCACCAGCACGCGCTTCCCGTACCCGTCCTCTTCCGGGGTCACCAGCGACAGGCGGTACTCGGCTTCGCCCGCAGGGTCCAGGGCCAGCTCCGAGAACAGTACCGACAGGGCCGGCGTGTCCGAGTCGGCCGCCGGCGGCTCCGGGAACACCGCCAGCACGTTTACGTCACGCGCCAGGGTGACCTTGATCTCGGCGCCGACCGCGCCCCTGCGGTCCACGCGCATCGCCACCACCTCGTGCGCCTGGAGCGCGGGTCCGGAACTGGTGCGCATGGCCCGCGGCTCGTCGCGCGCGTACACGATCAGCATCCCCTGCGAGCCGCAGCCGATGGCGGTTGGTCCGGCTGCCCCCGTGAGACTCCGCAGCGCGACCCGACGCGGCTCGCCGGTGTCCTCCACCAGCAGCAGGCCGGCAGCGTCCTGGGCGGCGAATCCGTTGCGACCGGAGCAGCCATACCGGCTCACCAGGGGACCCGCAACGCCGTCCACCTGCGCCTGCGCCACACCGCTGACGACCAGCCGCCTCTCGCCCACGGCCGTCGCCGACGGCTCGGTGACGGCGTCGGGGCGCACGCCGTAGGCGACGACGGCCGCGTCCGGATCCTCCAGAGGTGCGTCCACGACTCCATACAGGGTGAACTGTGGTTGCGCGGACGACTCTTCGGTCGCTGCCAACGCGGCAATCGGCAGTATCGCCTCGGGCAGCAGGTCTACGGTCCAGGGGTCTTCGCTGGCCGCCGCCCGGTACACCCACTTGGTGACCCGTGCGTCGGCCAGTTCCTGATCGCTGTAGAACAGATGCTCGACACCGGCGTGCTCGAAGAACGCGTGGCGGCCGAAATAGGGGTTGATCCCCGGCGGCACGTCGATGCGGTCGATGGTGGTCGTGGAGCTGACGCCCGCCTCCGGCTGCGCCAGCGGGCCGCGCACCAGCTTCAGGGTCAGGTCGGTAGCGTCGGCGAACACCGCGATCCACTGCGTGCGATCGGCACTCACCTGCAGCGAGTAGTAGGGCGCGGCCGAGTCCACCAGGACGATGCTGTCGGGCGTGACCTCGGGCGAGGGCGCGGTGGGGCAGGTCGCGGCCAGCGTGAGGCTGGCGAGCAGGGCAACCGCCAGTGCCGGACGGCCGCCTCGCGGTCGCCGTCGAGCCGCACCGGCGGCCGCCGTTGACCGGTGTTTTGACGGCTTCCTATACTGGAGCACCCCGAGTATGCGAACCGCGGTAGTGTTTTTCGAAGGCAAGAGTCGCAAGCGCCTGCTGGGCCTGGCACAGGCGCTGGCCAAAGGCATCCAGGAGCAGGGCCACCAGGTGGACGTGATCGACGGTGGCCACGATGTAAACAGCAAGTTGACCATCTACCAGTACATTGCCGTCGGTGGGGAGTCGATTACCACCTTTACCGGCAAGCTCCCGGAGGTCGTGACGCGCTACCTGAAGGGCGCCGGGATGATCTCCGGAAAACGCTGTTACGCGTTCGTGTCCAAGTCCACCCTGAGTTCGAACCGGGCGTTGCAGCGGCTCATGAAGGCGATGGAGGGGGAGGGGATGTTCCTCAAGAACTCCGGCGTCCTGAACTCCGACGTGGAGGCCGCAGAGGTAGGCCGGCGCCTGCACATCTCGTAACAGCCGCCACCGGCTGCCAGTCCTGCACGGGCCGCTATTCCTTCCACGGGAAGATCATTCCGCGCAGCGTGCGCTTCCCTACCCGATCCCGGTCGTCCACCAGCAGCGCGTCCCAGGGAATCTGCTTGCGGTTCGACTCCGGGTGCTGCTCCAGATGGTCGTACTTGTAGAGTCGCAACTTGAGAGCGACGTTGTGCCACACCAGGACGGCGCCAAGTCCCGGCAGGATGCCGCCGGTGAACACCGATGCAGCCACCACCACCAGGGCACCGCACGCGAGAAAGATCATGAAGCCGGTGTTGTCAAAGAACAGCAGCAGCATCTTGCGGACCATCTTGCGAGGGTTGCGCTCCAGGCGCGACTGGATCGGAAAGAAGAACTGCGCCGCCAGCACCCAGCCCACGGTAACCCATAGCAGAATCACCTGGCCGAGGAAGCCGAGCAGCTGCTGGTCGACCACCGCGTACACCCGAAACGCCACCGAGAGGATGACGAAGTAGACGCTGTTCACCAGGGCGAACAGCAGCGTCGTCGGATACGTGTCCTGGATTGCCTGCCAGAACATCGCGAAGTCGGGCGACTGATAGTCGGCGATGGCGCTGGCTACCGCACTGGCTCCCCCGGTGTAGATGCAGAACAGTCCCAGCGCCACGACCTGGAGCAGCAGCGTGAGGGGCAGAACCGGGGTGATCAGTGGCGCGTACACCAGCAGAGCGACCGGCGCGTAGAAGCCGATGTTGAGGAGCAGTACCCGGAACAGGTTGTCCCAGGTATCGAAGAACGCCTTCTTGACCAGGAATCCAAGCATCGCGGCAGTTGTCCCCCTAGTACCACGAGACGCAGCGCCCGGCAACTCCCCGGCGCCGGCCGCCGCCCCGCGTGGATGGTTGACACGGCAGGAGCGTTCATCTACAGTCGCACCCGGTGTTCGGCAGGGGTTACTGTCGGGCAGGTCCGTCGTGGTTGCCAGGGAGGGGGTGGTCGTCGGCGAGGCGGAGGGATACTTTGTCTCCGAACTACTACCAGACCCTCGGCGTCTCTCCCCGGGCCAGCGCGGTCGAGATCAAACGGTCCTTCCGCCGCCGCGCCAAAGAGCTTCATCCCGACACCGCCTCGTCGGGCTCCGAGGAGCGGATGCGTTCGCTGATCGACGCCTACGAGGTGCTCAGTGACCCGCAGCGCCGCGTCAACTACGATCGTACCCATGCCAGCCTGTTCCGAACCGTCACCTTCGACTATCGCGAGTTCCTGCGCCGGCGGCGCACGGACTACGTCAGCCAGACCAGGCTGATCTTCTACGATCTGCTGCACTCCCACGACGAGGAGGCCCTGGAGACGTACGAGCAGCTCCTGATATCGCACATCGACCTGCGCCAGTACATGTCTCACGCCGACTTCATGGATTGCTCCTTCCTGTTGGCGGAGGCGTTCGAACGACGCGGTGACCTGATCCGCGCCGTGGACCTGTACCGGCGTCTCTACCTGCACGAACGCGAGCGGCCGTACTTCCATCATTTCATCGAGGAGGTGGTGGACCGATTGCGGATCCTGACCTGCTTCAAGATGGTGCCGCTGCTGCCGGCGGCGGCGGTAATCGCGCACATTCAGGACCTGATCGATCTCAACATCTCACGCAAGGAGTCGGCGTTCTTTCACAAGAAGATCGCCGAGATCTATTCCAGCAGCGGTGCCAACGAGCGCGCCGCCGATCATCTCCGCAGGGGCCTGGAGCTGGACCACAAGCTGGCCGGCGTAAAGAAGCTGAAGGAGAAGATCGGCTTCAGCGATCTGGCGGCTTCCTTCCGCTAAGAGTCGGTCGGACGGGCGCGTCAGCCGCAGCTCCGACAGGACTCCGTACGGGAGACGGGGCTGGGCCGACAGCGACGCCGACGGGCGATGGTTTCGGGGGCGCTGGCAGTCCGCCCTGCCGAAGAAATCGACATTCGCGGCCGCTGGACATTGCGGGGCGTAGTATATTCTGGGCAGCGAACAGGAGGTGCAGTGGTCGCACGCACGACAGCCCTTACTCTGATTCTTGCCATCCTGGCGCCTGCCGCGGTCATGGCCCAGGCCATCGACCGCCCGGCGGCCACCGTGCGTCTGCACAAGCTGGACGTGGTCAGCGTGCGCCAGCTCCGTACCCAGCTGGAGGTGCTGGAGGCGCGCACCGGCCAGCCGGTGCCGGAGCAGCAGCGGACCTCCATTCTTGACCTGTTGGTCGGCGAGAAGCTGTTCGAGCAGGCCGCCGCGGAGGCTCGCATCGAGGTGACCGCCGACGACGTGGCGGAACGCATCGACCAGCTCCGGCAGCAGGAGAGCTGGCGTCTCAACCTCGGGCGCCCGCTGACACTCACCGAATACCAGTCACTGGTCAGCCAGACCGGTCTGTCGTGGCAGGAGTACCAGGAACAGCTCCGCAAGGCGTTGATCCAGCAGCGCTACGTCGCGCGGGTGCGCGGCGACGAGCTGCGCAGCGTTCCGCTGCCGACGGATGCCGACGTGCTGGAGTTCTACGAGGCGAACAAGACCACGGTGTTCGTGCAGCCGGACATGGTCCAGTTCAAGCACATCTACTTCGACACCCGTCAGCTCGCCGATGCCGCAGCACGCCTGGCGGTGCGGGAGCGTGCGGAACGGGTCCACCGCGAGCTGCAGAACGGCGCCGGATTCGGTGCCATGGTAAGCGAGTACTCCGAGGACGCCGGTTCACGCGACGCCGGCGGCACCTTCGGCACCTATTTGCGGCGCGACGACCGTGCTACCAGCCAGCTTCTGGGTCCGGAATTCTTCGAGGCTCCGTTTACCATGGACGTCGGCGAGATCAGCGGCGTTTTGCGCTCCAACGTCGGCTTTCACATCATCCAGGTCACGGACAGGGTCGACGCCAAGATCCTGGGGCTCGACGATCCGGTGAATCCCCTGTCCAACAGCCGCGTCCGCGACCGGATCCGCGTACTGCTGGCCAACAGCGTCCAGGCGCAGGCGTACCAGGATGCCCTGCTTGCCACCCTCGAGGAGCTGCGAGGACAGGCCGAAGTGCGTGTCTTCGACGCCAACCTCCGCTGGTAACGACTGTCGAACCATGGGATTGCGGCACGACGGACGGGTAATCGCCGTGCAGACCCTGTACCGCTACGAGATCGCGCGCCCTCCGCCAGCGGAGCTGACCGACTACTCGTGGATCGAACCGCAGCGGCGCCGGCAGTTGCCGCGCGGTACGCTCCAGTTCGCCTCCCTGCTGGTCGCCGGCTGTATCGAGAACCTGGCCGCGGTCGACACCATGATCGACCGCCATCTGGAGCACTGGGAGCTCGATCGCCTGGCGCGGGTGGATCTTTCGGTGCTCCGGCTCGGCGTCTACTGTCTGCTGTGGCAGCCGGACATACCGGCCGAGGTGACCATCGACGAGAGCGTCGCGGTGGCCAAGCAGTTCGGCAATGACGACTCGTACCGGTTCGTGAACGGGGTCCTCGACAGCGTGCGAAAGACCGTGGCCCGGCAGGGACGCTAGCGGAGCGCGCCGAGCGCTCGGACGCTTGGCTCCGCCGGCCGCCCTGTAGTAGGTTAGCCGCAGTGTCGTATCTCTCCCGGCGGTTCCGGCGCGGTACCGTCTTGGCGTTGTCCCTGCTGGGCCTGATGGCGCTGTATCCGCCGGCACTCTTGTCACAGGAATCGGAACCGGAGGTGGAGGTCGCGATCCCGCGCTACAACCTGGGCGACAACACGTTGTCCATGCGGGTGGGCGTGGGGCTGCCGCTGTTGCTGCTCGCTACCGCTCCCGTGGAAACTCATCAGCGGGAAAGCCAGCAGGTACTCTCGCCCAACCTTTCGTTCATGGGGACGGCCGCCGTGAACTGGAACGCCTACCTGGATCCGTCATTCACCATCGGCATGGAGGTGAGCGGGGCGTTGGCGATCACCAACAACGCCGCGCTGCTGTACCTGGTACCGATTCTCGCCCGCGGCGGCTACGTGATCAGTACGCCACAGATGGAGATCCCCTTGATGCTGGGACTGGGCGCCATGGTCATGCGACTGGCGGACCAGACCAGCGTCGCCTTTACCTTGCAGCCCGGCGCCTCGTTCCTGTGGCGGGCTACCTCAGACTGGTCGTTCGGGGTTACCGCCGAGTACTGGTTCACCTGGGAGCCGCCATGGGGCGGGGGGAACGACAGCCCGCACCTGTTCGGCAACTTCGTCACCGCTACCGCCACCGCGGTATATCACTTCTGATGGACCGCGAGCGGGTGCCGACGAGGCGCGGCGGACGGTGGCGGACCAGGATACCGCTCGGAACAGCTCGCGCTCTTGCCACCGCCGCCGTATTGGCGGCAATTGCGAGCTGCGACGGCCCGGGTATCCTCTACACTCTGGCGACCGAATCCCCGCGCAGCAACCGCAACCTGCCCGACGAGGCGACGGTCACGGCGGTCGTGTCGGCGGGCAACCACTTCTACGTCGCCGCCGGGGGCATGTGGCGCCGAACGCACGCGGGAGACAACTGGCAGCCGGTGACCCGCCCGTCGCGGGACGGGTCCGGCGCCGAGCTGGCGCAGTTGCTGGTCGTCGGGCTTGCGACCGCCGGTGACACGCTGTGCGCGGGCACCGTGCGCGGCGTGTACTACGCCCAGGCGGGCGAATCGCCCGCCTGGGGTCGAGCCTCCGGAGTGCCCGACACCGAGCAGGTGCTGCGCGTATTCACGATTCCGGGCACCGGCGACGAGACGGAGATTCTGGCCGTTACCCAGCCGCAGGAAGATGCGACGGCGTATCGGGTGTACTGGTCGGTCCGGGGCTGCTCGAACTTCGAACCGTTGGAGGTCTTGCAGGACGTGTCCGGACATCCCTTCGATGCCACCCACGCGTTCGGTGAGTATTGGGTGACGGTTGGCGACCGGCTGCTTCGAGGAAGCGTGCTGAACGACGTGGAACCCGCGGCCGCGCAGCCTGACGGCTCCGGCCGGCTGCGCGGGGTGTGGCGCAACGACGCCGGCGATCGATTGTACGTGGCCGACGAGAGCGGTCGGATTCACTCTTCCGAGGACGGCGAGAGTTGGGATTCGGCGCGGATCGAACCTCCCATGGACGACGCGGACGCCGTGCCGCTCACCCTGTTCACACAAATCGCAGACACCATCCTGATCGGAACCAGGGGTTTCGGTTTCTACCAGTTCCAGGATGGAGCAGCCGATCGGGCGGAACGCGGGCCGCGCATTACCAGCCAGCTCTACGAGGCCCACATCACGGGATTCGCGCAGTTCGAGTATTTCGACGGCGGGCGTCGCAGCAGGATCGTCTTTGCCGGCGCGGCCGTTGCCGGGCTCTCCAGCCTCGACGTCGACAAGGTGGACGGCAATTTCGGCACCTGGAACTGGGAGTAAGTTGGACCGAGGCCGTGGCGACTCGACCCGTCAGGCGGTAAGGACTTCCGTACGGTCCTTGAAGATGGCGATCGTATGCTCGAAGTGGGCCGAGGGCCGGCCGTCGCCGGTCACGACGGTCCAGCCGTCCGCCAGCACGGAGATCTCTCCGGTTCCCGCGTTGAGCATCGGTTCCACGGCAAGCACCATGCCCGGCTTGAGGCGCGGGTTTTCCCCGGAACCCGGATAGTTGGGGACCTGAGGCTCCTCGTGCACGGCGAAGCCGAGGCCGTGGCCGCAGAACTGACGCACGACGCCATAGCCGGCGTTCCTGGCGTGGTGGTAGATGGCGCGCGATACGTCGCTGACCCGGTTGCCCGCCACCGCCTGGGCGATGCCGAGGCGGAGACACTCCCGCGTGGTTTCCAGCAGGCGCTGCAACTCGGCGGGGATGCGGCCGACGGGCACGGTCAGGGCCGCGTCGGCGAAGTAGCCGTCGATCTCCACTCCGAGATCGAGTCCGACGATGTCGCCGTCGCGCAGACGGCGTCTGCCGGGGATGCCGTGGATCACCTCGTCATTGATCGAGATGCACATCGCGGCGGGATAGTCCATGTAGCCGAAGAACGATGGGCGTGCGCCGCGCGCGGCGAGATGGTCGGCGGCCAGGTCATTGAGGTGGCGCGTGCTCACCCCCGGTCCGACGTGGCCGCGCAACATGCCGAGCGTCTCCCTGAGGAGCGCGGCCGCCTCCCGAATGCGGCCGATGTCGTGGCCGCTCTTGAGACTCCGGCCGCGGAATCCATGGCCGCCGGGCGCGGCCGGTGCATCGGCTTTGGTTCGCTTCCCGGTCACCGAGCGACCGCGTCGACTCATCCAGCCTCGTCGGTGCGGAGCGGCCGGCCATTGCCGGAGAACGCCTCTTCCGCGTCGGCACCGTAAGCGCTGGTCACCGTATCGACCACGGTGTCCGGCTGGTCGGAGGTAATGGTGACGTTACCACTGGTTACCACTCCCGGCTCCAGGGTGAGTTTGGGGGTGGTGATGCTGCCGAGCACCTTGCCGCTCTGCATCACGTACACTTCTTCGGAAGCGTTGATATTGCCGATGAAGGTACCGGCAACCACCACCTTGCGGGTGGCGATGTCGGTTTTCGCCTGGCCGGTTGGACCCACCACGACGTCGCCGTCGGTATAGATGTCTCCCTGAAACTTGCCTTCGATGTGGAGCGAGCCGCTCACGGCGAGTCGCCCGTGGAAGATCGAACCCGCACCGATGATGCAGTTGGCGGCGACTTGCTTGGCTGCCATTCAGGTGGACCCTCGCATCCGTGGTTTACCTTGCCACACCATACCGATTCCGGGCCGTCACTGCAAGTTCGGGAGCTGCGTTGCGGCGCCGCGCGGATGGGGAAATGCCGCAAGTGGACATCGACGAGGACGGACTACTACCTTAAGCGCGGATGACGAGGGGGAACCTGTGAGTGATCTGGTACCAAGAGAGAAAGTTACCCAGCAGGGAGTACGCGCCGTGGGCGGCATTGCCGGTGGGATCGGACTGTTCGTGGTGGCTGCCCTGGTGAACCTGATCCCCGTGGTCGGTGGGCTGGGAAGCACTCTGCTGAAGCTCGGCGGCGTCGCGCTGCTCGGCCTGGGCGGATACAACGTCTACCAGTTCATTCGCAACCTGCGGCGCAGGATGTAGCACCGCGGCGAGCGCGGGTGACGCGCGAAACCTGCCGATAATCAATCCGTGAAACAGCGCCAGCCAGTGCCGTGGAGGGTGTTCGGATTCATCGGCCTCCTGATCGTTGTCACCGCCTATTCGGCGCTGAATCTCGACCATCGTTCGGACGTCTCGTTCGGCTTCCATACCTTTGCCGCCGTCCCGGTATTCCTGACCAGCCTCATCGCGTTCACGCTCGGGGCGGTGCTGGCGGTGCTGCTCACCTTGCCGCGTCACCGGGCCGCGCCGCGGGCGCTCCCTCCCGCGCCGCAGCTCGGCGCTGCAACGGCGGCGGAGGACGCTCCCCGCACCGACGACGCGGCGGCGACGCCCGAGTCGCCGGCGGAAGGTGACGGAGAGGACCGTGTGGAACAGCGCGACGAGCCGCCCGGCGGCAAGGCCCGACGGCGGTGGTTCGGAGGGCGGCGGCGCAAAGAGGCGCAGGATTGAGCCCACGGGGTGGCACTGGCGGGTGCGGAGCGCGATGGTGCCAGGCACTGCGATCGCTGGCGGTCGCGGGCGTCGTGGTCGCGATTGCGGCCCTGGGGGTGGCATCCGCCGCAGCGGCTCAGCCCCCGGGCGACGCCGCGGCCAATCTGGCCGGCGGCGGCAAGCTGGAGGCGGCCCTGGCGTTGTTGGACACCTGGCTGGCGGACCACCCCGACGACCCGCGCATGTTCCCGGTCTTGTTGAAGGTGGTAACCGCGGCGCCACGGCAGCCCACGGTGGATGCGGTAGTGGAGCGCTACCGGGGCCGCCTGGCCAGCGATCAGATCGCCGTGCTGCGCGCCGCTCCGGCTGATTTGGCGGAACTGAGCGGTGGGGTGGTGCAGGCGCTGCAGGCGCTGGAGCTGCCCGGCATCCCCGACGCCTCGAAACGCCGCGCGGCGTTGTTGCTGGAGTTGGGCGAGGTGACGCTGGACACCGCCCCCGAGGGCATGCCGATCGTCCACGCCGGTCTGGCGCGCTCCGGTGAGGGCCTCGGTCAATCGGGGCTGGAGCCTTCTCTGCGCGCCGCGTTCCACGGCTCCGGCACGCAGGGCGACGGCGGCGCCGCCGGGGCCGTGGCCGGGTATGGGCTGGTGTCGTTGCTGGCGGCCAATGGGCGCGCCGACGAGGCGGCGGCAATCCTGGAGCAGATGCGCAGCCGCTACCCGCGGAGCCCCGAGTACGCCCTCGCTGCCGCCGAGCTCAACGCAGGAGCCGGACTGCCACGGGTGGTGGCATTTCCATCGCCCGCGATGCTGCTCGGCTCTCTCGTTGCCACCTGTCTACCGCCGTGCCCGCCACCGGCGGCCATGTTGTTGGCGCGGCCGGCGGAGCGAGGTGTGACGCCGACGACGCCGCCCGCGCCGGCCGCGATGCGCGAGACCGCGCCGGTGGCAGAGCCGGCGGCGCGCGCGGTACCGCCCGCGGCGAAGCCGATCACCGACCTGATGGTGGCGCCGGCGGTGGAGGTGACATCTGCGGCCGCAAAGCCGGCCGCCGTGGTGGTTGCGCCGGAGCCCCCGCCCGCGCCGGTCGTGATGGCGCCGGCGGCGAAGCCGGCGGCGGTGGAAGTGGCGCCGGCCGCGGAGCCGGCGCCCGCGGTGACCGTGGAGACGCCGAGCACGGAGTCCGTGGCGAGGGTAGCGCCGCCGGAGCCCAGGCCGGCGCCAGCCGTGGCGACTGTGCCCGAGACGGTGCCGGCCGCTGCCGTGGCGGCGCCCGCGGCGAAGCGGGTCGTGGTGGTCTCGTCGCCCGCGCAGGGAGCCACCGGGTCCACGGCGACGCCGGTACCGGCTCAAGCTGGCGCAGCTCGCGTCGTGGTACCGGACATGGCAGGTACCGCTGCCAACGAGCCGGTGCGGGTCTCGTCGCAGCCCACGCGCCCCGCGCCCGTCGCCACGGGCAGCGATGCGGAAACGATCTCCGAGCGTCTTTCGGCCTTGCTGGGAGCGTCCGCCAAACCCCGGCCGCCGGCACGGCCCGCCGCGACGCCGGCACGGCCCGCCGCGACGCCGGGACCGTCCGCCGCGAAGCCGGGCAGCCCCCAGGTGCGGGTCTCGTCGCAGCCGGATCCCGCGGCGTTCATCGTGCAGACCGGAGCCTACCGCGATCCGGACAATGCCCTGGAGCTGGAGCACGAGCTCACCGAGGCCGGGTTCGCGGCGTTGGCGCGCTCCTACCGCGGCGCCGACGGCAGCATCGTCCATCGGGTGGCCGTGGGCGGAAACATGACCCGGACCAAGGCCGCACAGTTGCTGGCCCGCCTCAGCGATCTCGGATACACCGGCATCCTTGCGCGGCGCGACGACGTCGCTTACCTGCCGCCGCCACCTCCCTCGCGGTAACGCCCCGAAACCGCCGCCTCACGCCTCGGCGAAGGCGTCAGCGCTCGTTCGCGGGCGCCGGGGTGATGACGATGGCGCGTGCCGCCGCGGCGGCATCAGGGTCCGGCGCGGCCACATCGTCCAGGGTCTCGAGCTGCTCGAAGTGCAGTGCCGCCGCACCGACTCCGGTGACGCCGGTAATCGCCAGTCTCGCCGGGCGCAGGACGAGTGACCTCAGCAGTTGTTCGCCGCGGCGCCGTTCCCGGTAGTCGACCGTGTACGTACGCAGCTCGCGCGTTACGCCGGCCGGCGACATCACCTTGAACACGATCACCAGTTGACCCACCGAGTAGGCGGTGTAAGTTCCGGACACGCGTTGGTTGGCGGTCTGCCAGGTAAAGTGAGGTGGTGCGAAATCGATCGACTGCCCCGTGCTGTCCCGATACGGACCGGCGAGGTTGAGCTCGACCAATCCGGGCCGCACCAGGCCGCCGTCTGCCAGCCTGGTGCGGGCCTGGTCATCCAGCTTACGGTAGTTGCCGTCGAAGTAGTGGTCGCGGTCGTCGCCCTTCATGACCACCCGGATTTCGTCGGCGGTCACGGCCTCCACGTTGATCGTGCGCTCGATCGAGGGCACCAGTTCATTGTGCACCCAGATGCCGAGGCGCGCTGCCAGCAGACGATGCGAGACGTCCCAGACGTAGATCTCCTGTACGTCGCCGTCGAACAGGGTGATGCGCTCCTGCTCCGGCTCGAAGTGGATGATCTCCATCCGGCTGATCAGCGAATCGCTCGGATCCGGCTGCACCAGCCGGTACCACGGGCCGGCAAGATAGGTTTCGAATTCCGCAGTGCCGTCGCTGGCGAACAGCTCACGCAGGCGGTCCTGAACCGCGGGGCTGCCGGGCACTCGCTCGGGGGGTGCGGCCTGGTAGCGGCCGGTGGCGGCGTCCCAGCGGTACGTGGTACGGACCACGGCGGTAGCGTCGGCGGCATCCGGATCCTCGGCGTGGGTGATGATGGCGACCGGGAGACCGCGGTTCCCGCGCAGCATCTGCCGTTCCGCCCGTTCCGGCTCGGCCAGCTCGATGGTGCCGCGGGCGGTCACCGCAATGATGGGCTCGTAGCGCAGAACGGTGCCGGCGTCCGGCCCCTGCCGATACGCATCCAGCGTTCGTTCGCCGGCCGCGTTGAACCCGCGGGCGACGATCTCTACGCGGATGTCACCGAGCAAGTCCTGCAGCGTCAGGTCGAAGGTGCGTGTCGCGCCCGCCTGGGTGAACGCTTCCCAGGAGCGCACGTAGGTGGCGGCACCGGCGTCGTAGTCCAGCACCGCCACCTTGATCGGCGGTTCGGACAAGGTGTCTGCGGCGGCAGGAGCCACGTGGACGGCGATTACCTGCTCGTCGGCGTCGTCGGCATCGAGATTGACCGTGAAGGTGCGAATCAGCGTCTCGTCCGGCCGCAACGGTGCCCGTGGCTCGGCGCCTGGCGCCGCGAGCGCCAGTGCCTCGTCGGTAGCCGGGGCCGTTGCCTCCAGCAGCGCGGACGCTCGCGGCGCCGGGGTGCGCCCGCTGCCGTCCGCAGCGCGGGCACCGCAGCCGATGACCAGTGCCGCGATCGCAATGCCGGCACCGGCACGGAGCAGGAGGGTGCCATGTCCGGCGGTCAGAGAGTGGTGCTCAAACCGATTCATGGTGCAGAGGCAAGGTCCTGGCGCAGATTCGCACAGCTTGGCACAACCGGCAGCGGCTCGACTACTGGCGCAAGCCCGTGGTGGAACCCGGTGTCGCACCGGGAATGCAGCCGGGGCGTTACCAAGGGCGGCGGCCGACGCTGCAGCGGGCGAGGCACGACCGGATCAGCAGGCCGGCCCGGCGCGCGCCCGCGTCCGGGACCAGGCACTCCTGTTGCAGAGTCGCGGTCATGAACCCGTGGATCGTGTCCACGGCGTCGTGCCGGGGAAGGAACAGAAACACGAAGTCGATGCCCGCGGGAGCGGCGACGGTGAACTGGGACGAGACGATGACCGGGTCTCTGCTCACCATGATTCGGGAGTGGTTCCGGACCGTCGCCGTGGCCAGTTCCGCGAAGCGGTGGGGGATCCGGTGGCGCGTGTCGCGCTGGAACGGCTCGGTCGCCCGTTCGGGATAGCCATCCGGCTCGACCAGCACGAAGATCCTGCTGGCGTCGGCGGCGAACGTGAGACCTTCCCGCGACAGAACCAGGTTGCGCGCCCTCCGGTAGGCCACGATTTCGTAGCGCACGTAGGCGGCCCCGTCGATCATGAAGGAGGATACGACGTAGCCGCCGCCAGACGGCACGTGGCCGCTGCGATAGGCGCTGAACAGTTCCCGGGCCTTGGCTGACATGACACGAGCGTACGCGTCCATTCGGCGCGCGCCAATCGTCTCCGGCGCCGGAGATGAGCTTGTCGAGAAGTGGACCAACTCATAGACTGCCGCATGGAGACGCGGGACAGATTCCGCTTCATTTCCCCGCTGGACCACCGCTACTGGGCCGCCAACCGTGACCTGTTCGAGGAGTTGGCCGGCTACCTGGGCGAGGAGGCGGGCGTACGCTACGGCGTCCGCGTAGAGCTCGCCCTCCTCACCGAGTTGCTGCGCCGGCTTCCGGGGAGAGCGCTGGACGCCGACCTGGAGCGGCGAATCCAGGTTGCCGCGGAGGGCGTTACCGCCGCCGCGGTGGCAGCCGAGGAACGCACCACGGATCACAATGTGCGAGCGCTGGTCAACGTGCTGCAGCGCGCGCTCCCGGAAGAGGTGCGCCACCTGGTGCACGTCGGGGCCACCTCTTACGACGTCACCGACACCGCCACCGCGTTGCGCTACCGGGACGCCTTGTGCCGCGTGGTGGTGCCGTTGCTGATCCGCCTCGAGGAGGCGCTGATCGAGCTGGCCGAACGGGAGGCGGACAGCCCGCAGGTTGGGCGCACCCACGGCCAGTACGCGGTGCCGGTGACCTTCGGCTTCGCCATGGCCGAATACGTAGCCCGGCTCGGCAAGTCGATCATCCGGCTCCGGCAGCGTAGCGACGACCTGCGCGGCAAGCTGTCGGGCGCGGTCGGCGCCTACAACGCCACCACGCTGCTGGTGGACGATCCGGAGGAGCTGGAGCGCGAGGTGCTCGCCGGGCTCGGGCTGCGGCCATCCGAGAGCTCCACCCAGATTGTGGAACCGGAGTACCTTTTGAGCGTGCTGCTGGAACTCAACACCGCATTCGGGATCGTGGCCAATCTGGCCGACGACCTGCGCAATCTGCAACGGTCGGAGATCGACGAAGTGCGCGAGCCGTTCGGCAGCCGGCAGGTCGGATCTTCCACCATGCCCCAGAAGCGCAACCCGTGGAACTGCGAGCACGTGAAAAGCCTGTGGAAGGCGTTTGCGCCGCGGGTCATGACCTTCTTCATGGACCAGGTGTCGGAACACCAGCGGGACCTGACCAATTCCGCCTCCGCCCGCTTCGTGCCGGAGTTCATCGCCGGGCTCACGGCGGCGGCCAACCGCATGTTGCGCGTGGTGGCCGGCTTGCAGGTGGACCGCGAACGGATGCGTACCCGGCTGCGCGAGAGCACGTCGGACCTGGTGCTGGCGGAGGCGGCGTACGTGCTGCTGGCCGCCGCCGGCGATGCCGGCGCCCATGAACGGGTGCGCCGCCTGACCCTGGCCTGCGAGCAGCGCGGGACGTCGCTGCTGGAAGCGGCGCGCGCGGACCCGACCGTCTGGGAGCGACTGGAGCGGGCGGTGCGGGCGCGTTGCGGGACCGGAGCGCAGGAGTTCTTCTCCGCGCCGGAACACTACGTGGGAAGGGCGCGCGAGAAGGCGCGTGCCGCGGCGGCCCGCTACCGCGAGGCGATGCAGCGGTTGGCGGCGGAACCGGTCGGTCCGGCTGCCGGGAACTGAGTTGGCCGTGGACACCATTCTGGTGCTGGACTTCGGTGGCCAGACCTGCCAGCTCATCGCCCGCCGGATCCGCGAGTGCGGCGTCTTCAGTCGCGTGCTGCCCGGCGACGTGAGGCTGAGCGAGGTGGAGCGCCGCGAGGAGGTGCGCGGCATCGTCCTGTCGGGATCGCCCGCGTCGGTGTACGACGCAGCCGCGCCGACGCCGGATCCGGCCGTGCTGCAGAGCGGCGTCCCGGTGCTGGGCATCTGCTACGGGATGCAGCACCTCATGCAGCGCGGCGGCGGATCGGTTTCGCACATCCACGTTCGCGAATATGGCCAGGCGCGGGTCGATCGCGTGACCGACTCCACGCTGTTCAGCGGCATACCGGCCTCGTTCCGCTCCTGGATGAGCCACGGCGACGCCGTCGAGCACATCGCGCCCGGTTTCCGCCAGATCGCGGTCTCGCAGCATGGTGCCGTGGCGGCCGTGGAGTCGTTGCCGGAGGCCTCGCCGAATCCGGTCTTCGGGCTGCAGTTTCACCCCGAGGTTACCCACACCGAGTGCGGGCGCCAGTTGCTGGACAACTTCGCGACGGCGATCTGCGGCGCGTGCAGGTCGTGGGACCTGGAGTCGTTCGAGCGCCGCGCCGTCGCCGAGCTGCGCCGCACGGTGGGTTCCAGTCCGGTGGTTCTGATGATTTCCGGGGGAGTGGACTCCACCGTGGTCGCGGCGCTACTGCTGCGCGCATTGCCGGCGCCGCAGGTGCACCTGCTCTACGTCGACACCGGGCTGATGCGGCTGCGCGAAACCGCCGAGGTGCGGGCCACGTTGCAGCAGCTCGGCGCCGTCCACGTACAGGTGATCGACGCGGCCGCCCGCTTCTACGCGGCGCTGGCAGGGGTAACGGAGCCGGAACGGAAGCGGCGCATCATCGGCGACCTGTTCATCGAGGTCCAGCGGGGCGCGGTGCCGGAGGACCTGAGGCACGGCTTTCTCGCCCAGGGGACCCTGTACACCGATCTGATCGAATCCGGGAGCGGCGTCGGCGACAAGGCGGAGGTGATCAAGTCGCATCACAACGTGGCCGCCCCGCTGGTCGTGGAGCGGCGCGCCGGCGGGCTGTTGCTGGAGCCGCTGGCGACACTCTACAAGGATGAGGTACGGCGCCTCGGGCAGGTCCTCGGAGTCCCGCCGCGGGTGCTCCAGCGCCATCCGTTCCCCGGCCCCGGGCTGGCGGTGCGAATCCTGGGCGAGGTGACCCGGGAACGGTGCGACTTGCTGCGCGCCGTCGATGCGATCTACCTGGAGGAACTGCAGCGTCGTGACCTGTACCGGCAGGTGACGCAGGCCTTCGCGGTGCTGCTCCCGGTGCGCTCCGTCGGAGTGACGGGCGACCGCCGCAATTACGGTGAGGTGGTGGCACTGCGCGCCGTGGTGAGCGACGATTTCATGACCGCGGAGGTGTATCGGTTCGAGATGGAGGCGCTGCTGGCGGTCTCGGCGCGCATCACCAATGAGGTCACGGGCGTCGGCCGGGTGGTGTACGACGTATCCAGCAAGCCGCCGGCTACGGTGGAGTGGGAGTAGGCGGCGCCCCGCATCGGGCAGCTCCATGACGCTGTTTGCCTACCTGGCGACGCCGCTGTTCGTGGTGGCGCTGGCGGCGCGCGGTGTGGCGCCCGAATCCGGCCACCGCACGGCGCTGCTGCCCTGGTTCGCCGGCGCCGCGCTGCTGGCGCTGCTGCTGTTCCCCCTGCTGAACATGGTGGCGCGGGCATTCCCGCCGCGGTACGAGCCGCAGCTGCTCTACCTGCGGCTGTTGGCGGCGGATCATGCAGCGCCGCTGCTGGCGGCGCTGGCGGTCACCCTGGGGCTGAGGCGCTACCGCAACGTCCGCAACCGCAACCCCCGCAACCGCCGTTCCGGGTTGTTGCAGCGCGCGCGAAGGGCGCGCCGCGAGCGCGAACCTCGGCCGCGCGTCCGCGCCCGCCGGCGCGCCGAGCTGCCGTTCCTGCTGGTCACGCTGGGAGGCTATTTCAGCATGCTCGCGATCCTGGAGCAGCTCACCCACTACGCCGATCCGAGCTTCTACCGCCTGGTGCTGTTGCCGTTGCTGCGGCTGGCGCTGATGAACGCCGTGGCGCTGCTGCTGGCGGCCGCCACCGGGGCCCGGGTCTGGTGGCGTGCTCTGGCGGCGCTGCCCATCCTGGTGCTTCCCCTG
The DNA here is from genome assembly GCA_965203905.1 of Spirochaetia bacterium. Lineage (GTDB taxonomy): Bacteria > Spirochaetota > Spirochaetia > SZUA-6 > Bin103 > Bin103. The sequence goes on along the minus strand of CBDBDQ010000005.1, from coordinate 6,089,028 downwards.
GCGACCGCTGCCATCGCCTACGGTGACGTGATCCGGCGTCCGGACCTTGCTGCGGCCGGCAGCGCGCTGGCGTTCCTCGCCACCCTGCTGCCGCTGCTCCGCCGCTACCCGAAGGAGGCTTCCGACGGCCGCGGCTAACGCCCGGAGGTGGCGCTGGCAACGGCTGGCCGGCCCCGCCCTCGCGCTGCTGGTGCTGGCCGCTGGGTGCGGCCGCACGCGCCCGGAGCACACCTACCTGGTAGCGGTGGAGCCGCCCTTCTGGCACGCCGTCACGGCGGCCTATCCGACCCTGGAGTCCGAGCTGCGCGGGACGATACTGGCCGACGGCCGCCGCCTGCAGGTGCTGGAGCTCACCGCGGACGAGCCGCGGGCGGAGTTGGAGGCGCAACTCGCCGCCGCGCGCTACGCGGGGGTGGTGCTGACCCCATTGCTCTCGTCCGAGGCTGGGGTGCTGGCCGCGGCTCATCCCGGGATCCGTTTCGTGCAGCTTGCCTGGACCGGCGCCAGCGACGCTTCGCTCCCGCAGCCGCCGGCCAACGTTACCGAGGTCGCGTTCGATCGCAGCGCGGCACTTGAGCGCGCCGGTCGCCTGGTGGCGGCGTACTTGGCGGACCAGCCGGCGATACGGCTCGCAGTGGTTGCCGCCACCGGGTCGGGGGCGGCCGCCGTGGCGGCGTTTCGCGCCGGTCTGGCCGCCGGTGGAGCTGAGGACCGGGTCAGCGAGCACCCCTTCGCCGTGGAGCGCGGCAGCGCCGGCCTGCGCAACAGCCTGGAGGCTGCCGCCAGCGCCGGTGCCGGCGTGGTGTTTCTGCAGGCCGGCGAACTGACCGGTGAGGCGCTCCGGACGCTGGCCGTCGGCGACCGGCTCGCGGTGGTCAGCAACTGGGGGAACCGTCGCGGATACGAGGCTACCGTACTGGTGTCGGTGGACGATCCGGGGCTGCCTGCCATCGTTGCCGGCATCGAGGCTCCCGCGGGAGCTCGCACCGTGGTCCCGGCGCGCGTGGTATGGGGGCTGGCCGCGCCCCTGCCGAACGCCGCCGCGGGGCTCTATGACGGCGTGCGCGCGGCAGCGATCGATGCAGCGAGCGTCGAACCGCCGGAGCCGCCGGCCGAGCGGTCGCCAACGGCGGACGATTCGTAATAGCCTACGGCCCGGTGCGTGTCAACTTCGCCGCCAACACGACCATTGGCGAGAATACGACGTTCGAGGGGCGTTGTGCGATCAACGGCAACCTCCGTATCGATGGCCGCTTCGTGGGGCCGCTGTTGGAGGTGGAGCAGCTCTACGTGGGGCCGGCGGGCAAGGTCAAGACCGACATCTTCGCCAACATCGTGGTGGTGGAGGGTGTGGTGCTCGGCAACATCACCGCCGAGAGCCGGGTGCTGCTGCTGTCCACGGCCCGGGTGATGGGCGATCTTTCCACCCCGGAGCTGATCATCCAGGACGGGGTGATTCTCGATGGCGCCTGTTCCATCGGCCGCATGCACGGTGACAGCGCCCGGCGCTTCATCCGGGCGTTATACGAGAAGCAGGGGGAATCGGAATAGCAGTAGCGGTCCGGGGACGCGATCGAGGTCCGGCGCCGTTGCGAGGCGCTACCTTCCGCGCTCGCACCTGGGCCCGCGGGCGTCCGGACCGGCGCCCTCGCGGTTGCAGTTCGGCGGCGTACGTGCTATCTGGTGCCATCCCTCAAGGAGGAGGAACCTCACAGTGAAACAACTATCGAGACTTCTGGCGGGCGCCGCGCTGGCTGCCCTGCTGAGCACCACGCCACTGTTCGCGGGCGGCGAAGGCGAGGGCACGGGAGGCGCGGCCGGTGCGGGTGCGGCCAGCGCCGGCATGGCCACCGAGGGCGAGCCGTATCGCGACCACATCTGGCCGACGGTGACCGCCTACACCGCGGCGACCGGCAAGACCATCGACAGCTTCAGCGAGGCTCCCGCCCTGGCGGCCCTGGTTGCCTCCGGCGACCTGCCGCCGCTGGACCAGCGGCTGCCGCCCGATCCCGCGGTGATCCGGCCGGTGGACGAGATCGGACGCTACGGCGGCACCTTCAACAGCAACGGCGACGGTCGCGAGGCGGCCCCCGGCGCCATCGTGGAAGGCTCGTCGCAGCTCCTCACCGCCTACAACCCGGACATCAGCCAGATCTTTCCCAACCTGATCATCGGCTGGGAGCAGTCCAACGGCGACCGCACCTTCACCCTGCACCTGCGGCCGGGCATGAAGTGGTCGGACGGCGAGCTGTTCGACGCCGACGACTTCGTGTTCTGGATGCAGGCGGTGGGCGGCGACGACCGCGTGTTCTCGCGCATCCGCTCCCGCAACGTCATCTGGCGCGGCAGCCTGCCCACCATCGAGAAGGTCGACCAGTACACGGTGGCCTACACCTGGCCCGATGCCTATGCCACGGCGCCGCTGCGGATGATGGCCACGCGGCCGTTCCACCCGGAGCATTACCTGGCCAAGTACCACATCGACTTCGGCGAAAACGCCGAGGAACTGGCGCGCGAGGGCGGCTACGAGAGCTGGTCGCAGTCGTTCAACGACCGCTCCGCGGAGCGCGACGGCGGCGGCACCCGGCCGGTGACCCTGTCGGCCAACGACATCCCGATGCCGGTGCTGGATCCGTGGAAGCTGGCGGAGGAGTCTCCCGACTCGGAGCTGTGGCAGCGCAACCCCTACTACTGGAAGGTGGACACCGCCGGCAACCAGCTCCCCTACGTGGACCAGGTGCTGGTGCCGATGTTCCCGAAGCCGGAGGAGCAGGTTCCGGTCAAGCTGATGGCCGGCGAGCTGGACTTCACCGCCGGGCTCAACCTGCCGGATCTGCCGGTGTACAAGCGCAACGAGGACTCGGGCGGCTACCAGATCGTGCTGATGGAGAACGGCAGCAGCGCCACCGAGTTCGGCTACGTGCTGAACTACACCCACAAGGACCCGGTGCTGCGCGAGATCTTCAACGACGTCCGCTTCCGCCAGGCGCTGTCGCTGGCGATCGATCGCCAGGACATGAGCGACACCCTGTTCTTCGGCCAGTTCAAGCCGGTGGTGCTCAACGCTCCGACCCACTGGACCGGCTACGAGGCGTGGATGAACGAGGACTTCCGCGACCGCGACCTGGACCGCGCCAACGCGCTGCTCGACGAGATGGGCCTGGAGTGGGACGGCGACCGCAAGTGGCGGCTGCGCCCCGACGGCAAGGTGCTGGGCTTCGAGGGCTCCTGGCCGGCCGGCTGGGACGCCTCCTACGAGGACGGCATGGAGCTGATCAGCAGCTACTGGGCGGAGATCGGCGTGAACATGACCCAGAAGTACACGCCGGAGGAGTTGCAGCACGAGCGCGCGCTGGCCAACGAGATCGACTCCTCCTTCTGGCCCGGCGGCGGCGGTGCGGAGATCACCGCGCGCATCAACTACCCGGTGCGGCTGATGCCCGCCTGGCACTGGATTCACTGCTGCGCCTCCACCTCGGCGCCGTGGCGCATCTGGTACGACAGCAACGGTGCCGACGGCGAGAAGCCGGACGACCCGGACATGCTGCGCCTGTTCGAGGTGGTGCGCGAGCTGCAGGTGGCGGAGTACGGCAGCGCCGGATACGAGAAGCTGGCCAACGAGCTGCTCACGCTGAACGCGAAGAACCTGTGGCATGTGGCCACGGTCAGCCCCAAGCCGCGGGTGATGGCGTTCGCGGACCGGCTCGCCAACGTGCCGCGCGACTACGAGCAGGGAGTGACCGTGCTGGGTCTGGTGAACACCTACGCCATCGATACCTGGTTCATCAAGGAATAGACGGTAGTTTCGCAGATCAGGGGGTCGGCCGCGTGGAAGCGCTTCCCGTGCCGGCCCCCTTTTTTGGCCGCACATGACCCAATACCTGATCCGGCGCATCCTCTACATGATCCTGCTGCTGTGGGTGCTGACCGTGGTCTCCTTCATCATCATCCAGCTCCCGCCCGGTGACCTGGTTTCGTCGATCGCCCGCCGGCTTACCGAGACCGGCGAGGCGGCGGATCAGGCGATGCTGGACGGCATGCGCAAGAACTACGGGCTGGATCAGCCGATCTACGTGCAGTACTGGCGCTGGTTCTCCAACGTGCTGCAGGGCAACTTCGGCTTCTCGTTCCTGCTCAACCGGCGCGTGTCGGAGGTAATCGGCGAGCGCCTGGCGCTCACCGCCCTGGTGTCGGGATCGACGCTGATCTTCACCTTCGTGATGGCGATACCGATCGGCATCTACTCCGCCACCCACCAGTACAGGATCGGCGACTACTTCTTCTCGTTCATGGGCTTCATCGGCCTGGCCACGCCCAATTTCCTGCTCGCCCTGATCCTGATGATGGCGCTGCTGGCCCTGGGCATGAGTCCGGGGGGACTGTTCTCGCCGGAGTACATGAAGGCGTCGTGGAGCGTGGCCAAGGTGTGGGACCTGCTGAAGCATCTGCCGCTGCCGATCGTCATCGTCGGCACCGCGGGCACCGCCGGCATCATCCGCGTGATGCGCGCCACCCTGCTGGACGAGCTGGAGAAGCAGTACGTGATCACGGCGCGCGCCAAGGGAGTGCGCGAGGGCAGCCTGCTGTTCAAGTACCCGGTGCGGGTGGCCATCAACCCGATCATTAGCACCATCGGCTGGCTGCTGCCGGTGATCGTGTCCGGCGAGATCATCACCTCGCTGGTGATCGGCCTGCCCACGGTGGGCCCGATGCTGTTCACGGCGCTGCAGTTCCAGGACATGTTCCTGGCGTCGTCGCTGCTGCTGTTCCTGAACTTCCTCACCGTCATAGGAACCCTGCTGTCGGACCTCGTGCTGGTGATGGTCGACCCGCGGATCCGCCTCTCCGCGCAGACGAGCTGACGTCGTGTCCGACGCGACCTATCGCGGCGAGCGGCTGGACGCGGCGCAGGAGCGCTACTACCTGGCCTCACAGTGGACCCTCATGTGGCAGAAGTTCCGCCGCCACCACATGGCGATCGCGGGTGGGGCGGTGCTGGCGTTGTTCTACCTGATGGCGCTGTTCTGCGAGTTCGTGACGCCGTACGGCATCACCGAGCGGTTCCAGGGCCTGCAGAACCATCCGCCGTCGCGCATCCGCTTCCTGCACGAGGGCCGCCTGGTACGGCCCTACGTGTACCAGACCGAGGCGTCGCTGGACCTGGAGACCTTCGAGTCCACTTTCACCGAGCTCACCGACGTGCGCTATCCGATCCGGCTGTTCATCCCGGGCGAGGAGTACAAGGTGCTCGGCCTGGTTCGGTCCAACGTCCGCCTGTTCGGCGTCGAGCGACCGGCCGGGGTCTTCCTGTTCGGCACCGAGAGCCTGGGGCGCGACCTGTTCTCGCGCACCATCTGCGCCGCGCGCATCTCCCTCTCCATCGGGCTGGTGGGGGTGTTGCTCTCCTTCGCCATCGGCCTCACCCTGGGCGGTATCTCGGGGTTTTTCGGCGGCGGAGTCGATACCTTCATCCAGCGCGTGATCGAGTTCATCATCTCGATCCCCACCATCCCGCTGTGGATGGCGCTGGCCGCCGCCCTGCCACGCGAGTGGTCGGTGCTGCAGGTGTACTTCGGGATCGTCGTCATCCTCTCCCTGGTACGCTGGGGCTCGCTGGCGCGGGTGGTGCGTGGCAAGCTGCTGGAGCTGCGCGAGCATGACTTCACCATGGCGGCGCGCATCGCGGGCATGCGCGAGGGGGCGATCATCGCGCGCCACATGCTGCCGTCGTTCGCCAGCTACCTGATCGTGCACCTGACCCTGGCGATTCCCGAGATCGTGCTCGCCGAGACCGCGCTGAGCTTCCTCGGCCTGGGACTGCGGGCGCCGGCGGTGAGCTGGGGAGTGCTGCTGCAGCGGGCACAGAACGTGCGCAGCGTGGTGGTGTTCCCGTGGTTCATGATCCCCGGCCTGTTCGTGATCGCCACCGTGATGGCGTTCAACTTCCTGGGCGACGGACTGCGCGACGCGGCCGATCCCTACAAGCAGCAGTGACCCGGCGGGCCGCGCGGCTGGGCCTGGTTCTGGGCCTCGCGGCCGCCGGCGCGTGGGCCGAGCTTGCGTTTCAGGAGGCGACCGTGGGCGCGGGCCTGGTGGCGCCGCGCGAGCCGCTGGCATTCCCCTTCGCCAACATGACCGGCGGCGCCACGGTGGGGGACTTCAATCGCGACGGCTGGCAGGACCTGTTCCTGCTGGGCGGCGGGGGGGCGCCGGATGCGCTGTACCTGAACAACGGCGACGGCACCTTCAGCGACCACGCCGCGGCGGCCGGCCTGGCGGCGTACCACCGCGGCATCGCGGCGGCGGTGGGCGACTACGACCGCAACGGCTGGCTGGACCTGTTCGTGACCAGCCTGGGGCCGGCGGACGGACCAACGCGGATCAGGCAGCACCGCCTGTATCACAACGCCGGGACCGCGGAGGACGACGGGGTACCGGTGTTCCGCGACGTCGCCGCCGACGCCGGGGTGGCCGGACCGCTCATCGACTGGCCCGACGCCATGGGTGCCGCCTTCGGCGACTACGACCGCGACGGCGACCTCGACCTGTTCGTCACCGCCTACGCCGAGCCGCAGGGCAACCGGCTCTATCGCAACCTCGGCCGCGAGCCGCCGCGCTTCGCCGACGCCACCGCGACCATCGCCGCCGACCTCGCGATCTGGGCCTTCGCGCCGGCATTCGTGGACATGGACGGCGACCGCTACCCGGAGCTGCTGATCGCGGCCGACTTCGGCACCAGCCGCTACCTGCGCAACGGCGGCGCCGGCAGTCACGACGCCCCCGGCGCGTTCGTCGACGCCACGGAGGCGTCCGGCACCGACCGCGCGGCCAATGGCATGGGCAGCGCCATCGGCGACCTCGACAACGACGGCCTGCTCGACTGGTACCTCACCTCGGTCTACGCCGACGGCGGCTCGGTGAGCAAGGACAACGGCAACATGCTGTACGTCAACCAGGGGGGGCACCGCTACCGCGAGCGTTCGGAAGCCGCCGGGGTGAACAACGGCGGCTGGGGCTGGGGTGCCGTGGCGGTGGACCTGGACCACGACGGCCTGCTCGACCTGGTGGCTACCAACGGCTGGGAGAAGCCCAACCCGGAGGGCATGCTGGAGTGGATCAGCGAGCCCAGCCACGTGTTCCTCAACCGCGGCGGCCTCAGCTTCCATCACGCCACCTTCGAGGTGGGCCTGGTGCACCGCAAGCAGGGCCGTGGCCTGATGCACTTCGACTACGACAACGACGGCGACCAGGACCTGCTGTTCGTGAACCAGCAGGGGCCGGTCAGCCTCTACCGCAACGACCTGTCAGGTCCGGGGACCAACTGGCTGCGGGTGTTCGCCGATACCCGCGGCGCGCCGCACCTGGCGCCGCACGGCTTCGGCACCCGGGTAGCGCTGCAGGCCGGCGGCCGCTGGCAGTACCGCGTCATCCACGGCGGCAGCACCTACAGCGGGGTCCCCGAGCTGTCCGCCCACTTCGGGCTGGGAGCCGCCGCCACGGTCGACCTGCTGCGCGTCACCTGGGCCGACGGCCGCGTCACGGAGCGCCGCGACCTGGCGCCGAATCAGACCCTGGTGCTGCAGCCGGAACCACTGGAATGACCCCGGTTCATCCGGCTGTTGCGCGCTCTTTCTCGTCGCGGCAGGCCGCGAACCAGTCGTGCCAGACCCGGTCCAGCTCCTGCACGATGCCGGGGTGCTCGCGCGCCCGGTCGTGGAGCTCGCAGCGGTCCGACTCCATGTCGTACAGCTCCCAGCCGTCGCAGCCGGGGGGTATCCGGTGGCCGGTGTGCCAGCGCTCGGGCCCCAGGCTCACCGCCTTCCAGCGGCCGCGGCGCACTGCCCGGCAGCCTCTCAACTCCCAGAACAGGGCGGGATGGGGCTCGCGCCGCTCGCCGCGCAGAATCGGGGCCAGGCTCCTGCCGTCGGACGGAGTGACCGGCTGGCCGCCGAAGCGGGTCGGGTAGGCCGCTCCGGCCAGCTCCGCGAAGGTGGGCAGGAAGTCGATGACGTGGCCGATCTGGTGGGTGATGGTGCCGGGGCGGATGACGCGCGGCCAGGAGGCGATCAGCGGGGTCGCAATGCCGCCCTCGTGGTCGAACACCTTGTACTTGCGGAACGGGGTGTTGCTGGCATTGGCCCACGGCGCGTCGACGGTGGTGTAGGTGTCCACGCTGCCCGGATCGCGATCCGGCGTGTTGTCGATGTGCTCGCCGCAACCGCCGTTGTCGGACAGGAACAGCACCAGGGTGTTCTCCTCCGCGTCCAGCTCCCGCAGCTTGTCGAGCACGCGGCCGATGCCGCGGTCCATGCGCTCCACCATCGCCGCGTAGACCGCCATCTTGCGGTCCCAGCGCGGTTTGTTCTCAGCCTGCTCCCAGCTCTCGCAGATCGCGTCTCGTTCGGAGATTCCCCAGTGCGGCTGCACGAGGCCCAGTTCGAGCAGGCGCCGGTAGCGCCGCCGCCGCACCTCGTCCCAGCCGGTCAGGTAGCGGCCCTGGTAGCGGGCGATGTCGTCGGGTGGGGCGTGCAGCGGGAAGTGGGGGGCGGTGTAGGCCAGGTACAGCAGGAACGGCCGCTCGTCGGCCCCGTAGCGGTCGAGAAACGCCACCGCGCGCTCACTGAAGGAATCGGTGATATAGAAGTCGGGATCCTCCGGGGTGAACGGCTTGATCAGGCGTTCGTCGTCGCCCCAGAAGCGGCAGTCGCCGGGAGCCTTGTGCACCGGCTCCGGCTCGCCGGGCCGCCGCAGGCCGGGGTTGAAGTAGTTGCTGCCGCCGTCGACCAGCCCCCAGTAACGGTCGAAGCCGCGCTGCACCGGCAACTCGCCCGGGCCGTGGCCGCTGTGCCACTTGCCGGACATCAGGGTGCGGTAGCCGTCGTCGCGCAGCAACTCGGCGAAGGTGACGTTGTTGCGGCCGGCGCACAGGCGGCCCCCGAGGTGTCCCAGGCCCACCTTGTGGCAGTACTTGCCGGTGAGCAGCGAGGCGCGGGTGGCGACGCACACGGCGTTGTTGTAGAAGTGGGTGAAGCGCAGTCCGCCGGCGGCCAGCCGGTCCAGGTTCGGGGTGGCGATCTCGCCACCGTAACAGCCGAGGTCGCTGAAGCCCAGGTCGTCGGCCATGATCAGCACGATGTTGGGACGCTCGGCTGCACGCTGCGGCATGATCGGTGTTACTCCTGCTCCAGGGCTTCGTAGACGATCCCCTTGATCACCCGGCTGAGCGGGGAGAAGGGCATGCACTGGGTCAGGACGATGACGGTCAGGTCACTCGCCGGGGAGATCCAGAACTCGGTGCTGGCGCCGCCGATCCAGCCGTACTCGCCGACCTGCGCCGCCGGCACGAAGGCGGACGGCTGCACCCGGACCGAGACGCCGAGCCCGAATCCGAGCCCGTCGTAGCGCTCCTGCGGCTGCTTGCGGATCGGGATCAGCTCGGGCGGGAGGTGGTTGCGGGTCATCATGGCCACGGTTTCGGGCTGCAGCAGCCGCACGCCGCCGAAGGCGCCGCCACCCGCCAGCATCAGGCAGAAGCGCAGGTAGTCGCCGCCGGTGGCGACCAGACCGCCGCCGTTGGAGAGGAAAGGCGGCGGCTCCAGGAAGCTGAACGGGGTAACGGTGCCGCCCTGCGGGGAGTCGACCTCTCGCAGCCCGCCACTCGGATCGGGTCCGTACATGGCCGCGAGACGATGGGCCCGCTCCGGGGGACAAAAAAATGCGGTGTCCCGCATGCCCAGCGGCTGGAAGATGCGCTCGGCCAGGAAGCGGTCGAACGGGAGGCCGGACACCACTTCCACCAGCCGTCCCAGCACGTCCGCCGCGAAGCTGTAGCGCCACTCCGTGCCCGGCTGGTGGAGCAGCGGCACCTGGCCCAGGTGGTCGACGATCTGTTGCAGGCTGCAGCGCCCTATGGGCGGCAGGCCGTTGTCCTGGAGCACCCGGTCGATGACCAGGGGGCCGGGCATGCCGGCGGTGTGGCACAGCAGGTCGCGGACCTTGATGTCGCGGCGGGCAGGGACCGGAGCGGAGTCTCCGGCGGCCGCGCCGGGCGCCACCATGAGTCCCTGCAGCGAGGGCAGGTACTCCGCGGCGGGGACGTCGAGCTGCAGCCTGCCCTCGTCGTACAGCATCATCACCGCCACGCTGCCCACCGCCTTGGTCATCGAGTAGATGCGGAAGATGGTGTCCGCGCGCATTATCCTGCCGGCCCCGATGTCGGCCATGCCGCACGCCTCGAGATGGGCCAGCGCCCCGCGCCGGGCTACCACCACCACCGCCCCGGCAAGCTGCCGGCCGTCGACGAACCCCTGTACCGCGGCGCCGATCCGGTCGCCCAGGTCCGCCGCAAAGCCGAGCTCCCGCGGCAGCGCGCTCGGTATCGACGGTTGCCACTCCTCCACGCACACCACCATATCAGGCCACCCTCGCGTGGTCGACGAGCGAGTGCGACGCGCGCAGGACCGCGCACTGAACGCCAATTCGCCACCGGACCTGACCGACAGCCGGGCGGTTCGCGCCGCAGCGAACCGGTGGCGCACTGCGTGACCGCCAGCGCTCCCGGGATCGCAGGTGCGAGCGAGCTCGAACGAGCGTTGAGGGGTCGGCGCGAAAGCGATAGAGTCAGTACGGTCACTCCGTGACACGGAAGGGCAAGCCGCGGTGGCCGCCATTTTCGGACCAGTCACGCACGGTAACTGCCCGGCAATCGACACGGCAATGGACACGGTGCCCGCTCACCCGCGCATTCCTTACGGCGAGGCCGACTTCCAGCGCATCCGCCTGAACCGCTGGCTGTACGTCGACAAGACCCGCTTCCTGCGGCGCCTGGAGGAGGAGCGCTACGCGTTTCTGATCCGCCCGCGCCGCTTCGGCAAGACCCTGTGGGTGTCGCTGCTGGAGAACTACTACGACCGCTTCTGGGCGGATGACTTCGACGCTACCTTCGCCGGCACCGAGATCGGGCACCAGCCGACTGGGGAACAGAGCCGCTACGTCACCCTGCGCTTCAACTTCTCGATGGTCGATGACAAGCTGCAAACCCTGGAGCGGGAGTTCGAGACCTACTGCTTCATAGAGCTCCGGGGGACGCTGCGGCGGCATCCCGATCTGTTCCCCGAAGCGGCGGTGCAGGACATCCTGGCGCCGCCGTCCATCGCCACCAAGCTAGCCGAGTTGTTCCGGTATACGGGCGACCATGACATTCCGCTGTACGTCCTGATCGACGAGTACGACAACTTCGCCAACACGGTGCTGGCGCACCACGGTGCGGAAGCGTATCACTCGTTCACCCACGGTGGCGGCTTCTACCGCAACTTTTTCGCCACTCTCAAGGGCGGTACCGACCGCACCGGGGGCGGCATCGATCGCCTGTTCATCACCGGGGTGTCGCCGGTGACCATGGACGACGTCACCAGCGGCTTCAACATCGGCAAGAACATCAGCCTGCACCCCGACTTCAACGAGATGGTCGGCTTCACCGAGCCGGAGGTGCGGCGCCTGGTCGAGACGTACCGGGATTGCGGCGTGTTCAATCAGGGCGTCGACACCGCCATGGGCATCATGGGCGAGTGGTACAACGGCTACCGGTTCGCGGAAGAGGCCGAGACCGATCTCTACAACACCGACATGGTGCTCTACTACCTGGACCAATCGATCCCGAACCGACGCGTGCCGAAGTACCTGATCGACACCAACGTGCGCATCGACTACGGCAAGCTGCGCCACCTGCTGGTGGTGGGGCGGCAGCTCAACGGCAACTTCGACCTGCTGCGCGACGTCATCGGTGAGGAGCGGGTGGACAGCGACATCCAGCCCGGCTTTCCGCAGCACGAGATCGCCGAGCCGCAGAACTTCCTGTCGCTGCTGCACTACTTCGGGCTGCTGAGCATCCGCGAGGTGCAGGGGGTGACGCCGACGCTGGCGATCCCGAATCAGACGGTGAAGCGGCTGATGTACGGCTACCTGCGCGACGGCTACAAGGACGTGGGGGTGTTCAGGGTCAACTTGCACCGGTTCCAGCAACTGATGCTGCGGATGGCCAACGAGGGCGAGTGGCGGCCGGTGCTGGAGTACCTGAGCGAGGCGATCGCGGCGCAGACGGGGATACGGGATTACATCGGCGGGGAGAAGGTCATGGCGCCCCGTGCCGGGGCGCTGGGATTCCTGGCCGCCTACTTGAGCGTCGCAGACTACTACGTGTTCCGCTCGGAGGCGGAGCTGGGAAAGGGGCACGCGGACATTGCCCTGGAGCCGCTGGTGGCGCGCTATCCGCACCTGCGGCGCGGCTATCTGATCGAGCTCAAGTACCTGAGCCGGAGCGAGTCGGTGGAGCCGGGACGAGTGGCGGCGGTGGCCGCCGCGGCGAGCGCTCAGTTGGAGCGCTACCTGGCGGACGAGCGCCTGGCGCGGCAGTTCCCGGTGGTGCGGTTCACGGGCCTGGCGGTGGTGTTCCACGGCTGGGAGATGGTGTATTGCGACACAGTGGTGTAGCGGAATAGACACGAAGGGGGCACCAGGGCCACGTTGGCGCTCCAACTGCCGCCGGCTGCTATACTCGGGTTGTGATGAGCTACCCACCGGCGCGCATCGGCGACGCCGTAGCTGAAGTGGAGACGCCGGCGTTGCTGTTGGACCTGGACGTCGCCGAGCGCAACATCGTCAAGCTGCAGGAGATGACCGCCGGCACGCGGGCCGTGCCGCGGCCCCACGCCAAGAGCCACAAGTGTCCCAACCTGGCGCGGCTGCAGATCGCCCACGGTGCCGTCGGCGTGTGCTGCCAGAAGGTGAACGAGGCGGTGGCGCTGGTCGACGGCGGGGTGAGCGACGTGCTGCTGTCGAACCAGGTGGTGGATCCGGCCAAGCAGCGACGGCTGGCGGCGCTGGCGCGCCGGGCCCGGATCGGGGTGTGCGTGGACCAGGCGCGCAACGTGGCGGAGCTGAGCGCCGCGGCCACGGCCGCCGGGGTGGAGCTGGCGGTGCTGGTGGAGATCGAGGTGGGCATGGGGCGCTGCGGCGTGGAACCCGGTGCGCCGACGGTGGAGCTGGCCAGGAAGGTGGACGCGGCGCCCAACCTGCGTTTCCAGGGGCTGCAGGCGTACCACGGATCGGCCCAGCACCTGGAGCGGCCGGAGCAGCGCCGGCAGGCGGCGCAGGAGGTGGCCGCGATCGTGAACCAGACCGTGGCGGCGCTGGCCGCGGCCGGCCTGGAGTGCCCCACGGTATCGGGCAGCGGCAGCGGCACCTGCCGCTACGACGCCGAGGGTGGCGCATTCACCGAGATCCAGGCCGGCTCCTACGTGGTGATGGACGTGGGCTACGGCGACTGCGACGTCGGCTTCGAGCACAGCCTGTTCCTGTGGAGCCAGGTGATGAGCGCGCCGCGCCCCGAGGCGGTGATCCTGGACGCCGGCCTCAAGGGGTACAGCGCCGAGAGCGGCGTGCCACGGGTGGCGGCGCCGGCCGGAAGCGGCTGGGAGGGGCTGGTCGTGCAGGGCGCGTCGGACGAGCACTCGAAGGTGGACGCAACCGGGGCGGAGCGGGTGCCGGAAATCGGCGCCAAGCTGCGCCTGATCCCGCCGCACTGCGACCCAACCGTGAACCTGCACGACTGGCTGGTGTGCATCCGCGGCGAGGTGGTGGTGGACCTGTGGCCGGTCAGCGGGCGCGGTCCCGGACTGTAGCGGTCGGCAGCCGGCCGCTTCCCGGCCGCTACTGCGAGGTGTAGCCGCCGTCGACCGGGAGCGCCACGCCGGTGATGAAGGAGGCATCGTCGGAGGCCAGGAACAGCGCCGCCTTGGCCACCTCCTCCGGCTGTCCCAGGCGTCCCAGCGGTTCCATCGCCAGCATCTGGCGCAGCCACTCCGGGTCCTCGGTGAGCGTGCGCGTCATGTGGGTGTAGATGAACCCGGGACACAGCGCGTTGACGCGGATGCCGTCGGCGCCGAAGGAGTTTGCCATGTCCCTGGTGAGCGTCACGATCGCCCCCTTGCTGGGCGGGTACGGGTCGTGCCCGGTGCCGAAGAACGCCGGCCGTCCCACCAGCCCGTAGATCGACGACAGGTTGACCACCGCCCCGCCGCCGCGACGCCGCATCGCGGCAGTGGCGTAGCGTGACATCAGGTAGGTGCCCTTGAGGTTGACGCTCAGCACCCAGTCCCAGGTCTGCTCGAAGTCCCAGTCCTCGGGCGCGTAGCGGGGCGTAACCCCGGCGCAGTTGACCAGGATGTCGAGGCCGCCGAAGCGCTCGACGGTCGCCGCCACCAGCCGCTCGGCGTCCGCGCTGCACGCCACGTCGCCGGCCAGTGCCAACGCCGCGGCGCCGCCGGCGGAAATCCCCGCGGCTCGCTCCCGCACCGGTTCCGGCCGCAGGTCGGCCAGCGCCACGGCGGCGCCTTCCCGCGCGAACAGGGTCGCCGTCGTCGCACCGATGCCGGAGCCGGCGCCGGTAACCAGCGCCACCTTGTCCTTGAGCCTGTCCGCCACGGTCCTTAGCGTCCTCCCCATGGGCAATGCTGCCGGCAATCCCGGCGCCGGTGCAAGCGGCGCAGGCAGCACCACGCCGGCAATACTCGGTTGCGGCGCTTGTTTCTAGCTTCAAGTAGTTGTAGCCTCAAGCAGCTACCTAGGCGTTCGACGGTCGGCATGGCCGGCGGATCGCGGCCGGAGGGTTGCGGCCGGTGATCGGGAGCGCTACTGTTGCGTTGGTGGACGCGCGTGGCTCATCTGACCGGGGAACAGTGCAGGAACTATGCGGCGCAGGGATATCTGGTGGTACGGGATGCGCTTCCCCAGGCCGTCCTCGACTCCTTCATCGGGGTCCTGGAGGCGGAGGTCGACCGGCGCGCGCGGGCGATGTACGCACGGGGAGAAGTCACCGATCTGTTTGCCGACCAACCGTTTACCACCCGCTGGTACCGGCTGCGGCAGGAACAGGGCGGACCGGAGGAACACACCACCTGGCACGCGTGCGTGTTCGGCCGCGAGCTCTACGCCCTGTGGACGCATCCGGCGATCGTGGACGTGGTGGAGTCGCTGATCGGCCCGGAGGTGCAGGTCAGCGGCGACTGGCTGCTTCGCCCCAAGCTGCCGGCGGAGGAAGTGTCCGGTCTTCCGTGGCACCAGGACTCGGGCTACATGAAGGATACGGAGCAGTACCACTGGCCCACGGTGTGGGTGGCGCTGGTGCCGGTGGACCGCACAAACGGGGCCATGGAGTTCCTCCCCGGCACCCATCTTCTCCCGATCCAGGAGCATGGCAACCGCGACCACCCCTCGGGCGGCAGTACGCCGCAGCACGATCCGGCGGCGGGGCGGGAGGCCGTCACCATGTCCATGGACCGCGGCGACTTCGTGATCTTTCACAATCACCTGTTCCATCGCTCCACTATCGGCGGCGCAGCCACCGTCCGCTGGTCGATCGACTTCCGCTTCAGCCCGGGGGGCACTCCGATCGGAGATCACCTGTGGTTCCACGGCATGCGCCACGCGGTCCGCAGCGCGCGGGACCCGAGCCGGATTCCGAGTTGGGAGCAGGTCGTGGCGCAGTGGGAGCACAGTCCGCAGCGAACCAGCAACCCGTGAGTTCAGTTCGCGTGTTGGTTGACAGCCAACGGTGGACAGGAACATCGTCAGGAATTGGGTTCGGTTAGACCGATCCCTTGAGGAGTGGTGCCATGAACAACCGACTGACGGTGTTCTCCAAGCCGTGGCCGGAGCTCAGTCTCGAAGCCCTGGGGAAACTGGTGAAGGGGCTTGGGTTCGACGGCGTGGAGTTGCCGGTGCGGCCGGGCTACCAGGTCACCCCCGAGAACGTCGCCAGGGGCCTGCCGGAAGCGGCCAGGATCCTGGGCGACCAGGGGGTGGCGATCGGCAGCGTCGCCGGGCCCACGGACGAGCGCACCATCGAGGCCTGCGCCGCGGCGGGGTGCCACGTCATCCGGGTGTGCGTCGGCATCCAGCGCGAGCACGGCAGCTACTTCGAGAACGAGGCGCGCGTCCGCGCCGGGTACGACGCCCTGGTGCCGGCGCTGGAGCGGCACGGGGTGAGCATCGGCGTGCAGAACCACTGCGACTGGTGCGTGGGCAGCGCCATCGGCATCATGCACCTGATCGAGAACTACGACCCCGCGGTGGTGAGCGCGGTGCTCGATCCCGGGCACTGCGCGGTGGACGGCGAGCCGCCGGAGATGGCCATCGACATCACTTGGTCCCACCTGTGCCTGATCAATATGAAGAGCGCCTCGCATCTCCGCACCAACGGGGTCAACGAGGTCGAGCCCACCTGGGAAATCTATTGGACCTCGGCCCAGCATGCGGGCTATTCCTGGCGTGCGACGCTGGAGGAACTCCGCAAACGCGACTACCGCAAGGACCTGTGCCTGGTTGCGGAGTACACGGATGAAGCCACCGGAGGGCAATATATGGGAAACGCCGTGCTGCCGAACCTGCGCTATGACATGGCCTACATCAGCTACCTGATGACCGAGCAGAGTGTCTCCGAGCCGTTCGTGTACGAAGAGTGGTCCAAATGAGTGCCCAGAGCAAGGTTTCGGTAGCGGTCGTGGGCTGCGGCGGCATGGCGCGCGCCGTGCATCATCCGTCGCTGCGATCGTTCGACGACGTGGAGATCGTCGGGATCTGCGACCTGGTGCCCGACCTCCTGCACGCCATCGGGGACGACTTCGGCATCTCCCGCGAGCGCCGGTTCGACGACTACCGGCAGATGCTGCAGCAGGTGAAACCGGATGGCGTGTACGTGATCGGCCAGCCGCACCTGATGTACGACATCTGGAGCTGGTGCCTGGAGCAGAAGCTGAACCTCTACATCGAGAAGCCGCTGGGGCTCACGATCCACCAGGCGCGGTCGCTGGCATACCTGGCGCAGGAGAACGGCTGCATCACCCAGGTCAGCCACCAGCGCCGGTCGGCCCCCCTGCTGCGCCACTTGCGGGAGGCGTGCCTGGAGCGGGGGCCGATCATCCACGCGTTGGTGGAGTTCTACAAGTGCGCCATCGAGCCGGTCCTCGGTCCCCGCGACCACATGATGGACGACTGCACCCACGCCGTGGATACCGCGCGCTGGATCTGCGGCGGCGAGGTGACGGCCGTGGAGTCGCACTGCAAGCGGATCGACGTGCCGGACATCAACTGGATCGGGGTCACGCTGCGCTTCGACAACGGCGCGAGCTGCTACGTGATCAACTCGTGGGCCTCGGGCCGGCGCATCTTCCGCGTGCAGATGCATGCCCCGACGATCTACGCGGAGGCGGACCTCGAGGCCAGGGGGTACCTCTACGCCGATGGCGACTACGACGGCAAGGAGTTCCACGCCTTCGAGGTCGCGGGCAGCGATCAGAACTACGTCTTCGGCGGCTTCCGTGCCAAGAACCGGGAATTCATCGATTCGCTGAAGAGCGGCACGGAGGTGACCTCCTCGCCGTTCCGGGACACGGTGAAGACCATGGAGGTGTGCGAGACGATTCTCGCCCAGGCTCTGCTCGCGGGAACCTGAAGCCGCTGCCTGCGGGCGGCTCGCGGGGGGATGCGTGAGGCCGCTCGAAGGCGCCCCGCTACCGGGGAGGGAGGATATCACAATGAATCTGGTCATGATTTCCGGCTCGTTCGAGTATGACTCGGACCGAACACTGACGATCTTCAAGGACTATCTGAAACAGAATCACGATGTCGAGTCGTACCTGATCAGTTACCAGGACAGGGACGATCATCCAAGCCTTGCTGCGGTCGAAGATGCAGACGTCCTGCTGGTACATACCCAGCGACTCAACGAATCAGGTGCCGAGCTCGAACGGTTCAAACGGTATTGCGACCAGGGCCGCCCGATCGTGGGCGTTCGAACGGCCAGTCACGCCTACCAGAACTGGCTCGATTTCGACCAGCAAGTGCTCGGCGGCAATTACAACCATCATTACGGCCACGGACCGAAAACCCGGGTAGAAATCGAACAGCAGGCAGTGGACCACGAAGTACTGCGGGGAATCATGGCCTTCGAATCGGACTCGCATCTCTACCGAAATACGCCGATCGCCGACGATACGTTCTTGCTCATGACCGGCTATTCGGAAGACCACGTCGAGCCGGTGGCCTGGACGCGAACGCATCACGGCGGACGGGTATTCTACACCTCGCTGGGCAGTCAGACCGATTTTGCGATGCCGCTGTTCCTGCGCATGCTCGCTCAAGCGGTGCTGTGGGCGCATGGTTGAGATTCAACTCGGCGGGCGGTGGCAGCGCTCGGTCGGTACCCGGTGCATCGACTCCGTCGCGGTGCCGGGCTCCTACGAGCCGCTGGGCGAGTGCACGCTGGAGCGGGAATTCCGCTGGAACCCCGCGGACGATGGCGCCTCCTGGCGTCATTTCCTGTGCACCGAGGGAGTGCTCGCGGAAGCCGAGTTCAGCTTGAACGGGGAGCCCGTCGGCCGTGCCGGCCCCTGGGTCCCCTACCGTTTCGAGATTCCTCCCGGCATTCTGAAACAGTCGAATCATCTGCTGGCGCGGGTACGGGACACGGCGGTGCCGTTCGGCCTCACTCCCGGAAGGCGGATGGATGCCGGGCTGATCAGGGGCATCTCCATCGAGCGCCGTCCCGCGGCGTTCATTTCCAGCCTGCAGTTCCACTACGAGCTGTCGCAGGATTTCGTCACGGCGGCCTGCAGCGTAGCGGTCGCCTTCGACGGCGCTGCGCCGGGAACCACGGTCGAGGCGTTGCTGGAGGACGTCGCGACCGGGCTGCGGGTCGCCGGGGCCTCCGCCGGCGCCGGCCAGGCGATCGAGTTCGAGGTGCACGAGCCCCGGTTGTGGTCGCCGGAGTCCCCCCACCTCTATCGGCTGAGCGTGAGCGCCCGCGGCGGCGCTGCCGACGGCGACGTCGCGGCGGAGACCGTCGGCTTCCGCCGCCTCGAGATTCGCGGCAGGGACTTCTTCCTGAACGGCAAGCGCCTGGTGCTCAAGGGCGTCTGCCGGCACGAGTTCCTGGCTTCCCACGCGTTCAGCCCGCCGCAGGCCGCGGTCGAGCGCGACCTTGCCCTGATCAAGCACGCCGGTTTCAACTTCGTCCGGCTGGTGCATGCGCCGCCGGCCGCCGCGGTGTCCCGGATCGCCGCCCGCCTCGGCCTGCTGGTGAGCGAGGAGCCCGGCGCCTGCTTCATGGACCTCTCCGACGAGCGGATCGCCTCAGCAGCGATCGAATCGATGCGCCGGACGGTGCTCCGTGACCGCAACTGCCCCTCCGTGTTCGCGTGGCTCATCTACAACGAGTGCAATCCCGACCCGGCGTATGCCAGGCGCATCGCGGACGCGATCCGGGAGCTGGATCCCGGCGACCGGCCGATCGGGATGGCCGACTGCTCGGGGGCGGTCGACAAGGTGAAGGAGATGGTCGCGGCCGGCGGTCTCTCGCTGTACGGGATCAACCGCTACGACAGCGACCCGAACGCGTACCTGAGGATCATGGAGTCGTACCCCGAGCTCCCGCTCGTGATCACCGAGTGGGGAGGCCGTGTGGGGCAGGGCAACCCGCGCACCCTCGCCGAGCTGTGCGCGACGTTCGCCCGCCACGCACGGGAGGGGCCCTCGGCACGGGTCGCCGGGTCCTGCTTCTGGGTCTGGCAGGACTACCCGGAACTCACGCGCGCGGAACCGGCAACCATCGACGGCTGGACGATAGAGGGGTTGATCGACCGGGAGGGGAAGCCCAGGCAGGACCTGCTGGCGCTTTCACTGATGTGCTTCGAGACCGATCATCCTCCCGTGCGGGAGGCGGGACAGCCGCGCGTCCTGCTGCCCGGGCCGCGGAGGGCGGAGACCTGGGAGAGTGTGGATCTGGAACAGATCACGGGGGACCAGGCGGCGCTGGAGCGGGAGATCGAGCAGGCGCGAGCGGTGCACGGCGTGAGAGCCCCCGTCCTGGGGCCGCTCCTCGTCGATGGCATCGAGTTCACGCCACGGCACCCGGAACATCCGGCGTCACCGCTGCTCATCGGCCGCGGACGGGAGGAGGCCGTCATCCCGGTCAACCGGAGGGTGCAGGCGATCGCCGTGCTTGGACACGTCGACTTCCGCGCCGGCTATCCGGGCTCCGGCCTGTTCTCCGTGCACACCGGAGCGGCACTTGCGCCGCGCACGCTTGGGCAGCCGGCCTCCGAATACCGGCTCGAGTTCGAAGACGGCACCGTGGCCGAGCCGCTCAGGCATGGCGAGCACATCCTCCGGGGCAACGTCATCTGCAGGTGGTGGAGGTCCGATCCCCGCGCACCGTTCACCCGCGGTGCCATCGAGGCGATCCTGCACCCTTCCTACGAGATCCTGCGCATCGACCTCTGGGAGAAGCGCTTCGAGAGACCGCGCCTGCTGCGCCGGATACGCTGGAGACTCCAGGACGAAGAGTCGATCCAGGGAGTGTTTGCCATCAGCGTCGAGCCGGGGTAAGCGACGTGAGTGTGGGATTGGTGCCCGAACGACTGCGCTGCGAGTACCTGGTCGATCCGTTGGGCATCGACGTGGCGCGGCCGCGGCTGAGTTGGATCGTGCGTTCCGGGGAGCGCGCGCAGGTGCAGACCGCCTATCGGGTGCTGGTGGCGTCGACGCCGCACAAGCTGGCTGCGGATGACGGCGATCTGTGGGACAGCGGCGAAGTACGCTCGGATGCCACGCTGCACGTGGAGTACGCCGGCAGGCCGCTCGCCAGTCGGGCGCGCTGCCACTGGAAGGTGCGCGTGTGGGACAAGACGGGGCGTCCGTCGCCGTGGAGCAGCGCTGCAACCTGGAGCATGGGCCTGCTGGCGCCGGCGGACTGGGGCGACGCCCGGTGGATCGCCCATGGCGACCGGGCACGGCCCGCACCATCCGCCCCGCGCTACGGGTTTCTGACCACTCTCTCACCTTCGCCGAACACCCCGAAGTCGCTGACGGTGGATCTTGGCGACGAGCTGGAGATCGACGCCGTGCGACTCCATCCCGCTGCTCCACGGGTCACGCAGCCGGGCGAACCGGAATACAACTGCGTCTGGGAACCGGAGTGGTCCGGCTACCTGTTCCCGGTTCGGTTCACGCTCGAGACGGCGCGCAGGGCTGACCTCTCCGACCGTGTGACCGTGGTCGACCGGACCGATGCCGACCTGCCGAACCCCGAGAGAGAGGCACAGGACTATCGCTTCGCGGCCGTGCGCACCCGTTACCTTCGCCTTACCGTCACTCGGCTGGCCGGTCGGGGCAGGGCCAATTTCGGCTTCGCGCTGGCTCGGCTCGAGGTGCTCTCCGGTTCACGCGACGTGGCACGCCAGGCATCCGTGACGGCTGCCGACTCCGTGGAGATGGGCGGCTGGTCGCGGGCCAACCTCACAGCCGATCCGGCGCCGCCGGAGAGCAGCGCGGCCGACCCGTGGGACCAGCCGGCGACGATGGTGCGCAAGGAGTTTGCCGTCGGCGCAGCGGTCGAGCATGCCTCGGTGTCCGTCACCGGGTTGGGCCTGTTCGAATTGCGGATCAACGGCGGCCGGGTCGGCGATCGTCTACTGGCACCGGAGTGGACCCTGTACGGCACACGCCTCCAGTACCAGACGTTCGATGTCACGGACCTGATCCGGGCCGGAGCAAATACCGTGGGCGCACAGTTGAGCGGCGGGTGGTGGACGGGGCCGATTGGCGCTACCTGGGTGCGGCGACCGGCCCGCTGCTGCCTGCTGCTGCGGCTGGACCTGGAGTTGCGCGACGGGTCCAGGCAAACCGTGGTGAGCGACTCCTCGTGGCGGGCGACGAACGACGGCCCCATCCGCCGCGCCGGCATCTACTACGGCGAAGCGTACGACGCCACCAGGGAGATGCCGGGCTGGGACCAGCCCGGTTTCGCCTCCGCCGGCTGGTCACCGGTCGCGGTTCTGCCACACCCGGACGGGGCGCCGCGAACCCGGCTCGTGGCGCAGTGCAACGAGCCGATCCGCGTGGTCAGGGAGGTGCGGCCGGTACGCATGACCGAGCCCGCCGCGGGCGTCTACGTGTACGACATGGGTCAGAACATGGTGGGCTGGTGCCGCCTCAGGGCGAAAGCGCCGGCGGGAACCCTGATCGCCCTGCGTCACGCCGAGACGCTCAACGAGGACGGCACCCTCTACACCGCCAACCTGCGTAAAGCTGCGCAGCGCGACGAGTATCGCTGGCGCGGCGGCGAGGCCGTGGTGGAACCTCACTTCACCTACCACGGGTTCCGCTACGTCGAGCTGACCGGACTGCCCGCGGCACCGGCCGAGGACGCATTGGTCGGCCGGGTGTTCCACTCCGCGGCGCCGGACGCCGGCACCTTCGCCTGCTCCAACGACCTGGTGAATGCGGTCATGGGCTGCGTGGAGTGGGGTCTGCGGGGGAACCTGATGAGCGTGCCCACCGACTGCCCGCAGCGTGACGAGCGCATGGGCTTCCTGGGTGACTTTCAGTCCTTCTCGCAGGCGGCGATCTTCACTATGGACCTGGCGGGCTTCCTCACCAAGTGGGTGCGCGACATCCGCGACTCGCAGCTCCAGGATGGGCGTTTCCCCGTCATCGCGCCGCACCCCCGGGAGCCGTCCTGGCTGCAGTGGGCCAATACCGAGTTCTCTCCCGCCTGGAGCGATGCCGGCACCATCGTGCCCTGGCGCGCTTATCTGAACTACGCGGACACCAGGTTGCTGGAACAACACTTCGAGTCCTGCAAGCGGTGGATCGAGTTCGTGCGCGCCAACAACCCGGATCTGATCTGGAGGAATTGCCGGGGAGGAGACCAGGGTGACTGGCTGAACGGCGACATGACCGAGCTGCCCGACTACCCGCGCGGCATCAGCGCCGTGCCCAAGGAATTGTTCGCTACCGCTTTCTTTGCCCACTCCACGGCGATCGTGGCGAGGATGGCCGGCGTGCTTGGCCGCACCGACGACGCCAGGGAGCATGGCGTGCTCGCGGAACGGATCAAGGCCGCGTTCAACCGTGAGTTCGTGGCCGCGGATGGCCGCGTGCGCGGCGATACGCAGGGCGGCTATGCCCTGGCGCTGCACTTCGGGCTGCTCGACGAGGTGTTGCGGGCGCCGGCAACGCGGCACCTGCTGGCGGCGATCGACCGCTACCGCGGCCATCCGTCGACCGGCATCCACGCCACCCATCGCATGCTGCTGGAGTTGACGCGCAACGGCCGCCACGAGGAGGCGTGGCGGCTGCTGAACCTGCGGACCGTGCCCTCGTGGGGATACATGGTCGACCAGAATGCCACCACGATCTGGGAGCGGTGGGATGCCTTCGTCGCGGGCCGCGAGCCCTGGGGCGGCCACCGGGATCCCCAAATGAACTCGTTGAACCATTTCGGTTTCGGCTCGGTAGGCGAGTGGGTCTGGCGCGAGCTCGCCGGCATCAATCCTGACGCGGACCATCCCGGCTACCGGCGTTTCGCGATCCGGCCGCGCCCGTGCGGCGGTCTCACCTGGCTCAAGGCGAGCTACGACTCGATTCGCGGAACGATCACCAGCGAGTGGAAGGTGGTCGACCAGAGGAATTTCCACCTGGACGTGCAGATCCCGGCCAATACGCGGGCCACCGTGTACCTGCCCGCTGACAACGCGGATGCGGTGACCGAGGGCGGCAAGCCCGTTTCCGAGGTGGAGGCGATCCGCTCCGTCCGGATGGAGGACGGCCGGGTCGCGCTCGACGTGGGCTCGGGGAAATATCGCTTTGTCTGCCAGGCGGCAACGGCCACACCGTGAACCCCGATGCTTGCGGTTCCCCGGTTTCTTCCTTGACGGCAGCGGGCCGCCGGTCTATGGTGACAAGCTAACTTGTCTCAAGGGGAGCGGTAAGGCCCCCGAGGAGGAGCACATGGTTAACAGTGCCTTGTTCCGAGGACTGGTCGTTTGCGCTGCGTTGCTGGTGGCAACCCAGCTTCAGGCGTCTCCCGCAGGGAAGAAACGGGGGCCGACAGCGGGGCGCTCGTCGAAGTTACCGGGGGGTTCGGAAACTGGAAGTGGAACGACTACCCGGACAATCCCGTCTCGCAGTACATCCAGGACACCCTGGGCGTGAAGTACGTGCGGGATGGCTGGAGGAGCGGCGACGAGAAGGCCGTGAGGCTGGCGTCGGGTGACCTGCCGGACATGTTCATCATCGAGGCCTTCGAGAGAGCTCCGCTGCAGGAAGCGGGGTACATTCTGCCCCTCAATGACCTGATCGAGCAGTACGGTCCCAACATCAAGAAGACCGCGGCACTGGCGTTGCCGTTCGTGGCCGAGAACTGGGCCGACGAGAACGGTCTCTTCTATGGACTTCCGGGCGAGTTGATGGTCAACGACCCGGTCATCTTCGGGCAGTATCCCTCGCTGCAGCTCTGTTTCCGCTGGGACCTGTACAAGGAGATCGGCACGCCGAAGCTCACCACCATCGACGACATCGTGGCGGCCGCGGCGGAGATGGTGAGGATCAATCCGCAGACCGACGAGGGTCTGCGCGTGTACGGCATCGGCGGCAGGGTGTCCAACCTGTGGGGACTGACCATCCCGATGTCGGCCTGGTACGGCTACCAGAACACGGAAACCTGGGGCATCGTGCTCGACAACCGGACCACCGACCCGGTGGAGAACTACTACAATACCGATTCTCCGTTGTGGAGAATGGCCGAGTTCTACTACAAGCAGAACCAGGCCGGCATTCTCGATCCCGATACGCTGATCGCCAGGGAGCGTTCGGAGCTCGCCGCCAAGATGGCCAAGGGCCAGTACGTCGGCATGACCATTCGGGCCGGCGGCTTCGCCCGCGCCTGGGACGCGATTCACGCCAAGGAGGGGAGAGGCCTGGTGGCCGTTCCCATCGAGGGCGGCGGCATCTGGGGCGGCCAGGACCTGCGCTTCGGGTCGGCCAACTTCCGCACCATCTCGGCCAAGGCCCAGGACAAGATCGAGGCGGTGATGCGGCTGTTCGACTGGGGTTTCAGCGAGCACGGCATGCGCACCCTGTCCACTGGCGTGGAGGGCATCCACTGGGACTTCGTCGACGGCAAGGGGAGCGTCAGGCAAATGACCCTGGACCTCCGAGCGGCCGGTGGCGAAGACTGGTCGGCGACCGGTATCGACATGCTCGGCTGGGGGGCCAACACCCAGGGATACATGCATTCCGATGGCCAGCCGGTGCAGTTGTTCAACACCGACGAAGCGGTCGCCAAGCTGCTCAACGCGACCGACCTCGACTATGCGCAGTACTACGGGGTGCAGAACCCGGAGGGGCATTGGAACAATTACATGGCGGCAGGAACGATCGCTACCGCCGCCAACCTCGACTACCGGGTGATCTACAACATGCCCCTGATGTCGGACGAGATGAGGCGCATCGACAGCGAAGTCAACACGCTCGTGGAGCGGCGCGTGCCGCAGATCGTGCTGGCCGCCAACGATGCCGAGTTTCGCGCCGGACGGGATCAGTTGATTGCCGACATCAAGAACGCCGGCTACGACCAGATTCGTGACTGGTACGTGTCGAACTACAATCGGCTGAAGACCGAAATGGGGCCGAAGCCGCCGCTGTAAGGAGTTGACGCGGTAGCCACCGGGGCAGACGGCAGCAGATGATTGCAGTGCGAAACATGCTGCCGTCTGTGCTCGGTGCGGTCACATGACGCTGAGATTCATCAGGAACGGGAAGCGGTACGACCTCGGCCTGCTGTTTCTGGTCATCCCGTTCGTAGTTTACGTCCTCATCTTTTCCTACCTGCCGCTGTGGGGCTGGCTCTACTCGGTCTTCAAATTCGTTCCGGGACGCCCCGTGTGGCGCTCGGAATTTGTCGGACTCTACTACTACCGGGCGATGTTCGGCGGCTTCGACTTTCCGCGCATCATGCTCAACACGGTGGCCATGAGCGTGCTGCAACTACTGGCTACGCCACTGCCGGTGGTGTTCGCGATCCTGCTCTCCGAGGTTCGCATCGCATGGTTCAGGAGGAGCGTCCAGACGGTTTCGACGTTCCCCCATTTCGTGAGTTGGGTGATCGTGTTCTCGCTGTCCTTTTCGATGATCGGGAACGACGGCATGCTCAACCTGTTGCTGGAGCGGGCGGGGTTGCAACCGATCCGCCTGCTGAGCAACCGGGACGCGACGTGGTACTTCCAGACCGCCCTGGGAGTGTGGAAGTCGCTGGGCTGGGGGTCGATCGTCTACCTGGCCGCGATTACCGCCATCGATCAGGAGCTGTACGAGGCGGTGGCGATGGATGGCGGCGGCGCCTGGCGGCGCATCGTGCACGTCACGCTGCCCGGCGTCCTGCCCGCCTACTTCGTGCTGCTGCTGCTGTCCATCAGCGGGCTCATCAGCTCCGACCTGGAGAAGATATTCGTGTACCAGAACCCGCTGGTGATCGACCGGCTCGAGACCATCGACCTGTACACCTACCGGTTGGGCATCGTGTATCAGCAGTACTCCTTCAGCCTCACGGTGGGGATCTTCAAGAGCGTGGTCTCGGTGATTCTCCTGTTCACCGCGAACCACCTCTCCAAGTTCGCCCAGGGACACAAGATTTTCTAGGGAGAGGCGATGTACCTGGGACAGCGGTCGTGGAAGACGCTCCTGGCGAATGCCGTGAACTACACCGTTCTGCTGCTCTACGCGATCATCTGCTGCTACCCGCTGTACTACATCTTCATCTACTCGATCAGTGATTCGGCGCTCGCCGGCGCCGGCCTGACGCTGGCGCCGGTGGCGGTGACCGGACGCAACTACGAGCGCGTGCTGCAGCTCCCCGGGATCGGCCGGGCGGCGCTGATATCGGTAGCCAGAACCGTCATTCAGACCGGCTTGATGGTGTTCTGCTCAGGCTTCCTGGGATACCTGCTGACCTGCCGGGAGATGCCTCTGAGAAGGCTCGTCTACCGCTTCTTCATCCTCACGATGTACTTCAGCGGCGGCCTCATAGCCGTGTACCTGTTGATGCGCCGGATCGGACTCTACAACAACTTCTTCGTCTACATCGTGCCGGGCATCGTGGCGGTGTTCAACGTCATCCTGGTGAAGACCTTCATCGAGCAGTTGCCGACGGCGCTCGAAGACTCGGCCAAGATCGACGGTGCCAACTACCTCACCATATACGTGAGGATAGTGTTCCCCCTGTCGCTGCCGATCCTGGCCACGATCGCCGTCTTCGGCGCGGTCGGCCAGTGGAACTCATGGTGGGACAACCTGCTGTACGTGCCGGAGCGGAACCTGCGCACGTTGCAGTTCCTGCTGTGGGAGTTCCTGCAGACCGCTTCCAGCATATCCACCTCCGACATTACCGCGCTGATCATGGAAGATCAGAGGAAACAGATCAGCCCCAGGAGCATTCAGATGACCATCACCATGGTAGTAACGCTGCCGGTGCTGTTCGTGTACCCCTACATGCAGCGGTACTTCGTCAAGGGACTGATGATCGGCGCGATCAAGGCTTAGAAACCATGAATCTCGACCAGCTCTACCGGGGGTTCCGGACCCCACCGAATTCTTGCACCCAGATTCCGTTCTGGTTTCTGAACGGAGAGGTCGACGGCCACGAGTGGGCCCGGCAGATCGAGGAGATGGCCAGTCAGGGCGTGCTGCAGGCCATGCCCCATCCCAGGTACGGGATGGACCGCCGCGACTACCTCAGCGACCGCTTCTGGGCCGCCATGGAGCAGTTGCTGCGTAAGGCGAGCGAGACCGGCTTCACGATCCACCTGTACGACGAGTTCAACTGGTCCAGCGGTCCCGCCGGGGGCCGGGTCACGGCGCACGTCCCGTATCGCAGCCTGGGCATCAGCATCCGGGCACGGACCGTGACCGGACCGGCGCGGGTGACCTTCGACGACTGCGACGACCGGCCGCTGCGGATCGACATGCTGACCAACTTCAGCGAGCGCGAGGACTACCTGAGGGTCCTGCTGGTGCCGCTGACGGAGGACGACACGCTGGATTTTCAGGCGGCAACGGATCTGCCGGTCCCCGCTCCCGAAGCAGCCGAGGTAGTGGTCGATGTGCCCGCGGGAAAATTCGAGGCGATCGTCCTGTTCACCGTGCGCAGCAGCCACCCGTCGCCCATCGCGCCCGGCTGCGGGGGCCTGATCGACTATCTCGCCCCGGAGCCGACGCGGCGCTTCATCGAGTACACGCACGAGCAATACGCGAAGCGGTTCGGGCACTACTTCGGCACCACCATCAAGTCGATCTTCTACGACGAGTCGGGGCCGTTCTCGGCCGGTTGCTTCACCTGGACCGATCGCTTTCCGCAGGAGTTCGAGCGTCTGAAGGGTTACGACATCGTCGCCAACCTGCAGCACCTGTTCTACGACGCCGGCGCCACTACTGAAAAAGTGCGCTGCGACTACTGGGACGTGGTGGCGCACCTGTTCGCCGAGAGCTTCATCGGCCAGCTCGCCGACTGGTGCGATGCCCACGGCATTGCCCTGACCGGACACGCGTTCGAGGAGATCCACCGCTGGACCTGGGCCGCGGATCCCTACCGCCTGCTGCGGCGGCAGCAGTGGCCGGGGACCGACAGCCTGGGGGGCTACAAGAACTACAGCGAGATCAAGCTCGCGCAAGGTGTTTCCCACATCTCGGGAAAGCGCGTGCTGGTGTGCGAGTCGATCGGCGGCATGGACGGTTGGGCGGCAACGCTGAGGGACACCAGGCTGGCGTACAACCAACTGGCGGTGGCGGGCGTGACCCACACCATCCCGCACGCGTTCTTCCAGTCCGTGGAGAGCGCCAAGAGCGAATGCCCGCCGAGCTTCTTCTTCCAGAACCCGTTCTGGAAGTACTACCGCCGGCTGGCCGACATGACGGCGCGGCAGAACTGGATCAACCGGCAGGGCGTGCACGTGGCCGACATCGCCGTGTTCTATCCCCTGGTGTCGTGGTGGGGCGACGCCCGCGGCGGCAGGGGCCTCGGTCTTCCCCAGGCCCACGCCAGCGGCGTCTATTACCCCAAGGGCGCGGGGACTCCGGATGATCCGATCGTGTTCAACGCGATCATCGACACGCTGATGCGGAACCAGCTCGACCACGACGTGATCGACTCGCAGGGGCTGGCGGAAGCAGCGATTGGGGACGGCACGCTCGCCATCGCCGGGGAGCGGTTCCGCTGCCTGGTGGTGCCGCCGATGAACACCATCCGCGGCTCCGACGTGGCGAGATTCCGCGAGCTGGTGGATGCCGGCGGCATCCTGGTGGCGGTCGGCCGCTGGCCCTCGATCTCGATGGAGCGGGGCAGGGACGACGCCGGCCTCACTGCCGCGGTGCGGGACCTGCGCTCGCGGGCGCACACGGTGGCGGATGCAGACGCGCTGGTCGCGTTGCTGCGCCGCCTGATCGAGCCCGACATCGTGGTGACCGGCGGCGACGCGGAGGCGATCGACGCCTGCCACCGCAGGATCACGGACCCTTCCGGAAGCACCACCGAGGTGTACCTGGTCTGCAACACCCGGCCCACCGAGATGACGGTGACGCTGAGGCTGCGGGCGACCGGGCGGGTTGCGATCTGGAACAGCGAAACCGGCGAGGCCTTCCGCGGCGAATGGAAGCGGGAGGGCAACGGCACCGCGGTCACGCTGCGGCTCGGCCCCTACGCGGCCCCCTACATTCTGCTTGGAGAACACGTGGACGACGGGTTGCCCGCCCTGCCTTTGGAAACCACCGGCGAGCCGGCCGCCACGCTGCCGGTCACGGGTACCTGGCTGTTCAAGCCGCTGCCGGGCGAGGACCCCAATCTCCGGGCCTACGGCCACGTGCCCGCCATCGTTGCGGTACCGGTGTTTCGGACCACCCAGATCTACGACGAGGACCCCATGCGCTTCGAACCGGAGGTCTGGGAGCAGTTCCCGCAGCCCGACTTCGACGATTCGGGCTGGGACCTGGTGCACTGCGCGCGCCGGCCCCTGCTCTACGACGACTGGTACGGGAGCCGCATCTTCCGCACCGTCATTCCGCCGGGTGCGGATGCCATCAAGCTCCCCATTCCGATCAACTGCCAATACGTGCTGTACGTCGACGGCATCCGGCTGCGGGTGGCGACGGAACGCACCGAGATGGAATCGGGCTGGCTCGACATCCCCCATCGGGGAGGGAAGCCGGGCGTGCTGGCGGTCGAGTGCCGCTCGACGGCGGACCAGTACGGCATCACGGGCGCGTTCGAGTTCCGCTGCCGGCCGCAACAGGTCGAGCCGGGCTCCTGGGTCGACCACGGGCTGTGGTGGTACAGCGGGTTCGCCCAGTACGACAAGGAAGTGGAGTTGCCGGACCCCGCCGGCAGGAAGGTGATCCTGGACCTCGGCGAGGTGAAGGAGTCGGCCGAGCTGTGGATCAACGCGCGCCCGGTCGGGGCGCGGATCTGGCCCCCCTACTCCTTCGACATCACGCGCTACGTGGTAGCGGGAAGGAACGACGTGCGGGTGATCGCCTCCAACCTGCTGTCCAACCACATGTTCTGGGCCGAAGCGGGGCGCCGCGACAAGCCGGGCCAGGTGTCCCCGTCGGGACTCCTCGGGCCGGTACGCATCGAGCTCTTCGACGCCGCCAGAGCGCAGGAGGCGTCGTGATGGCGCTGCATCGAGTACGGGTGCAGTGGGGCTACCTGATGTTCTACGCCCCCTATCCGTGGCAGCACCAGGAGTACTGCTGGGACGGTGCGGCCAGGGTGCGCGGCGGCAGGATCGTCCGCTCCTGGTATATGCACGTGCGCGCGTCCTACGGGGACCAGCGGATCGCACTGGCTCCCCTGGACGAGCCGCGCTGGTACTGGCAGCAGGACACCGTCCAGAACCGCATGGGGGGAGTGGTCCTGGAGGTCGAAGGCGACCTGAACAGCGAGCTCGAAATCGTCACCCGCACCGCCAGCCTGCGCTTCACCCTGCGCCGGCTGCGCCGCGAGCGGATCATCACCACCCACGTGGGGGCGCGCTACAGCAACGTGAACCTGTCGGCGTTCTTCGACGACGACGACCCCAACCTCGACGATGCGCGCGACCTGCGGCAGCTCACGGCGGCCGACGGCCGCTGGCGCGACCTGGCCGAGGCGCCCAGCTTCCGGGGCCCGGTGCACCGCTGCTTCCGGATCGACTGGGCGTGGGCGCTTCCCGGCCGCGGCGTGGAGGTGAACGTCCCGCGTTCCTTCCGCCGGCAGGAGTCGATGCGGGACGGGCGCGCGGCCATCGCGGCCGTGATCCGGTGGGCGTCAACCGTGGTCATCCCCGGCGAGACGCCGGATCGGGTTGATGCGCGCGCAGGCAGGTGGAACCCCGGAACGGACACGATCATCGAGGATCTCCCGTACGCGATCGAGCTCAACGGCAGCGAGGTCGCCCGCGGGACGCAGACCTTCTGGCACGTCTGGGTACCGACGATCGAGGAGCTGGAGGTGGTGCTGCCGGTGCAGCGGCTGGCGCCCGGAGTCAACCGGCTGCGCATCACCAACCTCGATTCGCAACACCACCTGATGATCGCCCGCGTGTACTTCGAGGAACGCCGGCTGGAGGATCTCGAAGTGACGGTATGCCCGGCGTGGGTGGTGCGCGGCAGCGAGTTCGAGATCGAGCTCCTGTGCCGCAGCGAGCAGCGGCAGGTGCAGGCCCACCTGCCACGGGGCGTCATCCTGCTGGACCCGATTCCCGAGCCGCTGGGCGCGGGCCGCCATCGGCTCAGGCTCAAGGCGGAGGAGCCCCTGGCCGACGCGGTCGTCGCCTTCGCTTCGGCCGCCGCCCGCTGCGAGGGTCGTATCGAGCAGGTGGTCGCCAGCCGCGCGGAACCGCACCCGATGCTGGTGGGGTTCGAAGACGGCATGATGTGCAAGGAGATCCCCGGCTACCTGGAAGAAGTGCTGCAACATTTCAGCGACAACCAGTTGGGGAACATACTGGTGTTCCGGGGCTGCCACGTGCATGCGCGGGGGCTCGCCATCGCGGCCTGCTGCAAGCGCCTCGGCTTGAGCATGCAGGCCGCGAGCCAGTTCGATCGGCACTGGGCCAAGGAGCAGCGCGACATCCTGGGGCCGCTGTTCAGCGGCTACTACTGGAGCGAGTACGACGGCTTTCTCTGGGGCTACGCGGTGATGCCGGAGCGGCTGCCGAGCAATATCTCCGCGGAGCGGCGCACGATGCGCACCGCGTACGAGAACTACATGGCCTACCAGCGGGGACTCGTGGCGTGGGTACACGAAGCCGACCCGCAGATGCCGAACCTGGCCCTGATCAGCAGCTCCGGCATCCACGCCTACGCCTGCGAGGCGGGCATGGCCTGGACCCTGAGCCAGTTCAACAAGAGCCACAACACACTGCTGGTGGCCGACGCGCGGGGCGCGGCGCGCGCCTATCGACGGCTCTGGGGCACCTACCAGGCGGAGGGGGGCCACGTGGTTCCCGAACGGCGCTATCACCTGAGAATGTGGCGGCTGTCGCTGCAGTTGGCCTACGTGGCCGGCGCCGTGCAGGTCAACGACGAGGAGAACCTGTACCGCACCCAGCACTGCCGGGTGTACGGCCGCGGCGACTACATCCCGCGGATGCGCCAGCAGATTCTGAAGGAGTTCTACCGCTACGCGGGTTCCCACCCGCGGCGCGGCACGCTGAGCGTGAGGCAGGCCTGCCTGATCGGCCGCTACGCCTGCGACGTGACCGACGGCATCTCGCGCACCGATCCGCTCGGCCAGGACAACGCCCCGGCGGTGGTGTGGCGCAACTTCGGCGCCATGGGACCGGAGTGGCGGCCCCTCACCCCGGAGTACGGCCTGCGCTACCTGGACCTGTTCTTCCCCGGGGTCTGGCTTCCCAACCTGGAGCAGACCCCGGAAATCCTGCGCCGCTGGTACTGCGGCACACCGCTCGGCGAGATCGAATTGGCACCGATCGACGCGCCCGGGGAGATCCTGGCGCAATACAAGCTGCTGCTGCTGCTGGGCTGGAACACGATGGACGAGGCGCAGTACGGGAGCCTGCGCGCCTACGTGGAGCAGGGCGGACGGCTGTTCATGAGCGTGCCGCACGCCACCGGCAACGAGTCGCGCCGCTTCCTGGTCGAGGACCTGGAGCCTCTGAACCTGGTCCGGGACGGCGACTTCCGCGACCTGTTCGGCGTCGCCGTGAAGGGCCGCGGGCCGCGTCTTGGCCGGATCCAGGGGAATCCCGCAGTCTCCCACAACCCGGTGGGCGGCTTCTTCCAGGTGTCCACGACCTCGACGCCGCCACCGGTGGTGCCCCAGCATCCGCTGGTGGACCTGGCCGAGGTGGAGCTGGCCGGCGCCGAGGTGCTGGCGACCGACCTCGCCACCGGCGCACCCGTGCTGGTGCGCCACCGGGTGGGGGAGGGGGAGGCGTACCTGCTGTGCACGCACGAGTACCCCGGCAACTCGCGCCTGGTGCCGTTCGTGAAGCCGCTGGTGCGGGCGCTGGCGCAGACCATCCCGTGGCCGGTGGAGCTGGAGGACGTGAGCGGCGACGTGTACTACACCGTCCGGGAGGAGGATGGCGGCGTGCAGACGATCCACCTGCTGAACACCGACTGGACCGCCGCGGACAACGAGAAGGCGTGCCGGCTGCGGCTGGGGGACGCCTGGGTCGAGTTGGCGGTGCGCGAGGGCAGGATCAGCGCGGTCACCCGGTGCGGGGCCCTGGCGCTGCTGGTGGAGGACGACAAGGTGCACCTGGAGGAGGTGGCGGTGGCGGGCGGCAGCGTCACCGCGGTGCTGCACGGCCATGGGTCGGCGGCGGTCAAGCTGCACGCGCTGGAAGGCAGGATCGCCTCGGTTGCCGTCGGCGGGAGCGAAGCGGCGGTCGCGGCGGCGGAGGGATGGCAGAGCGTGGAGGTGTCCTTTGGCTCGCGCAGCGTGACCGAGCTCACCGTGGGGATGGCATCATGATGCAAGACGATGCGACGACCTTGTCGCTGGCCGGTACCTGGGGGTTCCGGCTCGACCCGGAGCGCCGGGGGGTTGCGGAACGCTGGTTCGGCGGCGCCCTGTCGGATTCGATCGCCCTTCCCGGGTCCACCGACGACGCCGGCTACGGACGCGAGAACGATGCGCGGGAAGTGACCTACCTCACCCGGACGCACGTATTCGAAGGCCAGGCCTGGTACCAGAAGGAGATCGAGATACCGCGGCAGTGGGCTGGAAAAAGTGTCCTGCTGTTCCTGGAGCGGTGCCTGTGGGAGACCGAGCTGTGGCTGGACGAAGAACGGGTGGGGTATCGCGACAGCCTCCTCACCCCGCAGGTCTACGACCTCACCCGCTGGGCGAGCCCCGGTGCTCACCGCCTGACCCTGATGGTGGACAGTACGCCGCGCGGCACGCCGAAACGGTTCCGCAACCACGCCTACACCGAGCACACCCAGACGGTGTGGAACGGCGTGATCGGAAGGATCGAGCTGTCCTGCCGCGATCCGGTACATCTTGCCGATGTCCAGGTGTACCCGAACGTGGCGGAGCGCAGCATCCGTGTCGTGTCGAAGATCGGCAACGACGCGGGTGGGACCGCCGCGGGGACCCTGAGCTGCAACGTCCGGCCCAAGGACTCACCCGACGCAGCTCCGGTCAGCGCGCAATCGTCTTTCGCGGCGGGGGGCATCCACCAGCCTGCCATCGTGACCGAGCTGTCCCTGGGCAGCGACGCGAAGTTGTGGGACGAGTTCTCCCCCAACCTGTACCGCTTGGAGGTGACCCTCGAGAGTACCGCACCGGTCGCTTCGCGGGACCGGCGCCAGGTTACCTTCGGGTTGCGGGAGATGGGGACTCGGGGCACGCAGTTCCTGCTCAACGGGCGCGTGGTGTTCCTGCGCGGCACCCACGACGGCGGCAACGCGCCGGTGACCGGGTATCCGGACATGGACGTGGAGTCGTGGCGGCGCATCTATCGCATCGGCAAGAGTTACGGGCTCAACCACTGGCGCTTCCATTCGTGGACGCCGCCGGAGGCGGCGTTCATCGCGGCGGACGAGGAGGGGATCCTGCTGCAGCCGGAGATGGTCGAGTTCTCCGAAGCCGGCAGGACCCACCCCCCGCGCACCGCGTTCGACGACGCCTGGCGCAAGCAGGAGCTGGCCCGCATCCTCGCCTGCTACGGCAACCACCCCTCGTTCTGCCTGATGACCATGGGCAACGAGATCTCCCCCGACCGGCCGGGCCATCGCCTCATCTCGGGGGCGCGGCAGGCGGATCCCCGGCGCCTGTACGCGACCGTGAGCAACGACTTCGTGGTGAAACGTCCCTACGACGGCGACCAGTTCTGGGTCACTCCCTTCGGTCGCGACTTCGCCGAAAACCGTGGCAAATCCTTCTTTTTCACCGAGCGGCCGCGGACCGACGGCGACTACCGCGACCTGTTCGCTCCCTACGACATGCCCGTGGTGACCCACGAGCTCGGCCAGTGGTGGGTGTACCCGAACTTCGCGGAGCTGCCGAAGTACCGCGGCAACCTGCGGGCGCGCAGCTTCGAGCTGTTCCGCGAGTCGCTCGACCGGCGCGGCATGCTGGACCTGGCGCCGACCTTCGTGCAGGCATCGGGTGCGCTGTCCGCGCTGCTCTACCGGGAGGAGATCGAGCGCGCGCTGCGAACGCCCGGCTACGGCGGCTTCCAGCTCCTGGACATCCACGACTATCCCGGTCAGGGATCGGCCACGGTCGGGATCCTCGACAGCTTCTGGGATTCCAAGGGGATCATCGCGCCGGACGCGTGGCGCCGCTTCTGCCAGCCGGTGGTCCTGCTGGCGCGCTTCCCGCGCTACGTCTGGACCAGTGCCGAGAGCTTCAGCGCCGATGTCGAGGTGGCGAACTACGGGCCGGGCCCGATCGCCGGCGCCGCGGCCGGTTGGACGATCCGGGATACCGCCGGCAGGGCGCTTGCCGCGGGTGACCTGGAGCCGGCCGCCGTGGCGCAGGGCGCACTGACGCCGCTCGGCGAGGTGACGGCGCCGCTGGCGTCCGCCGCCAGCCCGCAGAAGTTCTCCTTCGAGGTGGCGCTCCGCGACACCGCGGTGGCCAACGACTGGCCCCTGTGGGTGTTCCCGGAGACGCTCGAGATGCCGCAGCCGGACGGGCTGGTCGTGGCCCATGAGTGGACCGAGAATCTCAGGCGACAGCTGGTGGACGGCGCCACGGTGATGCTGTTCGCGCGCCGGCTGCTGAACGCCGAGCCGATCCGCTTCGCCAATGTCTTCTGGAGCCCGTTCTGGGTCTCCAACCAGCCGATGTCCAGCGGCCTGGTGATCGACACCGCGCACCCCTCCCTGGCGCACTTCCCGACCGACAACCACTCCAACTGGCATTGGTGGGAGCTGCTGAGCATCGTCGAGGAGGTGGAATACACCGAGGAGGAGCTGTTCCGCGGCAACGGCGTCCTGAGCCCGGCTCGGGCGGTGGTGCTCAACGACCTGCCGGCCGAGCTGGCGCCGATCATCCAGGTGATCGACCAGCCGCTGCGCAACAACCGGGAGGCGGTCCTGTTCGAGGCCGCGGTGGGCCGCGGCCGGCTGCTGGTGTGCACGCTGGACGTGGACAGCCACCTGGAACGCCGCATCGTGGCGCGCCAGCTCCGCTACAGCCTGCTGAGCTACGCGGCGTCGGAGCGGTTCCGGCCCGCCGTGGAGGTGCGGCCCGAGGTGCTGGAATTCATCCTTTCGACGCGCTGAGCGAGCTGTTCGCCGACGGCACGCTGTCTCTCCGCCAGGCCACTCGACGGGCATCTCCCGACGGATCGCCTATACACAGGAGCTGCCGGTCGACACCTGACTGTGAGGTCCCTTCGTACTACAGCACCGGCTCGGCGTCGAGTCCGGTCTTTGTCACTCGCGGAGCGCTCGACCGATCTGGTTCTCGGTGCCCGCCCACCGGGCGGTACGATTCGCCGCCCGCTACCAGTGCGGAACCAGCGAGCTGGGCGCGCCCCGGACTACTACCTCAACGACGACCTAGTCACCCGCGCTACCTCGGCTCGCCCACCAAGCTCTCCGGCGTCGGTATGGTCGCCAACAAAGGATGAATATGATGTCACCAAGTGTTGACCATCTTGAAGGTGTCACGTAGCATTAGTACAGTAAGAGTGGGATGTGAAAAGTATGTCCGTGCCCAAAACTGAACTCATCTCGATCAATTTCGTCATCTTGGGAGTAGAGCTACTCGACTCGGTCGAGTCGATTGACCGTTTTGGAAGAAACTTCTACGAGTACCGTTGGAGTAACATCAATGATGTTTCGGGCGGACCTGGAAAACGCGTTAGCCTGGATCGGGACCGGATCCACATCGACCTGACACCACGCAGGAGCACCGTTCTCCAGGAGTATCCGCGCGATGATGGAATACCTGCCCTGGCGGAAATAGTTCACCAAGTATTGGAATACACAGAGAAACCTCTAGCGAACGCGATGGCACACGGATTTAACGCTGAGTTTTCTTTCTCAACAGGCGACGTTTCTGCTTTCAATTACATCGCAGCCAAAGCATTCTCTGGGTTTCCTGAGGTCGATGACTGGCGTATTGTAGGCGGGTCTGCTCGCATCACGTTTTTGGACCGTGCCGGCGTAGTTCGAAATCTCTCCATTGAACCCCGGTTTATGAACGAACAAATCAGGCGAGCATACTTGAACATTAATCTCCATGTCGAGAAGACTGGTGAGCCATCCAAGGATGAAATCCTTGATGGCTTCTATAAGATCATACATGACGCGAGAGCTTTCATAGAAACTTTCCATGTCTGACACACTGCCCCGACATTTTTTTGCCACGACTACCGCTTGGTGGGGAGACGAACGAAACCGCATGGTGGACCCCGTGGTTACGTCTGATTTAACCTCACTTCGCCGGTCAGTGCCGGCTGCAGCCGATAGATTGGTGCATCTGGCCGGTCTGAAGGACGGCTGGAATGGCGACGGCTCAGTTCGAATGTCCCAGATGTCCCTCGAGGTTTGTGCAGAGCTCCTCTGTAGCTTGGCTTCATGTTCACACCATCTAGTGCGGCTGGCGTTCATATCACCTCTGTCTTCCGGTGGGGTCGAGTTGGAGTGGGACTCTCTCCATTGCAGAGACTTTCTAGTGAGCATACCCACTAGCGGATCTCCTCTAGAGTATCTCATTAGTCATCCCGACTCTGGGGATACGATAGATGAGGGAATCGTAGGAATTCAAGAGGTTATCTGTCTCTTCAAAGAAGAAATATGCAATCAGTTAAGCACCGTGGGTTTCCGACACCACCAGCTGGTACAGACCATTTTTATCGCGCCATCAATCCAGAACACGACAAGGGCAACGGAACGGTATCATCAGCCGCATTCAGCAACGACTCCGATGGGTTAGCCATGTCCTCGAACTGGGGCGCCAAGTCTACACCTGTATCCACAGCTCGTGAATGGCCACAGTGGTCAGGACCCGACCAAAAAGTAGCATCTGTTCTCGCCGATACATATTGGTCGCATGGACAGATTCTGCGATTTACGCCAATACTACCGGATCGACCGGCGCATAGTGACATTGAAGGGAAGAAG
The DNA here is from genome assembly GCA_965203905.1 of Spirochaetia bacterium. Lineage (GTDB taxonomy): Bacteria > Spirochaetota > Spirochaetia > SZUA-6 > Bin103 > Bin103. The sequence goes on along the minus strand of CBDBDQ010000005.1, from coordinate 6,050,547 downwards.
ACGAAGAGCATGCGCAGAAGATTCGCCCGTAGCGCGACGGTGTTTCCTACTCCTACATAATGACTTCGAATTGGTGGCGAGTGTCTCGAAATGAGGCCATCTTCGGAGACCATGGATTGGGTTCGTTACGCGCGCCCCCTACTATTCTGTTCGTACAAATAGAAGGATTCCTCCCCGAGGTGCGGCCGGAGGTGCTGGAGTTCGTCCTCTCGACGCGCTGAGGGTGCGGCTCCTTCCGGCCGGTCAGGTGACGACGTTGCGCGGCGTGCCGTCGAGGAAGGCGATGACGTTGTCGACGGCGCCCTCGTTGAGCAGCTCCACGCCCTCGGGTGTCATGTCGGCGGCGTGCGGGGTCAGCACCACGCGCTCGCAGCGCAGCAGCGGATCGTCGGGCGGCGGCGGCTCCGATTCGAACACGTCGAGCCCCGCCCCGAACAGGGCACCCCGGTCGAGCGCGTCTGCCAGTGCCGCGCCGTCCACCAGCCCGCCGCGGGCGGTGTTGATCAGCATTGCCCCGGGCTTCATCAGGGCAAGTTGCGGGGCGCCGATCAGGCCCTGTGATTCGGCGCTCAGGCGCAGGTGCAGGCTCACCACGTCGCTGCCGGCCAGCAGCTCCTCCAGCGCCACGTAGCGCACGCCGAGTTGCGCCGCCCGCTCGGGCGACGGGTTGAAGGTCCACGCCACCACCCGCATGCCGAGGGCGTTGCCCAGCCGCGCCGTCTCGGCGCCGATGTCGCCGCTGCCGACGATGCCCAGCACCTTGCCGCGCAGGTAGACGCCCTCCACCCGCGGCCAGCGGCCGGCGCGGATCTGCGCCGTGTGGAAGGCGGCGTGCTTGGCCAGCGCCAGCATCAGCCCGAGGGCGTGCTCGGCCACCACCGGCGCCGTGCGCCCCGGCTGGTTGCTCACCACCACGCCGCAGTGCCGAGCCGCGGCCAGGTCGATCATGTCGGTGCCGATGGAGCAGGTGGCGATGAGACGCAGCTCCGGCAGCCGCCGCAATACCTCCTCCGGCCAGCGCACCGTGCCGCGCGAGTTGATCACGAGCTGCGCCCCCGTGGCCCGCTCGACCAGCGCTTCCAGGCTGCCGGGACGGTCGCGGCAGACCTGCACCTCGTCGATCTCGGGGCGCGCCCGCAGTCGGTCGAGATGGCCTGAATCCTGGATCTGCGGCGGGTCGTCGCCGGGAACGAGCACTTTCATCACCGCCTACGCTCCGGTAGGGGCATGGTCTCCGTCAAGGGGATGGCGCAGAAGTGGCGTTGGTGCCATGCTGGAGGCGTCGCATGCGAGCCCTTCGCGCGCGGCCCGACGCGGTGCGCGCCTACCTGCTGCTGGTGGCGGCGTTCGCCGCGTTCGCCGCCGCCACCACCACCGTCGAGATCAACTTCCCCAACTTCCTCCGGGAGCGCTACGAGATCGGCGAGTGGTTCCGCGGTTTCCTGGAGTTTCCGCGCGAGTCGCAGGGCTTCGCGATGGTGTTCTACGTGGTGCTGCTGGGCACCCTCTCGGAGCGGCGCCTGTTCTCGCTGGCGGCGGTGGTGGGAGCGGTGGGCGTGATCGGCCTGGCGCTGCTCCCGGCGCGGCCGCTGGCAGACGGCATCGCCGGCATCGGCCCGGGCATGCCGCTGATCATCTTCGTGATGCTCTACTCGGCCGGCCAGCACATGGGCATGCTGATCGAGCGCGCCATCGTGGTGGACCACGGCGACCTGGCGACGGCCGGCAGCCGGCTGGGCAGGATCGGCTTCTGGAAGACCCTGGCCGGGCTGGCCATGGCCGGCTGCGTGTGGGGCCTGCGCGCCATCACCGACCTCGACTTCGGCTTCTTCTTCGCGCTCGCGGCCGGCCTGTTCCTCGCCTCGATGGTGCTGACGCGGCTGGCGGTGCGCGGCCAGCCGCAGAAGCGGATGCGGCGGCGGCGCTTCGTGGTGAAGCGCAAGTTCGCCCGCTACTACGCCCTCAGCGCGCTGTTCGGGGTGCGCAAGCAGGTGTTCATCACCTTCGCCGTGTGGGTGCTGGTGGTGATCTACGAACAGCCGGTGCAGACCATCGCGGTGTTGTGGGTGGCGACGGCCGTCACCAACCTGGTGGCGATGCCGCTGATCGGCCGCCTGATCGACCAGTTCGGGCCGCGCACCATCCTCACCGCGGATGCGGTGCTGCTGTGCGGGGTGTGCCTGATGTACGGCTACGGCGCCCAGCTCTTCCCGCCGGCCATCGGCCTGATCGTGATCGGCGCCACCTACGTGCTGGACCACATCCTGTTCTTCGTCGGCGCCGCGCGCGCGGTGTATGTGGGCAAGCTGTGCGCCAACCGCGACGAGCTCTCCACCACCCTGTCGATGGGGGTGACCATCGACCACGTCTTCTCCATGACGGTGCCGTTCCTGGGCGGCATCATCTGGAAGGCATCGGGCTACGAGATGGTGTTCCTGCTGGCCGCCGTGATCGCGGTGGCCACCGCCGTGACCGCGTTCGGCATCCCGCGGCCGACGCCGGCGCCACAGCCCGCGCAACCGGCACCGGCGGGGCACTGAGGCCGGTCAGCCGCCGGGCGGCGGTCAGGGAGACTGCTTGCACTTGTGACGTAGGTGGTGTCACGACGATTGGTGAATCGCACGTGCTACTCGCTCTATGAAATCGATAGAGTCGTTGACTTCAGCTTTGTCAATCGGATAACGTGCTATATATGGAGATGGATCCATGTCGGCTTCATGAGCGATCTTGTTTCGTCGATCCACAATGAGTGACAGCGTGTCTCTAATGTCCTTGGCGGGCATGCCCATGACTATCGCTACTTGGTTCCACAGACCAATTTCTGAGACAAGACGGAGTGCGGACGCAATGTTTTCTGGGGTTTGGAAGCTGCGATAACCGTTACGAGCTCTTATCTCATTATCGATCCAGGTTTCCCCGCCAGCGACACTATATAATGCACTCTCAAGCGACACATTGAAGTTGAGGAATTGCGGCGTCTTCTGCCGAGCTCCTCGATAGGCCTCGAGCATGCCTATTCGTACGATCTCATGAACGTAGTGATCGAGTGCGCTGACGGACAAGACAAGCTCCGCTCTCAGTATGTCGGAGAGATCCAAAGCATTCGTAGTCTGGGACTCTAGTGCGTCGACAAGCGCACCGAGGTTTCGGACGCGACCAAGGTTAGCGATGAACTGATCAATTGCTTCCTGCATCTTGTGTCAATGTGACGACCTCTTTGGCAATCTTGGAAAACACCATTCGGAATCTTTTTTGCAACTTCTTAGTTTGTGCTAGCACGGTTCCCGATTGCTGTAGTTGCTCGTCAGTGAGATCATAAATCGGAGTCTGAGCTTCCTGGGAGCGCGCGATTAGTGAGTTGAAGTCGGGGATGGTCTCCAAACAATACTGGTCAAGCCCGGCCGATAGGTACTGTTCGTCGGTGAGTACCATCCCGATATTCCTTAGAGCGGGAACAAGCTGGTTGGTGACTTTGTCGTTGATTTGGTCGATCCACTGTTGGAAGCCTGCCGTGGGTCTGCCGCGCCGCGGTCGATAATTCTGGATGATGGTTCCTAGGAACTTAGGTGTAATACGAGGAAATGGATATGTCGCTTGCTGCAACACGGGGTGTTCTTGCGCTCGCTGTGACCACCTGTACCAAGAAGGGATGACACGTGTCAGAGAGTCTATTGCCATGACGGAGTAGTAGTCCGGTGTAGTAGGGACAATGAAGTAGTCACTAGTCATGAGGAGGTTCTGATTGAAAGCGCTCAAACTAGGATTCATATCGATAAGCACGTAGTCAGCATCAATGGTGGACGCGGTCTTCGTCAGTAGTTGCGAAATAGACCCAGGGAGATTCTGCAGTGTCTGTATCGATCCGGACAACTCCTGTGCGATACCTAATGTTACCTCGTACTCGGACAACGCGATGTGCCCGGGGAGTAAGAAGAGTCCATCCTGGTCTTCTATGGGGACACAATCGACTGCCTTTATCGGGATTGGCTTGGATTCGAATGCGGAGGATAGTCCAGACTTGAGGTTTCGCTTGGCTTCAGAAGCGTAAAACGTCTCGAGCTCTGACGGCCCCTTATAGCCAAGGACCAGTCCTGTAAGGTTGCACTGCGGGTCTGCATCCACCAGAACCACGCGTTTCCCAATCTGTGCTAGGCGCCATCCTAAATTGAACGTAGTAGTAGTCTTGCTGACGCTACCCTTGTGGTTGAACAGTGCTATCCGCGTGATCATACGTAATCGCCCTTTCATTGTTCCGGCTAACTCGTCCCTTGCTTACGGCCACAAAATCCTCAAACGCCTCAGACGGTGGGCGAGCGTGTAAAGTATTAAGATAACGCGGAACCTGCATGGCGACCACTGCTCTAATGCCGAGAAAATACGAGCAGATCAGGATGCGCGCACCCGTTGTTCGGCGGCGGTGATCTCCTTTGCGCCGTCGAGCACCGCGAGCTCCAGGTGGAACTCGCGCGTGGCGCCCGGCTGCAGGTACTCCAGCGAGCCATGCTTGCGATTCCAGGCGCGGCCGAGGGGGCTGCAGTTGCCCGGCTCGATGCCGGTGACGTAGCCGGCGTCGGCGAAGTGTTGCCACTGGGTGACGATGGGCAGCTCGGCGGCCGTCATGCGCCACTGCAGGCCGAAGGCCAGCCCGTCGTTGATCAGGGCCACGGTCACGCTGCCGTCCGCCGCCGGCACCGGCCGGTGCACGTAGACGTCGTCGCCGGCGCCCGGCCGTGGCGCGCCCGCCCGCTCGTACACGTCGGGTCCCACCTCGCGGTCCTGCAGCCACTCGGTGCTGAGCCGGCTGTTGACCAGGAAGCGGGTGCCCTCGTCCAGCAACGGGAAGCCGGGGTTGGTGTGGTACAGGAACATCAGCGGGGAGGGCAGGCCGCCCCGGTTCTCCACCCGGTCGTGGATGCGGATGCTGCGTTCCCCGAGCGTGGTGATGATCTCGCGCCGCAGCTCCAGCGTGGTGCCGAGGGCCACCGCCTCGCGCACGGTGCCGGCGACCCGCAGGTGGTAGTCGTCGCCCTCCCAGCTGCCCCCGGCGCTCACCTCGCGGGCGGGAATGGCGGAGAGGCGGCCGTGCAGGCCCAGCTCCTCGTTCTCCTCCTCCGGATCGGTCTCGGGGTGGCCGACGAAGGTCATGCCGCAACTGATCAGCAGGCCGCCGTAGAAGCTGCGCATCCAGCCGTAGCCCTGCGGCTCGAAGAACGCCGGCCCGACGTCGCCGGTGGCGCTGCGGAAGCACAGCGAGCGGCCCCGGTAGAAGGCACTGGCGATGTCCAGGGCGCGCCCGGGGAGCACCGAGAAGCTGAGCCCGGAAGCGTTGCTGACCTCCACCAGGCCGGCACCGCGCTCGTTGCCCTCCACCAGCTCGGCGCGGCGGATGCCGGCCACCTGGCTCATGTCCCCCACCATCCGCAGCAACTCGCTCCGGGTGTAGTCGCGTCCAAACAAGCGTGCCATCGTGTCCTCCTCTTGCGTCGCCGCGGCTCTGCCGCCGCTACGGGGTGCCCACCCCGGGCACGTCCACCTCCACGGTGCGGATGCGGCCGTCGCCCGGCCGCCGCGGCAGCCCCAGCACCGCCGATTCGCACAGGAACAGCGTGGTCCCGTTCGCGCCGCCCAGGGTACAGGCGTAGGCGCTGTAGCCGCTCACGTCGATGCGGTCCCGCAATGCGCCGCCCTCGGCCAGCCGCAGGTAGCCGCCGCTCTCGCCGTAACGGTAGTAAGGGACCGCCACCCACACGCAGCCCTCCCGGTCCAGGGTGATGCCGTCCGGCGGCACGCCGAGGTCGGCCCACACCCGGCGGTTCGCCAGCGAGCCGTCGGCCTGGATGTCGAACGCGGTCAGACGGCCGGCGAAGCTCTCGGCCGCGATCAGGGTGCCGCCGTCGGGGGTGACCACCATGCCGTTGGGGAAGGTCACCCGGTCGGCGACGATGCGCGCCGTGCGCGGCGCGTCCCAGGCGGCGCCGGCGGCCGGCGGCTCCACCAGCACGATGCTGCTGAGGCGCGGCATGTTGCCCGGCATCGGGAGCTGCTCCTCGTCGAACCCGGTATCGGGGCTGCCGACGTAGGCCCGGCCCGCCGCGTCCACCACCATGTCGTTGCAGGGGAAGCCGCTGCGCTGCTGCATGTCGGCCACCACGGCGGTCCTGCCGTCACGGCAGGCGTGCAGCTTGCCGTCGTTCACCGAGACCACCTGCAGCGTGCCGTCCGGCACCCAGCCCAGCCCGGAGGGCAGCTCCGCTACCGCGACGATGGTCTCCAGGGTGCCGTCCAGGGCGAGGCTGTGCACCGTGCCGCCCAGGATGTCGGAAAAGAACAGCCGGTCGCCCCGCCAGCGCGGTCCCTCGGGAAAGAACAGCCCGTCTCTGAGAACAGTCGGCTCGCCGTGTACCATAGCGGCGACATCGTATCATCGAGGGCCGGTGCCCGCCACGGGCTGCTAGTCCACGCGCTCAACCCTTATGGGATATAGTCGACAGGGGAGCGCGTGATGCGCTACCCGTTACGGGAGAAGCGATGAGCAACGACAACGTTCCGCTGGGCCGGGAGGAGCTGCTCCGGGCCTACCGGACCATGAAGACGATCCGGGAGTTCGAGGAACGGGTGCACGTGGAGTTCGCCACCGGCGACCTGCCCGGCTTCGTCCACCTCTACGCCGGGGAGGAAGCCGCCGCCACCGGCATCATGATGCACCTGGGGCCGGACGACCACATCGCCAGCACCCATCGCGGGCATGGCCACTGCATCGCCAAGGGGGTCGACGTCAGCGGCATGTTCGCCGAGCTGTACGGGCGCGCTACCGGCACCTGCCACGGCAAGGGCGGCTCCATGCACATCGCCGACCTGGACCTGGGCATGATGGGGGCCAACGGCATCCTCGGCGCCGGCGCGCCGTTGGTCTGCGGAGCGGCACTGGCATCCAAGTACAAGAAGAACGGTGGGGTGGCCGTCAGTTTCATCGGCGACGGCGCTTCCAACGCGGGCAATTTCCTGGAGAGCCTCAACCTGGCCGCGGTGTGGGACCTCCCGGCCATCTTCGTGGTGGAGAACAATGCCTACGCCCAGTCCACGTCGCGCGACTACGCCGTGGCGGTGGACAGCTATGTGGACCGCGCTTCCGGGTTCGGCATGCCGGGGGTCACGGTGGACGGCACCGACTTCTTCGCCGTCCACGAGGCCGCCGGCGCGATGATCGGGCGCGCCCGCGAGGGAGGCGGTCCGGGGCTGCTGGAGTGCAGCATGATCCGCTTCTACGGCCACTACGAGGGCGATTCGCAGACCTACCGCGCGCCAGGAGAGGTGGAGGAGATCCGTGCCAACCGCGACTGCCTGACAAAGTTCGTGCAGCAGGTGACGCAGGCGGGAACGCTCGGGAAGGACGATCTCGAGGGCGTCGACCGGGAGGTTGGGGCGTTGATCGAGCAGGCAGTGACCGAAGCGCGAGAGGCGCCGCATCCCACTGCGGAAGACCTCCTCACCGACGTGTACGTGAGTTATTAGGGGGATACCATGGCACAGCTATCGATTCGCGAGGCGATCAACCAGGCCTTCGACCAGGAGATGGAGCGGGACTCCCGCGTGATCCTGATGGGCGAGGATATTGCCGGTGGCACCGGCAGCCCGGGTGAAGACGAAGCCTGGGGCGGCGCCATGGGGCTCTACAAGGGCCTCTACAAGAAGTACGGCGACCGGGTACTCGATACGCCGCTGTCCGAGGCCGCGTTCGTCGGCGCCGCCATCGGCGCGGCGACCTGCGGCATGCGCCCGGTCGCCGAGTTGATGTTCATCGATTTCCTGGGCGTGTGCTTCGATCAGATCTTCAACCAGGCGGCCAAGTTCCGCTACATGTTCGGCGGCAAGGCGGAAACACCGGTGGTCATCCGCACCATGTACGGCGCGGGACTCTCCGCCGCCGCCCAGCATTCGCAGACTCTGACTTCCATCTTCACCCACGTTCCCGGCATCAAGGTGGTGTGCCCCTCTTCGCCATATGACGCCAAGGGGCTGATGATCGAGTCGATTCGCGACAACGACCCGGTGATCTTCTGCGAGCACAAGAAGATCTACGACGTCACCGGCGACGTCCCCGACGAGCTGTACGCGATCCCGTTCGGCGAGGCGAACATCGTCCGCGAGGGGGACGACTGCACGATCGTCGGGTACGGGATGATGGTGCACCGGGCGCTCGAGGCGGCGGAGCAACTGGCCGGGGCCGGGCTCGAATGCGAGGTGATCGACCTGCGCACGCTGTCTCCCATCGACACCGACACCGTGCTCGAGAGCGTGGAGAACAGCGGCCACCTGGTAGTGGTGGACGAGGCCAGTCCACGCTGCGGCATCGCCGCCGACGTAGCGGCATCCGTGGCCCGCGAGGGATTCGGGGACCTGAAGGCTCCGGTCGGCATGGTGACGGCGCCGCACACCCCGGTGCCGTTCGCGCCGGAACTGGAGAAGCACTTCATCCCCTCGGCCGAGAAGATCGCCGCCTGCGTGCGCGAGACCGTCGATGATTAAGGCGATCACCATGCCCAAGTGGGGGCTGAGCATGACCGAGGGAGTGGTGGGTGACTGGATGGTGGCGGAGGGCGCAGCGGTAGAGTCCGGCACCGAGGTGGTGCTGGTCGAAACGGAAAAGATCGCCGGTGCCGTCGAGGTTGCCGCTGCCGGCACCCTGCGCCGCGCCGTGGCCGTGACCGGCGACACCCTGCCGGTAGGCGCGCTGCTGGGCGTGCTCGGCGACGCCGAGGTGTCGGACACGGAGATAGACGCCTTCGTTGTGCAGTTCCAGGAAAACTTCGTTCCCGCGGAAGTGAGCGCCGAAGAGGGCGCTGACGAGACCGAGACGGTCCAGGTCGGCGAGCTGTCGATCAACTACCTGCGGCAGGGATCAGCCGACAAAACCGCGGTCCTGCTGCACGGCTTCGGCGGTGATCTCAACAACTGGCTGTTCAATCAGCCGGCGCTGATCGCCGACCGCACGGTCATCGCGCTCGACCTGCCGGGGCATGGGCTGTCCACCAAGAAAGTTGCCAACGGCAGCTTGCTCTGCATGGTGCATGTCCTGGAGAACGTGATGGAGGAGCTGGGCGTGGCCGAGGCGGACTGGGTGGGCCACTCGATGGGAGGGGCGATCGCCCTGCACCTCGCGCAATCCAGCCCGCAACTGGTCCGCTCGCTGACCCTGCTCGCGAGTGCCGGCCTGGGCCCGGAGATCAATGCCGACTACCTGGAGGGCTTCGCCCGCAGCCGCAACCGGCGTGAGCTCAGACCGTTGCTGCGGCAGCTCTTCGCCGACCCTGCTCTGGTCACCCGCCAACTGGTCGCGGACCTTCTCAAGTACAAGCGGCTCGACGGTGTCCAGGAGTGCCTGGAGGCGCTGGCGTACCAGCTCACCGATACTTCCGCGCAGACCGACGACGCGCGTCGCACCATCGCCGAGGTTCCCACCCTGGTGATATGGGGCGCCGACGACCGCATCATCCCGGCCGGATACGCCCGCGAGCTGCCGAACCAGGACCGGGTGCACATCTTCGACAACACCGGTCACATGGTGCAGATGGAACGCGCCTCCGACGTCAACCGCCTCATCACCGCCTTCTGGAACGCCCAGGACTGAAGGTCACGGGCGCCGAGCCGTAGCAACCTCTCTGGAGGAGTGGGGCAGTGCGCCGTCTTGTTGCGACTCCAGAGACTCTTGGCGGAAGGCCATAATCCTGGAGGGCGCGCGGCTCAGTGTTGAGCACACTCGCGGCCCGTGTTCACGGTATGTCGCAGAACGACATCGTCGATTCCTACACTGAAACTGTCCATCGCCGATCTCAACAACGTCGTCCCGTACGCTGCGGGACTGAAGCAGTATCACTGCGCCCCGATAGGCTGCGTTACGTGACGCGTCTCCTATCGAATAACATGCCTATCTCCGTCCCGTCCCATATCGACGTGTCAGCGTTTTGCAATGGGCTCATTCGACATCAATTCTGCCGTCTGACACCCCGCAAGACATCTCGGGAAGAATGCCACAGCGCATGCTCAACTCGTGCCAACAGTCGTGTCTACCGAAGCGGGGCGACGGGTAACCGCATCGAAAGTAGATTCCAGGGTCGCTCATTGGTATCAGGACAGCACTACTATTAGCACTAGCTTAGCGCTCTAACCGTACCCGCAATCGCCGCGTACGTTCTTGGAACGCAAGTTCCCCACCCTCAAGAATCTCACAGACCACCTTTCGAATCCCCGCGTTGTCTAGGCCACCCGCCTGATACGTGAGTACAGGGAGCCCGCCGTTTGGCCGTGGATTCGCGTCAGCAATGATGATCTGGTCTGCATCCGTATTGATAACGAGATTCGCATTGTGCGTCACCATCACGACTTGCCGACGCGCCTTCGCATCCATAAAGGTTGGGACAAGTTCGGCGAATACCGACTGTGGGTCCAGATTCTCCTCCGGCTGATCGATAATTAGTGGGCGGTCGTCGTCGTCGTCAAGAGCGAGGTACAACAGCAGAAGAACTATGCCACGGGTCCCTGGCGAAAGTTTCTCGATATCAACACCGTCGTACGTGATACCGTATCTCACGCTTATATGATCTGTATTGAAGATCCACTCCGCGAAGCGCCCGAGCCATGTTCGAAAGGCTTCACGCTGCTCGCGAGGTACGGGAGCATGGACGAGAAAATCGCCTTGATATGCCGAAATGAACTCTCCCATTGCCTTCCTGACTGAAGCGGCGTTCCCACTCTCCCAGCATGGCATCAACTCTCGCTCCGCGCGTTCCACAAGTGCACCGCGACCCCTAAAGGGACCCTCCAACCGACGATCAAGTAGATTCTCTTCAGCGTAGTCTGCCCAATTTGTGGCGTCTGCCACCCGAGAGATCGAGAACCGAAGTTTCCTGAGCGTCCCACCAGCAGCCTCAAGACGTCCTTGAAGTGGCGCATAGAGTTCTTCGAGTGCCTCCTGCTCCGAAACAATCGCATCAAACACGCGTTCATAGGCGTCGTCGCGCTCATTCTGCAACTGACGTCGACGTTGGACTGCACCTCTTGCGTCTTCTAGTCGGACTTGAAGCGTCTGAAGCGTGCTCTCCTCCCGACCAATTCGCCGCGATAGCGCCAAGTACTTGTCGCGAACGAGCTTGTCCGCATTCAATCGGCGCTCTAGCCGTTCGATTTCGGCATTTAGGGTAGCGAGCTTCACGTCATCAAGATCTTCGTCGTCTCGTATATAGCGTGATTCCTGCGGTTCTCTCTGCGGGGGACTACCTTCCAGCTCCGCAATTTTCGTGTCTACCCAATTGATGTAACTGACAATGCTCGTATCAACCGGGCCCGTGTAATCGAGCAGGAATTCGGCCCAATGTTTATCCGTCATCCCGCTGCCCTGATGGCGCGCCTGAGATTGTCGAAGCATTTCCGGAGCAATGGTGGCGCGCATACTGACTACCTCGTCTCGCAAGCCCTCGAAAGCGCGGCGCTGTCCCTTGAAACCGTCGATCTTCTTACGTACGGCGTTGGCGGCCGTCTGTATCTGTTGGTAGCGTTTGAGTACACTATCGGAGCCCTTAATGGCAAGCTTTCGGAGGTCGGCCCTATAGCCTTCGATCTGCCTCTTTTTCTGCTCTACTTGACGCCCCAGTGGTTCAACGAGACGTTCTTTCTCAAACTCCTCGCTAATACGCCGAGAAACCTGGAGAATCGCCTCAGCCTCCCTTGCGCGGCCTTGGCGAAAGCGCTGAGTGCGTCGTTCCCGTAACTCATCGAAGTCTAATGCACCGTCTCGTGCCTCATGGGGATGAGCTTCGAATACTACTCGCTCGATCTCTGTGATGAGACCATCCGTCGGTCCGCGAGCGGAACACAGTTCTTCCACGAATTGCTGAGACAGATAGCGAACGCGTGCGAATGAGGTGGGTCCGTCAGAATCAGCGCCATCCAGGTGTCGGGTAACCTCATCACCACCTCCCTAGACTAGGCGAACCTTTGCTCCACCGAGATAGCTACGTGCACGCGTCAGGAACGAGGAGTTGTGGGTAGACTCGGTGGCCCAGACGGCTTCAGGGACGCCGTCACAGCCTGTTGCGATCATCTCGGCAAGTGCAGTTTTACCAGAACCCCGCGCACCGATGATGGCGACAAGGCCCGGGTTGAGAGGAATCTTGCTGGTGCCAATCCAATCAGCACCGTCTACTTCCAATGAGGAAATAACCTGAGACGGAATCGTTGTTACGGGTGGTTTGGAGCCCACATATACGCGGCCGCCTGGATATATACAGGCTTGCCGCAGAGAGTCAAAGTCGATCTCGCCTTTTATCCAAGAGAAGCGGTCTTCTGTTGGTTCTTCCACGTCAGACATCGAGTGAGCATCAGATCCGTGAAGGCACGGCTTCAGTCCACCGTAGTTCGTTCGAAGTTCCGCCTCGGACGCGCTACCATGGCCGAGCCAGAACTCACGTTGCGCTGGGTTACCGCTGAGAATAACGTGGGAGAACTTCTCAATTTCTTTCCGTAGCGTCGCATCCGCTCCAGCCCGCATCCCTGACGTTCCGTCTCCACCTCCTCCAGCAACCGCTACAAGGATGTTCTGCTTCGCCCAATCACTTTCACGCATCACTTCCCGTAACTGTGCAAAGTTCACCTTGAATTGAGTGACACCGTCGCGAAGTGCTGCGTGTTCATCTCCAATTCTTGGCTCCACACGTCGCCCGAGTCGTATCAGTTCGTCCCGTGTACACATGAAGCGATCGTCATATGCAGAAAACGTCAGCCGTGAAAGAATTCGCACGAGTTCTTGTACATGGTTTGGATCTTCGGGACTGACTAGGAGATGAATGTTGATGAATCCGGACTTTGCCGCAGCATCGAGACGCATCTCAACGTTGGGGAAGATGAGCTGGACACCAGGAAGGCGTCCTGCCGCTTCGAATTCAAGGACTCTCTCATAATTCTCGGTCAAGTAGTAGTCGGTGATCCCAACTGCACGAATCGGTGGGGTTTTTCCTTCAAGGTTGTCGAAATATTTTATCCAGCGGTCGGAGCCACGGAACTGGTCGTTAAGTAACGTGCCAGGGGTGTGGACATGTGGGTCCCATCGGTTCCATTGAGATCCTCTATTGAGCATTCCTGGTTCTTCCTTGGTGGCGGTCGCCACGCAGGCTATCGGCTTCGGCAACGAGATCTGAAATGAGTGCAGCGAAAGAAGCGCGAACCTCGTCCGGTTCGACGGTGGGGCCAGCCGCACGGACCGCCATTTCTATGCCCGGCGCAACTGGGCTACCGAACAACGGCGTGAGCTGGGACACGGCCTCGGCCGCAACCTCGGCGCAATCCTCATGGGCCGTAAGTGATACTAAGTCCTGCGCGAGGGCCACTGTGTCAGTGGCCTGGAGGAGACGCATGATATCGAGTGCGTCCTTGTCGCTGATTCGGGCACCGGCACTGGTGCGTTCATCGACTTTGTGGACTTTGGACACGAGCAGGGCCGCCGCGCCAGCGACGAGCATCGTCACTGATCGCTCGACGCCTGGCGTGAGTGAAGTAGTTTTCGTGGGCTTGCGATCCACGAGCGCTCCCTCGAGGCCCTTGGTTCGCCTTGCGACTCTGTTGCCATGAGGCCCGAGGCGGCTCCTCCGGAACCGGCTCCGGCGAGCGCTTCGGGGACCATGAGGTCGACGGAAATCCGGTCCGGGCTGAGCCAGGCACCGGGATGCTCTCCGGGCGAGAACCCGCGCGCCGATAGCAATTCGTTCAGGAGCGGCGTGTTGTTCAGATGTGCTGGCGCTATGCAGAAGTCAGCGTCGGTCGTGTACGGGGCGGTCGCGAAATCCGCATCGCCAGTGTGCAAATAGACGGCCTGAGCGCCGACGAGCACGACGGCGTCGAGCTGTTCGGCCAGCGCCTCGGCGGCATCGAGTAGCGCGGTGCGGGCGCGTACGTACAGATCAGGATCGCCAGACATGCTCGTTCTTCTCCATCCAGTTCAGTACTTCCTCACCCTGCGACGGTTCCCGACCTGGCCCAGTCAGAAGGTCTGCGGCAAGATGGCTGGGAGCGACGCAACGAAGGCCGTCGCGATGGATCACCCGATCGAAGACGACGGGATCGAGAGGCTCTAGAATTAGCACGTTTGCCCCGGCTTCGGTCTCGCGGAGATCCATATGATCGATAAACTCGATTGCGTCAGAGACGTAGATGGCCGCGAGTCGTGCGGGTGCGATGGGATCGAATCGCTGGGCGGCGAACGCCCCCGTGGCGACGTACGCGAGCTTCGTCGCGCGGAGTTTTTTCTGCAGAGCCTGGAGCCCCCTAGGCTCGAGAGCCAGTGTGGACGTGTTCGATTCCGTTTGGTCGTAATCCTCAGTCCACCGCCGAATCGCACCCTGCCAATCGACGGCCGACACGGCTCCACGTATACGGGTCACGATGGCTTCCCGTTCAAGTAAGTCCAACACGCGCGACAAGGTTGGAGCCGACACGTGGGTCGACTGGGCCAGCTCGCGGACACCGTACGGGGGGTATGTGTCGATGACGGCCCTCACGGCACGTGCTGCACCCCGGCCTCGCAGAGACTGGAGCTTATGATCCCTTGGCCAGGGATCACGATCGACTCCCGCGGCAGAAATGAACAGTCCCGGCGTAGAGACTTCGATACGAACATTGCCCGTGGTGTCGATGTAGCTGACACCGCAGTCGCTAAGGAGGGCACGGGCGCGCGGGGAGAGGTAGGACGACGCCACTACAGGCACCGCCTGAGGCAACGCACCGGCGGTGATCTTGGAGATCTGTTCAACCGCCTGGAGGACGCCTCGTGGCTCCAGAGTGCGTTTGATCTCGACGGCAAGGACTGCGGTCGCGCCTGCGGGTGACGCGATCTCGGCGAGCAGATCCACGTGGTAACGACCGGCAGGCACTTCCGTTCGCGTATGAAGTGCCCAGCCAGACGGTATCCGTTCTGCCAGAGCGCGTTCAACGTGATGCGCCACTCGAGTCCCTGTCGGTGGCTGTTTGTCCCTTAGAGCCATGGATCTCCCCTTGATTGAATCTTGTTTCACCAAACATAATGTTTCGCTTCATGGAAAACAAGCATATTAGTGAAACACTCGGGATCGCCCCGCGCCGCGGCGGCTCAGGTCACTAGGTCGTCGACGCTGAAGCCCAGGGCTCCGGCGTTGCGGACCTCCGGGTCGACTCCGCCGCGGCCCCAGAGCACCAGCGTCGGTTCATCCACCGGATTGGGGACGAACGGTACCTTCCGGCGCAGCGTCTCCAGGTCTCGCCTGCCGAGCGATGCCGGCTGCCAGCGGGCCTCGCCCAGGAGCGCCGTACGGCTGCCGCGCAGACCGAGCGCGTCGACCTCTACGCTGGTACCGCGTTGGGACCACCACCGTCCGACGACGAGGTCCGCCGGGAGTTCTCCACGGTCCGATTCACGAGCGGTGCGAGCATACTGCGATCGTTACTCCGGTGGAATGTTAGTCACAATGCCACAATGCCTTGTAGTTGCAACCGTTCGTAGTTACAACGGATCGTAGTTACGTCATCGTAGCCGGCCGCCTTCGGGCGCGGCTTGGTGGGCCGCGATCGCTACCTGGACTTCAGCTCTCCCAGCGCGTACCGGCCGCGGGCGATGCGTTCGCGGGCCTCGATGCCGCCGTAGCCGAAGTCGGGGCGGAAGCCGATAAGGTCCAGCAGCTCGGGCGGGGCAGCGGCCAGGACTTCGGCGGAAACCCCCATTGCGAGATTCTCCTGCTGGCGGAACTGCCAGGCGCAAAAGTTGGTGGTCAGGCCGATGCGCGGGCGGTCGGTGCGGTTCTCGCCGGTGGAGTGCCATATGCGTCCGTCGAGCACGATGAAGCTTCCCGCCGGAGCGACGGCAGGCATCCAGCCGGCGTTCGCATCGAGCTTCTGGTCCGGTTCGCGTCCGGACAGGTGGCTGCCCGGCACCACGATGGTGGCACCGTTCTCGGCGGTGAAATCGTCGATGGTCCACATCACGTTGCAGACGCAGGCCGGGGCGATGGCGACCGGATTCATGCCTTCCTCGCCAAGCTGGTAATGGCCGCGATGGGCGTCGCGGGCGATCGCTCCCGGCCGCAGCAGTGTCTTTCTGGCAGGCGTAGTCGGGGGCGGCATCCACCACTGGTCGGTGTGGAACCTGGTGGTGCCGCCGGGGAGGGCGAGATGGCCGTTGTAGGAGGACAGCAGGTAGCGCGGTCCGACCACGTGCTCCACCAGCGCACGCATGGTGGGATGGAACAGCAGGTCGCGGAAGCCCTGGCCCTTGTTCAGGAGAAAGTAGATGAGCTGCTTCTTGTCTGGAAGCTCGTGGGTCTCGCCAAGCTGGGCTTCCGCCGCGGCCTGATCGACGAGCCGCTCGCGGAGCGCCGTCGCGCCAGCGGCACTGACCGCACCCGCGACCACGCAGTAGCCGTGCTCGTCCAGGTGCGCCTTGGCCGCATCGAGGCTACCGGTTGCCGTTGTGGTGCCGGTGGATGTCTGCATTGCGCCTCTCGTGCCACACGCCGGCACGCGTGTCAAGAGGAGGGCTCGGCCTCAACTTGGCCTCGATGATGCGCGCGGCGGGTAGGGCGGCAGGCGGCTCCCGGCCGGCTACCGGCTGCGCAGACGCTTCCGGAAGTCGGCCTCGCTGACGCAGGCGGTGGCGGCCGCGACGATGGACGGGCGGGGCAACTCGGCGAAGCCGGGCACGCCGGGGAGTCCGGGCGAGACCACGATGCCACGCGCCGCCAACAGCGCTCGTGCAAACTCGACGCGTTCATCCGCATGGCCTTCGGCGCGACCTTCCGCATGGCCTTCGGCATGACCTTCCGCGCGGCTGCGGCGGCGCTGCGCGCCCAGCAGGGGGTCGTCGTCCGGGCCGGTGCCCTCCCGCTCCCCGAGCGCCGCTCCCACCCGCTCCAGTACCGCGCTGGTCGGCACCGAAAGCGTGTCCTCGTTCAGCGCCGCGTGGATCTCCGCCGCCGTCCAGCCGGGAAACGCCCGGCTCTGCCCCACCTGCCGATACGCTCCATCCTCCAGCAGGTGGATGGTCAGCCCCGAGCGCCGGCTGCGCGGCCGGCTCGGCGCACCCGCATCGGGCACCTCGATCCACACTTCCGGAAACCCCCACGCCTCGTACTGCGGCAGCTTGCGCCGGCGCGCGTCGGTGCTGTGGTCCACTTCCAGCACCACCTCCGGGAAGTCGTGCTCGCCGACCGTCAGCACCGGACGCGGCAACCGCGCGCGCGCCGGGTGCAGGTACACCATCTCGTCCGCCTGCATGATGAGGCGCGGCTCACCGTGCGCGTCGCGTTCGGTGAGATCGGTGCTGCCGAAGCACTCTACGGGCCCACCGCGCACCGCGGCGATGCGTTCGGCCAACCTCCCCAAGCGCTGCGTGGGGCCCTCATGGTACGAACTGACCGGATCGCAGATCCAGGCGGTCTCGGAGACGGTGTCCCAGTACTCCAGCCTGACCTCGCAGTCGTCGAGTTCCTCGCGCGGCAGGCGGACCGGCTTGCAGCCGGGGAAGTCCGCCGCCGTGGGCGGCTGGACGCCGGGCTCCTTGTCCACGGGCTGAGCCGTTCCCGGGGCCGGCGCCTCGACCTGAGAACCGAGCGTGCGTACCGCAGCCATGCCGGCACGGTACGGCATTCCACCGGCCCGCTGCAACCGCGCGCTCGATGATGCTCGGCTGGACTCGGCAGGCGCGGCTCGGGGATTCGGGCTTGCCGGCTCGGCGTGAATTCGCTGCCGCGACCGAGGGCGTCGCCTGAGGCTATGGTACGGGACCATGAATTGCAGCTCTCGACAGGTTGCGGTCGTGATCGGGGCGACCTCCAAGTGGCAGGCGGATGGACGCAACACCAGGCTGGTGCACGGCGGCACACTGGACGACAGCGGGCTGCCGGTCGGGAAGCGCTGGGGCGTGGGCGGCGCGGTGGCGCAGAAGTTCGCCGCCGAGGGCTTTTTCACCGTGCTCACCACGCGCGCGGCAGCCAACGCGGTCGCGCTCAAGGAGGCGATCGAGGCCCGGGGAGGCGCCTGCATGATCGTGGAGCTTGACCTGGTCTCCGAGCAGTCGATCGCGCAGGCGTTCGCCACCGTCCGCCGCGCGGCCGGCGAGCCGGAGGTGGTGGTCTACAACGCCGGCTACCTGGAGGGCCGCGAGCTGCCGCCCGACCAGGAGCTGCTGGAGTACATCCCGACCGAGATGTTCGAGACCGCCCAGCACCTGGCCAGCCGTGGCCCGTTCCTGGTCGCCAGGGAAGTGCTGCCGGCGATGCGCGAGCGCGGCTCGGGATCGTTCCTCCTGACCAACAATGCGTCGTCGCTGCGCGGGCGCAAGCGGTTGACCGGCCAGTCGCTGTACTACCCGCGGGTCATGATGCGCACCCTCGCCCAGGTGCTCACGGAGGAATACTCGGTGCACGGCGTGCACGTGGCGAACGTCGTGATCGACGGCCTCATCGACTCACCCGGCACGCGTGCGCTGCCGCTGGCGCAGGAACGGCCCGAGGTGGTGATGGATCCGGTCAAGATCGCCGAGGCGTTCTACTACCTGCACTCGCAGGACCGCTCCTGCTGGACCCACGAGCTGCAGCTCACCCCGTTCGCGACTACGCCGAGCTATTAGGCGGTCGGTGCTCGTGGACTGCCCCCCTGCAGCACCGGGAACTCCGCGATGCGCAGGTTGCTGCAGCCGTAGGGGATCAGCGTAAGGTCCTCGGCGGTCCCCGCGTGCCGTGCCGCGTCGGCCGGCGGCGGAGCGGCCGAGCCGCCTACCGCGCCCCATTCGGGCACCCGGCGGCCCTTGACGGTAGCGCTGACAGACGGCGTATCGGGGGCGAACACCGGCGAACCGAGCGAGTGCTCGGTGAACCGGACTACCTCGTTCAACTCGCCTTCGTCCAACTCCAGCGCGTAGTTCCAGGGCGTAGTGGGGTAGATCTCCCAGTCGGCGTGCGGTGGCTCGCGGTGCGGCTGGTCCTGGTTGATACGACGCCAGCGTTCACCGATCCGCAGTGCGTACAGCAGCGGACCGCGCGCCAGCGAAACGGCGCCCCCCGGCCGCTGCAGCAGGCGTGGCGTCATCGGCAGCGACAGCAAGACCTCGGCGGAGCCGGTCCAGTCCCGCTCGATGGTGTGGAACGTGCCGGCGCCTGCCACCGGGGTGGGGCGGCCGTCGACCGTGAGCGTCGCTCCCTGCGCCCAGCCGGGAATGCGCAGCCGCAGTGGGAAGCGCACCGGCCGCGGCGCCCGAACCGTGAACCGCAGCTCCTCTCGGAACGGGTATTCGGTCCGCAGCTCGACGCGCACCGGTACGCCTCCGACCGCCGCCTCCAGCGCGGAGGGCGCGTAAGCCGCGGCCACGATGCCGCCGTCGCGCGAGCGCATCCACTGATGGGCCGCGAACTTGGGCCACCCCTGGCTGAGGTTGGCGGTGCAGCAACCGTAGTTGGGCTCCAGGCCGAAGACGTTGGAATCGGGGCCGTTGGTAGCGCCCCTTGGCGGTGGGGCCGGTGCGTGGCCACTGCTCGAAGTAAAGCTGCCAGTTGAAGCCCTGGGCGCGCAGGCGCCTGGCGAGATCGATCAGCCAGCGTTCGCCCCTGCGCTCGTAGAGCCACCAGACCGAGACCAGGAATTCGAACCACCGGTACTGGCCCCACTGCGACAGCGGGTTGCGGTCGAGGTGGCGGTCGAGCATGGCGAGCGCTCGCTCGACGCAGGCCGCGACCCGGTCGTCACCCGTGGCGTCCTGGTACCCCACCAGCACCTTGAGGGCCAGTGCCTGCGACCAGAGGTCGGCCGCCACCGGGTTGTCCTCGACCCACGGCCCGAGCCAGCCGTCGCCATGCTGATGCCCGATGATGTAGTCGAGATAGCCGGCGTACGTTGCTGCAGGGGCTGGTCGCGCAGCAGCCAGGCCAGGGGAATGACGCCGTCGAGCCAGTACGGCATCCGCTCCCATCCCGCGGCCGCACCACCGATCCAGGCGCTGTCCTTGATGTCGGGCCAGAACCGGTCGAGGTGGCCGCTGAGGCCGCGTGCCTGGATGCGGAGCTGCTCGGCCAGCCAGCCCTGCGGGGTGACCGCACCGAGCGCCACGGGCCGAAACTCCGGCTCGTGGAGGGAACTGTTGTCAGCCATACGCCTGGCGTCATAGCGCGAGCGGACGGCCACTGGCAAGGGCCTGATCGTGGTTGCTGCTGCTGCCGGCGGGTTACGGCTTCGCGAACGGGAAGGTGCCGGCGTAGCCGAGGGTTTGCAGGGTGAAGTCGGGCGAGCTCACGAACTTGATGCCGGGGTACATGGGGTTCTGCTGAAAGTGCAGCACCAGGTTGGCACGGATGTCGTCCTCCGGGTCGTCGCCGAACTTGACCCCCTGGTGGGGAATGTGGGCGAAGAACACGATGGCGTCGCCGGCGCGCGGGTAGAGATGCTCCTGCGGCTGCGCGTCGCACCACGCCTGGAACGGGTTGCTGCGGTCGTCCGTGTAGTAGACGTGCGGCAGCACCTCCTCCGGCAGCAGGCGGTCGACGTAGTTCGTCAGGAACGTCAGCCGGCCCCGCTCCGGGGTGTTGTCGGTCAGGTAGAAGGTGGTGTTCATGCACAGCCCGCGCAGCGGACGGCTCGCCCCGGCCTTGCGCTCCTGGTAGTGGTAGTCGGCGAAGTCCATATGCCACTCCTGGCGGTAGGCGCGCGGGTTGATGTGCGCGCGCAGCGAGCGCAACTGGCACTGCTTGCCGAGGAAAGTCTTCAGGTAGGGCGCAACGCTGGGGTGGCCGACCAGGTCCCGCGACAGCTCCGGCTCCAGTCGCAGCAGGCTCTCGAACGCCACGTTGCCGACGCTGTTGTCGATTTCGTTCAGGCCGCGGCGGTGCAGGTCGTAGAGCTTGTGCTTCCACGTCGCCACCGTCTCGCCGCCGAGCGCGCCGGGCACCAGCAGGAACCCGTCCCGCTCCAGATCCGCCAGCCCCGCCGGCACCTCCCTGTCCGCCATCACAACCTCCTGTCCACTACTTCGTACCGCACCATACCCCAAGATGAGACGATGGTGGGAGATCCATGCCCGCCGGTCAGCCCTTCAGCGCGCCGATCATCACGCCCTTGATGAAGTAGCGCTGCAGGAAGGGGTACACGGCGAGGATCGGCAGCGTGCCCACCATGATCACCACGAAGCGGTTGCGGGTGACGCCGGCGATCGCCTCGAATGCCATCCGCTCCTCCTCCTCGGGCGGCAGGATCAGGAGCCTGCGCAGGACCATCTGCAGCGGATGCAGGTCGGGATCGGGCAGGTAGATCAGGGCGGGGAAGTATGCGTTCCAGTGCCCCACCGCGTAGAACAGCACGTTCACGGCGATGATCGTGCTCGACACCGGTACCACGATGCGGAAGAAGATGGTCAGGTCGTTGGCACCGTCGATCTTGGCCGACTCCGGGATCGAGTCGTCGATGTTGCTCTGCAGGTAGGTGCGGGTGATGATGATGTTCCAGGCCGCCGCGGCGGTCGGCAGCACCATCGCCCAGCGGGTCGCGTACAGCCCCAGGTTGCGCACGATGATGAACGTGGGAATGATGCCGCCGCTGAACCACATGGTGAAGGCGATGAAGAACATCAGCAGTCCGCGCCCGTTGAAGGAGCGCCGCGACAGCGGATAGGACACCATCATGGTGATCGACACATTGAGCGCGGTGCCGACGCCGGTGTACCAGAGCGTGTTGTAGTAGGAGCGCCACACCTCGGTCGACTTCACCACGGTCTGGTAGCCGACCCAGGTGACGTCCTGGGGCCACAGCCACACCGTGCCGCCGAGAATCGCGCGGCTGCCGCTGATCGAGTTGCTGAACACGTAGAGTATCGGGAAGATGGTGACCAGCGCGGCCACCGCCAGCACCAGGGCGATGGCGTACTCGGCGAGCCGCTCGGCCAGGTTGCGGCGATAGCGGACGTTCATGCCACGTTTACCACAGGCTGGTCCCCGTGAATTGCCGGCTCATCCGGTTGACCAGCAGGATCAGCCCCAGGTTGATCACCGAGTTGAACAGTCCGGCCGCCGCCGCGAAGCTGTAGTCGCCGCCGGCGATCCCGCGCCGATACACGAAGGTGGCGATCACGTCTGCGGTTTCGTAGGTGCCGGGACCGTACATCAGCAGGATCTTCTCGAATCCCACCGACATCATCTGCCCGACGTAGAGGATCATCAGGATGATGATGGTGGGCGCGATGCCCGGCAGCGTGATGAAGCGCAGCTGCTGCCAGCGGTTGGCGCCGTCCACCCAGGCCGCGTCGTACTGTTCCTGGTCGATGGCGGTGAGCGCGGCCAGGTAGATGATGGCGCGCCAGCCGAAGTGCTGCCAGATGTCGGAGCCGATGTACAGCGGCCGGAACCAGCCGGGCATGATCAGGAACGGCACCGGCTCCATCCCCAGCCGCGCCAGCACCGTGTTCACCAGGCCGTTCTCGGTGTTGAACATGGCGTTGATCAGCCCCACCACGACCACGATCGAAACGAAGTGCGGGATGTAGCTGATGGTCTGCACCCAGCGCCGGAACAGGCTGTTGTGCACCTCGTTCAGCAGCAGCGCGAAGATGATCGGTACCGTGAAGTTGAAGAAGAAGCCGTAGAAGTTGAGCAGCAGCGTGTTGCGCACCGTGCGCACAAAGTGAATCGAGGTGAAGAACTGCTCGAACCACACGAACCCGGCCCACGGACTGCGCAGGATGCCGAGAAACGGGCTGAAGTCCTTGAACGCGATCAGCAGCCCGTACATCGGCAGGTAGTGGAACAGGACGTAGTAGATGATTGCCGGCACCGCCAGCAGCCACAGGTACCGGTCCTGGAACAGTGCCTTGGCCAAGCGATTCACAGGCGGGAATCCGGGTACCGCGGGTGGGTTACGGACCCGCCCAGAGCAGTCCGTGGCGCAACTCCGGCTGCATTCGAGCGGCGAGCCATCCCGGCTGGCTGCGTTGCTCCTCGCTCACACATGCCTTGATATGCTCGTTCGTCGCGCCTTGCCAGCCGGGCGCCTCGCCGCTCTCGGTGCGACGCCGGGTTCCGCCACGGGCTGCTCGGCCATGCGGCCCCGGGGCGGTGAACAGGCAGGATGAGCGGCTACCTGATGGACGCGGTGTAGTCGTCGTGCTGTTGCTGGATGATTTCCACCAACTCGTCGACGCCGACCCGCTTCATCGTGGCGACGTAGTCGTCGAACCGGTCGAGCGACTCCTGACCGGTGATGAACTTGAAGGTCCACTCTTCCTGGGTCGGGTTGATCTCTTCACGCAGGGCGCGCAGGCGCCGGTCCTGTTCCGGCGAACCGAGGTAGCGCGGAAACGGCGAGACCGCGATCGGAGCGGCGAGCTGGGTCAGCTCGTACGAGAACGGATCCTCCGAGAAGCGCGCCGCAAACGACTCGTCGTCATCGGCGTACAGCGGATGGTTGAAGGCACCGATGTCCGCCAGCACCGACTGCACCGACTTGCCCTCCGGGTTGTTGCGGATGGCGTCGCTGTACTCGGGCAGGCCGCCGAAGTGCTTCAACCACGGCGAGGCGGAACTCTTCTCCGGGTTGACGTTGTAGTGCTCTCCCTCCAGGCCGTAGTTGGCGTACAGGTAGCCCTGCGGGCTGGCCCACACGTAGTCGAGCCACTTGATGGCGACCTCGGGGTTCTTGCTCTGGCTGGTGATCACCGTCGCCGCGCCGACCAGCGGCTCGTGCACGTAACGTGACACTCCCATGTCGTTTTTTGGGAGGGGAGTCCACGTGTACGTGCCGGCGATGTCGGACTCGCGCAGCAGCCGGTTCCTGAACAACACCCCGCCGATGCCGGTCCAGAAGCCGCCCAGGCGGTCGTCGGCGTTGAGCGAGTTCTGGATCTGACCGGACTGGGTAATCTCCTGCGCCAACGCGCCCGCCTCGTACAACTCGTGCAGGAACGCCAGGTAGTCGCGATACCCGGGACTGATGTAGTCGTAGGAGAGCACGCCGTTGTCGAGCGAAAAACCGAAGCTGTAGTAGATGTCCAGGTCGAGACCGGACGCGCCGAACCACTCAAGCTGCCACAGCGTCCGCGCGCTCAGCGCAACCTCGTCCTGCTCGCCATTGCCGTTGGGATCCTGCGTCGCGAACGCCTTCGCTACGGTGACCCAATCCTCCAGCGTCTCCGGCTTCTCCAGCCCCAGCTTCTGCAGCCAGTCCTCCCGGAGGTACCAGTTCTTGTAGTTGCTGATCGGCGGCACCGTACGTGCGGCGGTGGCGTAGATCTCGCCGTCCGGCGCCACCAGGGCGGGGCGCATCTCCGTGAACTCCTCCAGCAGGCGCTTGGTGTGGGGCGCGAAACGGTTCACCAGCTCGGTGAGCTTGATGGTCGCACCCTGGGCGTGCAGGTCCACCGGACTGCCGACCACGTAGTTCCAGCCCAGGCTCAGCATGTCGGGCAGGTCGGCCGCGGCCGCGATCCTGGTCTTGATGAAGGTGGTATATTCGCTGCTCGGAACCACCTGCCAGTCGATCGTGACGCCGGTGTCCTCCAGGATCTGCTGCCAGACCGGCCCTTCACCAAAGCCGACCGGATGCTCCCACCCGGCGTAGCTCAGCGTGACGCTGCCTGGTTCTGCGATCGGCAGCGTGTAGCCGGACTCGGCGGTGCTGCCCTCCGCCGCCTGATCCGCTTCGCCGCCGGCCGAGACACTCGTCGCGGCCAGAGCCAACACCAGCACGACGACGAATGCCGTCAAGCCAAGTTTCTTGTTTACTGTCATGGATACCTCCTGTGGTTCCGCGATAGTAGCACCCTGCCTCTTGGGCCGTCAAAACGGCGACCTGCTGCTGCTGCTTGTCCTGTGCCTCCAGGGTGTATTAACTGTCTGCCGTATGAGTCACACATTGACGATACGGCTGCAAGACGATCTCGCCGAGTGGGTGGAACAGACCGCGCGGGCAATGGGCGTGTCACAGGGGCGTCTGATCCGCGATCAGTTGGAAAAGGCGCGGCGCGAAGACGTACAGACGCGCCGTTACATGCGCCTCGCCGGTTCGGTTCGACTGGCCCAGGACCTGTCGACCAGGAAAGGGTTCCCGTCGTCGTGATGGGTATCGCCGATACCGGCTTCCTCGTAGCATTCGCCAATGCCGGTTTCGAACAGGTACTCCACTTCGAGGAGCACCATCGGCGACACCAGGAGTTCGCTACTCTCGATCAGCTCCCGTGCCAGGCGCGAGATGCGCTCCTCATCCTTCTCGTATAGCCAGACAGCCACGTGAGTATCAAGGTACACGGTTGCCGCGCCACTCGTGGGACCAGTCCATGTGCACGAGTTCGTCCGGATCGCCGACCATGATCTTGTGCGCGGTCAGCCGGTTCCACTTCGACGCCCGCTCCTCAGGCACGATTCTCAACAGCCGGCCCCGGCGTTCTACTTCCACCGGTACACCGGTGTCCCACCACCGAATCGAGAATGTTGTAGAGGTTCTGCCGGAGTCTTGTTGCGCTGATAGTCGCCATGGCGGACAAATCAGCCCAATGACGTCTCTTCACTCAGCCGAAGCATGGGATCGCCTTGCGCCTCGGTCGGCCGGAGCGGCTGCTTGGCACGGCGAACCGGCCGACTCACTCGTAGTGCGTCCACATTCGGAGCACCTTGACGACGCGTTCGCGTTCAAGGACTTGGTACACGATGCGGTGCTGGATGTTGATCCGACGCGAAAACGCTTCCGTCAGATCGCCAACCAGTTTCTCGAACGGTGGCGGGCTGCGCCAGGGATCCTCACGTAGCACCTGAAGGAGGCGCTCCACGTTTGTACGGAGCCCGGACGCAGCCACCTTCTGTGCGTCCTTTCGGGCTTGTCGGGTGAACACCAGTCGATAGTCACCACCCAGGCTCTGCGTCGCACTCCTCCACGGGGGTTTCGAGTCCCTTCCGTATCGAATCGGTCATGCCGGGGATGGCGGACAGGTACAACGTCTCCTGTATTGCATTCCAGTCCTCTTCGCTCACCAGGACCGCCGACCGTTCTTTTCCCGTAATCGTGACCGGAGCATGCGATTCATTCACTTCATCGATGAGCCGGTACAGGTTCTTCCGTGCGGTGGTGACATTCAAGGTCCCCATTGGGCTGCCTCCCGTACGTCCTACCGTACGCTACGGACTGCTCAGGGTCAAGTCGAGCCGGGGAACGGATGCCGCCCGACACGCCCAGCACGATGATGATCTGCAGCATGCCGCGGCCGGCTGATCAAAATGATGGTCAGCAGCAGGAGCAGCCCCGGGAACGCCATCCAGGCGTCGACGAAGCGCTGCGTCACCAGATCCAGCCGGCCGCCGATGAAGCCGGTGATGCCGCCGATCACACTGCCACCACGACGGTGAAGACCGTTGCGGCCAGCCCCACCGTCAGCGACAACCCGCGCCCCGTGGATGAGCCGGCTCAAGAGGTCGCGCCCCACGTGATCGGTGTCCAGCAGGTACTGGGCCGAGGGGGCCTGCAGACGGTCGCGCAGGTGGATCTCCTCGTAGCGATGGCGGCGCCAGCCCGTCGGCGAAGATGCTCACCAGCACCAGGATAGGATGGCGATGCCGCCGGCGGTCCCCAACGGCTGCTCGCGGACCAGGCGCGCGAAGAACCGCCGCGGTCCAGCCTGCCCAGCCGCAGCCGCCCCAGTGGCCGGCTCGGCGACAGCCGGCGTCAGCTGGGAGACGTCACCCACGGGCTTCCCTCATTGCCTCATTGCCTGGTCCGAAAAAGCGGACCAGCGGGCGGAGAGCTCTTAACTGGTCAATATGGGGCAGGTTCTTCGGGTATCCGCGAACAGCCGACTGCGGCTGCCGTTGGAACCACCGCCGGCGGTCGTGATCAGCAACCGCTTGGTCTTCGCATACGCCACACTGCCCATCCTCAGCCACCACCGCCGCAGCGTCTCCATCGCAAACGCCGCCGTGTCGTGATCCTCCCCGACGTTTCAGTTGGCTGTTGGGAGACTGGTGATCCTCATCTTCCACTGCCGATCGAGGCGTCGACGAAGCGCTGTTCGACGCACCATGCTACACTGCAACCATGATCAGCCGTGGCATTCGCGACTATATGGCTCGCGAGTGGCGAACGGCGCGTGCTGCCAAGGACGCGTATTGGGCCGAGCGCATCGCCCGTTACGGACCGCTGGAAGGGCTGCGCATCGCCGACGAGTTGCGCAGACAAGCACTGCTGCACAATCCGGGGTGGCCCGATGCCGCCGCCCGGAAGCAGGACCTGCTCGCTCACGTGCGCTTGGCCGAGCTGTTCACGCGTGCCGCTTCCGCCCGCCCGCAGTTGAACTCCTGACCGCACTGGCAAAGGTGCTCGCAGGCCGAGGGCGCTGGTACGTGTTCGGCGCGCAGGCAGTCATCGCGTACGGTGTGCCGCGCTTGAGCGCCGACGTCGACGTCACCGTCAAGCTGGACAACGACGATCCGCAGCGGTTCGCAGCCGCCATGCAGGCCGCGGGGTTCGTCTTGCGCGTCGAGGATCCGGAGTTCATCCGGCGGACTCGGGTGATGCCGTTCGTTCACGCTGCTACCGCGATGCCGCTGGACATCGTATTGGCAGGGTCGGGACTGGAGGACGAGTTCCTTGAGCGTGCCCGGACGGTGGACATCGGCGGCACGGCCGTCCCGTTGATCGCTGTCCAGGACCTCATCATCGCCAAGCTCCTCGCGAGCCGCCCCGCAGGATCTCGCAGATGCGCAGAACCTGTGGCGCGTCCACGGGCAGAACCTCGATGAGCGTGCGATTCGCCGGACACTGCGGTTGCTCGAGGAGGCGCTGGATCAAAGCGACCTGCTGCCCGGCTTCGAATCGATCGCGCGGGATGGCCCGTGATCAGTAAGTAAAAGTAGTACGTGTCTGCGCCATCCTGCAGTCGCTGTCAGGTTCTGTCCCGGCCGGCGCCGTAGCGGCCGAGCCGGCCACGCAGCCGCGGGTCCAGGAGATCGCGCACCGCGTCGCCGAACATGTTGAGGCTGTACACCACCACCGTCAGGCACACGCCCGGCCACAGCGCCAGGTGCGGCGCGATCTCCATGTACTGGCGCCCCTCCCGGCTCAGCATCCCGCCCCAGCTCGGGATGTCCGGCGGCAGGCCGAACCCCAGGAAGCTCAGTGCCGCCTCTGCCATGATCACCCCGCCCACGTTGATGCTGAAGATGATGATGATCGGCGCGGCGATGTTGGGCAGCACGTGGCGCAGCAACGAGCGCCGGCGCGAGCTGCCGATCGCCTGCGCCGCCTGGAAGTAGACGTTCTCCTTGACCCCCAGCACGGCGCCCCGCACCACCCGCGAGGCCGGGATGCCGCCCGACACCCCCAGCACGATGATGATCTGCGCCATGCCGCGGCCGGCAATCGACATGATGGTGAGCAGCAACAGCAGCCCCGGGAACGCCATCCAGGCGTCGACGAAGCGCTGCGTCACCAGGTCCAGCCGGCCGCCGATGAAGCCGGTGGTGCCGCCGATCAGCACCGCCACCACGACGTTGAGGGCGGTGGCGGCCAGCCCCCACCGTCAGCGACAGCCGCGCCCCGTGGATGAGGCGGCTCAGCAGGTCGCGTCCCACGTGGTCGGTGCCCAGCAGGTACGCGGCGGAGGGGGCCTGCAGGCGGTCGCGCAGGTGGATCTCCTCGTAGCGGTAGGGCGCCAGCGAATCGGCGAAGATGCTCACCAGCACCAGGAGCAGGATGACGATGCCGCTGGCGGTCCCCAGCGGCTGCTCGCGCACCAGGCGCCCGCAGAACTTCCTCAGTCCGGCCTGCCCAGTCGCAGCCGCCCCCGCGGCCGGCTCGGCGCCGGCCGGCGTCAGCGGTGATACGTCACCCACGGGCCTGCCCCGTCCGACCATGGCGGCCAGCCCGCGGTGCCGGTGCATCGGTGTGCATGCTCTCTGGCGTTACCGAGTGACCGTGTCGACTGGACCGCAAAAGGCGGCCACCGCGTACTGCCCCATGCGCCGTTTTCATGGTGTTTCGGGCGTGTTGGCCGATCGAGCGTGTACGATGTCCCAGATTATCGTGTCTGAACTGAAGTCCTGCTCATGTGGCCACACGATGCCATGATGGGCAGGGCGAACTAGGCGAAAATATGATTCATTCGCCAGTTCTTTGAATGCGTGGCCCTGCAAGTAGGGCTTGACATCGAAAACCCCGGAAATACCGCTACTGGTCAGAATCTCAATGCGGTGGTCATCAAGGGGAATAGCCTTAACAATGGTATCCACAATCTACCACCTACTACCGCAATGGGTCGATCTTAAAACCGGTTCGCCAGCAACGGCTAGCTTCCAGTCTGCAAGCAGATCCTCTCGGTGTATTTCAATCCAGGCCTGGACGAGCTTCATCTTTGCTATCGGCAAACTGCCGCCCAGAACAGCGCCATCATCAATGGCCACTACAACGGTATGTTCGGCGTATTCCGCATGAATGTGAGGTCTATTGTGCCTCTTGTTGTCATAGAAGTATAGTAGGATCAAGATGCCATAGAACATCGATATCGTCGGCACGTCTGTTTCTCCTTGCAATGTGCGCACCAAAACGCCCCCGGTGACCGCGAGCTTCAAGTGGGGTTCTGCGGTGCAGCGTGGTTCGTCCAGGTATGCTATCGAAGTCGGCGGTTTGCTGCTACCAGGGATGAACTCCGCTTGTGCTGCCGGTGGGTATCTCACCGGCGTTGGGCCAAGATCACCGCGTTGCTGATGGCGTCCACCGCGCACTGCCCGCGCGGTTTCATGGTGTTCCGGGTAACGGAATGGCCGTACCGCCTCATTCGTAGCGAATCCGCGGGTCCAGCGACGCGTACAGCAGGTCGGTCAGCAGATTGACCAACACCACCACCGTGGCGAAGAACAGGTTTATCGCCGACACCACCGGGTAGTCGCGGTCGTTGAGGGCGTCCAGCATCAGCCGCCCCAGCCCCGGCAGGTTGAAGATGTTCTCGATGATCACCGAGCCGCCCACCAGGATCGGCAACTGCATGCCCACCAGCGTCACCACCGGGATGATCGCGTTCTTGACCGCGTGGCGCAGGATCACCGACCGCTCCAGCAGACCCTTGGACCAGGCGGTCCTGATGTAGTCCTGGCGCAGCACCTCCAGCATCATGGTGCGGGTCATGCGCATGGTGCTGGCCGCCAGGTAGGTGCCGAGGATCAGGCTGGGGATCAGGAACATGCCGAGGTTGCCCAGCGGGTCCTGGGCGAATGGCACCAGCTCCATCGGCGGCGACCACGCCCACCAGATGGCCGGGTAGATCATCACCATCGTTCCCAGCCAGAAGTTGGGCGTGGCCAGCCCCATGATGGCGACCGACCGTCCCAGGTAGTCGGCGGCGGTGTACTGGCGCACCGCCGAGTAGATGCCCACCGGCAGGGCGATGACCAGGCCGATGACGATGGCCAGCACGCCCAGCTCGACGGTGACCGGCAGTCGTCCCAGCATGCGCTGCTCAATGCGCCAACCTCCCAGCAGCGACTCGCCGAGCGTACCGCGCAGAAGGATGCCGCCGATCCAGCGGCTGTACTGCACGTGAATCGGCAGGTCCAGTCCGAGCCGCTGTTCGATGGCCGCGCGGTCGAGCTGGCCGCCCGTGTATTCCGTGCGACTGGCCATGAGGTCGATGACGTCGCCGGGGATGAGGCGGACTGATAGGAACACCAACACACTCAAGATGAACAGCGTGGGGACGACCAGCAGCAGCCGCCGGATGATGTAGGCTCTCATATCGTCGTGGCAAATGAGCGCCGGGAAGCGGCGCTCGGAAGCGTTCTCCCGGCGCCCTTGCTCAGAGCAGCCGCGCGTAGCGCTGCTGCCATTTCAATCGCCCAAGGGGCGAGTTGATTCGTGGACCCCGCCCTCGGGCGGGGCCAATTGCATTTCCCCTATGGCGACTTCCCCATTGCAGCCGCGCGAAGCGCTGCTGTAATGGAACCGCCTCTCGCGATTTCGTGGAGTCGCGCAGCGACTCCTTAAGCCAACGGCAAAGCCGGTGGCTTAGAATCCCATTTCTCGCTTCAGATCCTGGTCTATCCAGAGGCGAGCGAGGATGGTGTGATGGCTCACGTTGTTCAACGCGAATTCACCGTTAAAACCTCCGACCCACGGCTGGTTTACCTGAAACAGTGGAGCTAGAGGACCGCACACCTGACTGTGCTCCCTCGAATACGCCATATCATACTCTCTATGGGCCTTCATTTGACCCTCGATGGTAGTAGCGGCCTGAAACGCATCATAGGCAACAATCAGCTCAGGGTTCTCGCCCCCACCCACCCATTCACGAAAGAATTTGTTGCCGCCTTCCGCGCGGTGAAGGCTAATTGTCCAGGCGGGGTCGGTAGCCATTGCGCAGCGACTGTTGCTCATCTCATAATTAGCTTCTGCTCTGGCAGCGATCCATGTCGGCGTGTCAACAACGTTAATGTCCGCTATAACCCCGATATCAGACCAGTACCCGGCAGCTACTTCCACAAAGCCCAAATCAGCGGCGTCGCGATGCAGAACGGTCGTCTTGAATCGGACGCCGTCTGCCCCCCGCGGATATCCGGCTTGATCAAGGAGTCTCTCAGCGCCTTCCGGGTCGTAGGTGTAGTATCGTTTGAGCTCCTCGGGCCACTCTGCGAATGGGGTGTTATACCCCTTGACCGCGGTCAACCCGATGGGCTCCACCTTGGCGAAACCGCTATAGTAGGTCTCGTTGATCGTCTCTAGGTCGAGCGCCATCTGCATGGCGTGGCGCACTCTGATGTCGTCAAATGGAGCGTTGCGAATGTTCAGACTAAAAGACGCAAACGCCGCCTGGAAATAGCTATGCACCTCGATTTCCGGATTGGTCATCTGGAGGCTCCGGATCACGTCAAGGCTTTGTATGTCAACGACGCCGGCGTGTTGTATGATATCAATCTGACCAGTGCGTAGCGCCGAGATACGTGTTGCTTCTTCTGGCATTAGCAAGGCCCTTAACTGGTCGCTGTACGGCAGGCGGTTCCCGGGATATTTCTCGTCGAAGCCCCAGTAGTCAGGATTCTTGATATAGGATTTGGATACGCCTTCGACGTAGTCGGTCAGCATCCACGGCCCGGTGCCGACTACGTTCCTCCAATCCTTATAGTCGCCGTATCGCTCGATTACCTCCGCGGGCAATATCCAATCCTGAGCCTCCTGGAGGATAACAAATAGTGCGGTGAGGGACGGCTCCTTCAGCTTCATGACAACCGTATATTTGTCGCTAGCCTCGATCGATTGCCACGGCAGGTTGTTAGAGGGGCGAGTCATTTCGGTGCTTTCCGTGAAGTCACCGAGGCCGTTATTCCGTTGATACGTAAAAACGACGTCATCGGCGGTGAGTTCCCGACCGTTCACGAGCCGGCTGGCCTCACTGTCTGGATTAAGAGCGTAGCGAACGCCCTCACGGATGTGGAAGACGTACGTCAGTGGGTCGGGCGTTTCCCAGCTTTCGGCGAGATTCCCGGTGAAGGCAAACAGCGGGACGAAAGAGTCCCTAAAGTCATATTCGGCCCTATCGAGTCCCCAGTTCCCGTCGGCGAGTCTCTCGTTGACACCGTCTATGAGCCAGCCCGCTTCGATTCCATTGAAGAAGGGGTCGGTGATCTCGCCTACCCTGTTATAGGGGTAGGTTAGCGTCCCCCCGTACTCCGGCGCGGTCACCATCTTGCCGGTAGTGGGGTCGGTCACCATTTCCTTCTCCATGGCGGCTGCCGGCTCCTCTTCCGCGGCCGGGCTTGCCCACAGGCCGGTCGCGGTCAGACCGAGACCGATCAGTACCGCCAGGATCTTTCGCAAGATTGCGTATTGCATCTTTGCCTCCTGCAATTCGAGAGTGCTGGTTTCGCTGTGCATCCTTCGCCCACTCTCGAGGCGCACCGGCAATTTCCGGTGCCCGGAAAGCGACGGCCACAGCCCCGAGCTACATACGGCACCCCCTTGAACGCGTACACAGACCTGAGCCCGGAGCAGCGCGTGGGGCAGTGTTCTGCGGCGCGGCGAAAGTGAGTGACCGGCAACGCCGGCGGTGCGGTGTGTAGGTGGTCGGAGGAGCGGTGGTGCGGGCGATGCGGTGCGCGGTGCGTCCCGCTCGCTCAGCGCGAAGAGCTAGTGTATCTCGTGTAAATGCTTGGGGGGGGGGAGATAGGACACACCGGTCCGGTCAACCGGTGGCGTCCTCAAGTGCTTGTGGTATTGCATCGTCCACATAAGCCTGTTCTCCGACAAACAGTCATCGTAATCCACGCGCAACGAGCTGTCAAATCGGACTGGAGCCCATGGAGCCCATGGAGCCCATCCCGACCGGTACAGCCCCTGACGGCCGGCGATCGATTCAGGTCCGGCTGCTCGCCGCCGTGCACGTGATCGACCATGCCGAGACCGACGACTGGAGCAAGCCATGCCAGGTGCCGGTGTGTTCATCACGTGCGGCTATCCTCGCGCCGATGCTCCCGCTGCCAGTTGGCGACCTGTTGCCTGCACTGGGACACGATGCTCTCAGCATCGCTGACAGCCACTCCAGCGTCAGCTTCTTCGATGTGATGGTACCAGTCATAGTCTGCCGTCTGACGGTCCTGGAATAATCGTTGCAGCTTGCGTGACGTGTCAGGGGGAAACACGCCTGTTTTCACGAACTCGCGATTGAACCCGCCGATAGTCTGCGAGTGAGATCCGCAACGGTTCGCATCCGCCATGCAGGCGGCGGGCTTCGTGTTGCGTGTCGAGGATCCGGAGTTCATCCGGCGGACTCGGGTGATGCCGTTCGTTCACTCGGCCACCGGCATGCCGCTGGACATCGTGTTGGCAGGGTCGGGCTGGAAGACGAGTTCCTCGAGCGTGCTCGGGCGGTAGACCTCGGCGGTACTACTGTCCCCGCGTGATGGCGATGCGCAGAGTGAGCCAGCGCCGGCCTCTTCAGGGCGGCGCTGGCCATGTTACGCAGTGATTGCCAGCGGGGTGTCCGATAAGCTGACGGTCTGCGGTGAGAAACTTGAGACCTTCTTCCTGAGCCTGCACGAGGAGGAGTTCGTCGAACGGGTCTTTGTGCGGAATTGGGACTTCGAGTTCACGCGCGGCGTGCTGCATGGTCATCGGCAAGGAAGTCACGTCCTGTCGTTCGACCATGGCTACCACGGAATCGGGATTGAAGGGACTCTTGCGTTTGCCGGACGGATGACGGGCACGGTACTTCAGACGCATCTCCCAGATGGACACGGCACTCACGAAGAGCTCAGCTTTTTGCTCGGCGAAGAAACGGCGTTCGTTGTCGGAAAACTTGCCGCTCGTTTCCATCAGATCGTAGAGGTAGGATGTATCGAGAAGAACACGCATGGCCGTCAGCCTACTCGTCGTCGAGTCCCAACACGGCGCGGCTGAAGGCCGGATCGTCGAATTCCTTGGGCCACCTCTCTTCGTCGCCCTTGATTCCGAGCCGCCGGCGATCCGTGTCAAGCTTGTCGAAGTCGATACCGCCTCGCTGCGCGCGACAGCGGACCAGCTCCACGGTTGGTTCTCCGTTCCTCGTTATGACGACCCGTTCGCCGTTCTGAACGGCGATGACGAGGTCGGAGAGGCATGTTTCCGCTTCGTGCAAGGCAAGTTCCACGATCAGTTCTCCTTGGCGCTCAACTGGTGTCCGCAGCATGCACTACCACTACCGCGGGCGTGCTCGCAAGGGCGCGCATTTGCCGCATTGCTCACGCTAGGCACGGGTGCCGCGGTCGTGATCCTGCACCGGCCACGCAGCCGCGGGTCCAGCAGGTCGCGCACCGCATCGCCGAACATGTTGAGGCTGTACACCACCACGGTCAGGCACACGCCCGGCCACAGCGCCAGGTGCGGCGCGATCTCCATGTACTGCCGCCCCTCGCGGCTCAGCATCCCGCCCCAACTCGGAATGTCCGGTGGCAGTCCGAAGCCGAGAAAGCTCAGCGCCGCCTCCGACATGATCACCCCGCCCACGTTGATGCTGAAGATGATGATGATGGGCGCCGCGATGTTGGGCAGCACGTGGCGCAGCAGCGAGCGCCGGCGTGAGCTGCCGATTGCCTGCGCGGCCTGGAAGTAGACGTTCTCCTTCACCCCCAGCACCGCGCCCCGCACTACCCGCGAGGCCGGGATGCCGCCCGACACCCCCAGCACGATGATGATCTGCAGCATGCCGCGGCCGGCAATCGACATGATGGTGAGCAGCAACAGCAGCCCCGGGAACGCCATCCAGGCGTCGACGAAGCGCTGCGTCACCAGGTCCAGCCGGCCGCCGATGAAGCCGGCGGTGCCGCCGATCAGCACCGCCGCCACGACGTTGAGGGCGGTGGCGGCCAGCCCCACCGTCAGCGACAGCCGCGCCCCGTGGATGAGGCGGCTCAACAGGTCGCGCCCCCGGTACGACCGCGCTAGTGGCGGCTGGGTGCCCTGCTCGGGTGGCCGAAAGTGCGCGGCGTAAACCCCTCCCGGTTGGTGATGCTGGCACTACTGCCGGTGGCACGAATCACGAACAGGCCCAGCCGCTCGGCACGCACGTCCGACTGCTGATGTGCCTTCAGATAGGCAACCGCCCCGTAGATCCGCCGCCCGGCGTACTCGGGCATCAGTTCCGGAAACTCGTTCAACCGCCGGACGAAACGATCTATATCCGGCACCCTCAGGGTGGTCTTGACTTCCACGACCACGACCTCTGCGCCGTTGATCGCCACGATGTCGAACTCCCAGCGCCGTTCACCGTAGTTCTGCCGCGGGTTGGTAACCGTGTGCTGTACCGCGATGCCGCGCCGCTGGAGGAGCCCTGCGAGGTCGCCTTCCACCAGGGACTCGATCAGCTTGCCCCACTGCCCGTTGAACAGCTCGTCCAGCTTGTCCATGCGCCGCTCGGCTGCACGTGCCTGTCGCGTGATCAGCTCCCCGGTCGCCTGCAACCGCCGCTCGGTCTCCTGCTGCGCTGCGGAGACCTCGCGGAGAATCTCCCAGATCTCCTGCGGGGTCGCCGGGTCGCGGTGTCCGTTGCCGTCGCTCATGGGTACGCTCGCTCATCCGATTATAGCGCCCGCCGGCGCGTTCCGGCAAAGCTCATGATCGCGTCGTGGTGCGCGCGGTCGCGCTCCGGTTCGGCTACGATTTGCCCCGGCCGGCGCCGTAGCGGCCGAGCCGGCCACGCAGCCGCGGATCCAGGAGATCGCGCACGGCGTCTCCGAACATGTTGAGGCTGTACACCACCACGGTCAGGCACACGCCCGGCCACAGCGCCAGGTGCGGCGCGATCTCCATGTACTGCCGCCCCTCGCGGCTCAGCATCCCGCCCCAGCTCGGGATGTCCGGCGGCAGGCCGAAGCCGAGAAAGCTCAGCGCCGCCTCCGCCATGATCACCCCGCCCACGTTGATGCTGAAGATGATGATGATCGGCGCCGCGATGTTGGGCAGCACGTGGCGCAGCAGCGAGCGCCGCCGCGAGCTGCCGATCGCCTGCGCCGCCTGGAAGTAGACGTTCTCCTTCACGCCCAGCACCGCACCGCGCACTACCCGCGAGGCCGGGATGCCGCCCGAAACCCCCAGCACGATGATGATCTGCAGCATGCCGCGGCCGGCAATCGACATGATGGTGAGCAGCAACAGCAGCCCCGGGAACGCCATCCAGGCGTCGACGAAGCGCTGCGTCACCAGGTCCAGCCGGCCGCCGATGAAGCCGGTGGTGGCGCCGATCAGCACCGCCACCACGACGTTGAGGGCGGTGGCGGCCAGCCCCACCGTCAGCGACAGCCGCGCCCCGTGGATGAGGCGGCTCAACAGGTCGCGCCCGACGTGGTCGGTGCCCAGCAGGTACTGGGCCGAGGGAGCCTGCAGGCGGTCGCGCAGGTGGATCTCCTGGTAGCGGTAGGGCGCCAGCGAGTCGGCGAAGATGCTCACCAGCACCAGGAGCAGGATGACGATGCCGCCGGCGGTCCCCAGCGGCTGCTCGCGCACCAGCCGCGCACAGAACTTCCTCAGCCCGGCCTGCCCGGCCGCAGCCGCGCCCGCGGCCGGCTCGGCGCCGGGCGGTGTCAACCGGGATACGTCACGCACGGGCTTCCCTCAGTGCCTCAGTCGTAGCGGATCCGCGGGTCCAGCGACGCGTACAGCAGATCGGTCAGCAGGTTGACGAACACCACCACCGTGGCGAAGAACAGGTTCACCGCCGACACCACCGGGTAGTCGCGGTCGTTGAGCGCGTCCAGCATCAGCCGCCCCAGCCCCGGCAGGTTGAAGATGTTCTCGATGATCACCGACCCGCCTACCAGAATCGGGAGCTGCATGCCCACCAGCGTCACCACCGGGATGATCGCGTTCTTGAGCGCGTGGCGCAGGATCACCGACCGCTCCAGCAGCCCCTTGGACCAGGCGGTCCTGATGTAGTCCTGGCGCAGCACCTCCAGCATCATGGTACGCGTCATGCGCATGGTGCTGGCCGCCAGGTAGGTGCCCAGGATCAGGCTCGGGATCAGGAACATGCCGAGGTTCCCCAGTGGGTCTTCGGAGAGAGAGAAAAACTCCATCGGTGGCGACCACGTCCACCAGATGGCGGGGTAGATCATCACCATCGTTCCCAGCCAGAAGTTGGGCGTGGCCAGCCCCATGATGGCGACCGACCGTCCCAGGTAGTCGGCGGCGGTGTACTGGCGCACCGCCGAGTAGATGCCCACCGGCAGCGCGATGACCAGGCCGATGAGGATGGCCAGCAGCCCGAGTTCGACGGTGACCGGCAGTCGTCCCAGCATGCGCTTCTCGATGCGCCAACCTCCCAGCAGCGACTCGCCGAAGGTGCCGCGCAGGAGGATGCCACTGATCCAGCGGCCGTACTGCACGTGCATCGGCAGGTCCAGACCGAGCCGCTGTTCGATGGCCGCGCGGTCGAGCGGGGCGGCCGTGTATTCCGTGCGACTGGCCATGATGTCGATGACGTCGCCGGGAATGAAGCGGACCGACAGGAATACCAACACGCTCAGGATGAACAGGGTGGGGATGACCAGCAGCAGACGCCGGATGATGTAGGCTCTCATACTCTTTGCGGTAAATGGGCGCCGGGAAGCTTGATGCTCCCGGCGCCCATTCTCTGCAAGCGGAACGAGCGCGAAAAAACGCTCGGGGACCCCGCCGCTAGGCGTGCGGCCCGGCTCAGAACCCCATTTCTCGCTTCAGATCTTGGTCAATCCAGATGCGGGCGAGGATGGGATGATGCAGCATGTCTCCCATCGTGAATTCACCCGTATAACCCTCGACCCACGGCTGGTTCGCCTGAAACCCTGGAGCCATGGGACCCCATATCTGATTGTGCTGCTTCACCACCTCCATATCGTACTCTCTAATCGCCTTCCTCTGCTCCTCAGCGGTGGTAGCGGCGTGAAAGGCATCATAGGCGGCGGTAAGCTCAGGGGTCTCGACTCCGCCCACCCATTCGCGAAACCACACGTTGGGCTCGCGATAAATGCCTACCGCCCAGACCGGGTTCCCAGGAAAGGCCATGTCGCCAAGGCTCATCTCATAATCATGTTCTCCTCTACTAGCGATCCAAGTAGCCGCGTCAACATTACTTATCGATACATCAACGCCAATATCAGCAAAGTAGCCGGCAGCTATTTCAAAATAGCCCAAATCACCGGGGCGGAGCTCCAAGTTCGTCTGGAATCTAACGCCGTCCTCGCCGCGTGGATATCCTGCCTCATCAAGCAGCTGCTCGGCACCCTGCGGGTCATACCTGTAGTATTGCTTGAGCTCTTCGGGCCACTCTTCAAATGGGGTGTAATACCCCTTTACGCCGAGCAACCCAATAGGTTCCCACTTAGCTAAACCACCGTAGTACGCATCGTTGATCGTCTCGAGGTCGAGCGCCATCTGCAGTGCGTGGCGCACCCTGATGTCGTCGAACGGCGGCTTGCGAATGTTCATAGTAATGCTCTGAAACGACCGCTCGAAATGACTGTGCACCTCGATTTCCGGGTCGGTCTTCATGAGGCTAATTCCCACGTCGACTGATCTAATATCAACGACTCCGGCGTGTTGTATGATATCAACCTTACCCGTTCGTAGTGCCGATATACGTGTTGCTTCGTCTGCCATCAACAAAGCCCTTAGCTGGTCAATATAGGGCAGGCGGTTGTCGGGGTATTTTTCGTCGTAGCCCCAATACTCAGGATTCTTGGCGAAGGTCTTGGAGACGCCTTCGACGTAGTCGGTCAGCATGAAGGGCCCGGTGCCGACCACGTTCTTCCAATCACTATAGTCGCCGTATTTCTCGATTACCTCGGCGGGTAATATCCACAACTCAGCTGCGGCGATGATAGTCCTTAATGCACCGACGCTTGGCTCCGTCAGCTTCACAACAACTGTCCATTTGTCGGTGGCCTCTATCGATTCGAATGGTATGGAGATGAGTGTGGCGGGACGGGGGCTAGGTTCGGTGAAGCCGCTGCCCAGACCCAACAAACGGTGAAAGGAATATTCTACATCCTTGGCAGTTAGCTCCCGACCGTTTACCAAGCGGCTGGCCTCACTGTCTAGATCAAGGGCGTAGTGAACGCCCTTGCGGATGTTGAAGACATAGGTTGTGTCGTCAGGCGTTTCCCAGCTTTCCGCCAGGTTCCCCGTGTACGCAGACAAGGGGACGTACATAGCCTTAAAGTCAAATTCTTCCCTATCTAGTCCCCAGTTCCCGTAGGCGAGTCTCTCATTGACACCGTCTATGAGCCAGCCCGCTTCAAACCCAACAGTAAAGGGGTCTACATTAGTGCTTACTCTATTATGGGGATAGGTTAATGTCCCGCCGTACTCCGGCGCTGTCACCATCTTGCCGGTGGTGGGGTCGGTCACCATTTCCTTCTCCATGGCGGCTGCCGGCTCCTCTTCCCCGGCCGGACTCGCCCACACGCCGGTCGCCGTCAGGACGAATCCGAACAGTACCGCGAGGAACGTTCTCAAGAATGCATAATGCATCTTTGGCTCCTTGCAATCGAGAGTGCTGGTTTCCCTGTGCATCCTTCGCCCACTCTCGAGGTACACCCACAGTCAGTCGCTGGTGCCCGGCAAGCGATGGCCACAGCCCCGAGTCTACATACGGGACCTCCCTTGACGCGGGCGCGGACCTGAGCCTGGAGCACCGGTTGGGGCGGTGTTCTGTGGCGCAGCGAAAGTGAGTGACCGGCAACGCCGGCGGTGCGGTATGCAGGCGGTCGGAGGAGCCGTGAGGCGGGCGAAGCGGCGCGCGGGGCGTCCCGCGCGCTCAGCGCGAGGAGCTAGTGTATCTCGTGTAAATACTTGGGGGGGGGGGGAGATAGGACACATCAATCCCGTGAACCGGTGGCGTCCTCAAGTGCCTATGGTATTGCGTCGTCCACATAAGCCTGTTCTCCGACAAAGGGGCATCGTAATCCACGCGCAACGAGCTGTCAAATCGGGCTGGAGCCGGAGCCCATCCCGACCGGTACAGCCGCGACGGCCGGCGGTTGATTCAGCTCCGGCTGCTCGCCGCCGTGGAGGTGATCGACCATGCCGAGACCGACGATTGGAGCAAGCCATGGCAGGTGCCGTGTGTTCATCACGAGCGGCTATCCTCGCGCCGGTGCTCCCGCTGCCAGTTGGCGACCTGTTGCCTGCACTGGGACACGATGCTCTCAGCGTCGCTGACAGCCACTCCAGCGTCAGCTTCTTCGATGTGATGCATGGCGTCGAGCACCTGCCCGGTTGGCTCGAATGCGCTCATACCCGTGTGCCTTCGTGCTGAATGTTCCAGCCGAGCGGAAATCGGCGAAGCTCGCGCCACTCGTCCTCGCTGTACACCAGTGCCGCAAACAGTTGGTCGTCGTTCAGCATCTGAAATCCGACGTCCAGAATGGCGTCGCGAACAGTTCGCGTGCGGGTGTCAACTACGACCAGAAAGTCGTAGTCGGAATGCTCCGTGCCATCGCCGCGCTCCTGCGAACCGAACAACACGATTTGTTTGACATGATCGCCGAGCTTTGCGCGAACCAGCGCTGCGTGTTCAATCTGACCTTGTCGACACCCGTCTTCATTATCTGCGTGGCTGCCACCAGCCACGTTACCATAGCACGTGCAGATGTAGAGCGATCAATCGGGTGTTGATCCCGCTACTCCCGGCCGGCGCGCCGGCGGCTGTCCTCGGCGGACATCGTCAAGCCGAGGCCGGTGCCCTTGCCGGCCGGCGTGGTGTTGAAAAACGGCGTGAAGATATCCACGATCTCCGGCGGCATGGCGGACTGCCGCCGGCGGCCCAGTTCGCGTTCCGACAGGTGCTCGGGGCGCGGGGCCGGAGGTGCGCCAGGCGTGTGGCAGCCGGTGGTGTCAAACGGAGTGTAATACGGGGGGAGTTTCCAGTGGTACGGCTCGTCGAGAAGGGGGGTTACTTGGTCGTCCGATCCGACTCTCCGAGCCGCTGGCGAAGTGCCTGGAAGGCTTCCTGATCTATACCGGTAGCTTCCTCGATGATCGACCACTCGATTCCGGCCCGTAGGAAGCTCTCGATCGTGCCAAGCTGACCCTCTTGGCGACCCTCCTGGCGACCCTTCCGGAGTCCCTCCTGGAGCAATTCTTCTGCATAGGTCTTCATGTCTCCTCCCGGTCCTGGCACGTGCCGTCGCAACGCCTCGCCGAACGCCCTCACGGTTTGCTTGTCCTGCGTCGTGATGACATACCTCACGATGGCTCTGAACCGTTCCGTCCGTCCGCCCTTTGCCAACTCGCCCATGTACTGCGCCGCCATCAGCAGCGCCGCACGCGCCTGACTCACCCGCCGTCGCGCCGCCGCCATCAGCGCAAGCTGCGCGACACGCCCCAGCGCTCCCCCGCGCACCTCTCCCACCGGCGCCTGCGACTGGTCCACCAGCAGGTGCTCAAAGCGCGGCGTCCACGGCCACTCCCGCACCACCTCCACAAACAACTCCCCGAACTCACGCGCGTGCCGCCAGCGCCGCTTCCCCTGGTAGAACACCACCGGCACGATCGGCGGCAACTCCGGTCGCTTGTCGTCGGCCCGCAGGGCATCCGCCCAGATACGGCAACAGTACTCCAACAACCGGAACCTCATCCAGCGGTTCGGCGTCGATTGATGCTCGAACAGCACGTACAGCA
Organism: Spirochaetia bacterium; assembly: GCA_965203905.1. GTDB lineage: Bacteria > Spirochaetota > Spirochaetia > SZUA-6 > Bin103 > Bin103. Next base: position 6,008,400 of record CBDBDQ010000005.1, on the reverse strand, counting down.
ACAGCCGCTGCGGCGCGCCTCCCGCCTCACCGGCGCCCGCCTGGCCGGCGCCTGCTTGCCACTGCACCTCGAACAGCAGGTCGGACTGGCTGGCCTCCAGCTCTTCGTCCACGTAGCTGCGATCCTGCAGGGTCAACGTCGACCAGTCCAGCGTGCTGCTCAGCCACTCCGGGAGATTCGGGCGCAGCAAGCCGGCCGCCTCGCCCTCTTCGGAGAACACCTTGCGAAACAGGTTGTCGTGCGGCTGATACAACTCGCGCGCCATGCCAGGAGGCCGCCACCGTAGTGGCGCCACGAAGCGCTGTCAAACACAATCATGCTGCGCGTGCGACCCAAACATGCGGATGTCAGACCACGCACCCCCCGGAGCTGCCCCCGCATGGGGGCGGGTATCAGCGCCTTTCAGAATCCCGCAATTCGAGCCCATCCAAGTGATTCATGAGTGACTCATGGCCTGGGCCATCAGGCCGAGGTCAACCCCGTTGCTGTGGGCGTTCACCACGCCGGTCCCGGCCGGCGCCGTAGCGCCCGAGGCGGCCGCGCAGGCGGGGGTCCAGCAGGTCGCGCACCGCGTCACCGAACATGTTGAGGCTGTACACCACCACGGTCAGGCACACGCCCGGCCACAGCGCCAGGTGCGGCGCGATCTCCATGTACTGCCGTCCCTCGCGGCTCAGCATCCCGCCCCAGCTCGGGATGTCCGGTGGCAGGCCGAAGCCGAGAAAGCTCAGCGCCGCCTCCGACATGATCACCCCGCCCACGTTGATGCTGAAGATGATGATGATCGGCGCCGCGATGTTGGGCAGCACATGGCGCAGCAGCGAGCGCCGGCGCGAGCTGCCGATCGCCTGCGCCGCCTGGAAGTAGACGTTCTCCTTGACTCCCAGCACCGCACCTCGCACCACCCGCGAGGCCGGGATGCCGCCCGACACCCCCAGCACGATGATGATCTGCAGCATGCCGCGGCCGGCTATCGACATGATGGTGAGCAGCAACAGCAGCCCCGGGAACGCCATCCAGGCGTCGACGAAGCGCTGCGTCACCAGGTCCAGCCGGCCGCCGATGAAGCCGGTGGTGCCGCCGATCAGCACCGCCACCACGACGGTGAGCGCGGTGGCGGCCAGCCCCACCGTCAGCGACAGCCGCGCCCCGTGGATGAGGCGGCTCAGCAGGTCGCGCCCCACATGGTCGGTGCCCAGCAGGTACTGGGCCGAGGGAGCCTGCAGGCGGTCGCGCAGGTGGATCTCCTCGAAGCGATAGGGCGCCAGCCCATCGGCGAAGATGCTCACCAGCACCAGGATCAGGATGACGATGCCGCCGGCGGTCCCCAACGGCTGCTCGCGGACCAGTCGCCCGAAGAACTTCCTCAGCCCGGCCTGGCCGGCCGCAGCGCCAGCCGCGCCCGCAGCCGGCTCGGCGACGGCCGGCGTCAGCGGTGATACGTCACCCATGGGCTTCCGCCATTGCCTCACTGCCTCATTGGCTCATTCGTAGCGAATCCGCGGGTCCAGCGACGCGTACAGCAGATCAGTCAAGAGATTGACGAAGACGACGACCGTGGCGAAGAACAGATTCACCCCCGATACCACCGGGTAGTCGCGGTTGTTGAGCGCAGCCAGCATCAGCCGCCCAAGCCCCGGCAGGTTGAAGATGTTCTCGATGATGACCGAGCCGCCCACCAGAATCGGCAGCTGCATACCCACCAGCGTCACCACCGGGATGATGGCGTTCTTGAGCGCGTGGCGCAGGATCACCGACCGCTCCAGCAGACCCTTGGCCCAGGCGGTGCGAATATAGTCCTGACGCAGCACCTCTAACATCATGGTGCGCGTCATGCGCATGGTGCTGGCCGCCAGGTAGGTGCCCAGGATCAGGCTGGGGATGAGGAACATGCCGAGGTTGCCCAGCGGGTCCTGGGCGAACGGGATCAGCTCCATCGGCGGCGACCATGCCCACCAGATGGCCGGGTAGATCATCACCATCGTTCCCAGCCAGAAATTGGGCGTCGCCAGCCCCATGATGGCGACCGACCGTCCCACGTAGTCGGCGGCCGTGTACTGGCGCACCGCCGAGTAGATGCCCACCGGCAGGGCGATGACCAGGCCGATGAGGATGGCCAGCAGCCCGAGCTCGGCGGTGACCGGCAGTCGTCCCAGCATGCGCTCCTCGATGCGCCAACCGCGAAACAGTGATTCTCCAAGGGTGCCGTGCAGGAGGATGCCGCCGATCCAGCGTCCATACTGCACGTGCACAGGCAGGTCTAATCCCAGCATATGCTCCATAGCTTCACGGTCAAGCTCGCCGCCACCCCCCTCGGCTTCCATCCTACCCACCATTACGTCTATTACATCGCCGGGGATGAAGCGGACCGAGAGAAAGACGAGGATGCTGAGGATAAACAGGGTGGGGATGATGAGCAACAACCGCCTGATGATATAGGCTCTCATGTCACACTACTCCTTGTGATTTGCAACCCCTCTCTCGTCATTCCCATTTCCCCCGTCATTGCGGTGAAACCCGCAATCCACCTTCCACGTCATCCCCCTGAAAGCGGGAATCCAGAGTAATTTCAAATGGTTGCGTTTTCTGGATTCCGAGTCTTCGCCAGAAATGACAAATTGCCCTCACTAGGAGTATGGGAGCCGGGAGGTTTGCCCCCCCAGCTCCCTTTTCCCTAAGTCAGCCACAAGGGGTGGCCGGGTAGAATCGCGGCGCGCGCAAGCCTTAGGCAGAGATTCATAACCACCTCGCTCTTTCGATTGCGAGGCAGGATCCTAGTTCCACCATAGTCCACGTTCCGCGAAGCCCCCCTCTCATCCCGGACGGGCAATTGGTACGGCCGGTCCTTCCCCGACTAAAATGCAGTCTTGTCGGCTGCTCAAAACCCCTAACGACCCATTGCTTCCTTCATCTCCTGGTCAATCCAAAGGTGGACGAGGGCGAGACGAGGACGATTTCCAGTGACTTCACCGTTATAGCCTATAACCCACGGCTGGGCCTGCACAAACCCTGGGGCTATAGGACCCCATACTTGATTGTGCCGCCTTATGCCGACCTCCATATCAAACTCTTTAAATATCCTCTGCTGCTCCTCAACGGTTTTAGCGGCGAAAAAGGCGTCATACAGGGCGGTCATCTCAGGGCTCTGGTATCCGCCTATGTATTCGCTCCGATGTTTGTAATCCGTGCGATAATAGGTTACCCAGGTTTCAGGGTTAAAAGTAAAGGCCTGGTAGCTAGTGGCTAGCTCATACAAAGTAGTGTCTGCTCTGGCTGCTACCCAAGAAGGCGTGTCGTATATACCAACATCTACATCAATGCCAATCTCACGCCAGTAGCTGACAGCTATTTCTGTATAGCCGAGATCCGAAACGTCGCGGTGGTGCAGGTGAACCTTGAGTCGAACGCCGTCCGCGCCGCGCGCATATCCAGCCTCATCAAGCAGCTTCTCGGCACCCTCCGGGTCATAGATATAGTATTGCTTGACCTCTTCGGGATACTCATCAAATGAGGTGTTATACCCCACGACGGCTTTCCCTACCCCCCCCTGAGGTTCCCACCTTGCCAAACCGCCATAGTAGGTATCGCTAATCTCCTCAAGGTCCAGTGCCATCTGCATTGCGCGGCGTACCCTGATGTCGTCAAAGGGAGGCTTGTGCGTGTTCATAGTAAAAACAGTCGTAGCAGTCCCGAAAGTAGTGGTCACCGTGATTTCGGGGTTGGTCCGCTGGAGGCTCATTACGTCGTCGAGAGTTTTGAGAAGGGGAACGTTGCCGCTAAAATCAATCTTACCCGTACGTAGTGCCGACAGAGCTGTTGCTCTTTCTGGCATATACAGGGCCCTTATCTCGTCAACATAGGGCACGAGGTTCTGCGGGTATTTGGGGTCGTAGCCCCAGTAGTCAGGATTCTTGGTCCAGGTTTTGGAGACCCCTTCGGTCCAGTCAGTCAGCATAAGGGGCCCGGTGCCGACCACGTTCTTCCAATCCTCATAGTTCCCGTATTTCTCGATTACCTCGGGGGGTAATATCCAACCTGTGTCTTCGGTGATGATGGCCCTTAGCGCAATGAGGGAGAACTCCTTCATCTTGATAACAACCGTAAATTTGTCGGTGGCCTCTATCGATTCCCATGGCAGGTTGATCATCTCGTAAGTCCGGACGGGACGTTCGGTGAAGTCGCCCTGAGCGGTATGACGCTGAATGGAATATACGACATCATCGGCTGTGAGCTCCCGTCCGTTTACTAAGCGGCTGGCCTCACTGTCTGGATCAAGGGCGTAGTGAACGCCCTGGCGGATGTGGAAGATGTAAGTCAGTGGGTCAGGCTGTTCCCAGCTTTCAGCCAACTGCCCTACATAGAACTCCATACTGACGTAACCGCTTTTATAGTCAAGTTTGTCCCTATCTATTCCCCAGTCCGGGACGGCAAGCTTCTGATTAACGCTGTCGATGTCACTCGCAAAGTGGCCGCTAGCATGGGGGTCAGTAGTCTCAAGAATTACATTGTAGGGATAGGTTATTGTTCCGCCATACTCGGGCGCGGTCACCATCTTGCCGGTGGAGGGGTCGCGCACCTTTTCCTTTTCGGCCGCGGCTGACCCATCGCTGTCGCTGCTGCCGGTGGCCCAGACGCCGGTCGCGGTCATTACGAGGACCAACGCAATCGCGAAGGTCATTCGAAATAAGATTTTCATCATCGTTTCTTCCTTGAGTGTTATTTCGAGAGTATTGCGTAGCGGATTGGCGCTCCCTAGCTACTCTCGGGCCCGCAACGCGGACGGCCAGTCTGAGTCAAATGGCTGAAGCGCGCGGCGTGTGACTCACCGGGTGAGCGGGAACCAGGCCCGTAGTTCACCCCGGCTCACGCCGCGCGCGCGTGCGGTTCTTTGAGTGCCATGTGAACCTCCTTTTTCTAGATCTACGTCGGGATCTGCGTTACAACGCCACGCGTGGCGGTGGTCTGAGCAGCAGTGAGTCTGAATGGCCGCCAACGCAGGCGGAGGGTTTTGCGCGCAGTTAGTCGCGGGCGGGGATCCGGGACGGTTGCGGTCGCCTGGAAGGACGCGGGCGGCCAGCATGCCGGTTCGGCGATGGACCGAGCGGGCGCCACCGATAGTTACGGCGGTGGTGAAGGCGACGGTGTGCGCGGGGTCGCGTAGGGGGCGATCAGCCCGAGCGGTTAGTTGTTTCTCGGTTTGAAAAAGTGGGGGGTATGATGCACTGGTCGCGTCACAGCGAACCGGTCACTGCGCTGCCTGTCATCGTGACGCTTCATGACCATCCGTCGAACCCCAAGTGAGGCACGCTAGCATAGGCGCGGCGCGCCGTCAACGACTCGTGGGGGTCACCGGGGTGAGCGAAGGTCACCGGCAACCCGTCACTGCGCTGCCTGTCATCATGGCGCTTCATCGGCATCCGTCGGCCCAAGCCAAGCATGATAGCGTGGGCGCGACCACCCTGTCAACCACTCGGAGGTCAGGTCACCGAACATGACCGGCCACCGGCCACTGCGCTGACTGTCGTCATGGCGCTTCATCTCCGATCCGTCCGAGTCCCATTGACGACTGCCCACTCGATATCCTGGGGCTGGCCGAAGTGCCGCTCCACGGCGATGGCGAGTTGCGCCAGTTCCCGCAACACCGGCTCCGCCAGCGACGACTGTTCGCGCTCCGCCGCGCTCAACTCCCGGTTCTCGGTGCCCTGCCCGGCAGCGGGCACCAGCATGTGCTCCTTGCTGCCGATGATGGTCTCCCTGACTGCCAACGTGTCCCGGTCGATGATGTAGGTATCGGGGGTGATCTCGCCGCCGACAATCGCTTCTCCCAACCCGAAACTGGCACTGACGATCATCTCGGAGCGCTCCCCGGTCGCCGGGTTGGCGGTAAAGAGGATGCCGGAGACTTCCGAGGGCACCAATTTCTGCACCACCACCGCCATGGCAACCGCCCCCTGGGCGATGGCATGTTCATGCCGATAACTGAGGGCCCGGGGCGTCCACAAAGACGCCCAGCAGTTGCGCACCGCCTCAAACACCTCAGCGAGGCCGCGTATGTTGAGATAGGTGTCCTGCTGCCCGGCGAACGACAGATCCGGCAGGTCTTCCGCGTTGGCCGAGGAACGCACCGCGCTTTCTTAGACCGACTTGGCGGCAGCGGCACCGACGCGGCTGGCGCCCCGGAGCCGCGGGTCCAGCAGGTCCCTGAGCGCGTCACCGAACATGTTGAGGCTGTAGACGGTGATGGTAAGGAATACGCCGGGCCAGATCGCCAGCCACGGCGCGATCTCCATGTAGCTGCGGCCTTCCCTGCTGAGCATGCCGCCCCAGCTCGGCACACCCGCCGGCAGACCGAAACCGAGGAAGCTCAAGCTGGCCTCGGCGATGATGACGCCGCCGACGTTGATGCTGAAGATGATGATGATCGGCGCCATGATGTTGGGCAGCAGGTGCCGCACCAGCGTCACCCGGGTCGGCGTGCCGACCGCCTGCGCCGCGGTGAAGTAGTCGCTTTCCTTGATGCCGATGACCGCGCCCCTGACCACCCGCGAGCCGGTAATCCCCCCGGTCACGCCCAGCACCACGATTATCTGCAACACACCCGGTCCGGTAAGCGACATCACGGCCAGCAGTATCAGCAAGCCGGGGAGAGCCATCCAGGCATCGACAAATCTCTGCACCGCCAAGTCCAATTTACCACCAAGGAATCCTGAGGTTCCGCCTATCAGCACAGCGACGACAACATTAAGAGCGGTCGCGGCCAGACCGACACCCAACGAGAGACGAGCCCCGAAGATGAGGCGACTCAAGAAGTCTCGCCCCAACTGGTCGGTACCCAGCAGATACTGGGCCGATGGGGCCTGCATCCTGTCTAGCATGTGAACTTCAGAATATGGATAAGGGGCCAGAGCATCGGCAAAGATACTGACAAGAATCAATATCAATATGATAATGCCGCTGATAGTACCCAGCGGCTTCTCCCTGACCAGCCTGTTAAAGAAATCAGCCAGCCGTGAACGTCTCTTTGGCGCAATTTCTACTGATCGTATCCCTGTGGCGTCGCTCATATCCCCGATTTCTCCCCTTTAGCTATAACGGACCCTGGGGTCTAAGTACGGATAAATCAGGTCTATCATTAGATTGACGCCTACAACCATGGTGGCGAAAACCAGGTTGATTCCGGAGACCACCGGGTACTCTCTGTTATTGAGGGCATTCACCATGAGGCGACCTATCCCCGGCAGGTTAAATATGTTCTCCATGATAACGGCGCCGCCTACCAGCAGTGGCAACTGCATGCCGATCAGGGTAACTACCGGGATGAAGGCATTCTTGAGGGCGTGTCTCATAATAACTACCCTCTCCTTGAGACCCTTGGCCCAGGCGGTCCTGATATAGTCTTGCCTGAGCACCTCCAGCATCATGGTGCGCGTCATCCGCATCGTGCCTGCAGCCAAGGCCGTCCCCAGAATCACGCTGGGAATCAGGAACATCCCGAGATGTCCGAGCGGGTCTTCGGTGAAAGTAATCAGACGCATGGGCGGCGCCCAGCTCCACCAGATCGCAGGGAAGATCATGACCAGGGTGCCCAACCAGAAATTCGGCGTCGACAGACCGATGATGGCAGCCGAGCGCCCGGCGTAGTCGGCCAGCGTGTCCTGGCGAATCGCCGAGTACACACCGACCGGCAGGGCTATCAAGAGCCCGATAACGATTGCCATGACGCCAAGCTCGACGGTCACCGGCAGTCTGGCCAGGATCTGCTGCTCCACCGCTTCACGGGTGTACAGCGATTTGCCGAGAGAGCCACGCAGGAGAATGTCACCTACCCAGCGTCCATACTGCACGGGGACCGGCACGTCCAATCCCAGCCGACGTTCCATCTCCTCGCGGTCGATCACGAACGACCCGCCACCGGCCACGTCTATCTGGTCCTCCATCTTGTCGATGACGTCGCCCGGAATGAAGCGGACCAGCAGGAAGACCAGCATGCTCAGGATGAGCAGCGTGGGGATTACGAGCAGCAGTCTCCTGATGACGTAAGCTCTCATGTGGGACCTCTAAAGGCAGGAAGACGAGATCTGTGGGACGACAGTGGCACTGCCGCCCCACAGACCAATCGGATACCGAACGGTCGACGGATGCTCTACCCTGGCGTTGCCCGGCTAGAAGCCCATCGCCGCCTTGAGCTCCTGGTCGATCCACATGCGCACGAACTGCTGGCCGCGCTGCGCGCCGCCGAGGTCGCCTTCATTGGTGTAGCCCTTGACCCACGGCCATTGGACGTTGAACAGCGGATCGATCGGTCCCCATAGTGCCCACACGTTCTCGATGATCATCATGTCCATCTGTTTGACCAATGGGGCCACCTCGTCCAAAGTCGCGCCGAGCCGGGCCCTCTCGTACAGGGCGTCATACTCGGCGCTCGCAATGGCGGGGTTCCCTTCACAGTCGGGGCCGTAGCACCAGCCAGCCGGCCAGCCCATGATCGCGATCATCGGATCGGCCTTGACGCCGCCAAGCCACATGACCATGTCATACTTAGCCGTGCCGTCAGGGCCGTTGGCCAGTAGCGCGGACACTTGGGCAGCAGGGGTGTTGACGACGTCGACCTGGACGCCGATTTCAGCCCAGTATGCGGCTTGTAGCTCCGCAAAGCTCAGATCAGCGTTTTGGTGGACGGTATACTTGACCCGGAATCTGACGCCGTCCGCGCCGCGAGGTAATCCGGCCTCATCCAGCAACCGCTCGGCCAGCTCCGGGTCATAGGCATACTTGGCCTTGAGCTCTGGGCTCCACTCCTCGTAGAGGACCGTCATGCCCTGGGCCGCGTACTCGGGCGCCACCGCACCGCGCGGGGTCCATTCGCCCTGCCCCTTGTAGTAGGTGAGGTTCATGGTCTCGAGATCGAGCGCGTTCTGCATCGCCTGACGCACCCGGATGTCGTTAAACGGCGGCTTGGTTGTGTCCAGTCGAACAACGGTGTTCGAGCGTTCCGAAAAGGTGTGGATGACCAGCTCGGGGTTGGTTCGACGCACACCGTCGGCCTGGTCGACCGATCGCAGCTGCGACCCGCCGGCTGGCCCCCCAATGTAGTCGACCTGGCCCGAACGCAGAGCGGCCATCCGGGTTGCGTCGTCCAGGATCACCAGCCTCGTGATGGTGTCGATATAGGGCAGTCGGTTCTGCGGGAACTTCTCGTCGAACCCCCAATAGTCCGGGTTCTTCTCGTAGGAAGTCGAGGTGCCTCTGACCCAGTCGACCAGCATGTAGGGTCCGGTGCCTACCAGGTCCTGCCAGTTGTCGATCGAGCCGTGTTCATCGATGACCTCGGGCGGCAGGATCCACGTATTGTACCAGTCCATGATAAACTGAAAGGCTTGGTAGTGTGGCCGGCTGAGCTTGAACACAACCGTCATGTCGTCGGTGGCCTCGATCGATGCAATTCCCAGATCGGCGAGGGCGCCTCGGGAAGTCGAGGGCTCGGTGAACTTGCCCATCCCCATATTGCGGTGAAAGTTGTATTCGATATCCTTGGCAGTGAGCTCCCGACCGTTCATCGGTGCCTTGTTATGCCAGCGCACGCCCTTGCGGATGTTGAAGGTATAGGTGAGGCCGTCCCCGGAAATCTCCCAGCTTTCAGCCAGCGCTCCACGCAGTGCGAACGCCGGCGCCACGTAGCCAGTAAAATACGGGTGTTTGTTCCGGTCGATGGCCCAGTCAATGATCCCGAGTTTCTCGTTGACGATGCCGATAATCCAGCCGGCACCTCCGGAGACCCAGGCGTCAACGAGCAGGTTGTCATCGGCGACTTTTGTGGCGAAGGTGATTGACCCGCCGTAGCGCGGAGCCTCGACCACCATGCCGGTGGAGGGGTCGGTGACATACTTCTTGTCAGCGGCGGCGGCCGCTGCCGCCCCCTCTTCATCTGCGCCAGTGGCCCAGAGGCCGGTCGCGCTCTGAATCAGGACCAACGCAATCGCGAAGGTCCTTCCAAAAAAGATTTTCATTGTTTTGTCCATCATTTTGATCTTGAGAGTATTGCGTAGCGGCCTGCCGCTCCCGGGCTACTCTCGCGCCCGCAACGCGGGCTCTGCCAGTCTGAGTCCAATACACGAAAAGCGCGCGGCGTGTGACTCACCGGGTTCACCCCGGCTCACGCCGCGCGCGCCAACGGCTCTTTGAGTATCATTTTGCACCTCCTCTTTGAGCTATTGGGTGCTCTGATAGGACGGTGGCTCGGCCATCGGACCAGCCGGTGCCGCGGCTAGCGCGCATCTGTCGTCGACAACTCTGGTCGGGCACAGATGTGTCGGTTGTCGCAATAATCCCGAATTCGGGATTGCGACAAAGGGGCATCGTAATCCACGCGCAACGAGCTGTCAAATCGGGCAGAGCCCAGCCCAGCCCGCCGAGCCCGACCAACCGGCCGGGCGATCTGCCCGAACCACTGGAGCTCCGCCGGTTTGCAGTGCCGACGCCGGACTCGCGGCGGTGCGGGCTGCAGGACCCGCTCACTCTCCTGACGCTTGCATTCGACGGCTGGTTCGAGGCAGTGGGTGCGATACGATGTCGATATGAGTCGATGCTTCGACGTGGTCGTGGAGCGCGACCGGGACGGGCTCTATGTCGCATCGGTGCCCGCTCTGCGTGGATGTCACACTCAGGCCACATCGCTCGATGACCTCATGGAGCGGATACGAGAGTCGATTGAGCTCTGTCTTGAGGTAGAGGGGACCGCGGAAGAGCCGGACCTGGAGTTCGTCGGCGTCCAGCGAGTCACAGTCCACGAGTGAGCCGACTGCCTGCCACGAGCGGCCGACAGCTCATTGCTGCGCTGAAGCACCTCGCCTTTGAGGTCGTTCGCACCAAGGGCAGCCACTCGTTTCTGCGCCACGCGGACGGTCGCGCAACCGTTGTAGGCCGCGGGCTGATGGCCAAGATCCTGCGCGACACAGAACTGAGTGCGAACCAGCTCCGCAACGTCCTCTGAGACCCGGAGACGAGACAGCGCTGTTTGCAGCGCCGGCTCGGTTGCGTCATCATGGGAGCATGCTCGAGCGGGACCGGCGCGTCAGCGGTCCGCCCGCGGGAGAGGAGATGGTGGGGACAGCGACCGAGACCCGGTCCGATGCACCGGTAGTGCTGGCCGCGGAGCGGAGCCGACTGGTTGACCGGGGGTTCTGCGTGCTGCCGGGGCTGCTGCCCGCGGAGCTGCTGGCACGGCTGCGGGTGGTCACCGACCGCCTGCTCGACGCCTACACCGACGAACAGAAGCAGCGCTCGGGAGGGCAGGGGAGCATCTTCGCCATGGAGCACCAGGATCCGGTGTTCTCGGAGTTGATCGCCCTGCCGGAGGCATGGCGGGCGCTGCACGGGCTCGGCTTTGCCCGGCCGCGCTACTGGAGCGGTTACGTGATCGCCAAGGAGCCGCACTCGGGCCCGCTCTACTGGCACCAGGACTGGCCGTTCTGGGATGATGCCGTCAGCGCCGACCCGCTCCCGCACCAACTGTTCCTGATGTGGTACCTGGTCGACACCCGGCCCGAGAACGGCTGCCTGCGGCTGCTGCCGCGCTCCCATCGCCTGCGCTGCGACGTGCACGACGCCATCGGCACCGGACATGACGACACGGTGCGGCACCAGGATCCGGCTACCTCGCCCGCCTACCAGCGCCATCCGGACGAGGTGGACGTGCCGGTATGGGCCGGCGACCTGGTGATCGGCGACGCCCGCCTGCTGCACGCCGCCCACGGCAACAGCAGCGACCGGCGCCGCACCGTGATCACCATGTGGTACCTGCCGCGCTATGACGAGTTGAGCGAACCGATGCGGGCGGCGTTTCAGACCCGGCTCTACGCGCCCCCACCGGCGGACCTGCCGGTGGAGGAGTTGGACCGCATCAGCCACCTGCTGCCCGACTACGCAGGCGGGACCGAGCCCGCAGTCTGGAACCGGACCCCCGGCACGTACCTGAAAGCGACGGAGGCCGGCTAGTACGACCCGGCCGAGCGCAGCGTCTCTATCGAGGAGGAGACAGATGAGAGGGAATCGTTCACTTTTCGCGACCGGTATGTTTGCGGCCGCACTTCTGCTGCTGGCGGGACCGGGCATCTGGGCCGGTGGCCAGGAGGACAGTGCCGCCGCCGACAGCGACGCCGCGCCCGCGGCCACCGCGATGGCGGCCTCCGTCGAGCTACCACGAGCGGGCCAGGCGCACTACAACCTGTCCGACTACGAGGCCCTGACCGGGCGCACGCTCACCTTCAAGGAAGCGCCGATCCTGGCCGCCAGGGTGCAGGCCGGCGAGTTGCCGCCCGTTGACGAACGGCTTCCCGAAGAGCCGGTGGTGGTGGTGCCGTTCGCCGAGGTAGGCCGCTACGGCGGCTCGCTGACGATCCCGTCGATGTCGGCTGCGAGCTGGTGGCCGGCCTCCCAGGCTACGCCCGAGTATCCGATGACCCGCGACATGCGCTGGCCCAACACCCTGCTTCCGGGCCTGGCGGAGGCGTGGGGCATGTCTGAGGACGGCAAGACCTTCACCCTGACCTTCCGCAAGGGCCTCAAATGGTCCGACGGCGAACCGTTCAGCAGCGACGACGTGCTGTTCTGGTGGGAGGATTACATCCTCAACGAGGAGGTCACCCCGACCATCCCCAAGTACTGGGAGCCGCAGGGGCAGGTGATGGAGGTGATCAAGGTCGACGACGTCACCGTCCAGTTCCAGTTCGCGGTGCCCTACACCACGGTGCAGTTCTATTTCAGTCAGTGGGCCAACAAGGGGATGCAGAGCTTCAGCTTTCTGCCCCGACACGCCCTCACCAGGTTCCACATCAAGTACAACGAGGACGCCAACCAGCTCGCCAAGGACGAAGGTTTCGACTCCTGGTCACAACTGTTCTACAACCGCGCCCGCTATACGCGCGACTCTCCCACGTTCCCCGAGGTTCCCTACATGGGGCCCTGGATTCTCAAGAACGTGCGCATGGACGGGGTCTCCTGGCAGCGCAATCCCTACTACTTCAAGGTGGACGTAGAGGGCAGCCAGCTTCCCTATATCGACGAGCTGCGCAGCATCTGGGTCACCGACGTGGAGACCCTGAAGATCCGCGCGCTGGCCGGAGACTTCGACTACGTGCCGTGGGGCATGTCCACCAGCGACGTGCCGGTGCTCACCGAGAGTGCCGAGCAGAGCGATTTCCGGATCATCATGACGCCGGGGGTATACGCGGCCGAGTGCGGCATATTCATCAACCAGACCTATGACCAGCAGGATCCCGCGATCGCCGAGGTGCTGCGCAACCGCAACTTCAAGCAGGCGCTGTCGCTGGCCATGAACCGCGCCGAGATCAACGAGGTGGTGGCCTTCGGGCTCGCCGATCCGGTGCAGGCCACGACCTATCCCAAGAACAGTTTCTACCAGGAAAAGTGGGCCCAGTCGTACGTCGAGTACGATCCCGAGCGAGCCAACCAACTGCTCGACGAGATGGGCATGGACGAACGCGACGGAGAGGGTTTCCGGCTCCTGCCGAACGGCGAGCCGTTCACCCTGGTAGCCGAGTTCCCGGTCCAGGTCGCGGTGCTGACCTAGACCGGAGAGCTGCTGAAGGAATACTGGGACAACGTCGGCATCCGCACCCTGGTGAAGTCGCCGCAGTGGAGCGCCATGTCGCAACGCATCGGCACCGGCGAATTCATGATCATCACCTGGCCGATCGACGGCGTCGACGCCCTGTCGTCGCGCATCGATCCCAACCCGATCGACCCCCTGCGGCCGGGATGGACCATGCCGCTGTGGTGGAGCTGGTGGCGCACCAAGGGCGAGGAAGGCCTGGAGCCTCCCGCCGAGATCCAGGAGCTGTTCGCCCTGGCCGAGCGCAAGCCGTTCGTGGACGACGAGGAGTTCACCCGCGACATCGCCAACGTGATGATGGATTTCCAGGCGGAGGACCTGTCTACCATCGGCACCATCGCGTACATGCGCTATCCGACGGTGGTGAAGAACAAGCTCGGCAACGTGGACGCACTCACGGTGTACGGGTTCTCGCACGCTTCCGACGGCACCAAGAGCCATCGTCCCGAAGTGATGTTCTGGAAGGAGTAGTGCGCAGCGGCCGCGAGCGCACCACTGCCGTTCCGTAACCGCACCGGGAGCGACCAATGCTAGCCTACATCGGCCGCCGGCTGGGGTTCATGCTGGTCCTCCTGGTGCTGCTCTCGGTCGTATCGTTCATTCTGATCCAGCTTCCCCCCGGCGACTACCTGACGACGCTGGTGGCGCGCCGGCAGCTCGCCGGGGGCGAGATGACCCAGGCGGAGCGGGACGCCCTGCAGCAGATGTACGGACTCGGACTTCCCCTGCACCGCCAGTACCTCAAGTGGGCGGGCAACCTGCTGCGCGGCGACCTGGGCCGCTCCTTCCAGTGGAACCGGCCGGTTTCCGGGCTGGTGGCCGAACGCCTGCCGCTGACCCTGGTGATCTCCGCCGCGGCGCTGCTGTTCACCTACCTGATGGCGATCCCGATCGGCATCTACTCCGCCACCCATCAGTACTCCTTCGCCGACTACACGTTCACCGTGGTGGGCTTCGTGGGCCTGGCCATCCCGCCGTTTCTGCTCGCCCTGATCCTGATGTTCCTGTTCTTCAAGGCGTTCGACATGAGCACGGTGGGCCTGTTCTCGCCCGAGTACATGGATGCGCCCTGGAGCTGGGCCAAGTTCGTCGATCTGCTGAAACACCTGCCGATACCCATCGTGATCAACGGCGTGGCGGGCACCGCGGCGCTGATCCGGGTGATGCGCGCCACCCTGCTGGACGAGCTGCAGAAACAGTACGTGATCACCGCGCGCACCAAGGGGCTGGCGGAACGCACCGTGCTGTTCAAGTACCCGGTGCGCATGGCGATCAACCCGATCGTCAGCACCGTCGGCTGGCTGCTGCCCACCATAGTCTCCGGTGAGACCATCACGGCGATCGTGCTGAGCCTGCCCACGGTCGGCCCGCTGCTCTACGAAGCGCTGCTGTGGCAGGACATGTTCCTGGCCGGCAGCCTGGTGATGGTGCTCGGCATGCTGGTGGTGGTCGGCACCTTCCTGTCCGACCTGCTGCTGGTGAAGGTGGACCCGCGCATCCGCTACGAGCAGGGCTACGAGCAGTGATGCGGATCCTGTCGCGGGCTACTCCCGAGTACGAGTCGGCGACCCAATGGCGGCTGATGTGGCTCAAGTTCAAGCGCCACCGGCTGGCCATCGGCGGCTCGGTGGTGCTGGCGCTGTTCTACGGCATGGGCCTGTTCTGCGAGTTTCTCTCGCCGCACGACCCCTACGAGCGCTTCACCGAGTACCTCTACGCGCAACCGCAGCGGCTGCACTTCATCGACGCCGACGGCCGCCTGCATCTGCGGCCGTTCGTCTACGGCATCACCCGCACCGTCGACATGACCAGCCTGCGGCGGCTGTACAGCGAGGACCGCAGCGTCCGTTACCCGGTGCGCCTGTTCCCGCGCCGCCACAGCTACCGCTTCTGGGGCCTGTTCGAGACCGACCGGCACCTGTTCGGGGTGGACCAGCCGGGGGTGATTTTCCTGTTCGGCACCGACAAGCTGGGGCGCGACCTGTTTTCGCGGTTGCTCTACGCTAGCCGCATCTCCCTCTCGGTGGGGCTGATCGGCGTCGCCATGAGCTTCGTGCTGGGCTGCATCCTGGGAGGCGTGTCGGGGTACTTCGGTGGCACCGCCGACCTGCTGATCCAACGCCTGATCGAATTCCTGATCTCCATCCCGACCATTCCGCTGTGGATGGCGCTGAGCGCCTCGTTGCCGCATCACTGGACCCCGCTGCGCGTCTACTTCTTCATCACGCTGATCCTGTCGATCGTCGCCTGGTCGGGCCTGGCGCGGGTAGTGCGGGGCAAGGTGATCAGCACCCGCAGCGAGGACTTCGTCACCGCGGCGCGACTGGCGGGGGTGCGTAATGGGACCATCATCGTGCGCCACCTGCTGCCTTCGTTCGTGAGCTACCTGATCGTCAGCCTGACCATCTCCATCCCCAACATGATCCTGGGCGAGACCGCGCTGAGCTTCCTCGGGCTGGGCCTGCGGCCGCCGGTGCTGAGCTGGGGCGTGCTGCTCAAGGAGGCGCAGAACGTGCGCACGGTGGCGGTCAACCCGTGGCTGCTGATCCCCGGCATGTACGTGGTGGCGGTGGTGATCGCCTTCAACTTCGTCGGCGACGGGCTGCGCGATGCCGCCGACCCCTACAAGTAGCCGTCGCGGACGGGCGCGTCTCGGTGAACCACGGGCGTGACCGGGTGGACAACGGACACCGCACGTGCCACATACGTGTACGCCATGCAGCGCAAGCTCACCATAACGATCGACGAAGCTGTCTACGAGGGCCTGTACCACGAGATCGGGCCGGGGAAGATTGCCCGGTTCATCGAAGAGATCGTGCGCCCGCACGTGCTCGACGCCAACCTCGACTCGGAGTACGAAGAAATGGCCCGCGACGAGATGCGGGAGCGGGACGCCAAGGAGTGGTCGGACGCGACGCTGGACGAGGTGACGCCCGACGTCAACGAGCGGAGATGAACCGTGGTGAGGTGTGGTGGGTGTCGTTTTCGCCAGCGCGAGGCGGCGAAATACGGAAGCGATGCGTATTGCCGGCAAGCAACGAGAACACCCGCCTATTCACATCGAGCAGAAACGCCACGGCGGGTTACACGCCTTCCTCTTCCCGAAGCTTGTTGATGAAGTCATCGGTGATCACTCGGCTGTCGTCTGCTTACCGTTGCAGTATCGGCCAGCCGCGCTCATCGGTGCGGAACCGGTCGCGTTGCGGGGGTTCCGGGTCCGGCGTTGGTTCGAGCAGGTGAGCCTCCAGCGACTCGGTGAGCAATGCACGCAGCGTAGTGCCGCGTTCGGCCGCGCGGATCTTCGCTCTCCGGTAGAGAGCATCCGGCAGATCGATGGTAGTCTTCATGGCGCAACATCACCATATGCCGATCGTGCTATTGGTTCCTATGGACCACTTGCTTAACGTGTATTAAGATCGTTGCCAATGCACGCTTGCCCGTCGTGAGGCCGGCGTTCGGTCGTCGGCGACGGGTATCGGCAACGATTTAGGATGGCGACTCACATGTCAGTACTGGAAACCATCGCCGCACGGCGTTCGATATTCGACTTCCAGCCTACGGCCGTGCCGCGCGAACGGCTCGAGCGCGCGCTGCAGGCGGCCGTCTGGGCCCCCAACCACAAGCTCACCGAGCCGTGGCGCTTCATCGTGGTGGGACCGGAGGCCAAGGACCGGCTCAGCCGTGTCTACGCGCGCATCAAGCAGCAAGGCGTGAAAGGCGACATCGGTCCGGAGGCGCTCCGCGAGATCGGCCGCAAGACGGTCAGGAAGCTGATGAGCAAACCGTCGATCATGGCGGTGACCTGCGCCGTGTCAGGCGATGCCTTTCTCGATCGAGAGGATTACGCCGCCACCTGCTGCGCCATCCAGAACATCATGCTCGCTGCTTGGGAAGATGGTATCGGCATGCAGTGGAGCACCAGCGGCTTGATCGAGGATGCCGAGGCGCTGTCGGTGCTGGGCGTCGATCCGGAGCGGGAACGGGTCGTCGGCCTGCTGTACGCCGGCTTCGCCGAGCGCGTGCCCGTCTCGAAGCGAACGCCGGCCGCCGAACGCACCACCTGGCTGAGCTGAGAGCACGGAGGCGGGACGGCCCCGGGAGCAGCACGTAGCCCGCACTCGCGGGACGCCGTTGCACCGTTTCACGCGATACCAACGCCCCACCGTTGCGTTGCGCTTTCGCTCGCCAGTCGGCCAGCCCCAGCGAGCCCCGCTTGGCGCGCCTGTGTGCGGCCCGGGGCATCGCACTTGGCAGGGGGCCGCCACGATACCGTCCCGCCAGTTCGCTGCGCTGCCGCCGAAGGCATCGAGCACCGCTTCGGAGCGCAGAACCCCAGGCGTGATCGCCGGCGCCGTCACGCGTGCTACGACGACGAGAGGCCGGATCGCCTGGACTCGGAGCGGGCACCGGGTACAGTCTGACCAACGCACTTGCCCTCTCCGCAGTGGAAGTGTCAGCACCGGCGACTATGCGATTATGCGATTGTGCCACTCGAATTCGGTACCGGAAGAGCCGCTCCGCGCGCCCGCGCCGTAGGCGCTGACAGGAGCCTTGATACGCGTCAATGGCGCCCTCGTTGGATGCCGGACGGCGACGACGACGGCCGTACGGGAGCTGCACTGCTGGCGAATTGCTCGACTTGCTTTGCATGCTTCAGTTCGAAGGCTTGGAGATAGTCAAGCAATCTCTCCACGTCATGGCCGCACTTCTCGGACATCCGTACGCGGCTCTCCCGAACCTCTGCTATCATCTCTTGGTATTCAAGGTAGACGGTATCAGCCATCGATCATTGGCTCTGCTCTTCAACTGCCGCCCTTGTGCAGGGCAAGCGTAAGAGTCCCCTGACTTGGCCGCGGTGATCAAGCAGTCAGGAGTCCTGTGCAGGGCCATCCCATGCTGAACGACGTCTGCATCCCGTGTGTGGGCGAGCTGCGGTGATGGCCCCGGCGCGGCGCCTGCCAGATCGCCGCCTTCTGGTTGTGTGGTTCGTTCGCTGTACAACGTGTCCAGAATAAGAAGGGGAGCCGCCACCCGCAACGCGCAGGTCTCCGCCGCTGCGTTGCGGGGCAGGTGCAGGTCGGCGCCGCCATTCTGCAGAAAAATGCCAAAAAAGTGCGCTGAGCACTTGACGGGTTTGGCGCTGCTCATAACGGCCTCCTGCCGCACGTTCCGGCCCCTCCGACCCTTCGAACATCCCGCCACGCCCTCCAGGCCCGTCAGCACCCCACAAGCGCCGGCCTGAGCCCGTCCCGGGGCCGGTCCGGGACTCGCCGAAACCGGTCATTTCTCAGCCATGATTATATTTACGCCATGGCTTCCGCGACCGCTACCGGCTTCTGCTCCTCGCTCTCCGGGCTCCCCGACCAGGTGCTGCTGGTGCATACCAGGTCCCTCGTCCTGCACGAGCAGGCGCTGCAGCTCGCCGTCCTCGACCACCTGCGCGAGATCTACGCCCGCCACCTTCACCTGCGCCTCGGGTTCTCCAGCCTGTTCGACTACGCGGTGCGCGAGCTGGGCTACAGCGAAGGCGCCGCCTGGCGCCGGATAAAGGCCATGCGCCTGTGCTCCGAGACCGCCGGGACACGCGAGCGGCTGCAGGACGGCTCGCTCTCCCTGAGCGCGGCGGCGCAGTTGCAGAACACCTTCGATCTCCTGCAGCGCACGGCGACCACCGCCGCGGACCCCGGCGCGGCACCCGCGGCACCCGAGCTGCTGCCGGGCGGCACGGGGACGGCGCCGGGGCCTGGGGCTTCGGGGGCCGGGGCAGCGGCACCGGCGCGACCGGTGCCGGCGCTGGACGCGGCGCAGCGGCAGGAGCTGGTGGCGCAGGCGAGCGGCAAGAGCACCCGCGAGGTGAAGCAGTTGCTGGCCGGGGTGGCTCCCGAGCTGGCGCGCCCTGCTGATCTCATGCGGGCGCTGGGCGAGGGCCACTGGGAGCTGAAGGTGGTGATCGACTCTGCGTGTCAGTGCGGGATCGAGCAGCTACGGGCACTGCTGTCGCACGTGGACCCGCACCTGACGCTGGGGCAACTGGTGGAGCGGCTGGTGCAGGACGGCCTGCAGCGCTACGACCCGGGGCGACCGCCGCGCGGGCGCGGGGGTGGGCGCCGGGAGGCAAGCGCGGGCCAGGCGCCGGAGCCGCAGGCGCAGGAAGGGCCGGCGGGCGGGGCGACTTCGCCGGCGAAGCGGGGCGCGCAAGAGCAACCCGGAGTGCCACCGACGCCGGAGGGCACGAGCGCCGGTGGCAGCACCACGACGCCGGCAGCGTTGTCCGTAGCGGAACCGGCGCGCGGGATTGGCGGCGTCGGCACCTCGGCGGTGGCAGCGCTGCCCGCGCCGCCGTCGGGGCGCGAGACTTGCGACGGCAGCACCCCGGTGCGTGCCAAGCCAGCGGCGGCGGCGCCCGGCACCACTACTTCGGCGTCGAAGTTGGTGGCTGGTTGCGGGTCCCGCGCCTCCGTACCGACGCCTCCGGCGGACCGGAGCTTGCCGACTGCGCGGGCAGCGGCGGATCGTGGTCGCAGCGCTCCTTCGCCAGCGAAGCGCGCAGGGGCGGCGCAGCGCGAGGGCCGTTCGCGGCCGCAGCCGGCGGCAGCCGGCCCGTCCGGAGGCAGCGCGCAGCCGCCCCAACGGGCGCGCCGATCCCGCTACATTCCGGCACCGGTGCGGCGCGAGGTGTGGCGCCGCGACGGCGGCTGCTGCAGTTACGTCGATCCGCACAGCGGACGGCGCTGCGGATCCCGCTTCCTGCTGGAGCTCGACCACATCGTTCCCTTCGCCCTCGGCGGCGGTGCTGAGCCGGATAATCTCAGGCTTCGTTGTTCTGCTCACCACCGCTTCCGGCATCGGGAGGACGGATCGTCGCCAGACGGGGCCACGTGATCGGCGCTCGCCGGGGCGCGAGTTGGGCGGTCGAGTGTCGGTCCGAATGCAACGGGAGCAACGACTTGCAGCCGGCTTGTCGCGTAGCGTGGGATAGTGCTGAGTCCGGTGAGGGCCACGCCGCCATTCGTCGCGGCCGACTTGGCAGCAGTACCACGCCCGGCGGGGCAGTAACGCGCACAACTCCGGATCAGGACTGCCGGTCGAGCCAGGCGCGCAGGCGGGTGGCCTCCGCGGCGGCTGACGGGTCGAGTTCGGCCTGGTGGAGCCGGGAGCGGACCACGAACCGGTCCATCTCGTCCGGCGGTGTGCTCCGGTTGACGATCTCCTGCACCTTGCGGGCGTAGAAGGTGGCCCAGTCGGGCCGGCGGCCGTCCAGGTCGGTGAAGCCGTACTCCTTCGCCAGCGCCCAGCTCGAGAACAGGCCGCCGCTCTTGTTCGCGACGCGCGGGTCGGCGGCGAGCGCCGCCACGGCTCGGCCGACGTAGCAGGGCGTCTCGGACTCGGCGAAGTAGGGGTCCGCAGCGATGCCGTCCCGCCAGTTCGCCTCGGAGACGCCGAAGCCGCCGAGCACCGCCTCGGAACGCAGAAACCCGGGTGTGATCGCCAGCGCGGTCACGCGGTGCGCGTGCAGGTCCGCCGCCATCGCGTAGGCGAGCCGGATGACCGCGTTCTTCGCCAGGTCGTAGAACAGGTTACCGCGGTACCCGAGGGTGTCGCCGTCGGTCACCTCGACGATGAGGCCGGCGTTGCGTTCGACCATCAGCGGCGCGCCGTGGCGGCTGGTGATAATGTGGCTGTGCACGGCGTGCTCCAGCATTTCCAGCCCCTTGGCCGTGGCGAGCTCCCAGAACGGCGCTCCCCACTCGGTGAGCGCGTCGCCGCCCCAGATGTCGTTGACCAGTACGTCGAGCCGCCCCTGCTCGGCACGGACCCGCTGGAACAGGCGTTCCACCTCCGACTCCACGGTGTGGTCGGTCCGCACGGCGATGCCGCGGCCGCCCTCCGCCGTGACCATCGCCGCTGTCTCCTCGATCGTCTCGGGTCGCCCCGCGCTGGCAGGATGGCCCTTCACGCTGCGGCCGGTGCAGTAGACGGTTGCTCCCGCCGCCCCCAGCATGCGCGCGATACCCCGGCCGGCGCCGCGGGTGGCCCCGGCGACCACGGCGACCTGGCCGGCAAGCGGTTCGGGTGGCATCTGGATCAGTGCACGCCGAGGGCGAACAGGTCGCGGTGGGTGTGCGGGTAGTCCTGCAGGATGACCAGGTCGAGCAGCCGGTCGCGCAGCTCGGTGCGGGTCGCGGCGTGCGCCGGGTCGGCCGCCAGGTTGCGCTGCTCGTCGGGGTCCTCGGCGAGGTGGAAGAGCTGCTCGCCGGTGCCGTTGGGGTAGTGGGTGTAGCGCCAGTCGGCGGTGCGTACCGAGCGCGCCCAGTTGCGCGGGGTGGCGGTGGAGATGTTGTTGTAGCTTTCGATGTAGGCGGCGTCGCGCCAAGCGGCGGGCTGCGCGCCGCGGCACAGCGGCAGCAGCGAGCGTCCGGTCAGGGTGGCGGGCGTCTCGCGCAGGTAGGGGCCCATCGTGCGCGGCTCCGGTGGCACCACGCCGGCCAGCTCCAGGATGGTGGGGAACAGATCCTCGTGCTGGACGAAGCGGTCCACCGTTGCGCCGCGCTGCAGGCCGGGGCCGGCGATGGTAAGCGGCACCCGTATCGCGGCGTCGTAGTGGCGCTCGCCCTTGCCGGTGAAGCCGTGGTCGAGCAGCAGCTCGCCGTGGTCGGCCATCAGGATGAAGCAGGTGTCATCGAGCCGGCCGCGCCGCTCCAGGGCGGCCATCACGCGGCCGAGCTGGTCGTCGAGGTGGCCCAGGTCGGCGAAGTAGTAGTGGCGGGTGCGGCGCCAGTCGTCCGGGATGGAGCGGTGCGCGCCCTCGCTGGTGGCGAAGCACTCCGGCGCCAGCGGATCGTCCACCCATTCCACCGGTGCCGGCGGCGGTATGCGGTCCGCAGCCACCCGGTCCATGGTGGCAGCCGGCGGACAGAACGGGCCGTGCGGCTGCACGTAGCTGACCTGCAGCAGCAGCGGCGTATCGGGCGCGGTGTCGCGCAGGAAGTCGACGCCGTGGCCGGTGATCCACTCGGTCTGCGATACCGCGGCCGGAAACGGCAGCGTGTAGGCGCGCGGCGAGTTGAGCGGGTGCTCCGGCGTGGCCCACTGAAACGACTCGCGGATCGCCTCGATCCGCCGCTTCAGGTTCTCGCGCCGCGGCCCGTAGGCGGAGTATTCCGGGATATGGCTCGGCCAGATCGTGGCCAACACCGCTTCGAAGTGCTGCGGGTGCCGCTCCGCGACCCAGTCCAGCCACTCGCCGCCGCGCGCGTCCTCGGTGACGTGGGCGACGTCGAACCCGTAGCGGGTGTAGTCCGGATACAGGCCGGCGAAGTGGGGCCGGAAATGCACCTTGCCCGCCACGCCCGTCCGGTAGCCGGACCCCTGCAGCAGGCTCATGAAGGTCGGCAGCTCGGGGTCGAGCCGGTAGCCGTTGGTCAGCACGCCATGCCCGCGCGCCGACAGCCCGGTGGCGATGGTGGCGCGCGCCGGCATGCAGATCGGGTTGCCGGCGATGCAGCGGGTGAAGGTCACGCCACGCGCCCGCAGCCGGTCCAGGTGGGGAGTCGGCACCACGGAATCGCCGGGCGACTCCAGCCACCTGGCGGCAAGCTGGTCGAGCATGAACAGCACAATGTCGGGGCGCTTCATCGGCCGGTACTCGCTCGCGCGCGGTCAGTGGCTCAGCCTACTCGTCCCAGTACCACTGGTCGCCGTTGTAGATCATCCAGAAGCGATAGCCTTGGTAGATGCGCACCCCCGGCTCGGTCGGGGTGTTCTTCAGGGCGGTCTTGAGGATCGTGGGCTTGGGCATGTTGCCGATGATGCCGACGTGCCACAGGTTGTCGAGCAGGATCTGGTTGGCACGCCGCGCGGCCTCCTGGTACTCCTCGGAGCCCATCGGGTACTGCTGCACCTCGGCCGACAGCGCGTACCACTCCTTGAGCGCCTCCGGCGGCTCCTCGCCGGTTGCGCCACCCGAGTTCAGCCAGGCCATCCACGCCCGCGCGTAGGGCTGAATGGCGAACGGGTTGGAGTGGTAGCCGCTTTCATTGGTGCCGTCGAGGTTCCAGACGGCGATGTCCAGCTCGCCGGCGCGCGAGCGCTGCCCCCACAGGCTCTGCTCGATCTGCTTGAGCTGCACCTGCAGTCCGACGTCCTCGAAGTAGTCCTTCACCAGTTGCTCGACGTCGCCGCGCGGCCCCTCCATCTCCACGTACTCGATCACGAGTTGCAGATCCGAGCCGTCGGGATAGCTGCGGTACTGATCGCCCATCGGCAGTCCCATCTCGTCGAGCAGCGCCCGGGCCCGATCCGGGTCGTACGCAGTGAAGTGAGTCTCCCAGGCTGGGTCGAAGAAGCTCACGTCGGAGCGCACCGTGGCGGCGCGTGGCGTGGCCAGCCCCTGGAACACCGCCTCGTTGATCTCGTCGCGGTTGATCGCCAGCGACAGGGCCTGGCGGAACCGCAAATCGCCGAACAGCTCGCGCTTGGCGGGGTCGGCGTGGTTCATGTTGATCTTGTGATCCACCAGCACCGAACCGCGCCCGTCGTACCACATGCTCACCCGGTACTGCCCGCGCTCCTCGTTCTCCTTGTAGAGCTGGTAGCTCTCCGTCACCAGGTCCTGCTGCGCGTAGTCCAGCTCCCCCGAGATCGCCGCCAGGTTGATCGCC
This sequence comes from Spirochaetia bacterium, assembly GCA_965203905.1. Taxonomy (GTDB): domain Bacteria; phylum Spirochaetota; class Spirochaetia; order SZUA-6; family Bin103; genus Bin103. The sequence continues at coordinate 5,984,109 of CBDBDQ010000005.1, read as the reverse complement.
TCCTTGTTGGAGAACAGGATCCGGTCCTGGCGGTCGATGTAGGGAAGCTGATTGCCGGCGATGTCGATGCGGTAGTAGTAGGGGTTGCGTTCGAAGAACTTGTTGCCGATGCTGTCCACCTCGCTCATGGTCCAGGGATCGACGGTGGGCACGTTCACGTCCCAGCGCTGTTGCACCTCGTTGGGGTAGATGAACTGGAAGTGGTCCCCCCAGTTGTCGTAGCCGGCCTCGGTGGCGACCTTGCCCGCGTCCTCGTTGTGCGCGGGGTGAAACTGCTCCAGGTAGTGCCGCGGCGCGAATGGGATGCGGTGGTAGGAGCGCCCCTCGAAGCCGAGGAAGGTCACGATGCTGGGATAAGCACTGGCGAACTGAAGCTGCACGGTGCCGTCGTCGACCTTGGTGACCTCGACCGGGACGCCGCCGGGTGCCCAGATGCCCGGTATGGTGGGCGAGATCTCCTCGTTGAGCAGGATGTCGCGGTACCAGAACAGAAAGTCGTCGGCGTCGAACGGCGCCCCGTCACTCCACTTCAGGCCGCTGCGCAGGTGCACGGTGAGGATGGAGAAGTCGTCGGACAGGTCGAATCCCTTGGCCACGTTGGGGATGACCGAGTCGCCGCTCGGACTCGGCACCACGCGGAACAGCGGTTGCGTGCGCAGGGTCCACGACTCGGCGCCGCCGGTGGTCGGCGAGGTGGCGGACTGCCGCACGCGCCCGCCGTACTTGCCGATGCTGTCGCGCGGTTCCACGACCATCGGTTCGTCGGGCAGCCGTTCGGCGACCGGCGGCAAGTCGCCGGCAGCGACCAGGGCCGCGAGAGCGGGCGCTTCGTTGAACGATTCGATGCGGTTGCCGGTCTGCGCCTCGTACTCCGCGAGGGTGGCGTAGAACACCACCACCCCCGGATTGGGCACGCCCGGCTGGCTGGAGGCCGCCGCTGCGGCGGGCTCCGCGGCACCGGCGTCGGCATCAGCGTCGCCGCCGGCAAACAACAGTCCCGATCCTGCGCACAGCGCACAGGCCACGAAAGCGATCAGCAGGGATCGACTTTGAACCATGTCAGGCCTCCTGGAATCCGACATTATGTGCCGGCGCCAACGCGCTGTCCAGTTGGCCGCGGCGCGGGCGGCGCGGGCGCGTGTGCGTGTGCGCGCCGAGGTGCGACCGCGGCCCGAACGGTCCGACGGCCCCGAACGGCCGAACGGCGCGGATTCTTGACAGGCCGCACCGGACGCAGTACGACCTTTGGTTGCCCATGCTCGCTTCCTTCGCCCGCCGCGGCATCTTCATGCTGTTCACCGTCCTCGCGGTAACCGTGGTCGGCTTCATGATCATCCAACTGCCGCCCGGCGACTTCCTCACGCTGTACATCCTGGAGCTGGAGGCATCGGGCGAGGTAGTGGACGAGGCCACCGTGGACAACCTGCGGCGCCGCTACGGCCTGGACCTGTCACCGTTTGCGCAGTATCTACGCTGGCTCGGTAACCTGGTCCAGGGCGATTTCGGCCTCTCCTTTGGCTGGAACCGCCCCGTCAGCGAGCTGATCGGCGAGCGCCTGGCGCTCACCGTCACCATCTCGCTGCTCACCCTGTTCATCTCCTACCTGCTGGCGATCCCGATCGGCATCTACTCGGCCGTCCATCAGTATTCGTTTACCGACTACGCCTTCACCGTGGTCGGATTCGTGGGGCTGGCGCTGCCCAACTTCCTGTTCGCCCTGATCCTGCTGTACCTGTTCTTCGTCGTGTTCGACATCGCGGTGGTCGGGCTGTTTTCGTCCGAGTTCATCAACGAGCCGTGGTCGGTGGCGCGCGTCATCGACATGCTCAAGCACCTACCCGTGCCGCTGCTGGTGATCGGGCTGTCGGGTACGGCCGGCCTGATTCGCGTGATGCGCGGGTCGCTGCTGGACGAGCTGCGCAAGCAGTACGTGGTCACGGCGCGCTCCAAGGGGCTGCACGAGCGCGTGCTGCTGTTCCGCTACCCGGTGCGCCTGGCAATCAACCCGATCATCAGCTCGGTAAGCTGGCAGTTGCCGCAGATCGTGTCGGGAGCGGTCATCGTTGCGGTGGTGCTCAACCTGCCAACCCTCGGCCCGCTGCTGCTGCGCGCGCTGCTGACCCAGGACATGTTCCTGGCCGGCACCATCATCGTGATGATCACCATCCTGGCGGTGCTGGGTGCGTTCATCTCCGACCTGATGCTGATGTGGGTGGATCCGCGCATCCGCTTCGAGCGCGCCGAGCGCTAGGTAGTCAGGAACGCGTATGGCAGACGCGGCACCGACTGCTCCGATCACGGCCGACGCACAGGAACGGTACTACCTCTCCTCGCAGACCCAGCTCATGTGGCGCAAGTTCAAGCGCCACCGGCTGGCCATGGCGGCTGCCGTCCTGCTGGCGCTGTTCTACCTAGCCGCGACTCTGGCGGAATTCATAGCCCCCTACCGTCCCGACACGCGCTTCACGGAGTACATCTTCACTCCGCCGCAGCGCGCGCGCCTGATCGATCACACCGGCCGGCTGCACCTGCGCCCGTTCGTGTATGGCCTGCAGCGGGAGCTGGACATGAACACGCTGGAGCGGATCTACACCGAGGACCACGCGCTGATCCACCCCCTGCGCCTGTTCGTGCGCGGCGACGAGTACCGCATGTGGGGACTGTTCGACGCTGACGTGCACCTGCTCGGAGTGGAGGAGGGCGTGTTCTTCCCGTTTGGCACCGACAAGCTCGGGCGCGACCTCTTCTCGCGCAACCTGTACGCCATCCGCATCTCGCTTTCCATCGGCCTGATCGGGGTGGCGGTCAGTTTCGTGCTCGGCTGCCTGCTGGGTGGCATCTCCGGTTATTACGGCGGCGTGCCCGATCTGATCATCCAGCGCATCATCGAGTTCCTGATCTCGATTCCGGTGATCCCGTTCTGGATGGGGCTGGCGGCGGCGCTGCCGCACGACTGGCCGTCGCTGCGCATCTACTTCGCCATCACCATCATCCTCGGCATCATCGGCTGGTCGCAGTTGGCGCGGGTGGTGCGCGGCAAGCTGATCAGCCTGCGCGAGGAGGACTTCGTGATGGCCGCCTCCGTGGCCGGGGCCACCAAGGCCAGCATCATCTTCCGCCACCTGCTGCCGTCGTTCATGAGCTACCTGATCGTCAGCCTTACCCTGGCGGTGCCCAACATGATCCTCGGCGAGACCGCCCTGAGCTTTCTCGGCCTGGGCCTGCAACCGCCGGTGGTGAGCTGGGGAGTGCTGCTGCAGGACGCCCAGAATCTGCAGTCGCTGGCCAACCACTCGTGGCTGCTGATTCCCGGCCTCTTCGTGGTGGTCAGCGTGCTGGCCTTCAACTTCGTCGGCGACGGCCTGCGCGACGCCGCCGACCCCTACCGCTGACCGCTACTGGGCTTCAGCGCGCGCCTGCCGTGCCGCTGCTGCCAAGGCCTGCGCCACCGAACCGGGATCAACGCCCACAACCGTTCCCCCGTAGAGGACGAGCTGCATCGCCCTCATGCCACCGATTCGGTGTTCTCGCGGATGACTCGCGGGTGCCGCGCAGCGATGCGCAGTAGAGCCAGCGCCGGCCCCTCTGGACGGCGGCGGTCCTGTTCCCAATTGCGCAGGGTGTGAACACTGATACCGAGCGCGGCTGCGAACTGAACCTGCGTAAGTCCGACAAACCGCCGTAGCGCCACCACGTCCGCACCGGATTCGAACCGACTCCCCATAAGGCGTCTGCGAACACTTGCCGGAATCGCGGTTGCGAACTGGCTCTCCGTGAGCTCCACGGCTTCATCCTCGTTTTTCATACAGACCCTTTACAAGACCCCAGAAGCAGCCTCTTTGAGGAACAATCAGAATCACGCTATAGTATGTCAAAGAAGATGAGGTTTCAAGAATACGTTGAGGACCAGGTGTTCTCGCCCACGCTGGTCGCCGCCAGGCTGCGTACCACCAAGTCGGAGATTGCCGGTACGCTGGGCCTCGGCAAGGATGCGTTCACGCGCGCGTCGCGGGTCCGAGCGCGCAAGACCCAGGTTCGACTGCGCCAGATGCTGGAGATTCTCAATCGCGTGGAAGCGGCCACCGGGTCGCTGCTCGCGGCGTACGCCTGGTTTCGCGCCGAGCCGCTGCCCGGCTTCGGCGGCGCTACCCCTGATCTCCTGGTACGCGAGGGCAGGGCCGATCAGGTGCATGCCTATCTGGACCGCATCCTGGCCGGCGGCTATGCCTGATTCTGCGTTCTCCTGATGCGGTTCCGGTCGCTGGTGTACCGGGCTCACAATCCACAGTGGTCATGGACGCCAACATCCGGCGAAGGCGCTCGTCGGCACGGCGGACGATTCAACCGGCGCGGCGTGCCCGCCCTCTATACCTCGCTCGCTCCGCTCGTCGCCATACGCGAAGCGCAGCCGTTCGGCCGCCCGCTGCAGCCGCTCACGCTGTGCGACTGCGAGATCGATGTCGAGCCGGTGTTCGATGCACTGGACCAGGAGCGGCGCCGGGCGTTGCGGGTGATGGAGTCCGATCTCGCGTGCCCCACGTGGGAAGCGGAAATGCTCGCCGGTACGGTCCCAGCGTCGCAGGCTCTCGCTGACCGGCTGATCGCAGCGGGCTACGCAGGTATGAGAGTCCGGAGCTATGCCGCCGGCGCCTCCCTCGACGACCTCAATCTTGTGCTATGGCGTTGGAGCGCCGGCCGACCTTCTCGCGTAGTCCTGATCGACGACGAGGGCCGGCTCTCCGGGACACGGAAGACCATGGAAACGGCGAAGGGGGCCGTGCAGGGTGGCCGCCATTAGGCCAGGCACACGCCGCCGGCCGGCGGAGGTGGTGGTCGGCGTGGATGTCGGCACCACGCGGATCAAGGCGGCCGCATTCGATGCGCATGGCAGGGAAGTGGCCCTGGCGGAGGCTGCGACGGTGTGTGAGAACCCGCGGCCGGGCTGGGTCGAGGTGGAGATGGAGGGGCTTTGGCGGCAGGTCGCGGCCGCCCTGCGCGAGCTCACCGGCCGGCTCGGCGGCGGCGATTCGGTTCGGGCCATCGGCATCAGCGCGTTCATGGGTGGGGCGTGGCTTGTGGATCGGGACGGCCGCCCGGTACGCAACGCCATCGCGTGGCACGATGCGCGCGCCGTGACCGTGCTGGACGAGGTGCGGGAGGCCGGCCTGCTCGAACGCAGCTTCGCCGTCTCCTGCAATGCGCTCACGCCGGGGTTCACGCTGGTGGTGCTGCGCTGGCTGCGCGACCATGAACCGGCGGCGCTGGAGCGGACGCGCACCCTGCTGTTCGCCAAGGACTGGCTCCGCTTGCGCCTCACCGGCGAGGCGGCCACCGACGGCAGCGACGCCAGCCATGCGCCGGGGGATGCTCTGCAGCGCACGTTCTCGCCGCGGTTGATGGAGGAATGGGGGCTGGGGGAGTTGCACGCCCGGTTGCCGCCGGTGTTGCCCTCCGGCGCGGTGGCCGGGCGCGTGACGGCGGCGGCGGCCACGGACACCGGGCTTCCTGCCGGTACGCCGGTAGTCACCGGGTTGGCCGACGTGTCGGCGGCGCTGGTGGGCGGCGGCGTGGTGGTGCCGGGACAAGCCGGCACCATCATTGGCTCGTCGTGCCTCAATAGCGTGGTGACCGAGCGACCGGTGTGGGAACCCGCGGGGGTGGGGTTGAGCTTCGTGATTCCGCCGGACCGCTGGACGCGCACCATGCCGAACCAGACCGGCACCCTGGCCCTGGACTGGTTCCGGCGCGAGTTCGCCGCTTCGGGGCTGGACGCAGCAGCGCTGGACGCGGCGGTGGCCGAGGTGCCGCGCGGTGCCCGCGGCGTGCTGTTCCACCCTTACCTGAACGGTACCGGGGTGCTGGCGCCGGTGTACGAGCCGCGCACGCGCGGCCGGCTGTCGGGACTGGGCCTGGAGCACACGCGCTGGGACATCCTGCGCGCCATCTACGAGGGGCTGGCGTTCGCGGTGGCGGATTGCCTGGAGTTGCTGCCGGCATTCGCGGAACCGATTACCCTGCTGGGGGGCGGGGCGCAGAGCACGGCATGGCCCCGGATCGTGGCCGACGTCACCGGACGCTCGTTTGTGATAACGGGCGGCGCCGAGCCGGGAGCCCTGGGGGTGGCGCTGCTGGCCGGGATGGCGGCCGGTTGGTGGCGCAGCCTGGACGAGGCGGTGGCGGCATGCTGTACGCACGGCGAGCCGGTAGTGCCAGATCCGAGTGCGCACTCGGAGTACCGGCCTCGGCTGGAGCGCTACCGCCGGCTGCGCCGCGATCTGATCGAGGAGCAGCAGGTGCGACGGGCCGAGCGCGAGCGCGCCGGCGGCGGCTGATTCACCGCGCGAGCGGTGGCGAAGGAGGAAAATGGCGCAGACCAATGGCAAGCTGGCCGGCAAGGCGGCCTTGATAACCGGCGGCGGTAGCGGCATCGGCCGCGGCATCGCCCTGCGTTTCGCCCGCGAAGGGGCGGCGCTGGCGCTGTGCGGCCGCCGCGGAGCGCCCTTGGCAGCCGTGTGCGCCGTAATCGAAGCAGCAGGCGGCCGCTGCTGCGTGCTGCCGGGTGACATCGGCGTGGAGGCCGACGTGCGGCGCATGGTAGCCGGCGCCGCCGCCGCGCTGGGCGGTCTGGACGTGCTGGTGAACAACGCCAGCATAGTGGGCCAGGTGGGCGCGGTGGAGGATCTCGACCTGGGGCGCTGGAACCACGCACTTGCCGTCAACCTCACCGGCGCGATGCTGTGCTGCCGGGAGGCGATTCCCCACCTCAAGCGGGGCGGCGGCACCATCGTCAACATCTCCTCCAACGTGGGGCGGCGCGGCTTCCGCAACCGTGCTCCCTACGTCTGCGCCAAGTGGGCGCTGCACGGTCTGACTCAGACCCTTGCCCTGGAGCTGGCCGGTAGCGGGGTCAGGGTGAACGCGGTGTGTCCCGGGCCGGTGTTGACCGAGCGCTTGCTCGGTTCCATGGAGGAGATGGCCGCGGCGCGTGGCATCACCAGTGCGGAGGTGCAACACGAGTGGGAGGCGGAGTCGCCCATGGGACGCTTCGCCACCATTGAGGAGTGCGCTCAGGTCACCCTGTTCCTGGCCTGCGACGATTCCTCGGCCATGACCGGCCAGGCGCTCAACGTCACCGCCGGCGCCATCATGACCTGACCGCCCGGTTCCAGGCGGAGTTCAGCTCGTGAACCGCCAGCGAGACCAGGCGCACGCTCCCTCCCACCGCGTACAGCTCCAGCGGCATGTCGCACGCGGCCGGCAGGAAGCAGAACGATGCCGACACCAGGCCGCCGGCGGCGAACAGCTCCAGCGAGGTGCGGTCCACCAGGAGTTGCAGCCGCAGGTACCCGTCACCGTCGCGGGACGCCGGTATGGTCTGGCCGAGCCAGGTGAAACTGCCCCCGGCGACGTCGTAGCGCAGGTCGTGGCCGCGGATGATGATCCCGAACGCGGCTGCGGCATCGGGATCGATCACCGCTTCGATGTGAAACAGGTCCCAGGTGGTGTCGGGCGCCAGGTTGCGGTACTCGGCGGCGAGCCGGCTCTGCCAGCCCGGGCCGTGGACGTGGTACAGGTCGTGGCGGTTCAGGCCGGGCCTGAGGCGGTGCTCCTCCCAGCGCAGCGTGCGCCGGTGCAGCAGTTCCAGTTCCTTTACCGGCCGCCGGCACAGCCGCACGCCGAGCGGCGTGGAGCACAGAGTCAGCTCGACCGGAAACGACATCTGGCCGTTGAACGGCATGGCCGGAAAATGCCCGTCGCGCATCCAGGAGATCTGGATGCGGCGGCCATCCTCGGGCGGCACGTCGCTCCAGGTCTGGGCGGCGTAGCCGTTGCGGCCCAGCTCGCAGCGCAGCGCCGGGGTCTCGGGAGTGAAGGTCGTCCCGTCGAAGCGGCCCAGGCGGTAGACGCCGGCGGCGCCCCAGAACACCCAGCGGGTGTCGTCCGGGTCGCCGTCGACCGGCAGCTCGAACAGGTCGGGGCACTCGCCGGTATCCGCTACCTCCAGCTCGCACAGGTGGCGCCACTGCTTCAGGTCGGGTGAGCCGTACAGGACGAAGTCGTTGCCGTCCAGGAACAGCGCCATGATCCACTGGCCGGTGGGCGCGTGCCGGATCACCTTGGGGTCGCGGTTGTTGGCCCGCAGGTGGCCGAGCACGGGGTTGCCGGCGAAGCGCCGGAAACTGCGCCCGCGGTCGGTGCTGTAGGCGATCGCCTGCACGCACGGATTGGCGTCCGGCTGGTTGGGCCGCGGCGCGCCGAAGCCTCCGGTGGTGTAGATCGCCACCAGTGCGTGTTCATCGCCCTCGGCCAACCCGGCGCTGTCGTCGGCATCGACGACCCCGGAGCCGGACCAGATGTAGCCGTACTCGTCCGGGGCGATGGCGGTATCGAGTTCCCGCCAGTGCACCAGGTCGGTGCTTACCGCGTGCCCCCAGGAGTTGGCCGCGTGGTTCATGAATCCCGGCGTGTGCTGAAAGAACAGGTGGTACTCGCCGCGGTAGAAGACCAGCCCATTGGGATCGTTCATCCACGAGTGGCGCGGGCTGAAGTGGAACTGCGGGCGGTGCAACTCGTCGTACATGGGGGGATACCTCTCAGTGGACACCCGGCGCGAACAGGTCGCGCCGGCGTCGCGGCACCATCATGCCAACCAGGGCAATGTCTCGCCAGCAGCGTAAGCCGGGGGCTGCCGGGGGCGTATTCTGCACGGCTCGCGAAGCCGCTAACAGGTGCCGATGCTACGGTTATGGACAAGTTGTTCGCGAACGTTGGCCGCTACGGATCGTCCCTCGGCATTCTCCTCGTGCTGGGACTGCTGGCCGCCGGCTGCAGCGACATGACCTCGGTGCCCACGCCTCCGGACCCGGGACCTGCTTTGGGGCATATCTATTGGACCGACGCCGGGAGCAACACCATCCAGCGCGCGCGGCTGGACGGCACGCAGGTCGAGAATCTGCTCCCGCACGGGTTGATCGAACCGTACGGCATTGCACTGGCGGTGGCCGGCGGCAAGGTCTACTGGACCGACTGGGACGTGGGGATTCAGCGCGCCAACCTCGACGGCAGCGGAGTCGAGACCCTCGTACGTACCGCCCGCGCGAACGGCCTGGCAGTGGATGGCAGCGGCGGCAAGCTGTACTGGACCGACTACGGCGCGAACCAGATCCGGCGCGCCAACCTCGACGGTTCCGAGGTCGAAGACCTGGTGGTCACTTCCCTCGACAATCCCTATGGAATCGCCCTGGACGTTGCCGGCGGCAAGATCTACTGGACCGACGCCGGCACCGAGAAGATTCAGCGCTCCGATCTCGATGGCACGCAGGTCGAAGACCTGGTGATCGCGGGTTTGCAGAGCCCGCGCGGCCTGGCGCTCGACGTCGCGGCCGGAAAGATGTACTGGACCGACCGCACCTCGGACAAGATTCAGCGTGCCAACCTGGATGGCAGTGGGGTCGAGGATCTGGTAACACCCGAGACCTCGGGGCTGGCGGAGTCCCGGCGCGACGGCTTGGCGCTGGATGTCGCCGCCGGCAAGATGTACTGGACCGAGCGCGTACTCGGCAGAGTCCAGCGCGCCAATCTCGACGGCTCGGAGACCGAGGACGTCACGGACGGGCCGGGAGCTCCCTACGAGGTCGCCCTGGATACCGCTGGCGGCAAGCTGTACTGGACCGATGTAGACAAGGGTATCCAGCGCGCCAACCTGGACGGTTCCGAGGTGGAGTCCCTGGTGAGCATGGGGATCTCCGATCCGCGCGATATCGCCCTGGATGCGAGCGGCGGCAAGATCTACGCCACCGACGTGTACGCATCGGAAGCCAAGCCCGACGAGATCCGCCGCTTCAACCTCGATGGCACCGGCGGCGAGGTGCTTGCGCTCGACGATGTGTACGGAGCCTTCGGGATCGCCCTGGACCTGGCCGCCGGCAAGCTGTATTGGACCGATCCGCATACGGCGAAGATTCAGCGCGCCAACCTGGACGGCAGCGGCGTGGAAGACCTGCTGACCGGGGAGGACGGGCTGGTGAGTCCTCAGGGCATCGCCGTGGACAGTGTCGGGCAGAGACTGTATTGGACGGACCAGGGAACGTCCAAGATTCAACGTGCCGCCCTGGACGGCAGCGACGTGCAGGATCTGGTGACCGCGGACGCCGGCCTGGTCAATCCACAGGGAATCGCGGTCGGAGACGGCGCGATCTACTGGACCGATCGCCGTACCGACAAGATCCAGCGGGCGGCGCTGGACGGCAGCACGGTCGAGGACCTGGTGACCGCGGGCCTGGTGAATCCCCAGGCGATCGCGCTCGATGCCGCTGGCGGCAAGCTGTACTGGACCGACTGGGGCACGGACAAGATCCAGCGCGCCAACCTCGACGGCTCCGAGGTCGAGGACGTGGTGGGCAGCGGACTGGAGGATCCCTGGGGGATAGCGCTCCATCGCCGCTGAGTGCAAGCTCTTCTGCGCCGCCGAGTTGCCGCCCGATGCGGGCCGCAGCGTAACGGCTGGGTTGCGCCGGGTTATCCTGCCGCGGGCAGTACCGCCTCGCCGCGGGTCTGGGTGCGCCACATGAAGCGGACGGCATCGCCGGCCAGCGGGTAGCGCATGTGCAGCAGCATCCGGTTGTCCCAAACCACCACCTGTCCCGCCCGCCACTTGTGCCGATAGCAGAATTGCGGTTGCGTAGCGTGGCGCCACAATTCGTCGAGCAGCCGCTCGCTCTCCGCCAGCGGCATGCCGAGCACGTAGCCGTTGGTGCGACGGCCGAGGAACAGGGCCTCCTGCGCGGTGCCCGGTATCCGGCGGATTATCGGATGTGGGTGCCCCTCGGCCTCGATGGGTGAGGCGGGAACCGTCATGCCGGGCCTGAGGATGCCGCTGCTGCCGTACGTGGAGTCGTGCTTGATCTCCCGGCCCAGCACGCGTTGCCGGAGCGCAGGCGGAAGCTGCCGCGCCGCCATCACCTGGCTGCAGAAGCCGGTGTCGCCGCCCTCCTCGGGAACCTCGCGGGCGTGCAGCAGGCTGAAGGTGGGAGGCACCGCCAGGTAGGACATGTCGGTGTGCCACTCCCACTCGCCGTAGAACTTTCCGTCCACCGGCTTCGCCTCCAGCGTGGCAGGATCCAGGTTGCCGATGTAGGCCATGTAGGGATCGTCGCCGCGCGCGCGCAACTCGGCCACCTGCTCCTCGACGGTACGCCGCGGCTGCCCGGACCTGGTGCCGCGGCCGATCCCGTCGATCTTCCCCGGGGCGAATTCGTTCTCGCCGAACACGGCGGTGAGGGCATGCAGCTCCTCCGCTTCGAGCAACCGCTCGAACGAGAAGCAGAGCAGTCCGTGACCCTCGCGGTGCGCATCCCGGATCAACTCCCGCTCGCGTGCCGCAAAGTTGCCGGGGTCGGCGCCCGTTATCTCGGATCCGAACGGCGCGTCCGGCAGGGGCCGCACGGTCAATGACTCTGTCATCCCGCCGATACTACCGCGCCGTGGTCTGCTTGTCGCGAGCAGTGCCGATGCAAATACGCGGGCCTACAACAGCTTGTCTACGGCCACCAGTATCGCCACCGCAGCAGCGACAGCCCCTCCCAGGCGCACCGTCAGCCGCTCCTGGACCTTGCTGATCTTGCTGCTCAGGTTGGCATCCGCCTGCTTCATCTCGCCGCGCAGGTTGGCATCGATCTGATGCATCTTGGCATCCAGATCGGTATACCTCTGTTTCATCTCGCCGCGCAGATCGGTAATCTCGCCATGCAGATCGGAATGCATCTGCTTCATCTCGCCGCGCAGGTTGGCATCGATCTGATGCATCTTGGCATCCAGATCGGTATACCTCTGTTTCATCTCGCCGCGCGAATCGGTAATCTCGCCATGCAGACCGGAATGCATCTGCTTCATCTCGCCGCGCAGGGTTGCGAGATCTTCCTTGGTGGCAAGGGTCGTGATCTCACGACGAAGGGTCGTGAACTCATGACGAAGGCCTGCGATGTCGTCCTTGGTGGCGAGGTTCTCGACCAGTCCCTCGGCAAAGGTCGACACCAGCACCCGTGCCTTGGTTTGGTCGAAGCCCGCTTCTTCCTGCAACCGGGTCGCCGCCTTGAGGGTGTCGAACGCTACCGTCACGCCCGCCATCCTACCCTCTCGGCGGCGAGCTGTACATCACGATTCCTCGTGTCGTTCATGTCAGGATACAACGGGCCGCGGTCGCTGGCGCTTCAACCCGCGGCGACCGGCAACCGGTGACCCCAGGTCGCACGCGGCGCACAACGCTTCAGACGCAGGGGAGCTGCCGAAGCTGCCGCCGGTCGTTGAGATTCCGCGAACCCGCGGCACCCGCGGCGCGGCGGGTTGCAGCGGTACCGAGGGCGTGCATCATTGCGATCCATGGCGGTGAAGTTGGCGGGGCAGGTGAGCACCGACCTGTGCGTGTACTCGGGCGCCCCCGCGGGGCTGGCCTGCGCCATTCGCGCGGCGCGCGAGGGGATGGAAGTGGTGGTGGTTACCCATACGCCGCACCTGGGCGGGATGCTCACGTCGGGGCTGTGCGTGTGGGACACGCAGTGGGAGGGCAGCCGGGCGCCGATCTACGACGAACTGCGCCAGGCGCTGTTCGACTACTACCGCGAGCGCTACGGACATCACTCGGCCCAGTACCACGCGGCGTTGCCCGGCCCGCGCGGGCACTCCAATGGCAACTTCGAGGCCAGCGTGGCGCGGGAGGTGCTCGAGGGGCTGGTGGCCCGCGAGGCGCGCATCCGGGTGCTGCGGCGCATGGCGCCGGCCACGGTGCAGCGGGAGGGACGCAGGATCTCCAGCGTCACCTTTCGCCCGTATGCGGATGCGGCCCGCGGCGGCGCCGGTGACGAGCAGGTGACGGTGCGGGCTGACGCGTTCGTCGACGCCAGCTACGAGGGCGACCTGATGGCCCTCGCCGGCTGCGCCTATCGGACCGGGCGCGAGTCGCAGGAGGAGCACGGGGAGCCCTACGCCGGGCGCATCTTCGTGCGCCCGGCGGCGCAACCGCCCACCCCGGAGGCGGCGCGTGCCGGAGAGCTGCACGACCGGCTGCGGTTGCGCCGCTTTCCCGGTTACTTCGAGGTGCTTGATGCGCCTGACACCGGCGCCGGAGACGACCTGGTCCAGGGCTACAACCTGCGCATGATGATCACCGACGATCCGGAGAACCAGCTTCCCGTGGAGCGGCCCGCGGATTACGACCGCGACCGGATCGCCGCTCTGGAGCACCCCTCGATCATGGAGACGGCCATGCCGAACCGCAAGCTGCGCGTCAACCGGCCGCAGCTCGTGGGGGAGCAGACCGCGTATCCGGAGGCGGACTGGGCGCAGCGGGAGCGCATCATCGAGGCCCACTGGGAGGCTCTGCAGGGCTGCCTCTACTTCCTGCGCACCGATCCGTCGGTAGCGGAGGAGACCCGCAGGCGCTGGCAGTCGTGGGGCCTGGCGGCGGACGAGTTCGCCGACAACGATCATCGGCCCTACGAGATCTACGCGCGCGAGACCCGGCGCCTGGACGGCCGTTACCGCTTCACCGGCCACGACGCGTTCCTGGTCCCGGGCCTGGAGCGGGCACCGGTGCACGCCACCTCGATCGCGGCCACCGAGTGGTACATCGACTCCCACGCGTGCTCGTTCGAGCGCCACGGCGACAGCCGTCACGAGGGCAAGGTGACCCTGCACATGGATACCTTCCCCGGCATGGTGCCGTACGAAGCGCTGCTGCCGCGGGAGCTGGACAACCTGTTGGTGGTGAACTGCGTTTCCTCCACCCACATCGGCTGGAACACCATCCGGCTGGAACCGACCTGGATGAACATCGGCGAGGCTGCCGGCTGGGCCCTGGTCCTGGCGCGGCGCGCGGGAACGGCGCCGGCGGACGTGGACCGCCAGCACCTGGTATGCACCCTGGCGGAGTCGGGGGTGATGGTGAGCTTCTGCAACGACGTCGAGGTCGCCAGCCGCGAGGCCTGGGTCGCGGCGGTGCAGTATTTCGGCACGCAGGGGTTCTTCGCCGGCTACGACGCCCGCCCGCGGGATCCCCTGGGCCGCCGCACCGCGGCGATCTGGCTGCAAGCCGCCCTGCGGGTGCAGGCTGGAGACTACGACCCGATGCAGACGGTGCGTGAACTGCACGCGCTGACGGCCGGCGACGATGGTCCCATCGAGTCCGACGACCTGCGGCGACTCCTGGGGGAAGCGCTGGAAACCATCCGCGAGAGGCACATTGCGAAATACGCGGGGACCGAAACGATGGTCGAGAACTTGCGGCAGGAACTGGACGAGGACATGCTCGTGGAATTGCCGGTTTCCGCCATCGAGATTCCCGAGCGTATCACCCGTGGCGATTTCTGCCGGCTGTTGTTCGAGCTCACCGGTCCCGGGGCTGACCCGATGGTGCCCCGCTACGCGCGCTCCTGGCGTCGATTCGTGCCCGATGAGGTCGTGGCGATCGAGTATCGCCGCCGGTCAGCCGATTGACCCGCGAGTGAACACTATCGCAGGCTTCCGATGATGACGCGCGAAGATGGTTCCGGCCGTCCCTCGGAGACGGACTACCTGGCCGCGGGAGAGCGCCGCGCGCACGGGCTGGGCAACCGCGGCCCGCTGCGGTTCGACGCCGACGGCAGCGTGCACGAGGAGATCATCAACGCCTATCGGAGCTGTGGGTTCTACATCCTCGAAGGAGTGATCGGCGCCGAGGAGCTCGCCGAGCTGCGCGCCGACGTGGAGCGGCTGCTGGAGCGCGCGCCGGTGGCGCCGGACGCGCAGACGGATGCGCGCGGGCGGCCCGCCGCGGGCGCCGACCTGGTGGGGCCGATGTTCGCGCTGACGCGGCCGCTGAGCGATCCGTTCGGCGGCACCTCACGCAACAGCGGACGCCACGAGGTGAAGATGGAGGAGCCGGAGCCGGCTGCCGGCGCCCCGGCGTACGTGGTGTACAACATCGCCTCGCAGTTGCAGCTCGGCGATTCGTTTCTGCGGTTGTACGGGCACCCGCGGCTGCTGCGCGTGGCCGAGCAGATCAACGGGGAGGACTTCACCCCGTTCTCGGAGTCGATCTTCGTCAAGCAGCCCGGGCTGGGAGCCTCCATCGCCTGGCACCAGGACGGAACCACGCACTGGGACAGCCCCGACCTCGACCAGGATACCCACGGCTTCAACTTCCTGGCCCAGCTCTACGGCAGCACGCCGCGCAACGGGCTGTGGGTGATCCCCGGCTCCCACCGCGAAGGCAAGATCGACATCCGGGCCCGGGTGGCCGCCAACGGCGGCGACGTGCGCCTGCCAGGGGCGGTGCCGCTGATCGCGGCCGCCGGCGACGTGGTGATGTGCAATCGGCAGACGCTGCACGCTTCGTTCGCCAACACCTCGCCGGACCTGCGGGTGACGCTCAACTTCGGGTTTCACCGCCGCTCCTCGGTGCTCGGGGTGCGTCGCGAGCGGCAAGGGGAGTACGTGGAGTACGACGCGGAGTACATCCGCCAGCGCTCGCGCATGATCGCGGTGGCGATCGACGCGCGCCGGCAGCGGTTCCCCGACGAGGAGCCCTACCGCTACCGGCCGCTGGAAGGTGAGGGGGCGGCCAACCGCTGGAACGAGACGGCGCGCGCGACCATCGTCAGGAACTACCACCTGCGCAACCTGAGCATCTGAGTCGGGGTACCGTGATGCCGATGAAACTGTCGCTTTCAGTACGGGTAGCCGAGTCCTTCAGCGACAAGACCAGGGCCACCATGGCGCTGGAGGGGCTGGCGGACCTGGCCGTGGAGCACGGCTACGCGGCACTGTGCATGCGCGCCTCCCAGGTCGGGATACACACTCCGCCGGACGAGGTGCGGGCGGCCGCGGAGCAGATCCGGGGCCGGGGGCTGGCGGTCTCCATGGTGACCGGGGATTTCCCGATCCCCCAGAACAGCGACCAGTCCCCCGCCGCGCTGCGCAACATCACCCCCTACCTGGACCTGGCTGCGGCGCTGGATGCCGACCTGCTGCGCATCTCGATGAAGAGCGCGCTCGACATCCCGCACGCGCAACGCGCCGCCGACGAGGCCGCCGAGCGAGGCATGCGGCTGGCCCACCAGTGCCACACCCGCAGCCTGTTCGAGCAGGTGGACTTGGCGCTGGAGGTGGTGCGCCGGGTCGGGCGCCGCAACTTCGGCATCATCTATGAGCCGGCCAACCTGGAGACCTGCCGCGAGCAGTACGGCGCCGCCACGATCCGCCGGCTTGCGCCCCACCTGTTCAATGTCTACCTGCAGAACCAGCGCGCCGCCGCGGACGGCCCGGAAACGGCCGACACCTGGGCGCGTGGGCCGTTCACCTTCCACCACGTGCCGATGTGGGATCCCCGCGGGCTCGACTTCCCTGCGATCTTCGAGACCCTCGAGGAGATCTCTTACGCCGGCTACGTCACCATCCATCAGGCGTTCGCGGGACTGCGCGGCGCCAGCGAAGCAGCGGCCCGATCGGCCGCATATCTGCGTACCCTTGCGAGGTTCGACCGATGACAGTTCTGGTTACCAATAGCGACACTCCCCTTGCCGGGGCCGTCGCCACCGGCCTGGAGGCGGAGCACGAGGTGCGGCGCACGCGCCGGGACGAGCCGCTGGAGCCCGGCTCGGCCACCGCCGCCCTGGTGCAGGACGTGCGCGCCGTGGTCCACTTCGGCTACCCGCGCTCCGACGGCAATGCGAGCGAGCTGCTCGACCACGCCACCCGCCGCACCTACAACCTGCTGCTGGCGGCCGCGGAGGCCGGCGTCGAGCGCTGTGTCTTCGTGAGCACGCTACGCCTGCTGGCGGCGCTGCCGGCCCACCTCGCGGTCACCGAAAAGTGGCGCTCGCGGCCGCCGAGCGGCGACCCCGCGCTGCTTGCCTGCCACCTGGGCGAGGTGGTGGCCAAGGAGGTGGCCCGCGACCGCCTGCTGCAGGTCGCAACCCTGCGCCTGGGCTTCCCGGAAGTGATCGGCCCCCGCAGCGCCCTCAACGACGAGCACGGATCGGCGGCGATCGCCTCGGAGGATGCGGTGACCGCCGTGGCCGCCGCGCTGCGGGCCGAGCTGGCACAGTGGCAGGAACTACACGTGCAGTCGCCACTGCCGGGAGCCCGCTACCTGATGCGGGCGGCGGAGCAGGTGCTGGGGTTCCCCGCAACGACTGCAGCCGGAGGTGAGCTGTGAAGGTGCTGATCCTGGGCGGCAACGGCATAATGGGCCCCTGGGCGGTGGCGGCGCTCGAAGGCCGTCACACGCTGCGCGTCACCGACATCAACGACCCGCCGGCCGGGTTCTCGCACGAGTACCGGCATCTGGACGTGGCCGACCTCGACGGCGTGGTGGACGCGGCCAAGGGGATGGACGCCATCATCAACCTGTCGGTGCTGCGCGAGGAGAACCGGCAGGCGTTCGCGGTCAGCCTGCGCGGAAACTACAACCTGGCCGTGGCCGCGGTGCGCCACGGCATTCGCCGCATCGTCAACACCGGTCCCCACTTTCAGGTCGCCGGGCCGCAGTACGAGGAGTGGGACTTCGCCCTCAGCCCGGACATGCCCCCGGCGCCCGGGACCCGGCTGTATGCGCTGACCAAGGCCCTCGGCCAGGAGGTGCTGCGCGTGTTCAGCGAGAACCACGACCTGTTCGTGCAGACCCTGCTGTTCATGGGGATGCGGGTGCCGGGAAGCTGGTGGCTGAGGCCGGACAACACCGGACCCAGGCTGCAGTTGGGGCAGGACCTGGAGCAACCCTTCTTCGTCGCCTGGCCCGATGTCGGCAGCGCCATCCGGGCCGCGTTGGAGGTGGAACTGGTCCGGCTTCCCTCACGTTGCGAGACCTTCTTCGTGTTCCCGCCCACTCCCCACACCAAGTTTTCCAGTGAAAAGACCGGCCGCATTCTCGGCTGGCAACCCACCTACCATCTGGAACACTTCTGGATCCGCCCACCCGACGAGGCCGGCTGAGGCTCACAGCGGGCATCCATCGGCGACCGAGGTCGATAGTCAGCGCCCAGGAGCGTCGGGGATATGCTTCGCTGCCGCCGCCAGGATGAGGTCGGCCCAATCCTTCATCGGTACCCGGCCTGCGCGAAGCGTTGCGACACGTTCCTTCCAGCGAGACGGAATCGCGCCGTTGCCAAAACGGGCGCCCAGCACTGCCCCCGCAACCGCCCCGTTGGTATCGGTGTCGCCGCCGGCACTGACCACGGCAATCAGGGCTTCCTCGAAGTCCTTGGCTTCCCGAGCACACCACAGAGCTACCTGCATCGCTTTCAGGGTGTAGCCCATGTCGCCACCGTCGAGTTTCATCGCGCCGAGATCAGGCCCAGGTGTGCCACGGATGGCGTCCAGTACCTCTGCCGGAGCATCCAAGGTGTCTTCCGAGTGCCCGAACGGAGCCAGCGCCGCGCCGATCGTTTCCATCGCGCTGCGACCGCGAGGAACGAGATCTGACGCATCGACCTCGGCTCCCTTCAAGAGCGTTGCGAGGGACAGGTTCACGACCACCGAGGACCACACGCAGCGCGGGTCGTAGTGCGTAGCAACTGCACTCGCGACGGTATTCCGAACCAACTCGGTCTCGTCATACATCCAGCGGATAGCGACTGGTGCACAACGCATGACGGCACCGTTTCCCGCTGCCGTTTCTCCTGACTCCTCCCATACCTCCCGAGCCGCGTCAAGGGCAGGGCGACCCGCCGGCTGACGTGGCACTGGTCTCGCGCCGCGCGTACCGGCTCCCCCAAAAAGCACCCGGTTTCTGGCCATCCGTTCCGGCGGCGCTCCGCCGAAGCGAGCCAACACCTCGTGCGTAAGCCCGCCCATACCGAGGCCGTTTTCTTCGCCCCAGACCCAGAACCGCTGCGCGAGGTCCTCCACGTCCAGCGCTTCAGCCGCGATGCTGGCCTCGGCAAGGATGATCGCCTGAGCAAGATCGTCATCGTCCGGGTAACCGGGTGACGCTTCGATCTCGCGGATTCCCTCGGGGTACCACTGACGGAGCAGTGCGCGAGGTTCTCCTTCCTGGCGTATACCCAAGAGGTTGCCTACGGCAAGACCAACCATGGTCCCGCGGCATCGATCACGTGAATCCATCATGTTGCGTTCTGCCGAGTCAGCCACTGCTTCCCTCCATAATCCGTCGAGGCGTAGTCCGATGTGGAGGGCCGGGGTAGTCCTCGGGCCGCCCGGTATCGCCCGGCTGAATGCGAAAGTCGCGGCGGTCACGATAGAGTCGCGCCCGGTTCAGCACAAAGTCATCTTCCGTGGCATCGAGATCGATCTGATCGTGTGGAGTCATGAACCAGTACTTGTACTCGCCCACGAACAGATAGGTCGTGGTGAAGTTGAAGAACCAACCCTGCAAGCCTTCACCGGCAGCCATCCGTGCGCGTACGGCCTCGAACAGCTCCTGCTGCCGGTCCTTCTTCACCATGACATACTCATGAGGCCAAGTGTCACGGTAGGTCACCGCCTCCCGCCAAGGTGCTCGTACAATGAGTTCTACGAACTTCATAAGTCCTCGATTAACGGATTTATTTGTTCGGCAGTCGGGAGTCTGTCCCAAACGAGGTCTTTGAAGATTGTCGCTATCTCATTTGCATGGCGAGACCGTTCGTCGCGCCTCAATAGCATCATGAGTTGTTCCCTTGTTGGGTATTTCTGACTTAGATTTTCTTCGCTATACTGATACCAAGGCCAACGATAACTAGAATCCTTATTGTTGACGGAACCGAATGTTAACCGAAGGCGTTCGTGCTGTTCTTGATGATTTTGATGGCAGTACACTCCGAAGTACGTCGTCCCCGCCTTATCGGCACCAATTCCTGCGCCAAAGACTTCCGATAACGGAAACCTAAGGACCAACTCCGCTCCTTGTTTGTCTAGGAATCGTACAAGATCTGGGCCATCTGTTGGTTCCCCAGTAGCAACTGGGTTTCCCTGCATTACGACCGTCCATGATCCCTTAGAGATTCCAGGTATCGCACGGTGCAGGGCATCCTCTATTTCCACCCAAAGACAGCGAAGCAATCGAATTCGTGCCTGCTTCGCCGCCTGGTTCAAATCATGGACGAGAAGAAGGTTGTCATCCTGAAGACACAATTCACTCAAGTCATGCATATAAACTCCCTCTCTGTTCGTACCGGCTAATACCTTGACGGTTCGTATATATTGAGCTATCGTTTCACGCAGCGATGGTATATTCTGAGCGCGTTGTTGGCAGTACTTCAACCAAGGCAAAATGTCATCCTTGTAGGAGATTCGTTTACACGTTAGGTCACCAACACTTTGGCTCGATGGTGCTCGCCCGTCGAGAGTAAGATATACAAGATATATTTCGGAGAATCCCTGTGATTTTAATGCTTGGTGGTATCGAATCAATTGCTCTTGCTGATCTTCAGCGAGGATCTTGTTTTCGATAACGATTGCTTGTCTGCTGGCTACGTTACTTATTAGAATATCGATATCGAGGTACTCTCTCCGAATAGTCGCGCGCGTGCGGTCAAAACCGTTGATTCCAAGTACTTGACGTAAGAATTCATCAAGGTTCCCGGCTGTTGTATAAGGATTGTGCTGTAACAATGCTGCAATGAACTTAGAATGGAGATTCACTTCGTCGGTTTCGTTAAGAAGTACCGAAAAGACGTTAAAGCCGTCTTCATGTTCCCCGACGCGGTGTCTCTTATGCAACTCATTAGCGCGCTCGATCAATTCATGGAACTCGCGCGTCATCACTTGCTTCCCGGCACCGGTGCGTCGGGGCGCAGCAGGCCTTCGCTCTTCAGCTCGGCCCACAGGTCGGCGGGCACCGGGGTCTGCAGCCGCTGCACGTTGCCGGTGACGTACTCGGGGCGGGTGGCGCCGGGGATCGCCGCGGCAACCAGCGGATGGGCGAGGGGGAACTGCACCGCGGCGGTGGCCAGGTCGACGCCGTGGCGGCGGCAGACCGCTTCCATGGCCTGCACCCGCTGCAGCACCTCGGGCGGGGGCTCGGCGTAGCGGTAGGTGGCACCGCCACGGCCGCCGGTGGCCAGGATGCCGGAGGCGAACAGGGCGCCGACGATGATCGCCACGCCGGCGGCCTCGCAGCGCGGGAAGTCCTGGTCCAGGACGTCGTGGTCGAGCAGGTTGTAGTCCTGGGCGACGAGAAAGAAGTCCAGGTCCAGCAGGTCGAGGAAGCGGGGAATCAGCCCGACGGAGTTGATGCCGGCGCCGACGCCGCGTACCGCGCCGCTGCTGCGCAGTTCCTCCAGCGCGCGCCAGCCGCTGGTGGCCAGCTCGATCTGCAGCGCCGCCATCCGTTCGGGGGGATGGAACAGCAGGTCGAGGTCGTGGATCACCAGCAGCTCGACCGAACCCAGGCCCAGACGCTGCAGGCTGTCCTCGTAGGAGCGCATGATGCCGTCGTAGGTGTAGTCGAAGTGCAGCGTGAACGGGAGCGGCTGGTGCCAGTACTCCTGGCTCAGGCGGCTGCGGTCGGTGGTCGGCCGCAGCACCCGGCCCACCTTGGTGGAGACCGTGAACCGGTCGCGCGGCAGCCCGCGCAGGAACTCCCCGAGCCGGTGCTCGCTCTTCCCGTGACCGTAGAAGGGAGAGGTATCGTAGTAGCGGATGCCGGCATCCCACGCCGCCTGCAGCACCTGGCGGGCGCCGCTTTCGCCCACCGCGACGAACAGGTCGCCGATCGGTGCGCAACCGAATCCCAGCGGCGTGACCTGAACCCCGGTACGGCCTACTGTCGCAGTTTCCATGCCTCACACAAGCATGGCTGGGGGCACGGCGTCCACCGGGCATCACAGGGACTGGCGCGCCGCGGGTGCAGGACCATCCTCTGTTGAACGATGTCTGCATCCCGTGTGGCGACCTGCCTGATCGCCGCTTTCAGGTGCGTGGTTTCGTTCGCTGTACGGTGTGTCCAGGAATAAGCGGTTGCCGCCATCCGGTCCGCCGATGCGTTGCGGCCACGTCGGCGCACGCGCTACAGGATTTGTGCGAAAAATATGCGCTGAGCACTTGACGGGTTTGGCGCTGCTCATGACGGCCCCCTGCCGCACGTTCCGGCCCCTCCGCCCCTTCGAGCATCCCCCCGCGCCCTCCAGGCCCGCCAGCACCCCGCCAGCGCCGGCCTGAGCCCTTCCAGGTGCCCGTCCCGGGACTTGCAGAAACCGGTCATTTATCAGCCATGATTATATTTACGCCATGGCTGCCGCGATCCCTACCGGCTTCTCCTCCTCGCTCTCCGGGCTCCCCGACCAGGTGCTGCTGGCGCACACCAGGTCCCTCGTCCTGCATGAGCAGGCGCTGCAGCTCGCCGTCCTCGACCACCTGCGCGAGATCCACGCCCGCCACCTGCACCTGCGCCTCGGGTTCTCCAGCCTGTTCGACTACGCCGTCCGCGAGCTGGGCTACAGCGAAGGCGCCGCGTGGCGCCGCATAAAGGCTATGCACCTGTGCTCCGAGACCGCCGGGACACGCGAGCGGCTGCAGGACGGCTCGCTCTCCCTGAGCGCGGCGGCGCAGTTGCAGAACACCTTCGATCTCCTGCAGCGCACAGCCACCACCGCCGTGGACTCCGGCTCCGCACCCGCGGCCCCGGAGCTGCTGCCGGGCGGCACGGGGACGGCGCCGGAGGCGGGGGCTTTGGGGGCCGGGGCAGCGACGCCAGCGCGACCGGTGCCGGCGCTGGACGCGGCGCAGCGGCAGGAGCTGGTGGCGCAGGCGAGCGGCAAGAGCACCCGCGAGGTGAAGCAGTTGTTGGCCGGGGTGGCTCCCGAGCTGGCGCGCCCTGCTGATCGCATAAGGGCGCTGGGCGAGGACCGCTGGGAGCTGAAAGTGGAGATCGACTCTGCCTGTCAGCGCGGGATCGAGCAGCTACGGGCACTGCTGTCGCACGTCGACCCGCACCTGACGCTGGGGCAACTGGTGGAGCGGCTGGTGCAGGACGGCCTGCAGCGCTACGACCCGGGGCGACCGCCGCGCGGTCGCAGAGGCGGGAGCCGGGAGGCAAGCGCGGGCCAGGCGCCGGAGCCGAAGCCGCAGCAAGGGCCGGCAGGCGGAGCGACTTCGCCGGCGAAGCGGGGCGCGCAAGAGCAACCCGGAGTTCCGACGCCGCCGGAAGGCACGAGCGCCGGCGGCAACACCCCGGCGCCGGCAGCGCTGTCCGCAGAGGAACCCGCGCGCGGGATTGGCCACGCCGGCACCTCGGCGGTGGCAGTGCTGTCCGCGCCGCCGTCGGGGCGCGAGACTGGCGGCAGCATCACCCCGGTGCGTGGCAAGCCAGCGGTGGCGGCGCCCGGCACCGCTCCTTCGGCGGCGCAGTTGGTGGCTGGTTGTGGGGCCCACGCCACCGTACCGACGCCGCCGGCGGACCAAAGCATGCCGACCGCGCCGGCAGCGGCGGATTGCGGCCGCCACGCTCCTTCGCCAGCGAAGCGGGCAGGGGCGGCGCAGCTCGATGGCCGTTCGCGGCCGCAGGCGGCGGCAGCCGGCCCGTCCGCAGGCAGCGCGCAGCCGCCCCACCGGGCGCCCCGATCCCGGTACATTCCGGCACCAGTGCGGCGCGAGGTGTGGCGCCGCGACGGCGGCTGCTGCAGTTACGTCGATCCGCACAGCGGGCGGCGTTGCGGGTCCCGCTTCCTGCTGGAGCTCGACCATATCGTTCCCTTCGCGCTCGGCGGCAGCGCGGAGCCGGAGAATCTCCGTGTATATTGCGCTGCGCATAACCGCTTCCGGCATCGGGAGTACCGACCGACGCCAGACGGGGCTACGTGATCGGCGCTTGCCAGGGTGCGAGTTGGGCCGTCGGGGTGGCGGTCCGAGGGCAACGGGAGTAACGAACTGCAGCCGGCTTGTCGCGCAGCGTGGGATGGTCCGGCCGCGGGTGGCCGCCGCTGTTGATTTCGGTTTGTGGTGTCCACTACATTCGAAATGTGGGCCCGAGCCGACGTGCTCTCCGGCCTGCGTCAATACGAATACAGAGGCAGGGCCGGGATTGGCGGCGGCGACGGTGACCGTCCGCCGCACCGGCTCGGACCACGCCAGGAAGAACAGCAGTGGACGTCAGGCAGATCGGCACCGAGGTGGAACGCGAGAGCCGCTTGTTGCAGGAGGTGCGGCGGCAACTGGAGCAGGTGATCGTCGGGCAGAGTTACCTGATCGAGCGGCTGCAGATCGGGTTGCTGTGCAACGCGCACCTGTTGGTGGAAGGGGTGCCGGGTCTGGCCAAGACGCTGTCGATCACGACCCTGGCGCAGGCGATCGACGCCCGCTTCCGACGCATCCAGTTCACCCCCGACCTGCTTCCCGCGGACCTGATCGGTACCCTGGTGTACCACCCGGGCAGCGGCGAGTTCACCACCCGGCGCGGACCGATCTTCGCCAACATCATCCTCGCCGACGAGATCAACCGCGCCCCCGCCAAGGTGCAGAGTGCGCTGCTGGAGGCGATGCAGGAGCGGCAGGTGAC
Organism: Spirochaetia bacterium; assembly: GCA_965203905.1. GTDB lineage: Bacteria > Spirochaetota > Spirochaetia > SZUA-6 > Bin103 > Bin103. The sequence continues at coordinate 5,959,640 of CBDBDQ010000005.1, read as the reverse complement.
CATCGGCGACGAGAGTCACCCCCTCGACGATCCGTTCATGGTGCTGGCCACCCAGAATCCCATCGAGCAGGAGGGGACCTATCCTCTGCCCGAGGCGCAGGTGGACCGCTTCATGCTCAAGCTGCGGGTTACCTATCCCAGTCGTGACGAGGAGCTGCGCATCCTGCGCCAGATGGCGCGCACCGCGACCCAGGCGCAGGTCGAGGCGGTGCTGCAGCCCGCCGACTTCGAGCGCCTGCGCGGCCTCGTGGAACGCATCTACATGGATGAGAAGGTGGAGGAGTACGTCGTGGACGTGGTGTACGCCACCCGGGAACCGGCGCACGTCGGCCTGGAGCTGGATGGGCTGATCGAGTACGGCGCCTCGCCGCGTGCCACGATCTACCTCACCCTGGCCGCCAAGGCCTACGCCCTGCTGCACGGACGCGGCTACGTGACTCCGCAGGACGTCAAGACGATGGCGCCGGACGTGCTCCGCCACCGGGTCATCGTGAGCTACGAAGCGGAGGCTGAGGAACGCACCGCCGACGACCTGGTCGGCGTGATTCTGGACGCTGTTCCGGTGCCGTGATCTCCCCGGAGCTGGCGCGGCAGATACGCTACATCCAGATTCGCGCCCGGCGCGCCGTGGACACGGTGTTCGGCGGCGAGTACGCGAGCGTGTTCCGTGGCCGGGGGATGGAGTTTCAGGAGGTGCGCGACTACCAGCCGGGCGACGAGATTCGCAGCATCGACTGGAACGTGACCGCGCGCATGGGGCACCCCTACGTGAAGCGCTACGTGGAGGAGCGCGAGCTGACGGTGCTGTTCGTGGTGGACCTGTCCGCCTCGGGAGCGTTCGGGTCCGGGGCCAGGAGCAAGACCGAGGTGGCGGCCGAGCTCACCGCTCTGCTCGCGTTTTCCGCCATCCGCCACCACGACCGGGTCGGCCTGGTGGTGTTCACCGACGTCATCGAGCTGTTCATTCCGCCCAAGAAAGGCGCCACCCACGCCCTGCGCCTGGTGCGCGAGCTGCTGTTCTTCACCCCGCGGCGCCGCGGCACCGACATCGGCGCCGCCCTCAGCTTCGTCAGCCGCGTGCAACGCCGCCGTGCCACGGTGTTTCTGATCTCCGATTTTCTCGCCGCCGGATACGAGAACGAGCTGCGGCTCGCGGTGAAGCGTCACGACCTGATAGCCGCCTCGGTCGTCGATCCGCATGAGCTGTCGCTGCCGCGGGTCGGGCTGCTGGAGCTGCAGGACGCGGAAACCGGCTCGCGGGTGCTGGTGGACACCTCCAGCCGGCGGGTGCGCGAGGAGTACGCGCGCCACGGTCACGAGCGGCAGCAGGCGCTGGCGGCGCAGCTGCGCGGACTCGGCATCGACCAGATTCCGATTCACACCGAGCAGAGCTGGACCCGCGACCTGGTGCGGTTCTTCAAGGCGCGGGAGCGGCGGGCGGCACGTGGCCATTAGCAGCCCGTGGCGGGACCCGGCGCCGCACCGCTCGAATGCAGCCGGTGCTTCGACACGGGCTGCTATGAGCGCCGGCGCGGGACTGGTGCTGGCCGTGCTGCTCGGCTGTGGCGGTGCGGGCGGTGCGCCGGATCGGGCGGCCGAGGAATGGGGGCTGGAGCACGCCTATGCAAACGGCGGCGTGGAAGTGGTGCTGCGCCTGGACCGCACCGAGATCACCACCGCGGAGTGGGTGCTGGTGGAAGTGGCCGTGCTGGCGGCCGAGGGGCTGACCGTACGGCTCCCCACCGCGGAGCAGGCGGTGGCCGGCGGGCTGGAGGTGGCGCGGACTCACACCCTGCCACCGGCGTTGCAGGAAGGCGCGCTGGTACGCTGGGTGCGTCGCTTCGAGATGCAGCCGTTCCTGGCCGGAGAGTACCAGGTGCCGGGGCTGGCGGTGGTCGTTGCCGGCGACGACGGCGAGACTGCCGTTACGATACACACGGAGCCGGTCGACCTGACCGTGACTTCGGTGCTCGCCGGAGCGGTGGAGACGCCTCGACTGCAGGAGGTAGCGGAGCCGATGCCGGCGCCGCCGCGCGTGGGCCGCCTGCTGCTGTTTGCAGCGCTCGCCATTGTCGCTGCCGGGGTTGCCGTTGCGGCCGTGGTGATCTTGCGCCGGCGGGCCGCGCGCAGCGCTGCCCGGGCCGCCATCGTTCCGCCTCATGTGGCCGCCCTGCGCGCCCTGCGGGAGCTGGCCGCCGACGATCTGCTGCATCGCGACCTGCTGGCGTTCCACACCGCCGTGGCGGCGATCGTGCGACGCTACCTGGAGCAGCGTTTCGGCGTGCGGGCGCCGGAACGCACCACGGAGGAGTTGATGTTCATCCTCGCCGGAGGGAACTGGCTGGACGATCCCCAGCGGCGCGCGCTGCATGCCTTCCTGGCCCAGTGCGACCAGGTGAAGTTTGCCCGTGCCCGCCCCACCGAGGTGGCAAGCCAGGATCTGCTCGAGACCGCCACCGACCTGGTGCAGGCCACCAGGCCGCCGGCGCCCGAGCAGGAGCCGGCGCCCGACATGGAGGCGGCGCGTGCAGTTTGAGAGCCCGTGGGCGCTGCTGCTGTTGCCGGCGGTCGCCGCCCTGCCGCTGCTGCGCCAGTGGATCGCCCGCCGCCGGGTGGGGCTGGGATTCTCCTCGGCGACGCTGGCTTCGGCGCTGCGGCCGTCGCTGCGCCACCGCCTCGTGTGGCTGCCGGCGGCGTTGCAGGTGCTTGCCCTGCTGTTGCTGGTGGTGGCCCTGGCACGGCCGCGCGAGGGGCAGGAGCGGGTGGTGGACGTCAGTCGCGGAGTGGCGATCGAGCTGGTGCTGGATCGCTCGGGGAGCATGGGCGCGCCGCTGACGCCGCAGCAGGACAGCGGCAACCGCCTGCAGGCGGCCAAGGAGGTGCTGACCCGGTTCATCCACGGCGACGACACGGGACTCGGTGGCCGCGACGACGATCTGATCGGCCTCGTCACCTTTGCCCGCTACGCAGAGACGGTGCTGCCCCTGACCCTCGCCCACGACGCGGCCGACGGTTTCCTGCACGGCATCGAGCTGGCCACCGAGCGCTCGGAGGACGGCACCGCCATCGGCGACGCCCTGGCGCTGGCGGCGGCGCGGCTGCAGCGCGCCGAGGAGCAGCTCGCGGCAGACGGCGAAGACGGCGATGGCAGGTACGAGATCAAGAGCAAGGTAATCGTGCTGCTCACCGACGGGCTCAACAACACGGGAGTGCGCACCCCAAGCGAGGCCGCCGAGCTGGCGCGTGACTGGGGTATCACCGTGCACGCCATCGGCCTGGCGGGAGCGCCCGCGCCGCGCGGGACGGCAGGCATGCAGCGCCTGCCTCGCGTGGAAATAGACGAGCGCGAGTTGCGCACCATCGCCGAGACCACCGGCGGCCTGTTCCGCGTTGCGGGAGACGCCGACGCCCTGAGCGCCGTCTACCGTGAGATCGATCAACTGGAGCGCAGCGAGATCGAGTCGGTGCGCTACCTGAGCTATCGCGAACGATTCGTGCCTCTGGTCCTGGCGGCGGCGCTGTGCATTCTCGCGGCCGCGCTGCTCAACGCCACCGTGTTGCGGCGGAGTCCCTGATGCCGGTGCCGCTCAACGAAGCCACGCTCCGCTTCGTCCATCCCGAGGCGTTTCTGCTGCTGTGGTTGCTGCTGCCGCTGCTCGCGGTCTGGTTCCTGGCCGCGCGTGCCCGGCGGCGGTCCGCACGGCGCTTCAGGCGGCGGTTTCGGGGCGCTGCCGGAGCCGCGACCGGTGCCGCCCGCAACCTGCGGCCGCTGCTCGCCTGCCTCACGCTGGTCGGTTACGCCGCGCTTGTCGTGGCCGTCGCGCGGCCGGGCTGGGAGTCGCAGGCCACCACCCTGGAGCGCCGCGGGCGCGACGTGGTGTTCGTGGTGGACGTCTCGCGCAGCATGCTGGCCGAGGACCTGGCCCCCAATCGCCTGGAACGCGCCAAGCTCGCGATTCTGGATACCCTGGAGCAGCTCTCCGGAGATCGGGTGGCACTGGTGGCGTTCGCCGGCAGTGCCGTGGTGAAGAGTCCGCTGACATTCGACTACGGGTTCTTCCGGCTCGCGGTGCAGCAACTGTCGGTCACCAGCGTGGCCCGCGGCGGGTCGCTTATCGGCGATGCCCTGCGCACCGTGCGCGACCAGGTGTTCGACGACCGCGCGATCGAGCACCGGGACGTGCTGCTGATCACCGATGGCGGCGATCACGACAGCTTCCCCGCGGCCGCCGCGGAGGAGCTGGGTCAGCGCGGCGTGCGGCTGCTGGCCGTCGGTCTGGGCGACGACAGCGCCGGCCAGCCGATTCCCCGGGACGGCAGCTCCGCAGGTGGCGAGCCGGCGTTCGTGGAGCATGAAGGGCAGATGGTGCTGAGCAAGCTCGACGCCGACCTGCTGCGCACCATCGCCGGCGCCACCCCCGGGGGCCGCTACATCCACGTTGCAACCGGCAACGTCGACCTGGGACGGCTCTACCAGGAACTGATTGCCTCCGCTTCCGGCCGGCTGCTGGAGACCGCGTCGGTAGAGTTGGTCCGGGAGCGGTTCCAGACCTTCATCGCGGTTTCGCTGCTGCTCCTGGCACTGGCCCTGGTGCTGCCGGATCGGATGGCGTTGCCGCGGATGCCCCTGTCGCGCCTGCTGCGCATGGGCGCGAAGGCATCGAACGGCGTTGCGGAGGGCGCGCCATGACGGCTCGCGGCCACGCGCCGCGCGAGTGCGGCCAGTGCAATGGAGCGGGCGCTCGCATTGTATTGCTGGTGATGGTCCTGTGCTGGCTCGGAGCCAGTGCGGCCGAGGTGAGCGCGGCCGGCCGCCCGGAGCGTGCCGCACGCGACGGTCTGGCGGCGTATCGGGCCGGTGACTACGCGGCGGCGTTGGACGCGTTCGGTGCCGCTGCGCAGTTGCGACCCCGCGTTCCGGAGCTGCTCTACGACGCCGGTGTCTCGGCCTATCAGCTCGGGGACTACGACAGCGCTCGCGCCATGCTGCGCCCGGCGATCAGCGGCGCCTCACGGCCCGAGCTGGCCGCGGCGGGACACCTGGCTCTGGGAAACATCGGCATGCGGGAGGCGCAGCAGCTCCTGCAGCAGGCTCCCGCAGCGGCAATCCCGGCGCTGGAGGAGGGCATCGCCAGCTTCGAGCGCGCGTTGCGGGTAGATCCCGACTACGCCGCCGCCGCGCACAACCTGGAACTGGCGCGGATGCTGCTCGACGAGTTGCGCCAACAACAACAGCAGCAGCAGCAACAGCAACCGCAACAGTCGCCCGAGCAGGATTCCGGCGGACAGGAGCAACAGCAGCAGAGCGAGCCGCAGGAGGGCCAACAGCCCCCGTCCACCCCGCACGATGACGAGGGAGCAGCTCCACCGCCACCCGACCCCACGGACGCAACGCCGCGGCAGGATGCGGACCAGCTCGCACGGCAGATCATCGCCGCCGAGGAAGCCAACGCCGAGCTGCGCCGCCGGCGCCAGCTCCAGTTGCTGCCGGTGCAACGGGACTGGTAGGGACATGGCTGCACGCTGGCGCGCAGACGCCTCGGCGCGTACTTTGCTGGCGCTGGTCCTGGCCGCCGCCGCCACGCCGGTAGCGGCCCAGAACGTCAGCGTGCAGGCTGCCGTGGAGCGCGCCGAGGTCTACGTGGGCGAGCCGTTCCGCTTCCGGATCGCGGTGTCAGGAAGCGACCAGGTCGCCGCACCGAACCTGGAACCGGTCGCCGGCTTCTCGGTGCGTGCTCTGGGCGGCGGACCGAACAACAGCGAGATCGTCAGCACCATCAACGGCCAAACCACGCGCCAGGTGAATCGGGGCTACGTGCTCAACTACGAGCTCACCGCCGCCGCTGCCGGTGAGCTCACCATCCCGGCGCTCACCCTGCAGGTGGAGGGGCAGGCGCAGGCCACCAGGCCGATCCGCATTCGGGCACGCACGCCGCAACCGATCGAGGACTACCGCCTGCAGCTCGCGCTGGATCGGGAGCAGGTGTGGGTCGGCGAGCCGGTGCTGCTCACCACTACCTGGCTGTGGAACGCCGAGTTGGGGCCGGAACGGGTGCATGGCTTCAGCCACCCGGTGCTGGACGACGCCGCGAAACGGGGTCTCAGCTACGAGCATCAGGCACCCCCCGCCAACCGCAACGACCCGGTGCGGCTGCCGGTGGCGGGCCGGGACGTGCTGTGGCAGCGGGGCCAGACGCGGATCGACGGCGAGCGTTTCGCGTCGCTGAGCTTCGCTACGACGCTGCTTTCCGAGCAACCGGGGGAGCTCAACATAGGCTCCGCGACCGTGGTGTTCGAAGGGGTTGCCGGCTATCGCACGGTGCGCGACTTCTTCGGACGCAACGTGCGGCAACCGGTGCGGCAGCGGTTCGTGGTGCCGTCCAACGAGCTGCACCTCAGGGTCAAGGCGCTGCCCGAGCAGGGGCGTCCGGCGGACTTCAGCGGCCTGGTTGGCCGTTTCGAGATCGCCGCCCGGGCCGCGCCGCTGGAGGTGAAGGTAGGGGACCCGATGGAGCTCGCGGTGACCATCACCGGCAGCGGCGACCTGCGCCGTCTGCAGGCTCCCGACCTGACCCGCATGAGCGGCTTTCGCGAGTTTCGCGTGAGCGCGGATTCGCCGCCCACCCGGACATCCGGGCAGGCAACCGTCCGCCTTGTCCTGCGCGCGCTGCACCACGAGGTTGCGGCGATACCCGCGGTGCGCATCAGCGTGTTCGATTCCGAAAGCGGGGGCTATGCCGAGTTGGCGAGCGAGCCGATTCCGATCACGGTCCATCCGACCCGCGAAGTCACGCTGCGCGACGTGGAGGGTAGTGCCGGTCACGGCGCCGTGGGCGGCGCAGCGCACGGCACGCCGAGCGGTCCGGTGGCGAGCAGCCGTGACGGAATCGCCCACAACTACGCGGGCCCCATGCTGCTGGTCGACCAGCGCTTCGATCTGCTTGCCTTCGTGGTTTCGCCTGGCGGGCTGCTGGCGCTGTTCGCCGCCCCGCTGGCGCTGGCGGGCGTTCACGGAGCCCTCGCGCTGTGCCGCTACCGGCAGCGACCGCGGCGGCCGGCGGCTGCCCTGGCGAACCTGCGCCGCACCGTGACCGCGGCGGGCAGGGATGCCGCGGAGCCGGTCCTGCTCGCGGCATTGCGCAGGTACCTCACGGACAGCCTGCGCCCCGGGCAGGCCGTGCACGGCTTCGCCGACGTCGCGGGCATGCTACGGGAGCGGGGAGTGGCAGACCCGGCCCTTGAGGAGTTGCGCCTCCTGTTCGCATCGCTGGAGGCTGCCCGCTACGGCGGAGCAGACCTGGAGGCCGACAGCCTTGCCGAACGTCTGCTGGCATGGGCCGCGCACATGGAACGGAGGATCCGCCGGTGATGCCGATCGTCTGCCGGCGGCGCGGTTCGTCGCTCGACGCCACGAAGCTGGACTCGGGCATGCGCGGCGCCGCTGCCGGCCGCATGGCGCACCTGATGCTCCTTCTGCTGTGCGGTATCTGGACGGCGGGGCCGGCGGCGGCTCAGTCGAGCCTCGCGGTCGGGCCGGTGGCCTGGCTGACCGAGGCGCAGCAGCGCTTCGCCGCCGGCAACGAACTGGCCGCCGCGGGACGCGAGGCCGACGCGGCGCAGGAGTTCCGCGCCGCACTGTTGCGCTACGAGGGTGCCGCCGAAGCGCTCGGGCGCAGCAACGGCTTCCTGCTGTACAACATCGGCAACACCTACCTGCGGCTCGGCGACGTGGGCCGCGCCATCCTGCACTACCGCGAGGCGCAGCGGTTCATCCCGTCAGATCCCAACCTGAGGCAGAGCCTGCGCCACGCCCGCTCGCTGCGCCGCGATCGAATCGACACGGATGCCGCCGGCAGCGTGCTGCGGCTGCTGTTCTTCTGGCACCACGCCTGGCCGCTGCAGCTCCGGGTCACGTTGTTCCTGGCTGCCGCCAATTTGCTCTGGTTCCTGGCTCTGCTGAGTGCGCTGGGCGGCGTCCTGGGCACTGTCACGGCGCTGCCGAAGCCGCTCGCCCGAGTCCGGGAGTGGCTGGCCGCAACGGGCACGGGGCGGTACCTCAGACGGCGGGTCGCTGCCGCGCTGCTGGCGGGTGCCGGCGTAGTGGCGGCCGCTGCTGGAGGGTCGGTAGCCACGGAGTTGCTGAGCCCCGGCCCGGAAGCAGCCGTGATCGTGGCGTCCGAAGTCACGGCGCGGCGCGGCGACAGCGATGCCTACGAGCCCAGCTTTGTCACCCCCCTGCACTCTGGTACCGAGTTGCTGGTGCTCGAGGAGCGCAACGACTGGTTCCACGTGAGACTGGCGGACAGCCGCCGCGCCTGGCTGCCGGCGCATGCGCTGGACGTGGTCGGACGCCGCGAGTGATGGCCACGGGGAAGGTGCAGACTCCGGCATGAAACGGCATCCGGCGCTGGTGGCGCTGTCGCACGACCACCATGAGATCCTGCTGGTCGCCCGGCTGTTGCGCCGGCGGGGCGCGTCCGTGGCCGGCGGGCGCCCCATGGATGAGCTCCGGCAGTGCCAGGTGGTGCGGCAGTTCGGGGATGGGTTGCGCGCCCACTTCCGGGTGGAGGAAGGGGCGTTGCGGGTGGCGGCGGACAACGGTGAACCGCGCGCCGGCGAACTGCTGCGGGCGGCCGCCCGCGCACACCGCCACCTGGAACGGATGCTCGCCGCCGTGCGCTGCGACAGCGTGACCGGTACGGAGCTGGTGCAGTTGGGGGAGTCCCTGCACGGCTACGTCAGGGAGCAGGAGCGCGAGCTGTTTCAGGAGTTGCAGCGGCTGCTGAGCGAGACGGAGCTGGCCCAGGTCGGCCGCTACCTCGCGCGCGAGCACCGTCCGGGCGCCTGCCACGCACCAGCTCATTTTGACCATATCCGCTGACGGGTATAAGGTCGCAGCAAACATGGCTGATACGCGTCTCACGCGGCTGAGCGAGCACCTCTACCGATTCCGCGACATCTGCAACGTCTACGTGCTGGTCGACGGCAGCCAGGCGCTGCTGATCGACTCCGGCTCGGGTGCCGTGGCCGAGGCACTGGCAGCCACCGGCGCGCGCTCGGTGGACTGGGTGCTGCACACCCATCACCACCGTGACCAGTGCGCGGGCACCCCGGCCCTGGCCGCGGCCGGCGCGCGGGTCGCCGTGCCGGAGCACGAGCGCTACCTGTTCGAGGACGCGGAGCTGTTCTGGCGCACCCGCCGCGTCTACGACAACTACGACGACCGCAACACCTTCTTCAGCGCGGCGCGCGACCTGCCGGTGCACGCCAGCCTGGAGGACTACGAGACCTTCACCTGGCGCAGCTATCGCTTCGAGGTGGTCCCGGCGAAGGGCCATACCCGCGGCTCCTCCATGCTGATCGCCCGGATCGACGGGCGGGAAGTGGCATTCGTCGGCGACCTGATGACCGCTGGCGGCCGGCTCTACCAACTGCACGCGATGGAGTACGCGTACGGCGGCATGGAGGGCATCGCCTACACCATAGAGTCGATCGACGCTCTGGCCCGCCGGCCGGTGGCGGTGGCCTATCCCTCCCACGGCGAGCCGATCACCGACGTGGCCGGAGACGTCGCGCGGCTGCGGCGCCGGCTGTGCGACTGCGTCGACCTGGGGGAGGGGATGCACGTGGTGCGGGCCGATCTCCCGGGCGCCTCCTTCCTGCCCGATCTGCGGCTGCAGCCCCTGTCGCGCCACCTGCTGTGGAGCGGCCCGTGGGCGTGCAGCAACTTCTACGTGGTGCTCAGCGACTCGGGCAAGGCGATGTTCGTCGACTACGGACACTCCCTGAGCACCCACATGCACACGGGACCCGACCACAGCGGGTTCGAGAGCATGCGCTTCGTGGTCCACCACCTCGACGAGTTGCGCGACGACTACGGGGTGACCGACTTCGACCTGGTGGTGCCGACCCACATCCACGACGACCACACCTGCGGCATTCCTTACCTGCAGCGCCACCACGGCACCCGCTGCTGGGCGCTGCACGAGGTGGCGCAGGTGCTGGAGGACCCCGCCGCCTGGGCCAGCACTCCCTGCACCATGCCGAAGCCGATCCGGATCGATCGCCGGCTGCAGGACGGCGACCGTTTCACCTGGGAGGAGTACACGTTCGACATCTGCCACGCGCCGGGCCAGACCGAGTTCCACTCCGTCTACGCCGGGCGCATCGACGGGCGGCGGGTGGCGTTCACCGGCGACAACTTCTTCCTGGGAGACGTGGTGCGGGCCGGTGCCACCCTCAGCAAGCCGTACCAGACCACGGTGCTGCGCAACAGCTTCCAGCTTGCCATGCACCGCCGCTGCGTGGAGGTGATGCGACGGCTCGATCCCGAGCTGATCTGTCCCGGCCACCGCGACGTGATCGACTGCTCGAAGCAGCAGCTCGACGAGTACGCGGACTTCATCGCGCGCAAGGAACGGGTGTTCCGCAACCTGGTGGCGGAGCCGGCCGACCACTATGTCGACCTGTTCTGGGCCCGGCTGCGGCCTTACCTGGCCTCCGTGGCTCCCGGCGGCAGCATCGAGTACCGCCTCATGCTGCGCAACAACTGGGAACGGCCGGTCACCTTCACGGCGCAGCTGCAGCCGCCGCCGGGCTGGCACACGGCCGCGGCCGGGTCCCTGCCACTCGCTCCCGGCGAACGCGGCGAGCTCCCGCTGCAGGCCACCGCACCGGCCACCGGCGACGGCGTCCGCCGCCTGCTGACCGCGCAAATCGCGGTCGACGGGGAACCGCTCGGCCCCATCGCCGAGGCCCTGGTCAGCGTCACGGACGGCCCCGAATGAACGTGCTGTTCTTTCACCTGATGCCCTATCCGGAGTTGCCCGCCGACTTCCGGGAACGGCATCCGTCGATCTGGGTGGACATCGATTCGCGCCTGTTCGATCCGGTGCGCGGCGGGACGATCTACAACGAGTACCTGGACGAGCTGGAGGATGCGGCGCGGCTGGGCTTCGACGGGGTGTGCGTGAACGAGCACCACGCCAACGGTTACGGCATGATGCCGTCGCCCAACCTGATGGCCTCGATCCTGGCGCGCGGCACCGGGCAGGGAGCGATCTGCGTGATGGGGAACGCGGTGGCGCTGTACGATCCGCCGACCCGCGTGGCGGAGGAGATGGCGATGCTGGACTGCATCTCCGGCGGCCGGCTGATTGCCGGGCTGCCGCTGGGGACGCCGATGGATACCTGCTACGCCTACGGCCAGAATCCCAGCATGGTACGCGACCGCTACCTGGAGGCGTGCGACCTGATCGTGCGCGCCTGGCAGGAGCGGGATCCGTTTCCCTTCGCCGGCCGCTTCTACCAGCAGCGCTACGTCAACATCTGGCCGCGGCCGATACAGTCGCCGCGGCCGCCGATCTGGGTGCCGGGGGGCGGCGCGCCGGATACCTGGCGCATGTGCGGCGAACGCGGCTACGTGTACGCGGCGCTCTCCTACTTCGGCTATCACACCGCGCGCGGGGTGCTCAAGGGCTACTGGGCCGAGCTGGAGCGCCAGGGCCGGGATCCCAACCCGTTCCAGGCCGGCTACCTGCAGCTCGTCGGCGTAGCCGAAACCAAGCGCGAGGCCCTGGAGCTGTACCGCGCGCCGGCGGAGTATTTCTACCGCAACTGCCTGCACACCAACCCCCGCTTCGCGGTGCCGCCCGGCTACGCCACCGAGGAGTCGGTACGGTTCCGCGCGCGCCAGGCCAACTCCGGCAACCCGGTGGCCCAGTTCACCACCGCGCCCAGCTACGAGCAGATCCTGGAGCGCGGCTACCTGGTGGTCGGCACCCCCGACGAGGTGGCCGAGCGGCTGCGGCAGATCGCGGTGGACCTGAACATCGGCCAGCTCATGCTGCTGCTGCACTTCGGCAACATGGACCGCGAGCTGACGCGCAGCAACACCGAGCTGTTCGCCCAGGGCGTGCTGCCCCAGGTCCGTGACCTGTTTACCGACCAGTGGGAAGACCACTGGTGGCCTGCCGCGGCGGCGAGGGATACGTGAGCCCGCCGCGGGAACGCACGGTCACCGTGGCCGGCGTGGACTGCCGGGTGTGGGAACGAGGGGAGGGGCGGCCGGTCACGTTCCTGCCGGGGATCGGCGGACTGCCGCGCTGGAGCTCCTTTCTGGAGCTGCTGGCGCAGGGGCGGCAGGTGGTGGCCCCGAGCCTGCCCGGATTCCCGGGGGCGGCGGCGTTGCCCGAACTGGACGACCAGCTCGAATGGCTGCTTGCGACCCACGATCTGCTGCGTGCGGCCGGCGGGGCGGACCGAGACCTGGTCGCGGTTTCGGTGGGGGCCGCACTGGCCGCCGACGTGGCGGCGGTGTGGCCGGACGCGGTGCGGCGGCTGGTGCTGGTGTCGCCGCTGGGGCTGTTCGACGCGGCCGACCCCAGCGCCGACATCTTCGCCCAGCCGGCGGACGGGTTGGGCGCGCTGCTGTGCAGCGATCCGGCCCGCTTCGACGCCCACGTGGCGCTGCCCGAAGGCGCCGACCGGGTGGAGTGGACGGTGCAGCAGGTACGGGCCCAGGAGGCCGCGGCACGCCTGCTGTGGCCGGTGGGCGATACGCGCCTGGCGCGGCGCCTGCATCGCGTCACCCAGCCCGTCCTGCTGGTGTTCGGCGCGGAGGACCGGGTGCTGCCGGCCTCCTACCGCCAGCGTTTCCGGAGCAAACTGCCGCAGGCGCGGCTGGATGTGGTCGCCGGCTCCGGGCATCTGGTCGACCTGGACGCGCCGCAGTCCCTGGCCCGCCTGGTGGCTGGGTTCCTTGACTCCTGATACGCCGCCCCATCGTTCCTGGCCGCCGTAGACTGCGCACACGCGACGGCGTACCATCGGCGCCATGGACAGCCACGGGCTCACCGTCGAAGGGTGCCGCACCCGCCTGCAGCGGTTGCGCGAGCTGATGGAAGCGCAGGGGGTCGAGAGCGCTCTCATCACCGACCGCAAGCACGTCTACTACTACTCGGGATACCTGACGCCGGTGGCGACCCGATCCGCACTGGTCGTCAGCGGGCGCGACTCAATACTGATGACCGGCACCCTGGGAGCCGCCCCGGACGCGGAGGCGGATGGCCTTGCGGTCAGCGCCGTGCGCACCTTCACCGGCAACGCCCACCAGAGCACCATCCGTCCCAACCAGGAGGAGCTGCTGGCCGGTCTCGTGAGCCGGGTGGCGCTCGACGGGCGGGTGGGTTGCGATCTGAGTACCTGCCCGGCGCTGCTGCTGCGGCTGTTGCGCGGAGAGCCGGCAGACCTCAGCGCCGGGATCCTGGACCAGCGCCGGTGCAAGGATCCGGACGAGGTGGCGCTGCTGCGCGTCGCCGCCGGCTGCGTCGATGCCTGCTACCGCTACGCCCGTGAACGCATCGAGCCCGGGCTGAACGAGCTCACCCTGTACGGCGAGCTGTTGCGTACCGCGGTGGAGACGGCAGGCGAGGAGGTGGGACGGTTCGGCCAGGACTTTCAGTGCGCCTCGCCCGGAGGCCCGGCGCGGGACCGCAAGGCGCAAGCGGGTGAACTGTGGATTCTCGACCTGGGCGTCGAGTACCGCGGCTACGGCGCCGATGCTTCGCGCACGTTCGCGGTGTCGGGGCGCCCCAGTGACGCGCAGCAGGATGCCTGGGAGCTGGTGACGGGTGCCTTACGGGCGGCGGCCGACCGCCTGCGCCCGGGATTGAGTTGTCTGCGGCTGTTTCGCGACACGGAAGCGACTATTCATGCCGTATATCCGGGCGGGTTTCCGCACCACCTGGGCCACGGCATCGGCCTGTCGATCCACGAAGCGCCCTTTCTGAACCCGGAGTGGGACCAGCAACTCGTCGCGGGGGACGTGATCACCGTGGAACCGGGTGTCTACCACCCGGACCTGGCAGCGGGAATGCGCCTCGAGAACGACTTCGTCATTTCCGCGACCGGCGCCGAGCAGATCACCCACGCCCCACTGGATCTGTAGAAAGCTCACACTATCACTCTGCCGCGGCCAGGAACTCGCGCACCGACTGCTCCATACCGATCCGGCCGGCCAGCACCAGGTGCTGGTAGCGGTTGGTCCACTCCGTCAGCAGCGGGCGGGCAACTTCCAGCTCGCGGCTGATCAGCCGTGCGACCGGCCCGCTGCCGGTGACGAATTCCTCCGTCACGCAGTCGCGCCAGGCGGCCCGCCAATCGTAGGCGAGGCGCTTGATTACGACCTGCCAGCCGGAGCGCCGCGCCGTGGCCCGGGCGTAACCGGCGCGTCGGTCGCCGTCGAACGGCAGACCCACGGAACCTGCGTTCACCACGATCGTGGAGCCGTGGTTGCGTACCAGCGGCCGGTGGGTGTGGCCGACTCCGAACAGTGCGGCCGAGGCATCCACCTTGGCGGCCAGATCGAGGGACCCGGTATCGGCGAAGATTCCGTTGCGGTTGCCGAGCAGCGAAGCATGGGTGAAGCTGGCGCGGCCGGCCGGGGCGGGCAGGTCGAGCCGGATCCGGGGCGGAAGCGCTGCGAGATCTTCGAGCGCCGCGCAGAGCTGTACGATCGTCCACACCGTGTGCTGGTGGACGACAGCCTCGGGTCCGGCGCGTGGCGGGTGGCGATGCAGGTGCAGGACGTAGTCCTCGTGGTTGCCCGCCAGCAGGTGCCACGCCGGCGAGGCGGCACACTCGCCGATCAGGTCGAAACACTGGCGCGGATGCGGACCGCGGTTGACGATGTCGCCGAGCACCACCACCAGGTCGGGACGCCAGCGATCGAGGTCGGCGAGAACAGCCTGCAGCGCCGGCAGGTTGGCGTGGATGTCCGCAACCAGAGCGAGCTTCATCCTGGGTGCGGGCGACTAAACGTCACGCGTCGCCGGCGGCGCCGGCATCAGATACGGCCGGCCTGTCTCATTTCGCTGGCCAGCCGGCGCTGATACGCCTCGGCTTCCTCGGTCCGCTCTTCGGCGCTGGCGCCGTAGTAGACCAGCCCCAACGCACGGCGCGGACGGCCGGGGGCGCGGTTCTCGTCGGCACGGTGGATGGTCAGGGCGTGGTGGGCGATCAGGTCGCCGGCGCGGGCCACGCAGGCGACCTCGTTGGCCGCGTCTTCCGCCGTGCCGAAGTCGCTTACGCCCTGCGAGAAGCCGAGGGTGCCGGTGCGTCGATGCGGCCGCACGCCGCGCCGATGCGAGCCGCGCACGTAGCGCAGGCAGCCGTTTTCGGCATCCACGTCATCGAGGGCCAGCCACAGCGTCGTCGCCGCGCACGGCTCCAGACGAAAGTAGTACCCGTCCTGGTGCGGCGGGGTAGCGCGGCTGGCGCCGCCGGGCGGCTTGATGAACACCTGCTCATTGACCGGACGCACCGCCTCGCCGAGCAGGTCGGCCGCGGTCTGCGGGAAGATGCCCTCTTCGAGAAGACTCCGAAAGTACGCATCGTGATGATGCACGCGGATCAGCTGCTTGAGCGTCTCCGGCCGCTCCCTGTCCTCGTAGAACACGTCCGTGTCCGGCGCCGCCGGGATCACGTCGCGCACGTAGCGCTCCACGTTGGCCAGCACCTCCGCCACCTGAGCGGACGAGAAGAACCCCTGCAGGTGTACGAAGCCGTCACTGCCGAACCGGTCGTGCGAACTAGGTGAGTTGGAATCGCTCATCGGCCCGCTCCACGTTAGGCAGTGGCATGACCCACGTCAAGGTTCCAACCCGGAGCCGCACCGCGCAGCAGCATCATCCACGCCGGTAATGCTATAATGTCGTCATAAAGCGACGCAAAATGACGACACACCTATCACATTTCAGATCACGCCGTACCGGTTGCGGGTTGGCATGAGCGTGTTTCGATCACGTACGCTGGCGACACCGCGTTCGTCCTTCTTTCTGTTCGGCCCGCGCGGAACCGGCAAGACCACCTGGGTCCGCCATGAATACCCGGAAGCGTATCGCGTCGATCTACTCGACGAGGCTCTGTATCAGAGCTATCTGGCAGACGCAGGACGATTCGCTGCCGAGTTGCGGACGGTTGCCCCCGGCGGCTGGGTGTTCGTGGATGAGATACAGCGGCTGCCCGGTCTGCTCAACGAGGTCCACCGTCACATCGAAGGCGGCGGGCTCCGTTTCATCCTCACCGGATCGTCGGCGCGCAAGTTGAAGCGGGCCGGTGTGAACCTCCTGGGCGGGCGCGCGATCTACACCCGCATGTATCCCTTTCTGCCACACGAGCTGGGGACCGACTTCGACCTGGAGACGGTGCTCCGGCACGGCAGCCTGCCGGTGATCTGGAACGCCGACGACCGGGTTGCGGCGTTGCGGTCGTACATGCAGCTCTACCTGAAGGAAGAGATCAAGGGCGAAGCGCTGGTTCGGAACCTGTCCGGGTTCGCACGCTTCCTGCCGGTCGCCGCGCTGTTTCACGGCCAGACGCTCAACCTGGCTTCCGCCGCCCGCGACGCCGAAGTCAGCCGCACGACGTTGGCGGGTTACGTTGAGATCCTGGAGGACACGCTGGTGGCGTTCCGGCTGCCGGCGTATGACCCGAAGTTGCGGGTCCGGGAACGGAAGCACCCCAAGCTGTACTGGATCGATCCTGGCTTGGCGCGCGCCGCGGGCGGGCGCCTTCGAGAACTCGACCCGCGCGAACGAGGCTCCCTGTTCGAGGGCTGGATCGCCACGGTGCTCGCAAGCTATCGCGACTACCACGGAGCGTTCGACGAGATGTTCTACTGGGCGCCGGCGCGCGCGCGGGACACGGAGGTCGACTTCCTGTTGTTGCGCGACGGCGACGCCATCGCCATCGAATCCAAGGCCTCCTCGCGGATCCATGATCGTCATCTGGCCGGACTCCGTGCCGTCGCCCCGCTGCCCGGCCTTCGGCGCCGGATTCTGACCTATACGGGTACGCGCCGCATGCGGAGCCCGGACGGCATCGACGTGTGGCCGCTGCCCGACCTCCTGGAAGCCCTGCATACCGACCGGCTCTGGTGATGCGTCCGGTCAACGCTGCCACGGCACCGCCTCCAGGGTTTCGATCCGCTCGTCGGCCGTGAAGCGCCAGACGCCGATGTGGCCGCGCGTCAGATCGCCGTTCCGATCCCAGTCCAGCGTCACCGCGGCGCCTTCGTAGTCGACGGCTCCGCCAGCCGCCAGAATGCGCAGCGCCGCGGCGACGCCTTCGGCCCCCGCGCTTACCACCGTGCCGGGCGCGCTGCCCACGGCGCGCAATTGGTCGCGGATCAGCGCACCACGCGTGCTGCCGGCAGCCTGTGCCGCCAGGGCCAGCGCGATCGTCGCGTCGTAGGTCTCCCTGACGTAGGCGAACGCCGGCAACTGACCGTACTCGGCCACGAAGGCCGCGTCCCAGGCGGCCGCGACCGGGTTGTCCGGGGCCGTGGCTCCGGCGGTGCCGTACATGCCGCCAAGGTGCTGACCGCCGATTTCGCGTACCACGTCCGGGCTCCTGGCCGCGTCACCGAACGTGAACTGGCGGTACAGGTGGTGCTCGATCGCCTCGCGGACGATGATCACGGCCTCCGTTTCGAAGGCGATCACCACCAGCCCCTCCGCGCCCGCGGCGGCCGTCCGCCGCAACTCGGCAAGAAAGGTGGTCTGCGCCGGGCCGAACCCAACGGCCGAGATCGCGCCGTCCCAGGCGTCGGCGAAGGCGGCCGCCAGTCCGGCGCCCCAGGCGTCGTCGCGGTAGATCACCCCCACGTTGTCGACGCCGCGCTCGCGGGTGACGCGCGCCAGGACCGGTCCCTGCGCGCGGTCGGAGAGCACGGTGCGAAACAGGAAGTCGCGGTCGGCGGCGTCGGTTAGCAGCGGCGAGGAGGCGGATGGAGTGATGGTGGGGATGCCTGCCGGCCCGGTCACCCGCTCGGCAACCGGGAGCGTGTTGGCGCTGGAGTTGGGGCCAACCAGGGCATGGATGCCGGTTTCCTCGACCAGCCGCCGCGCTTCCGCCACTGCCGCCGCCGGGTCCCGGGTGGAGTCTCCCACCGCCACCTCTACCGGCTGTCCGAGCACGCCGCCGGCGGCGTTGAGGTGCTTCACCGCCAGGTCGAACGCCCGCTTGCGATCCAGGGCGCGCGCCGTGGCCCCCTCGCTGAAGTTGAACAGCAGGCCGAGCTTCAGCGGTGGGCCGGCCCGCTCCTCGCCGTAGACGCCCGCCACGCACGCCATCAGCAGCGTCGCCGCCGCCAGCCGGACCGGGATGGCCCTCGGAACCCGCATTGTCCTGTCCTCCTCGCGTTGGCGTACGCTGGCCGCGGCTACCGGTTACCAGCAGGCCGGGCAAGCGTGCACCTCTTGACGACTGGGCCTTACCGGATTAGCGTTATGGTAAGGCAGGTGACGGGCATGGTAGTCAAGATCACGGCCAGGCGCCAAGTCACGTTTCCCGCGGCGGTGTTGGACGCTCTCGGTGTCGGTCCGGGTGACCGGCTCGAGTTGCACGAAGGGCCTGACGGGTTCCTGATCCGGCCCCAGCGTATCGACTTCGCGAGCCTGGCACCGTTACACGACAAGATCCGGCGCGATCCCGGACCCTTCGACCTGGAGACTTTCAGGAATCAACGTCATGCCCCCGCGCTTCTGGCGCCTACCGCGAAGATCAGCCGGCCGGCGCGATGTGCGCCGGAGGGGAAACAGCTCAGAGTATGGCGAGAGGGATGCGGATCTCGGCCGGGCACATGCCGCCGTGGACACCGATGTGGTGCAGCGAGGTGGCGTCGGGAGACTCGTAGTAGCCGAGGGTGAAGGGAGCGAGCGCGATCCCGACGTAGTCGCCGAAGCGGCGGTGGGCGAGAGCGCTGAGCGGTTCCGGGCCGAACAGGCGCAGCTCCTCGGCCTCTCCCTTGCTGAGCAGGGCCAGGCGGTCGCCGCCCAGTTCGCCGACGCGACGCACCAGTTCCGCCTCCTTGCCGGGACGTACGTGGAAGTGAGGCGTGCGAGCCTCGCCGCTCGGAGGGCAGCGCAGGCAGTCGAGCAGCGGGTCGCCGTGGAACAGCGGCGCGCGCTCCCCTTCGCTCAGGTCGATAAGACCGTGATCGGCGGTCACCGCAACCAGGCTGTCGTCCGGCGCCGCTGCCGCCAGCTCCAGCAACAGCTCCTGTATCTGCTGCAGCGTCCCGCGCGCCTGCCGGCTGGCGACACCGTGGGTGTGGCAAGCGCTGTCGTAATCGGGGATATACCAGTAGGTGATGGTGCGGGGCGCCCGGCGGCGGGAAACGGCTTGCAGGCGGCGCACGATGCGGCGCTGTGCCTGGCGCAGCGACAGATGGCCGTGCGTGCGACAGCGGCCGCTCAAATAACGGTTGAAGGTGCTCAACAGGTACACCAGCGGAACGTGCACCTCCATGTTGCCGGTGACTTCCGCGAAGCGCGAGGGCAGCGGCCAGATCTCCGCAGCCCTGACCCCGTACCGGCGCAGCCGGCGCCCGGAGTGGCGTTCGAGGAACGGCAGCACGGTGGCCGACAAGTCGTGCTCGGCAAGATATGCCCACCAGCCCGGAACGCCATGCTGCGCCGGCCAGCGGCCGGTTGCGACCGTGGTCATGGCGCAGGCGGTAGTCGCCGGGAACACCGCGTCCAGCTCCAGCCGCACGCGGGCCCGCAGATCGGCCGCGCCGGGATCGGCGAGGGCGCTCATGCCCATGCCGTCGACCAGCACCAGCGCCAGGTGGTGGCGTGCGAACAGCTGACTCGACACGGTTTCGCAAAACGTGCTCGGCGGCACGGCGACGCCGGCGCCCCGGTGCACGGCGCAGATCAGGTCGACGAAGGACGGCGCCGCGGCCGAGGGACGCCGCAGCGAGCCGCGGCCCAGCGCCGCCTCCACGATGGCTGCCTGCCCGGTCGGTGCAATGCTCTGCATCCGTCAGCCCGACTTCACGTAGGGGATGCCGCTGGCCCGCGGCGCGATGGCGCGGCCGACGAACCCCGCCAGCAGCAGCACCACCAGCGCGTAGGGGAGCGCCTCGATGATGAACGGCGCCGCGTCGACCAGCTCGCGTACCAGCGCCGAGCTGGCGTCCAGGTCGAACGCGCCCTGGAGGCGGGCGGCGACCGCCTCCAGGAACCCGAACAGCAGGCAGCCGAGCAACGTCGGCACAGGGCGCCACTTTCCGAAGACCAGGGCGGCCAGGGCGATGAAGCCCTTGCCCGCGGTCATGTCCTTGATGAATGCCGCCGACTGCGCCGTGGACAGGTAGGCTCCGGCAACTCCACACAGCGCTCCGCACAGCAGCACCGCGCGGTAACGCATGCCGGCTACCGAGATGCCGGCGGTATCCACCGCTTCCGGATTCTCGCCCACGGCGCGCAAGCGCAGGCCGAAGCGAGTACGGTAGACCACCCAGAACGCCAGCGGCACCGCCAGAAAGGCGAGGTACACCAGCACATTGTGGCCCGACAGCAACTCGCTGTACAGGTGGCCGACCAGCGGCACCTCCTGCACTGCCTCGGCACCGGGCCACACCACCGGGCGGAAGCGTCCCTCCGGCGGCAGTTGCGGCGTTCGCCCGCCCTGGCTGAACCAGGCGATTCCGAGCAGCACGGTGAGCCCCGAGATCAGGATGTTGATCGCCACCCCGGACACGATCTGGTTGCCGTGGTAGCGGATGCAGGCGACGCCGTGCAGCAGCGCCAGCAGCATCGACGCGGCGACGCCGGCCAGCAGCCCGACCCAGGCCGCCGCCGGCAGCAGTCCGGTCAGCCCGGCAGCCGCCAGTCGCTCGGAGCAGACGTAGGAGGCGGCCGCGGCCGCGAAGGCGGCGCCCAGCATCTTGCCCTCCAGGCCGATGTCGACGATCCCCGAGCGCTCCGAGAACAGCCCGGCAATTGCTGCCAGGACCAGCGGCACCGACACCCGCAGGGTGGCGTCGAGCAGCAGGATGAAGAATCCCACGGCCTCCACGGTGATGCTACGCCTCTCCCGCGGCGGCCGGGGCTTGCCGCCGCGCCCGGAACCAGGGCCGCAGCGCCGGCAGGAACAGGTACTCCAGGGCGCCCACGAACAGGATCACCAGCCCCTGGATCACCACCACCAGGTCGCGCGTCACCTTGGGCATCTCGAACGCCAACTCGGCGCCGCCCTGGTACAACGCCCCGAACAGCAGGCTGGCCAGCACGATCCCGAGCGGGTGGTTGCGCCCCATCAGCGACACCGCGATGCCGACGAAGCCGTAGCCGGCGGTGAAGTTGAGCAGCAGGCGGTGGTTCACCCCCATCACCTCGTTCAGCCCCATCATCGCCGCCAGCGCCCCCGAGATCGCCATCGCCCGGACGATGTTGCGCGCCGGAGAGATGCCGGCGTAGACCGCGGCCTCGGGGTTGGCGCCGACCGTGCGCAGCTCGTAGCCCCAGCGCGTGTGCCAGATGTAGATCCACACCAGGGCCCCGCACACCAACGCGAACGGGAACGCCAGGTTCAGCGGCGTGCGCGGGAAGTCGATCCCGATCCGGCCCAGCAGTTCGTGCATCGCCGGCAGGGTGGCGTGCTCGGCGAAGGCGCGGCTCTGCGGCGACATCTGGCCCGGTTCGATCAGCACGTTGACCAGCAGGTAGACCATCACGGTAGCGGCGATGAAGTTGAACATGATGGTGGTGATCACCACGTGCGAGCCGCGCCGTGCCTGCAGGTAGCCGGGTACCCACGCCCACAACGCCCCGAAGGCGGCCCCGCCGAGCACGGCCAGCGGCACCAGCAGCAGGAACGGCAGACCGTCGAGAAACAGGCATACCAGGCCGACGCCGAGACCGCCGATGTAGCCCTGGCCCTCGCCGCCGATGTTGAACAGCCCGCAATGCAGAGCCACCGAGACCGCCAACGCGGTGAAGATGAAGTTGGTGGCGTAGTACAGGGTGTAGCCCCACGCCTCGCGGAAGCCGAAGGCGCCACGGACCAGGCTCACCAGGGCCTGCACCGGGCTCTCGCCCAGCACCACGATCACGATCCCGGAAACCGCGAATGCCGCCAGCAGGTTGATCAGCGGCAGCAGGGCGGAAACGGCCCAGCGCGGCAGGCCGGAGCCGGGGTCGTTGGCCGCCACCTCAGGCCGCCCCGACTCCGGCCATCAGTGCGCCCAGGGTCTGTTCCGTCGCCTCCTCCCCGGCTACCTCGCCGGCCACGGCGCCGTCGAACATCACCAGGATGCGATCGCTCAGGGACATGATCTCGTCCAGCTCCACCGACACCAGCAGGATCGCTTTGCCCTGGTCGCGCAGCGCAACCAGGCGGCGATGGATGAACTCGATGGCCCCGATGTCGAGGCCGCGGGTGGGCTGGCCGATCAGCAGCACGTCGGGGTCCCGGTCCAGCTCGCGGGCGACGATGATCTTCTGCTGATTGCCGCCGGAGAAGCCGTCGCAACGGAGGAGAGGATCGGCCGGGCGTACGTCGAACTCCTCCATCTGCCGCTGCGCGGAGGCGATGATCCGGCGCCGGTGCAGCAGCAGCGGGCCGTTGTAGGCGCGGTCGTCGTGATACCCCAGGATGGAGGATTCGTTGGCCGCGAAGCTGGTCACCAGCCCCATGCGCTGGCGGTCCTCCGGCACGTGCCCCAGGCCGGCGGCCCGCGTCCGGCGCGCATCGGCCGCCTCCGCGGCGGCGTCACCGTCAACCCCGGCGTCCCTCGCTCCGCGAGCGTCCGCCGCCCCGGAGGCGTACAGCACGGTGCCGTTCACCGTCAGCGCGCCGCTGTCCGGCCGCGTGATGCCGGAGAGCAGTGCCAGCAACTCCGACTGGCCGTTGCCGGCCACTCCGGCGATGCCGACGATCTCGCCGCGCCGCGCACTCAGGCTGAGGTCCTTGACCCGGCGCACCCCGGCGCCGTCGGTATAGGCGAGATGTTCCGCCTGCAGCAGCACCTCGCCGGGTGTGGCCGGCCGCTTCTCCACCCGCAGCAGCACCTTGCGGCCGACCATCAACTCCGCGAGCTGTTCGCGCGAGGTGTCGGCGGTGGCGACGTTGGCCACCACCACGCCGCGCCGCATCACGGTGACGCGGTCGGTGATCGCCATGATCTCGCGCAGCTTGTGGGTGATCAGGATCATGGTGCGGCCCTGCTGCTTGAGCGCCGCCAGGATGCGGAACAGCTCGTCCGCCTCCTGCGGCGTGAGCACCCCCGTGGGCTCGTCGAGGATCAGGATGTCGGCGCCGCGGTACAGCGCCTTGAGAATCTCCACCCGCTGCTGCAGGCCCACCGGCAACTCGCCCACCGGCGCCTCGAGGTCTACCTCGAGTCCGTAGTCCTGCTCCAGGCGGGTCAGGGCCGCCCGCGCCCGGCGCAGCCCCTGGCGCAGCAACGGTCCCTGTTCCGCGCCCAGCAGCACGTTCTCCAGCACGGTGAGCGGCTCCACCAGCATGAAGTGCTGGTGCACCATGCCGATCCCGGCCGCTATGGCGTCCGCCGGAGTCGCTATCTCGGTGGCGCGGCCGTCGACCTCGATGCTCCCCGAGTCCGGCCGGTAGAAGCCGTACAGGATGCTCATCAAGGTCGACTTGCCGGCGCCGTTCTCGCCGATGATGCCGTGGATCGATCCCTGCGCCACCTCCAGCGAGACGTCGCGGTTGGCGCGGATGGCGCCGAACCGCTTGTTGATGCCGCGCAGGGCGACCGCCGTTCGCGGGTCGCCCATGGGTAGCGGCGCTACGGACAGGAGTTGGTCGCCATGTAGTCGTGCACCGCCAGCTCGCCGGCGACGATCGCCGCGCGCGCGGCTTCCACCTGCTGCTCCATCTCGTCGCTGATCAGCGCCTCGTTGTGCTCGTCCAGCGCCCAGCCGACGCCGTCCTCGGCCAGTCCCAGATCAAGGATGCCCGCCTCCCAGGTGTGGTCCAAGGCGGTCTTGAATACGTCGTAGGCGGCGACGTCTACCCGTTTCAGCATCGAGGTCAGCACCGATCCCGGGTGCAGGTAGTTCTGGTTGGAGTCGACGCCGATCGACAGCTTGCCACCGTCGGCGGCGGCCTGCAGCACGCCGAGCCCGGTGCCGCCGGCCGCGGCGAACACGATGTCCGCGCCGCGGTCGAACTGCGACTTGGCCAGCTCCGCGCCTTTCACCGGGTCGTTCCAGGCCGCCGGCGTGGTCCCGGTCATGTTCTGGTACACCTCGGCGTCGGGATTGACGTGCTTCACGCCCTGCTCGTAGCCGCAGGCGAACCTGCGGATCAGCGGGATATCCATGCCACCGACGAAGCCCACCTTGCCGGTCTCGGAGGCCAGGGCCGCGATCATGCCCACCAGGAACGAGCCCTCGTGCTCCTTGAACACGATCGACTGCACGTTGGGCAGGTCCACTACCATGTCGATGATCGAGAAATTGGTGTAGGGGTACTCGGCGGCCACCTTCTCCAGCGCCGGAGCCTGGCCGAAGCCCACGGCGATGACCGGGTTGTAGCCGCGGCGCGCGAAGTTGCGCAGGGCCTGCTCGCGCTGTGCCTCGTTGGCCACTTCGAACTCGGCGTACTCGATCCCGGTCTCCATGCGGAACTTCTCGACGCCGTTGTAGATCCCCTCGTTGAAGGACTTGTCGAACTTGCCGCCCATGTCGAACACCACGGCGGGCTTGACCTCGTCCGCGAAGGTGGCGGACGCCAGCAGGACGATGCCCGCTGCCAATAGTAAGCGCTTCATCATTGATCGCCTCCCTGAATTGTGCGGGCCTGGCAGCCCGTGGCGAAACTCCGGCTGCATTGAGCGGCGATGCATCCCGGCTGGCTGCGTTGCTCCTCGCTCACATATGGCCGATATGCTCGTTCGTCGCGCCTTGCCAGCCAGGCCTCGCCGCTCTCGGTGCGACGCGCTGGGTTCCGTCACGGGCTGCTCGAGCGCGCCCGCGTGAGTTGAGCTTTGCGGAAAAGCCTGATCCCTGCAACTGCCTCGGGGTTGTCGTGAGGTTGTCGTATGACGCGGCAGCTCAGCCGGCCGGCGGCGCGGCACGGGCCGGATCGACGCGCGCGGGATCGACCGCGAGGTCCACGCCGTAGCCGGAAGTGGTGGTGATCGGTTCGGTGGCGAAGCGGGTAGCCGGATCCCAGTCCCAGCGCAGTTGGGCGCGGCGCCAGGCGTACACCTTGCCGTCCTCCGAGCCGCAGATCAGGTCGGGAGCGCCGTCGCCATCGAGGTCATGGCACCACGGCGCGCACTTGTGGGACACCAGGTTGATGGGAGTGCCGTCCGCCTCGGTGATGAGCCGCGGCCGCTCGAACACCGGCTCCGCGTCGCTGCCGGCGTTGCGCAGCCAGAAGGGAGTGGCGAGTCCGGGGAAGTGGCCGTTGATGACGCGGGTGTTCATCCGGGCGCTTCCGGCCACCAGGTCGCGGGTGCCGTCCAGGTCCCAGTCGCAGCCGCAGAACGCGCTGCGGCCCCACAGGCCGCCGGGACCGCAGCCACGCACCAGGTTGCCGTCCCGGTAGCGCAACAGCGGCCCCGCATCCAGGCGCTCCGGATCGGCACCGGTGCACCGGAAGAGCTGCAGGAACCCGTCGCCGTTGAGCAGCAGCAGGCAGCCGGGCCCCCAGGCCGCGGGGCGAGAACGCCACGCACCGGTAAGTGGAGCGCCGCCGCAGTACAGCGCCCGCGCCGCGGCGAAGCACGGCCGGTCGCGGCTGCCGACGTTGCGGTACCAAAGGTAACGGCCGTGGATGTCGTTGCTGATCACGTCGAGGAGGCCGTCGCCGTCCCAGTCGGCGACCAGCGGGTTGAGGTAGCCCCAGCGAGCCTCGTTGGGGCCCTGGATGGAGCCGGTCGGGCCGGCGAGATGGTGGATCTCCGCGCCGCCCGCGTGGAGCCGGGTTCCGGCCGCGAGGTCGAAGCTCGCCGCCTCCTGCGCACGATTGGCGAAGCGCCAGAGGTAGCCGGAGGAATCGCCCACCACCAGGTCGGGGGCGCCGCCGGCGTCCAGGTCCGCCAGGCAGGGTACCGCGAGCGTCTCCACGCGGGCCGCGCCGCCGACCCGCAGCAGGGGAGGGCGCTCGCGCCACTGGCCGTCCTCGTAGTCCAGCCAGATCACCACGCCGGGGTTGCCGGTGATGAGAATCTCCTGCTCGCCGTCGCCGTCGAGATCGCAACAGCACAGGGAAGTCTCGAAATAGCCGCGGCGCAACGGGCTGCAGGGCAGCTCCCAGGCCTCTCCTGTGGCGGTCAGGCGCGGCAGTCCCGACGCGACCTCGCGCCGGAGCCGACTGCCAGAGTGCACCTGCGGCGAATCCGACGCGACGTCTCGCCCCGTTACCGGCGTACTCGCGGTCAGGCGCATGGCGTAGAGCCGGTCCACGTCGCGCCGCACCAGCAGCTCCAGGGCGCCGTCGCGGTCGATGTCGATCAAGGCGGCGTCCGTGCGGCCGTCCCAGGAGCGATATTCGGCCAGCGGTTCCGGCGGTCCGAACTCGGGTTGTTCGTCGGCGCCGACGTTGCGCAGCAGGAACACCCGCGTGGTCGGCTTGCGGCCCATCCAGGTGCCGTCGGCGCGGTAGCCGCGGCCGGCCCCCATGTTGGGGTAGTCGCGCAGATCGGTGCCGCGCACGTCGGGCCAGTACTCCACCACGTACTGGTAGAGACAGGAGATGACCAGGTGGGTGACGCCGGACCGGTCGCGGTAGGGATTGAGATTCCACAGGTCGGCCGCCGCGAACACCTCGGCCAGCGCCTTGCCGTCCACGGCTACGCGCTGCGCGGGCCCGGCGAACCGAGGGGCCGAGCGCGGGCCGCGGTTGCGGTACAGCTTGAGCCAGCCCGGATCCGCCTCGCGTGCCGGATCGCGAGTCGGGTTGCCGTACGCCAGCAGGTGGAGCTGGCCGGCGTCGGTCACCAGCGGCAGCGCGTGGTAGCCGGTCACCTCGGCCAGCGGCGCGGGCGGGTCGTACAGCGGCACCTCGCCGCGGCCGGCGCGCCGTTCGCGGTACAGGTAGACCCCGCCGCCGTGCATGTTGGGCAGCAGCGAATAGAGGATGTCGCGGCCGCCGTCTCCCTGCCAGTCAACCAGGAAGGCGGTGCCGGAGAGCCCGTCGCCCAATTCGCAGCGCTCACCGGCAGCCACCGGCAACGCCTGTCCCGGCGCGAGGTCCGTACCTCTGAGCATCTCCCGCCGTTCTCCGCTACAGGGGCAGGGTGGCCACGCCGGCGCCGGCAAGGAGCTGCGCGCGGTCGGCCGGCACCACCAGCCAGCGGTCGGCGATGCGCAACGCACCCACCTGCGACGCCTTCTGGCCGGCCGCCGGGACGATCCGCTCCGATGCGCCGGCGGCGGAACCGACGGGGTGGGCCAGCAGCAACCGGGCAAGCGGCGGTCGCCCGGCCACGTCGGTGCCGAGCACCGCCGTAACCGGCGGCTCCGGTGGCAAGCCCTGCAGGGTTCGCAGGCAGGGCACTACCAGCGCCCGGAAGGTGGCCAGCACGGCCAGCGGATTGCCCGGCAGGCCGAACAGCAGCGTGCCGCTGCCGGGCAGGCGCGCCCACAGCACCGGCTTGCCGGGACGCAGCGCCACCCCGCGGAACAGGTACTCGGCGCCCAGCGCATTCAGCGCCGCCGGCACGAAGTCGGCCGCGCCCCGCGAAACCCCGCCGATCGTCAGGACCAGGTCTGGCGGCGGATCGACCGCCAGCAACCGGCGCAGCGCGCCGACGACCGCCTCCGGCCGGTCCGGGACGGTTCCCGCGGACCTCGCCTCACAGTCGGCAACCGCCAGGGCGCTCAGCAGGTAGCGCGCATTCGAATTGCGGACCTGGCCCGGACGCAGCGGCAACGACAGGTCTTCGACCACTTCGCTGCCGGTTGCCAGGACCGCCACCCGCGGGCGGCGCACCACCTCCACCTCGGAGCATCCCAGGTTGGCCAGCAGCAGCACGTGGGACGGGCCGATGCGGCGTCCGGCTTCCAGCACCACGTCTCCGGGCCGGTGATCCTCGCCGGTGCGGCGCACGTTGGCGCCCGCCGGCGCCGGCGCGGGCACCTCGATGCCGTCGCTCGTCTCCGAGACCTGTTCGAACGGCAGCACGGTGTCGTAGCCGGCGGGCAGCAGCGCACCGGTGGCGATCCGCACCGCGCCGCTTCCGGCCGCGAGCGGCTGCCCCTTCAGCGCACCGTCTCCGGCGGCGACCGAGCCGATCACTTCCAGCCGGAACGGGGTCTTGGGAGCCGCGTCGCACAGCTCGGCAGCGCGCACGGCATAGCCGTCCATTGCCGCCAGGTCGGCGTTGGGCGAGGCCTCGAGACTCAGCACCGCGCGCGTCGTGACGCGGCCCACCGCCTCCCGCAACGGAACCGTGGCGGACGGCAAGCGTGTCGCGGCCGTACCGGTCAGCCGCACGGCACAGTCGTAGGAAAAAATCAGTCGTTGCCCCACGCCCGTGGATCGATGCGTCGGGTACGGTGGGAGACCGGGAGGCTGACGGTCGCCCCGCCCGCGACGCTCGACTCGTGGACCGCGAAGCCGATCTCCGTTGCGCGCCGGATCTGCGGCACGTCGCACAGGGTAGTGGAGGATCCGCGTACCGCCCGCACCAGGTCGCGCACGATCGCCGGCCCGCGCGGCCACGGCGCGGTGGGCTGTGGCACCTCCAGGCTGGCCGGTGCCGCGGCCAGGTTCTCGCCGGGGGTGCCCGAGCGCGCCTCCCAGAGGTAGGCCTGCCGGGCGTCGTTGACGATCTCCAGCCGCCCGGCACTGCCGAGAACGGTGAAGGCACGCCCGCCTCCCTCCGGCAACAGGGCCAGCGTGGCGCCGTTGGCGAGCCCCACCCAGGCGTGTCCCGGAGGGTCGAGGCGGCGGCCCTCGTCGGGTTCCTGCGGACTCACCTCGTCGACGCGGCCGCTGACCCACACCGGCTCCGGGTCGCCCACCAGCATCAGGGCGATGTCGTACCAGTGGCAGCCGTGGAAGACCAGGTTGGGCAGCCCGTGGGCCAGGATCGCCTGTACCGTGCCGACGGCCCCGTCCCGCACCTGGCGCGCCAGCCAGCGGTACTCCTCGGACCAGCGCCACTCGGTGCCGTAGGCGATGGCCACGCCGGCCCCGCGGCACGCTTCGAGGGCGGCGTCGCCCTCGGCCAGGCTGGTCACGAACGGCTTGTCGCACAGGATCCCGCGCACCCCCGCCGCCACCGCGCGCACGATCTGGTCGGAGTGGTGGGTCTGCCGGGTGGCGATGCACACGATGTCGGGTCGCACCTCGTCCAGCATCCGCTGGTAGTCGTCGTAGAGTGCGACTTCTCCCCAGGTATCGCGCCAGGTCGCCTGGAACTCGGCGCGCGTCTCCGCTCCGCGATCGTACGCGGCGACCACCCGGACCTCTGCCGCCGGGGCCAGCGCGGCGCCCCAGTTGTGGGAGCCGGGCCGCGGCGTCACCGAGCGGTGACAGCCCGCCATCGCCACGCGCAGTGCCTCAGTCGCTGCCATGAGCGCGCTACGGCCGCCAGCCGGCCATCGCGCCGTACGCCTTGGCCTGGGCCTCGATGTCGACGCCCACGTTCCGCGACCAGGCGTCCAGCAGCCGGCGGTAGATCGGCCCCGGCTTGCCGTCGCCCACGGGGCCGAAGTCGAAGCGGGTGATCGGCAGCATGCAGATGGTGGTGCTGGTGTACCAGGCCTCGTCCGCCTCGCGCACGTCGTACGGCTCGATGTCCGCCTCGTGCAACGGGATCCCCGCCTCCTGCGCCAGCTCGATGCAGTACTGGCGCGACACGCCGCGCAGGATGTCGTGCGGCTTGGGCGTGAAGATCTCTCCGCCCCGCGCCATGAAGAAGTTGTTGCCGGTGCCCTCGGTCACGAAGCCGCGCTCGTCGGTCAGCAGGGCCATGGCTCCCGGCTCCATCCGTTCCGCCTCCAGCTCCGCCAGCTTGTAGAAGATGCGGCTGCGGTTCTTGGCCTTGGGGTCGATGAAGCGCGCCGGCACCGACTGCTGGCGCGGGGTCACGAAGTGGGCCCCGGTGTCGTAGACCGCGGCGCTGCGCCCGATGTGTCGCACCAGCGGAAACACGTTGATGGTCACCACCGAAGAGGTCCCTTCCTTGACCAGCTCCGCGTACAGGTCCATGCCGCCGCGGGTGACGTTGTGCATGATCTGGAAGTCGAGTTCGCCCACGGCCGGCAGGTTGCGCTCAATGGTCTCGTGGGTGGCGGCCAGCATCTGCGCCTGGTCGAGGCCGCAGTCGATCCCCGCGTAGCGCAGCGACCCGTACAACCGGTCGAGGTGATGCTCCAGTCGAAACGGGCGCTGATTGAACGCCCGCGTCATCTCGAACACCATGTCGCCGTACATCAGCGCACAGTCGAAGATGGAGATCCGCGCCTCCGTTTCCGGCACGTAGTCGCCATTCAGATACACCACTCGCGGCATTGCCATACTCCCCCGGGCACGGCGGATGGGCCGTCACCCCTGCCGCCAGCATGCGCCCGTGCGGGCGCAGCGTCAACGCCGGCTGCGTCTCCGCTTCTCAGCCGGCCAGCTCGGCGGCCAGCGCGTCGAGGCAGGATTCGAGGGTGGCGAGCACTTCGTCCACCTGCTCCCTGGAGATGATCAGCGGCGGGGTGAAACGCACGTCGTCGCCGAGCACGAAGTCGTAGCAGCCAGCCTGCACCGCGAGGGATACGCCCTGGTCCAGCAGCAGCTTCGTCAGGCGCGGGGAGATCCGCTCGGCGGCCGGGAACGGTTCCCGGGTGGCCTTGTCGCGCACCAGCTCCAGGCCCCACAGCAGCCCCAGGCCGCGCGTCTCGCCGACCAGCGGATGGGCTCCGAGCCGCTCCCAGCGCGGCGCGATGTAGCGGCCCAGCTCCTGCACGTGCTGCAGGATCTTCTCCTCCTCCAGGATGTCGAGGACTTCGAGTCCAGCACGTGCCGAGACCGGGTTGTTCACCGCGGTGAAGATATGCGGGAACGGTCCGCCGCGCGCGGTCAGCTCGGCGCGGATGCGGTCGGCGAACAGCACCCCGCCCAACGGGCTGTAGCCGCTGCTGATGCCCTTGGCAAAGGTGATGATGTCGGGGACCACCCCGCTGTGCTCGATGGCGAAGTACGCCCCCGTCCGGCCCATGCCGGTGATGATCTCGTCGGCGATGAACAGCACGTCGTGGCGGTCGCAGATGGCGCGGATTTCCTGGAAGTACTCGGCTGGCGCGGCACCGGCCGCAAGCGCGCCCATCACCACCGGCTCGGCCACGAACGCGGCCACATTGTCCGCGCCTTCCTGCTGGATGGTGCGCTCCAGCTCGTGCGCACAGGTAAGGTTGCAACGTTCCCCGCAGCCGTCGAAGGCGCAGCGATAGGGGTAGCAGGTGGCAATGTGGGGAAAGGCAGCCAGCCACGGGGCGTAGGGGGTACGCATGCCCACGATCCCGGTGAGGGACAGCGCCCCGAGGGTGGCGCCGTGGTAGCTGCGCCAGCGCGCGATCACCTTGTGCTTGCCGCTGGCACCGCGCTGCAGGTGATACATGCGCGCCAGCTTGATGGCGGTCTCGATCGCCTCCGAGCCGCCGGAGACGAAGTAGACGTGGTTGAGATCTCCGGGGGCCAGCACCGCGAGCCGCTGCGCGAGCTGCCGTGCCGGCTGATTGGTGAACTGGGTGGAAAAGCAGTACGCCAGTTGCCGCGCCTGCTCCGCCATGGCATCCGCGATGCGGCCGCGGCCGTGGCCCAGGGTCACGTTGGTGGCGCCGGCGGTGCCGTCGACGTAGCGCCGGCCATTGTCGTCGTACAGGTAGATGCCCTCCCCACGCACCGCCACGGGGTAGTGCTGGGTCGGATCACGGTGCAACAGCGAGTCGCTGGTCTGGGCGTCACTGGTCATGTTGCATGCCTCCGGACAGGGTCCGACCAGCCTACGGGCTCGGCGCCACACCGGCAAGCGGGTAGAGTCAGGTCGGGGTGCCCGCCGCGAGTCAATCCCGCCGGCGGCCGAACAGCGCCCGGCTGCCCCACATCAGCAGGACGCACATTGCCGCCGCCAGCACGAAGAACCACCCCAGGGAGGCGCTGAAGAACAGCCAGACGCGCATGCTGCGTAGCACCAGCAGGATGGCGAAGGTCACGCCGATCATCGTCATCAGGCCGGTGAGACGCTTGAACCCCGGCACCTCGTCGAAGCTGACATTGCGCCGCATCAGGCCCAGGGTCAGCACCATCGACACGACCGGGGCCAGGTAGGAGGCGGCGTTGAGATCGAGCAGGTTCTCACCGGTGAACAGCAGGGCGTAGACAATCGCCACCGCGGCGAAGATGCCCGGGACGCAGGCGGCGTACACCAGGAACGCGTACAACTGGCGCCACGGCGCCCGCCCGCCGTTGCCGCGGCCGTGCAGCAGGCCGATCAGGGCGGTCAGCGCCACCACCGCCCCCAGCCCGATCAACAGCGGCACGCGGGCGGCATCCACCGCCGCGAACAACTCGCGCAGGGTCATCGCCGCAAAGAATACCGCTCCCGGCGGAGCTCAGGCCACGTTCTGCGCGCGAATGAACGTGCCTGATGGATGGCTGCTGCGGTCCGCTGGAGTTGGACCGGAATCTCCTGCGCAGCAGCGTGTACCTGCCGCTGGCGGAGAATCCCTCTCGATTGCGCGAGATCGTGGCGGAGGGCGGGGGACAGGGTCCAGGTCATGCCGCCGATGCCGCACGGGGGCGTTCACTCCTGCTCGGGGTCGATCCCCGACTGGCGCAGCAAGGCCGCCAAGCGTTCGGCCCGGCGATGTTCCTGCTCCGCATGCCGGCGCTCTTCCGCCAGCAACTGCTCTACGTGTTCGGCGCGCTGACGTTCCTCGTCCGCACGCTGGCGTTCCAGCCGCAGCTCGGGAAACCACGGTGACTCCTGGCGTTCATAGCTCCCGCCGCTCAACCGGTAGACGCGCAGTTCGTCGTCCATCACCTGATGCAGCGGATCGTGGATCACGTAGTACCCGACTCCCATTTCCGCGTGCCGCCGCCGCTTGCGCCCCACCTCGTTGCCCTTCTGGTTCGACACGATCTCCACCACCAGCTCCGGCGGCTTGCCGAACTCCCACACGAAGTACGACCGGTGCGCCTTGTCCCAGAAATTCGCGTGCACCTGCACGTCCAGGCTCACGAACACGTCCGGCACGATCGCCGGGTTGCGCGGCTCCGGGAACACTCCCACATTGGCCGCCGCCAGAAACATGCGCCCGGCCCCCGGCCCGGACCACGAACTGTACAGCGGCTCGGTGAGCAGCCGTTGCTGCTTCTCGGAGCGCATGTCCACCGGCGTGTCGTCCTCGGTCACCAGGGTTTCGATGTCGACGGTGGGGGCTGCCGCAGGCGGCCCGGCGGTAGCCGCCGTCGCAGCGACCGGTGCGCCGTGCGGCACGCTCAGGTGCGGCCTCGCATGCACCCCTGCCGGCATCCGGTCGGAACCGGGGTCATGTCCGGGGCACTCGCCGCGCGCTCACCGGAGTGCGGGTCAGGTGCGGAATGACCGGCGTTGAAGGTCGGCGGGTCCATGCACTCACCGAGTATAGCGAGAACCGCACGCCGTAACCAAGTTGGCAGGCCGTGCCGCCGCGCCGCCGCGCCTCGTCTGCGGAGCATGGGCAGGGTGCCGGCGCGCGAGGCGGGGGTGCTCAGGCCAGGTCCTGCGGGTCGATGAAGGCGCCCACCAGGTGGCTCTTGCCGTCCGCGTCGCCGAGGTTGGTGTAGTCGACGAACACTATGCTGCCATCCTTCTGTTGCAGCCAGGAGGAGTAGCCGTGGTCCGGGCCCGGCTGCTGCTCGGGATGGTTGCCGTGCACCTGGGTCAGGCGGTCGCGTTGATACTGGTCCGGCCACCGGCCGTCCGCGGCCTCCCAGCTCCAGCGCCAGTCGGTGAGCCGGGGGTTGCGCGTCTCGTAGCGCAACCGGCGCCACCAGCTCCTGCCGCTGTCGCCGAGCTGCCCGAACATGGTGCGCGCGTGCAGCGGGCCGCCGCGCATGAACTCGCTCAGCACCAGCTCCTCGTGGAACACCGATGCCGACCGCACCACCTCGCCATCGACGCGGACCTGCAGCAGTCCGCGGCGGTGCGCAATCTGCACCGTGCGGAAACGGGAAAAGTCCACGGCCGCCGGGCGCCGGTCCGCCAGCGACAGGTGGTCGGCGGCCAGGTACAGCTCCACCGGGCCGCGGTTGGAACGCAGCCGCGAGATCGAGAGGAACGCCGCCGGCTCGGCACCATCCACCTTCACCTCCGCCTCAAACAGGATCTCGCTGTGGCTTCCTTCCGGCGGCAGCAGGCTGAAGCGGCACTCGTGGTCCGGACGGTTGTCGATGCGCAGGGCATCCCCGTGCAGCTCGGCGGCGAACTTGCGCCGCGGCCCGCCGACCTGGTAGGTGCCCGCCTCGGCGCGCAGGTCGCCGCACCAGGCGTAGGTGCCCAGTCCCCCGTTGACGTGGCGGCCGGTAACCAGCACGCGGCCGTCGGCCAGGCGCTTGGCGTAGGGACGGTGCAGCGCGAACGGGCACATCTGCGGCGGCGACCAGGTGGCGCCGTGGTCATTGGAGAAGGCGACGAAACTGGGGATGCCGGCAGAGTGGTTCTCGCGCAGCACGCAGGCCAGCTCTCCGCCCGCGCCCGGCCCGCCGTCGGGGCCGCCGTCGAGAAACACCAGCGCTCCCTCGCAGAACCGGTGGTAGCCGTCGTGTGCCACCTCCGCCGCCTGCCGCCACGTCGTTCCGCCGTCGTCGGACAGCGACAGGATCTCGGCGAACTCCTGGCTGTCGGGGCGCATCAGGTGGGACAGCACCGCCAGTTGCCCGTTGCCCAGCTCCAGCATCCGGTCCGGCTCGAAGCCCATGATCCCGGTCTCCTGCGCCGGCCCCCAGGTGCGGCCGTCGTCGTGGCTCCACCAGGCCAGGTTGGCAGGCGGCTGATCGGGGTGGAAGTGGCCGTCGTCGTCGCGGTCGCAGAGGACCACGAGCCGGCCATCGCCGAGCCGGCTCAGGCGGGGGGTGACCAGCCGCTCTTCACCGGCCTGCAGGTCGGCGCGCGCCACCTCGGCCTGCTTGCTCCAGGTACGGCCGCCGTCGTCGCTGGCCAGCAGCGTCAGGATGACGTAGTCGCTGGCCCAGTGGCGGTCGGTGTCGGCGTACACCAGCAGCATGCGGCCCGAGGGCAGGCGGACCAGGTCGGGGTTCTTGGTGAAGCGTCCGGGACTGCGCCACACGTCGAAGGTGGTGTGGTGAAGGGAGTGCTCGGGGATCTTCATCGGTCTGTGTTTCCTCAGTCCAGGCGGAATCGGGTGCAGCAGATGAACTGCACCGGCTGCGGGTCGTCGCTGTGCTCGTGGTAGGCGGCGACGATGGTGCCGTCCGGCGTCTGCGCCACGCTCGGGTAGCCAATGTGCCAGAAGAACGGCACCTCGGGAGCGGCCGCGCCGCCCTCGCGGATCACGAACTCGTTGGCCACGTCCCAGGTCACGCCATCCTCCGAGATGCAGCCGCGCACCCCCCAGGGCGGACGCCGGTAGCCGTATACCGCCAGCACGCGGCCATCCTGCAGTTGCGTCACGTCGGCGGGGTAGCCCCAGATGTTGGTGCGCCGCGGTCGGCTCCAACTGGCGCCGTCGTCGTCGGAGCAGCCGAACCACAGGTTGTCGTAGCGGTTGGGCCGGCGCGACACCCGCAGCAGGGCGATGAGGCGGCCGTCGCGCAGGCGCGCCACCCCCGGCTCGTGGAAGTGGACGATGTGCGCCGGGTCGTAGGCGATGGTGGCCCAGTGCTCCCAGTGGTCGCCGCAGTCGTCGGAGCGCAGCAGGAAGCTGCGCCCGGTTTCGCCCACCGGGCTGGTGGTGTCGTCGTTGCTGATGGTCCCGCACAACGGCATCAGCACGCCGCCGTCGGGCAACTCGATCACGTGTCCCGCGCCGGAGTTGCCGCAGGCGTAGCGGCCCAGTGAGGCGGAGGTGATGGGGAAGGTGTTGACCTCGACCGGGGGCGACCAGGTGGCGCCGTTGTCGAGCGACCTGAGCACGGCATAGCCGGTCTGCCGTTTCAGGCGCTCGGCGCGGGCGGACGGGGGACCAAGCGCCTGGGCGTCGTCGCGCCCGCCCGCGCCGCCGGAGTCGATGAAGCTGCAGACGCGGGTGTGCATCAGGATGCTGCCGTCACGGAGCTGGCCGAATGCGCAGTCCCAGTTGCCCGCATGTTCGGTGTAGGGCCAGACGACGCGCCGGCTTGCCGGGTCCCAGGTACGGCCGCCGTCCGCGGACTTGATCAGGCACGACTGCCCGCTGTCGGCGTGGATCGGCCCGCGCTCCTCGTTGAAGCCGAGCAGCAGCTCGCCATTGGCAAGCTGCACCAGGCTGACCTGGTTGGTGGCGTGCGCCGGGTCCTTGTACACGTGGACGAGTTCGGGTTCTCTGATCTGAGCCACGCCGCACTCTACCGCAGCGTCGCGCCAGGTGTCACAGTTGGTTCGCGAAGTTTACGCCTGCTTCTCCAAATCCTGTCAGGAAAGTCCGGCAACGGCGTGCGGCTGTCCATGCCGCTGTCGCTGTTGCTGCCTTCAGCCGCACGCCGTTACGGCAGCAACACCGCCATCACCCGCTGAATGATCGGGAACAGGACCGCGGCGCCACCGAGGACGGTCAGGATCCACCGAGTCTGCCGTGCGATCTGCTTGTGTACGTCTCCGATCTGCCGGTTCACGTCGACGTGCACGGCGCCGATCTGCTTACCGAGATCCGATCGCACCGCGCCGATCTCCTTGCCGAGCCCCGCAATTTGCTCCTGCTGGGCGGTAAGTTGTTCCTGCTGCCTGGCAAGTTGTTCCTGCTGCCGGTCGAATCCGGCCTGCATCTCGGCGCGCAGCCGGCGCTCGGACTCGGTGATCTCGGCCCGCAATTGGCCGACCGACTCGGTCGTCTCGGCCCGCAACTCGGCGATCTCGGCCCGCAGTCGACCCTCGGACTCGGTGATCTCGGCCCGCAGTCGACCGACCGACTCGGTCGTCTCGGCCCGCAACTCGGCGATCTCGGCCCGCAGTCGACCCTCGGACTCGGTGATCTCGGCCCGCAGTCGACCCTCGGACTCGGTGATCTCGGCCCGCAGTTGGCCGACCGACTCGGTGATCTCGGCCCGCAGTTGGCCGACCGACTCGGTGATCCCGGCCCGCAGTTGGCCGACCGACTCGGTCGTCTCGGCCCGCAACTCGGCGATCTCGGCCCGCAGTCGACCCTCGGACTCCACTACGTGACGTAGAAAGCGCTCCTCCAGGAGTTCGAAGTGAAGTTCCTTGGAGGTCTCCTGTTGTTGGATTTGAGCTTCCTGAAACTGCTCGAACATCCCCACCAGAGAATCGGTGGCGGCTTCCCCAAGCTGTTCCTGCAACGGGCGCGGTACGGTCACTATCGCCACGGTGCGTCAACGTTAAGGGCTCCACCTCGCGGTGTCAACGCCGAGCATCGCACGCAGCGCGCGCGCAGAGGCGCGTATCGGGCGGCTCCGGCGAAGCGACTATACGTTGCAGCCGGAGATCTTCGGCCTGCAGTTCGACGCCGCCACCCGGGTACTCAGCAGGACGTCGACCGCGGCAACCCGGTGTACCACTGGACCTACATGGAGTTGCGGCGGCCGTTCGGGATCGACTTCGCCGTTCCCGGCGTCACCGCGACTCGTGGGGACGGCGGCAACGAGTCGTAAGGCGTGCGGTAGGCGGCGATGACGGCGCAGGACGCGGCGTCCGGCGGAGCCGGGTTCCGACCCGGAGGCCGCCTGGAGTGGTACGGCGCGGTGCCGGCCAAGGCCATGCGACCCACCTGCTTGCCGGGTCCCAGGTAGCGCCGCCGCCACCGCGCTCTCGGCTCGCACGAGGCGCTACTCCCTCGCCCCCGGCGGGTTGTTCGCGCCGTGACCCGACATACGTGGAGTACCGAGTCGTGTTTTGACGATCTCGCCGGGCGTTGTATTGCAAGAAGTCAGGAATCGGTCGCCAAGTACCGAATTCTCTCTCGCGAATTCGCGAATTCGCGAATTCGCGGAATAGTTCCCGAATCTACTCTGTAGTTTTCTATTTTGCGATGGCGCGACTCCTTAGGCACAGTGCGAAACCATCGAGAGTAAATCGTTTCTCTAAAATGAATTGATGGAAACAGTCGCCATCGTAGAGCAATGAGATAGAAACCCAATCCGCGAACTCACGAATTGGCGCGAAAATCATGAACCAAAGAGATCGCCATTTCGCGAACGGACCGATGGAGTATCCTCTTGAGTCCAATACAACACGTGCGCATGTAAATCCATGCTACACAATACTTTGTGCACAATTATGGAATGGACGGCGAAGATCAGGGCCTCATTCATAACGGTTGACAATATCCGTCTGCCATTGCATCAGCAACACGATAGGATCTCGAGATTTGATGTGCCCAAGCCAAGCGTAACTAATCTCGACGACCGGAAGCATAGATAGACGGTGGACGAGCCACCATCGGGAGATTGTTATGGATACGATACTGCAGAGAAGGGACGTGCTGAGGGTTCTCTGTGCTACTGCGTGCCTGTTGGTGCTGGCCAACTGCGAACCGCTCACTACGCCGACCGCCGTGCCGTCCGAGACTGCTGGTGGTGAGGGTCGGCTTGCGTGCATGCCCGACTGTTCCAACGCAAACCTGGTTGGAGCGAGCCTGTCCGGTGTGGATCTGCGCGAGATCAACCTGAGCTACGCGAGCTTGGCTGGGGCCGATCTCCGCAACAGTGACTTGGACGGTGCCAACCTGCGAGGCGCAGATTTGCGCGGTGCCACGCTGATCTCTACTACCTTGCGCGGCGCTGACTTGAGCGGCGCCGATCTGGCGGCAGCGAACCTGGACAGCGCGGACCTGTCTGGAGCGATCCTCCGCGGGGTTGGCCTGACCGGTGCAAACCTGCGCGGCGCCACATTGGTTGGTGCCGATCTACACGGTGCCGATCTGACGGACGCCGATCTGCAAATGGCGGATCTGATCGGTGTCGACCTGAGCGTCGTGCAGGGTTGCGATGTGAGTGGACGACTGCTTCGCTGCCTCCTCGGAACCTGGCGCACCACTTTTGCGGAGGGCTACCGCGAAGACGATGAGCTGGTCGGCGATACGAGGGCGACGTTGACCTTCACCAGGGAGCGGTGGATCAGTTATGTTGAGCAGGTTCTGTTCGACGGGACGGTCGTCAACTCTTGGTCCGATTCAGGTGGCTGGGGCGTATCCGACTCCGCGATCACCCGGAAGTGGATCGATGGTGATCCACCCGTCGAAGCGACGAACGAGCACGACTACTACCTGGTCGATGGCGACGTGCTCATCGTCAGCGAGTGGGCATGGAGCCCGGGGTATGACTACCGGCCGGATCTGTTTCGCTACGAGCGCCTGGAGAACGCGCTGCCTGACCTGGTTGGTACCTGGGTACGTCCGATCCGGCCATCGGACGATATTCAGCTCACCATTACTCTGCGCGCGGATGGCACGTTCCGGTATCATTCTCTCAACCCCCAGAGCCTCGTGGACAACGGTGAGTGGGACTTCGTGATGGAGGGGAAGTGGAGCCACGACGCTGGTAACCTCTATCTCCCCCTGAGCGAGATTTCCGCAACCGACTTCGGGGAGGCACAGCCCAACTGGTGGGCTGTCGAGCTTGGCGCGCGATTCGCCTACGCGCCGATGGGAGACGGCGGGATCCTGGTGTCGGGGTGGTGGAACGAGCCTCCGTCGCCCAATATTCAGGGGCAGCATCCCTGGCTGACCTACGGCGGCTACTACTCGAGGTTCTATCGCCAGGAGGACCAGGAGTAAGCGCTACGAATCAGCGCGGGAGCATCACGTTCGCCGTGTGCTGAAAAGGGGCACGTTCGTGGCGTTGCGCCGCCGCTCCACGGAGCGTACAGTGACAGCCATGAGTGACGACTCAGCGATTCGCGCCGCTTACGAGCGCGACGGTTACCTGGTGGAGCGCGGCATCCTGGCTCCGGCGGAGCTCGACCCGGTGCGCGAGTTCCTCGCCGCGCAAGTGGACGAGTACGCTGCCGGACTGCACGCCGAGGGCAAGATCTCCTCACCTTACGAGGAGCTGCCGTTCCAGCGCCGCTTTGCAACCATCTGCCGCGAGATGGAGTTCTCGCCGCGCGGCTGGATCGGTGCCAGCTTTGGCAGGGTGTTCTACGACCTGTTCAAGCACCCCGGCATCCTGCGGGTGCTCGGCGCCGTGCTCGGCCCCGAGGTGGTCGAGCTGGGCGGCCTGAACATTCGCACCAAGATTCCGGAGGCGGAGATCACCGCCTTCCCGTGGCACCAGGACAGCCACTACTACAACGAACCGCGTCCGGGCCAGAAGGTGGGCTACTCCGAGGCCAGCCACATCGTCACGGTGTGGGTGCCGCTGGTGGACGCCACGGTCGACAACGGCTGTATATGGGTGCTGCCCGGCAGCCACCGTTGGGGGTTGATCGACGCCGGGCGCGGCGAGGACATGAACGTGCGCACCACCGAGGAGATCGAGCAGCGCGGCACGCCGACTCCCCTCGAGATGGCCGCCGGCGATGTCCTGTTCCTGACCAACCTCACCTTCCACACCAGCAAGATGAATCACACCGACTCCTCGCGCTGGAGCGTCGACTTCCGCTACCACGCGCCGCCCGAGGTGCTCAGCGGGAGTTCCCGCGAGGCGATCGAGGAGCTTCGCGGGCGCCAGCGGGGAAATGGTCGCGTACCATTGCCGGTGCTCAGCGCCGCGCCACTGCCGACCTGGGAGGAGTGGGAGGCGGCAACGCTGCGGCAACGGCAGGAGGTGGGGCGCTAAGCCGCGTTCCCATGGCGACCCGAACAGACCCCGCGACCACGCCTCCGGCGCAGGAAGCGGTCGACTCGTTCGTGCTCGACACGCTCCCGCGGCAAGGTTGGTGGCAAGAGGCTGAGTACCTGTGGCTGACCGATCACGGCCATCGCCTGCTGGAGTTGACCGACGGCTGCATCGAGGTCCTGCCGATGCCGACTGAGGAACATCAGTGCATCTCGGCCCATCTCTACGGCCAGTTGCTCGCACATCTGCAGACTCGCGGCGGCAAGGTGCTGTACGCGCCCTTGCGCCTCAGGGTGCGCACCGACGCGTTTCGCGAGCCGGACCTGCTGCTGGTGCGCGACGCGGCGGACCCCCGTCGCGGCAACCGCTTCTGGACCGGCGCCGATCTGGTGGTCGAGGTGGTGGGTCCGGACCGGCCTGAGCGCGACCGGTTCGACAAGCGCCGCGACTACGCTGCGGCGCGCATTCCCGAATACTGGCTCGTCGACCCTGACACCGCGACGGTGACGGTGCTGGTGCTGGCCGGCGACGAGTACCGGAAGCACGGCACCTATCGGCGGGGGACGCGCGCGGCCTCCCACCTGTTGCAGGGATTCTCCGCTGACGTTGCGGCCATCTTCGACTCCGCCCAGGTCTGACCTTGGCGTGCTGCTCGTGAACCGTCTTACCGAGGAGCAGCGAGCCGCGTTTGCGCGCGACGGCTACCTGTTGGCGCCCGATGCGCTGCCGCGCGCGGAGCTGGCCGAGCTCGACGCCGAGTTCGAGCGCCAGTACCGCGAACGCCTGGCCGATCCGGAAATCGCCGCCGACGAGCAGCGGCGCAACCAGATTCACCGGCTGGGTACCGACTCGGATCGTTCGCGCGAACTGGCGGCCGACCCGCGGATGCTGAGCCTGATCGAGGACCTGGTGTATCCGGGCGTCGCGGTGTTCTCGGCCAAGCTGATCAGCAAGGGGCCGTACGAGCCGCGCAACGTCTGCCACTGGCACCAGGACGAGGCGTACTGGCACATCTACGGAGATTGCGAGCGGCGCATGTCGATCTGGCTGCCGCTGCAGGACACCTGTCGCGCCAACGGCTGCCTGCGCGTGGTGCCCGGCAGCCACCGGCGCCACATCATCCCGCACCAGCCACGATCCTCGCGCGACCACGGCGCCTGCCGCCTGAGCTTTCTGCCGGGAGAACGCGAACTGAAGGGCACCGTGTACTGCGAAGTGCCGGCCGGCACCGCGGTGCTGTTCTCCAACAAGCTGTTCCATTCCTCGCTCGGCAACCACACCGCCGGGCACCGGCGCGCCTTCATTCTCACCTACCAGGAGGCCAGCGCGGTCAGCGCCAAGGACAGCGACTTCGCGATTCTGCGCTCGGCGTAGCTTGGCCGGGTGGGGCTATCCGGCGGGGCAGGGCAGCGGGACCACGCACTGGCGGCCGGTGTAGTCGTGGCCGCGCAGCATCGCCACCTCCCGCGGCTCGTCGGGAGCGTGGCGCGCGCGGTCGCGGCCGGCGCCGCGCGGGTTGCCGGTGACGCGCACGAACGGCACCGATACGCGCGGCGTCAGGCCGATGCGGGGCGTGGAGGTGCGGTTGGGCTCGGAGGCGTGCAGCGTGTTCTCGTTGAACAGCACGAACTCGCCGGGGCGCAGCTCCAGCGTGCGCACCGCGGCAGGGTCGATGGCGTCCTGTGGCACCGAGCGGCCGAAGGTGGTGCGCTCCGAGTCGTTCCGGTGTGCGAAGGTGGTGGTGTGCGAGCCGCGAACCACGCGCAGGCAGCCGTTGTCGGCGGTGGCCTCGGTGATCGCGATCCAGGCCGACACCAGGACCAGCGGCTGCAGGCCGAAGTAGGCCCCGTCCTGGTGCCACGGCACGTCGACGGGGCCCTTGTCGCCGCCGGCAGCCTCGGCGGCCGGGTACTTCACCTGGAAGTTGCTGCGCCAGATCATCAGGTCGGGCCCGAGCAGCGAGGCGATCCGATCCACCAGCTCCGGCCCACGGCACAGGCGGCACACCACGCGGTGGTCGAGGTGGCGGTCGTGGTAGTGCAGGTCGGCATCCCCCCGCTCCGCCGGCGCGATGACCTCACGCAGAATCTGCTGCCGCAACGGTGCCATCTGCTCGGGCGGGACCAGTTGGAACGGTCCCAGCACGCCGTCGCGGTGGTAGGCCTCGACCTCGGCGGCGTCCAGCGGAAAGCGCAGACGGGTAACGAACGGAGCGCTGCTCATGTCGCGAGCGTACTGCGCTTCGTTCTCAAGGTGAACCGTGACCTTGCGGCACGTCAGGTGAAAGAGATCTCGCCGGGATCCGCGGGGTCGTCAGGTGCAAGACAGAAGCTGCCATCCGGCTGTTCCTGCCACTGTGCCACCTCCGGTTCGCCGGCACGGTTGGGTACCGGGCCGTGCAGGATGGGGTCGGCCGTGGCGCGCAGGTGGTGGTCCAGCCGCCGATCCAGCTCGGCCCGGATCGAGGCGAACGCGGGATTTCCGGCCAGGTTGTGCAGTTCGTACGGATCCGCCTGCAGGTCGAAAAGCTGGGTCTCCGGCAGCGGCGTGCCATACCAACGTTCGACCGTGGCCCGGTCACCGGCGTAGCGCGCCAGCCAGCCGTTGTCCACGTAGATCGGAACCCGCCGGTAGCTGCGCAGCAGCTTGTATCGTACGCCGCGGATGGCGCGGCTCGGAGTGTAGTACCAGCGGCCACTGCGGCGGCCCCAGTTGAATTCGCTGAACGCCCACTCGCGGGGGGCGGCGGCGTGCCTGCCGGCCAGGTAGGGCGCCCAGCTCACGCCGTGGATGGCGGCCGGCGCCGGCAGGTCGCACAGGTCGGTTACGGCAGGCAGCAGGTCGAGGCTGCTGGACAGGTGTTCGACGGCGCTTCCGGAGCGAATCACGCCGGGCAGGCGCAGCAGCAGCGCGCTGCGCAGCCCGGAGTCGTAGGTGGTGTGCTTGGCCCGCGCCACCGCGGGTCCGTGCTCGGTGGTGAACACCACCAGCGTCGAGTCGCGCAGTCCGGCTTCGTCGATGGCCGAGAGGATGCGCCCGACACGGGCATCCATGTCCCGTATCTGCCATGCCAGGGTGGCCAGGTCGCGACGCGTGGCGATGGTGTCCGGCAGGTACGGGGGAACCGCGATCCGCTCCACCAGCGCCGGGTCGTGGCGCGTGCCGAACGGGCGATGACACTGCTGCAGCGACACCGACAGAAAGAACGGCCGGGAGTCGTCGCACGCCGCGGCGATGAAGCCCGCCGCGGCAGCCGGCTTGTCGCCATCGTCCGCGGGAAGCTGCTCCGAGAACCCTACCCACCGGGGATCATTGAGAATCATCAGGCGCCCGCATGCCACGGTGCGGTACCCGGCATCCCGGAACCGCGCCGCCATGCAGGTCGCGGTGGGCTCCAGCGCCTCCTGGCCGGTGACGCCCACTTCGTGTGGCATCAGCCCGGT
Organism: Spirochaetia bacterium; assembly: GCA_965203905.1. GTDB lineage: Bacteria > Spirochaetota > Spirochaetia > SZUA-6 > Bin103 > Bin103. The sequence continues at coordinate 5,915,502 of CBDBDQ010000005.1, read as the reverse complement.
GAAGATCGAGGCGCGGCTCGGCATGCAGATCGGCGCGGTCGCCGTGTGTCGGGTGAACCGCACGCCGCCCGCGGCCAGCCGATCCAGGTGAGGTGTTTCCAGGTAGGGCCGGTCGTAGCAGCCGAGCCAGTCACCCAGGTCGTGACAGTCGATGTAGACCACGTTGGGGAGGTCTGCCGCGCGCTTTGGCATGGCGCTCACTTTGTTACTGCCGAACGACGCGACGCAACCGCGGTTTGACGGCGCCGCGCTCGCGCCCTACAGTCCGCCGGGGAACCTGACGGATGCTGTTGGGGCTGGTGTCCAACGTATGGAGCGTGCAACTCGCGGCGGGCGCGGACCTGGCCGATCTGGTGGCCGCCGCGGCCGAGCGCGGCTACCGGGTCATCGAGTTGCGCCAGAAGTCTCTCGGCGGCTACGAGTCGGCGCCCGAGCACCTGCCCGACGTGGCGGCACTGGAAGCGCTTGCCCGGCGGTTTCCGGAAATGCGTTTCGTGGCGGCGTACGAGGTGCCGTTTCTGCAACCCGACACCGGACCGCGCCACCGGTACTTCGAAGCGGCCGTCGGGGTCGCGCGCGCCGTGGCGCGGCACCATCGACCGCACGTGCGGCTGGTGGACCTGAGCACCACGGCCGATCAGCTATCCGCCAGCGGTCCCGCCGCCGCGGGGCGCACCATCGCCCGTCTCACCGCGGCGCTGGCGCACGATAACGCGCTGCTGTCGGTGGAAAATGCGTGGCAGCCGTGGCCGCTGCTGACGGCCGCGATCGCCGCGGCGCGTACCGAACTCGGAGCGGCCGCCGGTCGACTGCGCATCTGCTTCGATCCGTGCAACTTCACGTTCATCCAGGAGCCCACGGACCCCGCGGCGGTGCTCGCCTCGCTGACGCCGGAGCAGGTCGGCATGCTGCACTTCAAGCAGCGCTGCGACGGCCGCCTCCAGCCCGTGGTCGATGCCGGCGACGTCGACTGGCCCCGGCTGATCCCGGCAGTCGTCGCACGTCGCCTGTTCGGCCAGGCGCTGTTCGAGATGGCCGGCCACGAGCGGCTGTGGCACAACCTGGAGCGCAGCAGCGCCTATCTGCAACGCCTGTGGCGGCAGACGGGCACCGAAGAACCCTGGGGGTAGTTGGGCCGGCGCCCGGCCGCGGTCAGCTTCCGGCGGTGAACACGTGGTGGGTGTTGCGCGGGAGGATGCGGGTCGCAACGCCCTCGGCGGCGAGCGCCGCCGCCCATTCGGCCGGGTCGTAGTTGCGCGCCACGAAGCACTGGTAGTGGGCCGGACAGGCGAGCCGCACCCCGCAGCGCCGCGCCATCTTCGCGCTGCCGGCGAAGTAGGGGAACTCGCCCTCGGTGGGGTGGTTGGTGAAGAAGCCGACGTCCGGCCGCAGCTCCGCTACGGCATCGGTGAGCGCCACATGGTCGGCGAAGTTGTTGATTGGATCTCCGCTCAGGTAAATGCGCAGCGCCCCCGCTTCGACGACGTAACCGAAGTGCGGGGTGTCGGGCGGCGCGATGCCGGCGTCAGGATCGCCGGCCGGCGGCTTGGCGTACACCACGTTGATCGCCATGGTGCCGGCCGCCACCCGCTGGCCGGGAACGACCGCGGTGCATTGCCCGGCTTCGACGCCGGTCTCGGCTGTTACCTGGTCGATCGACTCCCGCGGGCCGAGATAGCGCGCCCGCGGCGCCGCCGCGTGAATGCGGGCTACCGTCTCCGAGTTGGTATGGTCGTCGTGGGCGTGGGTGAACAGCACGAAGTTGGGCGGCCACTCCGTCTCGTCCAGCGGTGGACGGGCGTGGATGAAGCGCTCGGCGGGCCGCTCGTGCGGAGCGTACGGGTCGACCAGGAGCAGCGTGCCCGGTGCGTCGGTCAGGGCGAAGCTGGCCTGCTCGAACCAGTGCACGGCGGCTGCCCCCGCGGGCAGGGAGAGCTGGGTAAACGGATGCATGCCTCACCCATACCACGCTCCCGTCGAACTGCAAAGCGGTTGCTCACTTTCGGTTCAGCCCTCCCTCTGACTCGGCCGCCGTGTCGTCGCCGGCCGCCAGCAGGGAGACGATGGCGGCGACGAAGATGCCGGCAATGATCAGAAAGGCGCCGGAGAAAGAACCGGTCCGGTCGTGGATCGCCCCGGCCAGGACCGGGGCGCCCGCCATGGAGCCGATCATCGCCATTTGCAGCACGCCGAGGATGCTGCCGAACGCCTTCATGCCGAACGCCTCCTGCACCACCAGCGCCAGCAACGCGCCCAGGCCGCCGAACCCGAGCCCGTACACGATGATGCCGCACCACATCAGCGGAACGCTGTCGGCCAGCGCCATGATCACCAGCCCCACGGTCTGAAAGGCCACGCTCACCACGCAGGCACGGCGCGCGCTCCAGCGCTCGCTGGCGCGACCGAAGGCGAGCTTCGAGCCGATTCCCATGGCCGCGATCACCGCAAGGCCGGTGGTGGCGAGTGCGGGGGCGAAGCCGTGCTCGGCAAAGTGCTGGCGGAGTTGCGTCAATACCCCCTGGTAGGTGAAGGTGGCGCCGAACAGTCCGCACAGCAGGAACCAGAAGCGGCGGCTGCGCAGCGCCTGGCGCAGGGTCACGCCGCTGCGCGTGAGCTGGCGCGAGGCATGCACCGAGCCCGAGCGTCCGGTCGCACGCATCTCCCGCGCCACCAGGGTCTCGTCCTCGCGAATGATGACCATGGCGACCAGCGCCAGCAGCAGCAGCACACCGCCGAACGCCAGGAATCCCCACTGCCAGCCGCCGAGCGCGATCATCGCCGCCGCCAGCGGCGGCATGGTCAGGCCGCCGGCGTTGTTGCCGGCGGTCACCGCCCCCATCACCCGGCCGCGGGTGGCGGGGAACCACAACCCCACCAGCTTGCCGGCGGGCAACGTGGTGGCGCCGGGAAAGCCGGCGTACACCAGGGCGCTGAACAGGTACCAGTGCCACAGCGAGTCGATCAGGGGCCGCAGCAGGAAGCCGGCCGCCACCAGGAGCAGCGAGATCACGGTCACCGGACGCGCGCCCCAGCGGTCCGCGGCGCGCCCGATCAGCGGCGCCAGCACACCGGAGATCACCGCCAGGGTGAGCGACAGGTTGAGCTCGGTCTGGCTCCAGCCGAAGTGGTCGCGCAGAGGAGCGGCGAATTCGCCGAAGGCGTACTGGCTGGTACCGATGGTGAGCCCGGTGGAGAGGAAGACCACCACCGCGATGGGATAGCCGCGGTACACCGCTACCTGCCGTGTGCGGCGTGCCGCGGCCGCCGTTGCGGCAACCTTGCGTCCCGGCTTGCCGCCCACGTACAGTCCCCGCGATGGCCAAAGCCGACGCGTTTCCGCGGCTGTCGCGGGACTTGCGCGCCCGCTCGCTGTCCGAGGACCCTGTGGGTCCTGAAATCCTGTGCTGGGTGATCCACTATGGTGGTGCCAGGATGCATCATTTTGGCCGCTCACTCCCAGCCGCTGCCGGAAACTGCCTTGACCAACCAACCGGGCTCGCTGTTGGCCGTCGACATCGGCGGCACCTTTACCGATCTGCTGCTCCTCGATCTCACCAGCCAGCGGTCTCACGCCGGCAAGGTGCTCACTACCGCGGACCCCGCACTCGGCGTACTGCAGGGGACCCGTGCGCTGCTGGCGCAGGCCGGGGTTGCGCCGGAAACGGTGGCCCGCGTCATTCACGGCACCACCCTGGTGACCAATGCCCTGATCGAGCGGCGCGGCGCGCGCACCGCGTTGCTGACCACCGCGGGGTTCCGTGATGCCCTGGAGATCGGCACCGAAGGCCGCTACGACATCTACGACCTGGGCCTGGTGAAGCCCGCACCACTGGTGGAGCGGCGTCTGCGCCTGGAGGTGCCGGAGCGGATGAACGCCGCTGGGGCCGTGCTCCGGCCGCTGGAAACCGGTGCCCTGAAACGAATCTGCGCCGTGCTGCGGGAGCGGGCGATCGAGGCGGTGGCGGTGTGCTTCCTGCACTCCTATGCCAACCCGGCGCACGAGGCCGCCACCGCCGAGGTGCTGCGGGAGCGGCTGCCCGATCTGCCGGTGACCCTTTCGCACCGCGTGGCCCCGGCCCTGCGCGAGTACCAACGCACCTCCACCGCGGTCGCCAATGCCTACGTGCAGCCGCTGGCAGCCGGCTACCTGCGCCGGCTGCAGGAAGGGCTCGGCGCGGCCGGCATCGGCGCGCCGTTGCACATCATGCTCTCCAACGGCGGCACCGCGACCGTGGACACCGCCGCGGATTTCCCCATTCGCCTGGTCGAGTCCGGACCCGCCGGCGGCGCCCTGGCCGGCGCCTTCTGGGGCCGCCGCTGCGGGCACGACGACGTGCTCGCCTTCGACATGGGAGGCACCACCGCCAAGGCCGTATTCGCCGCCCGCGGCGAGCTTGCGGTGACCGTGGAGTCGGAAGTGGCACGGGTGCACCGCTTCAAGCGCGGCAGCGGACTGCCGCTGCTGGTGCCCGCCGTGCAGATGATCGAGATCGGCGCCGGTGGCGGCAGCATTGCCCGCCTCGGGCCGCTCGGGCTCCCGACGGTGGGCCCCGACAGCGCAGGTGCGGAGCCGGGTCCTGCGTGCTACGGCCGCGGCGGCCGGGAGCCGACGGTGACCGACGCCGACCTGCTCCTCGGCTACCTCGATCCGCTGAGCTTCGCCGGGGGCACGATCACGCTGGACCTGGCCGCCGCCCGGGCGGCCCATGGCGAGCTGGCCGCGGCGCTGCGCATGGACCCGGTGCGGGTGGCCTGGGGCATCCATGAACTGGTCAACGAGAACATGGCGGCCGCCGCGCGGGTGCATGCCGCCGAGCGCGGCCTCGACACCCGGCGCCATGCCCTGGTGGCGACCGGCGGCGCCGGGCCGGTGCACGCCTGCGGCGTGGCGCGCCGCCTGGGACTGGACAGCGTGGTCATTCCCCCGCTGGCGGGGGTTGGATCGGCCTTCGGTCTGCTGCTGGCGCCGATCGCTTTCGACCTGACGCGTAGTCACCTGGCGCGTCTCGAACGGGTCGACCTGCCGGCTCTGGGCGCCATGCTAAGGGAGATGGAGCGGGAGGGACGCGATCGCGTCGCGGCGGCCGGCGTGGCCGAGGAGGCGATGACCGTGCATCGCTCCGCCGACCTCCGCTACGTGGGGCAGGGGTACGAGATCCGCGTGCCGGTGCCGTCCGGCATGCCGGACCGCGCCCTGCTGAACGAAGTGCAGCGCCGCTTCGAGCGCGAGTACGCGCGCTTCTACGGCCAGACCAGCGAGGGCGTGCCGCTGGAGGTGGTGAACTGGCGCGTCTCGGTGGCCGGGCCGCGCCCTGACCACGGGCGGCTCCCGGCGCGGCTGCTGCAGCGGGGTGACGCGGTGGCCGCCGGAACCGGCCCGGCAGCAGGCCGACCTGACCGCGCTGCCGCGGAGGCGCACCCGGGAGCAGGGCTCGAGTTTCGCGACGCGCTGTTCGACGGCGCCGCCGGGTTCCTGCGCACGCCGGTATACCAGCGTCACCTGCTGGCCGCGGACTTCGGCGCCGCGGGACCGGCCATCATCGAGGAGGCGGAATCCACCACGGTGGTGCCGCCGGGCTGGAGCGCCGCCGTGGGCGCGGCCGGCTGCCTGCTGCTGAGCTTCACGGCGGCGGGAGGCGGCGCATGATCGATCCGATTCTCCTGGAGGTGCTGCGCAATCGGCTGATCTCGATCGTGGACGAGCAGGCCGCGGCGCTGATGCATGCCTCGTTCACCACCGTGGTGCGCGAGGCGGGCGACCTCTCGGCCGGGGTATTCGACGCCCAGGGCCGGATGTTGGCGCAGGCCGTCACCGGCACCCCCGGCCACATCAACACCATGGCCAACTGCGTGCGCGACTACGTGGTGCCGCGCCATCCGCTGGCGTCGCTGCAGCCTGGCGATACCCTGGTCACCAACGATCCGTGGGCCTCCGCCGGCCACCTGTTCGATCTGACCGTGGTCACTCCCGTGTTTCATCGCGGCCGTGGCGTCGGCTGGTTCGCGAGCACCTGTCACGCCACCGACATCGGCGGGCTGACCATGGGCGCGGACGCCCGCGAGGTGTTCGAGGAAGGGCTCGCCATCCCGCTGCTGAAACTGTTCCGCCGCGGCGAGCCCAACCGCGAGCTGCTGCAGATCATCCGCGCCAACGTGCGGGTACCGGAGATGGTGATCGGCGACCTGTACGCGCAGCAGGCCGGCAACGTGGTCGGTGCGCGCAAGCTCGTCGAGATGCTGGACGAGTACCGGCTGCCCGACCTGGAGACGCTCGGCCCGTTGCTCCTGCAGCGTACCGAGGACGCGGTGCGGGCGGCGATCCGGGAGATTCCCGACGGCACCTACCGCAGCGCGGTGACCATCGACGGGTTCGACGACCCGCTGCAGATCAACTGCAGCCTGCGGGTGGCGGGCGACGCCATCGCCATCGACTACGCCGGCAGCTCGCCACAGGTGGAGCGCGGCATCAACGTGGTGCTGAACTACACGCAGGCGTACTCCACCTACACGACGATGGCGGTGGTCGCACCGACGGTGCCCAACAACGAAGGCTCGTTCCGGCCGCTCACCGTAACCGCGCCGCGAGGCTCGATCCTCAACTGTCTGCGTCCCGCGGCGGTCGGCGCGCGCCACCTGATCGGGCACTTCGTGTCGCAGCCGATCCTGGCGGCGCTGGCGCAGGCGGTGCCCGAGCGGGTGATCGCGGAGGGCTCGGCCGGGCTGTGGAACACCATGCTGGAAGGCCGCTCCGGAGACCAGGGCGAGGTGTTCGCCTACATCTTCTTCTCCGCCGGCGGCATGGGCGCCGGCGCCGACCGCGACGGCCTCTCGGCCACCGCGTTCCCGAGCGGCATCACCGGGGTGCCGGCGGAGGCGATCGAGGCGGTCGCACCGGTACTGATGCACCGGCGCGCGCTGCTGACCGACTCCGGCGGGCCGGGCCGCTTTCGCGGCGGACTGGGCCAGGAGATGGAGCTGGAGGTCGTCACCGGCCATCCCGCCGTGCATTCCCCGATGTACGACCGCACCCGGGTCGCGGCACGCGGCCTCGCCGGCGGCCGGTCCGGAACCGCGGGCGCGGTCCTGCACAGCGACGGCCGCGCGCTGCACCCCAAGCTCCGCTACACCCTGCAACCGGGAGAACGCTTCATCCTGCGCCTCCCCGGCGGCGGCGGTTTCCATCCCCCGGAACGGCGCGATCCGGCGGCGGTGGCGGAAGACGTGCGCCAGGGGTACGTCTCCGCGCCGGCCGCGGCACGGCACTACGGCGTTGTGCTCGATGCCGCGACCGGCGAGGTCGACGCCGCCGCCACCGCGCGCCGCCGGCAGGCACTCCAGGGCCGTCGCGCAGGCTGACGCGGCCGGGTCGACACGCGGCGCGGCTGCCACTATGGTCAGGGCATGAGTCAGGGTCGGTTCTTTGCGCGCGACGAGGTGGAGCGCGATGCGATGGAGGGGTTCGAGCTCGGCTGGCACAGCCGTCCGGAGACCACGGCCGCCGAGCAGCTGGTGGTGATCGAGGTGAAGCTCGACCCCGGCGGCGGCCACAACTTTCACCGCCACCCCAACCAGGAAGAGGTGATCTACGTGCTCGACGGCGAGATCGAGCAGTGGGTGGACCGCAACCGGCGCACCCTGCGCGCCGGCGATTCAGCCTTCATCCCCGCCGCCATGGTGCACGCCTCCTTCAACGTTTCCGCGGCGCCGGCCAAGGTGCTGGCCATTCTCGCCCCCTGCGTCGGCGCCGAGGGTTACGAGCTGGAAGAAGTCCACGAGCAGTCCCCGTGGAGCGGGCTGCGCTCCTGACTCAGTAGCGCGCCACCCGTGGCCGGGCACTGAAGCGCGCCTGCTGCAGGCGCACGTTGAGCTGGTGCCGCAACTCGTCGCGTACCGGCGCGTAGCTTCCGTCGGAGACCACGTCGCACAGCTCGGCCGGATCCTCCCGCTTGTCGTACAGCAGCTCGCGGCCGCGCGTGTCGCAGCCGTACAGGTAGCGGGCCGTCTGCAGCGTGACGCTGCCGGCAGCGCCGTACTCCGAGAACGCCTCGGTAAGGGCGGAACCCTTGTGCCACTCGCCGCTGCCGTCCAGCAGCGGCCGCAGCGAGCAGCCCTGCACGAAGCGCGGCACCTGCACCCCGCAGTAGTCCAGGATCGTCGCCGTCAGGTCGATCTGCTCCACCACCTCCGTGACCACGTCCCCGGCCCGAGGATCGCCGGGCAGGCGCACGATGCAGGGCACGTTGGTGATCACGCTGTGCGGCATTCCCTTCTGGATGCGGCCGTGATCGCCCAGGTACTCCCCGTGATCGGAGGTGAAGATGACGATGGTGCGCCGCGCCAGCCCGGCCGCCTCCAGGGTCGCCAGGATGCGGCCGATCTGGTCGTCCACGTGGCTCACCAGCGCGTGGTAGTAGTGCACCATGCGGCGCCGCTCGGCGTCGCTCAGCCCGGCGATGGCGGGAGACACCGGCTCGCCGGCGCCGATCCGCGGCAGCGGCAGGTCGCGGTCCGCGAGCAGTTCGACCCAGCGCCGCGGCGGATTGATCGGCGGATGCGGGGCGTAGAACCCGGCGATCGCCAGAAACGGCGCATCTCCGATCCCTTCCAGGAAGCGGCAGGTCTCGGCCGCGACGAAGGCGCTGTGGGTCAGGTCCTCGTCGGCCTCGAACAGGTAGGGCTCGTGGGTGTTGCGGCCGGGCGCAGGGTAGTCCGGCAGATCCTGCGGACCCTCGATTGCCGCCGGGGGCAGCGCGGTGCGAACGCGACCCAACTGGTCGGGAGCCACCCGCTCCACCCAGCGGGTGTAGGCATCGTCGTAGCAGCCCGGCTCGTCCGACAGGATGCAGGTATCGAATCCGTAGCTGGGGGTCGGATCGCGGTGATTGCGGTTGGAATGAGGCACGAAGTGCAGCTTGCCGATCTGGGCGCCGTGGTAGCCGTAGGGCGACAGCAGCCGGTTGACCGGCGTCAGGTCGGCCGGGAACTCGGGACCGTTGCCGCCCACGCCGGTGGACGAGCAGTAGCGCCCGGTGAGGAACGCGAAGCGGCTCGGCACGCACACCGGGCTCTGCACGTAGCAGCGGTCGAAGCGGCGCCCGCCCGCCGCCAGCGCGTCGAGATGCGGCGTCGCGGCAAACGGCGATCCATAGCAGCCGACGCTGTCCCGGCGCTGCTGGTCGGTGTACAGCAGCAGCACGTTGGGCCGGTCCAGGGTGCGAGCGCGGTCCACAGGCCGAGCCTCGATCTCAGCGTGGCCGGAAGCGGGCGATCGCGTCGGCGGCGAAGGCATGGTTGGCGTCCCGCGTGCGCCCGGCGGCGTGCGGGGTGTGCACCACGTTGTGACGGCCGAGCAGGGGCGAGTCGAGCGGCAGCGGTTCCTCCTCGAACACGTCGGCGGCCAGCGCCAGCTCGTCGTTCAGCACCCGCCGGTACAGCGCCTCGGTGTCGCACACGGCGGCACGCGTGACCTGCACCACCAGGCCGTATCTCGGCAGCGCGTCGATCAGCTCCGCGGTGATCAGGCCGCGGGTCGAATCGGTGAGCGGCACCATCGGCGCGAAGATCTCGGCATCGGCGACCAGCTCCTCGACGTGAAACCGGCGCTCGGCCCCGGCCGCCACGAACGAGGCATCGGGCGCAAACGGGTCCCACACTGCCACCTCGGCGCCCAGCGCCGCGCACCAGGAGGCGTACCGGGCGCCGATGTTGCCGACCCCGACCACGCGCACCCGCTTGCCGGCCACGGTGCCGTTGCAGAACCGGGGGTCGTCTCCGAACTGGCCCCCGCGCGGTCCGATGGTGCTGGCCTCCGGCGAGTAGTCCCAGGGCGCCAGGCTGGTCTGCATGGCGCCGTGATTCTGCGGAATCCGGCGCAACCCGCAGATGGTCATTGCCAAGGCGTACTCGGCGACGGTTTGGCCCCAGTAGACGTCGACGCGGTGCGGGATGAAGCTCACGCCGCGCTCCTTGGCAGCGGTGACCGCCGCCTCCGAGCCTCCGTGCCAGTCCAGATAGCACTCCTCCAGCGTTGCGAAGGAGTCCAGATCGTGTGCTCCGACGGAGAATCCCAGCAGCACCAGCCGCCGTACCGAAGCCGGGTCGTGCACCAACTGCGCCGGTGAGGCATCTTCGGCGTCGGTACGGATCAGCTCACAGCCGCCGCTCTGTCGCCAGCGGTCCTGCCAGTGATCGGCGGTGTAGGGCCAACTGCGTTCGAACTGCCGGTGCACGCAAATCACCGACCGCACGGCAGGATCGGCCGGCTCCGCCGGCGGGCTGGCGCTCATCCGACCGCACCTGCGCCAGCGGCGCGCGGCGCAGCCGCTCCTGCCCGTGTGGCAAGTCTGGTGGAGCTCAAGAAACAAACCGGCATGGGTGCAGGACTCCTTCGAGCGAGTCTGCCATAACCCCGCCCACTTGCCCACACTGTCCGTCGTGGATCTGCGGCAAATCGTCGCTATCATCCGTGATTGGTTAATTTATGGGTGTAATATAGCCATTAGTCGGTGTTTATTACCCTTGTTTTTTACCGATACCTGTCGTATGGTGAGTCGGCACTACCGACGCGCGTACGGAGCATCACCTTGGAGGAGTTGTGAAGAGACTGGTGGACGACGTGCTGGACGCCTGGGCGCGGGACAGCCGCCGGCTGCCCCTGCTGATCCGCGGCGCCCGCCAGGTCGGCAAGACCTACGCGGTTACGGCGCTGGGCGAACGGAGCTTCTCCGATGTCGCCTCGATCAACCTGGAGCAGCAGCCTCGCTACCGGCGCTGCTTCGACACTCTGGAACCGCGCGCGATTCTCGACCAGATCGGGATTCTCCGAGGAACGCGGGTCGATCCCGGTCGCACGCTGCTGTTCATCGACGAGATCCAGGAGTGCCCGGCCGCCGTCATGGCGTTGCGCTACTTCTACGAGCAGGTACCCGACCTGCACGTGATCGGTGCGGGATCGCTCCTCGAATTCGCCCTGGAGGCGGAGCGGTTGCGCATTCCGGTGGGCCGCATCCAACCCCTGTTCATGTTTCCGCTGTCGTTCGCGGAGTTCTTGACGGCGGTTGGCGAGGAGCCCGCGTTGCGGGCGTCCAGAGTGGGCACCGTCACCCCGACCAGCGCCGTCCACGAGCACTTGGTGTCTTTGCTGCGGACCTACCTGCTGCTCGGCGGCATGCCGGCCGTGGTCGCGGAGTACCTGGAGAGCGGCAGCGTGGCTCGCGCCAGCCGGCTTCAGACCGCCATCACCCAGACCCTTCGTGACGACTTCGGCAAGTACGCACGGGCCTCCAGCCACCATCACCTGGACCGGGTGTTCCTGCACGCGGCGCGCCTGGTCGGGCGCAAGTTCATGTATTCGAAGGTCGACCCGGACAGCCGCTCACGCGATCTGCGCGCGGCGGTGGAGCTGTTGCAGCGGGCGGGGATCGTGCACCGCGTCTGCTCGACTTCGGGAGCCGGACTGCCCCTGGGCGCGGAGGCGGACGACCGCCACTACAAGCTCGTCATGGTCGACGTCGGTCTGATGCAGAACCTGTGCGGGGCAACCGAGCAGCTCCTGCACGGCGATCCCATGCGCATCAACGACGGCGCGGTTGCCGAGCAGTTCGTGGGGCAGGAACTGCTGGCGCATCGGAGCCCATACGAACGGCCGGAGCTGTTCTACTGGCACCGGCACAGAAGCTCCAGCAGCGCCGAGGTCGACTACCTCACGGCGGCCGCGGGTCGCGTGATCCCGGTCGAGGTCAAGTCAGGCAAGGTGGGCCGCCTACGCAGCCTGGCGGCGTTCGTCGAGCGTTATCGGCCGCCGTTGGCGTTGCGCGTCTACTCCGGTGGCTATCGTCGTGACGGGCCTGTAGTTTCAGTCCCGCTCTACGCTGTGGCCAGCTTGCGCTCTCTCCTTGAAGAAGCGATCGGGATCGGCCGCACGCACCCGCCGCACCCGCCCGCGGGAAGTTGACACCTCCCGCGCGGTTTCCAATACTGGCGCAAAATTGCGCCGGGCCCACGGCGCTGGAGGTATCCATGAAGACATTGAGGACTATTCTGATACGAATGACCCTGCTGGCGGCGGCGCTGCCGCTGCTTGCATCCCCGGCGGAGGAGGAGCCGGATGCCATGCCTGCCGGCGCCGCCGGCAACGAGTGGTTCGTCGGGTCGGGCGTGCCGGTGTTCTACAACTCGCCCGCCGAGTACGCGGCGGCCACGGGGCGCACGCTGGAGTATGGCGAGGCGCCGGTGCTGGCCGCGCTGGTGGCCAGCGGCGACCTGCCGCCGGTCGGCGAGCGCCTGCCGAACGACCCGATCGTCATCGCCCCCGCCCATCAGATCGGCGTCTACGGCGGCACCCTGGTGATTCCCGGCGATCCCGGCTGGATCAACGACGAGTACATGCGCCAGTGGGGCCTCACCATACCGGTGAACGGCGAAACGCTGCTGCCCAACGTGTTCGCCTCGTACGAGCCCAATGCGGACGCCTCGGTGTACACCATCCGCCTGCGCGACGGCCTGCGCTGGAGCGATGGCGAGACCTTCGATACCGAGGACATCCGGTTCTGGTTCGACCACGACGCCGCCGACAGCGAGCTCAACCCGCACGGCATCGGCAACCTCAAGGTCGGCGGGGAGATGGCCACCCTGAACGTGGTCGACGACGTCACCTTCGAGTTCCACTTCGCCGGCTCCTACCCGAACCTGCCCAACAACATGATGCGCTGGTTCCCCGATTCGTTTCTGCCGGAACACTACATGGGCCAGTTCCATCCCGGCGTCGCCGGGCGCGACAAGGCGGAGAGCGTGGCCAAGGAAGCCGGCTTCACCACCTGGATGGCGTATTGGAAGGAATACGTGATCTGGAGCAACTTCAACACCGAGCTGCCGGTGATCCACCCGTGGCGGCTGGACAGCAAGAGCGACACGCTGGGCGTGTTCCAGCGCAACCCCTATTACTTCAAGGTGGACGTGGCCGGGAATCAACTTCCCTACATCGACGCCATCCGCGTTCCGCTGATGGGGATGGGCAGCGATGCCTATCTGCTGCAGGGCCTCGCCGGCGAGATCGACTTCGGCCTGCGCGGCGACTTCGGCGACATTTCGAACTTCAGCGTGCTGCGCAACGCGGAGGAGGACGGCAACTTCAGGCTGCACGCGGCGATGTCGGCCATCATGTATCACGGCACCGTGTACTTCAACTTTGCGAGCGAGGACTCGGAACGCCGAGAGTTGTTCAACGACATCAAGTTCCGGCGCGCCGTTGCCCTGGCGATCGACGGTCAGGAAATCAACGACCTGCTGTTCCGCGGTCAGTACACGCTGTCGCAGACGCCGGTGGCGGGTGACCTCGTGCACCCGGCCGACGAGCCCTACAAGGAGCACGATCCGGACGCGGCAAACCGCATGCTCGACGAGCTGGGACTGGCGTGGAACTCGAACCGCACCGCGCGCACCCTTCCGAGCGGCAAGCCGTTGGAGCTGATCGGGCTGGTCGAGACCGACAAGAGCGCAGAGGTCGCCATGTCGGAAATCTACAAGGAGCAATTCGAGAAGGTCGGCATCGAGTTCCTGATTCGACCCTACGCCGGCGACGCGTACGGGGAGAAACTGACCACCGGCGACTACGACATCCTGGTTGGCCCCGTCGATATCGGACGCGGCATACCGACCGCCAGCATCGCGCGTTTTCCGCACGTGGTGCCGAGCAATCCGGAGGGCTACCACGTCTCCACCCCGTGGGCGCGCTGGCTGCACTCAGGCGGCGCCGAGGGAGTGGAGCCACCGGACGGGGTGAAGAGGCTGTACGAGTTGTCCGAGGAGTATCCGCGGGCGATGGGCGTCGACGCCAGGAAGCGGATCGAGCAGGAGGTGGTGAAGATCTTCAGCGAAGGGCTGTGGTCGATCTCGCCGCTGGAGTCGAAGGTCGATATCCCGCAGGTCTCCTTCTACTACTTCCACAACAGGGTGGGCAACGTGCCGGACGAGCCGCTGAGCTCCGAGGCCAGCTACCTGTTCTTCGACGTTCTGTTCGTGCGCCAGTAGACCGGCGCCCGCCGCTGGCCGCCGCCATGCGCACCGCGTGGCGGCGGAGGCGGCCTGTTTCTGACCGATGACCGTCTACGTGCTGCGGCGCGTGCTGATGATGATTCCCGTGCTGTTGATCGGCAGCGTGATCGTGTTCGTCATCATCCAGCTTCCTCCCGGCAACGTGATCGACGCCAAGATCGCCCTGATGCGCAACCGCGGCGTCGACATCACTCCGGAGCTGATCGCATCGCTGAACGCCCAGTACGATCTCGACAAGCCGATCATGGTGCAGTACTTCTTCTGGCTCGGGAACATCCTGCGCGGCGATTTCAGCTACTCGATGCTGTTCAACAAGCCGGTCGGGGTGATCCTGGCGGAGCGCCTGCCACTCACCGCGCTGATGTCGTTCATCTCGTTCCTGCTGCTCAACGCGATGGCGATCCCGATCGGCATCGTGTCGGCGGTGCGGCAACACTCCTGGCTCGACTATTGCATTACCTTCATCGGCTTCATCGGGCTGGCGGTGCCCAACTTCATCTTCGCCCTGGTGCTGGCGTGGATGGTGTTCACGCTAACCGGCAGCACCGCCACCATCGGCCTGATGTCGCAGCAGTACCTGGACGCGGCCTGGAGCCTGCCCAAGTTCCTCGATCTGCTGAACCACCTGTGGATCCCGGCCATCGTCATGGCCACCGCCGGTACCGCGGAGCAGGTGCGGATCATGCGCGCCAACCTGCTCGACGAGCTGGAGAAGCCCTACGTGATGGTGGCCCGCTCCAAGGGGGTGAGCGGCGCGCGGCTGCTGCTGAAGTACCCGTTCCGGGTGGCCCTGAACCCGTTCATCGTGCGCCTGGGATGGCTCCTGGCCAGTCTCATGTCGGGCGAGCTGATGGTGTCTGTCACCCTGGGCCTGCCCACGCTGGCGCCGATCATGCTGCAGGCCACCATGGCGCAGGACATGTTCCTGGCCGGCAGCATCCTGTTCATCGAGCTGGGGCTGACGGTGGTGGGCATTCTGCTCTCCGACATCCTGCTGGGGATCGTCGACCCACGCATCCGGGACGCGGTATGAGCACCTCGGGCGCGTCGCTGCAGCTCGGCGATCCGCGGGTGGCGACCGGTCAGCACGCCTACGCCTCGCAGTGGCAGCTCATGCGCTGGCGCTTCCTGCGCCACCGGGTCGCCGTGGTGGCGCTCGGCTTCATCGGCTTCCTCTATCTCGGCGTCATCTTCGCCGAGTTCATCTCTCCCTACGACCCGCGCTCGTACGACGAGGAGTTCACCCTGGCGCCGCCGCAGCGGATCAGGTTCTTCGACGCCGCCGGCCGCTTCCACCCGCGCCCGTTCGTGCACCCGATCGTCAAGACCGTCGATCCCGACACCTGGGAGTACCTCTACTCGGTGGACACGACCATCGTGCAACCGCTGTACCTGCTGGTGCGCGGCGACCCCTACCGCATGTGGGGACTGATTCCCAGCAACCTGCACCTGTTCGGCCTGCGCGACGGCCGCATCTTCAGCCTGCTGGGCAAGGACTCACTCGGGCGCGACCTGTTTTCGCGCATCGTGTACGGGTCGCGCATTTCGCTGACCGTGGGCTTCGTCGGCATTCTGATCGGCTTCTTCCCGAGCCTGTTCATCGGCGGCATCGCGGGGTTGCTCGGCGGGGTGGTGGACAAGGTGATCATGCGCATCACCGAGACCTTCATGAGCGTGCCCACGCTGCCGCTGTGGATCGCGCTGGCGGCGGCGCTGCCGGTGCGGCTCTCGGTGGTGCAGCGCTTCGTGCTGATTACGGTGATCCTGGCTTTGATCGGGGTGGTCACCGGTGGCAGCCGTACCGTGCGCGGCAAGTTCATGGCGCTCAAGCGGGAGGAGTACATCCGCGCCGCCCGCCTCGACAACGTCGGCCACGGCAAGCTGATCTTCTCCTACCTGCTGCCTTCGTTCCTGAGCCACACCATCGCCGAGCTGACCCTGGCCATCCCCGGCATGATCCTGGGCGAGACCGCGCTCAGCTTCATCGGCCTCGGGCTGCAGCCGCCGGCAATAAGCTGGGGGGTGATGCTGCAGGAGTGCAGACACCTGCGCAACCTGATCGCGGCCCAGTGGCTGTTCATTCCCGCGTTCTTCGTGGTGGCCGCCATCCTGGCGTTCAACTTCATCGGCGACGGCATGCGCGACGCCGCCGACCCCTATGCCAAGGTGTGATCGTGGCCGAGACGCTGCTGGAGGTCGATGACCTGTACGTGGAGTTTCCTTCCAAGGAAGGCACGGTGCGGGCGGTGAACGGCGTCAGCTTCACCCTGAACCGCAACGAAGTGCTCGGCATCATCGGCGAGAGCGGCTGCGGCAAGAGCGTCACCGCGTTGACGATCCTCGGCATCCTGCCGCCGGTGGCCCGCGTCACGCGCGGGAGGGTCCGATACCACGCGGTGGGCGAGACGGTGACCATTACCGATGAAGCGCGCGAGAGCGAGACCATGAAGTCGATCCGCCGCAACGACATCTCGATGATCTTCCAGGAACCGATGACGTCGTTCAGCCCGGTGCACACCATCGGCAGCCAGATCGGCGAGGCGATCGCGATGATGGACGAGGCGCAACAGATCCCCAGGCAGCGCCGGCGCCGGGAGCTGACCGAGCGCTCGCTCGAAGTGCTCGGCCGCGTCGGCCTGACCGATCCCGACATCCTGGCCGCCTACCCGCACAACCTCAGCGGCGGCATGCGCCAGCGGGCGATGATCGCCATGGCCGTGGCCTGCGAGCCGCGCATCCTGATCGCCGACGAGCCCACCACCGCGCTGGACGTGACGCTGCAGGCGCAGGCGCTGAACCTGATGCTGGAGATGCAGCGCAGCATGCAGATGGCGGTGATCCTGGTGACCCACGACCTGGGGGTGATCGCCGAGGTCACCGAACGCGTCGTCGTGATGTACCTCGGGCGGGTGGTGGAGACGGCGCCGGTCGGTGCGCTGTTCGCGCGGCCCGAGCATCCCTATGCGCGGGCGCTGCTGGCGTCGATCCCGCGCCTCTCCGGCCCGCTCGAAGCGCTGACGCCGATCCGGGGCATGGTGCCGAGCCCCTACGAGATGCCGCCGGGGTGTGCGTTCCACACCCGCTGCGACGAGTTCGTGCCGGGACGCTGCGACGCCGAGATGCCGGCGACGGTGGCGCTCGCGGCTGAGCATGAAGTGGCCTGCCTGCAGCGGAACGGGGGAGCGGGGTAGTGGAGGCACGCCGGCCGATCATCGCCGTGCAGGGGATTCAGATGTGGTTTCTTCGGGTCCCTCCTGCGGTTGTTGTATGGTTGTTGTGCCGATACCTTGATGCTCGCTGCTTGCCCATGCAGGCTTGGACTGTGGGATGAGACGACCAATGCAGAGACCCGTACGGCCCCCGTTGTCTCGCGCGGAGCGACGGGACTTGGCGGCAGGGGCCCGGTATGAGGGCAGCGCCGAGCACAAGCTTCGCCGGTGGTGGGGAGGATTACCCAAGGGCCGGCAACTGCGAGGTGGACGGGTCGGACGCGCTCACAAGCAGAAGACAACGATCTGCCCATTGACAGAGGATGAAGATCGCGTCCGGGCAACGGGATGGGTCCGGAGGGCGATCGAGGAAGGAAACTACCAGTTCGTGCAGTCCGACCAGAAGTACCCACACAGGATTTGGTATAGGGATTCTTCCGGTCAGTATTGGTGTGGCTACTGCATGAACACCGCCGCTGGGCACTACAAGGGCTGGCCGATCCCGAAGAGTGAACGTGATGAGGTTTTCCGTAGATTGGATTGACGGCGGTTTGAATCGCGCGGCTGAGGAACGCGCGACGCTGTGCGATCTGCGGATCTACGTCTCGGACCAGAACGCCTGCCGGTTTGTCGACTTCGTGTCCAACGACGACACGGAGCCACTCATCGTGCCCGCCGTCCACCTTGCCGAAGGCCTCGCGAACGACTGGTGGCGTATTTTCGGCGGTCGCGACCGCGAATATCGCATACAACGCTACCGGACTGGATTCGCACTTCCCGATCTGAGCTTCAGGGCCGACGGCTCGACGTTCGAGGTCACGGGAAGGACCTTCTACAGCGAGAACCCCCACCTGCGCTTCCCGTTCGCCGGAGATGAGACGCTTCCGAGAGGGGCGGCCGAGTCCACACTGTCCCGCTTCATCGAGAACGTCGTAGACAGGCTTGCCGGTGAGGGGGTTCGGAACAGTGAAGTCGCCCTGTGTTGGTCGCGTGTTGCGGGATCTCGCAACGATCCCGATGAGCAGGCTTTCTGCGAGGCGGCAGGAGCCTTGGGGTTGGATCCGTACGCCATTGCAGAGGATGAAGCCCTATTCATCGAGCGGGCCGGCAGCGTATTCTCGAAAGAACCTCTGATCGAGTTCCTGGCCGGTCTCACGAGGAAGGAACGGTCGGTGACGGTGACGGACTTTGTGGATCAGGTAGAGTCCCGGCCGGCAGCGCAATCGAGCCTACCGGAGCTCGCTCACGTCGCCAGTCAAATTGCACCCATGATCCGACAGCATCGGGATGATCGTCCGTGGTCGGCAGGTTACCGAGCGGCTCGCGCGTTCCGCGACGCCTTGGGCATCGGGTCGGACCACCGCTTCGCATCGCACGCGATCCTTGCCAGAAAACTGGGCGGTGCAACGTTCGCGCCCGCCAAGTTGTTCCGCGGTGTGCGGGCGCTGGTATCGCGTCCTGACGGCGGAACCCGAATCCATCTGCGCGACCATCGGCGGGACAGCAAATCCGCGGACGGCGGCACGAGGTCCAACAATTTCGCGTTCGCTCGGGCAGTCGGCGACGCCGTATGCTTTCGCGACACTCCGCGGTCGGTGATAAACGATCTCCATCACGCCGAACGGCAGGCGACCGGCCGCGCGTTTGCCGCGGAGTTCCTTGCTCCGGTCGGAAGTGTCGTGGATATGTGGGAGGACGGTTACGACGCGGACGAAATAGCGGACGGATTCAACGTTTCATCCTACGTGATCGAGGACCAGATTCGCAACCGGAACCGCATTCGTGGGGCGTGCCATACTCTCAGTTGAGCGGTTCGCCTGTGACTGGTGTCCGCGTGTTCACCGTTCGGGCGCACAGGTCGATCGCTTCGCGATTCGACCTCGACGGTCTGGCGCCGGCGCCCGAAGGGTGATGGAATCCATGGAGTCCGTGACTTCTCGACGCCGATGTCCGTGCGATGGCATACCGTGCAGAGGTCGTCTCACGTTCCTTCGTCCCGTCGCCGGCCGAGCGTTTGAGGGGCCGGTGCGAACGCGGTACAGTGATTCCGGCAAGGTTCGGCAGTGGACGACACCGCTTACCCGCGCTTCCCTCCGGCGAGGGCGACTTCGGGCGCATTCGCCTGAACCGGTGGCTGTACGTCGACAAGGCCCGCTTCCTGCGGCGCCTGGAGCAGGAGCGCTTCGCATTCCTCATCCGCCCGCGGCGGTTCGGCAAGTCGCTGTGGGTGTCGCTGCTGGAGAACTACTACGACCGTTTTGGGCGAACGACTTCGACGCCACGGTTCGCCGGCACCGACATCGGGCGCCGTCCTACGGCGGAACGCAGCCGCTACGTCACCCTGCGTTTCACGGCTGGGAGATGGTGTTCTGCGATGCGGTGGCGTAGCACGAGGGCCGCCGCTCGATCGTTGTGATCCACGACCGGCCGATCATCGCCGCCGAGCGGCTCAGCAAGACCTACCTCAAGGAGACGGGGCTGCTGCGCCGCCGCCAGGGCGAGGTGCGCGCGGTGGACCGGATCTCGTTCGAGCTGGGGCGCGGCGAGACGCTGGCGCTGGTGGGCGAGAGCGGTTGCGGCAAGACCACCACCGGCCTGTGCCTGGTGCGCAGCGAGGAGCCGACCGCCGGCCGGATCTGGTACACGGCGGAGCCCGACGCGCCGGCGCGCGACATTGTCAGGATGGAGGCGGAGGAGCTGCGGGCGCTGCGGCGCGCGGTGCGGGTGGTGTTCCAGGACCCGTTCGCATCGCTCAACGCGCGCATGACCGTGCTGCGCATCGTCGGCGAGCCGCTGATCAACAACCGTCTGGCGCAGGGCGGCGCCGAGCTCAAGGAGCGGGTGGCGGCGATGTTGCGCCTGGTGCAACTCGACCCGGTCTACATGAACCGCTACCCGCACTCCTTCTCGGGCGGGCAGCGGCAGCGGCTGGCGTTCGCGCGCGCGTTCATCCTGGAGCCGCGGGTGGTGATCGCCGACGAGCCGGTCTCGGCGCTCGACGTGTCGGTGCAGGCGCAGATCCTGAACCTGATGCGCAGCCTGCAGGAGCGGCGCGCCATGAGCTACCTGTTCATCGCCCACAACCTGGCGGTGGTGCGCTACCTGAGCGACCGGGTGGCGATCATGTACCTGGGGCGCATCGTGGAGCTGGCCAGCCGCGCCGAGATCTTCGCCCATCCGAAGCACCCCTACACCGAGCTGCTGCTCACCTCGTCGCCCAATCCCGATCCCACCGCGCGCAAGCTGCACCTGGTCAAGCCCGGCGAGAGTCCCTCCTACGGGACGCGACCCACCGGCTGTCCGTTCCATACGCGCTGTCCTTACCGCGAACCGCGCTGCAGCGTGGAGGAACCGGAGCTGGTGGAGGCGACGACCACCGAAGGCGAGTCGCACCTGGTGGCGTGTCATCTGCAGCGCCAGCTCTCCCTGCGCACCTTCGCCGACTGAACCCGCGCCGGGGGTCGACAGCAGCCCGCAGGATCTGTATATATAGAGGGATTCACCCCATCCTCATCACCAATCGATAACCCAAACGGAGGTTTGATGGGCAACGTCGAAACGGCGGGCTCCGTGCGCGTGGAGCCCGCGGCGGCGCACTCCCGGGCCCGACGGAGTACGCCGTGGATCAAGATCCGCCGCCATTGGCAGTACTACCTGATGGTGGCGCTTCCCCTGACCTACATCATCATCTTCAAGTACATCCCGATGGTGGGAGCCCAGATCGCGTTCCGCGACTACTCGCCGGTGCAGGGCATCTGGGGCAGCGAGTGGGTGGGACTGGAACACTTCCTGCTGTTCTTCAAGTCCCCCAACTTCGTCCCGCTGATCCGCAACGTGGTGTCGATCAACGTGCTGGTGATGACCCTCGGCTTCGTGTCGCCGATCATCCTGGCGCTGGCGCTCAACGAGATCCGCAACGGCACGTTCAAGCGCTCGGTGCAGATGGTCACCTATTTCCCGCACTTCATCTCCACCGTGGTGATGGCGTCGATGATCATCCTGTTCCTCAACCCACGGGTCGGATTCACCGGCAACCTGGCGCGCCTCCTGGGTATGGATCCCGTCGACTTCATGGGCATTTCGGTCGCGTTTCCGTGGATCTACGTGTTCTCGGAGATCTGGCAGCGCTCCGGGTTCGGTGCCATCATCTACATGGCCGCGCTGGCCGGCATCAACCCGGAGCTGTACGAGGCGGCGCGCATCGACGGCGCCTCGCGCCTGCAGAAGATCCGCCACATCGACCTGACCGGCATTCTGCCGACGATCGTCATCCTGCTGATCCTGCAATCGGGGGAGGTGATGAACCTCGGCTTCGAGAAGGTGTTCCTGCTGCAGAACCCGCTCAACCTGCCCAACTCCGAGGTGATCGCCACCTACGTCTACAAGATCGGCCTGATCAACGCCAGCTTCAGCTTCGGCGCCGCGGTCGGCCTGTTCAACTCGGTGATCAACTTCACCCTCATCATTGCCATCAACGCCATTGCGCGGCGCGTCTCGGAGCACAGCCTGTGGTAACCGCATCCGCCGCGACGCCGCTGCCGGGCACCCGCATCCGGGAGTCGTTCGGCGACCGGGTGTTCCTGGTTTTCGTTATCGCGTTTCTCACCATCATCCTGCTCGTGGTGCTGTATCCGCTCATCTACGTAATCAGCTCCTCGTTCAGTTCCGGCCGCGCGGTGACCACCGGCAAGGTGTGGCTGCTGCCGGTCGAGCCGACGTTGCACGGGTATCGGACGGCGTTCGCGTACCCGCAGATCCTGCGCGGCTTTCAGAACAGCATCATCTACACCACCTTCGGGACGCTGACCAATGTCACGATGACCATCCTGATCGCCTACCCGTTGTCGCGGCGCGACTTCTACGGCCGCAAGGTGATCATGATGGGACTGGTGTTCACGCTCATGTTCTACGGCGGCCTGATCCCCACCTACCTGACGGTACGCGCCGTGGGCATTCTCAACACGCGCCTGGCGATGGTGCTGCCGCAGGCGCTGGCGGTGTGGCAGGTGATCATCGCACGAACCTTCTTCCAGTCCACCATTGCCGATGAACTGGTGGAGGCGGCGGACATCGACGGCTGCAGCGACCTGGGCTTCGTGTGGTCGGTGGTGTTGCCGCTGTCGAAGCCGATCATCGCGGTGTTGATCCTGATGTACGCCGTGGGGCATTGGAACGCCTACTTCGATGCGCTGGTCTACCTGCACGATACCGACTTGTTTCCGCTGCAGATCATCCTGCGCAACGTGCTGATTCTCAACGACGCTGCCCGCGCCACCATGCGCGCCAGTCAGGAGATCGCCCGCGAGGGCCTGGTCGACATCCTCAAGTACGCGGTCATCGTGATCGCCAGCGTGCCCGTAATGGTACTCTATCCATTTGCTCAGAAGCACTTCGTAAAGGGCGTGATGATCGGGTCGCTGAAGGGTTAAACCATGGATTCCACCACGGTGCGTTGCACCGGGAAAACACTTATCAAGGAGGAGCTTTCCAAGTGAGAAAGACTCTATTGACGCTGGCCGTACTGCTGTTGGCCGGCACATTGGCCTTCGCCGCGGGCGAGGGCGAGGGAGCGGCCGCGGGCGACGCGGTCCCGCTCACCATGTTCGGCCGACTGAATCCGCGCATCATTACCCTGGATTCGCCGGAGAACGAGTACACCGCCTGGATGGAAGAGAAATTCGGCGTGAAGATCGAATGGGTGGCGGTGCCGAGCCAGGAGGCGCAGCAGAAGCAGAGCCTGCTGTTGGCATCCGGTGACTATCCGGAGATCTTCTGGTCGGGCCACTTCACCAACGCCGACCAGATGCGCTACGGCGGCCAGGGCGTCCTGCAACCGTTGAACGACCTGATCGCCCAGGCCCCGGACATTCTGGCGGCATTCGAGTTCAAACCGTACTTCCGGCCCGAGATCACCACCCCGGACGGCAACATCTATACGCTGCCCCACTTCGAGGAGTGCTACCACTGCTCGGTGCGGCAGAAGCTGTGGATGAACACCACCTGGCTGGACACGCTGGGGCTGCAGATGCCGGACACCACCGAAGACCTGGAGGCGGTGCTGCTGGCATTCAAGGATCAGGACCCGAACGGCAACGGCGAGGCGGACGAGATTCCGTTGACCGGCGCCACCGGCACCTGGTCCGCGGACGTCTACGACTACCCGATGAACCCGTTCATCTACAACGACGGTTCCAGCTACCTGTACATGAACCACAACAAGGAAGTGGACTTCAACGCCAACAAGCCGGAGTGGCGTGACGGCCTGCGCTACATGCGCGGCCTGTACGCGCAGGGTCTGATCGACCCGCAGGCGTTCACCCAGAACCTCGATGCCGCGCGCGCGGTGACCAACACCGAGCCCTACGTGGTGGGTTCCTACACCGCGGGCCACAACCGCATGCTCCCGCGCAACGACGACCTGTGGCCGCAGTACCGGGCGGTACCGCCGCTGATGGGTCCCACCGGTCTGCGGCAGACCGCCTACTGGCCGTCCGGCGTTGACCGGGGCAAGTTCGCCATCACCGACAAGGCGAACGACGCCCAGGCACGCAAGGCGATGGAGATGGCCAACTGGGCGTATACCGAGGAAGGCACGATCATGGAGATCTGGGGCATCCAGGAGAACTCCGAGGGCGTCGTCAACTGGCGCTATGCCCGGGAGGGCGAGCTCGGCCTGAACGGCCAGCCGGGCATCGTGTGGGGTGCCCCCCATGCCTGGGGCGACACGCCGCGCCAGGACGCCTGGATGATGGAGCTGATCTTCTGGCACTTCGACCTGTTCAACGGCTGGGTGGCCGATCAGGACATCACCAAGGTCGAGGGTTATGAGCGGTTCCTGGTCCTGGAGAGCGACAAGTACATCCCGCACGTGCCGGCGCCGGACATGCGCGTGCCGATCGGCCGCGGCACTTCGGGCGGTCTCTACTTCCCGGAGGACGTCGCACAGCGGATCGCCCAGATCCAGGCCGAGGTGCAGACCTACGTGCGCCAGAACATGGCCGCATTCATCACCGGCCAGAAGGATCTGGACAACGATTGGGATGGCTACGTTGCCGGCCTGGATGCCCTGGGCGTCCAGGAGTACGTGGACACCTTCCAGGCGGCGATGGACGCCGCAGCCGCGCTGCAGTAGCTGACCGTCCGTCACTCTTTCTTCCGTTGCGAGGCCGTTCCGCGTGGAACGGCCTCGCAACATCGGATCAGCCCGCTGATGTATCGTGAAACTGCTCTACGTGCGTTGATTACGGTACAATAGGAGTAGAACGGGGGACGAAGTGCCAGGCATGGAGTTCTTACGGCCGCGTCTACGGGGGCGTCGTTTCGAAGGGGGCGCCATCCCGCTAGATGTTCTTGGTGATCTTGCCGGTCTCGGAGAGATGGCGATTGAAGTCGCCAAGTGGTGTTTCCTGAAGCATAACCCTGGCCGTACTCGCTCGCCAAAGGGGCTCGCTGATAGCGTTTCATTCAAACTCACCGGGCTTCAGGACGGCAGCGCGATCCCAGTGATCAGTGTGGAATCCGCTGTTCCTACGCTACCTGAGATACCGCCTCCGTTCCAAGGCTATTTTGAACACGCTCGCGAAGCGATTGTTGGAGCCATTGCTGCGGCAGAACAGAACCAGTCGGTCGTCGACTATCTCCCCGAGAAGTGTCTGGGATACTTTGACAGAATTGGCCGAAGTCTGCGCGCTGGTGAGTCGATCGAGTTCACTACACCGTCACGCACGAGCGTAACACGACTCACCCGAGAATCTCGTCGAAGACTGGTCTTGGCGTCATCACGAATCAAAGAGCTGACGGCTGAGATACGGGTTCGTGGATTGATTCCGGAACTTGATCAGGACCGAATGACCTTCGAATTGCAGATGGCCGGAGGACGCAAGGTCACAGGTGTGGTATCTGATCAGCATCTTGATGCGATTATGGAGGCTTTCAACGGCTACAGGGACGCCACCAAGGTCCTGATACAAGGGCTTGGCAGGTACGATCGGCAGGATCGCTTGGTCCGCGTTCAGTCCGTTGAACACACTGCTCTGCTGGATCCGCTCGACGTTCCGGCGCGGCTCGAAGAGTTCCGCGGAATGAAGGCGGGCTGGTTGGACGGCGACGGAGTCGCCCCGCAACATGATCAACTGGACTGGTTAGCAGTGAGCTTTGATCAGTACTATCCAGATGAACTTCCACTACCCCATACGTTTCCCACGCCCACGGGAGGAATCGAAATGGAGTGGTCGATAGGGGTCCAATCAGTCACCCTCGAAATCGACCTCGCCACGCGGCAGGCTGAGTGGCTATCGTACGAAAGGGGCTACTCGCAGGAGGAAACACGCTCCCTGAGTCTTGATGCGAACCAGGGATGGTCGTGGCTTGTCGACAAGATCAGTCAGTTGGCCGAGCTCGCTAAGTGAACGAGGAGACGCTGCTCCACCGCGTCATCAGTGCCACGATGTGGGTGCAGTCGGGGACAGTATCTTCCCAGGCCTTCCGTCCCAGACCAAGCGATAACAAGCAACTCTCGGTATACGACGGAGACCAGATCACTCCACAGGACGCTTGCTCTCACTACACCCGCGAGGACCAGAATCCGCCGCTCGGAGTGCTTGCCGTTACCGTGCTCGAATGTAGCGCCCAAGACCTTCCCGTCCTCCCTGATCCACAGACCTTTCTGGAGCACATACTCATCGATTTCAGCAAGTTCGGTACGAATCAGATCAAGCGCAAGTCGTCGTCACTCAGAGACTGTGCAGTAGCCCGCGGATGGCAGTTCCGCGTTGACGACCCCTGACCGAAGCATCAACCTGATTCGGCTTGGCGGGTGAGCTCGGCGATGGAGTAGCGGCCCGGTGAGCTGCCGTCGCGGGCCATCTCTTCCGCTCGCCGCCACAGCACCTCGTTGCAGGGCGCGGGAATGCCGAGCAGGCGCCCGAGCCGCACCACCTCGCCGTTGAGGAACTCGCTCTCGATGCTGCCGGCGCCGCGCAGCAGGCTCTGCCACGACGATCCGCCCTGGCGCGGCGGGCCGTGGTCCCGGGGCCAGCGGTCGCTCCCGAGATAGCGCTCCTTGCGGCGGACGTCGAACTCCTCGCTCTCCTCGAAGTCGATGCCGGCGGCCCGCCACACCCGACGCGCCTCGTCGCGGGCGCGCGCCATGAAGGCTTCGGCGCCGCGCTGGCTGCCGGTGATGGCGGCGACGGCGTTGGCCAGGTTGCCCAGGCACTTGGCGCCCTTGGCGCGCATCACGGCCCCGTTCACTGCGGCGGCGAAGCCGGCGGCTGCGAGGTCCTCCACCAGGGTGGCGCAGAGCGCGTCGGTACCCGCGGGGTAGCGGCCCACCTCGAGGTAGCCGTAGTGGCCGACGCGCGCGTTGATCACCTCGCCGGGGTCGAGAAAGAACCCCGGGACGAACACCACGGCGCCGTAGACGCTGGAAAACACCCGTTGCGCGTGGGACTCGTTCCAGATGGCGTTCTGACAGCAGACGATGGGGAGGGTGGGCGACGCCCCCGCCGCGCGCAGCTCGCCCAGGGCCGCAACCGTGTGCTGTGCCTTGCAGGTGAGCAGCACCACGTCCTCGCCGCTGAACGGCGTTGCCGCGGCCACCGAGTCGACCGCCGGCACGTCGATCCGGTAGTCGCCGTCGCCGGTGACCAGGCGCAGACCTCCGGCCCGAATCGCCGCCACGTGGGCGGGACGTGAGATCAGCACCACCTCGCGCCCGGCGCGATACAGATGGCCGCCGAGCGTCCCTCCGATCGCGCCGGCGCCCAGAACCAGGTATCGCATGCTGTCACCTCCTGTGCGGACTGTACGATGGCACAGCCAGAACCGGAAATGATAGGTTTAACCCCGTGGGTGAACACCGAGCGCCTCGGATCTCCTGGTACCGGTCGCCGGTCAGCAGGGAGACGCTGATCGAGCTGAACCGGCGCAACGACCTGCTGGGCTATGTCCAGACGCTGGGCTACCTCGCGGTGCTGGTGGTAACCGGAGGCGTCGCCGTGTGGTCGGTGGGCAGGCTGACCTGGCCGCTGGTGCTGCTGCTGTTCCTGGTGCACGGCACCTGCAGCAGCTTCCTGGTGAACGGCTTTCATGAACTGGTGCACGATTCGGTGTTCAGGACCAGGTGGCTGAACCGGGTGTTCCTGTGGGTGTTCGCGTTCTGGGGCTGGTACAGCCATGTGCACTTCTGGGCCAGCCACACCGCGCATCACAAGTACACGCTGCATCCTCCGGACGACCTCGAGGTGGTGCTGCCCACCCGCATCACCCTGCGCACGTTTCTGCGCCTGGCGGCGGTCGACGTCCTGGGGATCGTGAAAACGGCGCAAAGCAATCTGCGCTGGTGCTTTGGCCGGGTGCAGGGGGAGTGGGAGAGCCACCTGTTTCCGGAGTCGGATCCGGCACAGCGCCGCCGGCTGTTCAACTGGGCCCGCATCCTGTTTCTGGGCCACGGCGCCATCGTCGTGATCTGCCTCGCACTCGGGTGGTGGGCGGTGCCGCTGGTCACCACCTTCTCACGCTTCTACGCCGGCGGTGTGCAGTACCTGTGCAACGCGGCGCAGCACGTGGGACTGCGCGACAACGTGGCCGACTTCCGCTTCTCCACCCGTACCATCATGCTCAACCCGATCCTGCGCTTCCTTTACTGGCATATGAACTTCCACATCGAGCACCACATGTACGCCGCGGTCCCGTGCTACCGGCTGGGGCGTCTGCACCGGCTGATTCGTCACGACTTGCCGCCGAGTCCACGCGGGCTGATCGCGACCTGGAGCGGCATCATAGCGATTCTGCGCCGGCAGAAGGTGGATCCCACGTACCAATACCACGCCGCGGTGCCAATGACCGCGCCGCAGCCGGCAAGCCTGAGCCGATGAGTGCAAGTGACGCTGCCCTGACGGCTCCGCAGCCCGACCTGGCGCGGGCGCGGCGGCTGGCCCTGGAGTTGATGGCGATTGCCGGCAAGAGCGGAGAGGAGGCGGGAGTCGCCGACTACATCACGCGCCAGCTTCAGGACGCCGGAGTCGCCGCGGAGCTGGTCGCCACCGACAAGGCTCACCAGCGCACGCCACTGCGCGGCGACACCGGCAACCTGGTGCTCAAGCTTCCGGGTACGCGCCGGGGACCGCGGCGGCTGCTGGCGGGGCATCTCGACACGGTGCCGATCTGTGTCGGCAGCAAGCCGGTGCTGCGCGGCCGAACGGTGCGCGCGGCGGGACGCGACACCGGCCTCGGGGCCGACAACCGCGCCGCCTGTGCCGCGTTGCTGGCCGCGGCGCTGGAGATCACCGAGCGCGGGTTGCCGCACCCGCCAGTCACGTTCTGCTGGTTCGTGCAGGAGGAAGTCGGCCTGCACGGCTCGCAGCGCGTGTCGAAGGCGTTCCTGGGCAATCCGCGGCTGGCCTTCAACTGGGACGGGGGCAGCGCCGCGAGCCTGGTGGTCGGCGCCACCGGTGCCTACCGCCTGCAGATCGAGGTGGGGGGCGTGGCCAGTCACGCCGGCACCGCCCCGGAGCGCGGCGTGAGCGCCATCGCCATCGCGGCACGCGCCATTGCCGACCTGGATCGCAGCGGCTGGCACGGCAAGATCGAGCGGGAAGGCAACAGCGGCACCAGCAACGTGGGCGTGATCCATGCCGGCGAGGCCACCAACGTGGTTACGGAGCGAGCCACGATACGCGCCGAAGCGCGCAGTCACGACCCGGCCTTCCGCAAGCGCATCGTGCGCGAGATCGATCTCGCCTTCCGCCGCGCCGCCTCCAAGGTGATCAGCAGCGAAGGGGTGACCGGTCGGGTCAAGGTGGTCGCCAGCCAGGACTACGAGTCGTTCAAGCTGACTCTGGACGAGGCGTGCGTGGTGGCGGCCGCGGCAGCCGTGGAGGCGGCCGGCCACCGCCCCGAGTACCGCATCGCCGACGGTGGCCTGGACGCAAACTCCCTCACCGCGCGCGGCCTGCCGACGGTCACCATGGGGGTCGGCCAGCGCAACGCCCACACGGTGAACGAGACCCTGGACTTGGACGACTTCGAGCTGGCCTGCCGGGTGGTGCTGCGCCTGGCCACCGGCACGGAATCCGCCGCCGCGAACTGATACCTCACAGCACGATCTGCTGGCTGCCGACCGCAGCGAGACACGGTTCCCGACCGTATGTTACAATATGCAGTCGGACCCGCCAGGACGCATCATCGTGAAGAGAATAATCACCGTAATTCAGACGATTTATCGACTGCTTCGTATGCCCAGAGAAGCCATATACGACTACATACGGTCGTACGACATGCTCTCGCATGACTTCATTTCCGAGGAAGAAATGAGGGAGGAATTCGGCCCAGGACACCTACAGTTCTATCAGAAATGTCTCCGTGACCTGTATCGGGTATTGAATTTCCTGTGCGCTCTTGGACAGGTCGACAAGATGTACTTGCCCCCGCTCCTGGACCGGAACGGATCGTTGTTGAAGAACCAGGCACTGCTTGAGGACAAGGTCATCGCGGCGTTGCGTCCGGTCCTGAACGCCGACAGCAGAGTATTGGACCTGGGCTGTGGTCGGGGCCTCGTGGCGATCAACGTGTACCAACAGACCGGCTGTACGGTGTGTGGGATCAACATCGATCCGGTCCAGGTCGAGATCGCGCAGGATCTTGCCAGCAACAGCAAGACTCCCAATCGCTTCCTCCTCGGTGATTTCAACCTGGCAGAGACATTCGACTCTTTTTCAGACAGAGAATTTTCTGCGGCCTACCAGATTCAATCGCTGAACTACGCCCACAACAAGCCACTCTACTTCGCTCATGTCAATCGTCTCCTGAGTGTCGGTGGGCGTTTTGTGATACTGGGTTGCGTTCGTAACCCGCACTATGACCGAAACAATCAGGCGCACCGGGAGCTGGTGGTAAAGACCAAACCGCTGTTGACGATACTGTATTCACCACTCGCCACCGAGTACTTGCAGTGGTTGCAGGACTCGGGTTTCGAGATCGTCCACGCGGAGGACCTGGATGCCAGCAGCAACGACAACAGCAACAGCGTGGTACTGTACGGGTACTTGAATCGCCACTACAAGGCACTTGGCAGGTGGATATCGCGACTCTCGAAGTGGCATATTCTGCCGCGCCACTGGGCCATGATGTTGGACCGACTGAATGCTGGCGGCGAGGCCTGGTACGAGGTCGACCGGCTGCAACTGCTCTCGATCAATTTCTATATCGTTGCCGAGAAAGTCCGAGACGTGGCACCTTCATCAGTCCACGTGGGGTGACGCGCACCTCGGGGCGTACTCGATCGGCCTGATTCCGCAGGCAATCGGCGCCGGATACGGCGCCGTCTCGGGGCTCCGCAGTGCCGCGGAGGTGTCGCACGGTCCCCGTTGCGGGTGTCCCTGCGGCTGTGGCCAGGCTGCCGTTACCGCCACGCAGAGTGGCGTCCGCCGCTCACGGCGCGACGCGCGGTTCGGCCTTGCTCAGCACCTCCACCAGGGCGGTCTGTCCCTCGCGGTTGGCGGCCTGGGCGCGCGCCAGAGCGGGGCCCAGCTCATCCGGAGCTTCCACCCGTTGCGCGTGTGCCCCGAGCGCCGCGGCGACCGCCGCGTAGTTTCCCCCCAGCCGGTTGCTGCCGTAGCGCTCGGTGGCGGCCGGCATGTGGTGGTCGTACTTGGTCATCACGCCGTTGTTGAGCACCACGGTGAGGATCGGTATCTCGGAACGCACCGCCGTCTCGATGTCCAGGCCCGACATCCCGAACGCGGCCTCTCCCATCACGTTGATGACGTTGCGCTCCGGCGCCGCCAGCTTGGCCCCGATCGCCAGTCCCAGACCGTAGCCGAGCTGGGTGGACTTGCCCCAGCCCAGGTAGCCGCGCGGCTCCAGCGTCTTCCACATCGGCACCATCTGGTCGCGCGGGTAGCCGGAGTCGTGGGTGACGATGGTGCTCTGCCCGGCGAACGCCCGCTCCAGCTCCCGGATCACGCGATAGGGACTGATCGGCACCTCGTCGGAGCTGAAGTCGGGCTCCCACTGGGCCGCGAACTCGGCCGTGACGGCGGCCACCCGCTGCGCCGCCCCGCCGCCGTCGCCGCGCACCTTGCGGCCGTCCTGGCGGCGGTACTCCTCCAGCATCTGGTCCAGCACCAGGCGGGCGTCTCCCACCGCCCCGTGAGCCACGGGATAATCCTTGCCGATGTCCTCGCCGCAGTTGGTCACCTGGGCCAGCGCGGCGCCGTCCGGCATCGGGGTGGTGAAGGTATTGCGGGTGAAGCTGGTGCCGACACCCACGATCAAGTCGGCCTCGGCGAGGAACCGGGACACCATCAGGGTGTAGGTCAGGCCGGCGGTGCCGAGGGCCAGCGCGTGGGTCTCCGGGAACGCGCTCTTGCCCGCCAGGGTGGTGAGCACCGGGATCTGCGCCAATTCGGCGAAGGCGACCAGCTCGTCCCACGCCTCGGCGTACAGGACGCCCTGTCCCGCGATCAGCACCGGGTTGCGCGCCGCCAGCAGGGCGGCGACCAAGTCGCGGACATCCTCGCCCGCCGCCGCGGAGCGTCGCGGCGTCACCGGGGTGTAGTCGACCTCGGCGCCGGGATAGTCGCGCTGCATCGCATCGTGGATCATCTCCAGCAGCACCGGGCCGCGGCGCCCGTGCTTGAGCTGCCCGACCGCGCGCCGCACCATGGCGGGGACGTCGGCCGCATCCCTGATCTGGGCCGCCCACTTGGTCACCGAGCGGTAGGCGCGCACCGGCTCGAAGGTGGGGGCCACGCCCTGGCGGCTGGTCGGCGCCCCGCCGGCCAGGTGCAGCAGGGGCACCGAGTCGGCATAGGCCTGCGCCACCCCCGCGAACGCGTTCTCGGCGCCGGGGCCGTACTGCATGGTGAACACCCCGAGCCGGGTGCCGTTGGTCACCCGCGCGTAGCCGTCGGCGATGTTGACGCCGGTCCGCTCCTGGCGGCAGATGATCGGACGGATCCCGATGCGGGCACCGGTCTCGATCAACTCCTGCATCGGGAACGCGGAAAGATCCGTTACACCCTCGGCGGCGAGCACGCGCGCCATCACTTCATAGCCAGTCACTTGATCACAAACTCCGCCGGCAGCCTACCAGATTTGCACCTTCCTGTACCGGGCGGTGCGGACGCTCAGACCGAGGCCGAGGCTCGCTTGACGCCAGTTCAGGCGTGGGCCACGCTCGCAGCGATCAACCACTTGATGGGAGTGAGCAATGGAACGAATCTCGAAGGCCCTGATTGTCGCCATCGCCGCGGCGCTGCTGGCGCCGATGGCGGCGTTCGCCGCCGCCGATGCGGAGGGTTCGGCTGAGCCGGCAATCCGCGACGTCTACATCTTCAGCACGTCGAACGCGCAGCCGTCCACGCCCGAGGCGCTGGAGGAGATCCAGGAGGAGGTGGTCAAGCGCATCGGCATCCGCCCGCACTCGATCTTCTCGCCGAGCCAGCAGGCCGATGAGAAACTGGCGCTGCTGCTCTCGTCCGGCGAGCGGCTCGACACGTTCAAGGACTCGTGGCCCGAATTCAGCGCGCGCAACGTCATCCGCCCGATCGGCGACCTGTTGGACGCTCACGGCGCCAACATCCGCGAGTGGCTGCGGCCCTCCCTGTGGCCGACCGTGACCGATGCCGACGGGGTGATCTGGGGCATCCCGAACAACTCGGCACGGCTCGCCAACCCGGTCTGGATCCGTGCCGACTGGCTGGAGCGCTACGCCAAGCCGGTGCCCGCCACCATCGCCGAGCTCGGCGACCTGCTGGAGTTCTTCAAGCAGGAGGATCCGGCCGGCAACGGCAACACCATCGTGATGCTGATGGACCTGCGCGGCATGAACATGACCTTGGCCGCCGGCTATCTCGAGGCCGGCTGGCCGAACTGGTACGACACGAGCACCGGTTCGATCCGCCACTCGGTCGAGGATCCGGGGTACCGCGAGTACCTGGAGTTGATGCGCGACTGGTTCGCGGCCGGCTACATCAACCCCGATTTCTTCAACATCAAGATGACCGACATGCGCGCGCACGTGGCCAGCGGAGTGGTGCCGGTGGTCGGCGCCTGGTACTCGTCGGTCACCCATACCGCCAGCGCCCAGCTCGCGGAAATGGACCCCAACGCGCGCTACCTGATGGCACCCGAGTTGCGCGGCCCCAAGGGGGTGGCGGAGACCGCCTACCCCCAGAACACCGGCGGCGCGGTAATGATCACCGCTTCCAGCCAGGAGCCGGAGGCCGCCATGGAGTTCCTCGACTACGCCTACTCGGGCTACGACGCGTACGCGCTGCTGCGCTACGGGATCGAGGGCAAGGACTACGAGTGGGGTACGCGCGAGCCCGACTTCGGCATCATCAACACCCTCGACCGGCTCGGTACCGGCCGCTACCAGGGCGAGTTCGTGCGCGGCACCTCGCTGTCGATGACCGTCCTCTCGGACAAGTTCGCCCTCGGCTCGGACAACCCGGCACTGGGGATGATCTACGACTACATCTTCGAGCGCGGGCAGTTCAGCGACGGCGGCATGTTCGACTTCCGCCGCGCCAAGGAGTCTGCCCTGCACAACGTCATCGTCGACTGGGCCACGGTGCAGGAGGAAGTGCAGCGTTCGGACCTCGATCGCATGGTCGAGGAGGAGACGTTGAAGTTCATTCTCGGCACCCGTCCGCTGTCCGAGTACGACCAGTTCCTGGAGGATCTCGACAAGATCGGCCTGCAGCGCCTCAACAAGCTGCTGACCGAAGCGTACGTGGCATCGGGCGCCCTGAACTGATCGCAATGCCGACCCGTGCGCGCCACGCCCGGCTAGCGCACGCGGCTTGAGTACCGCACCGGCCATTCCTGCGACCGCGCAGCGGCGCGCGGAGCGCGGAGCGAAACGGCGGCGCCGGCTGGCGCTGTTGCGGCAGCATCGCTGGATCTACTTCCTGATGCTGCCGGCGCTCCTGTTCTTCGTGCTGTTCCGCTACGTGCCGATGTACGGCGTGATCATCGCGTTCAAGGACTTCAACCCGTTCGGCGGCCCGCAGGAGATCTTTTTTGGCGGCAGCTTCGCCGGGTTCAAGTACTTCCAGCGGCTGTTCAGCGGCTACTACTTTCTACCGGTCCTGCGCAATACCGTTTCGATCAGCGTGCAGCAACTGGTGCTCGGCTTTCCGGCGCCGATCATCCTCGCCCTGCTGCTGAACGAGGTACGCGTCAGCGCGTTCAAGCGCACGGTGCAGACCATCTCCTACCTGCCGCACTTCCTGTCCTGGGTGGTGGTCTACAGCCTCACCTATGCGTTGCTCAGTCCGACCAATGGGCTGGTGAACCTGCTGATCAAGAGCGGCGGCGGGCAGCCGATCCACTTTCTGGCCGAGCCAGGCATGTTCCAGGCGATCATCGTCGCCACCACGGTGTGGCATGCCACCGGCTGGGGCTCGATCCTCTACCTGGCGGCGATGAGCAACATCGACCCGAATCTCTACGAGGCGGCGCGGATCGACGGCGCTTCCAAGCTGCAGGAGGTGTGGCAGATCACCATCCCCGGCATCCTCCCCGTGATCATCATCATCTTCATCCTGCGCATGGGCCGCATCCTGGATGTCGGCTTCGATCACATCCTGGCGTTCTATTCCCCGGCGGTGTATTCGACCGGCGACATCATCGACACCTACGTCTACCGCGAGGGTCTGATCAACTTCAACTACTCCTACGCGGCGGCGGCCGGGATGTTCAAGTCGGTAATCGCGCTGGCCCTGGTGGTGGTGGCCAACCGGTTCTCCAAGCGCTGGGGGGAGGCGGGGTTGTGGTAGGCACGCGCCAGCTCAGCGGCGAGCGGCTGTTTCAGGGTGCCAACTACGTGTTCCTGAGCATCGTGGCCCTGCTGTTCGCGTTTCCGATCTACAACGTGCTGGTGAACTCGTTCGTCGGCAACCTGACGTCGGCCGCGGCGCGCGTCAACCTGCTGCCGCCGCGCGACTCGACGCTGGACGCGTACCGGATGCTGCTGGGCGGATCGGGGCAGATCGTGCGCGCCTATGGAATCACGTTGTTCCGGGTCGTCGTCGGCACACTTCTGAACATGCTGGTGACCGTGCTGCTGTCGTATGGCCTGTCGAAGACGCGGCTGCCGTACGTCAAGGGCATCACCTTCTTCATCTTCGTCACCATCCTGTTCAGTGGCGGCTTGATTCCGACCTACTTCCTGGTGCGCTCGGTCGGACTGATCGACTCCGTCTGGGCGCTGGTGATTCCGATCCTGGTGAATCCCTGGTATGCCCTGCTGCTGCGCAACTTTTTTTTCAGTGTTCCCGCCGAGATCGAGGAGAGCGCGGTGATGGACGGCGCCCATACCTTGCAGATCGTGTTCCGCATCGTGATTCCCCTGAGCATGGCGGCGATCTCTACCATCGCCCTGTTCTACGCGGTGCAGCACTGGAATTCGTGGGTCGATGCGGTGATCTACATCAACAGCTCGCGCAAGTGGCCGGTGCAGTTGATGTTGCGGCAGATCATGGCGTCCGCTGCAAACGTCGAGCTGAGCGGCGACGGACTGGCCGAGTTCGACGATATCCCGCCCGGGTTCACGGTGCAGTGTGCGGCGATCATCGTCACCACGGTTCCGATTCTGCTGGTGTACCCCTACATTCAGAAGTACTTCGTGAAGGGCGTGATGGTGGGATCGGTGAAGGGCTGAGGGGGCGCCGGGTGAAGGGAGAACACGATCTGATTGTCTACGGGGCGACGCCGGCCGGCATCGCCTGCGCGGTGCGCGCCGCCCGCGACGGTGCCGAGGTACTGCTGCTGCACCATCACCGGCACCTCGGCGGCATGCTGGCCAACGGGCTCGGCACCTTCGACACCCTCTACGAGGGAGCGCGGGCGCCGCTGTTCGACGAGCTGCATCGGCGGATCGTCGAGCACTGCCGGGGTGTGTACGGGGACGGGTCGCCCGAGCACGAGGCGGCTCACTGGCGCTCGCGGCGGCAGTCCAGCGGGCGGCCGCAGTTCGCGGCGCGCGACGCGGAGACGGTGCTGGAGGCGATGGTCGCGGACGAGGAACGGATCCGCCTGCTGCGCGAGGTGGTCCCGGTGGCGGTCGAGCGCGCCGGGCGCCGCATCCTCGCGCTGTGGACGGCGCCGTACCCGGATGCAGGGCAGGGGAGCGATGCACGGCGCCGGGGTGCGGCGACGCCGGGTGCGGCGCGCCATGCGGCACCGAGTTTCGTCGATGCCTCCTACGAGGCGGACCTGGCGGCCTGCGCCGGAGTCAGCTACCGCGTGGGCCGCGAGGGGCGCGAGGAATACGGCGAGCCGCATGCCGGCCGCGTGTTCACCTCCCTGAAGCGGGCCCCCGGCGGGGTGGCGACCTATCCGCACGCCGCGGTGAGTGGTGTGCTCAACCTGCGTGCCTTCTTCGCCATCACGGGCGAGCTGTTCGCCGGCTCGACCGGTGAAGGCGACCGCGCGATTCAGGCGTACAACATGCGCCTGTCGCTGACCCGCGACCCGGCACGCCGGGTGGCGCCGCCGCGGCCGGACTGGTATCCGCGCGCGCTGTTCCTGGCGCTGCGCGACCGCTGGGGCTTCGGCGGCAACCCCGGATCCGGCGCCGGCAGGTCGACGGTCGGCTGGAACGGGCCCAACCTGCCCGAGGGTGGCGAGACCTATCCCGACGGCGATTGGGAAGAGAGGCGCCGTGTCTACGCCCGGCATCGTGACTTCGCGCTGGGCATGCTCCACTTCCTGCAGCACGACGCGGAGGTGCCGGAACCGATTCGCGCCAATGCGTCGCTGGTGGGGCTCGACGGCGCTGCCTACACCGACAACGACCACGTGCCGTGGGAGATGTACGCGCGCGAGACGCGGCGGCTGCTCGGCAGGGCGGTGTTCACCGAGCACGACGGCACGCTGGCGCGCGGCCTGGAGCGGGCGCCGATCCACCCCGATGCGGTCGGCTTCACCGAGTGGCCGATGGACTCGCACGAGTGCCATTGGGAGACGGTCCCCGGCAGCGACCGGGAGGGCAAGATCCTCCTCAGCGAGGTGACCCGGCCGGGCCAGGTGCCGTACCGGGCGCTGCTGCCACGCGAGGTCGACAACCTGCTGGTGCCGGTCTGCCTGTCCGCCTCGCACGTCGGCTGGGGCACGATTCGCCTGGAGCCGACCTGGATGCCGCTGGGGGAGGCGAGCGCGGTGGCGTGCCGGCTCGCGGCCGAGGACGGGCACGGCCTCGTCGCCGAGGTCGACGTGGATCGGCTGCAACGGCGGCTGCTGGCGCAGGGAACGCGCATCAGCTTCTTCAACGACGCCCTGGAGGACGCTCGCGCGCCGTGGTTCGAGGCGGTGCAACGGCTTGCGGTGCGCGGGTTTTTCAACTCCTACGACGCTCGTCCCCTGGAGCCACTGACCGCAGGGGTGGCCGCGGCGTGGGTGCGCGCAATCGGGTACTGGCTCGACAGCGGCGAAGATGGCGGCACGAGCAACCCCTCGCAGGTCGCGCGCCAGGTGCCGCCGGACTCGGGCGACGCGGTCACGGCGGAGTGGTTCGCCGAACGCGCGGCCAGGCAGATCGCCGCCCGGCGCATCGCTGTCCGGCACAATGGAGCAGGCTGCGGCACCGAGTCGCCGCCGGCGGCAACGCACGAGTTGCTGGCCGCCGCCGCGGTGCCGTCCGCGGCCGGTCCGCTGCTGCGTGGACAGGCGGCACGAGTGATCATGGCGGTCCTCGACCGTGCCCGGGACGGCTGAGCCCGACCTGGTCGTCATCGGCTCGTCGCCGTGCGGCATCACCTGCGCGGTGCGCGCCGCGCGGGAAGGGCTCTCGGTAACGCTGGTCTCCGAGGACCGGCATGTCGGCGGCATGCTGTCCTCCGGCATCGGCGTCATGGACACCCAGTACGACGGCCGCCGCGCGCCGCTGTACGACGAAATCTGCGACCGTATCAAGGACTACTACCGCGAGCGGTACGGCGAGGAGTCGCCCCAATATCGCACCTGCCTGCCGGGTGACCGCACCTCGTCCGGCAATCGGCTCACCTTCGAGCCGCATGTCGCCGAGGCGGTGCTCGAGCAACTGCTCGCCGAACAGCCGGCGATCGCGGTGATGCGGGGTTGGCTGGTGGACGGCGTGGAGCGCAACGCCGATCGGGTTTTCGCCGTGCACCTGTGCCGGGATGGCGGCCAGCAACGGCAGCGGCTGGCCGCCGACCTGTTCGTCGACGCCACCTATACCGCCGACCTGGCGGCACAGGCGGGAGTGCCGTACCGGGTGGGACGCGAGGACCGCAACGAGTTCGGCGAGCCGCACGCGGGGAGAATCCTCTCGGTGCGGGTCAACAACGACGGGGTCGCGACCTACCCGCGCGCCGCGGTGGAAGGCGCGCTGAACCTGCGGCCGTTCCAGAGCATCAACACGCAGATCTTCGCCGGCAGCACCGGCGCGGGCGACCACAAGGTGCAGTCCTACCACCTGCGGCTGTGCATGTCGCGCGACCCGGCCAACCAGCACCAGCCGCCGCGCCCGGCACGTTACGACCGCGGCTACTTCCTGCGCCGTTTCCGGGGGCGCTGGCCGCGCATCCGCGGCAACCCGATCCCGAACGCCAAGGCCAACTGGTGGACCAACTACATCGGCGAGGGCTGGGCTTACCCCGATGCCGACTGGCCGCAACGGCGTGCCATCGTCGACCGCTACCGCGACTATCATATCGGGCTGGTCTGGTTCCTGCAGAACGACCCGGAGGTGCCGGCAGAAGTGCGTGCCGACGCGCGCCGGTGGGGGCTGGCGGCGGACGAGTTCGCCGACAACGATCACGTTCCCTACGAGCTGTACGTG
The DNA here is from genome assembly GCA_965203905.1 of Spirochaetia bacterium. GTDB lineage: Bacteria > Spirochaetota > Spirochaetia > SZUA-6 > Bin103 > Bin103. The sequence continues at coordinate 5,876,427 of CBDBDQ010000005.1, read as the reverse complement.
CGCGAGGCGCGCCGCATCCGCGGCCGCGCGGTATTCACCGAGCATGACGGATCGCTCGCGCGCGGCATCGCGCGCACGCCGATCCACGCCGATGCGGTGGCGGTCACCGAGTGGTTCATGGATTCGCACGAGGTCTCCGAGGAAACCACTCCGGGCAGCGACGGCGAAGGGCTGATCCTGCTCAGCGAGATCACCCGGCCGGGGCAGGTGCCGTTTCGATGTCTGCTGGATCGCCGCCTGGTCAACCTGCTGGTGCCGCTCTGTGTCTCGGCGACCCATGTAGGGTGGGGCACGATCCGGCTCGAAAGCGTGTTCATGCAGCTCGGTGAGGCCGCCGGCTTTGCGTGTGCCCTGGCCCGGGAGACACGCACCGCACCCGGTGACCTGGACCCGGACCTGCTGGTGCGGCGCCTGGTGGCCGCGCCGATGATGGTCAGCTTCTTCAATGACTTCGACATGGCCACCGCCGCGCCGTGGGTGCCGGCGGTCCAGTACCTGGGCACCCGTGGATTCTTCGCCGACTACGATGCCCGGCCCGGCGATCCGCTGAGCGCGGCGGTGGCGGAGGTGTGGGCGCGCGCCTGCGGCGAGTTGCTGGCGGGTCCGCCGCGTGGAGCCGACGCCGATCGCGCCACCATGGCCACGGCGCGCGCGGTATACCGGGCGAGCGCGGCAGAACGTCCATCGGGACACGGCGACGACGGCGTCGACCGGGCGCGGTTCGGGGCCTTGCTGACGACGGCCGCACGCTCCCGCGGCTCGGAATTTCGCGCTGGCGAGCCGGCAACCGCCACCCACGATGCCGGCGCCGGAGACGCGCGCCCGTTGACGCGCGGGGAGGCTTGTCTGATGGTCGTCGCGGCGCTGGATCGGAGCGGAAGTCTCGTCGGTTAGTCCCTCAATGAACGGTCCCGGCAACGACCGGTTCCGAACGTCGGTCGCTTGCCGACCCGCGGGCGGCGAATTAACCTGAAGCGATGCGGATCGCCAACCCGATGTACGACGCTGCCTTCAAGTACCTGATGGACGACCACGCTGCCGCGCGGCTGCTGGTCGGGGCCGTGCTGGGCGAGGAAGTGGTGAGCCTGGAGGCGCTGCCACAGGAGCGCGCGGCGCGGTCGTCGCCGGCGACGGCACCGGGTGAGCCGCCGTCCGGGGCGCTGCTGACGGTGCGACGGGTGGACTTCGCGGCCACGGTGCGCACGGCGACTGGTGAGCGGCTGCGGGTGCTGGTGGAAGTGCAGAAGGCGCGCTTCACCGACGAGGTGATGCGGTTCCGCGAGTATCTGGGCCGCCACTACGCGGACCGCGACAACTACGACGAGGGGGCGGACGGGCGGCGACGGCACCGGCCGCTGCGCGCGATCTACATCCTGGGGGAATGCCTGCCGCGCACGGCGACGACGGTGCTGCGGGTGGCGCGGGAGTACGTGGACGGGGTGAGCGGGGAGCGGCTGAGCGAGCGGGAGGAGTTCGTGGAAGCGCTGAGCCACGACTGCTGGGTGGTGCAGGTGCCGTTGCTGGCGTCGCGGCGGAGGTCGGACCTGGAGCGGTTGCTGAGCGTGTTCGACCAGGAGTTGCGGGTGCCGGGTGATCGGCACGTGCTGGAGGTGGACGAGCGGGAGATACCGGAGATCTACGCGCCGGTGCTGCGGCGGCTGGAGGGAGCGGTGGCGAGTGTGGAGGTGGCGGACTCGATGGCGCTGGAGGACGAGGTGGCGGAGACGTGGGGGCGGATGAGGCGGGAGAGCGCAGCGAAGGACGCGGCACTGGAGCGAGAGCGGGCGGCTCGTGCCGCGGCTGAGGAACGCATCGCGGAACTGGAGCGCCGGCTGGCGGAGTTGGGCGGCGACGGCGATTGACCGCCCGCCACCCGACCGTGTCTGAATGCTGCGTTGCGGCGTTGGGGCGATAGGCGTAAGGTGCAGCGCGACCATGAGTGCCAATTTTCAAGTACACCCCAAGTCGAAGGTGCCGTTCCACACGTTCCCGACCACTCTGGAAGAGCAGGAACGGGCCCTGGCCGAGAATCCGCTGCTGCAGCGGCTGCACGCCTCCCGTGCCGGCTACTCCGGGGATCCGCATCGCCCGCAGTACCACTACGTCAATCCCGAGGCCAGCCTCAACGATCCCAATGGACTGTGTTTCTGGCAGGGACGCTGGCACCTGTTCTACCAGGCGTATCCGCCGGAGGACACGCGCCAGCACTGGGGCCACGCGGTCAGTGACGACCTGATCCATTGGCGCGATCTGCCCTACTGCATCTACCCGAGCCCGGAGGACAAGTGTTTCTCCGGGGCCACGCTGGTGGAGGAGGATCGCGTCATCGCCATCTACCACGGCACCGAGGTGGGCAACATGGTGGCAACCTCCAGCGACCCGCTGCTGCTCAACTGGGAGAAGGTGACCAACGGACCGGTCATCCCCATGCGCCAGGCGGACGGCTCGCCGCAGCCGTACCGGGTGTTCGATCCCTGCATCTGGAAGCAGGGGGGCCGCTACTACTCGCTGTCCGCGGGTACCCGCCCGGTCGGACCCGGCGGCAAGCCGATCCGCGCCAACTTCCTGCTGCGCTCCGATGACCTGGCCACGTGGGAGTACCTGCACCCGTTCGTGGAGGATGACCTCTACACCCTGGTGGGCGACGACGGCGCCTGTCCCTACTTCTGGCCGATCGGCAGCGGCGCAGGGCAGCGCCACATCCTCCTGTTCTACAGCCACATGAGCGGCGGCCAGTACCTGCTCGGCGACTACGACACGGAGCGCGACAAGTTCGTGGTGACCTACGGCGCCAAGTTCAACCACGGTCCCTCGAATCCGGCCGGCGTGCACGCGCCTTCCGCGACCCCGGACGGGGAGGGCGGGGTGATCGTGCTCTTCAACATGAACCCGGCCAAGCCGACTCACCGCTGGAACCAGATCATGACCCTGCCGCGGCGGCTGACCGTGGACGGCGACGCCATCACCCAGGAGCCGGTGGCGGCCGTCGAGTCGCTGCGCGGCGCCCACCGTCACGTGGGCCGCACGGTCCTGCCGGCCAACCGGGAAGTGGTGCTGGACGGTGTGAGCGGCAACGTCATGGAGCTGGCCGCCGAGATCGACGCCGGCAGCGCCCCGATGGTGGAACTCAACGTACTGCGCTCCCCGGGACGCGAGGAGTTCACCCGCTTCGGGTACTACCCCGAACGCGGCTTCCGCGACCGCATTCACGGCACCATGGCGCGCGACAGCCTGGTCACCCTGGACAACGCCTACTCGTCGACCGCCCCGGACGTGCTGTCGCGGGCGCCGGAGACCGCCTCGCTGCGCCTGGCGCCACAGGAGAAGCTGCAACTGCGGGTATTCGTCGACCGCAGCGTGGTGGAGGTGTTCGTCAACGGCCGCCAGTGCCTGGCCGAGCGGGTCTATCCCGAGCGTGGCGACAGCCTCGGCGTGTCGCTGCGGGCGCAGGGGGCTCCCGCGGTGCTGGAGTCGCTCGACGCCTGGCAGTTGGACAGCATCTATTGAGCGGGTGACACCGGATCTCTGGTACCAGGCCCCCGCCTCCTACTGGGAGGGCGCTCTGCCGCTGGGCAACGGCGCGTTGGGGGCGATGGTGTTCGGCGGCGTGCCCACCGAGCGCTTCCAGCTCAACGCCGACACCATCTGGTCGGGTCCACCCGAGTATTCCTTCAATCCCGAGACCCCGAAGCTGATCGCCACGGCGCGGGAGATGATCCGGCGCCGCGAGTTCAGCCGTGCCACCGAATTCATCGACCGCAAGGTGCTGCTGACGCGTGACGAGTGCCAGTCCTACCAGACCGCCGGCGACCTGCTGCTGGAGCGGCGGCTTCCGGCCGCGGACCACGGCGGCTATCGACGCGGCCTCTCGCTGCGCGACGCCACCTCCGAGGTGGTGTTCACCAGCGGCGGGGTGACCTTCCGGCAGGAGAGCTTTCTGTCCCATCCCGCGGCCTGCCTGTGCATCGCGCTGTCGGCCTCCGGCCCCCGGGCGCTCGAGTTTACCGCGCGCCTGCGCTCTCCCATGCCGTTCTTTCACACCACGACGGTGGCCGCCTATACGGTGGTCGGGTGGGGGCGGGCCTTCAACATGAACCCGGACTACGGCCGCCCACGGAAGAGCCTGGACCGGATGTGGAACGAGGAGCAGCGCGCGCAGCGGGCGGTGCGTTACTGCATCGCGGTGCGCGTGCTCGCCAGCGGCGCCGATGCCCGGGTCGAGGCCGCCGATGGACAGGTCCAGGTGCGCGCGGCCGACGCGGCGCGCGTGCTGCTGACCATAGTCACCAGCTTCGACAGGCATGAGCGCGAACCCGGCTCCGCCGGTCGAGCCATCGATGCCGAGGCCCTGCAGATCGTCGCGCGGGCCGCCGCCCGCGGCCACGAGGAGCTTGCCGCCGAGCATCGCGCCGACCATCGCCGCCTGTTCGACCGCGTCTCGCTGCGGCTGGGCGGCCACCGCCCCGATCTGGAGGCGCTGCCCACCGACCGCCGGCTGCCGGCGCTGGCCGGTGCGGACGACGATCCGGGCATGTGCGAGCTGTTGTTCGACTACGGCCGCTACCTGCTGATCGCCAGCTCGCGCCCCGGCTCGGAGCCGGCCAACCTGCAGGGGATCTGGAACCACCTGGTGCAGCCGCCGTGGGCCGGGCGCTACACCATCAACATCAACACCCAGATGAACTACTGGCCGGCGCGGGTATGCAACCTGGCGGAGTGCGAGGAGCCGGTGCTGGCCATGGTGGAGCAGCTCAGCCGCAGTGGCCGCTCCGCCGCCGGCGCCCTGTACGGTAGCCGCGGCTGGTGTGCCCATCACAATACCGACCTGTGGCGCTGGAGCGCCCCGGTGCACTTCAAGACCCGGCACGCCTTCTGGCCGCTGGGCGGCGCCTGGCTGGCGCGCAACGTGTACGAGAGCTACCTGTTCAGCGGCGACCGTGCCTACCTGGCCGAGCACGGCTGCGCCATCCTGCGTGGTGCGTCCGAGTTCTTGCTCGACCTGCTCACCGAGAACGAGGCCGGCGAGCTGGTGGTGTCACCGTCCACGTCGCCCGAGAACGCCTTCATCGACCCCGCCACCGGCGAGGCTGCCGAGGTGTGCGCCGGCAGCGCGGTGGACCAGACCATCGTGCGCGAGCTGTTCGAGCACACCCTGGCGGCCGCCGAGCTCACCGGCCGTTCCGTCGATGCCCTGTGCACGGAGCTGCGCGCGGCCCTGGCGCGCCTGGCGCCGCTGGCGGTGGGAAGCCGGGGCCAGTTGCTGGAGTTCTCCGATGAGTTCGAGGAGCCGGAGCCGCACCATCGCCACGTCTCCCACCTGTACGGCGCCTACCCCGGGGCCGCGCTGACGCCGGAGCGCGACCGCGACCGTTACCTTGCGGCGCGCGTCTCCCTGGATCGGCGCGGCGACGAGAGCACCGGCTGGGGGATGGGCTGGCGGGTGGCGCTGTGGGCGCGCTTCGGTGACGGCGACCGCGCGCTGCGGGTGATCGGCAACCTGCTGCGCGTGGTGGAGCCGGGCGATCCGGACGACCGGATGCAAGGCGGCGGCGTCTACATCAGCCTGTTGGACGCCCATCCCCCGTTCCAGATCGACGGCAACCTCGGCGTCACCGCGGGCATCGCGGAGCTGCTGCTGCAGTCGCATCGCGACGCGCTCGATCTGTTGCCGGCGCTGCCGACGGCATGGACCGAGGGCAGCGTGAGCGGGCTGCGCGCCCGTGGCGGGTTCCAGGTGGACGTCGCCTGGCGCGACGGGGCGCCGCGGGAAGTACGGGTGGAGTCGCTGCTGGGCAACCCGCTGCGGCTGCGCTGGCGCGGCTGGCGGGTTAACACCGGCACCGAGGCCGGCCACGAGTACCGCTTCGCCGGTCCGTTCGAGGGCGCCGGCGGGGCCGCCGGGTGACGTGAAGATTCCGGTGGCGGGTGCTTGACATGATTAATCGAGCTTCAGATACACTCCCCGCATTACGCTTGCGAATGTAGGTGAATTCACCGCTGCCGGTGGCGGCCCGGCTGGGTTCGTCGCCGCGCAGCTCCCGGAGCGAGCAGACGGCGATGGCTGATTTCGCGGCTGGCCGACTCGTTGCACGCGCCCACGGCCTGGGCCTGCGGCTGCTGCAGTGGCCGCACTGGTTGCGCGCGGCATGGTTGCGTCTCCCACAGTTGCGCGTGGCCACGGCCGGCGCCACCGGTACCTCGCGCGCTTGGCTGCTGGCGCCGGCCGTTCTGGCGGCCCTGATCGGCGTACCGCTGCTGGTGGTAGCCGCTCATGTCGGCGCGCTCGCCACGCCGGAAGTGCGTCACCTGGCGCAGACGGTGCTGGCCCGCTACATAGTGAATACCGTTTCCCTGGTAGCGGTCGTTGCCGTGCTCTCCGCGCTGGTTGGCGTGACCACGGCGTGGTGTACCACGGCGTTCGAGTTCCCCGGGCGACGTGCCCTGAGCTGGCTGCTGATCCTGCCGCTGGCGTTGCCCACCTACATCGCCGCCATCGGTTACGTCGGCGTATTCGACTACGCAGGGCCGGTTCAACTGCTGTTTCGGCGCGGCCTCTCGATTCCCGTGGGCAACTATCCGACCCTCGACCTGCAGACCTTCGCCGGGCTTTGCTTCGTGCTGACCGTTACCGTGTACCCCTATGCCTACCTGACCTCGCGCGCCGTGTTCGCGCGCCAGAGCGCGGCGGTCCTGGAGATCGCTCGCAGCCACGGCTACTCGGGGCTGCAGGCGCTGCGTCACGCGGTGCTGCCGCTGGCCCGCCCCGGAGTCGTCGCCGGCATGGTGCTGGTGGCGATGGAGACGCTGGGAGAATACGGTGCGACGCATTACTTCGGCGTCGATACGCTGACTATCGGCATCTTCCGCGCCTGGTTCGCGCTGGGCAGCGTGCACGCCGCCCTGGGTCTGGCGGCCGTCATGTTGCTGGTGGTGGTGTCGATCATGGCGCTGGAGCGCTGGCAACGCCGGCGTGCCCGCTATCACGCGCCCGGCGCGGTGCAGCGCCCGATGCCCCGTATCAGGCTGCGCGGGCGTACCGCTGCTGCCGCCTGCGTCGCCTGTGCCCTGCCGGTGCTGCTGGGCTTCGTGGTACCGGTGGCGCAACTGCTCTGGTGGGCGGTGCAGAGCTGGGCGCGCGTGATCGATTGGCGGCTCTTCCGCTATCTGGGCACCAGCGTCGGCCTGGCCGCGACGGCGGCCCTGGTCATCCTGACTCTGGCGGTGCTGATTGCCTACACTACCCGGCTCCGTGCCGGACGTATGGTCAGCTCGCTGGCTCGTTGGACCACCTCCGGTTACGCGGTGCCGGGAGCGGTGCTCGCCGTGGGGATCGCCACCGCGTACACCTGGGTCGACCACCGCATCATCGGCGCCTCGCGCCTGCTGTTCGGGGTATCGCCCGGTCTCGTCATCACCGGTACCGTGCTGGCGCTGTTGGCAGGGTACGTGGTGCGCTTCTTCGCCGTGGGTTATCACGCCGTCGACTCCGGGTTCTGCGGGGTCACCACCCGTTTCGACGAGGTCGCGCGCGCTTCCGGCATGCGCCCGCGTCAGGCGCTGGTACGGGTAGGGATCCCGAGCCTGCGGCCGGCGCTGATCGGCGCCGCCATGCTGCTGATCGTCGACATCCTCAAGGAACTGCCGTTGACGATGATCCTGCGGCCATTCAACCTGGAGACCCTGGCAACGCGGGTATTCCGCCTGGCAGGCAATGAGATGGTCGCGGAGGCAGCCATACCCGCGCTGATGATCGTGGCCATCAGCGTAGTCCCGGTCATCCTGCTGCAGCGTCTCAGCAGCGCCCGCCTCGACTCTTGACGATGCACGACGGCAACGGCATGCACCCCGCGCAGGCTGCCGCTCCGCACCTCCGTTTGGCCGAGGTCACCAAGTACTTCCCGGGCAACCCGCGGCCGGCACTGAGGCAGGTATCGCTGGAACTGGAGCGCGGTGCGGTACTCGCGCTGCTCGGTGAGAGCGGCAGCGGCAAGACCACCCTGCTACGGCTGGTAGCCGGGTTCGAGCAGCCCAGCGCCGGCACCGTTTCCCTTGCCGGCACCCTGGTGAGCAGCCCGCGCCACTCGATCCCGCCGGAGGAGCGCGCCGTCGGAGTGGTATTTCAGGACACGGCGCTCCTGCCCCACCTGACCATTCGCCAGAATGTCGCCTTCGGACTGCGCCGGTTGCCCGAGCGCCGGCGGCGCGAGCTGGCACAGCAGACCCTGAAGCTGGTGCACATCGCCGACATTGGCGACCGTTACCCGCACGAAGTCTCCGGGGGACAGGCGCAGCGCGCCGCAATTGGCAGGGCACTCGCGCCGCGACCGGCGCTGCTGCTGCTGGACGAGCCCTTCAACAACCTCGATCCGGTGCTGAAGTGGGAGTTGTTCCGGGAGTTGCGGACGGTGCTGCAGCAGACCGAGACCACGGCGCTGTTCGTGACCCATGACCGCGACGAGGCGTTTACGGTGGCCGACCGGCTGGCGCTGTTGCGGCGCGGACACGTCGAGCAGGTGGGGGACGCCGAAACGCTCTACTCGGCGCCGGCCAACGCCTTCGTGGCGCGCTATCTCGGCGCCGTCAACCTGCTGCCGGTGCAGCGCCGCGACGGGATCTGGACTTGCGCTCTGGGGGAGATTGCCGCGGCGGCCCCGTTCCAGGTCGCCGGCGTGCCGGCGGTCTCGGTCCGGCCATGGCAGTTGCGGGTCACGCCCGCCCACCAGTGCAACGGCGCAGGGGGCGTACGCGGAGAGATCTGCGGCCAGCGCTTCATGGGCGAGTACCGCGAGCTGCGGGTACGAGTCGAAGCAACACCCGGAGTGGGCGAACTCACGGTGCACGTACCGGCGGCGCGACCGTACCCGCTGGGCCAACGGGTGGGAGTAACCCTGGTCGGCAGCGGGCCGCTTCCCGGTGCGCCGCCGCCGAAGACCGAAGGCTAAGGGCTCTCGCCAAAATAAAGTGGTCGAAAGGAGTAGCCGATAATCTACTCAGACGTAGTGGACCCAATTCTCACCCAAGCGGTCAAGACCAAGTTCGCAGCCCTGAATCCATTGTTTGACGAGCGCCTCCGGCGCCGCTGGGCTGCGGTGGAGGCGCGCCTGCTGGGCCGTGGCGGCATCGCCTGTGTGGCAGCCGCCACCGGGATCTCGCGGACCACCATTCACGCCGGGCTGAAGGAACTGGATGCCGGCGCAGCAGCAGGGGCACAAGCCAACAGCGGACGCCAGCGACGACCCGGCGCAGGCCGTAAGCCGTTGACCGCCCGCGACCCGAAGTTGACACAGGCGCTGGAGCGGTTGGTCGACCCGGTCACCCGCGGCGACCCGATGGGGCCGTTGCTGTGGACCTGCAGTAGCGCGGCGCGGTTGGCCGAGGAACTGCAGGCGGCCGGTCACCCGGTGAGCGAGCGGACCGTGAACCGGCTGTTGCATGAGTTGGGCTACAGCCTGCAGGCCAACCGCAAGACGCTGGAAGGCACGCAGCATGTCGACCGCGATGCGCAGTTCAAGCACATCAACCGGAGGGTGCGCGCGTTTCAGGCTCTGCGGCAGCCGGTAGTTTCTGTTGACACCAAGAAAAAGGAGTTGGTGGGCGAGTACCGCAACGGGGGTCGAGAGTGGCGCCCGAAGGGCCAACCGGAGCGCGTCAAGGTGCACGATTTCGTGGATAAGACGCTCGGCAAGGCGATTCCGTACGGGATCTACGACGTGACCGGTGACACCGGCTGGGTGAGCGTGGGGGAGGATCACGACACCGCGGTATTCGCCGTGGAGACACTGCGGAGGTGGTGGCAGAGGATGGGCCATATGGCGTATCCACAGGCGCGGCGGTTGCTGATCACGGCCGACGGGGGCGGTTCCAACAGCAGTCGCAGTCGGCTGTGGAAGGTGGAGTTGCAGCAGTTCGCCGATGCCACGGGGCTGCGCATCTCGGTGTGTCACTTTCCGCCGGGGACCAGCAAGTGGAACAAGATCGAGCATCGGATGTTCTGTCACATCACCGAGAACTGGCGCGGGCGACCGCTGGTGAGCCGGCAGGTGGTGGTGAACCTGATCGGCCACACGAGGACCAGGAGCGGCTTGACGATCCGCTCGGAGTTGGACCACAACAGCTACCCGACGGGGCAGACGGTGAGCGACGAACAGATGCAGGCACTGAATCTGAAGCGGGATCGGTTTCACGGCGAATGGAACTACATGCTGACTCCCCGACAGTGACTAAAAGACCAACTTATTTTGGCGAGACTCCTAACCCTCGTCTTCCGGTTCGGACGCCGTGCGGTCCTTGAGACGCTCGTCGATCATGAACAGGCCGATCCGGGAATCGCTCACCATCTGCAACTGGTCCACGATCTCGGTGGTGATGCGCTCCTCCTCCACCTGCTCCGTGACGAACCAGTCCAGCAGGATTCGTGTTGCGTGGTCCTTCTCGCCGGCAGCCAGATCCATCAGCTCGTCGATCGACTCGGCGATCCGCCGCTCCTCGTCACGAGCCTCGGTGAAGGCGCTGAGGGGACTGTCCCAGCTACCTGAAGGCCGCGTGGTCACGCACAGGGAAACCTCACCGCCGCGCTCCAGGACGTGGTCGAAGATGCGCAGCGCGTGGGCCCGCTCCTCCTCGTACTGGACGCGGAACCAGTGCGCGAAGCCATTCAGGTTGCGGGCGGCAAAGTGTGCGGACATCGCCAGATAGGTGTAGCTGGAGTTGAATTCGTTGGTGATCTGGTCGTTCAGGGCCTTGGTGATGTTGCTGGAAATCATGCTGCGCTCCTTGCCTGGGAACCTAACTGCCGCCGCCGCAGCGGTCAAGTTGCGGGCGTGTGCGGCACGCTATAATGCCGCCGATGTCACTGCAGCACCACCTGACGAAAAAGATCCGTGGCAGCGGACTCGAATCGGCACGACGCGAACGCACGACCTGGATCGGCTGGGCAGTGGTGCTGGCGACTCTGGCGCTGCTGGTGGCGTGGCTCGTCGCCACGCGGCAGGCATCGATCGACGCGGCGTTTGCCGCTCCCGTGTCCGTTCCCGACCGGTTGCATACCTTCGCCACGATCTTCCTCGGAATCTTCATCGAGGCGGCACCGTTCCTGCTGGCGGGTGCCGTGGCGTCGGGGTTCGTGGAGGTATTCGTCCGCCCCGAGGTGCTGGCGCGGCTGATTCCGCGCCACCCGGTGCTCGGCGCGCTGGCCGGGGCGGCGCTCGGCATCGCGCTGCCGGTGTGCGAGTGCGGGATCGTCGTCGTGGTCCGCCGGCTGCTGGCCAAGGGGCTGCCGTTGCGGGTGGGAGTGGCCTTCCTGCTCGCCGCTCCGGTGGTGAATCCGATCGTGTTCGCCAGCACCCTGACGGCGTTCGGCGCCGGCAAGATGCTGCTGGCGCGCTTCGTCCTCAGCTTCGCCTTCGCCACTCTCATCGCCCTCCTGTTCGGGACCGCCCGGCCCGATGAGGTGCTGCGCGACAAGCCGGGGCATGGCCACGACCATCACCATGGCCACAGTCATCACCATCACCACGATCATCACCATGGCCATAATCATCACCATCACGCGGAAGAGCCCACGGCCGCACCACTGGCGCGGCGGTTGCACGCCGCCGTCGGTGCCGCGGCGGACGACCTGTTCGACGTGGGCCGCTACCTGGTCGCCGGGTCTCTGCTCGCCGCCGCGCTGCAGGCGCTGGTGCCCCAGGAAGCGATTCTCGGGATCGGCAGCGGTGCGGTGAGCTCGGTGCTGGTGCTGAGCGTGCTGGCCTTCGTCATCTCGGTGTGTTCGACCGTCGATGCGTTCGTCGCCCTGTCGTTCGTCGGCACCTTCACGCCGGCCTCGATCCTGGCGTTCCTGGTGTTCGGACCGATGGTCGACATCAAGAGCTCGCTGATGTTCGCCAGCATTTTCCGGCCCCGGGTGGTGACCTACCTGATCGCGCTGCCGCTTGGCGCCACACTGGTGGTGTGCCTGCTGCTCGCCACCCAGGTGGGGTTCTGATGGGCGCACTTCGCATCGGCCGGCGCAGTGCCGCGGTCATCCGCGGGAGCGTGCTGCTGGGGTTGGCCGCGGTGCTGGCGATACGCCACCTGGACGGCTCGCTGGGCTACTACATCAATCTGCGCTACGGCTGGCTGACCCTGATCGCCATCGCGTGCCTTGCCGTGCTGGGCGTGGTGGTTCTGGCCACGGAGCTGCGGCGCGGACACGGCGCGGCAGACACGCGCGTCCCGCTGCCGTGGCTGGGAGTGTTGCTTCTGGCAGTGCCGGTGGCGCTGGCCCTGATTCCGCCGCGGCCGCTGGGCACCGATGCCATGGCGACCCGCGCCCTGCAGCTTGGCTCGGTGCCGGCATCGGCCGGGCTGGCCAGCACCGCCGAGGCTGCCTGGGCCGACGCCGGCGGTCCACGTACGGTTCTCGACTGGCTGGTGCTGTTCCACCAGGCGGACACCGGCGCCGTCGACCTGAACCGGTTCGCCGGAGAGTCGGCGCGGGTGCGCGGCTTCGTGTACCGCGACGAACGGTTCCCCACCGGCACCTTCATGGTGAGCCGCTTCCTGCTGAGTTGCTGCGTAGCCGACGCGGCGCCGATCGGGCTGGCGGTGCGCTGGCCCGATGCGGACTTCCTGGACGACGACGCCTGGGTGTGGGTGAGCGGCGAGTTCGCGGTCGAGACCTTTCTCGACGAGCGGGTACCGGTGCTGGTGGCCACGGAGGTGGCGCCGGCCGAGCAGCCGCCACAACCCTATCTCTACTACTGAGGCGGGCCCTCGGCGATGACACCATTCGACCGCCGGGTGCTGGCGGTGCTCGCCGCCCTGGCGGTGGCGGCCGCCACCGTTGCGCTGATCGGCGACCGCGTCGGCGTGCGGGTGGTCGAGGTGTGGCCTCCGGCGGACGCCGAGCAGGTCTCTACCATGGTGCGGCCGCGGGTGGTGTTCGACCAGTCGATGGTGCCTGACGCCCGCGCCACCGACCTGCCGCTGACGCTGACGCCCGATGCGCCGGGCGAGGTGATCTGGTCGGCGCGGGCCTTGACGTTGCGTCCGTCGCGTCCGCTGCAGCCGGGAGTTACCTACACGGTGCAATTGGAGCCCGGCCTTGCCAGCAGCCAGAACCGGCGCCTGCTGCGCCCGCTGAGCTGGCAGTTCACCACCGCGGCGCTGGCCGTGGTCTACCTGGCACCCGACGGCGCGGGCCGGGACCAACTGTTCAGTGCCGGCTTCGAGGGAAGCCCGCGCCAGCTCACCGAGCAGCCGGAAGGGTTGTGGGACTACCACGTAGCGGCCGACGGCTCAGCCATCGTGTACTCCGCGCCGCGCGATCAGCACGGCAACGACCTGTTCGTCGTCGCCCGCGACGGCAGCGGCCACCGGCGCCTGCTGGACTGCGGCAGCGACGACTGCTTCGGCCCCCGCTGGTCGCCCGCCGGCGGCGAGGCGGCATTCGCCCGCCGCACCCTGCCGGGACCCCCGCGGCTGTACCTGCTGGACACCCGCGCCGGCACGGTCCGGCCGGTGCTGGAGGACCCCAGCTTCGTCGGCTTCGAGCCGCGCTGGGCACCGGACGGCGAGTGGCTGGCCTGGGTGGCGCCGCTGGAGAACGGCGTTCGCATGCTGCGAATGAGCGACGCGTCCTCGACCTTCATTCCCAGCCGCACCGGGGAGCCGCCGGTATGGAATAGGGACGGCAGCAAGCTGTTCGTGACCGACGTGGACATGAACGATCCTCACTTCCGCACCCGGCTGGTGATCCTGAGCGTCGGATCGCTTACCCTCGACGCCCCGGAGAGCCGCTTCGAGGAGTGGGGGCTGCGCTGGGCTCCCGACGGTGAGCGGGTGAGCCTGCTGCGGCGCGTCCCCGGGGCCGCGGGCGGCGGCCAGGTTTGGGTGGTGCCTCAGGACGGGAACGCGCGCCAGCTCACCGACGACACCGCCTTCGACCACGGCCCCGCACAATGGAGTGGCGATGGCCGCTATCTCACCTTCCAGCGGATCGCCCTGGAAACGGTCGCCACCGCACCCGAGATCGTGCTCTGGGACACCGAGAGCGACACCGCTGTCGGCCCGCCGCTGACCGGCCGCTCGCCGAGCTGGCTCCCGTAGCAGCCCGTGGCGGAACCCGGGGGCGCACCGAGAGCGGCGAGGCACCCGGCTGGCAAGGCACGACCAGCCGAAGTTTCGCCACGGGTTGCTATGGCCGGGTTGGAGGGGTGCCGGCTGTCTGCTAACGTCGCCACATGCAGATAGCGTACAGCACCTATGCCCTGCAGGGCGTCGATCCGCTCACCGCCGTGGAACGCGTTCGACAGATCGGCTACGAAGGGCTGGAGATCAACTGCGGGCCCGCTTGGCCCACGGCCCTGGAACGGTTCGGGACGGAGGCGCGGTTACGGCTGCGCGATGCGTTGCAGGGGGCCGGCTTTCCGCCACCGGTGATCATGCACCTGATCCACCTGTGCGCCTCGGACGAGGACACAAACGCCAAGGCCTCGCTGCTGGCTGACACCTGCCGCCTGGCGCGCGACCTGTCGTGGGAAGATCGGCCTCCGGTAGTCACCACCACGCTCGGCCCCCAGGCAGGATCCTGGGACGCGTCGAAGGAGGCGGTGGCCGGGCGCCTGCGCCGCTACGCGGACCTGGTCACTGCGGAAAACTGCATCCTGGCGGTGGAGCCGCACGTCGGCCAGGAGCTGGACACGCCGCACAAGGCGCGCTGGCTGATGGACGCGGTGGACCATCCCCGCGTACGGCTCAACTTCGACTACAGCCACTACCTGGTGCAGGGGATCGAGTTGCAGCAGTCGCTCGACCTCACCGCGGACTACTCGGTGCACACCCACATCAAGGATGGGCGCATGGTGGACGGCAAGGTGCAGTTCGCCCTGCCGGGCGACGATCGGCTGGACCTGGTTGCCTATCTCCGCGCCGTGCGCGCCGCCGGCCTCGAGGTCCCCATTACCGTCGAGGTGAGTGCGCAGATCTGGGGCCGTGACGACTACGATCCCTGGCCGGTGGCAGAGCACTGCTTCGCCAACCTCGACGCCGCCCGCCGCGCCGCCACCTGATCTTCCTGGTAACGGGCACTGGTCGACGGTGCCGTACTCATGCGCGCGATCGCGTGCGGCCCATCCAGTCGGCGCCGCCGTAGGTGACGGCATGAACGAGCACCTCCGCCGCAGCGTCGTCGACCGTGAATGCGATCACGGCTCGTCGCGCCGCTGGGATGGCCCGCAGTCCGGGCACGATTTCATCTCGGACAGATCCCCTGTGCGGCAGGTGAGCATGATCCATGATGGTCTGCTCGATCTCGTTCAGCTTGCGCTCAGCGACTACGACGCCAGCGTGATCGATGATCCAGTGGGCGATTGCGTCGAGATCCCGTGCCACCAGCGGATGGAACCGGATCCGATAATTCACCGCTCGCGGGCAGCATCGATCGTGGCGCGCGAGGAAGAAAACGTGCGTTCTCGGTCCACGAACTCCGACCGCGGCGTGCGGGCGCGTGCGCGAATCTCTTCGGCAAGCGCCGAAAGCGCCACTTCGCGCTCCGCCTCATCCTGGATCATTTGCTCGATGGCCGCCGCCACCGCGGCGCTTTGCGTGGCGAATACACCCTCTCTCACCTTCGCCAACAGGAACCCATGGTGACGCTCGGTGAAACTCAACGTTGTCTTGACGGACACTCGGTCCTCCTCGGTATGATATAATCATACCCCCTGCCAAATCGCGGCGTCAATCGCATCGCGGATACCCTCCAGGTCATTTTCGCCGATGCCGAAGCAGGCACGTACCGATGCGGCGCGCAACGGCGCCAGCACCGCGTTGGCGGCATAGCGCGAGCCGGGCAGTTCCAACAGGTCGAGGAACGCGGTCACCGCGGCCCCCTCGATGAAGCGCCGGCGGCCGATCTGGAAGCGGATTTGTCCGGCGGCGCCGAACACAGCCGCAATGATCGGCGCATAGGTGTCGAGGTCGGGCGTCAGGACCAGCACGTCCGCCGGCTGGATGTCGGGGTGTGCCTCGAACACGCCGAGCAGCCGGTCGTGGAGCACCTCGACTTCGCGCGCCGGGGAGTGACAGACATGGATCTGGATGGAGTCGTCCGGGGCGAGCGGTGCCGCCGGTGCCGCGGCGCCATTCATCTCCGCCTGCACGGCGCCGAGGCAAGTGTCGCCGAACGCCTCCTTCTGCGGCGCCGGTTGGTCCGCCTGAACTGGTGCGTGCTGACCTTCCAACAGGGCCTGCAGGTCGCGCGCCGGCCTGCCCCATGCCTGCAGCAGCTCGTTCTCCTCGGCGTAGTAGCCGCCGTCCGTGCGCGCCGGGAGATTGCTCCAGAAATCGTGGCGCGGGCTGAGCAGGAACAGGTGGATGTCGAGCGCCGCAGTGGCAAGGTGGAGCATCTCCAGGAATGACGGCGACATCGTGGCGACGGCGAAGAAACTCACCCGCGGACGCACCGTTCGGCCGGCGAGCGCGCCGCGGTAGCTGTCCACGGCGTCGACCCAATGCAGGCTCGACGGTTGCTGATCCGGCTCCCGGTCGGCCGCCAGATCCGCCCACAGCCGCGCGTGCCACCCCCTCGACCCGCCCGCCTGCCATGCCCGGATGTGGTCGGGCCGGTACACGAGGCAACGGTCGTACGCGACTGCGAGCCGGTCCGCGAGTTCGAACCGCTTGCGGGGATCGCCGTCCGCCAGGTAGCGCGCAATCTCGTCGTCGCCGTCCCAGCGGCCCAGACGTTCGAAAATCCACCAGCGCAGATAAGCCGGTTCGAACACCGGCACCGCCGACAGTGCTGGCACCGCCTCGCGCATCGCCGCCCAGGCGAACTCGGCCGGAAGCTCGATGCGCAGGTGTGCCGCGACACCGAGTTCGGTGGCGAGTTGCAGCCGCAGCCACTGCCCCATGATCGGATGCGGCACCACGATCCGCTCGGCCAGCAGCGGGTCACCGGGTCTCTGGCGCATCTCGTCGGCCAGACGCGCCGCCAGCACTTCCAGGCGGTGTGACGCGTGTATGTGAAACGGATGTCGCGACGGAATCGGCCTCAACCTGGCTGCCCGGCGTGAGTGTAGCTCATTTCCGTATTCGGCCGGTCCGTGCCCGACGAAGGACATGTGCTGGTCGCCTTGTGATACGATGCAGCGCATGAGCAGGCCTGACTCGCCGAGCCGCAGGGAGCACGGCATGCTGAGCCGCGATACATCGCCGGAGGCCGAGCGATTGCAGATCGGCCTCTGGCGACAGATGTCACCCCTTGAAAAGGCGCGTGCGGTAGATAGCCTCAGTCGTGCCACGCAGGAACTGGCCCTGGCCGGTATCCGGAGCCGCCATCCCAACGCCTCCGTGAACGAGTGTCTGTTGCGCCTCGCCGTACTCAAGCTCGGCCCGCAGCTCGCGGTGCGCGTCTACCCCGAGGTAGCCGAGTTGATCGAGTCCTGATGGCTCCTGCGGAACCGCTTCAGGCGGCGCTGCAGGTAGCGGCTGCGCTGGAGCGCTGCGGCGTTCGGTATCTGGTCGGCGGGTCGGTGGCGAGTTCGGTGACGGGTGATCGACCATGGACGTAGACCTGGTAGTCGCGCTGACGCAGGAGGACGTGGAGCCCTTCCTGGCCAATCTCGGAGACGGATTCTATTCGGACGAGGAGACTCTGCGCGGCGCGATTCGCACGCGGTCGAGCGTCAACCTGATCCACAAAGAGACGTCAACCAAAGTCGATCTGTTCATCCTCGGCGGCACCCCACTCGACGACGAACAGATGGAACGGCGCGTGCGGTTGCAGGTCGCCACCGGACCGGATCGCTTTCTCTACGTGTACACGGCCGAAGACATCCTGCTCCAGAAGCTGCGCTGGTATCGGCTCGGAAACGAGGCCTCTGACCGCCAATGGCGCGACATTCTGGGGATCATCGGAGTGCAGGGCCGGCGGTTGGACCGGTCCTACCTGCGTCGAGGGGCGGTCACTCTCGGCGTAACCGATCTGCTCGACAGGGCGCTCAGCCAAGGACAGGGCGGGTAGCGCGGCACCGGTTCGTAACGGCTGAAGCCATCTGAGGCCATGCGCAATCGTTGACGGCGGCTGCCGGGGCGGGCAAAATCCAGCCGAGTCGGAACCACTCAAGGGAGGAGTCTATGAGAACGCGCGCGGTCGCCTCCAGCCTGGGGGTGCGGGAGACACGACGCATCAAGGCGCTCGGCTACCTGTCGGTGCAGGATGTCCTGGACCGGCGGGAATCCGACGACACCATCGGCTACACCGCCTATGGCTGGGACATCAACCGCGGCGCAGAGGACCGGTCGACCCCAAGTCACTGCCGAAGCCTCCGGTGATTCCGATCCCCTACCGGGTGATGGTGCCGGAGACGGTCGGCAACCTGATCTGCCCGGGCCGTGCCGTCAACTGCGAGCGCCCGGTGCTGGGGCCGATGCGGGTGCAGGCGCCGATCATGGCGATGGGCCAGGCCGCCGGCACTGCGGCTGCCGCCTTCGCCGACGGCTGTGCATCAGTCTGGCCGACGCCGGCACCATCGTCAGCCGGAAACCGTGATGCGTGGTGAGGGGTTCTCTGCCGACGGCCACGTTCTGGTGCTGGGCGCTACGGGGACGGTGGGCCGTGAGCTGGTGCGGCAACTCGCGGCGGGCGGAGCCTCGGTGCGGGCGTTGGTGCGCGACCGGGCGCGGGCGCGCGGCGTCCTGGGCCGGCTCGCGGTCGAGTACTCACTTGGCGATCTGGCCGAACCGGAGACGGTCGAGCGGGCGGCACGCGGATGCGCCCGGCTGTTCCTGTTGACGCCGGATGGTCCGCAACAGGTGGAGCAGGCAACCGGGGCGGCACGAGCGGCAGCGGAAGCGGGGGTAGCGCACATCGTCTCGCTCTCCTCCAGCGACAGCGCGCGGGACGCACCGTTCGCCTGGGCGCAGGCCCACCACGCGATCGAGCAGCACGTCGAGAGCCTCGGCGTCCACTACACCCACCTGCGGCCGCACTACTTCATGCCGAACCTGCTCGATGCGCTGCAGGCCGAGGCGGGGTCGCTCGTCCTTCGCGTGCCGATGGGTCGCGGCAGAATCTCGGCAGTGGACGTGCGGGACATCGCGGCCTGTGCGGCCGTGGTACTCGCGAGCCCGCCGCTGGGCCGGCCGGCGGTACTTACCGGTGGCAAGTCGTTCACGCTCGCCGAAGCCGCCTCGATACTGGCGAAGCACTCCGGCATTGCCATCCGCTATGACGATGAAGACCCGAAGCAGCACCTGGAATCGATGTTGGCGCGCGGCGTGGAGCGGGCGGAGGCGGAGTCGATCTCCTTGCTGTACGAGTTGGGCCGAACCGGGTACCTCGACCGCGTTACCGGCGAAGTGGAAGCGATCACCGGCCGGCCTCCGCGCCGGCTCGAAGAGTTCGCCGCCGAGGTGGCCGCACCGGTGCTGCGGGACCGGTTCCAGGAGACAATCAGGTAATGCGCACGATTCCCGATTCCAGCAAGTTCGTGATCGCCGATCACAACGGGCGTGACCCGGCGCCCGGCCCGTGCCCCAACCCGCGCGGCTGGTACCACTCGGTGGCGGGCATCCGCGCCACGCCCGAGGGGCTGGTCGCGACCTACCGCCTGTCCGACTCCCACACCGCGCTCTTCACCCACATCATGAGCGCCCGCTCCGCGGACGGCGGCCGCACCTGGGAGGGCCACCGCTCCATCGCCCACCGCAACGTCTGGCAGCACCAGGCGTGCTGGGTGGCGCCGCAGCTCAGCCGGCTGCGCGACGGCCGGCTGGTGGTGCTGGTGGACGAGGGCCACCGCAGCTCGGGCCGGGACTGGCCGACGCTGACCCGCTGGCAGCAGCGCCCGGAGCGCGGCATGGCCAACTACCTGCTGTGGAGCGAGGACCACGGCCGTACCTGGAGTGCGCCGCAACAGGTGGACGAGGTGGGCGGGGAGCCGGGCTACCTCGTCGAGCTTGCCGACGGCACGCTGCTGTACACGCGCACCGAGTCGGCGCCGTACCCGGCCATGGACGATCCGCCCGCGCCGTGGGGCAGCATCTACTACCGCAACGTCGCGGTGGGCTCCAGCGACGGCGGCAGGACCTGGCAGCCGTTCGGGCCGGTCACCGACGCGCCCTACCACGGCGACTGCGAGGTGGGGATGGTGGAGCTGGAGCCGGGCCACCTGCTGGCCATGACGCGGGTCGGGTTCGGCGGCGGCAAGTTCGGCCAGCCGAGCAGGCTGGTGCACAGCTTCGATTCCGGCCGCACCTGGAGCGAGCCGTCGCTCACCCCGGTGTACGGTCAGCGCACCATGCTGCACCGGCTGCAGTCGGGCAAGCTGCTGGTCACGTACCGCAACCGCTGGGGCACTCCCTGCAGCCGCGCCTTCCTGTTCCACCCGGAGGAGGAGTTGAGATTCGAGCCGGCCTCGTTCATCTGGGAGCAGCACCGCTGCACCCGCGAGGGAGGCGAGATGCTCACCACCACCGGCGCCGGCCGCACCGCGGAGGTCGAGTTCTCGCTCTACCCGGCGCTCACCCGCCATGCGGAGGTCGACCTGGAACTTGAGCTGCGGCGCGCCCCCGGTCCCGGCAACGTGGTGCTCTCCGCCGGCTTCGGCGTGAGCATCGGCGACGGCCGGATCGAGTTTGCCAGCCATGCCATCGAGCGCTTCGAGACCGGCGACCTGGGCAATGTCCAGCGCCGCCCGGGAGCCGCCTACCTCGACACCGCGCAGTGGCACACGTACCGCCTGGAGCGGCGCCCCGGCGGCTGCCGCGTGCTGGTGGACGGCCGCCAGGTGCTGGCCAGCGGCGACCCGCAACTTCGGCAGCGGGTGGTGCGCTTCGGCGCCGGCGGCGGGCTGGATACGCGCTGGCGCGCGGGCAGGGCCCGGGTCTACAACCCGGGTGACTACTCGGTCGACTGGAGCTGGATAGCCCGCGACGGCTTCCCCGACCAGTTCCAGCGCGACCGCACGGTGGTGCTGGACTACACCTCCGACTCCGGCTACAGCGACTGGACCCAGCTCGCCGACGGCACCATCGTGATCGCCGACTACACCAGCGACCACTTCGAGGGCATCAACGCCGGCGGCCCGCAGCCGGTCCTGAAGGCCTACCGGGTACGTGAAGAAGACTTGGCGTGACGGATAGCTGATCGTCGCAGGCAGACTTGATCGGCCCAACCCGGTTCTTGTACAATTGTGCTCGGAAAGATGTACAACAATGAGAACAGAGTGATCACCGTCAAGGCCAGCGAGTTGCGCAGGGACCTGTTCCGCCTCCTCGACCTGTGCCTGGATACGGGAACGTCCATCGACGTGCCGAGGAAGGGCCGCACGTTGCGCATTGCCGCGTTGCCGCGGCGCATCAAGGTCGCCGATCTGC
Organism: Spirochaetia bacterium; assembly: GCA_965203905.1. Taxonomy (GTDB): domain Bacteria; phylum Spirochaetota; class Spirochaetia; order SZUA-6; family Bin103; genus Bin103. Next base: position 5,855,064 of record CBDBDQ010000005.1, on the reverse strand, counting down.
CGCGCCGGCCCGGCATGGTCGTGGATGGTGACGATCTCGACCGCTTCTCGCCGGCGGAGTGGCGTCCCGAGCAGGGTTCGGAATCGTGATCTTCCTGGATACCCACGTGGTCGTGTGGCTGTTCGCCGAGGCCGACCGTATCCCCACGCCGGTGCGGCAACGAATCGATGAGAACGAGCTGTTCGTTTCGCCGATAGTGCGCCTGGAGCTGTCACTGCTTGCCGAAGTCGGGCGCGTGAACTTCCCCGCGGAGGCGGTGTTGAACACGCTGCGCCGCGACCTGGACTTGCAGGTAGAGCAGTCGGGGTGGCTGCGCGGCGCGGAGATTGCCGACCACCTCAGATGGACGCGCGATCCGTTCGACCGCCTGATCGTGGCCCACGCCATCGCCTTTGCCGCTCCGCTGTGCACCCGTGACTGGCACCTGCGCGAGCACTATGGTGCCGCGTTCTGGAGCGCAGCCTGAGGCGGGCGACGCCGTTGGCTGGCGTGGGCGGGGGCACCCTGTGGGTCTCCGAGCTGGACCCGGAAACCGGCCTGCTGCCTGGCGGTGGACCACGTGGCCCTGACCGTCCGACGCTGACCGGTCTTGTCCCAGCGCGCGGATTCGCCTAGGGTGGAAGCCAGGAGCCGCCGCAACATGTCGTTCAAGATCGCGTTCATCGGCGCCGGCAGCATCGGGTTCACCCGCAAGCTGCTCGGCGATCTTCTCACCGTCCCGGAATTCGACTCGCTGGAGGTGGCCCTGTGCGACATCAGCGAGCCCAACCTCGACATGATCCGCCAGTTGGCGGAGCGGGACATCCGCGCCAACGGCCTGGAGCGGGTGAAGCTGAGCGCCACCACCGACCGCCGCGAGGCGATAGCGGGCGCTCGCTACGTGTTCTGCACCGTGCGGGTCGGCGGCATCGAGGCGTTCGCCACCGACATCGACGTGCCGCTGCGCTACGGCATCGACCAGTGCGTGGGCGACACCCTGTCGGCCGGCGGGGTGATGTACGGGCAGCGCGGCATCCCGGTGATACTCGGCATCTGCCGCGACATCCGCGAGGTGGCGGAGCCCGGCTGCCGCCTATTCAACTACGCCAACCCGATGGCAATGCTCACCTGGGCCGCCAACGACCACGGCGGGGTGGAGACTATCGGCCTGTGCCACGGGGTGCAGGGCGGCCACCGCCAGATCGCGGAGGTGCTCGGCGTACCGCAGCAGGAGCTTGACATCATTGCCGCCGGCATCAACCACCAGACCTGGTACGTCCAGCTCCGCCACCACGGCAAGGACATGAGCGGCGAGCTGCTCGCCGCCTACGAGCGCCATCCCAAGTACCGCGAGACCGAGAAGGTGCGCATCGACATGCTGCGCCGCTTCGGCTGCTACTCCACCGAGTCCAACGGCCACCTGAGCGAGTACGTCCCCTGGTACCGCAAGCGGCCGGGCGAGATCCGCGACTGGATCAGCCTCGACACCTGGATCCACGGCGAAACCGGCGGCTACCTGCGGGTATGCACCGAGAAGCGCAACTGGTTCGAGGAAGACTTCCCGCGCTGGATGGCCGAGCCTCCGATGCAGTTCACCCCGGAAGAGCGTTCCTCCGAGCACGGCTCCTACATTGTCGAGGGACTGGAGACGGGGCGCACCTACCGCGGCCACTTCAACGTCAAGAACAACGGTGCCATCGCCAACCTGCCCGACGACGCCGTGGTCGAGGTGCCGGGCTACGTGGACGGCAACGGCATCAGCATTCCGCTGGTCGGCGACCTGCCGCTCGGCTGCGCCGCGGTGTGCAACGCCAGCATCTCGGTGCAGCGGCTGGCGGTTGCGGCGGCCGTGGCCGGCGACGACACGCTGCTGCGCCAGGCGATGCTGCTCGACCCGCTGGTCGGTGCCGTGGCCACCCCGCCGGAGGTATGGCAACTGGTCGACGACATGCTGCTGGCGCAGCGCCAGTGGCTGCCCCAGTACGGGGAGGCGATCGCCGCCGCGGAAGAGAGGCTGAGCAGCGCCGACCGGCTGCCCACCCGCGAGTGGGAGGGCGCCGCACGCCTGCAGGTGCGCAGCGTCGAGGAACTGCGGACCGGCGACGGCAACGGCGAAGCCACCATGCGCGCCGAGGAGCACGCCTTCCGCCTGGCCCGCGGCGGCCGCACCTGAGCCTCAGGGCTGATCGAGATAGAACATCTCGCCGCGCAGCTCCCACAGGTGATCGCTGCGTGGCTGCGTTGCGCGGGCCCAGCCGTGGTGGATCTCGTGCCGCGCGCGGTTGGCGGCCATCTGCGCCTGTACCTGTTGCGGATCCCAATCGGCGCACAGCCGCGACCGTAGTTGGCGCACCGTCTCGCGGCAGCCGGGGTCGGCGGCGCGGTTTACCAGCTCGTCCGGATCCTCTTGCAGGTTGAACAACTGCAGGTCCGCCGCCGCAGCGGGGCCGTGGTAGCAGGCGAGCTTCCACTCACCGCGGCGGATCATGCGCTGAAAACAGCCGTCGGGCGGTGCCCACGCCTCGTCCGAGCAGTACTCGCTGAACGCTTCGTCATCCCAGCTTCCGCCGTCGAGCAGCGCCAGTAGGCTGCGCCCGGGACTGCCCGGCAGCGCCGGAGCGCTCATTGCGTCGAGGATGGTAGCGGTCAAGTCCAGCGCGCTGACTACCCGGTCGCAGCGAGTACCCGCTCCCACCCGGCCCGGCCACGCCATGATCAGCGGTACCCGTACCGACTCCTCGTAGAAGGTGTGCTTCCAGAACATGCCGTGCTCGCCGAGCATGTCGCCGTGGTCGGAGGTGTAGACGACGAGCGTGTTCTCCTCCAGGCCCCCGGCGCGCAGCGCCGCCAGGATGCGGCCGACCATCCGGTCCATGGTGGTGACCAGCCCCCAGTAAGCGGCACGGGAGCGCTGGGTCTCCGCCTCGGTGGTGCGCGTCAGGCCGGTGTGCTCGCGCCACCAACGCAGGTACTCCGGCACCGCCTGCCGCGGGAACGCCGGCTTCCGAGGCGGCGAGATACGGTCCGCATAGCGCCGGTAATCCGCCGCCCGCGCCACGTAGGGCGGGTGGGGCAGCATCAGCCCCACCGTCAGGCAGAACGGCTCGGCTTCCGGGTTTGCGCGCCGCCGGTCGCCCTCGCGCAGCAGGAACCGCACGGCGGCGTCGGTCACCTCTTCGTCGTGCACCTCGTAGCCGCTCTGGCCGGCACCCGACATCGCCAGGCTCACGTGGTCCGGGCCGGCGGTGCCGTTCAAGGCCCCGCGGTCAGGCACCGGGCCGGCGCCCGCGTAGTTGGGGCTGTGATCGCCCACCAGCCGCTCCGCGTAGCCGCGCCGCTGGTCCGGTCCCATCGAGTGCAGGCGCCCGATCAGCACCGGCCGGCAGCCGGCCGCGCCAAGGGCGTGGGCCATGGTGGGGATACCTGAATCGAGGATGTCGCGGTTGGTCCAGGAGCGGTTCTGAAACGGATGCAGGCCGGTGAGCATCGACATCCGCGACGGCCCGCAGATCGGCGACGGGCAGTAGGCGGCGTCCATCGTCACGCCGGCCGCGGCCAGCCCGTCGAGGTGCGGCGTCTCCACCAGCGGGTCGCCGTAGCCGCCGGTCACCAAGGGACAGTGCTGGTCGGAGAGGATGTAGAGCAGGTTGGGGCGGCGCGCGCCCGACGAGCGGTCAGTCGTCGAAGCCATCGCCGACCATCATGGCAATTGCCGCCGATCTGGTCTGCCTCAAGCCGATTGAAGCCGCACTCCCTCCACGCGCGAGCGAGGAACTCGGCGCCGGCATTGCAACGCCCCAGCCAGTTGCCGATCTCGGCCAGCCGTACCGGGTCGGCGACCGGCACCAGCATCGTAGAACGGGCCGCGGGTTGCGGATGCTTCGTGGCACGCGCGATTGGCGGTAGGCTGAAGGTGGTGGTCGACCGGCAGTTCTCCGAACCTCGCCTCGCGGCGCTCTACGATCCTCTGTGCGGACGGGAGCAGCGCGCCGACTTTCGCTTCTACCTGCCTCTGGTGATGGCCGCCGAAACCGTGCTCGATGTCGGTTGCGGCACGGGTGCCCTGCTGCACTGGGCCCGCGAGTCCGGCCACGCCGGGCGGCTGGTGGGACTCGACCCGGCGCGCGGCATGTTGCAGGTGGCGCGGAGGCGGTCCGACATCGAATGGGTGCTCGGCGATCTGTCAGCTACCGCCTGGCAGCGGGAGTTCGATCTGGCGGTGATGACCGGACATGCGTTCCAGGTGCTGGTCAGCGACGACGAGATCCGGGCAGCACTCGCTGCAATCCATTCCGCGCTGACACCCGGTGGCGTGTTCGCGTTCGAGACGCGCAACCCGCTGGTCCGGGAGTGGGAGCGATGGACACCCGGGCATGGCCCCGAGTTCATCGACCGCGACGGCACCGCCGTCCGGTTCGAGACCGAGGTCGAAACGCCGGTCGTCGGCGACGTGGTTCGGTTCACCAACAGTTACCGGCGCGCGGATTGGGACCGCGCGGAGCGCAGTCCCAGCACTCTGCGGTTCCTCGCTGCAGACCCGCTGGCATCGTTTCTGGCCGCGGCCGGCTTCGTGATCGAAGCACAGTACGGCGACTGGGATCGAAGTCCGGTCACCGCCTGGAGCCCGGAGATCATCATCATCGCCCGAGTACGCTGCCTCCCGGATTGACGTTCGAATGCTCGGTCCGCATAGTGGTTGAACGATGGACCACGATCCTGGAGATGCGGCGCTACCTGTTCGACCTGGCCGGTTTCATGGTCATTCCCGACGTCCTGAGCCGGGCGGAGATCGACGAGTTGAACCGGCTGATCGACGCCCAGCAGTTGCCGCCGCCGCGCGAGAAGATCCGCTTCGGCTCGGCCGCCGGCGGATGAACACGTAGCTTTGGCACAACCACGAGGAATAGCTCAGACTTCATCCAAAACACTTCCTACGTGGTAAAGGCGAAGAAGGCCCTTAGGGATGGCGTTAGTGTAGTAATCACGTCAAGTGCGATCTGGAGCGGTCCACGTATTCACGCCATTAGCTGGGTTTCTGCACGGCTTGCCGGTGGCCGCAGTTCCAGATCCGGCTGCACGCTGGCTACGATCGGCAGCTGTGGCTCTACCGGCGGGGTACGTCGGCCGCGCAGCTGACCGTTGCCACTGCCGCGTTGCGGTGGCGGCAGCCGGATCAATCCGTCACGCTGCATGCGCAGCAGCAGCAACGCCACCCGGAAATTCATGTCTTTCAATTGGGCGTCGGCACGCCGCCAGTCGAGGCGCTCACACACCAGCCGCGACAGGGCCAGCCGATGCCAGCTCGGATCTTGGGCGATCAGGCTGCGGATCAACTCCAACTCGTGCGCACTGAACTCGCGCCCCAAGTAACGCATCACCTCAGGCAACGCGCCGCAGCGGTGGCGTCAGCGAGGCTCTCATCGGGTGCCCAGCGCGCGATTCCAATGCAAAAGCGCTTCTCCAGCTGCTGGCGCCTTGCCGTCTGCTGTCGCACAGGCACTCAGGTGCTCGGTCAGCCGGACCCGCAGGCGATGTGCCACAACCGGAACATGCCGTATAGGCTGAACAGCGCCACCGCCAGCGCGCCACTCCACAGTGCCCCCGGCCCGTAGCCGTTCTTGCGCCCCACCACCGGGCCGCGCAGGGCGCGCTCCGCCGGGTTGCTATCTATCGCCACCTCAGGTGTTTGATCTCCCCACCCAAGCCTCGCGCACGCAGCCCTGGCCGCGTGCGGCATAGCGGTTCGCGCGCGGCCGCGTTTTCTTTCCGCCACTCAACGCCGTGATCGGAACCACCGCAGCCCCGCCACGCGCCGCGAACTGGGCTACGGGTGTCGTAGTAGCTGCCTCTGAATGGCCTGGTGCGAGCTTCGGGGCGTCGTTTGTCGCCAACCGTCCAGCGAAATATCACTCTGCACCGCGCCGCACCCCGCCGAGGGCCGTCCACCCGCCCTGCGGTGGTAGTAGTTAGTAGTTGACACGTTCCGAGGCAGGGCGTAGAATTTCGTGTTGAGCGGTCCTTGAGTAGTTTCAGAAAGGGCGCTTGGTAAGCCACGTCACTTCTGTCGCGTAGAAAGGTTCCGGCAACGAGATCGCCGCCCAGAAAACGCTCAGGAGGGAACGCTGGACTGGCGCCAAGCGTATGAAGCTCCCCCTACCTCTTCTATCTGGTTCCGTTCGTTGCTTGCTTTGTGTTCCATTGCATGGCCATGTCTGGCCTCCTTATCGCGTTCCAGCAATATCCTGTCAACACGATCATCATCAGTGTATTAGTCCTGCTCATAGGCCTGAATGTTATCAAAAAAAAGGTTCGGTAGAGGTGAATTTGAAGTCTGCGAGCGCCAGCGATCTCCGCGGACTACAATGGAGATTGGCGCCTTTCATCGACCGCAAACGGCGTGAAGCACCTTTATGTTGTCGTTCTTCGACGCCGGTGATGACACTACGGTGATAGCGCGGGTGAGGTAATGAGCAAAGACGGTAATGCGGAGCGGTCGGCGTGAGCCTGATGTTACCGGCTCACAGGGAGGTGATGATATCATGTGCACATAAGAAGCGTAGCTGATCTGAACAAGGACGATCGGAGGAACAAATGAAGGAACAAAGCAAGTTGCATGTAGTGGGAGCGCTGGTGATTTCTATCATCTTGATCGCTCCTCTTACGGTGACCGCAAGCGGCACGGACGAAGCGACAGAGTCCGGCGAGGTCATGCAGATCACGTGGCTGTTCAAGCCGCCATCGGGGGAGGACACCACTTGGTGGCTGCAGGAACTGGGAAGGAAATTCGGTGTGGAGATTATACCGAACGGAGTAGATGCCTATGACCACGAAAGAGTGGCAATCCTGGTGAGCGCCGGAGATTTCCCAGACGGTGGATATGTCGCTCAGAGCCCGCTCAAGATGTATTGGGATGGTGTCGTCCGAGGAATCCCCAAGAGCATGATCAGAGAGCACATGCCGGACTATTCAGCATTGCTGGATTCTGATTATCCGTTCGCATGGACTCATAGTCTCAACCCAGATAATGACGACGAAGTTCTCGTTATTCACACTATTGAGGACTTTTCAAATACTGGACTGTTCTACCCCGGATTCAGAGTCGATTGGGCACGGAAGGTAAGCGTCAACCTTCCAGACTACGATCAAATAAAGATTCCTCTTGATAGATTCGGTAGAGTCTATTTTTACGACAGGGCGCAGACGTTGGATTGGTTCGAGGACCTCTTAGTAGCGTTTCGAGACGGCGATCCGGATGGAAATGGAAAGCACGACACGATACCGTTTGGTCCATTCAAGTGGCTGAATTGGAGCTTTGATCCGATTGCGGGTGCTTTCGGAATCTCGTTCTTCAACCATTACAATTTGATTCAGGATGGTACCCTTTATTATTGGGCCATTGCGCCGGGATATAAGGACTTCCTGGTACGCATGGCGAAGTGGTATGAGATGGGTCTGATCGACCAAGAGTTTCCCAGTCTGGAACGGATGAAACACTATGAAAAGGTTGGTAATGGACTCATTGGCGCAGTGGCAGCAAATATAAACTATCCGGGAATGCCTTATGCCATGCAGCGAGCACCCAACAATTTCGTCCCGGAGGATGAGCTTGGAACTGGTGCTGAAGTGGTCATCATGCCTCCCCCGATAGGCCCCACAGGGTTGCGAGGAACAGGGTCGCTACAGCCTTTTTCGGGATTGGGAAGGGGAAACAGAATCTTCACTAACAGGAAGCTGAGTGATGATAAGCTCGCAATGATCCTAAAGATCATGGATTATTCCTTCTACGGAGACGATGAAGCCTGGATACAGGCTTATTATGGAAAACCGGGTGTCCATTTCAATTGGGAGGGCGAGCCCTGGAACTCGAAACCAATCAGAGTACCGTATGATCAGGTGGCGGAAGGATATCCCAAACATGGTGGCTGGGGTGATGCACTGAGCGCCAATTTGTCGACACGTATTCAGTTCACTCATCCCCGCCATATGGCAGACTTCTATACGTCGTATCTGCTCGCAGAGCCCGGTAAAGAGAATACCACACGTCCGTACAGGTATGATATTTTCGAAGAGACGAAATTCAACGATGTAATCGTGAATCACGGAGCAACCCTAACAACGATACAGAATGAGTTCTTTTTCAAGAGTATTACCGGTGATATCGACATAAATGCAGAGTGGGATTCCTATGTTGCCCGTTGGAAAGCGAGCGGAGGTGACGAGCTCCTCGCCGAGCTAGAGAAGGCTCCGATCGCGGCGGAAGCTGTCAAGGGAAGATAGCGCACATCGCTGGGCAGCTCTGAATAGTCAGCGTATAGACAAGGGGAGCGGCGCCTCTGCTGCTCTCTTTGTTTAGTATTCGACGAGCACGTGCACTACTAAGGAGAACGCCTCATGAGCAACGAGGAATTGCAGCAGGTGGAAGGATTTGATTCGATTGTCTCCTTCGCCAGCAACCCGCATCTGGCAGATTTCAGAGGACCAACGCAAGGCTGGAGCACCGAGGTCTGGTGGAAAATTGGGCCTCAGGACAGTTTGGCCTGGAATACCGCAGCCTGCCCAAAGAAGGAGACGACGGTCTTTACGTTCGTAGGGATGAGTGCCAATCTGCCCTACGGCTATGTCTTTGGCAATCGAGCCGAGGCATTGATAAATGGTGAGCACGCCCTGAGCTTTCACTTGGGTATCCGCAGAGCCGCAGAGTGGCGAGAAGGGGACTTTGAGCTGGAGTTCATTCCCAAGAGCGTCAGTACACCACTTGAGGGCTACCATCGAGAATGGGAGATCCGGGGTAACTGTGGGATCTATCGGCTTACGGTGCCCGCGAGATGTATCGAACCGGGGCAGGAAGTGCGCATCGATATCAAGCCCCTGCCGCAAGCAGTGGACTGCATCACCTGGTTCATGGTGACCGACCGGAAGGACACGCTACAGAGGAGCCGGGAAGCGCTCGAAGAGGAAATTACATTCCTGAAAGCAGACTACGTGAAGCTCAAAAACGTAACCAATGCACTGGCCAGAATGGTGTACCGGGATCACTTTCCGGATTCACAGGATGTCGAGCATACGGTGGTCTGGAGTCACCCCCGAAACTGCATCATGAAAGCGGATGTACTCAAGCTGAGCAACGGAGAGCTGCTGGTGGCGTTTAGAGAGGGTCCGGAACATAGAATCGGCTTTTCGCCTACCAGCAACGGTAGGGTCTGTACTATTCGCTCACCGGATAATGGGCGTACCTGGGGACAGTTTCGGGTTGTCGCCGAACAGCAACACGAGGATCATAGGGATCCTTCGCTGATACAGCTCAGAGACGGCACACTGCTTATGAACTATGTCCATTCCGACCGGTACGACGCAACAGGGACTCCTCTGCCGGAGTCCGAGACCAACTACCACAACGAGGTCCTGCGCTCCTACGATACGGGACATACCTGGGAGCAGGAGCCGGTGCACGTGGATCACGCCCCTTTTGCCACTAGCATTGCCGAATGCAAATGCTTGGAACTGCCGAACGGCAGGATCCTCATGCCGCTGGACAACGTGGCACCAAGAGGAGAGGCGAAAGCCGCAGCCGTATTGAAGTCCGACGATCGCGGGGACAGTTGGCAGTACCTCTCGACCATCTGCGCCCAGGACCCGCACACCGGAACGCCAGCCTGGCCGTGTGAGCCGTCTCTTGCGAGAACCGGATCAGGCCGGATAGTTGCCATCATGAGAACCCAACCGCCGCTGGGTGGGAACCTGTGGCAGTCGTTTTCGGACGATGAGGGGGCGACCTGGAGCGATCCGTGGGAGACACCGCTATACGATTTTGCCAGAGGAGAATTGTCGCTGTTGGGCGATGGTAGACTGCTCTGTAGTATCGGCTATCGTGGAGACTTCCATGGGATCGGGTACTATTCCGGCACCGCAGGGAGTGCATCCTTTACGGGTGGATACGAGATCGGAATCAAGCTTGGCCGGCCGCGAAGTGCCATGCTCGAAAGCAACGGGATTAGAGCAGCGATAAGCAACGACGAGGGAGCTAGCTGGGGACCTGTTCGTATTCTGAGAGATGACTTTCCTAACTCCGACATCGGCTATCCTGCTTCTGTGGAGCTTGATGATGGGCGGATCTTCACGGTCTACTGGTATAATATGTTCGATCGATATTTCATAGGCGGGAGCTACTGGCGAGTTTAGCTGCGAAATCCCAACCGCGCCACTGTATGGTCGCAAGGGTCGCAAGGGCGTAGCTCCGGGGCGCACCGGAGAACGTCGTGGGGCGCCCAGCCGGCGTATGGACCCTCGCCCATAGCTGCGGCCGTCGTACACCTTTCCGCTGAAGGGCTCCGATTCCAGTTCTCGGCCAGTCCCGTATCAAGGGGGCCGTTGCGAATGAGGGATCGACCGCGCGCAGATCGTGCGCCCGTTCCGTGGCTCCCCGAAGCCGCCGCGCCGGTCTCGACAAATGGATGTTCGCACCGAGCTTAAGGGTAAACTGACCCTTCGGATGAAGCGATGAAGCTGCTTCGGCGTTGATCATATTCTTTCCGCAGCAGGACCTGCTGGCCGCCCACGAGGCCACTGGCGGGAACCCTCGTCGGATGTGGTGGAGACGGTCATCGGGTGGCCGCTATCGTTGTGCAGGACGTCGGCATCCGGACAACCATCCTTTGGAGACTCGGCCCGTGCCACTGCTGTGTGCGCCCGGCGGCGCCGGCAACCGCTTGCTTCAGGGCTCCACCCTGGGGTTCTACCGGCGCCGGGCCGCTTTCACTCCCGCGTCGCTAGCAGCCGCTCACCGAGAGGTGCTGGGGTGTGGCTGGGTGTGGTAGTGCTAGTTGACATTCTCCGAGGGACGGCGTAGCATCCAATTTGGAGCTACCTCCTGAGTAGTTCCGAGGAAAGGCGCCTGATGAGCCACGTCGCTTCTATCGAGCACAACGGTTCCGGCAACGAGCTCGCCATCCAAAAGACGCTCAGGAGGGAACGATGGAATAGCGCGAAGCGCATGAAGCTCCTCTATCTCTTTTTCCTGGTTCCGTTCGTTGCTTTTTTCGTGTTCCATTACATGCCCATGTATGGTCTCCTTATTGCGTTCAAGCAATATCGGGTTATCGACGGGATTTTGGGCAGTCCCTGGAACAATTTTCATCACTTCGAGATGCTCTTCAGCAACACCTATTTCGGGCGCATTCTGCGCAACACGATCATCATCAGTGTGTACCGAATCGTGTTTGGGTTTCCGGCCCCGATACTGTTGGCATTGCTGATCAATGAGTTGAGGAATGCCACCTTCAAGCGAATAACGCAATCGATATCGTATCTGCCCCATTTCTTTTCCTGGGTGGTTCTGGCATCGATCATGATCGAGATTCTGTCTCCGCAACGGGGCATTGTTGGGTATCTATATACCTTGTTCGGGGCCGAACCGCCCAACATGTTGACCAGCACCACCTACTTTCGACCTATCCTGGTGATTTCCGACATATTCAAGGAGGTAGGATGGAGCACCGTCGTGTACCTGGCCGCGATTTCCACCATTGACCCAGGATTGTACGAATCCGCCTCGATTGACGGCGCAAGCCGCCTCAAGCAAGCGCGGTTTATCACCTTACCCTCTTTGCTGCCGATTATCTCCATCCTGCTCCTGCTGAGGGTGGGATATATCATGAATGCAGGATTTGACCAGATTTTCAACCTGTATAACCCCATTGTATACGAGGTTGCCGATATCATAGATACGTATGTATATCGCGTGGGAATCATTGAGAGGCGGTTCGACTTTTCGACCGCGGTGGGATTGTTCAAGAATGTTATTGGGGTAGTTCTGCTGATAGCCGCGAACCTAGTCATAAAGAGATTTGGTGAAGGTGAATATGCAGTCTGGTAGAGCTATTACACTTGCTGGATTACGCTGGAGGTGGCTGCGTTTCCTACGCCGCAGAACGCCCGGCGAGATCATCTTTGACAGTTTCAACCATCTCTTTCTGGTGCTCTTCAGCAGCGTTATTCTTTACACGGTGTGGAGCACCCTTCTGTTGTCGTTTTCCGACGCCGAAGATGCCACGACGCTGGGTTTTCATATTTGGATAAGAAAGTGGAGTCTGACTGCGTATGAGTTTGCGTTCTCGAGGTATGGCAATGTTGGTGTTGCCTATGTCAACTCCATTGTAAGGACAATACTGGGCACGTTGCTGACGGTTCTATGCACTCTGTTGGCAGCTTATCCGTTGTCCAAGAGAAGGCTTCCGGGAAGGAATCTGTTGACGCTGTACATCATCGTTACCATGTTTTTCAGCGGCGGCATCATCCCTCTGTATCTGGTCATTAGGAAGCTCGGGCTCATTGATACGCGACTGGCCCTTATCCTACCCGAGATGGCTATGGGATTCTATGTCATTATCATGAGAAACTTCCTGATGACGATAGATGACGCATACGAACAATCGGCCTTTATGGATGGCGCAAATTATTTCCAGATTCTGTTAAAGATAGTGATTCCGCTGTCCAAGCCGGTGCTGGCTGTGATCGCTCTCTGGACCGCGGTATGGCATTGGAATGAATGGTTCCATGCATTGATATTCATGAAGAGCGAATCTAAAATCGTACTTCAGATTCTTTTGCGGAGATTGATTCAGGAGTTGCATGTGATGTTGGACATGATGCTCGGGAGTTTCATCAGGGAACAGGAGGTGGAGTTGCCGACTGAATCGGTACGCGCGGCGATTCTGATATTGACCATAGGTCCCATAATTTTTCTCTATCCCTTCCTACAGAGGTATTTCATCAAGGGTGTATTCATGGGTTCCCTCAAAGGTTGACATTAATGGTGCTAACAGAAGGTTTGGATGCAATAGTGAACACAATGGGTAATGCGGTCCGAGTGGCGGGAGCGTGACGCTAACGTGCTCACGAGGAGGTGATGATACTGTATGCAGATATAGGTAAGTGGTTCTCGGAAAAGACGATTGGAGGAAAAAATGAAGGTAAGAAGCAAATGGTACGGGATGGGGGCGTTGGTGATTGCTGTCATCCTGTTCGCTCCTCTGGCGGTGTCGGCAACCGGCACCGGGGAGGCGCTAGAGTCCGACGAGGTCATGCAGATCTCGTGGGTAGTGAAACCTGCGTCGGGTGAAGCCACCACCTGGTGGCTCCAGGAACTCGCGACGAAGTTCAATGTAGAGATTATACCAAATGGGGTAGATCCCTATGACAGAGAAAAAGTTGCGATCATGGTAAGTTCCGGAGAGTTTCCAGACGCCGGGTATGTTAATCAGAATCCTGTCAAGATGTACCGTGATGGCGTGATCAGAGGAATCCCCAAGGATATGATCAGAGAGCACATGCCAGATTACTCGGAATTGCTGGATTCCGATTATCCATTCGCGTGGTCGCATACTCTCAACCCCGATAATGACGACGAAGTTCTCGTCCTTCACTCTATTGAGGACTTTTCGAATACCGGACTGTTCTACCTGGGTTTCAGAGCTGATTGGGCACGGAAGGTCGGCGTCGAGCTTCCCGACTACGAGGAGACGAAGAGATCTCTTGATAGATTCGGCAGAGTCTATTTCTATGATAGGGATGTCACGTTGGATTGGTTCGAGGACTTGTTGGTGGCGTTTCGCGACGGCGACCCGGATGGAAACGGAAAGAACGACACCATACCGTTTGGACCATTCCAGTGGCTGCATTGGGGCTTTGATCCCATCGCGGGAGCTTACGGAATCTCGTTCTTCAACCACTTTAATCATTTAGTGGATGGAGAACTTTATCATTGGGCGATTTCTCCGGCGTACAAAGATTTCCTGCTAAGAATGGCCGCCTGGTATGATATGGGACTGATCGACCAGGAGTTCCCAAGTCTGGAACGGTTGAAGCACTACGAAAAAGTAGGGAATGGCCTCATTGGCACCGTGGTAGCAAATGTAAATTATCCAGGAATGCCCTATGCAGTGAATCGACCGCCCAACAATTTTGTCCCCGATGAGGAACTTGGAAGTGGCGCGGAAGTTGTCATCTTACCTCCTCCCATAGGGCCAAACGGGCACCGCGGAACAGGGTCATTACAGCCTTATTCGGGATTGGGTCTGAGAAATAAGTTTATGATAAACAGAGAAGTGGACGATCGCAAGCTCGCAATGATTTTACAGGTCGTAGATTACTCCTTCTACGGGGAGGATGAGGTCTGGATCGGTGCTTACTACGGAAAACCCGATGTCCATTTTACTTGGGAAGGGGAGCCATGGAGCTCCTTGGGGATCAAAACAGCGTACGATAAGGTACCGGAAGGATACCCCAAGGACGGGGGCCTGGGCACTTTCGCTCTGCACGCAAACTTAACCAGGCGGATAAAGTTCACGCATCCGAAGCATTTGGCCGACTTCTATACGTCCTATCTCCTCACAGATGCCGGTCGAAGTGTTACTCTGCGTCCGTACAGGTATGACGTGTTCACCGAGACCGGGTTTAACGATGTAATAATAGATCACGGGGCAACCCTCACCACCCTACAGAATGAGTTCTTCTTCAAAGGTATTACCGGGGAAATCGACATAGACGCTGAGTGGGATGCCTACGTGGAACGTTGGCGCGGTAGCGGAGGTAACCAGTTGCTTGCCGAGCTCGAGAAAGCTCCGATCGTTGACGAGGTATTGGGAGGTAAGTAGCGCATAGCTCCAGGTAGCGCTTAATATTCAGCGTATAACAAGGGAGCGGCGTCTCCGTCGCTCCCTCTATTTCATAGGTATAATCCGACGGGCGCACATTGAGTATTCGCTGCACCAAGCTTTGGTCTGCCGCTACTGCGGGCGCAGGAGAGTACTGCCTTCGTATCCCATAACCTCGGGAGAGCATAGTCATGAAACGAGATTGGTGGAACAAAGAATTCAGAAAGGTCGTAGCGCTCGGAGAGAGTACTACCGCGGGCGGCTGGGCCAGTTCTCGGGAACGGTGCTGGGCAGAAAGGCTCATGGCGCTAATCAACAGTGTTCAGTCGGCCCCTGCCGAGCTGTTCAATGCGGGTGTTGGAGCGAATCTGATTTCTATTAGAAGTCCCTATTATGGGAGGAGTGGGAAACCCGCCGCCAGCGAGCGGCTGGAGCGACACGTCGTCGCCCAGAAACCGGACCTCCTTATTATCAGTTATGGCATAAATGACGCCCGTGGGGGGACATCTCTATGGCTCTTTGCTGAAGAGATGGAGAAAATCATCAACCAGATCCGGCGTGCGATCAAACCGCTTATCGTGCTGTTAGGACCTTACTTGAACACCAGATTCGACGTGGACTGGACTCGGGGCACAATCGAGTCATTCCACGGCTACAACAAGATAACCGCCATTGTAGCGCAACTACACGAATGCCTTTACGTAGACCTCCTGGCCACCTACGACAACGCTGACTGGCTGGTGCACTTCGACGGCGTTCATGCCAATGATATCGGCCATTTGGTAGTTGCGAATAAGGTATTCGAAGTGCTTGCGCAGAACTGTTCGGGCCTTTCAAATTACACCAAAGAGCGTGAAAACGGAATTCGGTCATGGCGCGACGAATCATCGCTCGCGGCGGATTACGGCTATGAGAAAGGAGTACTGAACGCTCCACGAAAGGTACGATGAAAAAGGCCTAGTATAACGCGTTGCAGTCCACATCATTCAGTCTCGCTCGCTAGACTTGGCAGCAATGCAATTCCTAAGCAGCGAGCTTGCTGTGGTCGTGTTCACGCTATCTTTCACATCGTTCCGTGAAATCTCGAAGGGTTCCGCGGAAGATATGGATGATGCTGCTGGCCTCGGCGGTGGCTCCGGGAGCAACGGTACCGAAGGTTGGATCCGCGTGTATGCAATTATTCCTGGCATTAAACAGGTAGGCAGGAGTTTGCGTCGTCATTCCGGCGATCCAGGTTCCCTCCGTCGAAACCACACAACAACATCCCTTGGAGACAGCTTGTGGATGGAAATGGGCTGGGGGTGTTCGTTCGTACCCACTGCAGACCCAGAGATCCTCTAACTCTGGCCCTGGCTTAACGCGAAAAAACGTGTAAGGCCCTTCCGCGCGGTGATGTTGCGCGAATAGGGTTGCCATAGATTTCCATTTCCCGGCAACCGGTACGTAGGTTCTAACCAGTTGCGGGTCCTGAAAGGAAGCTGCGTAGCGAATCCGAAAACAGGTAAAGGCGTTGGCATTTTCCCAGGGATTTGTTGAGAGATTCTTCACGCTCACCAATGCCTGAATGTGGTCGCCTTGAAACACAACTCTTGCCTCCATGTGGACAACATCTTCTATTTCAACCGACCAGGCGGCAGCACTATCTGTTATGTCCCAATGGCGACTCTGTTGTCCCCATGGCACGATCGGGCCCTTCGTATCGGTAATCATTTCGGGGATTACAATCTGAAATGTTTCCCCGGGCAATTGCGGAAGTTCAAAGGCCACCGTCTGTCGCTTTTTCTCGGCCCAAATCTTGAGCAAGTACAGCTCCGTTACATGGTTCCCACCGCACTAGATGACTAGCTGCATGCGCTGCGGGCGCCGGCGGGAAAGTGAGCCAGAATGCTGGTCGGTCTCTCAACCACCCTGGCAGTAAGGGGAGTATAACAAAAGTGGCGCCAAAGGGGGAGCGGGCCGGGGAGCCGGTCCGGCCTCAGATCGGGCCGTTGCAGCTCGGCGCTAAGTATCCCTTGAGCGTCTGTTCGTGGCCAACTGCATCCGTCGACAACGCAGCGTGCCCGGGTGCTGGCAGGAGGGGGTGGTCAGAGCGAGGGTAAATGGCGGTGGGCGAGGCGATACGTATCCCTGTGGCCGACCATCGGCGGGTGTTCACTCCGGTGGCCCGCTCCAGATGGCCCTTGGGACTCATGCAGGCTGACCACGCCGAACCCCTCCGTAGTCTCGTCAGGAGCGCCTTACTACCGGCCGCGCGCCGCCCCCACCAGACAGGCTTACCCCACCGGTTCGCAGCGGAACCGGTATATACTCTGAGTTGCACGCCTCGCGGCCGCCGCAGCCTGGTTGCCACTCTCACTCACTGGGCCACCAGCAGGCCGAGTCAGTCGCTGATCTGCGCGCCGTGGCCCGACTTGTCCTCCAACGGGGCGCCCGCGCGCCGGCCGCATGCCGGCTGCTCACCCCGTTCGCTCAACGGTCCAAGTAACACCGCTACAGCGCGATTTCCCTCTGCTAGTTGACATTCTCCGAGGGACGGCGTAGCATCCAATTTGGAGCTGCCTCCTGAGTAGTTCCGAGGAAAGGCGCCTGATGAGCCACGTCGCTTCTATCGAGCACAACGGTTCCGGCAACGAGCTCGCCATCCAAAAGACGCTCAGGAGGGAACGATGGAATAGCGCGAAGCGCATGAAGCTCCTCTATCTCTTCTTCCTGGTTCCGTTCGTTGCTTTTTTCGTGTTCCATTACATGCCCATGTATGGTCTCCTTATTGCGTTCAAGCAATATCGGGTTATCGACGGGATTTTGGGCAGTCCCTGGAACAATTTTCATCACTTCGAGATGCTCTTCAGCAACACCTATTTCGGGCGCATTCTGCGCAACACGATCATCATCAGTGTGTACCGAATCGTGTTTGGGTTTCCGGCACCGATACTGTTGGCATTGCTGATCAATGAGTTGAGGAATGCTACCTTCAAGCGAATAACGCAATCGATATCGTATCTGCCCCATTTCTTTTCCTGGGTGGTTCTGGCATCGATCATGATCGAGATTCTGTCTCCGCAACGGGGCATTGTTGGGTATCTATATACCTTGTTCGGGGCCGAACCGCCCAACATGTTGACCAGCACCACCTACTTTCGACCTATCCTGGTGATTTCCGACATATTCAAGGAGGTAGGATGGAGCACCGTCGTGTACTTGGCCGCGATTTCCACCATTGACCCAGGATTGTACGAATCCGCCTCGATTGACGGCGCAAGCCGCCTCAAGCAAGCGCGGTTTATCACCTTACCCTCTTTGCTGCCGATTATCTCCATCCTGCTCCTGCTGAGGGTGGGATATATCATGAATGCAGGATTTGACCAGATTTTCAACCTGTATAACCCCATTGTATACGAGGTTGCCGATATCATAGATACGTATGTATATCGCGTGGGAATCATTGAGAGGCGGTTCGACTTTTCGACGGCGGTGGGGTTGTTCAAGAATGTTATTGGGGTAGTTCTGCTGATAGCCGCGAACCTAGTCATAAAGAGATTTGGTGAAGGTGAATATGCAGTCTGGTAGCGCTATTACACTTGCTGGATTGCGCTGGAGGTGGCTGCGTTTCCTACGCCGCAGAACGCCCGGCGAGATCATCTTTGACAGTTTCAACCATCTCTTTCTGGTGCTCTTCAGCAGCGTTATTCTGTATTCGGTGTGGAGCACCTTTCTGTTGTCGTTTTCCGGGGTCGGTGATGCCACGACGCTGGGTTTTCATATTTGGATAAGAAAGTGGAGTCTGACTGCGTATGAGTTTGCGTTCTCGAGGTATGGCAATGTTGGTGTTGCCTATGTCAACTCCATCGTGAGGACAATACTGGGCACGTTGCTGACGGTTCTATGCACTCTGTTGGCAGCTTATCCGTTGTCCAAGAGAAGGCTTCCGGGAAGGAATCTGTTGACGCTGTACATCGTCGTTACCATGTTTTTCAGCGGCGGCATCATCCCTCTGTATCTGGTCATTAGGAAGCTCGGACTGTTTGATACGCGACTGGCCCTTATCCTACCCGAGATGGCTATGGGATTCTATGTTATTATCATGAGAAACTTCCTGATGACGATAGATGACGCGTACGAACAATCGGCCTTTATGGATGGCGCAAATTATCTCCAGATTCTGCTAAAGATAGTGATTCCGCTGTCCAAGCCGGTGCTGGCTGTGATCGCTCTCTGGACCGCGGTATGGCATTGGAATGAATGGTTCCATGCATTGATACTGATGAAGAGCGAATCTAAAATCGTACTTCAGATTCTTTTGCGGAGGCTGATTCACGAGGTGCTTCTGACTGAAGACACCATGGTGGGGATGTTTCTCCGGGAAAGAGAGGTGGAGTTGCCGACTGAATCGGTACGCGCGGCGATTCTGATATTGACCATAGGTCCCATAATTTTTCTCTATCCCTTCCTACAGAGGTATTTCATCAGGGGTGTGTTCATGGGCTCCCTCAAGGGTTGATACAATTATACTGGATACCAGTTTGTCGGGTTCTTTCGCTCGCCATTTTTTCGAGCAGACTCGAGATCGACTGCTTGAGTGCGGGCTCCGCACGGTCGTCCATGCGGGCGCGAACGCGCGGCTCGAGCTCATAGCCTCCTTCCCGATACGCGGACGGCGGCGGCAGGTAGCCGAGATCATCGTTCGCCAGCCCGACGATGATCGCGTGGGCAACAGGCAAGTGCCGTCTCAGCTCGAGCGCCGTCTCAGCGAACACCTCTCCAGGCACTCCAATCACCGCAAGATTCCCAATCTGAATCGCCTGCACCTCACCGGTTGGACGCTCGACATCCGGGAGTAGACGGCGAACCTCTCGTCGCAGCCGAAACGGCACGCTCTCTGAGCGGATGTCCAGGTACCCACCGTCGTCGACCTCTACCTGTTCGAAGGCGGCGGCAACCTGAGCCGCAAGGAGTCGGCCGAATCGCCGGAACGGATACTTGCTGCGCGCCCGCGATAGATTGGCATACGGCACGAAATCGAAGTCTACGTCTCCTCCTCCGGCACCGAAACCGATCATGGCGGTACAGCCGGGGTACAGCCTCTCGAGTGTCAGCATGGCATGACCGAAGAAGTCGCCTGAGATTCCGACCGGTGTATACATCCCTCCAGTATCGTTATGGCAGCCAAGAGCCGAAAGGAGCGCAAGCGGTGCCCCGTCGAGGGTCTCCAGGCGAAGCACCGTGAGGTCTCGATCCACCGGGCCGGCTGCGTAGTCCCCCGTCCGATAGAGCTGCCACGACGAGGGTACAAAGCGGCGCAGAGTTATCACACGGCCCTCCGAGAGGCGCAGCCGCCGATTCTGCGCGATACCCTCGAGCAGGGAATGAGCCGTACCGCCGCGGACTTCTTGGGTCTGGTCGCGGGCTGCTGCAACCGCTTCTGCGATTCTGCGGACAACATACGAGTAGTACTGCTCCGCGGCATCATTCACGGGGTGAAGTGTGTCCACCCCCGCGTGATTGTGGGTGCACGCTATCAACACGTGCGCTGCCGGAATGCCGGTTTGCTTTTCGATCAGCCTGCGGGCTTCCGTCACGTATCGCCGCTCGAGTCCGTAGAGGTCACAGACGACGATCGCCACGATGCGGTCTCGATGCTCAAGGACCAGGGCTCGTGCAAGGAGCGGCTCTAGTACACGGGCCTCGCCGGCGAGATCTGGCGACGGGGTGATGCTGAGCCGCGTGGCGCCTGCTTTCAGCCTGCGTCGCCGTTCTGGTACGCTCCGATACCAGCGAACGTAGGAGCTCTGCTCACCCTCTTCGAAAATTCCGGCCGGGTTCTTCTCCAACACCTCAAGGGACCGAGCCACCATCGGACGCGATTCCACGCACGTCACCGTGGCCGATCCGATCCAGCATTTTCGCACAATACCGGCCGCCTCGAGCGCATTACCCACCGGCGTCCTCGCGAAATTCGGGAACGGCGGCGATACCGCGAGCTCGCTCCAGTACGGCTCGATGAATCGAGCCTGCACGTAATGAAACATCGTGTTGACTTCCCAGTCGACTCCGAGGAGCACGCAGGTTGCATCGAGGTCGTAGAACCTCTGCCAGGGGCTTTCGTAACCAAAGGCTAGCTCGCCCCAAGGACTTGGCCGTCCTCTCCCTCGATCATGTCCTGTCGTTATCGCCTTTGCCTGCGCCCCGATTGCAGCGACGCTGTGGGTGGGATTGATGCTACGATGCGCATCGGGGCGGAGCCGCAGGGTTTCGGTGATGCGCCCGACCTCAGACGGTGACTGCTCGACATCGAACGGCGGCCGTGGTCCTTGAGCGGCAAAGACGATCGTCGGAACACAGAAGGTTCCCTCAGGGCCGAGCACGTGGAGGAACGCATCGATGACAGTGTCGGCGCCGCCCTCCACATGCCCCATGCTGCTGAGCGAGCTGTGCATGTACACTACGTTTCCGCGAGCGATGTTCAACTGCTGCAGAGCGCTCACGATATCTTTGAGCGTCACTCGTGGTCCGTCAGGAATCCTACCGCCCGGCATCGTAGTCCTCCATAGCCACGGTGGTTACCTGGCATTCCTTGAGCCAGTTCGCCAAGGCGTGCAGGTTGGCCGTGAACGTGGGAAAGTTCCGGATCGGGTCCGGGTCGCGCGCAGGGCGCACCGCCGCGTATACTTCGGTGCTGGTTGGGTCCAAGCCAGCGCCATCCGGGTACAGCGTCTTCGGTTGCGCTGTGCGACTGCCCTTGCCTTTGCGTCTGCGTCGTGCCATGAAATCCTCCGCTTTCGACTGAGTGGTGCGGCCAAGGCGTACCTAGCAGGCATTCTCCTGAACGGGATGATCGCCGCCCGGCAGCGCCGGCTGACAGACCTCATCACTGTCTACGCCACCACCCTGGGGCCAAGCTCCTAGCCAAGTAAACCTGAGAGCTGCTGGAGGCCGACAGGGGTAGGTCGCCGTTGCCGGTGGCGATAGATGATGGTACGCCACCGGCGCTGACATGAACCGACCCTCCTTGCGTTAGGTTGGTGTGTGCAATACGCCAACACCGTGAGGGCCGGTTCATGGATCGATTCTTGCAACTCTTCGGGCACTTCGTCCAGTTCAGCTACGCCTGCTGGGACCGCATCGTGCTGCGCGGCTACTACCCGCGGCTGCAGCGGCCTGAGAACATCGTGCACTTCTTCCGCGAGGTCTGCGGCGACGCACGGATCACCCCGGCGGTGTTGGCGCGGCGCACCGCTACCTACCTATCGGCGCTCGCTGGAGAGCTACACCGAGCAGCACCGGATTCCCGATCCTGACGGCGCCCAAGGGGGTCCGCAATCTGCCGTTCTCGGTGAACTGCTTCATGAACGGCCATTCCTACGTCGCCGGGGAACTGCGCCGAGCGGGAGTCGCGTTCCGCATGGAAGACAACGCGATCGTGCGCTGCGCCGATCCCATCGTCAGTTTGTAAGGAACAGTACCTCGCCGGCCTCCATCTCCAGCGTGCTGCACTGGGCGCCGACCAGGCCGTTCGGGTATCCCCTGGCGGCTGTAGTTCGATCGCTGATCGTGAGAGTGCGTCATGACGCCGCGCCGACGACGGCCCGGCGCGACCAGCAGGCAGCCGTTGTCCCGGGTAGCTTCGGTGATCGGCAGCCACGCGGTCAGAATCTAGCTTGCGTCCGTTTCGGGCAGGACCGTCGCCCAATGGCGGGTCCGTTGGCGGGTCCGCGTCTCCGTCGAAACGCGGCGGCTCGCGCGCGGTCTCGGATCATCCTCATTGTGGAAAGGAGTAGTGGCGCAACAGGGTGACGGGTACGGCCTCGTTGGTCAGCAGGAACTGGTCGCCGTGCCGCAGCAACACCACGCCTAATGCGCCAGCGGGTGCGGGTCGCCGTTGGCTACCCGCCGGCGCCAGCGGCGCCGGCTGACTGACTTGACATTCGCCCACTTATCCCTCCTATAATCTGGTATCACCAATATATCGGGAGAGGCAACGTGAACGACTGGAACATCTCACAGGATGCGGCAACCTTGCACCGCGACGCTATCGTATGGGACAGTTTGCTGCCGTGGTTGAAATATGGCTCGTGCGAGCTGCGGGCGGCGACGCTGCCGAGGATGATTGCCTCCGGGTACACATTCGTATCCTTGACCGTCGCCCTTGATGGAGAAAGCGTCGAGGAGACCATACGTGGGATCGCCGAGAACAGGGCATTTTTCCGCGCCCATGCAGACCAGTTCGTATTGGTCGAGAAAGTCGACGACGTGCTGCGTGCGAAGCGAGATGGCAAGCTGGCCGTGGGATTTAACTTGCAAGGTACGGAATCCATAGGACGCGACATCAACTTGGTCGAAGTCTATTGCAAGCTGGGCGTTCGTCAAATGCTCATGGCGTACAACCAGGGCAACGCAGTGGGCGGCGGGTGTCACGAGCGGGTGGACGCGGGGCTCACCCGGTTCGGTATCGAACTGGTCCAAGAGATGAACCGCGTTGGGGTCCTGGTCGACGTGAGTCACACCGGCTATCGCACCTCCATGGACGTTTTCGAAGTCTCTCAAGGCCCAGTGATTTTCTCGCACTCGAACCCCTTTGCGCTTTTCGAACATGGCCGTAACATCCGCGACGATCAGATCAAGGCTTGTGCAAGATCGGGCGGTGTAATTGGCATCGTCGGCTGCGATCAGTTCATGGTGGACGCGGGTCCCTCCACAGAGGGCTTGCTGAACATGATCGATTATCACGCGGAAGTGGCGGGCGGACCGCAGTACGTTGGCATCGGACTCGATTTTCTCTACGACCCGCCAGGATGGCTAAGAGAGCGTGTGCTGGCACCAATGAACCGTTCGCGCTATCCAGCCGAGTTAGGTTACGATGCTGAGTTGGTGGCCAACTACGCGACGCCGGAGCAGGTTCCAGAGCTGACCGAGGGCCTGCTTGAACGCAGTTATTCAGAGTCCGACGTTCGCGGTATCCTTGGGGAGAATTGGCTCCGAGTCGCACGCCAGGTTTGGAAGTAGGCGACGCGTCGTGGCTACTCGGCTCCGCGGTAAACGCAGGTGCACTCCTGTTCCAGCCACTGTGCGAAACGGAAGTGCAGCACGATTTCGCCGGCATGGCGGGAATTGGAGATGACGGGAGAGTTCTGCTATCGAGGCATGAACCTGTTTCCGGGGGAGGCATTTTAGAAATGAAGATTACATCTGTACATGTTGATGTGGTGAAGCATACACTGCCCACCAAAGAACCGGTCCCATTTGGACCGCGTGGCTCAATCGCTATCGTAAGAGTCGAAACCGATGAGGGCATAGTGGGAATAGGAGATGCCATGACGCATTGCTTTTTCCACGAAGCCGGGGCAAGCGTAAAGACACTTATTGAAAGAGGATTCAAACCCCTGATCGTTGGAGAGGATCCGCTTGAATACCGCCGGTTATGGAATAAGATGTATCTGAGCGAAATGTACACGCGACAGCGCGGCTTGGCGCTCGATGCTATCAGTGCAATCGACACGGCACTACTGGACATTGTCGGGAAAAAATGGGGTGTGCCCATCTACAAGCTACTTGGAGGGCACTACCACGATAAAATTAGGGCGTACGCCAGTGACGTGTTCGATATGCAGAATCCAGACAAGACAATCGAGTTGGTCAGGCGAGTCCTCGGCGAGGGCTTCACCGGAGTGAAACTGGGTTACGGAGGTTTTGGGCTGGACTTGGATGAGAGTGAAGAGATCATCAAGGTCATCAGAGACACCTTCGGTTATGGATTTACACTGATGGTCGATGGACCATCCACGCTGACCTTTCCGGAAGCACTAAAGCTAGGCAGAAAGTTGGAGAAGTACGACGTGTTATGGTGGGAAGAACCGCTTCTGAGGACTGACATCGAAGGCTACGTTGAGCTGTCCCGAGCATTAGACTTGAGCATCGCAGCCGGGGAGGAACTACAGACAGTATTTGGTTTCAGGGACTGGATTGTTAGAAATGCTCTGGACGTGATCCAACCCGATGTTCACGTAGCAGGCGGCCTTTCTGAATGTAAGAGGATCGCTGACTTAGCCGAACAGTGGAACACTCTGCTGGTTCCACATAGCTGGAGCAGTGCTATTAACCTGACCGCTGCCTTGCATTTGGTTGCGTCGCTGGCTAAGGGATTTTTCGTAGAATATAGAACCGCTGAAACCCCTTTGATGAGTGCAATATTAGTGGACCCCCCGAAGCTGGAGGATGGATACATAAGAGTGCCTGACAAACCAGGACTTGGTATTGAGCTAAACGAGCAAACTATAGAGAAATATAGAATGTGACGGAGGCAGACATATGAAGGAACTAAAGGTCTCTTTGGGAGCTATCAAGATCGTCGAGGAATGTGCTCTTGTCAAATCCGGTGAACTAGCTCTCATCGTTACTGATAGCGACATGCTTGATATCGCCAAAATCATCGCAATAGCTAGTCGAATGAAGGGCGCTGAAGTGGTGATTACGGTGATGACACCGCGCCATCAGCATCATGAAGAACCCCCGAGTCCAATAGCTGAGGCGATGAAAAAGGCAGACGTGATCTTTACGCCAACTACCTATTCAATAGCGCACGCCAAAGCAACAGAAGATGCTATGAAGTTGGGCGTAAGGGTTTTGTTGATGACTCAATATGACGAGGAATTGCTGGATTCCGATGCTCTCATCAAAGCCGATTTTCAGGAATTGAGCGCGAATGCCGAAAGACTTGCCGAGCTGTTTGTGGGAGAAGACGCTAGAATTACAAGTCCATCGGGTACTGACTTGAGGTTCAGCATCAAGGGCAGGAAACCGAATATCCTGAGAGGGATTTTCTCCGGCTCCGGTAACATGGAGGCGCCACCGGATGTAGAGGTTAACTGGGCCCCCATTGAAGGTACAGCCAACGGCAGGATTGTGATCGACGGAGCAATATCAACATTCGGATTGGTGGACAAACCGATTGAGATGTTGGTCAAGGATGGATTTGTGGTGCCCGAGTCAATACGGGGAGGAAATTGGGCGCAATGGCTTCAAGAAAACCTAAAGATGGTAAATGATTCCAATGCCTATAACATCGGTGAGATAGCATTTGGACTCAATCCATTCGCACGAATTGGCAAGTACCTAATAGAGAACGAAGCGGTCCTCGGTACAGGCCATATTGCCGTAGGAAGCAGTGCGGGTGGGGGGACAATTCATACTACGATACACGTGGATATGATATACAATAAGCCGACATTAGAAGTCGATGAACAGCTCTTGATAGATAATGGGAAGGTACTCTCAGACGGTTAAAGAGCGAGTCAAATAATTCTGTGCTTTTCGTTCTGCTGGAGCCGGGGTAGTGGCTGCTGCAGTACGGGAAGGGCGATCACTTCGGGCGAGGAGCACGCTTCCGGCTGGCCCGCCGCTGAGCGTCAGGCTGGATCGAGAACGAGCATTCGCTGGGCAACTCCCACGGGTGCTCGTTGCGAGGCTGCGTCGCGTGCGCCTAAGCTTGCAGGATCTCATGCTGTACGCGCTTGGCGGCCTTTTTTTGATATAGCTATAACTACCAGAGTAAGGCATTGAGCGTACTCGGGCAGCTGCGTCTGCCGGGCCGTTCCGGCCGTGGCAGTGTATTCTGGATTGCGGGACTTCCGCCCGATATTCGGGGACGCTCCTGCGGTAGGCTGAACGTAGTGGTAGACCGGCAGGGTCTCTCCGAACCTCACCTCGTGGCGCTCTACGGTCCGCTGTGCGGCCGGGAAGAGCGGGCTAACTTTCGCTTCTACCTGCCGTGGTAATGGCCGCCGGGGCCGTGCTCGACGTCGGCTGCGGCACCGGTGCCCTGCTGCACTGGGCCCGCGAGTCGGGCCACACCGGGCGGCTGGTGGGCCTGGACCGCGCCCGCGGCATGTTGCAGGTGGCACGGAAGCGATCTGACATCGAGTGGATCCTCGGCGACCCGGTGACCGTCCCATGGCACCCGGAGTTCGATCTGGCGGTGATGACCGGACATGCGTTCCAGGTGCTGGTCAGCGACGGCGAGGTCAGGGCAGCGCTGCGTGCGATCCGCTCGGCACTGGTACCCGGTGGCGTGCTCGCGTTCGAAACCCGCAACCCCCTGGTCCGGGAGTGGGAGCGATGGACACCCGAGCACGGCGTGGAGTTCAGCGACCGCGACGGCACCGTCGTCCGCTTCGAGACCGAGATCGAGACGCCGGTGGTCGGCGACGTCGTACGGTTCACCAACAGCTACCGGCGCGCGGACTGGGAGCGAGCGGAGCGCAGCCGCAGCACGCTGCGGTTCCTCGGCGCAGATGCGCTGGCGTATTTTCTGGCCGCGGCCGGCTTCGCGATCGAAGCACGGTACGGCGACTGGGATCGGAGTCCGCTCATCGCCTCGAGCCCGGAGATCACCACCATCGCCCGGGCGCCCACGCTGCCGGATTGACGCCGGCAGATACGGCCCGCATAGTGGTTGAACGATGGACCACGACCTGGAGATGCAGCGCTACCTGTTCGACCTGGCCGGTTTCATGGTCATTTCCGACGTCCTGAGCCGGGCGGAGATCGACGAGTTGAACCGGCTCATCGACGCCCAGCGGTTGCCGCCGCCGCGCGACAAGATCCGCTTCGGCTCGGCGGCCGGGGGAGCGCCGGAGTGTCCCGGGTTCCTGGAGTGGGGCACGCCGTTCTGCGACCTGCTCGACCATCCCCGGATCATGCCGCTGCTGCAGCTCACGCTCGGCGACTGGTTCCGCCTCGACCGCCTGTATGGCATCAACATGGAGGCGGGCATGGGAGACTACCAGCTCCACGGCGGCAACGCGCCCTATTCGCCGGCGGAGTACTACCACGTGCGCAACGGCAGGATTCACAACGCCTTCACCGTGGTGTCGTGGAACCTGGCGGACACCGGCCCGGAGCACGGCGGCTTCTGCTGCGTACCGGGCAGCCACAAGAGCAACTTCGTGCGCCCGAACCCGATCCCGACGGTGAACCAGGGACGCTGGAAGATGATGGAGGGCGATTCCCTCGCGCCCGGTGTCGTGATCCCCGAGGCGCCGGCCGGATCCGTGGTGCTGTTCTCCGAGGCGCTGACGCACGGCACCGCGCCCTGGAAAGGGACCCACCAGCGCCGCACCCTGCTCTACAAGTACTGCCAGTCGCACCTCGCCTGGTCGGCACGCCGGGTGCGGCCGCCCGAGTCGGTGCCGCTCACCCCGCGCCAGCAGATACTGTTCCAGGAGCCGGCCAACCCCGGCACCTGGACCACCTCGCTGTTCCCCGAGAGCGCGGCCAACCCGGCCTGATGCAGATCCTCGACCTGTTCGCGGGCCGCGCCTTCCGCATGGGCAAGGGCAGCAACTGGCGCATCGTGCACCCGGAGATGGGCGCCCGCCGGCTCACCCTCAACCACGGCCTGCACGAGCCCGGCCAGGAGTTCACTCAGCACCTGCACGACGAATCGGAAGACATGATCGTGGTGCTGGAGGGCCGCGGCGCGCTGCGCCAGGGCGATACCTACACCCCCATCGAAGCCGGGGAGGGGATTTTCGTTCCAGTGGGGGAGGTGCACGGCACGGTCAACGACAGCGGCACACCGGCGCGGCTGATCAGCTTTCAGGCGCCTCCCGACCCGGCGCTGTACGCCGGCAAGCGCGACCATGGCGCCGGCGCCTCCCCGCTGCCGCCCGCCGGCCACCGCAGCGAGGTGCGCGTCCTCTCCCTGGCCAAGGGCGGACCCGCGCTCGGCCAGCCCGGCGATTGGCGCTGCGTGGTCTCCGCCGCCCAGGGTGCCCGCCACCTCGGCCTCGACTACATCCGCCTGCCGGAGCACCAGGACCTGTCCCACACGGCGACTTCCGCCGAAGAGGTGTTCGTGGTGATCGACGGTTCCGCCACCGTGCAGGCCAACGGCGAGCGACGCCCGCTGGCACGCTACGGCGTGGTGTTCCTGCAGCAGGGCGACCAGTTCCTGCTGAACACCGAGGCCGAGCAGGTCACCCTGCTGCGCTGCTACTCACGGTAACGCGACAATCGCTCACAAAGTTGCGGTACAGGGAGCTTGGCGCGGCGGAGTGGATCGAGAACAGCGCCAGGAGGAAGCCGCCTACTTGCTGGCCATGGCAATGCATCGCCGCCATCCTCGCCGTGTCCTGACCGCGCTCCGCTTCCTGCTTACGGAGCCCCGGCGGGGCACGGGTTGACCGCTGCGCTCATGTCGGCAGCCAAGGAAGTGTGGGACGCGGAGTGCGTGCCGCGTCTCAACCAGCTGGAGCGGATCCACGCCGATGCCCGCGGTACACGCCGCGGCCGTCGCTGGGAGACCGAACAGTTGAACCGGAGCCTGTTCGTTGCCCTGGTGGGCCAGTTTCAAGTGTACTGCCGAGAGCTCCATGACGAGGCCATCAGTGTGTATCTCGCGCAGGCGAATCCACGCCAGGTCGACGCCCTGCGTAGGCTTCTGCGCCGACGTCGAGCTCTCGACATCCGGAATCCGCGCCGAGAGGCACTGGGAAACGACTTCGGGCGTATGGGATTGAAGCTCATCCCCTCTCTCCAGAGTAGCTACGCCAGGGCCAATCAGGACATCGCGAGCCTTGAACTGCTGGTCGACTTTCGCAATGCTGTGGTTCATGGTAACGAGAGCGAGGTCCATTCGCTGATCCGGCGGCACCCGATCGCGGCCACCCTGAGCTCGTACCACCGATTCAGACGCACCTGCGACAGGCTAGTGCGTAGACTCGACGCAGTGGTGGCCGCCGAACTCGCCGCCGAGCTGCAGATCGCGCCGCCGTGGTGAAGGAGAACACTATGAAGATCACCGAGCCGGTGTACGGTGAACAAGTCGAGATCCCGTGGGGTAGCCGGTCCACGGTCCGCGCCACCGTTCACGAAGTCTATGGCCACTCAAGACGTCATGTCGTCGTGATACTCACACCTGAGATGAGTGATTACGTCGTGTCCGAGCCTACGACGTTCTCGGTGCCCATCGAGGAAGTCAAACGGATCACCGCACCGGTCTGATTTCTTCCTGAGCTCCGTCATTCACGTCGTGATCAGGCAATCGCCCCCAACAGGTTCGCGGCGGCGACATGGCAGAGCCCGCTGAGGAGGCCATAGTCTTGAAAACTGCCGAACCACGGTACGGTGAGATAGTCGAGATTTCTTGGGGTCCCCGAGACGCGGTACGCGCCACGGTCCACGAGGTATATGGGCAAGCTGACCGACGTCACGTGGTCGTGCTTCTTACCCCGGAGGTTAGCGGCTACATCGTTGCCGAGCCCACGACGCTCTCGCTCCATATCTCCAAAGTCAAGAGGGTTACCGCAGCCGTGTGATCACATGGACACGCCGCGCACTGACTTGCGGCATTGCCCAAGCTGGAGCATCATCGCGGGATCATGAGCTTGAAGGTCTACGACTACCGTAGCGACATCGTCAACATGCTGGTGACCCCGCAGATCCGCTGCCGGTTCCTGAAGATGGCGGTGGGGCAGTTCAACGCCGGTCACACCCACGACCTCGGCCACGAGATCTTTCTGATTCTGCAGGGGCGCGCGGAGTTCGAGATCGACGGGGAGAGCGCGGTGCTCGGTCCGGGGCAGATGTGCATCGCCCTGACCGACCAGTACCACACGGTGCGCAACGTGGGTGACGACGAGGTGGTCATGTTCCTCTCGGTGACGCCGCACATCCAGCCCACGCACACCTACTGGAACGACGACGGCACCAAGCAGGCGCCGCGTTTCGCCGCCACCGGCGCGTACGACGAGCAGCCCGACCGCACCACGCCCACCGCGGAGATAGCGGCGCGCCAGGCGGCGGCGGCCGCGACCGTGGCGCAGTCCGCGACGGTGTCCGCGGCCGTCCAGGAGGAACAGCTCGCCCGCTGGCAGAAGGCGCTGGCCGCCGGCGACGAAGCCGCCGCCCACGCCGCCCGCAACGAGATGTGGGAGGCGCTGTCGGAGCTGTTCAGCCGCACCGCGGAGCTGGCCGCGGCCTGGAACGACTTCGCCGCGCGTAGCGTCACGCCATGAAGCGGGTCAAGATCGGGGTAGTGGGCTGCGGGGCGATCGCCCAGGTCCACCACCTGCCCAACCTCAACGCGCTGTCCGACCAGTTCGAGGTGGCCGCGGTGTGCGACGTGTCACCGAGCGCGGCCGCGGACGCCGCGCGCCGCTTCCACGTTCCCCGCCACGTCACCGACTACCGGGAGCTGCTGGCGGCGGACGTGGACGCCATCCTGCTGTGTCACACCGATCCCAAGACCGAGGCCGCGGTGGCGGTGCTGGAGGCGGGCAAGCACCTGTTCATCGAGAAGCCGCTGTGCTTCTCGCTGCCCGAGATCGATGCCATGATCGCCGCCCAGGGCGCCGGCACGGTGGCCCAGGCCGGTTACATGAAGGTGTACGACCCCGCCTTCGAGCTGGCGCAGCGGGCGGTAGGGGAGATGGGCGAGATCCGTTTCGTGCAGGTGAACCACCTGCATCCCAGCAACGACCTGCACCTGCGCCAGTTCGACCTGCGCCGGTTCGACGACTATCCCGCGGCCGCCAGCGAGCGGACCGCGGTCGCGCGCCGCGTTGCCACCAGGCAGGCCCTCGGCGACGCCCCCGAAGAGGTGGTGCGCGCCTTCAACCTGCTGTCCGGCAGCATGATCCACGACCTGTACACCATGCGCGCCGTGCTGGGTCTGCCGGAGGCCGTGGTGAGCGCCGAGATCTGGCAGGAGGGCCGCGCCGTCACCTTTACCCTGGCGTACCCGAACGGCGCCCGCTGCGTCGCCACCTGGATCGACCTGCCCGACCTGTGGGACTTCAAGGAGACCCTGGAGATCTACGGCGACGGGCAGCGCGTGCTGCTCTCCTATCCGACCGGGTTCGCGCGCGGCCTGCTCTCCTCCCTGGTGATCCAGGGCACCGATGCGGACGGCACCGCCTACCGCACCGAGCCCGCGGTCGACTGGGAGAGCGCCTTCCTGCGCGAGCTGCGCCACTTCCACGACTGCATCGTCGACGGCACCGAGAATCGCACCCCGCTGGCCTCCGCCCGCGACGACATCGGCCTGATCATCGACATCATAAGGAAATATCGAGAGTGAACGGCGCGCCGTGGCCGCGCGAGGTGCGCGACTTCCGCGTGGCCGTGACCAGCAGGGAGCGGGAGGTGTTCGGCCCGGCGGCACGGGAACTGCGGCGCTGGATGGAAGCCAACGACCCGCACCGGCCGCGCTACCACTTCACGGCGCCGGAGGGCTGGATCAACGACCCCAACGGTCCGATCTACCACCAGGGCGTTTACCACCTCTTCTACCAGTACCGGCCGGTATTCGCCAACGGCAGCCAGAGCCCCGTGTGCTGGGGCCACGCAACCTCCGCCGACCTGGTCCATTGGGAAGACTGGCCGGTGGCGATGTGGCCCGACCGCCGCTACGACGTGGAGGGGGTCTACTCCGGCAACACCTTCATCGACGACGACGGCTTCCCGTGTGCGCTGTACACCGGCAACGTCGCCGGCCATGCCGAAGCCCACGGCGTGCTGGCGCGCAGCACCGACGGCTGGCTGAGCTGGCACAAGCACAAGGTGATGGACAACGAGCAGCGCCCCAACGCCGCCTCGCCGGTGCACTGGGACGCCCAGGTGTGGAAGGAGGGCGAGCTGTGGCAGCAGCTCATCGGCGGTGCGGTGGGGGAGGGTGCCGCCCGGCGCGGCGCCGCGCACCTGTGGACCTCGCCCGACCTGGAGGAGTGGACCCACCGCGGCACCATCGCCGAGGACCACGACCCCGGCCGGCGCTACTGGGAGCTGCCCTACCTGGTACCCTTCGGTGATCGAGCGGTGCTGATGGTCGGCGCCCGCAACAATCCCTACTGGACCGGCAGCTACGACCGGAAGGCGCGCCGCTTCCACCCCGACCGACGCGAGCCACGCTTCGTCGACCTGGGCCTGTACTACTGCGTCAATCCGCACCTGGTGGACGACCGCGGGCCGGGAGGCGCCGAGCGCCGGCTGCTGCTGGGCTGGCTGCTGGGGGCACGGTCACCGGTTGAGACGGTGCCGTACTGGATCGGCGCGCACAGCATTCCGCGGGTCCTGGAGCTGGCGGGCGACGAGCTGTTGCAGTACCCGGTACCGGAGCTCGAAACCCTGCGCGGGCCGCTCCACCGGCAACGCGATCTGGCCATCGTGCCAGGGACCGCGGGCCACCTGGAGTCGGTCACCGGCGATTCCCTCGAGCTGGAGTTGACCGTCTACCTGCGGCGCACCGACGCCCACCGGTTCGGGGCCGCGGTGCGGGTGGCGGGCAACGGCCGTGGCGTCCGCGTCTGGTACGAGCCGGGGGGAAACCGCATCGGCGTCGACCGCCTGCTCGGTGCGGAACAGGTCTACGCCAACCCGGCCGCCAACCAGAGTGGTGACCTGCAAGGGGCGGCCGAGAAACTGCAGGCACCGCAGGTCGCAGCACCGGCCGGCACCGTTCACGGCGAAGCAGGCACCGTCACCCTGCGCATCTTCGTGGACCGTTCCATCCTGGAGGTGTACTGCGGCGGCGCCGCGCTCACCGACCGCGTGTATCCCGAGCCCTCCGCCACCGGCGTCGACCTGTTCGCGGAGGGCGGGGTGGCCCACGCCAGGAATGTCTCCGTGTGGCCGCTGCGCGGCACCTGGTAACCACGGCTTCCGGTTCGAGGAACTGGAGGAGCGCCGTGCCGCGCGCAAGCGAGCGGGCCGCCGAGCGGCCGTTCGCTGCTTGAGGGGCCGTCGCACAGCCGATAGAGTGTCGTCGGCACGGTCTGCAAGTGGACGAGGCACCCGCGTACCCGCATATCCCCTACGGCCAAGGCGACTTCCGGCGCATTCGCCTGAACCGGTGGCTGTACGTCGACAAGACCCGCTTCCTGCGGCGTCTGGAGCAGGAGCACTACGCCTTCCGGATTCGCCCGCGGCGGTTCGGCAAGACGCTGTGGGTGTCGCTGCTGGAGAACTACTACGACCGTTTCTGGGCCGGCGACTTCGACGCCACCTTTGCCGGCACCGACATCGGGCGCCGTCCTACGGAGGAACGCAGCCGCTACGTCACCCTGCGCTTCAACTTCTCGATGGTCAGCGACAAGCTGGAAACCCTGGAGCAAAGATTCGAGGGGCATTGCCACACGGAGCTGCGGGGGACGCTGCGACGGCATCCCGACCTGTTTCCCGAAGTGGCCCTGCGAGAGGTCCTCGCGCCGCCGTCGATCACTCCCGGGACGCCGAACCGCCTCAGTCGTGACGCAGGACGGACGCGATGCTGAGGCGAGCCGTACGCAGCGTAGGAACCAGCGTGGCGGCGCCGGTCATCAGCAGCGTGATGATGGCGGGCACCAGGAAGTACCTCAACTCCAGGTCGATGTAGAAGGGAACGGCGAGATTGCTGCCGATCGGCACGAAGGTGATACCCAGGGCGTTGATGGCGGCGCCCGCGGCCAGACCGAGACCGAGTGCTGCCGCTACGCCCAGCAGGTAGGTAGTCAGCGACTCGACCAGCAGCAGCAGCAGCAACTGGCCGCGTGTGGTGCCGATGGCACGCAACGACCCCAGTTCGCGCAGGCGTTCCAGGAAGGAGACTGAAATCATCGCGAAGATGGCTACCATGGACAACAGGGTGACCACCACAATCGCGAACCTGAACAGAAGATCGTAGAACGACTTCAACTGATCGTAGAACTCCTGTACCTCGCGCCAGTTCGAAACCGACAGCGGCAACCCGGTCTCGGAGATACGC
Source organism: Spirochaetia bacterium (assembly GCA_965203905.1). GTDB lineage: Bacteria > Spirochaetota > Spirochaetia > SZUA-6 > Bin103 > Bin103. The sequence continues at coordinate 5,820,699 of CBDBDQ010000005.1, read as the reverse complement.
CGGTGCAGGCGCTCCTGCGCTACGTCCAGGTCTCGCTCGTGGTGCAGAAACAGCAGCAACCGGTGGGCACCATCGGTATCGAGGATCTGTCGTGCGAACCGTAGCGGCACGTAGATCGAATAGGCATCGGCGAAGCTGCTGCCCGTGCGCACGATCCCCCTGATCGCCAGCGCAACCTCCCGCTCGGCCCCCGCCGTGGTGTGCACGAACAGCGTCGCCTGCTGGTCGGGAGCCACTACGAGCTGCTGCGCTACGCCTTCGCCGAGAATGGCCGCCGCAGTGTCGCCGTATTGCAGGTCGGCCCCTGTTACCACCTGGCGTCGGCTTGCGGCTCCGCGATTCAGTCGGTCAGTCTCCAACCCCACGACGGCTACTCCGGTGCTCCGTCCTGCGTGTTCCATCAGGCCCCCGAACAGCAGCTCCCTGCTCGTCACCCGTACTTCTGACGCGTCGGCGGCGATCTGCTCCACCCGAGCCAGCGCGGCACCGGGGATGAGCGGTTGGGCGTTCGGGCTGGCATGGTCGTAGTCGGCATGATGAACCTGCAAGTCGCCGGACTGGTTGCGCATCCCGACACTGAGGATGGCGTAGAGTCCTTGCAGGTACGCATGGCTCAGAAACAGCAGTCCGGTTCCAAGCGCGATGATCACCACCGCGGCCACGGTCCGGCGCAGGTTGTGCACCACGTTCAGTAATGCAGGGAACAGCAACCGCACGGGACGCGTGTCCTTACCCCAGCCTGCCGTCGCGCATCTGCAGCAGGCGGTCGCCAGGCTCTGCCAGTGAGCTGTCGTGCGTGACCATGACGAACGTACGTCCGGCCGTACGCTGCTGTCGCCGCAGCAGCGCATAGATGCGCCGCGACGAGTGCGAGTCGAGACTGGCGGTGATCTCGTCGCCCAACACTACCTCGGGCTCCACCACCAGGGCACGGGCGATGGCGATTCGCTGCCGCTGCCCCATGGATACGGCGTTGATTCTGCGCCCAAGCAGACTTCCGATCTCCAGTTGGTCCGCGATTCGCTGCACCCGATGCCGCCGCTCGGCCCGAGACACGTGCGCCAGCAGCAACGGAAACTCGATGTTGCGATAGCAGTTCATGAGTGGCGCCAGTTCGAAGCTCTGGAACACCACCGCCAACGCACGCCGGCGCAGACGGGTGCGCTGGGCGTCGGTGTAGTCGCTCAACGCCCGGCTGCGGTAGTAGACCTTGCCCTCATCCACCGTGTCGATGCCTGCCAACACATTGAGCAGGGTGCTCTTGCCGCTGCCGGACGGCCCGATCACGATTACGAACTGACCCTGTTGAACGACGAGATCGACGCTGCTCAACGCCATCACGTCGCCCGAGGCGCTGCGGTAGCGCTTGGTGGCGCGTCGCGCCTGCAGCACCGGGACCGAAGCAGCGTCACTCTCCGGCATGCTGCAGCCGTTCCAGGTACACCAGCGGGTCGGTGCCGTCGGCCAGTGCGTGCGCCGTCGCCACCGCAAGCGGAAAGCCGGGCGCAAACTCCATCACCTCTTCGATCACCTCCGCCGCCTGCCGAGGATCGCCAAGCTGATGGTACATGATGCTCAGCCACACACCCGCAATCGCCCGTGGCGCCGCTGCGCTGCCGGAGAACGCCCTGCGGAAGTGCCTGACCGCCGCCTTGCGGTCGCCGCCGAAGGCCTCGGGAGCGTTGGCGAAGGTGAATCCGAGGTTGAGATGCGCCACCTGATGGTCGGGGTTGATCCGTAGCGCGGTCATGGTCGCGCGTTTGGCAGCGCGTGCGTGGAGCAGCGCGCTGCCGGGGTTGGCGGCGATCTTCTGTCCCAGGATGGCGCCGTGCAGCGCGTAGCCGTCGGCGAACCGCACCCTCTGCGCCGCGAAGCGCTGGATATGCTCCAGGGCGCGGTTCAGAGCGTCTGTCGGCGCGCGGCCGGTGCCGGACAGTCGATGAAAGAGGTCGTACTCGATTCGGGCGCGCAAGTAGTGGTAGACCGGGGGATCGCCACGCAGCTCCTCGATCCGGTCGCGCCACCGCCCGGTGTCCGCCATGACGCGAGTCGTATCTAGATTGGCTTCCTGGTTCAGGAAGCCCTCATCTTGGGCTCGCTGGTAGTCGGCCAGCACCTGCGCGGCCGCAGGATCGGGAGCGTAGTCCTGCAAGTCGCGCGCTCCGCCCGCAAACGGCGCCGCCGCAACCCACAGCAGCAAGGTCAGCCGCAAGGTGTGATCTCTGGTCCGAAAATGGCGGCCACCGTGCACTGCCCCATGCGCCGTTTTCATGCTCTTCCATGTCACGGACCGACCGTGGTGACTCATCTGTCCTCTCCTGCGCAAATACGCGCGTTTGCCAGCGGTGCCACACGGGGCCGCCGCAGCCGGTCATGACCCGCCGTCGTCGAGGCCCCGAGCGCCCAGGTGCAGTCCGAAAACGGCACCAGACGCTCCCAAAAAAAATCTCTCCAACCCCTTGTACTCGTGTTTCGAGTGTGCTATGAAATATAGAGTATTTGGAATGAGCAGTCAAATATGCCCATCGCCAATCCGCCCTGTACCGAAGCCGGCAGCTGCGGCCGCCGCTCCCGGTGGCCGCCTCCCGACTACATGCAGCGGCTGCAACTGTCCTGCTCAGGCTCCTGATCGGGCTCGCTGGAGGGGCCGTGCGGCAAGTCCGCACCAGGTGGGGCTCGCAGCCGCTTCTCGTGCCCGACCCCGGATGGGCGACGAGTGGTGCGCCGGCATCCGGTACCGGAAGCGGGGTCCGCCGTCCCGTAGTGGCGCGCCGCCGTCAGCCGGACTCTGCCGAGATCGGGGACGGAGAGGCGGCCCTATGCGTGGACGTCTCATTCACGAAAGCTGAGACAAGCAATAAGGGAGGAATCTAGAAAAGGAGGTGAATTGCCGTGAAATTGAAAGCGATCCGCTTTGGCGAAGCCATACTTGCCTCGCCTGTCACGCCGGGGCTTCCCGGATGTTGCTGCTCCTGCTGCTGCTGGTGCCATTGCCACTGCACTACGATTGCGACATCACCCGAGACCGGCGACGATGAATTGGTCTGAGTGGCAGTCCAATATCACACCCTGACTCGAGCGCACCGACGCTTTGAAGGAGTGACATGTGAAGTTACGAGTCACGCGATTCACGGAAGCTCGCGGGTCGATACTGGCTAGCCCGGCGGTCGCAGGCTGGTGTTGCAGCTGTTGGTGCCACTGTCATTGCACTACGATCGCGACATCGCCCGAGACTGGCGATGATGAGTTGGTCTGAATAACAGTCCAACGTCGTTTGAGTGGCGTCTCCAGCGTCGAGCTGGAGGCGCCACGCTATCGCTCCGTTGTCCGCCGATGGGAGGATGATGTGCTCGATTCAATCAATAGGGAATGGTTGTGACAGCAGACCTCGAAACGAAACAGAACATATCCTGGGTGCGGAACCCACACTATGAATTTATCCGCTGTAACGATAACGAGATCTTCGCGAAACACGGGAGACGCTCACTGTTTTCGGAAATCATCCGAGACGACGCTCACAATGGCGTCCTGGCTGATGTCATAGACTACTTGTCCCAGGAACGGCTATTGAGCGACCTGGAACGGACTTTCTCCAGTGTCGACAAGGATGATCTGGCGGAGTTGCTGAGCTGGCTCTCTGACCGTGGAATCGTCGTCAACGGTCGCGCTCCACAGGGCCTCATCGACACTTATCTGCGAGCTACTGGGACGCCAGCTCCGCCTCCCCTCGGGAATGTCAGTATTGGCATCGTTGGCGGTGGTGCGGTCGGCCTGCGTCTCGCCAGGTGCTGCGCTGACTTTGGTATCGGGCGTATCCTGCAGTTGAGTGGAGTTACCCTCGGATCGGCCGACGACGCCCGTATCGTGCGCTTCGCCGTGCCCCCTGACAGCACTCCCATCAATTCGGCCAGAGCGCTGCAAGAGCATGTGCTTGAGACCGGCTTTGGTGGTGAGTACTACGCAATCAGCGGTGACGAGAACGATGCCACTCAAATCCGCTCGGTGTTCGAAGACGTGGACCTGGGCGTAGTGGCATTGGACAGTTTTTCTCCGGACTCTCTCCACACGACGAACGAGATAGCTATCGACTTGGAGCGCACTTGGTTATTCGTCTATGTCGATGGCAGCGAACTCTCAATGGGTCCTGTCTTCGTACCTGGAGAGACCCCGTGCTACCTTGAGCTGGCGATTCAGGAGGACGCTGGAATGCAGTGGCGTGGGCAGTCGTGGCTGTACAACGAGAGCAAGAATGACCGGGTGAATGGGACGGATAGTTGTGCACGATCCGTGCCTGGCACGCTGTCGACCATGATTCCGTGCCACGCTGATGTCGCTGCCGGTATCGTGAGCCGCGAAGTGTTGCGGCTACTGACCACCTCCAGGAGCTCGCTACAGTCTCGCAATCTGCGAATCTCCTTTGAGGATTTGGAATTCGTTTACTCGAACGTGATGGCGCTGCCACGCTGTCCCGCCTGTTCGGCCTCACGTGCGCCCTATAGAAGCACGTTTTTCTAGGATCGGTTCATGAACTACACCTTTGCGAATACTCACGGTGACACTCAGCGATGGAGCCCTCTTGCAACCCTTGCCGAGGCAGATTTGCGCGTCGGGATAAGCGGCAAGGTAGCGCGTACACCGTGGTCTGACTTCCTCGATCGGTACGGCACCACGTCGATCCACGAAGCAGAGTTGTTTCACTGCAACTCAAGAATATCCGCGGCATCTCAGGTTAACGTACCGCTGTCGTCGGAGCGCGCCGATGAGCTTCGTACGTGGCTGGATCGAGAGGGCTACGTGCCACAGGAAGATGCCCTTGACGAACCCGAAAGTGAACGAATAGGGTTCACCAGAGTCGATTTGGATGGGGCGATGGGGCGCCTCGTAGCGGAACCTGAAATCAGTTCGTTGTTGGCAGTGGAGTTGTATTTCTGCGTAGCAGGCATGCTCTATCGGATGCGCAATCAGCGCTTGTGGTTGGAACGACGACTGTCCTCTGACGATGCCAAGAAGATGTCCGATTACCTTCACCTTGATCAACCGAACGGTGCTCTTGAGGTGCGCCACTTGATACTGTATGTAGGCTTTCCTTGGCGCTACATGGCGCTGCAGGGACCCCGAGGGTACCGGCGCATGCTGGTCGAACTGGGCAAGCAGATCAGCAGAGTCGAGCAGCTGCTGCAAGCAGCGGGACTGGCCGTGGCCACGTCTCTGGATTTCTACGATGTCACGGTCGAGTCCTTACTGGGATTCGATGGTGTCGAAACGACGCTGTTGGCGACCACCGCGGCACTTTCCGGCAACGACCCCGGCGATGCCTCAGGTTAGTGTGCGGTATCGCCGCAAGTCTTGCCTGGGAGTCGTGGGTAAGTCCGTCGGCGGAGGCACTCAGTACCGCCGAGAGCTCGCAAGGAGGCGCAATCATGGGAAGTGAATCTCAGCATGAGACAGGCTCTCTGGAGCGCGAACTACATAGGCTTCTGTCAGAACGTCCTGTCGCCGAGCGAGCGCAGATCATCGGTCTCGTCAAGCGTGCCGTGCGCGTATCGTCGCGCCAGGACCTGAACGAGTTGGATCTGATCCACTCGACTCTGCGGAACGTCGGCGCGACCCTGTCGGGCGAGACGTTTACCAGTACCAAGAGAGCGCCACAGGTTTGCAAGGTCTACGATCACGCTCCACAGATTTCGCTGACCACTGAATTCGTTGGTATGTCATACTCTTTGGAGCAAGTGATTCGGGCACGCGCCGCGCGCCGAGACTACGTCGATCGCACCATCGGCATCGACGCGCTAAGCACCTTCTTACACTGGTCGTGTGGAATTCGCCGTTACGGTCCGGCCTATAACACGGGTGAGTTCCCGGTGCGCTTCACGCCTAGCGGCGGTGGTCTACAACCCTGGGAGGTGTACGTGGTGGTCAACAACGTAGATCGGCTGGCGCAAGGCCTCTACCACTACAGGGCACCGAATCACTCGCTCGAATTGCTGCAACGGGGCCAGATGAGGAGCCGGATGGTTGAACTGGGATTTGGTGTGGAGTATCTCCACTATGCAAGCTATGTCTGTGTGGTCACCTGTGTACCGGAGAGATTCTACTGGAAGTACGGAGTGCGAGGATACCGGACGGCGCATATCGACGTAGGCGTTCTGGTGCAGTCGATGTGGTACGTCGCAACCGCGCTTAAACTGCGCTCCCTCCCGATCTCCGGATTCTCCGATGATGGGGTGGATGAGTTTCTTGGACTGGATCCACATGACGAGTTCTCGATGATCCTGTTCGTCGTCGGAGCGCGTCCGGATACGGACACGACACAATGATCGCGGCCACCGGGCAGCGTAGTGAGCGTGCTGCACACGAGATCGGGGTGATTGCTGACCACCTCGGCTGGCTGGTACTGGGGGTGATCATGAGCATCATCCTCAGCCTGGGATCGATTCCTACGTTTCCTCGGTTCTCCTCCGAGGCGAGCTGGCAGGTCGCCGTCGCCGGTACCACTGCGGTGGTCGCAGCCCTGCTGTGGTACATCGCCGAAAAGGGAATCCGTCTTTTTTGGGAGGTCGTGGGAGGCAGCGGTACGCCCCGCGGCGGCAGCTCTGGCGTCCGTCGCACCGGCTCGCCGCGACCTGGCTGGTGCACTCGGTCGACCGCGACATTATGGGCGTTCGGGTTGCTCTTCGGAGCCGTCGTCGAAGAGTTGTTCTGGCGCGGGGTCATATGGCAATTGCTTTTGGACGCTGCCGGTCTGTCGCTAGGGTGGGTGGCGGTGATCACTTCCGTAGGATTCGCTCTGACTCATCTGAACTCCGGTCTGGCAGGTGCCTTGTCGAAACTCTTTGGCGGCTTGGTGTTGGCGGCTTCGAACATTCTGTTCGGGAGCGTGTTGCTCGCCGTGATCATGCACCTGTCATTCAACGCACTGGTGCTGGTTCAGTACGGTACACGGGCTGGACAACAGGAGCAACGCAAGTGAGCAGGACGACTCGCATACGAGCCGATGCCCTATTCGATGGTCACCGCGTAGTGCAGGATCCACTCATAGAGATCCGCGGAGAGCGTATCGTTGGGGTCACCTGTGGGGCACAGCGCCGCGACCGGAGCAGGCCTGAATTCGATTACGAGGCACGATTCGCGATGCCGGGACTCGTAGACGCCCATGTTCACACGAGTGGCTATCGCGGAGGTCTGCCGGCGGGTAATCCGCACTCTGCAGCAAAGGACTTTGTTCGGCTGTGCCTGTTGAATGGCGTAACCACGTTGCGCGATGTTGGCAACTCGTTGGACACGATTCACTATCTGAAGAGATGGCTCGAAGACGGCGCTGGGCCACGTCTGTACGCGTCCGGACCGCTCCTTGATGGCGCCGTCCCGACGTGGAGCTTTACGCGTTCGGTGACGACTCCGGAGGCGGCCGAGATGGCAATCCGAAGACTCAAGTTGGAAGCGGTCGATTTCGTCAAGATCTACCAGTCGATCACCCCCGCGGTGTTCGGTCACCTCGTAAAGCAAGCACATGCGGCCTCCTTGAAGGTGGCGTTTCACTCCGGTGAGGTGTCCGCGCACGCGGGCGCGGAGCACGGAGTGGATTCCCTCGAGCATGCGATAAACCTCGTCGATCGCGACCATCAACAACAACATTCGGTGGTCCCTCACGGCGCCAACGCCGCCATCCGCCATTTGCTGAACTGGGCTCACGTGGTGCCCGCCGCCGTTGCCCGCCGTATGGGCGAAGTCATGGAATCCACCGGTACCATGCTGTGCCCGACGTTGCTCGTGTCCAGACGATGGTCGTTCTTCAAGGATATGCTGGCCACGCCAAGTCTGAAGTGGGCGTCGCTCACCATGCCGTACCACAAGTATCTGCTGCGGATGCGAAGCAGAATTGGCTACCAAATCGGAAAAAAGATTCTGGCCGCTCACTTGCCGGTCGTCGACTTGGACAAGAAGACAGACTTGGTGGTACGCCAAGGTTACCGAAGAGTATGCGAGACCGTCGCGTTGCTGCATCAGCGCGGTGTCCGCATCCTCACGGGCACCGATTCTCCCAACCCTTCATTGGCCCCTGGCTTCAGTCTCCATGATGAGATCAAGGAACTACACCGAATGTGTGGCATATCCGCATTGGATTGCCTGCAGTCAGCGACGTCCGTACCGGCCCGCTTCCTCGACCATCCCGTTGGTGTAATCGAGCCAGGTGCGTACGCCGACCTCGTATTGCTCAGCGGCGATCCGAGCAACGACATCGAACAGATTTCGAGCATAACTCACGTTATATGCAGAGGCCAGTCGGTAGATCTTGAGAAGCTCACGAAGCGACTGAAAACATCCCTTGATCATGTGCTGCGTGGTGGAATGGGATGAGCGGAAACGCCGTTATGGAGATTCGTGAGATGAGCAAGAGGTATGGCACCAAGACTGCCCTTGATGAGATTGATTTGTACGTAGAGCCTGGCGAGGTGGTCGGCCTCATCGGTCCGAATGGCGCCGGTAAGACGACGCTCATGGAGTGTGCAATCGGCATAACCAAGCCGACTTTGGGAAATTCAAGGATCATGAATTATGATACATGGACCGAGCACGCCCAGGCATCCCGTCACTTTGGGGTACAGTTCCAGACCACCGAATTGCCTCCATTCACGCGGGTCTCGGACACCTTCTGGTTCTTTCTCAGGGCCTTTGTGGCGAACGAGAATCCGCGCGCGCTGTGCGCCGAGTTCGGCCTCGACGAGAGTCACTATCGTTCGTTCTTTCGGACACTGTCGGGGGGCGAGAAGCGGCGTGTGCTGATCGCCCTAGCTTTTCTCGGGGATCCGCCGATCGTGTTGCTCGATGAACCCACTGCGGGTATGGATCCAGGCGCGCGTTCCCAATTCTGGGAAGCGGTGCGACGGCGCCGCGATGCCGGGCGCTCGATCGTGTGTTCCAGTCATGCGCTCGAGGACATGGAAGTCAACTGTGACCGGGTGGCGTTCCTGGTCGATGGTGAGGTGCGGGCCAGCGGCAAGGTGGCCGATATCGTCGAGCGATTTGGCGCCTTCATGACATACGTGATAGCGGCTCCAAATCCACAGCTGCTCCTGCGCAGCCTCGAGATGCAGATTGGCGGTGCGGACGGTATCGTCTGGTTTGGGCAGGTACAGGGTCGCGTGCTACTTATCACCTCCAAGGCGCTTGCGGAGTCAAGTCTGGCCCGGATGTTGAATTACGACGAGATCAGTCACAGGTTTTTCAGGAAATCCAATCTGGAGGACATCTACCATGTTTGCATGGCCACGTCTGAGACACCCTGAGGCACTCGATGAAACTCCACGATAGCCACGCCAGTACTCGGACAGAGCAGCTTCTACGGTCCACTGGATATCAGTTGCTACTACTCATGAGAGAGCCGGTGGGGCTGGTATTCGGCGCTGTCTTTTCGATCGCTATTGTACCAATATTGGCTGTACTGTATGGCGATTATGCAACTGACGTGGCCGGCGTATATCACAGAAATGTCATTGTTTGGGATGCTATTGGGATCAATCTGGCGGCCAGCGCATTCATTACCATACCTACCAATTTTGCCGCGCAGCGGTCGTACGGCTTGCTTAAGCTATATAGGGCTTCGCCGTTGTCACGGGCAAATCTCGTGTTGTCCTTTCTGTTTGCCAATCTGTTGTTTTTTCTGGTGTTCGTGCTGCTGCTGCTGGTGACCAACGGAATCTTGTACGGAATCTATTTCCCGACCAGCTTGTCTAGTCTGCTTACATTGGGATTGGGCTTGATGCTTGGTGCGGCTTCCATGATACCAGCGGGGATGCTGATTGCTGCCACGATAAGATCGCACGGTGCAGTGGCACCTTGCGGCCAATTGCTGTTTATGCCGAATCTGTTGCTATCGGGATTGTCGATCCCGATTGACGACTCTCCGGTGTTTCTTCAATACGTCAGCAATGCGCTTCCGTTGACGCACGTGGGCACGTTGCTTACCGCCGCTTGGACAGGGGGCTCCATCAATGCAGTAGCGAGCATTACGTGGTGGGTGCTGTCGGGTTATGGCGCACTTTCGATTCTACTGATATGTCTTTTCTTACGTTGGGAGTAGGTGGCGACACTGTGAAGATGGAATTACGATCAAGAGGCGTTAACAATGGGACTGAACTGCTGCCGTACCTGGTGAGTAGTCGACAGCGGACAGCGATCGGCGAATTGACCGCGCAGCTCAATCCGACGACCGGTCCGATCACTCGTGTGGTGTCGTACTTTGGTGCCGATGGCCAGCTTCATGTGTGCTCCGGCCATGCCGAGCAATATGATCTGAACCACGTGCTGTCGCGATTGTTGACCATGCCTTCGCTGGATACCGGTGTCGGCACCAACGTCCACGGCGGCGGCAAGGGATTTCTGCTTTCGGACATGTTTTTGTCCAGTCTGGGGGAGGGCGTGGAGCGAGTAGTCGGTTCACTTTGTCATCTGAATGGTTTGGGGAACTATCGGCTTGCTACGGCGCACGAGTTGGACCGCGAGGGGGTGAGGCACTTGACTCCGAACCAGATCAAGTTGTTCGCACCGGAGCAGTGCAATATGCACAGTCCTGAGGGTCTGTACAAACCGTTTACGGAGGACTCGCGGGTAGCTTGGGTTGTTGGCAAGAGTCTGCTGGACGGAGAAGCAGTGTCGGTACCGGCCCAGTTGGTGGACTTCTGGTACGTATTCACCCGCGGCGAGGACTCTATAGGGTATTCGCAGAGTGGTGGACTGAGCTGCCATGTGTCGATACAGGATGCCATTTACCACGCAGTCACCGAGGTGATTGAGCGTGACGCCGTCAATGTTCGGTGGTACGCGGGCATTCCTCCGCTTCGAGTGGAATTGGATGGTGGCTTCGAAAAGAGCAAGGAGTGCGCGCGGCTGGTGGCGGATCTGAACCGTTGGCCAGTACCGACACAGGTCTACTATCATAACGTTGATCTGCACGAAGTACCGGTGTTTACGGCGATTCGAGTGGAGCCGTACTTCAATGAATTCTCATACTACGCGGGAGGTGGGGCGGACCTGTGCCCACACCGGTTGTTGGTCAAGACGTTGGGCGAATTCGGACAGAGTGAACGAATGTTGCGGATGGGAATATTGGCTCCGGACAAGCCACTGGGATATAATCTGAGAAGGATGTTCAGCGTCAGGCCTGACGCCGAACTCGACGAGTTCGACCTGTTCTACAAAGTAGTCGGATACTACGGCCACTTGAGCAACCGCGAGAAGCTCGATTGGTATCTGAACGGCACGGAGTCCGTAAAGTTCTCGGAGCTCTGTGAGCGAGCTGGTGCTGATGTGGTCGAGCTATCCGTAGGCGACAAGCTGGACCGGCTGTTGGAGATTCTGGCGCACAATAAAGTCGAGCCAATCGCGTTCGATCTGACTCCGTCACAGTGGCGAGAGCTGAAGCTGGTCAAAGTGTTCATACCTCAGCTATGTGCACCCTTTCTTCCCTCGCAGCCGTTGCTGGGACATCCTCGATTTCGGATCGCCCGCAGGCTAGCGGGCTTGTCGAATGAGGATTTGAGTTTCGCCCAGCTGACGAAGGATCCGCTCCCCTATCCGTAGTGATAGCTGGGGTGGCAGCGCACAGCGTCGAGGTTGTCGCCGTCGAGCGCGCCCCGCGGGGCTCAGCGGGCGCGGTCGAGAAGACGCATCAGGTTCGTTATGTGCCGTTGCAGTCGAGTCTGGCCAGCGCCGGTAAGCTGATACCAAGTCACGGGTCGCCGGCCGCGGTAGGTTTTGTCGATCACCAGGTAGCCGGCGTCCTCCAGCTTGCGCAGATGAGTGCCGAGGCTACCGTCCTTCTCTTCAAGTACCTGCTTCAGCCGGCTAAACGACATGGCATCGTGCTTGGAGAGCAAGACGCAGATCGCCAGCCGTACCCGATGGTCAAGCAAGCCATTTAACGATCGCAACTCGTCGAGGCTTGGAATGTCCGGATCAGTGCGCAACATCTTGCGTCTGTGCCCCGAGTCGGGCCTGCCAGACGAGCGCGGACGCCATTGCGACGCCGGCAAGGGTCCACTCGTACCCGGACACAATAAGGGTGACCAGGTAGCACACCGCAGCAACTGTGGCGATCGGCAAGAGCCGGCGGTCTAACTGTATGCCTACGTGGAAGTAGGTCAAACTCAGGAGCAGCACCATCAGTGAGCCGAATCCCGGCCAATCGAGGTGCCCCGAAAGGACTAGCGCCAACCCAAGCACCCCAGCCACGAGAAACGCGAGCCAGTGCAGACCCAACCGACTACCGCTACGCCGATCGAATTGTCCGACCTGACGCTGCGCGCGAAAACCGAGCCACATAGAAAGGATCGCGCCCCCGGGACCTGCCAGCAACCAGAAAACCCCGATCCAGCGGGAGTCTTCCACGAAATCGACCAGCACGAAGCCGCACAATCCGATTGCCGCCCACAGAAGATGGATCGACGGGACCGTGGTTGCACTCGCTCGACTCGTCGCGTCGCGGACGTATGCGATGTCTTCCCTGAGGGTGTCCCTGTTCGTCATTTTCGTTCCTCCATGCTGATCTAATTTCTGATGTACTCTCGTGTCGCGTGCAATTTGTAATCGTGAGCCATAGTAAACATGAAATCCAGAAAGACCAACAGGCCGTCGAGAGTTGAGAGTCTATGGGAGAAAGTGATGCTGATCCGATGTACCGTGCCGGGCTGCCAAGGATGGGAACTGTCGGCGCACGGGTGGTGACGTCCAACGAGTTCGCTTACCAACGCTTGAACGATTGTCAAGCGGACCGGTCGACTCGAAAGTGTGCCCGGCCACCCTGCGGGTTGGCCGACCTATGGTCAGGCAGGCCGGTCGCCGGCCAGCGTGACGCGGTGCATCACGCGGCGGAAGCCGTCGTAGTCGTTGATCGGGAGGTGCTGGGTGCAGCGGTTGTCCCAGACCGCCAGGGAGCCGGGCTGCCAGCGGTAGCGGCAGGTGAATTCCGGCGCCACCTGGTGCTGGAACAGGTACTCCAATAGCGACTCGCTCTCCGCTTCGCTCCAGCCCTTGAAGTGCGAGGTGTGCCCGCGGTTGACGTACAGCGCCTTGCGGCCGGTTTCCGGGTGGGTGCGGACCACCGGGTGCTCGCTGGTGAGCACCTTCGCCTTCACCCCGCGCTCGCGCAGCCGGTCCTCGCGCGTCGCGGCCACCGCCGGCTTGGTGGAGGTGTATACGGCAGTGAGCCCGGCGAGGGTTCTCTGCAGTCCCTCGGAGAGCCGCTCGTAGGCCAGGTACTGGTTGGCGAACAGGGTGTCGCCGCCGTAGGGTGGCAGCTCCACCGCGTACAGCAGGCTGCCCAGCGGCGGCTGCTCCAGGTAGCTGGTGTCGGTGTGCCACACGCCGCCGAAGGCGACGCGCTCGTGCTCCAGCTTGGTGACCGCGGTCACCAGCGGCTCCTCCGGCAGGCCCTGCAACTGGGGGTAGGCGAGGGGTTCTCCAAGGCACCGGGCAAACGCCAGCAGCGATTTCGGGGTCAGCTCCTGCGCGGGAAAGAAAATCACCAGGTGCTCCAGGAGCGCCTGCCTGATCTCCGCCACGGTGGCGGCGTCCAGCGAGCGGCCCAGGTCCACGCCGGCGACCTCTGCGCCGAGGGCCCCCGCGATCGGGGTCACCGAGAGGCTCATACCGACCACGCCGACCGCAGCCGCGCCACCGTCACCCGCCGCGCCACCGCGTTGCCGCCGACGGCCACCAGCCGTACCGCGGTCTCCCACTCCGGCAGGATGATGCCCGCGGCAATGGTCACCGCGCCATCGTCCGCGTACAGCTCCAGCGAGGCGCGGTCGGCCAGGATTCGCCACTTGAACGGACCCTCGGGAGCCGGCAGCGGCACCGTGTAGCCGCCGCAGCACAGCGCGCCCAGGCGCCGGTCGTAGAACACCGGCACGCCGCGCACCACCACGCCCACGCAGTCGGCCGAGCCCAGCTCCAGCTCCGCCTCCACGTCCAGCAGCTCGCCGCTCACCTCGGCCTGGAGCGGCCGCGCCGGCGTTATCTCCGTATCCGCGATCTCCCAGGTCTCCGCCCGCAGGCGCTCCAGCTCGCGCACCGGGGCCGCGGTCAGCAGCACCTGGCCGCCGCGGCGCTGCAGCCCCAGGCTGTGCGGAATGGTCATGCACTGGCCGAACGGCATCCCCGGCATCTGCTGCCTGAGCCAGGCGATCTGCACCCGCCGGCCATCTTCGGGCGGCACGTCGCTAAAGGTCTGGGCGGCGTAGCCGTTGCCGTCCGGCTGCAGCTTGCGCGGCGCCTGCTCCGGGTGGAAGGTGCGGCCGTCGAAGGAGCCCACCAGGTAGGAACTGTTGGCGCCCCAGAATACCCACTTCGTCTCCCCGTCCAGCGGCAGCGGAAACAGCTCCGGGCACTCGGTGCAACGCGGCAGTTCCAGGTCGCTGGTGCGCTCCCACTGCAACAGGTTGGGCGAGGTGAAGATCGCGTAGTCGAAGCCGTCCAGGTACAGCACCATCACCCAGCGCTCGCTCTCGGGGTGCCAGATCACCTTGGGATCGCGGTTGCGGTGGACGATGTGGTCGATCACCGGGTTGCCATCGTACTTGCTCCAGGTGGCGCCGCCGTCGGTGGAGATCGCCAGGCACTGCACGAATCCCGGGGTCCAGGAGGCGTGGCCCGCGGTGTAGATAGCGACCACCGCGGGCGCGCCCGGACTCCCCAGCCCGGAGGTGTTTTCGTAGTCCACGACGGCGCAACCGGTGGACATGGCGCCCAACTCGTCGGGGTACAGGGCCACCGGCAGCTCGGTCCAGTGCACCAGGTCGCGGCTCACGGCATGCCCCCAGTGCAGGTTTCCCCACTCGACGCTGTAGGGATTGTGCTGGTAGAGCAGGTGATACTCGCCGCCATACCAGAACAGGCCGTTGGGGTCGTTGTTCCAGCCGCGCCGGGAGGAGAAGTGGAACTGCGGCCGCAGGCGCTCGCGGTACAGCCCGGCAGCGGGCACCGGCTCCGCCGCCAGGCGCAACCCGGCCAGCGACGCCGCGCCGGAGCCCTCGAACTCCACGGTGAGCCGCCGCCCCAGGAACGGCTCCAGGTCGCTGAACACCTGGTAGTCGCCGGCCCCGTCGGCCAGGTCGATGTCGAAGTGACGCACCACCTCGTCGCCCGCGCGCAGGCGCATGTGCCCGGCCGCCTGCCGCAGGATTCCGGTGGCCGGCCGCCGCCGCACCGGCAGGATCAGGTACCGCTGCTCTATCTGCAGCTCACGGCTCAACATGGAATTATCGTCTCCTGCACCTACCCGACCGCGAGCTGGACGAGCGGCCTGATCGATTCGCGAATCTGGTCGGCATCGTCCCTGTCGATTCCCGTGAGTGAAACGCCTCGACTGACACCCAGGAACTCATAAGCGAAGATTTGGCCAGCTTGATCGAGATGGGCGATCCGCCCTTCGTCGAGCCGCTTGCCCCCGGCTTCCCCTCCTGCCGCTGCTCGAAGCGAAAGAAAAATCACATCAGCCTCGGAGTCGTACCGAATGTGCATTGCGGGCCTCCTCACGGAAGCAGCACCCGACTCTTGTGGCAGACACTCGCGAGGTTGTCAATCGCCGGCGCTGACGCTCACTCGTCGGCGTACTCGACGACCAGGTCGTCGCCCTCGACTGCGACCGGGTAGGTCTTTACCCGCAGCCGTGGGTCCCCGAGGCAGCTTCCGTCGGTGATGTCGAACGCCCAGTTGTGCCACGGACAGCGCAGGATCTCGCCGTCGCGGTCCATGGCCAGCGTGGCACCGGCGCTTGAAGGCGGGCCGCTGGCGACGAAGCGGCCGCTGACGTGGCCGGTGCACAGGGGTCCCAGGTTGTGCGGGCAGATGTTGCGCAGCGCGTAGAAGGTGCCCTTGACGTTGAACACGCCGATCCCGGCGCGGCCCCGGAACGGCACCACCAGCTTGCGGCCGCCCACCGGGATCTCCGCCACCTTGCCGACGACGACCCGGCGCGCCCGTCCGTTGGCGCCGGCCGCCACCGCTACGCCTCGGGCATGCGCAGCATCTCCAGCCCGTTGTCGCAGAAGATGCGCCGGCGCATGTGGTCGGAGATGCCGGGCAGCACCGTCACCGGGTCATTCTGGTCGAAGTGGGGGAAGTCGCTGCAGAACACCAGCGTCTCATCGGCGTGCAGCATCTCCAGCATCTGCTGCAACTGTTCGGGACGCTCCGGCTCGTGCATCGGCTGGGTGCCGACCCGGATGTGGTCGCGGAAGTACTCGCTGGGCAGCCGCTTGAGCCAGGGGGTCTGGTCGCGGATCGCCCTCCAGTCGAAGTCCATGTGCCACATCACCGACACCGCCCAGAGCTGCTGCACCTCGATCATGGCGAACTTCAGCGTCGGAAACTTCTCGAACACCCCTTCGCATATCAGCGACGCCGCCTGCGCGCTGGCCGCCATCGGCCGCGCCATGCGCGTCTCCATGTAGTAGGTGGGATAACCCACCGGGGTCATGGTGTTGCCGCTGGGACCGGAGCCGCCGATGTGCGACACCACCGGCAGGCCGTGCTCGGCGCACGCTTCCCAGATCGGGTGGTAGAAGCGGTTGCCGAACGGCATGGCGGTGTTCATCGGTATGTGCACGGCGGCCGTGTCCTTGCGCCCCGCGAGACGCCTGATCTCGGCCACCGCCTGCGCCGGGTCGGTGGGCGCCACCAGGATCGCCTGCACCACCCGTTCGTCGCGCTCCAGCCAGTGCTCGATGGTGTAATCGTTGAACGCCCGGCACAGCGCGGCGCCCCAGTCGGGGTCGGCCACGCCGGCCGCCCCGTAGATGTCGGAAGGAGACCCGGTCAACAGGGCCACGTCGATGTTCCAGCGATCCAGTAACTCCCGCTGCGTGAACTCCAGGCTGAAGTTGAAGTCGCGCCGCTTGAGGTCGGGGTCCTTGAGGTCGTTGCGCGTCTTGCGGAACGGGGTGTTGGGGTAGCCGCCGCCGGCGAAGTGCAGCCCCTGGTCGTACAGGTGCTCCTGGTAGAACTTGGACAGGTAGGGGAGGAGCTGCTCGGGGCTCTCGAAGCTGTGGTGGACGTCGCAGTCCACGATGCGGACGCCGGTCTCCTTCTGCGCCGTCCAGCCGGGAGCCGCGATCGGCGCCGTGCCGGTCATTGGCATTTCGATACCTCCGTGTTCTGCGAGTCGGACGCTGCCCAATCGTCGATGTTTTTCCGCCGCCGGTCAACCGCGGGATCTCCCAGGCGAGCTAAAGGCGAACGCGCTTCACCTGCACGTGGGCCACCAATGCGCGGCCGTACCAGCCGTTCGGCGATCGCCTCACGCGCGCCAGACGCTTCCCACCCTGCCGCGTGGCGGATCTCCTCTCACCTGTTTATGGAGCTGGTCGTGGCGGCTCTGCACGCCGGCGTGCCGCGGCTCCCAGTCGTCATCGGGGCCTCAGGGATGACGGGAGGAGAGATCCTCGCGCGAACGGCAGATCGAGTCCGCCACCACCAACGAGCCACCGGATACCCCAAACGGGCCACGGGATAGAGCGCTCTCGACACACGCTTTACCCGTGCCTCCTTTGGCAAAGACCTCATGCTGGCCATACGGCGCCAGACCTCGTACGAGTCGATCCGGTAGGTTGCGAGAAACGCATCGGCCGCGCGCTGCGCCTCAGCCACCTGTTCGCTTGTCATTCTCTTCGCCAGATTGTCGAGTTCCGGCGGCGTGCCCTCCGAAGTCATCGTGCCAGACCCGTCGGACAGCAGGCGGTTCTTGATGTCGAGCCACTTGTATGCCGCGACGTCATTATGGGGAATGCCGATACCGTTCTGGTACAGCCTGGCAAGCACGAAGAGGTGGAACAAGAGATGCCGACCGGAGAAGATTTCGACACCGGCCACCTTCGTGGAGTGGTAGGTGCCCGGCTCAACGGCTCGCCGGTACCACTTGTCCGCTTCGACGGGATCCCGCTGGACACCACCCTCACCATTGGCGTACATGTCGCCGAGTCTGGCCTGAGCCTCCCCGGTCCCCTGGTTGGCGGCCAGGAGATACCACCGGGCGGATTCCGCATAGTCCTGCTCGACGCCGCAGCCGCCGGCATACAACAAGGCCATGCAGAGCTGCCCCTCGGCGTCATCCTGTTCGGCGCCAAGCAGGCACCAAGTCGCAGCCTGGGTGAAGTCTTGCTCCAGGATGTCGCCCCGCGCGTACATACCGCCCAGGACGCTTTGAGCCTGGGCGAGTCCCTGTTCGGCCGCCCGGCGATACCAAGTGAGCGCCTCGGCGCTGTCAGATTCGAAGTCGCCGAAGCCCGTCGCGTACATGAATCCCAGGTCGAATTGGGACTCCGCATCCCCGCGCTCGGCGGCGCGGGTGAGATCTTCCATGCTTTCGGTGTCGTGCGCGAAGACCGTGCCCACGGCCACCGATGCCAGCAGCGTGGCTGCAATGCATCGCAGCATTCTGACGAGTGTCATCGTTCGTCCTCCCAGCGGTGGCCGGTCGTACGGACGTCACCATCCTTGGCTGGCGCCGCGGCGTCCTCGTCCAACTCGCGGCGCAGTCACGGACTGACGACGATGGTTCCGTTGCGTCCCACCGCCACGAAGCGCCCGTTGCCCCAGGTGATGTCTTCCAGGGTGTCGACGGTCGCAATCTCAGTGGTCCGCTCCCAACGGTCGCCGTCCGTACTGAGCATGATCGTGCCATCGAAGTAGCTGACCGCCACGAACAGTTTGCCGCTCCACGCGATCGCGTTGAAGTGCTCGTCGGCGAGGTGGTCGTGATCGGCGGCCAACTCCCAGCGATCACCATCGCTGCTGTGCACCACCGCGCCTAAGTTGTCATTACCTCCCCATCCGACCGCGACGAAGCGCTCGCCGTTCCAGACGATCCCGCTGAAGCTGTAGTAGACCCGGTGCGGGGCGTCATCCGGGCGTGCGGCCCGGAACGGCACGGCGGGCTCGCTCGCTGGCTGCCAGTGATCACCGTCGCTGCTATGCACGATGGCGCCGTGGTGGCCTACAGCGACGAAGCGTTCGCCATTCCAGGCTACGTCGGTCAGGGTCTCCGCGGTTGCGCTGTCGGCAGCCGGTGACCACCAGTCTCCGTTGTCGCTGTGTAGGATCACCCCCTCGTGGCCTACCGCTACGTGGAGTTCTCCATTCCATGCCACCGCGGTGAGGTCACCGTGCACCCACATGCGCGAGTTGCGCCACCGGATACCATCTTCGCTGAGTCCTATCGAGTGGCCGGCGGCCACGAACCGGTCGCCGGCCCACGCGACGCCACTCAGACCGTACAGGGGCATCGCCGCCGCTGCTTCCTGCCAGTGCTCCCCGTCCAGACTGTGCACGATGGAGTCGGTCCTGCCGCTGACGGCCACGAACCGTTCACCACTCCAGGCGACACCATCGAGATCGGGAAGAGGAACGCCGTCGCCAACCTCGGTTGCGGCATCCCAGCGGATCCCGTCGCTGCTGTGCAGGATCGTCCCGCCCCAGCCGACGGCCACGAATCCTGCGGCGCTCCCGGCGACACCGGTGAGTGGGGTGTCGATGTGCGTGGTCGCCGGCTGCCAGCGATCACCGTCGCTGCTGTACAGGATCGCATAGTCGCCAACCGCCACGAAGCGCCCTCCGCTCCACGCGACATCGTGAAGCCATCCGGAGTCTCCGCCTGCCAAGCTACTGACCGGCTGCCAGCGTTCGCCATCGCTGCTGTGCAGGAGGTTGTCGCCGCCGACTGCCACGAACCGTTTACCACTCCAGGCGACGCCGTAGAGCGCAGTCGAGGTGGCGGTGTCTCCTGCCGGATGCCAGCGGTCTCCATCCTCGCTATGCACGATAATGCCAGCGTCTCCGACCGCAACGAACCGATGGCCACCCCAAGCGATGCTGCTAAGGTTGGCGTGGGCAACGCGTTCCCGTGCTTCTCGCCAATGGATGCCGTCGTCGCTGAGCACTACCGTGCCGTCGTCGCCGACCGCGACGAAGCGCCCGTTGCCCCAGGCAACACTCACCAAACTGTACCAATCGACTCGTCTCGCCGACTGCCAGAGATCGCCATCGTTGCTGTGAATGATGGTGTAGTCGCCGACTGCCACGAAGCGGTCGTTACCCCAGGCGACGTCATTGAGCCAGTTTTCGGTAGCGCCGAAGCTGCTTGCCTCGACCCAGCGGTTGCCGTCGCTGCTGTGGGCGATGGTTCCCGCAGCTCCAACCGCGACGTAGATTTCGCCGTTCGAAGCGACGCCCCGCAGGTCCATGCCGGTTGTTCCCTTAGCGGAGGTCAATCCGCCACCGCCTCGCACCAAGCGCCACGCCACTCCCGGGGCATCGTCCGCCGGCACCACGGCCGCCCCAAAGAGCAAGAGTACCGCCGCCAGCAGCCCGGCGGTGCTGTGCCGCATGATTCTGTAGATCATCGCTTCACAATTACATGGGATCCGACTATCAGTCGAAGACTTCTGCGGAGGCGAGTGTGGTCCGTTCGATCCGTGCCGGTCAACAACTTGGAAACCTCACTGGCCCTCGCCGCCCATGCTGAATCTTACGCAAAGTATTGTAGAGCATGAATTTGCGTTCCCAAGCGTTGTATAGACTTAAAATGACACTCCATCGGTCCATTCGCGAAATGGCGAATTTTGGTCAGTTTCGCGACTCGCGCCAATTCGTGAATTTGACAGATTGATTTTCATCTCATTGGTCTACGATGTTGACTGTTCTCATCAACTTTTTTTGGAGAAACGATTTACTTGCACTCGTTCGATATTTTGCCTAGGGAGTCCGATATTTCGCGAAATCGCGAACTTCAGAGTAGATTCGGGAAGTTCTGCCGATTCGCGAATTCGCGAGAGAATTCGGTGCTTAGGCGAGGATTTGGGATCTCAACCGGGCCTCACCAAGGAGGTTGGCAGCCGGCCCGCGGCGCCGCGATCACACGGTCGGTGCACCGCCCAATGGGAACCCGGGCCGTTCCGACGGTAACGTGGTACCGATGACGGTAACCGAGGTGCGGGCTGCCTACCCCAAGTGGCGTCGCCTGCCGCCGGCCGCTGCGTGGCAGGCTCACTTCTGGCAGATCGCGGTGCGCGTGGACACCGACGTGGGGGTGGTCGGCCACGGCTACGGTGGCGGCGGTCAGCCGGCGGTGCAGGTGATCAACGACCACCTGCGCCGGTTTCTGGTGGGGCGCTCGCTCGACGGCGTCGACGACATCGCCGCGGCGTGGGATGAACTGTACCGGGTTTCGATCCCCTACGGGCGAGGCGGCCTGGCACAGATGGCGCTGAGCGGGGTCGACCTGGCGCTCTGGGACGCGCTGGCGCGCGCGGAGCGGGTTCCGGTGCACCGGCTGATCGGCCCGCGCACCAAGGAACGGGTGACCGCCTACGCCACCGGCGGCGACCTGGAGCTGGCGGCGCGCTACGGCTACGGGGCGCTGAAGCTGTCCCACCGCTGGCGGACCGAGGCGGACTTCGACAGCGCCGGCGAGCGGTTGGCGGCCGCGCGGGCGGCGCTGGGACCCGCGGCGCGCCTGATGGTCGACTGCTACCTGTCGTGGCCGGTGGCGGTGGCCGCCCGCATGGGCGAGCTGCTGGCGCCGTACGCGCCGTACTGGTTCGAGGACGTGGCGACCCCTGAGCACCTGGCCGAACTGGCCGCGCTGCGCCCGCGCATCAAGCCGGTGCTGCTGGCGGGCGGCGAGCACGACTTCACGCCGGCGGCGTTCGCGGCGATCGCCCGCCACCGTGCGCTCGACCTGTGGCAGCCGGACGTGACCTGGGCCGGGGGCATCACCGGCACGCTGCGCATCCTGGAGCTGGCGCGCCGCCACGGCGTGCCGGTGGTTCCGCACCGCGGCGGCGAGCCGTGGGGACTGCACCTGATCGTGGCGACCGACTGCCTGGACCTTGCCGAGACCATGCCGCAGCGCTGGCAGGAGCCGCGCGAAGACTTGTGGCTGGGCGAGCCGGAGGTGATCGACGGCACCATCGAACCGGGCGACGAGCCGGGATTCGGGGTCCGCCTGAACGAGGATCTCCTGTAGCATCGCCTGTCGCGAGGCGTGGCCGCCGGCCGGTACGCCGCCATCGCGGTTGGATTCTCCACCGCCGTGTTCGGGCCACGCGCGCTCGTCGCGGGCGGTGTTACCGTGCCGCGGGCTGATACATCACTCCCATGGCGTCCAGCACAAGTATCGTCCGGTGCCTTATCTCCGGCGTCCTCATCGCATTACGGTGCTGACCGCTGGAGCACGAGCGAGCAGCGACCGCGGCGACAAACGCCTCCACTTCGCGCGCCGAGGTCAGCCGTACGAAGCGGATGTGGGTCCACCTGGGATCGGCCAGGTGGGCAAGCATGGCGTTCCGCTTGCGGGCGTGTTGGGTCACGGTCCACAGCAGCAGGTTGTCCCGGCGCCAGATCTTCAGCAGGTGGCCCAGCCGCTCGTAGTTGGTGCCCCACAGCAGTTCGCGCGAACGCCAGCGCCGCCAGGTGCGCCGCAGCAGCCGCCAGACACACACCCGCAACGGCATATCCAGCCACACGATGGTATCGAGCCGCGGCCAGAAGGCGCGCTGGCACAGGCGGGTGTACGACCCGGCGCTCACCCAGCGTTTACCTTCGGTAGCGGCACGAAAGCGGCGTTCCAACTCCTCCGGGGCCGACTCGTTGAGCGCGACCCACCCCGGTTCCCAGTTGAGCGCGTCGAGCTCTACCAGGTCAGCGTCCAGCGCCTGCGCCAGCCGTGCGGCGAGCGTCGTCTTGCCCGATCCGCTGTTGCCCATGACGTGGACGCGAAATCCAACCGCGCTCACGATGCCTGAGGCTGCCCAATCCGACCCGGTTGTGCAACGGACTGCGGCATACCTGGACGCCGGGAAGATGCCAGTGCTCCCACTGCTCCGAGCTGCTTGACGCGGCGGTAGTCGATCTCCGAGAGTCTTGGTCAACCCATGAACCAGAGGAACGCAATCGACGGCCGTTTTGCCGGGCGCTGCGCCGTGGTCACCGGCGGGTCGGCGGGGATCGGCCGCGCCGTGGTCGGGGAGCTGTGCCGCGAGGGGGCCGCGGTGGCCTTCGCCGGGATCGAACCCGAGCTGGTGGAGCAGGCCGGACGCGAGCTGGCGGACGCCGGCCACGACGTGCTGGGGCTGTGCGGCGACCTGGCCGACGAGGCGTTCTGCCGGCGGCTGGTGGCCGACACGGTGGCGCGGTGGGGCAGGGTGGACTACCTGGTGAACAACGCCTTCTCGTTCATTGCCGCGGGCTTGGCCGCGCGGCGGGAGGAGTGGGAGCGCAGCCTGCAGGTGGGACCGGTGGCCTACGCCACCATGACCTCCGCGGTCGCCGAGCCGATGCGCGCCGGCGGCGGCGGGGCGATCGTCAACGTGTCCAGCATCTCCGCGCACATCGCGCAGCCGCAGCGCTGGACCTACAACGCCGCCAAGGGCGCGGTGCACAACCTGACCCGCTGCATGGCCCTCGACCTGGCTCCGTACGGCATCCGCGTCAACAGCGTCAGCCCGGGCTGGATCTGGACCCGCGAGGTGCTGAAGGCGGCGCAGATGGATGGCGGCGGGCGCGACAAGTGGGGCCCGATCTGGGGCCGTTTCCACATGCTGGAGCGCTGCGGCGAGCCGCTGGAGTGTGCCGGGCCGATCCTGTTCCTGCTCAGCGACGACGCCTCGTTCGTGACCGGCGCCGACCTGCCGGTGGACGGCGGCTACCTGGGACTGGGCCCCGAGGGGCTCGGCCGCGACACGGTGATCGCCGGCTCCGAGTAAGGTCCGGCCGTCACGCGCCCAGCGACTCCCGCACCAGCGCCATGGCGCGTGCCGCGTCGATGCGGTAGGCAACCTGGGCGTTGGGCGGCCCGCCGAGGCGTCCCGGCCGCTCGTCGACCACGGTCATGCCGCGGGTGAGGGCGCCTGCCAACTCCACGCCGACTGCCCGCGGCGCGAACTCGAACAGCTCGGGATGAGTGACCGCCAGCACCGCGCAGGGGTCGTGCAGCGAACTGGCGCGCTCGCCGAGCAGGTCCTCCATAACCCCGTGCAGGAAGTCGAACAACTGGGCGGCGAACCGCGCCAGCGGCGTACCGGCAGCACGCAGTTTGGCAGCCAGCGCATCGCCGGTCTGCACCTGGTCGGTCAGGTTCAGTCCGCACATTCTGATCTCGGCGCCTGAGGCGAACACCCGCGCCGCCGCCTCCGGATCGGCGTAGATGTTGAACTCGGCGGCCGCTGTCACGTTGCCGCCCGCGGTGCTGCCGCCCATGATCGAGATGCCGGCGATCCGTTTCACCCAGGCCGGGTCGCGCTCGATCGCCAGCGCCAGGTTGGTCAGCGGTCCGACTGCCACCACCCACAGGTCGGGCTCCGCCGCGTCGAGCAGAAACGACACCGCGTCGTCGCTGGCAGCGGTGCGGTCGTGCGCCGGCGCTTCGAAGTCGCCCATGCCCGACTCCCCGTGCACGTGCCCCGCGTAGGTGGGTTCCTCGGCAAGCGGGCGCGATGCTCCGCCGTGCACCGGGGTGTCCACGTCCAGCAGCGCGGTCAGCATCAGCGCGTTGGCGGTGGTGGCCGCCAGCGGCACGTTGCCGCTCACCGTGGTGATCCCCACTATTTCGGCACACCAGTGCGCGAGGATGAGCGCAATGGCGTCGTCGAGGCCGGGATCGCAGTCGATGATCATGCGCTTCATGAGGCCGACCATACCCCGCAACCAGCCGCGCCGGAACCCATCTCGTCAGCGCTGCTCGACGCGGCCCTACGCTTGCACGCCAAGCGCACCCGCCCGCACTGGCACCATTTTTCGCGGCCACGTACACTGCGATTTGGGCTTCGAGAACTGGGGCGAGGCGTTCAACCATCACGTCAGTATCGTGCCCACCCATGACCTTGACCGCCCGCGCATCGACCCGTGGATGTTCACCGAGCAGACCACCACGATTCGCGCGTACGTGCGCAACCCCTACTTCCACCAGGTGGACCAGGCCGGCAACCAGCTTCCCTACGTGGACAAGATCGTTTCCGAGCTGGTCGAGAAGGAGACCTACGACCTGAAGATCATCGCCGGCGAGGCCGACATCGCGTTCCTCTCCGCCACGCTCGACAACTACACCCTGTACAAGCAGAACGAGGAGGCCGGCAACTACGTGGTCAAGCTGATCCCGGGCGTGGAGGGCAACGAGGCAGCCTACGGATTCAACCTCAACCACCCCGACCCGGTGCGCCGCGAGCTGTACCAACAACCTCAAGTTCCGGCAGGCGATGTCGCTCGGCATCGACCGCGACGAGGTCAACCGCGTCGCCTTCTCCGGCTTTGCCACCCCGCGCCACGCGTCGGTGCTTCCCGGCACCAGCTTCTACCAGGCGGAGTGGGCGGAGAGTCATCCATATGCCCGCTACGCTCCGTACGAGGCCAACCGCATGCTGGACGAGCTGGGCCTGACCCGCGGCTCCGACGGCCTGCGCCGCGATGCCGAGGGGCGCAAGATCCTGCTCACCATCGAATATGCCTCGATCATCCACCACGGCATTGCACTGGGCCACGAGCTGGTCAAGGAATTCTGGGAGGACCTGGGCTTCGAGGTGCAGGTCAAGGAAGTGGGCGGCAACATGTGGTTCGAGCGCACGCGAGCTCCTGATACCGACGTGATCAGTCACCCGGTGCACGGCATCGAGATGTACACCTTCCTGTCGCGCGACATGGCCGGCTTCCAGTCTCATGCTCCGGTTTGGTGGCTGTGGTTCGAAGCCAACGAGCGGATCGAAGCAGGACAGGCGAGCCTCGACGACTTCGAGGGCGGCGTGCTGCCCGGCGAAGAGCCGCCGGACGAGATCAAGGAGATGCTTACGCTCGCCCGCAACCGCATCAACCTCGTCTACAACAGCGAGGAGTATTTCGACGCGAGCACCCGGTTCCATCGGTGGATGGCCGATAACCTGTTCACGATCGGCACGATCGGCACGATCGGCACGATCGGCCTGTCGCCGATGGTGTTCATCTCGCGCCCCAACATCGGCAACACGCCCGACGTTCCGCACCCCTGGTTCGAGGAGGGCCTGAACCTCAACAACTTCGCCCCCCAGTTCTTCTACAAGTATGGCCTCCTTCCTCCCGGGAGCACCCGGCAGCGGCCGCCATCCCGGCGGCCGTTGCCGCTTCCCGGCCCATCCCAGGCGGGGTCGCGCGCGATGGCCAGCGCCAGGTTGGTCAGCGGACCGACCGCCACCACCCTGAGGTAGGGATCCGCCGCGACCCGCTCACGGGCTCGCGCGGCCCACGCCTGGCACTGGAATCATTTGTCACGCGTCGTGCTAAAATACACGTCTATTTTGTTAGTTAGTTTGATATTATTGACGTGTCTTGGCGATGGAGAGGTTCGCTGAACAGATTCTGCGCCGCTGGCTGGCGCGCCGCCGACGCAAACCGCTCGTGCTTCGCGGGGCGCGGCAGGTGGGGAAGACCGCCCTGGTCCGACAGTTCGCCGCCGGCGCCGGCATGGACCTGTGCGAGGTGAACCTCGAACGCAACCTGTACCTCGACGGCGTGTTCAGCAGCCTGGACACCGATCGAATCACCCGCGAGTTGGAGGCGGTTGGCGGAGTACGGCTCGCAGGATCGATCCTGTTCCTCGACGAAGTACAGGCGGCACCTCATGCGCTGCAGGCGCTGCGCTATCTCTACGAAGATCGGCCCGATTTTCCGGTTGTCGCCGCGGGTTCGCTGTTGGAGTTCGTCCTCGCCGATCATTCCTTCTCCATGCCGGTCGGCCGGATCGAATACCTGCACGTGGGCCCGATGTCATTAGCCGAGTACCTCCGGGCCGCGGACCCCGGGCTGGCCGAGCACCTCGCCGCGCTGGAGCTTGCCGTACCACCCCCGGAAGCCGCGCACCGCCGCTTGCTCCGGCGCTGCCGGGAGTACCTGCTGGTAGGCGGACTGCCGGAGGCGGTGCTGGCCCACGGCGAGTCGGCCGGGTCGCCGATCGAGGTGGCGGCGGTGCACCGGTCGATTGCGGAAACCTACGAGGATGACTTCGCAAAGTACGCCAGAAACTCCCAGCTCGTTCGCCTGCAGCGCCTTTTTCGCAGCATTCCGGGCTCCGTGGGCCGCAAGGTCGTATATCGTACCCTGGACCACGAGTCACGCGCAGGCGAGGTACGTGATGCGATCGACCTGCTCGTGAAGGCGCGGCTCTGCCACCGCGTCCTCCACAGCCACTGCTCGGGGCTGCCGCTCGGCGCCGCGGTCGACGACCGCACCTTCAAACTTCTGTTCATGGATGTCGGCTTGATGAATCACGTGTGCGGCGTTGATGTACCTACCGTCGATGCCATGGATGGAGCCCGCCTGGTAAACGAAGGCGGCATTGCCGAGCAGTACGTAGGCCAGGAGTTGACGGCCCTCGGTGCGGGCGAGCGGCCCCCGGTCCTGCACTACTGGCTGCGTAAGGCGCGGAAGGGAAACGCCGAGGTCGACTACGTGATCTCCCGCGGGGACTGGATCGTTCCCGTCGAGGTAAAGGCCGGCCGCAGCGGCTCGCTCAAGTCGCTGCTGCAATTCGCCCACGAGAAGCGTCCGCCCCTTGCCGTCCGCTTCGACACCAACCCGCCGAGCCTGCAGACCGTCCGTCATACCATCCGCACCGCCGACGGCCTACAACCCGTCACCCTGCAACTGCTCTCTCTGCCGCTCTACGCCGTGGAAGCCTTGCCGCGCTTCATCGACCAACTCCGCACCGTGCTGCCGAGGGCTTGACGAAATTCCATGATTCGGCAGATTGAATGACATGACCGACCGAGTCGCCCGCTATAGCGTTACCGAGGCCAAGCGAAACTTCCGCGAGCGGGTCGCTCGGGTTGGTGCCGGCGACCGGATTGTCGTTGCTCGTCGCGGTACGCCGGTGATGGCGCTCGTTCCCCCGGACGAAGTGAGTCCGTCACGCCCGGATCGTCCCGTCGGATTGGCGGCCATAGCAGGCACGCTCGCCGACTGGCACGATCTCGACGACCGAATGGGCGAAGTGCACGCCACTCGCAATCAGGCGACAGACCGACCGCCCCCTCGATTCGAATGACGGCAGGCCGTTCGATACCGGCATGCCCTGCGGAGCCCGACCTGAGCATCGCAGCGATCGCCAATGAGTGACTCCTGACCCTCATAAACGCCAACACATGCCACTTCGGCCGCATCGCGGGTCTCCGCCTCGAAAATGCGCGGCCCGTGGTGTCATGCTGACCGAACAGATGTTCTTCCGGCGGTTCTTGTATACTGAATCTCGGCCATGAGACGCACATCACTCGAAATCGACAAACATCAACTCGCTCAAGCTCAGCAAGCGCTTGGAACCTCGGGAGCCAATGACACCGTTGACTTGGCGCTGCAAGGGGTGACTCGAGCAGCTTTCCGGCGACGACTGGCGGCTCGGATTACGATCCGGTGCCGGGATCGACCGTGGCGAGCAGGTGTTCGAAGCGAGCGAAGCTGGCACCGTTGAAATGCAACATGGACGGCGCGACGAATAACTGAGGCGAAGAGTTGCGTTTTGACCTGAGCACAAAGGAAGGGCTGCAGAACGCGTGTCGCGAAGCGGAACGCCGACTTGATCCAGAATCGATTGTCAGGAACGCCGATTTCCTGGAGCGGATCAGTAAGACTCCGGAGGCAGAGCGGGGTAGCGAAGAGTTCCTGCACCTTGTCTGGCTGGAGAACCCGCTAGTCGAGATAGATACTGACGACACCTTCGACGTCACGAACGCCTTGGCGGCTCCCGACTTTCGCCAGCGCTTTCTAGAGTTGACCACAGCACCTCTACCGGAAGATTCAGCTGAAAGGGCACGTCAGCTCGACAACGCGTACAATGAGATGAAGAAGGACATACGGCCGCACATGCCCCCGGTTGGCCCGACCAATAAGCGATCCGCGCCAGCGTACAAAATGACGCGTGTGTTTGCCACGCTCTTCCCGAATGACTTCACAACCCTTGTCAAGCCACCAGACCGCAAGGACCTCCTCCATTCCATGGAAGAAAGACAGTGGTCAGCAAAGTATCCCGCACGGGCGAACCGCGAGATAATCCTGCGGCTTGACGAGGCGTTAGGTGCGGCCGATCGTTCCGACTGGAACGCTGTGGCGCGAAGAATGATGCTGCCCGAAGCAGTCTATCGCGGGTTTCTGCAACAAGGCCCACCGAACTCCGCTGGCAATTCGGCCGAGCAGCCGTTGCAGACGGTTGCCCCGCGACCGCTGGACCGAGTCAAGGAGTACTTCGAGTCGCTCCGCAACGACGGCGACTTGGTGTTCGATGCCGAAGTGGTAGAGGCGCTTCACCTTGGTCTCTGGGCGCACGAGCGGCGGCACTTCGGCGTGCTCACCGGCCTGTCCGGAACCGGCAAGACCCAACTCGCCCTGAAGTACGCGGAGGCGTTGACCGGAGCGACCGGCGAGTCGAACGAGCAGGTATGTACCATCCCGGTGCAGCCCGGTTGGTATGACCCGACGCCACTGCTCGGTTACGTCAACCCGCTCGGGGAGGGTGGATACATCCAACCGGAGTTTCTGAAATTCCTGATTCGCGCGTCCGTGAATCCGACCGAGCCGCACGTGTGTGTGCTCGACGAGATGAACCTGTCGCATCCCGAGCAGTACCTGGCGCCGATTCTCAGTGCGATGGAGCGCGACGACGGTGACATACCGCTCCACGACGGCGACGGCAACAAGGACGGAGTACCACCAAGCATCCGCTATCCCGGAAACTCCTTCCTCATCGGCACGGTGAACATGGACGAAACCACCATGGGCATCTCGGACAAGGTCCTGGACCGCGCCTTTACGCTCGAGTTCTGGGACATCGACGTAGATCGATGGCCGGGTTGGGACAAGTGCGAAATCGAAGCATCGGACAGGACGCATGTCAGAGAGGTTCTCAATGATCTGATGGACGCGCTCAGCCCGGCTCGGTTGCACTTCGGCTGGCGGGTTATCGCCGAAGTCTTGCAGTTCATGGAGTTGCGGCAGGAGCAGAGCGCCGAACTGTCCACGCGTGACGCGCTCGACCGAGTGATCTACGCGAAGGTCCTGCCGAAGCTGCGGGGAGACGACTCCGCGCGCGCTCGTGGTGCGCTGGGGAAGTGCCAGGAGGTGCTGAAGGCACGCAACCTGACACGGTGCGCCGACAAGGTCGCGGAGCTCATCCAGGACCTGAAAGAGACCGGCAGCTTCCGCTTCTGGCGGTAGCCGTGTTCCCGGGCCGTCGATGACGTTATGGGAGCGGAGCGAAGACGGGCTCCGAGAACTCGATCCGGTACAACTGAATCGAGGGTTTACCGAACGAGGGCGGACCATCCTCCTTGCCCCCGCTGAACGGGAGTGCCGGCTACTAGCCCAACTTGAGCACATTTCGACGTAACGAGCAAGTTTCGGGGGTGATAAAGGCGAAAAGGAGGCGGCTGGAAGGGTGCAATTGAGAGATTTTGCCGATGTAGTTATAAATCGTATGGATGGCTCGAACTTAGTTATAATTCTTCTTGGCGGCCACGAGCCGATGCAGTATCTTTGCGGCACGTGTTCATCGGCCAGCTCAAGGTCTCCCGTAACGGTCGTTCCTACACTTACCACCGGCTGCTGGAGTCGGTTCGCACCGACAAAGGCCCACGCCAGCGGCTGGTCTTGAGCCTCGGCACTCTGGATCTGCCGAAGTCCGAGTGGCCACGCTTGGCCGAACGCATCGAAGATCTCCTCAATCACCAGGAACGGGTGCCGTTCGGGACTTCTGACCTGGACCAACTAGCGGCTCCGTTCGCCGAACGCATCCGCAGCAAGCAGCAGCGTCAGCAAGCTCAGCGGGACGGACACGGGCCCGCCAAGGAGGTCTATCCCGAGCGCAGCAGCAGTGAGCTGCTGCGCGAACTCGGCCCGGAGTACGTCGCGCACGTGTTCTGGGAGCATCTGCGCTGCGACCAGATCCTGCAGCGCTGCGGGTTCTCTGCGCGGCAGTGCCGGTTGGCCGAGATCCAGGTGGTGGGCAGACTGCTGGCGCCACGTAGCGAGTTGGGCACGGTTGGCTGGTTTGCACGCACGGCGCTTGCTGAGCTGATGCCCGGTAGCATGAGGAGTGTGACCAAGGATGCGCTCTACCGGGTCTCGGATCAGTTGTATGAGCATCGGGTGGCAATCGAAACCGAGCTGGCAGCACGCGAGCGAGAGCTGTTCGCGCTCGATGAAACGATCGTCCTTTACGACCTTACCACATCGTGGAATCAAAAGTGCACCTTGGTCGGGTGCCATTAGAGCAGATCCTCCACCGTAACGATCTGAGCCCGCGGGAGATACTCCGCTCACCGGGATTGAATGGCATATCGTAACCGATTTCTTGCCAATCCTGACCTCGCGAATCAGTAGCCGGATGACACGCTGACGCTCGGCAAGGGACAGTGCTTGCGCCCCCTCCCGCATGCGCCCGAGGAACTGTTCGACCGTCGCGGCAAGAGTAAGCTGAGATTCACGATCGAGTTCGAAGGTCTGCAAGGCTTTCAGCTCCGATAGCATCGAGCGTTGCTGGGTTTGTAGTGGAGCATTTCGTGTCCGCAACTCGTCCAGCGTCACCACGCCCGCTTGGTAAGCATCCAGCAGGCGCCGACGCTGGCTCTGGTTGCGCGACAACTCGCCACGCAGAACCTGCATCCGCTGACTGGCGGTTGTGGTGTCGTTGGCGGCGGCGATCCGACGGTTGATTTCGGACTGGATGAGCTGCGGATTCTCCAGCAGCGCGAGCACTTCGTTCCAAACGGCTGCGTCGAGTTCGTCGGCGCGGACCGGAGGATTGTCACACACGGCTCCTTCCGCGCGCCGCCAACTGTCGATGCCATGACAGCGGTAGTAGTGCCGCCGCGGCTTGTTGCGACTGGTCTGGGCGGAATTCCGCCCGATGGTGTAGCCACACTCGGCACACACGCAGAGCCCTTGCAGCAGGGTCGACACCGCCGTCTTGCGCGGCGAGAAGCGCCGGTTGTCCGCCCGCCGCTGTTGCGCTCGTGCGAAGGTCGTCTCATCCAGGATGGCGGGCACCGCCAGACTGATCCATTCCTCGCGCGGGCGCGTGGTGCGTCCGACCAGGCGCCGTACCGCACCCGCCCGCTGGCGTCCGGTGCGGTTGGGACGCGTGCGCCGGCCGGTGCTGGTGGTCTTCAAGTAGGCTGCTTTCCCGCTGTAGGTCTCGTTCCTCAGGATCACCGCGACGGTCGAGGTCGACCACCGCTCAGCGTGACGCGGTCTTATTCCTTCGGCATCGAGGCGTCGTGAGATGGCGTTCATCTTCAGACCCTCGCGCAGATAGCAGTCATAGATCCGGCGCACCACGTCCGCCTCGGCGTCATCGATCTCGAGCCGAGCGCCGCACGTTTCGGTCTTGGGGATCAGACGGTACCCGTACGGCGCACGCGTGATCATGTTCAGTGAGCCCTGCCGGGCGCGGTGCAGCTTGCCGCGCCGCGAGCGCTCGGCAATCTGGGTTCGCTCATACTCCGAGATCACCGACAGCATTTGCCGCAACAGCATACCCTGGGGCGTGGCGTCGTCGGGCTCCTGGACGAACACGACCTGCGCCCCGGCGCGCGCGAACTCTTCCTGCAGCAGTATCTGGTAGGCGAAGTTGCGGCTCAGCCGGTCGACCGACCACGCCAGAATCGTGGCGATCGCGCCGCTGGCAACCAGGTCGCGTAACGCTTCCAGCGCCGGACGGTCGAGCGTCGCGCCGCTGTAGCCGTCATCGGCGAACACGCGCTCGTGGGGGATGTTCCAACCACGGCTGCGGGCGTGCTCCAGCACCGCCTCACGCTGACTGGCGATCGTCTCGCGGTGGCGCTGGGCTTGGCTCGATACTCTCAAGTACACGGCCACCGTCTCCGGCGTGGGTGCGACTGTGCGGTTCATCTTGGTGTCCTCCGTGCGTGGACCAGGATCGTTCGGGGACCAAGAGCTCATAGGCTTCCCCGAGGCGCTGTGCGGCGAGCCGGTCGAATACGTGCCGTAACCGGAACCGTGGCATCCGCGGTCAGTTCTTGCCGCCGGAGAGAAAATTGGTGATCGCCTGCGCCACCAGCGAACCCAGGCTGCGACCACTCGCGCGTGCCCGCGCCCGCAATTGCTCGACCAGATGGCGTGGGATGCGCACGGTGATCGGCAGCTTGGTGTCTGCTTGTCCCGGCGGCGCCTTCAGATCGAGTGCCGCGCGCACGTAGCGCCGCGCCTGCACCGGAGAGAGGGCGAAACGCGCGGCCAGCAAGCGTACCGCGTCGGCCACGCTGTGCTGACGGCACAGTTCGTATGCGGCCTGCAAGCGCTCGGCGCGTTGCTGCAGGGTGGCGCGCTGCATGTTTCATATAATAATGCTGGTAAACGATCATATCAAGTTCCTGTTCCTGACCGGGCGTGCGATCTCGCGATCAAATCGCAACGGACCTTTTGATTCCATGTTGTCTCTTCCACCTATTTCGAGGGCATCGCGGCGCGCAACGAGAAGGCGGAGCATGGCTACTCGCGGGATCACCGACCAGACTGCAAGCAGGTGGTGGTGGGTCTGGTGCTCGATGGCGAGGGCTTTCCCAAGGCGCACGAAGTATTCACCGGCAACACCAAAGACGAAACCAGCATGGCACGGATGCTCGCCAGCCTGGACTGCCGCACCACAGGCGCCGTCGGCTGGCCGAGTCAACCGACGGTGATCATGGATCGGGGTATCGCTACGGACGAGAACCTGGAACTGCTGCGCCAGCGCGGCCAGCACTACATCGTGACCACCCCACAAAGCGAGCGCCAGGAGTTGTTTCCCGAGATTGACAGCTCACGCTACGTGCCGGTGAAAGTGAACGCGAAGGGGCAGGTCGTAGTCTGCGGCCAGTTGCGGCGGCACCAGGGCGAGTTGTACGTGCTGTGCCACAGCGCCGCGCGGGCGAGCAAGGATCGCGCGATACGGCAGCGGTTCGAGCATCGGTTGGAGGAGGATGCCGAGAAGCTCAAGACGCGGGTGGCAGCAGGCCGGCTGAAGCAGCCGGAGAAGATCAACCGGGCAATCGGGCGTCTATTGGGCCGCTATCCGCGCGTAGCGCGTTACTACACGCTGCAGCTGCACACTGATGAGCAGGGCCGAGCGGAAGTAACCTGGGCCCGCAAGGATGCGGCGCAACAACTCGCCGAGGAGCTTGACGGGACCTATCTGCTGCGCACCGATCGCACCGACCTGACGGAAGCCGAGGTGTGGAAGCTGTACGTGCTGCTGACCCGGATCGAACGATCATTTCGCTACCTGAAGAGCACTCTGGGGATACGTCCGGTGTTTCATCAGCGCAGCGAGCGGGTGGATGCGCACATCTTCATCTCGTTGCTGGCCTACCATCTGCTGCACGCCATCGAGCGGCGCTTGCAGGAGAACGGCGACTATCGCTCGTGGCCGACCATCCGCGACCTGTTGGCGACCCACCAAATGGTGACCATCGTGCACCAGTGCACGGACGGGACGGTGCTCCGCCTGCGGCGGCCGTCGCAGCCGGAGTTGGAGCATCGCAAGATTTACCGGACGTTACGGATACCGGCTACCCCGCCGCTTCCGGGGAGGAATCGATTGTAGTGACAAACTTAAATGTCAAATCGTGTAACAGAAACAGTTTACGTCAGAAAGTGCGCAACTTGGGCTAGTCGACGACGAACCGCTCAGCCAAGTCGAGACCGCTCGGAACGAGTGGGTGTGGGAGCCCGGGTTCTATGCGGGCGAAGTACGCGCCGAGCTGCTGGATCGGGACGATCGGGTGCTCGGGACATGGCGGCTCGACGTAAGCCCGGATGCCGGCAAGGCTGGCCGCGACCTGTTCGAGCGCATGATCAACGAGATTGTCGAATTCGACGCCCGTCTCGTGGTCGGTGAGGAACCGGCCCGGCGTCGTCTCGGCGCGCTCGCAGAGACCGATGATCCACTCGTGTGGCTCGAACGGTTGCGACGGCGCCGAAGCGAACTGAATCAGGCGCTCGCCGCTCTTCGGCGAGAGCCCGTAAGTGTATTGAAGGCGCGGCGGCGATTCGTCCCCCTCAGGGACGCGCGGCGCACCGACCTGAGGACGCTGCAGGCGGCCATCCGTCGGCCTGCCACGCTTGCGGCAATCCAGCGCGGTGCAGGGTTGAGCCTTCCGGCTGGCCCGGCCGACGGCCCGGTCCTGGAAGTGCCGGCGGTGGAGCGCACGCTCGATGTCCCGGCGAATCGATCCGCTCTTGCCATGCTTCGAGCGCTTCTCCTGCGGTGCCGGGAGCTCACCAGGCTGCTGGACAAGTTCGCCGACCGTCGCACGCAGGAAACGAGGACTGGCGTCAAGGGGCGCGTACCCCGCTGGAAGCAGATCCTCGGCGAGATGGAGCGCGAGTTCGTGATGGCTGAACGCCACTCGCCGTTCAGCGAGGTGCAGCGCGCCGAAGTCACCGCGGCTGGGCTCAACGCCGTTGCGGCGCATCCGCTGTACGGCCGGTTCTGGCGTGTAGGGTGGGAGGCTCTCCGGCGCGGTGTGTATCGGCTGGACCCGAAGGACCTGCTGCCGCTCAGCCCGACATGGGAAATCTACGAGCGTTGGTGCCTTGTGGTTCTGGCCCGGAAACTCAGGGAGTGGCTGCCCGACCACGCGTGGAAGAACGCGGGCGCGATGGGCTCCGATCGCCGGAGCGTCATCGGTCATCGCAGCGACGGTCACCTGATCACGCTCCATCTGCAGAAGACCTTTCAAAAAAAATGTGGCGCTGAGCAGGCGGATGCCTGGTCGATTTCTCGACAGTACGTACCTGACCTCGTCTTGAAATCGGAAACCCGTGACGGCGCAACGCGTTTCATCGTCCTGGACGCCAAGTACCGCAGCGGGGAGAAAAACATCCTCGACGGGATGGCGGAGAGCGCCCACCTGTACCACGATGCGCTCCGCTGGGGTGCTCGCCGTCCGGATCTTGCGTTGCTCCTGGTCCCCAACGCCGACGAAACGGAGTGGCTCACCTGCGAGGACTACGTCGACAGACACCGGGTCGGTGTCGTCGCGCTACGGCCGGATGTCGAGTTGCCGGAATGGTTGCGCCATCTGGTCACCGCACACGCAGGTGCTGCACCCTGATGTTCCAGAACGACCGCTTCATAATCGCGGCTACATGGGAGCGGCGGACTTCTCGGGAACGGGCAGATCGTCGTCTTTGAGGGCGGCGACATATCCTTCGATTGCTTCCTTGATGTTGACGATCGCATCCTGTTTCGTCCGTCCTTGACTGATGCAGCCGGGCAGACTTGGACACTCGGCTACCCAGTATCCATCCTCGCCGGGATAGACCACGACTTGCCTCATGCGACAGCTTTGGCGGATCGCCGCCGGCGGTCAAGCGGGGTTGCGGTACTCGCCCCGGGGTACGCGGAAGTAGAGCCAGAAGATCGTTGCGCTGACGACGGTGATGGCGGCGGCCAGCAGGTGGAGGCCGGGGAAGCCGATGGCCGGGATCAGGTAGCCGCCGCCGAACGAGATCGACATGAAGCCCAGACCGAGCGCCATCGCCACCACTCCCGAGGTGACCGTACGCCGGCCGGCCGGCACGATCTCCATGTGCAAGACCGAGGACACCGACTGGGTCACCGCCCGCAGGCCGATCACCAGCGTGAAGCCGAGCCCGGCAGCGGCCCAGTGGGGGACGGCTGCCAGGATCACCATGC
This sequence comes from Spirochaetia bacterium, assembly GCA_965203905.1. Taxonomy (GTDB): domain Bacteria; phylum Spirochaetota; class Spirochaetia; order SZUA-6; family Bin103; genus Bin103. Next base: position 5,783,996 of record CBDBDQ010000005.1, on the reverse strand, counting down.
CGGCCGCGGTGACCAGCCCCGTGACCACGATCACCGGCACCTTGCCGGCACGCGCGGCCAGCGCCGGGGCCACCAGGGCCGCCGGGCCCGCGGCCACCTGCCCGACCGCGAGCAGCAGCCCGATGCGGGCCGGCGACGCCGCAAGATCCAGCTCCAGGTAGACGTTGAAGAAGGAACGCGCCGCCCCTTCGCCGGCGGAGCGCAGCAGGGCGGTGACCGCGAGTAGGAAGATCAGGAGGTAGAGCGCACCTTCCGTGCGGCGTGCGTCGCCGGGAGAGCGCAGCCGCTCCGACCGCGGCGGACTGCGCCGCGCCGGCTCCCGGTCGCTGGCGCGCCCCACCGCGAAGACGGTCGGCAGCAGGATCATCCCCGCGAAGACCAGGGCCACCGCGAACGGCTCCGGGTGACTCAGGTCCAGCCCCAGCAGGGGCGCGATCCAGCCCGGCAGCACGCCGGAGACCAGGCTGCCGGCGAAGCCGGTCAGTGGCGGCAGGCCCGACATGATGGCGAACGCGTAGGTCCGCTCGCGGGGCTCGGTGGCCGCCACCAGGTAGGGATAGGAGTTCACCATGTAGCAGGCAAATCCCATGCCGGAGAGAACGCGCATCGCGATGATGCCCACGTCACGCGGCGTACCCGACAGGATGGAGCCGGCCACCGGAACGAAGGTCATTCCCACCGTCAGCAGGGCCATGCCGATCGCCGCCGTCCGGCGCATCCCCAGGCGGCTGCCGAGTGCCCCCGCCGGCAGCGACGAGGCCGCGAAGGCAAAGGCGATGCTGCCGTTCACCAGGCCGATGAAGTCGGTGCCGTAGCCGAGGCGCAGCAGGTACAGGTTGAGCAGCACCGATACGAAGCCGAAGTAGCTGAACCCGACGATGCTGACGGCGAACAGGTACTTGTAGACGTCGGCGTGGAAGGCACGGAGCGCGTGGCGCAGGTTGGTCATGCTAGCCTCGCGTCAGCGCCCGCTGGCCTATGGCCGCCGGCTCGAAACGGCAGCGGCCGGATCTTCGGAAGGCAGCCGGTACTCGCCCCGCGGCACCCGGAAGTAGAGCCAGAAGACGAGCGCGCTCACCGCGGTGATCAACGCCGCCAGCAGGTAGAGGCCCGGGAATCCCAGCACCGGAATCAGGTAGCCGCCGCCGAGCGACATCGAGGTGAACCCCAGCCCCATCGACATCGACACTACGCCCGACGTCATCCCGCGCCAGCTCGCCGGCACGATCTCCAGGTTCACGACGCTGGACACCGACTGGGTGAGGGAGCGCAGGCCGACTACCAGGGTGTAGCCGATGCCCGCCGCCGCCCAATGCGGCACCGCGGCCATGATCACCAGGCTGAAGGCGGTCATCGCGGTGGTGACGACGATCATCGGCACCCGCCCCACGCGTGCCGACAGCGCCGGGGCGCACAACGCCGCCGGACCGGCCGCGAGCTGCCCGAACGCCAGCAACAGGCCGATGCGCGAGGTGGAGGCGCCCAGGTCCAGCTCCAGGTAGACGTTGAAGAACGACCGCGCCGCGCCTTCCCCGGACATGCGCAGCATGGCGGTGATGCTGAGGAAGAAGATCAGCAGATAGATCGCGCCATCGGCGCTTCGTTCGTCGCGCGTACGCCGGCGTGCGCTGCCGTTGCGGCGCCGCCTGGGGGACTCCAGGTCGCGGGTACGGGCCACGATCAACGGGTTAGGCAGCAGAATCGCGCCGGCCACCACCAGGATCAGGGCGAACGGCAGCGGATCCGCGACCTCCAACCCCAGGCCGGCGGCAAGCCACGCGGGCAGCGCGCCGGACACGATGCTGCCGGCAAACCCGGCCACCGGCGGGATCGCCGCCAGCATCGCGAACGCGTAGGGGCGGTCGCGAGCCTCGGTCGCGGCCACCAGGTAGGGGTAGGAGTTGACCATGTAGAGGGAGAATCCGATCCCCGACAGCAGGCGCATGGCGATGATGCTGTAGTCCCGCGTCGATCCCGCCGGGAACAGCCCGACCAGCGGCACCAGCATCACGCCGGCCGCCAGGAAGCCCATGCCCGCCATCACCCCGCGCCGCATCCCGATGCGGCTGCCGAGCGCGCCGGCGGGAAGCGACGACAGCGCGAAGGCGAGGGCGGTGCTCCCGTTCACCAGGCCGATGAAGTCAGTGCCGTAGCCCAGCCGCAGCAGGTAGAGGTTGAGCAGCACGGTCACGAATCCGAAGTAGCTGAATCCCACCAGGCTGGAGGCGATCAGGTAACGGTATACGTCGGGATGGAATCGGTGCAGCGCGCCGCGCAGATTGGTCAATGTGTGGTCCTCGTCGGTGTACGCGCAGCCGTTCGAGGGTTACCTCAGCGCCGGGGCACGTGGGAACGATGTCTCGGCGCCGCGCGTAGCGCCACGAATGTACGGCTGCCGAACGTGCCGAGGGGATAGAATCCTGCGGCCATGCTGATCACCCCTTGTCATGGCCGGCGTCGCCGGCGACCGGCTCCACCGCGTCGCAGAACACCATCTCCCAGCCGTGGAACACCACCGCCAGGCCCGTGAACCGCACTCCCGGAAACTGCCGCGCCAGCCGCTCGTCCGCCAGGTAGCGCCGCAACTGCGCCATCGCTTCGCCGACCGCCGCCGCCACCCCCGTCTCGTGCGCCGGCTCGCTGCGCTGAGAGCGATCGGAGCGCTTCAGGTACTTGAGCTCGATCAGGTACCCGCGACGCAACTGCGGATAGCGGGCGACCAGTGGTTCCAGCGCGATGTCCGCGTGCCCGGGCCACGATGTGGCCTGGCCCAGCTCCGCCTCCGAGCGGAACACGTAGTAGTCGGCCACGCCCAGGTAGGCCGCCAGGAACCCCAGCGCCCCGGCACGGGGCGCCATCACCTTCTCCCCGCCGATGTATTCGCGGATCCCCGTCTGCCGCGCGATCGCCTCGCTCAGGAACTCCAGCACCGGCCGCCACTCGCCGTCGGTGGCCATGCGCAGCATCAGTTGCTCGAACCGGTACAGGTCGACCGCAAACACGCCCACGTCCTGGTAGCCGTCGCGCAGGTAGCCGTACATCAGCCGCTTCACGGTCTGGTTCGGAATCGCCAGCCGCGGCAGCATGCCCTGCCCGTCACTGATGCTCAGCAGTCCGAAGTAGTGCAGCAGCGACAGGAAGTTCTCCCGCTCGGCGAGCCGCCCCAGCGGAAAGCTCGGCTGGATGCGGGCGTCAGCCTGCTCCTCACCGATGACCTCGCGCAGCAGGTCGAAGTTGCCGTTCAACTGCCGGCCCACCACCAGCAGGTGGCGCAGCTTGTCGTAGTCGATGCGCACGTTGGTGTCGATCAGGTCGTCCGGGACGGGCCGGTTCGGGATCGAGTGCTTCAGGTAGTAGAGCACCATGTCGGTGTTGTACAGATCCGCTTCGGCCGTGCGGGCGAACCGGTAGCCGTTGTACCACTCGCCCATCAGCGCCATGGCGGCGTCCACGTCCTGGTCGAACACGCCGTGGTCCCGGTAGGTCTCGACCAGGCGCCGCACCTCCGCCTCGGTGAAGCCCACCATCTCGTTGAAGTCGGGATCCAGACTGATGTTGGTGCCGATGTTGAAGCCGGAGGTAACGTCGTCCATGGTCACCGGCGACACGCCGGTGATGAACAGGCGATCGATGCCGCCGCCGCTGCGGTCGGTGCCGCCCTTGAGGGTGGCGAAGAAGTTGCGAAAGAAGCCGCCGCCGTGGGTGAACGACTCGTACGCCTCGACGCCGTGGTGCGCGAGCACCGTGTTGGCAAAGTTGTCGTACTCGTCGATCAGCACGTACAGCGGGATGTCGTGGCGCTTGGTATGCAGAAACAGCTCGGTGAGCTTGCCGGTAGCCGAGATCGGGGCGAGGATGCGCCGCACGACTGCGGCGGGGAACAGATCGGGATACCGATCGAGCGTGTCCCCGATTTCCGCGGTGCAATAGGTGTCGAACTCCCGCTCCAGCGTTTCGAGCTTGTAGTTGACCATCGAGAAGTTGAAGCGCAGGACCACGTAGCGATGGCGCTCCGGCGTCGGATCGGCCCCGATGTCGGTGCCCGCGAAGGTGGCTTCGAACTCGTGGCCCCACCAGCGGTCGTAGTAGTTTTCCAGCAGCGACACCCAGAGCGTCTTGCCGAACCGCCGCGGGCGGATCAGGAAGACGTAGTGCTCCTGTTCCAGCCGCCGAAGAAAGCGGGTCTTGTCGACGTACAACCACCGGTTCAGGCGGATGCGCCGGAAGTCGCCCTGACCGTAGGGAATGTGGGGGTACGCGGGAGTCTCGTCCACTGCCGGACCGTGCGCCGACACTCTATCGCCGTTCGCGCCGGCCCCTCAAGCTCCGACCACGACGCCCCCGCGGGCTGCCGCAAGCACGGCTCGATTGCGTCACGCGGCGGATCGCTTCAGTCGAGGGCCGCGATCACGGCGGCGGTGAAGGCGCGGGTGCCGAGGGAGCCGCCCAGGTCGGCGGTGCGGGTCGCGGGCTCGGCCAGCGTGCGGTCGACCGCACCGGAGATGCGTTCCGCGGCCGCCCCCAGCTCGGCGCGCCCGTGGCGCTCGGCCAGCCACTCCAGGAGCATGGCGACCGACAGCAGCATGGCGCTCGGGTTGACCCGGTCCTGCCCGGCGATGTCCGGGGCGGAGCCGTGCTGCGCCTGGGCGCAGGCGTGGCGGTCGCCGGCGTTCAGCGACCCCGCCAGGCCGAGGCTGCCGGACAGTTCCGAGGCCAGGTCGGAGAGGATGTCGCCGTGGAAGTTGGTGGTGCACAGCACGTCGAAGCGCACCGGCTCCCGCACCAGCAGCGCCGCCGCGGCATCCACCAGCACCTCGTCGAGCGCCACCTCCGGGAAGTCGGCCGCCACCGCGCGCACCTGGCGCAGGAACAGGCCGTCGCTGAGGATGAAGTTGTTGGCCTTGTGGATCGCCGTCACCTTGCGCCGCCGCCGCCGGGCCAGGGCGAACGAGCGCCGCGCGATGCGGCGACAGGCGCCCGCGCTGATCTTGCGTACCGACAGCGCGGTGTCCGGATCCGGCATGAACTCGCCGCTGCCGGCGTACATGTTGCGGTCGGGGTAGAAGCCCTCCGTGTTCTCGCGCACGATCACCAGGTCGAACGCGCCGACCGGGCCGCCGAGCCCGCGCCGGGTGCGGGCCGGACGGATGTTGGCATACAGGTCGAGGCCGGTGCGCAGTGCCGCCGACACGTTCACGCCGCCACGGTCGCGCTCCGGGTAGCGCAGGTGATCTATCGGCCCCAGCACCACCCCGTCGGCGGCGCGCGCCCGTTCCAACACTCCCTCCGGCAGGGTAGTGCCGCAGCTCTGCAGCGCGGCGAGTCCGATCTCCGCCGTCTCGCGCTCCAGCTTCAGCGGTTGCCGGGCTGCTACCGCGTCCAGCACCGCCAGCGCCGCGGCGACGATCTCCGGACCGACCCCGTCACCGGGCAACACCAACAGCTTCATCGCGGTCAGCCGCCGGCCGCGGCCAGCAGCGCCTTCATGTAGCCCAGCGCGTACGCGGTCGCCACCGGCCTGGCGATGGTGAGGGCGCCAGGGGCCGCCTCGTCGTGGGCCATGGGAGGGGTGTGGTCCAGAATCATGGTGCCGCGGTAGCCGCCCTCCTGGAACAGCCGCATCAGCGCGTTCATGTCCTGGTAGCCCTCGTCGAGGAAGGTTTCGTGGAAGCGCGGCAACGGCGAGCTGACGTTGCGGAAGTGCACGATGAAGATCTTGTCACGGGCGATGAAGTCGCCGATCGCCGCCTCGATGTCGCCGAACGACGAGCCGCCCTCCAACCAGCAGCCGGTGCAGAACTCCATCCCCAGGTAATCGGAATCGGCGATGGCGAAGGCGCGGTCGTAGCTCGCCCACGAGCGGATCAGGCAGGGGATGCCGGCGATCTCCGGCACCGGCGGGTCGTTGGGATGCAGCGCCAGCCGCACCCCGGCCTCCTCCGCGATCGGAATGATGCGCTCCATGAAGTAGGCGAAGTTGTCCCAGATCGCCGCCTCGTCGTAGGCCCGGCCGTGGCTGAAGGGCTGTGCCGAAAGCTCGGCGCCGTCCACCGCCCGCGCCGGCGCCCCGCCGCGCGCCGTTGCCGACGTCGTGCTCCACACCCCGTCCGGCTCGAAGGTGAAGGTGGTGGTATGGATTCCGGCCGCTCCCAGGTGGCGCAGGAACGTCGCGAAGCCGTCGATGGCGGCGTCGCGTCCCGGCAGCGCCAGGTGGATCCGGTCGCACTTGGCCAGCGAGCCGTGGCCGACGTTGAACAGCGTCAGGCCGGCGTCCTCCACCCGCCGCCGCAGCGCGCGCAGCTCGGCCGTGCCGCTCAGCTCCGCCGGCACCCAGGTAAAGACGTGGGTCAGCCCCAGCTCGGCCACGAAACGCAGGTCGGCGGCGCTCGGTTGCGGTGGAATGAGCATCGACAGCTTGATGCCCGGGCCCAGTTCCACGGTGGCAGCCATCGCCGTCAGCGCGCTCCAAGCTGCTTCAGGCAGGCGTTCAGGTAGCCGTAGCTCTCGGCGGCAACGATCGCCACCTGCGCCAGGCTCAGCCCCGCATTGGCGGCGCCGATCACCTCCAGGCTGGCGGCGCCCTCATAGCCGGCGTCCACCAGCACCTTGCAGTAGCCGAACAGGTCGATGTCGCCGCGGCCGCAGGCCTGCAGCGGCGGCGTGCCCGGCCCCTGCTGGCGCCCCTTGCAGTCGCGGATATGGCTGTGCCGCACCCGCGACACCACCTGCCGCAGCGCCTCGCTGGGCACCTCGCCCGCGCGGTGGATGTGGCTGGGATCCATGTTGATGCCGAACCCGGGCGACGGGATCGCCTCCATCGCCGCCAGCGTGGTGGGGGTGTCGAACACCGCGCTGCCGACGTGCGCCTTGCACACCACGGTGACGCCGAACTGTGCCGCCGCCTCGGCCAGCTCGGCCAGGCGCGCGATGCGCTCGCGCAGGCTGTCGGGATCGCCGCTGGTGCCGCCGGATCCCACGGCCACCACGGGGATGCCCAGCTCCGCGCTCGCCTCGAAGGCGCGCAGATAGCGGTCGTCACCGCGGTCGGAGGTCTCCATCGACACCGGCTTGAGCCCGGTCTCTTCCAGGATCGTGCGCACGTCCGCCGCCTGCTCGCGCCAGCGATCCACCTCCAGGTGCTCGCACATCCCCGGTAGCGCGGCGATCTCGATGCCGTCGTAGCCGGCGGCGGCGATGTGGCGCGCGGCGGTGGCGAAGTCGAACGCATCGAACAGGACGGAATTGACGGCGAGGGAAATCATGAGCTGCTCCGTGATCGGGTTGGGTACGGGAAGTCCGCACCGCGGCCGAGCATAGCATACTGCCGCGCCGGCAACTCCGGGGCGCCGACAGGTGGACACGTGCCCCCGCAACGGGCAGGCTCAAGGTCATGATCACGGCACTGGGTTACCTGGGCATCCGCAGCGACCGGCTGGCCGACTGGACGGACTATGCCCGCGGCCAGTTGGGGATGCAGACGGTCGATCGCGGCGCCGGCCAGGTGGCGTTCCGCATGGATGACCGCAGGCAGCGGCTGTTGGTGACCGCGGAGCCCGGCGCCGCCCTGGCCTGCATGGGCTGGGAAGTGGCGGACGCCGCGGCGCTGGACCGGCTCTGCGCGCGTCTGTCGGATGCCGGCGTAGAGGTCAGCCCCGGCGGCCGCGACCTGGCCGGCAGGCGCTTCGTCACCGACCTGGCGCTCGCCCGGGATCCGGCCGGCAATCGCCTCGAGTTCTTCCACGGCCCGATGCTGACCGAAGATCCCTTCGTTCCGGGCCGCCCCATCTCCGGCTTCAAGACCGGTCCCCTCGGCATGGGCCATGCGGTCCTGAACACCGCGGACATCGACTCCCTGCTGCCGTTCTATCGCGACCTGCTCGGCTTCCGCGTCAGCGACTACGGCCTGCAGCCCATTCCGCTCTACTTCTTCCACGTCAACGGCCGCCACCACAGTTTCGCGATGCTGGGCACCGGGGAGACCGGCTTTCACCACTTCATGGTGGAGTACACCAACCTCGACGACGTGGGTCAGGGCTACGACCTCGCGCAGCAGACCGAGGGCACCGTCGCCTACACGCTCGGGCGCCATACCAATGACTGGATGACCTCGTTCTACACCCATACGCCGTCCGGCTTCTTCGTCGAGACCGGTTGGGGCGGCCGCATCATCGAGCCGGACACGTGGCGGATCCAGGTGATGGAGGATGGGCCCAGCTTCTGGGGTCATGACCGGCCGCACTTGCCGCCGGAGCAGCGCCGGGCCTACCGTGAGTTCAGGCTCGGTGTCGCCAGGAAGGGCATGCAGGCACCGCCGCCCACCGATTGTCCGTGGCTGTGGGGTGCGCTGAGCGGCCGCAGACCGGTCTGAAAACGCCCGCATGCCGCGCGACCGCCCGGGGCCGTACGACGTCGCCATCGTAGGCCTCGGCCCGACCGGCGCCGTGCTTGCCGGCCTGGCGGCGCTGTGCGGGTTGCGGGTGGCGGTTCTGGAACGGGAGCGGGAGATCCTGCGGCTGCCGCGTGCTGTCCACTTCGACGGTGAGGTGATGCGCATCTTTCAGACGCTCGGTGTCGCGGACCGGGTCGCCGCGGTGTCCCGGATCAATCCGGGAATGCGCTTCGTCGATCCCGGCGGCAGGCTCCTGCTCGACTGGTCGCGGCCGCAGCGGGTCGGTCCGCAGGGATGGTACCCGAGCTACCGCTTCCACCAGCCGGACCTGGAGGCGATCCTGCGCGATCGCCTGAGCGGCGTGCCCAACGTCGACCTCGCCCTGGGCACGGAGGTGACGGCGGCCATTGAGGATGCGGATCTGGTGACGATCGCCTGCCGCGACGGTGACCGCCACCACACGCTGGCGGCACGGTACGTCGTCGGCTGCGATGGCGCGCGGTCGCTGCTCCGGGAGCACATCACCGACCGGGCCGAAGACCTGGGGTTCCACGAACGCTGGCTGGTGGTGGATCTGCTGCTGCGCCGGGAACGGCCGGACCTGGGAGACTACACCATCCAGTACTGCCACCCACGGACCCCGATGACCTACGTTCGGGGACCGGGCCCGCGGCGGCGCTGGGAGATCTTCATCGCCGACCTGCCGGACGCACGCGCGCTGGCGCCGGAGTACATCTGGCAACGCCTGAAGCGCTGGCTGACACCTGCCGAGGCCGCGGTCGAGCGGGCGGCGGTCTACACCTTCCACTCCGTCATCTCGTCGTCCTGGCGTCGGGGCCGCCTGCTGATCGCCGGCGACGCCGCCCACCAGACCCCGCCCTTCATGGGCCAGGGCATGTGCGCCGGGATCCGGGACGCCTCGAACCTGGCCTGGAAGCTCGCCCACTGCATACGCCACGACCACGACGACACGCTGCTAGACAGCTACCAGGGCGAGCGCCATGCGCATGTCAGGGCGTTCATCAAGGGCGCCGTCGACCTTGGCCGGCTGGTCAACGCCTCCGACAGCGAGGCCGCGCTGAAGTCCGCCTTCCGGCAATCGGACGGCAGCTACCGCATGCTGACCATATCGCCCCGACTCGGCAGCGGCCTGTGGCAAGCCGGATCACCCGCCGCCGGACACATCTCCCGCCAGTTGCGACGCCGCCCCGGCGGCCTCTCGGACGACCCGGCGGGCTACGGCCCCGCGCTCCTCGCCGACCGCGACCTGCTGGCCCGGTGGGAGGGCCGCCCGCTTGCCGCGAAGAAGGGCATCCACGTCTGGGCCCCCTGCGAGCTGGAGCGAGCCGCCGAGTATCTCGCGGAACTCCAAGCCCGCGCCTTAGCCATACGCCCGGACCGCTACGTGCACGCCACCGCGCACGATGCCGCGTCACTGGATGCCCTGGTCGCCGGATGGAGGACTCGTGCTACCTCAGCAGCCGCGACATGTCCACCTGGATCCGTTTGATGCTCACTTCCTGGTTGGCGACCTCGAAGAAGATGCTCGCGGGGAAGCTGTCGCGCATTTCTCCGTACTTCGCGTCGGGCTCAGGATCAGGATCCTTGGCCGGATCGTAGATCAGCTTGACCGCCACGCGCCCGGCAACGACGCACTTGCCGTCATCCACTACAGCGCTTTCGGAGTATGCCGTGGCTCCCTCGAACTTGACGATCTCTGCCAGATCCCCGAGCTCATCCCATTCGGGCTTCTGATCCAGCGGATAATCCCTTGCCGCGTCGTACAGCTTGCGTGGGAGTCCCGCGAACCACACGGGTGAGGACTCGATCTTCATGGCACTACCCCAGGTAGCGTACCAGTGTCGTATTGCCACTTCAACATCCTCGCCAATCCGTCCAGGTCCGGCATCACGTGCGCGTCATCAATCCCAATGTTGTGGAGACCTCGCAACAGCGACTCCTTCATCTCGGCCGGGACATCGAATCGGTCGACATTGATGCCCTTGGTGTTGACACCCCAAGGACGATCGGGGGGCGCATGGATACTGAACAGCCCCCTCTGGTTCAGGATCCTGCCAGCAAGCGCCCGCGGCATGATCAATTTGGTGCTCTCAATCTGGAACGGATCGAGTTCACCCTGCTCCTTCGAGTCGTAGACGCCGACCGACCTAGTTTCGATGCCTATCACCTGCCCATCCACTTCGCGGCCGTGCGATCGAGCCTTCGCACACGCGAAGAAGCAAGCTACCAGCGAATTGGAGGTCCAATCCAGGAGCCGTGTCGGTAATCCGTGGTGCTGTGCCAGCGCGAGCCAGTCCCACTCGGTCAAACCTGCTGACGCTACGTATGGCTCCGCCAGTCTCCGGAACTGGTCTATCAGCAAACGCTCTTTTTCCGGCGTGTACGAATCGTCCCGGCCGACCGACGGTTGCAGCCGCCATTGCTTGTTGCTTTGGCCACGAAACACCCACCGGTTGGTTGGATGACCCTGCGCCCATCGTACAAACTCAGCAAACTTGTTTTCAGCCGATAGTCGCTTTCCAATCTCTTTCGTGAGCTGGTCAATGACCTCTACTACCTCAATGATGGGAGTACCCTCACCGTAAGACCTGTCCTGTCGCTCTCGACGACGCAACGTACCATGATTTGAGTTGCGGTGACCCTACTCGCCAGCGCAAACGAAAGGAGACGCCGCGCAGGATCGCGTTGTGCCGCAGTTCTCCAAGAATTGATGCTGGTGGTGGTACGCGTAAACTCTCTGCATCAATATGGAACGGACTACGGATAGAAACAAGCACTACGGCGGACACCCTGTGCGGGTGCGGCCGCTGCGGGAGGCCGATCTGGGGAACGGGTTTCTGGAGGCGCTGGATGCCTTGCGGCCGGCCAGCGACCTGGAGCCGGAGCGGGCGCTGGAGGTGTTCCGGCGCCTGCAGCGCAACCGCGACTGCGTGGTGGCGGTGGCGGAGGTCGAGGGCCGCGTGGTGGGCGCCGCAACGCTGCTGATCGAGCACAAGTTCATCAACCGGGGAGGGATCGCGGGGCACATCGAGGATGTGGCCGTGGCGGCCGGGCAGCAGGGCAGGGGGATCGGCAGCGCCCTCATCCGCTACCTGCTGGCGCGGGCCGAGGCCGCCGGCTGCTACAAGACCACGCTCGACTGTGCCGACGACGTCATGCCCTTCTACCGGCGGCTCGGCTTTCGCCACCGCAGCAACGGAATGGACTTCCGCCACCGGTAGTTGGCTTACAGCCGGTGCGGCAACGGCGGCCGGCTCGTGCTACACTGCGTTCGCCGACACCATCGACACCAATCGAGGAGACTCCATGAGACCCAATTCCCTGCGCCAGAAGCTGGACGCCAACGAGATCACCGTCTGCACACGCATCTTCAATCCCGAACCGATGAGCGTGGAGGTGCTGGGCCAGACCGGGCAGTACGATTACGTAGAGTTCGTGGCCGAGTACGGTTCCTTCCACCTGCACGACCTGGACAACGTCTGCCGCGCGGCCGAGCTGTACGGCCTTGGCTCGATGATCAAGATCGACCAGAGCCACCAGGCGTTTCTCGCCCAGCGCGGCATCGGCGCCGGCTTCCAGGCCGTGCTGTTCACCGACTGCCGTTCCGCCGAGGACGTGCGCGAGTGCATCCGCATTGCCCGGCCCGACACCCCGCAGGACAATGGCCTGTACGGTGCCGCGGCCCGGCGCAACACCCCGATGGGAGTGGGCGGAAGCGCGGCCTACGTGCAGGGGATCCGCGACACGGTAGTGGCGGTGATGATCGAAAAGAAGGGCGCGGTAGACGAGTTGGAGGAAATCCTGTCGATTCCCGGGCTCGACATGGTGCAGTGGGGCGGTACCGACTACTCCATGAGCACCGGCCGTATCGGCGAGAGGGGCCATCCCGACGTGGAGGCCGCGCGCAAGCGCGTGTTCACCGGGGCGCTGGAGCACGGCGTCGCCCCGCGCGCCGAGATCGGCTCTCCCGACGAGGCGCAGGAATACCTCGACATGGGGGTACGCCACTTCTCCATCGGCGCCGACGTGAGCATCCTCGGGCAGTACTGGACGGACACCGGAAGCCGGCTGCGGGAGGTGCTCGGCGTCCCGCTGTGAGCGGCGTACGGTAGGCGGGGCGGGCGTTACGCCGGCGCGCCCGCGTGCAGCACCTCCGGGTTGACGATGGCCGGCGGCCGGCGCCCGGCCAGCACCGCCAGCACGTTGTCCACCGCCAGTCCCCGCATCGCCTTGCGGGTCTCGTGCGTCGCAGTGCCCATGTGCGGCAGGGCGATCACGTTGGGCAGCTTCAGGATCGGCTCCGCCGGGTCGGGCGGCTCCTGCTCCAGCACGTCGAGGCCGGCACCGGCCAGCCGTCCCTCCTGCAGGGCGGCGGTAAGGGCGGCCTGATCCACCACTCCACCGCGGGCGGTGTTCACCAGGTAGGCCGACGGCCGCATCAGGCCCAGCTCGCGGGCGCCGATGAGGTGGCGTGAGCTGTCGTTCAGGTCCATGTGGATGGTCACGAAGTCGGATGCCGCCAGCAATTCGTCCAGCGGCCGGTAGGGTGCCTGCGGCGCATCCGGCGGCGCCTGGTCGAATACGTCGTACCAGATCGGCTGCATGCCCAGGAGTTGCGCGCGCCGCGCCACCTCGCGGCCGATGCGGCCGAAGCCGAGGACGCCGAGGGTCTTGCCGGTAATGTCGTGGGCCAGCTCCGGCAGGGGGTCGCCGCGCCCCCAGGCGCCGCTTCTCACGAAGCTCGCGTACTCCGGCAGGCGGCGCGCCAGCGCGATGATCAGGGCAATGGTGAGATCCGCCACCGCCGCGGTAAGTACGCCGGGCGTGTTGCACACCGCGACCCCGCGCGCGGTCGCTGCCGCCACGTCGATGCGGTCGTAGCCGACGCTCGCCGTTGCGACGACCCGCAGGTTCGGCGCCGCGTCGAGAAACGCCGCGTCGACGGTGTAGTAGCCGAGAAACGCATTCGCCCGCCCCAGGTGCTGCCGCACCTGTTCATGCGCGCCGGGTGTGATACTGATCAGCTCGCCCGCGGCGGCGAGCCGATCCTGGTACTCCTGCTCCAGCATCGGCTGGTGGGTCACGATTCGTGGTCTGTCGCTCATGTCGGTGCGCGGATCCTACTCGCTGACCGGCCGTCCGGTCCACACCGCCCGGCCCGACCTTGCCCGGTGTGCACGGTTGGGCTGTGTGGGTCACAGTCGCGGGTCGACCGGTTGCGATTCGAGGGCCAGGACGGCGAACACGCACTCGTGAACGCGACGCAGCGGCTCGCCGCGCACGAATCGCTCCAGCGCCTCGATACCGAGGGCGAATTCGCGCAAGGCCAGGGAACGCTTGGTGCCGACCCCGCGTTCGCGCAGCCGCGCCAGGTGTTCCGGCGCCGTGTACTCCGGCCCGTAGATGATGCGCAGGTACTCACGGCCGCGGCACTTGAGCGCCGGCTGAATCAGGCCACGGGTACCGGTCGCCACGAACCGCCACGGCTTGATCACCATGCCCTCGCCGCCCGCGGCGGTCAGTTCCTGCCACCACTCGGTGGCGGCGGCACGGCTGTCGGAGTCCGCCACCTCCACCACCTTGGCCTGCGTCGGCACCACGATCCCGTCGCACGACAGCTCGGCGAGGGTGTCCAGGTGCCAGTCGTGATCCTTGTCCGCATGCACGGTGCCCTCGCTCGCCAGCAGGTGGAACGGGGCAAGTTGGAGGTCGTCCACCGCAGCCACCGGCCAGCAGTAGCGGCGGTAGGCTTCCGTGTAGGCGTTCACCCGCGCGGCGCGGGCACGGTACCGCTGCAGCAGGCTCCGGGTCTCGACGCCGCGTTCCTCCGCCTGTCGCAGCGCTGCCACGGCAGCCGCCAGCCCGTTGCGGCCGGCTGCCGCGACCGGTCCGTACTGCTGCCGCAGCAGTGCTCCGGCCTTGGCCGACCACGGCATCAGCTCGCAGTCGATACAGAACCACTCGGAGGCGAAGCGCTGCCAGAACCCCCGCGCCGTGAGCGCCGTCCGCATCCGTTCCAGGACGCTGCGCTCCCACTCGGCGCTGGCGAAGAAGCGGCGGCCGGTACGGGTATGGATCATGCCGCTGTCATCACTGGCGACGCCGAATCGCCGCCGCGCAGCCTCGCGGTTGCGGCACACCACCATCACCGCGCGCGAGCCCATGTGCTTCTGCTGACACACCACCCGGCGCACGCCGTGGCCGGCGTAGTAGTCGAACGCCTGCTGCGGGTGCTCCAGCAGGTCTTCCGTGGCCGCGGTGTCGCCCGGAGCCATGGTAGGCGGCAGGTAGATGAGCCACTTGGGATCGACCGCGAAGCGGCTCATCACTTCCAGAGCGGCGGCGGCGTTCTCGGCGCGCACGGTCACGTTGCCGCGCAGCCGCGTGGCGATCACGCGCTTGCCGGCCACGTCGTCCAGGTCGAGCAGGTCGTCGTGCGCCTGCTGCGCGCTCAGCGCATCCCCGCCGGCCGCCGCCAGCGGTCGCGACGGCTCGGCGTAGGTACGCGCCGCCGGCACCGAGACCAGCTCGTTCTCCGGGTAGCGCAGGGCGGTCAGACGGCCGCCGAACACGCAGCCGGTGTCGATGCAGATGGTGCGGTTGAGCCACTCGGCTACGGGGACCGGCGTGTGGCCGTAGACCACCTGCGCCCGGCCCCGATAGTCCCCTGCCCACGGGTAGCGCACCGGCAGGCCGAAGTCGTCGCTCTCTCCCGTGGACTCGCCGTACAGGGCGAACGCACGCACGGCGCTGGAGGCACGGCCCTGCAACTCCTCCTTCATGCCGGCGTGGGCCACCACCAGCCGCCCGCCGTCCAACTCGTAGTGGCTCACCAGCGAGTCGATGAACTCCGCCACCCGGACGCGCCATTCCGGCGCCTCGGCCGCAAGCTGCTCCAGGGTCTGCGCCAGGCCGTGGGTCAGCTTCACGTCGCGGCCGCGCAGCTTGCGCAGCAGCTTCACGTCGTGGTTGCCCGGCACGCACAGGGCGCTTCCCGTGGACGCGGCGTCCATCACCAGCCGCAGGCAGGCCACGCTGCGCGGCCCACGATCCACCAGGTCGCCGAGAAACACGAGACGCCGGCCAGCGGGGTGGGTCACCTGGTAGCCGCCGTTCGCCGTGTCGCCGTCGCCCTCCCTGACCTCGTAGCCGAGCTCGCTCAGCAGACCGCTCAGCTCGTCAAAGCAGCCGTGCAGGTCGCCGATGATGTCGAACGGCCCCCGGTCGGCGCGGCGGTCGCTCCACAACGGCCGGCGCTCGATTACCGCCGCCTCCACCTCATCCGGTGACCGGAAGCGGTACTCGTAGCGGAAGCCCTCACGGCGCAGCCCGCGCAGGGAGCGGCGCAGCAGGCGTCTCTGGTTGCGCACCACGTGGCGACCGAAGTTGCGGTCGTGGCGGGTGCGGTTGCGCTCCTTGCAGATGCTTTCGGGCAGATCGAACGCCACTGCCACCGGCAGCGCGTGGAACTCGCGCGCCAGCGCGACCAGGTGCCGGCGGTCCTCGCTGCGCACGTTGGTGGCGTCGACCACCGTCAGCCGGCGTCCGGAGAGGCGCTTCCGCGCGATGAAGTGGAGCACCTCGAAGGCGGCGTCGCTGGCCTGCTGAGCGGTCTCGTCGTCGCTCACCAGTGCGCGGCAGAAGTCGGAGGAGAGTACCTCGGTAGCCGCGAAGTGGCGCCGCGCAAAGCTGGATTTGCCCGCGCCCGAGGCTCCCATCAGCACCACCAGGCAGAACTGTGGAATGGCCACCGTCACGATGCCGCCGTGAAGATCCCCATCTGCGTGGGCGCGCCACGCTCCGGATCGACCGCGCCGACGGATTCGATCGCCACCCGGTAACCGTGTGCGGCGGCGACACGCTCGGCCCAGTGTGCGAACTCCGCACGGGTCCACTCGAAACAGTGGTCCGGATGCCGCAACGCCCCGGCGGCGAGATTCGGGAAGTTGGCGTTGTACTCCCGGTTGGGAGTGGTGATGACGACGGTAGCGGGTCGCGCGGCGGCGAACAGCACCCGCTCGAACGCTGCCAGCCGCGCCGCGTCGAGATGCTCGATCACCTCTACCACCGCCGCGGCGTCGTAGCCTGCCAAACGCTTGTCCCGATAGGTCAGGGCGCCGTGCAGGAGCGTGACGCGCTGCCGTGCCGCCTCCGGCAGCCACTTGCGTTCGAGGCGCTGGGCGGCAATCTCCAACGCCCGGACCGAGACGTCGACGCCGGTGATCACGCGGAATCGGCTGTTGTGCAGGAGCCGCAGCAGCAACCGCCCCTCGCCGCAGCCGAGATCCAGCACCCGGACCGCACCGCTACGATCCAGGATCTGCGCCACGGCTTCGATGCGCAACTCGTGCAGCCGGGCGGACCGCTCCGGCAGCTCGTCCCGCGCCGTCGCCCGCCGCGCAGCCGGAGCGCCGCCCGGGTCCGGTGCGCCGCCAGCCTCCGGCGTATCCATCTCGTCGCCTTCCTCGTCGCCCTCGGAGAGCCGCTGCAGGGCCTCGCGCGCCAGGCTGCGCTGGCGGCGCAGATAACGCTGTGCAATCAGCTCCCGCTGCGGGTGGCCGGCCAGCCAACCGGCCCCGCGCCGCAGCAGTTTTTCCACTTCATCGCTGCCCACCCAGTAGTGCTTCCCTTCGTCGAGCACCGGGATCAGGACGTACAGGTGGGTGAGCAGTTCGGCCAGGCGCTTGGCACCGGCCAGCCTCAGGTTGCGATACGGACCGCACTCGGGGTCTCCCTCCGCGCGCTCCGCTTCCGGGTGCTCCAGGGCTACCTGGTAGCCGAGTGGCTCGAACAGGCGATGCACCATCTCTTCGCCGCGGCGACAGGGGAGGGCGGCGACCGTGGCGGTCAGCGGCAACTCACGGCCTGCCAGCTCCGGTCGCTGCGCGCAACGGCCGCCGAGGGCGCTGCCGAACACCTGGGCGATCGCCACGCTGAGAAACGATGAGGCCACGTACGGCCGGTCGTTGACATACTGCGCCAGCAGGCCTGCACCGCCCCGGCGCTGCCGCCCGCGCACCAGCGCCACCGGGTCTACGTCCAGCAGCAACGCCGCGGTGCAGCGCTCGGCGGTCGCCTCCGGGTAGCACACGTGGGCGGCGCCGAACGTGAGCTCGAAGGTCTGCACCCGGGCCGGGTGCTTGTGCAGCAGGTAACCGAGGTCGGTAGCCGGCCGGTGGGTCGTGGTGA
Source organism: Spirochaetia bacterium (assembly GCA_965203905.1). Lineage (GTDB taxonomy): Bacteria > Spirochaetota > Spirochaetia > SZUA-6 > Bin103 > Bin103. The sequence goes on along the minus strand of CBDBDQ010000005.1, from coordinate 5,766,397 downwards.
TGGTCAGCAGCACGCCGGCAGCAGCATACCAAATCAATGTAGAGTTGCAGGGACATGGCAACCACGGAACAGTTGTTGACGGCGGAAGTGTCCGCCACCGAGGGCATCGTGCGGGCGCTCGAGGATGCCGGCATCGACCTGGTATTCGGCATCATCGGCGGCAACATGGGGCGCCTCTACGACGCCCTCTACGATCACCAGGAGACGATTCGCGCGGTGCTGGTGCGCCACGAGCAGTTGGCGAGCGTGATGGCGGAGGTGTACGGCCGCCTCACCGGGCGCCCCGGGGTGGCGATCGGGCAGGGCGCCTTCATGCTCGCCAATGCGCTGCTGGGCACCCTGGAGGCACACATGGGCAGCTCGCCGCTGCTGCTGCTGACCGACCTCTCGGATCAGGCGCCCTATTCACACCATTCCCCCTACCAGGGCGGCACCGGGGAGTACGGCGGCTTCGATACCCGCAAGGCACTGGACGGCGTCACCAAGTATGCAACCGTGGCCCACGACCCCGTGCAGGCGGTGCAGAGCACCCAGCTCGCCGTCAAGCACGCCCTGAGCGGCGAACGGGGACCGGTGGCGGTGATCTATCACAGCCGCGCCCTGGGCGGTACGGTGGGGCCGGACAGCCGTCCCACGCTCTATCCGACGCGGCGCTATCTGCCCCCGAAGAGCCACGGCGACCCGGCCCACGTCGCGGCGGCGGCGCGGGCCCTGGCGACCGCCCGGCGCCCGGTGATCCTCGCCGGCAACGGGGTGCGCATCGGCCAGGCCTACCGCGAGCTGCAGGAGCTGGCCGAGCTGCTGGCGGCGCCGGTGGCCACCACCGCTTCCGGCAAGAGCGTGTTTCCGGAGACCCATCCGCTGGCCCTGGGCGTCGCCGGAACCTTCGGCCAGGCGACGGCCAACGTCACCCTGGGCCGCGCCGACCTGCTGCTGGTGGTCGGCTCGCGGCTGGGATCCTCCGACACCGCCAATGAGAACCCGAAGCTGATCGACCCGCGCCGCCAGACCCTGATCCAGGTGGACGTGGAGCCGAAGAACGCGGGCTGGTCGTTCCCCTGCGATCACGCGGTCGTCGGTGACGCGGCGCTGGTGCTGGCCCAGCTCCACGCCGCCGTCGGCGAACGGGGTGCACCGGGAGAAGCGCTGCGCGAGTCCCGCGCCGCGGCGCTGGAGGCAACGCGGCAGGCCGAGAACTTTTTCGGCGGCCCCGAGTACCACTCCGACGAGGTTCCGATCCTGCCGCAGCGGCTGTTCACCGAGATCCGCAACGCCACCGCCGAGGACGCGTTCATCACCTGCGACGCCGGCGAGAACCGCCTGTTCATGACCCACTTCTTCCAGACCCGCAGCGCCGGCTCGCTGATCATGCCCGGCATCGGCGCCATGGGCTACGCCATCCCGGCGGCGCTCGCCGCGCGGCTGATCTACCCGCGGCGCCAGGTGGTGGCGGTTACCGGGGACGGCGGCTTCGGGATGGCCATGAACGGCCTGCTCACCTCGCGCGACGAGGGAATCCCGATCGTGGTCGTGGTGCTCAACAACAGCTCCCTCGGCTGGGTCAAGCACGGGCAGCAGCAGCGGGTCATCGCCAGTGAGTTCGCGGCCACCGACTTCGCCGCGGTGGCGCGTTCGATGGGCTGCCGCGGCATCCGCGTGGAGTCCCCCGCCGAGCTGCCGGCCGCCCTGGCTCAGGCGCTCGCGGCGAACGTGACGACGGTGGTCGACGTGGTCACCTCCAGCCGCGTGACCTTTCGCGACGTCACCAGTCCGCTGGCCGGTGGCTGACGCGGCGCGGCGGCTTGCCTTTACGGATGCAGGCCGCCGTCGATCGGAATGATGCACCCGGTCACGTAGTCCGACAGGTCGGTCACGAGAAACTCCACCACCCTGACGCAGTCCTCGATGGTGCCTTCGCGGCGCAGGGGGATGCGCGGCGCGAGATGCGCCCGGTCGCCGAGGCGCCCGGTGCGGATGATGCCAGGTGCGATGCAGTTGACGTTGATGCGGTGCGGACCCAGATCCTGCGCCAGCGCGCGCGTGTAGTGGACGATCGCCGCCTTGGCGGTGCCGTAGGGATGGTAGCCCGCGTCCGCGTGCAGGCCCGCGGTGCTGGCCACGGTCACGATCCTGCCGCCGCCGCGGCGCTTCATGTGGGGCGCCACCGCCATGCAGGTGTACATGCAGGTCATGAGGTTGATCTCCAGCACCCGGGTCAGCGTCTCCTGCGGGCACTCGCTGGCCGTGGCGGAGGTGTTGATGTCGCCGGCCGCGGGCATGGCGTCCTGAATCTCGTCGGCGAAGCGGCTGGTGCCGCCGCCGGCGTTGCAGACGGCGATGTCGATGCCGCCCATGCGGTCGGCTATCTCTCCCACCACCCGCTCGGTGGCCGTGCGGTCGGTGAGGTCCACCTGTCTGCCCAGCGCCCGCACACCGCGGGCCGCGCACTCTTCGGTGACGCTTGCCGCCGTCATCCGGCGGCGTTCGAACTCGTACACCGCGGCGGCGTTCAGGTTGCGGTCGACGATGGCGACGTCGGCGCCCAGCTCCGCGAGCCGCACCGCGTAGCCGCGCCCGAGTCCCCGCGCGGCGCCGGTTACCAGCGCCACCTTGCCGGTCAAGCGGCCCCTCGCAGCGCTCACCTGCCGCCCCGTGTTCAACCGTCCGCTGGCACGACCGGTACCGGCTGCCGCGGAACGCGCACCAGGATCAGGCCGCCGACCACGAACAGCAGGGCGATGCTGAGCACGCCGATGCTGGAGTCGCCGGTGAGCTGGGAGAACACCCCGACCAGCAACGGTCCGATAATGGCGGCGAACTTGCCGCACATGTTGTAGAAGCCGAAAAACTCGGCCGACGCCGTGGCCGGAATGAGCTGGCCGTAGTAGGAGCGGGAGAGGGCCTGGATCCCACCCTGGGAGCTGGCCACCAGCATGGAGGTGACCCAGAATGTGGGCACCTGCAACGCCACCGGCAGCCGCGGAATGACGAACGCCAGCAGCGTCACCAGCAGGTACACGCCGATCCCGACCAGCAGCATGGTGCGCACCGACGAGCTCCGCGCGCGCGCCAGGCGGCTGTAGATCAGGGCGCATGGAAAGGCCACGAACTGCACCACCAGCAGCACCACCAGCAGGGTGTTGGCGGACAGCCCGATGTCCGTGCCGTAGGCGGTGGCCAGCTTGATGATGGTGCCGACGCCGTCGATGTAGAAGAAGTAGGCGATGAGGAACACGAACACCGTGCGGTAGCGGTGCCGGTCGCGCACCAGGGCCCCGAGCCGGCGCCGAGTGTCGCGCACGGGGGAGTCCACCCGCGGAATGAACTGCGTCTGCCGCACGCGCCGCAGCAGCGGCACGGTAAACACCACCCACCACGCGGCGGCGATCAGAAACGCGATCCGCACCGCCATCACCGTGGACAGCAGGTCGAAGCGCGGGCCGGCCATCACCACGGCCATGGCGACGATGAACGGCACCGTGCTGCCGACGTAGCCCCAGGCGTACCCGGCGCTGGACAGGCGATCCATCCGCTCCGGCGGGGTCACGTCGGTCAGAAAGGAGTCGTAGAACACGTTGGCGCCGGCGAAGCCGATGGAGGAGAGGACGTACACCGCGAGGGTCACGAACGCCTGCCCCTCGGCGGCGAACGCCAGGACCCCGGTGGCCACCACGCCGAGACCGAAGAACAACGAGAAGAATCGCTTCTTGCGTCCCTCGTAGTCGGCCAGCGGCCCCAGCACCAGCGCCAGCACGGCCACCACCAGGGTAAACACGCTGCTGGCGTACGCCAGCCAGGCGGTAGAGGTGGCACCCGGCAGATCGGCGGCGACCACGTTCTTGAAGAACAGCGGGAAGATCGCCGTGGTGACCGCCAGCACGTAGGCCGAGTTGCCCACGTCGTACAGCACCCAGGCACGTTCGGCCCCGGTGAACCGTGTGCGCTTCATCACGTCTGCGCCGGAAGGTCCATCGACCAGGCGCGCGCCCCGGAGCCGCCGGCCGTGGCAGCCGGGTCCAGGCGCACCGTCTTCGCCTCTGCACAGCCCATGGTCCAGCACTCCATGAAGTGATCGTCCAGGTACAGCTCCAGCATGCCGCGCCGCACCAGGATGCGGCAGGCTACCTCGGTGCCGAGACCGAGCTGCCGGTCAGCGCCGTGGCGGCGCTGCCAGTCGAGCCCCGGCGCATCGGTCGAGAAGTCCACCCTCCCGTCGCGGTGCACGGTCACCAGGTACGGTTGGCCGTCCACCTCCAGGGTGATCCGCGGCGCCGCGCCGAGGTCGAGCTCCAGCTCCACCACCAGGCCCTGGGCGAACGACTGCGGTGCCGCCGGATCTACCGCGCTGCCCCGCAACGCCGCGTTGCCCGGCCACCAGCGCCAGCGCTGCACTCCCTCCTCATCCACGGTGAAGCGCTTGAACGGTGCGGCGTAGGTGATGACGCGGCCGCTGGGCACGCGCCGGCCGTCCATCGCGTGATGATTCACCAGCACCTCGTCGCCGACCGTGAAGGTGCGCGAGAAGTAGGCATGGTTGCGGGCCAGCAGCAGGGGATTCTTTGGCGCCATCCGGTAGGGGCCGGCGAAGTGCTGCGCCGTGTAGGCCGTCATGGTGTGGTCGCGCCCGAACATCGCATGCAGTGTACCTCCCGCTTCCACCATGGCGCCCGACTCGTCGGCATCGGGCCGGACCGCGGCCGGGGGGAGAGCCCGCCAGTGCACGCCGTCGTCGCTGATGCCGATGCCGATGCCGCCGCGCAGTCCCGCCCGCCGCCCGCGCGGGGTGGCGGTCCAGGTGCCGCGGTAGCCGCCGGCGGCGCGCGGCAGCGTATTGATGCAGTCCCAGCGCCCGTAGCGCTCGTACAGCCCCTCGTCGATGGCAAACAGGTGCGGGTCGCCGAACTTGTGCCACCGCAGCAGGTCCTCCGACCGGGCGAACAGGATGTTCTGGCGCGGCTCGCCCTCGTCGTCGAGCCGCCACTCGCTGTAGTTGCACAGGAACCGGCCGTCGGGCGCCGGGTCGCGCCACACCGAACCGGTCCCCAGGTAGCGCACCATGTCGTCCGAGGCGCGGATCGCCCAGCCGTGATCTTCCCAGTGCACCCCGTCCGCAGAGGTGGCCACGCCGAATCCCTCGCCGGCGCTGCTCTCGGTGATCAGGTAGTAGAGGTACCAGGTCCCGGCATGGTGGTAGCACCAGGTGTCCCACTGCGCGGCGACCTGCTCCGACTTGAAAATCATCCCGCGCTTCCCTCGCTGACCTCGACGCCGGCCTCCGCCAGGGCGGCGCTCAGCTCGGCGTAGCCGATGCGCGCGTAGGTGAGCGGGTTGGCCTTGGCCGGGTCCTGCTCCGCCTCCACCACCACCCATCCGGCGTAACGAATCTCCGCCAGCAGCCGGGCGACCGCGCGGAAGTCGATGCTGCCGTCGCCGGGCACGGTGAACACGCCCGCCAGCACTGCGTCCAGAAAGCTCATGTCGCGGTCCCGCACCTGGGCCAGCACCTCGGCGCGAATGTCCTTGCAGTGCACGTGGTTGATCCGCGCGGCGTGGCGCCGCGCCAGGGCCAGCGGGTCGCCACCGGCGAACACCAGGTGCCCGGTGTCCAGCAGCAGCCCCACCGCCGGGCCGGTGTGCTCTATCAGCAGGTCCACTTCCTCCTCGGTCTCGATCACCGTGCCCATGTGGGGATGATAGCTCATCGGCACGCCGCGGGAGGCCAGGTACCCGGCCAGCTCGGTGAGCCGGCGGCCGTAGTCGGGGAACTGGGCGCGGTCCAGGGTGGGGCGCCGGCTGACCGGCGTGTCCTGGGCAGCCTGAATGGTGCCGGTGGTCTCCGCGTACACCAGGACCGGTGCTCCCAGCGCGGCGAAGGTCGCGAGCTGCTGCTCGATGCGCTCCCGTTCACGGGCCACCGAGCCTTCCAGGAGCCGCCCCGAGAACCAGCCGGACGCCAACTGCAGGTCGTGGGCACGGAGTTTCGGGCCGAGAGCCGCAGCGTCCATGGGAAACTTGCCGCCCGACTCGACCCCGGTGAAGCCGGCCAGCCTGCTCTCGCTGAGACAGGTCTCCAGCGGCGTATCGCCGCCGAGCTGTGGCAGATCGTCGTTGCTCCAGCCAATCGGCGCAATCCCAAGCTGAACAGCCATGGACGGAGAATACACCGCAAATGGCGCGCGGCGCACGGCCACGGAGCAGCAATAGCAGTAGTCGGCTTGACCAGCGCCATGGTTCGCCGTTCCCCAGAGAACTTCGGTCTGGCGGGGTTCGTCGCTTACCGCAACCCGTTGCTGGCCGAGGCAATGCGAGTGCTCAACCTGGTCCAGCAGTGGGGCGCGGGATTGCCCATAGCGCGGCGGGAGCTAAGTGCCAACGGTCAACAGGACCCCGAATTCAAGGTCACTCCACAAACGGATCTTCTGTACGGTAAGAGCGCGGGCCGACGCCCACCCCCGGGAGTGACGGCGCGCCGCGTGGCGGCGTCCACCACCGTCACACGCTGACCGCGGGCGCGCAGTTTCAAGGGCGGTAATGTAGAAGAACCGGCGCCGGCGATGACTGTCTGCATCGCGGCGCCGGCCGGCATCGGGTTGCGGTCAGTTGCCGTGGAAGCGGTCGTAGGCGGTCTGGAAGATCCCCATCACCTGGTCCAGGCCGAGCCGGTCGAGCTCATTCAGGTAGTCGTCCCAACCCTCGTCGACGCCCCCGTCCACCATCCACTTGGCGATCGAGGTCTTGATGTAGTCGGCGATCTCGGTGCTGCTCACCGCCAACTCCTCCTGCTCCTCGTCGGTGTAGGTGATGTAGGCGAAGTGCCGCTCCTGCGGCCAGATGTAGGGCGAGTAGATCTCGCGGATGTACAGGTCGCGGAAGCCCTGCTCACCGGTCCAGTTGACCTTGTCGGCCGCGCGCTTCGACACGTAGGTGGGGAAGAAGTTGTGCGGGCCGTGCTCGAACCAGTCCACGCCGCGCCCGGTCACGGTGCGGGTGCCGTCGGCCTCCTGCTTGATCAGCGGTCCGCCGTAGGAGGCCTCGATGCTGAAGGTGTCGTCGGCCCACGGGTCGATGAACCGCACCAGCGCCTCGGGGTACTCGAACTTGCTGAAGATCGTGAATGCGTTCTTCTGCAGCCGCACCGGCTGTGAGCGGTAGCGGCGCACTCCGGTAGGACCCATCAGCGGCGGCAACGGATCGTAGAACTCCTCCACCGGCGCGGTGATGAAGTAGGAGCCCCAGTAGCCGGAGATCGGCGGCACCGAGCGCGAGCGCGGGGTGAAGTCGGTGCCCTGGTTGGTGAAGAACTCCTCGGTGATCAGTCCCTCCGAGTAGAGCCGGTGCAGGAACTTCACCGCGTCCCTGAGCTTGGGATCGGTGGCGCCGAACTCCACCACGCCGTCGTTCACCGACAGGTACTTCTCGGCGCCGACGCCCTGGCCCTTCATCCACAGGCCGAAGGCGTTGTACAGCTCCCACTCGCCGCCGTTGCCCCAGGCGTGGAAACGGCCCAGCCACGGCACGCCGTTCTCCGGCAGGGTGCCGTTGTCGATGCCGGTGCGGAACGCCTTCAGCGCCAGGTAGAATTCCTCGGTGGTGTCCGGGATCTCGTCGATGCCCATCTTGCCGAGCCAGTCGACGTTGATCGCCATGGTGTCACGGATGCCGTAGTCGTTGAGGATCTCACGGTAGTAGGGGAGGCTGTAGACCTTGCCGTCGGGCTGGGTGATCGCCTTCCTCACGATCGGCCGTTCGACGAACGCCTGCTTCCAGCTGGGACCGTAGGCGTCGATCATCTCGTCCAGCGCCCACACGTCGCCGGCCTGCGCCGCGCCCCACAGGTTGCGGTCGGACACGCCCATGTTGAGCATCAGGTCGGGGTACTCGCGGCTGGCGAAGATCAGGTTGCGCTTCTCCGAGACCTGCGCCCCGGGCACGGTCTCGAACACCAGGTCGATGTTGGAGCGCTCCTGCAGGTCGACGATCAGCGTCATCTCGTCGAACTCGTAGTGGACGTGGGCGGCGCCGCGGATCATCGCCTCCACGGTGATCGGCGTCTCGACGATGGGATAGCCGGCGGCTTGGAAGCCGACCGCGGCCAGCCGGTCCTGTTCTCCCATCGTACCCGAATCCGTTTCCCCCGCGGCCAGCAGCAACCCGGCGGGAACCAGCGCCAATGCCACAGCGGCAGCGGCGAATCGATGAAGTTTCATTGCAAGCATCCTCCTTGCAGGAGCCTTACCCTATGCTAGTTCGGATTGGGTTTCAAACAGCGCCAGAGCGCCAGAGCCCACCCCCGCGGATCAAGTGGCCGTCAGTTGCCGGCGACACGGTCGTGAGCGGCCTGATAGATCTGCATCGCCTGCGGCAGGCCCAGGTGGTCCAACTGATCCAGGTAACCGTCCCACTCGGCGTCGGCGCTGCCCTCCATGATCCAGCTCGCAATGGTGCTCCTCACGTAGTCGCCGATCCCGGTCTGCAGGATGGAGAGCGCCGACTGCTCGTCGTCACTGTAGGTGATGTGTGCGTAGTGGCGCTCCTGCGGCCAGATCCAGGGCTCGTAGATCTCGCGGATGTAGCGGTCGCGGCTGCCCAATTCACCGGTCCAGCGTAACTTGTCCGACGCCCGCTTGGAGATGTACGAGGGAAACTGGTTGTGCGGTCCATGGTTGTACCAGTCGGTGCCGCGTCCCACCACCGTGCTGGTGCCGTCGCCGCCCCGCTCGAGCGTCGGTCCGCCGTACGATGCCTGGATGCTGAAGTCGTCGTCCGCTCAGGCGTCGATGAAGCGAACCATCACCTCAGGCAGCTCGAACCTGGTGAACAGCGTGAAACGGTTGATGTTGGCCCGTTCCTGCATGTCGGCGACCAGGGTCTGCTCGTCGAACGCCGTAGGTACGTGGCCGGGCCGCTGGATCAGGGCACGCACTGTTACAGTCTGCGACACTATCGGGTAGCCGGCGCTCTGAAAGCCAACTGCCACCAGGCGATCCTCATCGCTTGCGGTCCCCTCGCGAGGCGACGAACCCGGTGCTGAAGTTGGCGACAAGTTCGGCAACGAGCATGTCGCGAACAGCGCACCCGCCACCAGAACCAAGGCCGTCGCCAGAGGAACACCGCGAGTGTTCACGTTGGACCTCAGCAATCGACGCAACAGTCAGCCCTTGATCGCCCCGATCATCACGCCGCGCACGTAGTGTTTCTGCACGAACGGGTACAGCAGCAGCACCGGCACGCTGGCGACGATGATCATGCCGTACTTGATCGATTCGGCCAGCATCATGGCGGCGAGCGCGTTCTCGTCGTCGATCTCCAGCTCCTCGGTGAAGGTGTTCTGGATCAGGATGTCGCGCAGGATGAGCTGCAGCGGGAACCGCTCCCGCTCGCGCAGGTAGATCAGGCCGTGGAAGAAACCGTTCCAGTGGCCCACGGCGTAGAACACCATCAGCACCGCGACGATCGCCCCCGACAGCGGCAGCACCACCGAGCGGAAGAAGCGCAGGTCGCTGCAGCCGTCCATCACCGCCGCGTCGAGCAGCTCCTGCGGAATGGTGTTCATGAAGAAGGTGCGGGCGATGATGATGTTGAACACCGACACCGCCAGGTGCAGGGCGCTGCCCCCCGCCGGCAGGATCATGATCCAGAACGAATTGTAGAGCCCGAGGTCGCGAATCAGCAGGAACGTGGGGATCAGGCCCCTGAGAAAAACATGGTGAAGGTGAGGTAGAGCATGATCGCATTGCGACCGGGCAGGTCGCGGCGCGACAGCGCGTAGGCGGCGGTGAGGGTCAGCCCGAGGTTGAGCAGGGTCCCCAGCGTGGCGTAGGCCAGGCTGTTGCGATAGCCGCGCAACAGGTCCTGGTGCTGCACGATCTTGGCGTAGCCGTCCAGCGTCACCCCGCGCGGGACGATCCACACCTTGCCGGTGTTGACCAGCACCGGGTCGCTGACCGAGGCGATCAGCACGAAGAACAGGGGATAGGCCACCGCCAGCAGGATCAGCGACAGCAGCACGTAGAGCACCGCGTTGAGCACGCGGTCCTGCCGCGTCAGGGCGATTACGGCCATTACGCTACCACCATTGCGCTACCACAGCCCCGACTGGCCGAGCGCCTTGGCGAAGCGGTTGACCGACACCAGCAGCACGAAGTTGATCACCGCGTTGAACAGCCCCACCGCCGCCGAGAAGCTGAAGCGGGCGTCGAGCAGCCCCACCTTGTAGACGAAGGTGGAGATGATCTCCGACACCTGCAGGTTGAGCGCGTTCTGCATCAGGAACGCCTTCTCGAAGCCCACGCCCATGATCTGGCCGACGTTGAGAATCAGCAGGATGACGATGGTCGGCAGGATGCCGGGGATGTCGATGTTCCAAACCCGCTGCCACAGGGTGGCGCCGTCCACGATCGCCGCCTCGTGCAGTTCGGGGTCGATGGCGCTGAGCGCGGCGAGGTAGATGATGGTGCCCCAGCCGGCGTTCTGCCACACCCCGGAGAACACGTACAGCGAGCGGAACCACTGCTCCTTGCCGAGGAAGAACACGCGCTGTCCGCCGAGCGCGTCGATGAGGTGGTTGGTCAGGCCGAAGTTCTTCGACAGGAACACGCCGAGCATGCCCACGATCACCACGGTGGAGATGAAGTGCGGGGCGTAGGTGACCATCTGCACGGTGCGCTTGAAGCGCGCCCCGGTCACCATGTTCATCATCAACGCCAGGAGGATCGGGATCGGAAAGCCGACCAGCAGCTCGTAGCCGCTCAGGAAGATGGTGTTGCGGATCAGGCGCCAGAAGCTCGCCGACTCGAAGAAGCGGATGAAGTGGCGCAGGCCCACCCAGTCGCTGCCGATGATGCCCAGGTGCGGCTTGAAGTTCTTGAAGGCGATGGTGACCCCGTACATGGGGACGTACTGGAACAGGAAGACCAACGCGACCGTGGGCAGCAGCAGCAGGTAGAGTTGGTAGGAGCGGGCCATCCGTACCAGCAACGGGGTACGGCGGACCGACGCGGGGGCGGCCAGCGCGCGCTGCATCGCGGCCATCGTGCGGCCTCGGCCATGCGCTGTCAATCAGGTCGGGTCAGGTGGCGGTGGCGGCGCTCTCACGCCGGACTGCGGCAGGGTAGGAGGTTGCCGGTCACAACGCAAGCTTCTACGGTGGCCGACCATGAGCCGGCAGGCGGTGGATGCATGGACCCGATACTGGGCCGGCGGCGAGGTGTCGTCGCTGCCGCAGGTGTTCGGCGACCCGCAGCGGGGGCCGTTGGCCGAATTCTGGCGCGGCCGGCTGGCACCGCTCGGCCACGGCGCGCGAGTCCTCGACCTCGGCTGCGGCAACGGCGCGGTGGCGCTGCTGGCAGCCGCCATCGGCACGGAGCGCGGCGCTCACTGGGAAATCCACGGCGTCGATTCGGCCGCGATCGACCCGCAGCGCAGTCTGACCGGCCGTTACCGCGAGCTGGCCGCGGCAGTGACCTTTCACCCCGGTACGGCGATGACCGCCACTCCGTTTGCGGCCGGCCACTTCGATCTGGTGGCGGCGCAGTTCGCGCTGGAGTACGGCGATCCGCCGCGGGTGCTGGACGAGGTGCGGCGCCTGCTGCGACCGGGCGCAAGCGCCGCGTTCATCCTTCACCTGCAGGAGTCGGAGGTGGTGGCGAGCGCCGCCGTGGAACTGGCGCAGCTGCGCGAGTCGCGCGCTCTGTTCACCGCAGCCGGCAGCGTGCTCGGGGTCAGCGCCGCGGCGGCCCCGGCGCGCGCTCAGCTCAACGCCTGGAGCAGTTTCGCACACGAGCTGCTGCGGCTGGACCGGCTGGCGGCGGCGCACCCGGAGCGCTGGCCCGTGGCCATCCTGCGCGAGGTGCCGGCGAGGGTGCGCGACCTGTTGATCACCGCCGTTCCCGAGCCGGGCAGTGCGGTCGGCGCGCGCGCCACGCAGCGCTGCCGCGACACCTTGACCGACTTCGGCGGCCTGCTGGCCGCTCAGGCCGAACGCCTGGCGGCGCTGCTGGCTGCAGCCCCCGACCGCGCGACGGTGCACCAACTAGTGCGCTGCGCGCAGCGGCGCGACCTGCAGCTCATCGCCCACACCGATCTCCGAGCTCGGCTCGACCCGCCCGTTCGGACCGGCCGACATGGGAGTCAAGGGCAGTTGCTCGCCCATGCGATCACCCTTCGCCGTTTGTGCTTCTCGTAGCGTGTGAGCCACCGCCCCTACTCGCGTGTCAGCCCGAAGTTCCGAGCAGTGGTCTTGACCAAGCACGGGAAGGCAAACATGTTTCGCATGCGACGTCGGCTGCTGACTGGGCCGCCCGAGGCGTCGTGGTGTGACTTCGCGGCCAGAGAAAGGAGGATGAGCGGTGGCACGTTGGATCGGCCCCGAGCCGGAGTTCGACTATATCCGCGACGTTCTTGCAGCAGCAGACGCCTGGAGAGAACGCTGTTTCATGGCGAACGGATCGTTGTTCACGGAAGAGCCCCTATGGTCTCCGCAGAACATTGAGGAACTCGTACACACATGTGTGGAGCCGCCCATAGATTGGAAGGAGGCAAGGGAATCCGGCATCGTCGGATGGGCGCTGTTCAAGGCGCGACTGATAGCAAGTGTGCAAGAGGAACGGCCTGAGATGATCCGTCTGGCAGCGGAGGCGGTCTGGTTCGTGTCTCTGTTTCCGACGCTTTATGAGGAGCGACCAAGCTGGAAACGTGACCGTTTTAACGAGATCTGGGAGCTTGCAGGTTCTGACCCACCCGCTAGTCCGCATGTGTCTGACCAGACCTTACTCGGTGTCAACGGCGTCAACGTTCGTCACTGGAAGATCGATCATCCTTTGCGCTATCTGTTGCAGGTGGTCCTCCTGTGGAAGCGGGAACAGCCGCGGGTGAAGCTGCGACCGCCGTGGGAGTTCATCGCCTGGCTCGACAGCAAGGCTCCTGCGGAGACGCTGCCAATGCGCAACGCCTTGCTCTACCTGCTTTTTCCGGACTACGTAGAGCGAGCTGGTGCTTCGACTCACAAGCGCCGCATCATCGAGTGGTTCGGAGCTAGGAAGTCACATGCTGACGAGGCGGCGATCAAACTGTCCGAAGGCCAGGAAGACCAAGTGGTCTACGAGATACGCAAACGGCTCGAGCAGGAAGAGGAGAGCGAGCACCTGGACTTCTACCAGTCCCCACTCAGAAACCGGTGGGACCCCGGGAAATCGCCTGAGGAGCCGCTGCCTGCTCCGGGCGTGCACCAAGCTTTGAATGTCATCCTGTACGGGCCGCCGGGGACCGGCAAGACGTATCAGACCGCCCGCTGGTGCGTCGAGATATGTGATGGTCCGGAGCAGCGTACCGACCGTCAGATCCGCGATCGCTATCCGGAGCTGGTGGACGCGCGGCGAATAGAGTTCGTCACCTTCCATCAGTCCTACGGCTACGAGGAGTTCGTCGAAGGGCTGCGTCCGGAAACCGGCCCCCATGCCGGGATTCGTCTCAAGCCGACCGACGGCGTGCTCAAACGAATCGCGGATCGCGCACGCGCGGCGAGCGCCGCCGAACCTTACGTGCTGGTGATCGATGAGATCAACCGCGCTAACGTCTCCAAGGTAATGGGTGAGCTGATCACGCTGATCGAGGAAGACAAACGGCAAAGTGCGGAGAACGAGGTTGCGGTGACGCTGCCTCACTCGGGCAAACCATTCACGCTCCCGGCGAATCTCCACCTGCTCGGCACCATGAACACCGCCGACCGTTCTATCGCGCTGCTCGACACGGCGCTGCGGCGCCGCTTCCGGTTCGTGGAGCTGCCACCCGATCCCGACTTGCTGGAGGAGGCGGCCGATGCGACGGGCGTCCCCCTGCCGGACGTGCTCCGCACCATGAACGAGCGGCTGGAGTGGCTCCTGGATCGCGATCATCTGATTGGCCACGCCTGGTTCATGGGCACCCGCACGAGGGCCGACGTGGACGACGTGATGCGCCACAAGATCATCCCGCTTCTTGCGGAGTACTTCTACGAGGACTGGGCCAAGGTCCGTGCCGTGCTGGGCGGGGGCGACCAGTTCGTCAGGGGAGAACGGTTGAACCCGCCACCTGCACTCGACGTCGGCTTGGAGGGCTCAGGGGAGCAACGGCTACGCTGGAGCGTACGCGACCAGTTCGCATCCGACGCGTATGACCGCCTCGTCGGTCTGCGATCGATAACCGCACCCGACGACTGACGCTGATACCGTGACCCTGACGTGTCGGGAATGGGAGCATCTGCCGATCGGCGGTGACGGCCTTGCCGAGCACGATGCGGAGCGCCTGCTCGCGCTTGCCAGGCGCGCGGCCCGGCGTTACGTGCCGCCGCGGGATGTCCTGACCCGTACCGATGGCGGCATCAGAGCGTGCCAAATCGTGGGCGTTCTGGCAGTGCCCTCCGGTCCAACCCTCGAAATCCTGCCCAAGATCGACGACGAGCATGGTACGGTGCGGGCGGCGCTCGTGCGCATGCTCGCAGTTGCGTGGGGCCAGCGTGTAGTCGATGGCGAACTCTCGACGATGGAGACCCAACGTTACGATCTCCTCGAGATCTTCATCCGGCTGTTCACCGCCCGTCTGCTTGCCGTCGTCCGGCGAGGGCTGCCGCGTCGCTATCTCGAACATGAGGAGGACCTGAGCCTGCTGCGCGGTCGGCTGAACGTGCCGCGTCAACTGAACCGTTTCGTGGGCCGTCCCGATCGTTACGCCTGTCGCTTCGATGAACGTTCCGAGGACACGCCGTTGAACCGCGTTCTGAAGGCGGCGGTGTCGAAGGTCGCAGGTGTCACCCGGTCCGCCGACAGCGCCCGGCGGCTGGCCGAGCTCGCCGCCCGGCTGGAGTTCGCAGGCAATACGACGGCTCCGCTGCGTGAACCGGTTCGCCTGGATCGCAGCAACGTCGCCTTTCACGAGCTCTATCGTCTCGCCTGCCAGTTTCTCGCCGAGGACTGGCAAAGCACGGCAACCGGAGGGGCGCCAGGCGTCGCGTTGCTGTTTCCGATGAACGAGCTCTTCGAGGAGTTCATCGGCCGGAGCACGAAGCGTGCCGTCGCTCCCCGGCAAAGCCGTCTCCAGGACCAGAGGCATTGCGCTGTCGACAGTGCCGATGGTCCGCTGTTTGTCCTCCGCCCCGACATCGTGGTCGAAACACCGGACGGCTGCGTCATTCTCGATACGAAGTGGAAGCGGCTCATTTTCGACAAACAGAAGCTGGGTATCGATTCATCCGACATTTACCAGATGGCGGTCTACGGCGACGCATATCGAGCCGAACGCGTCATTCTGGTGTATCCCTGGCATAGGGGGATGGACAGACCGGCCGGGATCGTCCGCAAGTGGACGCTCCGCGGCAGCGGCCGCCAGCTCGACGTCGCGGCGGTCGATGTCGGCCGTCCGGATGAAGTCGTCGAATCGTTACGCCGGATCGTCTGAGACCGGTCGGGCATGGTTCGCCACCGGCGAGAATCCGTCCCGCAGAGAGTTTGCGCGCGGGCATCCCGGTGTGGTGCGGCGGCGTGGGTGTTTCAAGGCGCAAGCTGTTCGGCGTGCGCGAGTTCCCAGCCGCGGAACACCAGCGCCAAACCCGTGAACTCCGCATCCGGGAAACGGCGTGCCAGCCGGCCGTCCGCCAGGTACCCGCGAAGCTGCCCCACCGCCGCCTGCGCCTGCGCCGCCACCTGCGGCTCCGCGTCGCGGCGCACGTATTTCAACTCAATGACGAAGCCGTGCCGCATGCCCGGGTAGCGCGCCGGGCGCGGCTCCAGCACCAGGTCGGCGTAGCCCTTTGCCAACTCCAGTTCCGTGTGCAGCACGAAGTAGCCGGACGCGCTCAGATACGCCGCCAGAAACCCCTGCACCACTTTCTCGCCCCGCAGGTAGTCGCGGATGCCGGTCTGTTCCGCCACCGCGGCTGCCAGGCGCTCGAACGCCGGCCGCCAGTCGCCGCTCAGCGCCATGCGCCGCGTCAGCCGGTCGAACGCCACCAGGTCCACCGAAAACACACCGACGTCCTGGTAGGCGTCGCGCAGGAAGCCGTACATCAGGCGCCGCACGGTCTGGTTGGGGATGGCCAGCCGCGGCACGCCGGCCGCCATGCCGCGAATGCTCAGCAGGCCGAAGTAATGCATCATCGAAAGGAAATTCTGGCGCTCGCCGAGCAGCGCCAGCGGGAAGCTGTCGACGATCTCGCTGTCCGCCCGCCCTTCGGCGATCACCTCGCGCAGCAGGTCGAAGTTGCCGTTCAACCGCCGTCCCGTGACCAGCAGGTGACGCAGCTTGCCGTAGTCGATGCGCACGTTGGCGTCGATCAGGTTGTCGGGTCCGGACCTGTTGGGCACCGAGTGCTGCAGGTAGTAGAGCACCATGTCAGTGTTGTAGATGGGACTGTCGGCGCCCTTGGCGAAGCGGTAACCGTCGTACCACTCGCGCATCGTGTCCAGCACGGCGTCGGGTTCCTGGTCGAAAACGCCCAGCCTCCGGTAGGTCTCCAGCAGGCTGCGCACCTCCTCCTCGGTGAAGCCGAGCATCTCGTTGAATTCGGCGCGCAAGCTGAGGTTGGTGCCTATGTTGAAGCCGCTGGTCACGTCGTCCATCGTGATCGGCGACACGCCGGTGACGAACAGCCTGTCGACGCTGCCGGTTTGCGCGGTGCCCGCCTTGAGCGTGGCGAAGAAGTTGCGGAAGAAACCGGCGCCGTGCGTAAACTCGTGGTACGCCTCGGCACCCTGGTAGGCAAGTACGGTATTGGCGAAGTTGTCGTACTCGTCGATCAGCACGTAGAGCGGTATGTCGTGGTCGCGTGCGTGCAGAAACAGCATTTCGAGCTTTTCGTTGATGGACGGCGGCGCGAGGATGTCACGCGTCGCCACCTCGTCGAACAGGTCGGGGCTGCGCCGCAGGGCGTCGCGGACGTGCAGCGCGCAGTGCCGCTCGAAGTTCTCCAGCAACGCCGGCGGCGCGTGGTTGAACGCCGAGAAGTCGAAGTACAGCACCACGTAGCGGCTCTGGTTGCCGGTCGGCCGGGCGCCGATGTCGGTGCCGGCGAACACCGCTTCGTAGTCCTTGGCCTGGGCGCGGTCGTAGTAGGCATCCAGCATCGTCAGCCAAAGCGTCTTGCCGAAACGCCGCGGCCGGATGAAGAACGCGAACCGCTCATGCTCCAGCGGGCGGATGAAGCGCGTCTTGTCCACGTAGAAGCAGCGGTCGAGGCGGAGGCGGCGGAAGTTGGCTCGCCCGTAGGGAATCTCAGGGTATCCGGGCAGGTCGTCTGGCGCGGCGCCGGGTGCCGACATGGGAACATCCTACCACGCCGATGGGCCGACGCGCGGCCACCACGCCCCGCTCACGTGGTAGGATGACCCATGCGCAACAACCGGCTGGGACGCAGCGGCCTCCAGGTGTCGGAGGTGGGCCTGGGCTGCATGTCGCTGGCCCGGGCCGGATCGGCTGCCGAGCGCCTCGTCGGGCGCGCCCTGGACCTGGGGGTCAACTTCTTCGACACCGCGGACCTCTACGATCGCGGCGCCAACGAGGAGCTCCTGGCCCGTGCGCTCGGTGCCCGCCGCCGCGACGTGGTCATCGCCACCAAGGTGGGCAACCGGTGGCGTCCCGACGGCGGCGGCTGGGACTGGGATCCCTCGCCGGCGTACGTCCGCGGTGCCGTCGAGGCCAGTCTGAAACGCCTCGCCAGCGACTACATCGACCTCTACCAGCTCCACGGCGGCACCATCGACGATCCCATCGACGAACTGATCGCGACGTTCGACGCCCTGGTGCAGGCGGGCAAGATCCGCGCCTGGGGCATTTCCTCGATTCGTCCCAACGTGATCCGCCGCTACGCCGCCGGCTCCGCCATCGCCAGCGTGATGATGCAGTACAGCCTGCTGGACCGGCGCCCGGAGGAGGAGGCGCTGGAGTTGCTGCGGGCGCGCGGCATCGCCGTGATCGCCCGTGGCCCCGTGGCCAAGGGGCTGTTGGCCGGGCGGCCGGCGCGCGCCGTTCCGGACCACGGCGAGGAGCGGGTCTTGGAGCTGCAGGCGATCCTGGAGCAGGCCAGCGCCGCCGCCTGCCGCGCGCCGGCGCAGACGGCGCTGCGCTTCGCCCTCAGTGCGCCGGCCGTGGCAACCGTGATCCCGGGCGCCAGCACGCTGGCCCAGCTGGAGCAGAACGTGGCCAGCGTCGCCACGCCCCCACTTGACGCGACCGAACTCGGCGCGCTGCGCGCCGCCGCTCCCGCCGGCCGCTACCACCTCCACCGCTGACGCGCGCCCATGCCTGCCGCCGCGGATGCGACCATCGTGCTGGCGTCCGCCTCGCCGCAACGGCGGCGACTGTTGGAGTCGGTCGCCCTGCCGCTGCAGGTGGTGCCGTCGCGGATCGACGAGACACTTGGCGCCGGCGAGCCGCCTGCCGCGGCGGTCGTGCGCCTGGCTCGCCACAAGGCCGGCGCCGTGGCCGGCCGCGTGGGCCGGCGGCGCTGGATCCTGGCGGCGGATACCGCCATCCTGGCTGGCCGCGAGCTGGTGGGGAAACCACGCGACCGGGCGGCCGCGCGCCGCATCCTCGGGCGCCTCTCGGGCACCGCACACGAAGTGCTCACCGGCGTGGCGTTGAGAACTCCCGAGGGAGTCCTGGAAACGGCGCTGGCGCGCACCGCGGTCGCCTTCGCCGCGCTCACCGAACGGGAGCTGGAGTGGTACCTGGACACGGCGGAATGGCGCGACGCGGCCGGCGGCTATCGCATTCAGGGCCGGGCCGGGATGCTGGTCACGGAGCTGCGCGGTTCCTACAGCAATGTCGTAGGCTTGCCGCTGGAAACGATATATCGTATGTTGGCCCGGCATGGCTATCCATTTCGCAGCCATCACGATGCAAGGGAGGACTAGTTGGCCGTCGTCACCATGAAGAACCTGCTGGAGTCCGGAGTCCACTTCGGGCACCAGACCAAGCGCTGGGATCCGCGCATGGCGCGCTACATCTTCGCCGAGCGCAATGGAATCCACATCATCGACCTGCAGAAGACCATCACCGCCATCAAGGAAGCCTACGAGGCGGTACGCCAGAACGTCCTCGCCGGCAAGCACGTCCTGTTCGTCGGCACCAAGAAGCAGGCACAGCAGTCGATCGAGCGTGAAGCCCGGCGCTGCAACATGTACTACGTCAACACCCGCTGGCTCGGTGGGATGCTCACCAACTTCGCCACCATGAAGCGGTCCCTGCTCAAGCTGAAGAAGATCGAGAAGATGGAAGTGGACGGCACCTTCGCCAACATGACCAAGAAAGAGATTTCCCGGATGCAGAAGGAGCAGGCGCGGCTGGAGCGCAATCTCGGCGGTATCAAGGAGATGAAGGATCTGCCGGGGGTCATGTTCGTAGTCGACACCCGCAAGGAAGCCATCGCCATTGCCGAGGCCAACAAGATGAAGATCCCGGTGGTGGCAATCGTCGACACCAACTGCAATCCGGACGTCATCGACCTGCCCATTCCGGGCAACGACGACGCCATCCGGGCGATCAACCTGTTTACCCAGATCGTCGCCAACGCGGTGGTCGAAGCGGAGAACGAGGTGGGCCTGGAGGTCATCGAGACGCTGCAGGACGAAGATCGCAGCGAGGAGTACGACTTCGACCAGATCATCGACAAGGACGAGTACGGCGAAGACTACGACGTCGAGTCGGCGATGGAGATCGAGACCGTCTCGCTCGGTGAAATGGCAGGGGCGGCGGTGACTAGCGAGGACGCCCAGGACAGTTTCACCGACCAGGACTATTCCAACTACGACCCGGGTGAAGAAGCCGACAAGGATCAGCAGCAACTGGAGCCGGAAACGGTCACCGAAAAAGCGGGTATCGACGAAGACACCCTCTACGAAGCGCGTTGACCAGTGACCGGCGGCGCCAGCGGCGCTGACCGCGCTGCGCGCCGGTAATCGATGCAGGAGCAACAATTGGCAATCTCCGCTCAAGATGTAAAGCGACTCCGGGAGCAGACCGGGGCTGGGATGATGGACTGCAAGCGGGCGTTGGTGGACGCCGGCGGCGACCTCGCCGCCGCCGAACGCCGGCTCAGGGAGATGGGACTGTCCGCTGCCGCCAAGCGCAGCGGGCGAGCAACCACCGAAGGACGGGTATTCTCCACGGTAAATGGCTCGGCTGCCATTCTGGAGCTCTCCAGTGAGACCGACTTCGTCGCCCGCAACGCCCAATTCGTGGAGCTGGGCGAACGGCTGGTCGCCGAGGTCGCGCGAGAGCACCTGGAAGCGCCTACCGAGCACATGCAGCAATTGATCACCGAGGCCGTCAGCAGGATCAAGGAGAACATCGCTCTGCGCAGGTTCCGCAGCGTGGCCCTGACCGACGGAGATCGCGTGGCCCACTACCTCCACGGCGAAGGCAATATCGGGGTCCTGGTCAAGTTGCACGCCGCCGACGCCGCCAAGGCGCAGGAGGAGCGCATGGGCCAGGTGGCGTTCGATCTGGCACTCCACGTGGCTGCGTTCGCGCCGCCGTTCCTGGCGACCGATCGGGTCGCCGAGGAGTACCTGGCGGAGCAGGAAGCGATCTTTCGCAAGCAGGCGGAGTCCCTGGACAAGCCGCCCAAGGTCGTGGACGGAATCGTCAAGGGCAAGCTGCGCAAGCACCTGCAGGAGATCTGCCTGCTCGAGCAGCCGTTCGTGAAGGAACAGAAGCTGAGCGTGAAGCAGGTAATGGCCGAACTCGGCAAGGAGCTCGGCACGGAGGTGTCGGTGGTCGACTACGTCTACTACAAGGTGGGCGAAGGCGCCACGGCCGGTTAGACCGAACGAGGCGTCGAGGAGGGAACCATGGCCGATTCCGCCGTTGAGGCGAAACAGCGAATGCAGAAGTCGATCGACGCGCTGGTGGGTGAGTTCAAGACGATTCGGACCGGACGCGCCAGCGCCGCCATGTTCGACAAGATCCGGGTCGAGGCGTACGGCCAGCAGATGCCATTGAACCAGACCGCCACGATTTCGATTCCCGAGGCACGGCTGGTGATCATCCAACCGTGGGACCGATCCACCCTGAGCGGGATCGAACGCGCGATTCAGAAGTCCGACCTGTCCCTCAACCCAAGCAACGACGGCAAAGTGATCCGCATCAGCATTCCCCCATTGACCGAGGAACGGCGCAAGGAGATCGTACGGCAGGCGCGGAACGCCGCCGAGCAGGCCCGGGTAGCGGTGCGCAACATCCGCCGCGATCTCAACGAGAATATCAAGCAACAGAAGAAGGAAGGTCTCAGCGAGGACGCGGCCAAGCGCGAATCGGACCAGGTGCAGACTCTGACCGATGAGCGCATCGCCGAGATCAACGAGCTGCTCACCGCCAAAGAAAAGGAGATAATGGAGATCTAGGAACGGCGAGGCTGGGCCGGGAGCGTCGCCGTACAGGCGACGGTCACGGGGCGCTAGACGCGGACCGGTAACCCGGAGCCGCAGACGAACCGGAGGACCTTGAGGCGTGCAGAAGACGCTGGCTGCCGATCGTTTCTGGGTGCGCGTGCTCCTGTTGTTGGCGGCGATCCCTTTCTTCTTCCTGCTGATCTTCGTTCTGCCGGTCTACCGGCATCTGCCGTTTACTCTGTGCTGCACGCTCGCTGCGGTGTTGGGGTCGCAGGAAGTGGCCGGCTTGTTCAAACGCCGGCAGATCGCTGGAGACTGGCGCCTCGCCGGCTTCTGTGCCGCCCTCTTTCCCGCCACCGCGTACCTCGAAAACTGGGACCTGCTCGGCGCCCGTACGGCCGGCGCCGCAGTGACCGTCGTGGTGGCGGCGGTGTTGTCGGTGTCGGTGCTGACGACGGCGCAACTGCCGCAACCGGACGGGCGCACGCAGACCGCACGCACGCTGCAATACGCCGCCGCCACCCTGTTCGCCTCCTGCTATCCCGGGCTGCTGATCGGCTACATCGTGCGCCTCGCCGGCATCGGTGAGCCGCGCTGGATGCTGCTGACCTTCTTCGTCGCCGTGTTCGGCAATGACACCATAGCGTACGTGGCCGGCAAGCTGGCGCGCGGGCGCACCGCCATCGGCCTGCCCGCCAGCCCTGCCAAGACCGTGGTAGGATACGTCGCGGGCATAGCGGCGTCGGTGGGGGCCTTGCTCGTCGCCCGCGCGCTGTTTCCCGGGGCACCGCGCTTCGGTACCTTTGAAGCAGCTATGGGAGGGGTGGCAATCGGTGTCTGCGCAGCGCTCGGCGATCTCGTGGAGTCGGCCATGAAGCGCGCCGCGCAGGTCAAGGACTCCGGCGTCCTCATTCCGGGCCGCGGCGGGTTGCTGGACTCGATCGACTCGACGCTGCTGTGTGCCCCGGTGTTCTTCCTCTGGATGCAGACGGTGCACGGGACACCCGGCGCTTGAACATGCTGGTCATCACCATCCTGTTCGGCATCCTCGGCCTCGGCATCATGGTGTTCGTCCATGAGCTCGGCCATTTCCTGGCGGCCAAGGCCAACGGCGTCCAGGTAGAGGTTTTCTCCCTCGGCTGGGGCGGGCAGATGATCGGCTGTCGCTGGCGCGGCACCACCTACCAGATTTCCTGGTTCCCCCTGGGGGGGTACTGCAAGATGAAGGGCGACGAGGGGCTGCGTGAGGCGATGCGCCTGGGGAGCGATGATGTGCTCCAGGAGCCGGGGTCGTTCTTCGCCGCCAGCGCCTGGCGCCGCATCGCCATCATCGTTGCCGGGCCGCTGGCCAACCTCATCTTCGCCATCCTGGTGCTGAGCCTGATCTGGTGGATCGGGTTTCGCATCGACAGCCCCGGCAACCGCATCGTCCTGGCCTCGGATTACCACATCGACGCGGTGTCCGAGTCCCCGCCGGCTACCGTTGCGGGGCTGCACACGGGCGACCGCATCGTGCGCATCGACGGCCGCGAGATCGCCAACTTCCAGGAGTTGCGGGTGCGCGTTGCGGCGGCACCGGAACGCACGCTGCACCTCACCGTGGAGCGCGCCGGCACGCTGCTCGCGATTCCCATCGTTCCGGAGCTGGATCCCGAAACGCTGGCCGGCCGTATCTGGGTGTACCCGTGGATCGAACCCCTGCTCGCGGTGCGCGCGGGTAGTGCGGCCGCCGCCGCGGGCTTGCGCTCCGGCGACCGTGTAGTGGCGGTGGACGGCGTCACGGTGCGCCACTCCATCGACGTGGTGCAGCAGCTCCGGAGCAACCGGCCGCAGGCGGTGTTCACCGTGGAGCGCACCGGGTCGCAGGCCGAAGTCACGCTGCCGCTCTCCGGCAACCCACTCGACCCGGGCTTCAGCTTTCAGGTCCCCGCATCGCGTTCCCCGCGGATGTCGCCGGGCGAGTCGCTGGTGCGTGGCGCGGACGACACGATGCGCACCATCGGCGCGGCCATCGGCGGCTTTCGGCTGCTGTTCCGCGGCAACCCGCAGACCGCCGTGGCGGGGCCGCTGCGCATCACCTACGTCGTGGGCCGGGCCGCATCCGACGGCTTCGAGCGCGGCATCGGTGTCGGCCTGGTACAGTTCTTCCGCCTGCTGTGCCTGATCAGCACCGTCCTGTTCGTGATGAACCTGCTGCCGCTGCCGGCGCTCGACGGGGGCCACCTCGCGCTGTACGTCGCCGAATTGGTGCGCGGCCGGCCGCTACGACCGGCAATCGTGTATCGCATTCAGACGCTGGGGCTGCCGCTGCTGCTGTTTCTCGCCATCGCCGCCACCTTCAGCGACATCCTGTTCTTCGCGGGAAGGTAGCTCCCCGGTGATCGCGAGTCGTCGGGGTCCCGCCGCGCCGCTGCTGGCGGCCTGGGTGTTGGTGCTGCTCACGGCGGCCGGCATCCCCGCGAGCGCCGTCCCCGGGCCGCTGATCAACAGCGGCCACGCGGGAGTGGTCACGGACCTGGAATACGACCCGCAACGGCGGCTGCTGTTCTCGGCCGGAGAGGACGGCTCGGTACGAGTCTGGAACCGGAGCAGCGGCCACCTCGTCCAGCACCTGCGCCTGGGCGTGCACCGCGTGGCGCGCATTGCACTGCAACCGGGGGGCAGCCTGCTCGCCGCCGTGCTGCGCTCCGCCACCGGCGACAACCTGCTGGAGGTATGGGACTGGCGTTCCGGACGCCGGCTGTACGGCCGGCCACTGACCGAACCACCGCTGCACGTCGGCTTTACCAGCCGCGGCTCGGCCCTGGTCTACACCATGCCACGGTTCGACAGCGTGGTGTTTCTGGACGCGCTCAGCGGCCGGCCCCGCCAGAGACTGCCGGCCGATCTCGGGATCGTCTCGTTCGTTGCCAGCTCGACCAACGAGCGGACCATCATGACCTACCAGCCCACCGGCAAGATCCGCTACTGGGAGGCCGTCAGTGCCCGCCTGCAGGCGGAGGTGGCCACGCTGCCGGGGCTGGAACAGATTTCCGTGAGCGCCGACAAGGCGCTGCTGGTGGCGCGGGCAGGCGAGGAGATCGTGGCCATCGACGTGGTGACCGGTCGGGTGCGGGGCCGCGTCTCGGTGTCGAGCGACGCGCTGTTCACGACGTCGGAGCAGATGCCTCAGGTCCTGCTGCTGGAGCCCGCACCCGTGGAGTCCGGCGGCGGGGTAGTGGTGCGTCGCCTGCGCTCCGACCGCAGGCTGACCGGCTACGCCAGCGTACCGGTGATGCTGAGGGGAGCGGTGAGCGCCATCGCCGCCGCCGACTACTCGCTCTTCATTGCCCAGCCCGGGAGCATTGCCGAGTATCGCGCGGGCGCCGTACGGCCCTTCGCCCGCAATGAACTGCTGCCGGATGCGCAACTGGCAGTCGCCGACGACACGATCGTGGTGGCAACCAGGTCACGGCTGGCCCTGGCACGGACGGCGTCTACCGCTCCGCCCGCGGCCGCGGTCACCGGCCCCCGCGCCCCGCGGCTGCCGCGGGTGATCAGCCAGCGGCACCTGATCAACCCGTTGCAAGCCGCCGTGGGACTGACCGTGGTGACGCCCCGGGCCGCGCCCCCCACGCGCTCGCGCAGCCTGGTTCTGCTGTGGAACCGCGAGGGAGACAGCGGCAGTCTCGGCACGCTGGACCCGCTGACCGGTGGCTTTCAGCTCCGGCTTACCGGCCTGCCGGCAGCGCTGGCCCAGGCAAGCGTCCTCGACCAACAGCTGTTGCTGCTGGATCGCCGTGGCGAGATTCGGCTGTACTCGCTGGCGCAGGTGCTCAGCGCGGACCCCCTGGTCCCGTTGCCGCCGCAGCAGCGGTTCTGGGCCCCCGGCGCCAGCAAGGTCGCCGGTACCGGCCAGCGCCTCGTTGCCGGCCGCAGCAGGGCGTCGGCCGCCGCCGCCCCGCTGCTGCAGATCGATACCGCTACCGCCGAGACCGTCCTGCTCCCGGACGCCGCACTGCTCATCTACGACCTGGCCCAGCATGCCAGCGGCCAGCTTCTGACCCTCGGCGTGGAGTCCGCGCGCGCCGGCGCCGGGGGGGCCCAGGCGCGAACCGTGTTGAAGCGCCGCAGCGGCACGACCCTGGTGCAGGAGCGGATCCTCGATGCCTACGCCGGCGAAGACCTGTTCGCCTCCCTGGTCGCCGCGCCGGACGGACGTATGGTGTATTCGTCGCTGGGCCTGGACACGGTGCGGGTATGGGATGGCCGGCGCCTGGTGGCGATGGAACGGTCCGGTCACCGACCGCGGCAGCTCGGCGTCGCGGCCGACTTGCTGCTGGCGCACAACGCCGATGGAACGTTCACCGTCTGGGACCGCAGCACCCACGCCGTGTTGTTCGACCTGTACCTGTTCCGCGGCTTCGATTGGCTGGCGGTAGCACGGGGCGGCAGCTACACCCACTCACCCGGCGCGCGGCGATTCCTCAGTGACGGTTGACCCGGTCACTGCGTCTGGTGCGAGAGTGACTCGAACTTGGTGTACTCGGGAATGAACGCCAGGTTGACCTTGCCCACCGGACCGTTGCGCTGCTTGGCCACGATCAGCTCCGTTTCGACATCGTTCAGGTTCTCGTCCGTGCCGCGCTCGCGATGCAGGAACATCACCACGTCGGCATCCTGCTCGATCGAGCCCGACTCGCGCAGATCGGCGAGGGTCGGCAGCTTGCCCTCGGTCTCGCGCCGCACCTGAGACAGCGCCACCACCGGCAGGTCCAGCTCGCGGGCCAGCGCCTTCAGCGAGCGGCTGACCTCGGTGAACTGCTCCCAGCGCGCCAGTTCCGGATGCTCGGAGGTTATCAGCGTGAGGTAGTCGATGAAGATGATCTCCACGGCATGGCTGGACTTCATGCGCCGCGCCTGGGCGCGCAGGTCGAGCAGCTTGAGGTTGGGCGAGTCTTCGATGTACAGCGGTGCGTCGTACATGCGCGCCGCCGCGTCGGCGATCTTGTGAAAGTCCGATGCCCGCAACAGTCCCGATCGAATGCGGTTCGAGTCCAGTCGCGCCTCGCTGGCGAGCAGCCGCTGCATCAGTGCGACTGCGGACATCTCCAGGGTGAAAAAGCCCACCGGACGGCGTTGCTGGACCGCGATGTTGGCCGCCATGGTCAGAGCCAATGCGGTCTTGCCGACGGACGGCCGGGCGCCGATCACCACGAACTCGGAGTCCTGGAAGCCGCTGGTCAGGTTGTCGAGATCCGGGAAGCCGCTGGGGATGCCGGTGTAGCTGCCGCCGGCCTTGGAGAGCTGCTCGATGGCCGCCACGGTCTGGTTGATCACCTCACGGGCCAGGCGCACCGCGCCGATCTGCTGGCGGTCGGTAATCTCGAAGATGCGCTGCTCCGCCGACTCGATGATGTAGCGTTCATCCTGGGTGCCGTCGAACGAGTCCGCGATGATGGAAGCCGCGATCCGTTGCAACTCGCGGCGAATGCTCCGGGCTTGGACGATCTGCGCGTATTGCTCGACGTTGGCGCTGCTGGGGACCGCCGACGTGAGCTGGGAGATCTCCGCGGAGCCGCCGCACGCCTCCAGGTCGCCGGAACGGCTGAGCTCGTCGCTCAGCGTGATGAGATCAAACGGCTCATTGCGTTCGTACAGCGCCAGGATGCCCTCGAAAATCTTGCGGTGGGCCGCGCGATAGAAGTCGTCCGCGCGCAGATAGCGCAGCACGGTGGAAAGCGCCTCGGGGTCCAGCAACACGGCCCCGAGGGTCGCCCGCTCCGCATCGAGGTTGTGGGGCGGTACCGAGTCCGGCAGCCCCTCCCCTGACGGAGCGGGCGGCAATGTCGCGGCGCTGCGAGCCACGAGGTCAGTCGGCGTCGGACTCGATCGTCACCTTGATGTCGGCCGCCTGATTTTCATACAGGCGGATCCGCACGGTGTGCTCGCCAACCATCTTCAGGGAGTGGTCGGGCACCTCGATACGGCGACGATCGACGTCGAAGCCGCGCCGCTCCAGCTCCCCCGCGATGGCGACGCTGGTGATGGAGCCGAACAGCTTGCCGCTCACCCCGGCGGTCATGCGAAAGGTGAGTTCCTCCGCTTCCAGCCGCTCGCGCAGCCCCGCGGCTCCCACGCGCTTCTCTTGCTTGCGCCGCTCGATCGACTCGCGACGGTGCTCCAGCAGGGTCATCGCGTGGTCGGTGAAGGGAAGTGCCGCCCGCTTGCGGAACAGGAAATTGCGCGCATAGCCGGGCGCCACGTCGCACACGTCCCCCTCTTCGCCGAGACCCAGCACATCCTGTTGCAGAATAACCCTCATGACTTCCTCCCGTTGTCCAATACGATCACGTAACGTTGGTCTGGTGGTCCCCCGGCATGGGGCGCTTGAAGTCCACCCAGGTCTCCGAGATTCCCAGGAGCGGCAGGCCGAACACCGGCACGAACGTCAGCACCGGCCGAAACAGCATGAACACCAGGGCGACGCCGATCATCACCCGCATCGGGCCGGGCACGTTGTAGCGCCGGTAGAGCCACTGCAAGACCCCGATCCCCTGCAAGGCGAACAGGAACAGGAATACGGAGAATACGTTCCAGCCAACGTAGCTTAGCAGACCGATGTCGCCGAGCAAAGCGTCACCGAGCACCACCGCGCCGCTCAGGAGTATCGCCCAGATGCACCAGGGCTCGAGCCGGAAGGCGATGATTTTCCCGATCGGCGACCGCATGCCGATCGTGCGGGCGCCCCACAGCGAACCGAGCCACCACGCGGTCACCAGATACACCAGGTACAGAAACAGAACGCCACGCAGCAGTATTTCGCCGATCATGGTGGCGAACTGCTCCACCGCAGCGAGGCTCGGCGGCGGAGCATCCAGCGTGGCGGACGGATTGAGACTCATGCGCAACAACGGCTGGTCGGCCACGTACGCGCGCATCGCCGGAGCGAATTCCGGATCGCTGATCAGGCCGCCGACGAATGGGATCGCGACCAATCCGGCGACCCCCGTGACAATGATGATCCGAACCAGATGGCGGTAGGGGAGCACGCGCGACTCATTCACCAGCCACAAGCCACCGAGCAGCACCGCGGACAGGAACAGCTGGACGTTGTGCAGGTAGCCCTCGGCGGCGGGCAACTCGGCGCGCGCCCCGCTCGTGGCAAGCTCGACCACCGCCGCCAGCAAGGCCAGCAGCAGAACCGCGTATCCGAACGCGCTGGTTCCGCGCCGGACCGCCAGTACCTGCAAAGGAATCAGAAACAGAAACACGCCGGGAGCCAGCAGGTGGAGCCCGAGGCTCACCGCCGTAAACACCCCGATTTCAATCCACACCCGGTTGGGGAGTCCGCGGTTGTTCATCTGGCGCAGGCCCGGCGGTGCAGCGTCCCTGCCGCTGCTCCTACTGTGCCGTGAATGGTAGCAGGGCCAGCGCGCGGGCGCGCTTGATCGCCGCCGACAGCTTGCGCTGGCACTTGGCGCAATTGCCGGTCACGCGGCGTGGCAGGATCTTGCCTCGGTCGGTGGTATAGCGGCGCAGCGTATCGATTTCCTTGTAGTCGATGATCACCGCACCAGAGCCGCTGCGAGCACAGAACTTGCAGAACTTCTTGCGGTAGAACGGCCGTCCCTGGCGGGTCCGAACGCGACCTTCGCGCCGCTCGCCCGGCGGGCCGTCGCGCCTCTCGCGCATGCCGCCGGCGTATTCCGCCGCGCCGCGCGGAGGCGCAGCGGCGGCGGCCGCTTCGCGGCGAGGAGCGGGATTGGACTCCGGCACCGCCAGCGGTGGCGAAACCGGATCGGCAGGGGGGGTATCAGACATGGACAGTATCCTCAAAGCGTCAGAACGGAATGTCGTCGTCAAATTCGTCGGCTGGAGGAATCCCTCCAGACCCGCGAGCAGGGGCAACAGCGGAAGGTCGGGTACTGGGAGCCGCGCCCTGCTCCTCGCGCGGCGATTGATCGTTGCGCCCGCCGAGGAGCTGGATGTTGTTGACTGAAATCTCCACTCTGCTACGCGTGCGCCCCTCCTGTTCCCAGCGGTTCTGGCGCAGCTGGCCCTCGACACCTACCTGTTTTCCTTTTACCAGATAGGGGTTTAACACCTCGGCGGTGCGGCCCCACACGACGCAATCGAAGAAGTGCGCCTCATCGACCCACTGGTCGTCGCGTCTGCGCCGCTGGTTCACCGCCAGCGATATGTTGGAGACCGCCTGGCCCGAATTGGTGTATTTCAACTCCGCGTCGCGCGTGAGCCGACCCACCAACGTGACATGATTGATATCGGCCATGCTAATCCCCGGCCTTCCGCACCGCAACAGGTTTCGGCAGCAGCGGCTCGCGCCGCACGATGAAACACTTCAGCACGTCCGGAAGCAGACCCGCCGCCTGATACAGCCCCTGAACGCTCTGGGGATCGGTCTCGATCTCGTACAAGGTGTAGTGGCCCCGTTCCTGCTTGGCGATCGGGTAAGCGAGCACTCGCTCACCGATATCATTCTCATTGGTGATGCGAACTCCAGCCTTGGAA
This sequence comes from Spirochaetia bacterium, assembly GCA_965203905.1. Taxonomy (GTDB): domain Bacteria; phylum Spirochaetota; class Spirochaetia; order SZUA-6; family Bin103; genus Bin103. The sequence continues at coordinate 5,736,527 of CBDBDQ010000005.1, read as the reverse complement.
AATATCTCCTGGACCGCTTGCTTGCCGCGCTCTGTTGCCTCTGCCTCCACGCGGAACACGAAGGAAGCCTCGTATGACGTCAAATACCACTCCGAACTGGCACGTATTGCTCCTATAATCTAGCCGCACCGTACCACGTGTCAACCGCCGCAGCGCAGCGCCGCCCCGGAAGCGACCCAACACACCCACACGTGCTGGCGCGGCTCCGGCACGACGAGTTCGACCAGGTAGTCCCCCGCCGCCAGGTCGAACTCCGTGTTTCCGTTGATCAGTTCCATCTCCGGCACGCCGAATACCCGCAGGTTCAGCCCGTCCGACCGGTCCCGAATCGTGGCCGTGTAGGTGCCGGCTCCGAAGATGCGCAGGGTGTGGTATGCGACCCCGTGATCGACCTCGAGCGCAAACGGCGCGCCGTCGGCGAACCGGCGCGGTGGACTGAGCGGCCTGAACAACAGGTGGTAAGCCGCCTCCTGCCCGGTGGAGGTAGCGACGCGGGCGTGTACGGCACGGCGGTCGGCAAACAGCGCCACGGCGTCGTCGACCCGCCGCGCCGCCGGTCTGGCACGCTGCTCCACGCCGCTTCCGGTCGCGACCGACCGCGGCGCCACCACCGGCGCAGCGGCACGGTCATGGTACAGCGACAGGCTCAGCGGCACGCCGAACGACCGCGCTTCCAGCAGGTAGAAGCCGGGCGCGGGCACCTGCAGCTCGATCCAGTCCTCGCCGTCGCTGGTGTAACGGGTCTGTCCCCGGTCCGGCGTGATGGTGGCAGGCAGCGGAACCCGCGGCAGGGCGCTCGGTTCCCGGCGCGGGTCGCCGTGACCGATCGCAATCCGGTAGTCGCCGGTGGTGTCGTCACTGAAGCCGACCACCTCCGCCACGTACCAGCCGGCGGTGAGACTCAACTCCAGCCGTGCGCCACCGCCGGCGGGAACCGAGCCGCTTGCCGCGAACGGGACGCGCTCGCGCTCGCGGTACAGCAGGAGCTGCGTGTCGAGCTCGGTCATGGTCTCTACCAGCACCAGGGTGGCTTCGCTGACCAGGAACGCGAAGCGGTCGCGGTCACCGCGACCCAGCACGCGGTCGAGCTCGGTTCGTGCGGTCAGGTCCACGACCACCTCGAGACCGGGATCATCGTCCGGTTCATACGGATCTGCCGTCGGCGGCGCCGCGGGCACCGGTGCAGCGCCCGCGGCGGGCGGCTCGGCGGGGCGGGCTGCGGGGTTGTGGAGCAACTCGTACAGCTCCGGAAAGGCGGCAACATCGATCAGCTCGCCGGCCCGCAGCTCACCGGCCCGCAGCAGTCGCAGCACGAACCGGATGGTGCCGCGAAAGGGTTGGATCTCCAATGCCAGCACGCTATCGGAGCCGGGTGCCGCCGCGGGGTGCCAGCCATCCGCCGTCGCGGTCGCTCCCGGATAGGGGGACAGCGTTGCCACGGCATGCACCGTGGCACGTCGATACTGGTCCAGCAGCTGCAGGTGGAGCGCACTCTGCAGGCGGTGCCCGAGGCGGGTCGCGGCAGCGGTATCGGTCAGGACCGGCGCCAGCCACAGAGCCTCGCCGGACGTGTCGGGGAGTTGCTCCAGCAGGAAGTCCACGGCGCGAAGCGCCACGAAGTCGATCGCCTCGACCGCGCTCGGCGCGGAGAACCCGGACAGTGGCTCGGCGACGATCGATTGCGCGGCGAGCGGTACCGTTGCCAGAACCAGGAAGCAAAGCAGCAGCCCTGCCGCGGCTGCCGATATCCGCGGGTGTCGGGAACGTCGCATCACCGAACCAGCAGCCAGCGGTCGCTGCTCGGCACGAACTCCTGCTCCCGCGGGGTGTACGGCAGTGCCAGCCGAGCCAGGTCGAGTTGGACGTCCACGATGCGCCAGCCCTCCGCGCCTGCTTCGAGATAGATCTCCCCGGCTACCCGCCCCGGATTCCCAAACAGCCGGATGGCGACCTGCGCCTGCCGCTCGGCCAGCGTGATCTCGCCTACGCGCACGGCGTGGGGCAGCGTTTCCGCGGTCAGGTGGTACTCCAGCGAGCGCCTCAGGCTCCGCAGCCGGTCGGGCGCGACTGCCTCGCCCTCGACGGCGCCTTCCGCCAGGGCCCGAAGAAAGGTGACCAGCGTGCGGGTGACGGCGTTCTCCGGCCCCGCCGCGGCGAGCAGATCCTGCAGCGGCCCGATCGAGTAGTCGTTCGGGGTGACACGCACTCCGCGCGGGTAGAGCAGGTGAGGGGCGACCGCGGGCGCCCCCGGTGGCGGCGCACCCGGCTCCGTGGCAGAGACCGGCCCCGCCGTGCCGATGCCGGTGGACAGCGCCTCCGCCGCGGGCTCCGCCACGGCGGGGGGCGGCTCGTCTTCCGCGCAACTCGAACCCATGGTAACGCCCAGGATCAGCGCCAGGCCACGCAGCATCCTCGTTCCCCGCACCTGGCCTAGGTACCAGATCGATCTCCCCCGATCAAGGCGCGCCGGCGACACCGCACCCGGATGCTGTCAGTAATGCTCGGAGAACACCTGGGCGCTGCGAATCGGGAACGCCGAGTTCTCCTCCGCGAAGGCGATGATCTTGTGCAGTACGGTCTCGCCGAACGTGTGCGAGTTGGAGACCACGGCGCAGCCGATCTCGGCAACGTGCCACAGCTCATTGGCGCCGACTTCGGCAACGGATACCTTGTACTTGCTACGGATCCGGTCCTTCAGCGAACCGACGGCTCGGCGTTTCTCCTTGAGCGAGCCGACACCGGGCAGATCGATCACCAGATGGAGCAATGAGACGACCATGAGAGGAATGACCTCCAGTATACCAGGAGTCCGCGGCGCAACGGTTCCGGCTCGCTGATGGAAGCTGCCATCCGCCAGCTCGATGAGCAGGTGGCCGGCCGGATTGCCGCCGGCGAAGTAATCGACCGCCCCTTCTCCATCGTGCGTGAGCTGCTGGACAACGCCATCGATGCCGGGGCCGACGCGATCGACGTGGAGCTGCACTCCGGGGGACTCGGGCTGGTGGCGGTGCGCGACAATGGCCACGGCATTGGCCGCGCCGATCTGGACCGGGTAGCACTGCGCCATGCCACCTCCAAGATTGTCGACGAGCGTGACCTGCAGCGGGTGACCACTTTGGGATTCCGCGGCGAGGCACTGGCCAGCATCGCCGCGTGTGCGCGGCTGGAGGTAGTCAGCCGGACCCCTGCCGCGGCGGCTGCGATGCGGCTGGTGGCCAGCTCCGGGCGGCGCCAGGTGACCGGCACCGCCGCCGCCGCAGGTACCCGGGTCCAGGTGACGCGCCTGTTCGCGGACTTGCCGGCCCGGAGGCGTTTCCTGCGCCGGCCCGGGACCGAAACCGCCCTCTGCCGGCGGATGCTGCTGGAGAAGGCGCTGGCCCATCCCAAGGTCACGTTTCGCCTCACCGTGGACGGCGGCTCCGACACGGCGCTGCCGGCGACCACGCCATTGCAGCGCGTGGCCGACGCCCTCGGCGGCCGCGTCGCGCCGTCCGACCTGTTCCAGGCACAGCGCCGCTTCGCCGACTTTCACGTCACCGTCATCGGAGCCCGTCCGGAACTGGCCGGCCGCGACCGGTCGCGGCTGATGGTCTTCGTCAACCGCCGCCGCATCCAGCAGTTCGGCCTGGCCCAGGCGGTGGAGTATGGCTACGCCGCCCTGCTGCCCGGCGGCCGCCACCCGGTCGCCTGTCTGTTCGTGGAAATCGACCCCCAACTGGTGGACTTCAACGTGCATCCGGCAAAGCGGGAAGCTCGCTTTCGCAACCTGGCCCCCCTGCACCAGGCGGTGGTGCGCGTGGTACAGGAGGTGGCGCCGCAGTTCGGCCATCACTCTCCGCTCGCCGCGGTGGATACGCCGGCGGCCGGAAGGCTTCCGTTCACGCCGGCTCGGCCCGCGGCACCGGTAGCGGCCGCTCCTCCGGCGCAGCCCAAGCCGGACGCGGTGGCCGCCCCCGTCGCCGCGGCCGCCGCTGACCTGGCGGCGGCTGCCGGTGCCCCGACATCCGGACCGGCCGCCACCGTCACTCCCGGCCCCAGCGCAGTGCCCGCCGAATCGGCGGGGACGCAAGTCATGCCCGACGTCAGCGGCGGCCTGCGTTACGTCGGACAGGCCCTGGGACTGTTTCTCCTGGTCGAGATCGGATCCAGCCTCTACTTCGTGGACCAGCACGCGGCCCATGAGCGTGTGCTCTACGAGGAGTTGCGGCGGCGTGCGTTTCCGGTCCAGCAACTGCTGCTTCCGATCGAGCTGGAGCTGGACCCCGCCGCCGCCGAGGCGGTGTCCGGTGCCTGCGAGCTGCTGCGCAAGCTGGGTATCGTGATCGAGCGTGTGGGGCGGCGGCCGGCACGGATCATCGCCCTGGCCGAGCCGCTGCACCAGCTCTCCGCGGAATGGCTGGCCGATTACGTAGCCGGGGTGCGCGGTAGCGAGGCCGACCTGGAACGTGCCGTGCTCGCCGACATGGCGTGCAAATTGGCGGTCAAGGATGGCGAGGTGTTGGACCCGGAAGCAGCCAGGACGATCGTCCGGCGCTCCTTCGACATCGATTTGCAGCATTGCCCCCACGGACGCCCGCTCTGGTATTCCGTGGCACGGCAGCAACTGGTCAAGCAGGTAGGGCGGTAGCAGTCGTACCGCGTGGGGTACTACGTATCACGCGCGGCGCAGCAGCAGCCGGCGCCAGAGGTCGCCGCACCGGTGCAGCACCCGCTGGAGGCAACCCTGCTGCCGGAGCCGCTCCAGGCGCAGCAAGGCGGCGGCGAGCTCGTCCGCGTCGAGTTGCCTGCGTTGCACGTTCTCCTCGATCTCCAACTCCAACATGCGCTGATCGCTCACGTGCTCCACCATTACCGCCTGAACGCTGGTCCATCCCAGCCGCCGCGCCGACTCGAGACGGCGGTGGCCGGCAATCAGTTCGGACCGGCGATTGATCAGGATCGGGTTGAGCTGTCCGTGACGGCGCAGACTGTCCATCATCGGTTCCAGGTCGCCGAGATCGGAGCGAATTCGTTTGCGCACCACTACGGAGTCGATGCGAACTTCCATACTCTATGTATCGGCGTCAGAGGTCGGTAGCGGTGAGACGAGCGTAGTCGGCGGCGGACAACAGCTGGTCGAACTCGGCCGGTTCGTCCATCTCCATGGCGAAGATCCAGCCCGCGCCCAGCGGATCCCGGTTGATCAGCGCCTGGCCTCCCTCGGCCGCCAGCGCCGCATTGCACTCCACCACGGTCCCGGTCACCGGCGCGTACAGTTCGCCCGCCGACTTGAGTGACTCCACGGCGCAGACGGCGGTCCCGGCTGCGACCTGCATGCCGATCCCCGGCAGCTCGAGATAGGCGATCTCGCCGAGCTCCCGCTGCGCAAAGTCGGAGAGGCCCACGGTGACCCGCCGCAACGAATCGCGCCGTACCCAATGATGATCGTGGGAGTAACGTAGTTCCATCAGTCGAGCAGCGGATTCCTCCGCGGCAGCGCAGTCCCCTGCTGTGGTGGCGAACCGGCGTCGGCAATCAGACTTGGGGCATCCAGGGCGAGGCCCAGCGGCGGCCCCACGTCGATGGCCAGCATGGAGCTGCGCAGGTTCGCGATCACCTCCGCACGCCGCTCGGTCTCGTACGCGAGCATGCCATCCCGTTCCTTGGGGTCGGTGCCGGTAAGGAAGATCTCCGGAATGATCTCTTCCCCGGGCGCGCCGGACGGGAGCAACCCGGAGTGGGCGTTGACGGTGACCTCGATCAACCCGGTCGACGGGCGTACGAAGTAGCGCGCTCGTTCCGGCTCTATCGCCTTCATGTACTCGGACCACGCCGGACCGGTCGCCGTGGCGCCCGTCAGGGTCAGCCCCAGGGTCTCGCCGCGTTCGTCGAAACCCATCCACACGGCCGTGGCCTGCTCCGGGGTGAAGCCCACGGTCCAGGCGTCCGACCAGTTCTGCGTGGTCCCGGTCTTGCCGGCGGTGTCGGTTTCGAAGCCTTCTACCAAGCTGGTGGCCCAGCGGAGGGTGCCCCACTGTACGGTGCTCTGCAGCAGGTGCGTCATGATGTACGCCACCTGCGGACTCATGATCTGGCGCGCGCGCTGTTCGGTTCGCTGCCGGGCGCGCAGCTCCTTCTCCACCTCCAGCACCATCCGTCCGTTGCGGTCCATGATGTACTGAATCGCGAGCGGCGTGACCGCCCTGCCTTCGTTCGCGAACGTCGCGTAGGCCTGCGCCATCTGCAGCGGCGACACCGCGATCACGCCGAGGCCCAGCGGATACTTGCGCGGAAACGTGCTCTCGATCTCGTCCGCCGCCGAAATGCCCAGCATCCGGCTGGCGCGTTCGATAGCGGCGTCGAAGCCGATCTCGTCCAGCACCTTGAGCGAGGGCACGTTCATGGAACGGGCCAGCGCGGTGCGCAGCAGCACCGGTCCCTGCCACTCTCCCTTGTAGTTCAGCGGTACGTACTGGGTTCCATCGTCATTCACGAACACCACCGGGGCGTCGACGATCATCGAGGCGGGAGTGAAGCTGCGGGAACTGAGCGCAGCCGAGTAGTAGAGCGGTTTGAACGCCGAGCCCGGCTGCAGTCGTCCCTGGGTGGCGCGGTTGAACTGGTTCCCCGTCTCGAACTTGCTGCCGCCGACCATGGCCAGGATGTGACCGCTGCCGGCATCGAGGGTGATCAGCGCACCCTCGACCTGAGTGCGCTTCGACTCCTTGTCGCCGCGGCTGTAGGCCGCCCGGGAAACGAAGCGCAGGTCCTCGGCATCGAGCGTCATGCCCAGCAGATCGAGTGCCGGGGCCAGCTCCCCGATGAACTGCTCGGTGCCCTGCTTGCGCTCGCGGATACCCGCCACCCGCAGGTGGTCGATGTTGAAGGTGAGCGAAAGCAGATCGACGAGCGGCAGGAAACTGTCGTCGGCTACCTCGATCCGCGCCCGTGCCGCGGTGCTGCGAGCATCGTTGACCCGCTGCAGATGGCTGGTCAGCACCGCTTCGGCGGCGCGCTGATAGTCCAGATCGAGGGTGGTGTGGACGATCAGACCATCCTGATACACGTCCATCGAGCCCAGTAGCAGCTCGTCCAGCCGGCCGCGCACGTATTCGCTGAAGTAGGGTGACGCGTCCGCGCGTTCCAGGAAGGCGGTGGAACGGTTGGATCGGGTAAAGTCGTAGTTGTCCCAGTACTGGCGGAAGGAGCGGTCGGCCTCCGCCGCGGTGGCGAAACCGAGTTCCACCATCTGGTCGAGGATTTCGCGCTGCAGCGTGCGGGCGCGGTTGGGGTGGTTGATCGGCGAGTTTCCTCCCGGCCGGTTGAGCTGGATCACCAGCATCGCCGCCTCGGCCACGCTCACGTCGCGGGCCGAGTGCTTGAAGTAGAACTGGGAGGCGGCCTCCACCCCGTAGGTCCCCTCCCCGAAGTACACCAGGTTGAGATAGCGTTCCAGGATTTCGTTCTTGGTCAGCCAGCGTTCCAACTGGATCGCCCACCACAGCTCCACCAGCTTGCGGCGGATGGTGATCTCGGTGCGATCGGCGTAGACCGAGCCGGCGAGTTGCTGGGTGATGGTGGAGCCGCCCGACCAGAAGCGGCCGCTGACCATGTTCCAGGCCGCCCGGATCGTGTCCGGGATGCGGAATCCGGGATGCTGGAAGAAGTGCCGATCCTCACGCGTCAACAACGCCTGGATCAGGTGGGGCGAGATCTCCTCGACGCGTATGATCTCGCGCTTCTGGTCGCGGAAGAACTCGGTGATCAGGCGCCCGTGACGATCCAGTATCCTGGTGGGCAGCGCCGGTCGGTCGCGCTCATACACGTCGAGGCTGCGAATGTTGCCGGTAGCGGCAATGGCAACGCCGCAGGCGGCTCCCACCACCAGCGCCACCAGCAGGCAGACGGTAACCTGCGCCCGGCTGAACGAGGATCCGGTCAGCCCGCGCATTTGCGTTCCAGGGGTCAGTCCCGCCCCCGCGGGAGCCAAAAAAGAAAACGGCCGGCCCCCGCGTTGGGGGACCGACCTACCCTTTCAGGTGCCGGCGCAAAATGAAGTAAACTGGGAGGGGAACTAAATCCTGCGACCGACACCCTAATTATCGACAGCGACCGGCGAAACCTAAGGCGCGGGTCTACCGCCCTGCAACCCGCTTTCCCAAGACTCCGCTATAGGCGAGTATACGCTACCCGCAGGTCGCGGTTCAACTCTCCCGGCTCAGTTTTTGGCGCATGGACGCCGCACCGGTCCCTGCCGGATATATGAACAGGAGCAGCCCGACCAGGAGCAGCGCCACGGGCAGGGCCAGCACTCCGGGCACGGTTCCCCATCTCACGAACAGGGCCACCTCCAGCAGCACGACGATCAGCACCCCCGCGCCCCGTGCCGCGACCTGCGCCGCGACCGCGGCGCAGGTGCGCAGGTAGCGCGCCACACTGGGGGCCCGGCGCGCTCCCCGCAGGAGTCGAGCCGCGACGACCGCGCCCAGCAGGCCGGCGGCAGCGGCGACGACGAGCCAGTTGTAGACCCCGGTGGCGCGGGTGGCGAGCAGCCACAGGGGAACGGCAATGACGACCCCGCAGGCGGCCGCTCCCAGTACCACGGCACCGACAAACGCCACCACCCGCAACACCGCCAGGTAGCCACGCGCCATGCGGCCCACGAGTCCGCTCCCCAAGGTCGCCTCAGTGCCCCAGCCAGTCGAACAAGCCGAGCCGCCGCAGCTCCCGGTGCAGCGCCGCGCGCGCGCCGGCATCGGGGTAGAGCAGCGGCAGGCGGGTAGGGCCGCAGTCGACGCCGAGGGCCGGCATCAGCGCCTTGGCCGCGGCGACTCCGCCCCGGCCGTTGATCAGGCTCTGCATGCGTCGCGAGCGCTCCTGGGCGGTCTGCGCCGCAGCCAGCGTGGTCGCGCCATCCCCGGCCGCGTAGCCCAGCACCGGCGCGTACAGGGGCGTTGCGTAGTTGTACGAGCTGCCGATCCCACCCCTGGCTCCGGCGGCAAGGCCGGCGAGGAGCGATTCGTCCACTCCCCACATCACCTGCAACCGGCCGCCGGCGGCCGCACGGCAGGCCGCCAACTGGGTGACGTCGTTCTGACTGAACTTGATTCCGGCCAGAGTGGGTACTCGCTCGGCGGCGGCCTCCAGCAACGCGGCAGGTTCCAGCGCAACGCCGCTCATCTGGGGGATGTGATAGTAGAGCAGCGGCAAGCCGCCGCCGGCGGCAGCGATCGATTCCAGGACCCGCACCGCGGCCTCGATCGAGTCGGGCTTGTGGTAGTAGGGAGGCAACGCGGCCAGAGCGTCCGCTCCCGCCGCGGCGGCGTGGGCGGCAAGATCGCGGGCCGCGTGCAGGCTGGCGTGGCCGACGTGCGCCAGTACCGGCACCCGTCCCGCCGCCGCGGCGATGAACGCCTCCGCCGCGGCCTTGCGCTCCTGCACGGTCATCAGGTTGCCCTCGCCGGTGGTGCCGAGAATGAAGAGCCCGCCGACGCCATCGCCGATCAGCTTTTCCACCAGCGGCGCGATCATCGCCAGGTGCAGCGAGCCATCGGGTCGAAACGGCGTGAACGTTGCCGGGATGACCCCGCTCAGCCCGAGTCGGCCTTGCGTACTACTCATCGTCTGGCAGTGGGCGGGTGACGCGGGCGCTGACGGCACCGGTACGCAGAGCTGCCAGCATCGGACCATACTCCTTCATGTGCGGCGCCCGGGTATGAGCCTCCAGCGCGGCGTCGGACTCCCACTGCTCGATCAGGGTGACCCGGTGATCGTCGATCGGTTCCTGAATGGCGAGCGGGGACGGCGTGTCCACGGTGTACTCGTAGCGCAGACAGCCTGCTTCGGCGCGCACCAGCGCTGCCAGCTCGCGCGCCACGGTGAGAAATTCCGCCATGCGGCCAGCTTCCACCTGCATGGTGACGATTACATGAACCATGCCGTCAGGATACCTCACCGGTAGCGCCGCCGATAGTAGGACGGCGCGTCAGCGGCACCCTCCGAAAGAATTCCGTACGGTAGGCCCGGCTGGGCCGATAGCGACGCCGTTAGGAGGAGCCGAACACGTAGCGGGCGAGCAGGGTAGTGGCCACTGCGCCCGAACGCTCCCAGGCGAAGGTATCCTCCCGCTCGCCGAACATCACGGCCGTGTACAGGCCGAGCGTAAGCCCTTGCAGGATGTTCCAGGTGGCGCCGGCGGCGGCGACCCCGGAGCCGTCGACCGGAGACAGCACACCGCTCAGTGACAGGTTCCACGCGTCGGCCGGACGGTAGCCCAGCTCGGGAAACAGGTACACGCCGTAGTGGTCGAGCGTCGCGGCCGGAGCGGGAGCGGTGTCGTCCCACGCCCGCCAGGGACGGACGCCGGCTTCGAGCAGCACCGTTACGACGCCGGCCTCCGGCCCGAGGTCCAGGAATCCCAGGCCGCCACCGGTAAGGAGCAGCCGGCGCTCGGCGGCCCGGCGCAGGTCGGCGCCGGCCGTGGCGGGCAACGCCGTGCCGCCGCTCAGATGCCAGTCGACGCCGGCGAGCGCCCCCTTCAGGCTGAGGTAGCCGCGATGCTCGCGCCCCTGCGTGGCCGCGTCCGCCGCGGCGTACAGGTATCCGCCCTCCACCGTCAGCTCTCCCAGGCGCACCACGGCACGGCCGCCGGCGTCGGTACGGCCGATGGCGAGTGGCTCCAGCGGAGGCAGCGCCACCAGCTCCAGGAACGACAGGCGGCCCAGCGGCACGTACGCCGCCAGCAGCCAGTCGGTGGCGGTCAGGAACTCGCCGGCGCCGGCCGCGAACGCCGGCGTCTGGCCGAACAGGATGTCGCCGGCGTTGAAGAAGCGGCCCCGGCCCCAGGCCAGCCGCGTCTTTCCCGCGGTGAGGCGGAACCCCGGCAGCCGCGCCCGCAGGAAGGCGCGCTCCACCTCGACGGTCGACGCCGTTCCCGCATCCACGCCCGCCTCCCGCCGCAGGTCGGCGTTCAGGCTGAGGCGGCCGCGCACGTCGCGATTGCCGGTCGCCGTCACATCGAGCCGGGCACTGCCGCCGGCGCCGAGCAGCACCGCAGCGTCCGGATCGGACAGCCCGATGAGCAGTGCCTCCACGGTCACGGCGGTGCGCAGATCCGCGGCCGCCAGGCCGGCTGCCAGCAGCCCTATCAGGAGCGACGTTGCGAGCGTCCTAACGCTGTGCGCGAGCGTCCTCGCGCCGCGCGCGACCGTCCTTTCGCCGCGTCGAGGATTCAAAAAGTCAGCTCCTCCAGGGAGAACAGGCTCTCGTCCACCGCGATGTCCACCTCGATGGCATCGATCAGAAACACCGTGCGCGAGTCCTTCTTCATCAGGTCGGACATCTCCAGCCGCACCGGGATCAGCTTGTCTCCCACCACGCGGTAGTCGGAGATGATCATCTCCTTCAGCGGCCGGCCGCGCCGGGAAAACTGCTCGACGCGGCGAGTGACGAACTGCTCGGCGTCGATCCACACCACCTGAATCGGATACACCACGTCGCGCCGGGTCGCGGTGAGGCGCAGCCGATAGCAGTCGTGGCCGTCGATCGGCTCGGTGCCCTCCAGCTCCACCTCGTAGTCGTCCAGCAGGCTGCTCTCGCCGGTCATGTCCTCGTACGAGAAGTCGGAACCGAGCACGTTTTCGCGCAGCGCCGCGCCCTGCAGGTGGATCACCTCCTCCGCCTCCGGGAAGTAGAGATAGATCTCGTCATCCAGGCGCAGGATCTTCTGCCCCGCCTCCTCCGGGTTGGTGAACTCCAGCAGGGAGCGGTCGTCGCCCACCGCCGTGGAGATGAAGGTCTTGGTGCGGGTGCCGAACCGGTCGCTGATCTGCAGCGAGCCGGTGGAGTGCACCGAGGAGTGGCGCTCGTTGCGCTCCATCCGCTCGATCACTTCCGCACCGGTCAGGGCGCCGAGGGAAACGGCGCCGGTCAGCAACAACAGCGACGGCAACATGCCGCCGCGGGCCCATCGCCGGGTCTGCATCATCAAAAACACCCCTTCTTCCATGCAGGGTACCGAAGCCGGTCGCGGCCTGTCCAAGCCGGCGGCATCGGCGCCGGCGGCTACTCGTAGCGCAAACACTGCACGATGTCGAGCTTGAGCGCGCGGCGCGCCGGCAGCAGGGCAATCGCCATGCTGGCCGCTACCCCGAAGCACACGGCAGCCACCATGGTGCCCGGGTTCCAGGCACCGCGGAAGATCCCGGTCACCCGGTAGCCGATGTTCATGTCGCCGTACAATCCGCTCATGTCGATGCCCCAGGTCACCAGCCACCAGGTGGCGACGGCACCGGCCGCCACCCCCGCCAGCGACCCCAGCAGGCCGATCGCTCCCGCCTCCAGCACCATGGAGGCGCGAATCGCGGCGTCGTCCATGCCCAGGGCACGCAGCGTGCCGAACTCGCGGATGCGTTCGTACACCGCGATCAGCATGGTGTTGGACACGCCCACCGCGGCGATCAGGAAGACGAGGAACAGCATGATGCTGTTGCCGGCGCTGTCCGACTCCAGCAACGCCAGGTAGTCCCGCGCCAGGTCGGTCCAGCCTACCGCCACCACGTCGGGGAAGGTGGTTGCCAGGTCCTCGTTCAGGCGCCGGATCTCGCGTTCGACGGGACCTCCGAACCGGGTGCGCTGCGTGCCGAGAGAGATCTCCGTGACCCCGTCCAGGTCGAGGTCGAACTGGGCTACGTCGAGGGGCAGGAAGCCGACACCCCGGTTGATGGTGGGGTTCGGGCTGTTCACGATACCCACCAGCTCCAGCTCCAGGGTCTGCACCGCGCCGTGGCGGGTCCGGGTGCGCACCTCGACGAAGTCGCCCACGGCGATTTCCAGGTCGGCGGCCGTCAAGGCGCCGAGCAGCAGTCCCGGTACCCCGCTCGCGAGGTACTCGCCGCCGGGAAGCACGCTCCCGGGCAGCCGGAACACCTCGGGATCGAGCGTCGGGTCGACACCCACCAGGCGCAGCGGCAGCGAGCCCTCGCCGAAGAACAGCTCGCCGGCGAAGCGGATGCGGGGCGCCGCGGCCACCCCGCGCGCCGCCAGCGCGTCGAGCAGCGGCCGATACTCGACGATCTCGTGCTTCAGTGCCGGACGCTCCAGCTCCGCGTGCTGCGCGCTGCTGACGATGCGGCCGGCGCCGGTCTCGTACCACACCAGGTTGCGCTGCGACTCGGAATCCATCCCGCGCAACATCGAATCCATGAAGATGAACAGCGCGACCCCGGCGGCCAGGGCCGCGGCGGTGATCGCCGTGCGCCGGCGGTGGCGGCCGAGGTTGCGCAGGGCCAGCCGCAACAGCGGTGTGATCATCGACTCATGTGGCGCGCAGTGCCTCCACCGGCTGCAGCCGGGCCGCCTTGCGCGCCGGCCAGTAGGAGGCGGCGGCGGTCACCGCGATGGAGTAGCAGAACACCAGCAGGGTGGAGCGCGCGCTGAGCCGCGGGTACAGCACGTCCGACATGTTCAGCTCCACTCCCTCCATGGCGGCGCTGTAGTCCAGGCCGACCTGCGACAGCGGCAGCACGATGGCGCCGCCCAGCGCCACGCCGGCCAGCGCCGCGGCCATGCCGATGAACAGCGCCTCGAGAAAGAACAGGCGCGAGATCTGGGTTCCGGTCATCCCCAGCGCGGCTATCGTGCCGATCTCCTTCATGCGCTCGAACACCACCATCATGGTGGTATTGACGATCACCGTGGTGGCCAGCAGGAAGAAGAACAGCGCGATGATGTCATAGATCCGGGTGGCCACCTGCATCATCGAGAACAGCGGGTTGGTCTCGCTCCACGCCTGCACCGCAAGACCGGGATCGCCTTCCGGGAGCGCCTCCGCCAGGGCGGCGGTGAGCGCCGGCACCTCCTCTTCGCTGCCGGTGTACAGCAGAATCTCGGTCACGCCGTCGCCCGCGCTCAGCTTGAGGAAACGCTGCACCACGTCCAGCGGCGCCAGCAGCAGGCGCCGCATGCCCCCGATCGGAAACCCGATCACGCCGCTCACCGTGAAGGTCCACGCCTGGGTGCTCAGCAGCGCGGTGCGGGTGAGGATCGTCAGCTTGTCGCCCACGGCGAGTCCCAGCTCCTCGGCCAGCGCCGCGCTGATCAGCAGCTCACGCTCGCCGGCGCGTGGCAGGCCGCCGCCGTGCACGGCGAGCTGCCAGGCACGGGCGAACTCCTCCAGGGAGGCGGCACCGGCGCCGCTGCCGCTCATCTGCGGCAATCTGGCGCGCGCCACCTCGATCTCACGGTCGAAATCGAGGCCCAGGCCGAAGGCACCGTGGTTGCGCTCCTCGCGGTAGATGGCGCCGGCGAAGCGCACCCGCGGCAGCACGCCGGTCACCTGCGGCAGCTCCTGCAGCCGCGCTGCCAGGGCGCCGGCGCCGGTTACCGCGAGGTGCACGGGACTGAGGGTCTCGTAGCGGGCGTACTCGGCGTGGCGTACCCGCGCGTGACCGCTGTCGTAGGTCAGGGTGGTGGCCACCAGGTCGCCGAGCATCCCGCTGAGCAGCGAGAACATCAGCACCACGGAGAGTGTCGCCACGGCGATGGCGGAGCCGGACAGCAGCGAGCGGCGCTTGTTGCGCGCCACGTTGCGCAGGGCGATGCGCCACAGCTTCATGCGACCGCTACTCGTAGCGAAGGCATTGCACCACGTCGAGCCTGAGCGCCCGGCGTGCCGGCAGCAGGGCGATCGCCATGCTCGCCGCCACCCCGAAGATCACCGCCGTGAGCATGATCCCCGGATTCCAGGCCCCGCGAAAGATCCCCGTGACCCGGTAGCCGATGTTGACGTTGCCGTACAGCCCACTCATGTCGATGCCCCAGTTGACCAGCCACCAGGTAGCCGCGGCACCCACGGCCAATCCGGCCAGGGATCCGAGCAGCCCGATGGCACCGGCTTCGAACACGATCGTGGCGCGGATCGCCGCGTCGTCCATGCCCAGCGCGCGCATCATCCCGAATTCGCGGATCCGTTCGTACACCGCAATCAGCATGGTGTTGGAGATGCCGACGGAGGCGATCAGGAAGATCAGGAACAGCAGCACGCCGTTGCTGGATTGCTTGGACTCCACCAGCGCCAGGTAGTCGGGGGCCAGTTGCGGCCAGCCGGCGGCGGTGACGCCGGGCGCCACCCCCGCAAGGTCGCCGTTGAGACGCTCCAGCGCGCGCTTCAGGGCAGCGCCGGACGGCACCGGAACCGAGCGCCCCAAGGGGCTGCGCAACGCGCCGAGGGCGATCTCGGTGACTCCCGTCATGTCGAGGTCGTACTGGACCACGTCGAGCGGCAGGAATCCCACGCCGCGGTTGAGGGTCGGGTTGGGGCTGAGCAGGATGCCCACCACTTCCAGCTCCAGCGTCTGCATGGCGCCGTGGCGGGTCCGCGTGCGTACCTCCACGAAGTCGCCGACGGTGATTCCCAGGTCCTCGCTCATCCACGCTCCCAGAATCAGACCCGGGACGCCGGCCGTGAGAAACTCGCCGCCGGGCAGCAGCGCCTCGGGCAGCCGGAACACGCGCGGGTCGCTGGCCGGATCGATGCCCACCAGCCGCACCGGCAGTGCGCCCTCGCCGAAGAACAGCTCGCCGGTGAAGCTGATGCGCGGCGTGTTGGCCACGCCACGCTCGCTCAACCAGGCGCCCAGCGGCCGATAGTCGACGATCTCGTGCTGCAGCTCGACCTTCTGCAGGTCGCGGTACTGCGCGGCGCTGACGACGCGCCCGGCGCCGGTCTCGTACCACACCAGGTTGCGCTGTGATTCGGTGTCGATGCCGCGCAGCATCGAGTCCATGAAGATGAACATGGCGACGCTGACCGCCAGGGCGCCGGCGGTGATGACCGTGCGGCGCCGGTGACGGCTGAGGTTCTTCCATGCCAGCAGGAGCAGAAACTTCAGGTCGCTGCCGCCCGCGGGTGCGGGGCGCAGCGCGCGCGACGCCGGCGCCAGGGCTGTCGAAGGGGACGCGGCCATGACCGCTCAGATCCCCGCTTCCGCCGCGCCGGAAGCGGCCTCGGTCCGGCTCTCGTCACCGGCAATGCGGCCGTCTTGCAGCCGCACCAGCCGGTCCGCGTAGTCCATCACCATGGCGTCGTGGGTGGAGAAGATGAAGGTCGTGCGGAACTGACGGTTGAGGCGCCGCATCAACTCCAGCAGCCCCTCGCCGGTCTCGGAGTCGACGTTGGCGGTAGGCTCGTCCGCCAGCACGATCTGCGGCTCCTTGACCAGCGCCCGGGCGATGGCCACCCGCTGCTGCTGGCCGCCGGAAAGCTCGCCCGGGCGGCGCCCGGTCATCTCCTGCAGCCCGACTTCCGCCAGCATCTCCAGGCACCGGGTGCGCACCTCGCGGGCGTCTCGGTTGATCAGCGACAGTGCCAACGAGACATTTTCGTACGCGCTGAGAACCGGGATCAGATTGAACGACTGGAACACGAAACCGAGATGGTGACGCCGGAACAGTGCGAGCTGCTTGCGGTTCAGGCCCGACACCGCCTGGCCGTCGATCAGCACGTCCCCGGTGGTGGCCGCGTCGAGGCAGCCGATCAGGTTGAGCAACGTGGACTTGCCGGAGCCCGATGGTCCCGCGATGGCCAGAAACTCGCCGCGCTTCACCTCCATGCTGACCCCACGCAGCGCGGCGACTTCCGTAGTGCCGCTCCGGTACACCTTGGTGACGTTGCGAATCGAAATCAATCCTGCTTCCCTCCCGGCAACCGGATGCGCCCGGGGCCGGCGGCCCCGCACAGGCTGTCGCACCGGGCCACCACCACGGCCCGCCAAGCACGCCGCCCGAACCGGGACACGAGCACCTACAGGATACTACTTTAGGACATCCCAAATGAACAACGGGTCGCACCAACGACCAATTCGCGGGGTCCCGGCGCGACCGATCTCTCACTCCGGCTTCTAACCCGGAACGGTGCGGGCACAACTCGTGCAACGGCCCTCCGTTTCGGGACGTTGGGTCTGGTCAAGCCATCGATCGGACTCCACGCGTGCCCCCAATGCACGCGCTCAGCACGCTCTCCTGATGCCGGGATAGGTAAGGAACTAGCGTCCGCGGCGACCCGCCAGCGGCTCCGGCGGGGCGTCGTAACTCACGCGTCTACGGTGACGGGGCGACGCAGATACCGTCGCGGACGCTCGGTAAAGAAAGTAGTTTGCCGGGTTATTCCGGGTTCCGGAGGCGGAACTCCAGAACGTTCTCGACACCCCGCGGGCGCCGAATAATCAGATCACGGCCGAGCTTATTGCCGGCCTGGCGAAGTGCCTCGCGGGCGAGCGAGATGTCCTCGGACTCGCGGAACTTCAACTGGCCCACCGAATTACCGTCGATGCGCTGAACGTACTTCTCGTACTTCTCGATCAGCGCGTCAGTGACGCCCTGCTCCTTAACCTCTTTGACCAGGCGAATCGAGAAACGTGGCATGTAAGCCTCCTACTGGGTAACTGATTTCAGCAGAGCACCCCCATGGTGAACCCGTGCCCTGTTCAGGGCGGATCACGACGTGACCCGTTCCTGCGTGACCGGTTCCCCAAGCCCTGCGCCCAAGTGCAACTTGGGAGCGGACTGGCGGGGAACTCCGTGCGGCAAGTTCAAGAGTGCACGCTGTCATGAATCGCCATACAATAACGTGCATCGCATGGAATTAGTCAAGCGGTTTGCGATGGCAATTCCTGCTTTTCCCGCGACCGCCGGGACCCGGCGAGAGCCGCCGGAGGATTACGCATAGTACGCAATGCCACTGCGTGATGCCGGAGACCATGAAAATCGATGCACCTGATTGTCTGCCGGACATGATTTCAGACTAGTGCGCAAGGCCACACCGTGGCGCCAGAGACCATGGAACCGGTGCGCCAGGTTCGTCTGCTGGACATGTTCGGAATAGCCCGGCGGATATGTTATCCTGGGTGACCGAGCATGACTATCACCGCGGTCAAGACCATATCCGTAAAGGGTTCGAAGACTTGGAACTACGTGCGCCTGGAGAGCTCCAGCGGCCTGATCGGAACCGGTGAAGCGCACCCGGGCGCAGGCATTCCGGAACTGGTGGAACGGCGCCTGGCGCCGCTGCTGGTCGGAGAGAACGCGCTGCATGTGGAACCGCTCCAGAACCGGCTCCTGGCCGGTACCACCGGCGATTCCTCCGGGGGAATGCTGGTGGGAGCTATCGGCGGCGTTGCGACGGCGCTGTGGGATCTCAAGGGCAAGGCACTCGGGGTGCCGGTTTTCCAGCTCCTGGGGGGCGCTTATCGCGACCGAATCCGTCTTTACGCAGATGTGGGGCGGGGCGTCGACATGGCGAACACGCCGGAGAGTTGGGCCGCACGCGCGCGCGAGGCGGCCGCCGAAGGGTTCGATGCGATCAAGTTCGACATCGATCATGCCGCTGACGAAGCGAGCCATGATTTGGTCGCCCGGGGTCTGAGCCTGGTTGAATTGTCACGTATGACGAGCCTCGTTGGCGCTGCCCGCGGCGCTCTGGGCGACGCCGTTGACCTGGCCATCGACTGTCACGGTATCTATCACGTGCGGGACGTAATCCTGCTCGCACAGCGGCTGGAACCGTTCGCGTTGATGTTCCTGGAAGACCCGGTGCCGCCGGAGAACGTCGACGCCCTGGCCAAGGTAACGGGCAGCACTCCGATCCCGATCTGCACCGGTGAGTGGCTCTATCGCCGCGACGGATTCCGCCGCCTGATCGAGCGCCAGGCGTGCGACCTGGTGCACGTGGACGTGGCGGCTACCGGCGGAGTGGGGGAGGCGAAGAAGATCGCCGACCTGGCCGACCTCTACTACCTGCCGTTTGTCGCCCACAATATCACCTCGCCGTTGGGACTGGTGGCGAGTGCCCACGTGTGTGCCGCGGTGCGCAACCTGAACAGCATGGAGCTGCCCTACCATGCCGATCAGGTGGCATGGCGCTGGGACCTGCTGCGCGGGCCCGGGCCGCTGGTGCGCGATGGACGATTTGTGGTGCCGCAGGGCCCGGGGCTGGGGGTGGAGCTGAACGAGGAGGTGGTCAACCGCCACCTGGCTCCCGGCTCGGCGCCGCTGTAGCCCAGAAACGGCCGGCGGCTCAGGCCAGCACGACCCGGCCACGCGGCGTGGTCAGCGTGGCCTGCAGCAGGGGCGCCGGGTTGCTCCGCACCGGCACCGCCACTCCCAGCGCCCGCAGCGCGGCGCGCACCGCCTCCGGTTGCGGATGACCGACTTCCAGCTCCAGCAGGCGACAACCGGCCGGCGCCGTCAACGCCGGCGATCGCGTCGGCCCCCAGTCGATCAGAAACGGCACCGCTCCGCCGAACGGCAGCTCGAGGTGCTGACACAGGTGCCAGCTCAACTCGCTGCCGTCCAGCCGGCGGCGGCCGCCGGTCTTGACCGGTCCCGGGTCGTACCCGTGTTGCAGGGCCCGTCGGCGCCACCGTTCCAGTTGCCGCGGCGCGCTCTGGTGGTCCAGGTCCGCCGGGCGGTTCGCGGCGTGCACCGCAAACGTCACCAGGCGGCGCTCCGTGAGGTGATCCAGGCCGAACGGACGCGGCCCGGAGGGTGCCGGCTGGGACGGGTCCGGCGCAATGACCTCGAGATAGGTGTCGGCGCCGAGGGCGAGCAATGCGTTGTGCGTGCCGCGGCCCTCGTGGCGGCCGCCGCCTGCCGCCGCTACTCCGAGGAGTTCTTCCAGCCGTGCCACCGCGGACGCCAGTTCCGGCGCTCCGTACACCAGGTGGTCGATCATCCCGGGTCAGTCGATGCCCATCGCCTGCAGGTTGCGGAAGCTTAGCGCCAACTCGTCGAACGGATCGGCGCCGTAGGTCTGATCCTGCTCCACCATCGCCCATTCCACCCCGACAGCCCGGCACGCCGCGACGATGCGCGGCCAGTTGAGGTTGCCGGCACCGACCGGGGCGAACCGCTGGGTGCGGTCGGCCATCACCACCATATCCTTGAAGTGAGCGATCGGCTGGCGTGCGCCCAGGTCGCTGACCCACTGCGCCGGGTCGGCGCCGCCGGCCGTCAGCCAGTAGAAGTCCAGCTCCGCCTTGAGATGCTCCGGCGGCGCCGCCGCGTACACCTGGTGCAGCCAGGTGGTGTCCCCGTAGCGCACCAGCTCGTGATTGTGGTTGTGATAGGAGAAATCGATGCCGGCGGCCGCCAGCCGTTCGGAGATGGGTGCCAGCTCGGCGGCGAAACGGGCCGCGCCGCCGGCAACGTAGTATTCCTGGGGCAGTCCCCCGATGGCCGCGTGGCGGCAGCCCCACAGCCGGTGGACGTCGATCAGCCGTTCCAGATCGGTGCGGAATTCGTCCCAATCGAAGTGGGTGGCCGCGATTTGCAGCCCGTGCACGCGCGCCAGCCGGGCCACTTCCTCGGGATCGACGGGTCCGAACGCGGACACCTGCACCGCCCGGTAGCCGATGGCCCGTACCCGGCGCAAGGTCTCGGCAACTCCCTCCGCCGTCCGGGTGTAATCCCGGACCGTATACAATTGTGCCGCCGCACCAAGTTCACTCATCTTGCTTGCTCCTTTCCGTGCCTGAATCGTGTCCGATCCGAAAGTCGTTCCTGCCGCTGCGGTCGACGCCGCGCACCAGCCAGATCGGACGCTGCGAAAAGTCGACGACGTAGGTGGAAGTGGAGGAACCGGGCTGCAGCAGGCCGCGGTCGAAGTGGGAACTGGCCGGCATGTAGCGCAACGCCAGCCCGGCGCGGCGCCGCGGCGAGGAGTTGGCATGCGAGCCGTGGATCAGGTACACGTCGTGCAGCGACATCTGGCCGGGCTGCAGCTCCACGTCGCGGGCCGCCGTCTCGTCGAAGGCGTCCGCGTCCAGCTCCTGGTCGAGCACCACGTCGGTGCGCGTGCTGCGGTGGTGGCTGCGCAACTGGTGGCGGTGATGCGAGCCGGGGATGACCCGCAGACAGCCGTTCTCGGTGCTGCTGGCGTCGATCGCGATCCAGACGGTGCAGGTAGCCAGCGGCCGGATCGGCCAATACTGGCCGTCCTGGTGCCACGGCACCTCCATCCCGTCGCCGCCGGGTTTGCAGAATACCTGGCACCCCCACAGGATGATGTCGGGGCCGATGAGCTGCTCCACCGCGTCCAGCACCGCGGCGTGGTGGGCAATCTCCAGGAACACGCGGTTCCCCTTGACGCCCTCCGCGCTGCGCTCGATATGTGCGCTGACCAGCTTCTCCGGGCGCACGCCGGGGTTGTCGGCGAGCAGCCGGTCCAGCGCAGCCGTCAACGAGGAAAGCTGCGCGGCCGGCAGCGCGTGGCGCGGCACCACGATGCCGTCGTGCCGGTACGCCGCCACCTCGGCGCCGCTCAGCGGCCCGCCACGGTCGTCAGGTGTGTCAGTCATGGCGGCCACCATGTTAGCACGCCGCGGCCGCGCTCGTTGCCGCCGGCCGGGATCAGAGCAGCGCTCTGCGCAGCAGGCTGAGGGCGGCGACGGCCACCCGGCGCCGGTCCACCTGGCCGCGCGCGCCGATTCCCAGGTGGTGGCTGTGCTCCCCCGCGGCCCCGACCACCGCCAGCCAGGTGTTGCCCGGGCCGAGGTTCTGGGGCTGGGCGGAGCCCGCCATGGTGGCGGCACCGGCCATCTCGGCTCCTGCGCCCTCCGTGGCCGCGTCCGTGGCGGCGTCGGCCGCGTGTACCGCCACGGCGAGGTCGGCGTCGCTGAGCCGGAGCACGGCGCGCGCCATGGCCGCCGCCAGCGCAGCGCCGGAAGCCTCTGCCCCCTCGCCGCCGGCCTGCGCCAGCCGCGCGCGGCCGGTCTCGGTGGCGACGACGCGGCCCTCCACGAAGCGCTCGCCGGCCGCCTCGCGCAGGGCCGCCGCCACGCTGCCGCCGGTGCGGTCCTCGTAGCTGGCCACGCGCCAGCCGCGCCGGGTCAGGGCCGCCGCCACGACGCTCTCCAGGGTCTCCGCGTCGGTGGCGAAGACGTGGTCGCCCAGGGCGGCGCGCACGCGCGCCTCCGTGGGCGCGATCAGCGCCCGCGCCGCGGCCGCCGAGTCGGCGCGGGCGCTGATGCGCACGTCCACCTGCCCCGGACGCGCCAGCACGCCTACCTTGGGGTTGGCCGACTCCGTCATGATGGCGCCGATGCGGTGGTCCACCGCACTCTCGCCCAGCTCTCCCACCTTCAGCACACGGTGGTGGATCACCGTGTCGAGGCCCCAGCGGCGGCGCAGGTAGGGCACCACCTCGTGCTCCATCAGCCACTTCATCTCGAACGGCACCCCCGGCAGGCTGATCACGGTGCCACGCCGATCCTCGACGATGAATGCGGGGGCGGTGCCGTTGGGGTTGTGCACCAGGGTGGCGCCCGCCGGCAGCAGCGCCTGCTTCTCGTTGTTCGGGGTCAGCACGAAGCCGCGCGCGCGGAACCGCTGCTCCAGGTTGCGCAGCGCGCCGGCGTGGCGTTCCAGGGGACGCCCGAATACCTGCGCCACCGCTCGCCGGGTGAGGTCGTCCTCGGTGGGCCCCAGCCCACCGCCGGTGATCACGCAGTCCGCCCGCCCCAGCGCGCCGTCGAGCACGTCTGCCATGCGCTCCAGGTTGTCGCCCACGGTAGTCTTGCGATACAGGTCGGCGCCTACCTCGGCCAGACGCTGCGCCATCCACGCCGAGTTGCTGTCCACGATCTGTCCGAGCAGCAGCTCGGAGCCGATTGCCACCAGTTCTACGGTCACCCCTCCATCATCCCGCATGCGCGGGCCGGTGTCACTCCGCGACCGCCGGGGGTAGCCGGGGGTAGTGCGTCAGTTTGCTTTAGGTAGGAGGGGTAAGTGCGTCTACTGCGTAGGTGCCCCTCACAAAGACGGCATCGCCCTGAACCCTCTCGATAAAGGAGCGTCTGCGTCCGTTGTCACTGTGCGGTCTCCGACTACAGACGGGCACCTTTAAGCACCGCAGGCCGTCGCGAGTTCGAGCGAGCCGTGTGCGATTGCTGTCGCTATAGAGTCGGCCTCCGCGCGATTCCCAAGTGTGCGATAGAGACTTGCCATGTGCCGCATAGGGTGATCGTAGCCATCGACCTTGATGAGCTGACACGGACTCCAGTTTCGCCCGGACAGTCCTGCCGGGCGGCTGAGCTGGTCGTCGGAGAGCTGCTCGGTCTGTGCCCGTAGCGCGAGATAACTGAGCTTGGCGCCCCGCTTGATCGTCGTCCAGCTTTGATCTCGATGTTCCAGATACATCTTGTCGTTGAACGCTTGGATTTCGATGTCGGATCCTGCGGCACCGCTGCTGACACGCTCAAGCTGAGTAGCGGCCTCACGCCGCCAAGCGGCGATGTGTGCGACCACATCGCGGCAAGACCAGTTATCGAGCGTGCCGCGGCGCGTTCGCTCTCGAGTCGGCAAGGCATTAATCAGCCGCTGCTCCCTTACCCATGCGTCCTGCAGCAGCCGCAGCAGAGTTCCGCGCAGGGGCGCCGGCCGCGTTTTTTCGGCGCCACTGTGCGGCGCGCGGGCTCTGTCGTTCATAGAATCTGGAGGCGGCGTGGACCGCCGCCCAGGCAGGCGACTCGACGGCGCGACTCCTTTAGCCTCCGGTGAGCCGCTCTTACCATCCTGTCTATCTCGTCGGCGCTCACTCTTCCTACCTATTTTCTTATGTCAATTCCATAAAAAGTGAATTGACGCACTACCCCGTCGGGACGCGCGCAAACCCTCGGCGCCAGACCGGGCTAGCCGGCGAGGTGGCGGTGCAGCTCCTCGCTCATGGGATGGGAAAGCTGGACGTGCTGTTCCGCCAGTGCCGCCCGCAGTTCCCGAGCGGGCACCTCGACCACCGGCAGGTCGCGCTTGCGCGCCAGCGCGGCCGCGGTGCCGGCGGCCTGCCCGAGCTGCATCATGGTGCGCGTCAGGCGGCAACTGGAAGCGGCGAGGGCGCTGAAGCCGGCCCCGCGGCACGCCACCAGCAGGTTGCCGAAGCCGCGCGGGACCAGGCAGCGAAAGGGCACGCCATAGGGCTCGCGCAGCTCACCGCACGGCCGCCCGTGGCTGCCGTGGGTGTCCATGGCATGGTCGGCGATGCAGATGATGTCGGAATGATCCTGCCCGCTCAGGCCGGCCAGCAGATCGTGCTCGGTGAGCACGTACTCGGCGACGACCCGGCGCGACTCGCGCACCCCCCAGCCCCGGTGCCGTCCAGGTCCTCCGAAAGCGCCGGAACTCGGCGAACCGGCGCTGCAAATCGTGCCAGTGGGCCAGCGCGCGGCGCTCGCACTCGGCGTAGGCGTCGCCGTAGCCGCGACGCAGGAACTCGGCGCCCTCCATCGTGGGCAGCATGTTCAGGTTGAGGTCGCCGTTGGGATACTGGGTAATGGAGGTCCACGGAAAGCCGGCCTCCGGGTCGCGCCACCAGCAATGCTGGGGAATGGCGGCCGGGAGCGGCTCGACCCCGGGTGGGTCGCAACGGGCGACCCGGTAGATCAACGACACCCCATTGATGCGGTCGCTCGGCTCGGCGGGGGCGTCCGGCTCGGCGTAGCGGGAACGCGGCTCCTGGCCGCTGGTGAGGGCACAGCCGGCGGCGGCGCACAGATGCAGGTCGGCGGTCGCATCCACCACCGTCCGCGCTGCTACCCGCCAGCCGTGGTCCAGGGTCACCCCCGTGATGCGGCCGGCATCCGTCTCCACCTCGGTGAAGGAGCTCTGCGGCAGCACGCGACAGTTCCCCGTTTCTTCCAGCAGCTCCCACATCGCGAGGTGCATCGCCTCCGGCTCGAACGGCACGCCGTGCCAGTGGCGGCGGCAGAACTGTTCGTCCGCGGGCAGTCCGCGCGAGCCGTGGCGGCGCAGCGTGTCCAGGTAACGGCCGGAGGCGTCGATCAGCTGCTCGCCGCCGGGAAAGCGATAGGGTTCGCGCTGCGGGTCGTACCAGCAGCCGTGGCGGCCGAAGGAGTAGATGCCGATGGCATGGGGGATGCGCCGCAGGCGGCGGTACAGGTCGAACGGGATGCCGGTTCCGCCCGCCCCCGGCTCCCAGCAGTTCACGCCGCAGCGCACCGCGTTGCCACCCAGGGTGTCGCTCCTCTCCACCAGCACCGTGCGCGCCCCGCGCCGGGCGCCGGCCAGGGCGGCCGCAAAGCCGCCGGCGCCGCCGCCCACCACCAGCAGGTCGTACGGGTGCGTCGGCGGGGTCACGCGCGGCGGCTGTCCAGCTCCAGCACGGGGCGGTCCAGGCGCGAGTGGTAGGGGGGCTCCATCACCAGGCGCTGCTCGGGGGTCATCAGGGCCAGCATCTCCGCCGGCCAGGCGTGGGGGACGTAGGCCAGGTTGCCGGGGGAGAAACGGAACAGGGCGGTACGGCGCTGGTGGGCGGCGGTCCACGGCAGCGAGCCGTGGGTGACCGCCTCGGTGAAGATGACGCAGTCCCCGGCCCTGCAGGTGATCTGCTTGACGAATTCCTGGTGCGCCTCGCCGCGGCGCAGGGCGGCGGGGCAGGGGAAGTTGCCCTTGTGGCTGCCGGGAACCAGGCACAGGCCGCCGTCGCCGGGGTTGATGTCGGTGAGCTGGAAGGCGACCACCGTGAGGCCGTTGTGCATCTTGCCGTCGCGTACGATGTAGTACTGATGGCGGTCGAAGCCGGGACCGGAGGAGCCGTGCAGGACGTGCCCCTCCGCGCCCCTGCGCATGGTGAGGATGCCGAGGTTATGATCGAGCCGGAAGCCGGGACCGAGCAGCTCGTGCAGGTAGGGCACGACCTTGCGATTCACCAGCATGTCGCGAAACGGGCGCCCGTACGGGTCCTCCCACATCAGCGCCCCCGCCAGGTCGCCGCGGCCGGTGCTGCCCCGCAGCGCCGCCGAGCCGCCGGAGAGCGAGTCCTCTCCGACCCGCTCGCGGATCTCGCCAGCGTGCCGGTCGATGGCGGCGTTGGCCAGAGCGATATCCTCGGGCGACAGCGCGTCACGCACCACCAGGTAGCCGTTGAGGTCGAACAGGTATTTTTCGTCGTCGGTCATGAAGAGTCTCCCGCCGGGGTGCGGGAATCCTCCGGCTGCCGCACCGGCGTACTCACTCCTGCTCGGGGTCGATGCCCGATCGCCGCAGCAGCGCCGCCAAGCGCTCGGCGCGCCGGTATTGCTCATCGGCACGCTCCCGACCCGTCGGAATCAACGCGCCGTGCTCGTCCACCCAGCGCAACCACCGGTGCCGTACCGCCTCGAACACCCCGTCCCACAGCGTCAGACCCAACCGCAACTCAGGAAACAAGTGCGACTCCCGGCGCTTGTAGCTCCCACTCCTCAACCGGTAGATGCGCAGTTCATCGTCCATCACCTGATGCAGCGGATCGTGGATCACGTAGTACCCGACTCCCATCTCCGCGTACCGCTGCCGCTTGCGCCCCACCTCGTTGCCCTTCTGGTTCGACACGATCTCCACCACCAGTTCCGGTGGCTTGCCGAACTCCCACACGAAGTACGACCGGTGCGCCTTGTCCCAGAAATTCTCGTGCACCTGCACGTCCAGGCTCACGAACACGTCCGGCACGATCGCCGGGTTGCGCGGCTCCGGGAACACCCCCACGTTGGCCGCCGCCAGAAACGTGCGCCCGGCTCCCGGCCCCGACCAGGAACTGTACAGCGGCTCGGTGAGCAGCCGTTGCTGCTTCTCGGAGGGCATGTTGTCCACCGGCGTATCATCCTCGGTCACCAGGGTTTCGACGTCGACGCCGAGCGCCGCGGACCGCGTAGCGGCACCGGCCGGCCCAGCGACTGCGGTGGCATGGGGCATGCCCAGGATGGGCGGCGCGAGTACCCCGGCCGGCGTCCGGTCCGGCTTCGCCGCGGGCTCACCGGCTTGCGGGTCGGGCGCGGAGTGACCGGCGTTGAAGGTTGGCGAGTCCATGCGACATCCGAGTATAGCGGAGCCGCACGTCGCGGACCAGTGGCGCTGCGTGTTGGTTTGCGTATTCGGCCGTGGCGCGGTAGCATGACGGGGACCACGGCGAGTGCCGGGAGCGTCTACCGATGAGTGAATCGAAGGCAATCAGCCTGCCGCGCTCCACCGCCCTCAGCGCGGCGCAGGTGAGCCAGTACCACGATCGCGGCTACCTGTGCCCGGTGCCGGTAGTGCCGGCGGCCGAGACCGGGGGCCTGGGGCGGCTGTTCCGGCGGCTGCGCGCGCTGCTGCCGGCGGGTGCGTCGACCCAGCAGATGGACTGGTGGCACATATTCGACCGCGAGCTGTACGAGCTGTGCACCGCCGCCGCGATTCTGGACCGGGTAGAGTCGTTGCTCGGGCCCGACTTCTACCTGTGGGGCACCCAGTTCTTCGCCAAGGATCCCGGCGACGGCAAGCTCACCCCCTGGCACCAGGACGCCTTCTACTGGCCGCTGCGGCCGCACCGTTCGGTGACCGCCTGGCTGGCGTTCGCCGACTCCGACCGGGACAACGGGGCAATGCAGGTGATTCCCGGCTCCCACACCCTGGGGCACTTGCAGCACGGCGCGCTGCACGACCGCAAGGC
The DNA here is from genome assembly GCA_965203905.1 of Spirochaetia bacterium. Lineage (GTDB taxonomy): Bacteria > Spirochaetota > Spirochaetia > SZUA-6 > Bin103 > Bin103. Next base: position 5,709,073 of record CBDBDQ010000005.1, on the reverse strand, counting down.
AGTGCTGCCGCTGCAACTCGAAGCCGGCCAGGTCGACCCGCGCGAGGCGGTGTTCCTGGAGTTGGCCGCCGGCGAGATGAGCCTCCACGACGATCGTATCGTACACGGCTCTCAACCCAACCGTTCGAACCGGCTGCGCTGCGGGCTGACGATGCGCTACTCGGCGGGCGAAGTGCGCTGCGACCTGCGCGAGTGGCCGATGTTCCAGGCGTTCTGGGCACGCGGCACCGACCGCTGGCGGCACAACCCGGTCGGCACGCCGCCGCGGTGCCCGATGACCGAGTTCCGCGAAGCCACCGCCACCTACACCGAGAGCTGACGGGCACATGACCTTGACGGCAGGGTCAGCGCCGGCGGCGAGTACGGCGCGTGGCGCTACAGGCGGTAGATGCGGGCGGCGGTGCCGTAGAGCATCGCGTGCCGTTCGTCGGCGCTGAACTCGGCCACCAGCTTCTTGAAGGCGTTCCACAGCACGCGGTAGGAGACCGACACCTTGTCCACCGGGAAATTGCTCTCGAACAGGCAGCGCTCGGGTCCGAAGCACTCGATGGCGTGCCGGTACCAGTGCCCCTGCAGGGCCACCAGCTCGTCGGAGGTGGGCGGTCGCGCGGCGGTGTGCAGGGCGAAGCCGTTGTCGGGCTGCGCCAGGCCGCCCAGCTTGCAGAACACGTTGCGGCACTCGGCCAGCGCGGCGATAACGGGCTTCCAGGCGGCGAACACCTCGTCGAGGCGGCCGGCGAACGGGCCGGTGCCGAGCGGGTAGCCGAGATGGTCGACGACTATGGTGGCATCGGGCGCCGCCAACGCCAGCTCCCGGTAGTCGCGCTGCTGGGTATGGTAGTGCCAGCTCTCGTAGGTGTAGCCACGCCGGCCCAGCAGCCGTACTCCCTCCTGGAAGGCGCTGTCCAGGAACAGGCCCGCGGGTGCCCCCCGCGCGGGGGTGCGGTACGACGCATCCGGCTGCGGGTGGCGCGCACCGGCGTGGCGGATGCCGCGGAACAGGCCGGCGCCCGCTTCCTCGTGCGCGTCGAGCACCTCGCCCAGGCGCTCCCCCAGGCGCAGGTCGGCGAAGCTGACGATGCCGCCCACCGCGGCCTGCCCGGCGCTGCCGGCGGCGCTCTCCCGGGCGATGCCCGCCACCCACTCCGTCTCGCCCACCGGTCGCAGATGCTCCGGCCCGGTGGTGCGGTAGTGGGCATGGCACTCGATGAACACCGTCTTGACCACCCGGTGGCCGGAGCCGGTGTCGGCCCAGAGGTCGTCCAGCTCGTAGCTGCCCCAGGGCGAGTCGTGCTCCGGCAGCCAGAAGTGGTGATGGGGATCGATCAGCGGCTGCTCGGCATCGATCACCGGTTCCTCCACCTGGGCATGCCAGGCGGCGCCGCCGGGCTCCGGCGCGGTCTCACTCATGGCACATACCGTCGCTACTGCCATGCACCCGTGTCAACCGCCGCCCACCAGGCAGCCGTTGCGCCACGTCTGCGACCTGGCGCGCGCTGGCAGCAACGCACCGGCGATCCCTGGCAACGCACTCCGCCGCCGTAGCGACCGGTCAGATCATCGTTGCAAGCCGCGTCGAATGATACTCAGGTCCTGCTGAAGGTCCTCGAGGCCGTATTGGACGGCTATTTTGCTGGCCCGTGTGTGCTCCATCATCTCCCACAGGGAAACGTCGGCCTCGCGCGCTGCTCGTGCCAAGGTAAGCTTTCCCTCGCCATAGAGCCGGGCGTAGTGATCAAGCTTCCACTGTCCGATCGCGTTCGAAAGCAACCGGCGCACCGTGGTTGAGCGGTCGGATTGCTCGACACCCTCGATCAGCTCCAGTTCCCGGACCAGGTCCATCGGGAGCCGGGTGCCTACCATCTGGTCGTTCTTCATGGTCTTGCCTCCCGCGCGAGTCTCAGTACTTCGGCCACGACCGCCGGAGACAGCCACAGGATCCGAGTGAGATCCCGAATGATGGCCTCCAACTCTCCCAATTCAAGGCGCCGCCGCAAACACGCTTCCAGCAGCACCCCGGCCGTACCGACATGCGCGACGCTTGCCGCGGAGGCTACCGCGCGCGCCTCCTTGTCGTCCACGATGAGCGGCAGGCCTCGTGCGGTCGCGAGGGCGATCGACTCGGCCTCGCCGCGGTCCAAACGCGAATGGATCACGAAGCGTTGCATCAGGCTGTCCTCGTGCGCACTCAAATGCGTCGTCTGCAACCAGCCGTCTGCCAGGGCGGCCTCGATCTGCTCCACGCCAAGAGCGCGAACAGCTCGGCCGGCGGTGACCGTTTCCGCCTCGACCGTAGATCCGATGATCACCTCGCCGTACAGATCCCTCAAAAGGGTCATGCGCGCAAGCTTGGCAAGGGCAATCAAGGGAGAAGCGTCGGCTACGATCATCCGTGGGGTCTCTGTGTCTTTATGTTAACCAAAACGACAAACGTTTTCAAATCACGCGGAGGAGCCTCAGGCGGTTCGGTCAGAATGGTTGACCGCTGACCGGACCCGTGCTAGCGTCACGGCCGAGCGTGGCTGAGCGGAACACGATGGCAACCGATATCCAGCAATCGCCTGCCGGCCAGGACTTCCAGACTACGGCAACACGGGGGCACACGATGGTGCGCTACCTGCGCGAGAACTGGGTGCTGTACCTGTTCGTGCTGCCGACCGTCCTCTACTTCGTGATTTTCCACTACTGGCCGATGTACGGGGCCACCATCGCGTTCAAGCACTTCACCCCGATCAAGGGCATCCTGGGCAGCCCCTGGGCCGGCTTCGCCCACTTCGAACGGTTCTTCAACTCCTACTTCTTCGAGCTGCTGATTCGCAACACCATCCTGATCAGCGTGTACGTGCTGGTGGCGGCGTTCCCGGTGCCGATCGCCTTCGCGCTGATGGTCAACCAGGTCGACTACCCGCTGCTGCGCAAGACCCTGCAGACCGCCTCCTACGTCCCTTACTTCATCTCGATGGTGGTGTTCATCGGCATGATCTTCCTGTTCCTGTCGCCCACCAACGGCGTGGTCAACCGCCTGATCATGTTCTTCGGCGGTGGTGCGACCGACTTCATGGGCAGCGCCGCCTGGTTCCGGCACGTCTACGTGGGCACCGAGATCTGGAAGGAGAGCGGCTTCGCGGCCATCATCTACCTGGCGGTGCTCAGCACCATCAACCCGGAGCTGCACGAAGCCGCGATCGTCGACGGCGCCACCAAGCTGCAGCGCATCATCCACATCGACATCCCCGGCATCGTGCCCACCGCCGTGGTGCTGTTGATACTGCGCGTCGGGCGGCTCATGGACATCGGCTTCCAGAAGGCGTTCCTGATGCAGACCGAGCTCAACATGGATGCCTCGGAGATCATCCCCACCTACGTCTACAAGCAGGGGCTGCTCGCGGCGCAGTTCAGCTTCTCGGCGGCGGTCGGGCTGTTCAACGCGGTGATCAACCTGGCGCTGATTCTGCTTGTCAACCAGGTTTCCAAGCGGGTCACCGGCAACAGCCTGTGGTAGGCGCAGGGGCAGGGGCACGATGGCAGACCGCGAGCTGAGCAGCGGCGGCGCCGGGCAGGCGCTCGACCACGTCCTGGAGAGCGCCCCGCGGCGCCGCGGTCGGACGCAGCCGAGCGCCCCCGACCGGGTGTTCGACGCCGTCAACCTGGCCATCCTGGCGCTGGTGTTGGTGTCACTGGTGTACCCGCTCTACTTCGTGCTGATCTCCTCGATCAGCGAACCGAGCCTGGTAAGCACCGGCAAGGTGACCTGGTACCCGCGCGGGATCACCCTGCAGGGCTATACCCGGGTGTTTCGCGATCCCAACATCCTCATCGGCTACCGCAACACCTTCATCTACACCGGGGTCGGCACGGCGCTCAACGTCACCCTCACCGTGCTCGCCGGCTACGCCCTGTCGCGGCGCGACTTCAAGGGCCGCAACCTGATTACCGGATTCATCGTGTTCACCATGCTGTTCAACGGCGGCCTGATCCCGCTCTACCTGGTGGTGCGCAACCTTGGGCTGCTCGACACCCTCGGCGCCATGGTGCTGCCCACCGCGGTCAACGTGGTCAACCTGATCATCGCACGCACCTTCTTCGCCACCACCATTCCCGACGAGCTGCTGGAGGCGGCGCGTGTGGACGGCTGTGGCACGGCCCGCTTCTTCTTTCAGATCGTGCTGCCGATCTCGCCCGCGATCATCGCCGTGGAGGTGCTGTTCTACGGCGTGTTCCACTGGAACGCCTTCTTCGAGGCGCTGATCTTCCTCAACGATCCCGACAAGTACCCGCTGCAGATGGTGCTGCGCGACATCCTGCTGCGCGCCCGCCTCTCGGAGATGATGTTCACCGGCGACCCGCGCGAGTTCGCGGAGATCCAGATGCTGGCCGAGCTGATCAAGTTTTCCGCCATCGTGGTCGCCTCGGCGCCGATCCTGCTGCTGTACCCGTTCCTGCAGCGCTACTTCATGACCGGGGTGATGATCGGATCTCTGAAAGGGTAGCTTAGGGGATCGGAGCCCTGTTAGGATCGGAGCATCCGAACCGAAAGAGCAGAGGAGGAACCAATGCTACGAATGTTCGCCTTGTCCGCCGGCCTGTTGCTGGCGGTGACCGCCGCGGCTTTTGCCTCGGGTGAGGAGGAGGCGGCCGCCGCCGAAGCCGCCGGCTTCAACGCCACCGGCTACCCGATTGTCGACGAGCCGGTAACCATCAGCGTGGTGTGGCAGAAATGGGCCAGCCACGTCAAGGATCCCTCCGAGATGATGGTGCCGGAGCAGGCGCGCGAGATTACCGGGGTCGACGTCGACTGGATCGCGGTGCCCGGCGATGCATGGGTCGAGCGCACCAACCTGATGCTGGCGGCGGGGGACCTGCCGGACACGTTTGGGGCGCCGTTGAGCGACTTCAACGTGGTCAGCAACGGCGAGGCGGGCGCGTTCCTGCCGATGAACGACCTGATCGACCAGTTCGCTCCCAACGTGACCGCGATATTCGACAAGAAACCCACGCTGCGTCCGTTCATTACCGCGTCCGACGGCAACATCTACGCGCTGTTCAAGCTCAACGAGGGAAGCTGGACCACCACGTGTCCGCTGACCTACCTGAACAAGCCGTGGCTGGATGAGCTCGGCGCCGAGGTGCCGACCACCACCGAGGAGTACTACGAGCTGCTGATGGCGGTAAAGAACGCCGGCGACCTGAACGGCAACGGCGAGGCGGACGAGATCCCGCTGTCGTTCAACTTCGGCAACTGTGCTCAGGGCATGAGCACCTTTTTCTGGGCGCACGGCCTGCCGGTGGAGGAAGGCTTCGGTGACAGCCGCGACCTGATGATGGTGGAGGACGGAAACGTAGTCTACGCGCCGACGCAGGAGGGCTTCAAGGACACGGCGAAGTACCTGCACCGGCTGTGGGAGGCGGGACTGATCGATCCGGAGGTGTTTTCCCACGATTGGAGCGGATACGTTGCCAAGTTCAAGCAGGACCAACTGTTCAGCTTCAACGACTGGTGGGCGCAGAACAGCGTGGACACCACCCGCTGGCTGGACTGGGAGTACCTGCCGGCGCTGAAGGCACCCGGCTACGAGCCGAAGGCCAACTACCGCTTCTCCTGGGATCGCGGAATCGCGCCGATCACCGCCGCCACCGAGCACCCCGAGGTGGTGATGCGCTGGATCGACTACTGGTACGATCCGCTCAACAGCCTCACCACCATGGAGGGGCCGCTCGGCGTACGCGTGATCGAGAACGAAGACGGCACCTACGGCGTGGCGCCGACCCCGGAGGGCCTCGGGCTGTCGGAGTGGCGTGACCTGGAGACGATCGGACCCGGGTTCATCACCTCGATCGACAACGACATGTACCTGAACATGTTCATCTTCGAGGCCGCGGAGATGTGCGGCACGGTGAAGTACGACACCTATTCCGACCAGTGGCCGGAGATGTACTGGCCGCGCCCGATGCTTTCCTCGGCGCAGATCAACGAGGAGCAGGCGATGCTGCCTGACATTCAGGCGCTGGTGAAGAAGACCCTCGCCCGGTGGATCACCGAGGGCGGTGCCGACGAGGAGTGGGACCAGTTCCAGGAGGACCTGAACTCGATCGGCCTGCCGCGGCTGATGGAGATCTGGCAGGAGAACCTGGACAAGTTCCTGGAAGGCACCGGCGGCGTCACGCCGCGCCCCCACGACCGCGGCACCGGCCACCCGGTCCGCCCGCTGTAAAGCGAGCGTTCACTCCAATTCGATCGCGGGAGGCGGCGTTACACGCCGCCTCCTTTAGGTAACCGGTTGCATCAGACCGAGTTGCACAACGCGCGAGAGCCGCCAGGTGTGGGAGATACCGCGAGCACGAGCCGGTCCCGCCTTCTGGAACGACGCGCCACGTTGAACATGCAGCGCGGCTCAGCCCGTTGTGCCGTCACCCATCGGCGGTCACCAGTTCGCCGCGCAGGCGCACCACCTCCGCCTTCATCCGCTCCGCCTCGATCGCCGCGGACACGTCCCGGTACGCGTACAGGTCGCCGATCACGCTTCTCCGCTCGTCGCGCACCGGCGTCTGCGAGCGCTGGAACAGGCGTTGCTCCGGCATCGTCTGCACACCGACCGGCTCTACCGCGCCGTCGACGACGACGATGAAGAACCCACGTCCGGCATCATCCAGGCGCAGCTCCCGGAGCCGTTGCCGGACGTACGCGGCCACCTCCTGCGGCCCCATCTCTCGCAGTTCGGCTTCGCTTGCGCCCACCAGATCTTCGTAAGAGCGGTTTGCGAACACCAGACGCTCGCTCACGTCGTACATGGCGATCGCGTCTCCGGCGGCGTCCAGCACCGTCGCCAGCCACCCGTGGCTGCTGACAAGCTGCCGCTGCTTTTCCGCCAGCTCCCGCGCCACGTTCCACTTCTCCACCAGCGACAGCGTGATCTGCTGGATCTCTTCGCGGGCAAACGGCTTCCTGAGGTACAACAGCTTGTGCAGCAACTCCATGTCGCCGACGATCGCCGACAGCGACTTGTCCGTGTACGCGGTCATGAGGACGATCTCGACCTCCGCATCGACTGCCCGCATCCGCCGGATCGTATCCACACCGTTCATGCCGGGCGGCATGCCGATGTCCACGAAGGCGGCGGCCACCGGCCGGCCCGACTCGCGGCCCCGCCGCACCATCTCGTACGCCTGCTCGCCGCTGCACGCATGCAGCAACTCGAAGTCCGGCAGAAAGTCGCCCTGACGCTCCTCCCGTCCCACGAAGGCCGTCGCCAGATCGTCGTTCGCCCTCGCCGCGCGCGGCAACAGGATCTCGGTGAAGTCGTCGTGGATGCCCTCATCGTCATCGACGATCAGCACACGCCGGTTGTCAGGTTGCAGCCACCTCGCTCTGGTCGGGCCGGCACCTGCGACCGGCGGACGCCGGCGGCCTGCGCCGGGGCGGAGCTGACTTACTCGCCCCGCGTCGCAGGACTTCGCCCGCGGCGCCGCTTCCGTGACCCATGGATGCAGAAACCGCCCCGGACCCAGAGCGTTGGGACTCCCCTGCCCGTTCTGCGTGTCGGTCATCGACTGATTCCCTCCCGCGCAACGTATACCTACCTTGACGGCCGGGCGGTTTTCACTACCCTGATACGTGGTTGACATGCCAGATTCGCGAGCTTCACGGGAACTACGTGACTCGCACGGCAGCCGTGCAACTCACGTAATCGGGACCGCCGCCGACGGTGCTCGCACTCCGCGCGTCCGAGGCATGGGGTAGGCAAGTCGGTGCCGAACCGCATCCGAAGCGCAGCGACGGAGCGCGGGCGGTGGCGGGACGCCTATCGCGAGTTCCTGAGGGCGCGCACGATTACCATCGCATGGATCACCATTGCGCTGTTCGTGGCGGCGATGACCATCTTCGGCCCGCTCGGCACGTCCGCTGACCTCCGGCCGCTGTCCCGGCTCCTGTATTGGGGCCTGTCCGCCGTGGTGACGTTTCCGCTTTGTTATGCGACCGCGGCCGTAACGCTCTACGTGACGCGCTCCCGCTCGCTGGTGGAGATAGTGCCGGCGGTCGCGGCGGCGGTGCTGTTCGAGGGCATGGTGTGTACGACGGCGGTGCACACCGCCGACACGCTCTTCCGGCCGCACCAGGCGGGCAGCGCCACCCTTGGAGCGATCTACCTGACCGTCACCATCGTGATCGCGGTGTGCACGCTTTTCTTCCATTACATCGTGTTCCAGCGGATCAGGCGCGCCGGCCCGACCCCTGGCGGACACCGCTCGCCGTCGGGAGCGGACGCGCCGGCGGGCGACCCACACCTCCCATCCGCCGCCGATAGCGGAAGCGAGGCCATCCCGGGCGACGGTCCCGCGGCGCGCGATGCGGCTTTCGCCGGCGACCGCCCACCACCGGACAGCCCCGGCACGCCCGTCACGACGGAGCCGCCGGCGCGGAGCACCGCCGGGGAACACGCGGGCGACGGCTCCGAGCCATCTACCGGACCCCAGCCCACCGCTCGGCAGGCGCGTTTCTACGACCGGCTGTCGTCGACAGTGAGCCGTGACATCATCTATGTCACGGTGGACGACCACTACGTCGAGGTCCACACCACCGGCGGCTCATGTCTCCTATTGATGAACTTGGGGACCGCAGTCGCCGAACTCGGCGACCTCGGCATACAAGTGCACCGCTCCTACTGGGTGGCTCTCCGCCACCTGGAGGCAACGGTGCGGCGTGACGGGCGCACGATGGTGCGCGTGACCGGCGATCACCTCGTGCCGGTCAGCCGGACCTACCTGCCGGCGCTGCGCGAGGCGCTGCGCACCGGTGCTCGCAACCGAAGCCGTCCGCGATAGGCGCTATCCGCCGGTCTGAGCGATTCGTCGCGCCATCCACTCGACGTAGGCTGTCCGGGTCATCTTGCGGCGTCGCGCTTCGCCGTCGATGAACGCTGCAACGCCCTCATCGAGCGTGAGATTCGCGCGCACACTGCGGCCCGACAGGCGGATCAAGGGAACGGAAACCAGAGTAGATCCATCGGGCGTATCGACGTGTTCGATACTGGTCGGCGGCGTGATCGGCTCGCCGTCTTTCTCGGTCTCGATCACGTAGTCGCGTAGTGCTTCCTCGGCATGCAGCAACGCTTCGTCCACCGTCGTACCCATGGCGACGATGCCGGGAAGATCCGGGAACGAGACGCCATAGGCGCCTTGCTCACCGTCGATCCAGGCCGGATATCTGCTCATGGTGTGAATCCCCCTCGATCCGCCCTACGACCAGCCGGCTTTCTTGGCAATCGACCGCGCCACCCCGACCGAGACACGTCGGTGGCGGGGCAACGTGATGATGCCCATGATCGTCGGGTGCCGATAGATGTCGTGGTCGGCTCCGTGGCGATCCAGTACCAACCGTCCTTCAGCAGTCGGCGCCGGAGGTCGCTGGTCCTCGTTTCAACCATCGCCACGTGCATATATTGGCACGGAATGCCTCTACGGTCAACCTGACTCCAGCCGGCCAGACCGTGGTCATCTCGGGATGAGCTCACCTTGGCGATAGCCGGTTCCGGCGCGGTCAGCCGCACGATTACTCAGCGCTCCAGCAGAGAACGCTCTTCAGCCTTCACGCTATTCGGACGTAAAATCGCCGTAATAGGCTAAAATTCATCCGAATAACGTGGTGGGTCGGCCGGTTTCGGTCTATTGTTGTCACCTATGAAGCGTGATGCGCACGAACGCCTGCTTGCCTGGAAGGGCGCGCCGACGCGCAAGCCGCTGCTCATGCGCGGCGCGCGCCAGACCGGCAAGACCTGGCTGCTGCGGGCGTTCGGCCGGGAACGCTACGCGGCCAGTCACTATTTCAACTTCGAACAGACGCCCGACCTCGCCAGCCTGTTCCAGCGGGACCTGGATCCCCAGCGCATCGTCCGCGACCTGTCGATCTTCGCGGGGGCGCGGATTCTACCGCAACGCTCGCTGATCATCCTCGACGAGATCCAGGCTTGCAACGCGGCGCTGAATTCCCTGAAGTACTTTGCCGAGGACGCCCCACAGTACCATGTTGCCGCCGCCGGCTCGCTGCTCGGGGTCGCCCTGTCGACACCCCGTTCGTTCCCGGTCGGCAAGGTGGACTTCGTCGATCTCCATCCCATGACCTTCTTCGAGTTCCTCGACGCGCTCGGCGAGGGACGCTACCGGAGCGTGGTCGAGGAACATGCCGTGCTCGCGCCGTTTCCGGAGGCGTTCCATCATGCACTGCTCGACCTGCTGCGCGCCTACTACTTCGTAGGCGGAATGCCCGAGGCAGTGGTCCACTACGCGGCCAACCGCGACGTAGCGGCCGTGCGCGCCGTGCAGCAGGCGGTCCTCGATGCCTATGTGCTCGACTTCGCCAAGCACGCCCCGGCGCGCGAGGTGCCCCGTATCATCGCGGTCTGGGAGTCGCTGCCACGACACCTGGCACGCGAGAACAGGAAGTTCATCTTCTCGGCCATCCAGCCGAGCGCGCGGGCGCGCGACTATGAGGATGCCATCGTGTGGCTGGAGGGCGCCGGCCTCATCCTGCGGGCGTTCGGCGTCGAGACGGCCCGCCTGCCGCTGCGCGGCTACGCGGACCGGCGCTCGTTCAAGGTGTACGCCCTGGATGTCGGCCTGCTTGGAGCACTCGCCGGCGCCGCGCCGCAGCTTCTGGTCTACGGTGACCGCCTGTTCTCGGAGTACCGGGGAGCCCTGGTCGAGAACTACGTGGCGCAACAACTGGCCGCGGCGACGGCGGGCGAGCTCCATTACTGGCGCAGCTCGGGGGGCAAAGCGGAAGTCGACTTCCTGCTGGAGCGGGGAGGGGAGATCGTGCCGCTGGAAGTGAAGGCCGGCGTGAATCCGCGCAGCAAGACCCTGCGCTCCTTCGACGCCCAGTTCGCCCCGCCGCTGCTGGTCCGCAGCACCCTTTCGAACCTCAAGCGCGACGCCCGGGTGCTGAACATCCCGCTGTACTCCCTTCCCGACGGGCTGCGCTTCACTGGCAGCGGACCGCGATAGTTGTCAACGCGCTCGCCGGCGACGACAATGAGAAACGGTGAGCCACATCCTGCCCATCAATCTCGACGATCTGCTCCACTGTCGCGTCGTGGAGTCCGTCCGCGTGGAGTGGATTCGCCTCGGGGCGGAGACCGTCGATGCCCAGGCAAACGGCATGCTGCAGGCGCTGCTCGAGACCACGGCGCGGGTGCCCTGGGATGACCGCAGAGCACTGCAGGCGCGGGTAGAGGACCTGCGCGCGGAGCTGGTGCGGGAGTACCTGCGCGACGTGCGTAGCGGTCTGCTCGCGTTACTGCTGCGGCTCATTGCCGCCAGTGACCGCCGTGCAAGGCAGGTAGCCGGTTGCCACGGTGGCCCATGTGTGTTATGTTTACTACACATGACTCATTTTGGAGTCACCGTCAGAGAGACCCGAGAGCGACTGCGGGAGAGCGACCGCCGCTACTCGTTGCGTCAGGTGGCGCAGCGAGTGGGCGTGGAGCCGGCCTATCTGAGCAAGATAGAGCGGGGTGACGTAGCTCCGCCGTCGGAAGCGACGACCAAGCGGCTGGCGCGGGAGTTGGGCGAGGATCCAGACGTGCTGCTGGCGCTCGGCGGGAAGGTCTCCAGCGATCTGCAGGAGATCATCCGCCGGCGGCCGAAGCTGTTTGCCGAGCTGCTGCGCCAGCTCCGCGAGGCGCCGGATCACGCCATCCTGCGCGTCGTGCGTGAGGTACGCGACGGTGACTGGTGAGCAACTCGAAGGTATGGAGGGTACCAGACAGATGATTACGCTCGAATCCGACCGGCTCACGTTCCGATTCCCGGAGGTCCACCCGGACGCGACCTGCTCGCTCGATTTTCAGCGCACGCTGCGGATTCCAGACGACGGCGCAGACTACCCGCTGCCGCCGGGTCTGGGCAGCTTCCCGTTGCGCCACGCGGACGACTACGCGGACCGGCTTCCGGACGCCTGGCTGCGCCGTGGCGGCGTGCTGTTGCCGATGCATCAGGCCGAGGCGATGTGGCTCAGCTTTGGCGGAGCGAGCGGCTATCCGTTCGCGATCAAGGTCGCCACCGGCAAGATCTGCGCCGTGACCGGCGATGCCTGGACCGAGCGGCTCAACCGCGACCCGCAGGACTACCTGGTCGTGCCGGAACAGCCGTGGCTGGACGGCTACTGCGTCGAAAAGGGCGTGATCCGCCAGTTCGTGGCCATGCCGCTTGGCGCCGGCTATACCGTCGAAGAGCAGCTCACCGGCGCTGCCGAGCACGGCGGCCTGCAGATCATCGCCTTTCCCATGAAGCGCGAGCGCTACGAACAAATGCAGCGGGCAAAGAAGCGACTGAAGCGTGTGTACTCCATGGCGGAGGCCACACAAGCTCCAATGGAACAGTGCGAGATGGGCCTGGCGCCCGGCGGGCGCATGCGGCAGGAGATCTACGACGATCCGTATGGCCTGGACGCCTGGGACCAGCGCCACGCCAGCCGCTGCTTCGTGAGCATCGTCAACTCCCGGCAGTGGCAGGCAATCACCGGCGAACGCCCGCCTACCGAGCCCCCGACCGCCGCCCGCTACGCCGAGGCAGGCCTCCCCTGGTTCGACTACTACCGCGACCTGGACGCGGTCGAAGCCACCGACAAGCTGAATGGCGTCTCCAGCATCGCCGCCCTCGGTGCCCAGAAGGGCGAAACGATGCTCCCCGAGAACGCGACGATCGCCGTCGACAACGTCGTGGCGCTCGGTGCCACGCGTCCTGCACGCAACAGCCGCCCCGTGCGGGAGATGCCGTGAAGAGCCGCCGAGGCCCGCTACATTACTTTGGCAGGCCTCACCGATTGGTACTACACTGAGGAAGTGGACGACCCGGAACTGACCCGTACCGCGAAAACGATCGTGTGGGACTACCGCTACCGGCCGGAGGCTGTAGCCGAGGTCCTACGCGGCCGTCGCGAACGGGTGGGCCATCTCGACAGACCTGCACTGTTCGTGCGGATGCTGCAAACGATGCCGTGGCAGCGTGTCGTAACTGCGCTGGCGCTCGATGAAGCCGCGAAGAAACATGCCCGTGCGGCACGCTCTGTAGCAATCCGCCTTGGAGCTCCTGTCAACATCTGGAGCATCAACGTGCTGAGCGACGATCTCCCCGTGCGTCTCGATCAGCCGCACGTTTTGGTGTGCTAAGATCCACGACCTGCTGTCCCGCAGGGCGCTCTCTGGATAGCAGGTAAGCAACGAGCTTCTCGATATCATACCCTTGTTCTTTGGCGATGCAGTCCTTTATCCTCCAGAGTTCCGTGATAATCTCATCAGCCATCCTCGGTTACTCCCATTAGTTCCTGAGGCGTGCATATTTCCGGTATGGTATGCCCATACTTCGTGCACACGCTCCGCATAATCGGTTTCGTTTCGGCATTGTCGAGATGCCGAAAGTTCCACGTCAATAGATAGTCAACGTTGTGGACGGCAGCAACCGCAACATGAAGGGCGTCATTCTGAGCCCTTGCAGGCAGGGCTTTCTCACGAATGAGTGCCTTGGACAACTTGATGACCGATTCGGTGATCACCAGTACAGGAATGCCGGACAAGGGTTCGAGGCGTCTCCGGGCAGCCTGCGGATCGCCCTCTCCCGCCTCTGCTACGGCAACATCAGACGTATACAGATCAAACCTGTTTCTCTGTGTCTCCCACCAGTCAACCGTGGCCTTCTGCCATGCAGCAGCTAACAGATCGTTCGTGGGCCGAGCCGTCAAATATGAGACGATCGAGGTTTCGACATATATGGTATGCTTCGCCATAGTTACACTGCTGCCTCCATAACTGCGCTTGGGGGCACGGTGTGCGCCAGCAGTTTCCGGCTTCCTACAAGCAACCGGGCGAACGGATCCCGTACTCGGAGCAAACGCAGGCCCGGCGTTGCGCAATCGTACACGACGTAGAGCCAGTAGTCGTTGCGCAGGTTACATGCCTTGGGCCCATTCGTTGTCGCTGACTTCGACGCTGCCGCTGCCGGCGCGGCCCTCTACCGCGATACAGCGGCGTTCGCCGGTGGCGTGGATAGAAAGCAGATCGAAGCCCGGCCAAGCGGACAGCCCGAACCCTTTGAGCATGCGCTGGACGCGACACGTCCGTTTACTTCGGCGCCGAAGCCTTCGTCGAACGCGGTCGCGACCCGCACGGCGACGGCTTCCACTTCTCCGAAGCGGCCAAGGATCAATGCCGAGATGCTGTCGTACACCGGCTCGCCGGGGTGAGCCATGACACCTGCTCCCGACTCTCGGGCTTGTACGCCGTGAGCCGATTGCGCGCCATTGTACCCGTCGTCGATCAGGTTGTCGGCGGGTGTCATCTCGGTCCTCAACGTCACGGTCATCGACGGCGTGATGGCCGCGGGCTTCACCGGTAGCTTTGCATCTGTGTCCAGTCGAGCCGGTTACTGCGGTTGGCTTCCACGGCCGCGGTCCAATCCTCGAACGCCGCTTCGTCGCGTTCCGCCAGCATTCGGGCAGCTTCCGCCTGGAACGCGGGAAAGTCGCCGACCGACGATGCGATGTCCGCCAGGACACCGACGAACGCCTTCCGGTACGCCGCGCATGCTTCCCGCACATCATTCCCACCAGCCGCGACACCTCCCGGCTGAACTCCGCTCAGCCAGATCCCGTCATCCTCCTGAATGGCCAGAACGCGACTGACTGCGGATACGGAAGCGATATATCGATGGCCGAACAGGTTGCCTCGATACGTGAAAATCAGCGGCCACGCACTTTTCTGCCGAGTCTGGTCCGCCACTCCCCACCTCTCTCCCCGAGACTATCCGACCATCGTTGCCGGAGACAACCAGTACACGGGCGAGGGTAGGGCCGCGAGCCTAACTGCCTGCGGAGTCAGCTTGTCGCGCCGCCGACGGCGAGCTACCCTTGCGCATGGCCACCATGAAAACACGGCGCGCCACGCCACCAAACTCGGAGCGGCCAAGCGTCGCGGCCCCGACGCGCACCATCGCGGTGCTGCCGCCACGCGCAGAATTGCCGGACCTGGAGTAACCCCGTGCTGTCGAGACCACAGGTAGCCGCGTTTCGGCGGGACGGGTTCGTGGTGGTCAAGGGACTGATCGACGCGGGGCAGGTGAGGGAGCTGCTGGCGGATTACGACCGGGCGTTGCGCGGCGATATCGAGGTGCCGGCGTTCGGCGACCGGCGGGTCAAGGGATCGATGGTGCAACTCGCCAATCCGTCGCGGCACAATGCCGTACTGGCGCGACCATGCCTACTTCCGACATGCGCTGGCGGCCGCCCGCCAGTTGATCGGGCCGGAAGCGGCGTACCAGTACGATCAGCTCATCATGAAGCCGGCGCACTATCCGGCCGAGACCGACTGGCACCAGGACGCCGGCTACTGGCAGGATCGCAACGGCTCCGACCGCGCGGTGACCTGCTGGCTGGCGCTGACCCCGGCGTGGGAGCAGAACGGCGGCATGCAGTTCATTCCGGGCAGCCATCTCGGCCCGATCCAGGAGCATTATTCGATCGCGGATCGTTCTGAGATCAATGGCGCCCTGGCCACTACGACCGATAGCGGCAAGGCCGTGGCGGTGACCCTGGAGCCGGGCGATGCCACCTTTCACCACTGCCGCACGCTGCATTACGCCGGTGGCAACGCCACCGATATTCCGCGTTACGGAGTGATCACTCACTTCTGGTCCGCGGCTGGCGTGTAACTGCTACGCGCGGGACGCTTTGCGCAGCCGGGCGTAGATGTTGCCCACCCGGTAGACCGCCTCGGCGGGCGCGAACCAGCCGCGGCAGTGCACCGCCTCAGGGGTCACGTCGAAGTGGTAGTGGCCGCCCAGACCGGGATCGGTGGGGTGGTAGCAATGGGTGTGCTCTCCCGACGGGCGCAGGTCCAGCGCGCCGCCGGTGGGGTCGCCGGTCCACAGCACGGAGAAGCACAGCAGCCCGGGGCCGACCGGCTCGTAGAAGCGCAGGAACTCGCTGACGACCTCCTCTCGTTCGACATCGTAGTAGGCGTGGTCGATGCAGTCGTAATCGGGCATCACGTGGCAGCGGACCTGGCCGGCGAGTAGCTGGAACACGCCGCCCAGCGCGACCGGGCCGTCACCGGCGGCTGCCAGCGGCGCCAGCGCCGCGCGCAGGGCCTGCGGCAGGGAGCCTTCGGCGCCGATGCGGTGGCTCACCTCGATCTCCAGCACCGGCCCCGGTGCTCCGTCGCTGACGTACAGGTTGGCGAGCCCGGCGAACAGCGCGGCGCGGTAGGGCTCCACCACGCAGCTCCCGTCCGGGGCGACGCGCGCCACCCGCGAGGCGTCCGGCCCGCGCGGGTCCAGGTTGGCGATCACCTCGCCGCAGTGGCCGTCGATGGCGGCGGGGCAGGCCATGCCGGCTCCGAGCACGCGGCCGCCATCACTGCCGATGCGGTGCTGCAACTCCGTCACCGCAAAGCGGACGTCGCGGTAGCGCGGGTTGTGGGCGTACGGCTCGCCGCCGATGTCGACGATGCAGGACGCGCCGCCGAGGCCGGGCCAGGCGCAGCCGACGGCGCGCAAGTCGGGGCACGGCTTCACCTCCACGCGAACGTCCCGGTAGTTGGCCGCCAAGCCGGTAACGAGGGCGTCGCGCATTGCAGCCAGCGGCGGCACGCCCAGTGGCGCGCTCGCGGTGTCGAGATGCTCCTGCAGGTGCACACTCATGCGTAGCGGTCAGCGCGCCAGGTAGTGAGACTCCAGTCCCTTCACCAGCGCCACCAGCGTGGCGTTGATCGGGGTCTCGATCCCGTAACTTTCGGCGCGGGCGACCACGGCGCCCGATCACCAGGTCCAGCACTTCGCGGCTCTCCTCGTGGGTCAGCTCCACACCGTCGGCCTGCGCCACCGGGACCGCCTCCGCTACCGCGCCGTAGCCCATCCGGCGCAACTCCGGGATGGCGACCGCATCGCCGATGGTGAGTTTGGTGATGCCCGACATGGCGCTGATTCCCACGTTGACCATCAGCTTCTTCCAGATGTCGTGGCGGATGTGGGCACTGGCGGTGGTCTCCAGGCCATGCTCGCTGAAGGCGCGCGCGATGGCGGTGGCGCGTTCGCTGGCGCCGCCCTCCATCTCCCCGATCTGGCTGGGCAGGTCGGCGTAGCTGCGGATACAGCCGGGCGCCTCGATGCTGGCCCCCTGGGCGGTAACGCCACCGAGCACGCGCTCGGTGCCGAGCACGGCGGCGATCATCTCCTCGTTGCCGAGGCCGTTCTGGAAGCTGATGGCCACGGTGTCGTCGCGGAACAGGCCGGCGTCGAGGGCGTTGCGCACGGCCGCGGTGGTGCTCGCGGCCTTGCACTGCACCAGCACCACGTCCGCGGCCCCGCGGGCGGCGGGGTCGGTGGTTGCGGCAACGTGCACCCGGTGCTCGCCGCGATGCCCGACGATGCGCAGGCCGCCGTCGTTGATGGCGTCGACGTGCTCGCGCCAGATGTCGATCAGGGTTACGTCCAGGCCGCCCTCGGCGAGCTGGCTGCCGAACAGGGATCCCATCGCGCCGGCGCCGAGGACCGCCACCTTCGGCCGCATTGAGCCCCCGGTCGCGTCAGGCGAGCCCGGTCCACGCCGCGCTCTGTTCCCACAGCGCGGCGGCCAGTTCGCGATCACGGGCCTGCTCGATCGGCGCGGACTCCGTCTTCACTCTGAAGTAGCGTCCCGAGACCCGGTCCTGCGGCGGTTGCTCGACCAGGCACAGCACCGCCTCACCGCCGACTTGAGGCTTGCGCAGGAACAGCTTCACCAATCCCAACAGCCACCCGAAGGCGCCGGGATTCTGGTTCCAGATGCGGGTTGCCAATGCCCCGGGGTGCAGCGCATTGACGGTGATTCCGGTTCCCTCCCACCGGCGCACCGCCTCCAACGTGAACAACAGGTTGGCCAGCTTGGAGTCGGCATAAGCCCGAAATCCTCCCTTCCACGCCCGCCCGCGCACGATTTCTTCCAGCGGCGCGCGGCGCAGGTCGGCGCTGCGGTGTGCCTCGGAGCTGACGTTTACGATCTGTGCGCCGTCCTGCAGCCGCTCCAGCAGCAGATGGGTGAGCAAAAAATGGCCCAGGTGATTGGTGGCCAGGGTGCGTTCGAATCCGTCGCCGGTCAGTTCCAGCCGGTTGCGCCACGCACCGGCGTTGTTCACCAGGATGTCGATCCGCGCCAGCCGCTGGTGCAGGCGCCCGCCAAGCTCGCGTACCGATTCGAATGCAGCGAGGTCGGCGGTCTCCAGCGTCGCGACCGAACCCGGATGGGCGGCCTCCATCTCGGCCAACGCCTGTTCACCGCGCTGCCGGTCACGGCACACCAGCGTCACCGCGGCGCCGGCCGCCAGCAGCAGCTCGGTGACCGAGCGGCCGACCCCGGAGTTGGCTCCGGTGACGACCGCGGTGCTGCCGGTCAGGGCAGCCCCGGTCACCGCGCTGGCGGGTGCGGCGCTTCAGTTGAAGTCGCGTGGGTCACGCCGCGTGTCGTGTCTTGGTGAGCCGGCGCGTCGACCGCGCCGGCTAGTGCGCCCTACTCGTTGTGGACCGCGTCCAGGGCCACCGGAGCCCCGCGCTTGCCCAGCGACCGCTTGCGCTGGCGCATCGCCTTGTGCGCCTCGGGAGACCCGTCGTGGAAGCTGCCGAACCACTTGTCCAGGGGCACCCCCTCGTTGCCGTAGTTGCAGTCGAAGTAGCGGTGGTGCAGGTAGTGGAAGTACCCGCCGTTGCTCATCACGTGCTTGTCGTTGATCTCGAACTTGTAGAAGCCGGCGTGCCCGGCCGCCGGACTGAGGCCGGTGTGCACCAGGTGGAAGATGGCGTGCAGCGGGTGCGAGGGGATGATCCAGTGCAGCAGTACCCCGGAGAAGTAGAGCAGATGCTCGATCGGGTGCATCGACAGGCCCGACCACGGCCCGATGTTGACGTTCTTGTGGTGCAGGTAGTGCGCGGCCTTGTACAGCGGCTTCCAGTGCGTGAGGCGATGGGTCCAGTAGAAGTGCGCCTGCCGCAGCAGCAGGATGAACACCATCATGAATACGCAGTAGACGGGGTGCCTGGCCCAGTCCACGTAGGGGATGATCGCGTTGGAGTAGGCCCACAGCGTCACGGCCTCGTAGCCGGTCCAGATGGTGACCCCGCTGGCGAAGTTCCAGAAGATGTTGTCGCGCGTCTGATTGCCGAACAGGAACGCCCTGCTGTCGGACATCAGCCAGCGCGGGTTGAATTTGTAGCGCTGCTCCTGGGCACGCTTGACGTACAGCCGCAGGTGCAGGCCGCCCGCGATCACCAGCAACAGTGCCGCGTTGCGCAGATAGATCTCTGCGATCCAGCCCACCGCGAAGGTGCCGGTGCGTGACAGGTCGGGAGTGAAAAACAGCCACGCGACGACTGCAATCCCCATGTAGACGGCGTTCTTCGGCCACAGCAAGCCGTCGTGCCCGAACAGCATCTTCAGGATCGGAACCAGCTTGAGCGGCCAGGTAAACAGCGGCGAAGGCTTCGGCAGCGACTCCGGCTGCCACTCTCCGCGTGCCTTGGGGCCCCGTACCGCTTGCCCCGTGAGGTCGGCTTCGGCCATGTCCAGTATCCTCCTGCGCGCCAAGTAGTTGGTATGGCCGAAGTTTAGCCAAGATCCCGATTCGTGACAACACGAACATCGGGCCTTACGTGCTCCGCAGATTCAATCCCGAGGGGATGGAGAAGTGCCGGCAGGAGATGCCGCAGGACGTCGAGGTGGACGGGGTTCTCATCAAGTGCTTCCTGTACGAGTAGGCGCGCTGGCGGTGGGTCCAGGAAGCGCCGCGGGTTGGGTATACTTCGGAGACTGGAGAGGGAGCAGGGCATGAGTGCGGAAAACGGGTCGAACGGTGGTCACGACGTTGCGGGAATCATCGCCGAGATCGACGAACGCGGGTATTGCGTCATCCCGTCGGTGATCCCGGTAGAGAAGGCGGACCGGGCGCGCACCATCCTGGAGCGCATCCTGGCGGATGAGGGTGATGAAACGAGCCGCGAGAGGAGGACCCAGCGGGTGGCCCGGATTGCGGTCAAGCACCCGATCTTCCTGGAGCTGCTGACCCATCCCCTGATCGTGGCGATCTGGCGGCGCTACCTCGACCCGGACGTGATCTGCGCCACGTGGACCGCCAACACCACGTATCCCGGCTACAACCGCTACGGCTGGCATCCCGACTGGCCCTATCAGCGGCTCAATCAGCCGTGGCCGAGCGACCGCATCAGCGGACAGACAATGTGGATGCTGAACGACTTCTCGGCCGAGAACGGAGGCACCGGGCTCGTCCCTTTCAGCCACCGCAAGGGGCATCGGCCGGCGCCGGAGACCGCCTCCGAGTGGAACCCCGACGCCGAGGTCCTGACCGGGATTCGCGGCAGCGTGATGGTGATGCACGGGGCGACCTGGCACACCGCCCGTCCCAACACCTCCAACGCGCCGCGCAGTGCCCTGCTGGGGATGTTCATCCGGCCCATCTACGTGACCCAGGAGGACATGCGCGCGCAACTGGCGGACCTGGACAACCCATCGGAGCTGGTGCGGCAACTGATGGGCGCCAACCAGCATCAGCCCGGTGTCGTGGGCAAGAACCAGTAACGCAGGGGCATGCGATGAACTACCGCGACCCCCAGGTGCTCCGCGATCACATACAGCGGATCATCGATTTCTATCATCCGGACTGCATCGACCGCGAGCGCGGCGGCTATATCAACCAGTTCACAGACGACGGCACCATCTACGACCGCGACACCAAGCACCTGGTGGGCACCTGCCGCTTCGTGTTCAACTACGCGGTCGCGGCCGAGCTGTTCGAGCGCGACGAATACCGCTCCGCGGCCGCTCACGGCATCGAGTTCTTGCAGTCCGCGCACCGCCAGCCGGACGGCGGCTACGCCTGGGAGCTGGGGGCCGGCGGGGTGGAGGACGGCGCCCGCCACTGCTATGGCCACGCCTTCGTGCTGCTGGCGGCGGCGATGGCGGCACGGGTAGGGATGCCGGGCGCCGCCGCGGTGACCGGCTCGGTTCACGACCTGCTGGAAGACCGCTTCTGGGAGCCGGACGCCCGGCTCTACGCCGACGAGATCGCGGCGGGAGACTGGAGCGCCGTCTCCCCGTACCGGGGCCAGAACGCCAACATGCATATGTGCGAGGCGATGCTGGCCGCGTTCGAGGCCACGGCCGAGGAGCGCTACCTGGCGCGCGCCCATACCCTGGCGCGGCGCGTCTGCGTCGAGCTGGCGGCGCCGGCGCAGGGGCTGGTGTGGGAGCACTACACCACCGACTGGAAGCACGACTGGGAGTACAACCGCGACGATCCCAAGAACCTGTTCCGTCCCTACGGCTACCTGCCCGGCCACTTCGTGGAGTGGAGCAAGCTGCTGCTGATCCTGGAGCGGCACCGGCCCGAGCCGTGGCAGGCGGAGACCGCGCGGCGCCTGTTCGATACCGCCCTGGAGCGAAGCTGGGACGAGGAGCGGGGCGGCATGCACTACACCTTCGCCCCCGACGGCACGATTCTCGACACCGACCGCTACTACTGGGTGCTGGCGGAGACGGTAGCCGCCGCCGCGGTGCTCGCCGCCCGCACCGGGGAGGCACGCTACTGGGACTGGTACGATCGCGCCTGGGACTACGCCGACCGCTACTTCGTCGATCACACCCACGGTGCCTGGTACCGGGTGCTGGATCGCAGCGGGCAACGCTACGACGACAAGAAGAGCCCGCCGAGCAAGACCGACTACCATCCGCTCGGCGCCTGCTACGAGATCCTGCGCAGCCTGCCCGACGCCGAGTAGGGCAGAGGCATCCGCTCCGCGATCCGCGATGTCTCCGGTCCGCCCGGTTCGCGCGGTCAGGTGCGGCCGGCGCGGTCGCCGGGCCGCGGTCGCTCAGCCATTCGGGCCAGGCCTCGCAGACGGCGCAGCGCGGCTTCGCCGTCGGCCATGGCATTGAGCAGCTTGGCCAGCGCGGCGATCTCCACCGGACTGGTCAAGACGCCCAGTTCGGCAGCCAGCTCGGCGAGCTCCGCACCGGTCGCCGGCTGTTCGCGCGCCGCTTCCACCACCGCCTCCGCCGCCGCGTCGTCCACGCCGCTGACGGCGGCCGCGAAGCCGACCAGCTCCGCGTCCTCGCCCTCGGTGGCGGCGCGGCGCATGGTGACGTGCGCCAGCGCGGCCGCGAGCACCGCCAGCTTGCGCGGCGGGTACCTGCCGCCGCCGCTCCCCGGAAGCCGCGCCGCGGCTGCTGCGAGCACCCGGTCGACGAAGGCCGGGGATGCGGTCGTGCGCCGCTCGGGATCGAGGTCTCCGAGACGAATGCCTCCCTCGGCCGGTCCCGGCTCAGGGTCCTCGTGTGCGGCGGCCGGCGCCTGGCCCGCGGACGGCACGGCGGCAGCCTCGGCAGGCGCGCGGTCCCGCTGGTTCGCGCTCTCCGGCTCCGCTACGGCCGGATCCGCCGCATCACCGCCCGTAGCGGGGCCGCGCTCCAGGTCGCGCCAGCCCAGCAGGGTCTGCGCCTGGTGATACAGGTCGTTCTCCGCCTGGGTGGGTGTCCCGTCGGCGTCCAGCAGGGCTTGCAGGCGCTCCAGGGCGAACTGCAGCCGCGCCCGGCGCCGCGTGAACTCGCTGAGCGTGGCCAGCAACTCGGTCCAGTGTTCCCGCGGTACCGGTTCGGCCAGGTAGCGCTGCACCCGCTGCAGCTCGCGCGTCGTGAGCCGCGGCGACAGCTCGTTGAGCAGGCTCTTGACGACGTTGACCTCGGCCTGGTTGATCGGCCCGTCGATCCACGCCGCGGCACCGAGCACCTTGGCCAGGGCGAGGTAGAACGACTGCCGAAAGTCGGGCCGCTCACGCTTGTTGCCGGAGCCGGTCAGCAGGTCGGAGAGGGCAGAGCCGAACATCGACGGGTTGGGCAGCACGTGGCTATAGAGTACCCTGGATCGTGCTTGGTGATCCGCGGTCGTAAGGTGGAACCTTCAAGGTGGCACTCCAAGACCTCCAAAGACCAAATGAGTTGTCCACCGCCCATCGGCGGGTTACTATGTCACCTGATTCCATGTGCGACGCTATCAAGCCACCAGAGTGCACACCCGCAGGGTACCCCGGGCAACCAGGTGATCGGACATCAGGTTCAAGAGATGAAGCGATGGGTCTAGGAATATCCGGGTGAAGAATCCTGGGAAAGGCCCTGAGGCGGGCCCCACGAGGACGGCCGCTGAGGCAGGCGAGCATGCTCCAATTTCTTACCCTCCCGGTCTTTCCACTCCGCAGCGCATTGCGGACCGCCAACTACACTTCGATGTGTTCGTAGATCCGGCAGCTGAAGTAGACTCGGTTCCTGACTCTTCATTGCGAAACTATCCACAAGGAGGAGATGCACGGTGCCAGATCCGCAAAGGAGATGCCTTTCATCTAATCGAGCAGATCGATGACGCTTCGGTGGATTTGATCATTACCAGTCCTCCCTACTGGGGGCAACGGACATATGGGTTAGAACACAACTGGCATATCCTTGATGCGTGGGAAGAAGAGACTGGCCATCGAGATTCACCACCGTGGGATTGGTACAAAAAAAATGGTGGAGTACTCGGATTAGAGCCACTTCCCGAGTGGTACGTGGACCATCTTGTGGCGTTCTTCTCCAAGGCCATGACGAAGCTCAAAGACCACGGAAGCATATGGGTGAATGTCGGCGACACCTACTTTGCCAGGTGGGCGAGCATCAGAGATGACGGTCGACAAGGACTCGGCAACAACGACCGCATTCGCAGGCGGACTCCAATGGGTCGCTACCTCCAGGAAAAACAATTATTGTTGGTTCCATCTCGGTTTGCCATCGCGATGGAAAACGAGAGATGGATATTGCGCAACGACCTGATCTGGTTTAAGCCTAATGTGCCGCCTCGTCCAGAGAAAGATCGGCTACGTCTTGCGCACGAACATTTTTTTCATTTCGTGAAACGCCCCAAGGAAGGAAGGGCAAAGTACTACTACGATCTCTCTGAAGTCGAGGAGTATGAGTTGGACGTGGTCAAGTGCAACGTTCGGCCGGGAAGAAACGGTCATTCGGCTACTTTTCCAATCCAGCTGATCAGACCTCGGATATTAAGTTCGAGTCCGCCAGACGGTCTTGTCCTAGATCCATTCTGTGGCACCGGATCTGCCTTGTGGTGTGCCGCTGAGACAGGCCGTAACGCCGTGGGCTTCGAGCTTGCTGACAAGTTCCTTGGCGGCGAATGAGCACTACGTCGAACTTTATCTCGGAGTGGTACGGCGTGCGTCTCTTTCCATCCGTGTCTTGTTCCTCGGATGCAATCCGTCTGTTTCAGCAAAAGAGATGTCCCTTCCTTAGTGACGCACTCGAAACACCGACAGCCTGCATCAAGAGTCCCAATAGTGCCGGTGTCTGCACTGTTTCTACGACAAAATCAGGCATCAGAGACTGGATCGTCTGCCCATACAGAGCTCTGGAGCGACCAGTCATCCACCAAGTAACGCGCAAGATATTCTCGGACAACAGACAAGAAATACCCGTTTTTCCAGTGGTGCATCTGCAAGACGAAAGCCGTCGGAATTACATCCTTGAGCGTGCTTCCAAAGAAACAATTTATATTTTTTTCCAAGACAAGCTTGGTGGCGAGTTGAATGTCACAGGGTCATCAACTACCCCGGAGATCTCCTTCGATGTCACGATCATAGAGTGCAACGCTAAGCACGATTGGTTGCTTCTGAAGCGCTACGGTATCCTTGAGATCCAAACAATGGATTTCCATGGAAGCTATCGGCATGCCGTACGTGCACTGGAGGCTGCTGTCGATCTACATGTTGATGAATTCGGAAAGCAAGTGGAGAATAATCAGACATGGTTAGGACGCAAGATAGAAGGTCCGAATATTGCCAACGTCTTTAAGCGAACCATATATCAGCTCATACTTAAGTTCGGTCTTTCTGGTCAAGACCGCTGTGCCGGGGTGGTACTTGGACTTCCCGAATCTGTGTGGGAGAGTTGGGCACCTCACTTTGCTGGTCTAGAGTGGACAGACGACAAGCGCAGAAGTGCTCCCACGAGAAACTCGTGGATCTTTGTACTAGCTCCCGAACAGGTTCCGATTTCGATTCATTCAAGAATCGAGGTTCTAAAGCAGATCCAAGTGACAGCCGAGACACTGGTCCATAGAGCATTTTCAGTTGTCCCTATGACAATGGTGAAGGATAAACTTCCTGGTCTGTTCGAGACCATGATCCGTCGTACGCGACGTTTCTATCAACAGGCTCGCCCAGACCACGAGTAGAGTGCATCAAGACCGCCTCATCTAACCAAGTCTTGCGGACTGTTGATCGAGCAAATTGGAGTTATTGTGACTAATCACCGAACCGAACTCCCTACCGTCCTGATCACCGAACCGATCGGCGCCTCCGGCCTGCGCATCCTGGAGTCCGCCTGCACCTGCATCGTCCCGTGGCGCGACGGCCCTCCCGGTGCCACCGATACGGAGTGCCTGCGCGGCCGGCTCGCCACCGTTGACGCCGTGGTGGTGCGACTGTTTCCGGTGCGGGACGCGGAGCTCGCGGCGGCGCCGAGCCTCAGGCTGGTGGCGAAGCATGGCGCCGGTCTCGACAACATCGACTGCGCGGCGGCGGCGCGGCGCGGGGTGCCGGTCATCTACACCCCCGGGGCCAATTCCAATGCCGTGGCCGAGCACGCACTCGGCCTGCTGCTCGCGCTGGCGCGCAACACCAGCAGCGCCGATGCCACGCTGCGCAGCGCCCAGCCCTACCGGAAGGAGCAGTTTCTCGGTATCGAGGTGTCCGGCAAGACCCTCGGCATCATCGGCCTCGGGCGCATCGGTACGCGGGTAGCGCGCAAGGCGCGCGGCCTCGAGATGCGCGTGCTCGCCTACGATCCCTACGTCGACCGCACCGCGTACCCGGGCCCGGCGACCTTCGTCGACACCCTCGAGGAGCTGCTCGCCGACGCCGATTTCGTGACCTTGCACGTCCCCCTCACCGCCGAGACGCGCTACATGATCGATGCGCCTGCGCTCGCCAGGCTGAAACCCGGCTGCCGGGTGATCAACACCTGCCGCGGCGGGGTGATCGACGAGACGGCGCTGAGCTGCGCGCTACAGGAGGGTACCCTGGCGGGCGCCGCCCTCGACGTGTTCGAGGAAGAGCCCCTGGCGGTCGATCACCCGCTCACCCGCACGCCCAACACCCTCATCACCCCCCACCTGAGCGGACTCACCACGGAGGCGATGGCGGCGGTGTCGGAACAGGTGGCCCAGGGGGTGATCGACGTGCTGCACGGGCGCATCCCGCAGGAGCTGCTCGCTCCGGAAGGCGCCAACGGGTAGGTGAGCAAGCGCGCGGCCCGGTTCCGAGCGCTCGCTCGCGCTCAAGCTGTGCGCTCGGTCGGCCGATATGGAAGTATGGAAAAGCCCCCTGCGTCTGCTGCGCAGCGCGCGCATGCTCCGCAGCGCGGGCGCGCCGCCGCCCAGCGCGAACACATCCTCGATGCCGCTGCCAGCGTCTTCACCGAACGCGGCTACGAACGCGCCACCACCAAGGCGATCGCCGCCGCGGCGCGGCTGTCGGAGGGTGCGCTCTATCACCACTTTGCGAGCAAGCGGGAACTGCTGCTCGGAGTCCTGTCGCGGGTGATCGGGGCGGTGCAGGTGGAGCGCGGCGGTAACGGTACTACCGACCTGTACGAGCGCTACCGGCGCGCCATCAACGTACGGGTGCGCGGCGCTCATCCGCAGATGCGTACCTTCTTCGCGCTGCTGTCCTCCATCCTCGCCGACCGCGAACTGGCCGGCCACGTCCGTGACGAGCTGTTCCAGCCGGGAATCGAGAAAGCGGAACGGGGCCTGCACGCCGCCATCGCCGGCGGTGCCATGCGCGCGGTGGACGTTCCCGCGGCGGCACGCCTGGTGTACGCCATCCTGCTGGGACTCGAGGTGCTGGCGCAGATCGGCGACGAGGAGACCCTGAACCTGCTGCAGACCGGAGACCGGCTCGGCGACACCTTCGCCACCCTGATGCTGGACGGTCTGGCGGCACCGGCAGTACCCGGCACCAGGCCGCATTAGCTCCCGTAAACCGCCGCCGGTCGGTGTCGCGCCATTGCCGCGACCCACCGCTGCCACCCTTGCGCGCCCGCCTGAGTTAGCGTACGCTTCCCGCTGAAACCTGGACCAATCCCTCGGTGAACAGTACCGACGTGGAGACGCCAAGCCTAGCGAGTGACGAGTACCGAGCATGGTTGAACCCCAAGAACAGGCCGGTAACACGGCCTCATCCAGCAACCATCTACCTCGATCACGGCATTCTCTAGTTTACGAGCTGAAAAAGAATCGCCAGCTCTTTCTCATGCTACTGGTTCCCGTCACCTACATCCTCATATTTCACTATGTTCCCATGTATGGCGCCCAGATTGCATTCAAGAATTTCCTGGCCATGAAGGGTATATGGGGTAGTCCGTGGGTCGGCCTGCAGCACTTCGAGAATCTCTTCAGCTCCTACCAGTTCACCAGAATACTGCGCAATACCCTGGTCATCAGCCTGTACAGTCTACTCGCCGGGTTTCCGGTGCCGATCATTCTCGCGCTGTCACTGCACAACAATGATTACGTCAGGCTCAAGAAGACGGTGCAGATGACCACCTATGCTCCTCATTTCATATCGACGGTGGTAATGGTCGGCATCATCTTGCAGTTTCTCTCCGCCAAGACCGGTGTCGCCAACAGAATCATCGAAGCCCTCGGCGGCGAGGCCATCGTGTTCCTCGCCGAACCGCGCTACTTCAGCTCCATCTACGTCTGGACGGATATCTGGCAGCACGCCGGTTGGGGCACCATCATCTACCTGGCGGCGCTCTCCGCCATCGATCCTACCCTGTACGAGGCAGCAATCGTCGACGGTGCCAACAAGGTGCGACGCATCCTCCACATCGATCTGCCGGGACTGGCACCGACCATCGTCATCCTCCTGATCCTGGACGTAGGCAAAATAATGAGCCTCGGCTTCGAGAAGGTATTTCTACTGCAGAATACGGTGAATCTGGAGGCCTCGGAAATAATCGCGACCTATGTCTACAAAGTGGGACTGGCGGGTTCCATACCGCGTTATTCATTTGGCGCCGCGGTCGGTCTGTTCAACGCCATCATCAACTTCTTTCTGCTGATTTCGGTGAACCAGGTGGCACGGCGCGTCTCCTCCACCAGTCTGTGGTGAGCTAGCCCATGGCCAGCGCCTTGCGTCCGACCCGCGCTGACAGGATCTTTGACGCCTGCAACCTGATCTTCTCTGTCGTTGTATTTGGCGCCGTGGCGTATCCGCTGCTGTACGTGCTGAGCTCCTCCTTCAGCTCCACCAGCGCGGTCCTCAGTGGCAAGGTATGGTTGCTTCCGGTGGAGCCTTCCATTGCCGGATACCGAGCGGTGTTTTCGAATGGCTACATATTGACCGGCTACGGCAATACGATTTTCTATACCTTTTTCGGCACCATCGTGAATCTCGTGGTAACCGTTCTCGCCGCCTATCCGTTGTCCCGCAAGGATTTCCGCTACCGCGGAATTTTCATGTTCATCTTCGCCTTTACGATGTTCTTCAGCGGAGGCTTGATCCCTACCTACCTGTTGATCAATCGCCTGGGCATGATCAATACCAGGTGGGTGATGATCATTCCGCCAGCTCTGAACGTGTTTTTCATGATTATGATGAGAACCTATTTTCAAACGAATATCTCGGACGAGCTGCTGGAGGCGGCGAAGGTAGACGGCTGTAGTGACTTTCGGTTTTTGGTCAGCGTAGTGGTGCCCCTGTCGGGGGCGATCATTGCTGTTATGACACTGTTCTACGCGGTTTCCCACTGGAACGCATTTTTCTCAGCATTCATCTACCTGAGTACCAGAGACCTGTATCCTTTACAGCTCATACTGCGGGAAATACTGGTGCTCAATCAAGTTGACGTTACCGAAATGGCTTCCGAGAGCATCGAGGAGCTGACGCGGCGCCAGGGACTTGCCGATCTGCTGAAATTCTCGCTTATCATAGTGGCCAGCGTGCCGGTGCTGATGCTGTACCCGTTCATTCAGCGGTACTTCGTCAAGGGCGTAATGCTGGGTGCGATCAAGGGCTGATTTGGGGGTGGCGACGATGAGTACATGAGTTTCCGGTGAAACCTGTACAGTCCGGGTTGTCGGACTGAACCACCCGTGAGCTTTAATGGCTCACGAACGATCTGTCTATTCCACAGGAGGAAGAGATGATGAAGCGACCACTAAGTTGTGGCGTGTTGCTGGCGTGCTGTTGGTTCGCCTTTGCCGCCGCCCAGGAAGAGGGGATGGCGGCGCGGGCAGTCACGGTAACGCCCGCTGGAGAGTTCCCGATAGTCGAGGAGCCGGTAACCCTGGAGGTGCTGACTACCAGGAACAACTGGGGAGCGGTGCAGTCCTTTGACGACATCTGGGTGCTCAACTGGTACGAGGAACTCACCGGAGTGGATGTCAACTGGCAGGTGGTGCTGCAGGACGCGGCCCAAAAGGTAAACCTGATGCTTGCCAGCCAGACGGATTTACCGGATGTGTTCGTACACAATTTCTCGCAGGACCAGATACTGCTGTACGGCAGCCAGGGCTTGTTCGTGCCGTTGAATGAGATGATTGACGAGCTCGGCTACGGCATCAAGAAGACGTTCGAATTCGATCCTGATGTGAAGCGCAAGATTACCGCACCCGACGGCAACATCTATGCGTTCTTCAACACCACCGAGAGCAGCCACGGAGATTACGGGCAGAAGATGTGGATCAACCAGCAATGGCTGGACAATCTCGGCCTGGATAAACCCACGACCACCGAGGAATACTACCAGGTCTTGAAGGCGTTCAAGGAGCATGACGCCAACGGCAACGGTGATCCGAATGATGAGATTCCGCTATCCGGGATGGGCTTTAATGGGTTTGCCGAAGTAGACGGATTTCTGATCAATCCGTTTACCACGAGCCCGAGCTTGAAGCGGGCCGTGCTGGAGGACGGCAAGGTCACCGTACCGTTCGTCAAGCCCGAGTATCGGGAAGGTTTGAGGTATCTGAAGAGACTGTGGGACGACGGTCTGGTGGATAACGAGATTTTCGTGCAAGGCTGGCAACAGATCAAGAGTACGTCGGAACACCCGGATGGGGCAAGGATCGGGTCGCTGCAATCCATGCACTTGGGCTGGCTGGATTTGTCGAAAGACACCAAGCTGCAGTACACGTGGCTGGACCCGTTGCAAGGTCCTTCCGGGTCGCGGCAGGCACCTTACTACATTCCTGGTATCGGCTTTACCATGACGATAACGAGTATCAGCGAGATCCCCGAGGTCGCGTTCAGATGGGCAGAGGGATTCTACCTCCGGGCATCGAACGGCGGCATCTACAAGGACGTCGGCTTCTGGGAATTCGAAGGAGTGGAAGGAGTCGGCTATCGACTGGCTGAACCAGGTGAGGTAGGGATCGACGGCACGCCGGCGGTGTGGTCCCGCTTTCCGCCCGGCGAATCAAAAGAAAGCGGCGGCGTCAGAAACGCCTGGAACTGGTACTCTACGGGCTACTACAAGACCAGTTTGGTCGATACTGGAACCTGGGCCCACGAGAAGATTCTGCTGCACGCGACGTGGGCGTATGACAAGTATCGCGTGGACAACCTGGTCCCACCGTTGTTCATGGACGCCGAAGATGCGATTGAACGGGCGGAGCTCGAAGTAGCGCTATACGATTACGCACGCGGAAGTGTAGTAAAATTCATATCCGGTGCTCTAGATCTCGACGAGGATTGGGATGGGTACTTGAGCGAGCTCGAAAAAATCGGTTTGTCCCGCTATCTTGAGCTGCTGCAAAAGGGCTACGAAGCCCAGTGGATGTAGCGAGCGTTGGCGATTGACACGGAAATGGCGGGAGCCTGCTGAGGCTCCCGCCACCAAGGTCAATGAGAGACACTCCCTGGCAGATCCCGCCCGAGCTCAGCGCAGCACGGTTCACGGTGCGTGCCGTCAGCGGGATAGGGAGAGACCCCGTGATCGTGTACCAGGACCCGAGCAACATAATGCAGATCGGCGACCGCTACCACGTCTGGTACACGCGGTACGCGCACGACGAGAGCTGGATGACCACGTGGCGGACCAGCAATTGCACCAAGATCTGGCTGGCCACCTCGGCCGACGGCGTTTCGTGGTCGGAACACGGGCAGGTGCTCGAGGACAGTGATCAGGCGGCGTGGCACGGCGAGGGAAAACACGCTCCTGCTGTTGTCTGTCACGATGGCAGGTACTACCTGTACTTCTGCGCCCATACCGGAGTGCCGATAAACGAAAAGCACATCGGCGTGGCGCTGGCCGACAGCCCCGAAGGACCCTTCAGACATGTAGCAGGGGGGCCCGTCCTGAGTCCGACCCTCGACGGCTTCTCGTTCGACGCGCACCTCATCGACGACCCGTGCGTGATCGTCAGAGATGGTCGGTTCTGGATGTACTACAAGGGCAGGACCAGTATGCGGAGCCCGTGCCTGATCGGCCTCGCGGTGGCGGAGAGTCCGACGGGACCCTTCGAACGGTGGAACGGTAGTCCGCTTCTCTGCGGGCATACCGGGTGCGTTTGGCCGCACCGGGAAGGGGTCGCGCTGATTGCCGACGAAAAACCGCCGGATCGAGCGGTCTATTACAGCCCGGACGGGTACCGATTCGAGAAGGCGGCCGACATTGTTGCGCACATCAGCGATCCGGGAGTGTTCAGTGCCGATGCCTTCGACAACACGAGCTACGGAAGCGGCGTCGCCTGGGGGCTTTCGCAGCTCTACGACGAAAACAAGCAGCTCACCAACCAACTCGGGCGACCGAGATTCGCATCATACGTGGTTCGCTGGGACTGCGACATGCGCGCTCCGGCGGCTAGTCCATCAGCGTTCCGCCGTTGACGTTGATGGTCTCGCCGGTGATGAAGCCGGAAGCGGGATCGGCCAGGAACGCCACCGCGTGCGCGGCTTCCGCCGGCTCGCCGAGCCGCTTGACCGCGCTGCGGTCGATGAATACCTGGTTCTCTTCCGGTGACACCGCGCCGGCCATGGCGGTGGCGATGCGGCCCGGTGCGATGGCATTCACGGTCACGCCGTTGGTTCCCTCC
This sequence comes from Spirochaetia bacterium, assembly GCA_965203905.1. GTDB lineage: Bacteria > Spirochaetota > Spirochaetia > SZUA-6 > Bin103 > Bin103. Next base: position 5,676,905 of record CBDBDQ010000005.1, on the reverse strand, counting down.
TGGCGGGCGAGGTTACGGGTGAAGGCGAGGATCGCGCCCTTCGAGGCGGCGTAGTGGAGCCCGGCGATGGTGCCGCCGGCCTTGCCCGCTTCCGAGGCGACGCTGATGATGCGGCCGAAGCCGCGCGCCCGCATGCCGGGCAGCACCGCGCGGCTGAACAGGAAGCAGCTCCGCAGGTTGACCGCCAGCACCCGGTCCCACTCGGCCGCGTCGATCTGGTCGATGGTGTGCAGGGGATGGATGCCGGCGTTGTTGACCAGGATGTCGATGCGGCCGGTCGCGGCCGCCACCCGTTCCACGAACCCGGCCACCTGCTGCTCCAGCGCCACGTCGACCGGCTCCGCCAGCACTCGCCGGCCGTCACTGCGCAGCTCCTCGGCTGCGCTCGCCAGCAGGGAGGGGTCGACGTCGCACAGCGCCACGGTGGCGCCGCGGGCGGCCAGCTCGCGAGCAAACGCCAGGCCCATGCCGCGCCCGGCTCCGGTCACCACTGCGGTCAGCTCGTGCCATTTCGGGGTGGCCATCGTCACTCACCCAGATCCAGCACCAGGCTCCCCGCCGCCCGCTGCAGTCGCTCGCGCCGCGGTGCCTGCTCGAAGAAGTGGCTGGCGTCGTACAGGAACGCGTAGCGGCCGCCGCGGTCGGCGCCCATCTCCAGCGCCTTGGCGTTGATCAGGTCCATGCGCGGGTAGCCCGGCCAGAGGATGCCGTTCCGGCAATAGGAGATATCGATGAAGTAGCGCGGCTGGCCGGCGCCGCCCGGTTTCGCGCGCCGGGCGTGGAACAACGCGGAGTGGACAATGATGGCCGAACCGGGCGCCAGCCGGTCTACCGTCAGCGAACCGGGAAGGTCCTCGGTCCCGAAGAGGTGCAGGGCATCGCGCGCGATCACGCTGTGCTGCGAGCGCGGCACCAGCAGCAGGTCGCCCACCTCGCCGTTGAGACCGTTCAGGTAGTAGAACACGTGCACCATCAAGTGGGAGCGGTTGGTCTGCGGATACTGCTCGTAGTCCTGGTGCCAGGGCACGCCCTCCTGGCCCGCGTCGTGGCGCGAGGCGTGGATGTGGTGCATGGCGAACTCTCCGCCCATGAGCTGTTGCACCGGGGTCATCGTTGGCGGATGCGAGGTGAGCAGCGCCATCCGCGGATAGGAAACGATCAGCGGCTGCTCGCCCGCGGCGCGCCGCTGCGCCAGGTGATCCACCTCCGCCCGCAGCAGGCCGCACTCCTTTGCGTCCAGCAGTCCCTCCAGCACCAGGTAGCCGTCGGTTTCGAACCCCGCCCGCTGCTCTGTGGTCAGTGTGTCGGCCATCGACCCGGCACCTCCCTTACATCGCGCCCAGCTTGGACTTCGCGATCGCCAGTGCGGCCACGCACGCGGTCTCCACGCGCAGGACCCGCTCTCCCAGTGTACACGGGATGAAACGATGGCGCCGCAACAGGTCGCGGTCCGCATCGGTCCAACCTCGCTCCGGCCCGAGGGCCAGCACCAGCGGCAGGCGCAGCGCGCAGGCACCGAGGCGGTCCACACTCCGGGCGTTGTCCAGGACCACGGCAGCGGCGTCCGGGGGAAGCTGCTGCAACGTGCTGCGAAGGGGAGTGCCGCAGGTCACCGCCGGCAACGCGGTGGCCACCGACTGCTGCAGCCCGTCCAGCAGGTGACGGCGCCACTCGCCGGTGGTCCAGAGCCGGCTCCGGGCGTAGTTGGGATCGCTGCTCGCGGTGTGCACGAAGCGGATCTCGCGGCAGCCGAGGGCGGCCGCCTGGTACAGGATCTTGCGCGCGCTCGGCGGCCGCGGCAGGCCGACGATGAGGGTGATGTCATCCAGCGGTGGGGCGGTGCCGTGCCAGCGGAAGGCCAGCTCCAGCCGCTCCTCGCCAATGGCAAGCACGGAACCGGTACCGGTCGGCCCGTCGATCACTCCGGCGCGGAACTCGTCGCCGCGGCCGCAGCGCAGCACCTCCAGCAGGTGGCGCGCCCGCGGATCGGTACGCACCAGAGTCTGCCGGTGTGCCGTGCTGGAGAACAGGATGATGTTCACGAGCGACCCACGCTCCGCGAACGATAGCGCACCGTTGAGCTACTCGACCAGGATGGTCGATGATGCGAAAGTGCAAAGGAGCAACACGTGAAACAACCGAACGACCGACAGCCGCTGCGCGGCGTGATCGTGCCGATCCTGACCCCCCTCACACCCGACGAGACGGTGGACGTGGCTTCCCTGCGCCGCCTGGTGAACTACCTGGTGGAGAACGGGGTGCACGGCATCTGGGCCGCCGGCACCACCGGGGAGTTCGCGGCGCTGGACGAGCCGGCGCGGCGGCTGGTCATCGAGACCGTGGCCGAGGAAGCCGGCGGCCGGGTGCCGGTGATCGGCAACATCTCCGCCCCGGCCACGCGCGCCGCCGCCTGCGCCGCGGCCGCGCTGCGTGACTGCCCGCTGGAAGGTGTTGCGGCGACGCCGCCCTACTACTACAGCCACTCCCAGGCCGAGCTGAGCGACCACTTCCGCGCCGTCCGGGAGCGCTGTTACCACCCGCTGTGGGTCTACAACATCCCGTCCACCGTGAAGCTCACGGTGGAGCCGGCCACCATCGCGGAGCTGGCGGCCGACGGCACCGTGGTGGGGGTGAAGGACAGCTCCGGCGCCGGCGAGGCGTTCGCCCAACTGGCGATGCTGTGCCGCCACCGCGGGCTCGACCTGTATCGCTTCGTCGGCTCCGTCTGGCGCATCACAATGGCGGGCATCGACGCGCACGGCGTGATTCCGGGAATCGCCAACCTGGTGCCGCGCAGCGTGGCCTCGGCCTGGGAAGCGGGAGCGCGCGGCGACGCCGCGGCCGCACTCCGCCACCACGGTGAATTGCTTGCCGCCACCCGGGCGACCCAGCTCGGCCGCGGTGGGGGCACGCACGCCGCCAGCTTCTCGGGCCTCAAGGCGGCGCTGAAGCTGTTGGGCATCATCGAGCACGATACGGTGTCCGCCCCGTTGCGACCCCTCAGCGACGAGGAGAAGTCGCACCTGCCCCCGCTCCTCAAAGAGCTGGGACTCTGCTGAGGCCGGGATCGGCGCGCCGCGGCGACCGTAGGGCACCGGTGTCCACGCCGCGGCGCATCCTGAGCACGGCGGCGAGCACCAACCAGGGGCCGTTCAGCGCCGCGGAATGGGCGCTGTTCTGCGCCATCTCGCTGATCTGGGGCGCCTCGTTCCTGTTGATGGACGTCGGGCTGGAGGCGTTCCGGCCCGGCCTGATCACGCTGCTGCGGGTGGCCAGCGGTGCGGCGCTGCTGTGGCTGGTCCCCGCGGCGCGGCGGCCGCTCCAGCGCGCCGACCGGCCACGGGTCGTGGTGCTGTCGTTCCTCTGGGTGGCGCTGCCGTTCACCATCTTCCCGTTCGCCCAGCAGTGGGTGAACTCGGCGCTCACCGGCATGTTGAACGGAGCGATGCCGATCTTCGCCGCGCTGGTCGCCACCGGCCTGCTGCGCCGCGTGCCGCGACCGGTGCAACTGGCCGGCCTGCTGCTGGGCTTCGTCGGGGTCGGCGCCATCGCGCAGTCGTCGGCGGCCGGTGGCGGCAGCAGCGCCGCCGGCGTGGGGCTGATCCTGGGAGCCACCCTGTGCTACGGCGTGGCGGTGAACCTCGCCGTTCCGCTGCAGCAGCGCTACGGCGCGTTGCCGGTGATGGCGCGCATGCTGGCGCTGGCCTCGCTGTGGACCGCGCCCTACGGCCTGATCGGACTGACCGGCTCCGGGTTCGCCTGGCCGTCGCTGCTGGCGGTGCTGGCCGCCGGCCTGCTGGGCACCGGCGCCGCGTACTGGATCATGGGCACGCTGGTGGGACGGGTCGGCTCGATACGCGCCTCGTTCATCACCTACCTGATCCCGGTGGTGGCGCTGCTCCTGGGCGTGATGCTGCGCGGCGACCGGGTGGAAGCCCTGGCGATTGCGGGCGTCGTCCTGGCCACCGCCGGCGCCCTGCTGGCAGCGCGCCGCGAACGTTGATCATGGCGCCGTCAGTCGGCTTCGCGCACGCGTTGCCGCCGGTACGGTTCCGTGCCATCCTGCCTTACCGGTGGAACCATGCATGAGGTAACCGACGACGAAAAATTCCTGTTCGACCTGCAGGGCTTTCTGATCCTGCGCGGCGCGATCGAGCCCGACCTGGTGGCGGCGCTCGATGAGGCCGTGGTGGCCAACGAGGCAATCGAGCACGACGACAGTTGGGCGGAAGGACTGCCGGTGGTCCAACATCGCCCGCTCTTTACCAAGGACCTGTTTCTGGAGCACCAGGTTCGCCTCAACGGCCTTCCGCGGCTCGATCGCGTGTTCGACCGGCTGATCGCTCACCCCGGGTATCTGCCGTATCTCCACGAGTTCATGAACGAGCCGCAGTTGGTCAACACCTGGTCGATCTCCAAGTATCCCGGCCGGGGAGCTACCCACTGGCATCACGGTCTGGCTCCCGAGGACTACTCGGTACGTGACGGCAAGATTCGCTCGCCGATGTTGAACGTGGTCACGATGCTCACGCCCAACCACCCGGGTGACGGCTGCTTCGCCGTGATTCCGGGCTCGCACAAGAAGAATTTCAAGCTGGACTTGAAGCGCTGGGGAGCGGCCGGCATGGACACGCCGGGCGCCGTCGAGATCACCGGCGAGCCCGGCGACGTGATGCTGTTCACCGAGGCACTGGTGCACACCGGCGCCGCCAAGACCTCGCCACGGCGGCGCACCACGCTGCAGTACAACCATGTCGAGCGGATGCGGGCCGGCTCCGCCATGACCGACTACCACAATGTCCGCCACTACTGGATGCCGCCCTCCATCCGCCGCCGCTTCACCCCGGAACAGAAGGCGCTCACCGCCTGGATGGACTACACGATTCCCGACCGCTCGATCGCGGGCGCCGAGAAGAGCAACGACCCTCCCGACGCGAGGTAAGGAACGGTGCATGAGGTAACGGACGACGAAAGATTCCTGTTCGACCTGCAGGGGTTTCTGATCCTGCGGGGCGCGATCGAGCCCGAACTGGTAGCGGCGCTGGATGAGGCTGTCGTGGCCAACGAGGCCATCGAGCACGACGAGAGTTGGGCGGAAGGATTGCCGGTGGTCACCAACGCGTACTTCACCAAGGACCGCTGGATGGAGCACCAGGTGCGCCTCAACGGCCTGCCGCGGCTCGATCCCGTGTTCGACCGGTTGATCGCTCACCCGGGATATCTGCCCTATCTCGAGGAGTTCATGGACCGGCCGCAGTTGATCAACACCTGGTCGATCTCCAAGTATCCCGGGCGGGGGGCCACCCACTGGCATCACGGCCTGCCGCCCGAGGACTATTCGGTGCGCGACGGCAAGATCCGCTCCCCGATGCTGAACGTGGTCACCATGCTGACGCCAAACCATCCGGGAGACGGCTGCCTGGCGGTGATACCCGGCTCGCACAAGAAGAACTTCAGGCTGGACCTGAAGCGCTGGGGAATGGCCGGCCTGGATACCCCGGGCGCCCTGGAGGTCACCGGCGAGCCTGGCGACGTGCTGCTCTTCACCGAGGCGCTGGTACACTCGGGCGCTCCCAAGACCACGGCGCGCCGGCGCACCGCGCTGCAGTACAACCACGTCGAGCGGCTGCGGGCCGCCTCCTACATGACCGACTACCACAATGCCCGCCACTACTGGATGCCGCCCTCGATCCGGCGCCGCTTCACCCCGCAACAGAAGGCGCTCACCGCCTGGATGGACTACACCCTTCCCGACCGCTCGATCGCGGGCGCCGAGAAGAGCAACGACTGAGGTACCATGGCCAACAACCCCTCATACCGTTACCACTTCGAGCCGCACGACCACGCGGGGGCATTCGCATGTCTCGAACGCCACGGTTTCTGCGTGCTGCGCGGCATGATCGGTCCTGCGCTGGTGCAGGATCTGAAGGACTCGATCGATCGGCACCTGGATCCCGAGCGCTCGCTGCCCCCGGCTTCCAACAAGTACCACATGGCGTTCGCGGAGGTGAGCCAGCCGGTCTGGACGCTGGTGGATCACGCGCCCTACTGGGATTTCATCTGCGCCGTGAACGGCACGCGGGAGCTGTGCCTGCACCGCTCGGCGGCGATCCTGCGCACTCCCGGCGAGGGGATGGGCGCCTGGCACATGGACTTCCAGGGCCATCTCGAGGGCGAACCGCAGAACGCGAACCAGGTCCTCAACCGGTTCCCGCTCCCGAGCGGCCTCTGGTTCTACCTCAACGGCAGCGATCCGGAGCGCAGCGGCCTGGCCGTGATCGAGCAGTCGCACCTTCCGGACTGGCAGCCGGAGGGCTTCCAGCTCATCAACAACGGGAACAGCATGCGCCGGCTCGGCGCGGACGATCCCTGCACGGACATGGACGTACCCGGTTGTGTCGCGGTGAGCGCCGATCCGGGGGACCTGCTCTGCTTCGCCGACCGCACCTTCCACGTCAACATGGCGACCCGCGAACGCCGCTACTCGTGCGGCATCGGGTTCCGTCCCAAGGCGTGGCGGATCGACGCCCCGTGGCCGCTCCCGCAGTCGGCGCGGGCGCTGATCGACCGCCTGCCCGACCGGCTGAAGCACTACACCGAGGGTTATACCGGCTACGACGGCGCGTGGCGGCCGTCATAACCGCGCCGCTGCCGGGGCTGCCGGGTCGGCGTATTCCTCATTGGCCGCGGATGCATTATCTTAGGGCCATTGCCAGAATAGCTCAGTTGGCAGAGCGGTTCACTCGTAATGAACAGGTCAGGGGTTCGAATCCCCTTTCTGGCTCTTGGCAGTTCGTGGCGCGGACTGCCATCCCCCGGAGCGACCACCATGGGTGAGTCGCCTCCGCGATGGACCCACGGCGGACTCGCCGCCTTCCGGCAGGGCGAGTTCGACAACGGCGGCGACAACCTCTACCTGACCGCCTCGGGCGCCGTCGAGTGGATCCATCGCACCGACCTGAACGGCGACGGCCACGTCGACCTGGTATTTCCCAACTCCCACGGCTACGACGAACGCGGCCCCACCTGGATCTACACCCAGCCGCCGGCTTCCGGCGCGGAGTGGGGGAGGCGCGAGCTGACCAACGACAGCGGCTGGATGAGCCATGCCGCCGACGTGGATGGCGATGGATTCCTCGACCTGGTCGTGGTCAACGCCGAGAACGGGGTCACCTCCGAACTGGACTCCTACGTGTACTGGGGCGGCCCCGCCGGGCTGACCGGCGAGCGCGCCGTGCTTCCCACCGCCGGCGCCTACGACGTGGCCGCCGTCGACCTGACCGGCAACGGGCTGCTGGACCTGATCCTGCCGTCGGCGTGGGTGGACCATCACAACGCCGGCGAGCCGCGCCCGCTGCACGTATACCTGCAGACCGCGCCACGGGTGTTCGAAGATGCCACCGCGGAGTTCGCGATTCCCGGAGTGGGAGCGCTGGCGGTGGCGTGCGAGGATATCGACGGCGACGGCGAGCTGGAGCTGGTGGTGGCCAACTACCGCGCCGGCTTCGAACATCACACCGACTCGTTCCTCTATCGGCGGCGCGGCAGCGGCTTCGCGGTGGACGCTCCGCTGCGGCTGCCGACCCGCTATGCCATGCAGGTGGCCCTGGCCGACCTGGACGGCGACGGCATGAAGGAGGTGATCTTCTCCGGCGGCCACCAGGTACGAATCTTCTGGAACCGCGGCGGCCGCATCGCCCCCGACGTGCGTACGGTGCTGCCGATCGAGGGCACCTGGACGATGTTCGCCGAGGGCGCCGCCCGCATCGCCGCCGCCGACGTGGATGGGGATGGACGCGACGAGCTGCTGATCGCGGCGCAGCGCGGGGTTGAGATCCGCTCCGCGGACGCCCTCGACCGGGTGCGCCAGCTCCTGCCTCTTACCTACTGCTCCTGGGTGCACGCCGCCGACCTGGACGGCGACGGCCGTGTCGACCTGATCGTCTCGCGGCGCGAGGATGGCCGCTCCTACGACACCGAGTCGGTGATCTACTGGAACGGCCCGCAGGGGTTCTCGGCGCAGCGGGTCGAGCGGCTGGCGACCGGCGGCGCCATGGGCTGCACCGCCGCCGACCTGGACGGCGACGGCCGTCCGGAGGTGGTGTTCAACAACACCATGGCCGGCCCCTCGCAGAACGATCCCGAGTTCCCGGTGTACGTGTACCCGGGCGCGCCGGGCGGGCGCTTCGACCCGGAGCGGCGCCAGGAGCTGCCCACCGGCGGCAGCAACACCTACATCGTCGCCGACCTCGACCAGGACGGCCATGCCGACCTGGTGTGCACCGCGCGCGTGGGTCTGCGCGTGTTCCACGGCGGTCCGGACGGCCTGCGTGCGGACCGCTACACCGACCTGCGCGCCGCTGGCCAGAACATGCACTACGTGCAGGTTGGCGACTTCAACCGCAACGGCTGGCTCGACCTGCTGGCGGTGGCCTACACCTACGATGACAAGCCAGCCACCATGGCCGCCTCGTCCGTGATCTATCACGGTTCACCAGAGGGCTATTCCAGCGCCCGCTGCACCTCGCTGCCCACCTACACCAAGGGCAACGCCCGCGTCGCCGACCTGGACGGCGACGGCTGGCTGGACGTGATCTGCTACGACGTGCGCGGCTACCTGGCCATCTATCACGGCGGTCCCCAGGGTTTCTCCGCGCAGCGCGTGAGCCGCATTCCCCTTGACATCGGCGGGCCGGGCAACGTGGCCGCCATCAACTGCGCCGACCTCACCGGCAACGGCAGCCTGGACCTGATCGTGGTGCTGATGGGCCACTACACCCGTATCGACAGCGGCTTCTTCATTCTCTACGGCGGCCCCGAAGGGTACTCCCAGGAGCGCGGCGAGTTTCACCGCACGGAGGCTTCCAGCATCCTGCTGACCGTTGCCGACGTGAATCGCGACGGCCACCTGGACCTGCTGGTGCCGGCCTATTCCACGCCGTCCAGTCGCGTGCTGCCGGCGCACCTCTACTGGGGCACCCCCGGCGGCATCGACTACGACCGGCCGACGGTGATCGACTGCGACGCGAGCTGCGCCTTCCAGGTGGTGGACACCACCGGCAACGGCTGGCGCGACGTGTTCGCCGTGTGCCACCGCACCGACCTCGGGCACCGCGTGGACTCCCTGCTGTTCCGCAACGGACCCGACGGGCTCGACCTGGCTCACCCCACGCGCCTGCCCGGCATGGGCCCCCACCTGAGCACGCCGCGCGACTTCGGCAACGCGTTCACCCGCGAACCGTGCGAGCGCTACCGTTCCCCGGTGTACGAGCTGGCCGGCAGGCGGCCGGTGCGGGTGGATTGGAGCGCGAGCACCCCGCCGCGCACCGCGGTCGAGCTGCAGCTCCGCTGGGCCGGCTCACGCGCGGAGCTGGAGCGGGCGCCGTGGCGCGGAGCGAACGGCCCGGGCAGCACCTACCGGGCGCCCGGCGCCGTGGCGGACTTCCGCGGGCCGCAGCGCTGGCTGCAGTACCAGGCCACGCTCACCTCCCTCGACGGGTGCCACACCCCATCGCTGCGCGAAGTGACGGTCGAGTTTGCCTAGCCGGCGGCCGATTCGGTAAGGTCCGGGCATGGTAGTCGAAGGGATCGACGTCGATACGCTGATTGACGCAGCGGTGCTGGCGGAGTACCGCGAGCGGGGCTACTGGCGCAGCCCGAGGCTGTTCGACGAGCACACCACCGCCCGGCTGCGGCGCGCCCACGAGCGCCTCTGGGCGGGTGACTTCGACCACCCGATCCCGTCGCAGTACGGACCGCCTCGAGACGAGCCGGATGCCACCGCGGTGCGCCAGCAGTGCAACGCGTTCTGGCTCAACGACGAGATCCGTGCGCTGACCACCAGCCCGCTGCTGGGCGCCATCGGCGCCCGCTTCATGGGCGTGGAGGAGGTGCGCCTGTGGCACGACCAGGCGGTCATCAAGCCGGGCGTCGGCGTGCGAGGCACCGACGTCACCGCTGGCAACATCGGCTGGCACCAGGACTACGGCCACTGGCAGTGCTCCAGCTCCCGCAACATGTGCACCGCCTGGATCGCACTGCAGGACACCGACCTCGGCAACGGCGCCATGCGCACCATCGTCGGCTCGCACCGCTGGGGCCTGCTTGAGGACAGCGCCAACTTCGGCAAGAAGGACCTGGAGGGCCTGAAGGCGCGGTTGTCGACGCAGGAGATCAGTGGCGCCTGGATCGACGAGCCGTGCCTGCTGCGCGAGGGCGAGGTGAGCTTCCACCACTGCCTCACGCTGCACGGCTCCGGCCCCAACCTGAGCGACGCCGCGCGCCTGTGCCTTATCTCGCACATGATGCCGGGAGACACCTGCTACCGGGAGAGCCGCCAATACCACCCGAACATGCTGTTCCTCGGTCCCGACGCCCGCCCCGGCCAGCCGTTCGCCGGCCCCTACTGGCCGCTCATGTGGCCGTGCTAACGTCCAGCAACCGCCGCCCGGCGGCTTGGCCTGCGGCCCAGCCCCACGCTGGACCGGCGGCGCCGTAGAGCAGCGGACCCATGGGCGCCGTCCACAGGATCCGCATTCACTAGGGCTACTACATGCAGTATGCGCCCTATCCCTGGCAGCACGCGGGGTACGCCTGGGATGGAGGGATCAGCGCAGAGCAGGGAACGATACGCCGCTCCTGGCTCATCGATTTCAGCGGCCACTACGGTGATGTCCGTGAAACTCTCGTCGAGTTGGAACAGCCGTAGTGGAACTGGGAACCGCCGACCGCCCAGTACCGCCTCGGGGGCATCCTGTTCGAACTGGAGGGCGATGCCCGCTCCCAGGTGAGGTTCTCCACCAGGTCGATCGAGTTCGACTTCACGGTCGGCGAGCTGACCGACCGCGCGAGAATGAGCGCACGATGCGTACGGCCCACGACGACTTCGTCGCCTACTTCCGACGCATGGCGGATGCCACCCGCGGCGCCGATCCGCTGGTGCAGCCGTGGGTGCTGTTCTCGGCTATCGGGATCGGTTGCGCCTACGAAGCCGGGATGGCCGCCAGGCTGTCACAGTTCAACAAGAGCAACAACGCCCTGCTCGTGGCCGACGCCCGCGGGGCCGCGCGCGCCTGGGGAAAGCCGTTCTGGGGCACCTACCAGGCGGAAGGGGCTCACGTAAGCCCGGAGGGAGACCAGCACCTGCGCATGTGGTGGCTGTCCCTGCACCTGGCATATGTCGCCGGCGCCGCCCAGGTTGCGGACGAGGAATGCCTCTACCGCGAGTATCACCAGCGTTCCTACTGGCGCAACGAGACGTTACGTTCAACGAACATTCCCGACCGCGGCCTGGAGGTGTTGACGCACGAGACGTGGCGGATGATGGTGAGCACCAACGCCCATGGAGGATGCGATGGCGACGCTGAGATTGCGGGTTCGATACTTTCAGGACAGTACCCCGGAGGGTGTGCCCTGCCGAGAGGAGCACTTCATCCGGCGCGAGATCGCCATGGAGCTGCCGGTGGACAAGACGGCCCTGGTGCTGGTGGACGTGTGGAACGCGCACTTCATCGAAAGCTGGCTGGAACGGGCCGCGCGGGTGACGCGGGAGGCGGTGGCGCCGGTACTGCAGCACGCCCGCGAAATCGGGATCACCGTGGTGCACGCGCCGAGCCCGGGCGTGGCCGAACAGTTCCGCCAGCTCGAGCGCCACACACCGCCCGAGCCGCGGCCGGATCCCGCATGGCCCCCTGCGGAATTCCGCCACCGCGAGGGAGCCTATGCCGCCTATCGAGGGCCGCGCCGTCAACCCCCGGGGATTCCTGACATACCCGACCTGGGCATGTCGCCGGCCATCGACGTGCTCGACCACGAGTTCGTAATTTCCACCGGGGACCAGTTGCACGACCTGCTCACGGAGCGCCGCATTCTACATCTGCTCTTCGTCGGCTTTGCCACCAACTGGTGCATACGCAACCGCGACTACGGGATGCCGGCCATGGCCAGCCGCAGCTACAACACGATCCTGCTTCGGGATGCGACCATGGGAGTGGAGTATCCCGACACGGTGGAGACCTGCCTTGCAACCGAGATTGCGATTCGGGAGTGTGAACAGCAGAACGGATTTTCGGCGTCGAACGCGGATTTCTTCGCCGCCTGTGCGGCCGCGGGGATGGCCGGTTCATGTAACTCGTGATCCCAGCTTTCCCTCGCGACAACGGAGCGGACTTCCTGGCCTGAGGCAGCCGCGCCGAAAGCAGCGGCCATTCGGGCCACGAGCTGCCCCGAACGATCCGCTCGAGCGCGATGGCGACCTGACGCACAGAGAGGGCAGAGAAAGGGGCGCGCGGTTGACATCCAGCCGGGGCCGCCGTAGCCTGCTGACTTTGGTGTCCGGCCCGCCTCGACCCACCAGCGGGAGCATCCCGGGAAGGAGCTAAGCCGCCATGCGATGATCGAGCACGTGGTTACCAGATTCCGCCGCCTGGCAGCCAGCGTCTCCCGGCTGCTAAGGACGGATGGAAAAATGAGGTTGCAAGAACCCAAAACAATGAAAAAACTACTAACAGCACTACTACTGTTTTTTGCAATTCAACTACCTTCTTTTGCAGAAGGAGAAACTGAAATTACTCTTACCATTGATGGTTTGAGTGTGAGTCTAACTGACGGGATTTCCTCGATTGTTCTTCCAAGACTATCTGATTCAAAGATCCCTTTGATTGGAAGATGGGATCTCATTAAGTTTGATTCATCTTATATCAGAACTGTTGAATTCAATCATAATCAAATTGGAAGATTTTACCGATACCACAGCGGGGCAGGGACACCTTACAGATTTCAAGGAATCTCTGGCGACTGGGAACTTCAAAGAGAATTCAGGTGGTCTTATCAGTTGTTTGAGGGGAAAAGAGGTGCAATTCTGACTGTGCATGGTAATGAGAGAAGGTATTACATCTTCAGAATAATCAATAATGATCTAATGTTTATTCTTGAAGCGAATGTTAGCAACAACAGACTGTATAAAAAAACTGGAGTTATTTTTCTTCTTGTGAGAGTGGGTTCAGATCTTTTTTATGAATTCAGGGAGGCGAATTAGATGGTTGAAAGCGTCCCTGTGATTTGCGCCTCGAACGGCCTCCCCAAGGACTCATCCCAAAAGGAGGTACGAGGCTATGCGATGATCAAGCACACAGTTACCGAATCCTGCAGGGCGCAAAGTCGATCTATGGCAGCGACTTTCTCGCCCTTCTGGGCGGCGACCGGATCAATCTCCCCAAGTATTTCAGGCCAGTCTACGTAGTTACCGAGATCTGGCAAAGCGTGGGGTGGGGATCGATCATCTACCTGGCCGCTGTGAGCGCCATCGACCAGGAATTGTACGCCTCCGCGTCCATCAATGGTGCCGGACGGCTCCGCCAAGCCTGGCATGTGACGATTCCCGGTATCTTGCCGACCATAGTCATTCTGCTCATTCTCCGCATGGGAAACATGATGAGCATCGGCTTCGAGAAGATCTTTCTGTTGTACAATCCGGCAATCTACGAAACCGCGGACGTGATTCCCACGTTCGTGTACGCCATAGCCTGCGTCTTGTACCGTCCAGCCGGCCGGTACCACCATTCTAATGAGCGCCAGCGAACTTGAGCAGCACCGCACGCAGGTGATCGGCGAGCCTGCTGAGTACAGCGTCGCGGAGACCGGCATCGACGACCGCGGCGTACGCTTCAACTGGTACCGCAGCCCCATCGACCGCGCGGTGCTGGCGGAGTTGAACCGCAGGAATGACTGGCAGCCGCTGCTGCACAATCTCGGCATGCTCGGATTTTCGGCCGCTACCGGCGCGCTAGCCGTATGGGCATTCCACCACCTTGCTTGGCCCTGGGTGGTGGCCGCGGTCTGGGTGCACTGCTCGTTCTACGGCTTCTTCGGCGGCGGCACCGGCGGCCACGAGCTGGCCCACAAGAGCATGTTCAAGACCCGCTGGCTGAACGAGTTCTTCCTTCGCTTCAACGGCTTCCTGACCTGGTTCAACTACATCCACTTCCGCCGCAGCCACGCCAGGCACCACCAGTACACTACGCACCACGACTTCGACCTGGAGGTGATGCTGCCGCTCGACTTCAAGTGGCACGCCTGGATCTACGGCTTCACCTTTCACCCGAAGGTGATGCTGCTGGTGTTTGGTCAGTTGTTCCGGCACTGCTTCGGCCGCCGTCCCGAGTTGATCCTGAAGTCCAAACGGGAGAGAGTCCTGTTCCCGGCATCCGACCCCGAGGTGCTCGCGAAGATGGTGCGCTGGGCCCGCGTGATGCTGTTCGGCCATGCCGCGCTGGCGCTGGTCTTCGTGCTCTCGGGCAACTGGATCCTGCTGTTCCTGGTGACCTTCGCGACGTTCTTCGCGAGGTGGTTCGGCATCCTGACCCACGTGCCGCAACACATCGGCATGGAGCCGGACGTGGCCGACTGGCGGCGCAGCACGCGCACCTACCTGGCCGGCTCGTTCGTGCGCTTCTTTTATTGGAACATGAACTACCACGTCGAGCACCACATGTTCGCCGCGGTGCCGTTCTACAACCTGCCCAAGCTGCGCAAGGTGCTGGAGCCCGATTTGCCGGTCGCTCCCTACGGCCTGTTCGCCACCTGGCGCGAGATCGTCGACACCCTGCGCAAGCAGAAGCGCGACCCCACCTACCAGCGCCCGCTGCGTCTACCCGGACGCCCGCAACGCGGCCGGCACCTGACCGGAACCCGCGGCCGCGGCGCGCCGCGCCGCTACCTCACGCAGCCGGGATAGGTGGCGCCCGCGATCGGGAAATAGACCGGACCGCCGCCGGGATCGGTGTGGGTGGAACGGGCGCTCATGTAGGAGAGCGCGATGGCACGGCGCCACTTGTCGCTGAGATTCGGCTCCGTGGCATGCGGCAGCAGGGAGTGGAAGAACAGTCCCGCGCCGGCCGGCATCGGCGCCAGCGTCTTGGCCGCCGCGTCGTAGTGCTCGGGCGGAATCACGTAGTCGTCGGTCACGTGTACGTGGGGCAGGGCACCGTCCAGGTGGGCGCCCGCGATCACCCCCATGCAGCCGTTCTCGACCGTCGCCTCGTCGATGGCGAACCAGCAGCTGCACAGCTCCATGGGCCGGATCGGCCAGTAGGGCGAGTCCTGATGCATGCCCTTGGCGGAACCCACCTCCGGCGGCTTGAGCAGCACCCCGTTGCGGAACATCTTGATGTCCGGCCCCAGAATGCGGGTCAGGACGCCGACGATGTTGGGATGGCGCCCGAGCGCCTGGAACAGGTCGTCCGATTCCACCAGCCCGTCGACCTTGCGGATGCCGTCGCCGGGATGCTCGACGCTCAGCTCGCCGCGCGTGACGCGCGGCTCGATCTGCACCCGGAGTTGCTCCTGCGAACGTCCGCCGTGGGTGTACTCGCGCAGCCGCTCCTGCAGGGCCGTCAGCTCGGCCTCCGAGACCAGGTTCTCGATCACCACGAAACCATGGCTGCGGTAGTGGGCGAGTTGCTCGTCGGTCAGCTCGATCGCCGCGGCGGTGCCGGCTTCTTGTGCGGTTGCCATGAGTGTGGAGCGTAGGGCCGATAACGCGCACGTGGCAAGCGGGCCGGTGCGGCCATTGCAAACCGGTCGGCGGCAGACGGCGAGTGTAGTACACTCCCGAACGCCCCATCGATGAGCACGACTCTCACGATAAACCTCGATGACCTGCTCTACTGCCGCGGCGTAGAGTCGGAACGGGTCGAGTTCAAGGAATCATGGAACGCGCAAAACACCGGCCCGCAGGTACTCCGCACCATCTGTGCATTCGCAAACGACTATCACAACCTGAACGGCGGTTACGTGGTGATCGGAGTCGGAGAGCGCGAAGGACGGGCCGAGCTGCCGCCCGCGGGATTGTCCGCCGACAATCTGGACGCGGCACAGAAGTGGCTACGAGGCAAGTGCGGCGCCCTGGACCCGCCTTACTTCCCCGTGTTGTCACCTGAGACGGTCGATCGACTGATTCCGGCGAATCGGCGAGTTTCTGAAGACAGTGAACGCCGAGCAACGGCCCGGCGTGAAACTGTGCCATGCGACCGAAGGCCCGGCGGCTCTCCGGGGCGCGTGTGCCCAAGGTATTTCAGGCGATGGCGGCCAACGGTCGAGGACATCGCCGGTCCCTCGGTTCGAGTTCGACGAGCAGCGCACCTACTTCCAGGCCACTCTGCCCGCACATCCCGAATACGGTGCCCTGTCGGCGCTGCGCGACGCGGCGCACTTGCAAAAGGCCGGAGCCAGGTACGGGGTGGGAGAGCACGCGCGAAACAAACGCGCACCGCGGCTACGACGTCGATCAGCCGGAGCCTACCAAGTAGCGGGCCGCATGGGAGTCCCGGCCCGGTTCCCGGAGTCGAGCCGAATCTCTTCCGGCATCCTCGCCGCAGGCGATGATCTTGCCGACACAGGCGATGTCGCCGGTCCCTCGGTTCGAGTTCGGTGACTCTGCTCGACCGTCGCGCTGCGCGAGGAAGTCCTAGCGATGGGAGTCCACCCGAATTCAGGCATCAAGGCGCAGAGGGTGACCTCGGAGCACGGCGGTGCCACACGTCGAGAATCGGCTGATCGAGGCATTTGTAGAGGCGGGACGAGTCGGCAGCGCACGGAGGCTGCTGACCCGCAGCCGCCCGGTAGTGGTGGGCCAGGACGCCATAGACGCCGCCATTCTGGCACGGCGCGCGCGAGACTCCCGCACTGCGCATCGATACTTCGAGCGTGCCGGAGACGTGATCTACACCGACCCTCGCGCGCTGCACGAATTCGCCCAGACCAAACTCTGGTTGGCGACCGAGTCCTTCCGCCAGCGCCGCCGCGACCTCAACCGAAGATTCCTCACGGAGGCTCGGCCGCTCCTGGAGCGCGTGATCCAACTCGACGCTGCCCCGGCCCGACATGCCTGGGCGTGGCGCGATCTTGCGCGAACCTTGAACTGGTTGCGAGTACCGCTTGGCGAGGTCGAGGCTGCCTATCGCAGGGCGATTGAACTGCTTCCGGATGAGCCGAGGTTCGTCGCGGAGTTGCGGAGCTTACAGCCGCCGCGAAATCGAGTACGTAGCGATGATGGCAAATAGGCACGCCCTTTCGTATGCAACGCACCCAGAAACAGGACGCGGCGGGCCGCCGTG
Organism: Spirochaetia bacterium; assembly: GCA_965203905.1. Classification (GTDB taxonomy): domain Bacteria; phylum Spirochaetota; class Spirochaetia; order SZUA-6; family Bin103; genus Bin103. The sequence goes on along the minus strand of CBDBDQ010000005.1, from coordinate 5,659,791 downwards.
AGTGACCTTGTGAGCCGTGTGGCGGCGCCGGCGGCGTGTCACCTGCTGCTCCCGGCGAGCGCCTGGCCACGCGGGCAGGTGTACTACTACTGCCCAGGTTGTATCGCGGTGAACCCCATGCGCGCCGGGGCTCCGGCGGCCTGCCCGGCATGCGCGCGCTACCCGTTGCGCGACATCTTCGCCGAGATGGCGGTGCGTCTGGAGCGGGCGTTCGGATTCTTCGACGCCACCCGCAGCACGCGTCATCCCTGGCTGTTCACCTCCGCCCCCGGCGAATCGGATCCCTTGCTGTTCATCTCCAGCATGGCGCTCGGCGCCTTCGGAGAGCTACGCGCCATGGGCTTCACGCCGCCGCGGCAGCCGCCCTGGGGCCCCGACGAGGACGTGCTCGCCGCCTGGACCGGGGCCATCCTGGAGCACCGCGACCCGGTCACCAACCTGCTGCGGGTCCCGCAAGGCGACGGCACCATCGGCGGCGCCGTGGCCTCCCCCGAGCGCTACGTGTCGTCGGGGTTCGAATGGCAGCTGCGCAACCGGGTGTTCATGGCCGACCGCTACCGGCTGCCCGCCGGCGCCCAGTCCAACCGCGACTACCTCGCCACCGTCGACGACGCGCGGCAGTGGCTGGAGCAGACCTGGGCCGCGCATCCGCCGTGGACCGCCGGAAGCTGGACCTCCCGGGCGGTGGAGACCCACCTGGCCCTCCAGGCCGCGACAGCGGAAGGCGGGGAGGGCGACCGCACCCCCGCCGAATCCGGCTTGCCCCGACAGGACGCGGTGATCGAATTCGTCCAACAGTGGCTGGAGGCGCGCCAGGACCGCACCACCGGGGCCTGGTACGCGGGCGTCGAGTCCCCGCATCACAACGTGGTCAACGGCATCTTCAAGCTGTTCGTGACCTACGAGCGGCTGGGCTGGAAGATCCCGCGCCAGCGCGCCATCGTCGACTTCGTGCTCGGCGGCAGCGACCGCGAGCGCGGTTTCGCCGGCCAGGGGTGCAGCGTGTTCGACCCGATGCAGGTGCTCTACGTGCTGCGCTGCCGGGGCAACGACCATCGCGCCGCGGAGGTGGACGCCGCCACCGCGGCCTCGTTCCTCACCTTCCTCGACAACTGGGACGACGCGGCCGGCTGGTTCCGCGAGGGCACCTGGCACGGCAAGCACAACCTGGCGATCCCGCTGTACATGGCGTCCCTGCTGCTCGACCACCCCTACATGCGCATCAACACCATCTACAACTGGCGCGAGGGCCCGATCATCGAGCGCTCCCCGGACGGCAGCGTGCGGGTCCGCTCCGGCATCATCCACCACACCCGCGGCCATCCCTTCACCGGCTGACGAAGTCCGGGCCTTACGCCGCCGCCGTTGACCGCGCGGCTGGCCCCCGTTATGTTTGCGGAAATGATCTGGCGTGTTTCGAAGATCGCCTCCGTAGCCTTCCTTGTGCTCCTCGTCGGATGCGTGAACGTCAGCAAGTCGGTCTTGCTGGATCGCTCCGCCCATCCTGTAGGTATCGACGGGGTGGACGTGCTACTCGCCACCGACGAGGTGCCCGAGACCTGCGAACGGGTTGCGCTCATGTATGCCAGTGCAACCGAGTTCGGATCCGACCGCGGGGAAATGGTCGACCGGCTGCGCGAAGAAGCCGGCAAGCTCGGCGCCAATACCCTTCTGTTGCAGCGCGTGGAAGATCCCGGCGATGGCGAGTACGTGGCTTCCGCGATTACCGGCAGTGTAACGACCCCCACTCATGATGCCGATGCGGTGGCGCTGTGGTGCCCTGAACAGTAGGGCATACGAGTAGGGCGTAAGAGAATCGCGATACTGCCGGCGCTGTCCGCTGCCGCCGGCACGGGACGAACCGGGCTGCTGCGACCCGGCGGTCGGGCATCGGTTCAGGGCGCGGTCTGGCGGCGGCCGAGTCCGAGCTGTCCCACTACCTCGCGTCCCAACTCACGGTAGGCGGTGGCGTCGCGCGCGTCGTAGCGCCAGTTTCCGGCCCAGCCGGTCCGTTGCTGGACGCCGAGCAGGTCGATGCAGATGTCGAAGCCGGCGCCGAAGATGGCGAGCCCGAAGGCGTCCCCCTGGGGCAGCGCCGGCGCCATGTCCCACTTCAGCCAGGTCGGGATGCAGTGGTCGGGGTAGCTGGCCAGACCCTCGTCCTCCTGCACATGGGTGTTGAGGATGAAGCTGATGCGGTAGGCGGCCCACTTGAGCACCTCCTCGCGGCGGTACTCCGGAACCTGCTGCCACGCGGCGGCGATGTCGTAGAACGCATCGAACTCTTCACAGGGGAACAGGTTATCGTCGTAGTCACGGTGGTACATGGTGCGCAGCACCGAGTCCACCAGGCGCTCGGCGTGCGGCACCGGCAGCCCCAGCGGCTCCAGCACCGCGATGATGATCTTGAAGGTGGTCTGGATGCCGCCGGCCCAGAAGCCGGTGCGCGGATCCTGCCGGCTGTAAGCCCAGCGCAGACACTCCAGCAGCGGATCCAGGCCGGTGGTGCCCGCCAGGTACCAGTCCATCAGGCGGCGGATCATGCGCCCGATCCAGCTCCAGTTGGGCTCGACGCCCTGGATCCAGGCCAGCACCTGGTCGGCCTGGTGCTGCTGCGGCCAGTCGGGCGGCGGCGGACCGTGGATGGCGTCCAGTGTCAGGTCGCCGTAGCCGCGCAGGCAGCCACGGGCATACTGGTTCATCGCTTCCTTGTGCGCCGCCGTGGGCGGCCAGGGCTCCTCCGCGTCATCCCATCGTGGCGGCTTGTAGGCCAGCAAGGAGGGATCCTCGTAGCTTTCGGGGGCGGTCTCCAGGGAGCGGATCCAGCGCCGTCCGTCGCGCTGCTGCGCGGGAGTGAGCACTCGGTCGATCACCCCGGCATCGACCAGCCGATTGAGGATGTAGCTGGTGCTGGCCACGTCGGCCGCCCGCAGCGCCTCGACCGCCCAGCGGAACCGGTAGGGAGCCTGCGGATCCCGCACCCGGTCGGCCCAGCGCACCAGCCCGTCAGTCGCCGCTACCAGGTCCCCGACGGCGCCTTCGCGCAGCGCCTCGAGGTCCTGCGCCAGGACCCGCTTCACGTCCACCCGCGCATGAAACTGCATCGCTGCCTCCGCTTACCGCCATGGTGGAGCATTACCGCGCAACATGCCAACCCGGCACGCGCTACACTGCGCCGGGCATGACCTACACGGCAACAGTGGTCGGTCTCGGCACCATTGCCGGCGCGCACCTGTCCGCCATCAGGGATCAGCAACGGCTGCGGCTGACGGGGGTGTGCGACCTCGATCCCGACGTCGTGACCCGGCGCAGCGCGAAAGCCTCCGTACCGGGCTTCCACCACTACCGCGAACTGCTGCAGACGGCGCCGGACGTAGTGGTGGTGGCATTGCCGCACCACCTCCACGGCGACGTGGCCGTGGCCGCACTGGAGGCCGGCTGCCACGTGCTGGTGGAGAAGCCGCTGGCGATATCGGTCGAGCAGTGCCGCACCCTGCTGCAGGCGGCGCGCCGCGCCCGGCGCGTCCTGGCGGTGAGCGACACCGCCGCCTACCATCCGGGCGCCCTGCGCACGGGCGCGCTGTTTCACGGTGGGACCCTGGGCCGCTTTCTCAGCGGGATGCATCACAACGTGCGCTTCTATTTCCATGCCGGGCGTCCCGGCTGGTTCCTCGATCCGGCCGCCAGCGGCGGCGGCATGTTCGCCAACGTCGGCCTGCACCGGCTGGCGCAGACCCGCGCCTGCCTGCCGGGTCTGGTTCCGTGCGCCGTGAGTGCCGCCGTGTCCCGTCTTGCCGAGCACCCGGTGGAGGCCTGCACCTCGGCGCTGGTCCGCTACCGCGGCGGCGGGGCCATGCACTACGAGGAGCTGGGTTACGTGGCGCGCCCGCCGTGGTGGCCGCTCACCACGCACTACCTGTTCGAGGAGGGGATGGTGACTTTCGACGCCGCCCGCTGGCGCCTGGTGACGCGTACCGGCGCCGAGCACGAGGCACCCTTGGAGGTGTCCGCCAACCCCTACACGCCGGTGTACCGCGACCTGCTGCGCCGCCTCGACGGGGAGGCAGCGCGCGGCCCCGAGGCTTGGGAATCCGCCGCCGACGTGGCCGTGGTGCAGGGCGCCTACGCCAGCGCGGAGGCGGGGCGCGAGATCGACCTTACCGCGCCCCGCTGGCGCATCGACCGCGGGTGAGGTCGGGACGCGCATGTTCGGCACGGTGAACGCCCACCTGCTCGGGGTAGACATGGAGGCGGAGACCGGCGTGACGCTGGCCCGGCGCCACGGCGTTGCCGGCCTCGGCCTTTCGCGCGCCCAGCTCCGCCGCCTGGACGACAGCCGGCTGGAACGGCTGGCGGCGATCGGCTACCGCGGCCCGAATCGGCTGCGAACCGATGAACCGGGCGTTCGTGGCCCTCACCCCGGAACGTGCCGTGGCGCAGGCCGCCGCCGCGCTGTGACGGCTGGCATCAGGCGCCGGCGTCGGGCTGTGAATGCAGCTCCCGGCGGACCACGGCAATGACCTGTTGTGCGATCTTCACGGCGGCACTCGCCTGGGTCCTGGAGTAGACCTCCGACGGGACGCCGCCTGGCAACCCGTTGGGGTACCGGGTGGGAACATAGTACTGGTCCAGGATTGCCAGACTCTCACGGAACCGGGTCATCACCGCCAGTGGCGCGGCCAGCTCGACCAGCGCGTGACCGTACACCACTCGTTCGCCGCGGCCGTAGCGGAGCGCCTTGATCGCCTTCTCGCAGATCTGCTGGCACTGGAAGCACACCTGCGCGAAGAATCCCTCGCGCAACCCGAGCCGGGCGAACCGCAGGTCGTCCTCAGCTTGTCTGAGCCAGCGATCCGCTTCCCTGTTGGGTTCCTTCAATCCGCTGTCCTGTGCGCACCGCCTGCTTGACGAAGTAGCGGCCCTCCTCGGCGAGCATCTCCTCCAGCTCCGCCGGGGTATAGATCAGAAGATCCGCAGCTCCCAGGGCGAGACGGAGGTCCATTACCTCCCGGACCCGATCGAAGAACGGCAGCGCCGTATGGCGCACCAGAATCACGTCGATGTCGCTGTGCTCGTCAGCGCTGCCGGCAGCGACCGAACCGAACACGTATGCGACGACGAAGTCGGCGCTGTGACGGGCAAAGATCGAGATGGCCGTTCGCAGGTCCACGCGGGAACCATAGCACGAGTCGCAGCCGCCGACAGGTCCGGGCACGGCGGACAACGACGGCCACGGCCGTCGCGGAGGGGCGCTTCAGCCGCTCCCAGGCCGGGCGCCGCGGCCGAAGAACTCCAGCAGCCGTTGCGGTGCATCGATCTCCTGCAGCAGCGCGCTGAGCCGGGCGTGGCCCTCGTCCAGGTCCGCGCTGGCGGCACCGAGCGGGCGCTCGGCCAGCGGATCTGCGGCGAGATCGAAGAGCTGGGCGGTGCCATCCTCGCCGATGGGAGCGTAGCCGTACTCCTCGGAAATCACGAAAGGCGTGTTGATTCCGCGTGGCCACCGGTCGCCCGGTCCGATCTCACCGGGGTACGATCCGGACAGCGTGGCGGCGCGCCGGCCAGTGTTGTGCCCGCGCATCGCCGCTGCCAGGGAGTGGCCGTGCAGCGGCTCCGGCGTCGCCACCGCGCCGTCGGCCGACACCCCGCTCAGGTCGAACAGCGTCGGCATCAGGTCCACCGGCTGGGCGAACACCTGGTGGCGGGCGCCCGGGGTGACGCCCGGCGCCGCAACCAGCAACGGGATGTGCGACAGCTCCGGCGACAGCGTCCAGTAGCGGCCGTCGTCGGGGTCGCGGTTGATCTTCGAGGTGCGCCCGTGCTCGCCCAGCGAGGTGCCGTGATCGGAGGCGAACACCACCACCGTGTCCTCCCACATCTCCAGATCCTCGATCTTCTCCAGAATGCGTCCGACGTGGCGGTCCACCAGCTCCGTCTCCGCGAGGTAGTGGGCACGCAGATTGGCCAGCTCGGCCGGAGTGTAACGGCTGGCGAGACCGTAATTCGGCATTATCATCGGGGTTCCGGCGTAATCGGGGTCGTAGCGTCGCACCAGGTACTCCGGCGGATCCCACGGTTCGTGGGGATCGAAGAAATCCACCCACAGGAAGAACGGCTGCGGGCTGCGATAGTTCTCCTCCAGCCAGCGCACCGTGGTGCGCGCGGTGCGGTAGGAGAAGGTCTGTTCCTCCAACTCGAAGTAGCGGTTGTGCCAGCGGTGACGGTCCACGAGGGTAGGGCGCGGCCCGCCGGGGATCGGAAAGGTCTTGTCGTGCGGCACCACCGCCGGGATCGGGTCGTTGGCGTGCAGCAGGGGGGTATCCCCCTCCTGGCCGCGTTCGCAGTACCAGGCGTGGAAGCCGGGGAACAGGGCCAGGTTGGGCTGGATCAGGTGGGAGGAGTCGCAGATGAGCTGGGTCAGGTAGCCGGCGCCGGCGAACAGCCGCGCCAGGTGGTTGGGGCTGGACTGCGCCACCGGCTGCCACGGGAAGTGCGGCCAGCCGGCACGTCCGGTCACGATGTCGGTACGGTTGGGCCCGGTCGGAAAGCTGCCGCAGTAGTAACGCTCCACCGACGCCGCGCGCTCGGTGCTGAAGCGGTCCAGGTGCGGGGTGCGCGGGCCACCCTGCGCCGAGGGCCGCAGGTTGTCGCGCCGAAATGTGTCGGCAATGATCAGGATGACGTTGCGCCGATCCTGCCCGTGGTCAGGGTTGATCATTCGTGGAGGTCCGCTACCCCAGCATAGCACGAGAGGCCGGCCCTGCGCCGGCTGGGGCCGGTCCGCGGCGCGCCACCTGCAACGAGAGGGCTGCGCCGCGAACCGCCCGGGCAACGGCCGTTACTGGCCGCGCATGCGCCGGTAGGCGGAGTTGTAGATATCCTCCACCTCGCCGGCGCCGAGCTCGATCAGCTCCTGGCGGAACGCCTCGAATTCGGAAAGCGGGCGTTCGCCGGGGATGAACTTGTCGATCTCCCGTTCCATCAGGTTGTCCACCCGCGGCTGCACGTCCTTGAGCCGCTCGATCTCGTCCTCGTTCATCGGCGGGTTGTAGCGCATGAACTCGGCGAGACCGGACTGCAGGGTCTGCTTCCACCGTCTCCGCATGCGCGAGGAACTCCGGCGGCGAGATACGTGCCTTAGGTCTGCTCGATCACCTGGACCGGCCACGCCAGTCGCGGGCTGCGGTAGTTCACCTCCAGCCAGCGCACCGTGGTGTGCACAGTCCGGTAGGAGAAGGTCTGTTCCTCCAGCTCGAAGTAGCGGTTGTGCCAGCGGTGACGGTCGACCAGGGTAGGGCGCAGCCCACCCGGAATCGGAAAGGTCTTATCGTGCGGCACCACCGGCGGGATCGGATCGTTGGCGTGCAGCAGCGGGGTGTCTCCCTCCTGGCCGCGTTCGCAGTACCAGGCGTGGAAGCCGGGGAACAGGGCCCGGTTGGGCTGGACGAGGTGGGCGGAGTCGCAGATGAGCTGGGTCAGGTAGCTGGCGCCGGCGAACAGCCGCGCCAAGTGGTTGGGGCCGGACTGCGCCACCGCCTCCCACGGGAAGTGCGGCCAGCCCGCAGGGCACCGCATCCGAGAGCGGACGTGGTGCCCAAACCGTGCCTCTGACCGGACGCGTCAGCCGCCGTCCCAATCCCGAAGCGGCCTATCCGGGCTGCCGGCGCCGGTTACCCAGAACGGCCGATCGAACGCCCGCGACCAAGCCATTCACGGGTACCAACCGCGCTCCACGCGCTACCGGTCTACTGTTCCAGATACCATGCGGCTACCGGAGTGGAGTACAGGTCGTCCGGAAGCGGCTCGTCAGGACGATGAGCATTCCTGAGCTTATTGCTCAGCACGTAGAATCTGCCTACCGCCGGCTCTGTAAGCACGCCGATTCGCCAAACGTTCTCGCTGCTGATCTTGAATGCTTCGTTGACCAATTGCAGCGACGTTTCTTCATCGACCGTTTTGAGACCTTCCTCATACAGTTCCCGCAGGCGTTTGACGCCATCAGGCGGCTCCTCACCCTCGGCGCCCATCGTTACCAGCCAGGTAGCCCACGCCGGCGCCGTTGACCAACTCACGTAAGCCGGAAAGATGTCGCCTCTCTGGAAGAAGTTCATCGGTCGGCCTCCGACCCAGTTCCAGTTGGTGGCGATGTCAAACTCTCCAGCTCGCTTTTGCGTGCCCCACAGTCTGCCGCCGATCGGCTTATTGATCACCTTGATCCCGATGTCTTTCCAATGCGTCTTGTACAACTCGGCCATGTCGACGGTAAACTGGGCTGAATTCGACACCAGGTTGACCAGCACCAGCTCCGAGCCGTCGGGACGCACGCGGAATCCTTCACTGTCGCGCGTGGCAAGCCCGATCTCATCAAGCAGCAGATTCGCCTGATCCGGATCGTGCTCCGTGTGGGCCTTGAATATCGGTGTGTCACCGTAGTACGGCGGTCCGCCCCCCGGACTCGGCTGCGACGGAACCGCCTGCCCTCTGAACACCAGATCGCTTATCACTTCTCGGTCGATTCCGATCGACAACGCAACTCGGAATCGATGGTCGTTGAAGAGCTCTCTCAGAAACGGATCTTCATGGCTGTAATTCAGGAAAATCGTGCCGTAACTTCCCGCCGGCAGAGTACTCTGGACGACCCGATAGTTACCGGAATCGCGACGCTGCATAATAGTAGGAAGATTGGTGATACCGCCGACATGACCGCCCGCCGCATAGGTCAGCTCACCGGCGAGAATCTTCAGAATCCAGGCTTCCTGATCGAACATCGTGGTCTCTATCCGGTCTACATACGGGAGCTGGTTGCCAGCCGAATCAACCTTCCAATAGTACGGGTTGCGCTCCAACACGTGAGTAGTGTCCTCAGCCTTGTTCAACGCCACCCAGGCACTGATCGAGGGGGCCTCTGGAGGAGGAACTCGGCTCGCACCGGTGCCGCCGACCTTTTCGACGAAGAAGTCCGACCATCTGTCGTAGCCCTCGTCCTTCATCAGCTCCGCTATCGTGTCTTGGGAAGTGTAGGTTGGATGGTACTGCTTGAGATGGTGGCCGGGGGCATACGGTTCCGGCCTCCACCTCCCTAACGACTCCAGGAACACTCCGTTGGGAGCGGCGAACGAAAACTCGACCGTGTAATCATCGATCTTGCTGACCTTACCGAGCTCACCACCGACGGTTAACGCGCCCGGTTTAGATGGCGTAATATCATCGTTCAGGATGATGTCTTGATACCAGAACAGAACATCATCGGCAGTAAACGGTTGACCATCGCTCCACTTCATACCGTTCCGCATAAAAAACCTGAACGTCGAGGCATCTTCGTTAATCTGCCAGTCTTTCATGACATTGGGAATGATCTTGTCACGATATGGGGTCGTGTAAGTATTGTAGAACTCGTAAAGCATGCGATGCGTCTGATACTTAGGAGAATTCGGGTTGCGGGCGTAGCTGATCACGCCGCCATATTGACCGATTCCCTCGAGCACCTCGACCACCAGCGGCTCCTGCGGCAACCTCTGTTCTACCGGCGGCAACTCACCTGCTTCGACCCGCTGCCTGAGCATGGGTGCCTCGTTCCACTTCCCCGATTTGGCCGTGGTCGCCGTCTCGGTGGTCCCCTCAGCCGCGGCACCGGGCTCCGCAGCGGCGCCTGCAAACACCGATCCGGCGCCGCACAGGACGATTACCAACACTAACCATGGTCGCGTCATGGTTCACCTCCACCATCCACTGCCGTCAACAACAAGGCTCTACAGCACCCAGAGCCTACCCACTGTCAGTAAAGTATCCTACTGGCCTCCAGTTGGTCCCGGCTCGTTGCCCGGACTGTGCCACAGAGTGACCTGTATTCCGATGGTTGTCAATACCGCCCTCTCGCTCCCGCCTGCTTCCGACTCCGGTTTGCCGCAGAAGCGGACAGGGATGTCCTCATACTGAACCATAGGGGTCTGCGGCGTCCCGCAACCCATCCCCCACAAAATTGAACGCCAAGATTGCGACGACCACGAATACCGCCGGTAGCAGCAGCCACGGTGAGCTCGCAAGAACGTGAACAGCCTGAGCTTCCTTCAGCAGGACTCCCCAACTTATCGCTGGAGTCTGCAGTCCCAAACCGATAAAGCTCAGTGCGGTCTCTCCCAGGATCATGCCGGGGATGGAGAGCGTCAACGTGGCGATTATATGGCTGTAGAATGACGGCAGCAGGTGCCAGAAGATTACCCGCGACTCGCCTGCTCCTTGAAGCCGTGCGGCGACAACAAAGTCTTCTTCTCGAAGCGCCAAGAACTTTCCCCGAACGACGCGAGCCACATCGGTCCATCCTACCAGCGAAAGAATAATGACGATTCCAAAATAGACCTTGATGATCGGCCACTGCGGCGGGAGTGCAACACTCAGCGCCATCCACAGCGGCAGCGTCGGGATCGAGCGAATAAACTCGATCAGGCGCTGAATCAGGACGTCGACAGTGCCACCAAGATACCCGGACAACCCACCGATCAGGATTCCCAGGAGAAAACTCAGCGCGATTCCGACCAGACCGATCGACAGAGAAATCCTGGCACCGTAAATGATTCTAGAGAACATGTCGCGGCCCTGCCGGTCAGTTCCGAAGACGAACACTCTCCCGTCTCTCGCTCCAAACAGATGGACGGTCCCGGGGAACAATCCCCATAGTTTGTAGGGCTGACCCGCCAGCAAAAGAGTGAGGCGGTAACGCACCGTCAAGTCCTCTTCACAAGTCTCGACAAACGTGGTCGGGTCGACGCTGGTCTCAAGCCGGTACACAAACGGTCTTAGGCTGCCGTCTTCAGCGAACAGACGGATGCGTTGCGGAGGACAGTGAATGTGCTGAACGTCGTAGTGATTTGGGTCGTACGGCGCGACAAACTCGGCAAACAGCGCGCACAGGTAAAGGATCGAGAGCACGCCCAGTGAACCTATGGCGAGCTTGTGCTGGAGGAACCTCCATCGTATGAGCTGCCACTGCGAGGCGATTAAGTAGCTCCTTTCGGCGGCCTCCCGGGGGCTGGATATGGACCTGGTACGGAGCAACATGGCGGCCTATATCGACTCCCGTATGCGTGGATCAACCCATCCAAGGAGGATGTCGGAGAGCAGCGTACCGAACACCGTAAGGGTACTGAGAATGAACACGATACTGCCCGCCAGGAACATGTCTTCACTGAGCAGAGCGCCGAGGAAAATGGGCGCGAGGGTGGGCAGGTTGAGAACCAGGGAGGTAAGCAGTTCACCATTCACCATCTGCGGTAGAGTCCATCCGATGGTGCTCACTACGGGATTGATCGCAACCCGGAAGGGGTACTTGTAGAGCACTCTCTGTTCGGAGAGACCCTTGGCCCGCGCGACCATCACGTAGGGCTTGTGCAACTCATCCAGGAGGTTGGCGCGCATGACCCGGATCAGGCCGGCGGTGCCGGCAGTGCCGACGATGATCGCGGGCACCCACAGGTGCCGAAGCAGATCAAGGAGCTTCGCCAGGCTCCACGGGGCACGCTCGAACTCTGGAGAGAAAAGACCGACTGCCACGTTGCCCGTATGGACGAAAATCAACCATAGAAGGATCAGCGCGAAGAGAAAATTCGGGATCGCCAAACCGATGAATCCGATCACTGTCACGGCGTAGTCGGCGATCGAGTGTTGCCGGGTAGCGGCGATAGCGCCAAACGGTATCCCGATTAGGTAGACCAGCACGAAGGCCGCAAACGAGATCGTGATGCTCCATGGCAACCGCTCGGCGATCAGTTTCGCGACTGGCCTATTCCACTGCAAGGAACGACCCAGATCACCACGCAGCAGACCAGCCATCCACTTGAAGTACTGAACATACATTGGCTGTGACAGCCCATAACGCTCCTTCAAGGCGACGATCTCGGACTCGTCTACACGCTCTCCCAAGGCTTCCAGTTGATCGATGTAGTAGCTGACAAAGTCACCCGGGGGCGCCTGAATGATGACGAATGAGATGATCGAGATGGCGATGAGCGTCGGGATCATGAGGAGGAATCTACGGACTATGAGGCGCCACATGTGTTCCGGAATCCGATCAGCCTTGCGCCCGGTGAATGAGCTTCGACTGGCTGCGGTGAAGACCTCGACGACCGGGCGACCGCCAACAACGTCGAGGCTGACTTCGCGCCACCGGCGGCCCGCACCGGCGCTTCGTCGCAGCCATCTGAGGTGGTCACTGTCTGCTGGACAGCGCGCTGTGGCAGCATACGGTGGTTTCGGTTGGAGGTCCAGCCGGCTCAGTCAGCCCTCCCGCGCCGAGGCGCGGGCCTTGGCGGTCCTGCTCGGTGCCGGCTTAGCGTCAGCCGGTCAGCCGGCACGAGATTTGTCAGGTTGGAGCGAGAGGTGATAAGCTCTCTGAGGGACCCGAATGGCCGCTGCGACGATCGACCTCGGAGACCGGCTCGAGCTGTTCGTTGATCACCACGTGATCGACCGCCTTGAGGGGACAGCGCTCAAGCTTCAGGCGCCACTGCCCGCGGGCGAGGCGGTTCGCTTCGACAGTCCTTGGGAGGGACCCTTCTCGACCTATGCCACGGTCCTCGCCGACGGTGAAACCTACCGCATGTACTATCGCGGCAGCTCATCACCGGCGGGGGACGACCAGGACAGTCAGGTTACCTGCTACGCGGAGAGCGCCGACGGGAAGCACTGGATCAAGCCGCGCCTCGGCCTGCACACGGTCTGCGGCACCCGAGAGAACAATGTCATCCTGGCCGGGGACGGACCGCTTTCCCACAACTTCAGCCCCTTCGTCGATGCTCGTCCGAATGTCCCCCCTGCGGAGCGTTTCAAGGCACTCGGCGGCACCCAGACGAGCGGGCTGGTCGCCTTGTGCTCCGGTGACGGCGTGCACTGGCGCCGCTGGCGCCGGGAACCGGTCATGCCTGCGGACCCGGAAGACTTCCGCTTCGATTCCCAGAACCTCGCGTTCTGGTCCGAGCACGAGGGTTGCTACCTCTGCTACTTCCGAGCCTGGCTCGGCGAAGCCCCGGAGGGATATAGAACGATAGCACGCTCTCAATCGGCAGACTTCGAGCATTGGTCGGCGCCGAAGCTCATGCGCTTCGGCGACCGGCCGCCCGAGCACCTCTACACCAGCCAGACTCACCCCTACTTCCGGGCTCCGCACATCTACGTGGCGCTCCCGGCCCGGTTCCTGCCAGGGCGTCGAGTATTGACCACCGAGGAAGCGCGACGGATGGGGGTGCCGGAGGGATACCTGGGGGACTGTTCGGAGACGGTCTTGATGACCAGCAGAGGCGGCGAACGCTTCGACCGCACCTTCATGGAAGCCTTCATCCGTCCGGGCCTGGGGCGCGGCGACTGGGTGTCACGCTCCAACTACGCCGCCCTTGGGGTGGTTCCAACCGGGCCCGCGGAGTTGTCGCTCTACGTCGTGCGCCACTATGCTCAGCGGTCGATTTACCTAGAGCGGCAGACTTTGCGCACCGACGGGTTCATTTCGGTGAACTCCCCCTACACCGACGGCACGATGGTCACCAAGCCGATTCGATTCGCGGGCAGCGAGCTGGTGCTCAACTACTCGACCGGCGCCAGCGGCCAAATCTCCGTCGAGTTGCAGGATGCAGCGGGTAGACCGCGACCGGGATTCACCGAAGACCAATGCCGGGTGCTTATCGGTGACCAGATCGAACGGGTGGTGAGATGGACCGGCGGCTCGTCCGTGGCGAGTCTCGCGGGTGCCCCGATCCGGGTTCGCTTTACCATGAAGGACGCCGATCTCTACGCCATGCGGTTTCGTTAGGTGCGTCGCCCGCAGCAAGCACCGGCACGCGTTGACTTCCGGCCGGAACCAGCCTATTCTTCCCTTCCTCACGGAACGGTCGCATCGAGGCGCGGAGAAGCATCCGCCGAACAGCACCGGGGAGGCTCACAGTGGCAACCATGAAGCATGAGCTCTACGCACAGGATGGCTATGACGGGATCTGGTATCTGATCAATTGCGGCTTTGTAGTCCGGCTCAACGGCACGCATATCATGATCGACCCGATTCTCGCACTACCGGATCCCGCAATCCAGGCTACTCGGCGCGGGTATCAGAAGCAGGGGCAGCTTCCAGTCGAATTCAGGCACTACTCGGTTGACGAAGTGTACCTGCAGAGCGACCAGGTTCCACTCGCTGCAGCGGACGTAGAGCGAATCGACGTGGTGCTCATTTCGCATGACCATGGCGACCACCTGAACCGGGACTCGATACGAGGGATCGCCCATTTGAAGCCTACCGTGATTGCCCCCAAGTACTGTCATGACCAGCTCACCGAGTTGGGTATCGCGTCCGAGTCCTTGCGCCCTGCCGAGTATGGATCCAGTTTCGATTTCGGCGAAATCTCGATCAACGTGACCTACGCCAAGCACCACACCCCGGGAGATTGCGGATTCGTGATCAATAGTGCACGGGGGACGATCTACTATCCCGGTGATCACAAGTTCGACACCCCTCACAAGGAGGAAATGTGTAATCTATCGGTAGACTATCTGCTGTTGCCAATCAACGACACCAACATGGGAGTCGGGTTTGCCGCGCTGTTGACTCAGATCCTGCAGCCGCGCGTGGTGATACCGTGCCATTTCGGCTTCTTCTCCCCGCGAGTACGGTCTCAGGGTGCACATCCGGCTGAATACCTCACGGCAATTGCGGCTCGTCAGTATCGGCTGCCCAATACGGACATCATGATCTTGAGTCCAGGAGGCAAGGTGATTCTCACCTAGCAGCCCGTGGTGGCACCCGGCGTCGCACCGAGAGCGGCGAGGCGCCCGGCTGGCAGGGCTACGGCCGCGGCGAGAATATGGCGGCCGCGTCGAGCACGCACTTTTCGTTGTTGAGATCTTCAGTCATCACTCCGTGGTCCAGCGGAGTGACGTGTCCCCCCGTCTTGACGAAGAGCTGCGGGTCTCTGCGGTACTCGGCAATCCCGACCTCAAGCGCACCCCGCGCCGGAAAGAGCCGCGCAACTGCGTTCCCGACCGCCCCTACGTGAGCCAGCCCCCGGTGTTCCAGAAGCGCGCCGAGTTTGTTGAAGTCGTTGCCCCCAAAACCCTGCTCGGGACCGTAGCTCACCGTAGGAAGGTCTCGCATTGCGCCATTGCTCTCGCGAATCATCGCCGCCCTCGATCTCCAGCGGCGGTAGGACACCTGTACGAGCTGCTCGATCACGTGGAAGTAGGTACAACGCAGGTAGGGAACGCCAAGCAGCAGGATGCGAGCGTCCAGCACGTATAGCTGCCAGAACGGACCGTCAGCGGCCCACGCCGCAGCTCCTTGCACGGCGGTGATCTGCTGCGCGTGCGGGCCTAGCGCGGCAACCGAATGGACCAGATGACGGCTCCTGGCTGCCCCAGCCCTGGTGCGTACGGTTTCTGTCAGACGACCCATTTCCGATGGATCGCGTTCGAGGTCGAAGACCGCCACCCCGTCGGTGTCGTGCGAGAAGATAAAGGTCGGCACCACCAGCGTGCCTTGTGGGCCGAGGGTGTCCAGGATCGCATCGACGACGGCCTCAGCTCCGCCCCGGACGTACCCCAGGCTGCGCAGCGAGCTGTGCACGAACACGATCTCTCCGGTGCGCAGACCCAGGTCTCCCAACGCTGCTGCGATCTGTTCCCTGGCGAGACCACCCACCAGCTAGTTGGGGCCGGCCGGACCCGGCTGCGCGGTACCCGCGAGCCTCAGCGACTCGGAAAAGTGGCACGCCGCAAAGTGTGGCGGCTGCCCCCGGCGAGCCAGATTCACCAGCGGAGGCTCTTGTTCGCTGCAGACCTGCTCGGCGTACGGGCAGCGCGGGTGGAAGCTACAACCGGCGGGTGGATGTGCCGGGTCCGGAACATCGCCAGCCGGGGCAACCCCCTCCTTTCGAACCCGTGGATCGGGCGTCGGAACCGCCGCCAGCAGCGCTTCGGTATACGGATGACGCGGTTTTGAGAACAGCTCATCGGTGTCGGCAAGCTCGACGATCTTGCCGAGGTACATCACCGCCACCCGGCCGCTTACGTATTCGACCACGGCCAGGTTGTGGGCGACGAACAGATAGGTAAGGTGTAACCTGTCCTGGAGATCGACGAGCAGGTTGAGGATCTGCGCCTGCACTGAAACGTCAAGCGCGGAGACCGGCTCGTCGGCAACTATGAAACGCGGCTGCAGCGCGAGCGATCGGGCGATCGCGATGCGCTGCCGCTGGCCACCGCTGAAGGCGTGCGGGTAGCGCCGCAGGTACACCCGATCCAGCCCCACCAGACTCAACAGGGCGGCGACACGATCCTCAAGCTGGCGTTGGTTCCGTACCATCCCGTGGATGACATACGACTCGCCCACGGACTCCAACACGGTCCTGCGTGGATTCAACGAGGAGAAGGGGTCCTGGAAGATCATCGACAAGCTCTTGCGAAATTCCTTCAGCTCTTTCCTGGTGAGATTTCGGATGTCGACGGGCGCGGCCGAGTCGAAGCGATAAACGATGTCGCCCGAGCTCGGCTCCACCGCCCGCAACAGGCAGCGGCCCGTGGTAGTCTTCCCACAACCGCTCTCGCCCACGAGCCCGAGCGTCTCACCCTTTCGGATGAAAAAGTCAACTCCATTGACCGCCCTCACGGTGCCGACCACCTTCCTGCGCAGGCCTCTGGTGCGCACGAAGGTTTTTGCCAACCCACTCACTTCGACGCGCCGCTCCTCGCCTTCCATCTTATTGCTGCACGGATCCATCATAAAGCAGGCAACTGACCTGATGGTTGGGTCCGACCGCCCGCGCCTGTGGGTCGATCCGCTCGCAGACCCCGGCCATGAACTCAGTGCAACGGGGGTGAAACAGACACCCGCTCGGCATCTCGTATGGACTCGGTACCGAACCGCTGATCGAATCGATGCGAGTTCCCGTTTTCTGCCTTGAACCGCTCCCGAGTCTTGGAATGGAGGTGAGCAACGCCCGCGTGTAGGGGTGTTTGGGGCTGGAGAAGATCTCCTGAACGGGACCGTACTCGACGCTCTTGCCCAGATACATGATCAGCACCATGTCAGCCAGCTCGGCGATTACCGCCAAATCGTGAGTGATGATAATCAGTGCCATCGTGAATTCACACTGAAACCGCTTGATCAGCGCCAGCACCTGCGCCTGTATGGTCACGTCAACAGCCGTGGTGGGTTCATCGGCGATCAGCAGGCTGGGCCGGCAGGCCAGCGCCATTCCGATCATCGCACGCTGCCGCATCCCGCCGCTCAACGTGAACGGATAGGCATCGATCATCTCCTCCGGCCTCGGCATCCCGACCATCTTGAGGAGCTCAATTGCCCGCCTCCGGGCCTCACGCTTGGACACATTCTGGTGCAATTTGATGGTATCCATGATCTGGTCTCCAATGGTATGAACAGGAGAAAATGAGGTCATTGGCTCCTGAAATATCATCGCAATTTCCCCACCACGGATAGCCCGCATCAACTGGCTATGCGGCTTCACCTTGGCCAAGTCGATCGCTCGCCCGTTTCTCGAGTAGAGGATATGGCCGCTTATGATGCGCCCGTTCTTAGGAACGATTCTCAGGATCGACTGCGAAGTTACGCTCTTACCACAGCCACTCTCTCCAGCGATCCCAAGTGTCTCTCCGGGCCCGATCTCGAAGCTCACGCCGTCGACTGCCTTGACCGTCCCTTCGCGCGATTGAAAGTGGGTCTTGAGATTCTTGACCTGCAGAAGTGCAGCACCTTCGCCCATACTACGCCCCGAAACCTCGCTGATTTCAGTGGTCCACGATTCGCCCCTGGCACTGACCCATAAGCCAACTGATCGGCCTTCCCGGATCAACAAAGTCGCAATAGACGAGTAGTTGAACCAGCCCGCGGCGCGGAAACCGTTTGCAGTAGATCCGTTTATTGGGCAGCTTCAAAGCAGAGCAGAGTAGAGTGTATTCGACAAGTTGTCAATCCATCCCATTGCCTCACGCAAACGGCTCGGGCCCGATCCAGGAACGGACGCCGAATGACTGCCCAAGCGCACTCCTGCCGCCAGCCCGGTCTTTGACCGCCACCAACGTAAAGTCCGGTGCCGGCCCCGCCCGCGCGCACTCCATTCGGCGGCCCGTCGCTTAGCGTTCCCGTTCGCCGGTGATGATGTCGGCGATGTCCTTCTCGGTCAGGTCGCCCTTCACGTAGTCGCCGGTTTTGCGGCCGTGGCGCAGGATGGTGTAGCGGTCGCCCACCAGGTACACGTGGTGGATGTTGTGACTGATGCAGATGACGCCGAGGCCGCGCCGCTTGGCGGCCTGGGTGTAGCTCAGCACCTTCTCCGTCTCCGCCACGGAGAGGGCGGAGGTGGGCTCATCGAGAATCAGCAGCGATGCGCCGAAGTGCACGGCGCGGCCGATCGCCACCGACTGCCGTTCGCCGCCCGACAGCTTGCCCACCGGCTCGGACACCGAGCGATTGCCCGTTTCGGAGAACTTCTCGATCCCGATGTCACCCAGCGCCCTGCGCGTCTCGCTCTCCATGCGGCGCACCTTGAGGACCCGCAGCGGTCCCGTCAGCTCTCGCCGTGCCAGCAGTGTCTCGACGCGTGCCAGAAAATTACCCGCTGCCAAGCTCATTCATGGTGTCACAAAGAACATACCGCATCTCGCACGGCACCGCGAGCGCGGACCAGGTCGCCGGCAACGAGACAGGCGCTTGACGGTTTCGCGATTGGTGTCTAGCATGTCGCTACAGACCGGGGAGCTTGGTGTTGCCAAGCTGAGAGGAGAGCCGTGGGTTGGGACGCTGAGCGCCGATCCCAGAGCTTTCGACTCGCAGACCTGATCCGGATAATGCCGGCGGAGGGAGTTCATCGCCCACCTGCAGCCCGATTCTCAGTTACATTCCATTCCCCGGCGGGAGGAATACATGCGTTACCTGATCGCAGTGCCTGCCTTGATGGCACTGCTGTGCGCCGCCTACGTCGCCGCCGAGCCGGCTGCCGAACAGCCGGAGGTGCTCACCGTGATGGGACACGACTCGACCGTGGTCCCGGACGAAGTACTGGCGGAATTCGAGGAGCGCTACGGCGCCCGGGTCAGCATCCTGCTGGCCGGCGATGCCGGCTCGGCGCTGAACCGCGCCATCCTGGCCAAGGGCAACCCGCTTGCCGACGTGCTGTACGGCGTCGACAACGCGTTCCTGAGCCGGGCACTCGACGAGGGCGTGTTCGAACCGTACGAGCCGCCGGCCCTCTCCGACATCGCCCCTGAGCTGCGCCTCGATGCCAGCGGCCACGCCACGCCGATCGACTTCGGCGACGTGTGCGTGAACTACGACATCACCTGGTTCGAAGAGGCCGGGCTGGAGCCGCCGCAAACGCTGGAGGACCTGGCCGATCCCGCCTACGTCGACCTGCTGGTGGTCGAGAACCCGGCCGCCTCGTCGCCCGGGCTCGCGTTCCTGCTGGCCACGATCGGCAGGTTCGGCGATCCCGGCTACCTCGACTACTGGCGCGAACTGCAGAAGAACGGCGTGCGCGTGGCCCCCGACTGGGAGACCGCCTACTTCGCCGAGTTCAGCGGCGGCACCAGCGCCGGCGACCGCCCGCTGGTGGTGTCCTACGGCTCCAGTCCGCCGTTCGAGGTGATCTACGCGGAGACCCCGATCGAGGCGCCCACTACCGGGGTGATGGTGGGCGACGAGAGTTGTTTCCGGCAGATCGAGTTCGCCGGCATCCTGGCCGGCACGCCGCGCCGCGAGCTGGCCGAACGCTGGATCGACTTCATGCTGGAGACCAGCTTCCAGGCGGCGTTGCCGCTCAACATGTTCGTGTTCCCGGTCATCGCCGACACTCCCCTGGCGCCGGAGTTCGAACGCTTCCTGTCGATTCCCGAGCACCCCGCGATCGTCGATCCCGCTGCCATCGCCGAGCACCGCGAGCGCTGGATCCGCCAGTGGCGCGAAGCGATGGCGCGCTGACGTGCAGGGCTGACATGAGCCGGCGGCGGCCGTGACGGAGGCGGTAGCCGACCGGAGCGTCGGACCGGGGCAGACGGGGCAGGCAGCGATCGGTCGGCCCGGTGCGCGCCCGTGGCTGTGGATTTTGCCGCTGGCCTTTCTGGGCCTGTTCTACCTCTATCCGCTGGCCGCCATCATCGCGCGCGGGCTGAGCGCCCCGGCCGAGGACGGGATCGGCATCCGGCAGATTCTGACCGCCGCCACCACGCTGCGCGCGCTCTGGTTCAGCACCTGGCAGGCGGCGGTCTCTACCGTGTGCACGCTGGCGGTCGGACTGCCGGCCGCCTACGTGTTCGCCCGCTACCGGTTTCCCGGCAAGCGCCTGCTGCGCACCATCACGCTGGTACCGTTCGTGCTGCCCACGCTGGTGGTTGCCGCCGCCTGGCAGGCGCTGCTGGGGCCGCACGGCTTCGTGAACCAGGCACTGCCCGCCCTGGCGCTGCCGACGCTTCGCTTCACGGGCACGGCGGGGGCGATCATCGCCGCCCACGTGTTCTTCAACACGGCGCTGGTGGTGCGGCTGGTAGGCGATGCCTGGGCGCAGATGCATCCGCGTGTCACCGAGACCGCGGCGGTGCTCGGCGCCGGGCCGCTGCGCCGCTGGCGCTCGGTCACCCTGCCGCTGCTGACGCGGCCGATCGTCGCCGCGGCGCTGCTGGTGTTCCTGTTCGACTTCACCTCGTTCGGGGTGGTGCTGCTGCTCGGCGCCGGGCGCTTCGCCACCCTGGAAGTGGAGATTTACCTGCAGACCGTCACCCTGTTCGATCTGCGCGCCGCGGCGGTGCTGTCCCTGCTGCAGCTCCTGCTCACCGCGCTGGTCACCACCGCCTACAGCAGTGCAGCCGCCCGCTACGGCGCCAGCGCCCGCCTCGGCCGCGCCGCCACCCACGAGCGCCGGCCGGCGTCCGGCCGCGAACGGCTGCTGGTGGCGCTCACGGTGGGGGCGCTGCTGGTGTGGCTGGTGGTGCCGCTGGCGGCGCTGGCGCTGCGCGCCCTGTTCTCGGTGGAGGAGGGGCGGCTCACCCTGGCCCTGTTCGCCCGCCTCGGCAGCCGCCCCCGTGGCGCGGCGCTGGCGGTTCCGCCGCTGCTGGCGATCCGCAACTCGCTGCTGTTCGCCGCCCTGACCGCCCTGCTCAGCCTGGCGGTGGGGCTGCCCGCCGCGTGGGCGGCAATCGGGGTGCGGCGCGCATGGCTGCAGCGGCTGGTCGACGTCGCGGTGATGCTGCCCCTGGGCACCTCGCCGGTCACCATCGGCTTCGGCTTCATCCTCGCCCTCGGGCTGCCGGGGCTCGACCTGCGCGCCTCGCCGGTGCTGCTGCCGGTGGCGCACACGCTGGTGGCGCTGCCCCTGGTATTCCGCTCGCTGGTGGGCGGGCTGCAAGCGGTACCGGCGCGCCTGCGCGAAGCCGCCGCCGTGCTCGGCGCCTCGCCAGCGCAGCGCTTCATCCACGTGGAGTTGCCGGTGCTCGGCCGCGCCGTGGCCAGCGCGGCGCTGTTCGCGGCCGCCATCTCGCTCGGCGAGTTCGGCGCCAGCGCCCTGATCGCGCGCCCCGAGCTGCCCACCATCACCACCGCCATCTTCCGCTCGCTGTCGCGCCCCGGCGCCGCCAACTACGGCCAGGGCATGGCGCTGGCAACCATCCTGATGCTTACCACGGCGCTCAGCATCGCCGCCATCGAACGGCTGCGCGTCGCCGCCGCCCGCGACTTCTGATGGACATGGCGAAAGGCCGGCACGATGCCGACTCCGGCTGGCCGCGCGCACGTCGCCGCCACGACAGGCCGCGTCCCGATTCGTCCGGCGACCCCACGCGGCGCGCCCACCGGCCGCCCGCGAGCCGGAGCGAGTTTGCCGATGCCGCGCTGGAGGTGGGGCGGGTGAGCGCTCAGCTTGGCGGCGGTACCGTGCTGGCGGACGTGTCGCTGACCGCGCGCGCCGGCGAAATCGTCGCCCTGCTGGGCCCGAGCGGCTGCGGCAAGACCACCCTGCTGCGCGTGATCGCCGGACTGCAGCCGCACACCGGCGACGTGCTCTGGCAGGGCCGGTCGCTGGCTGCCGTGCCCGCGCACCGGCGCGGCTTCGGGCTGGTGTTTCAGGACCAGGCGCTGTTTCCCCACCTGGACGTGGAGCGCAACGTCGCCTTCGGGCTGCGCATGCAGCGCAGCAGCGCCGCGGACCGAGGCCGGCGCGTGGCGGAGCTGCTGGAGCTGGTGGGCCTGAGCGGCTTCAGCCGGCGGCCGGTGGACGCCTTGTCCGGCGGCGAGGCGCAGCGGGTGGCGCTGGCGCGCGCGCTGGCGCCGCACCCGCGCCTGCTGATGCTGGACGAGCCTCTCGCTGGCCTCGACCGCCCGCTGCGCGAGCAACTCCTGGTCGACCTGCCGCACATCCTGCGCCGGCTGCGGCAGACCGCCCTGTTCGTGACCCACGACCTGGAAGAGGCGCTGGCCGTCTCCGACCGGGTTGCGGTGATGCGCGCCGGCCGCATCGTGCAGGTGGGCACCCCGCGCGCCCTGTACGAGCACCCGGCCAGCGTGTTCGTGGCCCGTTTCCTCGGCCGCGCCAACATCCTGCACGGGACGGTACGTGCCGCCGGCCCGGCCCGCGCCGGCCCGCAAGCGGCCGCCGGCACCCCGGATGGCGCTGACTCTTCCGTCGGCGACGGCGCCCACCGGCGGCTGCTCGAAACCGACATCGGGTTGCTACCCTACGACCGCCCCGCCGTTCTCGGCGAGCGCGGAGCGGTGCTGATCCGGCCGGAGAGGATCGACCTGGTCGAAGGTCATACGGCCGCCCGTAGTGGTCGGCACAGCCTGCGCGGGACACTGCGGGACGTCTCGTTCCGCGGCATCGCCGCGCTCGCCACGGTGCTGGTCGGCGCCACCACGCTGCAGGTGCTGGTCACGACGGGCCGTACGCTGCCCGCCGTGGACAGTGCGGTGACGATCAGCTTCGACCCGCCCGGCGCGGTGGTCCCGCTCCTGGAGGATGAACCCTGACCTTCCCGCACCGGCTGGTGGAGCGGCCGCGTCCCGGATGTGAATCAGTCCACGATCGACGGCGGCGCCGCCGATAGGTAAAAGAGGAGCGCTTATGCACAGCAAACAGGACGTCATCGAGTGGCTCGACCGGAACCGGCGGCGGTTCACGGACATGGCCGATACGTTGTGGGCCAACCCGGAGGTGGCCTGGGAGGAGTTCGCGTCCTCCAAGCTGCAGGCGGACTTCCTGGCCGCCGAGGGGTTTGCCGTCACCTGGGATCTCGGCGGCATCTCCACCGCGTTCTGCGCCGAGGCCGGCTCCGGCGCCCCGATCATCGGCTACCTGGGCGAGTACGATGCGCTGGCCGGGCTGTCACAGAAGCGCCAGCCGACCCAGGAGCCGGTGGTGGAGGGCAGGCCGGGCCACGGCTGCGGGCACAACCTGCTCGGTACCGGTGGCCTGGCCGCGGCGGTGGCCGTGGCCCGCTGGCTGAATGCGACCGGCACCGCCGGCACCGTGCGCTACTACGGCTGCCCGGCCGAGGAACAGATCAGCGGCAAGGCGTTCATGGCGCGCACCGGCTCGTTCGACGACCTGGATGCGGCGTTCAACTATCACCCGGCCAAGGTCAACGCTCCGTCCAAGGGTACCTGCGTCGGCGTCAACGACCTGGTGTTCCGCTTCCACGGCCGCACCGCTCACGCCGGCGGCGCGCCGCACGAGGGGCGCTCGGCACTGGACGCGGTGGAGCTGATGAACGTCGGGGTGAACTACCTGCGCGAGCACGTCACCGACAAGGTGCGCATCCACTACGTGATCACCGACGGCGGCAAGCTGCCCAACGTGGTTCCGGACACCGCGGAGGTGTGGTACTTCGTGCGCGCCCTGGAACGGGCGGAGATCGAGGAGGTATCCGAGCGGGTACGCAACTGCGCCCGCGGCGCGGCATTGATGACCGACACCACCGTGGAGATGCGGGTGCGCGGCGCCTGCTCGAGGCTGCTCAACAACGCTCACCTGGCGGATCTGCAGTACGAGGCGATGCAGCTGGTCGGGCCGATCGAGTTCACCGCCGAGGAGAAGGCGTACGCGGCCCACGTCAATGCGGCGTTTCCCGCGCGCAACGCCGACGAGATGTTCGCCGGCTGGCAGACGCCGCCGGAGGAGCAGCCGCGGCTGGAGCGGCTGGCGCGCGAACCGCTGATCGGCGACAACTTCCCGGCGTGGGACGCGGACTGGGTCGGCACCGGCTCGACCGACGTGGGCGACGTGAGCTGGATCACGCCGCTGAGCATGCTGCGTACCGCCTGCTGGGCAACCCGCGCCCCCGGCCACAGTTGGGGCATCGTGGCCACCGGAGCTACGTCAATCGGTCACAAGGGCATGATGCACTCCGCGAAAGTGATGGCGGTGGCGTCGCTGGACCTGTACCTGGATCCGGAACGCCTGCGCACGGCGCGCGCGGAGTTGGCGGCGGCGACCAACGGCGCACCCTACGTGTGTCCGATTCCGGCTGACGTCGATCCACCGACACGCCCGCACCCATTGCGCTGAGTCGGCACGGTCACCCCGGCGCACGGAGGCATCTGGCAGGGTACTGTGGCCCCAACCGCCCCCGGCTCGCGATAGCACAGCGGGGCGCCGGCGCCGCTGCCGGCGCCGAGCGCCCGGTTGCGCCGTTCAATCAGGTCAGCGGTCACGTGCGGTCTCCCAGGGGAACTCGGGATCAAACGCGCGAGTCCCGTGGCAATGCGGAAGCAGCGTGACCGCCACGCCGCAGGAGGCCTCGCTTGCGGTTCCCCGAGGTGCCATAACTTCCCTGGCCGCCGCGCAGCCGGGGGTCGAGCAGGTCGCGCACCGCGTCGCCGCGGCAAGCTCGGACTCTACGCGGCATGGGGTTTTCCTTCTTGCGTCAGGACGAATGCTCGAGCCAGGGTTCGGGGTTGTTTAGCTGCATGAGATAACAGAGCGCGCCTTGTGGATCCGCGAACAGCAGCCAGCGGTTGGCGTCAGCGTTTGTGCGCGGGCCGACGTGTACGGTACCGCCCAGTTGCACCACGCGCCGGGCCGCGGCGTCAATGTCCGCCACCGAGACGTGAGGCACCCACATTGGCGGCGTTTCCGCCGCCATCTCCTCGTCCATGGACAGGATGCCGCCGTTCCTGCGCCCCTGGTTCAATATGGTGGTGTAGACCGGGACGGCGGGCCCGTCTTCAAAGGCCCAGCCCAGCAACGCACCGTAAAAGGCCGTGGAGGATTGCAGGTCCGCTGTCCACAGTTCGTTCCAGCAGAGTGCCCCCGGCGTGTTGACCAGCCCGGCACCGATATGGTTGATCGGCTGCCAGAACGAGATCGCCGCGCCTTGCGGGTCCTGACACATGAGCAGGCGACCGTTGTCAGAGATGTCAAAGGGCTCCACCAGCACAGTCCCGCCGAGTTTCTGCACCGCGGGCGCCAGGACATCGACGTCATCGACCGTGACGTAGCTGTTCCAGGACGGCGGCAAGTGGGCCATCTGCGGCGGCAGTTCGCTCAGAGCCGCGATCCTGTGGCCATCCCTGAGGAAGGTGTAATTCGTCAATCTCCCGCCCATGGGGGCTTCCTCGATGTCCCAGCCCAGGAGACTGGCATAGAAGTGCCGGGCATCGGCATCGCTGGTGCTGCAATCCACCCAGGAAAAAGCGCCCTGCGGATATTTGGTGACCGTAAACCGTATCACCCGACCGGAACGTGGACCCAAGCCAGACCATCAACGTACTTGAAGTGACCGTCGGAGGAAATCAACTCGGTTCCCGTCTCCATCGCATGGGCCGCAATCCAGATGTCGCTGGTCGGCAAGGGGCGGCCCTTCGCTCGCAGAGCTGTCGCGATCCGCGAGTAACGGTCCGCGGTAATCCGACTCACCGTCGCCAGGGTTACGTGGGGATTGGCCAGGAAGTCATCGAGTTCGCGCAGATTCCGAGCCAGACGCGAACCGTATCGGTACCCGTAGAGCAGTTCTCCGATTACGACCGCCGAGAGCACCACCTCCTGAGACCGGCGAACGATTTCGGCGACCAACGGATGTCCGCGCAACAGCAGCGAGTATACGTTGGAGTCCAGCGCGACCCTCATGACCACATCGACTCGTCGATGCCCTTGAAATCCGCCAGCGCCCGGTCCATCTCATCCGCCTGCCGGCTGGTCCAACGACCGATGAAGTGGTCCAACGAGGACCCCACCGTAGCGTCGGCTTCCTGGTCCCGTTCGAGACCGGCTCCGCGCCGGAGGAGACGCAGCACAGCCTGATTCAATGAAATTCGTTCTTGCTGCGCCAGCCTGCGGATGCAGTCGGCCAGTTCAGGCTCGAATCCTCGCACTGTCAACTGGTGCAATGGCCTGCTCCCGAGTGATTCATTTGGAGACTCACAGAGATTCAGTGTATGAGTCAAAGTGGAATTGATCAAAAGAGTCGCGGCGGAAGAAAGAAACCCCGCACCCTCCGGAGAGTGCAACGCAGCTAGCGGCCGAGGATTCGCGCGCGTTCGGCGGCAAGCTCGGGACGGCTGCGGAAATAGCGCCCGCCGGCGCGGACCACGGCGCGGGCGCCGGCGCGGTCGCCGGTCTCGTAGCGTGCCCATGCCAGGGCGCCGATCAGCTCGGCGTCCCGCGGCGTACGGGCATGGGCGTGCTCCAGGTGGGGCAGGGCGGCGCCGGCGTCACCGCGCCGGCGGGCGAGGTAGAGCCCCAGGTTGCGGTGCGCGAACACGCTGTCGGAAGCGACCGCGAGCACCTCCTGCAGGTGGCGCGCCGCCTCGTCCACGGCACCGGCTTGCCACAGCAGGCGGAACAGGGAGGTATGCAGCGCAACGTCCCCCGGCGCCCTGTGGACCGCCTGCCGCAGTTCCCGCACGGCACTCTCCCGGTCGCCGGCGTGCAGGTGCAGCAGCGCGGCCAGCCGGTGCGCCTCGGCGCCGGTGCCGTCCACCCGGCGGGCCGCCGCCAGGTAGCGCCGCGCCGCGGCCTGCTCGCCGGCCCGCACCCGGCCCGTGACCCGGGTCGCGTAGTATCGCAGCGCCAGGGTGCGCAGCAACTCGTCCTCGGGCGCCAGGCGCAGTGCCGCCGCCAGCAGCTCCTCGATCGCGGCGTGGTCCCGGTCCAGGGCATAGGCGCGCCCCAGCGCCTGCAGATAGAGGCTCAGGGCGCGATGGCTGGCTTCCGCGGGCGCCGGGACCTCGGCCGTGTCCCGCAACGCCAGCAGCAGTTCGTAGTTGTCGGCGACCATCCGGTTGATGGAGCGCGCGTAGTCGGCAAAGGCGTAGAACTCGACCTGCGGCCGGTCCAGCGAGTTGACGGGAGCGTGCGCGGTGGCGCCGAGCAGCGCCTCGCGCCCGGCCACGTACATGGCGGCCAGGGAGGCCGCACTGGTGACGCCGTGCTTGCGCAGCCCGGCGTAGGGGTTGTTTGCGGAGCCGGCAGCCGGTTCGCTCCCCAGGCGGGCGGCGACCAGCGACCAGTTCGGTGTCAACGGGCTCCGCGACCCCACCAGGAAGGTGTCGCGGTCGGGCAGAACCCAGAGGCTCGCGTGTGGGAAACTGGCCGCGAAGGTGTGCAGCACCGACTCGTACACGCGGCGTGGCAGGTGCAGCGGCACCCACTGGATGAACACTCCTTCCGGGGTCAGCCGGTCGCGTGCCAGACGGTAGTACTCGCGCGAGTAGAACAGACCGTTGCCGCGCGACCTGGGGCGCGACTTGGCATCGGAGGCGATGATGTCGTAGTGGACAGTGGCGGTCGCCAGGTAGTGCATGCCGTCGGTCACCAGCAGGCGCACCCGCGGATCGTCCAGGATGGCGTGGTTCTCGCGCTCGAAGCGGGCGGCGCCGGCCGCCACGCTGGCGGCAATCTCCACGATGTCGAGCCGCTCCAGCTCCGGGTGGCGGCCGCTCTCTCCCGGCACCACGCCGGAGCCGAGCCCCACGGCCAGCTCGCTGCGGTACCGCGGCAGCAGCAGCTTGGGCAGGTGAGCGAGCACTTGCTCCTTCTTTTCCGCGCCACCGGCGCCGCCGATGTAGATGCCGTCGACGCTCATGTGCTTGCGCGCGGTGAGCGGCTTCTCGTACACCTTGGTGGTGGCGGTGATCCCCTCCCGGTAGAACAGCACCACGTCACCCGGGGCTTCCGTGTCGGCCGGGAACTGGAACGACACTGGGCCCGCCACCGCCGCCACCCCCAGCGCCAGGCAGGCGCCGCTCAGGGCCAGCCGCGTGGCCCGCCGCGGCCGCCCGGCGAGCAGCACGATGGCCACCGCCACCACGCCGTTGAGCAGCGCCACGAGGGCCAGCGAACGGGTGATGCCGGCCAGCGGCACCAGCAGGAAGCCGGCCAGCAGCGCCCCGGCGATGTTGCCGGCGGTACCGGCCGCGTACACCGTGCCGACCTCCGCCCCGACGCGGCCGGCGTGCGACAGGTAGAGGCGCGCCACCAGCGGGAAGGTGGCGCCCATCAGCGTGGTGGGGATCAGCAGCACCGCCACGCTGGCGCCGAACCGGACCGCCAGCTCGGCAGCCCACGGCGTGGCGCCGGCCGCGAAGAAGGCCTGCAGGCCGCGCAGGTCGGCCACGCCGGTAAGCAGCGGCAGGCTCAGCAGCGCGGCGGCGGCGATCCCCGCCTGGAGGCCGGCGTACAGCCGGACTGGAGGAATGCGGTCGATGACATGGCGCACCAGCCAGCCCCCCAGCGCGATGCCGCCGAGGAACACCACCAGCGTGGTGGTGAAGGCGTAGGTCGAGTTGCCGAGGAGCGCGTGCAGAACCCGTGACCAGAGCACCTCGTAAGCGAGGGTGGTCGCTCCGGCGGCGCCGAATGTGAGCAGCAGCGTTGCCGGACGAGGGGACGCGGCCTCCCCGAAACTCGGGAGACGACGGGAATCGACGCCGCGAGATCGTCCGCCGGCCGACGCCTTCGGGCCATGTCTGCGCGCGGCGACCGCGGTCGTGCCACGTGCTGCCGCGCTCTCGCGCCGTGCCTCGGCGGCGGCGACCTGGCGGGCGGCCGCGGCGCTGCGCCGGGCCATCAACCACGCGGCTGCGGCTACGGCCGCATTGATGACCACGGCCACCAATACCGTACCCCGCAGGCCCAGCAGGCGAATCAGCAGGAAGCCGGCGACCAGCGCGCCGAGCGCGGCGCCCCAGGTGTTGGCCGCGTAGAGGGCGGAGAGGTTCACCCCCGCCTCCTCCCGATCCCGCACCAGGGCGCGGCTCAGGACGGGGAGGGTGGCGCCCATCAGCGTGGTGGGGACCAGCAGCACCAGGAACGTGACCGCGAAGCGCGCGGCGACGAGGCCGGCGCCGCCGTCGCCCAGGGCGCTGCTCAGCAGCGTGGCCACGGGGCGCATCCGCTCCATCGCCACCAGCGCCGCCAGCGCGGTGACGGCGATTCCCAGCTCGTAACCGGCGTAGAGACGCAGCGGCCGGCGGCTGCGGTCGCCGCTGCCGCCGAGCAGCCAGCTGCCCAGCGCGAGGCCGCTCATGAAGGCGGCCAGCACGGTCGTGGCCGCCGGCACGGTGGCGCCGAACACGGTGGCCAGCAGCCGGAACCACACCACCTGGTAGATCAGCCCGCTCGCCCCCGAAAACAGAAACAGCGCCAGGATGGCGGCGCGCCGGCGGCCCACGCTGACGGCCCGGTTCAATCCCCGCTCTGGCCGGTGTCGCTCCGCAGCACGAACCGGTAGTCGCCCGAGCCGACCTCGAAGACGACCGCCTCGTCAGCAGGCGAGGCCGTGGCGATTCCCGTTACCGGCCACGGGCCGGCCGCTCCCGCCGTGCCGTCCTGCCGCCACACCGGTGAGCCGTGCTCCTCGATCCGGAACGTGGCGTGGCCCAGGCTGGGCACGCTCACGCTTCCGCGCACCCCGGGCGGCAGCGACACTTCCAGGACCAACTGCTCCGGCTCCCGCCGCCACGCCACCGCCACCCGGCCGTGGACGGTCCTGACCGAGCCCGCCGCGGCGCTGAGATCGCCCACCACCTGGGGCCGGATCTCGACCCGCGCGAAACCGGGAGCCAGCAACCGGGGGCCGTAGTAGTCGGGTCCGCGGATCCCCAGCAGCACGCCCCAGAACAGCTCGTCGATGGCGCCCCACATGATCATGCTGTCCTCGGCTCCGACACCGCTCTCGAGGCTCCAGCTTTCCCAGATCGTGGTCGCCCCCTGGCGCACCATGTAGCCCCAGCCGGGATACTCGGTCTGGGTCGCGATGCGGTGCAGCAGCGCGCCGTGGCCGTGACTCGGGAGCACGTCGATGAGACAGGTAGTGCCGGTGTTGCCGGTGTGCAGACGCCCGCCGTGGCGCCGTTCGATGGTATCCACCAGCGCCGCCAGCACCGCGTCGGCGTGCCCCTCCGGCACGATGCCGAGCGCCAGGGCGAAGGCGTGCGCGGTCTGCGAGCCGGAGGCGTAGCGGCCGCCCGCGGAGTCGAACCAGCGGCGGTTGATGGCGTCGCGGATCTGCCCGGCCAGGAGCGCGTAGGAACGCGCATCCTCCTCCTTGCCCAACACCTGGGCCGCCTGCGCCAGGATCGCCGCGCCGCGGTAGTAGTAGCCACTCCACAGCAGCTCCGGCGGCGTCTCGCTGGAGACGAATTCCTCGTCGCCGGGGGCGGTGCCCGGCAGCATGTGGTCGCCGTAGTGCCCGTGGGTGACCAGGTGTTCCTCGGCAATCTCGGTGTGGGCGGCGACGCAGCGGCACATCCCGTCGTAGTGGGCGGCCAGCAGCTCCCGGTCGCCGTAGTACTGGTAGAGGTACCACACCAGCAGCGGGTAGTTGCCGCCCCAGGCGGGATCGCCCTTGCGCCGCAACGGATTCTTCGGGCTGCTGCCCGAGGGCCGGTAGTCGGGAACGATGTCCGGCACCACGCCCGCCTCGTCCTGGGCGCAGCGGATGTCGGCCAGCCATTTCTTCCAGAACCGGGGCATCCAGGCACGGGCGTAGAGGGTGGAGGTGATGGTGGCCGGGTCGGTCCAGCCCCAGTGCTCGCGATGCAGGCAGTCGAGGGGAAACCCGTAGAGACCGTTGCTGAAGGTCCAGCCCACGTTGCGGTGGATCCGTTCCAGCAGCGGGTCGGAGCAGGTGAAGGTCTGCGTCAGGTCCACCGCCGAACGCACCACGCAGCCGGTGACCGAGTCAACCGCCGGCTGTCCGGGGTAGTCGTCCAGTTGCACGTAGCGCACCGGGTGGTAGGTGAAGCGTGGCGCGTAGCTCTCCTCGCCGCCGCCACGCAGCACGTAGCTGTCGGTTTCCGCGCCCTTGACGTGGTGGCGCTCGTCCAGTAGCCCGGTGACGCGGTCCAGGCGCGCCGAATAGGTGATGCGCACCCGGTGTCCGCGGGCGCCGCGCACCCGCACCCTTGCCCAGCCGCCGAAGAGCTGGCCGAAGTCGAACACCCAGGTGCCGGCGCGCGGATTGGTGACCGCCTGCGGCGGCAGGGTGCGCACCACCCGGATCGGCGGCAGCTCCTGCGCCTCCAGCACGCCGCCGGGCGCGCTCTTCCGCTCCACGGGCGCCCAGGCGCCGGCGTCGAAGCCCGGCTCGGTCCAGCCCTCCTGCTCCAGGCGCGCGTCGTAGCACTCGCCGCCCCACAGGCCGTTGGCCGTGATCGGACCGGACGCCGCGCGCCATTCCGCGCCGCTGGCCAACGCGACCCTGGTGCCGTCCGCCAGCTCCACGTCGAGTTGCAGCAGCAGCCGCGGTGAGTCGCCGTAGCGGTGCGCCGAGGGCTCGCTGTACCAGCCGTTGCCGAGCATCGCGCCCACGGCGTTGGCGCCCTCCCGTAGCAGGCCGGTCACGTCGTGGGTGACGTAGAGGATCCGCTTGTCGTAGTCGGTAGCCGCCGGATCGAGCACCGCGTCGCCGAGCCGGATGCCGTTCACGAACAGCTCGGCGAACCCCAACCCGGCCGCGTAGAGGCGGGCGCGGCGCACCGCACCTGCCAGGTCGAACTCGCGCCGCAACAACGGCGAGCTGACATCGGCGGCGGCGCCGATCCAGTCACCGGTCCAGTCGGTCTCCCGCAGCAGGCCGAGCTCGAAGCGCGCCGGCTCCGCCCACGCTCCCACGCGGTCGCCGCCATTCCAGCAGCGCACGCTCCAGTAGCAGGTGTCGGCGCTGGACAGGGGCTGCCCGGCGTACGTCGCAGCGGTCCCCGAGGGAGCGCTCACCTTGCCGCTGTCCCAGCGGTCGGCGGCTCCTGGCTGCAGCAACTCAGGACTGCTCGCGACCAGCACCTGGTATGCAGCCTGTTGCTGATCACGCTGCTCGCTGGCCAGCGTCCAGCGGAACCGCGGCGTGGCGCACTGCAGGCCGAGCGGGTCGGGGGCGTATTCGCAGGTCAGCTCGCGCGCCTCGAGGCACCGGCGAGCCTCGATCGAGGCGTAGGGGTCGGCCGGCCGCCGGTCCGGGTCCACGTAGCGAGCCAGGTCGCGCAGGGCGACCACCTGGTAGTCGTTGGCCGCGAGCCAGGACACGAAACGCGTGAACAGGGCCGGGTCGGTGTCGCACCAGGGATGGTGGTCGGGCACCCCGTGGAAGGTGAGCACCGCCACTTCCCCGGGGCCGGCGCATGACGCCGCGGCGCACAGGTCTGCCAGGTCCCAGGACGCGCCGTTCACCCCGGCGCAGGGAATCAGCAACGGGTGATCGACGCCGGGCTCGAAGGCGCGCCCGAAGGCGCCGTCGACGTGGTCCGGACGCTCCGGCCAGATCCCCCTGCGGGCGAAGCGGTATCCCTTGGCGGCGAGGGCCTCCATCGCGCCCAGGTCATGGTGGCCGCCCGGATAGCCGTAGCTGGTCGGCACGTCGATGCCGTGCGCAGCGCAGCTCCGCTCCACCTGCTCCAGGTCGCGGATGAACTCCTCCCGCGACTGGGTGGTCACGTCCACGTGGTTGCCGTGGTGGTTCCCGATCTCGAAGCCGGCGTCGTGCAGCGCCTTGATCTCGTCCCAGTCCATATAGCGGCTCTTGTCGGCGAACTCCAGCCCCTCGGTGATGAAGAACGTGGCTCCGAACCCGTGGCGGCTCAGCAGCGGGGCCACGAACGTGGCGTTCGACTTCTTGCCGTCATCGAAGGTGAGAACGATCAGGCGATCCGGAATCGGCTCCATGGACACCTCCCGCCCGATCTTGGACGCCACAGCGCCCCGTTGGTCAAGGGCGGAGGGCTCGGCGTTCGCCGGCAGCGCTACCGACCGTCACGCAGCGTACCGAAGAACCTCCAGTTCCGCGGAGCTGTCGGCGTGCATCAGAAGTACGTCGATCCGCTGCATGACCGGATCCTCGATCAGGTACTCGCGGCCGGTCCTGCACTGCAGGACCGGCAGTTGCTTGATGATGGCGATGGTGCGCAACCGCCACGATTGTATGTACGCGCGTTGCCGAGTGCTCGGTATGGCTGTCGTCAGGCGTCGGCTACTTCGAACGCCGTGACGTTGCGGGTCTCGCGGCTGAACTCCACGCCGATCAGATGAATCGCCTCGCCCTCGCCCCGGTACTTGTCGGCGTAGCCCCGTTCCCGCAACTGCACAAGCGCCGAGCCCGGCGGCGCCATCTCCACCACCTTGAACTCGAACAGATATACGTGCCCGCCCGTTCGCACCGCCATGTCCAGCCGCCCGTGGCTGCTCGATTCTTCCACCGTGATCTCGTACCCCAGCGCCGCGAAGTAGGAGTAGAACACGCTCGCATAGTAGCCTTCGTACTTCGCAATGTCGTTGTTGGTCCGCCGACAACCGTCGGCGGCATACCATTCGTACGGGATGCTGGCGAAGAAGGCGTGGAACAGCTCCTTCAGCCCAGCGCAATCGTGCGTCTCCAACAGGCGCGCCAGCCTGCTGCTGTTGGCCGTCTGCTGCCGGGTGTCCTGTACCAATCGCCGCAGCAGCACGCGATTCAGGCTCTCGCGCACTTCTCGGTTTGGATAGTCCAGCCGGTACAGCGTGGTGCCGCCCAACCGTTCTTCCGCGGTGATCGTCAGGTAGCCGGTCTGGAACATCAGCGCCTCGGTGCCGATGTGTTCCACGTCGAACACTGACAGCAGGTCTTCCGTGCTCACCGTCTCGCTCAAAGAAACCGACGAAACCCGGCGCATGAACAGCTTGTCCACTAGAAACGCCGGGGAACCGGTCTCGAACCAGTGCGCCTTGAATTCGCGGCTGTCGAACAACAGCAGCACGTCGTACGGGTTGTACACCTTCTCAGCGCCGCGCCAGCGATAGCCATTGTACCATTCCCGCACCTGCTCCCGGTCCAGCCCCGCGAGTTCGGGCGCGAACACCATATCGAGGTCGCCTTCGGTGTAGCCGCAGATCCCGGAGTAGCGCCGATCCAGGGTGATATCGACGAGGTTGTTCAACTGGGAGAAGATGTTGACCTTCGAAAACTTGCTCACCCCGGTCACGAACGTGAACCGCACCTGTGCCGCACAGGACTTGATCATCCCGTACAACCCGCGCAGGTAGTCGCGGTTGGTGACCGCCGCCTCCGGTTCATCGAGCGCGTCCAGGATCGGCTTGTCGTACTCGTCCACCAGGACCACGACGCGCCGCCCAGTCTTCCGGTGCACCGTCTGCAGCAGACGGCGAAAGCGCGCCGCCGTGTTGACGCGGCGGGCGGGAATGCCCGCTTCTTCCTCCAGATACTCCAGTTGGAGCATTACGTCCTCGTCCAGAACAGCAGAGTCCTTGAATGTGCCGCCCGCGAAGTCCAGCCGCACCACCGGATGACGCTGGGACCAGTCGTGCCGGTCGTGGATGAACAGCCCCGCGAACAACTCCTCGCTGCCCTCGAAGAACTCCTTCAGCGTGTCCAGGAACAGACTCTTGCCGAACCGCCGTGGACGCGACAGGAAGTAGTGCGAGCCTTCGTCCAGCAGCCGGCGGATGTAAGGTGTCTTGTCGACGTAGTACGCGTTTTCCTCGCGCAGCGTGCGAAAGGTCTGTATGCCGATCGGCAGTCGGCGTCTGTCCACCGGCCCATCCTATCCCGCCGCGCACGATGCACCAACCGGCGCAACCGGCGCAACCCGACGCATGCACACGCTGCGCATCCGACCGACCGGCATGCCCCACCGTGCGTCCGCAGGTCGACGGCTGACAAGTCACTGCCGCGGCAACGGTGGCGGCGGCGGATGCAGCGGCCGCGGCGGTTTGCGCGGCCCGGCGGGGCGTGGCAGAATGCGGCACGTTCATGCCAGCCACGCCCGCCAGTTCGGTGGCGGCGCCGGCGCTGCCGGCACGCCGCAGGAAGACCCTCCTGGAGCGCATCAACGAGCACCGCACCGTGTACCTGCTGCTGCTGCCGGTGCTGGCCTACTACCTGCTGTTCCGCTACTGGCCGATCGGGCTGTCGCTGGTGGTGTCGTTCACGGATCTGAGCATCGGCCGCGGCGTGTGGGGCAGCGAGTGGGTCGGCCTGGGCAACTTCGTCGAAATCTTCAGCCAGCGGGGCATCGTGCGGGTGATCCGCAACACCTTCGAGATCAGCCTGCTGCGCATCGTATTCGGGTTCCTGCCGCCGATCCTGCTGGCGATCCTGTTCCACGACATGGCGATCCAGTGGTTCAGGAAGACCACCCAGACCATCGTCTACATCCCGCACTTCTTCTCCTGGGTGATCATCTGGGGGATCGTGTTCGCGGTGTTCTCCTCCGCCAACGGGCTGATAAACAACATTCGCGTGTTCGTGGGCCTGGAGCGGATGGAGTTCTTGCTCAGCCAGGGCGCGTTCCGGCCGATCCTGATCGGCTCGGCGATCTGGAAGGAGCTGGGGTGGGGGACCATCATCTACCTGGCGGCGCTCTCCACCGTGGACCCGGAACTCTACGACGCCGCGGTGATCGACGGCGCCGGTCCCATCTCGCGGATCCGCCACATCACCTTTCCCTCCATCCTGCCGGTGGTGTCGTTCGTGCTGTGCCTGAACTTCGGCTTCATCCTGTACGCCGGCGGCGAGCAGGTGCTGTTGTTCTACAACCCGGCGGTGTACGACGTGGGCGACATCATCGACACCTGGATCTACCG
Source organism: Spirochaetia bacterium (assembly GCA_965203905.1). Lineage (GTDB taxonomy): Bacteria > Spirochaetota > Spirochaetia > SZUA-6 > Bin103 > Bin103. Next base: position 5,623,753 of record CBDBDQ010000005.1, on the reverse strand, counting down.
CGTCGGGCTGCGCCAACTGGAGCTCAGCCTGGGCGCGGCCATGGGCCTGTTCCAGTCGTTCTTCGGCCTGCTCACCGTGGTGGCGGCCAACTACGTCGCCCGGCGCTACACGGGCCGCGGGATCTGGTAGGGGGCTGCATGGTCCTCTACTCGAATCCGGCCGAACGTGCCTACCAGGTCTCGATACACCTGATCGTCGCCCTGATCGCCGTGACCGCGGTGTTCCCGCTGGTGTACGTGATCGGCATGTCGATGACCACCCAGACCGAGCTGATCAAGCGCAACTACTTCGTGATCATCCCCCTGGAGCCGACGCTGCAGGGCTACGAGCGGATACTGGGGCAGACCGCGGTGTGGCGCGCGTTCATGATCTCGGTATTGCGCAGCACCATAGGGCCGGCCATGGCGCTGGTGCTTACCCTGGTGGGAGCCTACTGTCTGTCGATTCGCAGCCTGCCGGGGCGCGGCATCATTCTGCTGCTGGTGCTGGCGTCGATCATCTTTCCCGGCGGGCTGATCCCCAGTTACCTGGTGATGCGGCGCCTGGGGCTGCTGAACAACTTCTGGGTGATGATTCTGCCCTTCCTGGGGCACAGTTTCGGACTGCTGGTGATCAAGGTGTTCATCGAGAACCTGCCGGAGGGGCTGGTGGAGTCGGCCCGCATCGACGGAGCGGGTCACCTGCAGATGCTGGTCTGGATCATCACCCCGCTGACCGCGCCGGCGTTGGCGGCGATCGGCATGTTCAGCATCGTGGAGCACTGGAATTCCTGGTTCGATGCGCTGGTCTACCTGAGCGATGACGCGCTTTGGCCGTTGCAGCTCATCCTGCGCCACATCCTGCTGGGCGCTTACGCTCAGAGCGAGGTATACCAGGTGATGGGGCGCCGCCAGATCAATCCCGAGTCGCTGAAAATGACTACGGTGGTGGTGGGAATCGTGCCGTTGTTGTGCGTCTATCCATTCGTCCAGAAGCATTTGGGTGCGGCTCTTTTGCGACGACGCGGGGGAGGGCATAGGCGTGGTGGGGAGAGCATGTATTACTCATGGCTACGGCGGGGATTCCGCGTTGCGATGGGGGCTGCGGACGGCAAGTTAAGTCAGGAGCGTGACGGACGCAGATGAGCCGGTACGCAGGCGGCGGCTGGCGGGCGCGGGTGAGCGGTGGAAAGCTGGGGCGCTACCGGACGAGTCTCAGGTGCGGCACGGGGTTCGGGTGTTCCAGCGACGGCACGTTGCCTTCAGCGTAACGTTGGCGGTGGGTACGCTCCCACTCCTGCTGCTCGTGGAACGTCCAGTAGGCGTCGAAATCGCCGCTGCTGCGCAGCGCCCTGAGGCGCAGTACCGCTTCGGCCGAGCGTAGTCGCCAGCGCGCACCGGTAATGCCAAGGCGGTCGTTGACCAAGTGCCGGCAGGCGCCTTCGACGACGCCCGAGCCAATCGGCAGCCCAGCGGCCAGGTAGCGGTCGTAGGCCAGGTAGCCCTGGTACTTCAGCAGGTAGTTGGCGCACTGGTCGATCGGTCGCCGCTGCCGCTTCGTCAGGCGGCGCCTGGTGGCGCTCCGGCGCATGCCGGCAGCCACCGAGCGGGCGCGGCCTTCCAGGATACGTCCCAGGCGCTGCAAGACCCACTGCTCCAACCGTTGGCTGCCTTCGGCCTCCAGGGCGTGGCCGGCTTTCCACAGGTATTCGAGCACGTGAAAGATGTCCAGCACGATGGTCACCTGCACCCCGTGGTGCGCGGCCAGCTCTGCCAGGAGGTCCAACTGCGTCCGGTTGCCGTCGACCACCGCGACCCAGGTCTGCTGCTGCTGCGGATCGCGCTCGCGCGCTTCTCGGAACGCCTCCTGCAACATCTGCCGAGGTTCCTGCTTCAGACTCGCCCACACGCGCTTGTGCTGCGGTCGCGGTCGCGGCGGCGAGCGTTGCTGCTCGGCGTCCTCAGCGCGCGCCAGCAGCGCCAGCATCTGCTGCGGCGTGCGCACGTGGGCGGCCACCGAGTAGACGACCGCCACCGTGGCCATGCGCTTGCGGTTGCGTTTCTCGCCCTTGCTCAGGCGCGTGGCCAGCTTGCCACGCGCCGTGCGCTCGCTGGCCGCGCGCGTGGCAGGTCGCAGGTCCTGCTGGTGCATGACCACGCCCTTGGCGTCGCTGGTGATCACCAGCAGGGCATCCTCAGTCGCCTGCGGCTCGACCGCTCCGTGGTCGGCGACCGTCTGCTCCGCAGACGCTTGCTGGCGCCGCTGCTGGTAGAAGGCGTCGAAGTCCTGCGCCGCCCGACTGACCAGTTCTTCCACCTGCCGCTTGCCGATCTTGGCACCGGTGCAGCGATTGAGCGTCTCCACCGTCTCGTCAAACGAGTTCTTCGCTGCTTCCAGCGCTACTCGCCGCCGCACCTCCAGCGAGTAGCGCTCGGCGGGAAGGTTCAACTGCGCATCCAGCGGATGCAGGCTCGCTTGCCCCTCCGCCCCGTAGCCGGTGCGCGCTACCTGGACGGTGCCGAAGATCGTCTCCAACTGGCGCTGCTGGGTCCGCTGGCGCGTGCGCGGCTGGCCTTGCGCATCCACCACCTCTGCGCTGACCTGCGCCTCGGCCTGCTGGTCAAGACAGTTCTGGTAGAGTTGCCGTAACAGTTCCTGACCTTCGCTGGTCAGCAGTCGCTCCAGGTCACTGTGCTTCATCTGTCGCGTCTCTACGTCGTTGGCTATTCGCAGCAGGTGCTCGAACCGCGCCCGCGTGGCAGCGAAGGGGTCGGCGGCCGGCTCACTCGCCCACGCCTGAGGAGCGCCCATCACTCAGCCCTGCGCCAGCCGGCGTTGCGCGTCGGCCACCAGAGGATACACCAGAACCCGCTTCGGCGCTTGCCCATGACGGGTATGGGCGCGGTCCATGCGTCCCCGACCTGCCGTGGCGCCCAACTCGATCCAGTTGGCAGCCCGGTAGCAGGTGCCGGCAAAGCGACCGCTATCCACCAGCGTCTCCAGCAGCAGCGGCTCGACCGCGAACCGCTGCTGCCAATCGGCAGCCAGCCGCCCGGCCAGCAGCGCCAGCAGGCGGCTGGCCAAGTTCTTCACCCGGACCCACGGCAGCACCAGGAAGCGACTGTTGTTGACCACCCGTTGCAGATTGCGTGTCCGAGTCGGTTCGTCCCAGCCGATCCAGCGCTCGCGCGCCGCCAGCCGCCACGCCGGCGAGGACAGTTGCAACGCCGCCACCAGCGTCGTGGTGGGCTCGCTGACGAACGCCAGGTAGCGCAGTTGGGCACCGAACGGCACCCGGTAGCCCAGGTAGTGATAGCGGCCCACCAGCTCCCGCCACCAGCGCTGCTCGCCGGCGGTCGTGACCGGCTCCAGGTGTACGCTGCCGAACTGCCCGACGGTGCCGCATACTGGCCGTCCCGGCTCGCCAGCCGGCGTGCACGGCACCTCGGTGTGCGAGCCCAGCGGGCGCCCGGTGCTGCGCTTCGGCGGCAGGCGCAGGCGACCGCTGCGCTGCAGCATTGCAAACAGATCACGACATTCGCGGACCTTCAGCGCACCGTTCGGGCGCTGCCAGCGCAGCCGCCGACACACCTGCACCATCAACTGCGTACGACTGAGGCGGCCACCGGCGGCAACGATCTGGCAGACGATCCGCAGTTCAGCCTCACTGAACGTTCTGCCGGCGCTGCGCACGCCCTCGCTGTTGGCATTCATCGGCACCCTCCGCTGACAACGGAGGCACCGTACCGAGTCGTGGTGGGTTTTGTCCAGCCCTTGCTATGCCCGCCAGCACGATACGTGGCAGCCTATGGCCCCGTTCCCCAAGCGTATGCCGCTGAACCAGCGCCGGGCGTCCGACAGAACCCCCAATTAACGCATCAAACTGAAGATAGAGGTCGTCCTAAAAGAGCCGCACCCGAAGCATTTCATCAAGGGGGTATACCTGGGAGCGATCAAGGGATAGTGACGGCACCATGTCGTCAGTGGCGGCGCCGCAAGGAGTGCGCGCCGGCATGCAACAAGGACCTGCACGGCACGAGCGAGCGCTCGGCCGGCAGAAGAAACCCCAGAGGAGGGATTTCAAGTGAAAGTGACGATTCGAAACCTGATCGGGCTGCCCGTGGCGGTGGCCCTGCTGCTGGCGGCCGTACATCTCGGTGCCAGCCCCGGCCAGGAAGAGGGCGGCGGCACCGCCGGCGGCGGCGGCGAGGCAATGCCGGAGCTGGACTTGCCCGACACCCTGCCGCTGATACCGGTGCGCCCGGACCCGTCGGCCTGGGATTACGACGATATGAGCAAGAGCTACGACTTCGAGATTCTGTCCAGCGGCTACTGGTTCACCCCGGTACCGGACGATCCCATCAACGAGTATCTGAACGAGCAGCTCAACGCCAACATCGAGATCAACTTTCTGCCCGGCGATGATCTGGTAAACCAGTTGACGACGCGCTTCATCGCCGGCGATCCGCCCGCCATCACCACGCTCAGCTTCGGCCAGAAGAACGTTGCCAAGAAGCTGCACGAAGACGGGTTGCTGCTCAACGTGGAGCCCTACCTGCAATACCTGCCGACCTGGCAGCAGTTCCTCACCAAGGACTACAAGGCCTGGGCCACCAGCAGCGACGACGGGGTGATGTACGGGCTGCCGCGCTACCCGGTGTTCGCGGACAACTGGGGACTGCAGATCCGCAAGGACTGGCTGGGGCAGTTCGGGATGGATGCGCCACGCACCGAGTCGGAGCTGTTCGAATTCGCCCAGCGCGTGGTGCGTGAGGATCCCAACGGCACCGGCAGCGCCGACACCTGGTTCATGGGCGGCGCAGGGGATGGCAACGGCTTCACCATGCTGGAGCCGTTCCGCACCATGTACGGCCATCCCGGCTGGAACGTCAAGGACGGCGTGATCAACCACCCCAACCTGGACGGCACCAGCAAGAGCTTCGTGCTGTGGCTCAAGCGTCTGCGGGACGCCGGTGTGCTGCATCCCGACTGGTTCACCATCTCGTGGGAGAACTTCACCGCCTACTCGATGAACGACCAGATCGGCATGGTGTACTACCCGGGCTGGAACCTGATCTTCGAGAACACCACCGCGCACGACGGCAACCTGGCGGTCTCGGATGTCTGGCAGCCGATCGATCCGCCGATGTCCGACGACGGGCGCGGCGGCGCGTACGGGCCGGGTGGCCGCCCCGGGCGGCTGTTGATTTCTCCGAAGTCACTGGAGAAGGACGAGGGACTCATGAAGCGCATCATGCACTTCCATGACTTCATCACCTATCCCAACCAGGGCAACATCGAGGTGATCGAGGGCGGCGGCGAGGCGATCTTCCCGGGCTCGGGCGAGCGCCACTTCTACCCGGAGACCGGCCTGCACTCGCTCGCCTTCGCCGACGATCACCCCGGGATTCACGATCCCGAGTATCTGCCGCTCGGCAACTGGAACGTGCTGAGCATCTCGTTGCGCTGGAAGACGTATGAAGCCCCGCCGTACGCCGACGACGACCCGCTTCGGGATACCAAGGCGCGCGACTGGGCGGGCGGATTGCTGGACCAGATGGTGATCCCGATGCCGCGGGTGCGCGACTTCGAATTGCTGATCGACCTCGACGCGAGCACTGCGACCCGCATCAAGGACCTGCAGTTGCAGCGCGAGCTGGAGTTCATCCTCGGCGAGCGCGACATCTCGGAGTGGGACGCCTACATCGAGGAGTGGAAGCAGGCCGGAGGCGAGGAGCTGATGCAGGTCGCGGCCGAACAGCTCGGCGCCAGCATGCCGTAGTTACATGTGCCACGCACCCGGCCGCCCTGGCCGGGTGCGCCGGCGCCGGACCGTCGCAGTGCCCAGCGTAGTGCCGGGCGCTACCGTCACTCTCAGCGCCACCCTGCAGGCGGGGGAGGCCAGGGTCGGTTCGGCTGCGCCGGCAGCCCGGACAGAATCTGCCGCGCACGCTGCTCGTCGTGGGCCTCGAAGCGGTATCCGGTGTGCACGAATTGCTCGGGAAACAGCTCGCCGAACTCGTGTCCGTAGCCATCGTCGATGATCACGAACCGCTCGATCTCCGGATGCGACTCCAGGTACTCCTTGACCTCTCCTGCCCGGTAGTGCGGCGGTCCGTCGAGCTCCTTCGTCGCGTCGGTTACGTAGTGATGCAGGTCGTGCAGGCGAAACAGCGCCCGGAGCCAGCGGATGGGGTTGCTTCTGCGCCAATCCGAGCTGATCACGATGCTCGGGCGGAACTCCGCGCACAGCGTGCGCAGCCGTTCGACCGCTTCGCCGTCCCAGTCATGGTAGACCGCCCCAAGGTCGTACTTGTCCATGCTCAGATAGGTCGCATCGTCAAACCTGTCCGCCAGAGAGCGGCGCAGCTCCTCCAGGTCATGCTTGAATCGGGTCTGTTTCGATGGAGGCTGCAGGACGCCATCGATGTCCAGGAAGATGACGATGCTGCGCAGCGTTCCGGGTGTGTCGTCGTCTGCCATACCGTCGTGCCCACCGCGGATGATAGCACCGCCTCGGCAGCGGGCAAACCCACGGCGGCTCCAGCAGTTCCTGCTACTGTTGACAGAGAACATCGGCGAGCCGAAACTGGTGGCAGGCCCATGAACGTGACGGTCGCCCGACAACCCACCGATGGACTGCGCCTCGTTACCGCCGATGCCTCATCGGTAGCCGACCTGTCCGCCCTGCAGGGTTCCTGGACCGAGGCCCAATACTTGAAGCTGACGGATCAGTGTAACCGGCTGATCGAGTTCACTGACGGATGCATCGAGATTCTGCCCATGCCTACGTACCGACATCAGGTGATCCTGCGATTCCTGTTCCTCGCCCTGTTCCCGTTCGTGCGGGGTCTAGGTGGCGACGCGGTCTTCGCGCCGTTGCGCCTGCGAGTCCGTGAGGGCAAGTTCCGCGAGCCGGACCTGCTGCTGGTGCGCCAAGCCGGTGACCCGCGCTGCCGCGACGAATACTGGCTCGGCGCCGACCTGGTGCTGGAGGTGGTCAGTCCCGACGATCCCGGCCGTGACCTGGTCGACAAGCGCGCCGACTACGCCGAGGCGCGCGTCCCCGAATACTGGATCGTGAATCCCATCGACGAGACCATCACCGTGCTCGTCCTCGGTGACGGCGGGTACCGCGAACACGGCGTGTTCCGCCCCGGACAGCAGGCCGACTCGCCGCTGCTGCCCGGCTTCTCCGTCGACGTACGCGAAACCTTCTCCGCAACGCTCCCGGCGACTCCATAGCCGCCCGCGACATCCCGCGTTCAGATGCGCAGGATCGGGAAGCGCATCGCCTCGGCGAAGGTCTCCAGGGCGTCGCCGTGGTCGCCCACGCCCAGGGCGATATGGTGCGAGGGGCCCTGCTGGCACCAGGTGTCGATGAACTCCGGCAGCGGCTTGTCTACCCGCACGCGGGCATTGGGATTGCCGATGTTGAGGATCGGGCCGGGGATGATCTCTCCCACCGTGTAGATCAGCTTGAACGACTCGCCGGCGTCGACCTGGGTCAGGTTGACCAGGGTGGCCGGGCCCTGCTGCATGTCGAAGTCGATGCCGAGCCCATGCCCCGATTTGCCGTGGTGCACCTCCAGGTGGGTGAGGCGCGGCCGCCCCTCGGCCACGCTGATGTTGGCCGGCCCGTCATGGCCCATGAGCAGGAAGTTGTCGTCGAAGTCCATGGCGAAGAACTCCACGAACATGCCGCCGCCGCCGAGCAGGTCGAGGATCTTCATCGCCATGGCGGTCTTGACGTCGCCCTCGGTCACCCCCGGTCGGCCCAGCGCCGCCAGGCGTGACACCGCCAGCCCCGACTGCGCCCGCAGTTGCGTCACCAGTTCCTGCTCGCCCCACCAGTAGTAGCCGAAGGGGCCGATGTCGTGGCGGGTGATCACTCGCTCGAACGCCACCGCCACCTGGGCCGAGAAGCGCATGTGCTCGTTGGTCACCGTGGCATCGACCTCGTACATCTCGCGGAACTGGCGGTACATCTCCTCCAGCTCCGCCTCCGTGACGCGCGCGTATGCCTCCTGGATCTCCTCCACCTCGGGGCGCGCCAGCAGGCTGCCGGTGGCGCGTAGCAGACGGTGCTCGTCGATCGGCATGTCCGACATGCCGGTATAGACCTGGCCGATCAGGCCCACGTTCAGCTCCCGGAACGCGCGCGCGGCGGCGACCCCGCGGAAGTCGGCCGCCAGCTGCCGCTGCAGGCCGGGATCGTCGAACGGGCCGGTGCGCACCCGGAAGCGCTTGCCGATGTTGGTCAGCGAGCCGGCGAACTCCGGGATGCAGCACACCCCCTCGTGGTGCAGGTAGACGGTGGTGTCCGCGGTGGCGTAGTCGTAGGAGCGGTCCTCGTGCGCGTTCAGGATGCGGATCGGCACCTCCACTCCCTGCACCGCGGGCAGCATGTTCATGCTGGTGGTGTAGCCGAACGGAAAGATCACCAGGATGTCGATCCCGGCATTGCGGAACAGCTCCGCGGCGGCGCGCCCCTTGGCCTCGGTGTCGACCAGCTCCGGCGCGATCAGCTCGCCGTGGGGCTCCAGCAATTCCCGCAGCTTGCGGTACATGCGCAGGCCCATCTCCTTGAGCCGCGGAAACTGCTCCCAGTAGTAGCTGTGCCCGGTGGGCAGCAGGCCGATGCGGGCCCGCGCCGGCGGTGTCTTGGTCATGCGCTCTCCCATGTCGCTCGCGGTTGCTTCAGTGGTAGATGTCGTTGCGCCACGCCGGGTCGATCTCCGGGTGGGCGTCCAGCTTGTCCCGGAACAGGGCGCGGATCTCGCGCAGCCGCTGCTCGGTCCTGGCCTCGAAGATGATCACCAGCTCCGGCAGGTTGGAGGAGGCGCGCACCAGCCCCCAGCCGTCGCCGAAATCGACGCGGGCGCCGTTGATGTCGTTCACCCGCTCTCCATATTCGCGCTTGAACTCGGCCACCAGTGCGTCCACTACCTGGTACTTGCGGTCGTCGGCGCAGTGCGCGGCGATCTCGGGCGAGGTGAGGTAGGGTGGGGTGGTGGCGACCAGCTCCGAGAGGCTGCCGTCGTGCGCGGCCAGCACCTCCAGCAGGCGGATGCCGGCGAAGAGGGCGTCGTCGAAGCCGTAGTAGCCCTCCTGGTAGAAGATGTGGCCGCTGCGCTCGCCGGCCAGCGCGGCGCCGGTTTCGTGCAGCTTGGCCTTGATGTGGGAGTGGCCGGTCTTCCACATCACCGGGTTGCCGCCGCGGGCGGCCACCTCCTCCTCCAGGCCACGCGTGCACTTGACGTCGTAGACGACGGTGGCGCCGGCGTTGCGCTGCAGCACCTGCCGCGCCAGCAGGATCAGCACCCGGTCGCTCCACACGTCGTCGCCGCGCTCGTCCATCACCCCGATGCGGTCGCCGTCGCCGTCCAGGGCCAGGCCCAGGTCGGCGCGGATGTAGGGGTGGGTCACGATCTGCCGCAGCCGCCGCCGCGCCTTCAGGTCGGACGGGTTGGGGAAGTAGTGCGGATAGCTGTCGTCGGGGTCGCAGTAGAGCTGGAAGGTGAGGCAGCCGATGCGCTGCAGGGCCTCGTAGGCGAACACGCCGGCGCCGCCGTTGCCGCAGTCCACCGCCACCCGCAACGGATGCTCCAGCCGGGTGCCGGCGGTGACCCGCTCCAGGTAGGCGTCGCGGGTGTCCGCGGTACGGCACCGGCCGGTGCCGGTGCCGCTCTCGCCCGCTTCCACCAGCGCGTACAACTCGCGCATCTCGGCCGGGCCCAGGGTCCGCGAGTAGCCGTGCGCCAGCTTCATGCCGCACCACTCGCTGGGGTTGTGGCTGGCCGTGATCATGAGGCCGGCCGGCGTCTCCAGGTGGTACTGGCTGAAGTAGAGCGCCGGGCTGATGGTGAGGCCGATGTCCACCGCCTCCAGGCCCGCGGACAGCAGGCCGCCGATGGCCGCATCCTTGAAGCCGGGCGAGGCCGGCCGGTTGTCGTAACCGACCACTACGCGGTCGATGCCGCGCGCCTGCAGCAGGCGTCCGAACGCGTTGGCGATCAGCCGCACCGAGTCGTCGGTGAGCTCGCCCTCGGCGACGCGCCCGCGCAGGTCGTACTCGCGGAACATGGCGCTGAAGGCCGGGTTACGGATATCTACCATCGCTGCAGCAGCCTCGCGCCCGGCCTTGCCACCGGCGGCAGCTTCGCGATCACCGGTCCGGGGCGCCGCGGCGCAGGGCTCAGATACCGGTCGCCGAGCCGAGCCCCATGGCCCGGCGCCAAGCCGCGAGCTGCCCGAGGTGGTTGGCCTCGTGGGTGGTCATCAGGGCCACGGCGTAGCCGCCGACGGTGCCGAATACCTTGCGCCCGCGGGGGTTGGGGTGGGGCTGATCCAGCAGCTCCGCGCCGGCGGCGGCAAAGGCCGCGGCCACCCGCTCGTGCTGGGCGCCGAGCTGCTCCAGGAGCTGTTCCCTGGAGGGGAAGTCGGCGGCGTTGCCGCTGGGCGTCCCGCCGGTGCTGCAGGCCGCGCGCCACTCCTCGGGAAAGGTCGATTCCTGACCCAGCGTCCTGGCCAGGTTGTCGGCAGTCGCCGCCAGATGGCCCAGGGTCCATGCCGGGTGATTGATCACTCCGGACGGCTGCTCCGCCATCTGCTCGGCGGACAGGTCCTGGACGTGCATGCCCAAGCGTTTCAAGTTCATCGCGTAGACGTTCAGCAGATGCTGCAACATGAAGTACTCCTGGGGAACGCCGCCGCACACGCGCCGCGGCTGAGTTACGGACACCAGAGTATACCAGGACCATTCAGGATAGTCCCTTGTGGCACCGCACGTGGAGGGCCTTCCATTCGAGGATTTCGGCCGGGATCATGAGGTTCCAGCCTTTGACCCACTAGCAGCCTCTGCGCCTGCCCCGCGTCAGATAGTGGGGCTGCCGGGGCGCACTCGCACTCCCTGCCACGGTTCGCCCGGCAGCATCCTTATGAGCCGCTCCCGCACAACGTCCAGCGCTTCATCGATATCGAAGTCCTGGTTGGAATCCGGTCTCAGCAGTGGTTGGATGTCCCGTCGAAATCCGCGGCTTCGGGCCTTCTCGTGGAGGTTCCGCTCAAACTGCGCGCGGGTAACCGTGTGGCCGCCCTCGGCCATGTAGCGCCGGAAGCTGCGGAACAGCGCCCCCGTGTCTACCGTGCCGTGTACGAGGGCAAACCACAGGTCGAAGAGGTCGCGCCCCTTGCTGCGTTGATAGAGAGCTCGCAGCTTTGTCCCCATCAGTTCGTCGATCTTGAAGGTGGTCACTCCGGCGTCGCCGCTGAACCAGCGACTCTCCACCCGAAACGGGACGCGCGTCAGGCCCAACTCGGTGAAGTGCTCGCGGGTGTTGATTTCGATCTTCAGGCGCATCCTCAGCGGCGGGTCATCTTCCGAATCGAACCGGTACACCAAGGTGGCGCTGCTCTCGCTGAGCCTGTGCTGCGAGGTGCCGAGCCACGGATCAAGCGCGCCACGGACGAGATCGAGCGTCCCGCCGATGGGTTCCGCGCGCACCTGCACCAAGTCGATGTCTTCGGAGTAGCGGGCGGGTGGACGGAGATGGAGCTTGTAGAGTGCTGTGCCACCCCGGAAAGCCAAGCGTTCGGCCAGCGCGGCTACACTGAACAGCGCTACGAGGGCTCGGCTGATGACGAGATCCTGCTCGACCCATGCGTCCTGACTCCACGGGGCAACCGCCCGCCACTCGGTGATATACGCGCGAGGGATCACAGGTCGGGAACTACTTCGATGTTTTCGGCGACATTCCAGCGGCGATCGCGTTGGGACCCATTCATTTTCTTCCATGGCGCTAACGCGACCGGAAATGCGGTTCGCGCCGTCAGCACGGGGTCGAGGTAGTCTGCCAGATCCGCTTGGTCAACGCGTTCAAGCAGATAGCCAAGGCGCTGGACCCAGGCCAATGGGGCCCGGCGGGCCTCTTCCGCAAGCAATTCGCCGCACAGCGACTCGGAGAGCTCGGCCAGCACGGTCGCGACGTTGTCAAGGGAGCCGCAGCGCTCGGCATAACCGACAACCTCGAAGGCGGTGGCCTGGGTCGCGGCGATGCGGATCGTCCCCGTCTGTGTGTTCCGCTCGATGACGGGAGTTTCGTGCATGTTTCGCCGGGCCACGAACTCCACTCGGACACCTCCGCATTGCAGCGCCCGTCGTGACTTGGGTACGACAACCTGAAATACGAGCGGTGCCTGGTGCCCAGCCCCGTGGTACTTCGCCGCGCTGAGCAGCCCGACGTAGTAGGGCTCACCGAGGTGGGACATCAGGTCAGGGATGAATTGGTCCGCGGGCAGGCAGCCCAGCCGCCGATAGGCTGGAGGCACGATAACGTGGAAGCCGCGAAACGGGTCGGCGACAGAGGTCCTGCGCTTCAGCCTGCGTAGCGCGGCCCTCGCGGCGGTCACGGACACCCCGAGCGCCTTGACAGCTTGCTCGGTAGTAAACACGAATCGTCCGGCGGCCTGCAGGTCATCAAGATAGTCTGAGATGGACGGCATCCTCGGGTTCCAGTGTCTTCGCGTGCAAAAGATAACACAAAATGTTACCTTTTGCGATAGTGAACGATGGACTCTCCTCTGGAGTGTTCGGCTTGCAATGTCTTAACACGCGTAACGTAACGTGTTACGTCGTCTTGCGCAGTTTCTGGCTTCCGCTGCGGCTCGCAGGGTGGCCGCTGGCGCCGCCGATGTCGCCGATGTCGCTGCAGCGATTGCGTGGTTGGTTGCGGATGCCTAATATGGGAACAGCATTCAGGAGCCCGGAGGGTTCGACACGGAGAAGGAGCAACGTGCATGCCGAAAGCCGAGCTGGTACGACTGATCCTTCAGGTGGAAGCGCTTTACATCGTCGCGGTGCACCCATGGGGCGGGGATGCGTGTCCAGCGCCCCGAAGACCGCCTGCCGAGTCTCCTCGCCCGTGAGTGAGCAGGCGACCGCGCCTGCGGCGCGTCCGTTCGAGTTTCCGCCGCTCGACGAGGTTCGACGGAACCTGCGGGTGAAGTGGTATCGCTCGCCGATCGACCCGTCGACGCTGCGCCGCCTGATGCGGCGCAGCGACCTGCAGGGGGCGCTGCAGGCGTTGGGCCATCTGGGCCTGTTCGCCGCTACCGGCATCCTCACCGCCTGGTTCTTCACGCAGGCGATGTGGCTGCCGTTTGCCCTGGCGCTATGGTGCCACGGCACCTTCGGCACGTTCATGTACATCGCCGGTCACGATCTCGGCCACGGCACCGTGTTTCGCACCAGGTGGCTGAACCGTTTCTTCCAGAGCATCTTCGGCGTGCTGTCGTTCTGGAACCCGCATGAGCACGACCTGAGCCACATCTACCATCATCGCTACACCCTCTATCCGGAGGGCGACCGCGAACTGCCCGGCCAATACTACGATGCCGGCACAGTGGTGCACCCCTGGCTGCTGAACATCACGCCGTGGTGGGCGGTTCAGGAGTTGACGTTCAGTTTCGCCAGCCTGCGCCACCTGACGATGTCCACGCTGCGCCTGGCCACGCGGCGTTACCGGATGAAGTTCACCGGCATTTTCGCCAGCGAGTGGGCCGCCGCCCTGTTCGCGACGAGCCCACAGATCGAACGCAAGGCGGTGCGTTTCGCCCGGCTCACCCTCGCCTTTCACCTGGCCGCGTTGCTGATTGGCGCGGCGCTGAGCGCGTGGTGGCTGCCGATCGTCCTGACCGGCGCGGTGTTCGTCGGCCGCTGGCTGTTCACACTGATCGTGATTCCGCAGCACTTCGGACTGATGGACAGCGTCCCGGATTTCCGGATGACGACCCGCTCCATCAAGCTGAACCCGTTCACCTCGTTCCTGTACTGGCGCATGAACTGGCATGCCGAGCACCATATGTACGCCGGTGTGCCCTGCTACCACCTCAAGGAGCTGGCCGGGGAGATCGCTCCCGACATGCCGCGGCTGCGCACCCTGTGGCAGGCGTGGGCGGAGATAATCCAGAGCGCCGAACGCCAGCGGCACGACCCGAACTACCAGTACCGGACGCCGCTGCCGGCCACCGCGCACCCGGCGGTGTTGCGTGAGGACGAGGTGGTCCTGCCGGACGGCGAGCGGCTTGCCGCCGAGGCTTCCATCGGCGACCTGGCGCACCGCTAGAGGCGACGGAACGTAGGGGCCGCGGCGATGGCCACGCAATTTGACCTGATCGTGCGCGGCGGGACCGTGGTGGACGGCACCGGCGCCGAGCCGTTCGCGGCTGACGTCGCGGTGCGTGACGGGCGCATCGCCGCGGTCGGGAGTGGACTCGGCGCGGCCGCGGAGGTAGTCGACGCCGGTGGCATGCTGGTGACGCCCGGGTTCGTCGACATCCATACCCACTACGATGCCCAGGCATGCTGGGACAGCCACCTGGCGCCCTCTGCCCTGCACGGCGTCACCACCGTGGTCATGGGCAACTGCGGAGTAGGATTCGCGCCGTGTCGCCCCGCCGACCGGGACAAGCTGGTGGAGCTGATGGAGGGCGTCGAGGACATCCCCGGCGCGGTGATGCACGAGGGGCTGGAGTGGCAGTGGGAGAGCTTCCCCGGCTACCTCGACGCGCTGGAGCGAAAGGCGCGCGACGTCGATGTGTGCGCGCTGCTGCCGCACGCCGCGGTGCGGGTGTACGTGATGGGGGCGCGCGCCCTGGCGCTGGAACCGGCTACCCCGGACGACATCGCCCGGATGCGGGAAATCACCGCAGCCGCCGTGCGCGCGGGCGCGTTCGGGGTGTCGACCAGCCGCACCACCAGCCACCGGAGCCTGAACGGCGAGTTCATACCCACGCTGCGCGCCTACGAGGAGGAGCTCCAGGGGCTGGCGCTGGGGGTGGCGGATGGCGGGCGCGGTCTGCTGGAAGTGGTCACCGAGTGGATCCAGCCGAACCCGGCCGAAGAGTTCGGGATGCTGTGCCGGATCGCCGAACGCAGCGGCCGGCCGGTGCTCTACTCGCTCACCCAGTACCACGAACAGCCGGACGACTACCGCACGATCCTGGGCCTCAACCGGCAGGCGGCGGCGCGCGGGGTGCCGATTCGCCCGGTGGTGGCGCCGCGCGCGATCGGGGTGCTGCTCGGACTGCAGGCCAGCCAGACGCCGTTTTCCGGTTGCCCCACCTTCCGGGCGCTGGCCGGCCTGCCGCTGCCCGCCAGGGTGGCTAGACTGCGCGACTCCGGGGTGCGCGCCGCCATCCTGGCGGAGGACCCGGTCAGGGACAGCACCTTCCCCCTGCTGCGGCTGCTCTCCTACGACCGCATGTACCGGTTCGGCACGCCGCCCAACTACACCCCCCAGGCACACGACTCGGTGGCTGCCATTGCCGCGCGCACGTCGCGGCCGGCGCCGCAGGTCGCCTACGACCTGTTGCTGGCCAACGAGGGCCGCGACTTTCTGTACACACCAATCAGAAACTACGCGGCGCCCGGGCTGACCGCGTGCGAAGAGCTGCTGGCGGACCGGCTCAGCGTCATGGGGCTGGGCGACGGCGGCGCGCACGTGGGCTTCATTCTCGACGCGGGCTACCCGACCTGGCTGCTCACCTACTGGGGCAGGCAGCGCGGCCGCTGGCCGCCGGCGGAGCTGATCCGCCGCCTGACCTCGGACCCCGCCGATGCCGCGGGGCTGCACGACCGCGGGCGCATCGGGGTCGGGTTGAAGGGCGACCTGAACGTGATCGACTGGCACGGGCTCGATTTCGAGCCGCCCCGTGTCGAGCACGACCTGCCGGCCGGCGGCGCCCGCCTGATGCAGGGCGCGCGCGGCTACCGCTGCACGATGGTGAGTGGCCGGGTCACCTGGCGCGACGGCCAACCCACCGGCGCACTGCCCGGCAAGCTGGTGCGCGGCATGCGCGCGTAGGCCGACGTGCCGCGGTATATCCTCACGATGCGAGGGCGTCCCGCCACAGTGCCGCCAGGAAGAATTCGAGCGGCCAGATCTCGACGTCGCGCGCCAGAATCCGGGATGCGAGACCTCTTTCGCCTGGCGAATGAGTTCCAGTCGTTCTGCCGCGAGATCGGCTGCTCACGGACGATGTCGCGGAGTAGACACTTACCGCTCGGGGGTGTACACTTCGCGGATGGGAGTGATCACGGCAAAGGCGTTGAAACAGCACACCGGAGACTTCATCAAGCGATTGCGCGCCGGAGAACCCTTTGTACTTACCTACCGCGGCAAGCGTATCGGGGTAGTGACACCGTGCACCGACGACCAGTGGGAGGGTTCGGCCGCAGGGGCCGACCAACGCTGGGCGGAGGTTGAAGCAGCGCTGGCGCAGTCCGAACCGGCGTTTCCCGACTGGTCGCAGGCCACGGCATGGATCAGGGACCGTACCTCATCGACACCAACGTCTTCGTGATCGACCTGCGCTACCCGCGGGATCGAAACTTCGGCGTCAACCGCCGCTTCCTGGACGCGATCAAGCGGGAACGATCAGGGGTTACGACCACCATCAACCTGCTTGAGTTGTGCGGCATTCTTTCGTTCAACCTCAATCCACGACAACTGAGCACGTTGTGGGAGCAGTTTCCGGATCGCTACGGCGTCGATGTCCTGCCGGTACCGGATCTCGATGTTCC
The DNA here is from genome assembly GCA_965203905.1 of Spirochaetia bacterium. Taxonomy (GTDB): domain Bacteria; phylum Spirochaetota; class Spirochaetia; order SZUA-6; family Bin103; genus Bin103. The sequence continues at coordinate 5,607,188 of CBDBDQ010000005.1, read as the reverse complement.
GGTCCCCAAGATGGGCATCGGCGAACTGTTCGCGCTTCTTCAGCAGCGGATGTCTCTCGGTGACGCCCAGTTCCTGTTGACCGCGCGCAAGTACGTGGCGTTCGTGACCACGCTCGTGACCTGGGACCGTGACCACTTCCTCGACCGATACGCGGGCCGGGTCGCAACTCCCGACGAGATACTCGAATGACCCGCATGCATCTCCACGAACTTGACGGTTGCCGGGAGTGTAGTACAGTGGTCGTCGCAGGGAGGTGGACAACGCAATGAGCGCGATGATAGATACAACCCGCTGTAGCTCGGCGTCTGCCTCCGTCCTGCTCCGTCGAAAACCGGTAAATCGAAAAGCTCCTATGCCATGGACGTGCGCAAGCCGCCCTTTGATGACATCCGAGTGCGTCAGGCGATGCAGTTGGCAATAGACGTAGAGACACGAGAGCCTCTATGATGGTTTGGGCGTGACGACACCCCAGCGGTTAGTTGGGTCGGGTGTCCGCGGGTTCTACAACCCCTTTCTATTCAAGCCACCCAGGAAAACGACTTCGGCATCACCCTGGCGGACGTCCTGCCGACGCTGACTGGCGAGCTGGAGTAGCCGACCCTACTCAGGGCGAGCCTGACGCCGGGCGGACGACACGGCGGAGCGTATCCGCCGCGAGGCAATGAACAGCGCCGCACCGGGTGGCGAGCTGAACCTGAGGCTGAGTCGCTGGGCGCTGACGACCGCACGCCGCTCGTGCTGCTGTGGCGTGTGTTGGAGCCTTGCTCCTCCTCGTGTTCCCGCGGTATGTTCCTACCTCATGAGGTAGCAGGGTGAAAGCAGTCAGCATCCGCGAGCTAAAGAACAACCCGTCAGCGGCACTTCGCGAGGCGCGTGAACACCCGGTCATGGTACTCAACCGACATCAACCGGAGGCGCTGCTGGTGCATCTTGATGATGACTCGTTGCTCGCGGAGCCGGGCATCCGGCTCGCCCTCGCCACGGCGCTGTTTCGCGAGCGCAGCCTGTCGCTGGGTCAGGCCGCGCGGTTCTCCCGCCTCGGGATTGCCAAGTTCATCCAGCGAGTGTCCCATCTTGGCATTCCGGTCGTCGACGGCACGCCCGCCACGGTGCGTGAAGATACCCAGGCAGTCGAGGCATGGCGGAGCGGCTCGTCGCGGCCGACGCAAGCCCACTGATCGGGCTGGCCGCCGCGGGGGGATTCGATCTGCTTCGCAGGCTGTTCGGCCAGTTGACGATCACCAACACGGTGCGCGACGAGGTGCTGGCCGGCGGGTACCTGCCGGGGGCGGCAGAGTTGGCCGCAGCCATCCGCGATGGATGGATCCAGGTCGAGCACACGCCCGCGGCGAACGCTGCCTTCGCTGATCTGGACGCCGGCGAATCGAGCACGCTCACCCTGGCGGCCGCTCACGTCGGTCCCTCGTTGATACTGATGGACGAGCCGCTTGGACGATCGTATGCGGATGCTCATGGACTCGCGGTCACCGGCCTTGCTGGCGTACTGCTTGCCGCCAAGAGGGCGAGCTTGGTGGAGAGCGTCAGGCCCTTCTTCGAGCGACTGGCTGCGCGGGATTTCAGACTCTCGGACCAACTCGTTCAGGCGATCCTCGAGCAAGCAGGCGAAACGTGATGCGACCGTGCGCGCTGCGGGGGCGGGTCAATTCGGGGCCGGCACTCTGGGTCGACATCCGCGAGCGCGCAGCGCCCCGACTTCCGGCACGATGAAGGCACTCCAGACCGCCACGCGACCCCTGAAGCTGACTCAGGTAGTCTGGGCGCGTCCCCTGCTGCGCTGGCTTTTTTGATTCCCGCCCGCGGTCAGTCGGAGACCCCCGCTTTATCAGTCACATGTGTTGAGCTTTAAGTGGATTGTCCCGTCCCACTAGGCGACGGCGGCGCGCCGGGCGGTGCCCGAGAGGGCGGCGCGCCGTACCAGGACGGTGATCGCTACCCAGGCCAGCAGCGGCAGCACAGCGAGGTTGAGGGCGTCCCACCCCACCAGGGCCAGCGCGGTTCCGGCCGACAGGGAGGCCAGCGCCTGCGCGCCGAACACGCCGAAGTCGTTGATGGCCTGCAGGCGAAAGCGTTCGGCCCCGGCGGCCCTCCGCGCCAAGAGCACGGTGCCGCCGAGAAACAGCATGTTCCACCCGAGGCCGAGCAGGACCAGTGCGGCCCAGGACGCCAGGAAGCTTGCCGCGTACACCCCCACCACGATCGATGCGGTCATGCCGACCACGCCCACTAAGAGCACGCGAGCGACGCCCAGGCGATCCATGATGTAGCCGCTGGCGAGCGACGGCAGGTACATCGCGATGACGTGGCTCTGGATGATGATGGCGGTGCGATCGAGGGGCAGGCCGGTAGCGTTCAGGTGCAGCGGCGTGGCGGTCATGATCGACGACATGACCGCGTAGGCGACCGCCGCCGCCAGGACCGCCACGCCGAAGCCGGGCGCGGACAGGCGGGAGGCGGCAGCGGACCGCACCTCGGGCGGCGCGCCTGCGACCGGCGTGCGATGGGGCGGCGGCGGTGGCGTGGCGAAGCGAGCGCCGTTGTCCCGCAGGCGGCTGACCACCAGCGCCAACAGCACCAGCAGAGCGGCAAGCACCAGAAAGCCGCCGGCATATTCGGCCTCCAGCAGATGGCGGCTCCGCTTGGCCACCTCGGGCCCGAGCACACCGCCCATCATGCCGCCGACCAGCACGTAGGCAACGGCGCGCCCGGCATATTCGGGCGTTGCGCTCTCGGCGGCGGCGAAGCGGTACTGCTGCACGAACGCGCCGTTCATACCGAGCACCACGGCCGCTCCGCAGAACAGCGGGAAGCTGACGCGGCTGACCGCGAGCACGAGCACCAGCGCCGCCGCGGTTGCCAGCAGCGCCCCGATAACGAACGCGCGCCGCCGGCCGAGCCGGCGCGCCAGCAGCGCCGCCGGGACGGTGGTCGCGGCCAGACCGATGATGGCGAGCGCCAGGGGCAGCGTCGCCAGCGCCGGCCGCGGGGCCAGCTCGCGCCCGACTATGCCGCCGATGAAGATCATCATCGACATGGCCGACAGCCCCAGCGCCTGCGCGACAGCGAGCACGCCGAGGTTGAACACGTCGGCTGGCGGTGTGGCTCGACTCTGCATGCGCCGCCAGTCTATCGGAGTTCGCGTGCCGACCGCCAACGGCGATGAGTCGCCGCGGCTCGACTCATGAGCGATGTACGTCGAACAGCCCTGCCGCGCGGATCGCATGGAGACGGACCCGCGTCGTGAGCGGTCCACCGCGGCAGGTCTCTCGTGTGGTGTCCCGGAAATCCCTCTACACAAGAGGCGGGCCGCTGAAGGGTTGCCGCCCGTGGCGAAGCGCCGCGCACCCACCTGGCGGCAGCGGTAGCAGGCTGGCGGCGCAGTCCTGCGGCCACCTGCTACGTGGAGTGACCGAGCTACATCGCGCGGCGCGTGGGCAAACTTGCGGGACACCACACTAGAGCGCGAGCACGAGTCGGAGCCCAGCCTCCACTTCGGCGAGGTTCGGTGGCCCCAGTGTTCCCGCCTGTTCCACCAGTCGCGTGCGGTCGATGCAGGTCAATTGGGACACGACGACCACCGAGTCTCTGGGCAACAGCGTTTCGGCTGCGCTCAGATACACGTTGCCCGGGGCGAAATCGGCCCCGCCCATTCAGTTTAGTCGTCCGCCGGCAGAAAGTCGGCGATCGCGAAACCGGACACCGCGGTGCGGTTGACGGCCAGCCGTCGTGTCCCCGTCATGCGCCCCACCAGGCCGACATCCACGTGCACGATGCCGGATGCGCTGTGCAACACGGCCGCGACGGCGTCCAGCGACGCGAACGCACCGTGACGCGCCAGCAGGCCGGCGCGCACCGCGCAGGACCGCAGAAAGCGCTCGAAGTCGCGCAGGCTGCCGACGTTCACGACTTGGCGCAGGTCACGTCCAGGTAGGTACTTACGTAGCTCTGGTAGAACTCGCGCGCCGGTATGGTGCGGTCCGCCCACAGCTCGGGAAAGCCGCCGCGGACCAGCATCTCCCCCGCGGCTGCCGGCTCCGGCTGCCAGCCCGTGCGGCGCATCTCTGCGACGATAACCCCGGCAGTTCCACCACCGCGCAGAGAGCGGGACCGGCACTTCCACCGGCCTGACATCCGAGCATGCTTCCCGCCACGATCAAGCGCCAGAGACTGACGCGGCTGGCGCAAGCGAAATGCCCTGGTTGACTGCGGACGATTTCGCGTGCTTGAACCGTCGCCGGGCGTGTGGCATAGTCTTGATTCGGGACTCGGAAAGACGCGGATGAAGCTCGATCACGCAGCCCACCACAGTTGCCCGTTAGCAACGGGGCGCAGTCCCGATCCCGAAAATAACGAGGAGGAGTACGTTATGACTCCCAGACTCCTGTTGCTGCCGCTGGTGTTCGCGCTGGTGGCTACCGCTACGTTGGCCAGCCCCGCCGGCGAAGACGACACCGCCGCCGCCGAGAAGGAAATGGTGCGCGACCCGGCCACCGGCAAGATGGTGACCGCGCCCGAGTACGGTGGCACCATTACCCTCGGCACCGCCAGCGAGCCGCCCAATTGTGACCCCGGGCAGGGGCACCCGGGTTTCGGTTGTTGGATGTTCACGCTCGAGAAGCTGGCCATGGGGGATTGGGCGCTCGACAGACAGCAAAACGCCCTGCAATCCCCGTATATTCCTGACTTCGCGATAACCGGTCAGTTGGCCGAGAGCTGGGACTGGACCGACCCGGTAACGCTGACAGTCCGGATCCGCAGCGGCGTGCACTGGCACGACAAGGCACCGATGAATGGCCGCGAGCTCACTGCCAAGGACGTGGAGTACAACTGGCACCGCTATCTGGGCCTGGGCAGTGGCTACACCGAAGTCAACCCCTTCGTAGCGCAATGGGCGCAGGTCGACGATGTAGGCATCGTGTCGGTAACCGCCACCGACGACCGCACGGTCGTCTTTCGACTGAGCGCGCCGGATGTCCTCGCGGAGCGGACGATCGTCCATGAATACAGTACTCACATCGCGCCTCCTGAAGTTATCGAAGAGCACGGCGACCTTCTGGATTGGCGCAACATGGTCGGCACCGGCCCCTATGAGCTGGCCGACTGGGTTGAAGGCAGCTCCCTGACCTTCACCAAGAACCCCAACTACTGGGCGTTCGACGAGAAGTACCCGGACAACCGCCTGCCCTACATCGACGAGGTCGCCTGGTTGATCATGCCCGAAGAGTCGACACGGGTGGCGGCATTCCGGTCGGGCCAGATCGACTACCTGGGTGCGGTTTCCTTCTCGGAGATACACAGTATCGACGTAATCGACGATCTCAAGCGGACCAATCCCGATATCGGGGTGTGGCCGTACTATCAGGGCGGACCATCTCTCGCGTTCAACCTGTCCGTGGAGCCAGTTAACGACCTCAGAGTCCGCCAGGCGATCCAGATGGCACTCGATGCGGAAGCGATCAACGACGGCTACTGGAAGGGCTTGGCAAACACGACGCCTCAAGCCCATACGAGCAGCGCCATCGTGGGATACGCACCGCCGTTCGCCGAGTGGCCCGAGGAGATCAAGAAGTTCTACCGACACGACCCGGCAGAGGCAGAAAGGCTCCTCGACGCTGCCGGCTACCCGCGCGGCGCCAACGGTATCAGGTTCAAGACCAACATCGAGGTCAGAAATGTCTACGATGTGAACGTGTACGAGATCTATGCGGAACAGCTTCTGGCGGTTGGTATCGACGCCGAGCTACAGGTCATGGAAACCGCTCCGTGGGTGAGCAATATCAATAACAAGACGTACCAAAGCATGACCTCCGCAACGGTGGCGAATACGTGGGGTCAGCTGGTTCCGTTGACGCACTCCGTCACGGGTAACGCGTGGCAGCCCGCGGGCCCGATCGCGAACCCGGAGTATGATGCCCTGGTTGCAGCCGCGCAGAATGCGTCTACTCTCGAGGAGGCAGCAGAAGGCTTCGCAGGAGGCGCTTTTGGTCATGCTGAAGAACCACTACTACACGACGGCCGGCGAAGCACCGGCAATGTCTCCGTGAGCCAGCCCTGGGTCAAGGGCTTCAACGGCGAGTATGACCTTGTATCCGTCGGCGCCGGCGCCATGGTGGCGCGTATGTGGCTCGACCCCGATCTGAAGAAATCGTTGGGGTTCTGATCGTGGCGTTGGGATGGCGGTGACAGAGCCGCCGTCCCAACGGCCACCCCTCCAGCACCACACTGCATGAAAGCCTACATCATTAGACGACTGCTGCTGATGATCCCGACGTTGTTGTTGGTCAGCATCCTGGTGTTCCTGCTCATCCGGTTCATCCCCGGCGATGTCATCGACGCGATGTTTGCGAGCTCCTATAGGGGCGGATCTGCTGAAACTCGCGCGGATCTCGAGCGCTTTCTCGGCCTTGATGTGCCTGCGCACGTGCAGTACGCGCGCTGGATCGGCGGCATCGTGCTGCACGGCACGCTCGGGAAGTCGCTGCTTGGCAGCGCCATCACGATCGAGCAGCAGATTCTCCGCAGGTTGCCGGTCACCCTCGAGCTTGGCCTTCTGGCGATCGCCATCGGGCTCATCATCGCGCTGCCGGTGGGCATCTACTCGGCGATCCGCCGTAACACGCTCGCCGACTACGCTGGGCGTACCGTAGCGGTCGTCGGATTGGCGACGCCCAACTTCTGGCTGGGTCTGCTGGTTATTGTCTTTCCCGCGATCTGGTGGAACTGGACTCCGCCGATTCGGATGATTGCACTCTCCGATGACCTGCTCGGCAATCTCGGCGTGTTCATCGTCCCCAGTCTGATTCTGGGCACCTACTTCGCCGCCGCGACCATGCGCATGACCCGCACCATGATGCTGGAGGTGCTCAGGCAAGACTACGTGCGCACCGCCTGGTCCAAGGGCCTGCGGGAGCGAGTGGTCGTGGTCAGGCACGCCATCAAGAATGCCCTCATTCCGGTCATCACCCTGACCGGTCTGCAGCTGCCTGTCCTGATCGGCGGATCAGTAATAATGGAGAACATCTTCAACCTGCCGGGGATCGGGCGTCTCTTGGTGGATGCCCTCCTCGACCGAGATTACCCGATGGTCTCCGGCGTAAACCTGGTCTTTGCCGCCGGCGTGGTGGTCATCAACCTGGTGGTCGATCTGCTCTACGCGTTCCTCGACCCGCGCGTGCGCTACCGGTAGCGAGCATGGTGCTGCTGAAGAGACTGTTCCGGGAGCATCCGTTGGGTACCATCGGGGCCGCCATCATCCTGGTGTTGATCCTGGTGAGTATCTTTGCCGATGCTCTGGCGCCGTTTCGCTTCGGCGAGATGAACCTGGACGATCGCCTGGCCGCGCCATCGAGCCTGCATCCGCTCGGCACCGACCAGTTGGGACGCGACTTCCTGAGCCGCCTGATCCACGGGGCGCGCCTGTCGCTGTTCGTCGGGCTGGCGGCGACCACCTTGCATGTGGTGGTCGCGGCGCTGATCGGCGGCACCGCCGGCTTTTTCGGCGGGAGATTCGATCTGGTGGTGCAGCGCTTCGTCGACGCGTGGATGTCGATGCCGGGGCTGCTGGTGTTGCTGACGATCATGTCGCTGGCCGGCCGCGGTCTGCTGCAGATCATTCTCGTGCTCGGCATCTCCTCGGGCATCAGCAATTCCCGGGTGGTGCGCAGTGCCGTCATCGCCATCAAGGAGAACGACTACTTCCAGGCGGCCCGGGCGGTTGGCAGCCCCGCCGCGCAGATCCTGTGGCGACACGTGCTGCCGAATGTCATGCCGCCCATCATCATCATCTTCTCGATCACCATCGGCGCCACCATCGTCGCGGAGGCCTCGCTGAGCTTCCTCGGCTTCGGTCTGCCACCCGATGTGCCCAGCTGGGGTGGCATGCTCAGCCGCGAGGGACGCCAGTACATGACGATCGCGCCGCGGCTGGCGATCTGGCCGGGGTTGTGCCTGACGATTGTCGTGTATGGCATCAACATGTTCGGCGACGCCGTGCGCGACCTGCTCGACCCGCGCCTGCGGGGCGGCGGCGGCCGCTACGGAACCTCCAAGCGGGGAGCGCGCAGCTAACGAGGTGCTTGATCCGATGGCCGCGGGGCGGGATGATTTACCGTCGCCGAACGGGCTGACGCGGCCGGCGTGAGCCTTGCCGGAGCGGAGGGGGTCACTGTGAAACTGGAAGGCAAAGTCGCGATCGTTACCGGCGCGGGACGTGGCATCGGGAGAGCCACCGCCCTTGCCCTTGCTCGTGAGGGGGCAGGTGTTGTGCTCGCCGCGCGTACCGGCGCGGAGATCGACGAGCTGGCCGAGGAGATTGGAGGTTCCGGCCGGGAGGCGCTCCCGGTACGGACCGACGTGACCAGCAAGTCCGACGTGGATGCCATGGTGCAACAGACCCTGGAGCGGTTCGGCCGGGTGGATATTCTCGTGAACAACGCCGGATTCGCCGACCACAAGGCCATTCCCGACATCAGCGAGGCGGACTGGGACGTCCATATCAACGTCAACCTCAAGGCGGTCTTCCTGTGTACGCAGGCGGTGTTCACGCACCTGTGCGCGCAGGGAAGCGGCCACATCGTCAACGTCTCCTCTCTAGCCGGCAAGTACCATCCGTACAAGATGGCGGCGTATGGCTCGGCGAAGTGGGGTGTGGCAGGCCTCACCGGGATTACGCAGGAGGAGGGGCGTCCGCACGGCGTGCGGGCGGTTCTGATTCGGCCCGGGAACGTCGATACCCAGATGCAGCATGACAATCACGACGTCTACTCCGACAAGCTCATGCAGCCGGAGGATATCGCGGAAGCGATTGTCCACGCCGTCACCCAGCACCCGCGTGCCTACACTCCCGTCGTCGATGTCTACCCGTTCGAGGACGTGCACAAGCCGGACTCCTGGGAAGCGAAGTGGAGCGGCGGCAGCAAGGAACAGAAGCGCAAGGTCTACGGCATGTAGGGCCCGCGGCGATGGCCACGCAGTATGACCTGATCATGCGCGGCGGGACCGTGCTGGACGGCACCGGCGGCGAGCCGTTCGCGGCCGACGTCGCGGTGCGGGAAGGGCGCATCGCGGCGGTCGGGAGCGGGCTCGGCGCGGCCCGGGAGGAGATCGACGCCGGTGGCATGCTGGTGACGCCCGGGTTCGTCGACATCCACACCCACTACGATGCCCAGGCGTGCTGGGACAGCCACCTCGCGCCCTCCTCCCTGCACGGCGTCACCACCGTGGTCATGGGCAACTGCGGGGTGGGCTTCGCGCCGTGCCGCCCCGCCGACCGGGACAAGCTGGTGGAGCTGATGGAGGGCGTCGAGGACATCCCCGGCGCGGTGATGCACGAGGGGCTGGAGTGGCGGTGGGAGAGCTTCCCCGGCTACCTCGACGCGCTGGAGCGGAAGGCCCGCGACGTCGACGTGTGCGCGCTGCTGCCGCACGCGGCGGTGCGCGTGTACGTGATGGGCGCGCGCGCCCTGGCGCTGGAACCGGCCACCGCGGACGACATTGCGCAGATGCGGGAGATCACCGCCGCCGCCGTGCGCGCCGGCGCGTTCGGGGTGTCGACCAGCCGCACCACCAGCCACCGCAGCCTGAACGGCGAGTTCATACCTACGCTGCGCGCCTACGAGGACGAGCTTCAGGGGCTGGCCGAAGGGGTGCGGGACGGCGGCAGCGGGCTGCTGGAAGTGGTCACCGAGTGGATCCAGCCGAACCCGGCCGAGGAGTTCGCGATGCTGAGCCGGATCGCCGAACGCAGCGGCCGGCCGGTGCTCTACTCGCTCACCCAGTACCACGAACAACCGGACGACTATCGCGCGATCCTGGGCCTCAACCGGCGGGCGGCGGATCGCGGCGTGCCGATCCGGCCGGTGGTGGCGCCGCGCGCGATCGGCGTGCTGCTCGGCCTGCAGGGGCACGATGCTGAGCCGGGAGGGGCGGCAGTACATGGAGATGGCGCCGCGGCTGGCGATGTGGCCGGGGGTGGCGCTGACGCTGGTGGTGTACTGCCTGAACATGGTCGGCGACGCGTTGCGCGACCTGCTCGACCCGCGCCTGCGCGGCGGCGGCGGGGTGGCCGGCGGGTAGGGGCACGCGCCGCCGAGCGCGCCACGAAGGCCCTGCAGAAGCTGGAACGATCGCGCTGAGCCTGCCCTGCGGGTGGGAGGATTGTTGTCGGACGTGATCGGAACTCGTAGACTGCGTCTGATGGCGGGCGATCTCAACGGCGAGTTGCGCGGATTCGTCACCCGCATATGTCGAGCAGCGGGTAATCGAACGAGCGACCCTCTACGGATTCCTGCCTGAGGTCCGTCTGAATACGTGCTCGGCGGAGGATCTGGTAGTGCTCAAAGCATTTGCGGATCGTCCTCCGGCCCGCACTTTCGGGTCGGGCACGGACACGCCGTGACACGGAAGACGATGACAACGGTGCACGCGGCCGGGCGATCATCGCCAAGGCGTCTTTGAGTGCCGAGCACGATGGTGAGCCGGGAGGGCAACCGTACGGCCGTCGACGTTGCCTCCGGTACGCTGGAGACGGCCGGCCGGGCTTAGTTGCGTACCGCAACCCGCTGGGGGGCCTGCAGATACCGATCATCAAGGTCCAGCGAGACCCATTGGTTCAGATGTCTCACTGGCGGTATGATGGGTCCTGCTATGTCAGATCAGTTCACCGTTCGGCTTCACGTTGAGCGGGTCGAGAACGGCAACTACCTAGCTACCTCCGAGGAACTTCCAGGTCTGGTCGCCCAAGGCAGAACCGTTCAAGAAACAGTCGAGATCGCCCAGGATGTTGCGCGGAGGCTCTTGGAGTCGTATCGAGAACACGATGATCCTATTCCCGAAGGGTTGCGCAGGATGGGCAGTTCAGTCGACCTCGACGTTGCCGTGTCTGCCTGAGTGGGGAGGCTCGCTGGGTTCTCGTACCGAGACATCACCAAGCGGTTGGGCGAGCGCGGGTTTGTCTTCGATCGCATCGCAAAAGGGAGCCATGAGATCTGGTGGAACCCGGTGTCGAGAGCCCGGACAACAATTCCCAATCACACCGGCGATGTACCGGAAGGAACACTGAGAGCGATTCTCAGACAAGCGGGCATCGAGCCTGGCGAATTTCTCGAGACATGACCTCATGGCGGTCGTTGGCATCGTCGGCACTCCTGAGCCGTCTGCTGTACGGGCCGCGGGTGTGATCTTGACCTGAATGCGCACAAAACGTGGCTCGCCTACGTCTGGGTCGACCAGGATCTGAAGCGGGAGATGGATTTCTGAGGGAACCGCCTGTGGCGTTTCCATTGTAGGCGCGCTGGGCGCGCCTGCGCCGCGAAGGCTTTGCCGTTGGAACTGCACGAATCAACTCGCCCCTGGGCGATTGAACCAGCAAGGGCCCGCCTGAGGGCGGGCTCCTGAGCAAAAAACCGGAGGGCGCCCTGCCTCGCGCCGGGCGCCCTGCAAGCTGTTGAGTAGGGAGCTGGGGGTCGGGCGCCTTCCAGGAGCGTGCATTCGGGCTCTCTCATTTGTGCTACCGCGAGCAACGGTGAAGTGACATTTCTTCCGTCAACGGTGGGATCGAGTTGAGCAGCCGGACATAAGAGCGTACGTCATCCGCCGCGTCCTGCTGCTGATCCCCACCTTCTTCCTGCTGACGATTCTGGTGTTCCTCTCGGTGCGGTTCATACCCGGCGATGTCATCGACGTACTGCTGGGCAGGATGGTCATGGAGGCAGGTGGCGGCACCGGCATCGACCGGGCGGTGTTGGAGCGGCGGCTGGGGCTGGACGTGCCGGTGCCCGTGCAGTACGCACGCTGGATGGGGGCCATCCTGCTGCGCGGCGATCTGGGCACACCGCTGCTGCGGCCCGAACCGGTCGGTCAGCTGATCGCCGGCCGGCTGCCGACCACCATCGAGCTGGGCGTGGTGGCGCTGATTGTAGGGGTACTGATCGGCGTGCCGATTGGCATCTACTCGGCGGTGCGGCAGGACACGGTGGGCGACTACGTGGGTCGCTCCTTTGCCGTCTTCGGGTTGGCCACGCCCAACTTCTGGCTGGCCACCATTTATCCTCATCTTTCCGGCGATCTGGTGGGGTTGGTCGCCGCCGCTGCGGCTGGTGCGGCTGAGCGCCGACCCGGTGCGCCACCTCAGCATGTTCATCGTGCCGGGGTTGATCCTGGGCACCTACCTGGCGGCCAGCACCATGCGCATGACCCGCACCATGATGCTGGAGGTGCTCCGGCAGGACTACATTCGCACCGCCTGGGCCAAGGGCCTGCGCGAGCGGCTGGTGATCCTGCGCCACGTGATCAAGAACGCGCTGATTCCGGTGGTGACGCTGGTGGGGCTGCAGGTGCCGATCATCGTCGGCGGCTCGGTGATCATGGAGCAGATGTTCGCGATCCCCGGCCTGGGGCGGCTGATGATCGACGCCCTGTTCGACCGCGACTATCCGCTGATCTCGGGGATCAACCTGTTCTTCGCCGTCGCGGTGATGGTGATCAACTTGCTGGTCGACGTGCTGTACGCCTACCTGGACCCGCGCGTCCACTACGGGTGACGGGGTGCCGGGTCCGAAAGTGATGACCAGCGGTCGATTCCAGAGCATCGATGTTCATGGTCTCCGGCGTCACGGAGTGACAGTGGCGACACCATGGGTGAGGTGACCGTGCCGCTCGCGCGGCGGGAGCAGGGGGCGAAGGGGCAGTCGTTTCTGCGCGACCTGCTGCGCCGGCTGATCAGGGAGCGGCCGGTGGGCGCGGTCAGCGGCGTGATCGTGCTGCTGCTGTGCCTGGTGGCCATCTTCGCCGACCTGCTGGCGCCGTTCCACTTCATGGAGATGACCATGATCGACCGGCTCAAGGGGCCGTCGAGCACCTACCCGCTGGGCACCGACCACATCGGCCGCGACCTCCTGAGCCGCCTGCTGTACGGGGCGCGGGTGTCGCTTGCGGTGGGGTTCGCCGCCACCACCCTGAGCGTGGTGGTGTCGCTGCTGATCGGCACATGCCATCGGCAGCCCGTCGTGGCGGACGCTGCTGCGTCACGTGTGGCCCAACATCACGATCGGCTGGGCGATCATCGCGGAGGCGTCCTTGAGCTTTCTGGGGTTCGGGCTGCCGCCGGACGTGCCGAGCTGGGGCACGATACTGAGCCGGGAGGGGCGGCAATACATGGAGATGGCGCCGCGGCTGGCGATGTGGCCGGGGGTGGCGCTGACCCTGGTGGTGTACTGCCTGAACATGGTGGGCGACGCGCTGCGCGACCTGCTGGACCCGCGCCTGCGCGGCGGCGGCGGGGTGGCCGGCGGAGTAGGCGCCCGCGCCGCCGAGCGCGCCACGAAGGCCCTGCAGAAGCTGGAGCGCAAGGGAAGCCCGTCCACCTGAGCCCATCAGCCGATCAGCACTGGGCCGACATGGACGTGGACCTTGACGTGATCGCATCCAGCATCCGCAGAGGTACCCGCCTGACCTACTGAACAAACCTGAACGCAGTCGCAACGGCCGCCAGCGTCAGTCGTCGGCCACCTCGAACGCCGTCACGTTGCGCGCCTCGCGGCTGAACTCCACCCCGATCAGGTGGATCGGTTCCCCCCGCCCCCGGTACTTCGCCGCGTAGTCCCGCTCCCGCAGCTGCGCCAGGGCCGATCCCGGCGACGCCATCTCCACCACCTTGAACTCGAACAGATACACGTGCCCCCCGGTCCGCACCGCCATGTCCAGCCGGCTGTGGCTGCTCGACTCCTCCACCGCGACTTCGTACCCCAACGCCGCAAAGTAGGAGTAGACCACGCTCGCGTAGAATCCCTCGTACCGCGCGATGTCGTTGTTGGTGTACCATTGGTACGGAATGCTCGCGAAGAAGGCCTCGAACAGCTCCTTCAGCCCCGCGCAGTCGTGCGCTTCCAACAGCCGCGCCAAGCGCGTGCTATTGGCCATCTGACCAGTCACGTCCTGCACCAGTTGCCGCAGCAGCACGCGGTTCAGGCTCTGGCGGACCTCGCGGTTCGGATAGCCGAGCCGATACAGCGCCTCTCCGCCCAGTTCCTCTTCGCCGGTGATCGTCAGATACCCGGTCTGGAACAGCAGCGCCTCGGTGCCAATGTGCTCCACGTCGAACGTCGACAGCAACTCCTCCGTGCTCACCCTCTGGTCCAGCGACACCGACGCCACCCGGCGCTGGAACAGCGTGTCCACCAGAAACGCCGGCGTCCCGGTCTCGAACCAGTGCGCGGCGAATTTGCGGCGACGCAGCAGCAGCAGCACATCGTAGGGGTTGTACACCTTCTCTGCCCCCAGCCAGCTATAGCCGTTGTACCACTCGCGCATCCGCTCCCGGTCCAGCCCGGCCAGCTCCGGGGCGAACACCGTTTCCAGGTCACCCTCCGTATACCCGCAGATCGACGAGTACACCGGATCCAGTGTGAGGTCGGTGAGGTTGTTCAGTTGCGAAAACAGGTTCACCTTCGAGAACTTGCTGATGCCCGTCAGAAACGCGAACCGCACGTGCGCGTCGCTGTCCTTGATCACCCCGTACAGCCCGCGCAGAAAGCCGCGGTTGGCGAGCGCCACCTCCGGCGTCTCCAGCGCGTCCAAAATCGGCTTGTCGTACTCGTCCACGAGCACCACCACCCGCTGCCCGGCATGCGCATGCACGGTCCTGAGCAGATGCGCGAACCGCTCCGGCGCAGTGGCGTAGCGTGCGCTCACTCCCTGTTGTTCCGCTGCCCCCTCCAACTGCGCCATCACGTTGGCCTGCAGATGTGCAGGCTCCGTGAAGCTGCTACCGCCGAAGCTCAGCCGCACGACCGGATGCCGCTGTGACCAGTCGTGACCCGCGTGGATGTGCAGCCCTTCGAACAGCTCCTCGCTGCCTTCGAACAGCTCCTTCAGCGTGTCCAGGAACAGGCTCTTGCCGAACCGCCGCGGGCGTGACAGAAAGTAATGCGTGCCTTCATCGAGCAGCCGCTCGACGAAGGCGGTCTTGTCCACGTAGTAGCAGCCCCGTTCGCGCAGGGTGCGGAAGGTCTGGATGCCGATGGGAAGTCGGCGCCGGGTCATCGCCGCAGCACCCCCGCGCAGAGCTCCTCCAGCAGCTCCTCACCCAGCGTTACGCTGGCCTGAAGCGGCAGTTCGGCAAGCGCGGTGCACATCGCTTCCGCCACGTTCTCACGCATCGCCTCGCCATCCTCGACGTCAAGGTACTCGCAGCGGTAGGCGCCCGCGGCGCCGCCGTTCAGCAGATCTCGCAGCGCCGGCAGCGCCGAGGTCCTGCCGGACTGCCACGGCGCGTGCAGCGCAGAGTACTTCTTGTCCCGGATCAAGCCGAGCACCGCCGCGAGATCGACGCGTTCAAGGGGCGGGATGCAGTTGTGGTCCGCAGCCACTACGGGACCTGCGGTGTTGAACTGGCGCACGGTCGCCATCGTCGCAGAGTGTGGCGCGGCTGTCATCCTATCCGTGCCGCGTCTATCCCGGACGAAAAGTGGACGCCGCGGAATTCGCGGAACGAACCCGGGTGCTCCTGTCTCCCGTGAGACCGCCAACCGTTTGCCCTGCGCCGATCAGATCGATCAGATCGAGCTCCTGATCGTCTTCGATCCGGCTACCAGGTTGTCCCTGATGCGCTCGGGGCAGGTGGATTGGATGGGGTGGGGAACGCGAACTCGCACCTACCCGCTGGGCACCGACCACATCGGCCGCGACGTCCTCAGCCGCCTGCTGTACGGCGCGCGAATGTCGCTCGGGGTGGGGTCCGCCGCCACCACCCTGAGCGTGATGGTGTCGCTGCTGATCGGCGGGGTGGCCGGGTTCGCGGGTGGCAAGCTCGACCTGGCGGTGCAGCGCGTGGTGGACGCCTGGATGTCGTTTCCCGGACTGCTGCTGCTGACCAGCATGACTATCGTCGAGTTCGTCGTGGCGGACGCTGCTGCGCCACGTGTGGCCCAACATCACGGCGCCGGTCATCATCATCTACTCGATCACGGGAGAGATACCTGATGGAACGGCCGTTGTCTTGTGAACCCGGTGTCGAGCGGTACTCGGCGAACATCGGCTACCGCGTTGCTAGCTCGTCCCGCCACAGTGCCGGCAGGAAGACGCCCCGTGGCCAAACCGCGCAAGGGTCAGGACAATCCCTTGTGACGCCGCACGTTGAGCGCCTTCCATGCGAGCAGCGGTTGGGCTTGAA
This sequence comes from Spirochaetia bacterium, assembly GCA_965203905.1. Lineage (GTDB taxonomy): Bacteria > Spirochaetota > Spirochaetia > SZUA-6 > Bin103 > Bin103. Next base: position 5,591,001 of record CBDBDQ010000005.1, on the reverse strand, counting down.
TGCGTTCCTGAAGGGATCGATCCGAGGTCAGAATCGTCGCGTCGATTTCACCTTTCTCCAGCAGCAAATCGAGGAACCCACGCTCAGCGTCACTGAAGGGCAACACTGCTGACAGCCCGCGCCGGCACTCTTCTACCAGGGTCTCTCCATAGGTCGCAGCCTCGTCCGGCCCTCCAATTGCACCGATGTGGAGCGAAGGTACCAACTGGTTTACGAGGTCCGCAACGTCGACGTCCAGGTCCGCGACCGATACCGTGCGCCAGTCCTTCCGGCTCATTGCGCCGTAGACGACGAAGGCGATTCTGAGCCGCTCGAAGTCGAGACCGTCCATGGAGAAGATCAATCGGCTATCGAACAGATCCCTCGCTTTGCGGCGCGCCAACAACGCCGAGAGCTTGCCTGCCACGAGTTCGTGAAGGTCCACCACCGGAACGTTGGTTGCGCGCCAACTTCCCAGCGATCGCGAGTCCATGACGGTGACCGGCCACAAGGGCACGCGGTACATGAAATTGACATCCACATCGAGTCTGGCGTTGTGCCCGGACGCGCTCGAATACTGGAGCGACCACTTCCCGCCGGCGTGTTCATCAGGCATCCGCCGGACTGCAAAGTCCTCGCGGCGAAACACGGCCTGGACTGCTTCTTCGATTCGGGGACGCTCTTCCAGCATGGCATCCCGACTGCGGGCGCCCACGTAGTTCAGATCGATGTCGACCGACAGTCTCGGGACATCGAAGATGAACAGGTTCAGAGCCGTGCCACCCTTGAGGACCAGCTTCCCCTTGAGGCCGGGGTGAGTACGAAGGGTGTCGAGCACGCCCAGCAGCCGGGCTGCCTTCTCCAGCATGTCGGTCCGGAATCCGGTCGCCTCGGCTTCGGCGGCCAGCTTCTCCGGGGAGATTCTCACAAGACCGCGCCCCACGAACGTTCGAGCACGTCTTTTGGAACCACCAGGTTCCAGTCGGCCACCAGGCATGGGGAGTTCCGGCTGGCACGATCCAGATAGTGGGGTTGCCGGGGGCGCCGGTCCCGAAGAGGCTTGAGATGACTTTCTTCGACCATCAGGGCTTCGCGGTGCTGATCGAAAAACAACCCGACTTTCGCGGCCGTGGTCGAGTTGCCGAGCAGGAGCGTGTACTCCACGACCTGATCGACGTTGAAGAATTCAACTGATTCCAACGAACGCCAGATTTCCTCCCAGCCTCCCGACAGGTCCGGGCGCTGCAGGACGTCCACCAGAGTCCGTTCCAGACTTGTGACGCGTACTGCCACACCCGAGCTCTCGGAGGTCACCACACCGACGTGCTTCCTCCCGGAGCGGAAGAGCGCCTCCGGAAACTTGGCTCCCCGGAACACCTGAGAGCGGAACGTGAGCGGCCCCACCGGGCGGGATGCGGAGTAGATCAGGTGAGTCCAGACCGAATAGGCTCGGCCGTGGAATTCGAGTGCCGTGTGATGGGACAGGACCGTATCCGGGGTGAGCTTGGTGGCGACCAGATAGGGGTCGACGGGGTAGGAACCGGGATCTGCTCGGCGGGATGACGGCATACGCCCGCGCCGCACCCGGACGACTCGGCCGGTCTTGGTGTAGTAGGCCAATAGCGCTTCCTGCCCCCGGGAGCCGACCTCGCCTCGGGAGGTCGGCCAACTCTGCTCCGGTAAATACCGGATGCCGGGAAGAACGCTTCATGTTTCACGATGGCCGTTGACTTCCTATCACGTTTCCCAGAGCTGGTTATGGGATAGACGATCTATCGTCAACCAGCCCCGCGTCCTGACGATCAAGCGCATAATCCATAAATATAATATGGCTTCATCGATTCATGTTCAAGTCCCGCTTGCCCCCGCACCCGCTTCGCCGGTGCCGTCTTGCGCGGTGCGTCAGTTGGGTGCATGCTGCCGGTCCATGGCACGGCTTCGAGCAGCGGTTATCGGTCTGGGGCGCATCGGCAGCACCTTCGACGACGAGATCATCCGGGGCGGCACGTTCTTCCTGCCGTACTGTCACGCACCGGCCTACGCGGAGTCGCCGCTGGTGGAACTGGTCGCAGGGGCGGATCCCAACGCCCAGCAGCGCACCTGGTTCGCGGAACGGTGGGGCCTGGAAGAAGAGCACGTCTACGCGGACTACCGCGAGATGCTGGCGCGGGAGAATCTGGACCTGGTCAGCATGTGCACCAGCGCCCGCCCGCGTGCCGCCATCATCGAGGACACGGCGCGCGCCGGGGTGCGCGGCATCTGGGCGGAGAAACCGATCTCCGTGAGCCTGGCGGAGGCGGATTCGGCGTTGCAGGTGTGCCGCGAACACGGCACCGTGGTGGCGGTCAACTGCCACCGGCGCTGGAACGCGCTGTTCAAGGAGATCAAGACGATGCTCGACGCCGGCGAGTTCGGTACGCTGCGCCAGATCAACGTGCACGGCACCTTTGGCCTGTCGAGCAACGGCAGCCACATGCTCGACACCATGAACTTCCTGGCCGGGAGCCACGTCGAGTGGGTGTTCGGCGAGATGGAGTCGGACGCCGTTGCGGCCGGCGACGACGATCCGCAGGGCAACGGCTACCTGGCCTACGCTAACGGCGTGCGTGGCTTCATTCGCACCATGCCCAGCGGCGCAGCCTTCACCTCCTTCGACATCATCGGCGACGAGGCGCGCGCCTGGACCGGCGACGACGGCATGAGCTGGAAGCTGATTCGCCGGGTCCAGGGCAACACCGAGCGCCCCAGCATGCGCCCGCTGTCCAACCGCTTCCAGGGCTCACTGCCGGCGGAGTACCCGTTTCCGCTGCCCAACCGCCTCCAGGCCAGTGGGCTGGCCATCGTCGAGGACCTGGTGTCCTGCATCGCCAGCGGCGCGGCGCCGCAGTGCTCCGGTGAGGATGGCCTCGCGGCCCTGGAGGTCGCGATCGCGATGCGGGAGTCGCACCGCCGCGACTTCCGGCGCGTGAAGTTGCCGCTCGCCGACCGCGAGCTGCGGCTGGTGTCCAGCGACACGTACCAGGACCACACGCCCGCCCGGCTGCGCCCCAAGCGCCGGAAGTAGGCGCGCGCAGGTCACGCCGCGAGCGGTCCGCCGCTGGCGGTGCCGCCGCAGCAGCGGAAACCCGCCGCTACGCCGAAGTTGACAGGGACTGCAGGCCGGCGGCGGCGAGGATCGTCTCCTGCACCGCCAGCTCGTGGGCGAAGCTGCGGTCGGCCGGCTGCTCGCCGCGGATCGTGGCCAGGAACGCGCGCAGGCTCTCGACGTAGCGCGGCCGGGGCTCCACCGCCACCTCCTGCCAGCCGGCGGCGAAGCCGTCGCGCTCGGCATCGAGGCACAGGCGCAGCCGCGGCGGCTCCAGCGGCTCCAGGATGGCGCTGCCGCGGGTGCCGTACACCTCCAGGCGGCGCGACGGACCGGATTCCACCTCCGCGGCAACCGACTCCACCACCGCCAGCGCCGCCGGATACTCCAGCACCGCGACGGTGTTGTCGCGGTACCACGGATACTCCGCGCTGTGCTGGCGCGCGAAGGGCGTCACCCGGTGTGGCCGTCCCAGCAGCGCCACCACGATGTCGATCAGGTGGCCGGCGAGAATGAACATGATGCCGCCGGCGCGCTCGCCGCGCGAGTCCCAGCGCATCCAGTGGTCGGCAGCCGAGGTGCCGCTCGAAATCCGCGCCCGTACCGAAACCAGGTCGCCCAGCTTGCCGGATGCAGCCCAGTCGACGATGAACTGGAACCCCGCGTTGTAGCGGAACATGTAGCCGAGCTGCAGGTGCAGCTTGCGTGCCGCGGCCAGCTCCAGGATCGCGGCGAACGCCTCCAGGTCGTCGCCGGCGGGCTTGTCCAGCCACACGTGCTTGCCGTGCTCCAGGCAGGCACGGGCGAACGCCAGGTTTTCCGACACCCGCCCCTGCACCGCAATCGCCTCGATCGTGGAGTCCTCGAGCATCTCTTCCGAGGTCGCAAACCAGTGCACGCCGGCGTAGGTCGAAGTCCCGCCCAGGGCCGCGCGCAACCGCTCCGACGGCTCGCATACGCCCACCAGATCGACCGCCTCGCTGTCCCGCATCACCCGCGCCTTGCCCGCGGCATGGTCGTGGCCGATGCCGTACTGCGCCATTCTCATGCCAATCATTAAACCACGTGCCGGCGGCGCGACCAAGCACCGGCAAATCGGCTACCATGGCGCACGACATCGCCCGGCAAACGAGGAGGCCACCATGCCCAAGACCAGCGGTCAAGCACCCTTCGTGTTCTCACTGTGCGAGGACCTGTACACCCTGCCCGAGGCGGCGCGGCCGTGCGAGGTCGACCTGCACGGCGGCTTCGCCGTGGACCCGAGCCCCGGCGGGCACATCTACTACGGCATGCCCGGCTGCGGGCTGATGTCGATCGCGCCCGACCTGAGCGGCCAGGAGATCATCGAGCTGCCCTCCGACCTGAAGCCGGTCAACTTTCACGGCACCACGCTGATCGAGTTCGACGGCAAGCGGCGCCTGGTGCTGCCCGCCAACAACGACGAAAAGGTGGTGGTGATCAGCCTGGACGGCAACGTGGACTATATGCTCTCACGGCCGGAGTTCGACGAGTACCAGGATGCCGAGACGCCGTACAAGCCCACCGACACCACCTTCGCCGATGGGACCCTGTACGTGGCCGACGGCTACGGCGCCAACTACATCTCCACCGTCGATCCGGCGCAGGGAACGTGGACGGGTATCTTCGCCGGCAGGAGCGACGACCCGACGGCCGAGGGACTGTTCGGCACCGCCCACGGCCTGGGGGCGCATCCGGACGGCCACCACCTGTCGATCGCGGACCGGCCCCATGCCCGCTTTCAGCACTTCAGCCACGGCGGCCATTTCCATTCCTCGCACGGCATCCCGGACAACTCCAAGCCGTGCGGCATCGACTTCCTGCAGCGCGGCCACCACTGGTATGCCCTGGTGGGCAGCCTCGACGATCCCCAGGAGGGGAGGGCGGCGCCCATCTACATCCTGGATGCCAACACCTATGCGGTGGTGTCCACCATCCGGCCGAAGGAAGAGCTGGGCGTCGAGCTGGCCGACCACATTCACAACACGGTGTGGTACGAGCATGACGGACAGCTCTACCTGATCTGCCAGGCCTGGAATCCGGGCCACTACTTCGTGCTGGCTCAGGAATAGAGGTCGCGGCGGCACACGTTGCCGCTGCCTACCACTCCAGGCTCAACTGCTCGGCACCGGCCGCTGCCGCCAGCGGTGCGACCGCCGCGGGCTCCTCGTAGGCGTGGTGGTTCATGCGCGGGGTCACCGGGTGGATGGCCAGCCGGATCTCGGCCGGGCGCAGCAGGCTGCGCAGCGCATCGCGCGGGGCGGCGGGGTCGAGCCACGGCTCCCAGTCCGCGGCGGGCAGCAGCGCCGGCATCCGGTCGTGGAGTCCGGCCACCAGCGAGTTGGGCGGGACCGTGATGATGGTGCAGCTCGGTACCGGGGGCTGGTCGTCCCGCTGCCACACGTCGTGGAGGCCGGCGAAGGCCAGCGGGCCTCCCGAGTCGATGGTCACGAAGTAGGGCTGGCGCACGCCATCCGCACGGCGCCACTCGAAGAAACCGCTGGCGGGTATCAGGCAGCGGCTGCTCGCGTAGGCGTGGCGGAATACCGGGCGCGACGCCACGCTCTCCGCGCGCGCGTTGATCAGCGGTGCCCGGCGCTCCTCGGGTGTGGACCACTGCGACGGCACCAGTCCCCAGCGCACCAGCCGCAGGCGCCGCGCACCGCGTTCCGCGACGACTATGGGTACGTCCTGGGTGGGAGCGACGTTGTAGCGGGGCTCCAGGTGGGGAGTGGCGGCATCACGCTGCACGGCGAACGTCGCGATCAACTCCTCGGTCTCCGCGTACAACGCGTAACGCCCGCACATGGGAGGCAGTGTGCGTAATCCCGCGACCGGGTGCAACCGATAAACAGAACGTGAAGCGTGGCACGGGAGATACGCGGGCGCCGTCAGCGCCATGGGCCATTTGCGGATGAGCGGCAGGAGCAGAACGGCCCAGGTGCCGCAGGCGCGCCTGGTGGTGTTCCTGGTCACGATGATCGTGGTCCTCACCGGGATTCTCGTCGGTCTCGTTCTGCGGCCGCCGGAATCCGGCGCCACCGCGCCGGAACGTGAGGTTGCGTTCCGGTTGCCGTGGGTCCCCGACCGCGCACTGCCCACGGTGGGGCCGGCGTTCGAACCTCCGCCGATGGGCGAGCCGCCGGAGACCGCGGCGACCCCGGAACTCCAGCCCGAGCCCCGCCCCGAGGCAGCTCGCACCGCGCCCCCGCCTCAGGCTGCTGGCGCGAGACTGGCCATCGTGATCGACGACGCCGGCAACAACCTGCAGGAACTACGCCCGTTTCTGGAGTTCCCGGCACCGCTGACCTTCGCCGTGCTGCCGCAACTGCAGCACTCGGCGCGAGCGGCGAAGCTGGCGCGTTCCCACGGTCACGAGGTGATCCTGCATCTGCCCATGGCGGCGGTCAGCGGCCTCTATCCCGGGCCCGGTACGGTAACCGCCGAGCTCTCCGATGGCGAGATCCGGAGCCTCCTGGAGCGCAACTTCGATTCCATCACCGGCGCCGCGGGCACCAACAACCACATGGGATCGGCCGGCACCGCGGATCCCCGCATCATGAACGCGGTGATGGCGTATCTTGCCGAGAGCGGCAAGTTCTTCGTCGACAGCCGCACCACGCCGACCAGCGTCGCCGCTCCCTACGCCGCCAAGTATGGCGTGCCGTTCATGCAGCGCGACGTGTTCCTGGACCACGATCGTGATCCCGCGGCGATCCGGGCGGCACTGCGGAAGGGTCTCGCGGTCGCCCGCGAGCACGGGCACGCGGTGCTGATCGGCCACGCTTCGGTGACGGACGTTGCCACAGCGCTGTTCGAGGTGTATCCGCAGCTCCAGCGCCGCGGCTACGAGGTGGTGCCGCTGTCCGCGCTGTTCCCTCCCGGCGACGCGCAACGTGTCGCCAACGGACCGGGCGGTGGCGGGCAGCACGGATCCACTGCCAGCCCATGACCGTTCTGGGGATCGAGACCTCATGTGACGAGTGCGCCGCGGCGGTGGTCACCGACGGTGTCGAGATCCGCAGCAACATTGTCTATTCCCAAATCGAGGAACACCGGCGTTACCAGGGCGTGGTGCCCGAGATCGCCAGCCGCAAGCACGTCGAGTGGATCGATGCCGTCGTGGAGCACGCACTGCGCGAGGCGGCGGCTGGCCTTGACGGAATGGACGCGGTAGCGGTGACCACGCGGCCCGGTCTGATCGGATCGCTGCTGGTCGGGCTCTCGTATGCGAAGGGGCTGGCCTTGGTACGTGACCTGCCGCTGATTGCGGTGGATCACGTGCAGGCCCACTTCTACGCCCCACACATGGAGTGCGACCTCTCCTATCCGTACATCGGACTGCTGTTGTCGGGGGGGCACACGCTCATTGCGGAAGTCCACGGCTTCGACCGCATCAAGGTGCTGGGGGCCACCATCGACGACGCCTGCGGCGAGGCGTTCGACAAGGTGGCCAAGTACTTCTCCATGGGCTATCCGGGCGGCGTCGCGATCCAGCGCCTGTCGGCCGCTGGCGACCCCGCGGCCTACCGCTTTCCGCGCCCCTCGCTGCACAAGGGAGACCACCGCTTCGACGTCTCCTACTCGGGACTCAAGACGGCGGTGATCCACCAGCGGGAGCAATTCCGCGATCCTGCCTTTCCCGATACTCAGCCCAACCTCGCCGCCGCCTTTCAGCAGACCGCCGTGGACATCGTGGTGGACAAGGCGCTGCTGGCCTGCCGCGAGACCGGGATCGAGTGCCTGGTCGCCGCCGGTGGGGTAGCCGCCAACACCTATCTGCGGCAACGCCTGGATGAGGCGCCGGTGCGTACCGTGTACCCCAGCCTGACGTTGTGCACCGACAACGCGGCCATGATCGCCGGTCTCGGCTACCAGCTCCTGGCCCGCGGCGAGCGCAGCGGGCTGGAGGTCAACGCCCGCGCGCGGGTAGGGGAATTCCGCGCCCGCTACCCCTGATCGCCCGGCCCTTGCACACGCGCCACGAATGCGGCGTGCTCGGGACTCTCCAGTCCGCGCTGCAACGTGGCCAGGACCCGAGCGAGGTCGCCCGCCAGCAACGCCCCTACGTCGAGGCACAGCCCGGGGAACATCCTGCTGCGGAGAATGCCCCAACCATCGGGGGCGAGCGGTACGTAGTCGTCGCCCACGAGGACGAACCAATCGAACTGGCGCTCGTGAACGCGCCATACCAGGTACTCGTCCACGCCATTGCGGCGGTACGCGTGCAGTTTGTCATGCAGGTCGTAGGACGCGCTGCTGGCCGCGATTTCGATGACCAGTTCGGGCGCCCCTTCCACGTAATCGTCCTCGTCGAGCCGCGAATGGCCACCCGCGGCAGGATCGAGGCGCAACTGAGCGTCCGGCTGGGGCTCATTGATCGCATCGAGGCGTACGGTGGCGTTGTCGGCCGCACTTACCGGCGGCGTGAAGGCGGCGTAGGTACCCAGCCACGCCGCGACCGCGATGTGAGGTTGCCCGTGAGCAGCAAAGCGCAATGGCGATGACACGTAGACCCGCCCCTCGATCAGTTCCGCCTTCTTGATTTCCGGGTGCGCGGCGTAACGCCGTTCGAACTCCCGCCGCGTCAGGTGATCACCGCTCTGCAAGGGCAGGGTAGGTGCCGCGACGAGCGAGTCGCTCATTACCCCGGCACCGCCTCGCGCGCCCACACCAGGTGCTGGACGTTGATGTCGTTGGGCACGGTGCAGCCGGCGCCGATCATGAAGCCGGCGCTTCCCATCTCGGCCAGCGCAGTGCGCACCTCGTCCACGATCGCCTCCCGCGGACCGTCCACGATGGGACCGCGCTCGTCGAGCCCGCCGATGATCGGCCGTTGAAACAGCTCGCGGCCGGCGCTCAGGCTCGGATTGTCGTTCTGTGGCGCCCAGTTCACCGTGTGCCCCGGATAGTCCCGGAAGTCCTCCAGGCGCAACCCCTTGCCGCACACGTGCAGCACGTTGCAGGTGGCGCCGGCGGCGGTGGCGGCTTCCAGCACGGCGATGTCGTGCGGCTTGACGTAGCGGGCATGTTCCTCGGCGGTGAAGCGATCGCCGTCGCCGCCCTGGGCCGAGAAGTAGATGCCGGCGGCACCCGCCTCGATGCAGGCCGCGGCGAAGCCCGCCAGGCTCTCGGCAATCGCTCCGAGTCCGACCGAGACCGACTCGGGATCTTCCTTCAGGTGCTCGGTCACCTTGCCGTCGCTGATCTTGTTTCCGGTGGCATAGGGATTGAAGATGGTGGTGGCCATCAGCACCTCGTCGCCGAGCGTGTCCACCAGTTCGCGCAGGCCGCTGAGCTGTGCCTCGTAGGCGGCCGACGACTGCGGCGCCGGCTCCAGCTTGCGCCAGTCCGCGGGGGTCTCGATGGCATCCACGCCGACCCGCTCGTAGACGTTGTCGTTCATCACCTTGAGCAGGTCGGGGTCCGCGGTACGGTAGTAGTCGATGTGCGCCTGGGCCATCGCGTGGCCGGCGGCGTTGGCGTCCGGAAAGTGAAACCAGAACCCGGCCGGCACCCGGTCCGGGCGTTCACCCCGCAGCATCGCCTGCATGCGTTCGATCTTGTTCATGGCCTCAGCTTAGCACGACGCGCCGGCGGCCGGGGAGGGGAGTTGCTCCCTATCGGGGCAGGGCAACCGGCTTCCCACTGGCCGCCGACTCGTAGCCGGCCAGGATCACGTCCACGTGGTGCACGGCGTCGGCTACGGTCACCTGCGGCCGCCTTCCCTGGTCGATGCAGTCCAGGAACGCGCACACGTCGGTGTCCGCCGCGCCGGCGGCCAACGGCACCCAGCGATCCTTGGGACGGGGCTGGATGTCGCGTTGCGACGAGGACCACATCTGCATCGGATCGAAGGGATGCACCGGCGGTGCCGTGAACGGCGGCTGGTCGTTGTACACCTCGAGCCGGGGACTGGCGTCGGAGAACGTAAAGATGCCACGCTGTCCGATCAGGGTGATGCGCTGCTCACCCATGCGCGGGTGACTGGTGGCGCCGATCCGGCCGCAACAGATGCTCGCCACGCGCCCGTCATCCAGCCGCAGCGCCAGCGCGCCGTAGTCCTCGATGTCCAGTGCCGCGTGCTCGGCGAAGAAGTAGTTCCCGGTCACGGCGTATACCTCCGCGATCCGGCGCCCGCTCAGCCACTGCACCAGTGCGATGGGGTACACGCCCATGTCGAACAGTTCGCGCTTGGCGGCTACGAACGTGAAGCGACCGTCGCCCGGACGCTCTCTGCGTGCTCCCGGCGGCGCCGTGCCCGGCTTGCCCTTGGCCATCAGCATGTCGCAGTGCAGCGCCTGCACCGGTCCGGTGACGTCCTGCTCGATCGCCGCTCGGGCACGTTGCGCCCAATCCGACCACACCTGGGTGAACATCTGCGTGGTGACACCCGCCGCTGCGGCCGCCGCGGCGACTTCGCGTGCCGCTTCGCGGGTACCGGCGAGCGGCTTGTCGGCGTACAGGTGCTTGCCGGCCTCCAGGATGGCGCGCGCCACCGGCGCCCTGCGCTCGACGTCGGCGCAGTTGATCGCGATGTCCACGCCATCCAGAGCGAGCGCTTGCTCCAACGGCAGATACGGCACCTCCAACTCCGCCGCCAGCAGCCGGTTCAGCCCCTCGCGGTACTCCGGCAGCCCCGGCTGGTCCGCCACCGCCTTCAACTCGCAGCGCGGATCGGCCGCGAACGTGCGTGCGTAGCCCTCCAGGTGGGTGCGGTTCCCGCCCACCGCAACCACGCCGTAGCGCGCCTTCCCGCCGCTGCCAGCGGCCGCGCCGCCCGCCGCCGGTTCCGGTGCACCCATTGCGGCCGCGATCGCGGCGGCGTCGCCGCCGATCTCATGGTAGAGCGTTCCGTTCGAGCCCATCAGCGCCAGGTTGCCCCCGATAGGGCCGGGCCCCGCGCTCACCGCCAACACGGCGCTCTGACCGCCCGACCAGCGCAGCGCCTCGACCGACGGCGCTCCGTCGCCGCCAATGCGATGCACCGCCACAGGCTCGCTCCCGAACCATCCGGCAGCCATCGCGCGCACCGCTGCACGGCACTCGCCGGCCACGCTCGCCTCGCCACCGACATGCACCGTCAGCCTCAGCGCCGCCGGCCGCCCGATGCGTCCCGCGTCCACCGTCCGCTGCACCGCGCCGCGGAGCGTTTCCCAGTATTCGCCCATAGTCATGGGCAGCAGCATACCGGGTACTCGCAAGCGCTGCGAAGGCAGGTCGCTACGGAAGCCGGCGTTTTTCTCACCTGCAAGTAGACAGAATATACATTATCGGAAGTAGAATTCCTCGCTCCAGGTGCGTCGTTGATCACCCGGCGCGATCCCGCTACCGTAGGTCCGCGATGAAGATCGCAGTCGGAGACGAAGCCCCCGATTTCACATTGCCGACCGCCGGCGGCGAGCCGTTCCGCCTCAGCGCCCTGCGCGGCCGCAAGGTGGTGCTGTTCTTCTACCCTCAGGATGAGACACCAGGCTGCGTGGCACAGGCGTGCGGGTTCCGCGACGCCTATGACGAACTGGTCGACGCCGGTGCGGAGGTGGTGGGGATCAACAGCGGCTCGATCGCATCGCACCGGCAGTTCGCCGAGCACCGCAGGCTGCCGTACCCGATCGTCAGCGATCCCGGCAATGCGGTGCGCCGGCTCTACGGCGCGTACTCCGGGCTGCTGCCGATCGGACGGGTCACCTACCTGGTGGATGAGGTCGGCATCGTACGGGATATCTTCTCGTCGCTGTTCCGGCCGTTGGACCACATTCTCCGCGCCCGCACCTGGCTCGGTACGGTCACTCGTTGAGCCGCGACAACGTCCAGATCAGGACGATCGCGCAGAACCCCGCCGCGAACAGGTTGACGCGGTTGAAGTGGGCCAGCCGCTCGATCACGCCGGCCAGCACCTGGTCCAGCATGCCGCCGAGGACGGCGCCGATCAGGCCGACGATGAGGGCACCCCAGAAGTTGCCCAGCACCCGCCGCCGCAGCACGAAGTGGCAGAAGATGGCCGCCGCCAGCCCGACGGTGATGTAGGTCAGGCCGACGGTGAGGTACGGGAACACGGTTGTCAGCTACTGAAGGTGACGTTGATCGAAGCCAGGTACAGCGGTTCGCTGAACTGCTCGTTGCGTTCCGCGTCGCGCCCGTAGGCAACGGCGTAAAGCTGCAGTTGCACCTCCAATCCCGCGGCGCAGTCCTGGGGCAGCTCCGGGTAGGCCTCCACATCGGGATGGTCCGAGTCGAACTCCTCACACGCGAAGCGCTCATAGCGGCCGGTGAACGTATCCTCCACGCCGCGGCGCAGCGAGATGCGGCCCCCCGAACCCAAGGTGGCGTGGGGGTCGGCACCGGTTTCCAGTGCCACGAAGCTCAGCGTCACGCGGTGCTCGGCTCGCGCCGCGCTCGGCACCGCGATCAACGGCCGCCCGGTCGCCGCCAGCGGGTGACGATCATCCGCCGTGCGCAGAGCCACGAACCCGTTGGCACCGAGCTGAGTGCGATCCGGGAGGTTGCGGTCGGTGGCTGCTCCGATGGCGGAGAATCGGTAATAGACCTCGTAACCGAAGGTCTGCAGGCTCGGCACCTGGTCGCTGCCGGCGCCCGTGGGCTGGGAGAAACTGAACGTATCCGCCGTGTCGGAGAAGGCAGGAGCGGACGGCGGTGGCAGCAGTGGACGTGGATCGGGCAGTCCGCAGCCGCCAACCACGCCGACCAGGATCGCGGCCAGGAGCCGCACCGGACAGCGTACGGGCGCGCCCCAATGCGCCCTACTCCGCGGCCGGTTGGCCCTGGGTCTCCAGTACGATGAGGCGGTTGCGCGCCGCCACGGCCCACCTGCTGCCGCCATGTTCCTCCGTCAGGCGGTCGTAGGTCGCCTGTGCCGTACCGGCGTCGCCGCGCTGCTCGGCCATGCGACCGATCGAAAACAGCGCGCGCGGGACCAGAATCGTGTCCCCCCATTGGTCCACGATCCGCTGCAGCTGCTCCAGCGCCTGCTCCGGTTGGCCCGCCTCCTCGCTGGCAATCGCGGCGTTGAAGACGCTCAGCGGTGCCAGATAGCTGTCGGGCCAGCGGGCAGCCAGCTCCAGCCAATCGGCCACGGCGTCGCTCCACTGCTCCAGGTCGAACCGGTACTGGGCGCGGACGTACAACGCCCGCTGTGCCGCATAACGGCGCGGGAACTGCCGCACGATGCGTTCCACATCCTCGACCAGGTCCTCGCCCAGGTTGGTCTTGCGCGTCCCCTCGGGCTCCGCCCGCCAGGTCTGATACAGATCCTGCAAGCGCTCGGCGCGCAACGCCGAACTCTCGGTGACGCTGCGTTCGCGCTCGGCCCAGGCCAACCACACGATCAGCGCCGCCAGCATCACGGCCGCAACCACCAGCAACACTACCTTGTGGCGCTCTACGAAAGCCGATACTACCGCCGCCGGGCTCGACGTTGCGCCCGTGGACAGGGCGCTACTCATGCCTGCGCCCCACCTGCCGATACGCTACCAGGAACCATCAATTGGACGATCGGTCCTTCAGGAATTCGCCCAGGGATACGCTTTCGGGCTGTTCGTCGTCATGGATGTACTTCACCAGTTCCTGGCGCTCTTCCCGGCGCTGCATTTCACGCAGAGACAGCGACAGGCGCTGCTTTTCGGCACTGACCTCGGTGACCACGGCCTTCAGTTGGGCGCCCGGCTGAAGTTCCTCGCGCGCCTTGTCGATGCTGCCGCCGACCGGATCGACCAGTTGGTTGTTGGCTATGAGGCCTTCGATGCCGCCCTGCACCCGAACGAACACGCCGAAGTCGGTCTTGCTGGTTACCTGCCCCTCGATCACGCTGCCACGACGGAAGGCGCGGGCCAACGCCACCCACGGGTCGTCGGAGAGCTGCTTCAAGCCAAGGCGAATACGGCGTGCCTTCTTGTCGAGGTCCACCACGGCGACCTCGAGTTCCTGGTCGGTCTGCACAACCGAGGCGGGATTGCGAACTTTCTTGGTCCACGACATGTCATCGACGTGCAGCAATCCGTCGATCCCTTCCTCCAGTTGTACGAACGCCCCGTAGCTGGTGATGTTGCGGACGATACCCTTTACCACCTTGCCGGGCGGATAGCGCTCCTCCGCGGTGTCCCAGGGGTTGGGCAAGACGTGCTTGAGACCCAGCGACAGCTTGCCGCGCTCCAGGTCGTAGGCGAGAATCTTCACCTGCACCTCGTCGCCGTTGGCGAGGATCTCGCGCGGATGCCCGATCTTCTTGACCCACGACATGTCGGAGATGTGCAACAGCCCCTCGATGCCCGGTTCGATCTCGATGAATGCACCGAAATCGGTGATCTTCGTTACCTTGCCGGTTACCAGATCGTCGAGCGTGTACCGCTCCTCGAAGGTGGTCCATGGATCGGGCGTAAAGTGCTTGAGACTGAGGTTGACCTTCTGCGCCTCGCGGTCGATGCGAATGACCTTGACGTTGACCTCCTCGCCGATCACCACCGCGTCCTTCGGCGAGGCCACGTGGCCCCAGCGCATGTCGTTGACGTGGAGCAGGCCATCGAAGCCGCCCAGGTCGACGAAGGCTCCGAACGAGGTGAAGGTCTTGACGGTACCGCGGTACACGTCTCCGATCGCGGCGGTGTCGTAGAACTGGTCGCGCTTTTTCTTGGCCTCCCGCTCCAGCCACGCCTTGCGGTTCAGGACGATGTTCACCTTGCCGCGGTTGTAGAGCTGCTCCACGAAGAAACGGGTTTCGAGTCCAATGTAGGCGTCTTCGTCCCGCACCCGCATCACGTCGACCTTGGAGAATGGAACGAAGGCGCGCAAGGCGGCACCGAGGTCGACCTCGTAGCCACCCTTGATCTTGCGCGTGATGCGTCCGGGAACCGGCTCACCGGTCTCGCCCGAGTCCTTCAGCGCGCGCCACACCACCTGTTCGTCCGCCTTGCGCTTGGACACGACCACCTCGCCATGGCGGCCCTCCTTGCGCAACAGCACGACGTTCACTTCGTCGTCCACGTGCGGGGGCTCGACGAATTCCTCAATCGGAATGCGACCTTCCGACTTGAGTCCTACGTCAACGAACACGGTTTCCGGGCCTACCTCGATCACGTGGCCAGTGATCAGTTGACCCTCTTCCACCCGGTCGAGACGGGTGATGTATTGCTCTTGGAGCTGGGATTCGAAGGACTTGGGCTTTGACGAGCCCGTTTCCGAGTCGCTCATGGTGAGAACAGGATTACTCCGGGAGGAAATCGCTGGGGACAATGTGGAATAGATTTGCACAAACCTCGGGGACCGTCAAGTGCGATGTGTCGATACGTTGCGCGTCCTCTGCCGGCCGCAACGCACCTACCGGTTTACGCCGGTCACGGCGGTCGCGTTCGGCCAGCGACGCGGCAACCTGCGCCACCGCAGAAGCACTGACGGCGGAGTGGTGCTGCAGCGCGCGCCGCTCCGCGCGAACCACCGGCTCGGCATCAAGGTACACCTTGAGCACCGCTTCGGGAAACACCTCGGTACCGATGTCGCGGCCCTCGACCACCCAGCGGCCGGCGCCGACGGTTATCCGCAGCAGGTGGTTGATCGCTTGCCTGACCCCGGGAATGGCGGACACCTGCGCTACGTGGCGGTCGACCTCGGCGCTGTGCAGCGACGCCGTCAGATCCCGATGATCGGCCCGTACCGCCGCACCGGTTACCTCCCAGTGCACGGAGCGCACCAGCGCGCTTATTGGCCCGGCAGGCGCGGCGGCGCCCAGACGCTCCAGCGTCAGCCGCGTCACGGCGCGATACAACGCGCCGGAACTGAGCCACGACACTCCGAGCCGAGCCGCCAGACACGCCGCTACCGTGGACTTGCCCGACCCGGACGGGCCATCGATGGCGATCACCGGCATCGGTGTGCCCCGCCGCAGCGGCTGCTCACGCGGACGCCACCGGGAGCGCGTCCGAGGCTGCGGCGGGATCCGGCCGGCGCGGCCGCAGGCGCAGAAACCATGCCACCTCCCGCGGCGTCAACCGCCGCCAGCCTCCGGGGACCAGCCCGTGCAGAGTCACCGGCCCCACCCGCACCCGGGTGAGACGGCGCACCTCCAGGCCGGCATTCCCCAACACGCGACGAATCTCGCGGTTGCGGCCTTCCGCCAGTGTCAGGGTTACCCGGGCGCCGGGACCGAGCCGGTAGCTGGACAGCCGGTAGGTGACACCGCCGATGCGACATCCGGCGCGATATTCCTCCAGCACTGCGACCGGCACGCTCCGGTCGGTGAGCACGTGGTACTCCTTCTCCACTCCGAAGCGCGGGTGAGTGGCGCGCACCGCGAGCTGGCCGTCGTTGGTGAACAGGATCAGTCCCTGGGAAGCGAGGTCCAGCCGACCGACATGAAACAGGCGCCCCGCGGCAGCGGGCAACAGGCTGCGCGCCAGCGGTCGGTTCGCCGGATCGTGATTGGCGCACAGATAACCGGGCGGCTTGTGCAGCGCAAGATAGGCCGGTTCGATGGTCGCGGCCACATCCCTGCCGTCTACGGCGACCCGGTCGCCGGGACCCACCTTGCTGCCCTGTGTCACCACGAGCTTGCCGTTCACCGTTACCCGGCCGGCGTCGATCAGCCGCTCAGCGGCGCGCCGCGAGGCCACCCCGGAGCGCGCCAGAAATACCTGCAAGCGCTCGCGGCGTAATCCTTCCGCGCCGGGTACGGGCGCCGCGTCATTCATCGGCGGCTCTGAACCTGGCGCGATCCGCGTCAGTCAGCTTCGGCAGGTCGGCGATGGACGTCAGGCCGAAGATCCGCAGAAACTCAGCCGAGGTGCCGTACTGAATTGGCCTTCCGGGGACCTCCTTGCGTCCCACTTCGCAGATCAGATCGCGCTCGCCGAGAACGCGCAGCATGGAATCCGGAGACACTCCTCGGATGCTCTCGATCTCGCTGCGCGTCACCGGTTGCGAATAGGCGATGATGGCAAGCGTCTCCAGGGCCGCACGCGACATCCTGCCCTGCGAAAGGCGCCCGTAGTGGGGACGCAGCCACGGCCACAGGTCTGGTTTCGGAACCAGCGTATAGCCGCCGGCGACCTCCAGCACCTGGACCCCGTGGTCGGCGCCGGCGAAGCGGCGCTGCACCTGGCCGACGGCGGCGCGCACCGCTGCCACCGTCAGTCCCGTAAGGCGCGCCAGACGCGCCGCGCTCTGCGGTTCCGCCTCCAGGAACAGGATTGCCTCTACCAGCCTGCTCTGCTGCTCCATCCCGCCCGGCGCGGCGAGTGCCCCGGTGGGGCTCACCACTACCCTGCCCGATCCGGCACCGCGGCTCGGAATCCACGCTCCACGGTGATCGCCGCGAACTGATGGCGCTGGAGCACGACGATGGCCTGCGTCTTGGCCAGTTCGAGGACCGCCCAGAATGCGCAGATGATCTCCAGGGCAGAGCCGCCGCGAACCAGCTCCAGGAACGAAAACGCCGCCGTGAGCGCCAACCGCTCGTGCACCAGGGCAATCTTTTCCTTGACGGTAAACTCTTCGTACAGGCTGGTAAGCTGCTCGCCACCGATCGCCGCTACGATTTCCTTGAACGCCGCCAGCAGCTGGTCCGGTGACAGTTGCGCCGCGGCGGGTTCCGGGATCACCTCCGAATCGGGCAGCATCCGCGGCTCGGAGCGAGTGATGATCCAGTGGGCCTGCTGTTGCTGCTCGGCCAGCACTTCGCTGAGCCGCTTGAAGCGCTGATACTCCAGCAGGCGCTCGACCAGCTCCTGGCGCGGATCCTCGTACGGTTCCTCGGAGGTGTACGGCAACGGCAGCAGCATGCGCGACTTGATGTGCAGGAGGGTGGCCGCCATCACCTGAAACCGGGACAGGTCTTCGAGCCGGCGCCGGCTCTGCTCCGCGCCATCGTCGGGGGTGGCCCCGGGGTTCTCTTTCGCCGCCGCCAGGTACTGCAGGTACTGGTCGGTGATGGTGGCGATCGGAATGTCGTAGATGTTGACCTCGGCACGCTGGATCAAGTGCAGGAGCAAGTCCAGCGGACCTTCGAATTCCTGCAGTTGAAAGCTGACACCCTGCGGCGCCGGCGCGGCACCGAACGGCAACTCGGGACCGGTTCGACCGGCTGCCTGATGGGGCGGAGGCACCGTCCCGGCTCCCTGGTCAGTCACGATCTGGGCGCTCATGCTTACTGAACCTGCCCGCGGACGGGCCACTCAGCCGACGGCTACGGAGGCCTTCTCGGTGCCGAACAGGAGTGCGCGCACCCGCGCTTCGATCGTGGCGCGAAGGTCGTCATGCTCCTCCAGAAAGCGCTTGGCGTTCTCCCGTCCCTGACCGATACGATCGTCACCGTAGGAGTACCAGGTACCGCTCTTGTCGACGATCCCATTGGCGACCGCCGCATCCAGCAGACTGCCGCTACTCGAGATTCCCTTGCCGAACATGATCTCCAGTTCAACCTTCTGAAATGGCGGTGCCACCTTATTCTTTACGACCCTCACCCGTACCTTGTTGCCGAGCGGGTTGTCCGGTCCCTTGGTGATGGTCTCGATCTTGCGCACCTCGATGCGGATGGAAGAGTAGAACTTCAGTGCGTTGCCGCCGGTGGTGGTCTCCGGGTTCCCGAACATCACGCCGATCTTCATGCGGGTCTGGTTGATGAACATCAGGCAGGTGCCGGACTTGGCGATGGTGCCGGTGAGCTTGCGCAGTGCCTGACTCATCAGACGAGCCTGCAGGCCCATGTGCGAATCGCCCATGTCGCCTTCTATTTCCGCCCGTGGAGTAAGGGCGGCAACCGAGTCGACCACGATGATGTCCACCGCGCCGGAGCGAATCAACGACTCCACGATCTCCAATGCCTGCTCGCCATGATCGGGCTGCGATACCCAGAGTTCGTCGATGTCCACCCCAAGCTGGTGGGCGTAGGTCGGATCGAGGGCGTGTTCCGCGTCTACGAACGCCGCGATCCCGCCGAGCTTCTGCGCCTCGGAGATGGCGTGGAGTGCGAGCGTGGTCTTGCCCGACGACTCGGGGCCGAAAATCTCGATGATGCGGCCGCGCGGATACCCGCCCACCCCCATGGCCGCGTCGAGCAGCACCGAACCGGACGGCACCACGCTGATGTCGGACTGCTGGCCGGCCGCTCCCAACTGCATGAGAGACCCCTTGCCGAACTGCTTCTCGATCTGCAGGCGAGCTGCGTCGAGGGCCTTCAACCGCGCCGGATCGGGCCGCACGACGAATTCCTCCACCACTATTTCACGCGTATCCTCGCCGCCGTTGCTGGACTGCTTCGCCATAATCCCTCCTGGGATAATCCCCCTGGGGGATAATACCCCCTGGGCTGTCACCGGGCCGACGCGCTATCCCGCGCGCCAGCGGCCCGTGTGTGATAATGATAACGGCGCGGTATCGGCTGGCGCTTCAAAGCGGTGTCGCGCCCATGCGTCGATCGCCCTGCCTCGAGCGCGCGGTGGCCCGGCCCGACCTTCTGCCCGCATGGTAGGCCAGCGGCGATCCGGCGGTCAATTGCTCAGAACGTACGCTCGGAGTCAAGCAGGATCGTCACCGGGCCATCGTTGACCGCGGCCACCGCCATGTGCGCCTGAAACCTGCCGCCGCTCACGCGCAGCCCGCAGGTCCGCAGGCGCGAAATCAATTCCTCGTAGAGGGCCTCGGCACGCTCCGGTGCGGCCGCCCGCCCGAACCAGGGCCGGCGTCCGCGGCGAGTGTCGCCATACAGGGTAAACTGCGACACCACCAGCACCTCGCCGTCTCGTTCCTGCACCGATCGGTTCATGCGCCCGGCGGCATCGGGAAATATCCGCAGGCCGCGAATCTTCTCCACCAGGTAGCCCAGGTCTTGCTCTCCATCTTCGGCCGCGACCGCAACGTACACCAGCAGCCCCGGTCCGATCCCTACCCGAAATCCGGACTCCTCCGATCCGGCAGCGACCGGATCCACCACCCTCACCTCGCAGCTGCTCACGCGCTGCACCACGGCCCGCATCAGGAGGCGCCGGCAGTGGCGAGAGCACGCAGCGCGGCGTGCGGCTCCGAGGCACCGTAGAATGCCGTGCCGACTACCATCACGTCGGCGCCGGCGCCGCAGGCGCGAGCCGCGGTCAGGTGGTTGATGCCGCCATCCACCTGGATCAAGTACGCGGCCGCGGCCGCCTCGCGCCTGGCGGCGACCTCGGCCACCTTGTCCAGACAGCGGGTGATGAGACGTTGCCCGCCATACCCCGGATTCACGGTCATGACCAGGACCAGATCCACCATCTCCGCGAGCTCGCCGATCATCGCCGCGGGCGTGGACGGCACCAATGCAACCCCGGCACCGATTCCGGCCGCACGGATCGCCTGCAGGGTACGGTGCACGTGAACGGTGGCTTCGACATGAAAGGTTATGAGGTCGGCGCCGGCGTCCGCAAACGCGGCGACGTGGCGCTCCGGTTGGCTGGTCATCAGGTGGACGTCGAGCAACAGCTCGGTGCGGCGGCGCAGAGCTGCCACCGTCTGCGCCCCGAAGGTGATGGGCGGCACGAACCGGCCGTCCATCACGTCGATATGCAGCCACTTCGCCCCGGCACGCGCTGCCAACGCCACGGCGCCCGCCAGATCGGCGCTGTCAGCCGCCAGAATGGAGGGCGCCACCACGGTCTGTCGCGAAGCGCCGGCATACGGCAGGAACGGTCGCAGGCGTGGGGGGCGGCTCATGCTGATGCAAAGGTAGGCGGTTGCCCCCGGTCGCACAACCCGGACCCTCGAACACCCTCGATTGACCCCGACGGCCCGTGCGGTGTAGCCTTTGGTCATAGCATACCTCCCACATGACCGATCGACAGCTCACGTTCGCAGAGAATGATATCGCGCACATGGTCAACGGTGCGTACGGCAAGTTGCGGTCCGGTGCATTTGGGGAGGCCGCCAAGTTGTTGGAGCGCACCCTCGAACTCGACGTGGAGTACGAGGGTGTAGGCCCTGCGCTCAAGAGCGTACGCTACTGGGCCGAGCGCCAACAACGGCTGGACGAAATCGAGACGAGCGCTGAACGGGCCGGCTATCTGCTGGACCAATGGGCCGCCTTCCGCGGCTTCGCGGCGCGCATTGGGGACCTGCCGGAGCGATGCTACCAGGACATCAAGCACTACATACATGCCACCGCCGTGGCCAACCTGCTGCAGACCTCGGCTTCGGAAACTCCGGCTGCCGCCGGCACCGGGTATACGCGCCCGAGCCCGCAAGCCCGCCGCCTGCTGCTGCTCGGCCACTCGTTAAAGGCCATGGGCGACTTCGCCAACGCGGTCCGGTACCTGGAGCACGCGCGGCGTCTCGAGCGCGACTGGGCGCCACTTCTGGCGGAGCTCGCCGACTGCTACTCATTGATCGAAGAGTCGCGCGCCGCCAAGATCTTCTTCCGAGAGGCGTTTTTTCTCGGGGCCTCGGAAATTCCGCTGGAAGAGCTCGAGTCGCCGATGATTCGGCGCCTGGTGGCCGCCGTGAAGGCCGCCGGAATCACCCGCAACGTGCCCGAGTGGGTGCCGGTCTACGGCGTCCTGTTGGGCGCCTTCAGTGTAACTCGCGAGCTTACCGCACTGGAATACGGAAAGCTACGACAATCCATCTTCGAACTGGAGCAGCGCCTCGGTGTGGCCACCGGCCCGGAGCTGCGTCCGGTGGACCCTCCGGAACCGAGCGACGATCAGGCGGCTTTGATACCGCGGTTGATCAATCGCTACTTCTGGTTGATCGCGCACTTTCTTGCTACTCATGAAGAACGCGCCAAGGTGGACGACATCCTACGCCGTATCAAGGTGTTGGATATCGGCGTATATCAGCAGTACGCCGGCTGACACAACAATCACCAAGCGCACGCACCTAACCTGCCTGCAGCCTGAGTCGGAGTAAATGTAATGACAGACACCCTTGTCCAGCGTATCAGTGAAATGATCAACGAAGAGAAATGGACCAGAGCCGACTTGTCGGGCTACTCGACGTCCAGTTTCAGGACTCTGGATGAGTTGCTCGAGGAGACCCTCGGAGCAGACACTCAGGACGAAATCCAGGAGATTTGTGAGCAGCACCTGCAAACCAGCAGGGACAGTGTGATCGGCCTGTACCTGTCCGGCATCCTGGCTCTCAGCAAACGCATTGTGGACGACTCGAATCTGGTAGCGCTGACCAACATGTTTGTCGACGGAGAAAAATGGAACATCGTCGAATACCTCTGTGAACGAATTCTGCGCTACGGCGAGAACAAGTTTGCATTGCGGACACTGGCCGAGACCTATGCCAAGAAAGACGATCATGAGCGTCATTATGAAATCCTCGAACGGCTCATAAAGGTTGACTATGAGGATGCTGACACGGTCCGTCTCCTGGCCACCAGACGGGAGCAGGAAGGAGACTTCGACGGGGCTCTCGACTACTACAAGAAAGCACTGCACCGGTACATCAACCGACGCCAGTTTTCTCCGCTCAAACAAATGTGGGAGAAGCTGGTGGAGCTGCAGCCGGAAGACTTCGAGGGCTTGCTACAGATCGAGAACCAGGTGGTCCGGGGGCTCGGCGGAGACCGCGGAATCACCTTGTTGGAGGTACTCTACCCATACTACCGGGAAAAGGAAGACTGGAATGCCTCGGTCGACATATTGAAACGAATCCTCAATCACGATCCCAGAAAGAGTGGTGCTCGAGCCGAATTGGTGGATGTCTATACCAATCGCTATGCCGGCCACAGCCATCTCGAAGAGTATATCAAGGTGTCCAACCTGAACCAGTCCTGGCGCAACGTCCACGACGCGATCGCCGACTTCGAGAAGCACATCAGTTTCGACGAGGGCAATTACGTGTTCCACCGGACCTGGGGGCTGGGCCGGATCAAGGAAATCAAGGACGACCGCTTCGTGATCGATTTTCTGAAGAAGCGGGGACATCGAATGTCCTTGAAGATGGCCGTGAATGCACTCCATATTCTCGATAGTGAACATATCTGGGTACTGCGTGCCACCGTACCCCGCGACAAACTCAAGCAGCGGGTCAAGGACGATCCCTCATGGGCCCTGCGCACGGTGATCAGGAGTTTTGCCAACGCGGCTGACATGAAGCGCGTCAAGGGCGAGCTGGTGCCCCGCATCCTGGCACCCAACGAGTGGTCGAAGTGGAGCACCGCTGCCCGCCGCATCCTCAAGACCGATCCGGCCTTCGGCACGGTGACCGGAAAGCTCGATCACTACTCGGTGCGGGAACGTCCCATCTCCTTCGAAGAAAAGACCTACAACAAGTTCCGCGCCGACAAGAGCTTCTTCAGCCGGGTCCAGACCCTGCACGAATTCCTCGACCACGCCCAGCCCGAATCCGAGTATCTGGTGGAGATGTTCACGTACTTTGCGGGATTCCTGAAGGCCTCCTCAGGGCAGATCGAGAATAACGTAGCAAGCTTCCTGATCATCGAAAAACTCACCCGAAAGTATCCCCACCTTGATCCTGGGGTAAGCGTTACCTTTCGCGAGCTATTCGTCGACATCGAGGACTTGGAGGAAGTCTTCCAGTTACTTGACGGGGCCGGTCTGGGGAAGGACTTCCTTGCCCATATTCTCAGTGACATCGGTGCTTGGGCGCATGTTTACGCACGCATCTTTCTGTTTCATCCGACGCGCCAGATCCTGGAGGAATTAGGCACCGCAGAGCACACCGAGGTAGTCGCCGAGCTGATCTCGACGGTGGTCGACGACTATCGCGAACACCGTCTGCCATTTGTCTGGCTGGTGCGCAATGCCGGTGACGACGAGTGGCTGCAGAATCACGGAATCAAGCCGGAGAAGGTGATGATCGGAATGATTCACCTGCTGGACCTCACCTATCGCGACATCGGCAATCGGCGGGAGGTAGCGGCGAATCGCAAATTGAACCGACAGATCTTTGACTACCTTTTCAAAGAACGCCACTTGGCGAACTTCATCAGTAGCGCAAACGAGGAATCGATAACCCGCATCTACACCTTGGTGGAGGATGTAAGGGAGCTTGATCCGTCTATCAAAATCCGCGTTCGACAGCGTATCAAGGATAAATTTCCAGGGTACCGGTTTGCCGAGGAGGAGGCCAAGGACACGGTCCGCATGGGGCTCCTGGTGACCCGCTTGGGGTACGAGGATCGACAACGCGAATTGCGCCAGATTCTGGAAGTCGAGATACCCGAGAATTCGAAAGAAATCGGACTCGCGCTGCAAAAGGGCGACCTTCGGGAGAATGCCGAGTACAAGGCGGCTTTGGAAAAACAGGAACACCTGAAGAGTGCCGTGTCGCGGCTCCAGGAAGATCTGCAGAATGCGCAGATCTTCGACCTCGCAGAGGCCAACGCCACGCTGATCTCGTTCGGCACCGAGGTCGAACTCACCAATATCGAAAGCAACACCAAGGAGCGCTACGTGATTCTGGGTCCGTGGGAGTCGGATCCGAAGCGTAATATCATCTCATATCTGTCGCCGCTAGGTGCCGAACTGTGGCATCATCGTACCAATGACGAGCTGCAGTTCACGATCAACGAGAAAGACTTTCACTACCGCATCGAGCGCATCGTCAAGGTCAAGCAGCAGGAACTTGTGAGGTCGTCATGACCAACCAGCAACGGGATTTCTTTGCCGCCAACGGGTTTCTCAATCTGGGACCGGTTCTGAACCGGGATGAGACCGCCTACTTCGAAGCCATGTTCGACGACGATCGCCGCAGGCATCCCTATTTCTGGCACGCCTACGGGCATCACCAATACGCAAACTATGACGCCCTGGTAACGTCACCGCAGTTTGACGAACTGATTCGACATCCGCGGCTACTCCCGTTGATAGTTGAATTGATGGGTGGGCCGGTCTGCTTCGGTGAGATCGGGTTGCGTTCCATGGGGCCGTATGACGACACCCTGCACCAGCGCTGGCACCGGGACAAGGGACACTGGCATGACCATCCGTTACGCATGGACTACCTGCAGCTCGTGGTCTACTTCCGCGACGTGAATGCGGGAACCCACTGTCTGTCACTGTCACCGGAGTCCATTTCAGATCCGGTGCTGGACGATACCACGGCTCAGCTAGCCCGGGGCGGCGTTCATGATCTGCTTGGTCCGGCGGGAACCTGCGCGTTGTTCAACGTATCGGTGCTGCACACCGCGACCACGCGGCGCACGCAGCAGATCCGCAAGACGGCACAGATCTACTACGGCCACCGGCACCGTGCGCCGCTGGCGAATGACTCGGCGATTCCAGCCACGTTCTGGCGCGACTCTCCCGACGCTGAGACGCGAGCCTTCTACGGGGTGTTGAATGACCGTACGCGCCTGTACCTGAAGGCATTCGGCACCCCTTCCGAGTCCGCGTGAAGCGCCCGGTGTGTCCGCAGTGGCCACCGTGCACTGCCCCGGAGTGACCGTGGTGACTTACCTGTCACGCCACCAGGCAAGCCTCAGCAGCCGATAGAGGGCCAGGGTCACTCCCACCGCGCAAGCCCCGATGGCCAGCGTCAGCAATGCGTTGGGCAGCGTGCTGCCGGCCTGCCACCACGGCTGCACCACCTCGGCCAGGGCCCACAGCAGCGCCGCCAGCAGCGCATTCGCCGCCACTACCCGCACCAGGTGGCCGAGTAACCGCTCACCTTGCAGCTGCGGCATGCGGCGCCGCGCCGCGACCAGCAGGGCGCCGGCGCCAGCGGTAAACGCGATGGAATTGGCGACCGCGAGCCCCGTGACCCGGAGTGAGGTCTCTTTCAGCCACAGTGACAGGGGGATGTCGATCGCGGCGACCAGGAGCGCGGCCAGAAACGGCGACCGGTAGTCGCGGGTGGCGAAAAAGTAGCGCTGAGCGAAGTTGAACACGCCCACGCCGACCAGCCCCACCGCGTAGCCGGCCAGGACACTCCCGGCGAGAGCCGTACCCGTGGCCGAAAACGTCATTCGCTCGAGGGCCACCCGAATCACCGCTTCGCCGAAGAACAGGTAGAACAGGGCCGGCGGCAGCAACAGGTCGACTATCATCATGAGGCCGCCGGCGAACGTACGTGACAGCGCCGGCGCGTCGCCGGCCGCGGCGTATACGCTCATGCGCGGGAAGTGGGCGGTCACCACGGACACCGAGAAGATCCCGAACGGGAGCTGCCAGAACACCACCGCGTTGGCCAGGGCCGAGGTGCTGCCGTCCTCCAACCCCGAGGCAAACACGATGGCCACCTGCTGGGCGATGGCGAACATGGAGGCGGACGCCACCACCGGGATCCACTGCCGCACGACGCGCCGAACCCGCGGGTCCGACCAGTGGAAGTCGGGCCGCAAGTCGTAACCGCGCCGCAGGAAGGCCGGTAGCTGCCCCACGACTCCGCCGACACCGCCGGCCAGGATGCCCACTCCGGCGGCCAGCAGACCCCAGTGCCGATGAAACAGCACGATCGCGAGCACGACGTTGACCGAGAACAGCAGCGGCGCCAGCGCCGGAACCACGAACACGTCATGGCAGTTGAGCGCAGCCATCAGCACGGCGCCGATGCTCACCAGCAGCAGGTACGGAAACACCAGCCGGAACAGCCCCATCGCCAGCTCCATCTTCCACGGCTCGGGGAACTCCAGCACCACGCCCACCACCGGCCGTGCCAGCACTACGGCCACGACTACCAGGACAGACACCACGGCTGTCAGCAGCGTCAGGATGCGGCGTACCAGAACTCGTGCCTCGGCCGCGCGGTCGCCGCCCTTCTGCTCCAGTGCGTGCGCCAGCTCCGGGATCACGGCAGCGGAGAGCGCGCCCTCCGCCAGCAGCTTGCGCAGGTTGTTGGGAATCATGTAGACCGCGTTGAGTACGTCGGCAACCCCGGTAGCCCCGAACACGGCCCCGATCACGGCAACCCGGACGAAGCCGAGCACGCGGGACACGGCGGTACACACCACGAGCGCGAGCACCGCCCGTCGCGGCCCCGTGCGACTAGCGGGCATCGCCGATCCCATCGAGGTAGTCGGCCAGGAAGCGGCGCCGAAAGGTGCCGAACGAGCCGTTGCGAACAGCGCTGCGGATCTCCTGGAGCAGCCGCGCCATGAAGGCGAGGTTGTGCCAGGTGGTCAGGACCGAAGCCATGATTTCGCGCTGGTTGAACAGGTGGCGCAGGTATCCGCGGCTGAAGCGGGCACACACTCGGCAACCACAGGTGGAGTCCACGGGTTCATCGCTGGCGCCAGCTGCCGCAGCGCGCAGTGACAGCGGCCCGTAGCGGGTAAGGGCGCGGGCGTTCCGCGCAACCCGGGTCGGATACACGCAGTCGAACATGTCTGCGCCGGCGGCTACCGCCTCCACCGCGTAGTCGGGGCTGCCCACGCCCATGACGTAGCGCGGGCGGTCCGCGGGCAGCAACTCCAGGGAGAGCGACAGGAACTCCAGGAACTGGCTGCGACTCTCGCCCACGGAGAGTCCGCCCACGGCGTAACCGGGCAGCTCGAGACGGCGCAGCTGATCCGCGGAACGGGTACGCAGGTCCTGGTGAAAATGACCCTGGACGATTCCGAACAGTGCCCCTACCCGCTCACCGGCGGCGGCGTCTCGGGCCGCACACCAGGCCCGCTTGCTGGCGACGGCCCAACGCTGAGTCAACTCCACCGCACGACGCGCCTCGTCGCGGCCGGCGGCCGCCGCGGTGCATACGTCCAGGGGCATCACGATGTCGCTGCCAAGCGCTATCTGGTTGGCGACGACGCCGGCCGGGGTGAACAACAGCGGGCTGCCGTCCAGGTGCGATTGAAAGCGCACGCCGTCGTCGTGCACATGCCGCAAGGTGGCGAGCGAGAACACCTGGAAGCCGCCGGAATCGGTCAGCAGACTGCCGTCCCAGCCCATGAACCGGTGCAGGCCTCCGGCCTGGCGAATGCGCGCGATGCCGGGACGCACCACCAGGTGGTAGGTGTTGCTCAACAACACGCGATACCCCATTGACGCGAGGTCCTGCGGCCACATCGCCTTGACCGATGCGCTGGTTGCCACCGGCATGAACACCGGGGTGCGCGCCAAGCCGTGACTCGTGACCAGGCGCCCGGTTCGCGCCGCGCTGTGCCGGTCCGGCTGTTCGATCGTGAACTCCATGACGACAACCGAGGTTGCGTTTCAGGTGCGCGCGACCTGAAGCAGCGTCACCCCGGCCAGCAGGAACAGGAACACTGCGCCGAACGCGCCCACCTCCGGCGACAGCACACCGTTCTCGGCCAGAATCTCTCCCGCCAGACGCAACACGTAGAATACGACCGAGATGCCCAACGCCAGCAGCATGCTCATGAGCAGGATGTTGCGCCGCATCACTCCGCCCACCGCCGCCGCGATCAACGTCACCGCCAGCGGTGTAACGGCGAAACTGATCTTGCCGTAGGAATCGGTGAGCGCGGCACGATAGTCGCGCCCGGCGCGACGCAGCGTGTCCACCCACGCCAGCGCATCACGATAGCGCATCTCGGTCACCTCACGGTTGGCGCGCCGAAACGCAGCCGGCCCGTCGGCGAACTGCGGCGCCGAATAGCGTTCCCGATGCTCTTCGGCCATCACGCCGGCGGTGCTGCCGTCGCGCCACGAGAACCTCCGTACGTTCTCGAACAGCCATCGGCTGCCATCCCAACGCGCCCGCTCGGCGTCCAGGCGCATTGCCACGCCGCCATCGGGAGCCCGCTCGATCACCAGCACCTGAGACAGCTCGCCGCGTTCGTCGTCGTAGCTGCCGGCATGGTACACCACGCGGCGATCGGCGCTCGTGATCGTCACGTCGAAGTTGTCGAGTTGCAGCCGTATGTCCAGCGCGGTGCGATGCAGCTGGTTCTTCCTGCGCAGCGCGTCGATGGCTACCGCATCCTCGAACACGAACAGCGCGCCGCTCAACAACACGCCGAACAGCACCAGGGGAGCGACCAGTCGCCGCAGACTGACTCCGGCCCCGAACATCGCGATCAGCTCGTTGCGCGCATAACTGGAGCCCAGAGTATGGGCGACCGAGAACAGAAGAGCGATGGGAACCGCGTACGTGATGCACGTCGGCAGGTACAGCAATGCAATGCGCGCGATCACGCCGGGCGCGACCCCGGTGGACAGGTAGCGATACAGGTTGGGCGAAATGTCGGCCAGCTCGATGATCAGGACGAAGAACATCACCGCTATCCCGAATACCGGCAGCAGCGAACTCAGGATCATGCGCTGGAGCCGCATCGCCACCGCCACAGCGCGTAGAGCACGCCTGACAACGCGAGCACCACCAGGTTGGGCGCCCAGATCGCCAGGGCCGGAGCGAACTGATGCCGCAGTCCGCCGCTGTGGGCGGACACCAGCAGCGACCAGTAGAGGGCCGCCGTGAGCATACCCACCAACAGACCGTAGGCGCGGCCGCTCCGTGGTGCCAGGAAACCCGCGGGGAGCGCGAACAGGGTGAACACGAGACACGCCGCGGGCACGGCCAGCTTCTTGTGGAACTCGAACAGGTGATTGCGGAGTTCGCGGTCGGGTTCCTGCTCGGCGGCCGCGGCCAGCCGGCGATGCGCGGCGCTGAGCCGCTCCCGCTCACCCTGCAGCAACGCGGGCCGCGCGCTCGGTGGCGTGTCCGCCATCCGTGCGGCCACGGCCCCGACTGCGAGCAGCAGCGCATGCTCGGATTCCGCTTCTTCCTGCCGCTGGCGGAGCGACTGCTGCGCGCGCTGCACGGCGATTGCCCGCCACACGTCCGCCGAGCTCTGCTCCGCCGGCCCGATCTCCACCAGGGCCTCGACGATCTCCGGCAGCACGATGTGGTATTCCATGGCGGCAG
Source organism: Spirochaetia bacterium (assembly GCA_965203905.1). Classification (GTDB taxonomy): domain Bacteria; phylum Spirochaetota; class Spirochaetia; order SZUA-6; family Bin103; genus Bin103. The sequence continues at coordinate 5,561,147 of CBDBDQ010000005.1, read as the reverse complement.
CGCGGACGTACTCGAAGTCGCCGGGATCGGCGCCGATGAGGTGCGTGAAGACATCGCTGAGCTGAAGCGAGATCACGCCGGCCTGTTGCCCGCTCTCGCGTAGGCGGACGTGTTGCGCGGTGATCACCCGCGTCCTGCCCGACTCGTCGCGATCGATGATCGTCACGTCGCCCAGCACGTCGCCACTCACGTCGCCGGTCACGATGGCACTGTCTTCGAAGTGCTTGACGGTATTCGGCTCCAGCTCCAGGCCAGGATTGCTGTACAGGATGCGCCGATAGATGCGGTTGAACTCGATGGTGCCGGCCGGCAGCAACACGTCGTTGGTGGCGAAGGAGAGCCCTGAAAACACCCCCCCGAGGAGTATGACCGGAGCCATTCCCGCCAACAGCCTGATACCGGAGGCCTGCAGCGCGATGAGTTCCCGGTCGGCGCGCAGGCGTCCCAGGGCCATCAGCGCCCCCAGCAGCGTCGCGAAGGGAAACGCGAGGTGGATGATCTGTGGCAGGGAGTACATCACCAGCAGGGCGACATCGCCCAGGGGCACCTGCTTTGCCATGATGTCGGTGGCCGTTACCAACAGCACGTTGATGAAGAAGATCGAGAAGAAGAACAGAAACGAGACCAGCACCGAGAGCAGAAACTCGCGGGCCACGTAGCGCGCCAGGAGGCCACTGCGATACATGTCGGTCAGAGCCCATGTACGCTGCGCGCTTCCGACAGAATCGCCACCCCGGCTCCGAGCGTGCCGAAGTAGATCCGTCCACGCGCCGCAGCGACCACCGCGACATTCAGCGACGTCAGGCCCTGCTCCAGGCTGATGGCGGCCCATGTCTCCCGGTGCGGATCGTAGCGCACCGCGCCACCGCCGAAGGTACCGAAGTACAACCCGGCATCGCCCACCGCCGCAGCCAATATCCAGTCGTCGGGAATCTGACCGGAGGCAGCGCTGAAGTGCGTGATGCGGTTCGTGTCCGCCTCCCAGCGATACAACCCGGCCCCGAACGTCCCGATCCACAGCGTCAGGTCATCCTCCGCCACGATGGCGGTGACGTTCTGCGGGCCGAGTGACGCATTTACTGCGTCGAAGCTGCGCAGCGTGCCGCTGCGCAGATCAAGGCTCACCAGCCCAAGGTCGATCGTTCCGATCCACAAGGTCTGGTCGACCACCAGCAGAGCGTTGATGAACAGCCCCGGCAGCGAGTCGTGGCCGACGCGACTCCACCCGGAGGCGTCGTGTCGCCACAGGCCTTGTCCCAACGTTCCTGCGTACACGATCCCGCCGGCGTCGACGACCGCCACCACCGGGCTGCGCTCCTCCCCGCCGAGGACCGGCTCCTGGCGCCAGCGGCTGCTGGAGCGCGCGTACACCGAGAGTCCCTCATCGGTTCCCACCCAGACGTAGCCGCCTAACGGGTGGATGTCACGTACTCGGCGTGAGAGCAGCGACTCCGGACCCTCGCGAAATACCTCCCGCCGGCCGGTGGACCGGGTGTAGCGGACCAGTCCGCCGGTCCAGGTCCCCACCCACACATCGTCGCCGTCGGTGGCAATCGCGGAGATGTTGCCATCCCCCATACCGAGCTGACGCGGCGTCAGATGTTCCCACATCAACCCGCGTGCCAGTTCCCGGTACCTCGGTACGGCGTCGGCCCCCAGCTCGGCCAGGTCCACCTGATCGAAGTGGCGCTCGGCGTCTCCGCCAACCCCGACCCCGTGCCGGTACGCCAGGTGCGCCGCGGCCAGGCGCAGCCGCGCGAGGCGCCGCGCGGGGCTGGGCGCGGCGGCGGAGTCGGCGCGCGAATCGGCGCGCGAGTCCAGACGCGCCGCCAGCAGGGCGATCGCTTCCTCGTAGTTGCCCAGTGCACCGGCGTAATCGCGTTCGGCCTCCAGCAGTTGCGCCAGACGGCTCGTCGTCTGCAGATGGTAGTCGTTGGCGACCGTGCCGGACAGCAACCCCTTGTCCATCAGGCGGCGCACTGCGCGCCGCGTCTCGGCCAGAAAGAAGCGTTCCTGATAGGCGTTGTTCCGAACTCCGGCGACCGTCGCCGACAACAGCAGTGCCTCGGCAGCCAGCGGGGACTCGGGGTAGTGCAGACGGAGCCGGCGCAGGGCGGCGGCGGCGGCGTCCGGGTCACCGGCGGCAAGCGACGCGCGTGCGCTCTCGATCAGCTCGGAAGCCGCGGGGGTCAGTGCCGGGCTGGCAAATGCCAGGTCGGCACAGGTGACGGCAACGCCAAACATGGCAGCCCACACCACCAGCGTCGCATGCGATCGCCACCCCGCAACCCGGCGCCGCGGTTTCCCGCCCATCGTCAAACCTCCGTGCGGAGCCCCAGAACCGTCGCCGGCGGCGCCGCTTCTCGCTCAGCCTTACCTTCCGCTACCAGTCGAACGGGACACGACGCAGATCGTTCATGTTCCGGGTGCCGTAGGCGAGAAGATTGAACTGGCCCGGCCGTATCAGACGTGCCGTCAGCGCGGCGACATCCCGTGCCGTGACCGAGCGCAGCAGGCGTGCCGACTGATCCATCTCGATTACCCGGCCGAACATCTGATACTGCCCGGCCAGGCGCTTCATACGGGTCTCCATGTCCTCTTTGGCGAACACCATGCTGCCGGTGATGTGGCTGATGGCTGCCTCCACTTCCTCGCAGGTGAGCGGCTCGTCGGCCAGGCGATGCAACTCCTCGTTCAAGGCTACCAGCAGCCGTGGGGCCAGCTCCGGCATGGCATTGGCGTAGATTCCCCAGCCCCAGATATCGGAGTAGTGGCTGCGAAAGGACTCCACCGAATAGCACAGTCCCCGATCCTCCCGGATGTGCTGAAACAGCCGCGAGCTCATCGACTCGCCGAACGCCGTGGAGAGCAGCACCAGAGCGAGGTAGGTGTCGAGATCGGCACTCGGTTCGAGGGTGGTGCCGAGGTACACGTGCGCCTGCTGATAGTGCCCACGGGTGTACTCCCGCGACACGTAGCACGTCGGCCTCTGCCGCGACATACCCGGAGCTTCCTCCCCGTCGGGCGCCAGGTGTTCGCTCAGGGCGTGCGCCATCCGGTCGAAGTCCAGCGCTCCCGCGGCGGCCACGATCAGGTGCCGGGGATGGTAGCGGCTGCGGTAGAACGTAGCGAGATTCGTGGCTTCTATACGGTCTACGTCAGCCACCACACCGGCGACCCGGGCCGCCAGCGGATGGGAACGCCACAGGCCCTCCAGGTACAGCTGGTAGCCCTGCTCGTCCGGAGAGTCCTCGGCGGCGCGGATCTCGTTGCTCACCACTACCTTTTCCTTGACTATCTCCTCCTCGGCCAGGGTGGCGTGACTGACCATGTCGCACAGTATGTCCAGCGCCAGCTCGGTGTGGTCGGCCGGCAGGGTACAGTAGAAGCAGGTGGTCTCCTTGTCGGTGAAAGCATTGATGGAACCACCGACGCGATCCACCTGCAGCGCGATGTCCAGCGCGGTGCGCCGCGCGGTGCCCTTGAACAGCATGTGTTCCAGGAAGTGAGCGTACCCGCGCTCATCGGAGCACTCATCGCGCGAGCCGCTCGGGTACCAGAAACCGATCGAGCAAGTCGCCGTGGTGGCGACGGGCTCGCACAGCAGGGTGACGCCGTTGGCAAGCGTCCCCTGCTCTATCAACCGTCGCTCCGGTGATGGCCCGAGTCGGAACGCCCGCGATCGCGGTCGCGGCCACGGCGCGGCGGGCGTCCACGGTCGGACCGGCGATCGCGGTTTCCGTCGCGCCCCCAGCCTCCATCACGCCGGCCGCCGTCGCGCCGCCCGTCACGCGAGCGGCCGCCGTCGCCGGGGCGGCCGCCATTGCCGCGGCGATTTGCCAGGGCCGGACGCGAGTCGGCGAAGCGGCCTACCGGCAGTTCGTCGCTGTCGAACGCATCGGCGTTGGCCAGGTTGGCGCGTCCGAGACGGTCGATTTCGATCAGCCGCACCCGTACCTCCTGGCCGAGCTCCAGCACATCGGATACCGAGTCGACATGCTCGCGGGCAATCTTGGAGATGTGCAGCAAGCCCTCCTTGCCGGGGAGGAACTCGACGAACGCGCCAAAGTCCATGATGCGCTTTACGACTCCGTCGTAATCCTTGCCGACCTCGGGCTCCTCGACCGCGGCTTCGATCAACTGCAAGGCCTTGTCCGCACCCTGCTTGCGTCGCGCGTAGATCAGCACGGTGCCGTCGTCGCGGATGTTTACATCCGCCCCGCTCTGCTCGGTAATCGAGCGAATGTTGGCTCCGCCGGGACCGATCAAGGCGCCGATCTTGTCCTCCGGGATGGAGGTGGACATGATCTTGGGGGCATGGTCGGAAATCTCCCGCCGCGGGGTGGCGATGGTGGCGGCCATGATCTCCAGTATCTTGAGGCGTCCCGCCTTGGCCCTTTCCAGCGCCTGCTGCAACACGGAGCGGTCCACCCCGGCTACCTTGATGTCCATCTGAAAGGCGGTGATGCCATCCTCGGTACCGGCAACCTTGAAGTCCATGTCGCCGAGGTGATCCTCCTCGCCGAGGATGTCGCTGAGCACCACGTGGCGGTCGCCGTCGGTTACCAGCCCCATGGCGATGCCGGCCACCGACTTCTTGATCGGCACGCCCGCGTTGAGCAGACTCAAGGTTCCGCCGCACACCGACGCCATCGAGGAAGAGCCGTTGGACTCCAGGATCTCGGAGACCAGGCGGATCGTGTAGGGGAACTCCTCCTTGGGCGGAATCATCCCCTCCAGCGCCCGCTCGGCCAGGTGGCCGTGACCGACCTCGCGACGTCCGGTACCGAGCCGCCCGGTCTCTCCCACCGAGAAGGGCGGAAAGTTGTAATGCAGCATGAAGCCCTTGCGGGTGTCCTGATCGGTCTCCAAGGCATCCAGGACGCGCAGCTCGTCGCTCTCGCTGCCCAGCGTGGTCAGCGCCAGGGACTGGGTCTCGCCGCGGGTGAACAGGGCGGCGCCGTGAGCCCGCGGCAGCACGTCGATCTCACAGGTGATCGGACGAATGTCGTCAGGACCACGGCCGTCAGTCCGCACCTGCCGTGACAGGATCGACTCGCGTACCACGTGGGTCTCCAGCTCCTCCAACAGCGCGTCAGCTCGACCCCGCTCGTCCTCCGCAATGCGATCCGCGAACTGGTCGAGGGCGGCGGCGTTGACTTCCTTGATCGCGTCGGTGCGCTCGAACTTGCCCTTGACGAAGCACGCCTCTTGCATCTTCGGCAGCGCCCACTGCCACAGGTCGTCGCGTACCGCCAGCGGCGCCGGAGCGGGCGGCAGCGGCAGCTTGTCGCCGCGGCGAGCCGCGGTGACCAGTTCGAGCTGCAACGCGCACAGCTCCTTGATGCGCTCGTGGGCCAGGGTCACGGCCTCCACCATGCGTTCCTCGCTGGCCTCGTCGGCGCCGCCCTCGACCATGGTGATTCCGGTGTCCGTGCCCGCAACCACGATCTCCAGGCTCGCCCCGTCGCGCTGCTCGTAGGTCGGGTTGACCAGCAACTCGCCATTCACTTCGGCGACGCGCACGGCACCTACCGGACCGTCGAACGGTATGTCGGAGACCGCCACCGCCGCCGACGCCGCCACCATCGCAACGACGTCCGGGGGGTTCTCCTGATCGGCGGAGATCACCGTGGGCACAAGTTGGATGTCACGCTTGAACGCCTTGCTGAACAGCGGCCGCAGGGGCCGGTCGATGAGCCGCGACACCAGGATCTCGCGATCCTTGGGCCGCCCCTCGCGCTTGAAGATCGATCCCGGTATCTTGCCGGCCGCGTACGCCTTTTCGTTGTACTCCACCTGCAGCGGTACGTAGTCCAGTCCCTCGATGGTGTCTTCCGAACAGCATACCGTGGCGAGCACGGCTGACCCGCCATACTCTGCGTAGACGGCGCCATTCGCCTGACGCGCCAGGCGTCCGGTCTCCAGAATCAATTCCTGGCTGCCCACTTGGCAGCTAACTCGTTGTAACATTAGTCAGTTCCTTGTCTGCTTCTTTGCGTCGGCACCGTGGACCCGTGCCACGGCCGGCCGCGGTCGGAGGCGTCCGCCGCGACGCGCTTCCGACGCGTACCAGCGCCCGTCAGCGCCGCTAACGGCGCAGGCCGAGGGCGGCCAGAATCGCGCGGTAGCGCTCCAGGTTGGTGTTGCGCAAGTAGCGCAGGAGCCGGCGCCGCTTGCCTACCAGCTTCAACAGGCCGCGACGGGAGGCGTGGTCCTTGCGGTGGTCGCGAAAGTGTTCGGTCAACTGTTGAATACGCCGCGTGAGCAACGCAATCTGTACTTCCGTGCGCCCGGTATCACGTCCGCTACTGTCGTCATCAGCACCGAACTCACTGATGATCGCCGTTACTTCCTTTGCTTCCAGAGCCAATATCCTTACTACTCCTGTACTCGTGATGCGACTGGCACGCCGTCTGCCGCAACCGGTTGCTCCCCGCGATGGGTGGCGACCCGCCGGTGAAAACGCAAGGCCAGAGGGATGCAATCCGTTTCAGCCGATTCACAGCCCGGCAGTTCATAGTGCACACCGTCGGGCGCTACTTCGACCTCGGTGGCAACCATGCCGCCGCCGACTACCACCATGGAGGCGGCATAGACCCCTGGTTGTGGGAGAATCTGCTCCAACTGCTCCGTGGCGATACACCAGCGGTTGGTCCCGCGGTCAACCGCGGACCCGCTGGCAGGCACTGGTCGTGGCAGCAACGCTCGTAGCGGCACTGCAACCACCCCACGAAGGTCAACCTCGAACGGCACGCCCATCATCTCTTGGGTCGCTGCGAAGTTCCCTGCCCGCACCGACGCCCGAATCCTTGTGCTGCTAACGACCCCGGTGCCGCGGTCGGCGACCGTAGCCCCGCTGTTAGCGGCCACAGCACCGCTCTGAGCGGCGATGCCACTACCAACGACAGTCCGGGCATCAGAATCGCCGCCCACCCGTACCGGAGGAACGACGACAACCTGAACTCCCGCCGAAGCCAAGAGCCGCTGTAATTCATCGACGTCGGTGTCGCGCCCACGGCCGCAGCGAAAATCCACACCGACCACCAACTTACGGAGAGACATGGCGCGCAGGAGCGCAACGATGAACTCTCTGCCAGATAGTCTACTGAACTGGGCGGAAAAGTCAATCAGTACCAGATGCGTCACGCCCAGCGCGGCGAACCGCTCCCGGCGTTGACGCAACGTGGTAAGCGTACCCGGGTGCTGCCGGGTCAGTACCGAACGGGGATGCTGGCGAAACGTCAACACTACCCGGTGCATGTCGCCACATTCCGCCAGCCGTCGCAAGATCTCGCGGTGACCGCGATGGACCCCGTCGAAGGTACCGATGGTCAATGCCACGGGACCCCGGATGGCGCGACGATCTGCGATCAGATCGTCCCACGTGATGACGACCATTTATCGCACCAGCCTCATCGGTCCTGCGTTGCTAGCGGTCCGCAAACACGCCGACATAGCTCCACCCATCGGGATTCCGGCGCAACACCGCCAGCAGGCGCTCATCCGCGTCGAACACCGCGTAGGGGCCCGCATCCGGCGCCGGCACGGCGGTGAACATTTCGGCCCCGATCGGCTGCCCGCGCACCAGGCACTGTCGGAACCGCGTCCTTACTCGAAGCCTTCGCACCCCCGGAAGACGGCTCAGGAAAGCCGCCGGCGGCAGCACGTGTTGCGGCTGGAACTGGTCGGGGGCCAGCGCCTCGCCGTTTCCGAAGGGGCCGATCGCCACGCGCCTCAGCCGCACCACGTAAGCACACGAGCCGGCCGCACGCCCCAGGTCGCGCGCCCACGAGCGTACGTACATGCCTGCACTGCCGGTCAACGTCACCGTCAGCTCCGGGGCCCGCCAGTGCACCAGATCCACCGCCGTCACCGCTACCTCGCGCACCGGCAGATCGGGCTCCTGGCCACGACGTGCCATGGCGTAGGCGCGCTGGCCACCCACCTGTACCGCCGAGAACATGGGCGGCCGCTGGCGCAGGCGGCCCGTCAGCGCCGGCAGCGCTCGCCGGATGCGGGCCAGATCGGGCACCGGCGCCTCGTGCACCACACTCCCCTCCGGGTCCAGGGTATCGGTTTCGACACCGAACCGGATCACCGCCCGATAGCGCTTTTCCAGCCCGTTCAACAGCGGCGCGAGGCGGGTAGCGCGCTGGGTGACGGCACCGAGCAGGCCGCTGGCGAACGGGTCCAGGGTGCCGATGTGGCCTACCCGCCGCGAGCCGAGTGCCCGCTTGATCGGTCCGAGGCACTGGAAGCTGGATACTCCTTCCGGTTTGTCCAAGAGCACCAGGCCGCCCATCGGCAGCGTCGCCACACGACTGCCGGTCAGCGCTTCACGTCCTTGAGCTGCTGGGTAACGCGGAATCCGTCCAGGATCGAGGTATCGGCGATGAACCGCAACCTGGGCGTATGCCGCATCCGCAACTGGCGCCCGATGCGGGCCTGGATGAATCCGGCGGCATGGTTGAGGGCGGCCACGGTGGCGGCAAGTACCTGCTGATCGCCGTAATAGGAAACGTAGACCCGTGCCGACGTCAGGTCCTTGGCCACACGGACCCCGGCAACGGTTACCAACGAGTCGACCCTGGGATCCTTGAGCGTGTTGCTGCTGATCAGGCGGCTTATCTCGGCGCCGAGAAAGCTCTCAACCCTTCTCAGCCGGAGTTCCGACATGCTGTGGACGCCTTTCCCGCGCCGGCCGAACCGTACCGTTGGTGGTCGGCTCGCCGAGTTTCCTGGCTACCGTACGCTGTTCGATGACGTCGATGGTATCGCCTGCCTTGACGTCGTTGAAGCCTTCGATGCGAATGCCGCACTCGAAGCCCGACTCCACTTCGCGCACGTCGTCCTTGAAGCGCCGCAGGGTGACGATCTTGCCGCGGTACACGGGGCGGCCGTCGCGTATCACCTGGGCGAGTGCGCCGCGGCGCACCGTTCCCGATATCACGTAGCTGCCGGCAATGGTACCGACTCGTGAAATACGGAACAGCTCGCGCACCTCCACGCTGCCGACCGTATCCTCGAGGATGTCCGGTGTCAGCAGACCCTCCATGGCGGCGCGGACGTCATCGATCACCTCGTAGATGATGTCGTACTTCCGTATTTCCACTTTTTCCTGCTCGGCCAGCGCCTGAGCGTTGGGCGCGGGACGGATGTGAAAGCCGACGATGATCGCATTCGACGCCGATGCCAGCGCCACATCGTCCTTGTTCACCGCGCCGGCCGCCGAGTGAATTACGCTCAACTTGATTTCGGCGGTGCTGAGGCGTTCGAGAGCGCTCCGCAACGCTTCCACCGAGCCGTGGACATCGCCCTTGATGATGAGCTTGAGCTCCTTGGCCTCGCCTTCGCTGATCTGCTGGTAGAGGTTGTCCAGGGTAACCTTGGTAACGTTCTGGGCCTCTTCCGCTTTCTTCAGTTCCTGACGCTTGGCACCCACCTGACGCGCGGTCTTTTCATTCTCGGTGGCCTGGAACGGATCGCCGGCCTCCGGCAACCCGGCAAGCCCGACGATCTGAATCGGCTGCGCAGGCGTCGCTTCGGCAACGCGCTCGCCACGGTCGGTAAACATGGCCCGCACCTTGCCGGGGAACACGCCGCCGACGAAGGAGTCGCCGGTACGCAGGGTGCCCTTCTGAATCATCACGGTTGCCACGATGCCGCGCCCGAGATCCACCGCGGACTCCACTACCCGGCCCACCGCACGCGCCTGGTAGTTGGCCTTGAGCTCCATCAACTCGGCCTGCAACAGGATGTTGTCCAGCAGCTCCTCGATCCCGGTCCCGTTCAGTGCTGAAATCTCGTTGAACAGCGTCGAGCCGCCCCACTCCTCGGAGATGAGCTCATGGCCGGACAGCTGCTGCCTGACACGCTCCGGATTGGCGTCTGGCAGGTCGATCTTGTTGACCGCCACGATAATGGGGACGTTCGCCGCCTTGGCATGGTTGATGGCCTCGACGGTCTGCGGCATCAGGCCGTCGTCGGCGGCCACCACCAGCACCACGATGTCGGTGAGCCGTGCCCCGCGGGCGCGCATCTCGGTGAACGCCGCGTGCCCCGGGGTGTCCAGAAACGCGATGCGACCGCGCGGCGTTTCGACCGAATAGGCGCCGATATGCTGGGTAATGCCCCCCGCCTCTGCATCGGCCACGTTGGTCTGGCGAATGGCATCGAGCAGCTTGGTCTTGCCGTGATCGACATGTCCCATGATGGTGACGATGGGAGGCCGCGGCTGCATGTTCTCGGCGGTGTCCTCATCCTCCTCGATGACCGTCTCGTCGAACAGGGAGACCACGTTGACCTTGCAACCGTACTCGTCCGCCAACAGGGTGGCGGTATCGGCGTCGATCTGCTGATTGATGGTAACCATGGTGCCCATGGCCATCAGCTTGGCGATCAGGTCGGAGGCCTTGAGATTCAGCTTGCGGGCCAGTTCCGAGACCGTGATCACCTCGAGAATGTCGATCTCCTTGGGCACCGGGTTGGCAACCGGTACCGGTTTCTTGCGGGTGAGGGAGATCTTCTCCTCGTGCTCCTCCGGTCCGATGTGGTAGCCCACGCTGCTGCGGCGCTTGGTACGGAAGAACTTCTTGCCGCCGGTGCGCCCGTCGCTGATGGGTGGCGCCGACGGCCCGCCGCCACGTGGTCCACCGCCACGCGGCGGTCCGAGTCTGCCGCCGCCGCGTCCCGCAGGGGGACGACTGCGCAACGGCGCGCCGGCACCGCGCGGGCCGCTCGCTGATGGCCTCCCGCCTCCGGGGCCACGCTCGCCTGGTGTCCGGAAACCGCCGGTACGCGGCGGCGGCATGCGTCCGCGCCCCGGTGTGCGCGGCGCCGGGCGCCGGCGGAAACGGTCGCGGATCTCCGGGAGCGGCTGATCGCTGTCCCGGGCCCGGGAAATCGGCCGCAACGGCTCCTCCGCCGCCCGGATGCGATCGGCGGAAGAGGTCAGGCGGCGGCCCGGACCGAACCTTCCCGCTGCGGCGTCGCGCGGCGGTCCGGCGCCGGCGGAACGATCCTCTCTCCGTCCCGGCGGCTGCGCGGGCGCAGGGCGCGACGCTGGCGGCGGGCGCCGGCTGGGACCCTCCGGACGACGCTTCGGATCGACGCCCGTGGCCGGCCGCTCCGGGCTCGACCGGTCGGCGCGCGCCGGCGCCGAGGCGGCGCTGCCGCTGTCGTGGGCACCCGGCGGTCGCTTCGCGGCAGGCGGAGCCGACGCGCTGGGCGACGGCCGCGGTGCAGACGGTGGCTGGGGCGACGTCGCCGCGGGAGCCGGGCGCGGCGCAGCCGGTCGCTGTTTTGCCGGTGCCTGGTGCGGTTCGCCCGCGGCCGCCGCAGGGCGGGACTCGCGCGCGGGCGCCTTCGCGGCCGGCTCGGGCCCGGGCGCCGGCGCCGTAGACGGTTTGCGCTTGAGCACCACCGCCCGTCGCGACTTCTTGACGACGACAATCCGCCGGCGCTCGGTGTCCGGACGAGCCCCGTCGGCCCGGCCGCCTTCGTGCCGGTCACGATCCTGGTGCGCGACCGCCTCCACCGCCTTGGGCGGCTCGGGCTTGCGCTTGATGAGGGTAGCCTTGGGCCTCCGTTTTTCTTCGGAGTCCTGCGGCTCGAGGGGACGCTCGGGGGTGGCCTTGGGCTTGTCGTCGCTCATTCTCAGTTAGTCTAATCCTGTGCCGGCGAGCTTTCTTGACCACATCGCAGGCACGCAACCAGAAGCCAAGTATCCGGGAAGCCGCAGGGGCCTGTCAATCGACCGTGCATGGTTCAGGACTCTTCTTCCTCTACCACCTCGACGTTTTCTTCGATGACCTGCAACAGTGTCGTCACATCGTCGGGAGCAAGCCCCTCGACCGCGGCAAGCTGTTGTTCGCTCATCGACACCAGTTCCACCACATCATCCAGACCGGCGGCGACCAATGCGGCGGCGATTCCCTCCGGAAGCCCCGGCAGCTCACTCGCGCGCACCAGCTCCTCCGATTCTGCGCCATCCTCAGCGACAGCTTCCTCGGCAACGGAGGTGCTGTCGACCGTCCTTTCCGGCGTCACGGCCGGCGCCTCATCGACGCTCGGCGGCGGTTCCAGCGCGACCGCCTCCCCGGCCTCCTCCTCCTTGTCCTCGGCGGCGCCGGCTTCCTCTTCCACGATCTCCACGTTCTCCTCGATCAACTTGCGCAGTTCACCGACATCCTGCTCCGACAACTCGGGCACCGCGCGGAGCTGCTCTTCATCCATCGCTACCAGGGTCTCCAGCAGCTCGACACCCGATGCCTTGAGCGCTGCGGCCACCCGCGGCACGATGCCCGGCAGCTCGGCCACGTCGGTGATCTCTTCCTGCACATCGCCGAACAGCGCTGCCGCCGCACGCTGCGAGTCGGCACCGATGTCCATCTCGTTCACCTGGGCACGGGTACGAACGTCGATGCTCCAATCGGTGAGCCGGTTGGCCAGCCTCACATTCAGCCCCTGCTTGCCGATGGCGAGTGAGAACTGGCTCTCCGGAACCACCGCCAAGGCCTGGCGCTTGGCCTCGTCGAGCACGATGACCTGCTCCACCTCCGCCGGCTTCAACGCCTCGGTGATGAATGACCGCACATCCGGGTCGTAGCGCAGCACGTCGATCTTCTCCCCCTCCAACTCCCGTACTACCGATTGAATGCGGACCCCGCGCATACCGACGCAGGCGCCCACCGGATCGACGTCGTCGCGAGTCGAGTAGACCGACATCTTGGTGCGGTAGCCCGGCTCGCGCACCATCTTGTGAATCTCGATGGTACGGTCGTAGATTTCGGGCACCTCAAGCTCGAAGATCTTCTTGACGAACTCGGTGTGGGTGCGGGTCAGGACGATCTGCAACCCGAGCGCAGACTTCTCCACCTCGTAGATCATGGCCCGAACCCGGTCATTGGGACGGTAGATTTCGCGTGGCGACTGGTAGCGCCGCGGCAATATGCCCTCGGTACGCCCCACGTCGACGAAGATGGTGCCGTTCCGCTCACGCTGGTAGTAGCCGACGATCAACTCTCCCTCGCGGTCCTTGAACTCGGAATAGAGCGTATCCTTCTGAATGTCGCGTAACGATTGACGGGCCTTCTGCTTGGCGCTCTGGATCGACACCCGGTCGAAGTCACGCGGATTGATTTCGATCAGCAGCTCATCGCCGAGTTCGGCGTCGTCGTTGTAGGTCAAGGCGTCGGCCAGGGAAATCTCCAACGCCGGATCCTGAATCTCCTGTTCAGGAACGATTTTCTTCTGGGCGTAAATCGAAACCGAGGTGGCATCTTCGGCAAACCGCACTACCGCGTTGTCGATGGTACCGTACTTCCGCTTGTAGGCGGCGAGCAGGGTATCCTCGATCGTGTGCATCACCAATTCTTCCGAGATCCCGCGTTCCTGGATGATTTGGCGGATGGCAAGCGCCATTTCGCTCGACATTAGGCTCCCCCTGTTTCAGCGCCGGTGAGCTGCGCTCGCCGAATGTTGGCAATGGGCACGGTAGTCGTGGTGCCGGCGAAACGCAACGTTACGTGGTCGCCGGCAGCGCGTTCGATAACGGCGTGCTCCCAGGTCGTGGAGTTGTCGCGCAACACCCGCACCGCCTTTCCCACGAAGATGGCGTACTCGTGCGGCTGCCGTAAGGCGCGTTCGATCCCCGGTGAACTTACCTCCAGCGTCAGATCGTTCAGGGCGCCGCCGTCGGGATCCGCGATCAGCGGCAGATGGAACTGTATCCCGCGCGTGAGCCGCTCCAGGGAGTAGGCGTCCATGCCGGACTCGCGATACACAATTACCCGCAGGCGACGCGCACGCCGAGAACGCTGGAGTTGCACCTCGACGCACTGGAAACCCTCGGCTTCGACAAGTGGCTCCAGCGCTTCTCTGAGATGCTGATCGGTGGTGTCCCGCGCCGCCTGCATGAGGAACTAGCACTCCGTTGTATGAGAACCAAAAAAGAGCCGGCGACGCGACTCTTTTCTCCATTGCTGCACTATAGATCATCGCTAACGTAGACCCGTGCCACCCTCTCTGTCAACCGAAAAGAAATGCCGAGAGGGCTTGCCACGACTCAGTCCTGCATCAGGGTCAGTACTCGCACCTGCGGCGTACCGGACGCGGCCAGCAGGGCAGCGCATTCGTTGGTCGTGGCACCGGTGGTGTACACGTCATCGATGAGCAGGACCGGTTGCGCCGACCGCCGCAGCAGGCGGATGCGCCCCTCCAGGTTGCCGGAACGGGCGGCGAAGTCCAACCCCTTCTGCTGGCGCCCGCGGCGCCGCCGCAGGAGTCGCTGCACCGGTACGCGATGCGTGTGCTGAAGGTGGCGGGCAATCAGGTCCACGCCATCGTAGCCGTAGCGGCGAATGCGCTGCAGGCGCGCGGGCACCGGCACTACCACGGCATCGACGTAGCCGGCCCGGATGCGGCGCGCCAGCAGCCCGGCGAGCCATGCCGCCAGCCCGGTGCAACCCGAGAACTTGAATTCCTGCAGGATATCCTGCGCCAGGCCGCGGTAGTCGAACAGCGCCTCGTGAGACAGGAACGCCAGCTCCCGGTCACGGCAGCCGAGGCAGGGAGTGTCCTGTTCCGGCAGCACCGCTGCTCCGCAGCGGCCGCAGTGGCCGGCCGGCTGGCGCAGCGCCGCATGCACCCTCCGGCGGCAGCGCCGGCACAGGGGGACGGCGCCAGAACCGGGCGCCAGCTCCGCGGCGCAACCCGCGCACCGCTGCGGGAACAGCAGGTCCAGCGCGGCCACGGCAACGCGCCGCGGCTTACGGAGATTCAAGACTCGCTCCGACGCAACTCGCGTTGCCAGCGCGCCAGCAACTCCAGCGCCTCCAGCGGCGTGGTGGCGTCCACGTCCACCGTCGCCACCGCCCGTCCCACCAGTTCATGGGCCGAGAACAGGTCGGCCTGACGATAGCGCTGCGCCGGCGGCCCAGCTTCGATGCCCGTGGCAGGCGAGGCTGGGCCAAAAGCGACGCCGGGAGGCGGTTTCGGGGCGGAATCCGCCGGTCGCGACTCCGGGTCCGGCGGTGCCTTCGACTCCAGCGCCCGGAGCATCTCGCGTGCCCGCACCACCACGGGCTCCGGCACACCGGCGAGGGCCGCCACGTGGACGCCGTAGGACTGGTCGGCGGCGCCCACGGATACGCGCTTGAGAAACACCACCTGCTGATCCTCCTCGACGACCCTCATGGCGTAGTTGGCGGCCCGCGGATGCCGGAGCTGAGTGAGTTCCCGCAGGTGGGTTGCGAACAGGGTGAGCGCGCGCACCGCGTCCAGCAGGTATTCGCATACCGCCCAGGCAATGGCACGGCCATCCTCGGTGCTGGTGCCGCGGCCGATCTCGTCGAGGATCACAAGACTGCGGCCGGTGGCGGCGCGCAGAATGCGCGCGGTTTCGTTCATCTCCACCAGGAAGGTCGACTCGCCACGCGCCAGGTTGTCGCTCGCACCGACCCGGCAGTAGACACCGTCGACCACCCCGATGCGGGCCTCGGCGGCTGGCACGAACGAACCGAGCTGGGCCATCAGCACGATCAGCGCAGCCTGCCGCAGGTAGGTGGACTTCCCCGCCATGTTGGGTCCGGTGAGCACCACGAAGCGGGTGCCATCCGGCTCCAGAGTCAGATCGTTGGGCACGAACGCACCGGCCGGCAACATCGCCTCCACCACCGGGTGGCGCCCTTCACGAATCACGATCCCGGTGCCCGGCGCTCTTAGCGTCGGCCGTGTGTAGCCGCCCACGGTGGCGGCCAGCGCCAGACTCTGCGCCAGATCGACGCCGGCCAGCACCCGTCCGAGGGCCAACAGCGCGGAAACATCGGTTGCAACCCGGTCGCGCACGGCAAGAAACGCGGCGCGCTCCAACTCGCGCAGCCGCTCGCCGGCGACCGCGGTCTCGCGGTCGAGCTGCCGCAGCCGCTCCGTGGTGAAGCGCTCGCCACCCACCAGTGACTGGCGGCGCACGAAGTGGCTCGGCACGCGCGCCGCCTGGCTGGGGGTCACCTCCAGGTACCAGCCAAGCACGCGATTGTTGCGCAGCTTGAGGCTCGCGATTCCCGTCGCAGCCCGTTCCTCCTCGAGGTAGGACTGCAACAGCGTCTCCGCGTCCTCCTCTGCAGCCCGCAATCGATCCAGTTCCTCATCATGGCCGGGGCGCATGATGCCGCCCTCGGTAATGGATAACGGCGGCTCGTCCACCAGCGCTTTTTCGATCAGCGCCGCCACCGGCTCCGCGGCGGCCGCGGCGGCGTGCAGCGGCATGGCCAGACCACCATCCTCGGCACCGGGCCCGTGCGAGTGAGCACTCGCATCGGAACCGATCTCCGATCCTCCGTCTGCGGCCCGCAACGCGGCGGCGACCTCCTGTGCCGCGCGCACGCCGGCGGCGATGGCGCGCAGATCGCGCGGATGGGCGCGGGCCAGCGCGACGCGGCCGGCCAGGCGCTCCAGGTCGGCAACCCGCCGCAGCCCCTCACGCACGGCCGCCAGGGTGTGCTGGCGCCGAAACAGGAACTCCACGGCGTTCAACCTGGCCACGATCGCCGTTTCTTCGCGCAGCGGTTCCAGCACGGCACGTCGCAGCAGGCGGGCACCCATCGCGGTGCGCGTGTGGTCCAGCACCGCCAGCAGGGTACGCTCGCGTGAGCCGTCTTCCAGGTTGCGCACCAGTTCCAGGCTGCGTTGCGCAGTCTCGTCCAACGCAACGCATGATTCGGTTCCATAGACCTCGATGCCGTCCAGGTGTCCGAGGACCTGCCGCGCCGTCTGCTGCGAATAGTTCACCAGCAGACCGGCCGCGCCCAGCTCGGCAGCATCCTGGGCCAACCCGAATCCCTTCAGATTCGCCACGCCGAACAGCTCGCACAGGGTCTCGTGGCCGGCCGCGACGTCGAACTGCCAGTCGGGGTAGCGCTGGACCACGGTGCTCTGCGGCAGGTGCTGGCGCACGGCACGGGCGATCTCAGGCAGCTCTTCGAGTAACGACTCCTGCGCCAGCAACTCGCGCGGCGCCAGCCGTGCCAACTCGTCGGCGAGGCGCGCCGGCGCGTCCGCCAGCGGGAAGGCGGTGGCGCGAAAGTCTCCCGTGGACAGATCGAGCGCGGCCAGCGCCACCTGTCCCGCGGCTCTGCTGGCGGCCGCTCCTCCGTCCGCCGAATTGGTGGGACTCCCGAGCGCCGCCAGGAAATTGTTGCTCGCGCCGTCGAGCAGTTCTTCGTCGATCACCGTCCCGGGCGTCACCACTTCCACCACTTCCCGCTGTGCCAGGCCGCGACCGGACGCCGGCAGCGCCGTCTGCTCGCACACCGCCACCCGCCGCCCCGCCTTGAGCAGCCGTGCGATGTAGGACCGCGCGGAATGATGGGGTACTCCGCACATCGGGACGCCGTTGCGCTGGGTCAGAGCGATCTCCAGCAACCCCGCCGCCTCCTTCGCGTCGGAATCGAACATCTCGTAGAAGTCGCCGAGTCGAAAGAACAGAATCGCCTCCTGATGGCGGCGCTTGAGTTCCCGGTACTGCACCATCATCGGGCTGTGACTCGACACCGTCACTCCGTGGCACGTGACCGTGCTGCCTCGAGGTAGGATCGCAGGATCAGGGCGGCCGCCACGCGGTCCACCACCCCCGCACGGCGGGCGCGCCGCTGGGGGATGCTGCCGGCAAGCAGAGCGCGCGCCGTATCGCTGGTGAAACTCTCATCCCAGAGCTCGGTCGCGACTCCAGCGGCGCGCAACGCGGCCGCCACTCGCAACGGCAACCGCGACGCGCTCCCGGCAGTACCGTCAGCCCGTGTCGGCAGCCCGACCACCACCACCGCGACGCGCTGCGTCCGACAGAGCTCCAGGATCCCGGATATCAGGCGGCGCAGGCCCCGGTTGGGCAGCGTGTCGTGGGGCGCCGCGATGCGCCCTTCAGCGTCGCTGAGCGCGACCCCTACCCGGCGCTCGCCGACATCGAGAGCCATCACGCGCGCCATGAGGACCTCAGTTTCGTCTCACCCGCCGCCCAAGCTCGGCGATTACCAGTTCGGTTACGTCTATCTCCTTCACGAAGAACAGCAGCGACGGGTTGTTCTTGTTCAACACCAGCGACAACCCCTCGCTCTCGGCGACAAATTGAATTGCCGCCGCCAACTCGCCCAGGAATGCATCCGACTCCGCCAGCCGCGCTTCCTGTTGTGCGAGTTGCCGGTTCTTGACCGCGACGAAGTCGCGCAGGTGCTGTTTTCGCGTGTGCAGCTCGTCGTCCAACTGCAGCGCGCGCGGCCGCAACCCGTCGCGCTGCGCCTGCACCTTGCGCCGCTCGAGCTCGAAGATCTCCGCTTCCAGCCGTGCCCGCTCTGCGTTCATACGGTCGCGCTCGGCCTGCAACTCGCGTACCGCGGCCGATTCGCGGAAGTAGGCGGTGGTCACTCTCCGGAGATCCACCAGACCGACGTTCGTGATCCGCTCGGCGGCCAACCCGCTGCTGCCGACCAGAAGCAGCAGCAAACACCACAGCGACGCCGTCGAGCGCCCGCTCGGCGCGCCCGACGGACAGCCTGGCAGCCGGCGGCGCAACTCCGGCTGCATTCGAGCGGCGATCGATCCCGGCTGGTCACCGAGTGACCGTGATGGACTCCTAAAAGACATCTCCGCCCAGGGAGATCACGAACCTCCACTCCTCGAGCTTGAAGAGGTCCAACGTATCTTCCGGCACCTCGGGCTCATCGACGATGCGAAACGTGTTGGCGAAGTACAGGCGCACCGGGAACTGCGGAATGGAGAACCGAAACCCTCCACCCAGGCTGAAGTGAACGTCCGGCAATTCGGTCGCCGACACCTGGTTCAGCTCGGGCCACAACACCGCCGCATCGAGAAAGGTGACCGCCCACAGCACTCGCGGATCGACCGGAACGCGCAACTCGACCGAGTTCTCCCAGCGGGCTCGTCCGCCACGAATCGGCTCCCAGCCGCGCGCCACGCGAATCCCGTCAAGCAGCAGCAGGTCGGTGGCGGAATCGATGACCAGACCCTGGTCGAACTCCGCCGGCCACCAGAACTGCGGCAGAATCATGGCAAACCCGGTATGGAGGCCGAGCACCAGATGCAGGTCCCAATTGCTGAACACCGGCTCCTTGACCAGGGTCAGGAACCCGTCCGCGCGGCTGTTCAGGCGGATGAAGTGGCGCGCGCCGTGGAGCAGTCCGCCGGTGAGTGAGGCGCCCTGCGACAGCAGGACTCCCTCAGACGGATTGAGGAAGAAGTCACGCGTATCCCAGGCCACACCGGCGTCGAGACGATTCACGACGACCCAATTCTCGCGCTCTTCGCGGATGGTCTCCTCGAACGGCCGATAGATTGCCGTATCGTAGGTGAGGAGCCTGAGGCTGGAGGAGAGTCCACCGCTGAAACGAATGAAACCCAGGGAAGTCGGAATGCGATAGCCCGAGGTCAGCCCGATGCCGACGTCCCATTCCGTGTACTCCATGGCGTAGCGGCGGGATACCGACTCGCGGTCGGCCGCCTCCCACTCTTCCCTGGTCACGTAGGGATCGGGCGCCGCAACCTCGGAATCGTCGAAGATGGGCGGCAGGATGTCCTGCTGCACGTTCCGCACCACGGCCCGCTCTACTCCCAGATTGGCGCCGCCCGACCAGCGCGTGCCGAACAGCCACGGTTCGCCGAACTCGAAGACGAGGGACTGCTTGATGGGCGACAACTCCAGCGCCGCGCCCACGGTCTGTCCACCGCCCCCCAGATTGCGCTCGTTCCAGCGCACCGAGGCGGCGAACGGGAAGTCGGAACCGCCGATGGTCAGGCCGAAGTTGATGTCCGCGGTGCTCTGTTCCTCGACGCTGATCACCACGTCCATCAAGCCGGCCGCGCTGCCGGGCGGCGTCTCCGGGGTGACGGCGGAGAAGTACTGGGTGTTGTAGAGGTTGCGCAGCCCCTGCAGGATCTGGGTCTTGTTGAACACATCGCCCACCTCGAACGGCAATTCGCGCAGCAGCACGTGGTCCTGGGTCTTCTCATTGCCGCTGAGAATGATGTTCTCGATGTGCGCGCGATCGGTCTCCTGAATGATGACGCGGAACGCTATGGTACGCGCCTGCTCGTCGCGCTGTTCGACCAGTTCGATGACATTGAAGATGTAACCGTTCTCGAAGTAGTGGTCCTGAACGCGGGTGAAGTCCTCTTCGACGAGGTCGCGGTTGACCACCTGGTCCGCGCGGTGGCGCAGCAGACGGGTCAGCTCCTCGGTCGAGAACACCTCATTGCCCTCGAATTCCATGCCTCCGAAACGGTACTGCTCGCCCTCGCTCACGTAGAGGGTCAGCACCAGGGAACGTCTGCCCTGGTCCGCATCGAGCCGCAGGTCCCGCTCGATGCGGTCCACGCGAGCGTCCACGTAACCATGCGAAGCGTAGTACGCCGCGATGATCTCGCGGTCCTCCTGGAGTGCGGCCTCGCGAAATGCCCCGCTGTCAAACAACGAGCGCTGCTTGGTGAGCATCCTGCCGCGCAGCGTGCTCTCGGAGGCGAACTGGTTACCGACGAACAGGATCTGCTCTACGCTCACCGCGAATCCCTCGGCAACCTCCACCCGCACGGCGACCTCGCCCGCCTCCTCGTCCGGCACCGTCGCCATGTTCACGGTTGCGTCGGGATAGCCCTTCTCGGCGTACAGGGCGAGCACCGCAGCCTCGTCGGCGTTGAGGGTGATCGGGTCGAACACGTCACCCCGGGCCAGACTCACCACCTCGAGAATCTCCGAGCTGCGCAAGCCCCGGTTGCCGGTAACCGTAATGGCACCGACCAGTGGCCGTTCCTGGGCCACGAACTCGATGATCACCGCGGAGCGATCATCGTCGGGGGCAACCGCGTTGGACTCGAGACTGGCGAACAGATCGGTCGCGTACAGCTTGCCCTGGAGCTCCCAGAACAGGTCCAGCGTGAACGCCCGCTCGAGGTACGGCTGAACGATCGGGCGCAGATCGACCTCGGCCACATGACGCAGACCGACGAAACGAATGGCGACGATCGGCTTGTCGATATACCACTCGTCGGTCTGGTCCTGGGAGTAGAGCGGAACGGCGGCGAGCAGACTCGCCACTGCCAACAGGAACGCGCCCGGCACGCGGCGTGCCACCCGGCGTCGGCGAAGGTAGATCGGCACTGTCTTGCAGTTGGGCACTGTCTTGCAGTTGGAAACTGTCACGAGGCTGGGGCCGGAAGGCCTGGGCGGCGTCCTCAGTAGCTCCACCCCCAGCGCAGGGAGATCGAGTTATCCGTTACGAACAAGGTGTTCAGGTTTCGCGGCAGAAACGACCACTCGAGCATGAAGAAGGGAGTAGCCCACTCCAGGCTCAACTCGATATCCGATAGCAGCGGCAAATCATCGTCCGGCTGGCTACCAGGAGCGTCGAGGCGGAGCAGCATGGTGAGAAACAGGTCACTTCCCAGATACTTTCCGAAAGAGAGGGAGGTGTTGTCAAGCGGATTGCCGGTTCCGGGGCCGACGCCGGTTGCGTCCGAGGCGCCGAATCCGTCCAGCACCAGGTTCTGCACGAACTGTGAGCGGATGCTCACCATGTCCACGCCCAGAGCCTCGCGCAGGGCCCGTTCCACCGGCCGCAGCAGTGCCACCTGCGCCAACAGGTCACCCGAGAAGGCGGCTGCCGACATTCCCGCCGCTCCCCCGTCGTCCGGCCCGTCGCCCCGTACCAGCGGGTCGCGCAGCAGGGCATCCAGCACCAGCGCGCTCTGTGGCGGGTCGGAAGAGAGGCGCACCGTATCCGGACCGAACCGGCTGAGGGTAGTGTCGGCCTCCAGTATGATGCGCACCGGCTGGCCCTGAGGATCGCGTTGGCGTGCCTCGGCGCGAACCTGGAGCCACGGGTCGATGCTGGTCTCATCCCCGGTGAAGCTGATCTGGCCCTCGCGCAGCAGGAACTGGCGGTCGAAGTAGAACAGGTCGCCGCCGCGCACCGACAGGTCACCCTGGACGGAGATGTCGCCGGAGCGCCCGTCGTAACCGATCTGCACCGCCTCGGAGGGCACCAGCAGCAGCCGCAGGACGGGAAACTGGGGAGACGGCCAGGTGAACTCCACGCTGCGTCCGGTGGTGACGGCAACGTCCACCCGCAACGGGTCGTCCAAGCCGGACACGGGTTCGATCTCGACCAGAGAGACTTCCGCCCTGACCGCCTCGACCTCACCGTCGATCGTCACCGTTCCCAAGTCGCTCGCGACCGTGACCGCGCCGGCCGCCATGCCGTCGAACAGCATGGGCCCGAACTGGTAGCTGATCGGGAATCCGCCGGGAGCGGTGGTCGCCAGGTCCAGTGCGAACAGTGCCGGAACCCAACGCTCCACGGTGGCGCTGCCGCGTAACGAGAGTGGCAGCGCTGCGCCGCCGTCGGACGCGAATCCGGAGATCGAGACCTGCTTCTCGTCGAGGCTCAGCCGAGCCCTGAAAGGGCCTACCGGCTGCGGTGACAGCGGAGATTCCGCTACGCCGCCGGCGAGGGTGATCTCGCCCCAGAAATCGGGGTCGCTGATCGGACCCGTCACCCGCGCACTGCCGTAAGCGGTGCCCGCCCGGAGTGAGATCGGAGCCAGGCTCAGCACCTCGTTGATCACGCGCGCGTCCGCGTCCGCGATCTCCACCATGGCGTTGATGTGGCCTCCGACCACGGAGCCGCTGGCGTTGCCGTGCAACGGATAGGGTCCTTCCTGGACCTGCAGCGCGAACCCGCCGCCGGTCGACACGCGGCCGGCGAACGCATCGTGCGGCCCGCCCTCGAAACGGACTACGAGAGCCTCGGCGTCGCTGGCCCCGGCCGCGCCGGCAGTCTCGCTCGAACGGCCGTCGGTGGCGGCTCCCGGCTCGCGGACGCGCTGCGCTGCAAGCCTCAGCCGCCACGGATCCAGCGCCGCGTCTGCAACCCGGATGCGCTCTACGCTCAGCTGCCCGCTGACCCCGGCGGACAGGGCGTCCCGCAGGTTGTTCGCCTCGCTCAGCTTCAGGTCTGCGGCGGCGAAGCGCAGGTGTGCGGTTACCGGATCGCCGAAGTACTCGGCGGAGTAGTCAGCCTCGAACTCCAACAGGCCGCTCTCCGTCCGCAGTACTCCACTGCCGTTGCGCAGCCGGTGGCTGAGGAAGTCGAACCTGAGGTCGCGCAACTCCATGCCGGCCGCGGAGCGCTCCAGCGCCGCGGTCATCGCGACCTCCTCGTCATTGAGCCGGCCATTGTGCAGTTCCAGCGCCGCCTGCCACGACAGGTCCTTCCAAGGGCCTGTCGCCTGCAGGTCCGCGTGCAGGTCGCCGCTGAGCGGAAGCTCACTCAGGCGCTGCAACGGAAGGCCGCGCACCCGTGCCGTGGCCTCCAGCGTGCCACCGGCCAACTGCAAGGCCACCTCGTAACGCTCGGCCCGCTGCGCGTCGGCCAGGGAGAACTGCGCCGTGACCTGGTCCGTCCGCGCCGGCAAAGCGACGCTGCCGGTTCCGCGCAGCTCCGAGAACCGGTCACGAATCACGACCGGCTCCAGGCGGACACCGGAGGAGTCGGCCCGGATCCCCACCTCGACGTGCATGTCGGTCTGGTCAACCAGCGGCAGCCGGTGCAGCGTTACGGCATCGCTGTGCACCGACCATGCCTCGGGGCTCGCGAACTGCCCGTTGAAGGCCAGAGTGGCTTCGAGCGGCGCGCCGGCGAACGGCAGCGGGACAGGCAGCCGCACGGCGGAACCGCTGAACGCCACCTCCTCGCCGTCATACTCCGCGGCGAACTCCAGGGAGTGACTGCCGGTAGCGGTTATGCCGCGCCCCGGCATGTGGGTGAGGCGCAGGTCGTAGGGAATCTCGTTTACAGTCAGCGCGGCCGCCAGCTCGACCTGATCCGCTGCCCTCGTCACCTGTGCCTGACCGCGCACCTCCAGCCCCAGCCATTCAGCCGCCAACCCTTCGAGCCGCATGCCCCGCTCATTCGCGGTAAGGCTGAGCTGAAGGCGGTTGTCGGGGTCGGCACTGTCGCGGAGCCGCAACCCGGGGGCGCGGACAGCCACGGTTGCGAAATCGGTGGCAGAATCAATGCTCCCGCTCACGAGCAGTGCATCGAGGCTTCTGGCGGACCACGGCTGTTGCTCTCCCGGCGGCGCCACGAGCCGCTGCAGGATGCCGGCGTCGAGGTTCTCGAAGGTGGCGGCCAGCTCCAGCCGCGGGGCCTCCGAGAGATCGATCAGTCCCTCGCCGTCGATGAAGTTGGCGAAATCCTGCTGTACCTCGGCGCGGACCTGGAAACGGTAGGTCAGCGGCGCGGCCGTGGCCGGGCGCAGATCCAGGTCGAAGCGCCGGAATCCGGTCTCATCCAATTCCAGCCGCCGGCTGCGAAGTGCCATGGCGCCATCCTCGCCACGGGTGAGCGAAACCCGTGCGTTCAGCTTCTCCCCGGTACGCACCTGCAGCGAGCGGATGGCCAGCTCTCCCTGCGGCAGCAGGGTATCGAGCAGCACGTCGCCGGCGAAGTCGAGACCACCTTCCGCGGTCTCCACGGTCAGATTGGACACTTCCAAACGGGTGTCGTCACCCTGCGCCTCCAGGGCTACCGCGGCCGGTGGAGTGTCCGTCCCGGCGGAGACATGGCCGCTGAGCTTGGCTTCGTACGCCATGCCGAGGTCAGGGTCGTGAGCCCAGCGGGCGCTTCCGCTGACCGTGGCGCCGGGCAGCAGGCTGAACACCGAGTGCTGTTCCTCGAACCGAAAAAGGTCGGCCAGGTTCAACCCCGTGGCGGCGAACGTCAGCTCGCTGCGTCCGCTGCTCAAGTCATGGTCCAGCATCAGGTCGAGCGGGATACGATCCTGGTTCCGGACTACCCGCAGCCGGTCCTCGTACAGCGCCACCTGCAGGTCCAGAGGCTCAGCCTGAAACTCCGCCGACGTCAGTTCGGCCAGACGAACGGTGAGTTCGGCGTCGCTCAGATCGGGGGCGGTGGTACCGGTGACGCGGAAGTCGGCATCCAGATGCCGGCCGGAACCCGGCAGGCGGTGCGCGAGTGCCGGTGGCCACGCCCGAGCGCTGCCACGGGCGGTGACCCGCAACCGCTCGCCCGTGCGCACCCGGAAGAACAGGTCACCCAGTTCCAGGCGGAATCCCGTTCCCTGCAGGGTCACGCCGAGATTGGCTCCCGCGAGCGTCACCGGCGGAATAATGACACCCTCGACCGCCCGCGAGTCGCCCGTGCCGCCGACCGCCAGCCCGATCGCCTGCAGCACCTGAACCAGCTCCTGGTCCCGCTCGAGGTCGACGGTAAGGCGGGAATCCACAAGCTGCACTTCGCGCAATGAAGCAACCGGGTCCAGAGTGGTGAGGAGCCGAGTCAGGCTGTAACGCAGGCGCAGCCGGCGGATCGTCATCAGCGGTTGATCGGGAGTGTCGCTGCTGTAGACGGTCAGGTCGCGAATCTCTATGGCACGCAGCAAGGATGGCGAGATGTCACGGTAGCTGACGTTGCGGTTCAACAGTTTGAACAGCGCGCCGATCGCTTCCTCGCGCTTGGCGACGACATGGCTCTCCACCACTTCGCCGAGGGAGCGCACGCCCCACCCCGCGCCGCCGATGATCAGCAGCAGCAGCGCCAACTCCAGCATCGAAGGCCGCCAGCGCGAGCTGCGCCGGAACAGTCGCCCGTTACTCAAAAACCGCGCTCCAGACGGTAGCGGACCTGAACGGTGCCTGCTACCGGGCCCTCCGCGGAAGCCGCGAACAGGTACTGGCGCAGAGCCTGCCGCACCTCGGCGTCGACCGTGGAGAGCCCGGAGCTCTGCAGCACCTCTACCCCGGTCACCCTGCCGTCCTCGGCCACCGTCAGACGCAGCACCACGTCGGCCTCGACTCCGCGTGCGATCAACTCCTCGGGATAGGGCAAGGCGATGCCGCGCCTGAGCGCCGGGAGTCCGTAGCGGGTGACCCTGGGCAGCGGCGGAGGCGCCTCGGAGTCACTGACCGCTACCGGCGCCGGCGCGACGCCGGCCCGGTAGGCGCTCACGGCAGCCGCCAGGGCCGCGGCGGGCTGCGGCAACAGGCCGGCGCTCCCCACCACCGGACGTCCCACCACCGGAGCCTGCAGCGCCGGCGGACCGCCATCACCGGTGGGCATCACGAGTTGCGGCCGCGGGGCGATCGCCCCCGACGCACCTGGGCCGACTCCCGCCGCCGCCGGCGTCGGTGCGGGCGCGCGTTGCGCCGTAGCGGCGCCCGACAGCTCCCGATCGCTGCCCGGGTCCGGAAGCTTGAGGCGCAGCACGGGCGCGCGCGGTTCCATGACCGGCTGGCGTATCGAGATCAGCAGCAACAGCAGCAGCAGATGGAGCGCCAGGCTCGCTATGAGGGCCCGGGACTCGCGCGCCAGGGTCATGGCGCTGCCGGGGGGCGCGCGGTGACCAGGTTGAGATCGGTGACCCCGGCACTGCGGAGTACGTCCATGACCGCTACCAGGCGGCCGTACCGGGCGCCGGCGTCGCCGTGCAGCACCGCGCGCGAGATCGAACCCTCGGGCTGGAGCGCAGCCAACACGAAGGGCAGCCGGTCGAGCGTCACGGCCACCGCCTCGCCACCGCTCTGGATGAAGATCTGGCCCGAGCCGTCGACGGTGATGGTCAATGCCGGGCTGCCGGACGCGTCATCACCGTCCGCGTGGGGCAACTGCACCGGAATGGCCGAATGCACCGCGAAGGTGGCGTTGACCATGAAGAAGACGACGATGAGGAACACCATATCGATGAGCGGTGTCAGGGGGAGCGACGCTCCCGTGCTCAACGAACTGCGGTAGTACTGCTGATCCACCGGCCTTTCCTCGCCATACGCGGCGCACTTACATTATACCCTGTCGCTGCCGGCAAAGTACGCGCTCAACTCGCTCACGGCGATGTTGAGACGGGCCACGGTACGCTGGACGTGGTTGGCAAACAGATGATGGAACAGGGTGCTCGGTATCGCCACCGTGAGACCGGCGGCGGTAGTGATCAGCGCCTGGGCGATGCCGCCCGACAGGACGGTGAGATCGGTACTGCCGGAGGCGCGCATGTTCAGGAACGCCGCGATCATGCCGATCACCGTGCCCAGCAGTCCGAGCAGCGTGGCGATATTGGCGATGCTCTGCAGGTAGGGAACGTGGCGCTCCAACGCTGCGATTTCCTTCAACACCGCGTAGTCGAGACGGCGCCGATGGTCGGCCCGGGCAAGCTGCCTGCCACTGCCGAGGGCGGCCGCGATCACGCGCGCTTCGGGTGAACGGCTGCGACCCAGATCGACGCTCAGCGCGCGCACCGAGGTCTGCTCCAGGCGTGCCACCACCGCGGCGGTGAGATCCGGTTCACGCTCCCGCTGCTGCCAGTAGTACAGCGAACGTTCGAAGATCAGAAACACGGCCGCCAGCGAGAGCAACACGATCGGCACCAGCAGGAACCCGCCCTGCAGAATCAGACTCATCATCGTGCAGCCGTTACCGGAGGTGCCACCAGACGCACCACACTGCGGGCGTACTCGATTCCTGCGAACGCCGTCAAGTCGCGCTCGGAAGGTCCGCGTATTCCGGCGAGAAACTTCAGTTGATGACCGTGCGCCGGCGCCCAGCGCAGGCCCGCGGCCGCGGACAGGCCGAGGTACGCCGGGCCGGCCGCCAACCATTCCTCCACTCCGAACACCGGTGCCTGCAGGAGCCCGGCCCGCACCAGCACGGCGACCGGAGGCGTCGCCAGGACCGGCCAGTCCGCCTCCAGCAGCAGCCGTCCCACCACTTCGGCCGACCAGAAACTGGCCTCAGCCGCCCGCGGCTCCACTCCTGGGGTCCATGCTACGGTCGCACCGGCGACTACCCGCAACCTGATGTCGGCGGGCGGGCCGCGGCGCGCCACCGTGTCCCATTGCAGCATCAGCCGCGCCAACACGGCATCGGCGCCCATGCTGGCCACCGATTCGCCGTCGAATCGGTGAATCAGGCCATGCGCCACCCCGAGGCGCAGGTCGAGATCCCCGTAGCCGCCTCCCAGCCATGCCATCCACGCGCGCTCCGGCGTCACCTCGAGATGGTCCGTCACCCTTGCCGCGGGATCAATCAGCCACGCCGGGAACCCGACAACGGGACGTATGCCGGCCTCGATGCTCCACTCCGCGGCCGGAGCAAAGGTCACGCGGCCGGCCGGGAACACGGACACGGCGCCGGCATCAATGGCGACCGCGGCGCCAATTGCCACCTCCAACGCCGGTGGCAGTGGCAGTAGCTCAAGGCCCAGCAGCGCCTCCAGCGCGGCGCGGGACCCGGTACGCCAGCTTGCGTACGTAACCGTGGCGGCAACCGGGCCGTCCGCCGCCAGCCGCCCCTGGCCAAGCCGGGCGCTGGCCGCCCCGGCCAGGGCAAGATCCAGTCCGATCCGCCAGCCGCCGGCATTCATCGCGGCGTGCGCCGCGACTCGGGTCGCACCCTCTCCCAGCAGTGGCGTGGTTGCCGCAAGTGCCAACGCCTCCTCCCGGTCCGCAGCCCCGGTCGCCAGCAGCAAGGCGGCGTGCAATGCTCGCAAACCGGCCACGTCCAGGAGTACCACACGCCCTGCAAGGTCGCTGCTCCGGGGCAGCGCGTCCGGGGCCCGCGCGGACTGCAGTGCGACCGCCGGTAACGGCACGGCGCCGCTTCCGGACGGAGGCGCCGGCGGTGACTCGCGGTGCCGGGCCCGCGTGGCGTCGGGCGCCGGCAGCGGGATCGGGGAATCATCCGGTGCCGGTCCCAGGGGTGGCAGCAGCGTCAGCGGATCCTCCGCAGTCACGGTGAGCGCGGGCACCTCCAACTCCACGGCGCGGTCGGAAGCCTGCGCCGCTGCGGACCACGCCGAGAGCGCGACCGCCAGCACACTCAGCAGCGCCACGGAAGCTCCCCGCGGCCGCGGCCATCGCGGCGCCGTACCCCGCCACCGCCCCCCGTGGTATACACTGCGGGGACACGTACATGGCGACCTCGTGGGAAGGCGGAATCCTGGACCGGTTCGTGGTGCTGGAAGGCCTTGACGGCGCCGGCACCACCACCCAGTCGGGGCTGCTGATGGAAGCCCTGCAACGCCGCGGAGAACGCTGTCACGCCACTCGCGAACCCACCGGGGGGCCGATCGGCAGACTGCTTCGCTCCGCGCTGCGGGGCGAACTCCGGATGACCCCCTGCACATTGGCGCTGCTGTTCGCCGCCGACCGCAGCGAGCACCTGTATGCGCCCGACGGCATCGTGCCGAGGCTGCAGGCAGGCGGCTACGTGGTCTGCGACCGTTACCTGTTCTCAAGTCTCGTGTACCAGTCACTCGGTTGCTCCGCCGCCTACGTCGCCGCACTCAACGGGCGCTTCCCCCTGCCCCGCCACCTGATTTTCGTCGATACGCCGCCGGAGCAATGCCAGCAGCGGATGGCGGCCCGGCAACGGCGCGAGCTGTTCGAGGAACTGCCCCTGCAGCAACGGCTGCGCCAACGGTACCTTGCCGTGCTGCGCCAGTTCGCGGACCACGGGATGACCGTAGGTCGGGTCGACGGCAGCGGCTCACGAGACGCGGTGTTCGCGCGCATCTGGCATCACCTGCAGGGACGCGGCTGAACCGAGCCACGGTGGGCCCATGGTACGCCACCGTGCGCAGCCTGCCCAGCGCCCCGCGGCGCCCAGGGCGCCCAAGGCGGCAGCCGACGCGGGCGCCGGCGTGCGGCGTCAGCGGATCAGCATGGCGTCGCCGTAGGAGAAGAAGCGGTAGCGGTGGGCGATGGCCGTGGCGTAGGCGGTGCGGATGAGGCGTTCGCCGGCCAGGGCACTGACCATGGCCAGCAGCGTCGAGCCGGGAGTGTGGAAGTTGGTCAGGAGCTGATCCACCACCTGGAAGCGATATCCCGGGTAGATGAACAGGTCGGTGTCGGCGGCGCCGGCGCGTACAGAAGCGCCGTCCCAGGCCGACTCCAGGGTGCGGACTACGGTGGTGCCGACCGCCATCACCGGGCGTCCTTCGCGGCGCGCCGCCGCCACCGCCCGGGCGGTGGACTCCGGGACCACGAAGCGTTCCCGGTGCATGGTGTGCTCCTCCACGCGGGCGGTACGGATGGGCACGAAGGTGCCGGCGCCGACGTGCAGCGTGACCCGCACCACGATCACCCCCGCCCGCTCCAGTTGCCGCAGCAGGAGAGGGGTGAAGTGGAGTCCGGCGGTGGGAGCGGCGACCGACCCGGGGGTGGTCGCGTACACGGTCTGGTAGCGGTCGGCGTCGGCGCGGTCGGGGCCACGCCGGATGTACGGCGGCAGCGGCACGGCGCCGTGCCGCTCCAGATAGGCTGCGTCGACCGGGGCGGTGAAGGTGAGCCGCACCGTTCCGCGGACTCCCGCGGCCAGCGTGGCAGCGACTCCCCCGGGGAAGGACAGGCGCCCGGCGGCGCGCGGCAGGCGGCGCGCGCCGGGTGCCAGCGCGGTCCAGCAGGCGCCTCCGGCGGTCGCTTCCAGCAGCAGGAACGGCACCGGGCGGCCTCCCGGCAAGTGCCCGATCAGGCGCGCATGCAACACCCGGGTGTCGTTCAGCACCAGCACCGTCCCCGCCTGCAGCAGCCCCGGCAGGTCGCGCACCCCCAGGTGCTGCAGCGTTCCGCCCGCGCGCTCCAGCAGCATGAGGCGGGCCGCGCTGCGCTGCGCCGGCGGACGCTGCGCGATCAACTCCGGCGGCAGCTCAAAACAGAACCTGCTGGTCTCCATCGCCGTCGTCGCGGGACCCGCCGCCGGGCGGCGGATAGCCGAGGTGCTCGTAGGCCAGCCGCGTCACCACGCGGCCGCGCGCGGTACGCTGCAGGAAGCCGCGCTGAATCAGGTAGGGCTCGTAGACATCCTCCAGGGTATCGACCGCCTCGCTGATGGAGATGGCCAGGGTCTCCGATCCCACCGGCCCGCCGTCGTACTTGGAGATGATGGTGTCGAGGATCTCGCGGTCCAGCTTGTCCAGCCCGTAGTCGTCCACCTCCAGCGCCTCCAGACCGCGCTTCACGATCTGCGGTGAAATGGTGCCGTCGCCCCATACCTGGGCGAAGTCGCGCATGCGCCGCACCAGCCGGTTGGCGACCCGCGGCGTGCCGCGGGAGCACTGCGCCAGCCGCTTCACCGCGCCACCGTCCAGCTCCACCTGCAGGATCCCGGCCGAGCGGCGCACGATGGCCGCGATTTCGGGCGGCTCGTAGAAATCGAGGCGCATGGTAATGCCGAAGCGGGAGTACAGCGGGCCCGACACCAGCCCGGTCTTGGTAGTGGCGCCGACCAGGGTGAACGGCGGCAGCGGGATCTTGATGGAGCGGGCACCGGGGCCCTGTCCCACCACGACGTCGATCTCGTTGTCCTCCATGGCGGTGTACAGCAATTCCTCGATCGGTGGCCGCAGGCGATGGATCTCGTCGATGAAGAACACGTTGTGGGCGCCGGTCTGGGTCAGGATCGCGACCAGGTCGCCGGTTTTCTCCAGGGCGGGTGCGGAGGTGGAGTGCAACTCCACCCCCATCTCATTGGCGATGATGGCGGCCAGGGTGGTCTTGCCGAGTCCCGGCGGACCGCTGAAGAACACGTGATCCAGGCTCTCGCGCCGCCCGCGCGCGGCGGTGATGAACACGCCGAGGTTCTCGCACAGGCGCTCCTGGCCAATGAAGTCGCCCAGCCGTACCGGCCGCAGACTCGCCTCGTCGGCATCCGTCTCCGGCAGGTAGTCGCCGCCGACCGTGCGGTCAGCCACTGCCGCGGCCCGGGTCGGCGCCGGGCGCGGCCCGCTCGCTGGTCAGCGAGCTGAGGCGCGCCACCGCCCGCCGCAGCACTTCCTGCTCGCGTTCGGCGCCGCTGCCGGCGAACTCCGCGGTCTCCCGGAGGACGGCGCGTACCGCGTCCCGCGCCTCGCGGCGGCCGAAGCCCATCCCGGTGAGCGCCGCCGTGATGTCGGCCTCCAGTCCCGGCGCCGCCGACGAGCTCGCCGGCGGCATGGTGAGCTTGCCCTGCAGGGCGAGCACCATCTTCTGCGCCGTCTTGTTGCCCAGCCCGGGAATCTGCACCAGGCGCACCAGGTCGTTCCCCTCCAGCGCCTGCACCAGTTCGTTGGCGTCGATCCCCGAGAGAATGCGGATCACCAGCCGCGGTCCTACGCCGTCGACCCGCAGCAGATCGAGGAACAGGTTGCGTTCCGCCCGGCTGGCGAAGCCGTACAGCCGCATCTGATCGTCGCGGTGGTACAGATAGGTGTACATGGTAACGTCTTCGCCCGGCGCCGGCAGCGCCTCCAGGCTGCGCGCGGAAGTGTGCAGCTCCCACTCCAGACCGCCGGTCAGGACATGTGCGACTTCGATCCCCTTGTGGGTCAGGCGCCCGCTGACACTGTTCCACATCGGCTGCTAGCGAGCCGCGCCGGCGCGGGCGACCGCGGCCCGCACCGGCGCATGCTGTACGTGACAGAGGGCGACCGCGAGCGCGTCGGCGCTGTGGTCGCTGCCAGGCTCTTCGTCGAGCCCCAACACCAGGCGAACCGAGCGGACAATCTGTCCCTTCGGCGCCCGACTGTGGCCCGCCACCGCCAGCTTCACCGTTCCGGGTGAGTACTCGCTACAGGCGACGCCGCACTGTGTCAGCACCAGGATGATCACTCCCCGGGCCTGAGCCACGGGAAGTGCGGAGCGGACGTTCTTGGAGAAGAACAACTCCTCGATGGCCGCCTCGTCAGGCCGATACTCGGTGACGAGGGCACGCAGCCGTTCGCTCAGGGAGAGCAGGCGGCTGCCATGCTCGGCCCCGGCGGGCGTGCGGATCACGCCGGAGGCGATCCTCCGTACCCGGCTGCCCCGGACCTCCAGCACGCCGTAGCCGGTCGCAGCCAGGCCGGGATCGATTCCCAGTACCACGTTCACGCCGGACCTATCCCCGCGGCCTCATGCCACTCGGCATACGGCCGCCTGGAGCCGCGCGGCTCGCCGCTACGACGACTCTGCGACGGCAACCTGCTCCGGCGCCTCCATGTTGGTGGACACCTGTTGCACGTCGTCGTGGTCTTCCAGGGTCTCGATGAGCCGTACGGCACTCTGCGCCTTGCCCCCCTGCAAGGGGATGCTGGCCTCGGCGACCCACGATATCTCGGCCATGGCGTGCTCCAGGCCGGCCTGGCCCACCACGTCGAGGGTGGCATGAAAGTCCTCCGGTTCGGTGAGCACCTCGATGGTATCGGAGTCGGCGGACACGTCCTCGGCGCCGCCCTCCAGCACCACCTCCATGATCTGGTCTTCGTTGTAACGCTCGGAAGGAAATGCTATAATACCTTTACGAGAAAAGAGATAAGATACGGATCCCGACTCTCCGAGATTACCGCCCCCCTTGGTGAGGATGTTGCGAATCTCGGCCGCCGACCGGTTCTTGTTGTCGGTCATGACCTCGATGAGCAAGGCCACCCCACCCGGTCCGTAGGCCTCGTAGAGCAGCTCCTGAAAGTCGGTACCCTCGCCGCCGCCGGTGCCCTTCTTGATGGCACGGTCGATGTTGTCACGCGGCATGTTGGCGTCGCGGGCCTTAATGACCGCGGTACGCAGGCGCGGATTGGCGTCGGAATCTCCCCCGCCGAGGCGCGCGGCTACGGTGATCTCCTTGATCAGCTTGGTGAACATCTTGCCGCGCTTGGCGTCCGTGGCGCCCTTCTTGTGCCGGATCGAATGCCATTTACTGTGGCCGGACAATAGCTTGCACTCCCCCCGCCTCACAGTAGCAGGCCGCATTGCCGGACGTCAACGCTGGCCAGCCGCACAGCAGCCGCCAGCGGCATCTGGCGCAGGGGCCGGACGCACAGTACACTGCAACCCGAACATGGGTTCGCCCGTATCTGCCGCCGGTGGCGGTCCCGCCCGCGGCCGGCCGGCGCGCGGCAGGCGGGTGCCTCCCCTGGCCCGGCGGACGCTGCTGTTCGATTCGATTCGCAGTTTCGCCTTCGGCGTCCTCGAGACCGGCCCCAAGACGTTCTTCCTGTTGATCGTGGTGCGCCACTTCGCCGCCGGCGACACGGTCAAGACCCTGGTCTCGCTGCCGCAGGCCTTCGGCCTGGTCGCCGCGTTGCTGGTCGTCTCCTACCTGGCACGCATTCCGCTGCGGCGCAATGTGGTGGCGGCGGCGGCGCTGGCCCTGGCAGCGCTCGGATTCGGCGGTTCGGCGCTCGCGAGTTCCCTCACCTGGCATGTGCTGTGGCTGATCCCCGCTGCCGCCACCGGGGCCGTCACGCTGCCCCTCTACACCTCCATCATCAAGGAGAACTACCCCGCCCGCCTGCGCGGCCGGCTGTTGGCCGTGGGGCTGGTGTTGGCCATGCTGGGCTCGGCACTGTTCCACGTGGCCGGCGGCGCCATCCTGGAACAGTCCGCGGCCGGCTACCGCTGGGTGGTGGCAGCTTACGGCGGCGCCAACCTGCTCGCCGCCGGCGCTCTGCTGTTCGTGCCGGTGCGCCGCTGGCGGCGGCGCGCTCCGGCCGCCGCCGCGATTTCACCGCTGGCGGCGCTTGCCCTGTTGTGGCGCGATCGCACGTTCGGTCTGACGGTGGGTGCCTGGTTCCTGTTCGGCTTCGGCAGCCTGCTGGTGGCGCCGTTGCGGATCCTGTATCTCACCGAGCCGCAGTACGGGTTCGACCTGCCGGCGGTGCAGGTCGCGTTCATCGCCGGCACGGTGCCGGACATCATGCGCCTGCTGTTCACACCGATATGGGCCAACCTGTTCGACCGTTACAACTTCGTGGCAGTGCGGGTAGCCCTGAACCTGTTCACGGTGGCCGGCATTGCGCTGTTCTTCCAGTTTCACAGCGTACCGGCGGTGTTGATCGGCTCGGCACTCATGGGAGCGTTCAGTGCGGGCGGTCTGCTCGCCTGGAACCTGTGGGTCACCCGCTTTGCCGATCGCGACCGCACCGCGGCCTACATGTCGGTGCACACCTTCGCCACCGGCATGCGCATGATCCTCGGCGCCACCATCGGGATCCGCGTCGCCAGCCAGGCGGGGGCACCCCTGGTAGCCTGGATCGCCATCGGTTTCGTCGTGGTCGGCACCCTGGCGCTGCTGCCCCTGGGCCGCGGGGAGCGGCGCTTCACCGCCCGCGCCGGATAGGCGTGCGCAGCCGCGATCAGCCGTCACCGTCGGGCCAAGCCGCGGTAAGCACGGCCGCGTCCCGCGCCGCACCGACGTGCGCCAGCGCCTGCGCCGCCAGGCGATCGAGCTGCAGGCGCCCGCGCGCCGTCAGCGCCAGGCGCCGGCCCGACGGCAGCGCCAGGCCGCGTTGCGCCCACCGCTCCCACAACGGCGCCAGCAAGTCCCTGGGGGGAGGCGAGAACCAGGGCGGACCGGCTTCCACTCCCTCGGCCAGGCGCAATCCTTGCAGCAGAAACTCACCGAGCAACTCCGTGGCCGTGGGCGCCGTCACGGCGGCACCCCAGTCCCGGCCGCTGGCGGCGAGGTAGGGTGCAATCTCCGCGGCGTGCCCCACGTGCAAGGCGCCGGCGGCCGTGGGCGGCGGCACCCGGTAGACGGCGGCACCCACGGCCACCGGCAGGGTGCCGGCGGCTCCCGGCCCGATGCCGGCCACCGGCCGCAGCAACGATGCGTGCCGCAGGTACCGCGAGCGGTCGCCATGGCGGCCGAAGTGGGTCACCTCGTACTGGCGGTAGCCGTGGCGACCGAGCCGTTCGCGGCCGGCCAGCCACAACGCGTCCGCGTCGGCCGCCGGCAGCGGGCCGCCCGGTGGCGGGTCCTCCAACTGCAGCAGGGTCACGTGATCGATCCCCATGGCCGCAAGCCGGTCCACCGCCCCGGTCACCGCCGCCGGCCGCTGGCCCGGTACGCCCGCCAGCAGGTCGACGTTGAGCCGGCCGTGCCAGTGCCGCGCCAGCAGCTCCAGTCGGGCGCTGAGCGTGCGGCCGTCGCAGCGGCGTCCCAGTCGCTGCAGCAGCCGGTCTTCGAACGTCTGGGCGCCCACCGACAAACGGTTGACTCCGGCCGCTCCGCACAACTGCAGCAACTCCTCGTCCAGGTCCTCCGGGTTCGCCTCCAGGGTCCACTCCGGGACCTTGCCGCCGGCGCCGTCCGCCACCAGCGCTGCGGCCAGCCCCGCCAGCAGGCGCCACAACTGCGGCCGCGGCAGCCGGCTGGGGGTGCCGCCGCCGAGGTACAACGCCGCCACCGCTCGCTCCGGCATCGCGGCACGCAGTGCGCGTGCTTCGGCCAGCAGCGCGCCCACCAGCGGCCGGGCCAGGTCCAGGTTTCCCACCAGTATCGGGTAGTCGCAGTACCAGCAATGCGCAGCACAGAACGGCACGTGCACGTAGTACGCCACGGGGGCGGGACCGGTCTGGACGCGATGCTGGTGAGCCGGGCCGGGTTCGGGCAGGCGGGTCAGTGCCTCGCCCTCGGAGTACGGGTCAGCGCACCGCGCCCCAGCGCGACGGCGGCCAGTAGTGGAACAGCCCGCGGCCGAGCACCTTGCGCAACGGCACCGGGCCGAAGTCGCGGCTGTCGCGCGAATCGTCGCGGTTGTCGCCCATCGGCATGAAGGTGTCGGAGGGAACCAGCCAGCCATGCTGCAAACGGCTCCAATCGCGTCCCAGGGAGTGGTTGTGAGGATCGAGCTCGTAGCGGGCCCGTACGATCCAGGTGTTCGAGTAGCTGTAGTCGAGCCAGCGCACCTGGCGGATGCGCTCCACCGCCGCCCGGTCGGCGGCCGACACGGCCATCCCGGCCGCGGCTCGCACGCGGGCGACCGCGGCCCGGCGCAGGTCCGGATAGCGTTCCTCCGGAAACAGGCGTGACACACTGTAGGGCAGGCCGAGCTGCTGCATCAGTTCCCGTTCCGGCATCCACGGTCCGGCCCCGCCGACCTTGATCTCAACGCTGCCATCCTGCAGGCGGATGCGGTCGCCGGGCATGCCGATGGCGCGTTTTATCAGGAAGTGGGCACGCGGCCGTCCCTGCTCGTCGGTGTCGATGTTGACGATCGACAGCGTGGCCATGTAGATGACGCGCTGCAGCAGGTCCATCAGCGGACCCACCGGCGCGTAGGTGGGATTCTCGAAAATGATCACCTCGCCGCGGCGCGGAGTCCGCGGACTGGGCAGCTTCACCGCGCCCGGCACCAGTTCGGGGCCGAAGATCACCTTGTTGACGAAGATGCGGTCCCCCACCAACAGGGTGGGCACCATCGACTCGGAGGGAATGCGGTACGCCTGCAGCAGGAACTGGTTGATCAGCAGCACGATGAGGATGGCGGACCCGATCGCCTCGGCCCAGTCCAGTATCGGGTTCTTGCGTTGCTGCCGTATCTTGCGACGGATACGCCGCCGCCGCCGCCACGACAGGTAGCGCTCGGTGACGCCGACCACCCCGGTTTGCCAACGCTGCCATCCACGCGCGCGACCGCGGACCTGCCGCTGGCGCGACTTGCCATCCACGCGACCGAGAGTAGTCGAACCGCCCCGGACTCGGCAACGTCCTTGGCCGGCAAATGCAGTACCACGCGCTTGCGGCGAGCCGCGGCGGGCGCGTCCAGGCGGTTGTCGGCGTTCCAGCAAAACCCCTATGCTCGCCTTCCATGGCAGACCAGCGCAACCGGCCGCTTCACGGCCCCGCGCCAGCGGACCACGCGGTTCGCCTGCGGCCCATCGCCGGCGTAGCTCCCGGCACCTATCTCACCCTGCTCTACGGTGCTGCGCTCCTGGCGCTGCTGTTCCTGGTGGCGGTATATCCCGGTCTGCGTTTCAACGGCTCGCTGATCACCTTCTCGTCCTCTCCGCCGGGTGCCGCGGTGTACCTCGACGGCCGTTTCGCCGGTACCACGCCGGTGACCACGCGCGTAGCCGCGGGCCGGCGCACCGTGCTCCTGTCGAAGGAACACTTTCAGCCCCGGGAAGAACAGCTCGAGGTAGGCGGCCGGCTGCTCCTGAGCTGGCCGTTCCCGCGCCGCGCGAGCCATCATCTGGCGCTTCGGATCGAGGAACCCCCGGCCCTGGCGCGAGCCGCGCTGCTCGACCTGGCGCAGAGCCCCGCCATCGCGCGCATCATCACCGACGCCGCCGCCGACCTCGCGACCCCCGGGCTGCCTCCGGAACTGGCACGCAGCTTCCTGCACAACGCCATGTTGCTGATCGAAGACCAGGCGGGGCTGGCGGCTCTCATCGCGGCCCACGGCCAGCTCAGCGCGGGCGGCAGCCCCCTCTCCCCGCCGGGACTGCAGCGCCTGCTGCGCGACCTGGCGCGGCTCGACGGCGAGTATCCCGGACTGCCCTTGTGGTTCGCCGCACTGCTTCCGGCCCGCGCCTCAGGCGAACTGGTCGCCACCCCCTGGTACGACGCCGCGGTCCGCCATCACCGCAGGGCGAGCAACGCTGCGGCGGCAGCCACCTCGCCGGCCACTCCCCCGGCTCCGGTAATCGAAGCTGCGGGCATGGTGTTCCATCGCATCCCCGGAGGCGGCTACGTGATGGGAGATTCCGTTCGCCTCGCGGAGCTCTCCGATCCCGCGCTGCCGTTCGCGGCGTGGCCCCACGCGGTGGCACTGGGCCCGTTCTACATGCAGGAACGCGAGGTCACGAAGGAGGCGTACGCACGTTTCCTGGCGGCCGTGCCCGAGTGGGCTCCCGCCAACCGGGCAGCACTGGCGGCGCGCGGCCTGGTAGCCGAGGACTACCTGGCCGACTGGGACGACGGCCGCCCCCCGGCGGGCCGCGAGGACGAGCCGGTAGTGTACCTCTCCGCCTTTGCCGCCGAGGCATTCGCGGCCTGGCTTGGCGAGCAGCTGCCGCCGGCACCGGGAGGCGGCCGCTGGCTGGTGCGGCTGCCGTTCGAGCCGGAGTGGGAGTACGCGGCGCGTGGCGGGCTGGAGGGAGCACCCTTCCCGCGCGGCTCCGAGCCGCCCGCCGGCCACCTGGGAGCCCCGGAAGCGGGCCTCCTGCCGGTGGGACAGTCGCCACCCAACGGCTACGGGCTGCGCGACATGCTCGGCAGCGTGTGGGAGTGGACCGCCGACTGGTACTCGCCCACCCGCTACCTGCTGGCTCGTGACTTCGTCACCGATTACCAGACAAATGTACGGTTCCTGATCGGCACCCGTCGCGTCGTCCGCGGCGGCTCGTTCACCTCCGATCCACGCGTCGTCAAGGTGCATACCCGTGGCTCGCAGCCGGCGCCGTGGTGCACGCCGGTGCTCGGCTTCCGGCTGGTGCTGGTCGAGCCATGAGCCGCCGCCATGCCGGCGACGGCGGCAGGACACTGGCCACCAACCGCCGCGCGCGTCACCTGTACCACGTCGACGACCGCCTGGAGTGCGGCATAGCGCTGCGCGGGACCGAGGTGAAATCCCTCAAGTCCGGGCAGTTCTCCTTCGTTGACTCATACGCCCGGGTGGTCGACGGCGAGCTCCTCCTGGTGGGTCTCCACGTCACCCCGTACGCGTTCGGCAACCAGTTCAACCACGACCCGACGCGGACCCGCAAGCTGCTCGCGCATCGCGACGAGATCCGGCGTCTCGGCAAGCGCGTCGCCGAGCGGGGCTTGACGCTGATCCCCTTGCGCTTCTACGTTACCAATGGCTTGGTCAAGGTCGAGCTCGGCATCTGTCGCGGCAAGAAGACCTTCGACAAGCGCGAGGACATCAAGCGCCGCGACCTAGCCCGCGACCTGGACCGCCAGGTCCGGAGCGGCCAGCGGCGGCTGTGAAATTCTTTGGGGGTGACAAGGCCTCGACTGGGAGGCATGACGTTTGCGGTTGCAGGTGGAGTTCCAGTCTCCTTAACCTGGAAAATTGATCTGCCGATACAGATCTCGCACTGGCCGCTTAATTAACGCGGTCACGGGGACTTGAAGTGCGGTCCTGAGCGACGAGCTTCCCCGACGCAATTCAGAACTTACCGTCACATCGGCCCGCGGGTGTGACGGGACAGACAAACAGCGGGCTGCACCGCCACCCGTGAGCCGGATCACAACGGTGGCGCCAAGAACTGCAACAGCCGGCTAAACCTGTAGACGCCGTACGCGCACCTTTCAGGACGCGGGTTCGATTCCCGCCACCTCCAATCCGCCACACTGGAGTAACGATGGAACGTCCCACCGAGCATGGCGGCGGCGAGCCGGGACCGGGCATCGCCGGCGACCCCGGCTCGTTTCCCGCCGACGCCGAGCTGGCGCGCACCCTGGTCGCGGGCGCACGGCAGGCGACGCTGTGCACCCTTACCGCCGAAGGCTACCCGTACGGCAGCGTCGTTTCCTACGCGGTAGACGACGCCGGGTTGCCGTTGCTGCTGATCTCGGAGCTGGCCGAGCACACGATCAACGCCCGCGCCGACGACCGGGTGAGCATGCTGGTGACCGCGGCGACGCCGCGCCAGTCCGATCCCCTCGGCAGTGCCCGCCTCACCCTGCTCGGCCGCCTGCTGCGGGTCGACGATCAGGCCGCCCCGCGCGCCCCCTACCTGGAGTGTCACCCCTACGCCGCCTCCTACGTCGACTTCTCGGACTTCAGCTTCTGGCGGCTCGCCGCGGAGAAGTGCCGCTTCGTCGGCGGATTCGGGCACATGAGCTGGATCACCGCCGAGTCCTACCGGAGCGCCGCGGTCGACCCCCTGGCCGGGGACGCGGCGGCCATCATCAACCACATGAACGAGGACCACGCCGAGGCCAACCTGCAGTATGTCACCGTGCTGGCGCGGCTCGAAGACGCCAGTGCCGCCACCATGGTGGGCATCGACCGTTACGGGATGACCCTGCGGGCGCACACTCCCGGGGGTCCGCGGCTGGCGCGGGTGCCGTTTCCCGAACCGCTGCAAGGTTCCGACCAGGCCCGCGCCACGCTGATCGGACTGCTGCACCGGGCCAGAGAACAGGCCCCCGGAAAGACCGCGTGATCCCCCGTTTCGAAGAGCTGACCGCCAAGCGCTGCGTCAGCGTCGAGGGCATCTACAACATGCGCGATCTCGGCGGCCTGCCGCGCCACGACGGCAGCGCCGTTCCGCGGGGTCGGATCTATCGCGCCGACAATCTCGCCAGCCTCTCCCCCGCCGGCGTTGCCGCCCTGCTGCGGCTCGGCGTCCGCACGGTGATCGACCTGCGCCAGGACGAGGCGGTGCGGAAGTGGCCCAGTCCGCTGCGCCGGCACCCGCGGGTCGCATACCACCAGGTGGACATGATCGGCGACCAGTACTCGGTCGCGAGCGACGTGCTGGACGTCGTCTGGCGCGACGCGGACGTGGACTCCCGCTACGCGGCGTTGCCGTTGTTCTCACACCTGCGCGACTACTGCCGCTGGCTCGACGAACGGCAGCCGCAACTGCGCACGATCCTGCGCCTGCTGGCGCACCCACCGGCGACGCCGGCGGTATTCCACTGCGAGGCGGGCAAGGATCGCACCGGCGTCGTCAGCGCGCTGCTGCTGATGCTTGCCGAGGTGCCCGACCTCGCGATCGCCGCCGACTACACGCACACGGCACACACCAACTTCCGCCGCCTGGAACTGCTGCGCAAGAGCGGAGACCCGCCGCTGACGATGCGCGACGAATCCGAGTACGCGGCGCGCTTCTGCCCCGCCGAGCTGATCCCGATCCTGCTGTTCTGGTTGCGCTCACACTACCGGGATATCACCGGCTACCTGGAGCACATCGGCCTCACCGGCGCAGAGGTCGACGCCCTGCGCCGGGTACTGACCGCCGCCTGACGCTACGGCATGTACCCGCCGCCGCTCACGTGCAGCGACTGCCCGGTGACGTAGCAGGCGGCATCGGACACGAAGAACAGCACCGCGGCGGCGATGTCCTCCGGCGTGCCGGTTCGGTTCAGCGGCACCCGCCAGCCGAGAAAGAACTTGTCGTCGTGGGCCGGCGGCGGCGGCCACTCCTCGCCACGCTCGTCGGCGGTCTGCCGGCTGGTGCCGCCCGGCACGATGGCGTTGGCGGTGATGTAGGGGGCGCCCTCGTGGGCGATGCCCTTGGTGAGTGCGATCAGCCCCGCCTTCGAAGCGCCGTAGGTGGCGAACGAAGCGCCGCCCTTGCCGACGTAGGCGATGTTGGAGGAGATGGTCACCACGCGCCCGTATTGGCGTTCGATCATCGACGGCATGACCGCCCGCGCCAGGGCGAAGGTGGCGCGCAGGTTGACGTTGATCACCCGCTCCCACTCCTCGTCCGGGGTGTCGACGATCTGGTGCGGCTGGCCGATGCCGGCGTTGCTGATCAGGATCTCCACCGGCCCGAACGCCTCCTCCGAGCGCCGCACCAGCTCCTGGCACTGGTCGATCTCGCCGACGTCCGCCTTGACCGCCGCGGCCTTCCCGCCCGCTTCGGATATGCGGGTCACGGTGTGTGTCGCCGCTTCCTCGTCGCGCGACCAGTTGACCACCACGTGCGCCCCCTCGCGCGCCAGCGCATACGCGATGCCACGCCCGATGCCGTGTCCCGCGCCCGTAACCAGCGCCACTCGCTCGGCAATGCTCATCGATCCGCCTCCTTGCCGTTGGTCATGCCACCGCCACCTGACGCTGGTGTCGCGCCTGGGTGTCGACGATCTTCTCCAGCAACCGACCCTCCATCTCGCGACGCAGCGGGACGGCCGCCGGATCGGCCCAGCGGTTGCAGCGTTGCACGGGATCCTGCGTCAGATCAAACAGCCAGTCCCAGGCGTCGCCAGCGCTGGCTCAGGTCCACCACGGCACCCTGTTGCAGCGCCTCGTCGATGGCAAGGGCGGTGACGCTTGCCACCAGCCCGTCGCGGCCGCCCGCCGGCGCCGGACCGCCCTCCAGCAGCGCCGCCACGCAGGAGGCCAGTTGCCGTTGGTCGCCGCCGCCGTGCTGGCTGGGGTTGCCTACCTCGGTGCGCTGCCACTCGCTGCCCTCGAAGTTTCGGGTATAGGTCACGGGGGCGAACTGGAAGTGGCCCCAGTACAGGTCGCCCTCGATGCAGCCAGCGTCACCGACCACGTACATGCGGCGGCTGGGCATCCCGCAGTTCTGGTTGGAGTGGAAGGTGGCGCGCACCCCGTTCTCGTATTCGATGATCGCCACCTGGTGATCGACGATGTCCTGGTCAGAGTTGAAGCAGCACAGGTCCAGCGTCCGCCCGCGGCTCAACTCCAGCTCGGCGCGCGTGGCGGGCTTCGGCGGTGGATCTTCCAGGCGCAACCGGTGGGCACACTCCAGGTCGCAGTCGCGGCAGTACAGCGGCGCCTCGCGGCGTGGCGTGAACGCCGAGCGGCCGCCGAACGAGGCAACACGGCGCGGCAGCGCGCCGGCGAACCAGGCGAGGATGTCCAGGTCGTGACAGCACTTCTCCAGCAGGTAGCCGCCGGTGAACTTGCGGAACCGGCGCCAGTCGCGGCGGAAGAACGCGCCCTGCGCCGCGCCCAGGTTCTCGTTCGCCTCCAGGCTCACCAGGCGGCCCAGGTCGCCACGGTCGAGGCGCCGCTTCATCTCGCGGTAGAAGGGCGCGTAGCGCAGCACGAAGCCGACGATCAGGTGGCGCTCGGCGGCGCGCGACGCCTCCCAGATCGCCTGGCAGTCGGCCACCGTGGTCGCCATCGGCTTCTCGCAGAACACGTGCTTGCCGTGCTCGAATGCGGCCACCGCCGGCTCCCGGTGGGCATGATCGGGCGAGCACACCAGCACCAGGTCGACGTCGTCGCGCCGCACCACCTCGCGGTAGCCAGCGACGACGCGGGCCTCCGGAGCCAGCTCCGCCCGTACCCGTTCAGCGCTGCCGGGGGCGGGATCGTACAGGGCCGTGATGCGGGTCCGGCCGACCGCCTGCAACCGCTGCAGGACGCTGCGCCCGCGCGACCCACAGCCGACCGCGCCGATGCGCAGTTCGGTCACGCTCGGCTCCCGCCGCCGTACCAGGGCTCGCCCCGGCGTGTCGCCGAGCGAGTGCTCACTTCAAAGAGCATGGCCGCCATCAGTCCGCCGACGTGGCACCCGGCAGGCGCCGCCGCACGTCGCCCAGCAACCGGTGCAGGGCGTGCAGCATGAAGGCGTAGTCGATACCGGTCAGACTCCAGTGCATGCCGCGCTCGAACGCGGCGGCGATCTGCTCGGCGCTGCCGCCCATGCCGGAGCCGACGAACACGCCGGCGGCGCGGGCACGGGCGATCACGTGGTCGATCGCCGCCACCACCTTGGGATGATGCGGCTCACCGAGCAGCCCCATGCTGCCGGCGAGGTCATTGGGACCGAATACCAGTGACGCGATGCCTGGCACGGCAACGATTTCGTCGATCTGCTCCACGGCGTCGACGTGCTCGATCTGCAGAATCGGGATCACGGAAGCGTTGGCGTCACGCACGAAGTCGACCCCGCCGCGGCGCCCGTAGTTGGAGGGCCGCCGCGGCCCGTAGCCGCGGATGCCCTCCGGGGGATAGAGGCACGCCTCGACCGCGCGCCGCGCCTCCGCGGCGGTGCGCACCATCGGTACGATGATGCCCGCGGCGCCGGCGTCGAGGACCCGCTTGATCATCACGTGGTCGTTCCACGGCACGCGCACGATCGGGGTGGCGGGCGAGCCCTTGGTGGCCATGATGTGGCCCTGCACGTCGCCCACCGACAGCGGGTTGTGCTCCTGGTCGATCCACACGAAGTCGACCGAGTCGGCCAGCGCCTCGGTGATGGTGGGATCGGACACCGAAACCGCGGCGCCGAGCACCGGCTCGCCGGCCTGCAGCTTGCGCATGAAGGTATGGGGATGATTCACGCGGGCGACTATAGCCGCCCCCGCGCCGTCCGGCCACCGGCACGGCACCGGCTCAGGACAATCCCATGCTACGAGAATCGGCGCGGGGCCGACGCCTCTGGGGATTTTTCGTAGCCGGTTGACAGCGGATTTCTGAAGCAG
Source organism: Spirochaetia bacterium (assembly GCA_965203905.1). Classification (GTDB taxonomy): domain Bacteria; phylum Spirochaetota; class Spirochaetia; order SZUA-6; family Bin103; genus Bin103. Next base: position 5,516,253 of record CBDBDQ010000005.1, on the reverse strand, counting down.
CAGCGAAACGCGGCCGTTGTCATAGGGTATCGAGAATGGATGGCGCCCGCGGCACGCGCCTGCCGACGACCGAGAGCGGTCGTTGCGCACGCATCGCCTCGGCGCCGCCACCCGGTGGAGAATCATGAACGACGCCTCCTACAAACGGCTGCTCAATCACAAGCGCATCGTCAAGGACCTGCTGCTCGGCTTCATCGCCCCGCGTCGAGCGCCGCAGTGGGCCGCGGCGCTCGACTTCGACTCCCTGTGCGAAGGCGCCACCGAGGGCATCTCCGACACCCTGCGCAGCCGCCTCGGCGACCTGACCTGGTCGATCGACCGCCGCGATGAGAGCGGCTGCGCGCACACGCTGCACCTGGTGATCGAGCATCAGTCCAGCGTGCACTACGGGATGCCGTTGCGGTTCCTCAACTACAGCAACCTGCTGTATCAGCGGCGGTACCGCGACCGCAAGAACTGGCGCAAGGGTGACACGGCTGAGCCGGTGCTGCACGTGGTGGTATATAATGGTGAGCGTCGCTGGGACGCGCCGCTGACGCTGGCGGGGCTGCTGGCGGGCAAGCCGCAGGACCGGCCGGCGCCGCTGGCAGTGAGCTACGAGGTGGTCGACCTGGTGGATGCGAGGCTGGAGGCGGTGCCGCGCGCAAACCTGCTGAGGTGGGTGGCATCGGTGGAGCAGAGCGTGCAGGCCGGGACGCTGCCGGAGCGGGTGAGGGAGTTGGGCGAGTGGCTGGCCGGACTGGGCGAGCCGGGGCTGACGACGACCTTCGACCTGTGGCTGGGGGCGCTGGCAGAGAAGTGGGAGGTGGCGCTGCCATCGATCCGCGAGTACGAGGAGGTAAGCGCAGTGTTGTTGGAGAAGATCGACCGCTGGGGAGAGGAAATCCTGGCGCGGGGCATCAAGCAGGGCATCGAGCAAGGCATCGCGCGGGAGAAGGCGCTGTTACGCCACCAGGCTGAGCGGCGGTTCGGCCCGGCGGCGGCGGAACGGCTGTCAGCGGTGCTCGCCGCCGTCACGGACGCCGACCACCTCGCCGAAGCCGGCGAGTGGATCGTGGACTGCGCCACCGTCGCCGACTTCCTGGCCCGCGTGGAAGGCTCCCGCTCGTAGCGGCAGGCGTGATCACGGATGGCGACGGGCTCATGCCGTTCACGCTCCCGACGGTACCCGTTCACCAATCCGTGAGCATGGGATCGCCCTGGTGCTGGCTGCGCGCCGCTGTTTCAGACCGCGCGGCGGCCTCCGCGCCCGGCCAGCGGTAGATACGGGCCGCATTGGCACCGAAGTACCGGGCCGCGGCGCGGCTGCCGTGGCTGGCGAAGTAGCGGCGCACCATGTCGATTGCGGTGGCATAGGGGCCGGCGCGCTCGCACACCGGCCAGTTGCTGCCGTACACCAGGCGCTCCGCGCCGAACGCCTGCCACATGACATCGAGCGCCGGCCGGTAGAAGTCCAGCTCCGCCGGCGGCGGCTGCACCACGCTGTGCTCGATCACCGAGGATACCTTCAGTGCAACCTGCGGCAGCGCCGCGGCGGCCTGCATCGCTTCCACCCACTGCTGCGGCGGAGCACCGCCGTCGATCGCCACCCCGCCGATGTGCTCGATGACGACGCGCAACTCGGGCAGGCGCCGGGTCAGGGTGAAGAACCCGTCCACGTCCGCGCGCCGCTGCGCCTCGTCGGCCCCGTCCCGCGGCGCCATCCGCAGCGCCACGTCCAGGTGCAGATCGCGGCGCGCCAGCAACTCCATGTCGGCCATGAGAGTGCCCGCGTCGAGATGGGCGAACAGGGCGCCGCGCCCGCCGGGGGTGCGGTCGCCCCAGAAGCGGATGCCGCGTACCCGCGGGTCGGCGGCGTAGTGCGCCAGCTCGGCGGCGAACTCCGGCGCGCCCGGCTCCAGCCGCGCCACCAGCGCCTTCACGAACGGATCGCGGTCCGCTTCCTCCAGCACCCAGCGGTTGTCGGCGATGCGTTCACTCGCCTCCACCACGACCACGCCGTCCACGCCCTCGGGCTCGGCCACGGCACGGCAGTCGGCGGCCAGCGTCCGCCGGTAGATGGGCGAGTCCCGATCCGGCCACGGCACGCCCTCGGGCCGGGTCGGATCGTAAAGATGGACGTGGGTGTCGATGGTCATGGGGCGCTCCGCCACACCAGCGGCAGCGACAGCTCCGGCTCGATGGCGGCCAGGATCTGCTCCAGCTCGCGCCGGTCCTCCGTGTCCAGCCGGGGCTCTCCCGGGATGCGCAGCGCGCTGGTGGTGAACACGCCGCGGCGCACCAGCAGTTCCTTGCACACCCGCACTCCGAGCAGCAGGGTGAGATTGATCAGCGGCAGCAGCAGGTTGAACAGGCGCCGCGCCTGCGGCTCGTCGCCCGCCTGCCAGGCGTCCCAGATGCGGCGATGGAGGTCGGTCAGTTCCGTGGCCGGCATGAAGCCGGTGGCGCCGCGGCGCAGCTCCGACAGCATCCAGCGGCCGTGGCCGCCGCCGAACACTCCGCGGCAGTTACCGCTCACCCCGGCCAGGAGGGCGCTGATCTGGTGCGCGCTGGGCTCCATCTCCTCCTTCACGTACTGCACCTCGTCCACCTCGTCGATGAGCCGGTTGATCAGTTCCACCCCCATGCCGGCGAAGGTGTGCTGGATGAACACCGGGCGCCGCGCCGCGGCGGCGATGGCGCGATAGTAGGCCGCCGTCTCCTCGCCGCTGCCGGCGCCGAGGAACGGCGGCAGCGCGATCACCGCGTCGGCCCCGGCCGCGGCCGCGTGGCGGGCATGTTCCACCGCCCCCGCCGCGCTGCTGGCGGCGACTCCCACCACCACCGGCAGGGCGCCGGCAGCGGCGCCGACCACCACCTCCACGAGACGATGGCGTTCGCGGTCGGTGAGGTACTGGAACTCGCTGGCCAGCACCGGGAACACCATGCCGTGGGCGCCGGCCTCGATGCAGAACGCCACCTGCCGCTCCATGCTCGCAGGGTCGATGCCGCCGTCCGCGGTCAGGGCCAGCGGCAGCACCGGGAAGATGCCGCGCAACGCGGCCGGGTCCGACTTCGCCGTCATCATCGCTCCTCCAGCCGATGGGCGTCGATGTAGTCCCAGTCGATCCGGTAGCCCAGCCCGGGAGCGCTCGGTACCGCGACACAGCCATCCGCATCCAGCGGATCGCAGTTCGCCTCCAGGTAGGGCTCGGGTGCGTCGTAGTCGATGCCCGGCGCCAGCAGGCCACGCTCGTAGTACTCGCAGGTGTCCTCGCTGGTGGCGCCGAGCACCTGCAGGTTGCCGAACCCGGCCATGTGGATCTCGCATTTGAAGCCGAACGCCTCCGCCACCGTGGCGGTCTTGCGCGCGCCGGTGATGCCGCCGCGAAGGACGTCGATGCGCACCATGTCGCAGGCGCCGCGCCGGATCCAGTCGGCGCGGCTGTAGACGCTGCCGGCGGCGATCTCGGGCGCCAGGATCGGAATCTCCAGCTCGCGGGTGAGCCGTTCATATGCCGCCACGCGGTACTCCAGCATCGGCTGCTCGTACCAGTAGAAGTCCAGCCGCTGCAGCTCGCGGCCGACCTTCAGCGCTTCCTCCAGGGTGCGATAAGTGCCCCACGGATCGAAGCTCAGCACCATCTCCGGTCCCACCGCCGCGCGCACCTGCCGGCACGCCTCCAGGTCCTGGGCCACGTGGGACGGCCTGCCTCCCGGCTCGGCCCGCCCGGTCACCGGATCCCAGAAGTAGTAGGGGTGGATCTTGTAGTGGGTATAGCCCTGCTCCTTGCACGCCAGCGCGTGCGCGGCGTACTCCTCGGGAGTCCCCATGTTGGGGTAGGTGCTTGCATACGCCTTCACCCGGTCGCGGCAGCCCCCGAGGAGCTTGTACACCGGCATCCCCAGCGCCCGGCCCGCCAGGTCCCAGAGGGCGTTGTCGATCACGCTGATGGCGGGCTCGGGCAGGTTGCGGGTCCACATGAAGTGCCACAACCGCTCCCGGTCGAAGGGATCCTGACCCAGCAACATCTCCTTGAGCCCGTGGCTCACCAATTCGCGGGTGGCGCAGTCCATGCCGCTCTGATCGCCGTGCCCGCCGCCGCCAAAGTAGCAGCCCTCCATTCCCGCGTCGGTGGCGATGCGAGTGAGGGTCTGGACGGTGTCCTCCCGCCTTATCACGCCGTTGTGAAACACGGCCCGCGGAACCGTGAATCGAATCACCTCGATGTCCGATATCGTCATCTTTCGTCTCGTCGCTCGGGTTCCGATCATATAGACTAACGCCCATGATCGGCGAGTTGCACAAGGCGGCCGTGGTGGCGGAAAGCGTCGCGGCGGCCGAGCGGTTCTACACCGAGGTGCTGGGGCTGGAAGTGGCCGAACGCATCCCCAGCGGCACCGATGAGGACTACGTGATGCTGCGGGCAGGCTCCACCACCCTGGAGCTGATGCCGCAGGCGGCGATGGGGGTGGCCCCGGGGTTCCATCACCTGTCGTTCCGGGTGGCCGACGTGGACGCGGCGGCGGCGGCACTCAAGGAGCAGGGCGTCGCCATGGAAAAGGAACCGTTCGACCCCCTGCCGGGGCTGCGGCTGGCGTTCTTCCGCGGCCCGGATGGCGTCCTGCTGCAACTGTTTCAGCGCGATTGAACACATCTTCAGAACAGGAGGATCACCAGCAATGGCAGAATTGACGATTACCTTTCTCGGCCACGCCTCGTTCCGCTTCGAGTCGGGCGGCAGCGTGAGCTACTTCGACCCGTGGCTGAACGACAATCCCACCGCCACGCTGACCCGCGACGACGTGGACCGGGCGGACGTCGTGCTCTGCACCCACGGCCATACCGACCACATCGGCGACAGCTACGAGATCTGCAAGCGCACCGGGGCCGCCTTCGTCGGCCACTACGAGCTGTGCGAGGTCGCGGCCCAGGTCGGTGTGCCGGCGGACGCGCTGCACCACCTGAATCCCGGCGGTTCGGTCACCGTAAAGGACATGGAAATCACCATGACCCAGGCGCACCACTCGCACTCGCTGTCGGACCACGTGCTGCCGCGTCCGCTGCCCGAGGGCGTGCTCTACCACACCGGCGGCGCCGTGGCCGGCTTCGTGATGGCCTACGACAACGGCATCACCGTGTACGACTCCGGCGACACCTGCCTGTTCAGCGACATGCAGCTCATCAGCCAGATGTACCGGCCGCAGGTGGCGATCCTCCCGGTCGGCGGCAAGTTCACCATGGGCGTGCGCGAGGGGGCGCGCGCGGCCAGCCTGATCCGCGCGGACCTGGTGATTCCCTGCCACTACGGCGAGGCCCTGGGGCAGCCCGCCGACATCGCCGAGCTTTCCCGGCAGGTCGAGCTCCTCAGTCCCGGCACCGCGGTCGTGCCCCTGGAGCCGGGCCAGTCGGTGGTCTACACCGCCAGCTCCCACGAAGTCCGCGGGTGACCGCCGCCGCCGGGGCCGGGCCGCTCAAGGTGCTGGTGTTCGTCGGCACCGAGGGCGTCTATCACGACCACCCCGGCACCGGCCGCCTGCTGCGCGACCTGCTGGCCGCGGAGCCGGGCGTGGAGGCGGAGCTGTCGCAGGACTACGAAATCCTGGCCGGCGGCCTGGAGCGGTTCCACACCACCCTGTTCTACACCGACGTGGGAGCCCTGACCCCGGCGCAGGAGGCGGGCCTGCTGGCCTACGTCCGCGGCGGCGGCGGGTTCTTCGGCCTGCACACCGCTTCCGCCTCGTTCCGCGCCAACGCCGGCTACCACGAGATGCTCAACGGCACCTTCGACGGCCACAGCCCCTACATGGAGTTCACCGTGACCGTCACCGACCGCGAGCACCCCATCACCCGCGCCCTGGAAGCGTTCACCGTGCACGACGAGTTGCATTACTTCGCCCACGACCCGGCGCGCTCGCAGCGGCTGATGGAGGCGTACGACCCGACCACCGGCGCCAGCTACGCCATGGCGCTCCACCACCGTTACGGCGCCGGGCGGGTGTTCTACTTCGCCCTGGGCCACGACGCCGGCTCCCACGACCATCCCGCCTTCCGCACCGTGATCAGCCGCGGCGTCCGCTGGACGGCAGATCGCGCCTGAGTAAGCCTTGCGCCTGACGACTCTCAGCGGACGACGACGGGGTTGGGCAGCTCGGGAGGATTGGCCACCCTGATCGGCTTCCTGCGAATGTCGTTGTGGAGCTGAATGAGGCGTATCGCGCCGGGCCCGGCTTTGCGCGACGACAAGGCGGTCGGCAGCAGGTAGCTCTGGGCTTGTGAGTAGTCAACCTCATAGCCGATGTCGGCAAGTGAGGCAATGGTCACGGCGCTGAGCGGTTCGGCAGGATCCGCGATCACCACGGAAGTGGTCATCAACTCGGCGCCGAACACCGACTCGCGCCAATGCGCGTCGAGCGCTCCGATGCCGTATTCGGCGGTGTCGTTCTCTACCGGTACCTTGGCGCCGCCGTAGGTGGCGCCGCCGGCAGCGTTGAAATTGGCCACCGCCTGCCGCCCGGCGAAGTGCGTGTCCTGCCCCGCGATCCGGTTGCCGGAGGGACCGAGAGACGGTTCCTTGAGCGAATCTCCCCATAGCAGGCCAAACCCCAGTACGTGGGCGAACTCGTGAGCGACCGTGCCGCCGAGAGCGTCATGCAACTCCAGGTATGCCAGATCCGCGGTGTCGAACAACACGTCCCCGAGGTATGGGAGACCGTCAGTGGAACGTATCCAGCAGGGTCCTGCCGCTGCCAGCACTCCCCGGGGACCGTCGATGGCCTGCAGTCTGACATTGATGAGCAAATCGTCGATCAGCTCGCCAAACAGCGACGGATCGCTATCTTCGCAGGCCTCGTCAGAGGATACGACGGGCCGATCCGGGAGACCGCGGGTGATGACACGCTCCCAGACCCGGGCCGCAGCACGTATGGTACGTTTTTGGGCGGGTGTCGGCTCCGTTCCGAGGAAGCGAAGCGCAATGTCGAACGACGAATCAAGAGCTTCCGGATTGGTCAGCCAGACGGCAAGATCATATCGGGACGCGTGGGCACCAGTAACGCGGACGAAAATGTCGTAGGTGCCGGGCACCCCGACGGTGATCTCGGCCGTGTCGAAGGAATCGGCATTCGACGAGAAGTATCCAAAGCCTTCGATTCTGACGACCGTATCCCGGTACTCGTGGTGCTGCCGGTCAGCCGCCTTTGCGGCATCGGTAGCGGCAACGAGCGTACTGCTGGCGCTCACCGCCACCTTGAAGTAGTCCACGTCGGTCGCTGTCTCGAGCCGGCCCGAAATTGGAGTCCCGGGTTGGATGGCGGTTGCCGCCGATCGGGTATTGCCGTGGTCATCCCCGTCATCGTCGTCCGTGATCACGCCGGTTGCCGTGGCTGCGCCTCCGGTCAACGTCGCGTTCGACGGGCTGCTCAGCGTCACGGTGAACCTCTCGTCGCCTTCGTTCCGAGTGTCCTGGGTCGTCGCTATTCTGATCGTCTGAAGCGTGGCGCCGGCCACGAAGGTCAGGGCCATGCGCGACACCGCCGTGTAGTCCTGTCCCGCCCGGGCCGTGCCGTCGGCCGTCCGATAGGCAACCGTCACCGGCCTCCCGCTCGCCGGGCGCAACGTCACCACGAACTCCGCCGTCTGTCCCTCGCTCACCGTGGTACCCGCCAACGACAGCACCGGCAGGGCGTCGTCGTCGATGATCGTCCCCGTCGCGGTGGCTGCGCCTGCCACCAGCGTCGCGTTCGACGGGCTGCTCAGCATCACCGTGAACGACTCCCGGTCCTCGTTCCGGGTATCCTGCGTGGTCGCTACACTGATCGTCTGCTCCGTGTCCCCGGCGAAGGTGAGCGTCCCGCCCGGCACGGGCGTGTAGTCCTCTCCCGCGCGCGCCGTACCGTCACCGGTCGCATACGCTACCGTCACCGGCAGCGCGCTCGCCGCGTCCAACGTTACCACGAACTCTGCCGCCTCCCCTTCGGACGCCGTGGAGTCCGTGATCCGCAACACCGGCGGCTTGTCGTTGTCCATGATCGTTCCCATCGCCTGCAGCGTGCTCCCACCGCCCGCCAGCGTCGCGTTTACGGCATTGCTCAGCGTCACCACGAAGGTCTCCCGGTCAGCCTCGTCCAACCCATCGTCTCGCGTCAGCACCGCGATCGTCTGCGACCTTTCGCCGGCAGCCAAGGTCAGGCTGCCGCTCGCCGCAGCGTAGTCGACGGGCTGCTCCGCGCTCACGCTCGAGGTCGCATACGCCACCGTCACCGGCAGCGCGCTCGCCGCGTCCAACGTTACCACGAACTCTGCCGCCTCCCCTTCGGACGCCGTGGAGTCCGTGATCCGCAACACCGGCGGCTTGTCGTTGTCCATGATCGTTCCCATCGCCTGCAGCGTGCTCCCACCGCCCGCCAGCGTCGCGTTTACGGCATTGCTCAGCGTCACCACGAAGGTCTCCCGGTCAGCCTCGTCCAACCCATCGTCTCGCGTCAGCACCGCGATCGTCTGCGACCTTTCGCCGGCAGCCAAGGTCAGGCTGCCGCTCGCCGCAGCGTAGTCGACGGGCTGCTCCGCGCTCACGCTCGAGGTCGCATACGCCACCGTCACCGGCAGCGCGCTCGCCGCGTCCAACGTTACCACGAACTCTGCCGCCTCCCCTTCGGACGCCGTGGAGTCCGTGATCCGCAACACCGGCGGCTTGTCGTTGTCCATGATCGTTCCCATCGCCTGCAGCGTGCTCCCACCGCCCGCCAGCGTCGCGTTTACGGCATTGCTCAGCGTCACCACGAAGGTCTCCCGGTCAGCCTCGTCCAACCCATCGTCTCGCGTCAGCACCGCGATCGTCTGCGACCTTTCGCCGGCAGCCAAGGTCAGGCTGCCGCTCGCCGCAGCGTAGTCGACGGGCTGCTCCGCGCTCACGCTCGAGGTCGCATACGCCACCGTCACCGGCAGCGCGCTCGCCGCGTCCAACGTTACCACGAACTCTGCCGCCTCCCCTTCGGACGCCGTGGAGTCCGTGATCCGCAACACCGGCGGCTTGTCGTTGTCCATGATCGTTCCCATCGCCTGCAGCGTGCTCCCACCGCCCGCCAGCGTCGCGTTTACGGCATTGCTCAGCGTCACCACGAAGGTCTCCCGGTCAGCCTCGTCCAACCCATCGTCTCGCGTCAGCACCGCGATCGTCTGCGACCTTTCGCCGGCAGCCAAGGTCAGGCTGCCGCTCGCCGCAGCGTAGTCGACGGGCTGCTCCGCGCTCACGCTCGAGGTCGCATACGCCACCGTCACCGGCAGCGCGCTCGCCGCGTCCAACGTTACCACGAACTCTGCCGCCTCCCCTTCGGACGCCGTGGAGTCCGTGATCCGCAACACCGGCGGCTTGTCGTTGTCCATGATCGTTCCCATCGCCTGCAGCGTGCTCCCACCGCCCGCCAGCGTCGCGTTCACGGCATTGCTCAGCGTCACCACGAAGGTCTCCCGCGGCTCGTGACGGGTGTCCTCCATCGTCGCAACGGTGACGGTCTTGGTTCTGGTTCCGCCCGCGAATGGCAGCTCGGTGCGTGACACTGCCGTGTAGTCCGCTGGCGCCTGTGCAGTACCGTCGCCGGTCGCATACGCCACCGTCACTGGCAGCGCACTCGCCGCGTCCAACGTCACCACGAACTCCGCCTCCTCCCCTTCGGACGCCGTAGCGTCGGTTATCCGCAGCACCGGCGGGTCATCGTCGTCCACGACCGTCCCTGTCGCCTGAAGCGTGTTGGCGCCACCGGATAGCGTCACGTGGACAGGATCGCTCAGCGTCACCACGAAGGTCTCCCAATCGGGCTCGTCCAATACGTCGTTGTTGGTCAGTACGCCGATCGTCTTTACCGTTTCTCCCGCCGCGAAGGTCAGTACGTTGCTCGCTGCCGCGTAGTCGGCAGGTTGCTCCGCAGTGCCGTCGGAGGTCGCATATGCCACTGACGCCCGGCGCGAGCTCGGCGCCCCGAGCGTGACTGCGAACTGCGCCGTAGTCCCCTCTACCACCGTGACATCTGCTATCCTCAGCAGCGGAGGATGGTCATCGTCCGCGATCACTACCGTCGCTGTCGCGGTGCCCAAGGTCACAGCCTCCGCCAGGTGCGGCTGCAGCAGCGTGACCGAAAAACTCTCGTCTGCCTCGTCCAGATTGTCTTGCAGGGTCGCCACCAGGATCGTCTGCGCAGTGCTCCCCGGGCTGAATGTCACCAAGCCTTCAATCACGGCGGCGTAATCGGCGCCCGCCGTGGCAGTCCCGTCCGCTGTCGTCCATCGCAGCGTAACCGCGGACGCAACCGGACTCGTCAGGGTCACGCCAAACTTCGCATCATCCCCCTCTTCCACAGCTTGGCTAACCGCCATCACCGCTATCGTCACCATTCCGGGGTCCGCAATGGTAGCGTTGGCTTGCGCCTTCGCAGGATTCACGGTTACCGCACCGGGCATCGTAGTTGCGCTCCGCAGCCTCACCTGTATTGTTTCGCCTGGATCAAGTACCTCGTCGGCGACCGTGTGGATCGCGATCGTACCGGTGGCGGTTCCGGCGGCGAGAGTCAGCCGCCCGGACGGCGCCGCATAGTCAGCTCCCGGATGTGCGGTACCCGCCACGTGGTAAACGACTTCCACCGGCGAGCTGCTGCGTCCTCCGGTCACCGTGACCGCGAACCTTGCCACACCGCCTTCCACCACGGTACTAGGCGCGGCCACCGCCACACCTACCGTCAAATCGTCGTCGAGGATGGTTGCGGTAGCCACTGCATCTCCCAGTGTCGCGTTTTCTACGCTGTCCAGCCGCACCATAAAGCTCTCCCGGTCGGCCTCGTCGGTGTCGTCTGGTCGGATCGGTATCGCAATGGTCTGTCCGACACTTCCCGGGCTGAAGGTCAACGTGCCGTTAGTCGCCACGAAGTCTTCCCCCTCTCGGGCGGTGCCGCTCTCCGTCGCGTACCCCGCCGTCACGGTGGTAACGCTCGAACTGCTGAGGGTCACTGCGAGACTTACGTGACCAGCACTTTCCATCGCGTTCGCATCCGTGATCGAGACAGTCGGGTGATCGCTGTCCGCGTCCTCGGAGGGTCGTTCGACTGGTTGGCCGGGATTCCCCTGAGGTTTCGGGAACACCGCCTGCTGACAGGTGCTCAGAGATACCACCGCCAACAGGGTCGCCAAGACAACCAGCAGTACTCCAACTCCGTAAGCGGTCATACACTTCATCATCGAGCAACATTCGGGCCGTATACTGGCTCAGCTTGATACTGGTCTGCTTGGATTCTCAGGAGACAGTATGCCTTACCGAGAGAGACATCATGCAGCCGCCAAACGCTGCCGAGCACTCTGGATCGGATATCCACTATATTGGTCGGCGTTGAAGAATAGCAGACTCACGCCCGTTTCTCAGCTACCGGGCGCGCCATCCGATTCGGCGACCTGGGCGGACGCGGCCGCCCGCCTCGGTTACCGGTGCTCTGCACCCTGCCGCTTGCTTGCCGGTCCACGCTCTCTGCTATGCTAGGTGCCAATGCCGCTCGGTCGCACCTCACCCATCCCGGGAGACTCATGCGACACGTGATCCGGTGCGGCGCCTGCGCGGTGGCACTGTTGGTGACGGCCACGCCGGTGGCCAGTGATGAGGAGCGCTTCTCGTTCGCGGCGGACCGCATGGAGACGGTGCTGGCCGAGGGCCGCGAGCGCACGGTGCTGACCGGCAACGTTTCCCTTATCACCGACGACTTCGAGATCTCCGCCGAGCGGATCGAACTGTACGGTGAGGACCTGAACTTCGCCCTCTCCCATGGTGGAGTGCGGGTGGTCCAGGCCGAGCGTGGCATCGAGCTTGCCAGCGAGTCGCTGCTGTTCGACCGGACGAACCGTCGCGTAATCATCCAGGGCGAGGCGCTGCTGATCGACCATGAAAACGAGATCGTCATGAAGGGCGGCTTCCTGGAGCACTGGGAGCAACGCGACGAGACGCTGATCCAGATCGGCGTCCGGATCCTCAGCGAGAACCTGGTGGCGCGCGCCCAGTTCGTGCGTTACAACCGGCGCGAGCAGACCGTCGCCCTGAGCGGACTGCCCGTAGTGACGTGGAAGGGCGACGAATATCGTGCCACGCGCGTCTTGATTGACCTGGACGAGGACCGGATAGTACTGGATGGATCCGTGAGCGGTCAGCTCAGCACCGCCGGAGACGAGCCGCCTATCCCGACGCGGGACGCCGCCCCATGAGGAATGCCGGACCGGAGCAGGCGGTCGCAGGCGCCCCCGGCACAGCGGCAGTGCCGACCCTGCGCGCCGAGGGACTGAGCAAGCGCTACGGGCGCAAGTACGCGGCTCGTGAAGTGAGCTTCTCCATGCGTACCGGCGAGATCGTCGGGCTGCTCGGGCCCAATGGCGCCGGCAAGACCACGGTATTCTACCTGATCGTGGGCTTCATCCGGGCCACCTCGGGGCGGATTTATCTGGACGGATTCGACATCACCCGTCTGCCGATGTTTCGGCGCGCCCGTCGCGGCATCTCTTACCTGCCGCAGGAAGCGTCGATATTCCGCAAGCTCAGCGTCGAGCAGAACGTGCTGGCGGTGCTGGAGACGCAACGTGGGATGACGCGGCGGGACCGGCGCCGGCGCTGCGACGAACTGCTCGACGAACTCGGCATGAGCGAGCTGCGCCGCCAACCCGGCTATACCCTCTCCGGCGGCGAACGGCGCCGTACGGAGATCGCCCGCGCCCTGGCTGCGCAACCCAAGTTCCTGCTCCTGGACGAGCCGTTCGCCGGCGTCGATCCGATCGCCGTGCACGAGATCAAGAGCATCGTGAAACGCCTGGCGGAAGCCGGCATCGGAGTGCTGCTCACCGACCACAACGTGCGCGACACCCTGGAGATCACCCACCGCAGCTACATCATCCGCCTCGGAGAGATCATGGTCAGCGGCACCCGCCACGAGGTGCTGGAGAACCGGTTGGCGCGCGAGTTCTACCTGGGACAGGACTTCCGCATGTAGGCGCCGGTCAGGGACTCACAGCAACGGCGCGTCCTATCCGTGCCGATTCCTCGGCGGCAAGGGCGAAACCGAGGATCTCGCGGGCTTCGCGGCCGCTGAGCCGCGGCTGCGCGCCGCGCCGCAACGCTTCGATGGCGTGGCGGGTGGCGTGCACGAAGCTCCGCTCCCAGCCGGTTTCCTGGTCGCGGTAGTCGGTCCACGCGCCATCGCGGTAGAGGCGCACTGGCACCACGTCGCCGAGCTGGCCGTGGCCGCGATTGATCTGCAGCACGCCCCCGGTTCCGGTGATCTCCACCCGATCGTCCTGGGCGTAGTGTTCGGTGGCGATCTCCAGATCGGGAGAGTACACCACTTCCAGGTTGCCGTAGCGCCCTCGCGGAAAGCGGAACGAGATCATCGCCGGTGCGTCGAACACGTAGCCGTCCGCCGCGGTGGTGCTGTCGATCCAGGCGTGCACCTCCTCCGCCGGTCCCATGAAGTACCACGCCAACGCGAACTTGTGGTGGCCGTCGTCGAACACCAGTGGCCCGCCGCCGGCCTGGGCGCGGTCCTGGCGCCACGCCTGGGCCCCGGCCGGCACCTCCCAGGCGCATGCCCTGCTGCAGGGATTGCTCTTGATGCGGATGGTCAGCGGCGTGCCGATAGCGCCGGCCTCGACCAACGCCTTGGCCTTGACGACCGGCGGGTAGAAGATGAAGTTCTCGAACACGCGGAACGGCACCGCTGCCTGGTCGGCGGCGGCGACCAGACGGTCGGCGCCCTCCAGACTGGTCGCCATCGGCTTCTGCAGGGAGACCGCCTTGCCCGCCGCCAACGCCGCCAAGGCCGCCTCCACATGCAGGTTATGCGGAAGCAGAATCTCCACCAGGTCGACCTGGTCGAGCGCCAGGACCTCGTGATAGTCGGTGCTGATCACCGCATCCTTCACTCCCCAGGCCTTCCTGCGCGCCGCGGCGAGAGCCAACTCCCGGTCGCACAGCGCGACGATCGTCGCGTGCGGATTGCTGAGGTATTCGATGGCGTGCAGGTCGGAAATGCGACCGGCACCGATAAAGCCGACTCCAATTCTGTCCATCTGGCTCGCTACCAACGCAGTGAGCCGCTCAGCGCGAGGCCGTGCGCTGGTGCGGCGGCGTCGCTTTCCCGGCGTTCGCCTTGCACGCTCAGGCTGAGCGATGGCGTCAGGTTCAGTCGCCCGCCCAGCCGATAGCCACGGCTGTTCCCACCACCCAGCGTCAGGCCCGCGAAGGGAGTCAGCACGCCTTCTCGGCCAAGCGCGTGCACACTCACGCCGTAGCCGACCTCCGCATCGAGCTGGCCACTGGCCACGGCTCGTCCGCTTGCAGCCGGCACGGGGATGACGTCCGACCACAGACGGTGCACACCGCTTGCCGGCACCCCCCACGAAGAGCTCAATGCCGCCGAGAGGCCATATCGTGACCCAGTCGGATTGAGCAGCGCCGATGCGCGCAGGCCCCACTCTCCGTAACCGTTGTTCTCATGCACCAACAGGAAGCGTCCGTGCGCCATCGTGGTCAAGCCCCACTCCGGCTTCAAGTACCGTACGCCACCGCCGACCTCTGCACCGAAGCCCTCCTCCGCGTGGCCGATGTCGTAGCGAACTGCGGTCTCCACCATCGGAACAAGCATGCTTCCATCGCCGAGGTGCGCCTCGTACGCGCCTTCCATCACCAGCCGCACGCGGCTCGAGTCCACTTCCGCCGCAGGCAGAGCCGCGATTGCATCAGCGTTCACGCGTGCCAGGAAGCCATCCGACTTCAGCTTGAGGTCAAAGCCGCCCGAGTCGGACGCCGCAAGCAGCGTTCCACGCACCCCGAGGGCCGCCATCGACAGGCCAATGGCAGCCTCGTCCTTGTCGTCTTCATCGTCTTCGACCTGTGTCACCATGCCCAGACCGTAACCGAGCAGGCCCCATACCTCCAACCCGTCGATCACCGTTACCCGCGCATAGGGATGCGCGCTGATGAGCCAGCTTCCAACGTCGCCCGCGGCCAGTTCCAGTTTCGGCCTCGACACCCCATAGTCGGCTCCGCCACCGCTGTATGCCAGTGCCAGTCCGGCCAGAACCGGGCCCCAGTCGTAGTCGACGCCCAGGGCGGTGGTGATCACATTGCCCTTCAGGTCGACTTCACCTTCCTCCCCCGCCAATCGCGTCACCGCGGCGCGGCCCCAGGCGGTCCACGTAGCCGCGCTGGCGGAGGACTCCTCGTTCCCGTAGTCCACCGCCAGGCGAAAGGAGCTGCCGTTCAGCAGTTCGCGACCCTCCATCACGCGGAACGGGGTCGCCACGAACTCCTGCGGCGTTGCCGCAACAGCGGTCGGCTGCAGCCTCCGGCCGGCCACCGTCACCTGGGAACTGCGGCTCGATGTCCGGGCAAGGCGATCGTCCACCGCATTCAGCACATGGGTAGCCACCGTGCGCCCGAAACGCGACAACCAGACGTGTGCCACCGGCGCGTCATCGTCGATGATAGTGCCGGTAGCGGCGCGGTCGGCCAGGGCTACATGCTGCGCCTCGCTCAGCCGCACCTCGAAGGTCTCGTCCGCCTCGTCCAGGCTGTCGTTGTGCACCTTGATCCGGATCTCGGCGACGGTCTGCCCCGGCTCGATGGTCAGGGTGCGCTGTGCCACCTCCCGGTAATCCTCTCCGGCCGTCGTCGTAACGTCTTCAGTATGGTACTGGATCGCCAGCTGGCGTCCGCTCTCCGTCGACAGCCTCACCGGGAACACCATCGTTCCCACTCTCTCGATGGCTACCGCGTCCGCGATCGTCATCTCGGGCGCGGCGTCGTCATCGATGATCGTACCCGGCGCACGGTAGTCGTCCCCGAGCTCGGCGTTGACCGGGTCGCGCAGCGTCAATATGAAGGTCTCGTCGGCCTCGTCCAGCTCATCCTGGCTGGTCGCGACCGTAACCGTGAACGCCCGCTCAAGCGCGGCCGGCTCGAACGTCAGCGTGCCGCTGGCCGCCGTGTAGTCCTTGCCGGCCTGCGCCGTACCGTTGGAAGTCCCGTAGGACACCGCCACGGCCCTCGTTACTTCGCCGGCAAGGGTCACCACGAATCTCAGGGGCTCGCCTTCCTGTGCCGTTGCCGCCGCCACCGACACCGAAACTCTAGCGATCGTCGTCGTTGCGGGCGTCCGGTCCACCATGACCTCACCGGCGGATCTTGCCGCGTCCAGCGTAACTACCAGAGTCTCGTCGGGATCGATCGTCCCGCCGATGTGGTCGATGTAGGTGTCGACGGTGATCGCTCCACTGGCGGCGCCAGCCAAGATCGTCAGCGTGCCGCTCAGCGGCGTGTAGTCGTTGCCGGCGTCCGCCGTGCCGCCGACGGTGTAGTCGACCTCCACGTCGGCGGTGCTGGTGCCGCCCGTAAGCGTCACCTCGAAGGTAGTTGACTCGCCCTCGGCAATGATCCCGGTAGCCGCGCTTACCGTCGCCGTCAGCGGGTCGTCATCGGTGATCGTTCCCGTGACCCTGTCCGTCGCCAGAACCAGCCCACTGAGATCGCGTCTCAACGTCAGCTGCAGCGCAAAAGACTCAGCCGCCTCGTTCAGCGAATCCGGACTCGTCGCTACCGTAATGGTGCCCCCGAGTGCGCCCTCGGGAATCGTTACCACACCGTTCGTCGCGGTATAGTCGGCGCCGGCCTGTGCCGTACCGTCCTTGGTCTCGTACGTCACCTCCACCGCTGCAGCCACCGGGCCGTCCAGTGCGACCTCGAAGTACGCCAAGCTGCCCTCGAGAACGGGCTCACCCGCAACCGACACCAGCACCGTGCCGTCATCGGTGATCGTCGTGGTTACCGGAGTCGTCACGACCCGTACGCCCCGGGTCGCGGACCGAGCGCTGGCAAGCCGCAGCGTCAGGGTCTCGTCGGGATCGAGCACCAAATCGTGCAGTGTCTCGATGGTAATAGTATCGCTCGCGGCCGCAGCGGCGATCGTCAGTTTGCCACTCGGTGTCGTGTAGTCCTGATCCGGGGTGGCCGTACCCTCCACGAGATAGTCGACAACTACCTCAGAGGTGCTCGTACCGCCTGACAACGTCACCCGGAACTGCGCGGACTCGCCCTCGGCCACGCTGCCGGCCAAGGCCTGCACTTCCGCCCGCAACGGGGCCTGCTCCGAAGTCGTAGCGGTCGCCGGCGTTGTGTCCACCATCACCTCACCGGCCGAACGCGCCGTTTCGAGCACTATCTGCAGCGTCTCGGCGGGCTCGATCTCTCCGTCGAGGACAGTCTCGATCGTGATCGTGCCACTCGGCGCCCCAGCCGCGATCGTCAGCGACTCGGCTGGCGCCGTGTAATCGATACCCGAGCTCGCTGAGCCGGCGACAACGTAGTCAACCACCACCTCGGTTGTGCTCGTAGCACCGGGAGGAGTGCTCGACAGGGTTACCGTGAACGTCGCCGGCTCGCCCTCCGGCACGACCTGTTGGTCCGCACGTACCGCCGCCCGCAGCGCATCGTCATCCAGGATCGTCGCAACCACGACGGGCGTCCCAACGGTTAGCCCGGCGATGTGAGCTTCCAATCTCAGGGCAAACATCTCGTCCGCCTCGTTCAGCCTGTCTCCGGTCGTCTCGACCCTGATCGTCTGCCGCAGCGTCCCACCAGGAACGAAGGTCAGCGTGCCCTTTCGGCCCTGGTAGTCCACGCCCTCAACCGCGCCACGGGTTCCGCTACCGCCCGTAGTTTGATAGGAGACCTCCACTGTTTGGTCCACCCGGTCCGACAGCGTCACCACGAAGACTGCCGCGGCGCCTTCGCGCGCCTTGACATCTTCCGCCGAGAGCGTGACGTCGTCGTCAGTTATCCTGGTCACCGCAGCCGCTGGACTGACCGTCACTTCACCCGTCGTAGTCGCCTGCAGCAACGTCACCCGCAGGGTCTCATCCAGCTCGGGCACCGTGTCGGGCCGCGTCGCAATCGTGATCGTGCCGCGCGCCGTGCCCCGCCCGATGGTCAGGTTGCCCGCGGGCGCCGTGTAGTCGCTGCCGCTGGTTGCGGTCCCGGTCACCTGGTACTCGACCAGCACATCTGCCGTGCTGTTGACGTCTGCAGGCCCTAGGGTGACCGTGAACGTCGCCGATACACCTTCACGCACTACCTGTTTGTCGGCGCGCACCACCGCCTGCAGCTCATCGTCATCCAGGATCGTCGCCGCCACGACAGGTGTCCCGACGCTGACCCCGCCGACCTGCGCCACCAAGTTCAGTCTCAAGGCGAACCTCTCGTGCGCCTCGTTCAGCCTGTCCTCGATCGTCTCCACCGTGATGGTCTGCCGCAGCGTCCCGCCCGGATCGAAGGTCAGCGTGCCGCTGGTTGCGGTGTAGTCGGTGGCCACAACGGCCGTGACTCCTCCGGAGGCCATCGAGGTCCGATAGGAGACTTCCACCGCTTGGTCCACCCGGTCCGACAGCGTCACCACGAAGACTGCGGCGGTGCCTTCGGCCACCGTGACATCTTCCGCTGAGAGCGTGACGTCGTCGTCAGTTATCGTCGTCACCGCAGCCGCAGCGCCGACCGTCACTTCACCCGCCGAAGTCGCCTGCCGCAACGTCACTCGCAGGGTCTCATCCGGCTCGAGCACCGTGTCGGGCAGCGTCGCAATCGTGATCGTGCCGCGCGCCGTGCCCCGCCCGATGGTCAGGTTGCCCGCGGGCGCCGGGTAGTCGCTGCCGCTGGTCGCCGTGCCGGTCACCTGGTACTCGACCACCACTTCTGCCGTGCTGGTGACGTCTGCAGGCCCTAGAGTAACCGTGAACGTCGCCGGCTCGCCTTCGCGCACTACCTGTTTGTCGGCCCGCACCACCGCCTGCAGCTCATCGTCATCACGGATCGTCGCCACCACGACAGGTGTCCCGACGCTGAGCCCGCCGACCGGAGTCACCAACGACAGTGCCATGGCAAACGGCTCGTCCGCCTCGTTCAGCCTGTCCTCGATCGTCTCCACCGTGATGGTCTGCCGCAGCGTCCCGCCCGGATCGAAGGTCAGCGTGCCGCTCTTTCCCGTATAGTCCGTGCCCTCAATCGCGCCGCGGGCTCCGCTGCCACCCGTGGTCCGATAGAAGACCTCCACCGTCTGGTCCACCGGGTGCGACAGCGTCACCACGAAGACGGCGGCGGTGCCTTCGGCCACCGTGACATCTTCCGCTGAGAGCGTGACGTCGTCGTCAGTTATCGTCGTCACCGCAGCCGCAGCGCCGACCGTCACTTCACCCGCCGAAGTCGCCTGCAGCAACGTCACTCGCAGGGTCTCATCCAGCTCGAGCACCGTGTCGGGCAGCGTCGCAATCGTGATCGTGCCGCTCGCCATGCCCCGCCCGATGGTCAAGGTGCCCGCGGGCGCCGGGTAGTCGCTGCCGCGGGTCGCGGTCCCGGTCACGTGGTAGCTGACCACCACATCTGCCGTGCTGGTGACGTCAGCAGGCCCTAGAGTGACCGTGAACGTCGCCGATTCACCTTCACCCACCACCGCATCGTCGGCGCGAACCGTCGCCTGAAGCGGGTCGTCATCGACGATCGTTGCAGCTACGGCGGGCGTCACGACGCTCGGCCCGCCGAGCTGTGTCACCAAGTTCACGTCAAACGTCTCGTCCGCCTCGTTCAGCCTGTCCTCGGTCGTCTCCACCGTGATGGTCTGCCGCAGCGTCCCGCCCGGATCGAAAATCAGCGTGCCGCTCTTTCCCGTATAGTCCGTGCCCTCAATCGCGCCGCGGGCTCCGCTGCCACCCGTGGTCCGATAGAAGACCTCCACCGTCTGGTCCACCGGGTCCGACAGCGTCACCACCAAGAGCGCCGCCTCGCCTTCAGGCGCCGAGACATCTTCCGCCGAGACCGTTACATCCTCTACATCCTCCGTTATCGTCGTCACGGCGTCCGTTGCGCCGACCGTCACTTCACCCGCCGAGCTCGCCCGCACCAACGTCACCCGCAGGGTCTCATCGCGCTCGGGATTACTGTCACGGCGCGTGTCAATCGTGAGCGTGCCGCTCGACCTGCCCTGCCCGATCGTCAACCTGCCCGCCGGCGCCGTGTAGTCGCTGCCACTGATTGCCGTGCCGGTCACCTGGTACTCGACCAGCACATCTGCCGTGCTGGTGACGTCTGCAGGCGCTATAGTGACCGTGAACGTCGCCGACTCACCTTCACGCACCACCGCATCGTCGGCTCTGACCGTTGCCTGCAGCGGGTCGTTATCGATGATCGTTGCAGTTACGGCGTGTATCCCAAGATTGACTCCCGGTGGATTGCCCGGCGCCAACTTGATCGTCAGCGCGAAGGTCTCGCCCGCCTCGTTGTACTGGTCCTCCATCGTCCGTACCGTCACCGTCTTGCTGGCGTCGCTGTGGGTGAAGGTCAGCGTGCCGCTGCTCGGGTGGTAGTCCTCGTTGGCCCGTGCCGTGCCGTCCTCGGTGCCGTACTCGATTTTCACCTCCACTCCTGCCGCTATCTGGCCCGACAGGTCCACGGAGAAAGACATCGTGGCGCCTTCCTGCACGGTAAAGCCACCTGCCGTCTGCGCGGCTCGCGCCGATCTTCCGGCTGAAGTCGATCCCCGCGGTCGAATCGACACGGTTACCTCGTCGTTGTCGGCGATCGTGGCGGTCGCCGTGGCAGCGGCGTCGTCGACCGAGACCGTACCTGCCGAGGCCGCCGATATCAGCGTCACCGAGAGGTTGTCGTCAGCTTCCAGCACGTGGTCGTCGATGGTGTGGATCGTGATCGTGCCACTCGAGGCAGGTGTCCAAATCGTCAGCGCGCCGCTGGGAGCGGTGTAGTCGGTGCCCACCGCGGCGGTCCCGGTCACCGTGTAGCTGACGACCACGTTCGCGGTGCTGGTGCCGTTGAGCTCCACCATAAAGGTCACCGGATCGCCTTCGGTCACGCTGCCGGATGGCGCGCGCACCCGGACGCTCAGCGGGTCGTCATCGGTAATGGTCCCGGTCAGGCTGGAGGTTTCCAGATCCACGCCGAACGGCAAGCCTTGCTCGGTCAGCGTCAGGGTCAAGGTCTCGTCCGTCTCGTTGAGCTGGTCCTCGATGGTGGGCACCGTGACCGTCTTGCTGGTCTCGTTGGGCGCGAATATCAGCGTGCCGCTGGTCGCGGCATAGTCTACGCCGGCTTGAGCCGTGCCGTTCGCGGTCTGGTAGGGCACCTCGACGGCAATCGCCGCCACGCCCGACAGGTTCACCGTGAACTGCATCGGCTCGCCCTCGACTGCCGTGACGGCGCCGCCGCCCCCGGTCGACGCCCGCACCGATACGGTTACCGTGCTCTGTTCCGCCAGCGTCGTGGTCACGGCGGTGGTGTCTACCGTCACGCTGCGCCCGGCCGTGGTGGCTCGAGTCAGGGTCACCTCCAGGGTCTCACCCGGATCCAGCAGGTCGTCGGTGAGTGTCGTGATGGCCATGGTGCCACTCGACTTGCCCTGCCTGATCGTCAGGCTGCCGTCCGGCGCCGTGTAGTCGACGTCCTGCTCCGCCGTGCCTGCCACCGTGTAGTCGACCACCACGTCGGCCGTGCTGGTGTTGTCCCGCACCGTCACCGTGAAGCTGGCCACCTCGCCCTCGGGGACGTTCTGCGCCTCCGCCCGCAGCGTCACCCGCAGCGGGTCGTCATCGGTGATGGTCCCGGTCGCCTCGGCGTCTCCGAGCACCACCCCCGCGGGCAGATCGGGACCCTCCAGGGTCACCTTGAAGATCTCGCTGGGCTCGTTGAGGTTGTCCTGGGTGGTCGGCACCCTGATCGTCTGCTCCAGGGCGCCGCCCTGGCTGAAGGTCAGCGTACCGCTGGTCACGGGGTAATCGGAGCCCGCCGCAGCGTCGCCGGCGCCGCTGCCGCTGGAGGTCTCGTACGTCACCTCCACCGGATCCGCCACTGCGGCCGACAGCTCCACCGTGAAGCTGGCGGTCGCACCCTCCACTACCGTCGCGTCCGCGACCGACACGGTCACCGCGCCGGCGTCCACGATGCTGGTGGTGGCCGCGGCCGTGGCATCTATCACCACGGTCCGGGTAGCGGTGCTCGCCGAGACCAGCCTCACCTCCAGGGTCTCGCCGGTATCCAGCGCCTGGTCGGTCAACGTGGTTATCGCGATGGTGCCGGTGGCAGCGCCCGCGGTGAGCGTCAGGGTGCCGCTCGGCGCAGTGTAGTCGGCGCCGGCGGTGGCGGTGCCGCCCACGGCGTAGGCGACCACCACGTTCGCCGTGCTCGTGCCGCCGGTCACCGTCACCGTGAACTGCGCGGCGTTGCCCTCGGTCACGTTCTGGGCGACTTCCGTCACCGCCGCCGCCAGCACATCGTCGTCGACGATGGTCCGCGTCACCGCCAGGGTGCTGCCGCCACCCGCGAGCGCCGCAGCAGTTGCATTGCTGAGCTCGAACTGGAACGTCTCGTCATCCTCGTCCAGGTCGTCCTGGTGGACCCGCACCGCAACGTTGCGCTGCCGTACGCCGCCGGGGCTGAAGGTCAGGGTGCCGCTGGTCGCCGCGTAGTCCTTGTCGTTCCCGGCCTGCGCCGTGCCATCGACGGTCGTGTAATCCACGGTCGCGGTCTTGCCGGTGGCCGTATCGAGGCTCACGGTGAAGGTCATGCTGCCGCCACCTTCGGCCAGGCTTTCGGTCACCGAGGTCAGCGCCAGCGTGGGCTGGTCGTCGTCATCCTCGATCGTTCCCGTGGCCGTGGCGTCTCCCAACTCCACGCCGGCCGGAAGATCCACGCCCGTCAACGTCAAGGTGAAGGTCTCGTCCGCCTCGTGCAGCGTGTCCTCGGTCGTCGCCACCGCGATGGTCTGCTCCAGGCTTGCACTCGGATTGAAGGTCAGGGTCCCGGTGCCAGCCGTGTAGTCGGAGGCAGCGTCCGCTGCCGTGGCCTCCGTGCCGCTGGCAGTCTGATAGGACAGCTTCACCGCGCTCGCCGCCCCACCGGAGAGCGTGACCGTGAAGGTCACGGCCTCGCCTTCCTCTGCAGCCGCGTCCGCCACCGACAGCGTGACCGAGCCCGCCTGCGTGATGGTCGCGGTGGCCGTCCCCGAATCCACCGTCGCGGCGCCGGCGGTAGTCGCCGTGTCGAGCGTCACGACCAGGGTTTCGCCCGGGTCCAGGATGTCGTCAGTGCTCGTGGCGATGGTGATCGTGCCACTGGTCGCGCGGGGCGCCAGCGTCAGCCGGCCGCCCGGAGCCGTATAGTCGGTTCCGGCCGTGGCGGTCCCTGTCACGGAGTAGGCAACCACCACGTCGGCCGTGCTGGTGCCACCCGTGAGCGTCACGGTGAACTTCGCCGGACTGCCCTCGGGGACGTTCTGGGTCATCGACTCCACCGCCGCCTGGAGCGGGTCGTCATCGGTGATGGTCCCCGTCGCCGTGGCGGTTCCGAGACTCACACCGGACGGCAGGTCGGAAGCCGTCAGCGTCACCGTGAAGGTCTCGCTCGCCTCGTTCAGCGTATCTTCATCGGTCGTCACGGTGACCGTTTGGGTCAGCGCCTGGTCCGGGTTGAACGTGAGCGTGCCGCGGGCAGCAGTGTAGTCGGTATCCGCCACCGCCGTGTCAGCCGACTCCGAAGAGGTAGCCCAGCTTACCTCCACCGGAGTAGCCACTGCTCCCGACATCTCCACGGTGAAGCTCAGCGCGGCGCCTTCCTCCTTCGTGGCGTCCGCCACCGACACCGTCACCTCGTCCGCTTCCGTTATCGTGGTCGTGGCCGCCGTCGTGTCCACCGTCACGGTCCCGGTCGCGGTGGTCGCGCCGGTGAGTTGCACCTCCAGGGTCTCGCCGGGATCCACCACGCTGTCGGTGCTGGTATTGATCGTGATAGTACCGCTGTTCGCCCGGGCGGCGATCGTGAGCGTGCCACCGGGCGCGGTGTAGTCGGTGCCTGCGGTCGCCGTGCCGCCGACCGTGTAGGCGACCTCCACGTCAGCGGTGCTGGTGCCGCCGGTCAGGGTTACGGCAAAGGTCGCCGCACCGCCTTCCGTCACGCTCACGGCGTTGGCGCCGACCCGCGCCTCCTGCGGGTCATCATCGTTGATGGTGCCGGTAGCGCTGGCCGTGCCCAGACTCACCCCGTCGGGCAGACCCGAGCTCGTCAAGGTCACCGTGAAGGTTTCGTTCGCCTCGTTCAGGCTGTCCTCGCTGGTCGCCACTCTGATCGACTGCTCGCGCACCCCGTTGGGTTCGAACGTCAGGGTTCCGCGGGTCACGGTGTAGTCGACGCCCGCCCCCGCGTCGGTGGCTCCCGTGCCGCTGGAAGTCTCATACGGCACTTCGACCGGACTCGCGACGGCGCCCGACAGTGTCACGTCGAAGCTGGCGGTATCGCCTTCAGCGGCCGCCGCATCCGAGATCGAGACGGTCTCCGTATCCGTATCCGCAATCGTCGTGGTCGCGACCGCCGTGGTGTCGACGATGACCGGCCGCGTGCCGCTGCTCGCCGAGACCAGCTTCACCTCAAGCGTCTCGCCCGCATCCAGCAGGTCGTCAGCCAGCGTCTGGATGGTGATGGTACCGCTCGCGGCGCCCTCCGTGATTCGCAGGATTCCGCCCGGCGCCGTGTAGTCGGCGCCGGCGGTGGCCGTTCCGCTCACGGTATAGGCAACCAGCACCTCCGCCATGCTGGTGCCGCCGGTCAGCTCCACGGTGAAGGTGGCCGGATTGCTCTCCGCCACGGTGAGCGCGTCCGCCTTCACCGCCGCCTGCAGCACGTCATCATCCTCGATCGTGCCGGTGGCCGCCAGGGTCTCGCCGCCGCCGGCCAGCGTCGCATTGGTCGCGTTGCTCAGCCGCAGCGCGAAGGTCTCGTCATCCTCGTCCATGTCATCGTCGAGGATCGTCACCTCGATGCTGCGCTGGCGATTCTCCCCGGGGCGGAAGGTCAGCGTGCCGCGGGTCACGGCGTAGTCCTTTTCCGCCGTCGCGGTACCGTCTACGGCTGCATAGTCCACGGTCACGATCCGACTGCTGGCCGCGCCCAGGCTGACCGTGAAGGTCATGTTGCCGCCGCCCTCGGCCAGACGCTGGGTCACCGACGTCAACGCCAGCTCGGGCACGGCGTCGTCGTCCTCGATGGTGCCCGTGGCGCTGGCGGTCTCCAGGGTCAGCCCGTCGACCCGGCTGTCCAGCGTCAGCGTCACGGTGAAAATCTCGTCCGCCTCGTTGAGCTCGTCCTCGACCGTCGTCACCTCGATGGTATGCTGCAGGCTCTCACCGGGCCTGAAGATCAACGTACCGCTGTGCGTCAGGTAGTCATTGCCGGTGCCGGGCAGCGCGCTGCCTTGCGCGGTCTGATAGGAGACCTCGACCGCACTGGCCACCGGCAGCGACAGCGTCACCGCGAACCTCGCCGTGTCGCCTTCGGTTACCGTCGCGTTCGCTATCGCCACGGTCGCCGTGTCGGTGTCCGTGATCGTGGTGCTCGCCGCCGTGGCGCTGACCTCTACCGTCCGCGTCTCCGTCGTCGCCGCGCTCAGCGTCACCTCCAGCGTCTCGCCCGGATCCAGCACTTCGTCATCCGCGACGGCGATCGTGATCGTGCCGCTCGCCGCTCCCTTCGCGATCGTCAACGGGCTGGCAGGCGCGGTATAGTCGGCGCTGCCGACCGTGCCACCTAACGTGTAGCTGACCTCCACCGGCGCCGTGCTGGTGATGCCGGCCGTAAGATTCACCGTGAACTCCGCCGCGTCCCCCTCGTTCACGCTGCTCTGATCCGCGCTCACCGTCGCCGCCAGTGCGTCGTTGTCCGTGATCTCACCGGCCGCGCTCGCCGTGCCCAGACTCAGGCCGGCCAACTGCGTAATCGACGTCAGCGTCAGCGTGAAGCTCTCGGTTGCCTCGTTGAGCGTGTCGTCGGTCGTGTCCACCGCGATCGTCTGCTGCAGGCTCTCGCCCACGCCGAAGGTCAGCGTGCCGTTGACGCCGGTGTAGTCGCTGCCCGCTTCGGCGCTCCCGTCGGAGGTCTCGTAGGACACCTCCACCACGCTGCTCACCGCACCCGACAGGGTCACCACGAAGTTTGCCGCGGCTCCCTCGGTGGCCGTCGCCGCCGCCACCGACACCGTCTCGGTGCCTTGCTCCACCAGCGTGGTCGTCGCCGCCGTCGCGTCCACCGTCACCGCGCCCGCCGTGCTGGCCGACGTGAGCGTCACCACGATCGTCTCACCCGGGTCCAGCACGCTGTCGGTGCTGGTCGGGATGATGATCGTGCCGCTCTCCTCCCCGGAATCGATGGTCAGCTTGAGATCGCTCGGTGCGGTGTAGTCGTCGCTGGTCGCGGTGCCGCCTACGGTGTAGACCACCACCACGTCGGTCGTGCTCGCCACACCGGGCGGAGTGCTCGACAGCGTCACGGTAAACGTCGCCGCCGTTCCCTCGGGGACGTTGTCGGCGTGCTCGCTGATCGCCGCCCGCAACGCATCGTTGTCCGTAATCTCCGCCGTCGCGCTGCCGTTCTCTACGCTCAACCCTTCCACCTGGGTGTCGAGCGTCAACGTCACGGTGAAGTTCTCGGCGGCCTCGTTGTGCGTGTCGTGGATCGTCTCAACGGCAATCGTCGCGCTCGTGGTGCCCGCGGCGAGCGTCAGCGTGTCGTCCTTGGCCCGGTAGTCCGATCCGGCCTGCGCCGAAAAGTCCCAGGTTCTGTAGGAGAGCACCACGTCACGAGCTGCCGCAGTCGACATCGTCACCTCGAAACGCGCGGTGTCGCCCTCGTCCACCGACCCCGCATCCGCGATCGAGATCTTCGCCGTGTCCGTGTCGGTGATCGTGGTGCTCGCCACCTCCGTGGTGTCCACCTCCACCGTCCGCGTCGCCGTCGTCGCCGATGTCAGCGTCACCCCGATCGTCTCGTCCGGGTCCAGCACGTCATCATCCGCAATGTCGATGGTGATGGTGCCGCTCGCGTCTCCCTGCGCGATCACCAGCGTTCCGCTCGGCGCGGTGTAGTCGTCGCTGCCCGCCGTCCCCCCAACGGTATAGCGCACCTCCACCGGTGCCGTGCTCTCGATGCCGGCCGTAAGATTCACCGTGAACTTCGCCGCGCTGCCTTCGTCGACATCGGTGGCGTCAGCGCTCACCCTCGCCGCCAGCGCGTCGTTGTCCGTTATTTCACCGGTCGCGCTCGCCGTCCCCAGACTCAGGCCGGCCACCTGCGTAATCGACGTCAGCGCCAGCGTAAAGTCCTCGCTTGCCTCGTTGAGCTTGTCGTCGGTCGCGTCCACCGCGATCGTCTGTTGCAGGCTCTTACCCGGTCCGAAGGTCAGCGTACCGCTGGCGCGCGTGTAGTCGCTGCCCGCCGTGGCCGTCCCGTCGGAGGATTCATAGGAGACCTCGACCGCGCTCGCCACCGGCAACGACAGTGTTACCACGAAGCGCGCCGTCTCACCTTCGCCCACCGCCGCCGCTTCCGCAATCGAAATCGTCGCCGTGTCGGTGTCCGTGATCGTGGTGCTCGCCGCTGCCGTGGTGTCCACCGTCACCGTCCGCGTCGCCGTCGTCGCCGCGCTCAGCGTCACCTCCAGCGTCTCGCCCGGATCCACCACGTCGTCGTCGTCAATCGCGATCGTGATCGTGCCGCTCGATTCTCCCTTCGCAATCACCAACGTGCCGCTCGGTGCGGTGTAGTCGTGGCTGCCCGCCGTGCCCCCTACCGTGTAGCGCACCTCCACCGGCGCCGTGCTCTCGATTCCCGCCGTCAGGCTCACCGTGAACGTCGCCGGATTGCCTTCGTCCACCTCCGTCGCATCCGCGCTCACCTCCGCTTCCAGCGCGTCGTTGTCCGTGATCTCACCGGTCGCATTCGCCGTCCCCAGGCGCAAACCAGCCACCTGCGTAATCGACGTCAGCGTCAGCGTGAAGTTCTCGGTTGCCTCGTTGAGCGTGTCGTCGGTCGTGGTCACCGCGATCGTCTGCTGCAGGCTCTCGCCCACCCTGAAGGTCAGCGTGTCGTTGACGCCGGTGTAGTCGCTGCCGGCCTCGGCGCTCCCGTCGCTGGTCTCGTAGGACACCTCCACCGCGCTGCTCACCGCACCTGACAGCGTCACCACGAAATTCGCCGCGTTCCCCTCGGTGGCCGTCGCCGCCGCCACCGACACCGTCTCGGTGCCGTCCTCCACCAGCGTCGTCGTCGCCGCCGTCGCGTCCACCGTCACCGCGCCCGCCGTGCTTGCCGACGTCAGCGTCACCACGATCGTCTCGCCCGGGTCCAGCACGCTGTCGGTGCTGGTCGGAATGGTGATCGTGCCGCTCGACTCCCCGGAACCGATCGTCAGCTTGAGATCGCTCGGTGCGGTGTAGTCGGCGCTGGTGGCAGTGCCACCCAACGTGTAGACCACCACCACGTCGGCCGTGCTCTCGACACCGGCAGGAGTGCTCGACAGCGTCACCGTAAACGTCGCCGCCGTTCCCTCGGGGACGCTGTCGGCGTGCTCGCTGATCCTCGCCCGCAGGGCGTCATCGTCCGAGATCGTTCCGGTCGCATCCAGCGTGCTCCCGCCACCGTCGAGCGTCGCGTTGTCCGCGTTGCTCAATCGCAGCTTGAACGTCTCGTCCGCCTCGTTCAGCGTGTCCGGCTGGATCGGCACGAGAATGCTGCTGCTGAGGGGAGCGCCGGGTTTGAAGGTCAGCGTGCCACTGGTCTCTACGTAGTCGTCGACGGCCGTCGCCGTGTCGGCCACGGTCGCATAGTCCACGGTCACCGTCTTTCCACTGGCGGCGCTGAGGGTCACGGTGAAGGTCATGCTGCCGCCGCTCTCGGACAGACTCCGGGTTACCGATAGGAGCGACAGCTCCGGCTCTCCGTCGTTGTCATCGATCGAGCCCGCGGCCTCGTCATCCTCCAGCGTCGCATTCACGGGACTCTTCAGCGTCACCTTGAACGTCTCGCCGTCCTCCTCGTCCAGCTCGTCATCCTCGGTCGCGACGCTGATCGTCTTCGTCGTGTCTCCGGGCGCGAACTCCAGCGTCGTGCTCGGCACCGCCGTGTAGTCCCCAGGCTGCAGCGCCGTGCCGTCCGCGGTCATGTAGGTCACGGTCACCTGCTTCGTGCTGGACGTGCTCAAACTCACCACGAACCTGGCCGTGCCACCCTCGACCACGGGATCCGCGTCCGCTATCGACACCGTCACCGCGTCGTCGTCGGTGATCGTCACCGTCTCCCGCGCCGTGTTGCTCCCGTGCGTGGCAGTGATCTCGACCGTCTCCGCGTCGTCGTCGATCGTGTCGTCCTTCGCCGTCAGCGTCAGCGTCGCCGTGCTCTGTCCCGCCGTCAGCGTCAGCGTCGCCGGCGGTGCCTCGTAGTCGGTTCCGTTGGCCGCCGTGCCGCCATAGGCCAGCGCGATCGTCTGATTGGTGGCGAAGGTCACCCCGCCGGTGCTCACCGTCACGGTAGATGTACCTCCCGCCTCCGCGATCGCGTCCGGCACCGCCGTCACGCTCAGCCTCACCGCGTCGTCGTCGGTGATGGTCACCGTCTCCCGCGCCGTGTTGCTCCCGTGCGTGGCAGTGATCTCGATCGTCTCCGCGTCGTCGTCGATCGTGTCGTCCTTCGCCGTCAGTGTCAGCGTCGCCGTACTTGCTCCGGCGGTCAGTGTCAGCGTCGCCGGCGGTGCCTCGTAGTCGGTTCCGTTGGCCGCCGTGCCGCCATAGGCCAGCACGATCGTCTGATTGGTGGCGAAGGTCACCCCGCCGGTGCTCACCGTCACCGTGCTCGTACCTCCCGCCTCCGCGATCGCGTCCGGCACCGCCGTCACGCTCAGTGTCGTCTCATCGTCGTCGGTGATGGTCACCGTGTCCTGCGCCGTCTGGCCTCCGTGCTCAGCGGTGATTTCGATCGTCTCGCCGTCGTCGTCGACCGTGTCGTCCTTCGCCGTCAACGTCAGCGTTGCCGTGTGATCCCCGACCGGCAGCGGCACGCTCGCCACGGGCTCCTCGTAGTCGGTCCCCTTGCCCGCCGTACCGGCATAGGTCAGGGTGATCGTCTGAGCGGTGGTGAAGGTCACGCCGCCGGTGCTCACCGTCACCGTGCTCGTACCTCCCGCCTCCGCGATCGCGTCCGGGTTCGCGGTCACGCTCAGCGTCGCCGCGTCGTCGTCGGTGATCGTTACCGTCTCCTGTGCCGTCTGGCCCCCGTACGTGGCCGTGATCTCGATCGTCTCCGCGTCATCGTCGATGGCGTCGTCCCGCGCCCGCAACGTGGCCGTAACGGTGCTCTGCCCGGCGGTCAGCGTCAGCGACGCCGGCGGCGCGGCGTAGTCGGTCCCGCTGCCAGCGGTGCCGCCGTAGGCCAGATCGATCGTCTGAGCGATGGCGAAGGTCACGCCGCCGGTGCTCACCGTCACGGTGCTTGTGCCCCCGTTCTCCGCGATCGTGTCCGGGCTCGCCGTAACGCTCAGCGTCAGTTCCTCGTCGTCGGTGATAGCCAGGGTCACGTCTGCCGGGGCCTTCGCCGGAGCGCTGTCGGGAACGCTGCCTGACACCGTGATTGTCTTGTCGGGCGCATCCAGCGTGTTGTTCCGCGCGGTGATGGTCACGGTGCCGGTGCTCTCGGTGGCGTTGGCGGCGAAGCTCAGCACCTTGTTGCTGCTCAAGGTGAAGTCGTTCGCAGTTGCCGGCGAAACCGCCGCCGCCGAAACGGTCACGGCAAACGGGGTGCTCGACGCGCTGCTCACGGTAGCCGTCACGGTGCTGGCGCCGCCGTTCTCGCTGATCGAATCGGGGGTCAGCTTCAGCGTTACCCGTGGCGAGGTGTCGATCAGACACACCGGCACCCGGTCGCCGACTATGTAGTCGCCGTCCGGGGAGCCGAAGGTGTCTTCGTAGTTGTATGAAGTCCACCGGTAGGCGTGGCCGTACGACTGGTTGCTGTGGGCGGTAACGCCGGCAAAGGGAAGACGGACGTCGCCCACGTACAGCACGAGGTCGTTGAACTCGTCGAGCTGGGCCTGCGAAAAGTCGGTATCCGACGACGGATCGTCATCGGCCGCGAAGTGATAGTCCGGGGGGCTGTTGTAGTATCCCCTACCGCCAGAAAAGTAGACCTCGGTGACCGTGTACTCGGTCGCTCCCAGCGTGAAGTCGCCGTCGGAGATCGATCCGTCACCATTCGGAGTCCCACCATCGATGCGGAAACCCAGGTAGTTGAACGCCCCGAACTCGCTCACGGTAATCTCGGCCGACCAGAACGCCGCGCTGCATTCAGCAACCGACACCATGGAATTGGTGGTCGCACTCACCACCCGCGACCACTCACTCTCTACTGCTGGATCGCTGGTAAGCGCCTTGACCCGGTAGTGGCGGGTGGTGCCGGGGTCGAGTCCGTCGTCGTCGAACTTGTTGCTCGTCGGCCGGGTGGCCGGGGGATGCGTGTCGTGCTCGGTTCCCTCGCCGTCCACGTAGGGCAGGGTCTCCCAGGTTGTCTCGCCATCATCGGAGAATTCGAGCATATACTCGGTGACTCTGTTGTCCCTCAAATTGCTCCATTGAAGAGCGATCCGCGACTGTCCATATGCGAACGCGGACAGAAAGGGGGTTCTTGGCGGGGAACTGGCTGCCCTCAGGGTGTTGGAGCTTGCGGCCGCCTCTTCGCTGCCGGCGGGCGCAACGCGGTAACTGCGTGCCGCGGCGAGCACCGACTCGGCGGCTCGCAACTGGTCGACGTGGGCCTGAGGGGTCGCCGCCGCCGCCATCCCGGCAGGTGCGGCGCCAGGGTGGCGGGCAAGCCGCACTTCACTCTGGAAGTCGAGCCCGGGGAGCGGGGTCCGCACACTGCCGGACGCCAGCGCGAGATCCCGACCGAAGATCACCTCGGCCGAAGGCGGCTGACCTTCGACGGCGTGGTGCGGGCCGTCCGCCCCAGCGACCAGGTCAGTGACGAAGGGGGTCTCCAACCGAGTGATCGCATTGTCCAGTCTCCCCGCCACCGCGCCGTGAGCCAGGCTCGCATCCACCAGCGAAGCCCGCTGCCGGATAAGGCCGCCGTTCAGATTCAAGGAGTTCGCCGCCACCGCGACCGCATCGAGGTCCTGGTTCCGGTCCGCGACCACCAGATGAAAGATCAACTCCTTCGATCCGGAGCCGGCCACGTAGCTCGCGCGGCCGAGCGGCTGGGTTCCCAGGCTGAGCCCTATCCACGGCGTTCCGGCGAATGTGCTGACCCGCACCGGGCGGTCGAACTTCACCGCTACCGCGATCCGGCGCCGCGGCGGGTACCAGCGCCGGTTCCCGAAGTCGGAGTCGAGGCTCACCTCCACGATCCGCGGATTGGCTGTCGTGGAGACGGCGGTGCCGGTCGTCAGCAGAGCTCGGCGCAGGAGGTCGCTGCCCGGCACCGTGCTGTCCGGAAGCTGCACGTGGGGCAGCGGACGACTGCCGAGTTGCGCCATCCCGGAGCCGCCGAACGCGGCATGCGAGGCAGTCGGTGGGCCGGATTCGGCATCTGGTTGGGCGTGTACGACGTGCCCCGCGCCGAACGCGGCGACCATGAGCAGGGCGCGCAATGCGCGCGCGCGAGGGTATTTCCAGAGATTCCCGGAGCGTATCCGGGGGCTTGGCAGGTGCGCCGCTACGTAATTGCCGGACGGCGACCTGGAAGTGTTGTCAGGAAATACGTCCGGCGCTCCGGAAGAACCGGGCAAAGGGTCTCGAGCGTCAGCGGCTGCGCCATGGGGCACCGGAGAAGCTGTTTTCTTGCCAAAAAGAGACGCCGCAATGGGCGTACGGACACGCCGTGAGGTGCGCTCACGCGTGTCGTTGATAACGATACGCATCTTGATCCACTGGTTACTGTCCACGCTCCTTTTCGACCCGTAACGCGGGTTCCTTGAGCGCTCCGTGGACTTGGCGAGGGTCTATCGGAGTATCTTTCAGTGCCCGATGCGTGGTTCATTCGTCTGATGCCGCACGCCGTTCCGAGCGTTTACTCACGCCTCCGGTGGGCGCCAATGCGTGCACTTTGACGAATTGTTGGATGGTTTTTTTGGGAATTCTTGCGGTGAGCAAGCGCTCACAACGTACCCGGGGTTACACTCATACTATGGCGGCAACTTCGCACCCAAGTGGCCAGAGCATTCGATCCCAATTGTCTACTACCAGTCTTTCCAGGAGTGCCTGGCCCGGACTCGCATGGCCCGGCGGTCCGCTTTCGCCGTGGCGGCTCCCCTACCGTTCGAGCACTGAAGAGCTGCCTGCGGCCGCCGCTGATGCCCGGCACGGGCGTGCCTGAGCGGGTGCCGGGGGCTCCCCCACGCGCCGGCATCACGGTGCCCCTGCTCGACCCGCGTTGACAGGTGGACCGAATCGGCACCATAACAGCGCGCAGGAGGGTACCCTCGATGCAACATTCAGGGTCTATCACTGCCGGACACGCCGGCAGCACCCGCGGCGGCACGCGGGTCACGACCGCGGCGAAGATCGCCGCACTCGCCTGCGCGTTCAGCCTGCTCGCGAGCTTCGCGTGGGCGACCGCGGAGATGGAGAGCGCCGGCCCCGGCGAAGTCACCATCACCCACTACTTCGGCGGCGATCTCGGACGCGCCGGGCTGGAGGAGATCTTCGCCAGCTTCAAGGAGCAGACCGGGGTCACCGTGGTCGACAGTCCGATCGGTCACGAGGACTTCAAGGACGGCATCCTGGTTCGCGCCGCCGGCGGCAACCTGCCGGACGTGTTCAGCTACTGGGCCGGTGCCCGGACGCAGTTCGTGGTCGATGGCGGCAGTCTCGCCACCATCGATACCATGTGGGCCTCGTACGGTCTCGGCTCCGTGGTGGCCAAGTCGGTGGCGGACGGTGCCACCAACTACAACAGCAGCCGCTACCTGGTGCCGTTCGGCTACCACTACGCCGGCATGTTCTACAACGCCAAGGTGATGGCCGAGGCGGGAGTTACCGAGTTCCCGACCGACTGGGACGGGTTCCTGGCACTGTGCGCGGACCTCAAGGCGCAGGGCATCACCCCGATCGCGCTCGGCTCCAAGTTCCGCTGGCCGGGCCAGTTCTGGTTCGACTACCTGCTGCTGCGCACCGCCGGTCCCGACTACCGCGCCGCCCTGATGGCCGGCGACGCCTCCTACACCGACCCCGAGGTGCAGCGGGCGATGGAGTTGTGGAAGGACTTGGTCGACGCCGGCTACTTCGCCGCCAACGCCAACGCCGACGACTGGACCGACGCTTCCGACAAGGTGGCGCGCGGCGATGCGGCGATGACACTGATGGGCACCTGGATCACCGGCTACTGGAACGGCCAGGGCCTGATGGCCGGGGACGACTACGACTTCTTCGAGTTCCCTGCGATCGATGACGGAGTCGCCAACGCGGTGGTAGGGCCGGTGGACGGCTGGCTGATCTCGGCCGACGCCGAGAACCGGGAAAACGCCGAGGCGCTGGTCGCGTTCATGGCCAGCGATCCCGAGTCGCAGGCCAAGTGGGCGCAGATCCAGGGCGCGCTGTCTCCCAACGTCAACGTGGACGAGAGCATCTATACACCGGTGATGACGCGCGCCCTGGAGGCGGTGAACAACGCCGACACCTTCGCCTTCAACTACGACCTGGCGACGACGCCGCCCGCGGCGGAGTTCGGCCTGGACATGTTCGCCCGTTTCATGGACAGCCCGGCTGACTACATGCAGCACCTCGCCGACACCGAAGAGGGTGTCCGCGGCGTGTTCGACAGTTAGGCAGGACAGACAGGTAGATTGCCGGAGAGGCTGCGCCCGAGCGTGCAATCGGGCTGCAACGGCGCGCGGCGCAGCCCTCTCCCCCAGGCCGGACGATGAAGCGCAAAGAGGCGTTCTGGCGGATCGCGCTGCTGTTCCTGCCGCTGGCGGTGTTCGCCGCATTCGTCATCTGGCCGCTGCTCAACAGCTTCTACTACAGCTTCACGGACTGGAGCGGCTTCAGCCGCGACTACCGGTTCGTGGGGCTGGACAACTTCGCCGGCGTGGTGACCGACCGCCTGTTCACCAACGCCACGGTCAATACGCTGATCTGGACCGCCCTGGCGATCGTGCTACCCACCGCCGGAGGACTGATCCTGGCGCTGATGCTCGACACTCAGGTGCCCCTCGGCAAAGCGTTCAAGTCGATCTTCTACCTGCCGATCTGCCTGGCCGCCGTGGTGGTGGGACAGATCTGGATCTGGATCTACCAGCCCGACTGGGGGCTGCTCAACGCCGGCATCGAGGCGGTGACCGGGGCGCCGCCCACCTTCGCCTGGCTGGCGGAGCCGGAGACCGCCCTCTACTCGGTGATCGTCGCCTGGTCGTGGCAGCAGATGGGGCTGGCGATGGTGATCTTTCTGGCCGGCCTCACCTCGATTCCCACCTACCTGCTGGAAGCGGCGGAGATCGAGGGCGCGTCCCGCGGGCAGCGCATCCGCTACGTGGTGCTGGCGTTGCTGCGCCCGGCCACGGTGGTGGCGGTGGCGCTGAGCGTGATCAACTCGCTGAAGGCGTTCGACATCCTGTTCATCATGACCGGCGGCGGACCGTTCCATTCCTCCGACACCCTGGCGATGTACATGTACAGCGAGTCGTTCAAGAAGTACCGGATCGGCTACGGCAGCTCGATCTCGGTGATACTGTTCCTGATGACGCTGAGCGTGATCACCATCTACTTCCGCCAGCTCAGGAAACTGGACGAGCTGTATGACTGACGTTGCGGTGACGGCGCCGGACCGGCGGCGGCGGATCTCACCCTGGATCGGCGTGCTGCTCGGCGCCCTCACGCTGCTGGCGCTGCTGTTCCTGATGCCGACGCTGGGGGTGATCCTGAGCGCGCTGAAGAGCACCCGCGACATCGCCTTCGGCACCCTTTGGGCAATCCCGCGCACCCTCGACCTGTCCAACTTCGCGGTGGCGCTCTCGCATCCGTCGGTCAAGCACTATTTCATCAACACGTTCCTGGTCACGGCGCCGGCCACCGCCGGCTCGATCACGCTCGGCATCCTCGCCGGGTACGTGTTCTCCAAGCTGCCCTTCCGCGGCAGCGAACTGCTGTTCATCGTGATCGTGTCGGGGATGTTCTTCCCGCCGCAGATCGTCCTGATTCCGCTGTTCCGCATGTTCAACCGGCTCGGCCTGCTCGACACCCTGTGGCCGATGATCATCGTCCACGTCGCCATGGGCATCCCGATTTGCACCCTGCTGATGCGCAACTTCTTCGCCACGGTGCCCGGAGCGCTGCGCGAAGCCGCCATCGTCGAGGGCGCCAGCGAGTGGCGCGTGCTGACCCGCGTCGCACTGCCGGTCAGCCTGCCAGCCCTGGCCGTGCTGGGCACCCTGCAGTTCACCTGGATCTGGAACGACTTCCTGTGGCCGCTGATCTTCACCCAGAGCGACAACAAGCGCACCATCATGCTGGGGATCGTGTCCCTGCGCGGGCAGTACACGGTTGCGTGGGGGGTGCAGGGCGCCCTGTCGCTGCTCGCCAGCCTGCCTACCCTGCTGGTGTTTCTGTTCTTCCAGCGCTACTTCATCGCCGGCATGACCATGGGCGCCGTCAAGGGCTGACCCGAACCGACAAAAAAAGCCGCCGGGTAAGGAGAAGAAAAAACCCCGGCGGCTTCGCAACTCTCAAGGAGCGTAACGCCCTCACTTTTCTATATCGGCAAATGTCCGGAACGCCTTGAGGTCATATCGGCAACTTTCTCATACCAACCGGAGGGTCTCCCCCAACAGCACGGGAGCATTGCAGGCCACGCGCGACGGTGCGGACCGATAGACGCTCTGGAAGGTCCCACGTCCAGATCGTCCTCCACGGCCAACTCAGTGAGCGCGCGCTTTCCCTCCTGCCGTTCGGTCCAGCACGGTGTCCGGCCCGATGACGGGCACTCCATCCACCGCGGTGGCGGCAGTGCGCTTCATCCACAGTGCAAAGTGCACCCGCCGGCCGCGGCGGAACGGCAACTGCTGCGCCTTGCGCTTGAGGTCGGCAAGCACGCTCGCCGGGCGGAAACGGTCCGTCCACTTCACCTCTCCGACGAGCAGATGG
This sequence comes from Spirochaetia bacterium, assembly GCA_965203905.1. Taxonomy (GTDB): domain Bacteria; phylum Spirochaetota; class Spirochaetia; order SZUA-6; family Bin103; genus Bin103. Next base: position 5,479,256 of record CBDBDQ010000005.1, on the reverse strand, counting down.
CGCCGGTCAGAGGACTCGGCCACGACGTCGAGCTCCAGTGGCACCCCATCGGAACCTCGGCCCCACCAGCGCGCAGCGGGGTTCCAGTCCATGCCGTGCAGCGTCATGCGAGCCACGGAATCTCGCGCCAGCCACTCCCACACCTCCGCTACGTGGCCCGCGAGTCGCGTGCGCACGTCGGCGTATACCGGCGCGATGAGATCGGCCTCCAGACGGGAACGGTTGGGCGCCACGAATCGATACCAGAACAGCAGAAACGGATCATCCAGACGATACGCGGTGCGTTTCGTGGACCGCGTACTCTCGCCAAACGGGAGTTCGCGCCGGACGTAGCCAAGCTCGATCAGCCGGCTCAGCGGACGGGTCAGGCTGGTCGCCGGCTGGCCGAGACGCCCACCGATCTCGCTTATACGGTGGCACTCTGCGCCGATCAGTGCCAGCAGCGAGTTGGCCTGTACGATGCTGCGCCCATCGTCAAGCAGCAGACGGGACGGTTCCCCGTGCAGCACGCCGTTGCGGTCCAGGATGAGTGCCGAGATCGCCTCCGCCGTGGAGCCGTAGTCCGCCGCCAGCTCCCAGTTGCGCGGCAACCCTCCCCATATGGAATACGCAACCACGCTCTGTTCCGGGTCCAGCTGCAGCGCATCCCGCAGCGCGGCAGGCGGCATGGGGGTGACCCTGATGATCTCCGCGGCTCTGCCGTACAGCGGCGCGGTCTCGTCCAGGACCAGGCCGTGCATCATGCGTTGTGAAGAACCACACAGCAGCAGCCGCGGCGACCCGGTGCGTGGCGCGTCGATCAGCTTTTGAATGATGCTCGGAAGCGCCGGGGAGACCTGCACCAGATACGGCAACTCATCCAATACCAGCCAGGCGCCGTCAGGCGCCCGCGCACACCAGGTTTCCAGGAGCGCTGTCCAATCAGGATAGGATGCGGTGGCAAAGCCCGGCACAACCCGCTCCATCTCCACCGCCAGCGCCTGGCGCTGGATACCGGCGGCGCTCAAGTCGGCCACGTAGTACACGTGCCGGTGTTCGCGCAGCGCCTCCTGCAGCAGCCGCGACTTGCCGCACCGGCGCCGCCCGTAGACGACGATCAGCGACTCGCCCGGGCGCGCCAACGCACGGCGCAGCCTGGTCAACTCACGCTGTCGGTTGAGAAAAGCCAGCCTCACTTCACGAAGTATTATGCCGGAACAACATTATGTTCGTCCAGCATCATGATAGCTGCTCAGACTCCGTCGTTATCGGTCAATCGATCACGGCGAACAGCTTGAAGCCGAACCGGCCGAGATCCACCGTCAAGGTCCCGCCGACAGGCCGGATCACCTCGCCGCTGAGGTAGTTGCGCAGGGTATCGATCCCCTCCCCCAACGTGACTCGCACCCGGCACGGCTCGCCGCTGAAGTTGAACACGGTCACCGCCCGCTCCGTGCCATACTCGCTGGTGCGCAGCGCCGCGAATACCGGCCGGCGGCGGTCGGTGGGCAGCTCCTGCATGTCGCCGATCGCCAGCGCCTTTTCCCGCGCGCGCAACGCCATCATGCGCGTGAAGAAGCCGAATGGGGAGTGCGGCTCGGCCTTCTGGCGTTCGATCTCCGGCAGGTCGAGCTGCCCCCAGCACACGCAATCCAGCGAGGGCAGGGGCTGCAGCGGCCCGGTGGGAAAGGCGATGGTGTTGGCGAACGCCCACACCTGGTCGGGCAGCGCGGCGTTGAAGGCCACCTGCAGGCGGAACATCTGCACCTTCCAGGGCAGGTTCTTGCCGCTGTACTGCTCGTACATGTCGTCGCCGAACTGCTGGTACGGAAACATGCCTGCCTCGATGAGCTGCCGCCGCCGCGCCATGCCGCGGCGGATGTGATCCGCGTCGCGGTCCAGCATCGCCTGCACCTCGTGGTAGAGCTGGATGCGGCGGACGCCGGTGCCGGCGTTGAATCCGCCCTGGCGGATGATGTCGTGCTCCAGCGCCAGGTTCTCGCTGGTCACGAAGCCGCCGCGTGCCTTGACGCAGCGGGTGAGCGCACGCACCGCGTCCAGGTTGAAGTGGTGCCAGGTGGTTGGCGCATCGACGTCCCAGCCGGCGATGCCCTTGTCCATCCAGAACGCCACGTGTTTCAGGTAGGCGTCCACGTAGGAGGGATTGGCGAGGTCGGGCCCGGGGCGGCTCCAGGTCAGGGTGACGCTGCCGTCATCCTCCCAGCCGAACCAGCCGATGCGCGGATCGTCGACGCCGGCCGCACGCGCCTCCTTCGCCGCCAGATAGTCCGGGTGGCGCCAGCCCAGGTACTCCGGCACGGCCATCACCATGATCTTGAAGTCGCGGGCGCGGCAGTCGGCCATCAGCCGCTCGAAGTCGGCCATGGTGCCGTACACCGGATCCACGTCGAACCAGTCCTGCGCCACCAGCCCGAACCACTCGAAGTCGTCGTCGAATCGGGTCACGTGTTGGAAACGCAGCCCGGTGATGCCCATGTCGATGAGCTCGTCGAGGTGCCGGCGGATACCCTCGAAGTCGCCGATCCCGTCGCCGTTCGAGTCCCAGCACCCCGCCACCGTTACCGTGAGAATCGTCGGATGGGTGGTCCACCACCCTTTCGGCTTAGCCATGTCGGGATCGATACTCTGCCCGAAGGGCGGCTTGAGGCAAGGGCGGGATCACCGCGGGTTCGTCTTCGTGGAATGCAGCGCATCGATCACAAGAAATCCGCCATCTGGCGACGAACCGGCCGGCGACGAAACCGACGTATGACGGAGCCCTACGATACAGGTGACGGTCGAGAGGTGCTAGCCCAGCTACTGATGTCGGGCAGGGCCACCATCGTGATCGCGAACTCACCCGCGGCAGTCCGACATCAGTCGGATGAATCTGCGATGGCGCCGTATACCGGATCAAGGTTGAAGCAGTCCTGCGCCACCGGCCCGTACCACTCCGAGAGTCACCGCCGAAGCGCGTGACATGCGGGAAGCGCAGCCTGAGTGCCCATGTCGGCAAGATAGGTAGCCGAGATGGCGACGACTACCCTCGACGTGGTCGAATTCATCGCCGCTCGAGTCCCGGCATGCCGCTACCGTTGTTTAGCACATGCGAGATGTTACCGCACCTCCGTGCCAAATTGGCTATCGCTCAAGTGACAGGCGCAGAGTATGGTAGACTGAAGGAGCGAATATAGGCGCAGGAGTCGTTTCATGGATGCCCTATCCTTTTTTCTTGGCACTGTCGGTATAGCTCTTTTGATTTGGGTGATTGACGTAGCTCTAAACTCCAAGCCACTCAGCCGTCAGGAGGTTCAGACGTTGTCGAGGAAGCGTCAACGGAGCCGCGCGCTATCAAAGTTCCATTTCTCCAGTGTACCGCAGCCAGCAACCGCTGAAGAGAAGAAGGCAATGCGTAGCGAAGGTGAGTTCATCGGCTGCGATGTGAGATTCACCGATCTTCCAGCTCGCGTTGCAGGATTACTGAAGTACAAGAAGCACGAGTGGATAGTAGTAGCATTTGTTCGGTCTTTCAGAGCTTCAATGCTATGGTGGAACAAGGGGCCAGACCGGTATACTGTGGCGTCTTTCTTGGAGATGGGTTCATTGCTCGATGCCACCAGAACATTCCGATCAGATACCATCGTTGTTTTCCACAACCATCCTAATCCGAATCCTTCGATGTACCGGATGGATGGTCCTAGCGGACAAGATTTGCGGTCCGCGTCCAATTATGATCGAGTGCTAGCGAATCACAGTGTAAGTCTCCTCGAGTTTGTCTGTGAACGTGGAATCCCACATCTTTACTATGCAAGCTTCTCCGATTCAGCGGCTCCTATGGGGCCGATATTGGATGAAATAAAAAACCTGAACGGAACAGGAATTCTAAAAAATTACTTCCTAAGAAAGGAGTTGAGGAGAAAGAATAAAATGAAAAACGTAGCGGGCAACCAACGGTGATCCACGCCATCCTGGTCTATTAATGGTATACCGTTACTGGTCCTCTAAGTCACCTGCTTGAAGATGGCTTCTTTCACTTCCGGGACGAGTTGGACGGTCCCGCCTATTTTATACGGAGAAACGACATTGCAGCGAGCGAACAGCGACCTTACTCTGCAATCCTGTGGCGCCACTCATCGTAACGCTCCTGAAACCGGTCTTCGTCCGGCTTGAGTGCCATCGCCTGCAGGTATGCGTGCTCGACGTCGCTCTTCGGATCGCGCAGCCAGGCCAGCGTTTGAGCCAGATCGAACCAGCACCATGCCTTGCGCGTCGGATCATCGGTCAGAGGGATCGCGCGGCGCAGCAGTTCGACCGCTTGTCGATTGAGTGTCTTCTTGGTGGCCAGATCGCGCCCGCGCGGGCGCAGAGCGCGGGCCAGCGCGAGCTTGGTCTGAGCGAATTCCTGCACCACCTTGGGGTCATCGTTGGCACGGGGATAGATGCTGTCGAAACAGTCGATGCGCCTCGCGGTAATCTCGTGCTCGCTTGCTCAGGAGCGCGGCTTCGAGAAGATCACCGTAGCCGCTGGTAACGGGAACTCGGCTCAGCCACCTGCGCGCTTCGTCGTCCTGTCCCCGGTTCAGCAGCACCGCTGCATAGCGCAGATAAGGCAGCGAGCCCTCGGTTCGATCCGCTGCCGACTCGAAACGTTCCAGGCAGGTCTGCGCCAGGCCAAGGTCTTCGAGCGCCCCGGCGTACTCGATGAGCTGCCCGGTGACGGCGCCGGAGCCGGGCTGATCCTGCGCCACCCGTAACAGGTGGTTGAGCGCTTCACGGCGCTTGCCGGTGGCCCACAACAACGCACTCTCGCGCAGCGCGTGGATCACCCGATAGCGTGGGTGAACGGGCAGAATCACGCGGAAATAGGTCCGCGCCTCATCGAAGTCGAAACGCGGCTCCGGCGACCCGCTCTCGCTCATGTGGCGGCGGATCTTGGGTACACCGGTCCCCCTGGACTCGGCGAGCTTGAGTTCCTTCAGAAATCCTCCGATTCGCCGGTTCCTCGCCGGCACCGCGGGCACCGATTCGTTACGCGCGAAATGGTGTAGATCGATTCCCCGCACCGGTCCGGGATAGCTGGTGACCTCCATTCGATCCGGGTACAGGTAGATCTTGGTCGGTTCGACCTCCTGGTAGGAACGATGATAGACGGCGTTCACCACCGCTTCCCGAATCGCCTCGTGCGGATAGGTCACCGTCCTGTCTACTTCCGCTCTGCCTGGCACTTTCTCGATCACCGTGCTGCCGAGCGAGTCCAGGTAGCTCAGCGTCTGTCTGACCTGGTGGTGCAGCGGTCCCCGAAACGTCTTCTCCTCGATGAGATCGCCGCCGGCCCCATCCGCGAACTGCACGACGTCGATCGTGGCCCCCGGAAACACCGGCTCCGAACAGGAAACAGCACGGGATGATAGCGCGGATGGATCCGGTTGCACTGTCCGAGTATCTCTCGCTGAATGGTGTCTACGTTTGCATTCTCCAAGCCGCGCGGCGGGAGAACGGGATTCCCTCGGGCATCGGTCGCGACGCCCAGAATCACATATCCGCCGTTCAGATTCAGCAGGTCATTGGCGAATGCACAGATCGAGCGGACGACGGCCGCCTTGGTAGCCGGATTCCAGGCGGCCTTGAACTCGCGCCGGTTGTCCCCGACGGAGCGCGCATGGATCAGATCCTCGATGGACACCGGCAGGCCGCTTCCAATTGCGGTCAGTGGTGCTGCCATAGTCGGTGCACGGTCGGCTTTGGGAGGATAGCACACGAGTCGCCGCCGGAGCCAACTCGTCTTGCTGCGCTTGCGTCCGAGCCGCTACTTGTAAGGATCGGCGGCGTCGCGCAGGCCGTCGCCGAGGAAGTTGAAGGCGAGCACGGTAACGACCACGAAGCCGGCGGGAATCAGCAGCCACGGGTGCAGCGCCACGGTGCGCAGGTTCTGCGCCTTCTGCAGCAGCACGCCCCAGCTCACCACCGGCGGGCGCAGGCCGAGGCCGAGGAAGCTGAGCGCGGTCTCGCCCAGGATCATGCCGGGCACCGCCAGCGTCAGGCTCACGATCAGGTAACTCATGAACGACGGCAGCAGGTGGCGCCGGATGATGGCGCCGTCCAGCGCGCCGGCGACCCGCGCCGCCATCACGAAGTCGCTCTCGCGCAGTTCCAGCAGCTTGCCGCGCACCACCCGCGCCAACCCGGTCCAGCCGACGATCGACAGGATGATGGTGATGCCGAAGTAGACCCGCAGCGGCGGCCAGTTGGCCGGCAGCGCGGCGCTCAGCGCCATCCACAGCGGGATCTGCGGGATGCTGATCAGGAACTCCACCACGCGCTGGATCACCAGGTCCGCGGCGCCGCCGTAGTAGCCCGACAGGCCGCCGAACAGCAGCCCCAGCACGAAGCTGAACGCCACCCCGAGGAGGCCGATCGAGAGCGAGATGCGGCCGGCGTGCAGCACGCGGGCCAACATGTCGCGGCCCAGGTCGTCGGTGCCGAGCAGGTAGATCACGCCCGGCGCCGCCACTCCGAACAGGTGGCGGTCGGTCTCGATCAGACCCCACAGCCGGTACGGCTCGCCGCGCACGAACAGGGACACCGGATAGCGGCGCGAGGTGTCCTCCGCGTAGCGCCGGCGCAGCGACTCCATGTCCACCTCGCCGCGCACCGCGTACACGAACGGGCGCAGGTGCAGCCCGTCCTGCGACACGAAGCGCAGCGGGGTCGGCGGCGCGTTGATGAAGTCGTTGTTGCGCGTAAACGGGCCGTGGGGCGCGATGAAACCGGCAAACAGCGCCGCCACGTACAGCAGCAGCAGCACGCCGCCGCCGGCCAGCGCCAGCCGGTGGCGGATCAGCTTGCGCCAGGCGAGCTGCCACTGCGAGGCCAGGTAGTAGCGCTCGCTCGCGGCGGGCGCGGCCGTTCCGGCACGGGCCGCGGCTCGGCGCCTCATCACCGCGGCATCCGGCGCATCAGCGGCTGCCGCCCTCGAAGCGGATGCGCGGGTCGAGCACCACCAGCAGCAGGTCGGACAGCAGTGTCCCGAGCACGGTCAGGAAGCTCAGTATCATCACCACGCTGCCGGCCAGGATGATGTCCTCGTTGACCAGCGCTTCGAGCAGCAGCGGCCCCACCGTGGGCAGGCTCAGCACGATGGCGGTAATGGTCTGCCCCGACACGATCGCCGGCAGGGTCCAGCCGATGGTGCTGACAATCGGGTTCAGCGATACCCGCACCGGGTACTTGAACAACAGCCGCCGCTCCCCCACCCCCTTGGCGCGGGCGGTGACCACGTACTGTTTGGCCATCTCGTCCAGCATCAGTCCGCGCATCACCCGGATCAGACCCGCGGTGCCGGCGGTGCCGATCACGATCACCGGCACCGGCAGGTGCTTCAGCAGGTCCACGAACTTGCCCCAGCTCCATGGCTCCAGCAGGTACTCGGGTGAGAACAGGCCGCCGATGCTGAGCCCGAAGGTCTTGAAGAAGAAGAACATCAGCAGCAACGCCAGGATGAAGTTGGGCGTGGCCAGGCCGACGAAGCCGACGAAGCTCAGCGTGTAGTCCCACAGCGAGTACTGGTGGGTGGCGGAGTAGATGCCGACCGGAATCGACACCAGGTAGGTGAACAGCAGCGCCAGCAGCGACACCAGCAGGCTCAGCGGCAGGCGCTCGGCGAGCAGCTCCAGCACCGGCCGGTTGTAGAAGAAGGAGCGGCCCAGGTCGCCGCGCAGCAGGTTGGCCATCCACTTGAAATAGCGCAGGTGCGGCGGCAGGTCGAAGCCGTACTCGCGCTTCAGGGTCTCCACCTCGGCATCGGTCACCTCCCCGCCCTGCATCTCCAGGCGCATGATGTAGGAGGTGAGGTAATCGCCCGGCGGGAGCTGGATGATGACGTACGCCACCACCGAGATCACCAGCAGCGTGATCACGGCGTAGATCACCCGCCGGATGACGTATGCGCCCATCGCTCTCGCTTCGCGCCCGCCGGCAGTCCCGGACGGCTTGCGCCGGCCCGGAACTGCGGGCCGCTCCCCGCAGCGCTACTGCTTGAGGTAGAACTGCTCGGGGTGGTGCGGGAAGGTCCAGATCACGCTGTAGCCCCACAACCCGCGCTCGGGAAAGTTGCCGACGCTGTTCTTGATCACCAGCGGCTGCGGAATCAGGCGCACCGTGCCGATGGTCCAGAGGTTGTCCGCCTGCGACTGCAGAATCCGCTTGCCGATGCGGATCCGTTCCACCTCGTCCGGCTCGATCAGGAACTGCTCACGCAGCCGCTGCAGCTCCTGGATCTCCGCAGGCGGCTCCTCTCCCTCGGCGCCGCCGGTCTGATACCAGCGCGCCCACTCCACCGCCCACGGGTTGGCCCAGCCGACCGAGAACGGTACGAACCACTGCATGCGCCCCGACTCGAAGTGCAGGTCGTTGCTGCCGAAGCCGTGCGCCAGGCTGAAGGAGATCTGGTTGGCGGCCACGCGCTCGTTGACCAGCCGCCGCCCCTCCTCCTTGAGGATCGCCTCGACGCCGATCGCCGCCCAGTGCTCGGCCACCAGCTCGGAGACCCGCGTCTTGGGAGTCTCCACGTTGATGTACTCCACGGTGAAGGAAAGCCGCTTGCCGTTCGGCAGCAGCCGGTACTCGTTGCGCCCATCCCACTCCAGACCCATCTCGTCCAGCAGTGCGTTGGCGGCGTCGGGGTCGTACTCGGCCCAGGCCTGCGCGAAGCTCTCCTCGTAGTACTTGGAGGTAGGCAGCAGGGTCATCTGCGCCGGCTCGCCGAGGCCGAAGAACACCACCTGGTTGATCTCGTCACGGTTGATCGCCAGCGACAGGGCGCGGCGGAAGCGCACGTCCTGGAAGATCGGCCGCAGGTCCATGTCGGGAGCGGTGAGGTTGGGCTCGTAGTTGACCGCGGCCGCGAACGCCGTGGGCCAGTTGATCACCCGGTAGTCACCGGTCTCCTCGTTCTCCTTGAACAGGGCGAAGTCCTCCACCGAGGTGAGAAAGCCGCTCATGGTGTACTCGCCGGCCAGGGTCTTGCCGTTCCACACCTCCAGGTCCTCGACGTTGGTGACCACGATGCGTTCCATGTACGGGAGCTGATTGCCGGCCGGGTCCACCTTCCAGTAGTAGGGGTTGCGCTGCCACTGCGAGATGTCGGTGGAGTACTCGGTGAGGTAGAACGGCAGGATGGTGGGCAGGTCGGGGTTGTAGCGCGGCACGATGGTGGCCCAGGATTGCTTGGTCTGGCCGAAGTACTGGGTCCACGCCTCGAAGCCCTCCTCCTTGGCGCGCGCCTCCAGCTTCGCGCGGTCGGTGTAGTCGGGGTGAAACCCCTCCAGGTAGTGGCGCGGCAGGAGCATGTCGCCGCCCATGGTGGTAGCCATCGACGGCGCCCAGTTGGGAAACGGTGCCGCGAAGTTCAGCGTCACGGTGTGGTCGTCCACCTTTTCCACCTGCACGAAGCTGCCGCCCAGAGCCCAGCGGCGCGGCGGTCTCGGCGTCAACTCCTCGTTGAGCATCACGTCCTGGTACCAGAACATGATGTCGTCGGCGTCGAAGGCGTCGCCGTCGGACCAGCGCATGCCGGGCCGCAGGCGGATGGTCACGGCCTGCGCATCAGCGCTCATCTGCCACGACTCGCACACGTTGCACACCACCGAGCGGTGGTCGGAGGCGAGCCGGGTGACCGGCTCGTAGCTGATGCCGATCATCTGCGCGTCGGACCAGTTCAACCGGCTCATGCGGCCGATGAAGGCGGTGCCGCCGTACTGGCCGATCTCGTGGTAGGGCACCACCAGCGCGGGATCATCGGGCAGCCGGTCGCCGACCGGCTCCAGCGAGCCGTCCGCCACCCGCGCCGCCAGCTCCGGCGCCTCGTGGTACTCGCCGACCGCGTTGCCGGTCTGGCGCGTGTACTCGGACACCGTCACGAACGTGCGCAGCGAGTCCCATTCGTGGTCGAAGCTCATGCCGGCGCCGGCGGCCATTGCGGCGCCGGCAGCCTCGTCCGCCGCCTGCGTGCCCTCCTCGGCACCGCCGGCGAATGCCACCGCCGCCAGCGCCAGCAAGGCCGCCGCAGTGGCCGGCAGCCGCATCAGTCTTCCCATGGTCATCATCACTTCCTCCTCGAATGCGCGCCCTGCGCGTCAGGTACCGTCAGTTCTTCACACTGTATGGCATAACGCGGCCCGCCGCCACTCCGGATCGGCCAGATGCGCGACATGGTCCATATTAGACTATATTCTCGACATGGAGGCATACTGGTGACACACTCCCCTGCCGGCCACATCTGGACCGTTTCCGAAGCAAAGGCGCGTCTCTCGGAGGTGCTGCGCCGCGCCGAACAGGAGGGCCCCCAGCGCATCGGCGTGAGAAGGTCGTTCGTCGTCGTGCCCGCGGAGCTCTGGAGCGCCCACTCCCGCTCGGCCCAGCCCCTGGGACGATGGTTGGTTGACAACATGCCACGGGGTACGAACCTCGACGCTCCGGACCGCCACGAACCGGGGCGGCCGGTCCCGTTCATCGATGAGCAAGGCGAGTGAAAGGGATCCTGCTCGATACCAACGTCATCTCCGAGCTGACCAGGGATGAACCGGACGCGCGCGTGATCTCATTCCTGAATCGGCACCGGGCTCTGTGGGTATCGAGCATCGTCCTGCACGAGCTGGAGTTCGGTCTGCGTTTGCTGCCAGCCGGCCGCCGGCGCGAGGGATTGCAGGCCGTCGTGGCCAGGTTCGTGGCCGAGTATGCGGATCGCATCCTGCCGTTGGCTCGGCGCGAGGCGGAAGCGGCCGCGGAGCTGCGGGTGCACGCACAACGATCGGGCCGCGTTCTGCACCTCGGCGACGCGCTGATAGCCGGAACCGCGAAGGCGCACGGTCTGGCTCTTGCGACGCGGAACGTGACGGACTTCGACGGCCTGGAGGTGGACGTGATCAATCCATGGGAGAAGCCAAGTATGGCATAATGCGCCGCGCTACCGACACCGCGACCCGAGGACCACGCCCGTGAGAACCATCTTCATCATCATGGACTCGCTGAACCGCCACTACCTGCGCTGCTACGGCAACGAGTTCGCCATCACCCCCAACATCGACCGGCTGGCGCAGCGCGGCACGGTGTTCGACAACCACTTCGCCGGCTCGCTGCCCTGCATGCCGGCGCGCCGGGAGATGCTCACCGGCCGCGTCAACTTCCTGGAGACGCCGTGGAGCCCGGTGCAGCCGTGGGACGAGTGCCTGCCCACCATGCTGCGCGAGGAGCGCGGCGTGTACAGCCACATGATCACCGACCACTACCACTACTTCCACTCCGGCGGCGAGGGTTACAACACGATCTACAGCTCGTGGGAGTTCGTGCGCGGCCAGGAGGGCGACACCTGGCGCCCGCTGGTGCAGGAGCCACCCAAGCCGGACGGCGCGCGCGGCCTGGAGGGGCCCTGCCGCTGGGGCTACTGGCGCAACCAGATCTACGCGCCGATGGAGCGCGACGAAGACTACTCCACGCCGCGCTGCTTCGAGCGCGCCCTGGACTTCATCGAGCGCAACCACGACGCGCAGGACTGGCACCTGCACCTGGAGGTGTTCGACCCGCACGAGCCGTTCGACTGCCCGGCGCGCTACCGCGAACGGTACGGCGACCGCTGGGACCGCTACCACTTCACCTGGCCGCTGTACGGCCGTCTCGATCCCGCGCTCGACGACGAGGAGACGGTGCGCCACATCCGCGCCTGCTACGGTGGCGCACTTACGATGGCCGACCACTGGCTCGGCAAGCTGCTCGACAAGCTGGATCAGCACGGCATGTGGGACGACACCGTGGTGGTGCTGACCACCGACCACGGCCACATCCTCGGTGAGCGCGGCTACTGGGGCAAGATGCAGATGGCGCTGTACGACGAGCTGGCGCACATTCCGCTGATCGTGTGCGCACCCGGCGCCGGTGGAGGCCGCGTGCAGCGCGCGCTGACCACCACCGTCGACCTGATGCCCACCTTCCTGGAGTTGCACCGCATGGCGGTGCCGGAGCAGGTGCAGGGCCGCTCGCTGTGCCACCTGCTGGCCGCCGACGCGGACCACCACCAGGCGGTGCTGTACGGCGGCTTCGGCAAGGACGTGTGCCTGACCGACGGCCGCTACCGTTACTTCCGGCAGGCATTGCCCGAGAGCTGGGCGCATCATCATACCATGATGCCGCGCGGCAGCCAGGACTTCCTGGCGCTGAACCGGCTGGACGTGGAGTACGGCTACTTCCTCAAGTACCCGAGCGACCGCGGCTACCCCCAGCTCCGCTGGCGGCAGCTATCAGAGTCGGCGTTGGACTGTTCTGACTTCAACCTGTTGTTCGACTGCCAGACCGATCGCGGGCAGCGGCACCCGTTGCGTGACCCGGCGCCGGAGCAGCGCATGATCGCCCTCTTGCGCGATCGGCTCACTGCCGTGGAAGCTCCCGACTGCCAGTTTCAGCGCCTCGATCTGTAATCCACACCGTAGCCACGATGATCCGATCGGCTGGGTCGCGATGAACCGTCACTCGCTTGCCACCCGCAGCTCGCGTTCATGTCCATTGTTCCGCACGCTGGCGACGTCCATCGACGGTTGGTACTCGAGCGCAAGTTTCGACAGCAGCAGGAAGACGTGCTCCGTGATGCTGGTGAGCCGCAGCACGCTCTTGCGCTCGGCACCGCTGAGGTCGGACTCGTCTCCCAGGTAGGTGCTTCGCATCTTGCGCATCAGCTCGCTGCGCCCGCTCATCAGTTGCAGCGCAACCGGCCAGGAGGCTTCGTCGCTTGTACCGAGCGCGTCCTGCAGCACCAGCAGCACGGCGTCGATGCCCTCCACCAGACCCATGCGCCACTCGTCCAGCTCGGCTTGCTGGGGCATGACGTGCAGTTCGTCACACAGCTCCAGCACGCGTTCATCGAGCCAGAACAGCAGCCGCTGGCGGGTCAGCATCGATACGTGGTGGTCGATGCTGTGGTCAGGGTAGTGCTCCGCCACGTCGTCCAGGAACTCCTCGACACGGGTCAGCACGGTCCGCGCGGCCTCACGCAGCGCGCCCATTTCGGTTCCCTGCCGTACGGTGTCCAGGCAGCGCGACAATATCTCCAGCAAACGCCGCTGCTCGCGATCCGCCAGCTCCAGCGAGCTCTCGGCGTCGTGCAGAGTACCGTCGTGAATGAACCACGGTTTCGACAATGTCTCCGCTTCCGTAGTCGGCCACCATCGGTCGAGCAACTTCACCGCCGGGACCAGCGCCGCAAGCTGGACCAGACCGGTGATAACGGTCGTGAAAATGATGAACAACCCAAGGATCTGCTCAAGAGGGAGGTCGATGACCGCGATCACGGCGCCGAACAGCGGCACGCCAAGATGCGCTTCCAGGTAGAGCAGCGGAACGAAGATGGCAACGAGGACGCAATTGTACAACACCTGGTACATCGCCACCTGCCGGGAACAGCCGGTAAGTCTTGCCGACAGCAGGAACACGACCGCGCTCGAACCCAGGCACGCGCCGTAGAACAGCATCATGACCTGTTCGACGCCGAGGATGCCCGCGATGGACATGCTCATCGCGCAAACCGTGACCACGCCGCACGATTGCACGATGATGGTGAGAATCAGGCCTGCGGCCAGGCACAGGAACAGGGAGCCGCCCGCCCAGACCACGGTGTCACTGAACCAGGGATAGTCCGCCAGCGGCGCTACCGACTCCTTGAGCACGAGAAAGCCCAGAATCATCATGCCCATCCCGAACAATGCCGCGGCCATGGTCCTGAGTCTTACCGCCCGTCTCGTAGCCATTATGGCCATGATCTGCGATACGCCAAGGACGTACAGCACCGCAAGCTTCATGTCGAGCATCACCACCAGCACCAGCAGTGCCACCCCGACGTTCCCGCCGAGCAGGATGGGGAGGGACCGGCGTACGGACAGCAGTCCCGACCTCAACATGCCCACCGCGATGAACGTCAGCGCCGGCATGGTCTGCGTTGCGGCGCCGGCAATCGCGCCCCAGGCGAACCCGGTCCAGCGATTGCCGGTCCAGCGGGCGGCGCTCATGCGCAGGCGCCGATTGCTCAATAGCATGAGGTGGTCCGAGAGCAGCTTCATGCCCATGTAGAACAGCCCGAATCCACCTGCCAAGCCCCCAATAGTTGCGATCATCGCCCCCTCCCTGTCGGATATGTAGCAACTATCGTGCCAGGCTTCCGAGTAAGCGCTCGGTTTTCTTCAATTGTCGTGTCTATATGTAATTACACGTACCAAGGAGGCACCGGGGGCGGGCACAGGAAGCCCGCTGTGGCGGTCGGGGAATCGGCAAGATGCAACGATGGAATCCGCAACGTGGATGTAAGTAGTTGTGTTGGAACGCGTTATGGCCTCCGTCGCAGTTTGCCACAGGGTTGCGCATTGCGACGCGCCCGGGCTGCGCGGCGGCATCGGCCGTTACGGGTTACCGGGGCCGACGCCGATCATGCGATGATGGTTCGGCATCAACGTTGCAGGCGGCGCTCGGACTTCGGGGCAGGTGGCGCATTGCCGGGGCGCCGGTTGCTCACCCGTAATCCGGCGGGATATATTGGGAACGTTCGTTACAATATCTCGCAGCGGTGTGCGGCTCCGAATTACTGCCGAGTCCGCGCGAGGAGCGCTCCGTGGAAATTCAACTTCGAGGTACCTGGTCAAGCTGGCTCACCGCGGTCGGCGCGGTCGGCACGGCTTTGGCGGCCACGATTGCGCTGCTGACGCTCCTCTACACCGCCCGCTCCGAACGCAGTGAAAGCGTCGCGGAGATCCGTAGTGACCTGTGGTCGTTTGCCCAGCGGTCGGAACTGTTGCTTGACCACGTCACGGAGGGGAGCGCGTTCGTAAGCGCGGCTACGAATATCCACGACGAGCTGATGCAGAGGGTCGATGAGTCCTCTGACATGGACGAAATAAGAGACTACCTGGGAGACGAACAGTTACGGCGTTCCGTCGTAGTTGCCGGCTTGCAGAAGCCCGGTCCGATCGAGCGTGTCCATTCCGCCCTTACCGGGCTTCAGAACATATCCCATCGCCTGGATGGACGACTGCAGATCTTCAGGACCATTCACGATCTTTCCTATGGAATCCTTAGGCAGAGCTTCTCGGTGGAGCGGTTCATGGAGATAGCCGGGGCCCTGGTCGATGATGAGGACGCGTTTCCCGATGACCCGAGAGAGCTTCGCGCCGCGCTGCAGTCCGCGACATACACGCATTATGCGTCCCACTATCTCGCTCCCGCGGAGAAAACCGACGGGTTTGTCCAAACCCTGATCGCGACCCTGATAGCGCTTCCCGATGACGCCCTGGTGACCCTGTCGCGACCGTTGTCCCGGGTAACCCACGGCAAACTCCAGGAGTCCAAGTGGCATACGGAGGACATCAGCATCCTGCTTGCGGAACTGAAGCCCACTATCGGTGAACGGGAGTTCGAGCGTCTTTCCGCCAGGTTGGCTGAACTGAACGAGTCACTGTACTGAACGAGCCAGTGTTGCCGATTGCGTTCATCAGTGTTCGTGGTGGGCGGCGTGGTCGTGCAGCGGCGTGTGGTCGTGGAACACGCCGTGGCGGTGCATGGTCTGGTGCAGGCGGTTCCAGGCACCCTCCAGGGTGGCGCGGAGCTGGCGATAGCGGCGCGCATCGGGGCGTGGGGCGATGGTGTCGACGTAGGCCAGGGCGCCTTCGATCTGGTCCAGGATCAGGCCCGCGTCGTGGGCCGAGAAGGGGCGCGCGCCCCCTACCCGGACCTGCACCGCGCTGGTGTGGGCCGCGATGTCGAGCGAGCGCTCGCTCCGGTAGCTGCCGCGCACCCGCAGCGCCAGCCAGGAGGAGCGCTCGACCCTGACCGCCACGGTGCCCGCCGCCTCCAGGGCGCCGCCGGCGTCCACCTGCTCCGCGACCACGCCGCCGTGAATCAGCTCCACGGCTGAGATCGGAACGCTGACCGACTCGACCCGCCACTCCACGTTGACCGTACCGCCGCCGGGCGGCAGCTCGACGATCGCGCCCGGCGCCCTGCCCTCCACCGCCAACTCGGCCAGCGGCCCCACGGTGACGAAGGTGTTGCCGGCGCGCAGCGCGGCCATCCAGTTGTCATAGGTGAACGCGCGCTCACCGAGCTGGGTGTAGGTGCGCACGCCGCCCAACTGGGACGCCGCGGCCATCTTGTCGGAGCCGCCCACCACCGGCAGCCGGTAACCGAGATTGAGGTAGCGGTACCAGTCGGCGATGCCGTAGGGGTTGAGCTGGGCGTCGCACGGGTTGAAGGTCATCATCTCCATCGCGTCCACCACCCCCAGCACGATGTCGGCGGCGCGCTCGCACTGCGGGTTGGGGCCGTGCGGCATCACCACCAGCCCGCCCTGCTCCAGGCAACGCGTGGCCCAGTCGGCCATGGTCACCTCCTGCGGATCCCCGATCGCCGACTCCGACGGACCGCCGGTGCACAGCGGCTGAATCATGGCGCCGGAGTAACCGAGCAGCGAGATATGGCCCAGCACCTGCATCCGGTTCTCGGTACCGACCCGCACCAGGAACTCGCCGCTGCCGCCGAAATCGCGCGCGCCCAGCGTGGTGGCGCCGTCGAAGTCGGAGACGTTGCTGAACATCTCTCCCCACTGGCTGGCCAGCAGGTTGACCACGTTCACGCCCTCCGCGGCACCCTCCAGCAGGGCGGTCTGCGGGCTCAGGAAGTGGACGTGGGTGTCGGCCGTCACCCAGCCGCGCTCGCGCCACTGCAGCACCCGCTCCAGCTCGAAGGACAGCTCGTCGGTGTGCGGCGTTACGGTGACCCGCGTGCGCAGCGGCCGCACCTCGTAGCCGCGGCTGATCTCCACGAACACCTCGCCCAGCGGCAGGTCGGCGACGCACTCGCCGGGGATGTAGGCGTACTGGTTGAGGCCGTTGACGAACTCGCCGTAGTTGTCCTCGAACCAGTTGCCGTTCACCGTGCGGTGGTAGCCCTTGGGCGGCAGGTACTCGCCCGCGGCCCCGTGCAGGTGCAGCCGCACCGCCACCGGCTGCGCCGAGCCGCGTTCGGTGACCCTGATCCTCACCGGGCGCTCGGCGGTCGCCACCACCGCTGACGAGCCCGCCAGCTCCTGCAGCGCCACGGCGCGGCCGCCCAGGTACAGCTTGGCCGCCGGGTGCGCGGCGTACTCCACCAGCGCCCGCGTGGTGGACGCCGTCGGCTGCACGTTGGGCGTACCGGAGCGCCATGCCGCCGCGTCGTAGCCGAGCGCCGGCCGGGCGGAAATTACGGTACCCAGGTCCAGGTCCACCCCTTCCAGCTCGTGGGCATCGTTGAAACGCATTCCCGGCGCCAGCTCCACGACCAGCTTGCGCCGCGTGCCTGGCCGTAGCGGGTGCTCGGTGAGCTCGGTCGCGGCCATGCCGTACACGGCGCAGGGCTCGGCGCCGGGCCGCAGCAGGACGCTGTCGACGGCCCGCCGCGGATGGGGATTGGGCAGGGCGTACAGCCAGGCGCACTCGCCGCCGGCGTCGCGGCCGGAGCTGTGCCGGGTCTCGCCGCGGCCGTAGGCGGCCACCGGTGTGCGCCCCACCGCCTGATCCTCGGCGGCCGAAGCCGTTACCTGGTCGGGGTGCAGCGGCACCGCGGCGAACGGACTGGCGCCCCAGCCGATGCGCGGTTGCTGGATCGCGAAGCGGCGGCGGATCGGATGCACGTGCTCGGTCCCGTCCGCGTAACGCAGCACGTAGTCGGCCACGTGATCGCCCAGCTCGTTGCCGTCGTGGTCGGTGTCGGCGAAGCCGGGCAGATAGTTGGAGGGGCGGTCGGCAACGTAGTGGAGGAAGACCAGGTAGCGCGCGGTCAACCCGCCGGCGGCGACGGTGACCGGCTCGCCGTCGACCAGCAGCACGTTGGGTGCGCCGGCCGCGCCGAGCAGGAACGGCATGCCGCGGAACACCTGGGGGCCGAAGGCCCGCTCCAGGGAGGGCGGCGGGGCGAGCGGTGCGGGCAGCGCGGCGCGGTCGGCGTTGAAGGCCCCATTCAGGTCGAGCGCCGTAAGGAGGTCGGAAGCGGGGGTGGGCATGGCGGCATCATACCGCTCCTGTCGACCGGCCGCTCGTGGCGTGCAGGGCCATCCCATGGTGAACGACGTCTGAATCCCGTGTGGCGGTATCTGCCAGATCGCCGCCTTCAGGGTGCGCGGTTGTTAGCCGTACTATGTGTCCAGGAATGAGTGGGTTGCTGCCCATCCGCATCTCGCCGGTCTCCGCCCGGTGCGTTGCTGCCACGTTGGGTCGACCTCTCGCGGTAGCCAGCCTTGATGGCGTCACCTGCTGGTGGAGTCGGCCACGGTGCGCCGCCGCGGTGCAGGATCCTGCGAAAAGTGTCGAAAAAAGTGCGCTGGGCACTTGACGGGTTTGGCGCTGCTCGTAACGGCCTTCTGCCGCACGTTCCGGCCCCTCCGACCCTTCGTACATCCCGCCACGCCCTCCAGGTCCGCCAGCACCCCACAAGCGCCGGCTTGAGGCCTTCCCGGTGCCGATCCGGGACTCGCCGAAACCGGTCATTTCTCAGCCATGATTATATTTACGCCATGGCTACCGCGATCCCTGCCGGCTTCTCCTCCTCGCTCTCCGAGCTCCCCGACCAGGTACTGCTGGCGCATACCAGGTCCCTCGTCCTGCACGAGCAGGCGCTGCAGCTCGCCGTCCTCGACCACCTGCGCGAGATCCACGCCCGCCACCTCCACCTGCGCCTCGGGTTCTCCAGCCTGTTCGACTACGCCGTGCGCGAGCTGGGCTACAGCGAAGGCGCCGCCTGGCGCCGCACAAAGGCCATGCGCCTGTGCTCCGATACCGCCGGCACGCGCGAGCGGCTGCAGGACGGCTCGCTCTCCCTGAGCGCGGCGGCGCAGTTGCAGAACACCTTCGATCTCCTGCAGCGCACGGCGACCGCCGCCGCTGACCCCGGCGCGGCACCCACGGCACCGGAGCTGCTGCCGGGCGGCACGGGGACGGCGCCGGAGGCGGGGGCTTTGGGGACCGGGGCAGCGGCGGCAGCGCGAGCGGTGCCGCCGCTGGACGCGGCGCAGCGGCAGGAGTTGGTGGCGCAGGCGAGCGGCAAGAGCACCCGCGAGGTGAAGCAGTTGTTGGCCGGGGTGGCTCCCGAGTTGGCGCGGCCGGCCGATCGCATGCGGGCGCTGGGCGAGGGCCGCTGGGAGTTGAAGGTGGTGATCGACTCTGCCTGTCAGTGCGGGATCGAGCAGCTACGGGCACTGCTGTCGCACGTGCACCCGCACCTGACGCTGGGGCAGATGGTGGAGCGGCTGGTGCAGGACGGCCTGCAGCGCTACGACCCGGGGCGCCCGCCGCGCGGTCGCAGAGGTGGGCGCCGGGAGGCAAGCGCGGGCCAGGCGCCGGAGCCGCAGGCGCAGGAAGGGCCGGCGGGCGGGGCTGCTTCGCCGGCGAAGCGGGGCGCGCAAGAGCAACCCGGAGTGCCACCGACGCCGGAGGGCACGATCGGCGGTGGCAGCACCCCGGCGCCGGCAGCGCTGTCCGCAGAGGTACCCGCGCGCGGGATTGGCCACGCCGGCACCTCGCCGGTGGCAACGCTGCCCGCGGCGCGGTCGGAGCGCGAGACTTGCCGGGGCAGCACTCCGGTGAATGCCAAGCCAGCGGCGGCGGCGCCCGGCACCGCGGCTTCGGCGGCGAAGTCGGTGGCGGATGGTGGGTCCCACGCCCCCGCAGCGGCGCCGCGGGCAGACCAGAGCTTGCCGACCGCGCGGGCAGCGGCGAATCGCGGTCGCACCGCTCCTTCGCCAGCGAAGCGGGCAGGAGCGCAACTCGATAGCCGTTCGCGCCCGCAGGCGGCGGCAGCCGGCCCCTCCGGAGGCAGCGCGCAGCCGGCCCACCGGGCGTGCCGATCCCGGTACATTCCGGCATCGGTGCGGCGCGAGGTGTGGCACCGCGACGGCGGCTGCTGCAGTTACGTCGATCCGCACAGCGGGCGGCGCTGCAGGTCCCGCTTCTGCTGGAGCTTGACCACATCGTGCCCTTCGCCCTCGGCGGCGGTGCGGAGCCCGGGAACTTGCGCTGTCGAGCCCACCACCGCTTCCGGCATCGGGAGGACCGGCCGTCGCCAGGCGGGGCCACGTGATCGGCGCTCGCTGTTGCTCCCGACGGCGCTCAGTAGCGCCGCTGCAGTGGCCCGAGCGGCACCTCGATCAGCGCCGGGGCGTCCGCCTCCAGGGCCGCCGCCAGGGTGCGGCGTAGGGTGTCCGCGTCCGGTGCGCGCGTCCCGCTGACGCCGAACGCCGCGGCCAGGGCGGGAAAGTCGGGATTGCGTAGCCGGGTGCCGACCACCCGGCCGCCGAATTCTTCCTGCTGCGCGCGCAGCACGTTGCCGTACGCGTTGTCGTTGCATACCACCACCACGACGGCGATGCCATACTGCACGGCGGTGGCCAGCTCCTGCACGTGGTACAGCAACCCGCCGTCGCCGCACAGCGCCACCACCGCGCGCCGCGGGCACGCCAGCTTGGCGCCGAGCGCCATCGGCAGTGCCGCGCCCAGGTTACCGCGTGGAATCTGGTAGCTGTCGGGCCGGTACACCGGGAAGTAGCTGCGGCTGTAGTATCCGAGCTGGGTCATGTCGTGCACCAGGATGCCGTCCTCGGGGAGCGCGGCGCGCAGCGCCTCGGTCAGGGAGCGCTGCGGCTGCAGCTGCTCGTCCGGCGCTGCCCGCTGCGCGCGCAGCCGCGCCACCTCCGCCATTACGCCGCGGGCAGCGGGTGAATCTGGCGCGGCGGTCGGGCCGGCTGCGGTGGCACCGTCCAAGCGCGCCGCGAGCTGCTCCAGCGCCCAGCCGACATCCGCCTGGACCGTCACTTCGGCGTCACTGCGCGGCTCCACGTCGATGCGCACGGTGCACAGCCGCGGGCCCTCGGCCAGCGCCGCCGCCGGCCAGCCGGTGCCGGCCAGGAGCACCGCGTCGCGGGTACGCAGGTACTCGGTGAGCGGGCGGTACGGGGGATACACGGCGCCGAGGCACAGCGGATGGCCGTCCGAGAACACGCCCTTGGCCGCCACCGACGTGGCGACCGGGGCCTGCAGGCGCTCGGCCAGGGCGCACAGCGCCGCCGCGGCACCCGCCCGTGCGACACCGGTGCCGGCGACGATGGCCGGGCGCGCCGCCCCCGCCAGCAACTCCGCGGCGCGCTCCATGGCATCCGCGGCAGGGTTCGCCTGGACGGCCTCCGGCGTCACGCCCGCGGCGCCGGAGTGCGTTTCGCCGGCGCCGGGCCGGTCCTCCCCTGCTCCGGCGCGGTGGGCGACAGAGTGTCCTGTGACCGCGACGCCGGGCGCTGGGCCTCCGCCGGCCGCGGCGGACCCGGCCCAGGCCATCGGCTCACGGGCGGCCAACACCGCGTGGCTCACGCCGAGGTAGACCGGCCGCGGACGTCCGGAACGCGCTTCGGCCAGCGCCCGGCGCACCAGGGCGGGTAGCGCGGCAGGCCGCGGCGCCCGCGCCCCCCACTTCACGATGCCCGCCAGCGCCGGTGGCACCGCGTCCTCGGTGTCGTGGTCGCTGATCACCAGCACCGGCGAGGAAGAGGTGTGGGCGGTCTCCAGCCCCGGAGCCGCGTTGCGCAGCCCTACCCCGGACAGCACGATGACCGCCGCCGGCCGCCCCGCCACCCGCCCGTAGCCGTCGGCCAGATAGGTGGTCGGCTGCTCGCTGCGGCACGACACGTAGTGGATATCGTCGCGCCCGTGGAACGGGTCCACCGCCTCGTACTGCCCCGCTCCCGGAACTCCGAACACGTGGCTCACGCCCTCTCGTGCCAGGGCGCTCACCAGCGCCTCGCCGCCGCTCATTTCCCGTGGTGCATCGCTGTTCACCGTGCGATGATGGCACGCACCATGATTCCCGTCGAGATCAAGTACCAGCCGGAGCGCAGCGTCACGTTCCTCGGCAGCCCCAGCATCGTGCGCCTGCCCGACGGCGCCCTGTTGGCCACCCACGACTACTTCGGCCGCGGCTGCCCGCTCAACCACGAGGCGGAACAGGGCCTCACCAGCGTCTACCGGTCGGAGGACGACGGCGTGAGCTGGAGCAACGTCACCCACGTCATGAACGCGTTCTGGAGCAGCCTGTTCATGCACGGCGACGCGGTCTACCTGTTCGGGACCTCGCAGCAGTACGGGTCGATCGTGATCCGCCGCAGCGACGACGGCGGGTTCCGCTGGACCCACCCGGAGGACGCCGACAGCGGACTGCTGTTTCCCGGCGGAGCGCACCGCTCCGCGCCCAACTACCACTGCGCTCCGGTTGCGGTGCTGGTCCACGAGGGTCGCATCTACCGGGCCTTCGAGGACTGCGATCCGATGCAATGGGGCACCGGCTTCCAGGCCTGCGTGGTATCCGCGCCGACGGACGCCGACCTGCTGCGCGCCGCCAGTTGGCGGATGAGCAACAAGCTGCCGTTCCGGCCGCAGTGGACCCCGGCAGAGTGGGGTGCGGTGACCATTCCGGGCTGGCGCGAGGGCAACGTGGTGGCCGGTCCCGACGGCCAGTTGTGGGACGTGCTGACCTTCGAAGCCCGCCCCCTGGCTCAGGACACCGCCGCCATGGTGAAGATCGAGGATGAGGGGCGGCACCTGAGCTTCGACCCCTCCTCCAGTGCCGCGGGCCCCGGCGGCTTCATCCCGTTTCCCGGGGGCAAGGCGAAGTTCACCCTGCGCCGCGATCCGCTATCGGGAGCCTACCTCACCCTGTCCAACGTGGTGCCGGACCCGGAGTGGCTGCTCGCCCGCTGGCAGACTTACCAGAAGCCGGGAATCAACGTGCATCTGCGCCAGCGCAACGTGCTGGCGCTGTGCGCGTCGGCCGACCTCTACCGCTGGCGCGTGGTGAAGACGCTGCTGCAGGACGACAGCGGGCTGGAGCCGGAAGACTCGGTGCGGCTCACCGGCTACCAATACGTGGACTGGCAGTTCGACGGCGACGACCTGATCTACGTGGTGCGCACCGCGGCCCGCGGAGCGCGCAACTTCCACGACTCCAACCGCGTCCTGTTCGGCCGCGAGCGCGGCTTCCGGTCCCTGCTCTAGCAGCCCGT
The DNA here is from genome assembly GCA_965203905.1 of Spirochaetia bacterium. Classification (GTDB taxonomy): domain Bacteria; phylum Spirochaetota; class Spirochaetia; order SZUA-6; family Bin103; genus Bin103. The sequence continues at coordinate 5,456,173 of CBDBDQ010000005.1, read as the reverse complement.
GGCGAAGCTCCTGCTGCATTCGAGCGCCGCTCTCCGTGCGACGCCGGGTTCCACCACGGGCTGGTAGCGGCCGCGTTCAGTCCCGGGCGTTCAGTTCCAGGTGTCCAGCCCCAGCAGCCTGCGCCCCAGGCCGTTCAGCTCCGCGTGCTGCCCGTGGCGTTGCTCCCAACGGCGCGGGTCGCCGGGCCAGCCGCTGACCGAACGGCGCTCGCGAAACGCGGCGATGCGGTCGCGGCGCTCCTGCTCGCTGCCGCGCGCCGCCGGATACATGGAGATGTACTGCGCCAGGCGCGGGCGCTGCGAGGTGTTCTCACCGTTGCCGTGCGGCAGCAGCGAGTTCCAGATCAGCAGGTCACCCGCGCGGCCCGGGATCGAATCGACCTCCAGCCCGGTGAGGTCGGGAAAGCGCGGGTCGCGGTCGGCCGGCTGAGTGCGAACCCACTCCGCGAAGCGACGCGGAAAGCCCGGCACGCACTGGAAGCCGCCTTGGTCCGCCGTGGTATCGGTGAGGTAGAGCACCCCTTGCACCCCGAACGGGACCGGGTCCTGGCTGGTGTCCAGGTCCCAGTGGATGAAGCCGCCATGCTGCCACTCGGGATGAGCGGCGTGCACCGGGGGCTTCATGTTGGCGCGGTCGAGCGTGACCCAGAGCCGCTCGGTCTGCCAGATGTCGGTAAACGCCTGGTACACCCGCGGATACTGGCGATTGTCCCACAGCTCCGGCTGCTGGTAGACCTCCACCATCCCGGCGAGCGAGATCGGGGACTCCTCGCCGCTGGCCTCGCGCGGTGCTATACGGTACCAGCTCTCGGGATCTTCCTCGTCAGCATCCAGGAAGCGCCAGATCAGCTCCCTCATGGCGCGCAGATTCTCCGCCGGCACGGCGTCGGGAACCACCACGTACCCCTGCTCCGCGAACCGTTCCAGGTCGGCGTCGCCGAGCACGCCGGTGCGCACCCGGCGCTCGCCGGACAGCACCTCGTGGGGCAGCCTCGTGATCTCCGGGGCGTTCATCACGTCCATCATCGTACCTCGAACCGTGAGATCAGGTCCTCGACCCAGGCGTGGTTGGCATCCACCGTACGGCCCGCGATGTGCGGCGTGTGCACCACGTTGTGGCGTCCCAGCAGCGGCGAATCCAGCGGCACCGGCTCGCCGCCGCGGCGCGCCGGCCCGGTGGCGAATACGTCGGCGGCGAGGGCCAGCTCGTCGTTCAGCACGCGCCGGTAGAGGGCGTCCTGATCGCAGATGAAGGCGCGGGTCACCTGCACCACCAGGCAGCCGCGCGGCAGGGCGTCGATCAGCTCGGCGGTGATGATGTGAAAGGTCTCCTCGGTGGGCGGCAGCATGGGCGCGAAGATCTGCGCGTCGCGCACCAGGTCGTGCAGCTCGTAGCGGCGCTCCACCTTGGCCAGCGTGAATGCGGCCTGTGCCGCGAACGGGTCCCAGGCCGCAACCTCGGCCCCCATGGCCGCGCACCACGATGCGTAGCGGCCGCCGATGTTGCCCAGGCCCGCCACCCGCACCCGCTTGCCCCCGATGGTACCGTTGCTGAACCTGGTGTCGTCGCACATCTGCCCGCCCGGCTGCCCCGGCCTGCCGACCTCCGGTATGTAGCGCCAGGTGTCATGCCCCTGCATCATGGCCGTGTAGCGCTGCGGTATCCGGCGTAGCGCGCAGATCGTCAGGCCCAGCCCGCACTCGGCGACAGACTGGCCCCAGTAGATGTCCCGGCGGTGCCGAATGAAGCGCACGCCGCGCTCCGCCGCCGCCTCGAGTCCCTTCTCCGAAGGCCGGAAGGTGCGGTCGAAGTAGCACTCCTCCAGCCCTGCGAACGGCTCCAGGTCCTCCGGGTCGCCCGGAAAGCCGAGCAGCGCCAGCCGCTGCACCGAGCCGGGATCCGGCACCAGATGGGGCGCCCGTGCCCCCGCCACCTCGGTGCGAAACAGCTCGCAGCCGCCGTTCTCCTGCCAGCGCCGATGCCAGTAGTCGGCCGCAAACGGCCACATCCGCTCGAAGCGCTCGTGCACACAGATCACCGACCTCATCACGTCTCCTTTTCTGCGGATGCGCATTATGACTCACCGTCCCCTCCCCCGCCAACGATGCGCTTCCCAATCGATCCCAATCGTCTCAGTCCGCCATGGCGCCGGCCAATCCCCGCGACTTGGTTGCGTGCGGCGTGCGATCCAGGGTACCAACCTGCATGCGCCGCGAGATCGGCGGGGGTACCGATGAGCTATCAGCGTGAGTTCGAGCGGCGGTTGAACGTCGCCGTGGTAGGGGTGGGCTCGCACAGCTACCGCAACATTCTGCCCACGCTGCACTTCCTGCCGGTGCGGCTCACGGCGCTGTGCGACCTGGACCTGGAACTGGCGCGGCGGACCGGCGCCGAGTACGGCGTGCAAGCCTGCTACGCCAGCAGCGCCGAGATGTATCGCAACGAGGAGCTGGACGCTGTTTTCCTGTGCGTCTCGGCGCGGCGGCATCCCGAGCTCGCCTGCGAGGCGCTCGACGCCGGCCTGCACGTCTGGATGGAGAAGCCGGCCGCGGTCAACGCCTCCGAGGTGGAGATCATGCTCCGGCATCGCGGTGAACGCGTGGTGGTGGTGGGACTGAAGAAGGCGTTCCTGCCGGCCACGCGCAAGGTGATCGAGATCATGTCCAGCGACGAGGGTGGTCCGCTGCAAGGCATGACGGCGGAGTACCGGCTGCGGCTGCCCGAGCACGGCGCGGCGGTGCTGGACGATCCGGGGCTGCGCAACACGTTCGGGGATGCCTGTCACCCCATGGCCCTGATGCTGGCGGTGGGCGGCGACGTCGCGGCGGTGACGATGCACGGCACGGCGTCAAGGGTAGGTGCCTGCGTGCTGGAGTTCGCCAGCGGTGCGGTAGGCACCTTCAGCCTGGTGTCGGCATCGACGCTGCCGCTGGAGCGCTACTCGTTCTGGGGAAAGTGGCACGTCAGCATCGAGAACGGCTCCCGGGTCACGGTGCGGCGCGGCATTCCGTTCGCCTACGGCCGCACCACCAGCTTCGTTCCCGAGGGCCTGGACTCCGGGGCGGTGGTGTGGGAGCCGCAGAATACCCTGGCCACCCTGGAGAACAAGGCCCTGTTCACCCAGGGCTTCTACAACGAGATGCGCTACTTCTGCGATTGCGTCCTGGCGGCCCGGCCGGCGCAACAGGGCTCGCTGGAATTCACGCTCAAGCTGATGCGGGTCTACGAGGCGGCGCTGCGTTCGGAGGGCAGCAGGATCGAGCTGGCCTGAAGCCGACGCAGCGCACGCGGTTCGAGTAGTGCTACACCACCTGCAATTCGCTTTCGCTGCTCTGCAAGGCGGCATCGTCGGTCGAGGGATGATACTCGTGCGCCAGTCGCGACAGAAGCAGGAAGATGTGCTCGGTAATGCTGGTGACTCGCAGCACACTGGAGCGCTGTGCACTGCTCAGGATGGATTCGTCTCCCAGGTAGGTGCTGCGCATCTTGCGCATCAGCTCGCCGCGACCTTCCATCAACTGCATGGCAAGCGGCCAGGAGGCTTCGTCGCTCGAACTCAGCATGTCCTGCAGCACCAGCAGCACGGCGTCGATGCCCTCCACCAAGCCAGAGCGCCAATCCTCCAGCTCCGCGTGCCCGGGCATGGAATGCAACTCGTCGCATAGCTCCAGCACCCGTTCATCGAGCCAGAACAGCAGCCGCTGGCGGGTCAGCATCGAAACGTGGTCATCGACACGCTGATCCGGGTAATGTTGTCCCAGATCGTCCAGGAACTCCTCGATACGGGTCAGCACCGTCCCCGCCGCCTCGCGCAACGAACCCATCTCGGTGCCCTGCCGGACGCTGTCGAGACAGCGTGACAATATCTCCAGCAGACGCCGCTGTTCGCGGTCGGCGAGCCGCAACGAGCTGGCGGCGTCCTGCAGGTGGCCGTCGTGGACGAACCACGGTGTCGACAGCCGTTCCGCTTCCGTGGTCGGCCACAGTTTGTCGAGCAGCCGCGCGGCCGGCCCCAGCAACGTCATCAGCAGCAGACTGCTGATGAGGGTAGCAACGATGAAGAATGCCCCGAGGAGCTGCTCCAGGGGGAGATCGATGACGCCGGTCGCGGCGCCGACCAGTGCCACGTCGAAACGCCCTTCCAGATAGACCAGCGGTATGAACATGGCGCTGTAGAGGCAGTTGTACAGCACCTGGTACATGGCCACCTGACGGGATCGGCCGGTAAGGTTTGCCGACATCAGGAACAGGACCAGGCTCGACCCGAAGCAGGCACCGAAGTGGAGCATCATGACCTGCTCGACATCGAAGATGCCGACGATGGCCATGCTCATCCCGGAAATCGTGACCACGCTGCACGACTGCACGATGACGCACAGGACCAGGCCGGCGGCCAGGCACAGGAACAGCGAGCCGCCCGCCCACTCCACGGTGTCCGTGAACCAGGGATAGTCTGCCAGCGGCGCGACCGACTCCTTGAGCAGGAGAAAGCCGAGAATCATCATGCCCATGCCGAACAGTGCCGCGGCCATGGTCCGATACCTGATCGCCCGATGCGATGCGATCATGGCCATGACCTGCGAAACCCCCAGCACGTACAGCACCGCCAGCTTGATGTCGAGCATCACCACCAGCAGCAGCAGCGTGACTCCGAGGTTTCCGCCGAGGAGAATGGGGAGCGCCCGGCGTACGGACAGGAGTCCCGACCTCAACATGCCTACCAGGATGAACGTCAGCGCGGGCATGGTCTGCGTGGCGGCGCCGGCAATCGTGCCCCACCCGAGCCCGGTCCAACGATTTCGGGTCCAGCGGGCGGCGCTCATCCGCAGGCGCCGATTGCTCAACAGCATGAGGTGCTCCGAAAGAAGCCTCATGCCCATGAAGAACAGTCCGAAGCCGCCTGCAAGGCCGCCCACGATCGTGATCATCGAGTTTCCCTCCCCAGCGTTACTCCCCATTCTCAGCAACAACCGTGCCAGGCTCCACGGGGCTGCTCCGGCATAGCGTAATTATCTTTGAGCTGAACAGTTATTGGATCGGGGCGGAACCCCGCGCGGGTTGGCCACGATGTCTCGACTGCCGCAGAGTGCAACAGCCGAACCATGGGTCCGGACGTAAGTGATTGGCTTGCAACGGATTCTGGAATCCAGTCGCAGTTTGCCACGGGCGTTGCGAAATGCAACGCACCGGGCCGGGTCAGCCGTAGGGAGGGCGGCGGACCCCTTGGCGGGTCTCGGGCGGCGCCATATCTGTCGGCCTCAGAGCCCGAGCACCAGCCGTACGGCTCCTTCAACGTGTCCCATCTGGGCGAAAGAGACCTTACCCACCCGTTCGACGAACCGTTCCACAGATACGCTCTTGAGCTGGAAGGCATCCGCGGCTGAGGGTCTCTGGAGCCCGTTGGTGTCAGTCGGATCAAGTCGAACGAGCCACGCCGCCTCGGCATAATGCTTCTTCCAGCCGGTGATCGGAACGATCACGCGAAGCGGCAATGCGCCGGCTTCATCGGCGCTCACAAGCAACGCGGGCCTCGTCTTGCGAATCTCAGCTCCGACGGTGGGATCCAGATTGATGCGCCAGATCTCACCTCGCTTCATCGAATGTCTCAGCATCGATCACGGAGAACGCGGTGAGCTCGGGATCGTGCAGGTAATCGAAACGTAGTCTTTCTGCCGCCTTCCTGAGTTGCTCTCCGCGCATTGCACGAAGCTGGGAGTCAATCATGTCACGTACGACGGCCGAGATACTGCAGGCGCGCTCCTTCGCCAGTAGATCGATGGCCCGCCGCTGCTGTTCCCTGAGAATTATTTGTGTGCGCACCATCAAGTCGCCTCCGAATTACACACCGAACCTACACACATTCACCGTAGCTGTCTATCGCAGCCCTCCGCCACCCACCACTGCGGTAGGAAGTGGATACGCGAATGTGGCGGCTGCCTTTGTCCGCACGTCGGGCGGCATGGGATACTAGGGCAGAAAGACGGCGCGTACTACGCCCTCTCGCAGGGGATCGTCCCGTTCCGCCCCAAGGGCCACCACTTCGCCACCAACTTCCTGTTCCGCTCGGACGACCTCGAGCACTGGGAGTACCTGCACCCCTTCGTGGAGGGCGATCGGTTCACTCGGCTGGGCGACGACGGTGCCTGCCCCTACTTCTGGCCCATCGGTAATGCAGGCGACGGCTCGCTCCGCCACATCCTGGTGTTCTTCAGTCACCTGAGCGGTGGCCAGTACCTCGTCGGCGACTACGACACCGAGCGCGACAAGCTCGTCGTAGACGCCCACGGCCTGCTCACCTTCGGACCGGTGTTTCCGGGTGGCGTGCACGCGCCCACGGCCTACCCCGATGGCGAGGGCGGCGTCATCGTCATGCTCAACATGAATCCCGCCAGGCCCACCCGGCGGATGGACAACTACCTCGCCGAATTCTTCGGCGGCCGCGAGGGCTGGCACGAGCAGGGAGACGGCTCGCAGTTCGCCCGCGACTGGGACCAGATTCTGACCCTGCCGCGGCGTCTGAGCCTCCGCGACCGCTACGAGGTCGACATCGAGCCGGCCGGCGACATCAAAGCGCTGCGCTACGACCACCGCCACATCGGTTGTACCGTGGTCGCCCCGGATCGGGAGATGGTGCTCGACGGCATCGAGGGCGACGCCATCGAGCTGAACATCGAGGTCGATCCGCGGCACTCGTCGCTGTTCGAAGTCGACGTGCTGCGCTCACCCGACCGGGAGGAGTACACGCGCATCTGTCTCTACCACCGGAGGGGGATGAAATACCGGGAGCCGTTTCCGGACGACGTTCGTTCCAACCTGGTGCTGTCCACCGCCCTGTCGACGGCGGCGCGCTACGAGAGCGTGATCACCGTCGACAACTCGTTTTCCTCGACGCTCCCCGACGCGCTGGCGCGGCCGCCCGAGTCGGCGCCGGTGCTCATCGAGCCGGGCGCACCGGTGCAGCTGCGCATCTTCGTCGACCGCAGCGTGGTCGAGGTGTTCGTGAACGGGAGACAGTGCGTCGCGGTCAGAGTGTACCCGGGCCGCCGCGACAGCACCGGGGTGTCGCTCACCTCTCGAGGCCAGGAATCCGTGGTCCTGTCTCTCGACTGCTGGCAGATGCGGAGCATCTACGAGCACGTGCCGGAATGAGCCGCGACGGATTCGAACCGTCGACCCACAGCTTAAAAGGCTGTTGCTCTACCTACTGAGCTAGCGGCCCGGATGGGGTGCAAATGTAGATACGGGGCGGTGGCCGTGTAAACCCGCTCAACGCGATGAACGATGGTGGGGAGACCGGTGGTCGGGCGGGGTGTCGAGCTGGGAGCGTACCGCGCTCAGGGCGTCCTCCAGCCGCGCCCTCATCTCGGCGGTGAACGGGTTGTAGCGCTGCAGGTCGAGGAACAGCTGCAGCGAGTCGTTGCAGGTCTGCTCCATGATCTCGCGCAGCTTGCGGTAGCCGACGGTGGAGATGGTGGACTCGCCCAGGCCCATCTCCGCCAGCACCCGCCCCAGGTAATGGGTGATGCCCTGGGTGAACGCCGCTTCGCGGTCGTGCTGCTCCGCCGTCATCATCACCACCCGCAGTCCCATGGCCGCAAAGCGCGTCTGCCACTCGCGCAACAGCGCGCCGGAGATGCGCACCGGACAGAGGATCATCGGCTGGCCGGCGATCCCGTTGCGTGCCGAGTCGGGGCCGAACATCGGATGGGTGGCGAGAATCTGCACCGGAGGTTGCAGCCGGCGCTCCATCACCCGCGCGGCGAAGCCCTTGATGGAGCAGGTGTCCATGACCAGGGTGTGCGGCCCGAGATGCGGGGCGATGCGGTCGACCACCTCCTCCAGCGCGGAAATGGCGACGCACAGAATCACCACCGGACAGCGCAAGACACGGCGTTCCGACACCATGCGGACGCCGACCGGGGGCCGATGGAGGCGGCGCGAGTACGCGTATACGGTGAAGTGACGAGCCAACTGCCCGGCCCAGAACACGCCGAAGCGCCCCAGGCCGTAGATGCCCACCTGCACGGCCCGCATCATAAGGACGCGTCCCGCCCCCCGCAAGACGCGCCGGGCGCCGCTGGGCGCCGCTCCACCGCCGTCCCGGGCGGCATGACGCTTCCTTGGCCGGAGCGCCGCGGCCGGGTATGATGGCGGCCATGAGGATCGCCATAGTCGGTTACGGCCGCATGGGCCGCGAGGCCTGCCACGCGGCGCTGGCCGCCGGGCACGAGGTAACGGCGCGCATCGACCCGGTCGCGGAGGACGCCGACGCCACCGAGCTGAGCGCCGACGTCGCTGCCGGCGCCGACGTCGCCATCGAATTCAGCAGCGCCGAGGGCGTGGTCGAGAATGCCCGCCGCTACGTCGAGTTCGGTCTCAGCGCCGTGGTCGGCACCACCGGCTGGGGCGAGCGGCTGGACCAGGTGAGCGCCATCGTCGCCGGCGGCTCCAGCGGCTACCTGCACGCCACCAACTTCTCCCTGGGGGTGCAACTGTTCATGCGCCTGGCGGCGCACGCCACGGCCCTCCTGGACCCGTTCGACGACTACGACCTGGCCATCTTCGAGCGCCACCACCGGCGTAAGGCGGACTCGCCGTCCGGCACCGCCCTCAGCCTGGCGCAGGCGGTGCTGGGCTCCAGCTCGCGCAAGGCGCGGGTGGCGACCGAACGCCTGGACCGCCAGATCGACGCCGACGAGCTGCACGTGGCCGCGGTGCGCGGCGGCGAAGACCCCGGCACCCATACGCTGGTGTTCGATTCCCTCGACGACACCATCGAGCTGACCCACCGGGCGCGCGGGCGGGCCGCGCTGGCTGCCGGGGCGTTGCGCGGCGCCGCCTGGCTCACGGCCGAGCCGCGCAAGACCGGCATCTACGACATCGACGACCTGATCAACGAAATGGTGGGCTGAAGAGCTGAAGAGCGCGCCGGGTTGCCGCCGAGCCGTCCCCGGATTAGGCTGGGTACCCGCAGGCGACAACCGGTTTCGCGCCGAGGAGGCAGACTATGTTCGAAGGAACCTTTACCGCATTGGTGACGCCGTTCACGGCGTCGGGTGAGTTGGACCGGGACACTCTGAAGGCGCTGGTGGAGCGGCAGATCGCCGCCGGCATCACCGGCCTGGTTCCGGTCGGCACCACCGGCGAGAGTCCGACGCTGACCAACGACGAACATCACGAGGTGATCCGGCTGGTGGTGGAGCAGGCCGCCGGTCGGGTGCCGGTGATCGCCGGCTGCGGCTCCAACAACACGGTCGAGGCACTGGAGCACACCAGGCTGGCCAAGGAGGTAGGCGCCGAGGCCAGCCTGCACGTTGCCGGCTACTACAACAAGCCTTCGCCCAGCGGCTTCCTGCGTCACTTCCAGCTCATCGCCGACAGCGTGGATCTGCCCATCGTCGTCTACAACATCCCCGGACGCACCGGCAAGAACATCGACAACGAGACCATGCTGGCGCTGGCCGAGCACCCCAACATCGTCGGGGTCAAGGAGGCCAGCGGCGACTTCAAGCAGATGATGGATCTGATCCGGCAGCGGCCGGAGGGATTCACGGTGCTGTCCGGGGACGACGAAATCACCCTGCCCCTGATGGCCCTGGGAGGCAACGGCGTGATCTCGGTCACCAGCAACCTGCTGCCGGAGCGGATGGTGGCGCTGGTGGACTGCATGCTGGCCGGCGATACCGCGGGCGCACGCGCCGTCCACTACGAATTGCTGCCGGTGATCAGTGCCCTCATGGGCCTGGACACCAATCCCATCCCGCTCAAGGGCGCGATGCACCTGGCCGGCCTGCTCGAAGAGAGCTACCGCCTGCCGATGACTCCCCTCACCGATTCGGCCAAGGCGAAGCTGCGCACCGTGCTGGATGAGTACGGCCTGGACTGACCCCCAACGTCACGGCCAGCGGACCGATCGCCAGCGCGTCGATCCGCCGGCCCGTCAGTCTGGAGCTTCCTCGGCGAGCGGGTCCACGGCTTCCACCACCGCTCCTGCCGCGGCCAGCGCATTCGCCAGCCGGATGACGGTGGCGGGGGCCAGCTCCTCGGCCCGACAGCCGGCATCCACGCGGGCGGCTTCCACCGCATCCAGAAGCTCTCCCTTGCTCAGCCCGAAGCCGCCCTGCGACAGCAGATTGTTGCGCAGGGTCTTGCGCCGCGTCTGGAACGCCGCGCGGATCAGCGCGAACAACACGGAGCGATTGCTCACTCGGCGATTGTCTGTGCGGGGGCGCAGCTCGATGACGGCCGAGGTCACCTCCGGCACGGGATAAAAGGTTCCCGGCGCCAGATCGCCATGCGCCGAGATCTTGCTGAGACACTGGCACAGCACCGAAAGCGAGGAGTAGTTGCGCGTACCCGGGGTTGCCACGAGCCGCTCGGCCAGTTCGCGCTGGACGGTGAACACACAGTTCGCGGGAATGGCATCGTGCTGCACCAGCGCGGCGATGATCGCGGATGAGCAACTGTAGGGCAGGTTGCCGATGATCCGATCCGGCCGACCATGCTCGGCGCGGGCCTGCTGCCAGGTACGCAGAAAGTCTCCCGGCACGATTGCCACGTGAGCATGGTCCGCCAGCTCCTTCTGCAGATGCCGGATCAGGCCATGGTCGATCTCGAACAGCACCAGTCGCGCACAGCGCGGCAGCAACTCGCCGGTCACGGCGCCGAGCCCGGGCCCTATCTCCCACACGGTGTCCCCGGCCCGCGGCCCCAGCGTGGTCACCAGCTTGCTCCTGGTGCGTGGGTTGAGCATGAAGTTCTGGCCCCAGCGTTTCTTCGGCTCCACGCCGAGGCGCCGCAGCGCGGCGCGTACCTCGGCCGGCGAGTTGTGGTTCACCAGCGGATACCCGGTACCTGCCCGAACAGATCGTTGAGCATCGTGAGCCCACTATACAACAGGTGCAGCAGGTCGTGGGTGAGCGGCTGCATTGCGCCCCGGCTCAGCTCGGACAGCGCCAGGCAGGCGATGCCGCTCCACAGGAACAGCGCCGTGTACGGCACCATCACCAGACCCGACACCACGCCGATTGGATGCACCCGGCCGAACACGGCGAGCACCAGCGGCAGGGTCGCCGCCTGTGCCCCCACCGCCATTCCCACGGCCGAGCGCAGCGCAGGCGGCAGCCACCCCGGAAGGCGCCGCGCGGTCCATGGACCGAGCTGCAGGATGCCGAACAGGGCCGCATAGGAGAGCTGGAACGAAAGCTCCTGCACCGCCCGCGGATCGGTCGCCACCACCACGATGGCGGACAGCGCGAGCACGTTGAGGGAGCGCGTCGGACGGCCCGCGCCGGCCGCCAGCCGCGCCAGCGCCAGCATCACGGTGGCCCGCGCCAGCGAGGGACGGGTGCCGGCCAGCTCCACGTACAGGAACACCGCGCCCACGCCGACCGCCGCGGCCAGGGCCAGCCATCCGCGCTGCCAACGTGGCGCCAGCAGCATGCCGGCCGTGCCGAGACCGCGGCCCAGGGCGGCGGCCAGCGCATACACCAACCCCACGTGGAGTCCCGACAGCGCCAGCAGGTGGAGCGCGCCGGCACGCCGAAACGCCTCCACTTCCTCCGCCCGCAGGTGATGGCGGTCACCCAGCAGCAGGGCGAGCAGCAGAGCGGCGCCGGGGCCTCCCTGGTCCAGCACCATCCGCTCGACGGCGGCGCGGGCCCGGGCGCGAACGGCGGCCACCGGCCCCACGTAGGAAGCCAGGGTGAGCTGGCCACCGCCCGAGACCGCGATGCGGCCCGGAGCCCGGCCATGCAGCGTCACGCCGCTCACCACTACCCGGCGGCCGCGGTAGCCGCGTTCGGATCCGGCAACGGAGAGCGTGAGTTCGGCGGTAAAGCGGGCCGATGCCTGCGCCGCCAGGCGCGTGGACGCCACCCGGTCCACCGCAACGCGGTAACCGGCGGCGGCACCCCGCGGGCGGTCGTCCCTGACCAGCACCCCGTGCAGCTGGTCCACGACGGCCAGCGGCAGCCCGGCCCCGCCGCCGGCGTGCCACAGGCGGGTGCCCAACTCCAGGCCGCCCGCCAGTGCGCAGCCGGCGGCGGCCGCCAGCAGCAGCCAGCGCCCACGCCACCGCGCCGGCGCCGCCACGGCAGCGGCGGCGGTCAGCAGTGCAGGCGCCGCCAGCAGCAGCGCCGCGCCCACGCTCACCGTAGCGGGCAGGACATGCGCGGCCGCCAGCAGATACGCCACCGCAGCGGCGGCCACCACTAGCGCCGGTTCGGCACGGGTGTGCGCGAATACGCCAGCCATCATCGTTCTTAACGGCCCGAACTCCGCCGCCGCTTTTTTGGTCTGCCTGGCCCGCCGCCGTCGGCTGGCACTCTGCGCGCCCGATCGCCAGCGGGTATGATGGCGCCACATGCGCTCCCGCGACGGTTCGGGGTCCGCGGCCGGACCTGTGCCGCCGACTCCCTCCGCGCGCGCTCCGGCGGCGGCACTGGGACGGCTGGCCCTGCTGTACCTGCTGGTGCTGCTGCCGGTCGGTTGGCTCGGCGTACCGCGCACGCTGGTCAGCGCGGGGGCGCTGGCCGCCTTGCAGAGCGGCGTGCTGGTGCTGGTCATGCTGCGCGATCGCGGCCGCAGGCGATTCCGCTGGCGGTTCCACGGCCGTGACGCCGCGGAGGCCGGCATCATCGCGGCCGGAATCGTAGCTGCGCTGGCGCTGGCGTCACTGCTGGCCGGCGCCCTGCCCGATCCGTTGCGGGAGTCGCTCCTGCGCGGCTATCGCTGGGAGCTGCAGGGCGTGGCACAGGTGCCACTGGCGCTGGGTTTCGTGCTGATCAGCGCCTACCGCGAAGAGCTCTACTTCCGGGCCTACCTCCTCACCGTGCTGGACGAGATCGCCACTCCGCCGTGGCTGGCGGTGCTGACCTCGGCCCTGCTGTTCGCCCTCGGTCACCTGTATCAGGGCTGGCTGGCCGCGGTCACCGCCCTGCTGATCGGTGTCGCCTTCGCCCTCCTCTACCGCCACCGCCCTTCCGTACACCGCCTCGCCTGGGCCCACGCCGCCTTCAACCTGGCGGTGCTGACCGGCACCTTGTTCGCGGCCTGAGCGCTCCGTTACTATCGATGCCACACGATCGATGCAATGCTTCGAACCAGGTTGCGGACGTCGCGCCTGGGCGCACCGTCCCAACGCCATGAATCGGCCCCCGATCCGACGGCCGCCCGGCGCCTCGCGCACGCTGGCGCTTGCGCTGCTCGCGGTGTGCCTCGCCGGCGCCACTGCCACGGCGTTCGGACGCCGCGAGGCGGCCAGGGAGCAGGTGCCCGGCGCAGCGCCGCCCGCGCCTGCCGCCACCACCGTTCCCGACGCCGGCGACAGCCCCAGCGCCGGCGCCACGATCGACGCACTGATGCAGGAACTGGGCTTCCAGTTGCCGCGCCGCGCGGTACAGGCGGTGGGCTTCGATCTGCAGGATCTCGCCGGCACCACCCACTCGCTCGACTCCTACCGCGGTTCGGTGGTGTTCCTCAACTTCTGGGCAACCTGGTGCGCGCCGTGCCGGATCGAAATGCCGGCCATGCAGGCACTGCACGAACGTCTCGCCGACACGGCGGAGTTCGCCATGATAGCGGTCAACCTGCAGGAGGACGCCGCACGGGTGCGGGGCTTCGCAGACGAGTTGGAGCTCTCGTTCCGGATCCTGCTGGACAGCAGCGGCGAAATCGCCGCCACCTACGGCGCGCGCACCCTGCCCATGAGCTACATCATCGACAAGGACGGATCGATCCTGGCCCGCATCATCGGCACCCGGAGCTGGGACGAACCCGAATTCGAGCAACTCTTCCGCACGCTGGCCAGGCGTGAGCCCGTGCCCGGCTGACACCCAGGGCGCACGGTCCACTCGCGACGCTGAGCTTTACATCCGGTTGCATACGGTGTACCACAATGCCGTCAGGCTTAATCGATGACGATGCAGCAAGCACCCGCGAGCGACGCGACCACCGACCTGTTCCAGAAAGTACGCGCCTACGCCCAGTACAAGGCGGAGCGGGTGAAAGCAATCGGCTTCTATCCCTACTACACCGCCATCCAGGAGAACCTCGGTTCACGCGTGATCATCGACGGCCGCGAGTTGATCATGATCGGATCCAACAACTATCTCGGCCTGTCGTGGGATGAGCGCGTCATCGAGGCGGCGATCGAAGCCACCCGCCGATATGGCACGAGCTGTTCCGGCTCGCGCTTCCTGAACGGCACGTTGCTGCTGCACGAAGAGCTGGAGGCCGAGCTGGCGGAGTTCGTGAGCAAGCCCGCGGCGCTGTCGTTCACCACCGGCTATCAGACCAACCTGGGAGCGCTGCAGGCCCTGGTCGGACGCCACGACCACGTGTTCTCCGACCGTCTCAACCACGGCTCGCTGATGGACGGCATGTTCCTGGCCGCCGGCATTACCGTCGGCGGCGCCCGCATCCACCGCTATCATCACAACGATCTGGAGGACCTGGAGCGCCTGCTGCGCGGCGTGGACGACGGGGGCGGCAAGTTGATCGTCACCGACGGCGTATTCTCCATGGACGGCGACATCGCACCGCTGCCGGAGCTGGGCGAGCTGGCGCGCCGCTACGGCGCCCGCCTGTACGTGGATGAAGCCCACTCCCTGGGCGTGATCGGCGCCACCGGCCGCGGCTCCCAGGAGCACTTCGACTGCTACGACGCGGCCGACGTCCTGATGTGCACCTTCTCCAAGTCGTTCGGCGCCGTGGGCGGCTTCATCGCCGGCGAGGCGGACGTGGTCGACCATATCAAGCACAACGCGCGCTCGTTCATCTTCAGCGCGAGCATGCCGCCCGCCACCATCGCCGCGGTGTCCACGGCCCTGCGCATCATGAAGGAAGAGCCCCATCACACCCAGCGCCTGCAGGCCATCGGGCAGCGGATGATCCGCGAGTTCAAGCGCCTGGGCTTCGACGTGGGCGACACCGAGACGCCGATCGTGCCGCTGATCATCGGCGACGATGCCCTGACCTTTCAGTTCTACCGCGCGCTCATGGATAACGGCCTGTATACCAACCCCGTGGTGAGTCCGGCGGTGCCGCCCGGCAGTGCGCTGATTCGCACCTCCTACATGGCGATTCACAGCGACGACGAGCTGGACCGCGCACTGGAAGTGTGTGCCACGCAAGCGCGCGCACTGGGGATCATCTGAGTCATGCAGCCGATCACCGAGCTGATTCCCCACCGCCACCCGTTCCTGCTGGTGGACCGGATCGAACGCGCCGATGCCGAGGAGATCGTGGGCTACAAGCGGTTCGCTGCCGACGAGCCGTTCTTCGCCGGCCACTTTCCTTCCTACCCGGTGGTGCCCGGGGTCCTGCTGGTGGAGTGCATGGCGCAGTGTGGCGGTGCCGGCGTGGCCGCCCTGGGCGCCGGCGAGGACGGCGCCGATGATGAGGCCAAGGTGACCTTTCTGGCCAGCATCGAAAAAGCCAAGTTTCGGCGTCAGGTGCGCCCCGGAGACGAGGCGCGCATCGTGGTCACGACCCGGCGGCGCAGTGCCAATGCCATCAGGCAGAGCGGCAAGGTGTACGTCGGTGACGAGTTGGCAGCCGAAGCGGAGTGGCTGTGTCTACGCGGAGCATAACCATGTCGGATACCGTTTCCCAGCGCCTTCTGCGCGTCGTCGAGACCCACCGCGATGCCGTCGCGGTGCTCAGCAAGGATGCCGAAGACACCTTCCAGCCCACCGGATTCCAGGCACTCCTGTCCGAGATAGCCACGGTGGCGGCCGGCCTGGCGGCCAACGGGGTGGCCCGCGGCGATCACGTGGGATTGATCTGCGACACGCGCAAGGAGTGGCTGCTGATCGACCAGGCGCTGCTCGGGCTGGGTGCCGTGGACGTGCCGCGCGGCAGCGACTCCACGGGCGACGAGATCGCCTACATCCTGGGCCACGCCGACTGCAAGACCTCCTGCGTCGAGAACGCCGCCCAGCTGGCCAAGCTGGCCGGCATCAAGGAGCGGCTGCCGGAGCTCGCCACCGCCATCGTGCTGGATACCACGGAGCTCACCAACGCCGCGCGCCAGCAGGCACAGGGGCACGGGCTGAACGTGCTCACCCTGGAGGACTTGGTCCGCGCCGGCGGCGAGCAGGGACAGCAGGAGGCGCTGTTTCGCGCCGAGGTAGCCAAGGGAACGCCCGATGACGTGGCCACCATCATCTACACCTCCGGGACCACCGGCGAGCCCAAGGGGGTGATGCTCACCCACGCCAACTTCGTGTACCAGATCGACGCCATTCCCGATTCGGTCCCGATCGGGCCTGACGACATGCTGTTGTCGGTGCTGCCGGTGTGGCACTCCTACGAGCGCATCATCGAGTACGCGGCGCTGTTCTCGGGGGCCGGGATCGCCTACTCGAAGCCGATCCGCGAGGTGATGCTTGCCGACCTGATTGCCGCCAACCCCACCTACTTCCCCACCGTGCCGCGCATCTGGGAAGGGGTCCGCGCCGGCGTCTACCGCAACGTGGAGCACGAGGGCGGGGTCAAGGCGGCGCTGTTCAAGTTCTTCATCGCGGTCGGCTCCGCCCACAGCAAGCTGCTGCGCCTGATGCACGGGCGGTCGCCGCGCTTCACGGTGCAGTCGCCGGCTCGTGACGTGCTGCTTGCGCTGCTGCCGCTGATCCTGCTGACGCCGTTCGCGCTGCTGGGCAAGGTGCTGGTGTTCAGCAAGATCACCGCCCGCCTGGGGACCCGCTTCAAGGCCGGCATCTCCGGCGCCGGGGCGCTGCCGGGCTACGTGGACGACTTCTTCGCCGCGGCCGGCATCCTGGTCCTGGAAGGCTACGGACTCACCGAGGCGGCACCGGTGGTGTCGGTGCGCAAGCTCGACCATCCGGTCAGCGCTACCGTCGGCCCCCCCATCACCGGTACCGAGGTCAGGATCGTCAAGGAAGACGGCAACACGGCGCGGCCGGGCGAGAGGGGCGTGATTCACGTGCGCGGCCCGCAGGTGATGAAGGGCTACTACAAGCGCCCGGGCGACACCGCGGCGGTGCTGTCGTCCGACGGCTGGCTGGATACCGGCGACATCGGCACGGTCACGGTAACCGGCGAGATCCAGATCACGGGGCGGGCCAAGGACACCGTCGTCCTGCTGGGCGGCGAAAACGTCGAGCCCGAGCCGATCGAGGACCTGGTGCGGCAGTCGGAGTACATCGAGCACGTCATGGTGGTGGGCCAGGATCAGCGCTTTCTTGGCGCCCTGGTGATCCCCAACGTGGAAACGGTGGCGCCCTACGCTGCCGCGCGCGGGGTCGACGGAGACGACCTCGCCACGCTGGCCGCCAGCAGCGAGGTGCAGAGCCTGATTCAGGACGAGGTGCAGAGCCGGGTGAACGCCAAGAACGGCTTCAAGAGCTTCGAGCGCATCGCCCGCATCGCGGTGCTCGACCAGCCGTTCGCGGTCGGCGACCAGCTCACCCATACCCTGAAGATGCGACGCCACGTGATCACCGCCGAGAACGAGCAGCGGATCGCCGACCTGTTCAAGTGATGCCGGCGCCGGTAGTCGTCTACCTCACCGGCTTCCGCCAGCACGCCGGCAAGACGGTCACCAGCCTCGGCATCATCTCCCAGCTCCGCAAGCACCTCGATCCGAGCGAGATCGGGTATCTCAAGCCGGTCGGGCAACAATTGGTGCGCGACGCCAAGGGCATCGTGGTGGACAAGGACGTGGAGCTGATCGGCGAGTTCGCCCAGCTCCCGGACCTGCCGCTGGCCAAGCTCTCCCCGGTGCGCTTTTCCAGCAACTTCACCCGCTCCTACCTCGATTCGCGGCACCGCGCCCGGCTGACGCGCGCGCTCTCGCTGGAGATCACGCGCTCCCTGGAACAGCTCGCGGACCGTCGCATCGTGATCGCCGAAGGCTCGGGGCATCCCGGCGTGGGCAGCGTGGTCGGTCTGTCCAACGCCACCGTCGGCAAGCTGCTCGGAGCGGAGATCATCTTCGTCTCCGGCGGCGGCATCGGCCGCGCGCTGGATACCATCGACGTGGACCTGAGCTACTTCCTGCATCACGGCTGCCGGGTGCGCGGCCTGCTGGTGAACAAGGTCTTTCCCGACAAGCTGGACCAGACCCGCCGCTACCTCAACGAAGAGCTGATCAACGAACGCTACGCGGCCGCCAACGGCTCCCGGCTGCACATCTTCGGCTACCTGCCCACCATTCCCGACCTGCCGCGGCCCTCGATGCGGGTGATCCTCGGCGCCCTGCCCGGCGTGGAACCGCTGGGCGACCCCCAGGCGATCGCCTGGCGCCGGCCCTGCGCGTCGATCAAGCTGGTGTCGATGCCGGCGCAACACCTGGGGACCCAGCTCCGCCACTACGTGGGCTTGGGAGACGTGCTGATCATCAGCGCCAGCTCCACCCCGCGCATCCGCCAGATCCTCAAGTTCCATACCGAAATCCTGCATCGGGGCGGTATCGCCGGGCTGATCCTGACCTGCGGGGAGACCGAGCCGGTGGAGGCGGAGGTGCGCGACGAGCTGGTCCGTGCCGGCCTGCCGGCGCTGTACGTGCGGGAGGACTCGGCCGCCACCGAGGAGCGGCTGTTCCGGCTCTACGAGAATACCAAGCTGCAGGTGTACGACACCGGCAAGATTGCGGAAATCGAGCAGCTGTTCGAGGAGCACTTCGACATCGAACGATTCCTCGACCTGTTCCTGTCGTGAGGACGGCACCATGAGCGACACCATGTTCCGAATCACCGGCGTGCGCGTGGTGCGCACGCGGCCGCGGGATCCCCTGCCCCGCTACGAAGCGGCGCCCGGGGCGTGGTCCACCGGCCACGTGGAGGTGGCCAACCCGGTTTCCCTCTATCCCAAGTACAAGCCGATGCGCAGCCTGTTCATGCCGGACCCCGGCGGCGTCGACAGCTTCTGGGTGGAGATCGCGACCGACCGCGGAGTCACCGGCTTCGGCTCCGGCGGACCGGGCGGCGGCCCGATCATCGAAGGCCACCTGACCAAGCTGCTGCTGGGCGAGAGTGCGCTCGACCGGGAGCGGATCTGGGACCTGCTGTGGCGCGCCACCATGCACTACGGCCGCGCCGGGGTGGTGATGAACGCCATCAGCGGGGTGGACCTGGCGCTGTGGGACATCGCCGGCAAGGCGTCCGGACTGCCCGTGTACCGGCTGCTCGGCGGTGAGACCAAGCCACGCATCCCCTGCTACTGCACCGGCAACGACATCGAACAGCACGTGGAGTTCGGCTTCACCAGGCTCAAGCTGGCCCTGCCCCACGGTCCGGTCGACGGGCGCGCGGGGCTGCGCCGCAACGTGGAGCTGGTCAGGCGCGCGCGGGAGGCGTTGGGCGAGGATGGCGAAGTGATGATCGACTGCTGGATGGCGCTGACCGAACGCTACACGCTGGAGCTGGCGGAGGCGCTGGAGCCGTACCGCGTCTACTGGCTGGAGGAGTGCCTGCCGCCGGACGACTACGCCGGGTTCGGACGCCTGCGCCGGCAGATCGCCTCGACGCGCATCGCCACCGGCGAGCACGTCTATACGCGGTACGGGTTCCGCCAACTCCTGGAGCACGAAGGGGCGGAAATCTGGCAGCCGGACATCCACTGGTGCGGCGGACTGACCGAGCTGCGCCGCATCGCGGCCATGGCGGCGGCCTACGACATCCCCGTGATCCCGCACGGCGGCGGCTCGCGCGACGGCGTGCACTTCATCATGGCCACCCCCAACAGTCCGTGGGCGGAGATGTTCATGCCGGCCCCGGGCGGTCCGGACGAGGTGTACCGGCGCTACGAGGAGGACAACAACATCACCCGCGGCCCGGACGGCATCTACACCCGCCCCTCCGAGGGTCCCGGCTTCGACTGGCAGATCGAGGTGCTGTAGCGGTTACGTGCTAACGGCCATTGCCGGCGGCGTAGGTCAGCGTGGCGATGGCCGCGGCTGGATCCGAGGCGCCGCGCAGCAGTTTGAGCGCCGCCTCGTCGCGCACCAGGGCGGCGATCGCCGAGATCAGTTCCAGGTGCGGCTCCGGCGGCTCCACCGGCGACAGCACCAGGAAGATCACCTCCACCACGAACTGCAGGGTGGCGCCCAGGTGCAGCGACTTGCCCGGCGCCAGCACGCCGAGTGCCGCCACCGGGCGCTTCAGCTCCTCCAGCCGGCTGTGGACGATGCCCGCTCCGTTCCCCACCAGGGTGGCCCGCAGCGCGGCTTCCTCGGTGAGCCGCGCCAGGATCCGCTCCGGCGCGCTGAGCCCCGCGGCTTGCACCAGCCGCGCGACCAGTTGCCGCAGGGCATCGTCGTCGCTCGCCGCCCGCAGCGGCACCAGGACGACCTCGGGAGAAAACACACGTGACAGGTCCATTACACCCCGCTCCGCCGGGACCATGCCAGAAGCGCCCCGGCCGGCTCAACCCATCCCTGCCGGTGCGCGCCGGTGCCTGCCGGCGCGCGCCGGTCCCTGCCGGCGCCCTACCCCTCCTGGCGGAACCGGCCGAACGAAAACGCCTCCTCCAGTTCCTCGAATTCCACCTGACCGTCGTCACCGGTCTCGATGAGCGTCGCCATGTAGGCCATCCACTCCTCCAGGATCGGCACCTGACGGCTCTTCAGCCAGTCCTCCTCGGTGGGCGCCACCGCGTGAATGATCAGGCTCTCGCCATAGCGGTAGATCGCCATGCTCACCTGATTGTCGCTCATGCTCTGCGCCACGTCGGGCCACAACTCGTCGTGGGCACGCTTGTACTCGGCGTACGCGCCGGGGCGCAGCCGCATCGCCAGACCAAGGGAATACATCCGCTGTCTCCTCCTAGCTCATATCAATTATGTGCAATTTTCGACGAATAATCGACATTCCGCTCCTGTTTCGCCGGGGTTACGCTGCATCATGTATAACCCTATCTGCCGTGGAGGTGTGAAATGAAAAGAGGAAAATCCGTGCTGGCCCTCGCGGCCGCGCTCTGCTTCCTGATCTCGGCCCCGCTCCTACTATTTGCCGGTGCCGAGGAAGAGGCCGCCGAGCCCGGTGCCGCGGACGGTCCTGTCACGATGTCGGTGTTCATGTCACTGCCCGACCGTCATCCCGGCTGGGAGTGGGGAATGGACCCGGTGTCGCAGCTCGTGACCGAGCGCACCGGTGTCTCACTGGACATCGAGTATGCTACCACGCGCGACAACCAGGAATTCTATACGATGTTGGCTTCCGGTCGCGAGTTGCCTGATTTCATGGTGTTCATGGATTACGATCCGGCTCTCATCGAGGAAGGCGTGTTCCTGCCGTTGAACAAGATCGCGGATGAGGGATTTCCCGAGTTCTGGGACATGCTGCATACCGACTACGAGAAGATTCACGCCGATCCAGCCGGCGACATCTACTACATAAACGCCGCCTACGCCGATGTCGAAATGCTCGCCAAGCTACCCTACGGCGCCAAGCTGGCCGGCAATCACATCATTCATGCCAACATGAATGTAATGAAGCAGTTGGGATACACCGAAGACCAGGTGATCAACGGCATCAGAAAAGGCCAGTCGGTGATCCAGACGTTGGACGATTTCAAGGAACTGGCGCTGCAGGCCAAGGACCTCGTCGAGTACCCCGTGTACCTGATGGAATACAAGAACATGACCGTATCGCGGTTCCAGCTTACCTACATGCAGGTAATCGTGGCCAGCTTCGCCGGTCCAAGCATCGTATATCCGTTGCCCGACGGTACTCCGGACTACGACACGGTCTCCTTCAACGTGCGCTCTGAGGAATACAAGAAGGCGGCCGCCTTCATCAATGATCTGTATCGTTCCGGGCTCATTCACCCGGAAAACTTCACCTTCACCCGGTCGCTCTCCGATCAGAACGTGAAGCGGCTCGCGCTGGATGGCGAGATCGCCTTCATTATCGGCGAAGAAGGGTCAATCTGGCGGCATCGACGGATTCCCGAAATCCCCGACATCACCGACCGCTTTCTGTGGTGGGGTCAGGATATCGTGCTGGGCGAGGGAGTCACCCGTGACATGCTCCTGATCGACGACTTCAACTGGTCCAACATAGGAAGCCAGGGTGGCTGGTACATTACCAAGGATGCGGACGATCCACTGCGCGCGCTGGAGTTCCTCATGACCGTCACCAGCAACGAGATTCAGTTGCTGTTCTTTCATGGCTTCCAGGGCGACGACGCAGCCGCGGCCTCTCCCCAGGCGTGGTATGAGGACTTCACCTATGACCCCGAGGGTGGCTTCATCACCAAGACCGACGAGTACGCCAAAGACCTTCAGGATTTCACCGATCTGGAGCGCCTCCAGAAGTACGGCACCGGCAACCTCAACTTCGCTTACCGGCCAAGATACGTGCAGTCGTTCGCCTACCGCCCCCTGCACGGGGTAGAGAACATTGGTGGCGTCAACCAGATACTCGGCCTCTCCACACCCAGGATCGCGTACAACTATGCTACCCCGTTCAAGACCGCGATCCTGACCGGAAACTTCCGCGAGAAGGAAGCGAAGCTGTTGTTTGACAACGTCATGCAAGTGTGGCAGGACGGCGAGGTGAACCTGGTGCTGGCCGATAGCGAGGCCGAATTCGAGGCCGCCTATGAAAAGCTGATTCGAGACATGGAGCGGACCGGACTCAAGGACCTGGAGGTCCTGATGACGGAGCGCTACCGCTACTACGAGAACCTTCTCGGGGAAACCCGCAACGATCGCTGGAAGGCACAGTAGGTCGTTGACAACCCTCAAGTAAGCTCGAACAGGACGTACCGTGTTTGACATGGTACGTCCTGTTTTTTATGCTTTCCCGCACAGCAACCCCCAGGCAGGAGCGGCAACCGCTCGCCAAGCCGCTCACGGTGGTCGTTGCTTTGAGGAGTGGCAATGAGAGCATACCTCGGCACCCTTCGCAAAGACCTCTGGCGTCAGCGCTATCTGCTGGCGCTGCTGCTGCCCGCCTTGGTGATAATGATCGTATTCCGGTATCTGCCAATCCTGGGGCTCCAGATCGCCTTCAAGGACTTCAGCTTTCGACTCGGCACGTGGGGCAGTCCTTGGGCGGGACTGAAACAGTTCCAGTATCTGTTCCAGGACATCACCGTGGTCCCAGCAATTGTCAATACCCTCGGCATCAGCATACTCAAGCTGGTATTGGGGTTTCCTCTGCCTATCGTACTGGCTCTGATGCTCAACGAAGTTCGCAACAACCAATTTCGGCGGACAGTTCAGACGATCAGCTATATGCCGCATTTCATTGCGTACTCGGTAGTGGCGTTGATGCTCAGCATCGCGCTGGCCAACTGGGGCATCGTGAACAAGGTGTTGACCGGATTGGGCATCCTCCAGGAGCCCTACCTGTTCC
The DNA here is from genome assembly GCA_965203905.1 of Spirochaetia bacterium. GTDB lineage: Bacteria > Spirochaetota > Spirochaetia > SZUA-6 > Bin103 > Bin103. The sequence continues at coordinate 5,432,845 of CBDBDQ010000005.1, read as the reverse complement.
TGGGCAGAGCCGAGGCGTTCTGGTGGGTGGTGGTGTTTACCGACATCTGGAAGGAGACCGGATGGAGTTCCATTATCTTTCTCGCGGCACTCACCGCGATACCGGTTGAACTCTACGAGGCGGCCACGATAGATGGCGCAAACCGCTTCCAGAAGATGGTGCGTATATCCCTTCCGGGAATCAAGCCCACGGTGGTACTGCTGCTCATTCTACAGGTCGGAAGGATCGTAAACGGCGCCAACTTCGATCTCAGTTACCTGTTGCGGAATGCACTGAACGCGGCGCGGTCCGAGATTCTTCCCACCTACATACTGCGCGTCGGGATCAGCATGGGACGCTTTTCCTACGCGACCGCGGTTACCTTGATCTTTGCGATGGTTTCGTTGATCCTCGTGGTAAGCGCCAATTACGCCTCCCGCAAGCTCACCAAGGAAGGTCTTTTTTGAGCGGTGCACGGCAGTTCCTGCGGGACCACGGATTCGATACGGTCAATACCATCCTGCTGGTCCTGTTTTCGCTTCTGATGATCTATCCGCTGTACCAGTGCTTGATCATCTCTTTCAGCAGTGGCGTGGACATCATGAATCGAGGAGTGGTGTACCTGTGGCCGCGGGTGTTTTCGACAAGGAGCTACGTGCGCGTGCTGCAGGATGAGAATTTCCTGCTGTATGCTCGCAACAGTGTCCTGAGAACTGTTCTCGGGGCTTTCGTCTCGGTGCTCATCACGTCGATGTTTGCCTATGCGATTCTGCATCGCAAGTTGCGTCTGCGGGGCCTGTTCGCGATTCTGGGCCTGATCACCATGTATTTCAACGGCGGCATGATCCCGACCTTCATCGTGATCAGAGACCTGGGGCTGTATGACAACTTCCTGGTGTATATCCTGCCGGAAGCGTTCAACATGTTCTACGTGCTGGTGTTCCTCGCGTATTTCAAGTCGATCCCGGATGCGCTGGAGGAGAGTGCGCTGGTCGATGGCGCCAACGAGATCACTATCTATTTCCGCATCATGCTTCCGGTGATCAAGCCGGTGGTCGCCTGCATAGTGCTCTTTGTAGCCGTGTTTCAATGGAGCATGTGGGTCGACACGATGATCTACACGGACAGCGAGAGCCTGGAGGTGCTGTCGTACTACTTCGCCCAGATCCTGATACGGCAGCAGTTCATCGCCACCACGGTGATGCAGGAGACGGACGCGCAGATGACCGACGCCGAGCTGCAGTCACTGAAAGAAGCCTCATCCCTTACCATGCAGATGGCTACCATGCTGATTACCGTGGTGCCGATCATGTGTATCTATCCGTTTCTGCAGAGGCACTTCGTCAAGGGTATCATGATCGGGTCAGTAAAGGGATAGGTAATGACACCGGTGCTCCGCCCTGGAGTGCCGACTGGTGTGCCAACAGGCCGGCGCAGGTGTAGTTCGCCGCCTGGATCGCGTTCGGAAACGGATCGCGATCATGCACCAGCGCGGACACGAACTCGTGCACCAGGTGCGGATGCGAACCGCCGTGTCCCTCCAGGGAACCTGGATCGGTCACGAGGTGGGTGTGGGTACCGTCGGGATCGGCACCCGCGGCGGCAAGGTGCTGATACTCTTCGAGATCGAGAAATGTCTTCGTCGTGAAGGGCCGGATTTCGACGGGCAGGCGATCCGCGTAGTCGGGCGCGTGGACCCGCTCGGTGGTCTCCTGCTGGGGACGCTTGGCGGTATGCAGCACGAGGCCTTCCCCTTCGACCAGCGGCCACTCGAGCGACTGCAGGGTGCCAAACACGTCGAAGCTCTCACGGTACTGGCGGGCGGTATCGAACAGCGATCGATATACGCGCACCGTCAAGTCCGAGTCGTGTACCTTGATGTGCGCGGTCTCGACCGCAAACGGTGAGCCGTAACGGCGCGCGAGATGGTCGCGAATGCGTCCCGAACCGAAGCCCGAGACGGACTCGGCCTCACCGCCGGCCAGCGCCAGGCAGGGGCTGATGCAATGCGTAGCGTAGTACATCGGCGGCAGGCCGGGCCAGGCGTCCGGCCATCCGTCCATATCCTGGTGGTGACTGCCCTGCAGGAATTGAAGTTCGCCAAGCTTGCCCGCATCCAGAAGCTCTTTGGCGTAGAAATACTCCCGCGAATAGAGCACGGTCTCCGCCATCATGTACTTGAGTCCGGTGGATTTCACCAACTCGACAATCCTGAGACATTGGTCCACATCGATCGCCATTGGAACGGTAGCAAGCACATGCTTGCCGGCTTCCAGTGCGGCGATGGACATCGGGCCGTGCTCCGGAATCGGCGTGTTGATGTGGACGAAGTCGACCTCCGGGTCAGCCAGGACGTCGGCGTACCTAGAATACCGTCGGGGAACGCCAAAGGCATCGCCAATCGCCTCCAGCGACGCCCGTGAGCGCCTGCATATCGCGTGCATCGCAACGTCCGGATGGCGTTGGTAAATGGGGATGAACTGAGTCCCGAATCCGAGTCCGATAATGGCCACCTTGAGCTGCTCACTTGCCATCTGCTATGTCTCCTCGTGGGTCGACCAAGTGCCCACCGTCGCCGGAACTGCTGGACACAGTGATAGCACCACGCCGGAAACCGCGGGAATGCAGATTATCAGGTAATAGTTGTACAGAATTGATTCGAGGGGCTAGGCAAGCGCCGACTCGCCGATCCGCTTGAGGTCGGTGATGTCGCGGCTGATCCCGACGAGGCCGATGGTGCGCCCCTGAGGATCGTGGAAAGGAGCCTTGTAGACCTGATAGAGCCGCTCTCGGCCGTCGGGGAATACCAGCGTCTCCTCATTCTTGAGCGCCCGATTGTAGCGGAGTACCGGGATATCATGGCGGACGAAGAACTCGGCCTTGTCGAGTGGGTGAATGTCGTAGTCCGAGCGCCCGATGATGTCGTGCTTGACGCGTCCGACAAAACCGCAGAAGGCCGCGTTACATCCCATATAGACACCATTGACATCCTTGAAGAAGATCAGGTCGGGAGACTCCTCCACGACCGTCTGCAGGAGGTTGTAAGCATCCTCGAGTTGTTGCTGGTAGGTGCGTTCTCGAGACTTCGGATCGGGTATCTCGCTATTGCGGTATTGGGATGGACTCATGCCCATGTATTGCTTGAAGGTGCGGCAGAAATGGGCCGGACTGTTGAACGCGAAGACCTCCGAAATCTGGTAGATCGGCGTGGTGGTCTCCAACAACAGATTGGCGGCCGCGTCGATCTTCAGACGCCGGAAGTACTTGATTGGCGAGATGCCCTGATTGTTCCGAAACAGGCGAATGAAGTGGGCGTCCGTCAAGTGCAGTCTGCTGCACAGGTCCTTGAGCGTGACATGTTCGTGAATGTGTTCGTGCATCCACTCGATCGCCTTCTCGACATGCTCGACGGCGACGGCGGTGGGGGTCCGTTCCTGCTGCACGTCAAGCAGCGAATACAGGATGCCGATCACGAGGTGCTTTTCGGCTTCGCCGAGGTAGGGGGATCCGCCTACGTGGTGCTGGATCACCTCGTCGAAGAGCGGGCGCATGTGGCGTTTCGGGTAGAACGCCTGCCTGGTGTGAATGTCGGCGTGCAACAGGTCGCGCACCAGGCGGTCCGACTCGTCGAGTTGGAACGACAGCACGTAGTAGGCAAAGGAGATATCGGGACCGGACAACAGAAACGAGTAGCTGTCATTCGGAAACGTCACGAACACGGAATCACGCCGCAGTGGAAACCGGTAGTCGTTGATTCGGAAAACTCCGTCCTCCGCCACGATGTAGTGGACCCCGAACTCGCCCGGCTTCTGAATGTGCGGCCTTTCGAGATTGTCGAACTGGCCGGTACTCTTGGGACTGCAGCGGAATTCACACTGGACCACTCGCACGACACGAACCTCTTGTCTCTACTCGCTCCTTGACGTTAGTAGCACATTCGGGCCGCCTTCGCAACCACCGCAGGCACGTTGCCGCGACGCGTCGCCGAGGCCGCGGCCTTGGCTGTCCCATCGATGCGATATGTGCCGTATCAATTCACTGCAACGATCCGGGAACGGGGTGCGTTGCGCAAGCTTCCGCGTTTGCTCTATGATTTCGCTTGAGCCGATGCCTACGGCGTGATCCTGGCATGATTGGAGGACAACATGCAAGATACTTCGATGGTCACCCAGCAGCTCCTGGAGCGGAACCGTGAGCTACCGGTGATCAACCATTCGCCGTTGCCGGAGTATGACTACGATCATCTCGATTACGGCATGACGCAAGGCATTGAGCGGACTTCGGGAGGACGATTGTGGTCCTGCTGGGTTGGCGGCGGCGACAGCCCCGCCGCGTTTCTGGTGGTCGCACACAGCGACGACGACGGTGAACACTGGACTGAACCTGATTTCGTCATCGATCCTCACCGCGAAGACCTGCCCTATGAGCGGTGCACGAGGGTAGGTATGTTGTGGTCCGATCCGACGGGCCGGCTGTGGCTCTTTTTCCAGCAGACACTCGAGATGTTCGATGGATGCGGGAGCAACTGGTACATCCGGTGCGACAATCCGGACGCCGACCAACCGGTATGGTCAGAACCCACCTACGTGAGCGTTGGAGCGTCCATAAGCAAGCCGATCGTGCTGTCGAACGGTGATTGGATGCTGCCGGTGTCATTGTGGGAACGGTGGCACGTATCGGATCCGTTTCGGCACTGCTTTCACGAGCTCGATCCGATTCGAGGAGCGAGCGTGTTCGCCTCCTCGGACCAGGGAATCACGTGGGGCTGGCGTGGCTGTGTGATCTTCCCCGACAGCGAATTCAACGAACACATGGTAGTCGAGAGAAGCGACCACGTGATCTGGATGCTGTCCCGCACCAAGTACGGTATCGGAGAGAGTTTCTCCACCGACTTCGGTCGCACGTGGAGCGCGCCGAGGCCTTCCAGCTTCGGCCACCTGACCTCGCCTGGGTCTCAAGGCCAACGCGAAAGCGAGCCGGTCAGGCGCCGCTCAAGCAGGTTTCACGGGCCGGTCAGGCGCCGCTCCACTTCGAGCAGGTTCCACATTCGCCGCCTGCATTCCGGGCGCCTGCTGCTGGTCAAGCACGGTACCGAGATTCACCGCGGAAGCGACCGGCGATCGCATCTCACCGCCTATCTTTCGGATGACGACGGTGCCACTTGGCGCACCGGATTTCTGCTCGATGAGCGGCACGTGATCTCCTATCCGGACGTGGCACTGGCGCCAGACGGCTACCTCTACGTGCAGTACGATCGCAACCGCGCCGAGGACGGCGAGATTCTGTTCGCGCGGATCACCGAGCAGGACATCACTGCAGGAACAATCGTGTCGGAGCGATCGGCGTTGCGCAAGCTCGTCAGTAAACCGAGGGGCAAGCAGGCATAGTGGTGCCGTGGTGGTCGAGCCTCTCAGAAATCATGCAGATCGCGTCCGTTCCACCGGTTCGGGTGCATTGATCAGGATGCTCGCCATCAATATCATGCAATGATCCAGGAACGACGTGCATTCTGCCGGGTCACGGTACCAGGCGCCTTGACCGAGTGAGTAGGGCGCAGTCGTGGACAACCAGGGAGCGGGCGATGGATGAACAGTTGTCAATTCTCTATGAACCCGTCCGGCTGAACGGACTGGAGTTGAAGAACCGCCTCGTCATGGCGCCGATGCACACCAAGTTCGCCAGCGAATCGGGCGAAGTGACCGACCGCTTGATTTCTTATCTGGCGGAGCGGGCGCGCGGCGGCGTCGGCCTGATCGTGCTTGAGAACACCTGTATCGACTGGGTCTACGGCCGTCCCATGGGCAATCCCGTTTCCATCCACGACGACATGTGTCGGTCCGGGCTCAGCAACATCCCGTTGGCCGTGCACCGTTACGGCGCCAGGATCGTGACCCAGCTACAGCACACCGGCCGCCAGAACGTGCGCTCCAATATTCCCGGAGGCCGGCAGCCGGTGGCTCCCTCCGCCGTGCAGTCGAGTCGCGGCGGGGACCTGCCGCGGGCCTTGCAGGAGGAGGAGATCGAAGCAATCATCCAGATGTTCGTGGAGGGGGCGCGACGGACCCGCGAAGCGGGCTTCGACGGGGTCGAGCTGCACGGCGCCCACGGCTATCTGCTGACCCAGTTCTTCTCCCCACATTGCAACCGCCGCACCGACCAATGGGGTGGCAGCGTGGCCAACCGCGCCCGCTTTCCGGTGGAGGTGGTGCGGCGTATTCGCAGGGAAGTCGGCGACGATTTCCCGATCCTGTACCGGATGAGCGCCGAGGAGCGGATCCCGGGCGGAACGACCCTCGAGGATACCCTGCAGCTGGTCGCGATGCTCGAACAGGCCGGAGTCGACTGCTTCGACGTGTCGGCCGGGATCTACGACAGCATCGAGGCGATCTACTCGCTGTACGGACAGGCGCCGGGCGCCCTGCTGCCACTGGCGACGGCGGTGAAACGAGAATCCGACAGGCCGGTGATCGGCATCAGCCGGTTGGGGTGGGACCTCGAGTACGCGGCACAGGCGGTGACCGACGGACGCGTCGACCTGGTCTCGATGGGGCGTTCGTTGTTGGCCGATCCCTACCTCCCGAAGAAGTACTACGAAGGAGCCCGGGAAGAGATCATTCCCTGTATCGCCTGCAACGACTGCATCGGCATGATGGAGCGCGGCTGGCAGCTTCGTTGCGTGGTGAACCCGCAGCTTTCCAACGAGTACCTGGAGCCGGTCAGGGCCGCCGCACGAAGCCGCAATGTCCTCGTCGTAGGCGGCGGACCGGCGGGCATGCAATGTGCCCTCACCGCGGCCATGCGAGGCCACCATGTGACCCTGGTGGAACGCGATGGGCGCCTCGGCGGGCAACTCCTGGCAGCCGCCGCAGTCGCCGAAAAGGCGGCCGAGATGCGCGCGTTGATCGCCTACTTCGAGACCATGCTGAACAAGCACGGGGTGACTGTCGAGCTGAATTCTGAGGTCACTACACCGGAAGATCGCCCGGTGCAGCCGGACGTGGTAGTGCTGGCCATCGGTGCGAAACCCGATCGCCCGGATTTTCCCGGTTCGGAACGGGTCATTTCGGCGGTCGATCTACTGACCGGAAAGAGCGGCGACATCGGCACCAGGATTGTCGTCATCGGTGCCAACGGAGTCGGCATCGATACCGCACTGTTCCTGTCACAGACCCCGGACAGACAGATTACCGTGGTAGATGCGGAGGCCGACGCAGGCTATGACCTCAATGAGTTCTTGAGGCTCTATACGGCATCCATGATCCAACAAAGAGGTATCAATGTTCTCCCAAATTGGGAGGTAGTCGGCATCGGAGTCGACCACGTAAGTGGCCAAACTTCGACCGGTATGGAGACCATGGAATGTGACACCGTGGTGGTATCAGGTGCCTTCAGTGCCCGCTCCAGCCGGCAACTTCAACGGGAATTCGAGCAACGCGGAGCATCGGTTCATGTGATCGGCAGTGCGCTCGATCCCGGCATGATCTTCGAGGCTACCCAGAGTGGATTCTGGATTGGGGTGGAGATTTAGGACGATGGAGGAAAAAGTGCAGGATACATCGATGGTCACCCAGCAGCTCCTGGAGAGGATCCGCGAGCAACCGGTCATCAACTATTCGCCGTTGCCCGAGTACGACTACGATCATCTCGATTACGGCATGACACAGAGCATCGAGCGCACTCAAGGGGGCCGCTTGTGGTCCTGCTGGGTCGGCGGAGGCGACAGTTCCGCGGCGTTTCTGGTGGTCGCTTACAGCGACGATGACGGTGAACACTGGACTGAACCGTATTTCGTCGTCGATCCGCACCGCCAAGATCTGCCCTATGAGCGTTGCTCGCGGGTCGGCAATTTCTGGTGCGATCCGAGGGGCCGGCTGTGGTTTTTTTTCAAGCAGAGCTTTGAGATGTTCGATGGCTGCGCCAGTAACTGGTACATCCGTTGTGATGCTCCGGACGCTGCTGAACTGGTTTGGACCGAACCCACCTACATAGGCATTGGAGCCTCCTTGAACAAGCCCATCGTGTTGTCGAACGACGCCTGGATGCTTCCGGTTTCGTTGTGGGAACGGTGGCACGTTTCGGATCCGTTTCGCCACTGCTTTCACGAGCTCGATCCAATTCGAGGAGCGAGCGTGTTCGTCTCCCCGGACCACGGACGCACCTGGGGCTGGCGCGGCTGCGTGATCTTTCCCGACAGCGAATTCAACGAACACATGGTAGTGGAACGAACCGACAACGTGATCTGGATGCTGTCTCGTACCATGGACGGCATCGGGGAGAGTTTCTCCACCGATTTCGGTCACACGTGGAGTAAGCCGAGACCTTCGGGCATCGGTCATGTGACTTCGACCGTGCCCCGACCGCGCAGCGGAACCGGCCCGGTAGGAAGCGCCAGGTCAAGCCGCTTTCACATTCGCCGCCTGCACTCCGGGCGGCTGCTGCTGGTCAAGCACGGTACCAGGATCGACCAGGGGAGCGACCGGCGCTCGCATCTCACCGCGTATCTTTCGGATGATGACGGCGCCACCTGGAGTGCCGGATTCCTGCTCGATGAACGGCACCAGATTTCCTACCCGGACGTGGCCCTGGCGCCCGACGGTTACCTCTACGTGCAGTACGATCGCAACCGCGCCACGGACGGCGAGATCCTGTTCGCGCGGATCACGGAGGAGGACATCCTTGCAGGAACGGTGGTGTCCGCCAGAACGGCGCTGCGCAAGATCGTCAGCAGACCGCGGGGCAAGCGGCCTTAGCCGCGACCTGCCGCGCGGGCGCTGGCAGCGCCGCGGATGTTGTTCCTGGTGCCCTCGACGTCGAAGCAGGCGTACTGGTTGTCGCGCATGATGCGGGTGGCGATCGCCATCGCCTGGCGCTCGTCCAGTGCGCCGTCGGCCATCTCCGCTTCGAGCGCGTTGCGGATCCCGCGGCGGGCCTGCAGCGCGTAGGCCAGCGCGGCGCCGGGCCAGCTCGTGTCGCCGCCGAAGGCGAACAGCTTGTTGATCGGCACCGCGTGGATGAAGCGGCGCACGAAGTCGCGCGCGCTGTAGGGGTCGATGCTCCAGGCCCAGCACAGGTCCACCCAGATGTTGCGGTAGTGCTTGGCCAGCGCCGCCAGCTCGTCGCTGTAGGGATAGGCGATGTGCATCAGGACGAACCTGGCATCGAGGTAGCGCTCGAACAGCGCGCACATGTTGCCGGCCGCAATCCACGGAGTCGGCATGCGGTCGTTGCCGGCGTAGTAGCCGGTGTGGATCTTGAACGGCAGGTTGTGCTCGATCGCCAGCTCCACGCCGCGCGCCCAGCACCAGTCGCCGAGGCAGAGCCAGGTTGCACGGTCGACCTGCTCTGACGGCTGTCGCAGGACCGCGTCCAGCGCGGCGGCGGCCTCGCCGTCGCTGCGCTCGCGCCACTCCAGCGTGCGGGCGTAGGCGTGCTGTGACTTGACCGCGATCGCGCACGGCGCGTGCTTCTCGAAGATCGTCTCCATGGCCCGCCTGAGGCTGGCCAGGTCGCAAACTTCCACGCCGGTCTCATCGTGGAGCGGCTGCGGCTCCACGTCGCCCCGGCACAGCGAGAACCAGGACAGGTCGTAGAGGAAGAAGTCGAGTCCGGAGTGATCCGGCAGGCACGGCCAGCAGAGGTCGTCGGTCTGCACCTGGTCCAGATTGGCCACGTCGTGCAGCAGGCGGTAGCGTTCGCCCGGCCGGCGCAGCTCGGCGGTCCTTCCGGCCGCGGCGGCCAGGGCCGCGCCGCTCAATTCGTCGATGCCGTAGAGCTGCTGGGCGATCAGCCGCGCCGCCTCGCCGTAGCCGGTGAACTGCGTGGCCCGCCACGCCGCTTCGATGCCGCGGAAGCGGCCGGCGATGTCGGGGTCGGAAGCGTCGAGCAGGCGCCGCATGGCCTCCGGGGACGCCCCGGCGGTCCGCAGGTCGGCACTTACGTAGTTGTCGAACAGGTCCTGCAGGATGTCCGGTCCGTCATCCAGCCACACCGGCTCCCGTTTCAGGTGCTCATGGGTGTCGACCAGCGGCGTCTCCTGAATGTGCCGCGCAAGATCGGTGCTCATCGTTCATCTCCTGCCGGCTTCGCCGCGGTACGCCCGCCCAGTTCCACCGCCCGCTCCGCGAGCAGCCTGCCGCCGAGCGTGGACGGCGAAATCACCTGATCCACGCCCAGGCGGCGTACCTTGTCCACGTTCTCCTCGTCCTCGATGCGCGCCAGGATCGCGTACTGCACCTCGGGCCTGTCGTCGCGCAGGTCCTTGGCGTTGACCGCCACCAGGGTGTTCATCGAGTCACTGTCGTAGCTGGCGATCACCGCCTGTGCGGTGACCACGTTGGCGTCCAGCAGCGTCTCGCGCAGCGTCGCATCGCCCTCCAGCACGTCGTGCCCCTTGGCACGCAGCTGCTGCACCAGTTGCTCCCGGTCGTCGATGATCACCGTGATCACGTCGCGCTCGCGCAGCTCGTCAACGATGCTGGCAGCCACCCCGCTGTAGCCGCACACGACAATGTGATCGCTCAATCGCTGAAACCGTTTCACCAGACTCATCACCCCCTTCACGCGACCCTCGACAATCGGGCCCAGCGTCACCGACAGCGCCGTGATGAACAGCGTCACGCCGATGAGGAACATGGACACCACGAACCACTTGGCATCGCTGCCGACCGGATAGATCTCGGCGACATCGTAGTCGTAGCCCAGGGTAACGTATGCTACCAGGGCGAAGTACGCGGCGTCGGACCAGCCGTCGACGCCGTTGAACTGGTCCCGCAACAGGTAGGAACCGACGATGCCGTAGGCCAGTGCCAGCCCTACCGCGATCGCCGCGACCACCTGTCCATAGCTGACACGGCGCGCGGCGCGCACCGAGAAGGTGCGGTGGAACCCCAGCAGCGCCGCGATCAGCAGCAACGTCGATATCAGCAGGGTGGGGTTCTGCCCGGCGATTACCGGCGGCAGGTTGATCACGGCAACCACGACCAGGAGGATCAACGACGCGCCCCAGGCCCTGCGCCGGCGCTCGAACAGGCGCTTGGCGAGCAGGAAGAGCAGGATGCCGAGGAAGATCCGAGCCAGGCCGGACACTTCGTCGCCGCTCTCGTTGCGCACCACGACGATGTCCGGCGCCACCAGCCGCCCTACTCCGAATGCCAACTGCGTGAGGCCATTGAGCCCGATCACCAGGGCGATCCAGGTGGAGGCGCGCGGCAACCGCAGCCAGCGGGACCGATGGGGACGCCTCACGCGGTGTTGGGGATCGGCCGACGGCGGCTGCACGGTGGCTGCCTGCTGCTCACGCGGCCGCCCGCTGCTGCCGGCTACGTGGCCGGCGGGCAAATGGCAGCGATGGCCGCGAGCTGTTCGTGGTCCAGCTCGCCGTCCGCGGCCGCGGCGTTGGCGCCCGCCTGCGCCGGGGTCTTCATCCCGGGAATCGGGCACGTGACCGCAGGGTGCGCGAGCGTGAACTGCAGCGCCAGGTCGGCCATGTTCTGCCCCGGGCGCAGCACGTCGCGCAGCCGCGCCACCAGGCCGAGCCGGGCCAGGAAGTACGAACGGCGCTCGCCGCCGGGATTCCAGCCAGCGCGCACGGAGTCCTCGAAACGGGTGTCCGCGTCGAACTTGTCGGCCAGCAGCCCCTGGGCGAGCGGACCGCGCAGCAGCACGCCGATGTCGTGGTCCCGGCAATACGGCAGAATGTCGCGCTCGGCGGACCGGTTCAGAATCGAGTAGTTGATCTGGCAGGCGGCGCACTGGCCGTTGACGTCGAGCGCCCGGAGCGCGCGCAGGTCGTTGGTGGAGATCGCGTAGTGGCGGATCTTGCCCTGCCGCTTGAGCAGCTCGAACGCCTCCACGAAGAGCTCGGGACGCTCGGGCGTGGCCAGGTGGCACTGGTACAGGTCGATGGTGTCGATCCCCAGCCGGTAGAGGCTGGCGTGGCAGCCCCCGATGATGCTGTGGATGCTCTTCAGTCCCGGCGGATCGCCGGCGCGGCGGGCCCAGTTGCCCACCTTGGTGGCCACGTAGGCGGCGCTGCGGCGGTCCGCCAGCGCCTTGCCCAGAAACAGCTCGCTCTGCCCCAGGCCGTAGCTGTCGGCGGTGTCGAACAGGTTGACCCCGGCATCCAGGGCGGCATGCACGGTGGCGACCGCCTGTCGCTCGCTCACCGCCCCCCATTGCCCGCCCAGCGCCCAGCAGCCCATCGACACCGCACTCACGTCCCAGCCGGTCTTGCCCAATCGCCGCAGCTTCATCGCCCGCATTATACGCCGCCGGCGCGGCCCTGCCAGCGCACCAGCCGCAACGGCCCTATCGACCGTGCCAACGGACGATGGATGAACGATGATGAACGACGGGTTCAGTATTGACCGCGGCTGCGACCGGAGGCATACTCATCTCTATATCAGTCTGAAGTCCAAGGAGGCACAAATGAAGAGTTTGCTTCGTATTGTTCCCGGCATGCTGTTTCTGATGGTGATGCTGCTGGCCGGGTGCAGGCACGGCCACCTGCCATCGGCGGCAGTGGACGTGGATTACGCGATGCGCTGGTGGAACACGCTGACCGCCCCGCAGATGGTAGCGGCGCTGTATGGCACCGGGGCGACCGACGCTCAGGAGGCCGCTGCGCAGAAGATGTACGACGCGCTGGACGGCATTACCAAGACGAAGGTCAACGCCGCGGCGGCGGAGATCTACGGTCAGGGTGGGTACACAAGCGTTGGTGAGTGGTGGGAGTCGTTGGACTGCCGCAAGATGCGGATCGCCGCGGGGGACGGCAACACAGCCGACCCCATGAGTCCGTACTGCGCGCACTATCCGGGGTCGGGACACGAGCGGATCCTGAGTGCTGAAGCGGTTTACCATGTCAACAAGGTCGGGATGGCCTTGCTTGGCCGGAGCGATCCTGGAGTGTTCCCGCCCGCATCAAGCTGACGCCCGCACGAGATAGACGCCGGGTTGCGACTTGTTGCCAGCCGCAACCCGGCCTTCGTGGGCTCCGGCTCAAGCCGGCCACCGTTCGAGATGTTCACCATCGACCGATGGGAGATGGGGTACGGGGCCGGCAGTCTGGCCTGAACGTCGCCTTCATCGACGACGTACCCATCCACGACCACGCTCCTTTGGTACGCACCATCACTGCAGTTCGAGCTGCCTGCCTACTCCGTGCTGCTCCTGGACGGGTCTGCCAGCACGTGATCCCAGGCCGGGATGCGCTGACGCGCGGAGGCAATTGGTTGGCGGGCAACCTCCAGCAGCCAATCCGGACTCCCCGCCTGCCCGCCCTTGAGGCCCACCTGCAGGCCGTCCAGCTCACGGTCGTTGCTATGCAGATACGTAACCGGCGCCGGCGATGCGAACGAATGCGCGATCTCCAGCGCTGTGGCCTGCAGCGCCCGCAGCACTGCGCCGGAAAAGTCGCCGCCGAGCAAGGCGATGCGGGGGGCCTGACCGCCGGCCACCAGGTCGCGGATGAGACGCGCCGCGGTTTCTCCCAGGCGCCGCGTCGCGCTGCTCCCGGCGGCGTCGCGGGTGGCCTGGATGCGCGGGTCATCCGGCCCCCGCGCGGTGTGCACGACCACCGACGTCCCTGACGCCAGCAGGTCTCCGGCTTCCCGGGTCACCCGGGCCACTTCAGCGTTCCAGGTGGTCCCAGCCAGGCCGGGTGTCTGCAGCGCGATCTCGCGAAAACCCCCGTCCACCGCACGCTGGATCTGGTGTTCTGTCTGGAGCGCGCCGCTGCCCGACACGGCAAGCAGCGCTCGCGGCGCCGCGGCAGGCGGGTCCAGGATGCGCTGGCGCAGCGAGAATCCGCGCCGGCGCCACGCCGCAACCAGACCGAACACAAGCTCCTGCGAGGCGCACACCAGTCTGGTCTCCTCCGACTCGACCAACCGCCACACCGCTTCGCCTACCGTGTCGACGTGTTGCGCCGTCAGGGTATCGGTGAGAACGAGGTCGCCGTCCGCGGCACCCTCCACGTAGGCGGCGGTGAGTTGGTCGGGTCCCGCGGCAACGGTGCGTACGTCAGCCAGGCGCTGGCGCAGGCCGGTCTGTGCGGCAAGATGCCGCCGCAGGTCGGCCTCCTGCATCGGAGTCGACGGATGCCGGGCCAGCGACGGATGCCGGTCGATCCGCAGCACCTCATCCCAGAGCGCCGCGAAGTGGTTGCCAAACAGGGTGTAGCGGCCAAAGCGCGGCGCCGCCGGGTACACCGGCACCACCCGCGACGGAAACAGCGACGCCAACTCCTCCAGGGCTGCACCAATGCTGCCGGTCTCCGGCGCCGAGTCGAAGGTGGAACAGATCTTGTACAGGAACAGCTGCGGTCCCAGCTCCGCCAGGCTGCCCGCAATGCGGCGCACTTCATGACGGAGGGCGTCAGGCGGCATGCTCCGGGTGCCACTGGCTACTCCTGCGGCGATGACACCGGAGAAACGCCCGGTGAGATCCTCCGAGGTCGGGGGTTCCAGGAACGCAACGCTGCGCACTCCGGACTCGCAGAACGCCTCCGTGACGGCGACTGTCCCGGTGATGTCGTCTCCCAGGTAGGTGAGTTTCATTCCGCTCGCCGTGTGGCCCCGAACGCGTCGAGTGCAGCGCCCAGTTCCGGGACGTCGCGGGCGGCGTCCGCCAGGTCGACTCCGTCGCGGGCGGCCTGCCACGCCGCACGTACGGCGCTCACGCCTGCCGCGATACCGCCGGGGTGCCCCTGGATTCCGCCACCGGCCAGGTACATCAGGTCCTGTGTCCCGCCCCTGCGCAGCGTGGCCGGGGCCTGTCCGCCCCACTGACCTGATGAGATCACCGGCACTGCGCGGTCGGACTCATCACGCAGTGGCTGCAGACAGGACCGCAGCGAAGCCACGACCGACTCATCGCTTTCCCAGAACTTGTTACCGATGCCGTTGACGTGCAGGTGGTCGATGCCGGCCAGGCGCCACACCTGCTGCATGACCCGGAACTCCAGCCCCAGCGCGGGCGCGCGGGTCAGTTGCGCCCAGCCGTTGCGATGCCCATGGATCGGCAGCCGGCACCGTTCGCGGAGCGTGCGCACGCCGGTCACTCCGACCTGATGCATGCTGACCATGACACAGGTGCCGCCTGCAGCGTGTACCAGGTCATGGTTGCGCAGCATCTCATCCAGCGTGTCTGCGGTGATGTTGAACGCATACATGACCTGTCTGCCGGCGCGGTCTGCCACCTGCCGCAGCACCGGCATGACCGCCTGCACCCGCTGCTGCAGCGGCGAGTACGCGGGACCGGCCAGCAGCTCGTCATCCTTGATGAAGTCCAGGCCGGCTGCGGCCAGCTCGCCCGCGCGTTGCGCGGTCTGCTCCGGGGTGAGCCCGATGCTGGGTTTGATGATGGTGCCGATGATCGGCCCGTCCGGGACTCCGCTCAATCTACGGGTGCCCGTGACACTGTGTGCCGGCCCCGGGTGCGTTGCGAGCACGGCGTGGGGGAGGCGCAGGTCGGTCAGACGCATGCCGGTCACCTCGCCGAGTTCGAACACGTTGCCGGCTACCGCGGCCAGAACCGCGGTCAGCTGCGTTCCCGTCGCCTCGAGCGGGACGCTGACGTCGACCTCCACGCGCCGATAGGTCGCACCGCCACCTGGGTCTTTGCGACTTGGCAGGGACGCCGCAGGTGAAGGCGGCAGCTCGCGCACCTCTACGATGCGGCTGGCGAACCGGGCTTTCAGCGCGTCGGTCTCACCGAGGACCGGGACGAAGGTCCCCGTGGATCCTTCGCCGGCGAGCATGCCCAGGGCTCTATCCAACGCCAGCGGGGTCTCGATGCGGTATGTCGCCAGCGTCGCATCGAGCGGCGGTGCCTCTGTCACCGCATCAGTCACCGACAATCTCGGCCACGCTCCGGCGCAGCGACTCCAGCGTGAAGATCTGCTTCCAGTCGTCGCGGAAGATGCGCGGACCCGCCTTCTCGACGGCGAGCTGGGCGCCGTCGGAGAACGGGAACCCTGCGAACCCGAAGATGATGCCAAACTCGACGCGCAGGTGGCCAAACAGGAACGCCTCAGCCGCCTCGCGCGGCACACCCATCTCGACCACCGTGTCCAGCCCCTCTTTCATCGCGCTGATCAGCGTGGCAGTGAAGGTCTCAACCAGAGTCGGTTCCAGGAGCGCCATCTGCTCCACCGTGACCCGGAAGCTGTCGATTACCGGGGCGTAGATAATGCGCGCCAGCCGCTCACCGGCGGCATAGTCGGTCTCCGGGCCCTGTGCCAGGGCACACACGATATGCTGGCGCGCCGTGCCGCCAAACCAGTCGGCCCGTGCTTCCGGCCGGGTCTCAGCGCCGAACAGCGGCGGATGACATGGGTGCGTGCAGAAGTATGACACGTCCTGCCGTTCAGGCAGCGCCCCGGCGTACGGCGCGGCTGGATCGAGCGCAACCAGCATCGACCCTCGGTCCATCAGCGGGACCACGTCCCGCGCAATCGTGCGAATCAGCCGGTCGGGCACGGCCAGAATCACAGCCCCGGCGCCGGGGATTGCCTTCTCAGGTGATACGGCCTCCAGTCCGCGCTCCTGAAGGTTGGCGCGGCCCGCAGCCGACACCTCCACTGCGGCGATCTCATTGGTGCCGTCACGCAACAAGCTGTCAGCAATGCGGCAGCCCATCTTGCCGCCGGCTCCGAGCAACGCAATCTTCATTCTTGTGCCTCCATCGACAGTCTCGGGGCAACCGGCACCTGCAGCCAGGGCCCCTGGGGTCACCCGGTGTTCCCGAGTGACTGCAGTTCGGCCGTGCTTTCTCCCTTATGCAGATCGACGCGGACGCTGGATGCCGGCCAGACACCGGGAGGCAGCGCCGTCCGTGGAACCGGAGCGTCTGTCATCAACAGCCCTACGCCCCGGATCTCGTCCCCAGTACCCGACCTTCCAGATCGGCCATGTTCACTTGACATGGTCCTCCGGAACATGGACGTGGGCAAAAAGAGAGGCGACCCTTGTACTCAGGCCACCTCTCGCTCGTTTGCCGTATCTGTCCCAGTGGTTAGCCCCTAGGGGAATCGAACCCCTCTTTTGAGAATGAGAGTCTCATGTCCTAGCCGATAGACGAAGGGGCCGTGTCTACTGACCAAACTAACGTAGGGCGGGCGCGTCCGGATTGTCAAGCTGTGGCGTCAGCATCTACACTCTCGGGCCGTAGCTTGGCGGCGTGCCACGATGAAGATTACCGGAGTCAAGACGTTTCTGGTGAGCGCCGAGGAGCCGTCCGCGCGGAGCGCCAGCCGGCCGCGCGGGCGCAACTGGCTGTTCGTGAAGGTCTACACCGACGCCGGCGTGACCGGGGTCGGCGAAGGCGGCGGCTGGCCGGTGGTGGTGGCCAAGGCGATCGACGAGCTGGCCCACTTTCTGATCGGCGAGGACCCCTTTGCCAGCACCAGGCTGTGGTTCAAGCTGTACGACATCCTGCACGGGCACGGTGTGACCGGGGCGGTGCGCGGGGGCGCGATCAGCGCCATCGACATGGCCCTGTGGGACATCAAGGGCAAAGCGCTGGGCGTGCCGGTGTACCAGTTGCTCGGCGGCAAGCTGCGCGACGCCATCGAGGTCTACGGCCACGCCGGCTCCGTGGAGAGCGCGCAGGCGCTGGTGGCACGTGGCTACCGCGCCTTCAAGTGCCCACCCTCCGCCGCCCTGCTGGCCGAACTGCGCGGCGCGCTCGGGGACGAGGTGGAGATCGGGGTCCACTGCCACGCCGAGTTCACCCCGGCGGCGGCGATTCAGCTCGGCCGCGCCTGCGAGCCGTACCGTCCCATGTTCTTCGAGGATCCGGTGGTGCCGGAGAACATCGAGGCGCTGGCAAAGGTGGCGGCCAAGGTCTCGGTACCGCTGGCCACCGGCGAGCGGTTCGCCACCAAGTGGGCGTTCAGCGAGCTGCTGGCGCGCAACCTGGTGGACATCGTGCAGCCCGAGACCACGCGCCTCGGCGGCATCACGGAGCTGCACAAGCTGGCCGCGATGGCCGAGGCGCAGGCGGTGAAGGTGGCGCCCCACGACGGCTCCGTGGGTCCGGTGGTGGAGATGGCCAACGTGCACGTGCTGGCCGCCATCCCCAATGCCTTCTTCCTGGAGCACATGGCGGACGACGTGCCGTGGCGGGCAGCAGTCGCGCCAGGCAGCGTGCCGGAGTGCGGCGGCAGCATCGCGGTACCGGACGCGCCCGGCCTGGGGGTGGAGCTGGACGAGCGCGAGGCCGCGGCGCACCCGATCCTGGAGACCGGCGCCCTGGAGTACGAGCATCGCACGCCGGAGCAGATACAGCAGTCGTTCACCCGTTAGAGGGTCGCGAGGAGGCATTCAATGGGAGCGGACCGCAGCGCGCAGGAAGACAGCCGCCGGCGGCTGGACGGAAAGGTGGCGTTGGTGGCAGGCGGCGCCGGGGCCATGGGATCGGCCGTGGCGAGCCGGTTCACTGCTGCCGGGGCGCGGGTCGCGGTGGCCGACCGGCGAATCGACGCCGCCGAGACGGTGGCCGCGGAGCTGACGACCGCGGGCTGCGAGGCGCTTGCGTTGGCGCTCGACGTCACCGAGCCCGAGACGTGGCAGGCGGCCGTGGAGCAGGTGGAGCGCCGTTTCGGTTCGTTGACCACCATGTGCTACCTGGCCGGCGGCAACCACCGGGTGAGCTACGACGCGATGACGGTGGCGCAGTTCCGGCGCATCCTGGAGTTGAACCTGACCGGCATCTTCATCGGCATCAAGGCGGTGGTGCCGGCGATGCGCCGCGCCGGTGGCGGCTGCATCATCAGCGTCGGCTCGCTGGCCTCGCTGCGCGCCGGCGGCGGCGCCCCCGCCTACACCTGCAGCAAGTTCGGGGTCAATGCCCTCACCAGGGCCACCGCCGGCGCTTACGCCGCCGACGGCATCCGCTGCTGCCAAGTGAATCCGGGCCACGTCGACACGCCCTTCATCCGCGGCTCCAGCGACTACAGCCCCAACGACTGGTCCACCTCGATCGACAACCCGGCCAACTACGAGCGCCGCCGCGGGGCGACGCCGTTGGGACGCCTCAATCAGCCGGAAGAGATCGCCGAAGCGTTCGCCTTCCTCGCCTCCGACGCGGCCGACATGATCACCGGCTCCGCCATCACCGTGGACGGCGGCGCAGCCCTCAGGTGATCGGCCCGCGCCGGCGCACGCTCAGCTCACTCCCGCCTCCAGGATCATCGTGACCCCCATGTCGTGATAGGGGGTGGGATCGTCGGCGGCACTGGTGCGCATGCAGACGTGGATTCCCGTGCCCTCCAGCTCACGCACCAGGTAGCGGACGCAGTCGTCGACACTCTGCAGCGCGTGGTTGGGGTGCCGGCGCAGGTCGAGGGTCATGTCGGCCGGGCCGATGGTGAAGAAGTCGACGCCGTCGCGCGCCAGCCGCCGCGCCGCGGTGGTGGCGGCCACCGATTCGATCTGCATCGCCAGCGCACCGGTGCGCTCCCACAGCGCCGCGTACTCCTCCAGGCTCTGGTTGGCGAATCCGACCCGCGCCCGTCCGCCCCAACTGCGTACGCCGCGCGGCGGATAGTAGAAGTTGGCCACCGCCTCGTCCACCGTGGCTACCTGCTCCACCTGCGGAATCTCGATGGCGTGCGGCCCGAGGTCCAGGTAGTTGCCCACCAGAAAGGTGAAACGCGTGTGCTTGATGCGGAACCAGACCGGCACGCCCACCTCCCCCGCCGCGGCGCAGAACGCCTCCAGGGTGTGCTCGCTGAACGCCGAGTGCTGGGCATCGACCGAGACGAAGTCGTACGGGCGGCGGGCCACGATGCCGCGCAGCCAGTCGACGTCCGCGTGCATCGGAATGGAAGCGCCGAAGAGCCGCTCCCCGGATCGGATACGTTCCTTGAATGATCGTTGTTCTGCCATGTTTTCTCCTTGCGCGGGCACACTCTACCACAACAACCCTGGTGCCGGATGGGTGCCTCATACTATGATTCGACCACTATGGCGTGGGAGATAGAGACGATAGTGCAGCGGCGGTCGGTGGTTGGCGAAGGTGCGATCTGGGACTCCGAGCGGCAGGTGCTGTACTGGGTCGACATCATCGGCCAGAAGCTGTTCGTGTACGACCCCGTGAGCGGCGAGAACCGCTCCATCGACACCCTGCAGGCGGTCGGCACCGTGGTGCCGCGCGCCTCGGGCGGCGTGATCGTAGCACTCCACAACGGCTTTGCCAGCCTCGACCCGGACAGCGGCCTGATGCGCCCCATCGCCGACCCGGAACGGGACAAACCGGGCAACCGCTTCAACGACGGCAAGTGCGACCCCGCCGGCCGCCTGTGGGCCGGCACCATGGAGTTCGACGGCACGCCGGGCCTCGGCGCCCTCTACTGTCTCGAACTGGATGGTACCGTGACCCGCAAGTTCGGCGGCGTCTCCATCTCCAACGGCATCGTCTGGAGCCAGGACCAGCACACCATGTACTACGTGGACACCGGCCGCAACGACGTGCGCGCCTACGACTACGATCTGGACAGCGGCGCCATCAGCAATGAGCGGGTCACGGTGACCAACGGCGGCAGCGGCCACTTCGACGGCATGACCATGGACGAGGAGGGCATGCTGTGGATCGCCATCTTCGGCGGCAGTGCGGTGCGCCGGTACCATCCCGAAAACGGTGAGTTGCTGGCCACCGTCGACCTGCCGATGAGCAACGTCACCTCCTGCGCCTTCGGCGGCCGCGACCTGACCGACCTGTACATCACCTCCGCCTGTCTGCGCCTGAGCGAGGCCGAGCGCGCGGCGCAGCCGCTGGCCGGCTCCCTGGTGAAGGTGGTGCCCGGCGTCCGCGGCCTGCCCGCCGTTCCCTACGCCGGTTAGTAGCGGTCGCTCAGGGAATTCTGCCAAAGCTGAACATCATCACCAGCGGTGAAACAATGTGAAAATCTCGTCCGGATTCGGCGAACTGTTCAGCCTGGTGCATCGCTCTGCGGATCTCCTCTTCTGCTTCTTCCGCTGAGAAACCGCGCATGAGAAAGCGCTCCCGCATCTGACGAGCCTTCTCCTCGCCGACGGCCCCTGCCAGGCCATCAGCGCGTAGGGCCTCGTACCGTGCGTTCTTCTCGGCCGTATCCAAGGGAGGCAAGCAGCAGCGCACGGCATCGGTGACTCGGGCGTCGACTTCGATGAGACCCGCCTTGTGGAGGAGCACCGGCATCTTGACGCCGAGATTGCCGTCGCGGCCATCAATCTCCCGGTCGCGAGCGAACAGGCGTTGCAGGAATCCGAGATCCTTGATCGCGAGTTCATCCAGCTCTGCAACGTGATTCATGGCATTGAAACCGTTCCAGTTGGATTCGCAAGCGATCACCAGGCCACCACTGCGCGTGAGTCGCACCATCTCCGCGACTCCCTGTGTTGGCCGCGATAGATGCATCAGGGAGGAATGGGACACAGCGACGTCGAAGCTGCTGTCGGGGAGCGGGACATCGCGAATGTCGGCAAGTACGAACTCTGTCGCCCACGGCGCGCCGGCGAAGGTGGACCGTGCCTGCGCGAGTAGTCGTGGAGAGGAGTCGATTCCGGTATAGGTGCTCCCTACCGGCAGCAGCGGCAGCAGCTTGAGGCCCAGATAACCGGACCCGCAACCGAAGTCCACCAGACTACGGGGTCCATGGAGCTTCCATACCGAATCCACCAGGAATCGGAGGTAGTCGTCATTGTGGTAGTGGCGGCGCGTCAGACTTAGACGCTCCATCTTGTCGCCCCAGGAATCGCTCATGCTCGCACCTGCCTCGATGGCTTTGCCCGACCGTTGCTCAGCGGCGGGGAGGCACGCGCTGGCGCGGGTGGTCGCCGTAGAGGGCGGGCATTGCCGCCCGCGGGTCTGACTCCATCGCGGTGGCGTCCAGCCGCGCCTTTGCCGCGGCCGGAAGCTCCCAGCTCGCGGTGGCGAACAGCTCGTCCACGTGGGCCGGAAGCTCGGCGCCGAGGATCGGGGCGCTGAGCGCCGGGTTGGCCAGCAGCCAGGCCACCGCCACCTGCGCCGGGGTACGCTCCTCGTCCCGCGCCACGGCTTCGAGCACGGCCCGGAGCGGTGCGGTGACCCGCAGCATCTCCGCCGCGTGCGGGTGCGCCGCCCAGTGGCTGTCGGCCGCTATCCGGCCGGCGTCGCCCACCTCGCCGGTGAGCAGGCCTACCGCCAGCGGGCTGTAGGCGATCAGTCCGAGTCCGAAGCGCCGGCACAGCGGCGCGATCTCCTGCTCGACCAGCCAGCGCTGCACCAGGCTGTAGGGATACTGCAACACCGCCGGCCGGTGCAGGCCGAGGGCGTCCGCGATCCACAGCAGCTCGACCAGCTCGGTCGGGTGGTGGTTGCTCACCCCGATGTAACGCGCCTTGCCCGCCGCCACCAGGTCGTGCAGCGCCCGCACGCTCTCTTCCAGTGGGGTCGCCGGATCCGGCACATGCATGAAGTACACGTCCAGGTAGTCGGTCTGCATACGCCGCAGGGTGCGGTCGATCTCGGCCATGATGTAGCGCCGCGAGAGACCGCCGCGGTTGGGTCCCTCCCCCATCGGCTGCCCCACCTTGCTGGTGAGCACCAGTCGCTCGCGCACCCCGAGCCGTCGTACCAGGCGGCCCACCAGTTCCTCGGATTCGCCATGGCCGTAGAAGTTGGCGCAGTCGAAGAAGTTGCAACCCAGGTCGACGGCGCGCTCGAAGGTGGCCACGCACTCCTGCTCGCCGCGTACGCCGCGGCGCAAGCCGCGGAACGCGGTACCCAGGCACAACGCCGACACCTGCACCCCGGTGCTCCCCAGAGGACGATACTGCATGGCCGCGAAGGTAATCGCGTCAGCGGTGCCGCGTCGAGGGCCGGGCCGCGCGGCCGGATGCCGCGGTCAGGTGGAGCGTTCGGCGCGCCACTGCTCGTATTCGCGCCGGCCCTGCTCGTTCAGCGGGTAGTAGGTGCCGATGGAGCCTCCCTCCGCCAGCTTGATGCGGCTGAACTCCTCCCACTCCTCGTGGGCGACGGTGGCCGTGGCCAGGTCGGCGGCCATCTTGCGCGGCACGATCACCGCGCCGTCGTCATCGGCGATCACGATGTCACCCGGCAGCGCCAGCACCCGGCTCACGGCCACCGGCACGTTGTAGGCCCATGGGAACAGCGTGCCCTGCGAGGCGTAGTGCGGGGTCACCCCCACGGTCCACAGGGGCAGGCCGATGGAGCGCACCTGGGGCCAGTCGCGGATGCAGCCGTCCACCACCAGCCCGACGCCGCCGCGCCCCTTCAGGTAGGTGATCAGCATCTCGCCGAGACAACCGGTATAGGGGTCGCCGTAGGCCTGCACCACCAGCACGTCGCCGGGGCGGATCTCGTCCAGCACCCGCCACAGCGCGCTCACCTTCTCCGCGTGCTCCTGCTCCATGCCGCTGGCGATGTCTTCCCGTTGCGGCATGAACTGCAGGGTCACGGCAGTGCCGACCGCCCTGCTCCCCGGCAGGCGCGCCACCGGGCCGGCGATGAAGCTCTGGCGCACCCCCATTCCGTGCAGCCCGGCCGCCGCCGTGGCAGCGCTGACGCGTTCGAGCTGCGCGATCAACTCCGGTTCCGCACGCGCGAAGTCGGGACCGTGAATCGGCAGCGTGATGCCGTCCGGCATGTGCTGTGGCCCGACCGGCACGAATTCATCCTGTGACATCACGCCTCCGGCTGTTCGTTGAGGAAGTTATCGGGCGGTCCGAACGCCTCCCAGGTGGTGTTGAAGAAGCTGCGTTGGGCTGGCGACAGAGTCGCCATCACCTCCGCGCAGGGGATGCGATCCCCCTGGTAGTGATAGGTGGCGGCGCGGTCGTTGTACTTGTAGAACAGGCCGTAGCGGGGTTCTTCGGCCTGCCAGGTGTTGGCGCCGTGGGCCAGGGTCTCGGTAAAGATGATCGCCGACCCCTTGGGCGAGGCGATGTTGCGCACCAGCGGCCCGTCCACCGCGAACAGCCGCGCTCGATCCTCCTCCGGCACCGGGAAGTCGGACTTGTGCGAGCCCGGGATGCAGGCGAAGCCGCCGTCCGCCGCGTCGATCTCCTGCAGCGCGAACGCCACCACCGTGAGTCCGGTGAAGATCCGGTCGCCCTGGACGTAGTAGCGGAAATTGACGCGCCCGCCGCGGTGTCCGCCGTGCATCTCGAATGGCGGACACCCCTTGGTGCGGACGAGGCTGTAGTGGCTCTCCAGGCGCAGCTTGGGGCCGATGATCTCGCTGAGCACCTCCAGCAGCTTCGGGTGATCGATCAGGGTGGTGAACGGCTCGCCGGCGTTGACCAGGTGAGCGGCGCGGAACCAGGTGCCGCGCGCGTCGTAGCCGTCGGGAGTCTGTTCCATCGGCTGCATCCGCTCCCCGATCTTGGCCTTGGCGAGCTCGCACTGCGCGTCGTCGAGCACGTCCTCGACGATCACGAAACCGTGCAGGTCGAACAGGTATTTCTGGGTGGCCGTCATCGGCTCCACTCTATGGGCTTGCGTGGCTGCCGACAAGCGCGCGGTTTGGCGCCGGCGCACGGCGCGATGCATGGGGTTGCGGCCGTTCCCCCGCAACGGCATGCTCGGCGCGGCAACCCGCATGAAGATCGATTGCCAGAGCCACATCCTGCCGCCGGCATACGCCGAAGCCCTGGCCCGGAACCGGCGCCCTCCCCTGACCCGAGTCGACGACGACGCGTACACCGTCTCCTACCCGGGCATGCAGACGTTCCGCATGGAACGCGAGCAGTACTCGGTGGCCACCAAGCTGCGGGCCATGGATGCTGCCGGCATCGACGTGAGCGTGATCAGCGTCAACATGCCGGGACCGGAGCTGCTGGAGCCGGAGGTGGGGGTTGCGGCGGCCCGCGCCTGCAACGAGGAACTGGCCGCCGCCTGCGCGCGCCACCCGCAGCGCCTGGCCGGCCTGGCCTGCCTGCCGTGGCAGGTGCCGGACGCGGCACTGGCGGAGTTGGAGCGCGCCGCCGGCGAGCTGGGCCTGCGCGGGGTCATGCTCTACTCCCACGTCGGCAGCGGGCCGGTGGACGGCGCCGCGTACCTGCCGATCTACGCCCGGCTGGAAGCGCGGGGGCTGCCGCTGGTGCTGCACCCGTGCGTGCCCCCCTGGGGCGCGGAGATAGCCGATTATTCGATGATCACCATGGCGGGCCTGATGGTCGACCACAGCTTCGCCGCCATGCGCCTGGTCCTGAGCGGCGTGCTGGAACGCTTTCCCCGCCTGCAGGTCGTGCAGCCGCACTGCGGCGGCGTGCTGCCCTACCTCTGGGGCCGCATCCGCCACCAGACCGAGGTGATGGGCCGCGGCACCGAACGCATCACGCGCCCCGCCACCGAGCTGTACCGGCGCGTGTACCTGGACACCGCCTCGCCCTGGCCGCCGGCGCTGCGCCTGGTGCACGAGTTCGCCGGCTCGGAACGGATGCTGTTCAGCAGTGACCACCCATGGGTGGAGATCCGCCTGCTGACGGAGGCCCTCGACCAGCTCGGCCTTCCGCCCGACGACCTGGCCCGCATCTACGCCGGCAACGCCCAGGACCTGTTCGCCATCCACTGACGGCGTTCCATCGCGGCTCGCGGCCCGATCGTCCCGGCCACTTGCTTGACGTCGGCGGGGTTCGAAATTAGGTTCGAGAAGTCATGCCGGCGTCGGCCAACCCGCCGAACAGAAACCGCACGCTCGCGCTGATCGATGATTTGCTGGCAGCCTCGAACGAGACTGCTTGTGTCGAGTTCAAGGGAAGCAACTCCGCACCAGTCGTCATCGGCAAGTATATCTCCGCGCTCGCGAATGCCGCCGCCCTCGAAGAACGCCAATTCGGGTATCTGGTCTGGGGTGTTCGGGACTCCGATCACTCGATAACCGGCACCAGCTTCGATCCGGACTCGATGGAACGAAACGGCCAGCCGCTGGCGTTCTGGCTGGCCCAGCGACTCAACCCGGATGTGGCGTTTCGATTTCAGACCGTGTCGCATCCGCGTGGGCGGCTGGTGCTGCTGACGATCCCCGCGGCAACTTCGAGTCCGGTGGACTTCGACCGCACCGCGTACCTGCGGATCGGATCCGCGACCCCGCGCCTGGCCGATTATCCGGATCGCCAAAGAGCGCTTTGGAGAAAGCTGCAGCCGTTCTTGTGGGAAACCGGGATCGCGGCGAACTTTCTGACCGAAGAAGAGGTGCTTGCCCGGATCGACTATCCCAGCTACTTCGACCTTACCGAGCAACCGCTACCGAACAACCGGCAAGGAATCATTGAACGCTTGAGCCACGATCGCGTTATCGCCTCCGATGTCGGAGGCCACTGGAACATCACCCATCTCGGGGCAATACTGTTCGCCAAGCGCCTCGACCAGTTCAACACGAGCGTGGCCCGCAAAGCCGTACGCTTTACCGCCTATGACGGGCCGAGCCGGGCGGACACCGTGATCCACCGGTACGACGAGCCTCGCGGCTACGCCGCCGGGTTCGTGAGCGTGGTCGACTATATCGACCGGCTGATACCCAGTCACGAACAGATCGGAAAGGCATTCCGCACCGAGCATCCGCGGTTCCCTCCGGTCGCAATCCGTGAGTTGGTCGCCAATGCACTCATTCATCAGGACATGACGATCACCGGCGCCGGTCCATCCGTCGAGCTGTTCAGCAATCGGCTGGAAGTCACCAATCCAGGCAGCCCATTGATCAGTCCGAGTCGGTTCATCGACGCTCCACCGCGTTCGCGCAACGAAGCACTCGCAGCGTTCATGCGTCGAATGAAACTGTGTGAGGAGCAAGGCACCGGTATCGACAAGGTAGTGGC
This sequence comes from Spirochaetia bacterium, assembly GCA_965203905.1. GTDB lineage: Bacteria > Spirochaetota > Spirochaetia > SZUA-6 > Bin103 > Bin103. The sequence continues at coordinate 5,406,062 of CBDBDQ010000005.1, read as the reverse complement.
GGCCGTGGAGCGCCGGCAGATGCCGCCACCCGACTTCCAGGTAGGAAACGGACGCATAGAAGCGACCCGCGCGATTCTCTACGCGCCAGCCAGGTTCGGGGAGATGTCGGTCCAGGAACGGGTACGAGCCTGTTACCAACATGCGGTGTTGAAGTTCCTGGAACGTGGGTCGCTGACCAATTCCAGCCTCCGACAGCGCTTCGGCCTCGCCGCCCGCAGCAGTGCCCAAGTGTCGCAAGTGATTCGCATCGCACGGGATCGCGGGCTGATCAAACCTGCCGACCCGGCACATCCGCGCAGCGGCTACGCGCCCTTCTGGGCATAGCCACTCATTTCCTTACGAAGACCGGTCGCCGCTGCCCAATCGTCTTCGGTCAACGGCCCTGATCTCCTTCACCGTGGGCGATGTGTCAGGCGAGGATCAGCGCTACTGGCAGCGGCGTTGACCCGGCGGGCGGCGCCGCGCACAATCGGCGACGCAGCATGGCGCGAGGCACCGTATTCCCCACGGAGGGGAGCAGCTACACCGATCCGGTCACCGGCGCGCGGGTGCGCCGGGTTACCGGCCACCAGTCGATCCATCACCATCCGTTCTACTACCTGCCGGCGATGGACGACGCCATGGCGCACCTGGTGTTCATCTCCCACCGCAGCGGCCGGCCCGAGATCTTCCTGGAGCTGCAGGAGGACGGCAGCATCGTGCAGGCGACCGACCATCCGGGGCTGGCGGAGTGGTCGGTGCATCCCTCCCACGACGGGCGCTACGTCTACTTCACGGATCCGGAGGGTTGCTGGCGGGTGGAGACGGCGACCTGGCGCGAGGAACAGCTCGTCGCCTTCGACTCGGTGGAGACGCGGCACGAAGGGGTCGTGGGGGCGGCGATGGGCACCACCACCGTGAGCCGCGACGACCGCTGGTGGGCGGTTCCGGTGAACGCGCCGGAGCGGGCCCGCATGCTGCTGGTGGACACCGCCACCGGCGCCGCCGACTACGTGCTGGAGGCGGACACCATTGGCCACCCCGAGTTTCACCCCGACGACGCCGAGTGGCTGCGCTACGCGGGACCGTATCACCAGCGCATCTGGGTCGCGCGCCGCGACGGCAGTGAGCAGCGTCTCGCCTACCGCCGCGACGAAGCCGCACGGGAGTGGATCGTGCACGAGACCTGGCGCCCGGGAACGCGTGAGATCGTCACCACCAGGTGGCCGCACGGGATGATCGGCATCGAGGTGGACACCGGGGCGGTGCGCCAGGTGTGCGGTTTCAACGCCTGGCACGCGGCGGTCTCCCGCGACGGCACCCGGTTGGTGAGCGACACCACCTTCCCCGACCGGGGCCTGATGCTGTTCGATGCCGGTGACGGCGTCGGCACGCCGCGGCCGCTGTGCACTTCCCAGGCAAGCAATGTTGGGGCACATTGGGACACGGACCACTGTCCGTATGATGATGGTCCGGTGCAGGTGTACGCACCGCAGCATACCCACCCGCACCCCGCGTTCTCACCGGACGGGCGCAAGGTGGTGTTCACCAGCGACCGCACCGGACAGGCGCAGGTCTACGTAGCCGAGATTCCCGAGTGAAGACTCACTCAACAGACCCGAGGAGCTTTCGATGAACAACCACAAGTCGTGGCGCAACATCTTTCCCGCCACCTGCCTGCCGCTGACCGAGGACTACGGCATCAACGAGCCGGAGTTGCGCGCCTACGTGCGCTGGCTGGCCGACTTCGACCTGATCGACGGCCTGGTGTGCAACGGCCACACCGGGGAGATCACGTCGTTGCGGCCCGAGGAGCGGGCGCAGGTCACCGCCATCATCGCCGACGAGGTGGGCGACCGCGTCACGGTGGTGTCGGGAATCAGCGCCGAGGGTACCCTGGAGGCGATCGACCACGCCTGCGCCGCGCAGGACGCCGGTGCCGACGGCATCCTGGTGATGCCGCCGCACACCTGGCTGCGCTTCGGCATGAAGCCCGAGTCGCCGGTGCAGTTCTTCCGCCGCATCGCGGAGGCGATCGACATCGGCATCATCATCCACCTCTACCCGTTCGCCACCAAGGCGTTCTACCCGGCGGAGACGGTGCTGGAGCTGGCGCGGATCCCCAACGTCAAGGCGCTGAAGACCGGCACTCGCCACATGGCGCTGTACGAGCGCGACTGCCGCCTGTTCCGCGCCCAGGCCCCGGAGCTGTCGCTGCTCACCTGCCACGACGAGTCGCTGCTGTCCTCGATGTACGTCGGCGTCGACGGCGCGCTGATCGGGTTCGCCGGCTGCATCCCCGAGTTGATCTGCGACGCCTGGCAGGCGGTGCTGGACGACGACTTCCGCCGTACGCGCGAACTGCAGGAGCGGATCTTTCCGATGGCGGAGGCGATCTACGGCATCGGCCAGCCGTCGGGAGAGGCGCACGCGCGCATGAACGAGGCGCTCTACCAGCGCGGCGTGTTCAGCTCGCCGCTGATGCGCGAGCCGGTACAGCCGCTCTCCACCGGCGAACGGCGCCAGGTCAGCGCGGCGCTGGCGAGCGCGGACGTGGGCCGCGTGTCGCTCACCTCCGGCGCTGCGCCGGAACCTGCCCTGGCCGCCGTGCGGTAGCTCGGAAGCTCGTTACGCGGCGGATTCCCCTCGGGCCAGCTCGGCGAATCGCTGCTCCACGCGGCCGGTCACCAACAGCAAGCCAATGGCGACAAGCCACAACAGGAACGCAACTCCGGTGACCCGGTGCGCGATGATCGCGGCGTCGACCCAGATGAGCTGCATCGCCGCTCCGACGAGTGCCGAGACCGGCGCCACCGGGCGCAGGAAGCCGCCCACGCGCCACTGCCGAAGCGCTGCCGCGACCAACGCCAGACCGCCGAGACCGAACCCGATCTTGCCGCTGATCCAGCGGACATCCGCCACCGGCGCAAGGGCGTCGGGCGATCCAGGAGCCACGATCGCCAGGATGACCGCACCCGCGCCCGAAATCGCGGTGGCCACTCCGGAGACACCGAGCAGCAGCGGCACCATCCTGGAGCCCAGGCGCAGGCGCATGATCCAGGTGCGCAACAGGAACCAGGCCCCCGCGAGCAGCGTGAGTCCGGAGAGCAGGCGCCCCGCGCCGCCGATCCCGTAGCGCCCGCGGTGCGCGCCGATGGCGGCCAGCGACTCGGCAAGCGTGGCGAGGTCCGCCTGCGCCGCCACCCGGCCGATCACAGCCACGACGGTGGCGGCCGCGGTCGCCAGCAGCAGCCAGCCCGCGGCGCGGGCCGCCGGATCGCGTGGTCGGGCCTGCCCGACAGGACTCGGTTCGTACATAACGATTAACTCAATTAATCTATATTAAATAGAACGTCAAGTAGGCGACATGGGCGGCCGCCGTCGGCGCTTTGCCGCTACTCGCCCGGGCTCAGGCGGCAGGTGACTCCGATGATGTCGTTGTTGAGCTGGTGATAGCCGAAACGTTCCCGCCACATCGAGCTGACGCCCCACACTTCCGTGGCGTCGGGCAACGACGGGTCGCCCCCGTAGAGCGGGTGGTTCGGCAGGTGGAACGCCGACCAGCGCATGAAGGCGCCGGTGTCATGCTCCCCGCCGAAGTCCTTCACGGCGACGAACGTGAACCCGTCCTCGGTCCAGCAGACCTGCTCCGGCGCGGTGTTGAAGTAGATCAGTCCGTGCTTGTACTTCAGCAGGAACGCCGAGTGGCCGGTCATCAGGGGATTGCCGTCGTACTTGGTATAGGGACCGAGCAGGTGATCGGACACGGCTACCCCGTTCTCGGTCAGGTACCCGGCAGGCGTCTCGCCGACGTGGAACTTCCGTGCCTTGTAGTACATGAACCACTTGCCGTGCAGGTACTCCATCCGCGGATTGGTCACCACGGCATGATCGAATGCTCCCGCATCGGTGGCTGGTCGCAGCAGCAGATCGTCCGTCGCCGGAAGCCAGGGGCCGGCGGGATCATCCGCCACGATGCAGCCGATGCCGCACCTGCTGTGGCCGCCCCACCGTGGCGGGTTGCTCGTCTGCGACTCGTAGAACAGGTAGAACCTGCCATCGTGGCGCACCACGTCCGGGGCCAGCCGGTCGTGGTCGTCGTGGCTCCCGGCGGCACCGGTGGGAATGAAGCCCTGGTCCAGCCACTGCGCGCCATCCCGCGATTTCAGGTAGCGGGTGGTGCTGGTCCCGGCGGGCCGCGTCCTGCCGCCCAACGGTGTGTCGATGATCCACATGTGATAGCAGCCGTCGTGGCGGATGATCTTGGACGGCGTTTCTTGCCAGTCGCCGAGATTGTAGTCGTCGCTGATGATCTCGATCGGCCTGCTCAACAGCTCCAGGTTCCTGACTTCCGGTGGCACCGAACGCTCCACCGCGGCATCGGCTCGTGAGAACAGTCCCATGCCGGCATCGTCCGCGCTCGGATGACATTTTGCAAGGACGGTGCTATACCCGCCGCAACCGCCACGACGACATGTCTCGACTGACCTATCCCCGACTCCATCGCGCACTGCAGGACCTCGAGGCGGCGGGCTCGCACGCCACGCTGCTCGGCGTCGGGCCCATGTCGCAGCGTATCGTGCGCGCCGCGCTGGAACTAGCGCAGGAGCGCGACTTTCCCCTGCTGTTCATCGCCAGCCGCAACCAGGTAGACACGCGCCAGCTCGGCGGCGGCTACGTTGCCGGCTGGGACCAGGCCGCGTTCGTCGGGGCGATCCGCCGGATCGCCGAGGAGATCGGGTTCACCGGCCTGTACTACGTGTGTCGCGACCACGGCGGTCCCTGGCACCGGGACGAAGAGCTGCGCGCGGGGATCGGCCTCGACCACGCCATGGCCAGCGCCCGCAGTTCCTACCTGGAGGACCTGCTGCAGGGATTCGACCTGCTCCACATCGACCCCACGCGCGACCCGCATCGCGATTCCGGGGTGCCGATCGGCGAAGTGATTGCCCGCTCGGTGGAGCTGATCGAGTACGTCGAGCGGGAGCGGCGCAGCCGGCAACTGCCGGAGATGGCGTATGAGGCGGGAACCGAGGAGACCGACGGCGGGCTGACCACGACCGGGGCCTACCAGTCGTTCATCGGCAATCTGAACCGGGAGCTGGGTCGCAAGGGGCTGCCCGCGCCGGTGTTCGTCGTGGGCCAGACGGGCACGTTGGTTCGATTGACGGAAAACGTCGGCCGCTTCGACATGGACGCGGCCGCGGCGCTGTCCGCCGCCGCCCGCGGCCACGGAGCGGGGCTCAAGGAGCACAACGCCGACTACCTCGAAGACCGGGCGCTGCTCCATCATCCTCTGCTAAGGGTCTCCGCGGCCAACGTCGCCCCCGAGTTCGGGGTGGAGGAATCGCGCGCCTACCTGGCTCTGGCGCAGGCTGAAGAAGAGCAGCGTGCCGCCGGACGGATCGCCGAGTCCTCGGGCTTTCTCCCGACCTTCACCAGGCGGGCCGTGGCGAGCGAGCGCTGGCGCAAGTGGATGACCGGCGCGGACGACGAGCTGTCGGTGGAGGCCGCGTTGCAGGATCCGGGACGTGCGTTCCGCCTCGCGGAGATCTGCGGGCACTACGTGTTCCACGATCCGGCAGTGTTGGAGGCCACCGAGCGTCTGTTTGCGAACCTGTCAGCGGCCGGCGGCGAGCCGGAAGCCTTCGTCCTCGGCCGCATCAAGGCCTCGATCTCCCGCTACGTCGACTGCTTCAACCTGGACGGACTGACCTCACGCCTGCGCGCCGTCGCGGACGGCACGTGAAGTTCACTTACCTGGCCAGGTACGCAACCATGCGCCTGCAGTACATCACTCAGCAAGAGGTGCCTCCTTCGCCAGATGCTCCAGATAGGAGACGACCCTTCGGTCTCGGACGCTGGCGCTGATCTCGGGCAGCGCCGCGATTGACACGCCGCTCAGGTCGTCCGGCTCGATACGCAGCGACTCCAGAACGTACCCGAGACCGTCCTTCGGCCAGGACACCGACTTGTTGAGATAGAGCATGTCCGCCAGAGCGCGCAACGGCGTCGCAACGAACGCCCACGATCCGGACCCGAGCTTGACCGCCTCCACGCCGGCCCGCGGTTGGCGCGCGGGAACGCGTTGAAACGAGAATACCCCCAGGGTCGTCGTGAACGACCGACTCCGCCGCGCAGTTACACTGCTGATCTGCTGAACCGCCTCCGGAATGAGACCGTGATGAGCAAGCGCGGACTCCAGACTGACATGTGACGGCGAATGCAGAAACGCGGCAACGACATACGGGTGCAACTCCGACCTGCGGTATTCCGGGCGCAACGCGAAGATCCCCGGCCTGAGACGAATGATCTCGCCGCTTGCCACGGCCCGATGCACCAACTGCTTGCGAGCGCCGTCCGACCGGTGAGGAAAGAGGTTGCTCACCACCGTCTCGTTGAACAGCCCGCCCGGCGGCGCAAGCTCGAATACGGCTTCCGTCAGCGACTGCATCGTGCAGACAGGTTACGAAAAACGTAACTTGTCTGCAAGAATCTACCTCAGTCGCGGCGAGGGGGCCATTCGGCTGGATCGACCAGCTCCATCTCATCCAGCCCGGCGGGTTGCAGACCGCGTTCCCGCAGGCCGTCGATGATCCGCGGCAGCGCCTCGATCAGCGGCCGCGGCCGGGACAGGCGCGTGGCGTCATCTTCCATCTCCCCGCCGTCGTGCAGGTCGATGATCGAGCCGCCCTGCAACTGGTCCGACTCCAGGGTCAGCCTGACGATCTCGTCGGGGTCGGTGCGCGAGTAGTCGGCAGGGTTGACGTCGGCATCGACGATCTTGATCCCCGGAGAGGTGGCCAGGGGCGACTGCAGGCACAGGTGGAAGTGGAAGAAATGGGCGCGCAGGAAGCGCGAGGGCTTGCCGGTGACGTTGGCGAGCACCGCCTCGGCGCGGTCGAAGTCGCCCAGGTAGCGGTCGTGCTCGTAGCTGTGGTTGCCGATCACGTGCCCCGCCGCCACCATGCGCGCGAACGCCTGCGGCCAGCGCTCCACCCAGCGGCCGATGGGAAAGAAGGTGGCCCTGACCTCGCGCTGTGCCAGGATCTCCAGGATCTGATCGGTCACCGGCGGGTTGGGGCCGTCATCGAACGTCAGCGCCACCGTGGGTCGGTCGCGGCGGCCGTGGGTGTAGATCTGCAGTGCCATGGTGCCCCCGGATTGTACGGAACGGCCACCGCCGGCTCCAGGTAGAGCAAGCCGCACGCTCGCCGGCTCCGCCACGCGCAGTCTACCTCCCGCTGGTGGGCATCGGCAGCGCGGGCGCAGCTACATGGAGCTGGCGCCCCGCGGCTGGCGCTGTGGCCGGGGGATGGCGTTTGACGACCATCTCGCGGAGCAGACAGTTTGAAACGCGAAAGTGTACGCTTGGCGGATGGGAGTGATCACGGCAAAGGCGTTGAAACAGCACACCGGTGACTTCATCAAGCGATTGCGCGCCGGAGAACCCTTTGTACTTACCTACCGCGGCAAGCGAATCGGGGTAGTGACACCTTGCACCGACGACCAGAGGGATGGTTCGGCCGCAGGGGCCGACGAACGCTGGGCGGAGGTTGAAACAGCGCTCGCGCAGTCCGAACCGGTGTTTTCCGACTGGTCGCAGGCCACGGAATGGATCAGGGACCGTACCTCATCGACACCAACGTCTTTCTCTCGGTGACGCCCAGTTCCTGTTGACTGCTCGCAAGCACGCGGCATTCGCGACGACGCTCGTAACCTGGGACCGCGACCACTTCCTCGACCGATTCGCGGGCCGGGCCGCAACTCCCCGGAGGACCGTGCGATGATCGACCGCGCCGTGCCCGCGCCGGTACCACCGTGACCGCGTTCGTCCTGAGCAGCGTTACCACCGCCGCCCGCCAGGTACTCGCGGATCGAACCGAGTTCGTCCTGCCTCCCGAAGCTGCCGGCGCATGGGAGGCAATCAACGAACGGCCGGCGCGAGATCTACCCGGACTCCACGAACTGATGCGGCGGCCGGCGCCTTCTTCACGGAGTGACTGCCGGCTACCTGCCACCGGTACTCCTGTCCGGCCACCATGTAGTGGGACGTGTTCGAGTGTCGCTCGCAGGATCAGAACGCATTGGCTGCGCCGCCACGCGCAGCAATCGGCGGCAACCGGAGCGACCAAGTACCTGGTGGTTCACTCCCGCAGACAGCGCCGAGGTGGTCACCTACTACGCGTGGTGCATGGCCTCCATCGCCGTAGAAACCGCGCCGTTTCCTGCCGATGATGGCCAGCTCCATACCGCGATCGCTTTGTCTCGTACGAGATGCAATCGGTCAGCGAGTAGGTCCGGTTCGGCCGCGTCTCCTGATTGTAGAACTCCCTGCAGGACCTCCACCGACAGCACGAAATCGCCGTGCTCCAGCAGCTCTTGGGCGCTGCGGCGCTTCTCCGCCTCCTGCGGCGACGGTCTGGCCGCATAGATCAGCACGTTCGTGTCAACGAACCGCACGTCGTTCGTACAGGACCTCGCGCGGTACGTTCTCGGCCGAGTTGAAGCCGCTCCGCGTGGCTCGGATCTCGTCGAACACTGCTCAGCTCGGGAAAGTGCAGGGCCATATTGGCGCCGCAGATCGAATGCACCACTTCGTCGATGTATCCTGGCGCTACCAAGGAGGTGACCGGCTCCATCGGGGTGCCGCGGTTACGGTGGCCGTGGGCGACGTCGAGAGAGTTCACCGGTATGCCCAGGAACTCCGCGAGACACCGATGCGACCCGCCGAGTTCGTTGGTCCGCAGCACCAGCCGCCGATCGGCCGGTATCGACCGGATACAGGAGTCGACATGTCGATTCCACGCATGCAGGTAGGCCGCTACCGAGAACAAGCCGCGGTCGGCGAGAACGCGGTCCACAATAACGTCACGGCCTTTACGACGGGATTATCCCGGCCGTTGGCATCCACACGGAGCAGGCCGGAGGTCGCTAGCGGTGTGCGATTAAGGTAGAGGCACGACTCGGTGCCCAGCTTGCCACAGCCGTCAGAGTGCAATGATCTCGCCGTTCCAATATCCGTTGTCTCGGCGCGAAACCAATAAGGATTCGACGTTGGAATCCACCTGCACAATGAGATCCCCTCGTTCGTCCCAGAACGCACTCTTTCCGGCGGATTCCCGCCGACCACTTGAGCCGGCGTAGTTCGCCGTCAAGATTCCCATCCGATGAGCGATCGCGTATTGGTTCATCCTGCGTACGTGATCGAACATCTCTGCATTCGTTTTCATTACGGACGCGACGTATAGCTGCGCCCCTCGGCTAGCCACGGTCGCGGCGTGAGAAGCGTAGCTCGTATCTGCGCATATGGCTATCCCCACGCGGTTCCCGTCAATAACTACTACACAACTGTCCTCTCCAGAGAGGAAGTACGGGGCCTCACTTTCATGAACGTGAGTCTTCGGGTAACAGACGGTTCGTTGCGGTGAAACAACAAGAGCGCCGAGATATGGCCTTTCCTCCTCCGAAGCTAGAGGCCCGCCGACGACTATATGCATGTCATGTTTCTTCGCCGCGTTTCGTATTGGGTCCAGCCGCGGGTCGTCTCTCCTGAACTGGAGCGTAGCAGCGAGATCCAGCTCATATCCGATGAGTGACAATTCAGGAAACACGAGCAGACGACAACCAGCAGCAGCGGCTCTTTCTATGAACCGCAAATGCGTAAGAATGTTATCCTGCAAGTCACCTCTTATGGAGCGCGATTGTGCGGCGGCAATGACTATGTTGTTCTCCATGGATCCAACGGCAGCAAGACCTGTCTGGCGTCAGCGTCATGCTGGACGACGACTGGGATACTGTCAAGTGTTTGGTTGTCGATGAGACGAGTCATTGCGCGGCCTTGTCAACACGCGTCTACTGGTGCCATTGTTGCGTCGTGCAAGACCAATCATCTGCCGAAGAAGCGGTTCGGGACTGCGCCGTACCGGGTAATGGTACCCCGGAGTCGCTCAGGTACCCGATCGGGCGACTTCGCGAGGATCCGCAACCGACGCCGAAGAAGCACCAACGATTGATCCGCATCATTGGCCGACAGCCATATGCACGGCTACATTCGCACCAAGCTGGCCCTGACCGAGGACGTTCCCATCGTCAAGCCGTTCGACGAGGAGGCCTGGGCGAAGCTGACTGACGCATCCACCGAGCCGCCGGAAGTGTCACTGCGATTGCTGGAAGCGCTGCATGGGCGCTGGGTGGTAACCCTGCGTACGCTGGACGAGCCGACGCTGCTGCGCAAGGTGCACCATCCTGAGTTTGGCACGCAGACTGTGAGCCGGATTGTCCAGGGCTATGCCTGGCACGGCCGCCACCACTACGCGCACATCGCAAATCTGCGCGCTATAACGGGTGGTGACCGGTCCGCTGTTTCTGGCCCGGCACGGGCAGACGGAGTGGAACGCCCAGGGCCGCTACCAGGGCAGCCTCGATTCGCCGCTGACCGCGCTCGGACGGGTACAGGCGCGACAGACCGCCGAGACAATGCGTGGGCGCGGAGTCCAGCGGCTACTGTGCAGCCCGCTCGGGAGAGCGCAGCACACGGCGCGGGTGGTGGCCGACGCGGTGGGCCTCCCGGTCGAGGTCGACGCAGAGCTCGCCGAAATCTCCATCGGGCGGTGGGAAGGCCTGACCCGGCAGGAGGTGGACGAGCGCTATCCGGGTGCGCGCGCGCGGCGGAAGCGTGGCAAGGACCGCCTCAGCTACCGGTACACGGGTGGCGAGTCGCTCACAGAAATCCTGGAGCGGGCACGATCGATGACAGGACGGCTGGATGAACGCACTACCCTGATCGTGGCACACGCCGGGATCAACCGTGTTCGGCCGTGCTGGCCGGTCTGGAGGCGCAACTGAACGACGTGTACCAGCCGCACGACGTGATCTACCGCATCGGCCGCGCTGCCGAAACTTCCGTCGTCACCCACCTTCGCGATGGCGCCGAGCACGCCGGCCCCTACGTTGCCGGCTGGAGATGAACGGACAACGCTCGACAGGAGCATCCGACATAGGATGCCGTTTTCTCGCGCTCGTGCATGAGGAGTGAAGTTCGGGACGGCGCGCCGCCCAGTGCCGCGACCGCGCCGCAGGACACTTGAGGTACTATGCCTGACGCTGCGCCATCGCTTGAGCCATTCCACAAGCTGCAAGCGGTGCGGTTACATGCGCTGTCCGGCTCGCGACAAGGAGTGTGGGCGATGACGACAAAAAAGCCTGCTGGCGGCCCACCATTCGGTTCTCGGACGGTGACGCCTACGGTGTCGCGATCGAGGACTACCACAGGGGATGATCCCGGGGGAGGCAGACACATGGCGAGAGTACGAACGCATCCCGGTGTAGTGCTCAGAGAGGAGCTACGGATACGGGGCATGAGCGCCAATCAGCTTGCCCTCGCAATCCGCGTGCCCGCAACCGCGTTACCGCAATCCTGCGCAGTGACCGTGCCGTTTCGGCGGAGAAAGCCCTGCGTCTCGGGCGATACTTCGGCACCGGGCCCGAATTCTGGATGAACCTTGGTGAGGCTGTTCTTCAACTCCAACGTGAACACCGGCAGCCCATTGATGAACAACCCAATGTCCAGCGACCGTTGCGCCTCGTCCCGGCTGTAGCGAAGCTTCCGGGCAACCGTGAACCGGTTCTGCTCGAACCGTACCTGCGCCTCGGCGTTGCGCTCCGACGGCGTCCCGTAGACCAGCTCGACGTGCCGCGCTCGGTGTTTTACTCCGTTGCGCAGCACATCGATCGTACCGCGCCTGCTCACCTCGCCCTGCAGTCGCGTCAGGAACGCTCGCCGTGTAGGACCGTCCTGCCACAGTGCCAGCTCCTCCGCAGCCTTGGGCTGGGTAACACGCAGGAACGCGCCGAGTTGCACCTGATCGACGCAGTACTCGCGGTCGTAGTCATGGAAACTCCCGCCGCTCCAGCCCACGCCACCGTAGCCAGCCGGCGGATCGGCCACGGTGTCCTCGGTAGGAGGATCGCACGGATGCCCAGCCAATCCCGCGCAGATCAGCCGCTCCAGCCCGAGCTCCGTGGTGTCGGTGGTCATGCTATATCTCGACCTCCCGGAGTTCTCCCGGCTGTATCCGCTCCAAGGCGGCCCGGATGTCGCCTACTCGCAGTAGGACATCGGGCCATCTGTTGGAACGCAGTACGATAATCGCCATTTGCCTGCGGCTAAGGTTTTGCTGATACCTCACACTCTGGTCGGTGGTGATCAATAGCTCGTATTCTTCGCTCTCAGCTCGGTCCAGAAGCTCACCGTTGCTCAATTCCGCCCAACCTCTCTCGGCGGCTGTGTCAACGGTATGTTCTGGAATATGGGCGCGGAGTGGTGCAGGTGTCGCGTGGTCAAACAGGATTTTCAATGCTCACTCTAGCGTCCAGGCTCTTGACCTCGTGTTCCAACACCGCCTTAACCTGCCATTCCTCCACCCCCGGGAACCACTCGAGAAAGTCCTTCACCGTGGCTCCCGCCGCGAGATTGCCGAACAGTGCGGATACCGGCACTCTGGTCCTGGTGAATACCCAGGCCCCGCTAAGTCTGCCGGGCACGCTTTCCACCGCGGCGCACTTGCTCCAGTCCGTCATACGGTCACCTCCTCGTCGATGTACTCGTCAGCCGATTCCTCGGCATCGATCGTCTCCGACCCAGCGTCCCGGCAAAGCGTGACATCTTGATCGTCTTCGGCTTCAAATGGTTCGACATGCGGCATCGAGATCACACCCCTCGCACGTCTTGCTTGTCTACCACGGGAACCACCCCGAACTCGTCGATCTTGGCGCCGGCGGCGAGAGTCTCGAACAGAGCGGCGTGTGCCCTTCCACGTAGAAGCTGGGGATCGAAGTCTCGACGTAGTCGGGCTTGGCCACGGCCACACGGTACCGTACTTTGCTGCCAAAGGACAGCCAGCCGGTCCGAGTTGGGCGGGTTGCCCGCGCCGCATCCGCTCGAGCGAGCGGCGATTACCGAACGGAAGATCCGGCGTGGCACGTTCCGAAGCACTGATGAGCTGAAACAGGCGATAGATGAGTACCTGAGCGTCCACAATGAGAACCCGACAGAGGATGCCGTCTTCTCGCGCTCGTGCATGCATGAGCGAGGGAAGCTCGAGACGCTGCGTGCCGCGCCGGGCCGCACCGGCCGCACCGTCGGACACTTGAGGTACTATGCCTGACGCTGCGCCATCGCTTGAGCCATTCCACAAGCTGCAAGCGGTGCGGTTACATGTGCTGTCCGGCTCGCGACAAGGAGTGTGGGCGATGACGATAAATTCCTGCTGGCGGCCCACCATTCGGTTCTCGGACGGTGACGCCTACGGTGTCGCGATCGAGGACTACAAAGGGGACGATCCCGGGAGAGGCAAGATACATGGCGAGAGTACGAACGCATCCCGGTGTAGTGCTCAGAGAGGAACTGCGGATACGGGGCATGAGCGCCAACCAGCTTGCCCTCGCAATCCGCGAGCCCGCAAACCGCGTTACCGCAATCCTGCGCGGTGACCGTGCCGTTTTGGCGGCGACGGCCCTGCGCCTCGGGCGATACTTCGGCACCGGGTCTGAATTCTGGATGAACCTTCAAAGCAGTTACGACGTCTCCGTGGTGGTCAGCTATCGAGGCCAGTTGATCGAACAGGAAGTGCCAGTCGCATCGGTCGCCAGTCCCGACTGCTGAGACAGCAGGGGATCCCAAGCAGCGCTTCGTTCAGGGGGTGCCTGCCGGCTCGTAGGCGAGTGAGAATACGGTGTCGGTGAGCCAGCGCTTGAAGCTGGCGTTGTCCATGAACTGCTTGAACAGCTCGTGTCGTCGCGCATCACGGCGGTCATCACGCGCACCAGCGCCTTGTCGTGCTCGATGCGGGCGTTCTGGCGGTCGGAGTTCTGGCGCGCGTTGCGGAAGGCGGTGTCGGCGGCGACGCGGGCGGGGATGGTCTCGATGATGAGCTGCCGTACGCGGTCGCCGTCCTCCCACTGGATGTCGCCGAAGTTCTCGTTGAAGGTACGCAGGATGCTGGAGAGCCGGTCCAGCTCCGGCTCCGGGCGGGAGCCGGCGGCGGACGTGGGTACCGGGCCGATCTCGGCGTCCTCGTCGGGTAGCAGGATCTTCTGCATCGCCTGTTTCTCGACCCGGTAGCTGTCCAGGTCGATGGCGTCCAGGATCCCCTTGGCGAGGTCCGGCTCCTCGGGCGCCGGCAGCTTCGGCACCAGGAGGTTGAGGAATATCGAGCGTTTCTCCCAGCCGGGGTTGCTGTACGGCAGCACCGCGGAGAGGAAGCCGTAGGTGCGGATGAAGGCCTTGGCACTGCCCTTGAACTCCACCTGGCCGTCCTCGTCCAGATCGCGCAGATACACCGCCACGCAGGCATCGAGGATCGGATCGAGCTGGTCGCGCTCGGCACCGCCAAGGTAACGCCGCGCCAGATCCTCTACCTGCTCCTCGGAATAGACCTGGGCAGCGTCCAGGTCGGCCTGCAGGTCGTGGAGCTTGTTGGGGTCGGTCTCGTCGGCCAGGATCGTCGCCCGGTAGAAGTCCGCGAACGCTTCGCGGATGGTGTCGGCGTCGTTCAGAAAGTCGAGCACGAACACGTCGTGCTTCTTGGGGTGCGCCCGGTTGAGGCGCGACAGGGTCTGCACGGCCTTGATGCCGGACAGCGTCTTGTCCACGTACATGGTGTGCAGCAGCGGCTCGTCGTAGCCGGTCTGGAACTTGTCCGCGCACACCCAGGAAGCGGTAGGGATCTTCCTGGAACCGGTCGGCGATCTGCGCCGACGGCAAACCGTTCAGCGACGCCTCGCTCAGCTTCACGCCGCCGTACTCGTGCTCGCCGGAGAAGGCGACCAGGGCCTGGTAGCGGCTCTTGCGCTCGGCCAGGTAGTCGCTGATGGCGTGGTAGTACTGGATCGCACGCTCGATGCCGTTGGTCACCACCATCGCCCGCGCCGCGCCGCCGATCTTGCCCTGCGCCAGCACCTGGTCGTGGAAGTGATCGACCATGATCTCGGCCTTGAGCCGGATAGCGTGATCGCTGCCCTCCACGAAGCGCCGCAGCTTCCTCTGCGCCTTCTTGACGTCGAACTCCGGATCGTCCTCCACCGTCTTGGCCAGCCGGTAGTAGCTGGCCACCGGCGTGTAGCGGGCGAGCACGTCGAGGATGAACCCCTCCTGGATCGCCTGCTTCATGGTGTAGCTGTGAAACGCGTGATGCCTGACCGTGCCGTCCGGCTGCGGATCCGGAGTGCCGAAGATCTCCAGCGTCTTGTTCTTGGGCGTGGCCGTGAACGCGAAGTAGCTGGCGTTGGGCAGCAGCTTGCGCGACTCCATCAGGCGGTTGATCTGGTCCTCGTAGGTTTCCTCCTCGTCCACCTCGCCGGCCACCGACAGCGCCTGCGCCATCGCCGCGCTGGTACGTCCGCCCTGGCTGGAGTGGGCCTCGTCGATGATGATGGCGAAGCTGCGCCCGCGCTGCTCGTTGCCGATCTCGTCGAGGATGAACGGGAACTTCTGGACCGTGGAGATGATGATCTTCTTGCCGCTCTCGATGAACCGCCGCAGGTCGCCCGACCGGTCGGCGTGCCCGACCGTCGCCGACACCTGGGCATACTGCCGGATCGTGTCGCGGATCTGCCGGTCGAGGATGCGCCGGTCGGTCACCACGATGATCGAGTCGAACACCGGCGCATCGTCCCTGGTCAGCCCGATGAGTTGATGCGCCAGCCAGGCGATGGAGTTGCTCTTGCCGCTGCCCGCCGAGTGCTGGATCAGGTACGGCCGGCCTACCCCGTGGGCTTCGGCGTCGGCCAGCAGGCGGCGCACCACGTCGAGCTGGTGATAGCGCGGCCACACCTGCGCCCGCCGCTTCCTGCCGGTCTTGTCGTCCTTCTCCTCCACCACCTGGGCGTAGTTCTCCAGGATGTTGGTCAGACTCTCCCGTGGCAGCACCTCGCGCCACAGGTAGTCGATCGCCAGCCCGTGAGGGTTCGGCGGGTTGCCCGCGCCGTCGTTCCAGCCGCGGTTGAACGGCAGGAACCACGACCCCTTGCCCTTGAGATGGGTGCAGAACTGCACCTCACGCTCGTCCACCGCGAAGTGCGCGATGCAGCGACCGAACTCGAACAGCTTCTCGCGCGGGTTGCGATCCTGCTGGTACTGCACCACCGCGTCGTCCGCCGTCTGCTTGGTGAGGCTGTTCTTCAGCTCGAACGTGAACACCGGCAGCCCATTGATGAACAACCCAATGTCCAGCGACCGCTGCGCCTCGTCCCGGCTGTAACGAAGCTGCCGGGTAACCGTGAACCGGTTCCGCGCGAACCGTTCCTGCGCCTCGGCGTTGTGCTCCGAGGGCGTCCCGTAGAACAGATCCAGGTGCAGCGCCCGGTGTCTGATCCCGTTGCGTAGCACGTCGATGGTGCCGCGCTTGGCAATCTCCCCCTGCAACCGAGTCAGGAACGCGCGCCGCGTCGGACCGTCCTCGGACAGCACCAATGCGTCGGCGGCGTCCGGCTGCGTATCCCGCAGGAACGCCGCGAACTGTACCAAGTCGACACAGTACTCGCGGTCGTAGTCGTGGAAGCTGCCGCCACTCCACCCCACCCCGCCGTAGCCCGCCGGAGATTCGGCCACGGCGCCCTCGGCCGACGGATCGCACGGGTGTCCCGCCAGCGCCGTGCAGATCAGCCGCTCCAGGCCACGTTCCGTGGTGTCCACAGCCATATCATTTCACCCGAATGGGCACTTCAATTACCTCTCCGGTACCCACAGCCGAGATCGCTTCGCCGATTTCCCTGTGCGAAGGCGAACCTCGCGCCAATCTGTGGAAAGCAGAATGACAATGCCGATTCGCCTCCCCGTCAGATTCTGCTGGTAGGGAAGACTCTGATCCGTTGTCACGAGAACTTCGTACCCCTCTCGTTGCGCCACATCGAGCAACTCGCCGTTGTCCTTGTCCGACCAGCCCTTCTCGGCCAACGTATCCACCGAATGCGCCGGAAGGCGTTCCCGCAACGGAGCAGGCGTACCCTGATCGAACAGTAACTTCAATGGGCAAGGGCCTTTCTCAGCGCCCGTGCTTGATATTCCAGTACCTCACGCACCTGGTTCTTATCTACGCCCGGAAACCACTCTACGAACTCATCGATCGTGGCGCCGCCGGCGAGATTCTCAAACAGAGCGTATACTGGTACGCGTGTTCCAGTGAACGCCCAAGCGCCGCTGATCTTGCCTGGCTTGCGTTCCACTACCGGGCAGTTCTCCCAGTCCATGTGCTCACCTCCTTCCGTCATCTACTCCCTGTGTCGTCGCCTCCAACCGGTCCTTATCGTGATCGATGCCGACATCCCGATCGTCTTCGGCGCCAAGCGAAACCGTCTCGAACAGATCAGCCTCCGCCTTCCGCACGTCGAGCTTTCCTGTGACGACATCCGCAACCAAGCGCGCACGGTATTCGCACAATGAACCGATCTGGCGACGCGACCGCTCTATGCTCGTCGCAATGTGATCGGTCCCACGATCAACGGCCTGCGCAATGTGCTGTTGCTCATCTAAGGGTGGGAACGGCACATCAACCCGACAGAAGTTCTCAAAGTTCAAATCCTGTCCGTCCCGAATGAAATTCGCCGTTGACTGGAGCGCTCCGATGTAGCCGAACGATTTGAACAGGTACGCGAAATACCCCACAATCAGCTCAGTAGCGGCGTGCAGAACAATGTAAGAGGATCGAATACAGCCGCTCGTCCAGGCGCGTTCGAGACCGCCTTGAAAACTGCGCATGCTGATTACGAAGTCGTCGATCTCAACGTGCCTGCGCTGGTCCAGATGCCGCAGGATCCTCGTGATCTTTCGCCCAATCTTATCCTCGTAATCCGCCTGCGCGATCACACCGTAGGCTTGAGTAGCCGACAGTTGAGTATCACCAGGGCGGGCAAGTTCTGTGCGTGGCCTGAACGCACGCTTGCTACGCCAAATCTCCCAGTGGGCGGGCACTGTCCCCAACCACTCAACACCGGATTCTTTGTAGGCCGGATACGGTCGCCCAGTCCGCACGTCGATTCGCCCCGTGACGGCCTCATGAATGAGGGCCTGCTTCTGCTCCTCCAGTAGAGCAATCAGTCTCCGCTTGGCACGGATGTAGCGTTGGATGCGGCGATCGGCGTGGTCCAGGAACCGGACGATCCTGTGCTGTTCTGTGAGAAGCGGAAGTGGCAAGGGTGCGTTTGAATACTTCTCACCGTTAACATTCTCTATTGTTGACGAAATAGCCACTACCCGAAGAAACTCATAGAATGCTTGCGTCTTAGTGAACCAAAAAAGATACTCGGGTACTACCTCGCGACTAGGCACGAATCTTACTAAGTAACCTGCGTATGCGCACCGACCATGTCTTTTCGTATCGAACAGGAAGGAACGTCCAACAGTGCCACTACGTGAGATCAGCAGGTCGCCGTCGGCCAGAAGATAGTCTCGAACCAAGTTCTCCGGCAAGTATACACCACTTGCGTTTAGGTCCCCGTCGTCGGTTATGTCCGTCGTTCGAAGAAAGCGTACCCCCTTATCGGAATAGGACCCCGCACTCACGTTGGCACCATAGAGCGCGGCTTGCAGGCAGACCGACTTCAACCGGCGCATGCCCCAATGTTCAGGAATACGTTTTAACCACCCTACTCTGGTGGCCTTGTACGAAGGGTACGGCCTGAGATTCGAAATCATCGACTTACCTCCCCCAGAATCTCAACAAGCAACCCACTCGTCTCATTTTCCAGTGCCAGGATGTCGGTACGGATTTCTTCCAGGGTACGCATCGGTTTAGGTTTGTAGAAGTAGCGAGCGAAGTTAATTTCGTGGCCGATCCGCACGCGGTCGGGCTGGTACCATGCGTCTGTCGCGTAGGGCAGGACTTCGCGGTGCAGGAAGGCTTCGATGCCGCCGACCTCTTGGAGCGGGATCTGCTCGGTGTCGCGAAGGTCGGTGTCGGGCTCGTACTCCACGACGGCTGGTCTGCCGTTGATGGTGGCCGCGAACTTCCCGCGCAGGGGATCGGCGTCGGTGCCTCGCCTATGGATCTTCCTGATCACGGGCGGCGCGGCGTCGCTGCGCTCGCCACTCTCCTTCAGTTTTTTTATCTCGGCGGCCTTGTAGACACGGTTGGGGTCGGCTCCCGCAATCCGAAGGGGCCGCTCGACCGTCACCTTCCAGTAGCCGAAGGCGTCGTTATCAAAGATCTTGCTCTGCTCGGTCTCCTCGAAGGTGAGGAAGGTGTCGCAGATGCGGGCGATGTCCTTCTCGCCGAGCTCGCAGTTCTTCTTGCCCAGGTTCTTGCGCAGCGGCCGGTGCCAGCCAGTGGCGTCGATGAGCTGCACCTTGCCCCGGCGGTGCTCGGGCTTGCGGTTGGTGAGCACCCACACGTAGGTGGCGATGCCGGTGTTATAGAACATGTTGAGCGGCAGGGCGACGATCGCCTCCAGCCAGTCGTTCTCGATGATCCAGCGGCGGATGTTGCTCTCGCCCTGGCCGGCGTCGCCGGTAAACAGCGAGCTGCCGTTGTGCACCTCGGCGATGCGGCTGCCGAGCGCGGTGCTCTGCTTCATTGGAGAGCTTGTTGGCCAGGAACAGCATCTGACCGTCGCTGGAGCGGCTCACCAGGGAGTACTCGGGATCGCCGGCGTGCTCGATCACGAAGCGGGGGTCGCGCATGTCGCGCTTACCACCCATGCGCTCCAGGTCGGTCTTCCAGCTCTTGCCATAGGGCGGATTGGAGAGCATGAAGTCGAACTCGCGGCCCGGGTTGGCGTCGTTGGACAGGGTGGAGTGCTCGGGGCCGCCCACGATGTTGTCGGCTGCCTCGCCCTCCCCCTTCAGGAGCAGGTCGGCCTTGCAGATGGCGAAGGTCTCGGCGTTGATCTCCTGCCCGTACAGGTGAGTGGCGACCTCCTTACCGTGCTCGGCGGCGAGTTCCTGTAGCGTCTCCTCTGCCACCGTCAGCATGCCGCCCGTGCCGCAGGCTCCATCGTAGAGCAGGTAGGTGCCGGAGGTGATCTGGTCGGCGATGGGCTGGAAGACCAGCTTGGCCATCAGCCGGACCGCGTCGCGCGGCGTCCAGTGCTCGCCCGCCTCCTCGTTGTTCTCCTCGTTGAAGCGGCGCACCAGCTCCTCGAAGATCGTGCCCATGCCGTGGTTGTCGAGCCCGGCGTGCGTTACCGAGCCGTCGGCGTGGCGCACTGGATCTGGGCTCAGGTTGATGTCAGGCGAGGTGAGCTTCTCGATCAGCGTGCCTAGGGCGTCGGCGCGAGACAACCGCGGAATCTGGTTGCGGAACTCGAAGTTGTCGAGGATGTCCTGCACGTTGGGCGAGAACCCGTCGAGGTACGCCGTGAAATCGGCGGTGAGCTGCTGCCGGTTGGCGCGTGTGCGTAGATCCCTCAGGGTGAAGCGGGAGGTGTTGTAGAACGCCTGCCCGGCCGCTTGGCGCAGGGCCGGATCCTGCTCCACCACTCCGGCGCCGTCGAGCGATGACTTCATGTCGAGGACCGCCTGCTTGCTGCCCTCCAGCACCGCGTCGAGGCGGCGCAGCACGGTCATCGGCAGGATCACGTCCCGGTACTTGCCGCGCACGTAGAGGTCGCGCAGCACATCGTCGGCGATGCCCCATATATAGTTCGCGATCCAGTTCAGGTCGTCGTTGCTCGCTGCCATCACGGAGTATTTCGTAGCCTGTTACTGGCGTTGTCCGCGCTCGGAGTCCGTGGAGCCGGTAAACGCTGCATCGAGCTTGTCCATGATACGGAGCCCCTCGTCTACCGACCCCCTGGCGGCCATAGCCCGAAAACGCGTCTCGGCGTCGTAGTGCGCGATTGCCACGGTGGAGAATTCCTCGATGAGCTTGTTCATACTCATTCCCCGTTGCCGGGCAATCTCCTTCAGTCGCCCATGGGTATCGTCCGGCAGTCGGGTGGTTGGCGTCGACATGTCACTCCTCCTCTATCAATGCACGTGGGTGTCACGATCTGCAACCCGGGAAAGTAGACTTCGCCTCGCGCGCACGCCGCATCCGTGGCCAAGCGACAGAACAGCGGCACCGCTCGTGCCGCGGCGCCCGCGGGCAGATCATCCGTGCGAGTAGCGTACGAGCATCGCTCAGGGACTGCGTCACCGGGTCGCCGATGGTACGGCACGCCACCTGCGAGCCCAGTCGCCGTACCACTTCGTTCGGCGAGCTGTTGGTAGAGCGATACGCTGCGCGCCACACCCGACGCACCGATGGTGCCCTTCCCGCCAGCGCCCGCCAGCGCATGGACGGACAGAAAATCCCGTGACTACAGGGCCTTACGGCCCGTCCCGTCCCGCGCCGCCGGGCGGCTTCCCCGACGCAACGCCGCCGCGGCTGCTTCCTGTACTACCGCCCACCCGCGCGGCCCGAACAGGGAGCCGCAACTATGGCCGAGAAATCCACCTTCGCCCGGCGCGTCCGCGCCGCCCAACCCCGAGCTACGGAATACTGGGTATCGCGAAGAACCCGAGGAACAATGTTGTCCGGTTCCTCGATACGGACGAGCTGCCCCGGCTCGCGCGCGCTTGAAGCGCACGAAGCCCGCTGGCCCGAGGCCGTCGGCGCGATCCGGTTGCTGGCGCTCACCGGATGCCGCCGCAGCGAAGTGCTCAATCTTCGCTGGCGCGATGTCAGAGACGACGCCACCAACTTACCCGACTCGACGACTGGTCCCCGCGCCGTGCCGCTCGGCGCGCCGGCGCGAGCGCTCATCGAGGCGCAGCCCGGTCCCCGTGACCAGGACGCGTCCCTGTTTCCCGTCCAGACCAAAGGCCGAAGCTCTGGATTCTGACTAACTGCTGGCGGACGGTCTGCGCCGATGCCAGGCTCCGCAAGCTGCGCCTGCACCATCTGCGCCACACGGCCGATAGCCAGGCCGTCATGGTGGGCGAGAACTCGCCCCTGGTCGGCAAGCTGCTTGGACACCCCGAAACCGGACGACGACGGGCTACCCACCTTGCCGATGCGCACCTCGTCGAAGCCGCGGAAAAAGTCGGGAGCCTTATCGCCGCGGCGATGAAAGAATGATCGATGTCATTAAGAGCCTGTGCGTTCAGGTCGAAAAACCCCAATGCTCCTGTATCCTTTCTCTACATCGAACTTTTCTATCTCGTTCCTCTTATCAACCACAGGTACTGAAAGGTCGTCGGGAATTTCCGAAAAATACTGTTTCCGACCTTTATCTCCGAATAACAGAAGGTCGTATCGTCCGAGACGATCCGGACCCCAGAGAATTTCTAATCTCTCTCCCAGATCATCCCACCCTTCTGTATTCATTCTGACTGTTAGCCAGTCGGTATACTTCAACTTCCTCTTCGCATGCATTCGCCGCGACAGAGTGGATCTCGACGGATCGGAGCGTCGGTAGTGCGCATGTTCAACAATTCGCGTACATCCGTAGACAATCTCATGCAAATAATCGACGCTCACTGTCGGCATTACGTTGCTGCTCTTTTCCTCAATGAGATAGTATCTCCAATCGAATGAACCTTTTCTATTCTTGTCGCCATCAAGATTCAGGAGAAATTCATGAAGTGTATGGAAGGGAAAGGTGCCAATTCTTCCGCCCATTGTGTTCCGATAATCATCGTAGTATTCTCGAAGAACTGCCTTGTCGTTGTTCTCCAACATGTCGAATAAAGTAGACAGTGAATGTTTCTTCGGAACTGTCTGGTTTCCTCTAACGAACAAGAGCGCCTTCAACGATTCTTCCACGAGAAAGTAACCGGCCACAACGTAGCCCCATCCTTGCGCAACTTCGTGACCAGGAACCATATGGGTGCGGCTCTTTTAGGACGACCTCTATCTTCAGTTTGATGCGTTAATTGGGGGTTCTGTCGGACGCCCGGCGCTGGTTCAGCGGCATACGCTTGGGGAACGGGGCCATAGGCTGCCACGTATCGTGCTGGCGGGCATAGCAAGGGCTGGACAAAACCCACCACGACTCGGTACGGTGCCTCCGTTGTCAGCGGAGGGTGCCGATGAATGCCAACAGCGAGGGCGTGCGCAGCGCCGGCAGAACGTTCAGTGAGGCTGAACTGCGGATCGTCTGCCAGATCGTTGCCGCCGGTGGCCGCAGCAGTCGTACGCAGTTGATGGTGCAGGTGTGTCTGGACGTGTCCCGTTTCGGTGGACAGGTAACTGCTGAGGTGGCGGGGTAGTCCGCGGTAGGTTGAGGTGTATTCCGTTGGTTGTCAACTCACGCCTCCCGGGTCCCAGGGCAAATAAAGGTGGCGGTAAAGGGGGGTGGGGGTCCGGGGGCGGGGGGTGTTTGACCCTGTGAATATGTGGATAACTCAACTCCTATCTGTCCGGGCGCCCAGGACGCCGGGTAGGCCTCCACGGCTGGCGTGCGGCCACCGCCGTCGGACGCCCTCCTACACAGAGGGAGCGCGACAGCCGTATGCTGAACATTTTGTCCAGAAATGACCGCGAAACTGGCGTTGAGGTCCGCCGGCAGGTGATTCTCGGGGGGTATCCCGATACCACCTTGCTGCCGCGAAGCCCGCCACGGCGATCCTCGGGCGATTTTTGGAGGCGATCCGCCGCGAGCGACGCCGGCTGGGCCTGAACAAGCGCTCTGAGGACCCGTTGGCTGGGCGTTGGCGCTTGCTCGTAGCGACCGTGAGAAGTCGCGCTCGGCCCGTAGCGGGCCCTGGGGCCGCTACGGGCGCGGGCTGGACCAGCGGAACGGGCGAGTTGGCGGGGGTTCCTCAGTCGCGACCGAACCCGCGCGGCGGCTCGATGCTCTCCAGTTCGGCAAGATCCAGCATGCAAATCGCCTCCAGCTTGTGCGCGAGCACCGACTCGGTAAGATTGTCGGGCAGGTTGTCGAGCCAGGCCTGATACTCATCCTGAAGCTCAAGCAGAGTGCGCACCGCATCCTGCCAGCGCTGCGGTCGGGAGCGGCGGTCCTGAGGTCGTCGATAGCGCACCTGCGGTTGCGCTGCTTGGTGGCGCTGTCGATAACGCCGTTGGCGCTGGGCGTTGGTCAAAGCCATGCTCACTGCGCACCGTTACGTAACGGTCCCGGCGGTGCGCCGGCGGTCTGGTCGGCGGCCGCGCCGGCGCTCGCTGCGGCGCGCTGGCGGGAGCGTTTGTGGTCGCTGGCGGTGCGCCGCCGGTAGCTCTCGACGTTGAGTTCGAAGATGGTGGCGCGGTGCACCAGGCGGTCGATGGCGGCGACGGTCATGGCCGGCTCGGGGAAGATCCTGTCCCACTGGCCGAACGGCTGGTTGGCGGTGAGCAGCAGCGAGCGTTGCTCGTAACGTGCGCTGATCAGCTCGAACAGGACGCTGGTCTCGGCCTGATCCTTGGTGACGTAGGAAAAATCATCGCGCATCAGAGGTGAAACTTGTCGAGCTTCCTGATGGCGGCTTCGAGCGCCAACTCGCGGCCGCCGAGCGGTCCGGAGACGGCCAATTGCCGACGAATCACGTCCCTGGAGGGGGCGCGCGCCAGTATCGGCACCGCGCCGGCGCTCATGCTGCCGCTCCTGTCCGAGCAGCCTCGAACGCGACCGGCGACTGGTAGCCCAGCGCCGAGTGACGCCGGCGCCGGTTGTAGAACCCCTCGATGAACTCGAATACTGCCAAGCGCGCCTCGGCACGGCTGCGAAATCGGCTCCGATCGAGCAACTCGCACTCCAGGGTGGCGAAGAAACTTTCGCACAGCGCATTGTCGTATGCATCGCCCACCGAGCCCATCGACGGCCGCACGCCGGCCTCTTTGCAGCGCACCCCGAACGCAATCGAGGTGTACTGCGAGCCCTGGTCGCTGTGGTGGATCACCTGCTCGGGGCGCCGCTGCCAGAGCGCCATGTCCAGCGCCTCCAGCACCAGTTCCGTGCGCAGATGACCGGCCATCGACCAGCCCACCACCCGGCGGCTCCAGGCATCCAGCACCACCGCCACGTACAGAAACCCCGCCCACGTCGGCACGTACGTAATGTCGGCCACCCACAATTGGTCGGCCCCGGCCGCGGTGAAGTTCCGCTCCACCAAGTCTGGCGCCGGACGGGTCGCCGCGCCACGCGTTGTGGTCCTGGGCCCGCGCCGGCGGCTGGCCCCTTCGATGCCGGCCTGCTGCATCAGCCGCGCCACCCGCTTGTGCCCGACTCGCTCGTTCTCAGCCTGCAACTCGGCGTGGATGCGCGGGCGACCATACACCTCGCGGTTGGCTCTCCATATCGCCGTGATACGCTCCCGCAACTGTCCATCGCGCCGCTCTCGCGCCGACGGCTCGCGGCGCATCCACGCGTAGTAGCCGCTGGCGGAGAGACCCAGTACTCGACATATCGTGCGTACCGGCCAGTTGGCCTGGTTGGCTTTCACGAACTCGAACCCCGCTCGGGGATCGAGTCGCTCTCCCGTGCGAACCAGGCCGCTGCTTTTTTTAGGATGTCGCGCTCAATCCGCAGCTGCTTGTTCTCCCGCCGCAGTCGGCGCAGCTCCTGGCGTTCATCGCTGCTCAACCCGTCCTCGCGTCGTCCAGCGTCCCGCTCCTGCTGCGCCACCCAGTTGCGGATCGCGCCCGCCGACGGCTCGTAATCCAGCGCCAACTCCTCAGGCGTGCGCCCCGACTGCACCAGCTCGACCATCTGCTGGCGAAACTCAGGCGCGTACGGTCGATGTGTCTTCGGCATCGTTGCCTCCTCCTTCCGCCTCACTCCTAATGTGTCCACGAAAGCGGGGCAACTCCAGTCGGCGGCTGCGCTGGCAGCGCCCGAACGGTGCGCTGAAGGTCCGCGAATGTCGTGATCTGTTTGCAATGCTGCAGCGCAGCGGTCGCCTGCGCCTGCCGCCGAAGCGCAGCACCGGGCGCCCGCTGGGCTCGCACACCGAGGTGCCGTGCACGCCGGCTGGCGAGCCGGGGCGGCCAGTATGCGGCACCGTCGGGCAGTTCGGCAGCGTACACCTGGAGCCGGTCACGACTGCCGGCGAGCAGCGCTGGTGGCGGGAGCTGGTGGGCCGCTATCACTACCTGGGCTACCGGGTGCCGTTCGGTGCCCAACTGCGCTATCTGGCGTTCGTCAGCGAGCCCACCACGACGCTGGTGGCGGCGTTGCAACTGTCCTCGCCGGCGTGGCGGCTGGCGGCGCGCGAGCGCTGGATCGGCTGGGACGAACCGACTCGGACACGCAATCTGCAACGGGTGGTCAACAACAGTCGCTTCCTGGTGCTGCCGTGGGTCCGGGTGAAGAACCTGGCCAGCCGCCTGCTGGCGCTGCTGGCCGGGCGGCTGGCTGCCGATTGGCAGCAGCGGTTCGCGGTCGAGCCACTGCTGCTGGAGACGCTGGTGGATAGCGGTCGCTTTGCCGGCACCTGCTACCGGGCTGCCAACTGGATCGAGTTGGGCGCCACGGCAGGTCGGGGACGCATGGACCGCGCCCATACCCGTCATGGGCAAGCGCCGAAGCGGGTTCTGGTGTATCCTCTGGTGGCCGACGCGCAACGCCGGCTGGCGCAGGGCTGAGTGATGGGCGCTCCTCAGGCGTGGGCGAGTGAGCCGGCCGCCGACCCCTTCGCTGCCACGCGGGCGCGGTTCGAGCACCTGCTGCGAATAGCCAACGACGTAGAGACGCGACAGATGAAGCACAGTGACCTGGAGCGACTGCTGACCAGCGAAGGTCAGGAACTGTTACGGCAACTCTACCAGAACTGTCTTGACCAGCAGGCCGAGGCGCAGGTCAGCGCAGAGGTGGTGGATGCGCAAGGCCAGCCGCGCACGCGCCAGCGGACCCAGCAGCGCCAGTTGGAGACGATCTTCGGCACCGTCCAGGTAGCGCGCACCGGCTACGGGGCGGAGGGGCAAGCGAGCCTGCATCCGCTGGATGCGCAGTTGAACCTTCCCGCCGAGCGCTACTCGCTGGAGGTGCGGCGGCGAGTAGCGTTGGAAGCATCGAAGAACTCGTTTGACGAGACGGTGGAGGCGCTCAATCGCTACACCGGTGCCAAGATCGGCAAGCGGCAGGTGGAAGAACTGGTCAGTCGGGCGGCGCAGGACTTCGACGCCTTCTACCAGCAGCGGCGCCAGCAAGCGTCTGCGGAGCAGACGGTCGCCGACCACGGAGCGGTCGAGCCGCAGGCGACTGAGGATGTCCTGCTGGTGATCACCAGCGACGCCAAGGGCGTGGTCATGCACCAGCAGGACCTGCGACCTGCCACGCGCGCGGCCAGCGAGCGCACGGCGCGTGGCAAGCTGGCCACGCGCCTGAGCAAGGGCGAGAAACGCAACCGCAAGCGCATGGCCACGGTGGCGGTCGTCTACTCGGTGGCCGCCCACGTGCGCACGCCGCAGCAGATGCTGGCGCTGCTGGCGCGCGCTGAGGACGCCGAGCAGCAACGCTCGCCGCCGCGACCGCGACCGCAGCACAAGCGCGTGTGGGCGAGTCTGAAGCAGGAACCTCGGCAGATGTTGCAGGAGGCGTTCCGAGAAGCGCGCGAGCGCGATCCGCAGCAGCAGCAGACCTGGGTCGCGGTGGTCGACGGCAACCGGACGCAGTTGGACCTCCTGGCAGAGCTGGCCGCGCACCACGGGGTGC
Source organism: Spirochaetia bacterium (assembly GCA_965203905.1). Classification (GTDB taxonomy): domain Bacteria; phylum Spirochaetota; class Spirochaetia; order SZUA-6; family Bin103; genus Bin103. Next base: position 5,378,509 of record CBDBDQ010000005.1, on the reverse strand, counting down.
AGGTGACCATCGTGCTGGACATCTTTCACGTGCTCGAATACCTGTGGAAAGCCGGCCACGCCCTGGAGGCCGAAGGCAGCCAACGGTTGGAGCAGTGGGTCTTGCAGCGCCTGGGACGTATCCTGGAAGGCCGCGCCCGCTCGGTGGCTGCCGGCATGCGCCGGAGCGCCACCAGGCGCCGCCTGACGAAGCGGCAGCGGCGACCGATCGACCAGTGCGCCAACTACCTGCTGAAGTACCAGGGCTACCTGGCCTACGACCGCTACCTGGCCGCTGGGCTGCCGATTGGCTCGGGCGTCGTCGAAGGCGCCTGCCGGCACTTGGTCAACGACCGCCTTGGCATTACCGGTGCGCGCTGGCGACTACGCTCGGCCGAAGCGGTACTGCGCCTCAGGGCGCTGCGCAGCAGCGGCGATTTCGACGCCTACTGGACGTTCCATGAGCAGCAGGAGTGGGAGCGTACCCACCGCCAACGTTACGCTGAAGGCAACGTGCCGTCGCTGGAACACCCGAACCCCGTGCCGCACCTGAGACTCGTCCGGTAGCGCCCCAGCTTTCCACCGCTCACCCGCGCCCGCCAGCCGCCGCCTGCGTACCGGCTCATCTGCGTCCGTCACGCTCCTGACTTAACTTGCCGTCCGCAGCCCCCATCGCAACGCGGAATCCCCGCCGTAGCCATGAGTAATACATGCTCTCCCCACCACGCCTATGCCCTCCCCCGCGTCGTCGCAAAAGAGCCGCACCCGAACCATATCAGGAATTATGGGACATTTGGCGTATTTCTCCTTCTCCTTCTTCAGGGCTGTATCGAGCCATGCAACGATCCACAGCGGATCCTTGAAGTTGATGTTCTGCTTGGGCATCAAAGCTGCACTCCCTTGGGATTGATTCGCTATCGAAACGTTGGCTGTTCAACGAGCAGCACGCCCGCCCGAGCGGTTGTCCAGCTTGGGGACATGGGCTTCGTATCGCGCGACGTTCCGCCGCCGCACCCCGAACACGTCGAAGAAGGCGTTGTAGAAGCTCTGTGTTTCGCCCTTCTCGTAGGCCGCGTCCTTCCAATCCTCAGCGAAGGTGGCGGCGCGGGTGCGGACCTCGTTCCACGACAGGCGCATCAGGTCACGCCGCCCGCCTTGCGCCGCGCGCCAGACGGCGCACCGCTGACCGAAAGCGGAGCCGCCCGGATTGTGCCCCCGTCCGTCCGCGCTTGCGCGAGGCTCGATCATGCGTGCAGCGCGCCCGCACGCCGTTCGGCGGTGATCCTCTCCCGGCGCGCCTGTGCAAGCTCGTAGCTCGCCTGCATTCGCATCCAGTGTTCGGCGGTTCCCCAGCCGACATCCTCAAGCGCCAGCGCCATATTCGCCGACACCCCCGCCTTGCCGTTCAGCAGGCGCGACAGCGTTCCGCGCTCGCAGCCGAGACGCTCCGCCGTCTCGGTCACGTTCCAGCCCACATCGTCCATGCTCTCGCGGATCAGTTCGCCCAGGTGCGGCGGGTTCTGCATCGGGCCGACGCGATCGTTTGCAATCTCGCTCATGGTCTGCGCTCCGTTCCAGTCAGTGATAGTCGATCAGGTCCACGTCCACGGCCTCGCCGTCCTCGAAGCGGAATACCACGCGCCAGTTGCCCGAGACGCGGACGCTCCACTGTCCGGCGCGGTCGCCCTTTAGGGGATGCAGCCGGAAGCCCGGCGCGTCGGCGCTGCCCGGATGCGTCGCTTCTTGCAGACGGAACAGGATACGCCGAAGCCGTGGCACGAGACCGGAGGGCAGCCGCGCAGCGTCGTCGCGCTCGTGCAGCGCCCGCAGTGCCTTGTGCCTGATCCTCATGCTGCACTGTAGCGCGCCACGTTACACGCCGCAATCGCCCGCCGTGCCGTCGCTACCGGCGGCGACGCTGAGCGTATACGAGCGCACGGCCCGATCCTCTGCTGCGGGAAAGTGCGGCGGCCTCTGCTCGGTGGCGGGAACGCACGAGCCCGCACCGCCGCCGACAGTGCGGGCCGAGCAAGTGACGCTGCCGGTGCGCACACCTTCATGCATTGATAACGAACCGTGTTCCACTGCTGCGCCTCGGGTTGGCGAAGGGCGTTGGGCACGGTCGCCTCCACCGCGAGTTCGAGTCGACTGCCGCGGCGTCCGAACAGCAGATCCTGCGGGTTGGGTGTGCGCTCGGACAGGGCGTAATCCAGCCCGCCTGACACGATGTCACCCAGGAGACCGATGACGTCCAGGAACGTCGTCTTGCCAGATGCGTTCGGGCCGACCAATACGTGGAACGGGTTCATCGGTCGATGCACGTACCGCAGACAGCGGAAGTTGAGCGCCTCGACGCGGGTAATCATGGGCTTACGAACCCGGCTGCCAGGATCTCGGTCAGCCGTCCTTCGGCGCGGATCGCCTGCTGGGTACACATCGGCTTAGGCTTGTAGACGGCGTTCGTCATCACTCGCTTCCTGGCGGGATACGGACGGAATCGGGTCGGGGCACGGGGCTGCGGGTCGAGCGCCCCGGAGCGGACTCGCCGTCTCGACCTTCCTGTGGCCGCAGCCGGTTGACGAGGCGGCGCAGGAGCGGGTCCGAGAAACCCCTGCTATTGAGCCACTGGATCCGGTCTTCAGAGGACATCCCGGCCAACTCGACACTGACGCGATCACGAATCTCGCGCGTGGTTTTCACGCAGTCGAACTCTTTCTTCTCTCGCGTGGTCATCATGTTCCTACCTCCCTGGGGCTTCGAATGTCGAGCGGGCCGTATCCCATCTCGCGGTTGACCTCGTTGAACGTCCTGATGCGTTGCCGCCGCCAGTCGAAGAAAATCGTCGTCCTGGGTGAAGATGACCCGTTCTTTCTCGCCCGTTGCAACTGCTCCGCGTCCGACACTCCAGAGTTCCTGCCTCTGGAATAGTCAGGACATCCACTCCGCGCCGACGAAGGCCCCTGACCACTGCTCTGGCAATCTGTTCATCAGTGTAGAACCGGATCCTCGCCATGTCTGGTTGGTTCCTGAAACCTCTCGGCGAGTGGGGAAACGTTCTTCTTCCGCAAGCTGGCAACGAGAGCGTTGCTCTTCGCGATGGAGCCGTCAATTGCCGCACGGTTATCGAAGTAATAAACCAAGGCCGCATACACGTCGGATAGAGTCAGGTCATACTCGGTGGCGATCTCATCGGCGCTCCTGCCAAGACGCTCATGCCAGATAACGATGTTCGCAACGGTAATCCGATGTCCGCTAATGCGGGGCTTTCCTCCGCACACGCCCGGAGTGATCTCGATGTGCTGATTCGCAGTCTCCGTTTTCATGTAATCACTCCCACGGCCTCACCCGCCAGTGACCGGATCCGGTTCCGGCAATCTCGGAACTTATCCAGCGACCACGCGGTTCAGTGTACGTAATCGGCGGGGATGGTAGAAGTGCGAGTGTACCGACGCGTGCACGGCTAGCGAGCGGCCGGCATCCGTCTGCTCCGCGGCCCGAGCCGCCTCGCCTGCCGCGCACAACTCTGCCGACGCGGCCCTTGGTTGTTCCGTCCGCGGGAGCAGAATGCGCGGCTCGACCACGACCAGCCCTTGGAGCGCGCGAGACCGAAACCATGCCGTGCAACATCCCGTGCTTGCCGCGCCGGGTGACCTCGTCCATCAGCCGGGTCAGGCTAAGCACGCCAGATGGGACCGCCGTCGGACAGCGCCCACGCCGTCTCGGTGGCCTACGGCCGGATGGCGTGCAGGAACGCCGCGAGCCGCACCAAATCGACTCTATTCGGTCGTAGTCGTGGAATACGCCGCCATTCCACCTCACCCCGCCGTGCTTGTCACGCTGCCCCGCTCAGAATCGCGGCGAGCTCGTCCGGCCGCGACCAGCGTGACACCGTCGACAGCGGCTCGACCAACCGAAAATCCTCATCCGCCCATACGTCGGCGGTGTCGTCGAACAGTGAGACGAAGGTTAGCGCTTCCGGGCCGGCTGCAAGGTGATTCAGATCGTGCCACGCCGCCAACACGTGCTCGGAGACTCGGTCGGCTGCCGCCCGATTCCCGGTGCTCAGCACCTGAAGCAGTGAACTTCGAGACTCGGCCCGAACGTGGAAATCGACCATCCAGCCACGTCCCGACCGGCCGGCGAGCCTTTCGGAGCGCTCGAATCGTAGTTCGCGGTCCTCGAGAAAATCTGCTACTTCATCCGTGATGGACTGGACGGCCTGCGCTCGAAACGTGAACCACAAGTCGGAAACCCGCAAAGCCGCCTGTGCAACCCGCGTAACGACGGAAGCCAATTCGTCCCCGCTACGGCACCGCGCCTGAAGCATTCCGCGGTAGAGCTCTATCCCATGTGTCACACAAGTATCTTCTATGAGTCGCCTTTGCTTCGGAGAACGGCGCATGCCCAGCGACTGCATGCGCAGCCAACCGGTGGTCTCAGCGAGGTCGCTTACCGTCACTACGTCATCGACAACCTTACAGAATAGATCGATGTAATCGCCGTCTGGGTAAAGAAAGGGTGTACGTATTCTCTGATACTCACCGTGCTCTGAACAGGTGAACAAGGCGCCGACCTCTCGCTGCAGATCTTGGTACACGCAACAGTTGTTCATCACCACAAACTCGCCATCAGTCAAAGGCACTTTGATTCTATAGCTCTACGATTCCCGGTGTCACGGAGCGCGCATTTGGGTAAGCCGCGCGCTGGCCATCATCCGAGGGACCGGCAAGCTTTGCCGTCCGTACCATGCCATGGTCTTACCCATCCGAGTGTAGGTGCCGAGCGGACGCCCTGCAACACGGTCGCGTGCGGTCTCCGTCCTTTCCGGCTTCTCGGGATCGGCGGGAGGCGGCTTGGCGGGCGACGTCCAGGAGGTCGCGCGATTCGTCCGCGTCGGGGCAAAGCTCGTACGGTAGTGGTGCCGGGAGCGGCTCAGGTATCACCACGCGGCGGAGGTTGCAGGCATGCTGCCGACTCGTCCCATGCCGGCGTTGACGTGACCGGCTGCTTCGTGGCCCCTTGTCCATGCGGTGTGGTTGCGGGAGGTGACGATTCGATGACAATCGCGACGTTCGATCCGACGCAGACGTCGGGCGACGAGTTGCGGCGATCCTACATCGAGAGCGGGTACGTGCTGGTCACCGGCCTGGTGGACGAGGCCGCCCGCGCCGAGATTACCCGTGAGTTGCGGAGGATCAATCGGGGCGACTACTCGAGCTCGCCCATCGAGGGGGTGACCTGGCGCGACGAAATCGAGCCGGTCGACTGGCCCGAGGATGACGAACGGCTCCTCGGCCGCCACATGTACCTGGGGCAGCCGCATGTCTACAGCACGGTCGTCCGTGCCGCCATGACCCATCCCGGCATCTGCCGCGTCCTGGACCACGTCGTTGGCGCCTACGTGCCATTCTGGGATGGCGCCTACAAGTGCATGCAGAGCATGTTCGTGGTGAAGCCTCCCGGCGGCAGCGGCAGCCCGTGGCACCAGGACGAGCACCCCATCCCGACTCGCGACCGCTCGCTGACCGGAGTGTGGATCGCGCTGACCGACGCGACGGTGGCGAACGGATGCCTATGGATCCTGCCGGACAGCCACAAGTCGGGGGTCATCTACGAACGCTACGCCCACGACCTGCCGGGCGTCGACACCAATCCGGTCGCGCGTGGCTTCGACGAGTCCGGGGCCATCCCGGTCGAGATGCCCGCCGGCAGTGTCCTGTTCTTCAGTGGCTACCTGCTGCACAGCTCGCACAAGAACCAGAGCGACCGGTACCGCCCGGCCCTCACCTTCCACTACTGCAGCGCTTCCACGTGGCTGACCTGGGGCGGCGAGCGGAACTTCCGCGGCGTCGTGCAGGTACGCGGGGAGGACCCCTATGCCGATCTGGGATACACCACGCCGCAGCCCTGGGTGAAGGAGCGGTAGTGGCCGGACCGCGATCGGTGGGTGGCGGTTTGGCGGCCGACTTCGGCGAAGTGTTTGGCGATGTCCAGGAGGTCGCACCACCTGCGCGTGCCCGGTCGCCGCACCAGTTCGATGACGTGTGCCGGAATCTGCGAACGGATCCGGCTTGGACGGGGATTACAACTCTAAATAGAATGGCGATAAATCGTGATAGGTTAGTCAGTTACAGCAACGGACCCGGCAGGGACGATTGTTAGCGCAGTGTCAACGGTTGACATTTTTTGCGCGAGATTGATATGGTTTTGTAGCTCCTTGCGAGTTCACGAGTTAACGCGGATCCGGTACAATGGGAGCCTGGGGTGAGGTGGCGCGATGACTGAGCGTGAGCGAGATGGGCTGCTGCTGGAGTTCAAGACACGATGAACTCAAGCGAGATGTTAAACGTGTCCTCGGTACCGTACAAGGGTTGGCGGCTGCACGTGTCGAGTCGGAAGGCGTTAGTCGGACCATGAACGCCGCCTGAAGGCCGTGGAGCGCAAGGCAGGCTAGAATGAGCGAGCATATGCGTCCGGAACGTGCGAACGTCGACGTTATGTCTGGTGACGAAGTTAAATGCTCGCATACCACCAAGTTCGTCGCTTAGAAAGGTCCAGCGCTGTTGCATCGAGAGGATAGTGTGACTCTGGAACTGAAGCAGAATGCACCATTCATCACCTGGGATCCGGAAGAGGTTCAATTTCGTGTAACCCTTCAAGGTGTTAGATTTGAAGAAGTAGAAGAGGGTCAGACCGTCATTACCAGTAGACCGAGTTGCATGTACAGTACGCGGGTAAGAAAGTCTGACGAAGATGTATGGACCCCTTGGTTTGTCTCTCCTTTACCAGGAATCGGTGTGTTGATAGACGGTGTACTGGATCATGTTCTTGAGATGCGCCGAGTCGATCGAGAAGGGATTCCCATTCCTGACGAGCCTTCGAAATTTTTCAAATTACAGGATGGTAAAATAGAGGAGGAGACTACATGACGGTAGTGCCTGATGTCTATTCTTCGCGAGAGTCAAGGTTCGAGTTGTCTCATTTCTTGGTACCACCGAAGAAGGCGGAGGTCAAGGCGTCGATACACAAGATATCAGGAACGGGCTCGTTGACCAGTGTCGTGTGGCCTGAATCGGGATCTGACTGCGGCATTACTCGACCTGTCCTTTCCTCAAGGAATCCGGATGATATTTCTGAGGTTAAAGAGCGTATTCTTTCATTCCGTGATTATCAGGATGGTTGGATGGGTGAGGGAAGCAAGGCTCCCGATGTCTCCGGGCTGGAGTGGTTAGCGGAATCATTTGTGGCGCATTTTGAACAGCACTCAACACCGGCAGTCTTCTTGAATCCTGATGGTGATGTTGAGATGGAATGGCAAAATGCTGCAAAATCTTCAGTCCTTACTGTTTCTCTCATTTCAAAGACCGGAGCATGGTATTCCTTTTTTTCTGAAGACAATCATGACGAAAGGGATTTCGAAGAGACTCTCGAGCTATATAATAGGAAAGGATGGAACCGTCTCAACAATTTGATCCACGGCTTATTCTCTATAGAGTGATTCCGTTTGGTTGTTACGATCCAAATAAAAGAAAGGTAGGTACGCACGCATTTCTCCCGTTTCGGGACGAAGACGATTATCAGTTGTCGGTTTCTAACAGTAGGTTGATTGCCGCCAAAGAGTTGTACCGACGCTACTCAGCGGATCCGGAAAGAGAGCCACCGGACGGAATTATGGCTGTCACACCTGAAGACTGCCAGGAGAAATGCTTACCTGTAAAATCGGATCCACAGCCGTTTGCACCGGATCACGTCTTGATTGATTTTCGTAAGCTATTCGAGATATCCAAGAACAGAGCGAGAAAGGCGGCTGAGCATTTGCGTAACAAGGCAGAGAAGCGAGCGTTGCCTTACAGGTAAGCACTCCCCTCCCCCACGCCCCAGTTCCGGCTCCCAAGCCTTGACCGGGGGGCACCCGGTCCCGTTACCCGGTCCAGCGCCTCGTCGCCTTCCAGTGCCGAGAGCACGAGCAATCTCGCCTCCACGTCAAGCTGTTCATCCGCATCCACCCGTGCGCGGACCTGAGTGGTCAGGGCACTGCCGATACCATCCATACGCTACGCGGATTCTAACAGCATCGTCGGGTAACGAATGGTCGGCGTCGGCGTTTCACTTCCGTGCGGGACCACCCGCCGGGGTGCCGCACCTGATGCCGCGATCTGGAGGCCGGCGCTGATTACACTGCCGCGGCAGGTGGACCAGGATTCAGGATGATCTGTGGATCTGTGCGTTCAGGTACCATTCCACCAGGTAGGGGTATGGATTCACCGCGTTTCCCTCTGTTTCGGGCGGCAACACGCGGTTCGGCGTGGGCAGAACATCAGGCTCAAGCTCAAAGGCAAAGCGGAACTCTTCCGGATGTCGGAGCACCATGATCTCGAAGTGAAGGTGGGTGGGGAATGGTCTCGATGCAAACCCGGACCGTCCCATCCGGCCTAGTTCAACTCCGGCGCGGACGCGGCTACCCTCCGACACTCCTTCGGCCAGGCTGTCCCAGTGCATGTAGATATAAAGCCGGCGGTCATCGCCGAGCAGAGCCAGGCCGTTGCCCCAGAAGTCTTCCTCGTGGTGCGCGGCGTCGAAGTGCCTGACTGCCACCACGGTGCCGTCGGTTACGGCTGCCAGGGGGTGACCCTGCTCGCCATCCAGATCAACCCCGAGATGCCAGCCATAGGGTACGGGGTGGAGCCAGTTCTCGCCGAAGTTCCAGTCGTAATCCGGCAACGGGAATGCGTAACTGCCGGGTGTAGCGAGGGGCTGATCGGCAGGTCCCAGGTAGATGCGGGCATCCTTCTTGAGGTTTACCAGGCTGAGGGAGTATTTGCTCCCGCTCATGTAGTTGCGGGTCATGTCGGCGCCGATGCGGAGCCCCTCCCGGTTGACCATGCTGACCACGTCGTCCGCCGGATTGCCAAGCGATCTGCTGGCAAAGTGTCCCAGCGGGATCGGGATCGCCGCGCCGTCTATCCGCACGGTAGCGGATCTCTCGTCAACGTGCAGCAAATCGATGGTGCATGGCTCATTACCGGGAGTCGTGCAAATGAGCGATTCGCCCACATCGAGTTCCCAATAGGCACCCGACGAGGCGACACGTTCTAGGGAACGTCCGCAATCCGCTCGGTCGAGGACACGCTCAACGTACATGGTGACAACGCCTGGCAACCGACATGCCGCGCGGCGGCGCCCGTTCCGTCCAATGGCGGCGAGTGACCCTGCCCGCCGCTCGTTGAATCGGGCGCCTGACCGCGCGCCACGCGCCTATTTGAAGAACAGGAACTTGCTCAGGTAGTTGCCTGACTCGTAGAGCCCGGCGGCGCTCCAGAAGACTTCCACGTTGACGTTGCCCAGGTTGTCGGCGGCTATCAGCGGGGTGGGCACCATTCCCACGGTGCCGATCAGCACCGTTTCCTCGGCGTACCAGTCGAAGATCTCCTGGCTCAGTGCCATGTACTCGGGAGAGCGGTACCTGGAGGCGTACTTGCGCGCCTGCAGATCGTAGAAGTCCTTGATCTTCTGGGGCGGCTCTTCGCCGGGCAGCGTGCCGCCCTCGTAGTCCGCGAGGGTCGTCTTGCCGTCCTGTACCGACTGGTTCGCCCTCAGCCACTGGTGCCACAGCGGACCGAACCTGATGGTCTCGGGACTGACGATGAAGTACTTGAACTCGTGCTCGAAGCCCTCCGCCGTGCCGATGACGTCGTGCTCGCCGGCCTGCACCCGCTCGAAGTAGATGGCGTATTCCTCCGGCTTCAGCAGCACCTTCAGACCGATCTCTTCCCAGTACTCCTTGATCAGCTCGTGAACGGTCTCCTCCGCCCCCGAGATGCCGCTCGAATAGCCCACGATGAGCTGCACGGTCTTGCCGTCGGAGCGCTTGCGAAAGCCGTCTCCGTCGCGCTCGGTCAGACCGATCTCGTCGAGCAGCCGGTTGGCCGCATCCGGGTCGTAACCGGCGTAGGGATGATCCTCGCCCCACTCCGGCTTGTAGTAGCTGGCGGCGCTCGGAATCGTCGCCTGGCGCGGCGTGGCGACCCCGAAGTACACGCTTTCGTTGATCTCTTCCCGGTTGATCGCGGTCGAGAGCGCGCGCCGGAACCGCACATCCTGATACAGCTCACGCTGCACCGGGTCGGAGTGGTTCTGATTGAGATGGTAGGCGACCGCCGCCCCGGTCATCCCCGGTATCAGCACGACCCGGTAGCCGCCCTGCTCCTCGTTCTCCTTGTAGAGCGGATAGTTCTGGAACGACGTATTCATGAAGGCGAGATCGGCTTCGCCACTCATGATCTTCAGGTTGTAGACCTCCGGATCGACGATCGAGGAGACGACCCGGTCGATGTACGGCAACTGGTTTCCAGCCCGGTCTACCGCGTAGTAGTAGGGATTGCGCACGAACGTTCGATAGGTGCTGGTGAACTCCTCGAATATCCATGGTTGCACCATCGGCTTTTCGATGTCGTTGGAAGGGGCGACCTGCCAGTGATGGTTGAAGGCCTCCCACCAGTTCTCGAATCCCTCGCTCTTGGCGAGTTCGTTGGCATCATCATTGTATTCTATGTGCCACTTCTCCAGGTAGTGCTTGGGCGCAAAGCGCATCCAGTCACCGCCTCGCCAGGAGACCGCGTTGAGCACGAACGTCGGGTACGGCACCTCGAACTCGTAGCGCAGCGTGTAGTCGTCGACCTTCACGATGCGCTCCAGGGGTTCATCGTTGTTGAACCACGACTTGACTTCCTCGTTGAGCGCCATGTCCTTCCACATGAAGACGAAGTCGTCCGCGACAAAAGGCGCGCCGTCGGACCATTTCATTCCCTTTCTCAGGTGCAGCGTGAAGACCGTCTCGTCATCGGACACTTCGTAGTCTCGGATCAGGTCGGGAAGGATCTCGCCGTCTTCGTTGGTGCGGAAGATGTAGCTGCCGCGCTCCGTCTCTTCCAGCAGGTCGCCCCAGGGGTTGTTGTCGACCGCGAACACCTGGATGGTGCCCCCGTACTTACCGATCTCCGGGTTGTCGACCGCAAACGGCCACAGCACGGCCGGCTCCTCGGGCAGCCTGTCTGCCAAGGGTGGCAGGTCTCCCGCGGCCACCATCGCGGCCAGCATCGGGGCCTCGTTGAATTCGCCGGATGCGGCCATCGGCTCGGCCGCCGGTTCCGACTCCGTAGCGGTCGTACCGGCGCCGAATGCGAGCACCGAGCCGCACAACATCACCAGAACGCCAAACGTGGCAGATCTTGTCATACCATCCTCCTACAGTGGATTGACCAAGGGTAACGGAGCAGAGCTGACTGTCAACAGACGGTCGGGAGCGCCTGCAGCGCCACGGTCACTTGTAGGGATCGGCCGCGTCGCGCAGGCCGTCGCCCAGGAAATTGAAGGCCAGCACCGCGACCACCACGAACATGCCGGGGATCAGCAACCACGGATTCTGCACGATCGTGCGGATGTTCTGGCCCTCCTTGAGGAGCGCACCCCAACTCACCGCCGGCGGACGGATTCCGAGGCCCAGAAAGCTGAGCGCGGTCTCGCCCAGAATCATGCCCGGTATCGACAGGGTCAGATAGACGATGAGGTAACTGATGAAGGAGGGGAGCAGGTGTCTGAGGATGATGCTGAGATTGGTCGCGTTGCTCAACTTGGCGGCCATGACGAAGTCTTCCTCGCGCAGTTGCAGGATCCTCCCCCGCACCACCCGGGCCAACTCGGTCCAGCCGATTATCGACAGGATCACCGTGATGCCGAAGTAGATCCTGATCGGCGGCCAGTCGGGCGGCAGCGCCGCGCTCAGGGCCATCCACAGGGGAATGGTGGGAATGGATATCAGGAACTCGATGACCCTCTGGATGACCGTATCGAAGGCTCTGCCGTAGTATCCCGAGATGCCCCCCAGGATGCAGCCCAGCACGAAACTGATGCTCACCCCGACCAGCCCGATGGACAGCGAGATCCGGCTGGCGAACAGCACGCGGGAAAAGAGGTCCCGGCCCAGCTTGTCGGTCCCGAACAGAAACACCTGCCCGTCCTCTACGCCGAACAGGTGGATGCGGCCGGGGAACACCGTCCACAGCTTGTACTCGCTGCCTGAGACGAAGAAACGGATCGGAAGTTTCCTGGATCTGTCCTCGGTATAGATACGGCGAAACGTCTCCGGATGGCGCTCGCCCTTGAGTCCGTAGACGAACGGCCGCAACTGAAACCTGCCCTCGTCGAAGAACCGGAGTCGTTGCGGCGCGGCGAAGATGTAGTCGGGATACCGCTCGTAGATGTCATAGGGAGAAAAAAACTCGCAGAACAGGGCGGTGGTGTAGAGCACCCCCAATACGCTGATTCCGAACAACGCCAGCCGGTGCTTCCTGAACTTGCGCCGCATGAGCTGCCACTGGGAAGCGACGAAGTATTGTTCTTCTGCGGCTGCCTCCGATCTTCGCATTTAGGCCACCACGCTCTTTTCGTACCTGATCCGAGGATCGAGCAGAACCAGCAGAATGTCGGAGAGAAGCGTTCCTATCACCGTCAGAAAGGTCAGGAACATGACCGTGCTGCCGGCCAGGTACATGTCCTGGGCGACCAGGGCTCGATACAGGAGCGGACCCGTGGTGGGAAGGCTCAGCACGATCGCGGTAATGGTTTCTCCCGAGACAATCGCCGGCAGGGTCCATCCCACGGTGCTGATGATGGGGTTGATCGCCAGCCGCACCGGGTACTTGAACAGCAGCCGCCGCTCGGAAACACCCTTGGTGCGGGCGGTGATGACGTACTGCTTCTGCAGCTCGTCGAGGAGGCCGCCGCGCATGATGCGGATCAGCCCCGCGGTGCCGGCCGTGCCGATGACGATGATGGGAATGGGAAGGTGTTTCAGCATGTCCCAGACCTTGGCGATGCTCCAGGGAGCGGTCTGGTAGTCGGGCGAAAACAGGCCGCCGGCGCTGAGCCCGAGAAACTTGTAGAACAGGAACATCAGGATCAGCGCGAGCAGAAAGTTCGGTATCGCCAGGCCGGCGAAGCCGGCTACCGTGAACACGTAGTCCCCGGGGGAGTATTGATGGGTAGCGGAGTAGATCCCCAGCGGTATGGAAACAACGTAGACGAAGAGCAAGGTGAGGACCGAGATGGTGACGGTAAGGGGAAGCCGCTCGGCAATCAGCTCGCTCACCGGCTTGTTCCATTGAAAGGACCTGCCGAAATCGCCCTGCAGCATGTTCCACATCCACTTGAGGTACTGGGTGTACCAGGGAAGATTCAGCCCGTAATGATCTTCGAGTGCCCGGATCATGGCCGCATCCACCTGGATGCCCCTGGTCTTCAACGTCTGGATGACAATGGTGAGATAGTCACCCGGCGGCAGTTGGATGATGATGAACGCGACCAACGACACCGCCAACATGATGATGAGCATGTAGATGATCCGGCGAGCGACGTAGGTCAGCATGATGCGCCTCGGGAACCCCGCGCGATCCTATCACAGGTCGGCAGCGATGAACGCTGCGCCGGATGGCGATGCCAGAACTATCCCACGCTACGCGAGAAGCCGGCTGCAATCGTAACTACCGTTGCCATCGGACCGACGCCCGACCGCCCGACCGCCCGACTCGCACCCCGGCGCGGATCACGTGGTCCCGTCTGGCCGTGGTCGGTACTCCCGATGCCGGAAGCGGTTGTGGGCAGCGCAAAGGAGCCGGAGATTCCCGGGCTCGGCGCTGCCGCCAAGCGCGAAGGGAACGATGTGGTCGAGCTCCAGCAGGAAGCGCGACCCGCAGCGCCGCCCGCTGTGCGGATCGACGTAACTGCAGCAGCCGCCGCTGCGGCCGCGAACGGCCATCAAGGTGCGCCTCCCCTGCCCGCTTCGCTGGCGAAGGACCGTTGCGACCACGATCCCCCGCTGCCAGAGCGACCTGCATGCCCTGGTCTGCTGGCGGCGTCGGCCGTGGCGTCGGTACGGTGGCGTGGGACCCGCGGTCTGGCGCCGACTTCGCCGCCGACGTAGCGGTGCCGGGCGCAATCGCCGCAGGCTTGGCACTCACCGGGGTGCTGCCGGAGCAAGTCTCTCAGCCCCGACGGCGGCGCTGCCGGCGCCGTGGTGCTGCCACCGGCGACCGTGCCCTCCGGCGGCGGCACTCCAGGTTGCTCTTGCGTGGCGGAAGCCCGTGAGGCGGCGCTGGAGAACGCACGAGCCTCCACCAGGGGCACGACCCGAGTAAGGGGTCCGCCACACCGAGCTTCGACAAGGCGTCAGAGACTGTCGTCGAGATGCACGCCACCACTTGGCGCAATCCGCGTATCGCCGACATCTGGTGTTCATCGTTCAGGCGGTTCGTCTCTCCGATTATGGGGAGCAACCGATCGGCGCCGTCACCAGCGCAGACATTCTGTCCGTGGTGACGCCGATCTGGAACGATGGGAGGCAGGAGACGGCGAGGCGACTGCGGCATTGGATCGGAGCGGTGATGCGGTGGTCGATTGGCGTAGGGTATAGGAGTGACAATCCGGCCGGAGACGCCGTTTCGCAGGTGCTGCCCAAGAACGGGACTGCCCCGAGAAGACACCGGCGGGCGCTCCATCGTCGAGAGGTGGCGAGTGCGCCAGGCAAGATTCGGGCGTCAAACGCCTAAGCAGCGACCAAGCTGCTGATGGAGTACACGATCTTGACGGCGGCTCAATCCGGAGAGGCTCGGCTTGCTACTTGGAGCGAGGTGGGTCTACATGCTGGGGTCTGGACCTTACCTGCAGAGAGAATGAAATCCGGTCGTGAGCATCGGGTACCGTTGTCAACTCGGGCGCTTGAGTTGCTGATCGAAGCGCAGAAGCTGTCGGATGGCTCGGGCCTACTGTTTCCGTCGCCGACCGGCAAGGCGCTGAGTAGCGTGACGACAAGATCGCTGTTGATTGGGTCGGGCATCGACGCCACGATGCACGGGTTCCGTACGTCGTTCCGGTCCTTGGTGCGCGGAGAACGACGAATCAAGGGAGTTAGCCGACTCTGCGCTTGCGCATGTTGTCGCGGGTGTCGAAGGCGCCTACATGCGCTCCGACCTGTTCGAGCGGCGGCGGAGACTGATGCAGGCGTGGGCGGATTACCTGACGCGTTTGGCGCCGGGTTGACGCACAGCCACATGCCGGTGAGCCAGAATCACGACTGCGGAATGTGCTCGCTACGAATCGTGCCTATCTGGCACACCAGGATGGCGCCGGCGCGCCGAGTGAAGGGCCGTATCTGTTCGATCATTAGATGGGCAATCGTGCAGAACTACATCTGAAACAACCCGGCTAGAGCGGCGCCTGCGATGTCAGCGTAGGATGCAGCGGCTAATAGGCGCAGGTTGACCGGTAACTGAGCGCTACGGGCTATGGCGACGAGCTCCTCGCAAGCCAAGCCGCTGCGCTGGACCTGGGGTCACGGGTCCGGGGGCGTGGTGGACTTGGAGGACAACGATCGCGTGTCCGGTGCTCCGGTGCAGAGGGTCTGCGCCTTTTCGGGGGCTCCGCTCCTGCATGCTCCGGTAGAAGTGGCTACAAACAGAGTTAGCCTGGACGAGCTGTGCAGCGCCAATAGTAGAATCGCAGGGCGCTTCCATGCACCGGGAGATCGACCGGTTACGTGCGAGCGTCGCCGAAGTGCGCGCCACGACCTGTACGGCCTGAAGCGAATCGTGTGGCCCGCATCGAGGGTGCGCCGCCCGGCCCGCCCTGTTGGCCAACGAACGGCTGGCCTGCGGAGGCGCCCAAGGGCCGCCCGGAGACCACCGCCGACTGACCTGTGCGGCTACCGATAGGACCGCTTCTGTCGCCCGTAGCGCCGCGTGGCGCCCCCGCCGCCGGCTTGATCGTCGAATCAGGGCGCTTGGCACGGAACGGGCAACATCACGGGTACCGGTAGCCCTTCGGCCTTGCCTGTCGTCCAAGCGTCGAGTCGCTGCCTCTCCAGCTCCAGCTCGGTCAAGTACCTCAGGCGCAGATGGCGCAGATCGTTCGGAGTAACTTGGTCGATGCCCGCCTGCTCTCCGATGGTGCGTACTGCAACATCACGGCCTGGGCGGTCATGGCCCGCTGCCGGCTGCGCCCGCCCTTAGCGACGGGACACAGCAGCGCCCGGCCAGTCGCCGCGATGCGCAATCCAGGCGTCGATCTGTTCCTTGCCGCCGTCTGTCGCGTAGACTGCCGCTCGTCGTGGCGAACGGTGATGGCCCCGGACACCTGGTCGTAGTCCGCGAGCCGGTGCGTGACTGCTTTCGAGCGCTTAAGGCCGGCGCCGTAGAGCAAAGCGAGCATGGCTGCATCACGCACGGATAGGATCGGTACCGAGCACCGCCGCGAACAAGCCCCGACCCTCGTTTCGTTTGACGTATCTGCCTGCGCCGACGCCGTTGCGGCTTCTCGTTCCGTACGTTCTCGATTTTGACCGCGTCCTGTCGTCTACCAACCCGTGGGCCCATGCTGTGCGCGCCTTACTCCGGACCCCTGATTGCATGTGGTTGACGGTGCCGGCTGCGGCGCTGCGGTCGACCAATGCCGAGCGCAGCTCTTCGACCTGCTGCAGGTCTATCTGTGACCAGTCGAAGGCCGTCGCATCTGTGACGGCCCCGTCAGTGAAGATTGCGACCGCGCGGTCGAGTACCCGGCGCAGGCTGCGGCGCCCGGATGGGTGGAGCCGTTCGAGACAGATGGCGGCGGGGTTCTGTACCGGCGCGATGTCGCTGTGCGCAACCGACTCGTCCGCGGCACTCATTTCGGCAGCTCCAGAAGCTCGGCGACAGTCGAGCCGCCCGCAGTTACACAGTCAATCCAGCCGTGCGGGCGGAAGCGACGTGGTTGGTGCATAGAGAAGTAGTACCCCCCTGTTCTCTCGAACGCACCAAGCCAATCCCACCTACATAGCCGGCTTCGCTTGCGCGACGCCCCACGCTCCCCCACGCCCGCCTTCGGATCCACTTGGCTCTTGCGGGACGACCGAATCGCATCGCCACCGTGACGTCCGCCGGTCCACGCGTCGCCGGAAGCGCTCTCGGCGCCGGCGAAGTCGCTGCGTAGCGCGGGCAGCTGGTCCTCCCGCAACCGGCCTTCCCCGGCGCGGGCGATCTTGGCCTCGACGTGGGCCAGGGTTGGTGGTGCCGATGCGCAGCTGTGCACATGCAACCCGCATTTCTCACCACCGCGCCGTTGAAGCCGACAATCACGTCTAAGAGTACGGCCACGCCAAGCTATTGGCGTGCACATCGGGAGGCGACCGCGACGCAACCGACTGCCCTTCCGCCGAACCGCGCCAAGCTGCGCAAGCAATGGAGGTCTTGACTACAACACGGCAACGGTGTCTGAATCAGCGCCGTGATGTCCGGTGCGACAAACGATCACCAAGTAATGTGCGCCTTTTCACCTTGGGTGCCCGGCCCGCGGGTGCTAAGCAAGGAGCACGTACGGCAGTTCAACGAATTAGGGTGCCTGTTCCTGCTGGAAGCGTTCGAGCCGCAAGAGGCAGCGCGGATGCGTGCTCGCTGTCACAAGTCGTTCGCGACCGCGGCCACACGGCAGCGCACCGACGACATCAATCGATCGTGCCGCTCCTGCGCCGTCCACTCCACTCTGAGCACGAAACTACGGATCACGACTCCGATGCAAGACCAGTTGGGCGACGCTCTGTTGTTGTGGGCCGCTCACTTTTTTAAGAAGCACGGAGATAGCAAGCCACCGGGTTCGTACATTAGCGGTTCGTACTGGCCTCTTTCGTCTAGCAAGAGCGTCACTCAGTGGCTGAGGATAGACGACGCGATCCTGCAGTCCGTCTGGCCGCTCATCGACAAATGAAAATACGACTTGATAATAACGGAGTCCATCTATTCGACCGGCTCAGCGGATTAAACCTGCTATTTGACGAGATCGTAGTGCCGGATTCTAGAATACACCCAGCACCACGGTTTGTCTCAATGGCACTCACGAATGCATGTGATCTCCAATGTTCGTTTTGTTACGCCCCGAAGCACATCGGGAGGCTACCAATTAAAACCGTTATTCGATGGGCGATGGAGCTGGACGATGGAGGGTGCATGGGTATCGGCCTAGGCGGCGGCGAGCCGACCCTGCATCCAGATTTTGTTGCAATATGTAAGAAACTCTCAACGGAGACGAACCTTGCAGTTTCGTTCACGACCCACGGCCATCACCTTACATCCGCTACAGCCAGTGAACTGTACGGCTCTGTACATTTTCTGCGTCTATCTATGGATGGCTATGGTGAGACATATGCGCAGCTCAGAGGCCGTAGTTTTCCAGCATTTCTCGAGAAAATAAAACTAGCTAAGACGATTGCTCCGTTCGGAATAAACTACGTCGTGAACGACAAAACGATACAACATCTAGACTCGGCAGCGCAGATCATATTTGATCTTGGAGCAGTCGAGCTACTCTTACTTCCGGAGCGCCCTGTTGGGAACCGGAAGCCGTTACATTCATTAACGTGGGAGAGACTTCTGGATTGGATCAAGCGGAATCAGGATTATCGGATAGCATTGTCAGATACACCGTCGCTCGAGGGTATACCGATATTGAGTCCGTTTAGCGACTCGGATGGACTTACGGCGTACGCGCACATCGATGCATCAGGTAATCTTCGTCAGTCGTCTTTCTCGAGTGAGCGGGTAAGGATTCGGTCGTCCGTTCAAGACGCACTCGCTATACTACGCGGTAGGAGATCGGATTTAGTAGAATGAAAGTGTGGTATGGGTTTGGTGCCGAGCACTCTTCTAATCTAGTTCTCATAGGCCACTTCGTCTCATCGGGAGATGCGCAGGTAGCTGCGCAGGAGATACTGAAGATCGTCGACGTCGTTCAGCGTGAGTTCGATTACGAAGAGTTTGACGACGATCCAATGTCAGTGTTTACGATCGAACCGCTTGTGGAAGTGTTGAAGGAACTGAATCTCCACAGTGTGTCGGGCGAGGAACTAGAGCAACTGAATAGGCAAAGTTCTGTGCAAGCTGAGGGGTCTCGGGTGGTGATTCGAACGGAGGAGTTAGATATCGGAGGTTTTTTGAAGTTCTTAATCGGAAAAGGCGCTCACGTGGAGGTGTACTCGCTTCACGACTTTCCCGATGGTCCGCCAGACGACACGGAGTGTTAAGAAGCGGGACTCACTATGAGCGCACTCGACTGGGGCTTGTTCGAGAGTTTGCCTAGTTCGCCGGCCGACAATTGGGAGAGGCTGTGTCGGTCGGTCATCATTCGGAGCTTCGGAGCACTAGGTTTGTTTCGCGCGGTGGCGATGCAGCCTGGGGTGGAGTTCCACCTCACGCTAGATGCAGACTCGTCGACTCTTGGCAAAAAGGGAAGGTGTTGGGGTTGGCAGTGTCGCTGGTACGGACTTCCTCCGGGGCGGCAGATTGGTAGTGGTCGCCGTAGTAAGATCGAGGATGCGATTCAGAAAGCTCAGAAGTATGTACCGGGGATTACGGATTGGGTCTTGTGGACAAGAAGACCGCTGACACCCACGGATCAAGAGTGGTTCTATGCTGTGAAATCGACTATGCGGTTACATTTATGGACGGAGGAACATTTAGAGGCACATTTGGTGGGGGAGTGTGAGATTTTTCGTAGGACCTATTTGGAAACCTCGTGCTGGCCCCCGATGATCTACGCGAGTTGCGTAGACGGACGCTTGCTCCCGTTCGGGAACGCTGGATGCCGGAAGTGCATGTTGTGGTGGAGGTAGAGCAGCAGATTAGGAGATTGCTAGGTGAGTTACGCTATTGGCCTGAGGTGCAGGTTTTGGAGAGTTCCATCGGCGTCTCGGTCGAGCAGCTGAGGACAGTGACCGGAGAGATCGAGGAGCGTTACAGAGATGATATGCACGTCTTGTTGGACGACCTGGTACGGTCACACGCAAAGTTGTGCAAGATGTCGGGATCAGCGTTTCTCGACTTTCTGACTTTGACAGAGGAGTATACAGCCGAGCACCGCTTTATGTTCACCCGCGCAAGGGGACGGCGTCTTGGTCGAGCGCTAAGGCGGTCGGGACATCTAAGCGCGTTTGGTGTGCAGGCAGCGATTTCCAGGCACCATCAAGTTCGGCGCCGATTCTCAATGATGCGACGGACGTACATGACGAGGTTGGTCGCAGTTGTCGGTGAAGCTGGGAGCGGAAAAACACATCTTGGAGCATCATTAACCGCAGAGACTAAAGGGCGTCCGAGCGGGATCTATCTTGAAGCGTGGCCGCTTGGGAGGCGGGATACTGTCGATGATCTTGTGCCACGTTTGCGTGGGCTGTCGGCGAACACGTTCGAGGAGGTCCTCGATGCTGCGGAGTCAGCTGCGGTGCGGGCCGGAGCACGGCTACCTGTGATGATCGACGGACTATCCGACTCCGAGGATCCTGCAGCTTGGAAGTCGGAGCTCGAGACTCTGAGAGTCGTACTGCAGCGTTTTCCCAGTGTCGTTCTCGTCGTGACGCTCAGGCCATCGGCGAGGAGTATGACGCTACCTCAAGGAATTTCGGAGGTTATGTTGCGAGGATTTTCGCGGTTTACCGCGAAGGCAGTTAACAGATACTTCGATTACTACAAGATCGATCGCAGTGGTCTGCATATACCCCTTCTGCGCTTTAATAATCCTCTTTTCCTGAGAATCTTCTGCGAGGCGACGAATGCAGACCGCGTACGTTGGAAGAGAGCCGAGGAGGTTCCAGGGTCGCTCGTCGTCGCGTTCCGTCTATTCCGCGACCGGGCACTCATCCGAATTGCAGAGCGTCCCGGCGGCCCACGGCGACTCCCGTCGGATATTCGCACCGCGCTAGAATCTATTGCCCGGTCTCTATGGGATACACGCCGCCGAGCAATACCGTTCGACGAACTCCGCGCCCTGATCCACGACACTAGTCAGGACTGGTCGAGTAGCTTAGCGCAAGCGTTCGTCGATGAGGGTATCCTCAGCCGAGATACAGATCACAAAGGTGCTCACCATACAGTGATCCTATTTGACGCATTCGCCGGCTTTCTCGTAGCTGATGAGCTCTTAGGGCGGATGAGTCAGGATGATTTTGTGGAGTGGATTGCTAATGATTGCGTCTTATCACGTCTTGGTACAGTTGTAAGCCAAGCTCACCCGCTATCCGCTGACATCCGCGCAGCCCTATCAGCTTTGACTCCGCGAAGGTACCGGATCCAACTCTGGACGCTGCTCAACGGGACGCTACGACACGACGCGATTGTGGCCGCGGCCGATCTGGAAGCCTCGTTGTTGGACGATGAAACAGTGACCCAGATCGGGCGTATAGCAATGTTACCTCTACCGCGGTTCGAGCGGGACTTATTCGATCGATTCCTTGAGGTCCACGACGTCCCTACACATCCGCTTAATGCCGAATTCCTAAATCAGATCCTCAGTGAAACTTCAGTTCCTGATCGTGACCTCAGATGGACCGAGTGGATTAGGAAACGGGAAGAAAACACACTGATTCAACTGCGCTCGTATATAGACCAGTGGCGAAGCGAACATGCTCACACACAAAAGGATCAGCTGCAGGCTGTCTGGACGAAGTGGCTTCTTACTAGCACGGCTCGCTGTCTTCGCGATACGGCGACCTTGGCACTGTATTGGTGCGGTCGCGGAGACCTTAGCACACTTCTGCAACTCACGATGTCCAGCCTTACCGAGAACGATCCGTATGTTCCGGAGCGCTTACTCGCAGCTACGTTTGGCGTGATGATGGCAGAGTCTAGCAAGAATCTCGACCTTGATGACGGTGTAATTGGGTTTCTCGACAGAGTTTGGACGACATATTACACCGCGAATGCTGCGAAGCCCACGAGCCATGCCCTGATTCGTGAGTACGTGCGTGGCATAATGGAGATCACGGAACGTTACTTTCCTCACACTTTCCGTCAGAGCAGGTGCGCACGAAACTCGCGCTTTACTATGCCGAACAGAGTCCGTCCTATCCTATCTGATGACAAGAGGAATGAAGACGGCGATCTGTTATACGGTTTCGATTTCAAGAATTATACGGTCGGCCGCTTGGTTCCTGATCGTCGGAACTATGACTACGATCATCCCGGATACCAGGAAGTACTATCTTGGATTCGGGGCCGTGTGTGGGACCTCGGATGGCGAGCGGACCGATTCGAGGAGGCGGAGCGAGAGATTTCCGAGTCTCGCGGGTATGCCGGCCGGATAGATCCGAGTCACCTAGATCCGTATGCCAAGAAGTATGGATGGATCGGTTTCTATGAAGCCGCCGGCAGATTACACGAGGAGGGACGTTTGCCACTTCATGTCGATGATGGTCGACTTTCGGATATCGACATCGATCCGTCATTCCCGCGGTCGCCGCCAGCGCTTCGTACAAGTATCGATGGCTGGCTCCCTTGTGAACCTCTAGATCCTGAAGCATGGACGAAACGGGCGTTAGTGAAGGTCCCTGATGAAATACTGAGGTCGGAGTATCTTAACGGACAACGTGGTCACTGGTTAGCCCTCCACGGTTTTCTTCGGAAGAAAAACGTTGTCCATAGGCGTGAGGTGTTCGGTTTCCTGAAGGCGATTCTCGTTCGAAGGAGCGACATTCATGAATTGAAAGATGCGCTTCATTCACGGCGCTATCCTGGAAACCATTGGCTTCCTGATCCTCCGGTGTCGTACTACTCGTTCGCTGGCGAAATGCCCTGGAGCGCGGGGGCGCGACAGTGGCGCGGTTCGAAGGATCTTCGAGGGTTGTACTTGGGTACCATTCGGACCGGTTCCGGTAGGGAAATCACTGTTGAGATTCCAGTTCATGAGTATCTATGGGAGGCGTATCATTCCTGCGTGAACGATTCTGGTGGTGGCGCGATTCCAGCTATAACGTTTGCGGACAAGTTTGACCTGAGGGCCATACCCAACAGTCTGGATTGGTGCGATGATAAAGGCGAGAGAGTATCGATGACGGTTGGATCGCCTGTAGGGTTTGAGAGTGGTAATCTTCTTTACATAAAGGAGCGTCTCCTGAATAGTTATTGCGAGGCGCATGACTACGCGCTAGTATGGATTGTCTGGGGCGAAAGAAATTTCGATTTCGGTCGGGATCCGGACGACATCCCTGAGTCCGTGCGGAAGATTTATGTATCTGGATCCCACATATGGCGCCGGGTGTCGACACTAGACGAGGTCGCACCGTCTGGAGTGAGTAGTTAAGTGCTGTTGGGATGACTTCGTACACGGAAGCGCCGGTTGGTGCAGCAGGTGCCCGTTCGACAACTGGGACGGAATGTCATGGTAGTGACATCGGAGCATCTCGGCACGGGACCGCAGCAGGTTAAGTGCTGTGGCGCGTCCGACTAGCATCTGCACTCTGTTGTGTACCATAGACAGTCGCCAGGCGATACAGGCGTTTTTTCACGACGTATCAATCTCAATTTCCAGAGGGCGTTCGTCGGAAAGCAATCTGGAGTACCGGCGACACTCCAACTTTCGCGCTTCTGCCTCGCCAAGTCGGTCAAGTACGTCAGGCGCAGATCGTTTGGGGCAACCGGGTCGACGCCTCCCTGCTCTGCGATGCTGCGCACTCGCACCATCACGGCCTGAGCGGTCATGTCCCGCGTCTGGATGCTTCCGCCCTTGGCGACCGGGCATAGCCAAACGCCCGGCCAGGCGCCACGGATCGCGATATCCAGGCTTCGATCGCTTCCTTGCCGCTGTTTGTTGCGTATACCTGCCGCTCGTCGTGGCGAACCGTGATGGCCCCGGACACCTGATCGTAGTCCGCGAGCTGCAGCGCGACTGCTTCCGAGCGCTGAAGGCCGGCGCCGTAGAGCAAAGCGAGCACGGCTGCATCGAAGGGCGCCGATAAAGTCGGTTCCGGGCCGCCGCGAACAGGCGCCGGAGCTCGTTTCGTTTGACGTATCGTCCTGCACGCCGACGCCGTTGCGGCTCCTCGTTCCGTACGTTCTCGATATTGAATCCGCGTCTTGTCGTCTACCAGCCCGTGTTCCCATGCTATGCGCATCATACTCTGGGCGCCCGAAAGCATGTGGTTGACGGTACTGGCTGCGGCGTCGCTGTCGACCATAGCCGAGCGCAGCCTTTCGACCTGCTGCAGGTCTATCTGCGACCAGTCGAAGGCCGTCACATCTGTGACGGCCTAGTCAGTGAAGATTGCGACCGCGCGGTCGAGTTCCCGGCGCAGGCTGCGGCGCCCGGACGGGTGGAGGCTCTCAAGATGGCGGCGGGATTCTGGTCGCTGGGCGTGTCCGACTGGTCCGCGAATCTGGTTTCGGCAGATCTAGACGGCTCGTTGCCGTGGCGGTCGACAAGCTCTGCCACCGTCTCAGTATCGCCTTGTCCCCGCGAAAGCGCCAAGCCAATCCCACCCCTCCCAGCCGCTTCTTTAAACTGCCGTTCTGTCGCTCGGGCTGGCGCGGCGGCGTGGATTCCAGCTTGACGCCGGCGCAGCGTTCCTTGTTACACTTCCATCATGTCCGACGACCAGCTCCTATCTTCCCTCGTAGTCGATCCGATTGCATTGCTGGAAGGCGTCGTTATCGGTGTTTCAGCGGGAATTGTTCTATCCGGCATTCAATATCTTACGCTGCTCTGCAAACGGAGAGGGCAGATCCAGTATATCGCCTCATTAATTGAGGCACATCGAGACACGCTACTCGCAGAATCAGTTCCCGATCAACGCGCTCCAACGGGCCACTTAATAGTGACTGGAGAGGATTTCCGTCACAAGCTGTTTTACGCGACAAAACGATATGTAGAGCAAGCTCTTGATTTCAGGTCAGACGCTATGACGGGGACTCAAATCTTGGGATTGCGCAAGGCTATAGGGATCTATGACGATCTTCAGACTAACCAAAACTCCCCCAGATTCGGCTTAGTTATAAGCAGACCGATATTTGATGCTCTTGACTCTCTCGAATTCCTTGAACGAGCTCGACGTCGTATTCGACGCCGCAAGAAAAACTAGTTTCGCCGTTTCCTAACGTCCGACAAGGGCATTTTTTGCGACCGCCTCGGCTAAGATGGAAGGGGCTGCATCCTGTCCGGTTCCCTCCGGTCCCCGCGTCCTCACGATAACGGCTTACGCCTTCGACATAGCCTCCAGCTATCGTTCTAAATCCGAACGCAGCCAAACCGACTGCGCGCGATTCCGGACCTCCGAGCTTGACTAACCTTGGAAAGTCGCCAGTTCGTTCGCGTCGCCATAATGTAGTACGCGACAGATCCGTCAACTCCAGCACCGCTCGCGTCCGCAAGATTACGGGGTAGCCATCAAGGACCGGTGTCGGTGATGCACCAGAATGGAACTGTGCAGGCACGTGTCAACTCCTCAGAACAGAGTGAATCAGAACCGAGCAGGATAAAATAGAATCGGTAGCCGTGGCGCAAATATAAGCATGGCTAAGAAATGCCCGGTTTAGGCAAGTCCCGGACCGGCACCTGAAAGAGTGTAGGCCGGCGCTGGCGGGGTGCTGACAGGCCTGGAGGGCGTGGCGGGATGTTTGAAGGCCGGACCGGGCGGCAGGGGGCCACTACGAGCGGCGCCAAACCCGTCAAGTGCTCAGCGCATTTTTTTGGCACTTGTCGCACAATCCTGCACCGCGGCGCCGACGTGGCAGCAATGTATCGGCGGAGAACGGCGCGCTGCGGTTGGGTGGCAACCCACCCGTTCGTGGACATGTCGTACAGCGAACGAACCCGTACCCTGAGAGCAGCGAATCTGGCAGGGGTCGGGGCCATCACCGCCGCTTGTCCACGCGGGATTCAGAGGTCGTTCAGCATGGGATGGCCCTGATGGCGATGCCCCGCGTACCGTGAACTCCGGCGTTGACCGCGTGCTGCGGGGGGCGGTAGGTTCCGTGCTTCGTGACCCTGCCCTCCGACATTAACCGGCTGCTGAGACGAGTTCAGCCTGACTTCGAGGCGGTCGCTTCCTTCGCCGCGGACATCACCCCGGACGGGCACCTGACGACCGCCTGGCTGGTCGCGGGGCCGGCCGGGGTGGCGCTGGTCCGTGACGGCGCCGTGACTCTGCTGGCGGCGGACGAGATCGACCGCCTGGATACCCATCGGTACTTGAGCGGCGGCCGCCTGACCGCGCACGGCGCCGGGAGCGTGCGGCTGCTGGCGCGCTACTCCGGTGCGCGGGCGGCCGCGGCGGAGGATTTCGTGCAGGCGGCGAATCGGGTGCTGCGGAGCGGCGCGCGGGACGCGCCGGACGCCCCGGAGCGCGCGGCGGTCCCGGCGGACGAGGCGGACGCGGAGCCAGCGCCGGAGGAGACGCCGGCGGCCGGCGGGCGCGTGCTGCCGCGGCTGTTCACCATGATGCCGGCGAGCAAGTACTGGCGCCTGCCGGTGATCGCCGTGGCGCTGGCCGCGGGCGCGGGGGCGGCGGTGATGGCGCCGCTGCTGGCGGGGCAGTTCCTGTTCGACGAGGTGCTGGCTCCCGATGGCCGCTTCGCCGGCCGGCTGCTGCTGGCGGTGGGCCTGATCCTGCTGGCGCTGCTGGCCGAGGTGGGCGCCAGGGTCACCTGGGGCTGGACCAACGCCGCCTTCATCCACGACCTGGAGGTCACCCTCAAGCGCTCCGCGTTCGGGTCGCTGCAGCGCCTCTCGATGCGCTTCTACAGTGCCCGCCATACCGGCGAGATGATGACCCGGCTGGAGCAGGACGCCTCCGACATCGCGCTGCTGTTCCACATCATCGCCCCGTCGGCGCTCACCGGCGGCCTGTTCCTGGCGGGCTCGCTGATCGCCATGCTGGCGCTCGACTGGCAGCTCGCGGCCGCGGCCATCCTCCCCTTCCCGCTGCTGTTCATCGTGTTCCGGCGCATCATTCCCGAGGTCAACTCCTACTTCGACCGCCTGTTCCGGGCCGAGGCGGAGCTGCGCACCGTCACCAGCGACTCCCTGACCGGGGCGCGAGTGGTACGCGCCTTCGGCCGCCAGCAACGCGAGTTGGAGCGGTTCGCGGCGCCCAACCGCGCGGCGGCGCGCCTCGGCTACCTGGCCGACGCCATGGTAGGGACCACCCAGCCACCGATGCAGCTCGTCACCGAGCTGGTGCTGGTGGCGGTGTGGGCCGCGGGCGCCTGGGCGGTGGCGCGCGACCAGGTGAGCGTCGGGGTGCTGGTGACCTTCGCCGGCTACCTCGGGCGCTTCTTCTGGCCGGTCGGAGGGCTGGTGGAGCTGGCTCAGGACTGGGCCCGCGTCGCCACCGCCGCACGCCGCCTGCTGACGCTGATCGACGCCCCGCCCGACCTACCGCAAACGCCCCGTACGGGGCATATAACCCCCAATCAGGGCGGAATTGCCCTGGAACGGGTGTCGTTCAGCTACACCCCCGGACAGCCGGCACTGCGCGAGGTGAGCCTGCGCGCGGCGCCCGGCGAGATGATCGGCCTGGTCGGCCATACCGGGGCCGGCAAGTCCACGGTGATCAACCTGCTGGCGCGGCTCTACGACCCCGACCAGGGGGCGGTGCGCATCGGCGGAACCGACGTGCGCTCCCTGGCGGCTGCCGACCTCGGCGCGCAGATCGGGGTGGTGCTGCAGGACAGCTACCTGTTTCTGGGCAGCGTGGCCGCCAACATCGGCTACGCCCGTCCCGACGCCGGCCGCGACCGGATCGTGGCCGCCGCCATGGCCGCCGACGCCCACGACTTCATTCTGCAACTGCCGGACGGATACGACACCGAGCTCGGACCCGGTGGCCACGGCCTGTCGGGCGGCCAGCGGCAGCGCCTCGCGATCGCCCGCGCCCTGCTGCTGGACCCGCCGATCCTGCTGCTGGACGAGGCCACCGCGAGCGTGGACACCGAGACCGAGCTGCGCATCCAGGCCGCCATCGAGCGGCTGGTGCACGGCCGCACGGTGGTGGTGATCGCCCATCGGCTGTCCACGCTGCGCCTGGCGGCGCGGCTCTACGTGCTGGCCGGCGGCAGGGTCGTGGAGAGCGGGCCGCACGCGCACCTGATGCGCAATGGCGGCTTCTATCAACGCCTGGTGGAGCGCCAGCAGGAGGCGCTGCACGTGATCGGAGTTGGCGAATGATTGGTTCCCGGCTGGGACCCGAGCAGATACGGTTCGAGCGCACCGAGGGCGACCTGGTGCGGGCGCTGCTGGCCGGTGGCACGCGCCACGAGCCGGTGGACTTCTACCGCGCATTCCCGTTCTCGGCGCCGGACGACCTGGTCGCCGTGCGGGACGCGGCCGGCGCCGAGCTGGGGCTGCTGGCACCGCTGGAGACCTTCCCGTCCGCCGACCGCGAGCTGATCGAGGGCGAGCTGCGGCGCCGCTACTTCGCCCCGCGGATCACCGCCATCACGGCGCTGGAGGAGCGCTTCGGCCAGTCGCACTGGCAGGTCGATACGGAGGCCGGGGCGACCCGGTTCACGGTGCAGAACGAGCACGCCAACCTGCGCGACCTCCCGGATGGGACGCTGCTGCTGGTCGACGTGGACGGCAACCGCTACCGGCTGGCGCCGCGCGCCGAGCTGCCGCCGCGCATCCGGCGCCGGCTGGAGGCGATGTTTTGACGCTGCCATCCGGGGTGGCCGCCGCGGTATCGGCCGCCGCTCCGAGCGAGACGCCGCTGCACTGCGTGACGGCGGACCTCGACGCACGCGCCCGCTACCAGGACGGCCACCTGGTGATCACTGAAAAAAGCGTGCTCGCGGTCGCCGGCGGGCGCGCCGTGCTGCACTACAGGCGCACCCCCGGCGAGCGCTTCGCCGCCCAGGTAATGACCGGCTCCGGCATGTTCCTGGTCACCCCGCAAGGAGGCGCCGGCCGCACCCTCGCCTGGTTCAGCCGCCGCCACGCCAGCGCCCACCTGCGCCTGGCGGCCGCCCTCGACGGCAGCGCCCGCGTGGCGCACCAGGAGCGGGACGCCGCGCCGGCCGACGGCCTGGCCGCGCAGCAGCGCGGCGGCTTCGCCCGCGACTGGGTGGCCGAGCCGCTGCGCGACCCGCGCGGCGTGCTGCGGCGCCTGCTGGTTTTTCTCCGGCCCCACCGCGGGACCGTGCTGCTGACCCTGCTGCTGTTCATCGCCGCCAACCTGCTCACCCTGCTGCTGCCGCAGCTCACCCGCGTGCTGATCGACGACTGGCTGGTGCCGCGCAACGTCCAGCCGGGACCGGTAGCGTGGCTGCTAACGGCGATGGCGGCCAGCTACGTGCTGCGGGCCGGAATCCTGGTGCTGCGCAACCGCGGCGTGGCGCGGCTCAGCGCCGGGCTGGTGTACGACCTGCGGCAGGCGGTCTACGCCAGCGTGCAGGCGATGTCGCTGCGCTTCATCGCCGCCAAGCCGCCGGGCGACGTGCTCAACCGGGTGGCCGCCGACACCACCAACCTGCGTCGCTTCCTGCAGAGCTGGGCCACCGACGGCGTGAGCCAGGTGCTGCTGTTCGCGCTGCTATGCGCGGTGGCCTTCGCCCAGAACTGGCTGCTGGCACTGCTCACCATCTCCACCATTCCGCTCGCGGCGCTGCTCGCGGTGGCGGTGTGGCGGCTGGCGCGCTGGATGGAGCGCACCCATCACCGCCTGCACGACAAGATCGGCAGCTTCGTGCACGACGTGCTGGCCGGCATCCGCGTGGTCAAGGCGTTCCGCCGCGAGCAGGCCGAGATCTCCCGCTACCATCACTGGACCGCCCGCAAGTACGTGATCGACGTGCGCAACCAGAAGATCTGGCGCGTCATGGGACCGCTGGTGGAGTTCGCTACCCGCCTGGGCGAGCTTCTGGTGCTGCTGGTCGGCGGCGCCCTGGTGCTCGCCGGCGAGCTGAGCGTGGGCGAGCTGGTGCAGTTCGCGGCCTACGTGGTGCTGCTGGTGGAGCCGCTGGCGTGGGCCGGGGAGATGCCGCAACGGCTGGTGGAGGCGCTGACCTCGGCCGAGCGCGTGTTCGAGGCGATCGACCAGGAGCCCGAGATCACGGCCCCGGCGCGGCCGGTGAGCCGCGATCTGAGCGGCGCCGTGGAGTTCGCGGGCGTGGACTTCGCCTACCGGCCGGGGGAGCCGGTGCTGCGCGACTTCTCGCTGCGCATCGCGGCGGGCGAGATGGTGGGCCTGGTGGGGGCCTCGGGGGCCGGCAAGTCCACCGTGATCAACCTGCTGCTGCGGCTCTACGACGTCGACGGCGGGGCCGTCACCCTGGACGGCGTCGACCTGCGCGACCTGGAGCCCGCCGCGCTGCGGCGCCAAGTGAGCGTGGTGCTGCAGGACCCGTTCCTGTTCTCGGGCACGGTGGCCGACAACATCCATTACGCCAGGCCGGACGCCGCCGACGCCGAGGTGCTGCAGGCGGCGCGCATCGCCCAGGCGTATGACTTCGTGATGGGGTTTCCCGACGGCTTCGATACCGTGGTGGGAGAGCGCGGCCAGCGGCTCTCGGGCGGCGAGCGCCAGCGCATCTCCATCGCCCGCGCCATCCTGCGCGATCCGCGCATCCTGATCCTCGACGAGGCGACCTCGGCCCTGGACCTGGAAACCGAGGAACGCATCCACGCCGCGCTGGCGGCACTCACCGCCGGCCGCACCGTGATCGCGATCGCCCACCGGCTGGCAACGCTGCGCCGCGCCGGGCGGCTGGTGGTGATGGAGGCGGGCCGGATCGCGGAGTTGGGCACCCACGCCGAACTGCTGGCCCTGGGCGGCCGCTACCGGCGCATGGTCGAGGCACAGCGCGCCCTGGCTGACGCCCAGACCCTGACCCACGCCTGAGCGGGTCCCGGCGCGCGGCATTCAGCCGGCCGGCTCACGGCCGCGGATGCTTGTACGCGAGCATGCCCTCCACGTCCAGGTGATCGACGCCGTAGGTGGCGCGGAACGTGGCTTCGCTCTCCCGCTCCGACTCCAGCTCGCCACGGACCGGCAGGCTCAGCTCCACCCCGCCGCGGCGCAGCGATTCGTGGCAGCCGACGTCCATGTACAGCGCCGCCAGCGCCTCCTGGTCGGTGTACTCGAAGCCCGCGGCCTCCAGCTCGGCCGCGGCCTGCCGCGAGCCGCGGGCCCGCCACACCGCGCGCGCGAAGTCGGCGATGTGACCGGCCACCGAGGGACCGTAGTAGGCGCGCTGGTTGGCGGCCGGCACCCGGTACTCGTTGACGTATTCGACGTGGTGGCCGGCGACGTCCACGTAGGAACGGGTCCACACGTCGTCCACCACCTCCTCCACCACCGGGGCCACCTCGTCGGCGCGGCCGCCGTTCTGCAGCGCGTGGTCGCTGCAGCGCTGCACCTCGGCGCGGCCGGTCCACTGGGCGGTGGCCTCCTGCACCACGGTGCCGCGGGCGCCGGCCACCTCGGTGTAGCCGGGCCGCGGATAGCGCCCCAGGTTGCCCTTGATGTTGCCCGCCAGGTCGACCACCAGGCGCTCTCCGGCGAAGGTGAACACGTTGCAGTGGAACCGCTCGCTGGTGTGATGGCGATGCGGCATCGAGTTGTAGGGCGCGGTCGGCATCTCGTGGGCGAAGGAACGGGCGGTGAGCGCCGGTCCCTCGTGGAATACGATCCAGCGCGAGTTGTTGTGGTACCCGGTGTGATCGTACATGCAGAGGATGCGGCGCACCTCCCCGATCACCCCGCTGGCGGCCACCGCCTTCATGATGCGGTCGGTGGAGAAGCGAAAGAAGTTCTCGCCGATACGCAGCACGATCCCGGCGCTCCGCGCCTGCGCCACCATGTCCTCCGCCTGCCCCAGCGTGCTGGCGATCGAGGTCTCCACCTCGTGATGAATGCCATGCTGCGCCAGGAACACCGATATCGAGTGGTGCAGCGGCACCGGCGCCACCACCAGCGCGGCCTCCACCAGCTCCGCCGCGACCAGGTCCCGAATCGACGTGAAGGGCCGCGCGCCGAGCCGAGCTGCGAGCGCTTCCGCGTGCTCGGCCACCGGATCGCATACCGCCGCCACCTCCACCCACCGCTTCAGGTGAGGGAGGACGGGACCGTAGACGG
Source organism: Spirochaetia bacterium (assembly GCA_965203905.1). GTDB lineage: Bacteria > Spirochaetota > Spirochaetia > SZUA-6 > Bin103 > Bin103. The sequence goes on along the minus strand of CBDBDQ010000005.1, from coordinate 5,346,616 downwards.
TCGAAGCGCGATTGCCGGCCCCGATCAGGGCCAGCTTGAGGGGTGTTTCCATACTCATAAGCCGCGCGATGCTACCACGCGAAGGCGCACTGTATCCGGCCGGCCGGACTGCACTCCGATCTCCGGCCACTGTGATAAAATCGCGCCATGGCCGAATACAGCGTTGCCTCGATGCCGCGGCGGATACAGTACGGCGAGCCGGAGCCGTTACAGTTTCCGGGCTGTCGGCCGGTACGCATTTCGCGCGACGAGATCGCCGACTACGAAGGCCGCATCGAGTACTGGAGCGCCGACACCGAGGTCGCAATGGTGTGCGATTCGGTCAGCCTCTACCACGAACACCCGCCGCAGCGCCTCGTCCGCCTGATCGATCGCATCGCCCAGACCCGTGGCTCTCCGATCGAGACGTTCGGCGCGTCGGATCTCCTGGTGCGCGACGCGCACGGGCGTCACCTGCGCATCCTGCAGGCCGATCAGACCGTGTACCTGCGGCCGCGCGCGGCGCGCCCCTGGGGCCCCGCGATCGAAGTTGGCAGCGACCAGTTGCCGGACGTGGTCCTGGAGGTGGACAACACCACCGACGTACGCCGCGGCAAGCTGGGCATCTACAAGTCCTGGGGCTTCCCCGAGGTATGGGTGGAAGTGCCTGACATGGCGACGCCGAGCCGGCCGGCGGGACTGCGACCCGGCTTGACGATCTACCTGTTGGCGGAAGACGAGGGCTTTCGCACCGCGCCGACCAGCCGGGCGTTCCCGGGCTGGACGGCGGAGGAGATTCACCTGGCGCTGAACGAGCCGGAGCTGTCCGGCGCAACCACGGCGGCCCTGCGCCGGATCGGGCGCGCGCTCGGTGCCGCGGAGGGCACGGGCCCGGATGACGATCCGTTCCTGCACGCCGAGCGCCAGGAGGGCCGGACGGAGGGCCGGGTGGAAGCGGCGAGCGCAGCCGTACTGCAGGTGCTCGATACGCGGGGCCTGAGCGTGTCGGCAACACTGTCCCGGCGCCTTCCGGAACTTGGGAACATCTCCACCGGGGCGCTGGTCCAGGCGGCGCTGGAATGCCGTGACGAGGCGGACTTTCTGCGGCTGCTGACGGAGCGGCGTCAGTAGCGGAGTCCCTGCCGGTGTTCCAGGGCCGCCTCGATCTCCCGGCGCTGCCGCAGGATCGGTCGCATCCGCTTCTGCGAGGCCAGCTCCAGTTGGTCGCTGACGTGCCTCGACCCGGCACGTGACCAGTTGCCGTACCCGATCAGCGCCTCGCCCCGCACCGGATCGGAGAACTCCACCACGGCGTAGAAGGTGTCGCCGCTCACGATCTCCGCGCTGCCGCCGGCGAACGGGCCCAGGCCCGAGGTGCGGATCGCCCCCAGCTCGTTGGGCGCGCCGTTGCCGGGCAGGTCCAGCGAACCGCGGCGCAGGCGCACCACGTTGCCCCAGCGTACCTGCAGGGTGCCGTACTCCCGCTCCAGGCCCTCCGCAACGGCGTCGAGCGCCGCGACCGCCCGCTCCGGTGCCGCGAAGCCGCGCGGCGTGGTCAGCGGTTGCCCAGGATCCGGGGGCACGCCGTACCCACCGATGCCCGTGAAGTCCTCGCCGGCAGCGCCCACGAAGCGGTAGAACAGGAGCGCGCCGTCGCTGCCGTTCTCGGTGGTGCGGTCCCAGCGCTGCAGGACGCCGGCGGCCCGGCGCGTGCGCTCGCCGCCGGACCGTTGCGCGGCCGCCACCAGGTCGTCCACGAAGTGATCGGCCAACTCGACGCGGGTCGACAGCTTCATTGCCTTGAGGTCGTCGAGGCTGATCCTGCCCGGCCGTGACAGCAGCCGGATGCTGCGCTGCGCGCGCGCCGTATGTCTGGGCTCGGGGTCGATGTGCGGGGTCCAGTCCGCGGGGTCCAACACCATGGGGTGGGTGCAGGTCCAGGGCGAGTCGTTGCAGTTCTGCACCCAGCCGCCGGGAGGATCGATCACCTTGGGCAGTTCGGCGTAGGGCACCACGTCCGCGGACCAGATCAGTGCCGAGTCGTTACCCGGCACCGACTCGCTCCAGAAGCGCGCGTCGCGCGGCTCGCGCTGCGGCAGCGCCGCGTTGTACAGGTACATGATGTGCCCGTCGCGGTCGGCATACATGGTGTTGAACAGCGGGAGCTGCTGCATGCGCATGGCGGCGTGGAACTGCTCCAGGTCGCGCGCCAGCCCCATGCGCCAGAACTGCTCCAGCATCCGCGGCCGGGCCGTGCCCGCCACCCGCAGCGCCAGCGCCCCACCCTCCTCCTCGGCCACCACCGGACCGTGGGCGGAGCGGCGAATGGTCAGCGGCTCGTCGCGCAGCGTGCCATCCTCCTGCAGCACTTTGATCACCTGGCGCTCCTCCGCGAATGGCTGCGCGCTCCCGTCCAGCTCGTACCCTCCGCCCTTCAGGGACAGCCGGTAAAGGGTGGCGAGGTAGGGGCCATTGGTGGTCTGGGTCCAGCCCAGGTACCCGGTGAAGCACTGCCGCAGCACCGGGAACCCGACCCACACCGCGCCGTACGAGGTCACTCCCGGAGCCGAGAGCTGCACCTCGAAGTAGGTGTGGCGGTCACCCCACTGCAGGTGCGAGTTGCTCAGCAGCATGGCGTGGCCGGAGGCGGACCTGGACGGGCCGATGGCCCAGCCATTCGATTCGCTGCGTGCCACTCGCTGCCGGCGCGCCAGCCAGTCGAAGTGGATCACGCGCATCGTGTGCGCCAGCACGTCGGTCACCGTAAACGGCAACACCCGGCGCGCCGCCGGACCAAGCGACTCGCCCTGAGCCGTCGCAGACGCGTTCAGCCCGGCGACGAAGGCGCCCAGCAACGCGGCGAACCCGGCGCTCTGCTGCGCGGCCCAGCGCGCGGCCCGCCGCGTGATGCCGTTGGTGCGCACCCAGCGGTCATCCTCCAGCCAGGCGGGGCCGTAGAACTCGCCGGCACGTCCCCTCCCCTGCGCATACAGCCGCGCCAGCAGCTCGCCGTGGGCCTCCATCTGCGCGTAGCCGTAGGCATAGAACAGGCCACGGTGGTCCGGCGCAAAGATGTGCGGAATGCCGTACTCGTCCCACAGGATCTCGATCGCGCTCATGGGCGTATGTTATTACGACCGCGGGGGCGTGCTCTCGTTACTGTTCTTGCCGACTGCCGCGGGATTCCACACGCGCGAGAATCCGATTGGTATCGATCGATACCACTGCGTCAATCGTACTCCGCCGGATCGTTCACGATCCGACGCCAATCCTCCTGCGGCGCCTTGAAGGGGCCAACGTCGCTGGGCGCCGGCGGGCGCCACGGTTCGCCGCTCCCAAGGGGCGGATACACCTGCGTGATGTACTCGACCCCGCGGCGCACCACTTCCGCCAGCGACATCTCACGTTCGCGCGCTACCCGCTTCGCCTCTTCGTACAGCGCATTCGGAAGCTGAATCTGCATCCACACCATGCAGCAGTTTGAACATGACTGCGCTAATGGATCAATCGTCGCGACGGCGGCATACCGCTCGACATCCGCGCATTTTGGCAAATTGATGTCTATAGTGGCTATCATTTTGGTAAGCGGTTTGCTAAAGTGCTCGATAGTGAACGCAAACCACCTGCTGGACCGCGACGCGCTGGCCGTTCGGGACGCCCGCCGGTACCCGCGAACCCGGCTCCTGTTCCAGGAACTCCAACAGACATCGGGCAGACCGTTCGTTGCGCTCGTTGGACCACGGGGGACCGGCAAGACCGTCATGTTACGCCAGTTGCGGGCGCGTACCAAGGACGCACTCTACGTCTCCGCGGATACCCTGGATCGAGGCGACCGACTGGTCGACCTGGTGCGTTCGTTCCTGGATCGGTACCGGGTGCAAGCGTTCTTCGTCGACGAGATTCACTACCTGCGCGACTACGCCGCCGAGCTCAAGGAGATCCATGACTTCCTGCCGGTGCGCATCTGGTTCACCAGCTCCGTGGCCGTCTCGTTGTACGGCTCGGCGGCTGACCTGTCGCGCCGCGTGCGCATCCTGGAGCTGCTGCCGTTCGCATTCCGTGAGTTCCTGGAGTTCGCCGGCGGCGAGCCCCTGCCATCTCTTCCGCTCGCCACCGCGTTGGGCGCTGATATCCCGGCGGCATACCTGCGAACCTCGTTCCGCTTCACGGAGTACCTGGCCGGCGGTCTCTATCCGTTCGTGCTGGAGGCCGGCAATGGACTCGACCTGTTCGGCAACATCGCCGAGAAGGTGATCCGCAGTGATCTGCCGGCGCACGATCCCAATCTCACCGGAGCGGACCTCGCCAACATCGAGCAACTCCTCAAGTTCGTCGGTCGCTCGCCCATCGACGGCATCAACTACACCTCGCTGGCGCGCAACCTGGCGATCACCAAGTACAAGGCGGCGCAGTACGTCGGTGCCCTCGAACGGGCGTTTCTGCTGCGGCAGGCGTTTCCCGCGGGCGCCAACGTCCTGCGCGAGCCGAAGGTCTTCATGGAGCCCCCCTACCGGCTCCTGTACCGCTCCTACGAGGACTGCATCGGAGCACTGCGCGAGGATTTCTTCGCCCTGGCGATGGCTCAGCATGGGATGCCGTTTCGCTACGCCAAGTCGACCCGCGGCGCCAAGACTCCCGACTTCGTGGTCGCTCTCGACGGCCGCGACCACGTCATCGAGGTGGGCGGCCGCAGCAAGGGACGCTCCCAGTTCAAGGGCCTGACCTACGACCGCAAGGTGGTGCTGTTCCATGCTGACGACCAGGACTACACCCCGGGCCACCGTGTCCCGCTGCATTGCATCGGCTTCGCCTGACGGATCCGCGGGCGCCAGCCTGCTGCAAGCGCGCCGGGTCGTCGCGCGCAACGCGCTGCCAATTCGAGAGGCACGTGCCGGCAACGCCCGGTTGGCCACCGGCAACTTCAGTATTTTCGAACAAAACCAAAGAAATTCGAAGAAAACACTTGACGCAAGTTTGTCCCTTCCGTCCCGGCCCCATGACGGCCTTGTGGTCCAGTTTGGTTTCCGGAACCCCACTTGCACTCTCCAAGAGCCATCAACAGGCCCTGGCACGTTGCTACGCGCTTGGTGCCCGATGCTCCGGGAACTCTCCAAAGTGGCACCGAGGAATCCATGTGTATAATTACGTCATAACAAATTACGGCAGAGGTATCCGATGACGACGACAGTGATGACTATCACAGGGACGCTCGACGTGTCGCGCCTAAACGACCAGCAACTGCTCGCCAACATCAAAGAGCTTGCGCGTCAGGAGCGCTGGATCAACACCCAGATCATCGATCATCTCCGCGAAATCGCCGCTCGCGGCCTGCATCTTCGGGCCGGGTTCTCGGGCCTGTTCGACTACGCGGTGAAGGAGTTGGGGTTCGGCGAGGGCTCCGCCTACCAGCGGATCCAGGCGCTGAAGCTGTGTACCGAATACCCGGAATTGAAGCAGGACCTCCAGGACGGGGAACTGTCAATAACCTCCATGGGATCCCTCCAGAGCGCTTTCGACCGCCACGACCGGCGGCATCGGCAACTGGTGCGGGAGCAGCGCAAGAGTGGAGCGGGAGGCCGGCAGCCGGATGGCGTCGCTGAGGCGTCCGCTGCGCTGCCGCCGGGCGACGCCGCGAAAGCGGCCCGGGCCCTCGGCACCGACTTGGAAGCATCAATGCCGGCCGAGTCGGCCGGAACGCCGCTGAGCGACAGAGTCAAGCGGGACCTGATCGAGCGGGCGCGGGGCAAGACGACGCGGCAGGTGAACGAGCTGATCGCAGAGTTCGATCCGGATCTGATACGACCGCGAGAGCGGCTGCGGGCGCTGGGACACGACCGGTGGGAACTGAAGGCGGTGGTCGATGGAGAGTGCCGGCGCGGGCTGGAGCAACTCCGCCAATGGCTGTCGCACGTCAACCCGGCGATGGAGCACGGCGAACTCCTGCAGAGGCTGGTGGCGGACGCCGTGGCAAAGTACGACCCGGCGCGACAGCCGGTTCGGCGCAGGCGAAAGTCGGCCGCGTCGTCTGCCTCGCCAACCGAGACTGGCCCACCTGACACGCCCGAACGGCAGCGCAAAGATGCCGACGCACGCCGCGCTTTTGCGCAAAAGCGCAGCGATGCTTCTTCGCAGTGCAGCCGTGGCTCAGACGGCCGTCGCCCGGCAGCGACGGTGACGCGCACGGTTCCGGCAGCGGTCAGACGGCACATCTGGTTGCGAGATCGTGGGCGGTGCACCTACCGGGATCCGGAGTCCGGCCGGTGCTGCGGATCGCGGCACCTGGTTCAGATCGATCACATTCAGCCGTATTCGACAGGTGGATCGGCAAGCGCCGACAACTTGCGTCTACTCTGCGCTGCTCACAACCGTGCCCGGGTCACGCCGGCGAACCAAGCCCCGGAGAAGCAGTTTCGGCGGCCGCCATGAAGCGGGAAATCGGATAGCGCTCCGGGGAGCATGGGTAGCTGGAAGCAGATGAGTGCGGAGGGAACATAATGGGCTGAGCACGCCGTCGAGTGGCGAAAGCCGTGGAGGATCTTGCGTTCCAGATAGGTTGCGTCGAACACGCGTCCGAACAGGCCGTCTGGTAGTATGGCTCCGGGCGGAGGAGGCACGATGATGGCAAGTTACGACATCGCGATGAACCTGGATGTCAAGGTGCCGATGCGCGACGGGGTGCGCCTGTCGGCGGACATCTACCTGCCGCGCGGCGCGCCGCCCGCTCCCGCGGTGCTGATCCGCACCCCCTACAGCAACAACAACGACTCGCTGATCGAACAGGGACGGCGGCTGGCGGCCAACGGCTACGCGTGCGTGATCCAGGACTGCCGCGGGCGTTGGGATTCGGACGGCGAGTTCTACCCGTTCCGCGAGGCGGCCGACGGCTACGACACCCAGGAGTGGGTGGGGCGGCAGCCGTGGTGCAACGGCAGGCTGGGCACCGTCGGCGCCTCCTACCTGGGCATGGTGCAGTGGACCGCGGCGCCGCTGCGCAGCAGCCACCTGGCGTGCATGGCCCCGCGCGTGATAAGCCCCGACTTCCACGGCGGCCTCGCCTATCCGGGGGGCGCCTTCCAGTTGGGCGTGATGCTCACCTGGGGCATGCGTACCAACGCCCGCACCGGCCAGAGCATCGACTACCACAACTGGACCGAGGCGTTCCACACCCTGCCGATCATCGCCCTCGACCAGGCCGCCGGGCGCGACGTGGCGTTCTGGAAGGACTGGGTGCGGCACCCGCTGTTCGACGACTATTGGCGGGATCTGGCCAACCCCGAGCCGTACCCGGAGATCGCGGCGCCCGCCTACGTCATGGGCGGCTGGTACGACCTGTTCGTGAACGACAGCTTTCGCAGCTTCGCCGGCATGCGGCGGCACGGACGCACGGCCGAGGCGCGGCGCAGCCGGCTGATCGTCGGTCCGTGGGTGCATGCCCTGAGCGCATCGGACCGCGTCGGCGACGTGGACTTCGGGCCGCAGTCGCGGTGGGACCTCGAGGCCGAGGAACTGCGCTGGCTGGACTACTGGCTCAAGGGGGAGGCCAACGGCATCGCCGACGAGCCGCCGTTGAAGCTGTTCATCATGGGCGCCGGCGAGTGGCGCGACGAGTGGGAGTGGCCGCTGGCCCGCACCGAGTGGCGTTGCGCCTACCTCGACTCGGGCGGTAGCGCCAACACCCTGCGCGGCGATGGCCGGCTGACGTTCGCCGCGCCGGCGGACGATGCGGAAGACCGCTTCACCTACGAGCCCCGCTACCCGGTGCAGACGGTAGGCGGCAACAACTGCTGCTCGCCCGAGATCGTGCCCTGGGGGCCGTACGACCAGCGCGGCGTGGAGATGAGACCCGACGTGCTGTGCTACACGTCGCACCCGCTGGCCGAGGACCTGGAGGTGACCGGGCCGGTCGAGCTGGTTCTGTATGCCGCCACCGACGGACGCGACACCGACTGGACGGCGAAGCTGGTCGACGTGGCGCCGACCGGGTATGCCAGGAACCTGTGCGACGGCATCATCCGCGCGCGCTACCGCGAGGGCATGGCGGACACCGCGCTGCTGGAGCCGGGGGCGGTCTGCGAGTACCGGATCGAGGTAGGCGTGACCGGCAACCTGTTCCGCGCCGGCCACCGCATCCGGCTGGAGGTGTCCTCCTCCAACTTCCCGCGCTTCGACCGCAACCCCAACACGGGAAACGAGTTCGGAGTGGACCGGGAACTCCGCACCGCGCGCCAGACCGTGTACCACGGCCCGCGCCGCCCATCGCACCTGCGCCTGCCGGTGATCCCGCGCCCGCCGTCAAGATGAGCCGCACGCCGCCGGCAGGGCGGCCCTGCTTCGTGCTCGCCGGCCGCGGCGCGCGGCGCTACTTGAGCGGCAGCGCAGTTACCGGGCTGCGGTAGCGGCGGCGCCGCGCGGGGCTCGGAGGTCGGTGTCGAAGCGCAGCAGGCAGGGCCAGGGGGAGGCGGTGTCCTGGCACAGGCCCCAGGAGATGCCCGGAGCGCAGCCCTCCTGCCAGCGGTCCTCGCGGCAGGGGCCGGGGGCGCGCGGCGGCTCGATGGCGCGCACGCGCCGGAAGCGCAGGCCGTCTTCGCTGTACTGCAGCGTGCTGCCCTGGGGGCCGCTCGGAGCGACGATGCAGCCCACGCCGGTGCCGTGCGGCCACACGCACACCTCGTGGCCGGAGTCGAGCACCGGGTTGCCCGGGTGGCGGGTGTAAGGACCCTCGGGACGCGAGGCGATGGCCAGGCCCATCCGGGTCTGATTCGGCGCCAGGCCGCGCTGCCGGCCCTTGTAGTAGAGGCGGTACTCCATGCCCCAGCGCACCAGGCAGGCGTCGTCCACGCGATGGCTGTCGAAGCCCTCGGCCGCCGCGCTCGGCTCCAGGATCGGATCCGCCCCCACGCGTTCCCACGGCCCGTCCGGCGCGGAGGCGGCCGCCACGCCGATCCGGGTCGCGGTGCCAGCCGGGCCGCCGCCGGCGTTGGTGAACGGCTCCGGCACCGCGGTGTAGAACAGCCACCAGCGGCCCTCGGCCAGCATCACGGTGGGCGTGAACACCGCGTGCTCGTCGAACGCGCCGCGCCCTCCCCGCCCCAGCGCCTCGCCGCGCTCCTCCCAGAGCAACCCGTCCCCCGAGGTGGCGTACCAGACGGTGGCCCGGTAGCCGCTGGCGTCGTGGGTGGAGCGCGAGTACCACGCGTGGTAGCGGCCGCCCGCGCGCACCACCGGGCTCGGGTCGCGCCGGCTCACGCCCGCCTCGTACCGCAGTGCCGGACGGTAGGAAAAGCCGCCGAATCCGGGGAACGGATCTGACCCCGTCACACGTGGTAGGGATCGGCCGCGTCGCGCAGGCCGTCGCCGAGGAAGTTGAAGCCGAGCACCGCCACCACGATGAACGCGCCCGGGATCAGCAGCCAGGGGTGGTGCGCCACCACGGTGACCCGCTGCGCGTCGATCAGCAGCGTGCCCCAGCTCACCGCGGGAGGCTGAATGCCGAGGCCGAGGAAGCTGAGCGCGGTCTCGCCCAGGATCATGTAGGGAATCGCCAGGGTCAGATCCACGATCAGGTAACTGAAAAAAGAGGGGATCAGGTGCACGACGATGATACGCCAGTCCGGGGTGGCGGCGAGCTTGGCCGCGAGCACGAAGTCCTCCTCGCGCAGGCTGATCAGCTTGCCGCGCACCACCCGCGCGAGGCCGGTCCAGCCGACGAACGACAGCACCACCGTGATCATGAAGTAGGTGCGCAGGATCGGCCAGTCGCGCGGGATGATCGCCGCCAGGCTCATCCACAGCGGAATGGTCGGGATCGAGCGCAGCAGCTCGATGGTGCGCTGAATCAGGTTGTCGACCGCGCCCCCGTAGAACCCCGACAGACCGCCCAGGAGCGACCCTAACAGGAAGCTCAGCAGCACGCCGACCAGGCCGATCGAGAGCGAGATCCGCGCCGCGATGACGATACGCGAGAACAGGTCGCGCCCCAGGCTCTCGGTGCCGAACAGGAACACCCGCGGCTCGCCGGCAACGCCGAAAAGGTGCAGGTCGCCGGGGAACACCCCCCACAGCTTGTACTCGTCGCCGCGCACGAACAATCGGATCGGCGCCCCCTGCTCCAGGTCCTCGACGAAGCGGGCGCGCCGCGTCTTGACGTCGAAGGTCTTCTTGACGTCGTACACGTAGCCGAGCGGGTGGAATCTTCCCTCCTGGTCGAAGAAGTGGATCCGGGTCGGCGGATAGTAGTGGGCGCTGCTGCGCTGGATGGGGTCGTAGGGCGCCACGAACTCCGCGAACAATGCCGCCAGGTAGAAACAGCCGAGCAGCACGGCGCCGACCACCGCCAGCTTGTGACGCACGAATTTCTGGCGCATGAGGCGCCACTGCGAGGCGACGTAGTAGTCCTCGCGCTGGCGCGCGGCGCGCATCTGGCCGGTGGTCGCCCTCATGCGGTCTCCGCGCTCGCCTTGTCCAGCCGGATGCGCGGGTCCACGATCACCAGCAGCACGTCCGAGAGAAAGGTGCCGACCACGGTGAGCAGACTCAGGAGCAGCACGGTGGTGCCGGCGAAGAAGGTGTCCTGGCTCAACAGCGCCTGGTAGAGCATGTTGCCGATGGTCGGAAGATCGAGCACGATCGACGTGATCGCCTCCCCCGACACGATGGCCGCGAGGCTCCAGCCGATGGTGCTGACGATCGGGTTGATCGCCACCCGCACCGGGTACTTGAACAGCAGCTCGCGCTCGGGCAGCCCCTTGGCGCGGGCGGTGACCACGTAGTGCTTGCGCAATTCATCGAGCATGAGTCCGCGCATCACGCGGATCAGGCCGGCGATCCCGGCGGTGCCAATGACGATTACCGGGATCGGCAGGTGCTTCAGCAGGTCGATGAAGCGCGCCACGCTCCACGGCGCGATCTTGTACTCGGGCGAGAACAGCCCGCTGGGATTGAACCCGAACAGGTTGAAGGTGAGGAACATCAGCACCAGGGCGAGGAGGAAATTCGGCGTCGCCAGGCCCAGGAAACTGAAGGCCGTGATGAAGTGGTCGGAGAACGTGTACTGGCGCAGCGACGAGTATATTCCCACCGGGATCGCGACCAGGTAGGTGAACAGGAGGGTGAGGATCGAGATCATCACCGTCCACGGCAGCCGCTTGGCGATCAGCTCGCCGACCGAACGGTTCCACTGGAAGGAGCGTCCGAAGTTGCCGCGCATGATTCCGGTCACCCATTGCAGGTAGCGCTGGTACAGGGGGAGGTCGAGGCCGAACTGCTTGCGCAACGCCGCGATCTGGGCCTCGTCGAACATGGTGCCGCGGTTCTCCAGCTCGTTCAGGTAGGTGTCGAGGTAGTCTCCCGGCGGCAGCTCGATGATGGCGAACGCGATCATCGAGATGACCACCAGCAGGATCACCATGTAGAGGAAACGTCGGCTCAGGTACGACCACATGAGTCAGATCGGCAGGCCGCTTGTGGATCGGGCAACGGAATCCCGTGCATCACCAGGCGGGGGCTGGCGAACGGCGCCGCACCAGCCCCCACCAACGGTTAACGGGTTACTGCTTGATGAACCACTGCGGGGCGAACTCCTGCACCATGTAGGAGTGCACTCCCATCTCCTCGGCGATGCCGATGTTGCCCATCCGCAGGGAGTAGACCGAAGGCACCGGCAGTCGTCCGACGGTACCGATGTACCACAGGTACTTGGCCTGGGCCTCGGAGATCTTGAAGCCGGCCTCGAGCTGCTCCTGCTTGTCCGCGGAAGAGAACATCACGTCGCGCGCCGTGTACACGTCCTGCACCCACTGCGGCGGCTCCACGCCGCGCTCGCCGTTGGTTGACACCCAGGTGGCCCAGCCCGGCACCAGCCGCGCCGGGTGCGAGTACTGGCCGCGGTCGGTAGGCTCCGGCTCGTTCGACCAGTTGACGGTGGCCTCGATCTGCTGGCCCCCGTACAACGACCAGTAGGCGCCGCCGTCCACCGTCCTCATCTGCACGTCGATTCCGATTTCCTTCCAGTACTGCTGCAGCATCTCGTGATCGCGCCGCCATGGATCGTAGTTCACCGCGGTGAAGTCGATCTTGAAGGGTTCGCCGTTGGGCCGCGTGCGGAACTCCTCGCCGGCTTCCCACGTGATGCCCATCTCGTCCAGCAGGGCGTTCGCCTTGTCCGGATCGTAGGCAGCCGAGGCCTGGGCGAATTCCTCCCGGTACCAGGGACTGGACGGAGACGGCGAGTACTGGATCGGCTCACCCAGGTTCAGGTACAGCGCCTCGTTCATCTCTTCACGGTCGATGGCCAGCGACACCGCCTGCCGGAACCGCAGATCCTGAAAAATCTCGGTCAGCTCGGGATCGTCGGGCGCCACGTAGTTGAAGAAGGCGAGATTGGGAAAGCTGCGCCAATAGGGCAGCAGCATCACCCTGTAGCCGCCCGACTCCTCGTTCTCGGTGTACAGCGGCAGGTTTTCCAGCGGCAGCCCCTCGGCGATGTAGTCGATCTGTCCGTTGATGATCTTCAGGTTGATGTTCTCGAGGTTGCGGCCCCCCAGGTCCATCTGGATCTCGTCGACGTAGGGAAGCTGGTTCCCCGCCGGATCGATCTTGTAGTAGTAGGGATTGCGCTCCCACCGGACCGCGACGCCCTCCTCGATCGCCACCGGGTACCACGGGAACAGGTTCGGCATCTCGGTTCCCACGGGGCTGCTGATCAATCCACCCGCGGGATAGAACCGCCCCTGCATGTCGAGGTAGTACTTGGGCCAGTTGTCGAGCGCGTAGCCCTCCGCCTTCATGCGGTCCTGCAGCTCTTTCTCCGGCGCGTGGTCCTGGTGGAAGGTCTTGGCGTAATGAGCCGGGCGCAACAGGTAGAACGGCTGCAGATAGAAGTTGTCGATGGCGTTGGGAAAGGTGCCGAAGGGCGAAGTGAAATCCAGCCCGAAGGTCTGCTCATCTATGACGTTGAGGGAGACCGGTGCGCGCACCAGGAACGCCTGCGGCAGCACCGGGGTCAGGTCCTCGTTGTTGAGCACGTCGTTCCAGTAGTACTCGATGTCGGCGGTGGTGACCGGGTTGCCGTCCGACCACTTGAGTCCCTGGCGGATGCGGGTGGTGACCGTCTTGCCGTCGGCGCTGACCTCCCACCACTCCATGACGCCCGGTTCCAGCTCCGCCTGCAGGCGTTTGCCCTCGCGGCCCACGCCGGGTCCGGGACGGGTCTCGTAGAACGGTGCCGAGCCCATGCGCCGCATCTCCGCGGTGAAGTTCTGGATCCGCATGGTGCCGCCAAACACGCCGAGCTCCTCCCACGGCACCATCACCAGCGGATTGTCCGGGAGCCGGTCCTCGACCGGCGGCAGGCCGCGCCCCTCCAGAAACGGCGACTGCTGGAAGCTCGCGATCTTGGCTCCCGCCGCCTGCTCGTAGGTGTCCAGGTTGTAGTGCCCCGGCGGCAGCGCAAACTCCATGGCCATGGCGGCGTCCGCGGCCGGCGCCGTACCTTCCGCGGACTCATCGTCCCCGCTGGCAATTGCGTCGACGGTAAGGATTGCGAACAGCAGCACGGCTGTCACTGCGAACCCGGCGAGTCCGGGTCTTCTCAGGCACGACATGAGCGCCTCCTTCGGCCCCGGCGCGATTCGTTGCGCTCGGAGTTGCAAAGATTGGGCCGTCGTCACGACGGCTGGCTGCCAGACTACCACGGGCCGATTCGCCACGCAACGAAGCTGGAGCAGCACCTAGCAGCACCCGGCGGGGACCGATGGACGGCACCGTGTACCTGCCCCCGCCGGTGCTTACCGAATTACTGCTTGATGAACCACTGCGGGGCGAACTCCTGCACCAGGTAGGAGTGCACTCCCATCTCCTCGGCGACGCTGATGTTGCCCATCCGCAGGGAGTAGACCGCCGGCACCGGAAGTCTGCCTACCGTGCCGATGTACCACAGGTACTTGGCCTGGGCCTCGGAGATCTTGAAGCCGGCCTCGAGCTGCTCCTGCTTGTCCGCGGTCGAAAACATCACGTCGCGCGCCGTGTACACGTCCTGCACCCACTGCGGCGGCTCCACGCCGCGCTCGCCGTTGGTTGACACCCAGGTGGCCCAGCCCGGCACCACGCGCGCCGGGTGCGAGAATATGCCGCGGTCGGTAGGCTCGGGCTCGGCCGACCAGTTGATGGTGGCTTCGATCTGCTGCCCCCCGTACATCGACCAGTAGGCGCCACCGTCCACCGTCCTCATCTGCACGTCGATTCCGATTTCCTTCCAGTACTGCTGCAGCATCTCGTGATCGCGCCGCCATGGATCGTAGTTCACCGCGGTGAAGTCGATTATGAAGGGCTCACCGTTGGGCCGCGTGCGGAACTCCTTCCCTTCCTCCCACGTGATGCCCATCTCGTCCAGCAGGGCGTTCGCCTTGTCGGGATCGTAGGCGGCCGAGGCCTGGGAGAACTCCTCCCGGTACCAGGGACTGGACGGAGACGGCGAGTACTGGATCGGCTTGCCCAGGTTCAGGTACAGCGCCTCGTTCATCTCTTCACGGTCGATAGCCAGCGACACCGCCTGCCGGAACCGCAGATCCTGAAAAATCCCGGTCAGCTCGGGATCGTCGGGCGCCACGTAGTTGAAGAAGACGAGGTTGGGAAAGCTGCGCCAATAGGGCAGCAGCATCACCTTGTAGCCGCCCGACTCCTCGTTCTCGGTGTACAGCGGCAGGTTCTCCAGCGGCAGCCCCTCGGCGATGTAGTCGATCTGCCCGTTGATGATCTTCAGGTTGATGTTCTCGAGGTTGCGGCCCCCCAGGTCCATCTGGATCTTGTCGACGTAAGGAAGCTGGTTTCCCGCCGGATCGATCTTGTAGTAGTACGGATTGCGCTCCCACTGGACCGCAACGCCCTCCTCGATCGCCACCGGGTACCACGGGAACAGGTTCGGCATCTCGGTTCCCACGGGGCTGGCGATCAATTGACCCGCCGGGTAGGACCGCCCCTGCATGTCGAGGTAGTACTTGGGCCAGTTGTCGAGCGCGTAGCCTTCGGCCTTCATGCGATCCTGCAGCTCCTTCTCCGGCACGTGGTCCTGGTGGAAGGTCTTGGCGTAGTGAGCCGGGCGCAACAGGTAGAACGGCTCCAGGAAGAAGTTGTCGATGGCGTTGGGAAAGGGGCCGAACGGCGAGGTGAAGTCCAGCCGGAAGGTCTGCTCATCGATGATGTCGAGGGAGACCGGCGCGCGCACCAGGAACGCCTGCGGCAGCACCGGCGTCAGGTCCTCGTTGTTCAGCACGTCGTGCCAGTAGTACTCGACGTCGGTGGTGGTGACCGGGTTGCCGTCCGACCACTTGAGCCCCTTGCGGATGCGGGTGGTGACCGTCTTGCCGTCGGCGCTGACCTCCCACCACTCCATGACGCCCGGCTCCAGCTTGGCCTGCAGGCGCTTGCCCTCGCGGCCCACGCCGGGTCCGGGGCGGGTCTCGTAGAGCGGTGCCGAGCCCATGCGCCGCATCTCGGCGGTGAAGTTCTGGATCCGCATGGTGCCGCCGAACGTGCCGAGCTGCTCCCACGGCACCATCACCAGTGGATTGTCGGGAAGCCGATCCTCGACCGGCGGCAGGCCGCGACCCTCCAGAAACGGCGACTGCTGGAAGCTCGCGATCTTGGCTCCCGCCGCCTGCTCGTAGGTGTCCAGGTTGTAGTGTCCCGGCGCCAGCGCAAAATCTGTCATTGCCGCGGTGGATGCGGCGGCCGCCGTAGCACCCGCGGACTCATCGTCCCCGCTGGCGATTGCGTCGACGGTCAGGATTGCGAACAGCAGCGTGGCCGCCACTGCAAACCCGGCGAATCCGGGCTTTCTCAGGCACGACATGAGCGCCTCCTCAGGGCCCCGGCGCGATTCGTTGCGCTCGGAGCTGCAAAGATTGGCCGTCGCCACGACGGCTGGCCGGCAGCCTACCACGGGTGAATTGGCCGCTCAACGAAACGCGTGGATGGCGATGGATGGCGGGCGCATTCCGGTATTGTGGCGCCAGCCGCCAGAGCACGCGCGGGATTGGATCGCGGCGAGTACCAGCGTGGCTACCACAAGATGGGAATGCACCGTTGCTGCCGCTGCCGCCCTGTTGCCCTTTTGCCCTTTTGCCCTTTTGCCTCACGTTGACAGCGGGGCAACCCGTGGCTACGTTCGCGCTCCGCCCATGGCCGACCAACCGGCATCGGAGCAGGCGGACCCCGGCGCACCGCAGCCGGAGGTCAGCCGACCGCATGACAAGTACTTCCAGAAGGTGTTCTCCGATACCGAGGACGCCGCCAGCCTGCTGCGCTCCTGCGTGCCGCCGGCGCTCGGGCGGACGCTGCGCTGGTCGACGCTCACCCACCTGCCGGGCCGCTTCGTCAGCGACGACTGGCACGACAGCGAGGCGGACCTGCTGTTCTCGGTGGAACGGGAAGGCGGCGACGAGGTGCCGGTGCTGCTGTACGTGGAGTACGTATTGGCGACGCAGCCGGAAGAAAACCGGAAATACTTTGCCGAGGCGTTGCGGAGAAACGTGCCGGGACGGGGAGGAGACCTGATGAACTACGTTGAGGAGCTGATTGAGCAGGGCCGAAAGGAAGGCCGGCAGGAAGGCCGGCAGGAGGGCCGACAGGAAGGCCAGATCCAAACGATCGAGGGCTTCCTGCGACAGGATTTGCCGTGGTCCGCCATCGAGGCGGCTACCGGGATCGACGAGGCCGCATTCCGGCGCCTGAAGCAGCAACTGGACACGGCTGACGGCGGCTGCTGACCTTCTGCTCTTCGCGAAGCTGTTCGGGCGTGCGCCCCGGCGCGAGCGCGGCGTAGGGGAAGCATCCGTGTCGGTACGGGCATATCAGGCTTTTCTATCCTCCATGTTCCTCGAGGATTGATGATATACTTACCCACGCTCGCAGGAGGTGCCAACGGATGGCGCAGCAGGGACGCGACGTGGTGCGAGTCGCAATGATCGGTGCCGGCAGCATGGCCAATAACGTCCACTACCCGTCGCTGGCCTCGTTTCCGGATGTCGAATTCGGCGGCATCTGCGACCTCGACGAGAGCCGGCTGGCCAAGACTGCCGACTCCTACGGAATCGAGCGCCGCTACACCGACTACCGCAAGATGGTGGAAGAGGTGAAGCCCGACGGCGTGTACGCGATCGGGCATCCGAACATCATGATCGACATCTGGATCTGGTGCCTGCAGCAGGGGCTCAATCTCTACATCGAGAAGCCGATGGGACTCAGCCGCCACCAGGCCCTGATCCTGACCGAGCTGGCGGAGAAGCACGGCGCGGTCACCCAGGTGAGTCACCAGCGCCGCAGCGCCCCGCTCCTGGTGAAGATGCGGGAGGAGTGCCTGAAACGCGGACCGATCACTCACTCGGTGTGCGAGTTCTACAAGTGCGAGCCGGACCCTCACTACACCGCCCGCGACCACATGATGGACGATTGCACCCACTCCATCGACACGGTGCGCTGGATGTGCGGCGGCGAGGTGGAGGACCTGGACAGCCGCTGCCGTCGGGTCGGCACCCCGGACATCAACTGGATCGGGGCGATGCTCTACTTCGACAACGGCGCCACCGGGTTCGTGATCAATAGCTGGTCCAGCGGCCGGCGCGTGTTCCGCGTGCAGATGCACGCGCCCCGCATCTACGTCGACGCCGAGCTGGAGGCCAAGGCCTACCTCTACGCGGACGGCGACTACGACGGAGTGGAGTATGCCACCGAGGAAGTCGCCGGCAGCAGCGAGCGCTTCGTGTTGGGCGGCTTCCAGGCCAAGAACCGCGAGTTCATCGACTCGCTGAAGAGCGGCCGGGAGGTGACCAGCTCGCCGTTCCGCGACTGCGTCAAGACCATGGACGTCGCCGAGAAGATCCTGGCCATTGCCACGCTGGCCGGGGAGTGACGGCGCCGGAACCGAGGAGGAGCAGATGGCAACCAACGCAGGACGGCCGGTACGGATCGCGTCGCTCAGCTTCCCGGTCGGCACCGACCCGCGGCGGGTCGCCGCGGCGGTGGACGCCGAGGGCGCGCGCGGCTGCGACCTGATCGCCCTGCCCGAGACCTGGATGGGACAGGCCGACCACGAGCCCGAGGATCTGAACGGCCCGAGCGTCACCCTGATGGGCGAGTTGGCACGCCGCCACGCGGCCTACGTGGTATGCCCCATCGATCGGATCGAAGGATCCCGGCGGCTGAACACGGCGGTGCTGATCGACCGCGGCGGGGAGGTCGCCGGCTGCTACGACAAGGTGTTCACCTACTGGTCGGAGTTCGACGTGACCCCGCCGGTGGGGGTCGGCACCACGGTGCCGGTGTTCGACACCGACTTGGGGCGCATCGGCATGACCACCTGCTTCGACGTCAACTTCCCGGAAGTGTGGCAGCGGCTGGCCGAGCAGGAGGCCGATCTGGTGATCTGGCCGAGTGCCTACTCGGCCGGGACTTCCCTGCAGGCGCACGCGCTGAACCACCACTTCTACATCGTGACCTCCACCCATACCTGCGACTGCCTCGTGTACGACATCACCGGCCGGCAGCTCCTCTACGAGCAGACCGCCGGGTTCAACGTGTCGCGGATCACCCTGGACCTGGATCGCGGCATCTACCACAGCAACTACAACCTCGACAAGCGTGACCGCCTGCTCGCCGAGCACGGCGACGCGGTCGAACAGGAACTGTGGATGGAGCTGGAGAGCTGGTTCGTGCTCAGGGCACGGCAGTCCGGCGTGAGCGCGCGCCAACTCGCGCGCGCCTACGGCCTGGAGGAGCTGCGCGACTACATCGCCCGCAGCCGGCGCGAGATCGACGCCATGCGCGGGTTCGCGTTCGCCGACGGCCCGCCGCAAGCCGGTGCGGGGGCGACGGCGAACGGCGGGGCCGCTGGCAACGGTCGTGCGGCCACTGCACCGACCACGGCTCAGTCGTAGACCGCGCGCACCCAGATATCGTCTTCCGTAACCGGCAGCAGGGTGCGGGGATTCTCCACCCGGCCGACGGGCCGGCAGTTGGCACCGGCGATGCCGGTGCGGGCGTCTCCCAGGTCGTCGCGGCAGGCGTCGGCGCGGTCGCGCAACTCGCTCACTACCTGAGGGTGGCGGTCGAAGAGGTTGGTGGTCTCGCCGACGTCGGCGTCCAGGTCGTACAGCTCGTCCTTGTCCAGGTGCAGCTTCCAGCGCCCGGCGCGCACGGCATCGAGGGTGTGGCTGCCGGTGCCGTAGTAGAAGAACTGCTCGTGGGGCGTGGCGGCGCCGGGCTGCCCGGTGAGCAGCGGTCCGATGTCGGCGCCGTCGATGATCCGGTCGCGCGGCTCGGTGGTGCCGGCCAGGCGCGCGAGGGTGGGCAGGAGGTCGAGCGTGGAGCACATCTCGTCGCAGGTGGCGCCCGCCGGCACCAGGCCCGGTCCCCAGGCGATGAACGGTTCGCGCATGCCGCCTTCCCAGGTGCTGCCCTTGCCGCCGCGCAACGGCAGGTTGCTGCCGACGCCGCCGCGGCTGAGGCGCAGCGCGTCCACCCCGTCGGGCGTGCGCGGCACCCCGGCGCCGTTGTCGGAGGTAAACAGCACGATGGTGTTGTCGTCCAGTCCCAGGTCGCGCAGGGTGTCGAGGATGGCCCCGGTGGTGAAGTCCAGGTGCGCCACGGCGGCCCCGTACGGGCCGTTGCGCGAGTCCCGGTGGTAGTTCATCGGCGTATAGATCGGCACGTGCACGTACATGTGTGCCAGGTAGAGGAAGAACGGCCGGTCGCGGTTGTCGTGGATGAAGCGCAGCGCGTCGACCAGGTAGCGGTCGGTGAGCGACACCTGGTTGGGGTCGGTCTCCACCACCTTCTCGTTGCGCAGCAGCATCAGCGGCGGAAACGGCTTGTGGCCGGCAATGCCGTGGTCGGGCAGCATGTCGTTGCTGTAGGGCAGCCCGAAGTAGTCGCCGAAGCCGTGGCGGTCGGGGAGGAACTCCGGCTGATCCCCGAGGTGCCACTTGCCCACCATCTTGGTAGCGTAGCCCTGCCCGCGCAGCAGCGAGGCGATGGTCTGCTCGTCGGTGGACAGCCCGATGGGGTCGCCGGGCAGCAGGACCGCGAATCGGTCGCCGCTGTCCAGCCCCACCCGTTTCGGGTAGCAGCCGGTGAGCAGCCCGGCACGCGACGGCGTGCACACCGGCGACGGCACGTAGAAGTTGGTGAAGCGGGTGCCCTCGGCCGCCATCCGGTCGAGCCGCGGCGTGTCATGGTCGCGCGACCCGTAGCAGCCCAGGTCGCCGTAGCCCAGGTCGTCGCAGAAGATGACCACGAAGTTCGGGGAACGCGACTGCTCGGAAGCGGACGGTTGCTGCTGCGACATGCGGATACCTCCTTGCGGGTAGCGCCCAGTCTAACTGACGATCGTGCGCGTCGCATGGGTGCCGGTTGACTGGTTCAGGACGGCATGTCTTTAATCGACCCGGAGGACGGAGAAGATGCAACTCAACAGAAAGTGCCTGGTGACGATGGTCCTGATGCTGGCGGCCCTTGCGGCTCCCGGCCTGCTGGCGGCCGACACGGCCGCAGCGGAGATGATCGATACGGGAGGCGCCGTGATTGGCAAGGCCACGTTCGAGCAGACGCCCCACGGCGTACTGATGTACGTCGAGGTTACGGGCCTGCCTCCGGGCGCGCACGGCATTCACCTGCACGCCGTCGGCGCCTGCACGCCGGATTTCACGGCGGCAACCGGACACATCAACCCGGATGGCGTGCCGCACGGCCTGCGGCATCCGGAGGGCCCTGACCACGGCGACCTGCCCAACCTGTACGTCGCCGCCGACGGCTCCGCGCGGGCGGAGTTCTTCACCGTGCTGGTGTCGGTCGCCGACGGCGACATGCCGGCGCTGCTGGACGAGGACGGCTCGACGGTGATCATTCACGAAAACCCCGACGACCACCTCACTCAGCCGATCGGCGGTGCGGGCGGACGCATCGCCTGCGGTGTCATCATGAAGATGTGAACCGCGACACGGGGTGGCCCTTCGGCCGCTGAACGGTAGAATGGAGCCGGGAGGGACCGCCATGGCCGCCAACAGTCAGACCGCGCCTCTGCTCTCGGACCGGCAGATGCAGGACTTCATCCGCAACGGTTACGTGACGGTGCAGACCTCGTTGCCGGACGAGTTCCACACCTCGATCTGCCGTCAAACCGACGCGCTGCTCGGCGCCGAGCCGAATCCCGGCAACAACCTGCTGCCGCGGATCCCGGAGCTGTCGAGGATGCTCGCGGACCCGGCGGTGCACGGCGCCCTGACCAGCATTCTCGGACCGGGCTACCTGCTGGACGATCACCGCTACTGCCACGCCAACCAGCCGGGCAGCGAGCCGCAGCGCATCCACCAGGATGGCGGCAGCCAGGGTGATCACCGCACCCGCAAGGTGCTGCTGCTCTACTATCCCCAGGACACCCCGGAGCGTCTGGGGCCCACTGGCGTACTGCCGGGCAGCCAGTACTACCGGGACCGTCCCGAGGATGTGGACGTGCTGTCGCTGACCGGCACCGCCGGTACGGTCACCATCACCCACTACGAGCTGTGGCACGGCGCCACCGCCAACCGCGCGCAGCGCCCGCGCTACATGATGAAGTTCCTGCTTCACCGGATGCAGGAACCGCAGGCGCCGGAATGGGACGCGGCCGATCCCGACTGGGATACCGAGTGCTCGCTCTGGCGCGCCATGTGGTGCTGGCATCGCGGCGAAGCGGCAGGCGAGGCCGTACCCGCGGGCAACGGGGCCTCGGCGGCCGCCAACGGCGCCGCCGCCGCCGACCTCACGGGGTTGGCCGACCCCCACGTTCAGTGCGGCATGGAAGCCGCGTATGCGGTCGCGGCGGCGGCCAACGGCGACGCCTCCACGGTCGCCGCGCAACTGAGCGACGCGCTGGCCGGCGACTGCGCGGCCACGGTCAACCGCTCCGTCTACGCGCTGGCGGCCCTGGGCGCCGCCGCCGTGCCGGCGCTGGAAGCAGCCCTGGAACATGCCTCCTCCCAGGTCCGCGGCCGCGCCGCGCAGGCGCTGGCCGAGATGGGAGGCCCCATCGCGCCTGCGGCGCAGGCGCTACGCCGGGCGCTGGCCGACGACGATGAACAGGTACGCACCTGGGCCGCCACGGCCCTCGGCACCTGTTCCGACGGCGATGCGGAAGCATCCATCGTGGCGCTGGAAGCAACCCTGGATGCGGATCTTCCAGACCACGGCTACCGGCGTCAGATTGCCGCGCAGGCCATCGTCCGCTTGGCGCCGCGGCTCGATGCCGCCGCCGGCGCCCGCATCACCGGGCTGCTTGCGCCTTACCTGGAGAGCCGCAACCGTTACCTGCGCGGCCTCACCGCGGAGGCGCTGCGGCGGCTGCGAACGCCCGCCGCCACCGAGCTGCTGCTGGACTGGCTGGCGGTGGCGCGCTGGTGCCCGATCACCACGCCGGACAGCCCGTTCTGACCGCATGCCGCTGCCCGGCTGCGTCGACGTCGCCGAGGAAGCGCGGATCCAGGCGCTGCTCGACGATCCGCGAAACCACTTCTGGCCGGCGCTCGACTGCGAGGCACTGGACGGGTTCGTACCCGACCTGGGGCTGACCGGCTACGCCAACCCGAGCGTATACCGCCCGCCGAGCGTGGTGCGGGCGGGCGTGCGGTCGACCGTGCGGCACCGGTTCCGGGTACCGGTGAAGAACCCCAAGCTGCCGGGAACCTATTTCCTGGCGTTGCTGGTGTACGACGCCGCCGGCGAAGAGCTGGCCTTCGAGATCGGCCTCGGTGCCGACCCGGTGGGCGTCGTCGCGGCGCACCGCCACGACAACCGCCGCCACCTGCTGGTGCTGGAGCGTGCGATCCGCTTCGACTCCACGGTTAAGTGGGTGCAGGCCGCCGCCACCTGCCGCGGCGCGTGCCGCCTGGAGCGCCTGGCATTGCTGGCCGAGTGTCCGCGCGCGAGCTCGTTCAAACCGGCGATCGAAGCCCTGGAGGTGGCCGCCGCAAGCGGCGCGGACGGCGCACGAGGCGCAGCCACCGTGCACTGCGTCACCTACCCGCCCGCGCGCCTGGAGGTGACGGCGCGCACTCCGGGCGCTGCGCCGGTCCGGGCCGTGGAAGAGGGACGCTCGACACTGCACGCCTTGGCGCTGCCGGCACTGCTGCCCGCGCGCACCTATACCGTGCGGGTCAAGGCGATCGAGCAGGCTGGAGCCGCCTCGGAGGTCACCCGGACGGTCAACACCGGCCGGGAGGGGGCGCCGCCGGACCGGCCGCTCACGGCGGAGCTGGAGTTGGCTGCCCCCACCGGCGGCGCCGCCGCTGCCCTGGCCGGGCTGCCGCTGCGGTTCGGCGTGCCGGTCCCACGCGCCATGCTGCATCGTGCTCCCGGTGCCACGCTCGAGGCGGAGGGAGCCGCGCCCCGCGGCGCGCAGACCCGCATCCACAGCCGTTGGCCCGACGGTTCCGCGCGCTGGGTGCTGGTGGACGCCACCGTCCCGGAAGCGGCGCCGGACGGCACCGCACAGGGCTTCCGCTTACTGCGGCTCCACCTGGGCGGCGCCGGCGGCGCGGAGCCGGCAGGCCCCCTCACCTGCTCCTGCGACGCGGACGCCGTGACGGTACGCGGCGACCGCCTGAGAGTCACCGTGCGCGGCACGCCGCCGCAAGCGGACGGAACGCCGCCGGCCGGCGATTCGTGGCTGCGCCTGGAACGGCGCACCGAAGCCGGCGGATGGAAGGAGCTGCTGGCCGGCGGGCCGCTCGCGGAAGCCTGCGAGGTGCGGCTGGGCGACGGGACTCCGCTGAGTAGCTCGGCCGCCAGGCCGCCAGCGCTTGAGCACGCCGGTGGCGTCCATGCGGTGGTGCAGCTGCTCGTCGCGCACCGCGACCGCGCTGGACACGAGCGCCTGCGGAGCGACCTGCGGCTGCACGTCCATGCCGGCCAACCGTTCTGCAGGCTGGTCCACCGCCTGCTGGTCGTGTGCGCCGACCCCGGCGCGGCGCCGTACGAGGCCGAAGCCACGGACGAGCGGGAGACCCTGCTGCCGGTGCGCTGCTGCGCACTGCGACTGCCGTGGAGCGGCGCCGGCGCCGTGCGGTTCGATGGCCGCCTGCACTCGGTCGAACAGGAACAACCGTGGCTGCTGCGCCACGAGCATGACCTGGGGCACCGCGTCGGTCCGGCCGCCGCTCCGAGTGAGCGCTCGGGACGAGCGCACGGCCACGTCGTGGTCGAGGGGGCCAGTGGGCTGCTGGCCCTGGGAGTGCGCAACTTCTGGCAGACCTACCCCAAGGGCCTCCGCGTCAACGCCGGCGAGGTCATGCTGGAACTGCTGGCGCCGCGATCCGACGCCGAGCTGCCCGGGGACGCCGAGGCATGGCACCGGCTGTACCGTTGGCTCGACGGCGACCGCTACCTGCTGCGCGAAGGATTGGCCCTGACCACCGAGGTCCTGATCGGCTTCCCCGCCGCCGCTGCCGCGGCGGAGCCGCTGTTCCGTTGGCTGGAGGAGCCGCCGGTGGTGCGCCCGCTGCCGGCCTACAGCAACGGCACCGGCGCCCTGCCGCGCCTGGCCGCCAAGGATGGCTCGCCGCTGCCCGACTACGAGGCCCTGACCGCGCAGGCGTTGCGCCTGCTGCAGGAGGACCGCGAAGCCAACCGCGCCTACGGCCACCTGAATTTCGGCGACTGGTACGGCGAGGGCGACTGGTGCTGGGGCAACAACGAGTACGACACCCCCTACGGCGCCTACTGGGAGTTCCTGCGCGGCGGCGACCCCGCC
This sequence comes from Spirochaetia bacterium, assembly GCA_965203905.1. Taxonomy (GTDB): domain Bacteria; phylum Spirochaetota; class Spirochaetia; order SZUA-6; family Bin103; genus Bin103. The sequence continues at coordinate 5,321,862 of CBDBDQ010000005.1, read as the reverse complement.
TGGGCCCGCTGGGGCGCCGCCGCCGCCCGCCACCTGGCCGACGTGGACACGGTGAACTGTTTCTCGACCCCCTCCTGCGTCGGCCTGCAGGCGCTGCACATGCCGGCCCACGTCGGCGGCTACCTGCCGCCGCTGTTCCGCAGCAAGGTCAACGGCACCCGCGGCATCCCGTCCCACACCTGGCTGGAGGGCGCCCTGCTGCACTACCTGCTGAGCGGCGACGAGGGCGTGCGCGACTCGCTCTCCCGCACCGCCGACTGGCTGCTGCAGCCGGAGCGGCTCGACCACTACGAGTTCAGCGCGGTGCGCGAAGCCGGCTGGCACCTGATCCACCTCTCCACCCTGGCCGCCGCCACCGGCGACCCGCGCGCCCGCAACGGCGCCGCCATCGTGGTACGCCGGATCCTCGAGAAGCAGGACGCCGGCGGCGCCTGGACCCGGATGCTCACCTCCGGCCACTGCTGGTGCGGCTACCCCCACTGCCGCGGCAACATCGCCTTCATGGTCACGGTGCTGCTGTCGGGCATGAAGCGCTACCACGACCTCACTGGCGATCCCGCGGTGGCGGAGTCGATCGTGGCCGGCGCCCGCTGGCTGATCCGGGAGACGCTGGACCGCGAAAACGGCCTGTTCATCGGCGGCAGTTGCGCCACCATGCAGCGGCTGAGCCGCGGCGAGGCCGGCAACACCCAGATCGTGATCGAGGGCATCGCCGACGCCTACGCGCTCTCCGGCGACACCGAGCTGGGGGACTGCCTGCGGCGGGCGCTGCCGGCGCTGAGCCAGCTCCCGGACCTGGAAGGCCACCGCGACCTCGGCAAACGCCTGTCGCAGCAGATGCGCTACGTCCCCACCGTGCTCGCGGCCCTGGAAGGCCGCCCTCCCCCCGCGCCCGCGTAGCGGCGGACCAGTCTATCGGGCCGCCAGGTCGTCTCCCAGGTCGGTGGCGTCCACCTGTCCCTTGCTGCGGCTGACGCCGACTACGAACAGCTCCAGGTCGGCGGGGCCGTGGTTGAAGATGCCGTGCGCGCCGCCCAGGCGGTTGGGAATCACGTCGCCGCGCCCCACCTCCGCGGTCTCCTCATCCACCGTCACCCGTCCGCTCCCGCTCATGATTATGTAGGCCTCCTGGACGCCGTCATGCCGGTGATAGCCGACGGAGGCGCCCGGCGGCAGCAGCAGGTGGCTCAGGTACTCGAAGTTTGTGGAGAAATCGCGCGTGCCCCACACTTCGCGGAATCCCACCTCGCCCCTGCCTCCATGGCAGCGCACCGGCGCCAGCAGCGAGCGGTCGAAGCGCCCGACCGGCAGTCGATCGGTGGATTCCAGGGGTACGCCCACGCGGTTGTCGCCGAAGTCCTCGGAGCTCGGCTCACGGGTGTTGTCGAAGCACTGGAAGTTGAAGAACAGGGTATCGCGGTCGGTGTGGTTGTAGATGCCGTGAGACTCGCCGGAACGCAGCGGCACCGCGGCGCCGCCAACCACCTCCGCGGTACGCCCGTTGTGGGTGAATTGCATCGCGTTGTCGACGCTGACGAAGATCTCCTCGGCGTGGGTATGGGTGTGGTGGCCGATGCCGCTGCCGGGCGGAAAGAACACCGCGTGGATGAAGTTCCACGGCTTCTCCAGGTCACTATCGAAACAGCTCTTGAAGTAGCTGGGCCCGGCGCCCTCGTGACTGACGCCGAGCACCATCTCCTCACGCCGTACGTGGGCTATCCGCATGCTCATTCCTCCTGGTCGAAGTATGCCAGCCGGTCGCCTTCCGCGGCCCACAGCTCTTCGAACATCTCCCTGATCCGCGGCAGCGGAACCACCGCCGCGGTCAGCGGGTCGAGCGCGCAGGCGTGGAAGGCCGCCTCCCGGTCGCGTTCCAGCACCGCCTGCACCGCCAGCTCCTGCACCGCGATGTTGCTCATGTTCATCGCCGCGCACTGCGCCGGAAGGGCTCCCACGTAGGTGGGATGGATCCCCTCCGCGTCCGCCAGGCACGGCACCTCCACGCAGCAGCGGTCGGGCAGGTTGGTGATCGAGCCGTGGTTCATCACGTTGCCGTTGAAGGCGAAGGGCGTGCCGATGAGGCGCGCTTCGATGATCATCGAGGCGTACTCGTGGGAGGGCGCCAGCGGCGGGATCTCTTCGTCGCCCGCGGAGTCGACACCGCTATCCTTCATCCATGCGCGCACCCGCGTGTTCTCCATCGGGACCGGCGCCGTTCCGACCACGCCGTACTGCTCGCGCAGCTCCGGGGTGCGGTTGAAGTAAGGCAGGTACTCGGAGTTGTGGCGCGTGCTCTCGGTAACGAAGTAGCCGAACTGGCGCGTCATCTCGGCGCGCACGCGGTCCTCGGCGAACGCCTCGTGGGTGTCGAGGATCTCCCGCAGCCGGGGATACAGGTCCTGCTTGCCGCGGCGCAGCTTCAGCACCCACGCCTGGTGGTTGATCCCGGCCACCAGGTAGCTGACCTCCTCGTACGCGGCGCCGACCGCCCCGGCCAGCTTCTTGGTCGTGCTCTGCACGCTGTGGCACAACCCCACGTTGTGGACCGAGGAGCCGACCGAGTGCAGCCAGGTCAACATGCACATCGGGTTGGTGTAGTTGAGCATGATGGCGTCGGGACACAGCCGCTCCATGTCGCGTGCGAACTGCAGATGCTGGCCGGCGGTGCGCAGGAAGCGGAACACGCCGCCCACCCCGACGGTATCGGCCACCGTCTGCACCACGCCGTAGCGAAGCGGGATCTCCACCTCCGACCGGTAGGGCTCGCCCCAGTACGCGGGGCCGCCCACCGAGACCGCGGTCACCACGCAGTCGGCCTCCGGCAGCAGTTCCTCGCGGCAGGTGCCGGCCACCACCCTGCCCGGCAGCCCGTGCACGTCGATGGCGCGCTGCACGTAGTCGTGCACCTGGCGCAGCCGCCCCTCGTGGATGTCGCACAGGGCGATGGTGGAGTCGGCAAGGCTGGGCCGCGCCAGAATATCGATCGACAGCCGGCTGCCAAAGCCGCTGCCCGCCCCAATGATGACAACCTTTGCCATGCTGGCCTCCTTCGGGCGAGGTCAACGCCGGTCATGCGCCAACAGACGCCCACGGGTCGGATAGCATAGTAGCCGGGCTGCGCCGCTGTCAAAATCTCCACGCGCGCGCCAGCGGACCTGCCCTGCCGCGACCGGCTTGACCAGCGGCCAGTCATTTCTGACCCGCGCCCAGTAGCAGGCGTCGGAACTCCTCCGAGCTCGCGCGCAGCTCCGCCACCGAACCGACCGCTCGGACGGTGCCGCCGGACAGCAGCACGACCTGATCGGCAAACCGGAGCACCCCAGGGCTCGACGAAGCGATGATAGCCGTCGTATTGCTGGCTCGAAGTCCCGTCATGAGCCGGCGCTCGGTTTCGACGTCCAGCCCGGTAGTCGGTTCGTCGAGGACGTACATCTGGGCTCGCTTGGACAGGGCCCGCGCCAACGCCAGCCGGCGACTCTGGCCGCCCGAAAGCTTCGATCCGTTCGCGCCGACTCTGGTTGCGAGGCCGCGTACCATTCCCTCCGCCGCCAGGTCGAACTGCGCTTGTCGCAGCGCTTCCCGCGCGTCCTCCGACTCCCCGCGTCCCAGCAGGATGTTGTCACCGACCGATCCAGCGAAGATGAACGGCCGCGGCAGCAGGAACGCCATGCACGGAGGGCGGGAGGCGTGACCGCCAATCACGATCGGGCGTCCGTTCCAGCGTACTTCGCCCGCCGTAACGTCCTCGAACCCTGCGAGGCAGCCGATCAACGTCGACTTGCCGGCCCCTACCCGGCCGGTGACCACGACCAGTGAGCCGCGTTCCACGGCGAACGAGACATCTCTGAGTTGCTCTTCTCCCTCCGGCGACACGTATATCCCATCGAGCTCGATCGCGCGCAGCTCGTCGCCCGGCCGCCAGTCACCGCCGGGCGCCGGCACCTCGCCGCCTGGACGTGCAACGCTACCGGGTCCAAGGCCCAGCCGACCGAGCGCCACTTCGGTCGCGGCCGCCTGCGACAGGAACGAGGCCGTCTCTGCCGCGACCCGGCACATCCATGCGACGTACGACACGAACAATGCCAGCTCCCCCGCTGACTCGCCGGTGCCGGAGAGCATCGTCGCGGCCACCAGCGCCATCCCGGCGGTGGCCCAATACGCAACTGCTGCAAAGAGATGCTCCAGCATGGACTGTGCGATGGCTGCTGTCCGGGCGGCCTGCGCGCGCCCCGCCGAGAGCTGTTCCAAGCGCGCCAGTATCCGGCTTGGCATCCCGCGCCTTACCGCGGCGATACCGCGAAATACGTCGGCCAGCCAAGTGATCAAGCGGTCGCTGGCCGTCCGTTCTCGTACCTGCGTGCGGCGCACCCACTTGCCGAGCGCCCGGCCGCCAATGGCGACGATAAGCACCGGGAGGATCGCGGCTACGCTCATGCGGTAGTCCACGTTCGCGAGGACGGCGACGGCTACGCCGATTGCGAACACCTGTCCCACCGGGCCGTAGGTGCTCGCCACGAAGCGGCTGACCGCCTCCGCATCCGTCGACAGGCGATGCAGCCAGCGTGCGCCCGACACCGCCGCGCCAGGGTCGGCGTAGAGGCGGCCCAACACGGTCTGCCGGACGTCGTTGGTGATGCGGTAACCCAAACTCGTGATGGCCAGATTCGACAGGCACAGCGAGATGACGCGCACCGTTTCGACCAGCACGAGGGCGGCAGCGGCCGCCGTCACGGCTCGTGATTGGCCGGCGGCCAGCCCGTCGAACGCCAGCTTCAGGACAGGCCCGGGCAGCAGCGGCAGCAAATAGAAGATGATGCCGGCCATGCCGATGCACAGAACATAGAGGCCGAATCGCAGCCGCACGAAGCTGGCGACGGTGGCACACAGCGGCCCAGTCAAGAGATGACTCGCGTCCTGATCATGCGGTAGTAGGCGGATCCCGGTTGCGCCTTCAGAGCCCGAGGCGATCCCATCTCGACGATCCTGCCGCGCGCGAGCACCACGATGTTGTCCATCCGGTCGAGCAGCCCAAGGTCGTGCGACGCGATCACGGTGGTGCGGCCGCCACGCAAGGCCAACGCCGCCTCGGCGACGCTGGCGGCCGTTACGCCATCCAGTGCGCCGGTAGGTTCGTCCAGCAGCACCAGCGCAGGATCGCTGACGAATGCCCTGGCAACGGCGATCAACTGTTGCTCACCGCGCGACACGCTGTCGGGGGAAATCTCCGTATCGAGGCCACGCGAGAGTGTCGATATCCAACTCTCGAAATTGAGTCTTTGAACAACGCGCTTGAGCCCAGCAGCCTCGACATCCGCAAAGATGCGGATGTTGTCGCGAACCGTTCCGTGGAATACCCACGGTGACTGACCGATGCTGACTACGCTGCACCCGAAATCCTCCGCCGCGTAGCGGCCGATATCGATCCCATCCAGGGTAACCGAGCCCTCGTCCGCCGCATTGATTCGGGACAGCAACGCCAACAGGGTCGACTTCCCGCTCCCGGTGGCGCCCGCAATCCCCAGCGATCCTCCCGCTGCCAGCTCGAAGCTGATGCCGGAAAGCGCCGTGGTTCCGTCCGGGTATGCGAAACTCACGCCCTGCAACCCGATCCTTGGAGCGCTGCTGATCCGGGTGCCCGCCGACTGTGCCGAGGCCGGGCGGCTGCCCTCCAGGAGGGACTCGATCCGACTCGTGCTGGCCAGCGCCTTTGCAATGCTCGCCGCCTGCCGATTGATCGTCTCCAACGGCCTCATAATGAGATCCAACAGCCGCACGGTTGCGAACACCGAGCCGACGGTAATGGCCCCCGCCAGCACCAGGTGGTCGCCGAGAACGAGCGCGCTGCTGGGCCTCCTCCGGCGCGGTGCCGGTCTCGCCGCCGAGCACGGCGCGAGCGGCACCGTCGGATCGTCGCTGGATTACTTCATCGGCAGTTGGACGCGTGAGCAGGCCGACGCGATGGATCGTGCTCTGCGGGACTTCGAGTGATTACGTCTGGGCCGGCCTGCGGGTGTCGAGGCCGACTCGGCCACCGTCGATGCAGAGCGTGGTGCCGGTGACGAACGAGGCGTCCTCGCTGGCCAGGAACGCGATGCCCGCAGCCACTTCGTGCGGCCGCGCCAGACGCTGCATGAGACAGGAATCCGGCTGCATCTCCTCCAGCTCCCGCTTGCGAGCGGCGGGATCCGGGGCGTGCGCGAAGTGGAACTCGGTGATGGCATATCCGGGCGCCACGTCGTTGACCCGAATGCCGTAGTCGACCAATTCACAGGCCATCGACTTGGTGGCCTGAGCCACACCGGCCTTGCTTGCGTCATACACCAGGGCGCCGCGCCGGCCGCAGTGGCCGCCGTCGGAAGAGATATTGACGATCGCTCCGCCGCCCATCTTCAACAGCGGGAGCAGCGCCCGTGCCACCAGCACGGTACCGCGCAGGTTGACGTTCATCACCGCGTCCCACGTGGGCAGGAAGTCGCCTTCGAGCCGCCCCTGACTGCTTCCGCTGATCCCCGCGCTGTTGACCAGGACATGCAGCCGTTCGCAACGGGACGCGACCTCGCGTGCCATCTCCTCGACGGCCCCCACGTCCGACACGTCGCACTCGATGGCGAATCCGCGGCCGCCGTTCGCTCTGACCTTCTCGACCTCGGCGGCGGCCGCCGCACCGTCACGGTCGACGATAATGACCTGATCCAGTCCCTCGTCGACCAGTCGATGCACGGTCGCGCGTCCGAAGCCATTGGCACCGCCAGTCACCAGGGCCGACTTTCCCTCGAATCGTCTGCATTGTGACGCCACTCGTACTGCTCCTTCGCTAACTTCCATTCCACCACAGCATACCCACAGGCCCGCGTCGAGCGCTGTGTGCCTGTGTCCGGTTTCGCGATCGCCGCTCTACGAGCTATCCTCCGGCCTCCTCCTCGGCGCCGTCGCCGAGTCTCGGGTGAGTCTGCAACTTCAGTCCCTCAGCTACACTGCGCAGCCGCCGATCGAAGCTACAGATGATCAGCGGTTGGTCAAGATGAGGCGCAAAGTAGAGCGCCGTCGCGACGTGGATGGCATCCAGGGTCCGGCAGCCTGCCAGTCCACTCTCGCCACGGACTATCCGTTCTATCGCGTCGTCGATGGACTTGAATGTCATCTTGTCCAGGAACCGGTCGATCTGAGTACCGCGGGCGGAGGTCCATGCGTCGCGCCCGGCGTTGGGCTCCAGCAGCGCGGCCTGTCGCAGACCCGCCCAACACTCGAAGCGCAGCAGGTCAGACGCCAGCCGCTCGCTGGCCTGGTCCCAAGCGGCATGGTCTTCCTGCGGGCGCTCCTCCAGCACGGCAGAGAGTATGAAGCTGGTATCGAAGTAGCAGATCATCAATCCGCGCGGATCTGGTCGAGCAACCGTTGGAGATCGACCTTCTCGACCGGACGTGGCAGCTTACGGAGATCGTCGATCGAGGGGACCGGCCCGGCCTTCGCGCGCCGCACACTACCGCGGCGCTCTTCCTGTCTGAGAAACAGGTCCCAACGCGTCACGGAGGCGGAGACAAGTCGTTGTGGGCTCTGGATCTCCGCGATCACCTCGTCGCGGTCGGTCACCAGAACGATCTCGCCGTCGCGGACCATCCTCAGATACTTGCTGAGATTATCCTTGAGTACCTTGATGCCGACAGATTTCATAACCGGTATAAGTAGCTAAGTTAGCCACCTTTGTCAACGGTCGCGGCCGCCACGCGCATGCCGCGCACCAGCTTGCCGGGCAGTACGCCGGTGGGCTGGCCGTCGCGCCAGGTCACCCGGCCTGCCACCACCGTGCAGCGGTAGCCGCGCGCGCCCTGCATCAGGCGGGAACCGCCGGCCGGCAGGTCGTGCTCGACACGGGGCGGCTCGAACGCAGCAGGGGGAAGGTGCTGTCCCTGACCGGGTCCTCCGCCAGGATGGCGGCGCGCACCCCGGGGTCGCGCAGTCTGGCCACGCGGGCGGGCAGCGGCAGGCCGGCCAGCGCCCGGAAGGTGGGGCAACCGGAGAACGGCGTCTGGCTGGCCTGCAGGCCGAGCAGCACCCCCGATCGCACGCGGCGCCACCACCGGGCGAATCGGCACCCCGCGCGCCGCCGCCTGCCGGTTGAGGCCGAGGATCACGCGGTAGTCGTCCGGCTGTTCGTGGTACTGGGTGAGCGAGTAGAGCACCGGCCGGCCGCTGCGCTCGGCGATCCGGCACAGCATCCCGAACTCTTCGGCCGGGTTCGGCGGGATCCACTCGGTGACCACTTCCAGCAGACCGCGACCGCCGTCGCGTACCCCCAGCGCCAGCTCCTGGAGCTCCTCCTGGTAGGCGCGCAGCGTGGGTATGAACTCGCCGTTCAGGCTCCGGTGGCTGGTGGTGCGGCTGGTCGACACCCCGAACGCGCCCGCGCGCGCGGCGGCGGCGGTGATCTCCCGCATCCGGGCGATGTCGTCCGCGGTGGCCGTTCCAGCGCCAGGGCATGCGCGCCCATCACGTACACCCGCACCGCGACGTGCGGCAGCAGCGCGCACACGTCGACGTCGCGCGCCGTCCGCTCCAAACGGATAGACGTCGTGACTGTCATGCTGCATCGGCGTGTCGAGCTTGACTTGTCTCGCACCCGGATCATGCCGCGCCCCGATGGGCCGCGACAATGCAGCTCAGTGCGGAGCCGAGACGCACCGATTCTGCGATGCCAGCCGAATTCGATCTGACGATGTCCGGTTCGTAGATCACCATGCCGCCAAAGGGTGCGAGAATAGCTGAAATTGTCGCTGTTTTTTGGCTGAAGGGGTTGACATGGATCTGAGCGCGCGACTTCGGCATGTTCCCGACCCTGCAGACTATGGTCTCTTTTCGGCCCTCACCGCACGCTGTCGGTACGCCGCGCCCGTTATCGGGTCGGAAAGCCGAAATTGGACGATCGGCTCGTCCACTGGCCAGCACGGGGGCGCCGGAAACCGGGTGTACCATGGTGGCATGACACCCCGCACCAGCACCCTTGCCTGCCCGCCGATCCCGACAGCTTCGCCCGACTCGGCGACCACCGAGCCGACCGCGGTCACGGCGGCCACCACGTTGGAAGCGCCAGTCACAACTGGGACTCCGCCCGCCGGTGCCGTGAGCGCGCCCGCCGCCGCCGACAGCGAGCGCCCGGCGCCGTCCGATCCGCAGCAACCACCCGACCTGGGCCGGCTCGGCAACTGCATCGCGGAGCTGTCCGCGCGCATCCAGGCCGCCACCTACGAGTTGCTTTGCTACCTGCGCGAGTTCGACTGCCATTACGGCTGGGAGGGCTTCCGCTCCTGTGCGCACTGGCTCAACTGGCGCACCGGCCTCGACCTGGGCGCCGCGCGCGAGAAGCTGCGCGTCGCCGCCGCCCTGGCCGATCTCAACCACCTTTCCGCGGCCATGGCCTGCGGCCGGCTGTCCTATTCCGTGGTACGCGGCCTGACGCGGGTGGCTACCCCCGACAACGAGGCGCACCTGGTCGCCATTGCCTGCTGTGCCACCGGCGCGCAGGTGGAGCGCCTGGTGCGTGCGTGGCGGCAGGCGGACCGGGAGGCGTTGCCGGACGCCGAGAAGGCGCGCCTGGCGCGACGCGCGCTGAGCACGCGGGTGGACGAGGATGGTATGGTGGTGCTGCGGGCGCGGCTGACTCCCGAGGTGGGCGCGGTAGTGCTGCGCGCCCTGGAGGCGGCGCTGGAGCAGGTGCCGGCGGGGGCCGAGGGAGAAGAAGCGGGCATCGCGCAGCGGCGTGCGGATGCGCTGGGGCTGGTGGCCGAGAGCGCGCTGGCCGGCGGGCTCGATCCGGGCAGGCCCGGCGACCGCTTCCAGGTAACCGTGCACGTCGAAGCGGAGACCCTTCGCTCCAGCGAGCCCATCAACGCCACGGCAGACACTTCCGCGGAAACGCACACGATCCGCCCAGTGTCCCCGGAACCTGCAGCCCCCACGGCGAACGCGGCCATCGCGGACCTTTTCGCGGCATCGCGCGCGACCCGCCCGACGGTCCCGGAACCTGCACACCCCGCGGCGAACGCCGCTACAGTGGACACTTCCGCGGAAACGTCCGCGACCTGCCCGGCGGCCGCGGGACGTGAAGGTCCCGCGGTGGACGCCCCCACGGCGGCCACTTCCGCGGAAACGCAGGCGGCCCGCGAAGCGGCCTCGGGACCTGCGGCGCCGGCGGATGCCGTTGCGGGCCAGACGCATGTCGACACCGCGGACGCTCACCACCACGCCGCGGCGGGATCCGGCCTTGACGCCGGCCAGGCGGTAATTGAGCAGGCTGGAGGCATCCACCTGGGCAAGCACGCCGCACGCCGCATCGGCTGCGACTCCGGGGGGTTGGTGCTGATCCACGCCCCCGACGGCGGCGTACTCGACGTGGGGCGCCGGACCCGGACGGTTCCGACCGCGATGCGCCGTGCTCTCGAAGGCCGGGATCGCAACGGCTGTCAGTTTCCCGGCTGCAACTCCCGCCACTGCGACGCCCATCACGTCGTGCATTGGGCGGACGGCGGGGCGACAGAGCTCAGCAATTTGAGAAGGAGTCTATCCGAGCTGGCCGCGCGAACGGCTGGCGCGCTGGCCGTTGCCCCGTGGCCGGGGCCAGTTCGGATAGGGTTGATTGAACTAAACCGCGCGCCTATGGAGATTGGAACGCCGGTATTCCGGTGGCGGCGGAGTGCTGGGCGTGCTCGGGCAGGCGGGAACTCGCGGAGCAGAACGGGGAGCTGGGTGACAGCGCCGCATGACAAGGCGGCGACGAGCGGTTGACGGGCAGATCGCGACCGGCGCCGCGCAGGGGTGCGCAGGAGCAACGGCACGGCGGCGCGAAGGGATGCGTGATGAGATCGAACCGACGGTGTTCTGGAGATTGAGTCATGCGGCCTCAGGGGGAGCGCGGCGACCAGGCAGGTACTCATACTCCCAGGTGGGTTGAGAGCAGAAGTCCTGGATGCGGCGCATGGTTCCTGCATGGCACACCGGACAGCGTTGGTGATCGTCGCCGGGGGGTTCGAGAGAAACTGAGAGATCAGGTGCAGTGATCAGGTCCTGGCCGGAGGCTTGGGCAATCAGATAGCGGCACAGCGGCAGTTTTTCCTTGCGTGCACGATTGGCAAGAAAGCCGTAGTGACGAATGCGGACGAAGCGATCGGGCAGGACGTGCAGCAGGAAACGACGCAGAAACTCGACCGCATCAAGTTTCATCATCCGGTGCCGGCGGCCACGGGCATAGTCCCGGTAGCGGAAGCTCACCGAGTCCGCGTCAGCAGCGGTGATTCTGCTGTTGGCGATGGCGACGCGATGGGTGTAGCGGGCGAGATACTTCAGCACCTGCTCGGGGCCGCCGAAGGGAGGCTTGGCATACACCACCCACTGCTTGGCGCGCAGTTGCTGGCACAGTGCGCGGAAGCGAGCGGGATCAGCCAACTCGGCAAGGGCACCGTGGAACTGGAGTTGGTCGGCAGCGAAGCGTTGCTTGAGCGCCGCCAGCATCTTGCCGCGAAACAGCTGTGAGAGGACTCGGACCGGGAGGAAGAAATCGTCGCGGCAGGATATCCAGGTGGCCGCGTCAGGTGCCAACCCACCGCCGGGGATGACGCAGTGGATATGAGGATGGTGCAGCAGCGTTTGGCCCCAGGTGTGCAGCACGGCGATGAAGCCGATGTCAGCGCCGAGATGCTTGGGATCGGCGGCGATGGTCCTGAGGGTAGCGGCGGTGGCAGCGAACAGGGCGCCATAGATTTCGCGTTGGTTCTGCAGCGCCAGCGGCGCCAGTTCCGCCGGCAGGGTGAAGACGACGTGGAAATAGGGGACCGGCAGGAGATCTTGGCAGCGCTTCTCCAGCCACTTGGCGCGCTGCTGCGCCTGGCACTTCGGACAGTGACGATTGCGGCAGGAGTTGTACGATACGCGTAGTTCACCACAGGCGTCGCAAGCATCGACGTGGCCGCCGAGCTTGGCAGTACGGCAGGCTGTGAGGTCGCGCATGACGCGCTGTTGTGCCTGCGACACCCGCAAGCCTGGCACGCGACCGTCGGTAGTGGCCAGGGTACGGATGACGTCGGCCACCTCGAAGGGTGGCTGGTGCACGGATCGCTCAGCGCAGCGGTGGCAACGACTCCAGTGGGCTCTCGACTGCGCTGATGCGCTTGCGGGTGACGTGGGTATAGATCACGGTACTCCTGATCGAGGCATGTCCGAGCAGCGCCTGGACGGTGCGCAGATCGGTGCCGGATTCCAGCAGGTGGGTGGCGAAACAGTGGCGCAAGGTATGCGGGGATACGGGCTTGCCGGCGACGACGTGGCGCACCTTGGCGATGGCCTGCGCCACCGCATCCCTGGTGACGTGGCGGTCGCGATAGGTCCTGCTGGGAAACAGCCAGTGGCGGGGCCGATAGCGTCGGTAGTGGCAGCGCAAGTGGTGCAGCAGGAGCGGCGCCAAGGTCACCAAACGATCCTTGCGGCCCTTGCCTTGCACGACGTGCAGCAGCATCCGCTCGCTGTCGATATCGGTAATCCGCAGGGAGACCGCCTCGGAAACGCGCAGCCCGGCGGCATACAGGGTCATGGCAATGACGCGGTGCTGCGGGTTGGTGATCGCATCGAGTACGGCGCGCACCTGGTCCTGGCTCAAGACCAGCGGCAGCTTCTTGGGCTGCTTGGCGAACGGGATGGACTCGATGTGCCAGTCCTTGCCGAGGGTCTTGAGGTACAGGAAGCGGAGAGCGCAGACCGCCTGATTGAAGCTGCCCCAGCCCAGATTTCGCTCCTGCACCAGATGCAGTTGATAGGCTCGTATTTCGTCGAGCCCGAGCAGTTCCGGAGAGCGGTTGAAGTAGCGCGCAAACAACGCGACCTGGCGGACGTAGTACTCGATGGTGTGCGGGGACAGGTTGCGCACCCGCATGTCTTCGATCATTCTCTGGCGCAGTGGTGTCATGATGGACTCCTCCTGGTGTAGAGACGCGTGGTCCATCAGCCCCCGGAGCGCCGTTACGCTCCGGGGGCAACCACCCATCTCCCGTTAGTAGAGGTCAGACACCATATAGGGGTTGTACGTGGGAAGGGCTCCGCGCCTCGAGACGGCCGACGCCACCCCTACCGCGAAGCGGTTTAGTTCAATGATCCTCTAATGTGAAGTGCGGGATTATGTAAAGTAGCGCTACTTAACTCCTGCCAGGAAAGTAAGTTGTGTCCAAGATCGCTGCACATTATCTCGGGTCCAGGAGCGCGGCGATCAGAGCGTCAGGGGCTTTGAAACGACCGCGACGTAGTTCCGGTGGCAGCACGGCTTCGACGGCCTCCAACTTCTCGGTGGGATCGACGCGTAGATAGACTTCGGTGGTGCGCACATCGGCATGCCCCAACCACAGTGCCACCTTGCGGATATCACCGGTAGCCTGGAGCAAGATGACGGCGCAGCTGTGGCGGAGCTGGTGAGGCGAGATCGAGCGTCCGGCCAGCGAGGGGCAGTCCGCTACGGCAGCGCGCACATGCTTGTTCAGGAGGTGCTTGAACCCGGCGCGACCCATCGGCCTGTCGGTAGCGTTCAGAAACAGCTCAGGCGTGGAAACCTCTCCGCGCACGGCGAGCCAAGCGCGCAGGTCAGCGGTGGTCTGCTTCCACAGCGGGAGACAGCGCTCACGGCGGCCCTTGCCAAGGACTCGGATACTCGCAGTTCCGCGCAGCGACAGATCTGCTACCTGCGCCGTCACCAGTTCGGACACGCGCAGCGCAGCGGCGAAACACAGATGGAGCATGGCGCGGTCGCGGATGCCGAACCGGGTGGAGGTATCGGGAGCGTCCAGAATCGCGTTGATCTGGTCCATGGTGAGGTGGCGGACGAGCGGCTGATCATGGCGCTTGGAGGGGATGGCGAGGATCTGCCTGGCTATGTCGAGTGCCGCCGGGTGGCGGAACTCGACATAGCGCATGAAGGCTTTCACTGCTGCCAGGCGGACGTTGCGGCTGGCGGGGCTGCCACCACGATCCACCTCGAAGTGGGTCAGGAAAGCGACGATGAGCGGTGCGTCGAGATGTTCAAGGTGAAGCGCCGACGGTCTGACGCCGAGGCGTTCGGCGGCGAAGGTGAACAACAGACGGAAGGCATAGGCGTAGCTCTCGCAGGTATGCGGGCTATAGCCGCGCTCCACAGGGAGGTAGTCGCGCAGGAAGTGGGTGATCAGGGGTGCGATGGGAGTCATGCCAACCTCCCGGCAACCAGGTTCTCGCCGGCCGTGGCGATGTCGGCCATCAATTCCGGGGTCGCCTCCAAGTACCAGTAGGTGTAGGCGGGGCTAGCGTGACCGAGGTAGGTGGAGAGCGCGACCAAGTGGCGCGCCACCGAATCGCGCTGGACCGCACAGCGTTGCAGGGATCTGGTGGCAAAGGTGTGACGCAGATCCGCCAGTCGGGGGCGGCGCTGGCGGCCAGGAGCGATGCCTGCGAGCCGGATCACTTTTTGGAAGGTAGTACTGGCCATTGGTGTCGGGATGCGCCGGCGGTTCGCTGACACGAACAGATGGTCGTCGGCGCTGGCGAAGCGCTGCCGCTCCTGCAAGTACGCAGTCAGTGCGTCGACCGAGGTCGCATGCAGCGGCACCAGTCGGCTCTTGGCGAACTTGGTTTGGCGGATGCGCAGAACGGCGTTGGGAAGCAGGTCGTCGAAGCGTAGGTCGAGCGCCTCCGAGACCCGCAGTCCGGTGGCGGCGATGAGCCCGATCAGGGTCGCATAGACGGGCCGGCGCAGCGCGTAGGAGCAGGGCAGACGGTGCGCCGCCACCAGCAGTTGGCCGATCTCAGCCGGCGTGTAGATGTAGGGCGGCTGGCGCACCACACGGACCTGGAAGTAGCGAGCTGGGGGTATCTCGTGGGTCGCGTCCTCGGCGTACAAGAAGCGGGCCAACAGGACGACGTCATGGAGTCGAACATGGCGCATGAGCGGCGAGGACGCCTGCGCTGCCCACTCCACGGCGGTAGCGGCGCGGACATGGGTATCGCCCCTGTCGCTGGCGAAACCTGCGAACGCCTGGAGATGGCGGGCTGTGTCCCGCAGCTTGTAACCGAGGGATCGCCGCAGCATGAGATAGCGCTCTACGTGGTCGTTCAGCATGATGGTGCCTCCGGCCACGGCTGGGCGATTTCGCCCAGCAGCTCGAAGTCGATCTTGGCGTAGTGGGCGGTGGTCTGCGGGGAGCGGTGCCTCAGGACACTGCCGATACCGGCCAGGGACACCCCGTTGCGCAGCATGGCGGTGGCGGCCGAATGGCGCAGCAGATGTGCACCGTGGTGGGGCGCCTTGATGCCTGCGCGACGGAGAGCTTTGCACACGACACCGGACACGGCTTGTCGAGTCATCGGGCGACGCGGCGCCACAGCCGAGATGAACACCTGTGGCACCGGCAACGGCGGGCGTCCGCGGCGCAGATAGGTGACGATGGCGTCGCCGACCTGCTGCGGAAGCGGCAGCCAGTGTTGGCGCCGACCCTTGCCGCAGACGGCGATGCGCCCGTGCTGCCAGTCGACCGCATCGAAGGTCAGCTCGGCGACCTCGCTGGCGCGCAGGCCTAGCCGAGCGAGCAGCAGGACTACCGCCCGATCTCTGGCCCCAACTGCATCCTCATCGGTGCAACTGGCGACTACCTTCTCCAGATCCTCAGGCTCAAGGAACCGCGGCGTGGCGGCGAGCTGGTAGCACGCGAAGCGTGGCACCGCGTGCCGCAGGCCGTCGCAGCACTGCCCGGTGGCGGCGAGGAACCGCAAGAAGGCACGCACCGCCGTGGTGATCGACTGAGCCGTTTTGACCTTATGACCGTCACAGCGCTTGATCACAAAGCCGCGCACCGCAGCGGCGCTGTAGTGCGCCGGAACAACTCCCAGAGCCTCGATGAAATCGGCTACGTAGCGCTCGTAGCCGTCCATGGTGCTGTGTGTCACGCCTCGGTGTTGCAGCATCCACTGCCGAAACTGCTTCAGCAGTGGCCAGCGTTCGCTCAGAATCAGCCGCTGCTCGACGGCCACGACGCCCTGCTCCCGCAAGAACCGGATGAACACCGTGGCGGCCCACAGTGAATTTCGGTTGGGTCCCCGCTGATAGCGGACACGGCCTCGCTCAGACAACTCCTTCCGGCACGCCTCGTACCCGGCTACGAAAGCCTCATCAGTAAACGATTTCGCGGTGAGCCAGTCGGTCCATCCCGCCAACGTACGCAGGACAAACTTGGCTTGATAGCCGCGCTCATGGAGCCAGTCGGCGAAGCCGTCTATATACGCGCACGCGGGCCCACGACGGAGTCTGCGACAAGTGCTCGCCAACTTGAGATGGTCTTCAAGCATGGATGCCTCCTTGCTTGAAGGAGCGCGATAATGCGAAGTCCTGGCTACCGCAATTACCCGCTAATGCTGCCTGGAGCCCATCAAATGGACCCGTCCTGCCATCTACTTCACATAATCCCGCACTTTACATTAGCTGACTAGAACTAAACCGCTTCGCGGTAGGGGTGGCGTCGGCCGTCTCGAGGCGCGGAGCCCTTCCCACGTACAACCCCTATATGGTGTCTGACCTCTACTAACGGGAGATGGGTGGTTGCCCCCGGAGCGTAACGGCGCTCCGGGGGCTGATGGACCACGCGTCTCTACACCAGGAGGAGTCCATCATGACACCACTGCGCCAGAGAATGATCGAAGACATGCGGGTGCGCAACCTGTCCCCGCACACCATCGAGTACTACGTCCGCCAGGTCGCGTTGTTTGCGCGCTACTTCAACCGCTCTCCGGAACTGCTCGGGCTCGACGAAATACGAGCCTATCAACTGCATCTGGTGCAGGAGCGAAATCTGGGCTGGGGCAGCTTCAATCAGGCGGTCTGCGCTCTCCGCTTCCTGTACCTCAAGACCCTCGGCAAGGACTGGCACATCGAGTCCATCCCGTTCGCCAAGCAGCCCAAGAAGCTGCCGCTGGTCTTGAGCCAGGACCAGGTGCGCGCCGTACTCGATGCGATCACCAACCCGCAGCACCGCGTCATTGCCATGACCCTGTATGCCGCCGGGCTGCGCGTTTCCGAGGCGGTCTCCCTGCGGATTACCGATATCGACAGCGAGCGGATGCTGCTGCACGTCGTGCAAGGCAAGGGCCGCAAGGATCGTTTGGTGACCTTGGCGCCGCTCCTGCTGCACCACTTGCGCTGCCACTACCGACGCTATCGGCCCCGCCACTGGCTGTTTCCCAGCAGGACCTATCGCGACCGCCACGTCACCAGGGATGCGGTGGCGCAGGCCATCGCCAAGGTGCGCCACGTCGTCGCCGGCAAGCCCGTATCCCCGCATACCTTGCGCCACTGTTTCGCCACCCACCTGCTGGAATCCGGCACCGATCTGCGCACCGTCCAGGCGCTGCTCGGACATGCCTCGATCAGGAGTACCGTGATCTATACCCACGTCACCCGCAAGCGCATCAGCGCAGTCGAGAGCCCACTGGAGTCGTTGCCACCGCTGCGCTGAGCGATCCGTGCACCAGCCACCCTTCGAGGTGGCCGACGTCATCCGTACCCTGGCCACTACCGACGGTCGCGTGCCAGGCTTGCGGGTGTCGCAGGCACAACAGCGCGTCATGCGCGACCTCACAGCCTGCCGTACTGCCAAGCTCGGCGGCCACGTCGATGCTTGCGACGCCTGTGGTGAACTACGCGTATCGTACAACTCCTGCCGCAATCGTCACTGTCCGAAGTGCCAGGCGCAGCAGCGCGCCAAGTGGCTGGATGTTGCCCGCCAAGTGAGAGTTCCTGGTTCTGTACAACCCCGCCAGCAGGGATAGGATAGGTTCGCCCGGAAGCGGTTCCGGAGACCAAGAAAAGAGATAGGGGCCACCGCCTGTACTTTGCCCGGTACACGGTGACCCCCACCAAGAGAACTGGCACATCCTAACCTTGCAGGTTTCGACATTCAAGTATATCTGGCGACGGTGACCGGCGCCGCCGCGCAGCACCCATGCCTGCTGTGCGGGTGTGTGCATGCGTTGCGCATCCACGCCTGGTGTGAGCGTCTGGTGCGCTGCGCGGATGGCAGGAACCACCGGATTCTGATCCTGTCGTGCATCTGTGAGAAGGCGCGGCGACAGGGCAAGCAATACACCAAGCGCATGCTGCCGTGGTTCGTGATCCCGGAATGCAACATCCGGCTGGACCTGGCGATGAACCTGCACCAGCTGGTGGCACGGCATCCGAAGGGGCCGGAGGTCGGCATCAAGCTGGCCTATGAGCGCGCTGCGGGCGTGATCGGCAGCTTCTGCGAGCACACCATAACGCGTCATCTGGAGTGGGTAGGGCACCTGATCGCGACCAGCACGCTGGCGGCAAGCGCACTGCTGGCGGAGTTGGCGCCATTCGCGGCGCTGCCTGAGGTGCGCGCCGGCGGAAGCGGCTTGGCTGAGTTGCATCGTTACCTGGTAGCGCTCGCGCTTGCCAGACGCCGCGCCCAGGGTCGAGGCGGCGCGCTCGGGGTCATCGGCTGCCTGCGTCTGTGCTACGTGGTGGTGCGCGCCCGCAGCCCGCTGGCACTACCATTGAATCAGGTCTTACGGTACTGGCTCTGGTTCGATACCAGTTGAGCATCTCACGCCTTGGAGGCATCAACGTGGATGCGATACTGGTTTCTCCCCACCAGGTGGCTCGCCTGGAAGAGCACCTGCTTTTGATACGACGGATTCTGCAAGAACCGGCGCCACCGCCACGCCGGCGCGGCTGGCTGCTGGAGCAGTGCCGGCGCCGCGGCGACGATGAGCGCGACCTGTGGCAGGCGCTGGCGCGCTACCGGCACACCGGCGTCGCCGGCTTGCTGACCGGCACTTGGCGCCGGCAGACGGCGTTCGGACGGCAGGACGCACTGGTGCGGGAGCGGCTATTGACTCTGCTGCTCGATACCCCGCCGTGCCTGCTGGAGGAGTTCGGGCTCCTGGCAGCGCTGCTGCAAGAACTGGCTGACCGGCTCTCGTTCCTGTGCAGTTGGGTGTTGGAGTTGTTCCTCGATCCCGACACCCCGCGGCACAGCGAGGCCGATCACCTGGAGCTGGTCCTCGACGTGCTGCTGCAGAAGCTCGCCGAGGAGGTCGAGCGGCTGCGCGAGATCTGCACGCGCCCGGCGGGCCTGTGCCTGCACGAGGCGTGGTGCGACTACCGCGATCAGCTGCTGCGGCGCGCCGTCGTCGGCGAACACGAGGATCTCGAATGAGCGGCGGCGACCTCAATTGGGAGCAGCTCCCGGACGCGGTCGTGGAGGCATTCAGCGAGCGCCTCCACCTGGTCGAGATACTGCTCGATCCGCTGCTGCCGGAGGCCGACAAACGGGCCGAGCAACGGCTCTACCAGGAACGTCACCGAGTCGGTGACCGTACCATCCGCGGCTACCTGCACCGTTATCGGAAACAGGGACCTCGCGGCCTGCTGTTCTACCGCCCGCGGCCCACCTCGCCGCGGGTCCACGATCCGGCGCTGCGTGCCAAGCTGCTGAACCTGATCAACGAAGTGCCCACCAGAAGCGTCTCGCAACTGCGCAAGCTGATCGCCGCCGACGCCAAGCTCGGCCCCAAGATCAAGCGTATCTCGGATCGCACCCTGTACCGCTTCCTGGCCGACCACGGCCTCACCAAGAGCACCCGCTACCTCATGCTCGGCGACGATGCGCGCACCTCCTTCCGCTCCTTCGAGGCGCCCCACACCCTGGCTCTGGTACAGGCCGACGCCCGCGACGGCATCTGGCTCGACACTCCCGCTGGCCGCAAGAAGACCTACCTGTTCCTGTGGCTCGACGACTTCTCCCGCAAAATCCTGTTCGGCAAATACTACTTCGACGAGAAGCTGCCTGCCTTGCTCGACAGCTTCCGCTACTGCCTGTTGCGCTACGGCATCCCGGTGCGCGTCTACGTCGACGGCGGCAAGGTCTATCTCGCCCGCCACCTGCTCGCCATCCTGGTCGAGCTGCGTATCAAGCGGGTGCGCCACCCGCCCTATCAGGCCTACTGCAAGGGCAAAATCGAGGCCGCCAACAAGACCATCAAGAACCAGTTCCAACGCGAGGCCCAGGTCGCCGGCATGCGCACCATCGACGAGTTGAACTCCGCCTTCTGGGCCTGGATGGAATTGGAGTACAACACCCGCGTCCACTCTGCTACCGGGCAGAGTCCCGATGCCCGCTTCCGCGACGGCCTGCCGCCCGATCATCGCCGCATCACCGATCTCGATGCCTTCAACGCACTGTTCCTGTGGCGCGCTCGGCGCACCGTCAGCAAGTACGGCAAGATCAAGCTGCACGGCAATCAGTATCCGGTCACCAGCGTCGCCCACGGCACCGTGGTCGAGGTGCGCTTCGATCCCTACGACCTGGTACAGCTTGCCATCTACGACTCATCCGGCGTGCTGCTGGAGACCACCAGCGCCTCCAGGCAGGTCACCGCGCAGGTACCCAACGTCCCCGCCGAGTCCGCCGCCAAGCCGGCGCAGGTGTCGGCCGCGGCGCGCGCCTGGTTCACCCGCCTGCGCGAGCAGCACCACGCCGCGCTGCGCGACCGCAATCAGACTTCGTTCACCCGCTTCCAGTCCACCGACGACGACAAAAACAACAACCAGGAGCACCACGATGCCGATGCATGATCAAGTCCTTTCCTTCTTCGGCTTCTCCCGCCTGCCGTTCGGCAAGCACCTCACGCCCACCGACACCTTCCCGTCCAGCGCCCACCAGGAGGCCCTCTCGCGGCTCTCCTTCGGCGTCGCCGACGAGGACCTGCTGCTGCTCTCCGGCCCCATCGGCTGCGGCAAGTCGGTCGCTCTGGCCGCCTTCGTCGCCGCCTTGGACAGCAACCGCTACAGCCCGCTTTACGTCCGCGGCTCCGGCCTCTCCGCCGCCGGGCTGGTCAAGGCGGTCCTCGAAGGTCTCAAGATCGATCCCCCCTTCTTCTCCGGCCAGGCCAGCCAACTGTTCTTCAAGACCATTCCCGAACTGAACCGGAGACCGGTCGTCGTCATCGATGACGCTCAGGACCTCGCCGGCACCGCTCTCACCGCCATCAAGGGCATGGTGAACTTTCACTTCGACTCCCGCACCGCCATCACCTTCGTCCTCGCCGGCCAGCCCGAACTGCGCGAATTGCTCAAGTACGCTCCCTTCGCTGCCGTCCGTCAGCGCATCCGCATCTCCTATCACATGCCGCCCCTGACCTTGCAGGAGACCTGCTCCTACATCGACCACCACACCGCTCGCTGTGGGCGCCCGGCCTCGATCTTCGCCGATGACGCCAAAGCGGACATCCACCGCCACGCCGGCGGCGTGCCGCGCCTCGTCAACGCTCTCTGCTACCGCTCCATCCTGCATGCCGCCGCCCACGACATCACCATCATCGACTCCACCAACGTCGTCACCGATGACCTCTTCGACTGACCTTGCGCGGCGCGCCGCGGCTCAGGTCGCCGCGCCCGACCCTGGCGATCCTCGGCATCAGCCCCAGGCGCGTCGTGGCAACGCTGACTGGCGGGGTTTGGCACTCCCGGCTGGCTGGAAACAGCTGGAGAAGCGCTGCCAAGATCTCCTGCCGGTCCCCTATTTCCACGTCGTCTTCACCCTGCCGGCGGAACTGGCGCCGCTGGCGCTGCAGAACCAACGCGAAATCTATGGCGCCCTGTTCGCTGCCACCGCCGCTACCCTCAGGACCATCGCCGCCGATCCCAAGCATCTCGGCGCTGACATCGGCTTCATCGCCGTGCTGCACACCTGGGGCCAAACGCTGCTGCACCATCCTCATATCCACTGCGTCATCCCCGGCGGTGGGTTGGCACCTGACGCGGCCACCTGGATATCCTGCCGCGACGATTTCTTCCTCCCGGTCCGAGTCCTCTCACAGCTGTTTCGCGGCAAGATGCTGGCGGCGCTCAAGCAACGCTTCGCTGCCGACCAACTCCAGTTCCACGGTGCCCTTGCCGAGTTGGCTGATCCCGCTCGCTTCCGCGCACTGTGCCAGCAACTGCGCGCCAAGCAGTGGGTGGTGTATGCCAAGCCTCCCTTCGGCGGCCCCGAGCAGGTGCTGAAGTATCTCGCCCGCTACACCCATCGCGTCGCCATCGCCAACAGCAGAATCACCGCTGCTGACGCGGACTCGGTGAGCTTCCGCTACCGGGACTATGCCCGTGGCCGCCGGCACCGGATGATGAAACTTGATGCGGTCGAGTTTCTGCGTCGTTTCCTGCTGCACGTCCTGCCCGATCGCTTCGTCCGCATTCGTCACTACGGCTTTCTTGCCAATCGTGCACGCAAGGAAAAACTGCCGCTGTGCCGCTATCTGATTGCCCAAGCCTCCGGCCAGGACCTGATCACTGCACCTGATCTCTCAGTTTCTCTCGAACCCCCCGGCGACGATCACCAACGCTGTCCGGTGTGCCATGCAGGAACCATGCGCCGCATCCAGGACTTCTGCTCTCAACCCACCTGGGAGTATGAGTACCTGCCTGGTCGCCGCGCTCCCCCTGAGGCCGCATGACTCAATCTCCAGAACACCGTCGGTTCGATCTCATCACGCATCCCTTCGCGCCGCCGTGCCGTTGCTCCTGCGCACCCCTGCGCGGCGCCGGTCGCGATCTGCCCGTCAACCGCTCGTCGCCGCCTTGTCATGCGGCGCTGTCACCCAGCTCCCCGTTCTGCTCCGCGAGTTCCCGCCTGCCCGAGCACGCCCAGCACTCCGCCGCCACCGGAATACCGGCGTTCCAATCTCCATAGGCGCGCGGTTTAGTTCAATCAACCCTATCCGAACTGGCCCCGGCCACGGGGCAACGGCCAGCGCGCCAGCCGTTCGCGCGGCCAGCTCGGATAGACTCCTTCTCATAATGTGACGCTTCGCATTACGCCTCGTGTGCCGATTCCATCACCGCGCGCTGCACGAGGAGGCTTTCAGGTAGTCGCCAATGGCGCAGGGGGGTTCCAGTTCCTGCGCCCGGATGGCGCGCCGTTGCCGGCGGTGCCGCCGGCGCCACGGTGGAAGGGTGGCGGGGACCCGCTGGCGCCGACCGTGGCGCGGCTGGCGGGGGCCGGCATTCGCATCGGGCCGCACACCGCTACCCCCGAGTGGTACGGCGAGTCGCTGAACGTGACAGCGGCGCTCGACGCGCTGTGGGAACTTCCGGTTGGGGAGCCGCCGGCTACCGTGACCCGCGCCGGCGTTCCCTGAGCCACCGGCGACGCGGCGCACACGGCGCTGACTTACCAAGCCGAGTGACCGAGCCACTACTTGCCGCGGCTTCCCTGCTCTGGAAGCTGGGCGCCTGCGCCGCGGTACCAGGGCTTGGCGGCAATGCCGCGGGTGGGGCCAGAGCGCACACGGGATCAGCGCGTTCGCACACGGAATCGGCTCCGCGCGGAGCCGCGGTCTTACAGGTCTTCAGCGAGTTCGGCCAGGGCGGTCCACAGGTCGGGGGCGAGGCTGTAGTCGACCCACAGGCGATAGGTTCGTGACGCCTCCTCCCCCCGTGGCAGCACGGCGCACGAGACTGCGGCGATCCTGGTGTAGAGGATGGTGTCGACCGGCTCCGCGGCCAGGTTCACGGCGCAGCTCCGGGCCAGGACCTGCGGGGCGTGCGGTCCGCTGAGCTCCAGGGTGACCGACTGCTGCGGCATGTCGTAGACGCCTTCCGTGGCCTCGGCCAGCGCCTCCTGCCAACGCTGCCACAGCGCATCCTGCGGGGGGCACTCCAGGATCAGCTCGCCCTCCCCTGCCCGTGCCACCACACCGGTGGTGCCCACCGGCAGCACGGCATAGCGGGTGGCCGGCAGGGGGAGGTCGTGGCGCTGGGCCCAGGCCGCGACGCCGGGGCCCTTCACCCCGCGTTTCACCAGCTCGGAGGGGTGGCTGAGCAGTTCCCGGATCGGTGCCGGGGCGGCGGCGACCAGGGTCCGCAACGGGCTGCTGCGTGTCTCGTTCATAGCCGCTGCCGCTCGCCGGCGGGGTCGTAGAACGGCAGCTCGGCGACCTCGGCCGTGCTGGTCGTGCCGTCGTCGAGCCGCACTCCCACGCGGGTGCCGGCGGCGGCCAGCGCGGGTTCCACGAACGCCATGCCGAGGGGATAGCCCTGCGTCGACACCGGGGCGATGCTGGTGATGCGGCCGGCGATGCGGCCAGCGTGGATGATGAGGTTGCACTCTTCCGGCAGTGGACCTTGGTGGCCGTCCGGCCAGCGCACGCCGACCAGGGTGCGCAGCGCGGGACGGGCGGCGTGGAGTGGCAGGCTGCGCTGGCCGACGAAGAACCGCTTGCCCTTGCCGATCGCCCAGTCGAGTCCCACCTCGGTGGGATGGGTCAGCGCGTCGGTGTCGTGGCTCACGATCAGGTGCCCCTTCTCCAGGCGCAACAGGCGCTGTGCCTCCAGGCCGAAGGGGCACACCTGCCACTCGGCACCCGCCTCGAACAGGGTGCGCCACACGTGCATCCCGTGCCACGCTGGAACGTGCACCTCGAAGCCCAGCTCCCCCACGAACCCCACCCGCAGCACCAGCGCCGGCACCCCGCACACCGTGGCCTCTGCCACCGCCAGGTAGGGGAACTCCTCGGCGCTCAGGTCGAGATCCGCCAGTGGCTGCAGCGCCTCGCGGCTGTGCGGGCCGGCCAGGTTGAGGGCCGCGTAGTGGCCGGTGGCGTCGCTGAGCGTCACATCCAGCCCCCAGATCGTGGCCCAGCGGGTCATCTCACGGTAGAAGGCAGTCACGCCGCTGCTGGTCGCCGAGACGTAGAAACGGTCCGGCGCCAGGCGCGCGATCACGCCGTCCTCGATCACGATGCCGCTCTCGTCCAGGGCCACGCCGTAGCGGCAGCGCCCCACCGCCAATTTCTTGAAGCGGCCGGTGTAGATGCGTTCCAGAAGTTCGGCCGCGTCCGGGCCGTTGACCAGCAGCTTGCCCAGGGTGCTCACGTCGATCATCCCCAGGCCCTCGCGTACCTGCCGCGCCTCCTGCACGATGCAGGCGCCGCGGTCGGCGCCGGGGCGCGGATAGTACTCCGGTCGGTACCAGTCGCCGGCATGGACGAGGACCGCGCCCGCCTGCTGGTGCCACTCGTGCAGGGGCGTCCGGCGCATGGGATGGTGACGCATCCCCGCCAGGTGGCCCAGTGGCACCGGTTGGTAGAAAGGGCGCGCGGTAGTGGTGCCGGTCTGCGCCAGGGAGTGTCCGTTGAGCTGCGCCACCACGCGCGCCGCGTTGAGGTTGGCAAGCTTGCCCTGGCTCGGCCCCATGCCCACCGTGCTGTAGCGCTTGAGCAGCTCGACGCTGTCGAACCCCTCCTGGTGGGCGTTGGCCAGGTCCGCCAGGTGCAGGTCCTCGTCCAGGTCGACGAAGTTTTTATGGCCCGGATGCTCGAAGATGGGATAGGGATGACTGCGCGGTGCGCGGTCCGCGGGTACGGGTGCCAGCTCCGGATGCGTGTGCCCCGGTTGCGGGACCATGGGATCGGACTCGCCGCGCGCCGGCTCCGGATCCTTGGTGTCGCCCAGCCCGGCGGCCCGCGCGGCGCGCAGGCCGGCGCCGCGGCCATCTTTCCGCTGCGCTGCCAGCTCGTAGACGCCGCGTACCCGCCCCGCCAGGAACACGCCATCGGGCACCTCCGCCGGCAGCAACTGCGCGCGCTCCTCGTCGTAGCGGAACCGCACCCCTGCCTGGCTGGGAAGCATCGCGTTGGGCGTCCAGCCGACCGACAGCACGACTGTGTCGCAGGCGATCCGGGCACGCCAGTCCAGGTCCACCGCCCGCCCTGCCGCGCCGCTGCCGGCGGCCGGTGCAACCCCCAGCCGGGCGACCAGCGCGCTCTCCACCCATCCGGTGCGCCGGTCCGCCTGCGCCTCGTACACCGTGCAGGCGGCCAGCACCGGTATCCCCGCCGCCTGCGCCTCCGCGCCCAGCGGCGACGGCTCGCCGTCCGGGCGCAGGTCGGCGATCAGCGCCACCTCGCTGCCGGCGGCCTGCAGGTCCAGGGCCACCCGGTAGGCGTCGCGGTTGGCCGCCAGCACCACCACCCGCCGGCCCGGCCGCACCGCGTACCAGCGCACGAGCTGCTGGCAGGCGGATCCCAGCAGCACGCCGGGCAGGTCGTTGTTGCCGAACACCGCCGGCTGCTCGATGGCCCCGGTGGCGTACACCACCGCCCGCGCGCGCACGCGGGTCATGCGGCGGGCGTCGAACAGCGCCACCCAGTGGTCGGCGTAGTGGCCGCCGGCCGTCGTGGAGCAGCGGATCTCCACGTTCTCCAGCGCAGCCAGCTCCCGGCACAGCTCTTCCAGCGCAGCCCGCGCATCCTCGCAGGCGCCGTACTGCCACCCCAGGCTGCCGCCCAGCCGTGCCTGCTCCTCCACCAGCAGCACCTTCGCGCCCGCCCGGCCCGCGGCCAGGGCCGCCTCCAGCCCGGCGGGCCCGCCGCCCACCACCAGCACGTCGCACCAGGCATAGGCACCGGCGGCAGTGGCCGGCGCCGCCGCGCGGTCGATGCGGCCCAGTCCCGCCAGGCGCCGCGTCGCCCGCTCGAAGCGGGGGAACAGCCAGCGCGGGCGGTGGAACGCCTTGTAGTAGAAGCCCACCGGCATGAACCGCGCCAGCCGCTCCAGCCACTGCAGCCGGTCGCGGCGAACCCCGCCGACGGTGTTGACGGCGCGCAGCTCCATGCCCGCCTCCAGCGGCGTGCCGGCGCCGCGCAGGTTGGTGCGCACGCCGTCGGTGAACATAGCGTTGGCGTCGTGTCCGGCGAGGCTGACGAGGCCGCGTGGCCGGTGGTACTTGAAGCTGCGCCCCAGCACCCGCACGCCGTTGGCCAGCAGCGCGCTGGCGATCACGTCGCCCGCGCAGCCGCGCAACGGCTGTCCCTCGAAGCGGAACTCCAGCGGCCGCGAGCGATCGATCCACTCGCCCGGCTGCGGCGGC
Organism: Spirochaetia bacterium; assembly: GCA_965203905.1. Classification (GTDB taxonomy): domain Bacteria; phylum Spirochaetota; class Spirochaetia; order SZUA-6; family Bin103; genus Bin103. The sequence goes on along the minus strand of CBDBDQ010000005.1, from coordinate 5,294,920 downwards.
AGGCGCTCGCTCACGGCGGGCCCCCGGGGCGCCCACCAGCCGCGTGCCGCGGCGCCAGGGCACGGGCGCGCGGCTTCACGACTGCCCCCACAGGTAGGTGCGCAGCACCTCGTCGCGCTCGGTGTCGCGCTCGGCCACGAACCAGGTGCTGCTCGGCACGTGGTACCACCACTCGCGGCGCCGCCCCGGCTCGCCCTGCCGGCACCACACGTAGTCGGCCCACTCCGCGTCGCCCGCCGCGGCCGGATCCGGCATCTCCCGCACCTCGCCGCCGAAGTAGAACTCGTCGAGCGGCCGCGGGCCGTTGACCGGGCAGGTCAGGACCTTCACCGCATCCTCCCCTCAGTGACCAACGGACGCCGCCCCCTTCTCGCCCACCAGGTCGAAGCTGCGGAACCGGGACAGGTTGAACGCCTCGATCAGCTCATGGTCGGCGTCCGCCGCCACCGTGGCGGCCATGGTGTAGCCGCTGGCCGGCGAGGCCTTGAAGCCCCAGGTGCCCCAGCCGGCGTCGAGGTAGAACCCCGGCACCGGGGTGGTGCCCATGAGCGGCGAGAAGTCGGGCGTCATGTCCGCCAGTCCGCCCCACTGGCGCAGCACGCGCACGTCGGCGAGGCAGGGGAACAGGTCCAGCATGTGCCCGGCCAGCCCCTCGGCGAAGTCCAGCGTGGAGCGCATGTCCGTGAGCTCGTAGGGGTCGAGCGAGGCCCCCGCCACCAGCTCACCGCGCGCCGACTGGCTGATGTAGGTGTGCAGGCTGGCCGACACCACGATGGCGTCCAGCCACGGTTTGAACGGCTCGGTGACGAACGCCTGCAGCGGATGCACCACCAGCGGGGTGCGCAACCCCACCATGCGCGTGACCTGGGGCGTCCAGCCGGCCACCGCGCTCAGCACCTTGCCGGTGGCGACGTAGCCGCGGTCGGTGTGCACCCCCGCGACCTTCCCGTCGGCCAGCTCGATGCCGGTGACCGTGGTCTGCTGGTGGATCTCCGCGCCCGCCTTGTCGGCGCCGCGGGCGTAGGCCCAGGCCACCGCGTCGTGGCGGGCGATGGCGCCCGGCGGGTGGTACAGCGCGCCCTCGATCGGCGGCTGGTGGCCGCCGCAGTCCAGGTCGATCTCGGGGATGGTGCGCTTGATGAACTCCCGGCCCACCACCTCGGAGTCGATCCCCAGGTGCTTGTTGACCGCCGCCCGCCAGCGCTGCGTGCGCAGCGCCGCCGAGGAATGTGCGAGGGTGAAGTGGCCGCGCTCGGAGTAGAACAGATTGTAGTCGAGGCGGCGTGCCAGGTCGCGGTACAGGTCGACGCTGAACTGGTAGAAGCGGGCGCCCTCCTCGGTGAGGTAGTTGGAGCGGATGATGGCGGTGTTGCGGCCGGTGCCGCCGTGGCCGATGTAGCGCTGCTCCAGCACCGCCACGTCGCGAATGTTGTGCTCGGTGGCCAGGTAGTAGGCGGCCGCCAGGCCGTGCGCACCGCCGCCGATGATCACCACGTCGTAGCGGTCGCGCAGACGCTCCGGCGAACGGAACATGCGCGGCTCCCGATACTCCTTGGAGAGCCCGAATTTCAGGAGACGGAACGGCATCGTCTGGACCACGGCAGGCGGACCGGCCCACGAAGCACCCGCCGCGCGCGGGCGACGGCAGGCGGCCCGCCGGCAGCCTCCTACAAGGAGGTCAGGTAGCGGTCCACCTCCCAGCGGCTCACCTGGCTGTCGTAGGCGGCCCACTCCGCGGCCTGCCACGCGATGAACTCCGCCGCGATCGGCCCCAGCGCCGCCTGCACCACCTGGTCGCTCCGCAACTCGTCCACCGCCTCGGACAGCGACTGCGGCAGCACCCCCACCCCGGAGGCGCGGATCTCGTCCAGCGAGCGCTCGTACATGTTGCCCAGGTTGGGCTCGCCCGGCTCCAGCTCGCGGTCGATGCCGTCCAGGCCGGCGCTCAGGTAGGCGGCCAGCGCCAGGTAGGGGTTGGCGGCGGCGCTCACGGTGCGGTCCTCGAAGTGGCCCTCCCCCGCCGTGCGGATCATCTGGGTGCGGTTGTTGTCGCCGTAGGTGATGAACGCCGGGGTCCAGGTGAAGCCCGAGCGGCTGGAGTAGAGCCCCGCGCCGAGCTGCAGGCGCTTGTAGCAGTTGACCGTGGGGCTGGTCACCGCGCACAGGGCGCGGGCGTGATGCACGATGCCGCCGATGAAGTGGTAGGCCAGCCGCGAGCAGCCCAGGCCGCGCGCGTCCGCGGAATCGAGAAACACGTTCTCGCCGGTCGCGGCGTCGGCCAGGTGGTAGTGCACGTGCAGGCCGCTGCCGGTGCGGTCGGCGAACGGCTTCGGCATGTGGGTGGCGATGGCGCCGTGGCGCTTGGCGACCTGCGAGGTGGCCATCTTGAAGAAGATGATGCGGTCGGAGCTGGTGAGGGCGTCGGCATACTCGAAGTTGACCTCGAACTGGCCGTTGGCGTCCTCGTGGTCGCACTGGTAGACGCCCCAGCCCAGCGAGTTGAGCGCCAGGGTCAGCTCCTGCAGGTAGGCCATCGCCGGCGACATGGAGCGGAAGTCGTAGCAGGGCTTGGCCAGCGAGTCGACGCCGTCCGGGTCCCACGGCCGGATCGCGCCGTCGTCGCCGCGGCTCACCAGGAAGTGCTCCGGCTCCATCCCCACGTTGAACACGTAGCCGCGGGCGCGGGCGTCGTCCAGCACCCGCTTGAGGTTGGTGCGGGCGCAGAACGGATGCGACTCCTCGTCGACGAACAGGTCGCTGGCGAAGCGCACGGTGTTGGGCTGCCAGGCCAGCCGGGTGTAGGAGTCGAGATCGATGCGCGCCAGCATGTCGTGGGAGTGGGGTCCCTGCCCCATGCCCCACAGCGCGGCGCCGGCGAATCCCGCGCCCACCTCCAGGGCGTCGTCGAAGGCGGCTACCGGCACCATTTTCACCTTGGCGGCGCCGGTCACATCCACGAACTGGACGAGGAGAAACTCGATGCCCTCGTCGGCGAGGCGTTTCCGTACTGCGTCACGATCGGCCATCACATGGCTCCTTTCAGCGTTTCGTCTCGGGGTGGTGATCCCCGGCACCCGGTACCCAGTCGGTCCCGGCCAGGGGGATCCTGGCCATCGCCGCCGCTTCCACGGTCAGCGCGGCCAGATCCTCCGGTTCCAGGTTGTGCACGTGCGACTTGCCGCACGCGCGGGCGATGGTCTGGGCTTCCATGGTCATCACCCGCAGGTAGTTGGCGATCCGGCGCCCGCCCACCTCCGGGTCCAGGCGCCGGGCCAGGTTGTCATCCTGGGTCGAGATTCCCGCGGGGTCGCGGCCGTCCTGCAGGTCGTCGTAGAACCCGGCCGCCGACCCGATCTTGCGGTACTCCGCGTCGAGCTCGGGGCTGTTGTCGCCCAGGGCGATCAGCGCCGCGGTGCCGATGGAGCAGGCGTCCGCGCCCATCGCCAGCGCCTTGGCCACGTCGGCGCCGCTACGGATGCCGCCGGACACGATCAACTGCACCTTGCGGTGCATCTCCAACTCGTTCAGCGCCTCCACCGCCTGGCGCAGCGCCGCCAGGGTGGGGATGCCGACGTGCTCGATGAACACCTCCTGGGTGGCGCCGGTGCCCCCCTGCATGCCGTCCAGCACCACCACGTCGGCGCCGGCCTTGATCGCCAGCAGGGTGTCGTAGTAGGTCCGGGTGGCGCCGATCTTGACGAAGATCGGCAGCCGCCAGTCGGTGATCTCGCGCAGCTCGACGATCTTGATCGTCAGGTCGTCGGGTCCGGTCCAGTCGGGATGGCGTGACGCGGAACGCTGGTCGATGTCGGGCGGCAGGGTGCGCATCTCGGCCACCCGCTCGCTGATCTTCTGTCCCAGCAGCATCCCGCCGCCGCCCGGCTTGGCGCCCTGGCCGAGCACCACCTCGATGGCGTCGGCGCGGCGCAGGTCGTCCGGGTTCATGCCGTAGCGGGAGGGCAGGAGCTGGTATACCAGGGTACGCGAGTGGGCGCGCTCCTCGGCGGTCATGCCGCCGTCGCCGGTGGTGGTGCTGGTGCCCACGGCGCTGGCGCCGCGGCCCAGCGCCTCCTTGGCCTGCGCCGAGAGCGCGCCGAAGCTCATGCCGGCGATGGTGACGGGAATGTCGAGATGGATCGGATTGCGCGCGTGGCGCGTGCCCAGCACCACGTCGGTGTCGCAGCGCTCGCGGTAGCCTTCCAGTGGATAACGCGACATGCTGGCGCCGAGGAACACCAGGTCGTCGAAGTGCGGCAGCGGCCGTTTCGCGCCCCAGCCGCGGATGTGGTAGATGCCGGTGCGCGCCGCGCGCTGGATCTCGTGGATGGTGTAGCGGTCGAAGGTGGCGGACTCGCGCAGGCCGGGAGGGGGCCGGTCGGAGGACATGCTGGCGCTCAGTACTGGTCCGCGTGGTCCACGTGGAAGTGGTACAGCCGGCGCGCCGAGCCGTAGCGGCGGAACTGGTCGACCCGGGCGCCGCGCACCGCCGCCCGTTCCAGCAGCTCGCCCAGCAGCTCCCGGTGCGCCGCTTCCAGCGGCTGTTCCTCGCAGTCGGCGCCCAGCCCCTGCGCCCGGCCGCGCACGAAGATGTTCGCTTCGTAGAGCGAGTCGCCGAGCGCCTCGTCGGCATCGCCGCACACCACCAGGGTGCCGGCCTGGCCCATGAAGCAGCTCATGTGCCCGACCGAGCCGTGCACCACGATGTCGACGCCCTTCATGGAGATGCCGCAGCGGCTAGAGGCGTCGCCCTCGATCACCAGCAGGCCGCCGTGCCCGGTGGCTCCGGCGCACTGGCTGGCGTTGCCCTTGACCCGCACCACGCCCGACATCATGTTCTCGGCCACGCCGACGCCGACCATGCCGTGGACGGTGATCTCCGCCTGCTGGTTCATGCCGGCGCAGTAGTAGCCGACGTGCCCCTCGATCTCGATCCGTACCGCCGCGTCGACGCCGGCCGCAACCGCGTGCGCGCCGCGCGGGTGCAGGATGCGCCACGGGATGCGCGCCGTCTCCGGGGTCAGGTCGTGCAGCCGCTGGTTGAGCTCGCGCAGGGTGCCGGTGGCCAGGTCGAACACCTCGGCGGTCGCGGCTCCGGCGGTCGCAGCCCCGGCGCTCACGCGGCGCGGTCCCAGGTATAGACCTGTGCCGGCTTGGGCTCCCAGACGCGGGCGGCATCGATCCCCGGCAGCGCCGCCAGCGCCTGGAACTCGCTGGCCATGGCGACGTAGTCGCCGGTCTCCGCCAGCACCGCGGGCTTGCAGGCGATCGGGTCGCGCAGCACCGCGAAACCGCCGGAGGTGCCGATGGCAAAGGTGTAGAAGCCGTCCAGGTCCTCGAGCGAGGCGTGCAGCGCTGCGGACAGGGAATCGCCCTGCTGCAGGCGCCACATCAGGTAACCGGCCGCGACCTCAGAGTCGTTCTCGGTGCGGATCTCGATGCCGCGGCGCTGCAGGCGGGCGCGCAGCCGGTTGTGGTTGCTGAGCGACCCGTTGTGCACCAGGCACAGGTCCATGCCGGTGGAGAAGGGATGCGAGCCGTCGGTGGTCACCGCGCTCTCGGTGGCCATCCGGGTGTGGCCGATGACGTGGGAGCCGCGCAGCTTGTGGATGGAGAAGCGCTCGACGATAGAAGCGGGCGACCCGATCTCCTTGAAGATCTCGATGCTGCGGCCGATGCTCATCACCGCCAGGCCGGGATCCAGCTCGGCCAGCGCGCGACGCAGCTCGCCGGCGGCCGCCCGTACCGCGATCACCGCGTAGTTTGCGTTCACCTGCAGCCGCGCCTCACACGAGAAGCGCCGTCCGAGCTGCCCGCTCAGCGCCTGCCAGTCGTAGCCGTCTCCCGAGTGGCGCACCGTGACCTTGACGAAGCCCTCGGGCGGCTCGTTGCCGTACACGGCGAACCCCGCGCTGTCGCGCCCGCGGTCGCTCATGCACACCAGCATGGTGGCGAACAGACTGCCCATCTCGCGCTCCATGCGCCGGTCTTTCAGATACAGCCCAACGATCCCGCACATACGCCCATCCGTGCCGAGGGCACGCTAAGCTGCCGGCTCGCCGCGTGTCAACGTTTGGAGCCGGTCCTTGCATACCGTTTCCGACTCCGCCCATCATCGATTCCATCCCATGAGCGAGGAGCCGCCGATCCATCCTGTCGCCCGGTGGCCGCTGCCGTGAGCCTGGTAATCGGCCTCACCGGGGGAATCGGCAGCGGTAAATCGGTGGTGGCGAGCCTGCTGGCGGAACGGGGTGCCGCCGTCGTCGATTCCGACACCGCCGCACACCAGGTGTACCGGGCGGGAACCGAGGGCTGGCACCAGATCGTGACCACGTTCGGCCGCAACATCCTTCACGACGACGGCAGCATCTCCCGCAAGAAGCTCGCCGCGATCGTGTTCCACGACGCAGACGCCCGCAACAAGCTGAATGCGATCGTCCATCCGCTGGTGCGCCGCCTGCTGAGCGAACGGATTGCCGGCCTGCAGCGCCAAGGGACGAAGGTCGTGGTTGCCGAGGTGCCGCTGCTGATCGAGGCGATCCGCAGCGAATCGGAGTGGACGCGGATGTTCGACCAGATCTGGGTGGTCACGGCATCGGAGCCGCAGGTGATCGAGCGGGTGCGTGCCCGCGGCCGCATGAGCGAAGCCACCATCCGGGCGGTGATCGAGGCCCAGCTCACGCCGGAGCAACGGCTCCCCTACGCCGACGTCGTCATCGACAACAGCGGCAGCCTGGATCGCCTGCGCGACCAGGTAGAGACGCTGTGGAGGGAGCGCTGCACGGCAACGCTCTGTTGACGGTGCTGCCGCGCATTGTTAGCCTGTGCGGTTACGGGGACGGATACGCGTAACAGCACGCTCCGGGCCGCCACCGGGTAGCGGTGACGCAGCCGGCGCATCCTGATAAACCGCTACTCGCCCGTTCACCGAGAGTTGCTGAGCGGTTACCCGCACAGTTGAATCAATCCAAGGTGAGGAGGACAGTATGGTTGTGAACAAACAACATACGGTACCAGGACTCGCTACGATCCTGGTGCTGCTCGCATCGGTTGCGGCGTACGGCGCGGCAGCCGAAGAGGCGCCTGATGTTGCCGGTGCAGCCACGATGGCCGAGGTCGTCGTCCCCGGCCAGCTTGTCTTTTATGGGACTCGAACCGAGTTCGAGAGCACCACCGGCAGGACTCTACCGCCCTACACGGAAGCTCCCTCGCTCGCGGCGAGGGTGGCCAGTGGGGAGCTCCCGCCAGTCGAAGAGCGGGTGCCGGCAGAGCCGGTGGTCATAGATCCGCTCCACGGGATCGGCACCTATGGCGGGGACTGGACCGGTTTCATGTCCGCTCCGTTCGAGTCGGCGGCGGATTTCCAGTGGACACGGATGCAGAACTTGTTCGGGCCGTCCCCTGACCTGCAGACCTACGATGTTCCCAACATCGCCCAAAGCTCCGAGTGGCAGGACGACTTCAAAGCGCTGATCATCAATCTCCGAGAGGGGCTCAGGTGGAGCGACGGCGCGCCCACGACGGCGGATGACTTCGTGTTCTGGTACCAAGACATCATGTTGAACGAGGACCTCTTCCCGACGGTTCGAGCGGAGTTCAGACCCGGTGGCGAAGTCATGGTAGTCGACAAGCTGGATGACTATACCGTTCGGTTTCGATTTGCCGCGCCGAATCCCACCATGATGGTCCGGTTCGGGGACCAGATCGGACTGCGGAGGAAGAACGGTGCAATCCTGGCACCGGCACATTACTTGAAGCAGTTTCACATCACGCATAACTCAAAGGCGAACGAACTGGCAAAGGAGCGCGGATTCGAGGACTGGAGCAAGCTGTTCCTGTTTGAGTTCAATCCCGAGCAGGACGCCTCGCCGAACGTCAATTACGCCTGGCACGAGCCGTGGGTGCAGACCCGCATAGATGACGCGGGCAACAAGTTCTACGAGCGCAATCCGTACTACTTCAAAGTCGATACCGCAGGACAGCAGCTCCCCTACCTGGACCGAAACGTCCTGCTGCTGGTCGAGAGCCAGGAGGTGGTGGCATTGAAGACAATTTCCGGTGAAGCCAGCGTTTCAAGCTTCGCGCTTACGCTCCAGGACTGGCCGCTGTACAAGGAGAACGAGGAACGCGGTGATTATCGCGCGCATCTCTGGGACTCCGCGCGGATGGAGATGGTATTCCATTTCAACCATACGGCGCAGGATCCCGTGCTCAGAGAGATTTTCAACGATGTTCGCTTCAAACAAGCGGTATCGCTTGCCATCGACCGGGACGACATCAACAAGGCGGTATTCCACGGCGAGGCGGATCAGGGCCAGGCCACACCGCCACCATCTTTGAACCCGTACGTCGAAGACTGGATGGTGAAGCACATGGCTGAGCACGACCCGGACAGAGCCAACGAGCTGCTGGACGAGATGGGCTTGCAGTGGGATGCAGAGCGGAACTGGCGCCTGCGGCCCGACGGGGAGCGTCTGAGTGTTCTCTACATAAACTTCCGCCAGGAGGGGCCGAAGTGGCCGATCGCCGAGCTCACGAAGACGTACCTGGAAGACATTGGCATCGAGATGATTCTCAAGGAGGTCACCAGGGAGAACAACTATCTGATGCACATAAACAACGAGTTCGAGATGGGTGGCCATCACTATGACGAAGGTGACTTCCCACGCGGATGGGTATCACACGCGATGGCCGAACTGCAGCCACACAGGCACTGGGCTCCGGCATGGTTCCTTTGGAAAACGACCGGTGGGGCAAGTGGCGAAGAGCCGCCCGCGGAGATCAAAGAGCTGCAGAACATGATCGACCAGTGGCAAGTGACACCCCTCCTGTCTGCAGAATCAGAACGGCTGGGCAAGGAAATCCTGACCCGCAACACCAATAATCTGTATCAGATCGGTGCTGGGGGACGAGCTCCACAGCCGGTAATTGTAAAAAACGGTTTGATGAACGTCCCCGAGCGCGATGCATACTGGCCGGAAGGAGCGTGGTTCTACAATACGGCTCCCGAGACATGGTTCTGGGCGAATTGATCGGCCGGTAGTCCGGCTCTGACAAACCGGGGGGCCTGCCGCGCTGCGGGGGTCCCCCTACCTTTTTACGCGTTCAGGTAGGTCGATGCTACGTTACGTCATGCGCCGGCTGATCTACATGGTCTCGACTCTCGTGTTCGTCTCGGTCGTGGCGTTTGTCCTGATTCAACTGCCTCCGGGAGACTTCATCACGACGATCCAGGCGCAACGCGACACCGGAGGAGGAGAAGACGTCATGTCTCCGGAGGAGGTCGCAGCGCTGCGCCATCAGTACGGCCTCGACCGGCCGTTCCCTGCGCAATACCTGAAATGGGTCTGGAACATCGTCAGCCGCGGTGACCTCGGGTTTTCGATGGAGTGGAACAGGCCCGTGAACGAGCTGATAGGAGAGCGAATCGCCCTCACCACCATCATGGCGATGATGACAACGCTGTTCATCTACGCGGTGGCTATCCCCCTCGGGGTCTACTCGGCACTGCACCAATACTCTCCCGGGGACTTCGCCTTCACGGCTCTCGGATACGCCGGATTGGCGACCCCGAACTTCATGCTGGCACTTATCCTGATGTTTATCGGCTTCAGATATTTTGGAGCAAGTGTCGGTGGGCTGTTCTCGCCGCAATACCTGGAGGCTCCCTGGAGCATCGCGAAAGTTGGCGACCTCCTTGCTCACCTGTGGATTCCGGTAATCGTATTGGGAACCGCGGGAACCGCGGAACAGATCCGCATCACGAGGGCGATGCTGCTCGACGAGTTGGGCAAGCAGTATGTGGTTACCGCCCGCGCCAAGGGCCTGAGCGAACGCAATCTCATCTTCAAGTATCCGGTGCGCATTGCATTGAACCCGATCGTCAGCACGTTGGGCTGGAGCCTCACCATGGTCATCTCCGGCGCGCCGATCGTGGCGGTCGTGCTGAGCCTCCCGACGACCGGTCCGATTCTGTTGCGATCGTTGCTCAGTCAGGACATGTTTCTCGCCGGTTCTTTCATATTGTTGCTCTCGGTGCTCACCATCGTAGGCACCTTTATCTCCGACATATTGCTGGCACTGTTGGATCCTCGAATCCGGATGGAAGGCGACTGATGTCCGGCGCTAGGCCAAAGACCACCGCCGCAGAGCAGTATTACCTGGCCTCGCATTTCCGACTCACGTGGCTGCGGCTACGCCGCCACGTGCTGGCCCAAGTCGGCGGAACGGTTGTTATCGTTCTCTACCTTGGGGCGATCTTCGCCGAGTTCATTGCGCCTTACACGGTAGCAGAACGCCATCGCGATCACCTTTCTGCACCGCCCCAGCGGATCCGCTTCATCGACGAGAACGGATTCCACCTGCGACCTTTCGTGTATGGGCTACAGCTCACCCGGGATCCGGTTACCTTCAGAAAGACCTACACGCCGGATCTCAGCAAGAAGCATCCCGTGTACTTCTTCGTACGCGGTTCGGAGTATGAACTGTGGGGCCAGTTCGACAGTGCCGTGCGCCTGTTCGGGACCAGGGACGGAACCATATTCCTGTTCGGCACGGACGGCCTCGGGCGGGACATGTTCAGCCGCGTGGTGTATGGCTCCCGGATTTCCCTCTCGATCGGTCTGGTCGGCGTGCTGCTCAGCTTCGTCATCGGCCTGGCCGTGGGCGGTATCTCCGGGTATTTCGGCGGGCGGATCGACGATCTTCTCCAGCGCCTGATCGAGTTCATGCGCTCGGTCCCAACGCTCCCATTGTGGATGGCGCTGGCGGCGGCGGTACCTCCCCGGTGGCCGCCGCTGCGGGTCTATTTCGGTATCACCATCGTTCTCTCGGTGGTCGGCTGGACCCGGATCGCACGCGTGGTCAGAGGCATGTCCCTGTCCTTGCGCAAGGAGGACTATATCATGGCAGGCCGGATCGCCGGCGCCAAAGACACGGCGATCATCGCGCGTCACCTGCTCCCCGGCATCTTGAGCTACATCATTGTCGCGCTGACCCTGGCGGTGCCGGAGATGATCCTGGCGGAGACGGCGTTGAGTTTTCTCGGGCTCGGATTGCGACCACCGGTAGTCAGTTGGGGAGTGTTGTTAAGTGAGGCGCAGAACGTCCACGCCCTCGCTCTGGCCCCCTGGCTCCTCATACCGGGGCTGTTCGTGATCCTCACGGTACTGTCGTTCAATTTCGTCGGGGACGGACTGCGCGACGCTGCAGATCCGTACCGACGGTGATAGGAATCGGGCAGCGACGACGGGCGCGGGCCGCCGGCGGCACCGGGTCACCGGGTCGGATTCGCGCGGTTGACAGCGGTTCCGCGTATGCTAAACTGTGCGTTTATGGGCATCCTCGGGTTCTAGCCGCGCGTTGGACTGCCATCTTGCGGCCAGCAGTGCTGACAGAACAGTCAGCACTCTGTTTTTCTCGCGGGCCTGTTTGAATCGATGGTTCTGCTACTGTGAAATGCTCTAGTCTTGGGCCTGCAAGCGTGATCTTTTGACAACATGCGTGCCTATATCATCAGACGACTACTATTAGCCGTACCCACCCTTTTTCTCGTCACCCTCATAGTATTCCTGTTGGTACGGCTGGTTCCCGGCGACGCCGTAGACGCGATGGCAGTAGAGCTGGCCCTGCAGGGCGTTGACATCGACTCGGCACGAGATCAGATTGAGCACATGCTCGGCCTGGATGTCCCGATCCTGCAACAATATGGACGCTGGTTCGGGATTCTTCCCCAGGACGATGGCAGATTCAGCGGCATCTTTCAAGGCGACCTCGGGAAGTCATTTTGGTCACCCTACACCGTCGTCGAAGAAATCGCGAGAAGGTGGCCGGTTACCATTGAGCTTGGTCTCATGGGCATCCTGATCGCCCAAATTATCGCATTGCCAATAGGGATATATTCAGCATTACGGCAGGATAGCTGGGGTGACCTTATTGGCCGTAGCTTTGCCATAATTTTTATCGCCGTCCCCAGTTTCTGGATAGCGACGATGGTGATGGTCTTCCCCGCTATATGGTGGGGCTACATGCCACCAATAATGTTCGTCTCGTTTCTTGAGGATCCACTACGTCATCTGAGAATGTACATCGTCCCGGCTGCTGTCCTGGGCATGGAAATGGCGGGCATGACCATGCGCATGACCCGTACCATGATGCTGGAAGTGTTGCGCCAGGACTATGTCAGGACAGCCTGGGCAAAGGGGCTCAGGGAGAAGGTGGTGGTGCTCCGCCACACGCTCAAGAATGCGCTGATTCCAGTGGTTACCATTATCGGACTTCAGTTGCCGGTTATGATTGGGGGCACGGTTATCATAGAGACCATATTCGCGCTGCCCGGGATGGGCTCGCTGATAGTGGATGCCACCAGCCAGCGCGACTACCCCGTGCTCAGCGGCGCCATGCTGTTTTTTGGCGTAGGACTGGTGCTCATCAATATAGTCGTGGACCTGACCTACACCTTTCTGGACCCCCGGACTCATGAAGAAGCCAAAAAATGAGAGTACGAGCGACAGTGCAGGCAAACAAGAAGAGACACTCCAGGCCGGTTGACTTCGTGCTCAGGCTGGTCACCGAGAAGCCGCTGGGCACCTTCGGGGCGGTCATCAGCCTGGTGCTGCTCTTCACCGGAATTTTTGCCGATTTCCTAGCTCCTTTTGGAATGAACGAGGCCAACACGGGGTTTTTCCTGGCACCGCCGTCCGCGCAGTTCTGGCTGGGCACCGATCAGCTCGGGCGAGACATGCTCAGTCGTGTCATCTACGGCGCTCGGGTCTCGGTGATCGTCGGTCTGGCCGGTTCTGCGATTGGCACGCTCATCGCCATCCTTATAGGTACCCTGAGCGCGTATATCGGTGGCCGCTTTGACTTGCTTGTGCAGCGCTTCGTTGATGGCGTCATGTGTTTGCCCGGCTTGGTTCTGCTAATGGTCGTAATCTCCATGATTGGACCGGGTATGTGGTCAGTAATCCTCACTCTGGGAGTGCTATTCGGTATTTCCAGCTCGAGGATCATAAGGAGTGCCGTGATAGGCATCAAGAACAACGTATACGTGGCGGCAGCGACAGCTGTCGGCTGTCCCACCAGCAGAATCCTTACGCGACATATCCTGCCCAATATCATGGCGCCCGTAATTATCCTTTTCAGCCTGCGGGTGCCGGCGGTAATCGTAACGGAGGCAAGCTTGAGCTTTCTCGGCTTTGGCATACCCCCGCCGACACCCAGTTGGGGAGGTATGCTTGGCTCCATGGCCCGGCCTTATATGCTGTCGGCGCCATGGATGGTGATATGGCCCGGACTGGCCCTGGCGATCGTGGTCTACGGGATAAACATGTATGGCGATGCTGCCAGAGACATATTGGATCCGAGGTTGAGCAGCGGCGGCGGGCGCTATGGCCTGAAACTAGGGAAGACTGCTCTGAAAAAGAAGCGAGCCCAGGGCCGGGCATGGCGCCGCGACGAGCGACAATCTTTAGCTGAAGGAGGCCCATAGGATGATAAAGATACAATGACAACAAGGTTTCATTTATCGATCAACCAGGAGGAAAGAAATGAAGACTAAATGGTTGGCTTTGCTGGTAGCAGGTTTCGCGCTTGTTAGCTTGCCCTTATATGCTACTGGAGGAAGCGAAGTACAGGTAGAAGCGGCCGCAGCGCCGGGAGAGCCCCAATACGGTGGTTCGGTTACCGTGATCAATGCTCCCACGGACAAACTGGGAAATCCTGACCGAGCCTACGGAAGCGGACCCGTGGTATATTGGATCAACCACGTCTGTGAGAAGATTCACGTGGGAGACGTGTACCAGTACGGGGTAAGAGGCACCGGCGAATTCACGTTTTCGAATGACTACGGACTCCCTCTGAAGTACAAGAAAGGCGGCTTGGTCGAATCTTGGGATATTACCCCGGATGCGGTAGTATTCAACTTCCGAAAGGGTGTTTACTGGTCGGGTCTGAGCATAAATCCCGTAATGGATGAAAGGCGAGAATACACTGCCGAAGATTACGTATTCAACCTGACCCGGCGGTTGGCACCAGACGCGCCCCAGGGCAGCTATTTTCGAGGTATTGAATGGGTCAAGGAGCCGTATGAGGAGCACATCTACGCCAAGGACAAATACACGGTCGTAATCGAGACCAATTATTTTCATGCCGATTGGGATGGAATCCTTCAGGGTGGAGGCGGTCAGCAGTGCGCCCCCGAAACCGTACAAGCCGGTCCTGACAAGTGGGAGAACGTGGTCGGAACCGGACCATTCTACATCAAGGATTACGTCCCGGGTTCGCATATTGGCTACGCCAAGAATCCTCATTACTGGCAGAAAGCGCCGATTGATGGCAAAGAATATGACACACCGTTCTTGGACGAGATGACCATACCCCTGATCAAGGACGAAGCCACCGTAGTAGCCGCTCTGCGGACCGCGACCCTTGATGCCTTCCTGCAGATGCATATGCCGCACGTGGCCTCGTTGGACAAAACCAATCCCGAGTTGATGAAACACTCCTTTCGATGGGGTCTTGCAGCTACCGTAGCCTTGAAGCTCGACCAGCCGCCGTTCGATGACATCAACGTCAGGCGTGCATTGTTCATCGGCACGAATCGGGCAGCCGTAAGTGAAATGGTGATGGAACAGGACCCGGTGTATCACATGTGGCCGATGGGGACAGGCTGGGAAGGCTGGGTCCCAATAGAAGACCTGCCCGCGTCAGCCCAGGAGTTGTATACGTATGACCCGGAGAAGGCGAAGCAGATGCTGGCGGATGCCGGTTACCCCAATGGCTTCCAAATCAAGATGCTCACTTCCACTCGCTGGCAACTCCCTGACATTGCGCAACTGCTGGCCGCCAACTGGGCGGATTATGGCATCGAGGTCGAAATAGAGACGGGTGACGTCTCCGTAGTCCGTAGCAGAGGGCCCAAGCAGGATTACGAGGACACCTTTCTGGAGATCGCCGTCACCCACACTCCGATTCTGTTCGCGAACATCCATTACGGTACCAAGGGTACCAGAAACTGGCCAGGTTATGGCAACGAATACGTCGACTCGCGGTTAAGCGAGGCAGTCTCGGAGATTGACGACGCCAGGCGAATCCAGATGATGGAGGAAGCTTTCGTACGCATCACGGAGGATGTTCCCGCTATCCCCATGGCTCTTCCCCCCATCATGATCTACTGGTGGCCGTGGGTTCAGAATTTCGTTGGTGAGACCTGGTACCATATTCATAGCCCTGACTACCACAACTGGTGGCTCGATCAGGACCTGAAAAAACAGATGGGATATTAGGCGGCGGGGTCACTGCACGAAGGCCTTGGCAATTGCTCGACATGAGCTTGATTGTCAGCAGCAAGGGGGAGGCGGGATGAATCTTCCGCCTCCCCTACTCCTGGTCACCTGAACCATCTGTTCTTCAGTCGTTAGGGGTTGTTCAAACAAGGGACGCTACCGTGAGGTCGTTCCTATGCTGCTCCGCCTGCCACAAATCGTAGCTGGACTGCATGTTCATCCACATCTGGGAACTGGTGTCCAACGCAATGGAAAGCCTCACCGCCATCTCGGGACTGATCCCGGCGTGTTCGTTGACAAGCTCGGAAAGCGCCTTACGGGAAACACCGAGATGCCTGGCTGCCTGGGTGATGGAAACACCCATGGGCTCGAACCACTGTCTCCGCAGAACACCGCCCGGGTGCGGGGGATCGTGCATTGCCATCAGCTTACCGGTCCCACTCGACGATGCGGCAGCGCTGCAGCAGCCGCTTGCCGCGGGCCGACAGGGCGTCGTAGCCGGCCCGTGCCATCTCCACATTCTGGCTGATGGCGTACCAGTCGCGGCAGTAGCACAGGCACAGCTCCGGCCGCGGCCCCGCGGAACGGTTGGGCGTGCCCCGATGCAGGGTGCGGACGTCCTGCACCCACATGGTGCCGCGCTTCAGGTTGAGGCGCTGGACGGAGGGGAACCGGCCGCGCCGCAGCAGGTCGTCGTAGCGCGTCTCCAGGTTGGGATCGGCGAGGTACTGCGTCGACGGCAGCAGCTCGAAGCTGCCATTTTCTTCCGACGTGTCGACCAGGGGAAACTTGATCGACAGGGTCGGGCAGGTCTCCAGGCCGACGTGAGGTATCTCCTGTGCCAGGCGGGTGTCGCGGTGCCACGGCTGGTACTCGCTGCCGGGGTACGGCGTGTTGGAGTGGTAGCAGGTGAGGATGAACTCGGCGTCGCCCCAGTAACGCTCGATGAACTCCAGCATCACCGGGTGCGCGAAGATCTCCGGAGCGGAAAAGGGTGCGACCCAGGGAACGGTCAGCGTGTAGCGGCTGGTGGTCTGCAGCCGGCCCAGGCCGGTGCGGACGTCGCCGCGTTCCACCCGCGAGACCTCGGTGTCACGCTGCCGCACGTGCTCCAGCAACGGCAGGAACGCCGCATACAGCCGGTCGACGGTCTCCAGCGGAAGCATCTCCTCGAACACGGCGTAGCCGTTGATCCGGTACTCGGCGAGCTTCAGGTCGAAGTCGATCTCCCGGCTCGTGCCCATGGCGTCCTCCCCGCTGGCGCGCTGCACGATATAACGCGCGCCGTCCCCGGCTCAACGCGCCCCGGCCAGCGCGTGCCAGCCCGTGCCGCCCGTGTCACCGTGGTTTGACCGCTCCCGAGGTGCGTGCTACCGTGCGCGCCCTGATGGCTGAAGGTCGGCTCGATACCGCGGCCTCGGAGCAGGTCGCCGCGGCCCCCGCCAAGCGCAGGAGCCTGCTGCAGACCTACTACCGGCACCGCTACCTGTTCCTCCTGCTCGCCGGCGCCCTGATCTGGACCATCATCTTCAAGTACGGCCCGATGTACGGGGTCATCATCGCGTTCAAGAAGTATCGCATCTTCGACGGCATCTGGGGCAGCGAGTGGGTCGGCATGGCCAACTTCATCAAGCTGTTCAACGGCACCACCGAGTTCGGCACCGTGTTCCGCAACACCCTGCTGATCAGCCTCTACCGCCTGTTCTGGGGGTTCCCCGCGCCAATCATCCTGGCGCTGCTGCTCAACGAGGTCTACCAGCGCCACTTCAAGCGCGTGGTGCAGACTATCAGCTACCTGCCCCACTTCCTCTCCTGGGTGGTGCTCGGCGGCGTGATCCGCACCATCCTGTCGCCCTCCACCGGGGTGGTGAACTCGATCATCACCGGGCTCGGCGGCGAGCCGATCTACTTCCTGGCCAACTCCAACTGGTTCGTGACGGTGCTGATCACCACCGGCGTGTGGCAGCAGGTGGGCTGGAGCTCGATCATCTTCCTGGCGGCGATCGCCGGCATCGACCCGCAGCTCTACGAGGCGGCGGTGGTGGACGGCGCCGGCAAGCTGCGCCAGACCTGGAGCATCACCATCCCGGGCATCATCCCGGTGATCGTGATCCTGTTCATCCTGCGCGTCGGCGACATCCTGGATGCGGGCTTCGACCAGATCTTCAACCTCTACAACCCGGCGGTCTACGAGGTCGCGGACATCATCGACACCTACGTCTATCGCGTCGGCCTGGTGGAGCTCAACTTCAGCTTCTCGGCCGCGGTGGGCCTGTTCAAGAACGTCATCGGCCTGATCCTGGTGGTGATCGTCAACCGCATCGCCAAGATCTTCGGCGAATACGGGATCTGGTAGGCGGGCGGCCATGGTTCTGCGCACCACCGGCGAGCGCATCTTCGCCATCTTCAACAGCCTGTTCCTGGTGGCGTTCTCGGTGACCATCCTGTTCCCGTTCGTCAACCTGCTGGCGGTATCGCTGACCCACGGGGCGAGCGGCAACCTGAGCAACGTGCTGCTGTGGCCGCACCCCTTCACCACCAAGTCGTACGAGGCGATCTTCACCGACCGCGACCTCTACTGGGGCTACTACAACACCATCGTGCGCACCGTGGCCGGCACCGTGGCGACCCTGGTCGTGCTGCTGTGCGCGGCCTACCCGCTGTCCAAGAAATACCTGCCGCAGCGCAACCTCTACACTTCCATTTTCGTGTTCACCCTGTTCTTCAGCGGCGGGCTGATCCCCACCTACCTGCTGATACGCAGCCTGGGCCTGATCAACACCCGCCTGGTGCTGATCCTGTGGAACCTGGCGCCGGCGTTCTACCTGCTGATCATGCGCAACTTCCTGATGACCATTCCCGACGAGCTGGAGGACTCGGCACGCATCGACGGCGCCAACGACATCCTGATCCTGTTCCGCATCATCGTGCCGATGTCGATGCCGGTGATCGCCACCATCGGGCTGTGGAGCGCGGTGTGGCACTGGAACTCCTGGTTCGATTCGCTGATCTACGTCAACGACTCGCAGAAGCACGTGCTGCAGATCTGGCTGCGGCGCATCATCATCGAGGCCACCGACCAGCTCACCATCCGCGCCGAGCAGGACCTGCGCGACGCCGCCGGCTCGCCGCTGCGCCCGGAGACGCTGCACTCGGCGGCGATCTTCGTCGCCATCGGACCGATTCTGATAGTCTATCCGTTCATTCAGAAGTACTTCGTGAAGGGGGTGATGATCGGATCGCTGAAGGGCTGAGCCGGGCTCGGCCGTCGCACGCGGGATCCGGGATGGGTTCTCGCACGGATTGGCATGCCTTCGTGGCATGCGCCAAGAAGGGAAGAAATGAAGAAACACATCATCTGGCTGGTGCCGCTGCTGATCGTCGGCACTGCCTTCAGCGCCAGCGCCGCCGGGGAAGGCGAGGCGGGCGCGGACACCGTCTACGAGTACGACGTCGCCGCCACCAACATGCACCGCCGCAACCCCGAGCTGAACATGACCAAGCGCTGGCTCGACGAGTATTTCAACATCAAGATCAACTGGGTGGTCACGGAGAACCAGTTCGAGAAGCTCAACGTGCTGCTGGCGGCCGGCGAAGTGCCGGACATGATCGCCATGCGCCTGAACCCGGTGCAGTTGGCCACCTACGCCGACCAGGGCGTCCTCGCCGAGCTGCCCGTGGAAAGCATCCGCGAGGTGATGCCGGAGTACTACGCCCACGTGGAGTCGTTCGGGGATCCGCGGGTTTGGAAGTACGGCGAGATCGGCGGCAAGCACATGGGACTGCCCATCATCAGCCCGTGGAACGTGTACCGGCGGGGAATCGCCTGGAACGCGCAGTGGCTGTACAACGTGAGCATCACCAAGGTGCCGGAGACCCTGGACGAATTCGAGGAGGCGTTCCTCAAGTTCCGTCACGAGGACCCCAACCGCAGCGGCAGCAAGGATACCTACGCGTTCACCGCGCCGGGTGACCAGGAGACCGCCCCGGCCGGCTTCTTCCAGGAGATCTTCGGCGCCCACGGGACCTTCGCCTTCCAATGGATCGAGAAGGACGGCGAGCTGCAGTACGGGTTCACCGATCCCGGCACCAAGGAGGCGCTGGCGCTGCTGGCCGACTGGTATGCCCGCGAGATCATCGACCCGGAATGGGTCACCGAGATCGGGCGCAAGGACGGCGCCAACGACGTGTCGTGGAAGTTTGCCAACGAGAAGATCGGCTACGTCTCGTCGCTCGGCAGCGACGACTCCGAGTGGGACGGCGGCGGCCACCTCAACCGCAAGTGGCATACCGCCCATCCGGAGCACCGCTCCTACATCTACACCGATCCCGACTGCTGGCCCGACAACTGCTCCGGCAAGGGGCATTACAGCATCATCGCCTTTACCGAGATCGATCCGGCCGCCCACGCGGACGTGACCGACTACCATCCCTACGTGAACGCCGAGCCGCCGATCGGACCGCGCGGCGACGCCGGCATGTCGGTGCGCGGCCTGCAGCCGCTGTACGTGGCCTTCGGGCGCCAGCTCGAGAACGAGCAGCCCAAGTACGGGCGCCTGCTGCAGGTGCTGAACAGCATCGCCACCGACCGCGAGCTGTACTATTCGGCCGCGCTCGGCTGCTTCGTCGGCGACACGACGGAGGTGTGCGAGGAAGCGACGCCGTGGCATTGGATTCCCTGGGACGGCTCGGAGTATGGCAACTACTTCGGCCAGACCGACGAATGGCTGGCCGACCCGCGCCGCCAGGGCGAGCTGGGCCAGAACCTGGCCGGCGGCTTCTCGACCAACCCGTTCTGGGTCTACGCACCGTGGTACAACGTGAGCCGCGGCGCCGGCGGGGTGCAGCGGCAGATGCTGTACGACACCATCGCCAGCCAGAACACCGTGGAGCAGCCGCTCAAGGTGGCGCTCCCGTCGCAGGCCGAGTACGCGGACGTCGACAAGGTGCTGAAGGAATTCTTCTACAAGGTGATCCTCGGCACCCAGAGCGTCGACGACTACGATTCCGTGGTCGCCGAGTGGCGCCGCAACGGCGGCGACGTGCTCACCCAGGAAGCCAACGAGTGGTTCGCCACCGTCAAGTAGCGTAACCCAGAGTAGGCAACCCGCCTTACAGGGGGGGCAGCGTCCCGCAGCGGACGTTGCCTCCCCTTTCCTCCATTGACCGGAAGAGCCATTGTAGCTACTATGGCGCGCATGAATGACATCAGTGCGCGAGAAGCCAAGAACCGCTTTGGTCAGTTGCTCGATGCCGCGCAACGCGCTCCCGTGCGCGTCACCAGGAACGGCCGAGCAGTCACGGTCATGCTGTCGACGCAGCTCTACGATCAACTCCGCGGCTCGGCGTGGGAACGTCTCACCGCGACCATGGACGCCATGGGAGAGGAGGCATCGGCAAGAGGCCTGACCGACGCCGAGCTCAAAGCCCTGCTTGCGGATGAGAGCTGAGCGCATCGTTGTCGACACCAACGTATTGATCAGCGCAGCACTCAAGCCGAGGCGAACGCCACGTGCCGTGGTGGATGCCATCCGCCCGACGAGCGGCGTGCTCCTGTTCTCCAACGAGACCTTCCAGGAGTTGCACAGCCGTCTGCTGCGACCGAAGTTCGGCCGTAACGTGAGTCAGCGGGTCAGGTTGACGTACCTCGTCCAGCTGATGGGAGTGTCCGAGCGCACTTCGATCACGGGAGCCAAGCTCGGATGCCCCGACCGGGACGACGACAAGTTCCTGGAGACGGCGCTGGCCGGCGAGGCCGACTGTCTGATCACGGGAGACCGCGACCTCCTGGACATGACACCGTTCCGCGGTATCCCGATCCTGACCCCCGCGGCATTCCTGAACGCCTTCAACGCTGCGGAATAGCGGTTGCGCGCAGGCTACCGGCGTGCGCCGGCGTCGATGGCGACGGCCTGCAGCAGCCACAGCAGGGTGGTGGTGATGACGCCGGATGGCGGGATCACGCGGTAGTCGTAGCCGGGCAGGTGCAGGCTGGCGTCGCCGTAGCGCCAGTAGCCGTCGACGTGGATCTCTCCGGGGTGCGCGTAGATCACCTCGATCTCTCTGCCGCCCATGATCCAGGCGGAGCGCACCCCGGCCGCGCGTGCCGCGGCCAGTTGCTCCGCGGGGAACAGGTAGTAGCCGTTGTAGATGTAGCAGTCGCCTGGGGCGAAGTCGGGCTCCTCGCCGCGCTCGGGAAACTGCAGCCGGAACAGGCCCGGGTCGCCCTCGATGCCACGCTGCGCCGGCAGGTTGTGACCGCTCGAGGCGCACCACACGGTGTGCCCCGCGGCGCGGGTGGCGGCGGCAAGAGCACCGATCTCGGCGAGCTTGTCCATCTCCGTGGCGCGGATGCTGGTGAGACAGCGCATCCACTCCGCGAGCAACTCGGTGCCCCGCTGGCCCGCGGGCGCCGGTACCACCTCGTACTCACCGGAATCGTGGAACGCCTTGCCCTGGTGCTGCCGGTTGCGGTCGGCGCCGGCGGCCAGACCGCCGCTGACCAGAAACACCGGCGCCCTGCCCCGCAGGTGGCAGGCGTTGGCCATCTCCAGCGCCCACAGCCAGCCGGCGGCGATGTTCACCACGCTGGCCGCGGGGCACACGGCCGCGCCCTCGTGCTCCAGCAGCGGTGCGGTGCCGACCGGCAGCCCGCTGTCGATAAAGGCGGTTGCGTACTCGCGCAACGGCGATGCGGCCGCGCCTACCAGGGTGACGTGCACGCCCCGCTCGGAGAGCGCGCGCAGCAGCTCACCCTGGCGCTCCGGGTCGTGATGCTGGGTGCCGGCGAGCGCGGCGTCCCCGGCTCCGACGGCTTCGTCGAGAGGCAGGGCGCCATTCCCCGGCAGGCCGCTCATCATCATCAGCCCCGAGGCCCGCTGCTGGTACTCGCCGATGAAGCCCTCCTCGTCGCTGACCGCCCAGATCCGACCGCCGGCGCAGGCCCGCTCGGCGGCGACCGCTGCCGTGGCCGCGATGGCGGGCAGTTGCGCACCCAGGCCGGCAAGCCGCGCCTCTATGGCTCGCAGGTACTGTTCGGCCAGTGCTCCCATGGATACCCCTTTGCCGGCAACGCGATTTCCCGCCAGGACGGCGTTGACGGCCGCGCCCGCCGCCACCATCCTGCACGCGATCCATGGCCAAGATCTACACCGAGCACGATCGCAGCATCCCCCCGTTCGACCAGCACTTCGCGACCCCCGGCTTCCTCCCCGTGACGCCGGCCCTGGTCAGCGTGGCCGACGACGTCACCGGCATCCCCAACATCATGCCCGCCGTGGGCTGGGGCTGGCTCAACCGCCTGCCCTTCTACCTCGGTGTGGCGGTGAGCGTCGAGGAGCACACCTTCGAGTACTACAAGCGCGGCACCCACGAGCTGCTGCAGCGCAGCATGGACTTCGCCCTCAACATCCCCACCGACCGGCTGCGGGAACAGGTGGTGGAATGCGGCCGGCTCTCGCGCGGCAAGGACCCGACGGTCGATAAGTTCAAGGAGACCGGCCTCACCGCCGCGCCCGGGCGCCGCATCCGCTCGCCGCACATCGCCGAGTGTCCCATCAGCTACGAGTGCAAGGTCGGCAAGATCGTGCCCCTGGGCTCCCACGACCTGTTCCTCGGCGAGGTGGTCGGCTGCTTCACCGACGGCAAGGTCAGCCAGGGCCGCTCCCCGGCGCGCGGAGGCACCCGCCTGGAGCTGACCCGCGACGACGGCTCGCGCCTGGTGCTGGAGTTCCAGGGCATGATCCACGAGGTCTCCGACACCGCCCGCTGACCGCGTTCACCCGTTACACCACTTACACGTCCTCGTTCTCCCGGATGACACGCTCGATCTCTGGTCCATGGGAGCGAACGTATGCCCATGCGTTCGCCAAGTCTTCCGCGTGGAGTGTTGGATAAGCACTCAACAGATCGGCTTCGCTGGTTCCCGACCTCCGTGCCTGCTCCAGAAGCCAAACCGGGATCCTGGTCCTGACGATGCAGGGCTCGCCACCGCATACACCTGGAAGACTGTCAATGCCCGGTGCGGAGTCGGTTCGGCGACCCATGGTCAGGTGGAGGGGCTGAAGTCGCGGCTCAAGTCGAGGGCCAAGTCGCGGAAGTTCCTTACCCGGTGCAGGGTGATCAGGTTGCCATTGTGCTGGTTGTAGGCGTTGACCGACGTGCGCGACAACACCAGCAGGTCGTCGCCGTCCACCAGGTTGGAGGCATAGCTGAAGGCGTCCAGCATGCGCCGGCTCATGGCGATGCAGCCGGCCTGGAACCAGTTCTGGGCGTCGGCGCTGTAGATCAGCATCAGGATGCGCCGTTCGTTGCCCGGAATGCCCTGGAACCGGATCGCGCGCAGCTCGTCCTCCACCGGCGTCCAGGAGTCGCTGACCGGGTTCACCGCGCTCCAGAACAGCCCGGACGGCTCGTCGTAGAGGATGTGAAACTTGCACTGCCCGCCGAGCATCGGGCAGAACTGGCTGAAGCGGTAGTGCATGCTGGTGCCGTCGTCGTCCAGGTCGCAGATCCCCGCCATGCCCACCGTCGCGCGCCCGTACAGGTGCACCCGCAACAGGTTGCGGAGTTGCCCCTGCACCGAAATGATGTTGCCCTCGATCCAGCAGTCCTCGGTGCCGGTGTCCGCCGGGTAGCTGCGCGTATTGAGGCCGGGTGGCGCCCCGGGAAACCGCTCCTGCGGCGAAGCGCGCCAGGCCGCCGGATCGAGCAGGTCCCGCCCCAGGTCGCCGGCCATCACGAACGACTCCCAGGAGGAGCGCCCGCCGCCGCCGCGCCCGGTGTGGGGACAGGTCTCGAAGGCGCGGTACACCTGGCCTCCCTGAAAGGTGATCGCGGTCGGCGCGCCGTGGCTGCGTCGCTCGCAGATCGTCACCTCAGCCGTCCAGGTGTGACCGCCGTCCCGGGAGCGGCTGATCACCACCTCCCGCGACCGGCGCCGGTTGCCAATCATGTAGAGCGCATCGCCGTGGGCGAAGGTGCTCGGCCAGATGATGTCGGTGCTGCCGCGCAGCTCCCAGGTGGCGCCGCCGTCGCCGCTGACCCGCACCTCGGTCTGGTTGGGGATCGTCTCCGTGTGCGGCTTGGCCCGGAACCACTCGTAGCTGGCGACCAGCTCCCCTCCGGGCAGCCGCGCCAACCCCGGCGACCCGGCGTACACCCGCTCCTTGTCCGGCGACTCCGCCACCACCACGTAGTCCTGCGCCAACGCCCGCATCACGCCCACGGATGGTACACTACGAGTCTGTCGCATTGCGACAGACTCGTAGTGCGCGGACGGGATGGGCCAAGAGCGTCACCGGAAGGGGACGGTTTTGGGGCGCTAACCCCCGCCACGGGAGGAACCGATGCCATTCATTGCACTGAACGAGTTGCCCAAGATGGAGCTGTTTCCGGGGGTGCGGAGTGCCTTGGCCGCCGGGAGCCAGCTCATGCTGTCGGCACTGGAGATGGAGCACGAAGGCGTGGTGCCGGAGCACAGCCACCCGCACGAGCAGGCCGGACTGGTCCTGGAGGGCAGGCTGCGCCTGCGCATCGGCGACGAGGAACGCGAGCTGGTGCCCGGCGACGCCTTCATCATCCCCAGCCACGTGGTTCATTCCGGCGTGGTGACCGAGGGGCCGGCGCGCGTCCTCGACATCTTCAGCCCCGTACGCGAGGACTACGTCAACCGCTACAACCGCTTCACCGGCACCGGCAGCGACACCCGCTGGCACGACGGGTGACCGGACGACGGTTGGACCCAGTACTGCCCGAGCGCACTGGAGTCGATCCGGAACCACGTGCTCACCCTCGGCAGAGCCCATACACCCCGGCAGATGCACCGGGATCTGAGGACGTCGTGACCACCATCTTCGGCTTGAGAGCGACCGGGCCGCGGTAACGCGGCGACATGCTGCTACGCGTTCACATGATAAGATGGCAGTGCCCATGATTCGCCGTATCCAGGCTCTCGGCTATCGTTGTCTGCGCTACGTGGACGTCCGTCTGGACCGCTTTCACGTCCTGGTAGGGCCCAACGCGAGCGGCAAGAGCACTCTATTCGATGTCGTGGCATTCCTCGGCGACTTGGTCGAGGATGGACTTGAAGCTGCCGTGGAGCAGCGCACGCGCAATTTTCAGGACCTGGTGTGGGGACGCCCCGATCATGAGTGCGGATTCGAGTTGGCCGTGGAGTTCGACCTGCCACAGGAGGTGAAGGATCAGCTTCCCGCGGCAAGGGACTTTCGGGTGTTTCGCTACGAACTGGCAATCAGCGAAGACGATGAGGGCGTGATCATCGAGTCCGAACGAGGAATACTGATGCCGGAGCCGAAGCCCGACGTGCACCAGAGGTCTATGTTTCCTGATCCCATGCCGACTCCCGACACGGTGCTGATGGGAAAGCCGCGTGGCATCAGGACGATCCTGAGCAAGTCCAGGCAAGGCAGAGATACCTTCAACATCGAAGTCTCCGAACGATCGAGAGCCGGATGGGTCACGAGTGTGTCGTTTGGAACGCGACGTTCTGCGTTGGGAAACCTGCCCGAGTCATCCGAGAAGTTTCCTGCCGCCACCTATGTGAAACAAATTCTACAGAGACGGATCAAGCCGTTGTTTCTCGATACCGTAAGGATGCGTCAGGCAAGTCCACCGCACCTGCGTCGCGCCGACTTCGCACCCGACGGCTCTAATCTTCCTTGGGCCGTTACACATCTCAGGAAGAATCACAGCGAGGACTACGATGATTGGTTACGACACGTGCAAACGATCCTGGCGGATTTGGAAGACATACGTGTTGCCATACGCAAAGACGATAGACACAGTTACCTGAGGCTGCGGTACGAGACCGGTGTACGAGTGCCATCGTGGATGACTTCTGACGGGACGCTCCGGTTTCTGGCACTCACCCTCCTCCCTTATCTTCCGACCAGTGATGAGGTGTATCTCCTGGAGGAACCGGAGAACGGCGTGCATCCGCTGGCGCTCGATGCAGTCTACGATTCACTTGCTTCGGTTTACGATTCGCAGGTACTGGTGGCAACGCATTCCCCTGCGTTCCTGAGGCTCGCCGACCCGGAAGAGGTGCTCTGTTTTGCGAAGGACGACGAAGGAGCGACGGACATCGTCCGTGGGGTCGACCATCCCCATCTCGAGGACTGGCACGGTACAGCGGACATGAGCCTGTTGTTCGCGACCGGTGTCATCGGATGAGCGGCAACCACGAATCTGGTGATCTGATCGTCCTCGTTGCGGATCTCGACATCGAACAAGCCATCAGAGGCCTGCTTTCGCGTCCGCGTCGTATCAGGGTCGGGAACGTCAGCTTCGATGTCAGGAGGCACCCAAACCGCGATCCCGGATGCAGGACGCAGGCCGCTGAGTATCTGCGACCATTCGTCGGTCGTTACCAGCGCTCGATGGTCGTATTCGACCTTCATGGATCGGGCAGCACCGCATCACGCGAGGAAACGCAGCAGGCAGTTGAGAATCGACTGGGAACGAACGGTTGGAAAGAGCGTTCCAAGGCCGTCGTCATCGAACCGGAGCTAGAAGCGTGGGTCTGGACTCGCTCCTCCCACGTGTCTCGAGCCCTGGGTTGGGAGGCGCGCTACGACCAGCTTCGGGCATGGCTTGAGTCGCAGGGGCTGTGGCCGTCCGAACTCCCGAAACCACTCGATCCGAAGCGCGCAATGCAACGAGCGATGGAACGGGCCGCGTTGGGAAAGCGCGTACGGCGCTCGCCGACGAAGTTCCATGATCTTGCGCAGAGGATAGACTTCAGGAGCTGCAGAGATCCCGCCTTCAGCGAGTTGAGGGCGACCCTTCGAGACTGGTTTCCGCCGTCGATCGGCTCGGCCACGTGACGAGGAGTACGCGATGACCACGCGCAGGCTGCCGCTCGGCATCCAGACCTTCCGCGAGCTGCGCGAACTGTTACTACGTGGACAAGACGGCCTACGTAAAACGGCTGCTCGACGAAGGCAAGTACTCCTTTCTGTCGCCGCCGCGGCGGTTCGGAAAGAGCCTGTTCCTGGACACGTAGAACGAGCTGTTCGACGGCAGCGAGGAGCTGTTCGCGGGGCTGTACATCCATGAGCGCTGGACTTGGTCGGAGCGTCATCCGGTGGTGCGGCTGAGCTTCGGCGGCCACCACTTCGGAGAGCGCGGTTCGGTCGAACCTAACGTGATGGCACAGTTGGATGCGGTGCAGCGGCGCACCGGGTGAAGTCGGACTACCCACGGCACCGGAGCGATTCGCCCACCTGCTGGAAGCGCTGCACCTGAAAGCGGGCAACGGGTGGCGGTGCTCGTGGACGAGTATGACAAGCCGATCCTGGACGCGCTGGAGAATCCGGAGGTGGCGCCTGCCAACCGCGACTACCTGAGCGGCCTGTACGGGGTGATCAAGGACAGCGACGCGCACGTGCGGTTCGCGTTCCTCACCGGCATCACCAAGTTCTCGAAGGTGAATCTCACCGACATCACCCTGGATCCGGTGTATTCGTCGATTTGCGGCTACACCGAGCATGACCTGGACCTCGTGTTCGGTCCCGAGCTGGCCGGGCTGGACCGGGAGCGGGTGCGGGAGTGGTACAACGGCTATACCTGGCTGGGCGGCGAGAAGGTATACAATCCGCACGATGTGCTGCTGCTGCTGAGGCGGCGCAGATTCGCCGCGCACTGGTTCGAGACCGGCACGCCGGCATTCCTGGTGCAAGAGCTGTTCGAGCGACGGGTGTCGTCGATGTCACTGGACCAGACGATCAGCACGGAGGATCTGCTGTCGGCGTTCGACGTGGAGCACATCGGCACCGAGGCGCTGCTGTTCCAGACCGGCTACCTGACGATCACCGGGGAGGAGGAGCTGGGCGGCAAGGCGCTGTTCCGGCTGGGTTACCCGAACCGGGAAGTGGCGAAGTACCGGGGCGGCGGCGAACCGATCCACCTGGTCGGAGTGGAGTTCAGCCGCGCAACGCGCAACATCACCGCGTTCGAGGTAGCCGACGCCTGACGCTGCGACGACCGCCGGTTCAAGCCCCTATGGTACGCACCCCGTACCGTGGGATGTTCCGATCACGGGTGACGAGGATGAGGCCCTCGGCCTGGGCCTGGGCGACCAGGAAGCGGTCGAACGGATCGCGATGATGCATGGGGAGGCCTGCCGACTGCTCGGCGTGGTGGTAGGTCAGTGGCAGGTGCGTGAAGCCCTTCCGGTCAACCATGGCCGCCAGGTTGTCGGGAGCGGTCAATTTGCCCTTGGCTTTCTTGACGGCGATCTCCCAGCCGGTAACGGCGCTGATGAAGACCTCGTTGCGCGGATCCGCGATGGCGGCGCGCGCGCCGGCCGTCAGCCGGTCCACCTCGGACACCCACCACAGAAACGCGTGGGTGTCCAACAGCAACCGCTGCATCCTCTACCTCTCGTCCGGCAGGATCTTCGAATTCTCGATATCGGCGATGAGTTCCGCATCCTCGTCGTCGAAGTCGGGAGACATCCGGATCCGGCCTTCCAGTCCTCCCGGCTTCCGCTCCTGCAGGCGCTCCCGGTAGGGGATCAGGTTCAGCCACGGCTTGCCCGCCTTGCAGATCACGACCTCCTCACCCTGCCACGCCAACTCCGCCAGCCGCGAGAGCTGCGACTTCGCCTCGTGCATGTTCACGCGCATTGCCATCTCTCTGTAGCTAAGTTGAGCTAAGTCTATCTCACCATCGCGATCTGGTCCACCGCCACGGAACCGCGGCGGCGCGGTGAACTTGACAGCGGCGCCGGCCGGTGCAAGCCTCTCCTGCACCGTTGTGAGTAACCCGCGCGCGGCACTCGACGCTTCCGAATCACGCCCGCTAGCCCGCTCCCTGCTGTCGTGGCGGCGCGACCTGACGGTGAACTATCAGCTCTACCTGCTGGTGCTGCTGCCGGTGGTGTACATCTTCGTGTTCATGTACATCCCGATGTACGGCACCCAGATCGCGTTCCGCAATTTCCTGGCGATCAAGGGTATCTGGGGCAGCGAATGGGTCGGCCTCAAGTACTTCCAGAAATTCTTCGACTCGCCCTACTTCGTGCGCGTGGTGCGCAACACGCTGGAGATCAGCCTCTACACGCTGGCCGCCGGGTTCCCGTTCCCGATCCTGCTGGCCCTGGGGCTCAACTGCTCCCTGAACCGCCGCTTCAAGAAGACGGTGCAGATGGTCACCTACGCGCCCTACTTCATCTCCACCGTGGTGATGGTCGGCATGCTGATCCAGTTTCTCTCGCCCCGCATCGGCTTCGTCAACGACATCATCGCCGCGCTCGGCTTCGAGCGGGTGAGGTTCCTCTCCGAGCCCGCCCTGTTCAGCTCCGTGTACGTGTGGTCCGGCGTCTGGCAGCTCACCGGCTGGAACTCGATCATCTACCTGGCGGCGCTTTCGACCGTGGATCCGGAGTTGCACGAGGCCGCGATCGTCGACGGCGCCAACCGCTTCCGCCGCATCCTGCACATCGACATCCCCAGCATCCTGCCCACCATCGTGGTGCTGCTGATCATCCAGTGCGGCCAGATCATGACCCTTGGCTTCGAGAAGGTGTACCTGATGCAGGTGCCGCTCAACCTGGCGCGCTCCGAGATCATCGCCACCTACGTGTACAAGGTGGGGCTGGTCAGCAGCATCCCCAACTACTCCTACGGCGCCGCAATCGGCCTGTTCAACGCGGTGATCAACCTGCTCCTGATCCTGGCGGTCAACCGGCTGGCCAAGACCATCTCCGGGCAGAGTCTCTGGTAGCATGGCGAGGCCGTCGATCACCGTCTCCGCCGCCGACCGCGTGTTCTACGCGGCCAACAACGCCTTCCTGATCCTGACACTGATAGTGGTGCTGTATCCGCTGATCTACGTGCTCAGCTCCTCGTTCAGCTCCACCGATGCGGTGATCTCCGGCCGCGTATGGCTGTGGCCGGTGGAGCCGTCGCTGCGCGGCTACGAGGCGGTGTTCACCCACCAGGGGATCATGCGCGGCTACTACAACTCGTTCTTCTACATGGTGGTCGGCACCACCGTGAACGTGGCGATGACGATCCTGGCCGGCTACCCGCTGTCGCGGCGCGACTTCAAGGCGCGCAACGCGATCATGATGTTCTTCGTCTTCACCCTGATTTTCCAGGGTGGCTTGATCCCGACGTACATCCTGATTCGGAATCTCGGGATGGTGAACACGCGCGCGGTGATGATCATTCCGGTGGCGCTGAGCGTGTGGAACGTGATCATCACCCGCACCTTCTTCCAGAGCACCCTCGCGCCCGAGCTGCTGGAGGCGGCGCGCATCGACGGCTGCAGCGACTTCCAGTTCGTGTTCTACGTGGTGCTGCACCTGTCGGGCGCCATCATCGCGGTCAACGCCCTGTTCTACGGCGTGGTGACCCACTGGAACGGGTTCTTCCAGGGGTTCATCTACCTGAACGAGAAGCGGCTGTACCCGCTGCAACTGGTGCTGCGCGAGATCCTGATCCTCAACGAGGTGGATCAGAGCATGCTGA
Organism: Spirochaetia bacterium; assembly: GCA_965203905.1. GTDB lineage: Bacteria > Spirochaetota > Spirochaetia > SZUA-6 > Bin103 > Bin103. Next base: position 5,264,142 of record CBDBDQ010000005.1, on the reverse strand, counting down.
CCGGTGTCGACCTGGAGGCGCTGGAGGCGCGCCAGGGCCTGGTGGCGCTGCTGAAGTACTCGCTCATCGTGGTGGCCAGCGTTCCCGTGATGATCATGTACCCGTTTGTCCAGCGCTACTTCGTGAAAGGTGTCATGATAGGGGCAATCAAGGGGTAGCTTGGACCCAAATCAAGCCCGAGAGGAGGAGCTGTATGAAAAAGCTCATTACGTTGTTCGCGCTGGCGATCGTGCCGGTGCAGGCGTTCGGCGCCGCCGCCGGGGAGGAGGCCGCCGCCGAGCGCCTGCTGCCGACCCCGGCCGGGGTGCTGCCGATCGTCGAGGAGCCGGTGACGCTGTCGGTGTTCGTGGCCCCGGCGCCGTTCATCGGCGACTTCAACACCAACAAGGCGACGATCTACTGGGAGGGAATGACCGGCGTCAACATCGAGTGGATCCAGGTGCCGGCGCAGGACAAGCAGGAGAAGCTGTCCCTGATGCTGTCCAGCGGCTCCGATCTGCCCGACATCATCTCGACCCCGCTGAGCTTCGAGCAGGTGATCCTGTACGGGGCGCAGGGGCTGTTCACCCCGCTCAACGACCTGATCGATGAGTACGGCCACGGCATCCACAAGGTGTTCAAGCTGGAGCCCAACGCGCGCAACGTGATCACCGCGCCGGACGGCAACATCTACGCGCTGCCCTACTACAACGACTGTTACCACTGCCGCTACGCGCAGCGCGCCTGGATCAACGTGGACTGGATGCAGCGGCTCGGCCTGGAGATGCCGCAGACCACCGACGAGCTGGTGGAGGTGCTGCGTGCATTCAAGGAGAACGACGCCAACGGCAACGGCAAGGAGGACGAGATTCCGCTGCTGTCGCTGGCCAATAGCTGGCACAGCGACAGCACCGCGTTCCTGATGAACCCGTTCGCCTTCAACCCCGGCAACTCCACCATGTGGCGCTACGTCGAGGGCGACGAGATCGTGTTCGCGCCGCTGCAGCCCGGCTGGCAGGACGGCCTGCGCTACCTCAAGATGCTGCACGACGAGGGGCTGCTCGACCCCGAGAGCTTCTCCATCGACCAGAACAGCCTGCGCCAACTCACCGAGAACCCGGACGGCAACCAGGTCGGCATGAGCCTGGGCGGCTACCACGGCATGTTCGCGGCGCTCGACGCCGACGGCGCCAAGAACGACTACGAGGCGATGCCGCCGCTGGAGGGCCCGGCCGGCCGGCAGACGCCGGTGTACTACGTCGGCATCACGCCGATCTTCGTGGTCACCAAGGACAGCCAGCACCCGGAGATCGCCTACCGCTGGGGCGACATGATGTATGACGAGACGAAGGCGATCCTCGGCGGCTGGGGCCAGGAGGGCGAGGACTGGCGGCCGGCCAAGCCGGGCGAGCTCGGCATCACCGGCGAGCAGGCCACCTGGGTGCGCCTGACCGAGTGGGGCGTGCCGCACAACTCGCACTGGGGGCAGTCGATTCCGCAGATCGCCGACGGCAACACCTACTACTTCAGCGTGGCCGCCGAGCAAGGCGCCTGGAACCTGGAGCACGAGCTGTGGAAGGCCAGCACCTACGCCATGAAACCCTACGGCATCGAGAACAAGGCGCTGCCGCCGCTGTTCCTGGACCTGGACATGGTGCAGGAGCTGAGCGAGCCGCTGGCGCTGGTCCGCCAGCACATGGACGAGTGGAACGCCATGTTCATCACCGGCCGCAAGGACATCGACGGCGACTGGGACGAGTTCGTGAAGGGGCTGCAGGACATCGGCATCGACAAGGTGCTGGAGATGACCACCGCCGCCTACCAGCGCCAGTACCGTTAAGGTTAAGTCCCCGGAGGCTTATGGTGTTCTGAATCAGACGGTTGCCACGGTGCCGGTCCTGCTGGTGAACCCATGGCTGCTGCGGCACTTTAACCGCGGCGCGAGCACGGGCTGCAAGCTAGAGCGTCAACAGGCGGTGCTGCGCGGCGTAGCGCATCACCGCGCCCACGTCGAGCGTGTGGAACGCATTCGGGCGGAGGGTGATTTCCGCCCGGTCGCCGGGCCGGACGTGCAGCTCGCGCTCGCCATCCAGGGAAATCATGCCCGACTCGTGGTGCAGGGGCGTCGTCGCGCCCGCCGCCAGCGTCTCGTAGCGCCGCACGCCGATCGGCTTGATCAGCCCGGGCGCAATCGGCACCCGCAGCACGGTGGCCGCCTCCGCGGGAGGGCGCAACTGGACGCGCAGACCGAACGGCTCGCGCCGGCCCACGGGCTGCAGGAATCCGGCGACCGCGGACAGGCCGATCGTCTCGGGATCGGCGAAGGTGACGAATATCTCGCGCAGTTGCTCACTGCGCCACAGTGCGCGGGCGCCCGCGTACGGTTCGGTAGTCACGGACACGTCCACCAGGGCGATGTCCGATTGCTGGCCGCCGTTGATCGTCACCTGCAGGATCTTGTTCGGGCGAAGCGCCACCGCCGCAGGGACACGTCCGGTCACCGCCAGCCCCACGCCCAGACCGATGACGGTGGGTTCGCGTTGTTCTGGAAAGGCGTTGTTGGTGCCGGTCGAGATGCCGGCGATCCACGCTGCTCCGCAGCACCTGGCCACCGCTCGGTGGGTACCGTCGCCGCCGAGGACGACGATCGCGTTCACGCCCGCCGCGACCATCGCCCGGGTGGCGGCGAAGGTATCGTCCACGGTGCCGGCAACCGGGGTGTCGGTGAAGTCCAGACGCGGCAGTTCCGCTTCGCCCAGTCGGCGTTCACGCTCCAGGCTGCGCACCAGGTGCCTGCGGATGCCGCCGTTCTCCGGCATCATCAGCACGCGCGACACCCCGCAGGCGCCCAGCGACGCCATGACCCGCAATACCGTGTTGGCGCGGTCCCCGATCGGCATGCCGGTCGCGTTGGCGGTCACCCGCCGAATGTCGGTGGCAGCCATGGGATTCGCGATCACACCCACCGTGGCGGCCGGAGCGGGCATCAGGCGGGCCTGTACTCGCCGTCCCGGTTCCAGCCCGGGTACTGTTCCTCCAGGGCCCGCAGCGTCTGCGCCGTGTAGTAGGAATGGCCGGCCGGCGGAAAGCGGAACAGCTCGCGGTCACGGGCGCCGAGGCCGCTGATGAAGGCACGGAAGTGGGGATCCTCACCGACCTGGGTGTAGTGGGCGGTGCCTTCCCAGTAGTGGTCGGCGCGGCCGAAGGCGAACTTCCACACGTAGCGCTGGCCGCTCGGGCGTGTATAGTCCGTGGCCGCGTGCCAGGTGTAGTTGTGAAAAATGCCCACGGAGCCGCCGGGCGCCACCATCGGCACCGCGCGGCTCATGTCCTGCCCGTCGGCCGTGGCCAGGAAGCGGGTGGGTGCCTGGTCCTCGTCCACGTCCTCCAGGTAGAACCAGAAGATGATCTGGCTGTGGCCGCGGTCCTCCAGCGTCGGCGGCAACAGCGAGTTGTTGCCGTTGTCGATGTGCGCCCGGTCGCCGTTGCCGCGAAACCCCGGGTAGGTGACCAGGCCCAGGCCGGGCCGGTACTGGATGCGGTCGGTGCCCAGCCAGCGGCGGGCAAAGGCGATCGCCTCGCGGTCGACGATGGCGCGGTTGAGGACCTGTTCGGGATAGGGAAAGAAATACGTGTCGCGGCGGTCGGCCGGCGGATCGTCCCGCACCTGGTCCCAGGGTCTGAGCACACGGCGCAGGGCCGCGGCCATGGCCGCCCGCTGTGGTTCCGGGAAGTAGCGCGGGACGATGGCGTAGCCCTGCGTGCAGAGCTGGTCGAACACATCATCGGTCAAGCGCGGTCCCATGCTCGTCAGGCGCCCGCCAGAGAGCGGGTCGCGAGCGACCAGGAGCCGTACCGGATCTCCAGCGTCCGGTCGACCGGCGTCTGCAGCGTGATCAGCACTCTGAAGCTGTCCAGGCTGGGCTCCGACTCCCGCATCTGCCAATCGTAGTGCACGCCGCTGCCCGGCCCGATCCGGATGGCCTGATCGCCGCGTCGGAAGGTGCCATGGCCCGACTTGAGCACCGAGGTCATGCCGGCGGTCACCTGGGTGACCTGGTCGGCCGTCTCCCACTCTCCGGGTCCTTCGAAGGCGCACTCGATCTCTATCGGAATCCGGTCGAGCCCGCCGCGGGTCAGGTAGCGCAGGTCGAACCCGTTCTCGACTTCGCGGATGTCGAGTCGCAGGTCGATCGGGGGGAGGGTCCAGCGTCCGCGCGAGGGCCGGGCCGCGTGCACCGAACCGAACGCCAGCGGCCGTCCCAGGGGAAGCTCGTATCCCGGCAGCGGGTGTGCCCTCCCCGCCCGTTCCAGCCGCACCCCGCCGTCGATCGGTGCCATCCGGTCCGCGGAGAAGTTCGCGCTGCGCAGGTAGGTCCCCGAGAACTTGACGGAGCGCAGGTTGACATCGCCGTAGCGCACCGCGAAGGCGGCCCGGCTGCCGGTTGCGGCGGTGGCGGAGAGCGGCCCGCGCCGCACGCGCCAGAGACCGCTGGCCGGGTAGTGCTTCGCGTAGTGATCCGGACGCGGCTTGCGCGCCAGCCTCTCCCGCCGGTATTCCGGATTCGCAAGGAAGGGCTGGAGCAGCCAGGGACTGTGCGCGGCGGCTTCCCCGGCCGCCACCAACTCGTCGGCGATCCGGGCCCAGACACCGTTTCCATCACGCTGGGCCAGGTCGAAGAAGGAATCGGCGATCGCGACCGGGACGATGCGCTGGCCGCGGTCCTGCCGGCCGGAGAAGCTGGTGTCGACGGTCCCATCCTGGTGAAACAGGTGGGACATGATGTCGAGGTTCCTCCTCACCGGATCCAGCAGGTCGGGCTTTCCCAGGTGGTGGGCCATGAAGCGCAGTGACCGGTTGCAGACGGCGTTGTAGACGCCCGTGCTGCGCTCCGTGTATTCCCCGTCCTCGTTGATGTCGACCGTTTCGGCGAGGATGCGTTCCACGTAGGGCCCGGCCCCGATCTCCGGGAACAGCGTCATGGCCTGGGCCAGAGCGGAGCACACCACCCACCGATGATTGGGAGTGTGGAAACCCCGATCGATCATCCCGCCGGCAGCGGTGCGGACGAACGCGCCGAGCGATTCGGCGATCGCCTTTGCCTGGCTGTCGCCGCCGGCGGCAAGGCCGCGGGCAAGCGCCACGGCCGGCGCCAGAAGCTGTACCGCGAAGCCGGTGTCGGGCGGGGACTCGAAGTTCATGCCGACCAGGTCGATCAGGCCCGTCGGCCGCTGCCAGCGGCGCTGGAACGCGACGCTCCATTGCACCCGGTCGAACAGCTCGGCGTCACCCTTCAGCCGGGAACCGTCGGCCAGGAGCACGCAGCAGGCACTGGCCAGCAGCGACGCATTGGCGCCGTGGTCGGCGTTGGGATGGGCGCCGCTCGTCTCGGACAGGAATGCACCGTGCGCGGGATGCGACCGGTCCGTGATCTGGGTCGGATAGGCGCGCTCTACGCGAAGGGACTGGGAAGCCAGGATGGCCTCGTAGTCGTACATGGGATGACTATCGGCCGAGTGCGGCCACCCGGTCCGGCAGCTCCAGCGCCGCGAGGTCGCGGCCGACGAAGGTGATGCGCGCGTCCGCCGGCGGCTCCGGCCAGTCCTCGATCTCCACTCCCGCCAGGGTAAGCTGCACCAGCTTCGGGCCGGCCTCCGTGTGCACCATCCCCTTGGCCCGCTCCACTTCCCCGGCCAGCCCCTGCAGGAGCTGCCGCAACGCCGGCAGCCGCACCCGGTGCGCGGTTTCAACGGTCAGGCTTTGGAACTCCCGGTCGTGGCCGGCACGGTGGCCGCCGCCGATGAAGTAGACCGGACGCTCGTCGTACACCACGCGCGGGTCGACGGCGCAGCGCTCGGCGGCCAGCAGCAACGTGCCCGGAGGGCAGGTCTCCAGCAGGCGGCGGCGAACCGCTTCCCGCGTGGCCGCGTCGGCCAGGTCGACCTTGTTCATGATCACCGTGTTGGCCTGCTCCACCTGCCGCGGCAGCACCAGCAGGTGGTCGGCGTAGCGGAGATAGGTGCTGGTGTCCACCACGCACGCCACGTTTCCCAGGCGGATGCGGGCGGCCAGCTCCGGTGCCGCGAACAGCGCCGGAAACGCCGCCGGCTCCGCCAGCCCGGTGGTCTCCATCAGGATGGTGTCCGGCTGCTCCTCGTCCAGCAATTCGCTCAGCGCCTCCTGCATGGGTGCGCTCAGGGTGCAGCACACGCACCCCGAGGCCAGCTCGGCCACCGCGTAGCTGCCGCGGTCGACCAGGGCGCCGTCCACCGCCACCGCCCCGAAGTCGTTCACCACGACGGCGAACCGCGTCCCCGCCGGCAGCGCCGCCAGCAGCCGGTTCAGCAACGTGGTCTTGCCGGAACCGAGAAACCCCGACAGCACGTGCACCGGCACCGTGGCGGCCGCCGGCACTACCGACATGCGGGGAGCCTCGCGCGGCGCAATTCCGTCATCGTGGGCTCACGCCGGCCGGCGGGCGCGCCGGGCGCTGGTGCAACGCGATGCCACGTCGCACCAGCGCCTGCGCGCCGGCACCGGCCCGCGGTGATCAGTAGCCCATCTCCTGCTTCAGCGCCTGATCGATCCACAAGGTCTCGACCGGGGGTTGGATGATGGTGGCGTTGCGCTCGCCATGGTAGTTCCTCACCCACGGCCACCAGTAGGTGTATTGCGACGCCATGGCCAGGGGAATGATCGCCACCTCGTCGAGGGCGATGGTGAACATCTCCTGCAGCAACGGATCCAGGTCGGACACTTCGCTCAACACCGACACCTGCGCGGCCAGCTCGTCGATCCGCGCGTTGGAGTACATGCTGTAATTGCTGTACGCGCCGGTCTTGTAGTAGTCGATCACCGACGAGGACAGCAGCGGATAGCCTTCCCACATGATGATGTTGCCGTAGGTTCGCTGCTCGCGCATCGCACCGTAGGCGTTGTGGTCGACGATGTTGATGTTCAGCTTGACGCCCAGGTCCTGTTCCCACAGCCCGGCCAGCATCTCCGCCAGATCGATCATCTCCAGCTCTACCGTCGGAACGGTAATCTCCAGGTCGAAGCCGTCCGGGTAGCCGGCGTCTGCCAGCATCTTCCTGGCCAGCTCCGGGTTGTGGTCGAACAGCATCCGAGTCGATTCCGGAAGCTCCTCCATCGGCACGTGACCGGTGCTGCCCGGAAAGATTGGCCACGAGTAGCCGACGCCGATCCCGGTCACGGCGTCGAAGATCGCCCCGCGGTCGGTTCCGATCATCATCGCGCGGCGCACGTTGACGTCGGTGAACGGCTCCTTGTCCGCGCGCAACACGATGAAGTTGGCGTCGCCCGACGGCTGCTCCGTCTTCAGCAGATCGGGATTGGTGCGGTCCAACGACTCCTGGTGCGATACGTCGACGTTGAGGTGGGCATCGAGCGTTGCCGTCCTCAGCGCCGCGATCTGGGTCGACTCGTCGGCGATGAACGGCCACACCATCTCGTCCACGAACGGGGTCTGGTACTCCTTGCCGTCGATGACGGTGCGTTTCCAGTAGTCGGGATTCCTCTGGTAGGCAATGTGCGAGCCCGACACGTATTCCTTGATCACGAACGGACCGGTACCGACCAGGTTGTGCCAGTCCTTGGGACCGGCCGCGATCGTCTCCGGTGCCATCTGCTCGAAGCTCAGCAGGATGTTGGTCCACCACTCGAAGTAGAACTGCTTGAACTCGATGATGGCCGTGTAATCGTCCTGCGCGTAGATCGATTCGGAATAGGGAGTAGCTATGAAGTCGCTGGCCACGACTCCGCCGCCGCGCGGCGACTCCAGGATACGCTGGAGAATGGTCGCCAGGTCCTGGGCCGTGTACTCGCGCCGGTCCATCACTCCCGGATTCACGCTCAATCCGGTCCAGAACACGCCGGGACGAACGTGCAGGGTCGCCTTCTCCGCCGTTACCTCCCAGCTCTCTACCACGTTCCCCTCGACGAACTTGTAGGGCACCGTGGGCTGCGGTCCGAAGGTGTACTCACCAGTACCCTTGGGCCCGTACTTGTCGATGTTGCCGTTCGCCAGCTTCTCCAGCACCGGGCTGACGTACTGCAGCGCCGGCCAGATGTCGACGTGGACGTCGGCACTCTCCGCGTCTCCCGTACCCCAGATCAGGTAGGTGAACGTGCCGCCGTACTGTGGCTCGCCGTCGGCCATGGCCGCGGTGGCCGGCTCGGGCTCCGCATCGGCCGCGGCACTGGCGAATGCCAGCGCCGGCAACAGGGCCACCGCCAGCAGCGAAGCCAGCAACACTAAAGCTCTCTTATACATGGTTTACTCCTCCAAATTACCCGTATAGCTCTCGAACACGAAAGGACAGCGCCGCCGGCACGGCGGCCCGCGGCAGCTCACCGCCGCACCTTCCGCTTGCGCAATCCGTAGCGCCCGGCTCCGCCTCTCAGCTTGGGATCGAGCAGATCCCGCACCGCGTCGCCGAACATGTTGACGCCGAACACTACCACGCTGAGCGCCACGCCCGGCCACACCACCATCCACCACGCCTGGAACATGTAGCGCCGGGCGTTGAAGCCGAGCATGCTGCCCCAGCTCGGCGCGGGCGGCGGAATCCCGTACCCGAGGAAGCTGAGACTCGCCTCGATCAGGATCACCTGCGGCGCGTTGGTGGTGAACTGGACGATGATGGGCGCCATGATGTTGGGCAGGATGTGGCGCAGCAGCAGTTCCGAGGTGCGCGAGCCTACCGCCACCGCGGCCGCGACGTACTCGTTCTCCTTGATGGCGATCACCGCGCTGCGGATCACGCGCGAGCCGCCGATCCCGAGCAGCAGCCCGAGCACGACGACGAGCTGGAACATGCCCGGTCCCACCACGGAAATCATGAAGATCAGCAATACCAGGCCCGGCAGGGACATCCAGGCGTCGACCAGGCGCTGGATCCAGAGGTCGAAGCGGCCGCCGACGTAGCCGCTCACAATGCCGATGAGCGCGGACGAGACCGCCGCGATCGCCGAGGCGGACAGGCCCACGACCACCGAGATGCGGGCGCCGTAGATGATGCGGCTGAAGATGTCGCGCCCGAAGTTGTCGGTGCCGAGCCAGAACTTGGCGGACGGCTTCTCCAGCAACTCGCGCCGGAACACCTCGTTCATGCCGTAGGGGGCCAGCAGGTCGGCGAGAAGGCCGATCATCAGCAACAGCACGGTAATTGCCGCGCCGACCATGCCAAGCGGTTTCTCGCGCCACAGCCGATTCATGAATTCGGCCGGCCTGAAGCGGCTCCTGGTTTCCATCGGCGATTTCGGCGGGCCCCGTCAGGTGTGCTGCACCCGCGGCTGAAGGAATCCGTAAGTAATGTCCACCAAGAGATTTATAATCACCATTCCGAGCCCGAACAGGAGCATCACCCCGCTCATGATCGGGTAGTCGCGGAACTCGGTGGCGTCCACTATCAGGTAGCCCATGCCCTGCAGGGCGAAGATGCGCTCGATGATCACCGTCCCCCCGATGAGCACCGGCAGCCACAGGCCGACGTAGGTCACCACCGGGATGAGCGCGTTCTTGAGGCCATGGCGGAGCACCACCAGGCGCTCACGCAGCCCCTTCGCCCAGGCGGTCCTGACGTAATCCTGGCGCAGCACCTCCAGCATCATGGTGCGCGTCATGCGCATGCTGCCGCCGGCCATGGCCATTCCCAGGATGGTCGCCGGCACGATGAACATGCGGATGTTGCGCAGCGGATCTTCGAGAAACGGGACGTGCATGATCGGCGGCATGTATCCCCACCAGATCGCCGGGAACACGATCACCACCGTGCCGATCCAGAATCCCGGCACCGAGATGCAGAGAATGGCGAAGCTGCGGGCGATGTAGTCTGCCCACGAGTCCTGCCGCAGGGCGGAGAGAATGCCGATCGGCAGCGCGATGAGCTGCCCCACGAACATTCCCATCAGGCCCAGCTCCAGGGTGACCGGCCAGCGCACCGCGATCTCCTCCAGCACGGTGGTGGCCTTCCAGTAGGAATGGCCCAGATCCCCCTGCAACAGGCCGCTCACCCGGCCGTCAGCCCCCGGCAGCACTCCGATCCAGCGCCCGTACTGGATGATGGGAGATACGTCCAGTCCCAGTGCGTGCTCGAACTTGGCCCGCGCGGCCGAGATATCGACCTCGCCGCCAACCATGCCCATGCGCACCACCGCCGCGTCGATCGCGCTTCCGGGGATGAAGCGAATCATGAAGAAGACGATCAGGCTGACCAGGAACACCGTGGGTATTGCCAGCAGCAGTCTTCTCAAGATGTAGACGCGCATCGGTGGCGGGCATCGTAGTAGCATTCCGCGCCGCGCGCAAACGCACTTGGCGGCAGCGAGCTGCCAGCCGCACACTCGGGGCACGGCGCGGCACCGCCGGGCGCGACGGTCGCGCGGCGTCTCTCAACTGACCAACGATATGGACTGGCGGGCGGCGGCCGCGCGCACGGCAGCGACGAAGGTGCGGCTCACCGGCACCTCCTCGCCTCCGGTGAGGCACACCACGGTGCGCCCGTCGCGCTGCTCAATCGCGGTGATGTGGCGATAGGCCACCCAGAACGAGCGGTGCACCTGCATACCTTCACCTTCGAGTTCCGCGACGGCGTCCGCAAGCCGCATCAGAAGACTGCCTGACCCGGCTGTCGTGACCACCGTGATGTAGTGGCCGCTCACCTTGAGATAGACCACGTCCCGGCCGACCTCCGGGGGCAGGCGGTCAAGAAACCGTGCCTGGAGTGTGGCGGCTTGATCGGCACTGCTCGAAGTCGCGCCCGGCGCCGCGCCTGCCGCACCGGGCGCGCCACTGACAACGGGACGAGTGTCGACGATCACTCCCGTAGCCTCCGGCGGGGTCCGGGTTTCAGCCGCGGCGGCGTGCACACCCCCGGCGATGGGCCTGAGCGACGCACGCTGGCACGCCAGGTAGTTGATCACGCCGACGTGCAGGAGGCTCGGCAATAATGCGCGCAGATAGTAGTCCGACCACGGGTACAATTCCTGTCCGGCGCCGACCAGCAAGCGGTGGATGGCGTATCCGACCATAGCCAGGTTGGCGGCGATGTAAAGCGCCCCCGCCAGCGACACCAGAATCACGTGGTAGGGACGGCCGCGACGCACAAAGTAGAGCAACAGCGCCGCCATGCCGTGGCCCATGGGCCAGGAGAGGGCGGCCATCAGTCCAAAGTACCCGAGGCGCGGCAGCAGTTGCGGAAGAACCTCTCCGCCTGGCCCGGCAACGGCATGAAACAGTACCAGTACGCATGAAATGCTGACCGAAATGAGCATAAGCTGCCTTCGGAACAACTCGCGATACGCGAGTCTTAGGTTCGGACCGGATCGACCTGCGTGAGCGTCATCCATGCACTCACCTCCGCGCAACATTCGGAATCCACGAGCCTTCGTCATTCGCGCGCACTTTCACGCCTTCATGGTTGCCATCCAGGCTGTGACCCTGGGCCAAGAACACCGTAGATCACTGATTTTTCCTGCCAGCGTCCGCGCGCCGAAAGCGCAAATCATAGCGTGATTCTCAAGAGTGAGTCTACAGGGTGTACACTTTCACACTTTCACGAAGTGTGGCGCTACTCCGGCGCCTTTACGGTGTTTGCCGGCAGGGCATCGCGCACGGCGGCCAAATGGGTGCGGCTCACCGGCACTTCCTCGCCACCGGTGAGTAGCAGCACCGTGCGCTCGGCCCGGCGCTCGATGCCGACCACATGGCGCCGCGCCACCCAATAGGAACGGTGGACCTGCATCCCGAGGTCGTCGAGCGCTGCAACCGCGTCCGCGAAACGCATGAGGAGCGCACCGGAGCCGGCGGTCGTGACCACGTTGACGTAGTGGCTTCGCACCTTGAGATACACGATGTCGCGGCCCAGTGCCGCAGGAAGGCGGTCAAGGAAGCGCACCTGCGGCCTCCCCTCTTGCCCGCCAGGAGATGACGCCTGCAGTGCGCCGGTACCCTGGCTCCGGGCCACGCTTACCTCCGGACGCGCTTCCGGTCCGACCGCTACGCCAGCCATGGACGCGGCCGCTTCAGCACCGGCCGTGGCCGGCGCCAGGCGCCCGGCCGCAACGGCACCCTCGACTACCGGCCTGAGTCCGGTACGCTGGCATGCCAGCAGGTAGAGCAATGCGATATATGGGACGGTAACCACCGCGGAGAGCAGATAGATCCGGGACCAACGAATGTCACCGGTGTAGTGCGGCACGAACAACCAGAACAGGCCATACGCGACCGTGGCCACGTTGGCCGCCGCGAACAACCCGGCCGCCAGCGTCACCGGTGCCAGCCGCAACCAGCTCGGCCGGCGGACGTTATGGAGCAGCAGCGCGGCAAAGGCATGGTCCAATGGCCAACACAGCGCGACCACTGATGCAAAATAGCCGATGCGTCCCACCGGACTCAGGGTGCCGGCCGTACTGAGTGGCGCTGAGATCGCAAACACAGCCACCAAGACGACCGCAACGGTGAACGAAATGATGATCAGAAAGGGTTCTACCATTTCCCGATACGCGGATTCCTGGGACCCGTAACGACTCACTTCGCAAGCCTGGTCCGAAAATGGCGGCCACCCGGCACTGCCCCATGCGCCGTTTTCATGGTCTCCCGTGTCACGGAGCGATCGTGGTAACTCATCTGAACGGGCCTGGCAGGTGCCATTGGTGAACCTCCAAGCTCGATGCGCGGCAAAAATCCCGAACATGAGGATTCTGTTGGGACGATCATGGGATCACTTCTGCTGGCTATGCTGGCAGCCTCCCGAAGCACCAAAAAAAAGAGTGCGATCTACCACTACATTGTACTGTTCTCATATCCCAGTGTAAACCAACTAGGGCCAGACGCAGGGCGCTCAATAACCCCACGAGAGCTCTGCAATCACTCAACATTAGAACACGAATCAAGTCCGATCTTGCACTTGAACTACAACTCGGCGAGGTACACCTGCGGGAATCCACTGGCGTCGGAAGTGTAGCTGACGAAGCGTTCGGACGGACTGAAGGCGGGGTGCGGATGCGACCACTGCGGGCCGTAGACGGTGTCGGTGGGCGATTCCATCCAGCTCAGCGCCGGTTTCGCGGCTGTGCCTTCCTGCGCCGTGCGCGCGGCGCGCGCGAAGTCCTCGGCCAGCGCGTAGCGCGAGCTGGCCCACTGGCTGCCGCCGTTGGAGCTGCCGGGGTGACAGATCACGCGGGTGGCACCGGTCGCCACGTCGATGGTGAGCATGCCGCGATCCGGGTGGTTGGTGTCGCACACGATTCGGGTCCCGGCACGGTTCGGCGAAATGTGCCACGCGTTCAACTCGACGATGGTGCTGATTGCGCCCGAGGCCCACGACAGCCGGCGCAGGGCGCGGGGCCACACGGTGAACACGACATCGCCGATGCTGCCGAGGAACGTCTCGTGGACCACGAACTCATCGTTGCCATGCTCGTAGAGGCACTCCAGGCCGTTGCCATCACGCCGCACCCGGTACATGCGCGGTGCCGGGTCGGCGGCCAGCTCGATCCAGTCGCTGTCCGCAGGGTGGAACTGCGGGTGGATTACCATGCGCGGAAACTCCACCAGCACGGGTTCGCCGGCCCCTGAGGTGGCCGCCACCGCGATGCCGTGGCGCTCTCCCCGCTTCATGGCCGTCACCACCCAGTTCCCGTCCGCCGACACGCTGCACTCGCCGAGCTGCGCCCCCGGCAGCCGGCACACCGGGCGGCAGGTGAGGTCGTCGCGCCGCAGCGCCTCGATCATCCCCCCGCCCGCTTCGTCACGACGCGTATACAGCACCTCCTCACCAGCGCCGGTCAGGATCGCCGAGTAGGGGTGCAGGCCGGCGACCGCGGTGAGCTGGCGGATGGGCCCATCCAGCAGCGCTATCTCGTAGAGCTGCGGCGCGCCGGTGCGGTAGGAGGTAAACAGCAGGTGCCGCTCGTCCGGGGTAAGCGCCGAGGTCAGGAAGTAGGGAGGATGGTTGATGCAGGGAGCCGAGGTGAGCTGATGTATCGTGGTACCGGTGTGGCGGTCGGTGCCGCGGCGGTATTCGCTGGGAAACAGCTCCCCCGCGATCGACTGGTGCTGGCTCATGTGCCGTCCAGGTACAGGACCACGTCGTCGTGCTCCACCTGCACTCGATAGGTCTTTACCCGCAGCGCCGGATCGTACAGCGCCACGCCGGTCTTGAGGTCGAATTCCCAGTTGTGCCAGGCACACTTCAGGATCTCACCCCCGCGCTCCTGCTGCACCCGGTAGACGGCGTCCGCCACCACGTGCGGCCGCAGCCGCCCCTGGCACAGCGGCCCGCCCTTGTGCGGGCAGCGATTGCGCAAGGCGTAGTAGCTGCCGTCCACGTTGAACACGCCGATCCCGCCACGACCGCCGACCGGCACGATCCGGCGCTGACCCGTCTCAAGCTCGCTGCGCTTGGCGACCACGTACCGGCGCATCGGGTGCAATCGAAACCGGTGCTCAGCCGGCGCCGACGAGCCCGTACATCTCGCAGGCGGTTTCGGCAAAGATGCGGCGCCGCAGATCGCCGTCGATCCCCGGCAGCACCGTCTTGGGATCGTCCCAGTCCCAGTGCGGATAATCGCTGGCGTACACCAGGATCTCGTCCGCCCGCAGCCACTTCAGGAAGGTCTTGAGATCGCCACGCGTCGGCGGCTGCTCCATCGGCTGGCTGCCGAAGCGGATGTGCCCCCGGATGTACTCGCTGGGCAGCTTCTTCACCCACGGCGTGTAGTCGCGTACCGCCTTCCAGTCTGCGTCCATGTGCCACATCATGCCCGGCACCCAGAACGTGTCGTGCTCGATGAACAGGAACCTGAGTTGCGGAAAGCGCTCGAACACCCCCTCGCAGATCAGGCTGGCGGTATGGGCCATGGCAATCTGCGGGCGCGCCATGCGCATCTCCAGGTAGTAGGACGGATAGCCCGCAGCAGTGGGCGCGTTCGCCACCCCGGCGCCCTCGGCACCGAAGTGCACGCAGATCGGCAACCCGTGCTCTTGTGCTGCCGCGTAGATGGGATGGTAGAACCGGTTGCCGAACGGCATGCGCGCGCCGGCCGGCATGATCACCTGCAGCACCCGCGGATGTTCGCCAAGACGATGAATCTCCGCCGCCGCCTGCTGCGGGTCGGTCGGAGAAATGGAGATCGAGGCGCGGAACCGGTCGTCGGCCGCGATCCACCGGTCGAGGGTGAAGTCATTGAAGGCCCGGCACAGCGCGGCCGCGTAGTCGGCCTCGGGATGGACCGCGGCACCGTATACGCCGCTTCCGGTGAGCAGCGCCAGGTCGATCCGGCACGCGTCCAGATGCGCGCTGCGCGTCTGCTCCACGTCGGACGCCGGATGCTGCTTCTGGCCGTTGGCCCACAGCTCGTTGCGCACGCCCTTGAACGGCATGTTGGTGTAACCCACGCTCGACAGCATGGTGCCGAAGTCCTTGATGTACTCGACGTAGTGGCGCGGCAGGTAGGGGAACAGATCATCCGGTTTCTCGATGGTGTGGTGCACGTCGCAGTCCACCAGACTGATCTTGGCAGGGGCCGGCTTGGACATGGCAGCAACTCCCGAGGTTCGCTGGTCGCACATTATGGCCGCCGGGGCGGTTCTTTCATAGTATCGGCGCGGGGAGACGCCTACCATCAAAGTAGCGTCGTGAGGCTACACAACCTCCACGCACTGTTCCGTATGGCGCTCGACCGCCTCCCAATCGAGTCGCACGCCGATACCCGGGTCACTGACCAATGCCAACTCCCCGCGCGCGGCCTGGGGACATCTCGTCGACGACTGCCCCAGAGGCTGACGCCGCCCGCTGCCAGGAGCCGCGTCCGCCTGGGTGGCCGGCCCTGGCGGTGTTAGCAGCTATCGGACAGATATCGGGGTGCGGTATGATGCGCCCAAGGAACTGCCATGGATACGCTCGTGCTGTGCGACGACACCGCCCACCCCGCATCGCTGACCCGTGACGGGCTGCTCGGACTGGGCGACTGCGGTTGCCGCTTCGACTGGCTCGAAGATCCCGACCAGTGGTCCGCCGCACGGTTGGGCGGGTATCCGCTGGTGATCCTCTCCAAGGCCAACAACCGCTCGCGGACCGAGTCGGCTCCCTGGGCCACGGAGGCGGACGGGCACGCCCTCGCCGCCCACGTCGCCCGCGGCAACAGCCTGCTGGTGCTGCACTCCGGCAGCGCGCTGTACGACGACTCGCCGTCGCTGTGCCGGCTCATGGGCGGCATCTTCACCGGCCACCCGCCGCAGTGTGCGGTGAGCGTCGAGCCGCGTGCGGACCACCGGCTCACCCGCGGCAGCGGCAAATTCACCCTCAAGGACGAGCACTACCAGATGGCGATGAACGACCCCGAGGTGGACCTGTTCCTGCACACCACCTCGGAGCACGGCACCCAGCCGGCGGGCTGGACCCGCGCTCACGGCGCCGGGCGTGTGTGCATGCTCACCCCGGGCCACAACCCGGAAGTGTGGCAGCATCCCTCCTATCGGAGCCTGCTGCGCAACTGCCTGGCCTGGTGCAGGGAAGGCATCGAACAAGGAGCATCCACGTGAGTCAGGCACCCTTCCCTCTCCCCCGGCGCGTGCTGGGCAAGACCGGGCTCTCGATTCCCGTCATTCCGTTCGGCACCCAGGGCTTCGGCAACCACTTCGGCTTCGTGGCCGACGCGGACGCGGTGGCGCTGGTCAAGCACGCCGTGGCACTAAGGGTCAACCACTTCGACTGCGCCCGCTGCTACGGCGACTCGCTGCGCAAGCTGGGCCTGGCGCTGCAGGAGATCCCCCGCGACGAGGTGATCATCACCGGGCGGCTGTGCTGCCACTCCGGGGCGGACTGGGGCGCCTACGGCGACGGCGAGCCGGACTATTCCGCGGAACGGGTAGTGCGCGACGTGGAGGACCAGCTCGCCCTGCTCGGCAGCGACTACTTCGACGGAGTGCTGATCCACGATCCGCGGCGGATGGAGCCGACCCTGGCCCGGGACGGCACCCTGGCCGGGCTGCTCCGGCTCAAGGCGCGCGGCCTGGTGCGCAACGTCGGCTTCGGCATGCGCCCGCACGACTTCCACCGCCAGGCGATCGCCACCGGCGACGTCGACTTCCTGCTGTGCTTCAGCGACTACCACCTGCTGCGGCAGAGCGCCGCCGACGGAGTGCTGCCGGCCGCGGCCGCCGCCGACGTGGGCGTCATGAACGGCTGGTCGATCCTGCGCGGCCTGCTGACCGGCGTCGACCCGGAGGAGGCCGCCAAGCTGGGCAACTACCGCAACCAAGAGGACATCGCCGCGGCCCGCGCGCGCTGGGAGTGGTGCCGGGAGCGCGGCATCGACCTGCTGCACCTCGCGCTGCAGTACTGTCTGCGCGAGGAGCGCATCCACGGCAACCCGATCGGCAGCCTCAACGCCGCCCAGCTCGAAGACAACATCCGCGCCGCCAGCACGCCGCTCAGCGAGACCGAGTGGGCCGACTATCGGGAGGCATTCCCCGCCCAATGACCGTCGCAGGCGGCGAAGTAAGACCGGCGGTCTACTCCACCCGCTTGGCACCGGGCGGAAGCGCGTCAATCAGTTCGCCGTCTATGCAGATCGACTTCGTGCACCGGTACCCGAGCAGTTCCCTGTTCTCGGGCGACACGTAGATCGCGTAGCACGGCGCGCCCTTGACGATCGGCGTCTTGCAGGTCCCGCATACCGTGTCGATAGGCGCTTTCGTCTGCTCGAACAGACTCCCCCCGCTGGTAGGATCTGAGGGGTCCTGTCTGACCAACCAGTAGGGAGGGCCGGGATCGCCAGGATGCTCCGGTTCCAACACAACGCCAAGCCCACCTCCGGGCAGCGGGCGGCCACGCCGACGTACCTCGTCCGCCATGCCATCGAGGCTTTCGATCATCGCTTTCAGGTCTTCGCACAGCCGGGCGGCCGCCTCGACCGTGATCTGCTCGTAGTCGGGCTCGGGGATCGCGCCCGCGGCGGCGGCGCGGAACTCCGGCGCTTCCACGGTGATGGTGAGGGCCGTTGCCAGTTCATTCCTGGATGAGAAGAGCTCGAACAGCGCTCGGCCTCCGCCGCGAGGGATCGAGTCCACGCTCACGGCACCCAAGCGGATGCGTAGTCGGTCCTGTTCCGAGAGGTTGATCACCGGCACGTGGCCGCGTGCCACGGATTGTCGTTCGTTCATTGGTCCTCGGCTCGATCCGCTATAAGCAAGAACCACGGATGCTGGGATGATGTTACTCGGTTTCGGTGTCAATTCGTGGAAACCGGCACAATACGCGATCGAGGATATCAGTCACCTGTGGCGGCCGCACCGGAGCGCGGACTAGATCACTCGCCTCCGTGCTCCCAATCGAAAGCGGCTCGCTGCCAGGTACGACGGCCGGCACGTGGTGCTCGCGAAGGAGGTTGGCGAAGGGCGGCAGCCGGCGCTCCAGGTGCAAGGTGCGTGCGTCCCATGGCGGCACCCATCATACGACGATCACCGCACCGCCGCGTTGCCGCCGCTTCGCCGCGTCCGGTACCTTCCGCATAGATGGCACCCGCATCCACCGTGAGCATACCGCTGGCTCCGGGCCTGCCGCTCGTGGGCAACCTGGTGCCGATGCTTACGGCCCTGAGCGAGTTCTTTACCAAGCAGTATCTGCGGCTCGGCCCGGTATTCCGGGTACCGATTCTGGGACAGCGCCCGCTGGTGCTGGCCGGCCCCGAAGCGAACGCGCTGATGAAGCAACGCGGCCACGAGCTGTTTTCGTCCGCAGACTCGCTGGGGGACCTCCACCAGGTGCTCGGAGGGGACAGTCCGACGCTCATCCAGCGGGACGGGCCCGATCACCGCATCATGCGCGCCGGGCTCAAGGACGGCTACTCCAGCCGCACGCTGTATCCGCAGATGGAGAAGCTGGTCACCAGCCAGCTCGAATTGGTGCGGGCCTGGCCGCAGGGCGCACCCATCCCCGCCTTCCCGTACGTGAAGCGCCTGGTTTCGTCGCTGCTGGGATTCATGGCCACCAACCAGGAACCGGATGAGGTCATGGATGACTTGATCTACTTCTTTCGCGCGCTGGTGCAGATCCACATCCGCAGGGTGTGGCCCGGGTTCCTGCAGCACCTGCCGCGCTACGTCTCGTCACGGCGCTCGGTGCTGGGGATGGCGCGCCGCATCTGGGACCAGCATCACGTGAGCGAACAGGCCCCGCGCGAGGGCGACTTCGTGGCCATGGTTCGCAGGTTCCACGCCGAGCACCCCCGCCTGATGAGCGAACGGGACGCCGTGGCCGCGCTCATCGGCCCGTTCGTCGCCGGCATGGATACCGCGGCCAGCGCCTCCACCCTGCTCCTGTTCCACATCCTGGACGATTCCGACCTGCAGCGGGCGGTGGTCGCGGAGGCGGACCTGGCATTCGAGTCCGGCTTCCCGGACCGCGACTCGATGCGGCGCATGGTCCGGACGCGGTGGGCGGCCATGGAGACATTGCGCATGTATCCGCCGGCGCCCGCCCTGCCCCGCACCAGCACCGCCGCCTTCGAGTTCCAGGGCTACCGGATTCCGCAGGACGAGTACTGCATCATCGCCAATACCGTGACCCATCATCTGCCCGAGTTCTTTCCCGATCCGGAACGCTTCGACGTGACCCGCTACGCTCCCGAGCGCAAGGAGCACCTGCAGCCGAACGCGTATTGCCCGTACGGCCTCGGGCCGCACACCTGCCTGGGTGCGTCAACCGCCGATCTGCTGTATCTGGTCATCACCGCCGTCCTGTTTCGCCACTTTCGCGTGGCGATGCAGCCGCCGGATCAGACCCTGCACATCGTCATGAACCCGCTGCCGGCCCCCGACGACCGCTTCCGAATCAGCGTCACCGGGGAGCGCCATCTCCCGCCGCCGTAACCCGGTCAGGCTCCAGGCACTGAAGACGAAGTTTCAGCATCCTCCTTCCAGCGTTCGCGGAGGCGTGCGCCCCACGTATCGACCACGGTCCGCGGCCGGCCGGGGGCGAGCGGGCGGCGCTCCAGGCGGCGTTCCTCGGCGGCAAGCGCGGCGCGCAGCGCGGCCAGGGTCGCCTCCTGGTCCGGATCGGCGGCCAGGTTGCGGGTCTCGCCGGGGTCGGTCCGGAGGTCGAAGAGCTGCTCCAGTCCGCGCTGCGCGCTGTCCGGGCCGGGAGGCACGTAATCCTCCACCGGCTTGGGCCGGTACTCGGTGACGTACTTGTGGCCGGCGGTGACCAGCGCCCTACCCCAGTAGTTCGACTCGAGGTAGACGGCGTCGCGCCAAGGTGCATCGCGGCCCTCGACCAGCGGCCGCAGGCTGCGCCCGAGGCAGCGCGGGGGAGCGGGGATGCCGGCGTAGTCGCACATGGTGGCCGGCAGGTCGACGCCGGACACCAGGTGCTGCAGCCGCCTGCCCTTTTCCACCGGCAACCGGTCGCCGAGGCTGGCCACCACCAGCGGGGTGCGCACGCTCTCCTCGTAGAGGGTGAACTTCTGGAACATCTGGTGCTGTCCGGCCGCCTCGCCGTGGTCGGCGGTGAAGATCACGATGGTGTCGTCACGGAAGGGGCTGGCGGCCAGGGCGTCGAGCACCAGGCCGATCTCGGCGTCCACCTTCTCCACGAAGCGGTACAGGCTCCAGGCGAAGTAGCGCCAGTCGAGGGCGGAGAAGCGGCGCGCCTGGCGCAGGATCTTCCAGTGGATCAGGCAATCGTCGTCGCGCCGGATCACGCGGTGCTGCAGCGGCTCGCGCGGGTCGTAGTCGAAGTTGGCCGGCAGCGGCGGCAGCTCCTCTTCGCGCAGGATGCCCTGCGCAACCGGGTCGGGAATCACCTTCTCCTCGTAGTTGTGCCCGTGCTGGCAGATGTCGTGCGGATTGACGAAGGCGAGCTGCAGGTAGAAGGGGCGCGCCCCGTCGTAGGTGGTCAGAAACTGCATGGCGGCGTGGGTGATGGCGGGGTCGTAGAACTCGCCGGTGCTGGCGCCGATGCGGCGCGCCCCGTAGTACAGGTTGTCGAAGCTGCGGGTGACGTCGCGGCCTTCGACGTGCCACTTGCCGGCGTGGAAGGCGCCGTAGCCGCCGGCGCGCAGGAGCTGCCCCAGGTCGGGGATGTCGTCGTGCAGATGACCGCCGTTGAACGGCACGCCGGCCTCGGACGTGTAGCGCCCGGTGGCCCAACTGGTGCGTGCCGGGGCGCACACCGGGTCGGTGCAGTAGGAGCGCATGAAGGAGGTGCCGGACGCCACCAGTCGGTCCATGTGCGGAGTGCTCAGCCAGCGGTTGCCGTAGGCGGAGAGCGCGTCCCAGGTCTGCTGGTCCGTGTTGATGAACAGGATGTTCGGCCGGGTGCTCATGCGGCGTCCGCCTCGCTGCCGAAGCCGCGCAGCACCAGGGTGTGGAACATGCTCGCCACCACGCACACCGTGCCGCGGTGGTCCAGCCACCAGTAGCTGGGCAGCATCCCGGTGCCATGCTGGCAGTATCCACGCAGGTGATGGCCGGCCAGCTCCAGCGGCCCGTCCGCAAGCGCACGGACGGTGCACGGAACACGCACCTTCTCCAGGTCCTCCAGCAGGGCGAACGCCTCCGGCTCGGATCCGCCGTCCGCAAAGGCCGGGAGCCCGTCGAACAGCGCCCACCAGCAGGTCAGTGGCAGCGTCGGGTCGAGCTCTCCGGCGCGCAGCTCGACACCGTTGACCATCAGCGACACCACCCGCCGGCCGGCATCCATGCCGGTCGCCCCCGCGACCTCGATCCCACGGTGCCCGTCGCCGGCCCCGTTGACTGCCGTCACCGACCAGGCGCCGGTGAGCCGCGGCAGCGGATCACCGGTGGTGCGGAAGTCGAGCACCACCTGTTCGCCACTGGTGGCGTTGTCGTGGGTGACGCGGTAATGTGCGCCGCCGCCGGGGTCGGCGCTACGGACGATCTCCGCACTGCCGATGCGCAGTTCCCCGCCCCCTTCCAGCCGTGCGCGCCCCCAGCCGGCGGCATAGTTCGGCAGCAGGTCGTAGCGGCGCACGGCCGCCTCACCCGCGGTACCGGGAGCCCAGCATCCCAGAGCAGCGCGCAGCGCGTTCCCGAAGTGGGGCCCCTGTCCGCCGGTATCGTAATCGATTGACCAGTGCAGACGCTGGCCGCTGTTCGCCATCGGCTATCCTCCACACGATCGCGCCAACTCGCATGCCACGGAGCAGCACACCGTGACCATACCTCGGTGCCGAGTCGCGCGCCGCCATTCAACTATGCCATCCCCGCACGGCGTCCGGCTACGGGCCGGCGTGCCCGGCGCCCACACCCCTTGACATACGCCCGAAAAACCTAATCATAAGCAGACTGATTCAACGCCAAAGGGCCGTAGTCGTAGTCCTACAGCGCTGACTTGGAAGTAATTTCGAGAAACCTATCCGACTCGATTTCGCGACGATACGACCGAATCTCACAGGAGGAGAAGATGTCACGGAAACCGACTGTTGCACTGTTCACCGGATTGTTGAGCTTGTTGGCAGTAACCGGCGTGCTCGCTCAACAAAAGGCAGTTCCCCATAACCTCGACGAATATGAGCGTATGAGCGGGAAGACGCTCAGCTTCAGCGAAGCACCGATGCTGGCGGCGATGGTAGCCGCGGGAGAAATCCCTCCCCTTGCCGAAAGGCTTCCCGAAGATGTGTTGGTGATTCAACCAGCCCACGAAGTCGGCCAGTATGGCGGCACCTGGCGCCAGGCCCTGGTATCCGCCGCATCCGATTATGCCGATCGCTACGGCTGGGAATACATGGTCGCCTACACCCCCGACATGAGAGAGCTGTTCCCCAACCTGATCAAGGGCTGGGATGCGAGCGACGACGGTACCAGCTTCACCCTGCACCTGCGCAAGGGCGTGCGCTGGAGTGACGGGGTTCCGTTCACCGCCGACGACGTGCTGTTCTACTGGGACGATATCGCCCTCAATACGGACCTGTCACCGTCTCCGCCGTCAAGAATGATGCGCGCCGACCAGGCTGGGGCAATGCAAAAGATCGACGATCATACCGTGGAGATTTCGTTTACCGAGCCGTACGGGATATTCATCGAAACTCTCGCCAGGTGGAGACCGAATCCATACGCACCGAAGCACTACCTGAAAGACTTCCATGCCAGTTACACTGCCAAGGATGAACTGGACGAAAAAATAAAGGAAGAAGGGCTGGACAACTGGCCGGCGCTGTTCCAGGCCAAGAAGGGTGGCGGGCAGGAGTTCTGGGCGATGCCGGAACGGCCTACGATCACTGCCTGGTTGGCGCAAAATTCGATCACCGATCCGATCCACATCCTGGAGCGAAACCCGTACTACTACAAGGTCGACACTGAGGGCCAGCAGCTCCCCTACATCGACCGCCTGGAGCGCACCACGGTGACCGACCCGGAGGCCGCACTGCTCAAGCTGTTCGCCGGCGAGGCGGATTATCTCACCTTGAACGCGTACGGGGTGGATTCGTTTTCGCTCGCGGTCGACTACCAGGACCAGGGCAACTATCGCCTGGTGCGCTACATCTGGCCACCGGAGAGCCGCGCCAACGTCGGCTTCAACATGTCTCACAAGGACCCCATCCTGAGGGAGCTCTTCAACGACAAGCAATTCCGCATCGCGCTGTCGATAGCCATCAACCGGGACGAGATCAACGCGATCCTGTATCAGGGGCTGGCCGAAGTATCGAATGCCAGCCTGATGGAGGGCCCCCCGTTCCATGGCGAGAACCTGTTCAAGCAGCACCTCGAGTTCAATCCCGGAGAAGCGGCCAGGATCCTGGACGGGCTCGGACTCAAGGAACGGGACGGTGAAGGCTATCGCCTGCGCCCCGATGGCGAGCGCCTGCGGCTCTCCATCATCATTCCCAACTGGTATCCGAAAGAGGTCGAGATAGCGGAGATGATCAAGGAGCATTGGAAGGATGCCGGGATCCAGTTGGCGACCAAGCCGATTACCGGCAGACAGTTGGTGCCCACCTGGAAAACCGGCGACTTCGATCTCGACATGGTCGCGATGACCCGTGGCGGACGCCCGGTGAACCCGCTGTTCTACGCAGACTTCGTACCGATCAGTAGCTGGTACGTGCCCAATCCTGCGTGGAGTCAGTGGTTCCGCACGCAGGGCGCGGAGGGTGATGAGCCGCCCGCGGACCTGAAGCGCATCATGGCTTTGCGCGAGCAAGCGCTGGGCGAGCCCGAAGAAGCCCGGCGGATAGCGCTTACGCTGGAGATGGCGAAGATCATGGAGGACAATTTCTGGGTATTTTCCGCTCTGCAACGGTCCCGGGCAACGCAATTCAACGCCTTCAACAATGCGATCATGAACATCCCTGAGCCGCATATTGCAGAGCTCATCCACGAGATTCCCTCCCAGTTTTTCTTCAAGCAGTAAGCTGCGCCAGGGAACTGTTCCGGGGGAGGAGACTCGTTCTTCTCCCCCGCTTTCTGTTGTGCTACCGTTGCTGACCTGATACTTGGATGTCAAGATACCTTCTCCGCAGATTCTTGTTGATGATACTCACCCTGTTCATCATTTCAATTATCTCGTTCTTGGTTATCCAGGCACCACCAGGTGATTACATGAGCATGTACGTATCCCGGTTGGCCGCCCAAGGCGAACAGATCGATGAATCGCAGCTGGTCGCGCTCAGGTCCCGCTACGGTATCGACCAGCCAATGTACATTCAGTACCTGAAGTGGCTGCGGGGCGTTCTGCGGGGTGATCTGGGCCGCTCCCTGGAGTGGAATCGCTCGGTGAAGAGCCTCATCCTGGAGCGCCTGCCGTGGAGCGTCACGCTTTCCTTTGCATCCTTGCTGATCGTCTACCTGGTCGGTGTTCCGATCGGTACGCTGTCCGCTACCCGGCAGTATTCGTTGACCGATTATTTCTTCACCCTGGTCGGATTCATTGGCCTCGCCATTCCCAACTTTCTGTTTGCGTTGCTGTTGCTGTGGGTGTACTTCCTGACTACCGGGAATGTCGCGGTCGGCCTGTTCTCGGCGGAATATGCGCTGGCACCGTGGAGCATCGGCAAGGTCATCGATCTGCTCAAGCACTTGTGGATGCCGGCGCTTATCGTGGGTACCGCGGGCACCGCCGGGATAATCAGGATCATGCGTGCTACGCTGCTCGACGAATTGCGCAAGCACTACGTGATCGTAGCGCGTTCCAAGGGTCTGTCGGAACGCACGTTGCTCTACAAGTATCCGTTTCGAATCGCCATCAACCCACTGATAAGCACCATAGGCTGGACCCTGCCGACGCTCATCAGCGGCGAGCTCCTGGTGTCGATGGTGTTGGGGATACCGACGATCGCTCCCATATTTCTGAACTCCCTGCTCAGTGAAGACATGCTGCTGGCCAGCAGCATCGTGCTCATTCTGAGCGCTCTCACGGTGCTGGGAACGCTCATATCCGACGTCCTGCTGGCCTGGGTAGATCCGCGCGTGGTGGAGTCCGTGTGAGGCTTGGCGGGTGATGACGAAACCTGCAGCAGAACAGGAGAGACTCCTGGTCGCCTCCCAATGGCGACTCATTCGGTTGCGCTTCTTCCGCCACAAACTGGCGACCGCCGCCCTGGTCGTGCTTACCATCTTCTACCTGGGGGCGGCCTTCGCGGAGTTCGTCGCTCCCTATGATCCGCGCCGCAACAACGTCGAGAGCTTGTCGGCCCCGCCACAGGTGGTGCGCTTCGTCGATCACGACGGGCGCTTTCATCTGCGTCCGTTCGTGTACGGAATGACGTCGGAGTTCGATATGAAGAGCCTTCGGCGCACCTACCAGGTCGACATGACGCAGCAGTATCCCATTCATCTGTTTGTGCGCGGCGATCCCTATCAGCTGTGGGGCCTGATTGACTCCGATCTGCATCTGTTCGGAGTGAAGGAAGGGGTGATGTTCCTGTTCGGCTCCGACCGCCAGGGGCGCGACATGGTGTCGCGGATCATCCATGGTGGCCGGATATCGTTGTCGGTGGGTCTGGTGGGGATCGCGTTCAGCTTCGTTCTGGGTATCGTCATCGGCGGAATCTCCGGATACTACGGCGGCCGCGTCGATACCGTCATCCAACGCGCGATCGAGATCACGCGCTCGATTCCGACCCTGCCGCTGTGGATGGCGCTCAGCGTAGCGCTGCCTCCGTTCTGGACCATGACCCAGGTCTACTTCTCGATTGTCGTCATCCTCTCGCTGGTGGGTTGGACCGACCTCGCTCGGGTGGTCCGCGGAAAGTTCATGGCAGTGCGGGAAGAGGACTTTGTAATGGCCGCGGCCATCTGCGGTGCCGGTCGCGCGAGCATCATCTTCAAGCACCTGTTGCCGTCATTCTACAGCTACATCATCGCCTCGCTGACGCTCTCCATCCCGTGGATGATCCTGGGCGAAACGGCGCTCAGCTTCATCGGCCTGGGACTGCAGGCTCCAGCGATCAGCTGGGGTGTGCTGCTGAAGGGTTCCCAGGAGATCAGCGTGCTGGCCAAGACGCCCTGGCTGCTGCTGCCGAGCGTGTTCATCGTCGTTGCCATCCTGGCCTTCAACTTCGTCGGTGACGGACTCCGCGATGCGGCCGATCCGTATGCTACGCTGTAACGCACCATGCCATCGCAGCAACGCGAACTGCCGCAGCTTGACATGACCTTCGACCGCTTCCGCTGCCTGCCGCAGGTTACCCTGCCGGACGGCTACCGCCTGACCACGCTGCAGGAGCGGAGCACCGACGACTGGATTCACGCGCTGAACGCCACCGGCCAGCTCGGGGAGTGGAATCGAGATTCGGCGACCCGGTGGCTGCAGGGTGAGCGCCATGCCATCGCGGCCGGAACCTACTTCATCATCTTCGAGGAGCGCCCGATAGCCACCGCCTGCGCCATCGCGCCGACTCCCAGCGAGCCGCGGCCGGAGTTCGGCTGGGTCTCGGTGTCACCCGCTCACCAGGGCCGGGGGCTCGGCTACCAGGTAAGCCTGGCAGCCCTGCTCTTCATCAAGGGACTGGGCTACCGGGAGACCTTTCTGCACACCGACGACGTCCGCCTGGCGGCGATCAAGACCTATCTGAAGCTGGGCTTCAGGCCGCACTTGACGCACGCCAGTCATGAACGGCGCTGGAAGGCCGTGTATTCCCTACTGCAACCAACCACGGAGGACCGCGATGAGTGACAGTGAGATTGCCTGCCTGTTCATCGACGACAGCCACATCGAGAACCTCGAAGGCCTGGAGAAGGGCGTGCTTCCAGCCGAGAAAGTTTCGCCAGAGCCACTCCTGATGAACGACCAACCATGGGAAGCCGGCTGGAGCATCAGCTACGTCAACGTGATCCGCGATGAAGACGATGGGCTGTTCAAGATGTGGTACAACGTCGGCCGCCGATTGGGGCAGGAGCGTGGCCAGGAGGCCGATGCCCTGGCCTACGCCGTGTCCGAGGATGGACTGAACTGGGAGAAGCCGATCGTCAACATCGTGGAGGACCGGGGCAGCAAGCGGAACAATCTCCTGTTTCCATTCTTGCGCTGGGCCGCCGGGCATGGCGTCATCAAGGACCCGCTGGAGACCGACCCCGCCAAGCGCTACAAGGTGCTGTTCATGTTCCAGTGCGAGCACATGCAGTTCGCCGGCATGGTGCAACCGGTCTGTGTGGGCTATTCGGCCGACGGCGTGCACTGGGACATACCTCAGCACTGGGTCAATCCGGTCATCCCCGAGGGCAGCGACACGCATCTGGCCTCGTACTGGGACCCGCAACTGCGCCGTTACGTCGTGATTCTGCGGGGCAGACCCAACGTCCGCATCATCTGCATGTCCGAGAGTGAGGACTACCTGACGTGGAGCCCGCGAAGAGTCGTGCTGCAGCCGGATCACCGGGACCCGCCGCAGGATCATGAATTCTACGGCATGACGGCGTTTCCCTACCGCGACTTTCGTATCGGTATGCTGTCTGTCTTTCACACGCTCAACGAGAGTTGGATCGCGCAGAACCAGATCGAGGACTGGATGCCCGAGTGGATGAACCGCATGGATATTCAGCTTACCTACTCCAAGTATGGACGGAGCTGGCATCGCGCCGGCAACCGTGAGCCGATTCTGGAGTGCGGCCCGCGCGGCAGCCATGACAGCGGCAGCGTGTACCCGGCGCATGCCCCACTGATAATTGACGACGAGATATGGCTGTATCACACTGCCAGCAACAGCCTCCACGGCGAGCCGCCGCGGCATGGCGAAGCGGCACGTTGGGGAATCAACCTGGCAAAGATCAGGAAGGACCGCCTGGTGTGTCTGAAGACCGCGCGGGAAGGCGTGCTGACCACCACCGCGATCAAGGTTCGCCCCAAGAGGATGGGAATGCCGCTTGGTATCGATCCGCGCAAGCTGTCGCTCAATGCCGATGCCCGGGGCGGTTCCATCCGGGTCGAGATCATGGATCCCTTCGACCGCGTGCTGCCGGGATATGGCGTCGACGACTGTATCCCCTTCAGCGGCGACGATGTCTGCCACCAGGTACGGTGGAAGAGTGATTCGCGGTCTGCCGGGAGCACCGCTTCGGGGCAGGGCCTGGAGAGCAAGATGGTTTCACAGTCACGGGGGATACTCAAGGTGAGGGTCTATCTGGAGAACGCCAAGCTGTTCGCGCTGTACTTTGACCAATGAGCGGTGCCTTGAGTAAACGCGGCGAGAGCTTCTCGCGCGAGCAGTATCGTACGGAAGGGTACACCGGACCGGTACGGGTCATGGGTCCGGAGGAGGCCGGCACCGCGCGCAGGAGCTACTTCGCGGCCATCGGACAGTCGGAAGACGCCCCCGGCCCCACCGATGCGCGCCCCGGAGGCTTCAACCTGCAGCACCGCTGGGCCTATGACCTGTGCGTCCACGAGAGGACTCTCGACTACGTCGAGCAGATTCTCGGTCCCGACATCGTGCTGTGGGCGATGGCGTTCTGGTACAAGGAACCGCACAACGAGAAGTACATCCCCTGGCACCAGGACGCCGTCTACTGGCCGATGCAGCCGCGCATCAACCTGACCGCGTGGGTAGCGCTCGGGCCCACGCGCAAGGAAAACGGCTGCCTGCGCCTGATTCCGGGATCCCACCGCAGGTGGCTCGACGACGAGTACCGTCCACTGGACGAGAGGAGCGCCTTCGCCGAGGGCCTGGCAGAGGAACAGGTGGATGAATCGAAGGCTCTCGACCTGGAGATGGCCCCCGGCGAATGCGTCTTCTTCACCGAGGCCACCCTGCACGGCTCGCACGCCAACACCAGCGACCTGCCGCGGGTGGCGTACTCACTCCGCTTCACCACGCCCGAGGTCAAGTTCGACCTCGAGGGCTTGAAGGAAAAGGGAATCGACTACCTGGTGAGGACGATGCTGGTGCGGGGCGAGGACCCCTATCACCACAACGACTCCCTGATTGCCCCACCGCCGTAGCGAGCTCAGGTGGCGTAGGGGTCGGCGGCGTCGCGCAGCCCGTCGCCCACGAAACTGAAGGCCAGCACCGCCACGATGATGAACAGGCCCGGCAGCAGCAGCCACGGCGCCAGGGCGATGGCGTGCAGGTTCTGGGCCTCGCTCAGCAGCACGCCCCAGCTCACCACCGGCGGCCGCAGCCCCAGGCCCAGAAAGCTGAGCGCCGTCTCCGACAGGATCATGTTGGGTACCGCCAGCGTCAGGCTGACGATCACGTAGCTCAGGAAGCCGGGAATCAGGTGGCGGGAGATGATCTTGCCGGGGCGGGCGCCGGCCACCACCGCGGCCATCACGAAGTCCTCGTGGCGCAGGCTCAGCAGCTTGCTGCGCACCACCCGCGCCAGACCGGTCCAGCCGATCAGCGACACGATCACGGTGATGCCGAAGTACACCCGGATCGTCGGCCAGTTGGCCGGCAGCGCCGCCGCCAGTGCCATCCACACCGGCAGCACCGGCAGCGAACGCAGGAAGTCGATGCTGCGTTGCACCACGGCGTCGGCGAACCCGCCGAAGTACCCCGAGACGCCGCCGATGGTCAGGCCCAGGATGAAGCTCAGGGCGACGCCGATCAGCCCGATCGACAGCGAAATGCGCGTGCCGTACATGATGCGGCTGAACACGTCGCGCCCCAGGGTGTCGGTGCCGAGCAGGAACACGTAGCCGCCTTCGTCGACGCCGAACAGGTGCAGCCGGGTCTTGAACAGGCCCCAGAAACGGTAATCCTCGCCGCGTACGAACCAGCGGATCGGGAAGCGCACCTCGGTGTCCTCCACGTAGATCTTGCGCCAGGTGACCGGATCCTCGCCGACGGTGTAGGCGTAGACGAACGGGCGCGGGGAGAAGCCGCCGGCGCCGAAGAAGTGGATGCGTTGCGGCGGGGCGGTGAGCAGCTCGGTGTTCTTGGTCGACGGATCGTAGGGCGCGATGAACTCGCAGAAGATGGCCACCACGTACAGGATGGCCAGCACCACCCCGCCGACGATCGCCAGGCGGTGCCGGGTGAGCCGCCGCCACATGAGCCGGTACTGCGAGGCGACGTACCACCGTTCCGCGCGGCGCTGCTGCGCCGCCGGCGCCGGGCGCTCCACGGCCGCCGCGTCAGCCGCCATCGCGCTCCGCTCCGAGGCGAATGCGCGGATCGAGCATCGCCAGCAGCACGTCGGAGATGAAGGTGCCCACCACGGTGAAGGTACAGAGCAGCAGGATGAAGCTGCCGGCCAGGTACATGTCCTGCAGCAGCAGCGCGTTGATCATCAGCGGGCCGGTGGTCGGCAGCGACAGCACCATCGCCACGATCGGGGCGCCCGAGATGATCGCCGTGAGCTGCCAGCCGATGGTGGCCACGATCGGGTTCAGTGCGATCCGCACCGGGTACTTGAAGATCAGTGACCGCTCGCGCAGGCCCTTGGCCCGTGCCGTGACCACGTACTGCTTGCGCAACTCGTCCAGCATCATGCCGCGCGTCACGCGGATGATGCCGGCGGTGCCCGCCGTGCCGAGCACGATCGCCGGCACCCACAGGTGGCCGAGCATGTTCACGATCTTGGCCAGCGTCCAGGGTGTCTCCATGTACTTGGCGTCGAACAGGCCGCCGACACTGGCGCCGAAGTACTTGAAGCCGAGGTACATCAGCAGGATGGCGAGCAGGAAGTTGGGCGTCGCCAGCCCCACGTAGCCAACCGTGGTGAGGGCGAAGTCGCTGACCGAGTACTGGCGCAGCGACGAGTAGATCCCCAGCGGCACGCCGACCAGGTAGGTGATCACCAGCGCGGCGAGGCCGACCACGGCGGTGAGCACGAAGCGCTCCCAGATCAACTCGTTGATCGAGCGGCGGTAGGCGAAGGAACGGCCGAAATCGCCCTTGGTGACGATGCGCCCGATCCAGCGCAGGTACTGCATGTGCACCGGCTTGTCGAGCCCGAACTCGCGCTTCATCGAGTCGATCTCGCCCTGCGACACCTCGTCGTCTCCCGCCGCCTCGCGGGCAGCGACGTAGGAGGAAATGTAGTCCCCGGGCGGGAGCTGGATGAGAATGAACGCCACCACCGACACCAGTGCGATGGTGACGGCCATGGCGACGAAGCGCCTCAGAACGTACGCCATGACGAACCGACCGCGGGGGCGCCGGCTCGGTCAGCCGGCCGTGCGGCGCCCCCGTTCGCGGTCAAGCGTGGGTGGCTAATTCTTCCAGAACCACTGCTCCGGAAGCGTGTTGTTGTGCCACAGCCCCTCGGGCGCCCACACGTCCACCTCGGTGAAGTTGGTCATCAGGCCGTTCTTGACGATCACCGGCTGCGGGATGTAGTCGATGGTCCCGATCCGGTACAGCCCCTGCACGTGCTTGGTCAGCAGCTCCCGGCCGATCGCGATCGACTCGTCGGAGCCGAGCGGCACCTGCATGAGCTGGTCGATCAGCGCAAAGACCTCTTTCACCTCTGCCGACGGCTCCTCGCCCTGGGCGCCCTGGGTGCGGTACCAGTCCTCCCACAGCCGGCCGATGCCGGTCTTGTAGTGCGGCGCCTCGCGCCACACCATGCCGAACGGCCCGCGGTTGTCGAAGTGGAAGTTGTAGACCTGGATCTCGTTCGCGGCCACGCGCTGCCCGAACAGCGATCCCGCGATCTCCTTGAGCACCACCTTCACGCCGACCGCGCCCCAGTAATCCGCCGTGAGCTGGTAGATCCGCTCCTTGGCGCCCTCCGTGCGGAAGTACTCCATCAGGAGCTCCAGCGGCTCGCCGTCGGGCCGCAACCGGACCTCGCCATTGGCGTCCCACTGCAGGCCCATCTCGTCCAACAGCGCGTTGGCCTTGTCGGGGTCGTACTCGGCGTAGTGTTCTGCCATCCAGTCCTCGGTGAACAGGCCCTCGGGCTTGGTCGGACCGGTGGCCTGGCGCGGGATCGCGCGTCCCAGCGCGACCACGGTGTTGATCTCTTCGCGATTGATCGCCAGCGACATCGCCTGGCGGAAGCGCAGGTCGCGGAAGATGTCGCGCAGCACCGGATCGGCGGCGTAGGTCTGGTTGAACCCGTAGGCGACCTCGTTGCGCGGCAGGCCCCAGATCAGCGTGCGGTAGTCGCCCGCCTGCTCTCCCTCCTTGTACAGCGGATAGTTGTCCAGGGTCAGGGAGAAGGTGGCCACGTCGAACTCGCCGGCAATCGCCTTGAGGGTCACCACGTCCATGTTGCCGCTGTTGATGGTTACCTGGCGATCCAGATAGGGAAGCTGCTGGCCCTGGCTGTCCACCTTGAAGTAGTAGGGATTGCGGATGTAGTAGCGGTTGCCGTAGTCGTCGATGTTGCCCAGGCGCCACGGCTTGATCTCCGGGTAGTCGGTGTCGAGGCGCCCCTGCTCGTCCGGGCCGACCACGCTCATGAACCACTGCCACCAGGTATCGAAGCCCGCCTCCTTGGCCTGCTCGGCCGCCTTGTCGTTGTAGTCGATGTGGAACCGCTCCATGTAGTGGCGCGGGAGCAATGGCAAGGTGTTGGAGTTGCGCGAATAGGGGCTGAAGGCGAACTTGTCGACCACTACCGGATAGGGGACCGCGAACGAATACTGCACGGTGTAGTCGTCGATCCTGGTGACCTGCATCACCTCGCCGCCGGGCCGCCACGCCACGTTCGGACGCGTCACCAGCTCCTCGTTGGTGAGAAAGTCCTCGTACCAGAACATGAAGTCGTCGGCGTCGAGCGGATCGCCGTCGCTCCACCTGAGCCCCGGGCGCAGGTGCAGGGTGGTGGTCATGTTGTCGTCCGACACCTCCCAGCTCCGTGCGAAGTTGGGAATCGTGGTGGTGCGATCGGGAGTGAGGGTCAGCAGATTCTGCAGGCGCCCGAACATGGCGTCCTGATTGTGGGTCGGCGACAGCGACGGACTGCGGTAATCGCCGCCGTAGGTGCCGATCTCGTTCAGCGGGTCGATCACCACCGGCTCGTCCGGCAGCCGCTCCGCCACCGGCGGCAACTCGCCCGCGGCCACCATCTCCGCCAGCACCGGCGCCTCGCTGTACGCGGGCAGCGTCCTGCCCGTGGCGCTGGTGAACTCGGCGGGCGAGGCGTAGACGGCCAGCTCGCCGGGCACCACCACGGCGGCCGCCGAAGCGGCAGTTGCGGCCCCGCCGTCCTCCCCTTCGCCGGCGGCAAACAGAGCCGTCCCGGTCACACATGCCAATGCCAGCGCCAGCGCGGCAACTTTTTTCATAGCGTCCTCCTTGAGAGTGCGTCCTGTGTCTCGATCATGTTACGGCCCCCCATCCCTGTCAACGTGCCGCCGCGCAACCGTCCGCCGGTGAGAGACCCCGCCCGACTAATCCAAGATCACGTCCAGCAGACCAACCAGGTGCTCCGGTTTCATGGTCTCCTACCCTGAAGCTGACGCCTCGGAATCCCTCCAGTCCTCCAGCGATACGCTCACGGTCTCCCCTCGCCGCGAGAGAGTGTTGAAGAACGACCACGCGTCTATTCCGAGTCGCGAGGCGGCCTGCGACAGTGAGAGGCGCCCGGAACGATAAGCGGCTACCGCCTCGTCTTCCCTATCCCTGTCCAGTGCATCGCGCAGCAACTCACGCAGGAGCGTCGCCCGGTCCTTGCCACGCGCTCGGGCACGGCGGTCGAGTTCGTTCAGCATATCCTCAGGAAGACGAATCGTCGTGGGTTTCGTCATCGTCGTATTCCTCCTGCAGGGCCACCATCGCGGCGGCGATCAAGTCTCGGCCATAGCGTCCAGCTACCGCCAACGTCTCAAGGGCTGTCCTCGCCCGGGACCGGCGCACCACCCCCGCCCGGTAGAGATCAACGACGACGCGTGGTGAATTGGTAAACGGTATTCCCAGCATCCGGCACGTACGGATAGCGCGACCGTCATCGGACAACAACACGTCCGCCTCTGCATCGAACCAGAGTCGGATCGCGGCGGCCTCTCCTCGACCGAGTGCAAGCGGGAGACCGCGGTGCGAGACCACCTCTACCACGTGTACCAGGCCTTCGTTCGCCAGTCCCGCAACGCTTGCCGCATCCGTGTAACGGCGCACGAGCGGCGCCGAGGCAACCTCGTCGAATACCTCCCGCGGAACTTGCAGGTCCACTCTCCGAGAATAGTCGCGCAGCATCGAGCACTTGGCGAGCAGTATCAGCGAACTGGCATCTGCAACGACCACGCGCACACGGTAAGACTACTTCCGTATTCGTATCGAATCAACCATCGCACTCGCGCTCGCCGGGTCGCGTTTCCCCGCGTCCCAAGCAGGCCGTGAGGGTGCATTCTTTCTCTGTGGCACCTGCGGCATCTGTGGTACGGGAAATAGAGACCCCTCCCAGAGATTCGATGATGTGTGGTAAGCATCTACCCCCCGTGATGAGTCGTCGCTTCTGGGACGACTACGAAAGCCTGCTTCCCTCATCGCCCACCCCAGAATCCACCCAGACCCAGCCAGACCCAGCTCGAGGCGGCCTGACCGCTACCACACTGACGGAATGCACCCCAGCGGCACCTTGCCTCACGTCACCGAGTCCCGCGGTGCGGAGCGCTGCCGGCGCTGGTGGCGGTAACGGTGGTGAGCCGCGCAGCGCAAGACCAGGTTCCCCGGCTCCGCGCCGCCGCCCACCGCGACCGGAACGATGTGGTCCATCTCGAGGCAGAAGCGCGAGCCGCAGCGCCGCCCGCTGTCCCGGTCGACGAAGGTGCAGCAGCCCTGGTCGCGCCGCCAAACCTCTCGTTTCACCGCAGCCGGAATCGATCTGCCCGACGATCTGGCGGACTTCTCCACCGAAGTCGGCTCCCCTGCGTCGCCGGTCCTCCGTTCCGGTGTCGAACTACCGGTTGCCACGCGGGACTTCGCCGCCGAAGTCGGCTCCGCCGATCCTGCGCCCCCCGTGCTCCGCTCCGAAGTCGAATCGCCGGCTGCCACGCGCGGCTTCGGCGCCGAAGTGCTGTCTGCCGCCGGCTGCGCGGACCCCTTCGTCGCCGAAGGGGACACCGCCGCCGCCGCGGACTTCCCGGGCCGGTCCGGGTTCTCCGCCGCCGCCGCGACGCGATCTGCCGTCTCCCGCCCCGCTGTCCCGGACGGACGCTCGCCACCCGCAGAGTCTGACTTCCGCTTCCGGCGGCGCGGCCGGCTCGGATCGTAGCGCTCCAGGCCCTCCCGCACCAGCCGCCCGACGAGTTGCCCGACCGTCAGGTGCGGATCCACGTGCGACAGCAGCTCCCGCAACTGCTGCAGTCCACGCTGGCACTCGGCGTCGATCACCGCCTTCAGCTCCCACCGCCCGTCCCCCAGCGCCCGCAGCCGCTCGGCCGGCGCCGCCGCCTCGGGATCCACCTCCGCCAGCATCTGCTGCACCTGCCGCGTGCTCTTGCCCACCGCCTGCTCCACCAGCCGCTGCCGGGCGTGCGCATCCAGCACCGGCGATGGCGCACCCTGCGCCTCGCCCGGCGTCGCGGATGGAGCCGAGCCGGCACGCGGCGCGGCGCTGGTGCCGGCTCCCGGCGACCCGGTGGCGGTCCGTCCGCCTGCGCTGCGGTCCCAGCGCTCGAAGGAGTTCTGCAACAGGGCGGCGTTGCTCAGGTTCAGCGAGCCGTCCTGCAGCCACGCGCGGACGCCGCGGGTCTCGCGGCACAGGCGCATGGCCTTGATACGCCGCCAAGCGGCTGCCTCGGTATAGTGCAGCTCGCGCACGGTGTAGTCGAACAAGCTGGAGTAGCCGAGGCGCAGATACAGGCGCCGGGCCTCGATTTCGCGCAGGTGGTCGAGGACGCTGAGCTGCAACGCCTGCTCGTGGCGGGCGAGCATTCTGGTCCGCTCCAGCAGCACCTGGTCGGGGAGCACGGCGACCGTGGAGAGGAGCTCTTCGGAGGCTGCGTCGGTCACGTTCGTCATGGCGTAAATATACCACTGGATTGAAAATACCACGACCTTCCAGGTCTCGGACGGGCTTCGGAGATGGCTCAGGACGGGCGTAGCAGGGCGCTGTCGAGCCAGCGGGCGCGAAGTGTTCTCTGGAGAGTCGGAAGCGCCACCACGGCCCGTAGAGGGCCGTCATGAGCGCGTCAGAGTGCGTCAAGCGTTTTTCTTGCGAATTTTGGATCGTCAGCCGGCAGCACCGGCCGGGACATCTGCCGCACCGCCGCCTGCTGCGATGCCGTCAGAGCCGCCTCGACGTTCACGGCAAAGACCTCCCGCCACGTCTTCAACGAGACGGCCGACACCCACACCTCCGGCGCCAGGTCCACGACGTCGCCCATGTTGTCGACGACGCCCACCGCTACAGCAAGCAGCAGTGCTACGACCTCCAGGGCGAGATCAACTACTTCACGGCCAACCAGCAGCGCATGGACTACCCGCTGTATCGGTCGTGCGGTCTGCCGATCGGCAGCGGGGTCAGTCGAGGGGGCCTGCAAGAAACGTGGTCGCCAATCCACCCAGACCCAGATCGAGGCTGCCTGACCGCTGCCACAGTGACGGAATGCACCCCTGCCGTGACGATTCATTGACAACCGCCAGCCCATCTCCTACGGTGGCCGTTCACAGGAGGAGAACACATGAAAAAAGCCCTGCTGATGGCAGCGGCCGTGCCGCTGATCGTCGCCTCTGCCTGGGCCGACTACCAGGAAGCTCCGATGCTTGCGGCGCGGGTGGCCGCGGGCGAGTTGCCACCCGTGGAGGATCGGCTGCCGCCGAATCCCCCCGTGGTCACGCCCCTGGAAGAAGTCGGCCAGTACGGCGGCACGCTGCGGATGGCGATCAACAGCCCCTACGGCTTTGCCGGCGATGGCCAGTCCACCATCGGGCCGGAGACCATCCTGCGGATCTCGCCGCAGTACAACGCGGTGCTGCCCGGGATCGCCGAGAGCTGGGAGTACCAGAACGACGGCCGCACCCTGCTGCTGTCCCTGGTACCGGGAATCAACTGGTCCTCCGGCGAGCCGTTCACGACCGACGACATCCTGTTCTGGTACGAACAGGTCCTGCTCGACGACGAGCTGACGCCGTCGAAGCCCGTGTACTGGATGCCCGGCGCAGAGCTGATGACGGTGAGCAAGGTGGACACCTACAACCTCAGGCTGGACTTCGCCGAGCCCTATCCCATCGCCACCATGCTGCTGGCCCACTACCGCGGCTTTCCCGCCTCGTTCTACCACCCCGCCCACTACATGCGCGACTTCCATCCCTCGGTCGTGGACAAGGCGAAGCTGGAGACGCGCGCCAAGGAGGCCGGCTTCGACGCCTGGCACCAGTTGTTCAAGGCGCAGTATCGCAGCGGCTACGTGCCCACGGTGGTCGGCTACCCGGTCATCAACCCCTACATGATCACCTCGATCAGCGGTGACGTGCGCATCTTCGAGCGCAACCCCTACTACTGGAAGATAGATCCCGCCCGCAACCAGCTTCCCTACATCGACTCGGTGGTGGCCAACTACATCGGCGACGCCGAGGTGGCCAACCTGAAGATGATCCAGGGCGAGCTGGACTACGCGGCACGCCAGATGACGATGCAGAACTACCCGCTCTACCTGGAGAACCAGGAGTCGGGCAACTATCGGGTGCTGCTGTGGAAGCGTACCTCCGCCAACGAGCTCAACCTGCAGTTCAACCAGACCATCGGCGACCCGGTGCTGCGCGAGATCTTCCAGGACGTCCGCTTCCGCATCGCCATGTCGCTGGCCATCGACCGCGAGGAGTTCAACAAGATCCTCTACTTCGGACGCGCCACGCCGCGCCAGGTGACCGCGGTCAAGGAGTCGAGCTACTACGTACCGGAGTACGAGAACCGCTACACCGAATTCGACCCGGTGGAGGCCAACCGCCTGCTCGACGAGATGGGACTCACCGACCGCGACGCGGACGGCTATCGGCTGCGGCCGGACGGCAAGCGCCTGGCATTCACCATCGAGTTCAGCAACTCCAACACCGGCGAGAAGACCGCGGGCCTGGAGCTGATTGCGGAGCAGTGGCGCGAAGTCGGCATCGACGCGGCCCTCAAGGCGATCAGCAACGACCTGGTGAGTGCGCGCACGCTCGCCAACCAGATGGAGGTAGGCGTCTGGGACGGGTCCAATGGCATGGACATCAGCTACATCACCGATCCGCGCTGGTGGGTGCCGTACACCACGGGCTGGGAACGCAACTGGGCCGTGGAGTGGGCGCGCTGGATCCAGAGCGGGGGGGCCGAGGGTGAAGAACCGCCCGAGGTCATGCTGCAGCTCGTGGAGTGGTGGAACCAGATGAAAACCACCACCGACGAGGCGGAACGGGTTCGCCTCGGCAAGATGATCCTGGAGGTGAACGCCGACAACCTGTGGACCATCGGCACCGTGGGCGAAGGTCCGTTGCCGATCCTGGTGAACAAGGATCTCCGCAACATTCCCGAGACCGGGCTGCACGGCTTCGACGCGATCCGGCTGCAACCCAACCACCCGGAGACCTTCTTCTTCAAGCGCTAGAGCGGGCGGCACAGGTCCCGGTGCCGGGCAGGCACCGGGGCCGCCCGTGCAGGAGGCCCGACCACCTTGCTCAAGTACACGCTGCGCCGGCTTTTCTACATGGTGTTCATCATGGCCGGCATCTCGGTGCTGTCGTTCATCATCATCCAGCTCCCGCCGGGCGACTTCCTTACCACCTACATCATGCAGCTCTCGGCCAGCGGCATGCACGTGCAGCAGGACCTGGTGGATGCGCTCAAGGTGCAGTACGGCCTGGACAAGCCGCTCTACGCCCAGTACTGGCTGTGGATCTCCGGCTTCGTGCGCGGCGACATGGGCTGGTCGTTCCAGTGGGGCCAGCCGGTCACCGAGCTGCTCGCGGAACGGGTGCCGCTGACCATGGTGATCTCGCTCTCCACCCTGGTCTTCACCTACGCCCTGGCGATCCCGATCGGCATCTACTCGGCGGCCCACCAGTACTCGGTCGGCGACTACCTGTTCACGTTCACCGGATTCATCGGGCTGGCCACGCCCAACTTCCTGCTGGCGCTGCTGCTCATGTTCTACTTCTTCAAGTTCTTCGGCCTCAGCGTCGGCGGCCTGTTCTCCACCGAGTACGCCACCGCGCCGTGGAGCGTGGCCAAGGTATTGGACATGATCGAGCACCTGTGGGTGGTGATCATCGTGATCGGCACCGGCGGCACCGCGGGCATCATCCGGGTGATGCGCGGCACGCTGCTGGACGAGCTGGGCAAGCAGTACGTGATCACCGCGCGCTCGAAGGGCGTGTCGGAGCTGCGCCTGCTGTTCCGCTACCCGGTGCGGGTGGCCATCAACCCCATCATCAGCACGGTGGGCTGGCTGCTGCCGACCATCGTATCGGGGGCCGCCATCACCGCGGTGGTGCTGTCGCTGCCCACGACCGGCGTCCTGCTCCTGGGTGCCCTGGTGAGCCAGGACATGTACCTGGCCGGCAGCATCATCATGGTGCTGAGCAGCCTGACGGTGGTGGGCACGCTGATCTCCGATCTGCTGCTGGCCTGGGCGGACCCACGCATCCGCTTCGAGGCCTGAAGCTCGCATGGCACACGGGGACCCGACCAGCGCCGACGCGCGCGTGAGCGCGGCGACCGTCTCCGCGGCCGGGGCCGCGGCGGACGCCGGCAGTGCATCCGACGAGCGCTACTACCTGGCGTCGCAGTGGCAGCTCATGTGGTCCAAGTTCCGGCGCCACCGGCTGGCCATCGTCGGCGCCGTCATCCTGGGCCTGTTCTACCTGGGAGCGCTGTTCTGCGAGTTTCTGTCGCCCTACACCCCGCTGGAGCGCAATGCCGACTTCATCTTCTTCCCACCGCAGCGGGTTCACTTCTTCGACGGCTCGCGGTTCTACCTGCGGCCCTTCGTGTACGAGTTTCGCCAGGAGTTGAACGAGGAGACCTTTCGCTGGGAGTACATCGCCGACACCACGACGCGTTACCCGGTGCGGCTGTTCCAGCGCGGCGACGAGTACCGCTTCTGGCGCCTGTTCCGCACCGACCTCCATCTTTTCGGGGTGGACACGCCCGCAACCATCCACCTGCTGGGAACCGACGAGCTGGGGCGCGACATGCTGACCCGGGTGCTGTACGCATCGCGCATCTCCCTGTCGGTCGGGCTCGGCGGGGTGCTGATCAGCTTCCTGCTCGGCTGCCTGCTGGGTGGCGTCTCGGGGTTCTACAGCGGCAAGGTGGACACCATCATCCAGCGCGTCATCGAGTTCCTGCGCTCGATACCCACCATTCCCCTGTGGATGGGACTGGCCGCCGCGCTGCCGGCGCACTGGTCCGCGATCAAGGTGTACTTCGGCATC
Source organism: Spirochaetia bacterium (assembly GCA_965203905.1). Taxonomy (GTDB): domain Bacteria; phylum Spirochaetota; class Spirochaetia; order SZUA-6; family Bin103; genus Bin103. The sequence goes on along the minus strand of CBDBDQ010000005.1, from coordinate 5,223,431 downwards.
ACCCTGGTGCTGTCGATCGTCGGTTGGACCGGACTGGCCCGGGTGGTGCGCGGCAAGCTGCTGGAGCTGCGCGAGGAGGACTTCGTGACCGCGGCGCGGGTGGCGGGGGCGCGCGAGCGCAGCATCATCAGCCGTCACCTGCTGCCGTCGTTCTCCAGCTACCTGATCGTCAACATCACGCTGGACATACCGGGGATGATCCTGGGCGAGACGGCGCTGAGCTTCCTCGGCCTCGGGCTGCGGCCGCCGGTGGTGAGTTGGGGAGTGCTGCTGAAGGCGGCGCAGAACGTGCGCACCGTGGCGCAGCAGCCGTGGCTGCTGGTGCCGGCCCTGTTCGTCATCGTTGCCGTGCTGGCCTTCAACTTCCTCGGCGACGGCATGCGCGATGCCGCCGACCCCTACAAGTGAGCCGATCATGAGTGCGCTTCGTACTTACGACCCCGGCTGGGAGGACGTGCGCGGCGAGACCGCCACGCATCCGGCTCGCGTCTACGAAGACGACGCGCTGCTCATCGCGACCGACTTCGAGGGCGGCAACGGACACGCGATCGAACGGCTGGGCGACGATCGGTTCACTATCCACATGGAGCCGGATCCCGGCGATCATCGGTTCAAGGGCGTCGGCTATTACGCGTGCGTCGGTCTGCGCAACAAGAGCGGCGCGGCGCGCCGCCTGCGGATGCAACTCACGGCGCACATTCATCGAGGCGAAAGCTGGCTCGGCCAGGAGCACATGGTGCTGCGCCGGGGCGGCCGCTGGCGCCACCTGGACCCCGCCGCGATAGGCCACGCCGGCGACGCTCTGGAATTGACGCTGGATCTGCCCGCCGGCGGCGACGCGGAGTCCGACACCCTGTTCGTCAGCAACTTCCACTGGTGGCCGTTCAGCGAGCGGCTGCGCTATCTCGAACAGCTCGTGCGCCGCGCCGGCTCCCTGGCGCGGGTCAAGGTGATCGGCAGGAGCCACCAGGGCCGCCCGATCCATGCGGTGGAGATCGGCCGCGACGACGCCGGCGCACCCACCATCGTGAACGCGCAGACCACGCAGCCTTCCGAGGCGATGGCCAGCCACGCCTGCCGCGCGCTGATCGACTGGCTGGTCTCGAACGAGGCTGCGGCGGCACGGATTCGCGACCGGTTCCGGGTCTGCGTCGTACCCACCACGAACCCGGACGGCACCGTGCTCGGCTACTGCGTGGCCGACGCGGTGGGCCGGTTCCCCTACTTCGAGGCGAACCTGGCAGCGCAGGGAGATCCCGCGGCATCCCCCGAGAACCTTGTCGAGTGGCGCTACCTGGAACGGCTCCGCCCCTGGCTGTTCTGGGAGTGGCACTCCAACAACTGGTCGCGGCGGCCGGGGCACATGCTGCTGCGCTATCGCTCCGAGCTGGCCGGCGACGGCAACACCCGCAGCCTCTGGGACGCGGTCGAGGAGCGCCTGCTGCGTCTCCCCAACACCCATCACGGGAACTTCACTTCCCACGACGAGGGAGCGTATCAGCCCAGTATCGGATTCCATGCCGCGGTCCGCCTCGGCGCCGTTGCCTGCATGATCAAGCAGCACGAAAAATACTCGCTGGCCGAGTCACGGCGCCACGCCGTGGCGTGCCTCCAGGCCGCAGCCGCCGCCTACGAACAGCAGCGCGCCTGAAGCCAGCTTCTCCGTCGCCGTCCGGTCTCCGCGGGACGCCGCAACGCTCTGGCAAAAACCCTTCACCGTCGCCGACGGCTACAGCGTCCGATCGATCATTCTTGGGTATACTCACTCTGGAATCACCCCATGCTCGAGGTTGCTCGTGTGATGCATTCCAACGCCAGGATCCTGCGCGGTACTCCGGTATTCAGGGGAACTCGCGTCCCCGTCCGCATCCTCTTCGAATTCCTGGCAGCGGGCGACAGTCTGGACGAGTTCCTTGACGCGTATCCGAGTGTCTCTCGCGCGCAGGCAGTCACGCTGATCGAGGCTGCTGAGCAGACTCTGACGGCCGCTGCGCTGACTGCCGGATCGGACGGCACTTGTCTGCAGGCCAGTGGTGCCGGTGCCGCTCGGTGCCGCCGACCACGGGTGACCAGGTCCCGCCCAGCCCCTATCATGGGCCCACCATGCAGATCGTAGACGCGCATCATCACCTGTGGGACCTGGGCAAGTTGCACTACCCGTGGCTGGCCGAGCCGATCGACCATCCGATGGGCGATTACGCGGCGATCCGCCGCAACTACCTGATCGGCGACTTTCGCGCCGACGCCGTTCGGCTGGAGCTGGTCAAGTCGGTGCACGTGCAGGCGGAGGTGGACCACGCCGATCCGGTGGCGGAGACCGCGTGGTTGCAGGCGGTGGCCGACGATCCCGCCTCCGGCGGGCTGCCGAGCGGCATCGTGGCCTACGCCGACTTGGCGGCGCCCGATGTCGACGGGGTGCTGGAACGGCACTGCGCGCACGCCAACATGCGCGGCATCCGCGACATGCTGAACTTCGAGCCCGATACGCCGCGGTTCTGCTTCGCCGCGCGCGGCGACCTGATGCAGGACCCGGCGTGGCGCGCGGGCTACGCCCGGCTGCGGGCGCACGGACTCTCCTTCGACCTGCAGCTCTGGTGGCAGCAAATGGCCGATGCCGCGCATCTGGCCGCGGACTTCGACGACATTCAGATGATCCTCAACCACACGGGCATGCCGCGCCTGTTCGACCCCGACTACCTGGCGGGGTGGCGCCGGGGCATGCGCGAGCTGGCGGCGGCCCCCAACGTTGCCGTCAAGATTTCCGGCCTGTGCATGTTCGACCGCGGCTGGACCACCGGCTCGATACGCCCGTTCGTGGAGCAGACCATTGAGTACTTCGGCGTCGACCGCTGCATGTTCGCCAGCAACTTCCCGGTCGAGAGCCTGATGAGCAGCTACGACGCGCTCTGGGAGGCGTTCTCCGAGATTACCCGCGACTACTCGGAAACCGAGCGCGCCAGGCTGTTCCACGACAACGCGGTGCGCATCTACCGCCTCGACTAGTAGCTCTCGCCACGGGACCGATCGGTACCGTCCGCCGCCCGCGCCCCGGGCAACACCGACGACAGGCGCAACATGACGCGCATGGTGGTCCCGGTACCGATCCCGTCGCTGAGCGGAACGATTTTCCCACCCGACCCAATGATGAAATTCGCGGCCGTATGGAGGCCCAGCCCGGTGCCTCTGCGCTTGGTCGAGTAGCCCGCGGTGAAAATGACGTTGAGTCGTTTCGAGTCGATACCGATTCCGTTGTCGGCCACGTCAACCACCAGAAACCTGTCCTCTACGTAGGTCACGATATTGATCTCCGGTACTACTCTCGACAGCTCCGACTCGGCACGCTCGTCGATGGCTTCAATTGCGTTCTTGATGAGATTCACCAGCATCTGATGGAACTTGCTCTCACGGACCCTGATCTGTTGCGGTGCACGGCTGCAATCAACGCGAACCGCGATCCCTCTGTTGCTCAGCGCCTCCCCCAGCAACTGGACGGTGTCGCCGATGGTCGCGGCCACACTGACGTCCTTGTGGTCCATGCTTCCAAACTCAACCGAACGTTGCGTACGGATGATGTCGACGATGTGCTCGACGCGGCCTTCGACGCGTCTCACCGTGCTCGCCAAGCGCTCATTCTGTACCCTCAAGTCGTGCGCCAGAGCAATCAGGAACGGAATCACATTGGCGCCCTGCGGATCCCTTTCGAGATACGTGATCCAGTCGTCCTGATGCTCCTTCAGGGCCTCGGCAACCGCCGTGAGTTGGCTGCTGAGAGCATTGTGCAGCACCTGTTCACGAATGGTACCGAGGCCGATCGAGACGCTGTTGATGGCGTTGCCGATGTTGTGCAGTATCGTTTCCATGACCTCCAAGCGCCCTTCGGAGAACGCGCGGGTCAACGCATCCTGCGCGCGAACACGCTCGGTGACATCATGGAACACGATCACGGCACCTTGCGGAGTGCCGGTTTCGCTCTTTAGTGGTCTCCCGCTGACACTGATGAAGACTCCATTGGGAACCTCTCGATTACGTACGAACATCTCGACGTCGTCCGACTCCTGGCCGCGGATGGCACGAATCAACGGCAGTTCGTCGGCGGGCATGCGGGACACGCCGTCGGGGAAAAAGAATCCATACTCGTCGGTCCATCGATCCGATCCGATAGCCACTGTGGTGATACCCGCGATCCGTCTTGCGCTTGGGTTGATAATGCGGAACCTGCCATCTTCGTCGACCGCCATCACGCCATCGCTGATGCTGTCGAAGACGGTCTTCATGAACTGCCGCTCGGATCGCAGGACCGCCGCGGTGCGCTTCAATTCACTTTCCTTCTGCTTGATCTCGGTAATGTCGCGGAACACCACAACTCCACCCCGTATAGTGCCGCTCTGGTCGCGCAGCGGGCGCCCGCTGGCACTGATGGCACGGCCGTCGGGCATCTTGTTGTTGCGAATGAATAGTTCCACGTTGTCAGTGAATTCGCCGCGCCTCGCACGGGTCAGCGGCAACTCTTCGGCGGGCACCATGGTCACGCCATCGGAACGGTAGATGCCATACGTCTCAGTCCGCTGCTCGATCGCGACCGACTGCGCGGGCATGCCCATGATGCGTTCCGCCCCCGGATTGTAGAGCAGGTACCTGCCGTGCTCATCGACCACGATCACCCCATCGCTGATACTGTCGAAGACCGTCTTCATGAGCTGAGTCTGGTCTTCCAGTCGGTCGATCGTGCGGCGTAACTGCTCCTCGGCCCGCTTGAGGTCGGTGATGTCTCGGGTCACGCAAACCCCGCCGGTCGGCGTACCCGACTCGTCCCTCAGCGGTCTTCCGTTGATACTGATGAAACGCCCGTCCGGGTTCTGTACGGTGCGCACGAACAATTCCACCGCGTCGGTGGGTTCGCCCTGCATGGCGCGCGTCAGCGGCAACTCCTCGGGGGCTGCGGGGGTCTTCGTGTCGGGCCAAAAAATGCCGAATCCACCGTCCCATTGGGTATGCCCGAAACGCCGGGTCTGCCTGCCGAAGAGACGTCGCGAGGCCGGATTGGCGAACACCAAGTTGCCGTCCAGGTCGGCAACCGCCACGGCTTCACTGATACTGTTGAACACGGTCTCCATCAGGCGCGTTTGACTACCAAGGTTGCCCTTCGCCTGTTGCAACTCGTCGTTGCCGATCATGACGACGCCTTCGGCATCGGTGTTGAACAGCGTTTCCAACGACTCCGGCGACCGCTTCAGCTCGTCGAGTGCGCCGGTGGACTCGTCGTTCAGATCCCGCTCGTGGTCAGGCAGGACGCGCGGGGCCACCGCTCCGGCGCTGGCCCCGCGCAGCATTCCGACCCGCTCGTGCATGGCCAGCGCGGTGACCAGATTGAGCTGGAGCTGTAGTTTGTCGAACGGTTTCAGGACGTAGCCGTACGCACCCGGGTTCGGGTTGCGCTGCAGCAGGCTCTCATCCACGTCGTCAACCAGGTACACGACCGGAATGTCACACCGCTGCGTGATCTGTTCGGCAATCTCGAACCCCGTGCTGGCGGTCGTGAGTCGGGATTCGATCAAGGCCAGATCAGGAGCCAGCTCCGCGGCGCTCCGCACGGCTGACCGCGCGCATGACACGGTTGCGCATACCTCGTACCCGAGACCGTGCAGGCAATCCTGCAGTTCCGCCGCACCGGCTGCATCGTCGTCGACCAGCAGTATTCTCATGTTCCGGACCTCACCATCCGTGCAGCTCTCCCTGGTTGCTGTCGTGCGCGCAACCGGCTGTCGGAAGGACCGTCGACCCAGCGGTCCGCAATCCCGAGCCTGACCGCCGCACGTCGCAGCGAACGCGCCGGCCGAGCATGGAACGGTCGGTTGGCGCGTGTCGATGTAATCTCCATACCGAAGATCATACCGCGCTGACCCGCACTTGGCCGAGCACGGCATGGTGGTGGTACGCGCTCGGCGGCATCGAGAACGCGGCAACAAGGAGAGAGAGCGCGCGCCGCGGTGGTTGACAGCGGGGGGCGACGGGCTACACTTTCGCGGATCTCTTCCAGATTAAGGAGAATCCTTCATGAGAAAGATTGGGCAACTGGTCCTGGTCGCACTCGCGGTTTGCGTGGCGGCGGCAGTCGCGTTCGCGAGCGGCGAGGTGGAGTCGGGGGCGCAGGGATCCGCGGCGGCGGAGATGATGTCCGAGTACGGCGACGTATGGCAGTGGGATACGCTGGCCGACTTCGAGCGCGACACCGGCCAGACGATCACCTCGTTCGGCGAGGCCCCGATGCTGGCGGCGATGGTGCAGGCGGGAGATCTGCCTCCGGTCGAGGAACGGCTGCCCGAAGAACCGCTGGTGTTCAACGTGTTCGAGGGCACCGGCACCTACGGCGGCACCCTCAAGGCGGCCGCGATCGGTACCGAGTACACCGAGTTGACGCCGATCCGCGGGCTGGCCGGCGCCGTGCAGACCGCCAACCGCGGTCCGGGAAGCCCGATCGACATCGTGCCCTATGCCCACAAGGGCTGGGAGATGTCGGAAGACCAGAAGACGGTCACCATGTACCTGCGGCGCGGCATGAAGTGGTCCGATGGCCACCCCTACACCGCGGACGACGTGATGTTCTCGTTCGAGGACTTCATACTCATCGACGAGTTCCCGTCCGGCTGGCATCGCAGCGGCTGGGGACCGATGTCGCACGCCGAGAAGGTGGACGACTTCACGGTGCGGCTGCACTACACCGATCCGTTCCCGACGCTGCCGGGCTGGTACGAGTTCTGGGGCGGCTGGCAGCCTCACTCCTATCCCAAGCACTACCTCTCCAAGTACCACGCCAAGTACAACGAGAACGCCGACGCCCTGGCCAAGGAGGAAGGCTACGACAGTTGGGTGCAGGCGGTGTGGGCGAAACAGGCCAGCACCAGCGACTTTCGGGTCGGGGACCTGAACACTCCGAGCGTCAATCCCTGGAACCACGAGGAGATCACCACCACCTACGTGCTCCACGTACGCAATCCCTACCACTTCGCCATCGACCCGGCCGGCAACCAGCTCCCCTACATCGACCGCCTGCGGGTGGAGACCGTGGCGGACGCCGAGACCCTCAATCTGAAGGTGATCTCCGGCGAGCTGTCGGTGGCCGCCATCGGACTGTCCACTCCCGACTTCCCGCTGTTCAAGGAGAACGAGGAATCGGGCGACTACGAGACGCTGATGTGGCCGCGCGCCGCGGGAGCGGAGAGCTTCTATGCCTTCAACCTCACGCACCAGGACCCGGTGCAGCGCGAGGTTTTCCAGGACGTGCGCTTCCGGCAGGCGATGTCGCTGGCGATCGACCGCGAGGAGATCAACAAGGTGCTGTTCTTCGGGCTGGCGGTTCCGCGGCAGGCGGCGATGGACCCGGAGAACTCCTTCTACAAGGAGGAGTGGGCGACCCGCTACGCGGAGTACGACCCCGATACCGCCAACCGGCTGCTCGACGAAATGGGCCTTGAGCGTGGCGGCGACGGTTTCCGCCTGCGCCCCGACGGCGAGCTGCTGACGGCCCAGATAGTAATCCCGCTGGAGTGGCCGAGCCACGTGGCGATCAGCGAGCTGGTGGCCGAGTACTGGGGGGACGTGGGCGTCAAGGTGGACCCGCGCTCGTACAGCATCGACCTGGTAGTGGAGCGGCTGACCACCAACGACTACGACGTTTCCGTGTGGTTCCTGCGCCGCACCAACGCGAGCAAGGGCTATCTGCCGTCCAACAAGTTCACCTCCAACGACGGCTGGTACGCCACCCAGTGGTGGGCTTGGCACCAATCCGGCGGCGAGCAGGGCGAGGAGCCGCCCGACGCGTTCAAGGAGTTCTTCAAGCTGGCCGACCAGTGGTACATCACGGCCGACAAGGCCGAGCGCGACCGCATCGCCACGCAGTTGTTCGACTTCGCCTCCGAGCAGGTGCTGCTGATCGGCACGGTCGGCTATGCCCCGGTGCCGATCGTGGTGAGCAACCACTTGGGCAACTTTCCGCGCGACGTTCGGTTCGCCGGCGACGACGCGCATTCTCTCCGCGACGTCAAGCCCGACCAGTGGTACATCAAGCAATAACCAATTCAGGCGACCATCGCTGCAGGAGGCCCGCACGCGCGGGCCTCGAAATGACCGCGTACGTGGTGCCCCGAGCGTTCTACATGATGATCACCCAGTCGACTGGGCGACTGGGCGACTGGCCTCAATGATAGGGGTCGGCTGCATCCCGGAGCCCATCGCCCATGAAATTGAACAGCAGCACCGTCACCACCACGAACAGACCCGGCATCAACAGCCAGGGATGAAGGGCAACGGCGCGGAAGTTCTGCGCCTGGTTCAGCAGGACTCCCCAGCTCACTACCGGAGGTCTCAAGCCCACGCCGATGAAGCTCAGCGCCGTCTCCCCAAGGATCATGCTCGGAACCGCAAGGGTTAAGCTGACGATCAGGTAGCTCATGAATCCCGGCAACAGATGCCGGGTGATGATACGCCGCTCATTGGCAGCGGCAATCCGCGCCGCAACCACGTAGTCCTCCTCCCGCAGCTGGATGATCTTGCTGCGAACAACCCGCGCGAGCTCGGTCCAGCTGACGATGGAGAGAATGACGGTCACGAGGAAGTACAACCGCACCGGCGGGAAGCGCGGGGGCACGGCCGCGGCGAGGGCCATCCACAGCGGAATCTGCGGCAGCGACTGCAGGAACTCGATGAGGCGCTGGATGAGCAGATCCACCGTTCCTCCGAAGAACCCGGAGATTCCTCCAAGGATAGCGCCGATCACAAAGCTCAGCGCCACTCCCACGAGTCCCACCGAAAGCGACACCCTGGCGCCGGTGAGAATACGGGAGTACACGTCACGACCAAGGTGATCTGCACCGAACAGGTACAGCTTGCCCGGCTCATCCACACCGAAGAGGCGCGTGCGAGCAGGGAACAAACCCAGCAGCTTGTACTCCTCCTCCCCGCGGACGAAGAGGCGAATGGGATAGACCTGAGACTCGTCTATCTCGAACAATTTGCGCAGCGTCTCAGGATCCCTGCCGGGCACAAGCCCATAGACAAAGGGCCGGACGAGCCTGCCGTCGTGAAAGATCCTGACCCGTGTCGGCGGTGCAAAAACATGATCCGAGCTGCGCTGAAAGGTGCCCCAGACGGAGAAGAAGCCGGCAAATGCAGCGACGAGATAGAGCACAGCGAGCCCGGTAAGCCCCACCAGAGCGAGCTTATGCTTGAAGAACTTCCGCCTCATCAGCGTCCAGCTGGACGCCGCGTAGTGTTTCTCCTGCTCAGCAGTTTCCTGCCGCCCGGCGGTGATGATCTGATCCGGTTTGTTCACCCTGCCGCCTTCTTCTCGAACCGGATCCGTGGATCAGCGGCCACCAGCAGCAGGTCCGAAATAAACACGCCGATGATACCGAGCGCCCCCAACATCAACAGAAAACCGGCTGCCAACAGCATGTCCTGTCTTAACAGCGCATTCAGCAGCATGGGTCCCGTCGTAGGAAGCGCCAGCACAATAGAGGTCAGGGCTGAGCCGGAAAGCAGGAACGGAAGCAGGCCGCCGAGGGAGGCCACGATCGGGTTGAGTGCCACGCGCACGGGATATTTGAACAGCAGCGAGCGTTCGGGCGCCCCCTTGGCCCGCGCTGTGATCACGTACTGCTTGCGCAGTTCGTCCAGGAGCGATCCACGAAAGACGCGGATGATTGACGCGGTACCGGCAGTCGCCAGTATGAGCACCGGCGCCGGGAGATGTTTCAGCATGTCGATGACTTTGGCAAAGCTCCACGGTGCATCGCTGAAACGAGTGGAAAAGAGCCCGGTGATGTTCCACCCGAGGTAACGAAATGCCAGCCACATGAAGATCAGTGCCAGCAGGAAGTTGGGTGTCGCCAGACCCACAAACCCCAGCGTCGTAAAGGCATAGTCGCCAACCGAGTATTGGTGGGTGGCGGAGTAGATACCGATGGGTATCGCGACGGCGTACACCAGAATAATGGTGATAAAGGAAATCGTCGCCGTGAGGGCGATGCGCTCCCCGATCAATTCGCTTACCGGCTGCTGCCAGTAGAACGAGCGGCCGAAGTCACCTTTGAGCACGTTTCCGAGCCAGCTGAAGTACTGAACGATCAGCGGTCTGTCCAGACCGTAACGGGCGCGGATCAGCGCCTCCTGTTCCGCATCCAACACCGTATTGGTACCTGCCGTCCGCACGCTGTTGACGACAAAATCTGCGTAGTCCCCCTCCGGGAGCTGGATGATGGCGAACACGGCTGCTGACAGCAGGAAGAGCGTCACCACCATGTACAGAAACCGATTGAGGACGTACTTGACAGACATATCAGCTTTGTTGCCGGCGTGCGCGGCGCAGGGACGGTGGGACTCTGGACACCAATGGGCCCGCGTCAGCGGCTGCGTACTATCCGTACGCAGCCGCTGACGCTAGCTTGGGCGCCCGACGCTTGCGCTAGCGCCGCGAAGCATCCTTGAAGTAGAGCTGGTCATTGAAGTAGTTGAGCTCACCGTTCCAAGTCATCCACGGTAGCAATCCCGTTGGCGTATTGCCGAGGTCGGTGCCGGCAATGTAGAGCTGTGGTGCAAGCCCCACCGTGCCGATCAGATACAGTTGCTCGGCGTGATAATCGTAGAGCTTGGTGACTGCCTCGATGTACTCCGGGGTACCGGCGATCATATTCGTGGCGGCCTCCCAGTTGCGAGACCACTCCTTCCAGTGCTCGGGCGGCTCTTCCACCATGTTCGGGGGGGGGCTGTAGGAATAGGCTGATCCCGGGTCGCGCTGAAAGCTGGAACCTTGCGGGGTGCCGCCGTTCTGAACATAGAACCACTCATTCCATCCCATTGCCCAACGGAGGTCAGCTTGCCGTACGTTATGCATAATACCTGTGGCGGCGAACTCGGTAGCCTCCCGAATGAGCCCAAAGCTCGCGTCGGCGGTGTCCGGGTCGATCTCCCACCAAGTGTCTCCTCCCGTTTCCGGAAAAACGGGTTTCAGGATCAGTTTCACCCCCACATCCGCCCACTGATCGATCAGCAACTCTACCGTGCCGATTGCGGTGGGTTGATCGCCCCTGCCGGCTTCTACATACATCACAATTTCCAGCGGCTCGCCGTTTGACATCAGGCGGGTCCCATCGCTGCTTCTTTGGGTCAGTCCAAGCTCGTCGAGCATAGTGTTCGCCAGGTCGGGGTCGTACTGCGCCCACGCCTGCTCCCACTCCGGATTGAACCAGCTGACGCTCGGACCAATGGTGAACTGCCGCGGAACTCCCTGACCGGCGTACAGGACCTCGTTAATGTCCTCGCGGTCAATGGCGATCGACATCGCCTGGCGAAATCTCACGTCCTGGTAGAGCTCCTTTTTGACCGGATCGCCGTTATTTACGTTGAAGGCGACCCCCCCATCACTGGCGTTGAAGCCGGGTAGAGCGGAGACACGGTACCCTCCGGCGGCCTCGTTTTCCTTGAACAGCGTGAAGTTTTCGAAGGCAACGCTCATGAAGCCGACATCCGATTCACCTGAGAGGATCCGCGCCGTGTACACCTCCGTGTCGGCCACGACGCTGATCACCACACGGTCGACATAGGGCAGTTGATTGCCCTCCTCATCCACGCGGAAGAAGTAGGGATTGCGGACGAAGCGCTTTACGGTGGTGTCCCGGGACTCATAATTCCACGGGTAGGTAACCGGTCGCCAAACGCCATCGGCCGAGGGTTGTCTATTGTGCCAGAAGTAGTGGTGCTGTGCGGCAGCTTTCCAGTCGGCGAACCCCAGCTCTGCAGCGAGCGCCTCTGCGTCGGGGTTGTACCTTGGGAAGAACCGCTCCAGGTAGTGTTTGGGTGCGTACATCTGCCAGTCGGAGCCGGGCCACAAGCCCATCTTTGTGTAGTCGCCTACGGCACCGCCGGCCGCGTGCAGCTCCACCGTGTAGTCATCGATCCTGTCGATTGACTGGAACGTCAGTTGGCCCTTCCAGGATTCGAGACCTTCCGTCGCTTGGATGTCCTCCCACATGAACACAAAGTCGTCCGCTGTAAGCGGCGCGCCGTCGGACCACTTCATGCCCTCACGCAGATGGAGAATAACTGAGGTCTGGTCGGGGCCCAGTTCAACCGACTTCGCGATGTCTCCTTGCAGCTGCATGTTCGCATCGTAGGCGCCGAGAGAACCTCCGGCGTCCGGCATCTCGCTCAGATCACCCCAGGGGGTTATGTTCATCATCGCCGAATGCAGCGTGCCGCCATAGAGGCCGATATCATCAACCCCGCCTCCTACCAACGGCCGCACCGAAGGTTCCAGCGGAAGCCGCTCTTCCACCGGCGGCAGCTCGCCTGCGGCCACCATAGCGGCCAGCATCGGCGCCTCGCCGTACTGGCCTGTCCGTACCGGGGCCCCCGTCTCAACCGGGGCGCCCGTCTCATCTCCTTCTGGCTCTCCCGCTGCATAGATGGCCCCGCCGATCAGCACAGTCAGCACGAGAGCCAAAACGATTGTCCTATTCATACTAGATCCTCCTTATACGGATCTGTCTGGAATTAATAGTTCGGCGCCAACGGCGCCTTCTCAAAACAGTTCTTTCTCAAACTGGCTTCATGGATCTCTCAGCCGGTTAGCGACCAACCTCCAATACCTCTCCCGTTGGGTTGCCAACGGTACTCCATTGGTGGAGGTTCGTCAATAGGTGTGTAAACAGATCAGGCGGCGGCCTCCTGGTGGACGCACCACGGCGCCCGACCAGTTACAGTCGCCTCACCCGGCTCACGACTTCGCGCAACGTACTCGTAGCGTTGCGGCTCAGATGAAGATCCAGCGCTCTGAGCAGCTCACGCCGGAGTGCGCTGATGCGGGAGAATACCGCGGATGCAGAGGTGCCGAACTCCGCGGCGAAGCCGCAGGCCGCACGGTCCAGCTCGGTGCTCCCGATGCGGTAGACCAGCGTCTCCCCGGTCACGCCGCGATCTACCGTGCGGCCAAGCTCGATCAGTTCCGCGAGCTCGCGCTCGGGGAATGCATCGAACAACCAGAGCAAGTCATAGAGGTCCTTTTCGCTGCACCGCGAAACGAGTGCCGCAGCCTTCATCGCGAGCAGGGCCGGCAGCCCTGTTACGACGATGTCGCCGGCGGTATTGGTGTCGCTCAGGCTCACCGGAAAATGGCGGCCACCGTGTACTGCCCCATGCGCCGTTTTCACGGTCTTCCGTGTCACGGAGTGGCCGTGGTGACTCACGCCACCCTCCTCAAGCACGACATCCACGGTAAAGGCAAGCTCCCCGTGGGAGCACACCGCTCTCTCCATCTCGATTGCGCGAGAGCGCATGCCACGGTTGACAGCCGGGGGTGGACCGGATACACCTTTCCCGAATCTCTACAGATACAAGGAGAACCCTTCATGAGAAAGGCTAGGCAACTGGCCCTGGTCGCACTTGTGGCGTGCGTGGCGACGGCTGTCGCGTTCGCCAGCGGCGAGGAAGAGTCGGGGGCGCAGGGATCCGCGGCGGCGGAGATGATGTCCGAGTATGGCGACGTCTGGCAGTGGGATACGCTGGCCGACTTCGAGCGCGACACCGGGCAGACGATCACCTCGTTCGGCGAGGCGCCGATGCTGGCGGCGATGGTGGCGGCGGGCGACCTGCCTCCGGTGGAGGAACGGCTGCCCGAGGAGGCGCTGGTGCTCAACGTGTTCGAGGGCATCGGCACCTACGGCGGCACCCTCAAGGCGGCCTCGATCGGCACCGAGTACACCGAGCTGACGCCGATCCGCGGGCTGGTCGGCGCCGTGCAGACCGCCAACCGCGGTCCGGGAAGCCCGATCGACATCGTGCCCTACATCCACAAGGGCTGGGAGATGTCGGAGGACCAGAAGACGGTCACCATGTACCTGCGGCGCGGCATGAAGTGGTCCGACGGCCACCCCTACACCGCGGACGACGTGATGTTCTCGTTCGAGGACTTCCTGCTCATCGACGAGTTCCCGTCCGGCTGGCGGCGCAACGGCTGGGGGCCGATGTCGCACGCCGAGAAGGTGGACGACTTCACGGTACGGCTGCACTACACCGATCCGTTCCCGACGTTGCCGGGCTGGTACGAATTTTGGGGCGGCTGGCATCCCCACGCCTATCCCAAGCACTACCTCTCCAAGTACCACGCCAAGTACAACGAGAACGCCGACGCCCTGGCCAAGGAGGAAGGCTACGATAGCTGGGTACAGGCGGTATGGCGCAAGAAGGGCGGCGGCGGCGACTTCCGGGTCGAGGACATGAACACCCCGAGCGTGAAGCCGTGGAACCACGAGGAGATCACCACCACCTACGTGCTCCACGTGCGCAATCCCTATCACTTCGCCATCGACCCGGCCGGCAACCAGCTTCCCTACATCGACCGCCTGCGCGTGGAGACGGTGGCCGACGCCGAGACCCTCAACCTGAAGGTGATCTCCGGCGAGCTGTCGGTGGCCGCCATCGGACTGTCGACTCCCGACTTTCCGCTGTTCAAGGAGAACGAGGAAGACGGCGACTACGAGACGCTGATGTGGCCGCGCGCCGCGGGAGCGGAGAGCTTCTATGCCTTCAACATGACTCACCAGGATCCGGCCCTGCGCGAGGTCTTTCAGGACGTGCGCTTCCGGCAGGCGATGTCGCTGGCGATCGACCGCGAGGAGATCAACAAGGTGCTGTTCTTCGGGCTTGCGGTCCCGCGGCAGGCGGCGATGGACCCGGAGAACTCCTTCTACAAGGAGGAATGGGCCACCCGCTACGCGGAGCACGACCCCGATACCGCCAACCGGCTGCTCGACGAAATCGGCCTGGAGCGCGGCGGCGACGGATTCCGCATGCGCCCCGACGGCGAGGTGCTGGCGGCCCAGATACTGATCCCGCTGGAGTGGCCGAGCCACGTGGCGATCAGCGAGTTGGTGGCCGAGTACTGGCAGGACGTGGGCGTCAAGGTGGACCCGCGCTCGTACAGTATCGACCTGGTGGGCGAGCGGCTGGGCAACAACGACTATGACATTGCCGTGTGGTTCCTGCGCCGCACCAACCAGAGCAAGGGCTATCTGCCGTCCAACAAGTTCACCTCCAACGACGGCCACTACGCGCCCCTCTGGTGGGCCTGGCACCATTCCGGTGGTGAGAGCGGCGAGGAGCCGCCGCCGGAGTTCCAGGAGTTCTTCAAGCTGGCCGGCCAGTGGTACATCACCGCCGACAAGGCCGAGCGCGACCGCATCGCCACGCAACTGTTCGACTTCGCTTCCGAACAGGTGCTGCTGATCGGTACGGTCGGCTATGCCCCGGTGCCGGTCATCATGAGCCACGAGATGGGAAATGTTCCGCGCGACGTCCGGTTCGCCGGCGACGACGTGCAGTTCTTCCGCGACGTAAAGCCCGACCAGTGGTACATCAAGCAGTAGTTCACGCGATCATCGCTGCAGGAGGCCCGCTCGCGCGGGCCTTCTGCGTGTAAAGGGGCTGATACCGGAAATGACCGCGTACGTGGTGCGCAGACTGTTCTACATGGCGATCACCCTGGCGCTGGTGTCGGTGGTGGGCTTCGCCATCATCCAACTGCCTCCGGGGGACTTTCTGTCGACCCATCTGCGCCGGCTCGGAATCACCGGCACCCAGCTCACCGAGGAGGAGCTGCAGAAGATTCGCGAAGAATACGGCTTGGACAAGCCCGGCTACATGCAGTACTTCATCTGGGTAAGCAACCTGCTGCGCGGCGATCTCGGCGAGTCGTATTCGTTCCGGATCCCGGTCGCGGAACTGGTGGGTGACCGGCTGCCGCTCACCGCGCTGGTGTCGGTGCTGACCATCGTGGTCACCTTCCTGCTGGCCGTCCCGATCGGCATCTACTCGGCCACCCACCAATACTCGCTCGGAGACTACACGGCCACCGTGTTCGGCTTCATCGGGCTGGCCACGCCCAACTTCATGCTCGCCCTGCTGTTGATGTGGATTTCGCTCAGCTGGTTCGGTTTCCCCATCACCGGCCTGTTCTCCTCCGAATACCTGGACCAGCCGTGGAGCGTGGCCAAGTTCCTGGACATGCTGCTGCACCTGCCGGTCGCCATTCTGGTGGTGGCTACCGGCGGCACCGCCGGCCTGATTCGGGTGATGCGGGGCTCGCTGCTGGATGAACTGCAAAAGCAGTACGTGGTTACCGCGCGCTCGAAGGGTCTGGAGGAGGGCTCGCTGCTGTTCAAGTACCCGGTGCGGATCGCCATCAATCCGATCATCAGCGGCATCGGCGGCGTGTTTCCGGAGATCGTGTCGGGTACGATCATCACGGCCATCGTGCTCAACCTGCCGACCGTGGGGCCGCTGCTGTTCAACGCGCTCACCCAGGAAGACATGCAGCTCGCGGCGAGCATCGTGATGGTGCTCTCGGTCCTTACCATCGTCGGGGTGTTCGTGTCCGACATGCTGCTGCTGTGGCTCGATCCGCGCATCCGCTTCGAGTCCGAGAAGAGCGCGGCATGAGCGACGTCGAAGCCCGGTCCGTCGAGACGGGAATGCTCGTGACTGAGGCGGAAGCGGCCGAGCGCTATTTCCTCGCGTCGCAATGGACCCTGATGCGGCGCCGCTTCACGCGCCACCGGCTGGCCATCATCGGATTGGTGGTGCTGGGCTTGCTGTACTTCGTGGCCCTGTTCGCCGAGTTCTTCGCCACCCAGGACATCTACCGGCGCGACTCCGATCACCTGTATGCGCCGCCGCAGCGCATCCGCTTCATCGGCGAAGACGGCCTCTCGCTGCGCCCGTTCGTGTACCCGTGGCGCGTCGAGCTCGACGTGAAGACGTTCCGCAACCGCTACGCGCCGGACACCTCAAGAAAGGCATACCTGCGCTTCTTCGCGCCAGGTGACGAGTACGAGCTGTGGGGCCTGTTCCCCACTCGCATTCACCTGCTCGGGGTAGACGAGGGCACCCTGTTCCTGATGGGCGCCGACAAGTTCGGGCGCGACATCTACTCGCGGGCTCTGTACGCCGCCCGCACCTCGCTGTCGATCGGCCTGGTGGGGGTCGCCGTGGCGTTCGTGCTCGGCTGTACGCTCGGCGGCATATCCGGCTTCTTCGGTGGAGCCGCCGACATGGCGATTCAGCGCCTGATCGAATTCATGCAGTCGATCCCCTCCATTCCGCTGTGGATGGCGCTGTCGGCCGCGGTGCCACGCCAGTGGGGGCCGCTGCAGGTGTACCTCGCGATCACCATCATTCTGTCGCTGATAGCCTGGACCGGGCTGGCGCGGGTGGTGCGCGGCAAGCTGCTGCAACTGCGCGAGGAGGACTTCGTGATGGCGGCGACGATCGCCGGCTCGACCTCGACCACCATCATCGTGAGGCACCTGCTGCCCTCCTTCATGAGCTTCCTGATCGTGTCTCTGACGCTCAGTGTGCCGGGCATGATCCTGGGCGAGACCGCGTTGAGCTTTCTCGGCCTGGGGCTGCGTCCGCCCACGGTGAGTTGGGGCGTGCTGCTCAAGGAGGCGCAGAACGTGCGCACCATCGAGTTGCACCCGTGGATGATGATTCCCGGCCTGCTGGTGATCGTCACCGTGCTCTGCTACAACTTCGTCGGCGACGGCCTGCGCGACGCCGCCGATCCGTACAAGAGCAATTAGCGGCCGGTGGCGAAACTCCAGCTGCATCCGCGCGACGATCCATCCCCTCGCCGCTCTCGGTGCGACGCCGGGCTCCGCCACGGGCTGCTCGCCGCCTTCATGACCTGCCCGCGAGTTCTCGGGCTGCCGCTGCTGCTCTGTGCCGTGTGTGCCGTTCCGGTGACGGCGGAGCCGCAGATAACGCAAAGTGCGCAGCCGGTTGCCGCGGGAGCGGAGTGCAGCGGAACCTTCGTCTCCCACGCCCTGCCCCACACCACCGTGTTCTCGCCGCAGCGCAAGCCGATCTTCGCCGGCGTCGGCTCGGCGCTCGGCGTCAACGACCTGGACAACGACGGCGACATCGACATCGTCCTGGCAAACCTGGACGCACCGAGCAGCATCCTGTGGAACGACGGCGGGCTCACCTTCAAGCGCCAGGAGCTGGCCGCCGACAACGCGCGCGCGGTCAACATCGTGGACTTCGACGGCGACGGGTGGCAGGACCTGATCCTCTCCCACCCCGGCAATCCGCCAAGCCTGTGGCTCAGCGCAGCCGGCGACGGGACGCGCACCTTCGCGCGCACCGAAGGATTCGGTCCCTGGCACGTGCTGAACGCGATCGCCCTGGCGGACGTGGACCGCGACGGCGACCTGGACCTGGCGGGGGCCAGCTACGACGGCGAGATCGCCGAGCTCTACGACGGCTTCGTGATCGGCGGCGGCGTCGCCTACTACGAGAACGTCGACGGCAAGCTGCACCCGTTCGAGCTGGTGCGCTACGCGCATGCGCTGGCGCTGCTGCTGACCGACGTGGACGGCGACGGCCGGCTCGACATTCTGGTCGGCAACGACTTCGAGCTGCCGGACTACGCCTTTCTGTGGACTCCGGACGGGTTCCGGATCCGGAACCTGCTGCCGCGCATGCCGCGCAACACGATGAGCCTCGATGCCGCCGACATCGACAACGACGGCAGCCTGGAGTTGTTCAGCGCCGACATGAAGCCCTACTCCGAGGACGCCGCCACGCGTGAGGCGTGGCAGCACCTGCGCGCCAACTACGACCCGATGCCGGAGGGCGACCCGCAGATCGAGGAGAACATTCTGCTCGTGGGCAGCGTGGCGGACGGCTTCGAGAACCGGGCGCCCGACAGCGGAGTCGACGCCAGCGGCTGGAGCTGGTCGGCCAAGTTCGCGGACCTGGACAACGACGGGCTGCAGGACCTCTACGTGGTCAACGGCATGTACAGCGAGGCCTCCTTCGGGCACCTCCCCGACGCCGAGCTGATCGAAGAGAACCAGGTGTTTCGCAACCAGGGCGGCGGCAGCTTCCGCCGCGCCCCGGAATGGGGCCTGGGCAGCACCGCCGGCGGCCGCGGCATGAGCATGGCCGACCTCGACGGCGACGGCGACCTCGACATCGTGGTGAACAACCTGCGCACACCGGCGGAGCTGCTGGAGAACCGGCTGTGCGGCGGAGCGAGCCTGCAGGTGGACCTGCTGTGGCCCGGCAGCGGCAACACCCGTGCCATCGGTTCGCGCCTCACCCTGCACACGTCGACCGACAGCTACGTGCGCGAGATCCGCAGCTCCAGCGGCTTCCTCTCCGGCGACCCCAGCCGCGTCCACTTCGGCTTCCCCGAGGACGCCGCGCTGCAGCGGCTGGAGATCACCTGGCCCGACGGCGCCCGCTCCACCCTGCCGGTACCGGCCGCCAACACCCTGCTCACCGTGCAACGCTAGGCGGCTGACGAAGCGGCCCGGCGCCCCCAGACAGCTCGGCGACGAGCCAGACGAGCCCCGAGCCACACAACAGTTGACAGAGCACGCGGGAGCCGTAAGATTAACCAGTTACGGATCAGGCAGGGGAATACCGCTGCTGCGACGGGCGCTCTGACGATGACGCGCAGTCTGATTCCTTCGCCGATAGCAGACTGGTTCCCACCAGGCCGGGCCTGCCCTTGCAGCAACGGAGGATGCACTGTGACCGCGTACTTTGGGCGCAGACTCGGCTACATGTTGCTCACGATGGTGGCGGTGTCGATGGTCGGTTTCGCCATCATCAAGCTGCCCCCCGGCGACTATCTGACCTATCGTCTGCAGCAGTTGAACCTCTCCGATACCACCATGAGCGAAGCTGAGTTGGAAGGGATGCGCAAGCTTTACGGGCTCGATCAACCCGACTACATCCAGTACCTCAAGTGGGTAGCCAATCTGATCCGTGGCAATCTGGGCCGGTCGCATCAGTGGAACCGGCCGGTGGCCGAGCTGATCCGGGAACGGCTTGGTCTGACCGTGGTGCTTTCGCTGGTAACGCTGGCCTTCACCTATGCGATGGCGATACCGATAGGAATCTACTCGGCCACCCACCAGTATTCGGTCGGCGATTACACTGCCACGGTATTCGGCTTCGTGGGCCTGGCAACGCCCAACTTCCTGCTCGCGCTGATCCTGATGTGGCTGGCGTTCAGCCTGTTCGACTTCAGAATCACGGGGTTGTTCTCCACCGAGTACGTGGATGCGCCATGGAGCATCCTCAAATTCCTGGACATGATGCTGCACCTGCCGGTGGCGATCATCGTGGTCGCCACCGCGGGCACTGCCGGACTGATCCGGGTAATGCGTGGCTCACTGCTGGACGAGTTGCAGAAGCAGTACGTCATCACCGCGCGCGCGAAGGGAGTGGAGGAACGCGACCTGCTGTTCAAGTACCCCGTGCGCATCGCTGTCAACCCGATCGTAAGCACGGTCGGCTGGTTGCTCCCGGAAATCGTGTCCGGCACCATCATTACCGCCATCGTCCTCAACCTCCCCACCGTGGGCCCGTTGTTGTTCCAGGCACTCACCGCCGAGGACATGCAGCTCGCGGCGAGCATTGTCATGGTGCTCGCGGTGTTGACCATCATCGGCACCTTCATCTCCGACATGTTGCTGGTGTGGCTGGATCCCCGCATCCGCTACGAGAAGGAACACGGAGCGTGAGCGAACCGGTTCACCCCGGCGCGTCGGCTCGGCCGCCGACAACGCAGCCGCCCGCGACCGCCGACCAGACCGGAGAAGGCTTCGACGAAAGCTACTTCGTCGCCTCCCAGTGGCAGTTGATGCGGCGCAAGTTCGTGCGTCACAAGCTGGCCCTCGTGGGGTTGATGGTGCTGGCCGTACTCTACCTCGTAGCCATCTTCGCCGAGTTCTTTGCCACCCAGGATATTGCCAAGCGCAACTCCGAACACATCTACGCTCCCCCGCAGCGGATACGCTTTTTCAGCGACCAGGGCTTTTCCTTGCGCCCCTTCGTCTACCCCCTGCGCCTGGAGCTGAACATGGAGACGTTTCGCAAGAACTATCACGCCGACAAGACCCGACGCAGCTACATCCGCCTGTTCCGACGCGGCGACGAATACGAATTGTGGTCGCTGTTTCGGAGCAGAATACATCTCCTCGGGGTCGACGAGGGCACCCTGTTCCTGTTGGGGACCGACAGGTTCGGCCGCGACCTCTATTCGCGGGTGCTGTATGCCGCCCGTACCTCGCTGTCCATCGGCCTGATCGGTGTGACAATGACCTTCGTGCTGGGTTGTACCCTGGGCGGCATCTCCGGCTTTTTCGGCGGTCGTTCCGACATGGCCGTGCAGCGCCTGATCGAGTTCATGCAGTCGATCCCGACCATCCCGCTGTGGATGGCGCTGTCGGCGGCGATGCCACGTGAGTGGGGCGCCCTGCAGGTCTACCTCGCGATCACCATCATCCTGTCGATTGTGAGCTGGGGTGGGCTCGCGCGGGTGGTGCGCGGCAAACTGCTGCAACTCCGGGAAGAGGACTTCGTGATGGCGGCGACGATCTCGGGCTCGCCGGCAGCCGCCACCATTGCCCGCCACCTGCTGCCCTCGTTTCTGAGCTACCTGATCGTCAATCTGACCCTTGCGGTGCCCGGCATGATCCTCGGCGAGACCGCTCTGAGCTTCCTCGGGCTGGGACTGCGGCCGCCGGTGGTGAGCTGGGGCGTGCTGCTCGAGGAGGCGCAGAAGTTGCAGACGGTGGCGCTGCACCCTTGGCTGTTGATCCCGGGGCTGTTCGTGATCGTGACCGTCCTGGCGTTCAACTTCGTCGGCGACGGCCTGCGCGACGCCGCCGACCCGTACCGGAACTAACCTCACCACCACAACCGCCGCCACCGCCGCCACAGCCGGTTGACAGATCGCACCGGAGCCGTAACATGAACCAGTTTCGGACCAGGCACGACCAAACCGATGCTTCACAACACGAGCCTGTCGTTCAGGATTGTCGCTTCGGAGAGGAGGCAATTGTGCGAGAAGTGTTACGACTCATGGCTGTGGCGACCGGCGTCACACTGGCGGGAACCCTGGCGTTCGCGACCGGCGCTGACGAGACGGAAGATCAGACCGGGGAGGGTGCGGCAGCGATGATGGACCTGCCGCCGTCGGAGGTGTGGCAGTGGGATACCCTGGCCGACTACGAGCAGGACACCGGTAACCAGATCTCCCAGTTCGGCGAGGCGCCGATGCTGGCGGCGCAGGTGGCGGCGGGAGAGCTGCCCCCGGTCGAAGAGCGCTTGCCCGAGGAGCCGCTGGTCCTCAACGTCCTCGAAGGGATCGGCCAGTACGGCGGCACACTGATCACTCCGGCTGTCGGCACCGCGTACACCGAAATCACGCCCCTGCGTGGACTGGTCGGGACGATACAGACCGCCAACCGTGGACCCGGGGCTCCCCACCTGGTCGTGCCCTTCATCCACAAGGGATTCGAGTTCTCGGCCGACCAGACGGTCCTCACCATGCACCTGCGCAAGGGGTTGAAGTGGTCCGACGGCGCGCCATACACGGCCGATGATGTCATGTTCTGGCTCGAGGACTGGCACCTGACCCCGGACTTCCCGGATAGCTGGGTCAAACTCAACTGGGGACCGATAGCACGCGGCGAGCGGGTCGACGACTACACGGTGCGCATCCATTACGCCGAGCCGTTTCCCACGCTCATAGGCTGGTATGAATGGTGGGGCGGATGGTATCCGCGCATGTATCCGAAGCACTACATGTCGAAGTGGCACCCGAAGTACAACTCGGACGCCGAGAAGCTTGCCAAGGAGGAGGGGTTCGAGTCCTGGGTGCAGGCCTTCAATTCTCACAGTACGTCGAACTCCGACTTCCGCGTGAGGGACGCGGATGCGCCGGCGCTGCAATCCTGGATCTACGCCGACATCGGCACCCTGCACACGACGTACGTGCGCAATCCCTACCACTGGGCGATCGACCCGGCCGGCAACCAGCTCCCCTACCTCGACCGGCTGCGGGTCGACACGGTCGCCGACCAGGAGGCCTACAACCTGATGGCCATCTCCGGCGACATGACCATCGTCGGGCTGACCACCACGGCCAACAACCTTCCGCTCTACAAGGAGAATGCCGAGAAAGGCGACTACGAAGTGCTGCTATGGCCGCACGCCGCGGGCGGGGAGGCGGTATACGCCTTCAACATGAACAGCGAGGATCCCGTCTTGCGCGAGGTTTTCCAGGACGTCCGCTTCCGCCAGGCCATGTCGCTGGCGATCAACCGAGACGAGATCAACGAGGTCGTATTCTTCGGCATGGCGACGCCACGCCAGGCGGCCATGAACCCGGAAAACACCTTCTACAAGGACGAATGGGCGAGCCACTTCGCCGAGTACGATCCGGAGCGCGCCAAGCAGCTTCTCGACGAGATGGGTCTGAAGTACGATCAGGATGGCAAGTTCCGGGTCCGCCCGGACGGAGAAACCCTGGAGCTGGTATTCAATGCGCCTGCCGAATGGCAGAGCGTGGTGGATATCAACGAGTTGGTGGTGGAGTACTGGCGAGATGTGGGGGTCAAGGTGGACTGGCGCGCCACCGACTGGGACCTGTACGAGTCGCCGGTCCAGGGCAACAAGCACGATGTCGTGGTGAACATGCTCAGGATGACCAACGTACGCAAGGGGTACAATCCGGTAAATGCCTTCCTCTGGGGCGGCCGGCTGCGCCAGATCCTGTGGACCGACTGGCATCTGTCGGGCGGCGAGAGGGGCGAGGAGCCGCCGGAGAAGTACAAGAAACTCTACGAAACGGCCAGCCGCTGGTTCGCCGAGACCGACGAAGCCGAGCGCGATCGCCTTGCCGTAGAGGTATTCGACTTCATCTCCGAGAACGTGATGGTGATCGGCACCGTCGGATTCATCCCGCGGCCGATCATCGTCAGCAACAAGCTGCGCAACTTCCCGCGTGACGTGCGCTTCTACGGGGACGACGTCCAGTACTTCCGCGACGTCAAGCCGGAGACTTGGTTCCTGAGCGAATAGCCGTCGCATCCAAGACCAAACCAGCCCTCGCCAGGCGTGCGCCCGGCGAGGGCCCCTCTCCCAGCGGTTCTTCCGCGAGCACTCCGAACACTGGGTCGAGCGATTCCGGTACCGCGAGGCCGATCCCCAGTTGCTGCTGCAGGCCGCACGGACGGCAAGCCATGGAACGACAAGGTCTACTGCCGCACGGAGACCGCCGCCGGCGTACCGATCGCCGTGTGGGGAATGTAGCGGTTCGAGCGCGCCGGAGAGCACGACGAGTCCCGCGTGAACGCGCTGGCTTAAGGGCGTTGTTGGCGTTGTTGCCGCGATGTTGCGTGGACGGCATGATGGGGTCATGGCGACGCAGACCGTGAGCGCGGAACGTGCTCAGTTCGACCGTGACGGGTTCTACATCTTCCGCAACGTGCTGGACGAGGGGCTCCTGGAGCGCCTGCGGGCCGCCAGCGACGCCAGCCTGGCGGAACAGGACGGGCAGCACTTCGCCGAGCAGGTGGCCACCGGCAGCATGATCCTGGTGAACGGGACGTTCATCGAGCGCTTCCCGGTGTTCGCGGAGTTCATCGCCTACCCGCCGATCCTGCAGGCGCTGGCGCGGCTCGGGTTTCACGACCCCAAGTTCGGCCACGGGCGGGTGATCAGCAAGCCGCCGCACAGCCCGCCCCTGTTCTGGCACGAGGACGGCCGCTTCTGGGACGACCCGGTGAGCTACACGCCGGTCCCGATCCAGGCGTTCCTGATGTTCTACCTGACCGACACTACCCCGGAGAACGGCTGCCTGCGCGTGATTCCGGGCTCCCACCTGAAACGCCACGCGCTGCACGACCTGGTGCCGGAGACGCACACCGACGAGAACCGGAAGTATCTGGATCCCCAGCACAACCCGGCGTTCGCGCACTACGACGACGAGGTGGACGTGCCGTTGCGCGCCGGCGACTTCGTGGCCGGGTACGGCAGCCTGTTTCACGCCGCCCACGGCAACGACAGCGACACGCGACGCACCTGCCTCACCATGTGGTACTACCCGGCGTTCCCGGAGCTCCCGGAGCGGACCCGCGCCTCGGTGGCGGCGGTGGAGCGCGGCTTCCAGTTCTCCCCGCACGCCGCGCCCGAGCTCACCGCGCTGCTGCGCCCGTTCGAGATCAGCTACGACGGCGCCGCCGAACCGATCCCCACCAACTGGGTCTGCGGCCTGCGCTAACCGCCTCAGGGCACGCCTTGCGTCACCGCTCGCCGGCGGCGGCAGATGCCGTCCCGTGGTGCGCACCAGCACGGACTGCCCTGGCACGTTGTGCCGGCGGTTCGGCACGGGCCGGTTCCGACCAATCCGACGGCTATGTTGACATTCCCCGTCGTCACTGCTACGTTAGGTGTAGTTTGTAGCCTTTGGCAGTACGCTTTCTCCGAATGTTGGGGTGAGAAAGCCGATCCCAAAGGCTTTTTGATTAATAGGAGATTGGATCATGTCTACTGCTATTCTCATTGATGGCGCTTTCTTTCTGAAGCGCTTCCGTCACGTCTATCCGGATCACGATTACAAATCATCCGTTGTTGTGGCTGATACGTTGTACAGGATGGCGATGTACCACGTAGACGATGCCGACCTATACCGCATACTGGTCTACGACTGCCCTCCGTTGATGAAGAAATCGCACCATCCTATAAGTGGCCAATCGGTGGACTTTTCGAAACTCCCTGGGGCAGCGTTCCGAGTAGAATTTCATGAACAGCTCAAGCGTAAGCGCAAGGTTGCGCTACGCCTTGGCTACCTCACCGGATACAAGTGGGTAATTAAACCATTTGCTACAAAGAAATTGCTAAGAGGTAGCATTTCCCATAGCGACCTGACACCGACGGACGTCGAGTTCGACATCAACCAGAAAGGGGTTGATATGAAAATCGGAATCGATATCACGTCTCTCGCGCTGAAAAGGATGGTTGACCAAATCGTCTTGGTTTCTGGCGACGGTGACTTTGTTCCGGCTGCCAAGCTGGCTCGACGTGAGGGAATCGACTTTGTTTTGGATCCGATGTGGTCTCGGATCGGGGATGCACTGCACGAGCATATTGACGGGCTGCGTTCGACGTCTCCGCGTCCTACGGGATATCCGACCAACTGACGCCGTACGTACTTTGCCGTAACGGAGCCGCTACGGGTCGTCGTGCTTGTGGCGGTGGTGCACGTCGGGTACGTGGGGGTGCTCGTGTTCCACCGCCTCGTGGCGGTGCGGGTGCACGTGGCCGGCCCAGGCCGGCAGCCCGGCATGCTGGTGTAGGTGGTGGCCGTCGTTGTGGCGGTGCCAGTGCTCGTGCTCCTGGGCCGGGTGGCGGTGGCGGTGGGCGTGGCCTTCGCGCATCAGCACCAGCAGGCCCAGCACCAGGACCGCGGTAGCGGCGATCTGGAGCGTGCCGAACGGCTCGCCCAGCACCACCACGGCGAGCAGCACGCCGAAGAACGGCGCGGCGGAGAACATGAGCTGCCCCCTGGTGGCGCCGATGTTCTGCGCCGCGGCGATGTACAGCACGATGCTGGCGCCGTAGGCGAGCGCGCCCAGCCCCAGCGCCGCCGCCGCGGTGCCCGTGGTGGCGATCCAGGGCGAGACGCCCAGCCCGATGGCGAGGTTGGTGGCGCCGGCGACCAGGCCCTTCCACAGCGTGGTCTCCTGCGGCGTCAAGCCGTCGATCAAGGAGGTGAAATGATTGTCGAAGCCCCAGCAGACGCAGGCCAGCGCCACCAGCAGTCCGGGCAGGAACCCGGCGGACTGCTCCTCCCAGGACAGCAGCAGCGCCGCGGCCACCACCAGCCCCGCTCCCACCCAGGCGCGGCCGCTCAACTGGTCGCGGAACAGCACCACGCCAAGGATCGCGGTGGCGACCAGCTCCAGGTTGAGCCACAGCGATACCGATGCCGCCGCGGCCAGGCGCAACCCCAGCAGCAGCAGCACCGGACCCGCCATGCCCCCCAGCACCACGGCGCCGGCCAGCCGCACCTGGTTGGCGCGGTCCAGGCGCACGACTCGCCGCAGCACCCGCTTGCGCACCGCGAACGGACTCACCCCCAACGCCCCACCCAGGTAGAGCAGTCCCGCCAACTGGAAGGGACTCACCTGCTCCAGCAGCAGCTTGCTCAGCGGCGTCGACGCCCCGAACAGCAGCGCCGAGACCAGGGCCAGCCCGACCCACATCGCCATAGACAGCGTTACCGTATCACGAATGCATTTATCGACGGGTGCTCTTCGGCTGGCGCGTGCGCCGGCGCCGTCCTCAGTGGCTCAGGCGGTCGAGCTCGGCGAGATCGTAATCCGGGATCGAGCTGGCGCCTGGCCGAGATCAAGGCTCCCATGCGGTTGCCGAAGTCGCAGGCCTCGGCGAGCGAGCCGCCGGTGCCGAGGCGGTAGAGCAGGCCGGCGCTGAAGGCATCGCCGCAACCCACCGTGTCCACCACCGCGACGCGGTAACCCGGGGCGTGGAGCACGTGCGAGCGGTCGCCCGCGAGCGTACCGTCGGCGCCCAGGGTGATGCACACCAGGTCGCCGTCGAACTCGCGGGCGATCAGCGGCAGCAGTTCCCGCAGGTCGGGCCGGCCGAAGCCGAACAGCTCGTTCACCACCCGCGCCTCGTCGTCGTTCATCTTGATGATGTCCGCCCGGCGCATGGAATAGTCGAGCAGGTCGCGGTCGTAGAAGTCGCCGCGCAGCGTCAGGTCCAGGAACACTTTTTCGAAGCGGGCGCCCTCCAGCACCCGCCGCAGGGTCGCCCGGGAGGTGCTGCTGCGCTGTTCCAGGGTGCCGAACACCAGCACGTCGAAGGCCGCGGCGTCCACCTCGGCGACCAGGTTGGCCGGCGCCTCGATGCGGTCCCATGACACCACGTCCGGGCTGCTGTAGTGAGGCTGGCCTTCACGGTCGAAGGTGACCTCGATGAGGCAGGTTGGCGCGGCGACGCTGGCGATGAAGTCGCGCCGGATGCCGAGGCGGTCGAGCTCGCGCCAGGTGCGCTCGCCGAGCGGGTCGCGGCCGATGGCGCTCAGCATGTAGGCCGCATAGCCCAGCCGCTGCAGGTGCACCACCACGTTGAACACCGCGCCGCCGATGTTGGCCTCGCCGGCGACCGCGTCGGCCGGGGGGGCCGCGGGATCGGCGATGTCGTCCCACAGCACCGCCCCGAAGCCGAGCACCTTCATGGGGAGGTGCCCCGCATCAGCGCGCCGAGTAGTCGCGCGCGGTCTCGAACATGGCCACCACGTTCTTCGGCGGCGCCTCGATGATGTGGTTGCAGGAGGCGAACACGTAGCCGCCGCCGGGGGCGAAGGCGTCGATCAGCCGGCGCACCTCCTCTACCACGGTATCGCGTGGTCCTTCGTAGCCCTCCACGCCGCCGTGGAAAACCAGGCGTTCGCCGAACTGCTGCTTGAGCTCGGCTGCGTCCATCCCCGGCAGCGAGGTCTGCACCGGGTTGAGGACGTCGGTGCCGGTCTCGATGAAGTCATCCAGCAGCGGCGCCACCGAGCCGTCGCAGTGGCGGAAGATGAAGGCGTCCGGCGCCCGCTCGCGGATCGCCGCGCACAGCACCGCCTCCGCCGGCTTGATGTGCTGGCGGTACATCTTGGGCGACACCATCAGGCTGCCCGAGGTCCCCAGGTCGTCGGCGGTCTCCACCATCTGCACGTAGGGTCCCACCTCATCCAGGAACATCTCGTACACCCCCCGGTACACCTCCAGGATGCCGTCGAAGATCGCCTGCGCCAGGTCCGGGTAGAGCCGGATGGTGACGAAGAAGTCGCCCATTCCCATCAGGTAGCAGGCGCGGTCGAGGAACCCCTGCGTCAGCGGGTTGCGCGCCACGATGGCGTAGTCGGTCTCCTCGCAGAGCCGCTTCGCGGTGTCGCGCAGCCCGGCGGTGGCGAACATCTCCTGCGGCTGCGGCCAGCGGTACTCCTGCAGCTCCGCCAGCGTGGTGATGCCGGCCAGCGGGTTCTCCACCGAGTTCACGAATGGCCCCTCGCGGATGTAGCGGATCTTCCACGGATCGGTGAACGAACCGTCGGCGTGGTGCACCACGTCCACCTCCGGATGCACCGGCAGAAACACGCGCCGGAAGTCGATGTCGAAGTGCTCCAGGATGCGCTCGTCGTAGTAGCTCGCCGGTTGCCCGGCGCGCACCGGCGGAATCGGCGTCAGCCCCAGGTGATCGCGCAGCAGCAGGTAGGGCTCGTCGAGCAGCATCGATGCGTTGCCCATCAGGTCCATCGGCACGCGATCGGGCTGCTCGTGACGGAACGCGGCCAGCACCCGCTCGCGGTGGGTATAGCTCACTTCACTCCTCCAGGGGCCAGATCGGCCGCATCTCCCAGGCGTCGAGGCGCAGCAGCCGGGCGCCGCCGCCGCGGGCGAAGAACTGCACCCCCGTGGCCTCGCGGCTGGCGGGGTAGACGCGCTTCACCAGGTAGTGCTCGCCGCCCGCGAACACCTCGACCATGCTGCGGTCCACGAACACGCGCAGCTCCACCCTGCCGTCGTCGCCCACCTCCAGGGGACAGCGCTGCGACCCGCGATCGGCCACCTCCGGGCCGACGCTGGAGCGGCTGGTGTCCACGATCAGCTCCGCCCGGCGCCGGCGCGGCTGCTGCGGGTCGCGCAGGCCGACCCAGTCGGTGGCCCGCACCCGGATCAGGGTCTGCTCGCGCCCATCCGGCGAGCAGCGCACCTTGAGGCCGAACTCCTCGGCGTCCTGCCATTGGAAGCTCAGCGCCAACTCCAGCCGGTCGCCCTCCACCGTCTCCAGCGGCAGGTCCGCACCGGCGGCGATGTCGAGGTCCGCCACCTCCCGGTGCTCGCCGCGCAGGGTCTCCAGCTCGGGCACCGGAGCCACCTGCACCCGGCCCTCGTCCGACAGGGTCATTTCCATCGGCAGGGTGATGACCCCGGCCCAGCCCCAGGCGCGCTGCACGTGGCCATACACCCCCTCGTGCACGCGCCCGAACAGGATCCGCCGGCCGCGGTCGTCGCGCAGGGTGAGGCCCTCGGCGAACACCCCGAGCCGCTCGGTCTCGGCCATCGTGAAGCGCTTGTGGCGCTGCGCCACGAAGCGCCGGTCGGCGTAGCGGCCCACGTAGTACTGCGCGCCGCGCAGGTGGCTGGTGAACAGCAGCACGTGGCGGTCGCCGAGCGGGAAGAAGTCGGGGCAGCCGATGTCCTCGCCCCCCTCGGTGAAGCGGCCGCCCTCGTAGAACGGGTGCAGGTACTCCCAGTGCTCCAGGTCGCGAGACCGGAACAGGTACACCACATCGCGGCTGTCGGCCCTTCCCAGGTAGTCGCCCGGGGTGATCGGCGGCCGTACCCGCGGCGGCGTGGTGCCGCCGGTGATCGCGTAGTAGGTATCGCCCTCCACCCAGGCGCAGGGCGCACCGGCCACCTGGTACTCGTCCGCGGCGGTCGGGTTGGGGATCACCGGGTTGGCGGGATGCTTGCTCCAGCGCTCCAGCAGCTCGTCGTCGCTGCTGGCGAGGCAGATCCCCCCCTCCCGGCCCGGCGCCACGCCGTGGTAGATGGCCGTGGGCACGCCGCCGCGGTCGATGAACGCGGCGCCGCTGTAGCAGCCGTCCCGATCCGGGGAGCCGGGCTCCGGGGCCAGCGCGATCGGCAGGTCGCGCCAGTGCACCAGGTCCTCGCTCACCGCGTGGCCCCAGTGCATGGTGCCGCTGTCGCCGCCGTGGTACGCGCCGTACGGGTTGTACTGGTAGAACAGGTGGTAGCGGCCGCGCCAGAACAGCGTGCCGTTCGGGTCGTTCATCCAGTTCGCCGGCGCCAGGTAGTGGTACGCCGGACGGTGCGGGTCGGCGGCCAGCTCGCGGCGCCGCGGATCGAATTCCCCTTGCATCGTGGTGGCTCCCGTCTCGGTTGGCGGCCCCGGCAGGGCGCGCGTGGGCGCCCCGCCGGCCGCGCCCGAATCAGGCGCGGCGCGGGCCAGCCGTCATTGCCGGCACTTGCCGGACACGTCGTCGGCGCAGTACTCCTGCACCTCCATCTCCAGGTCGTCGTAGCCGGCGCGGCGGTACTCGCTGACGAACTCGTCCCAGTCCGACATCGGCCGCTCGCCGGTGATGAAGCCGGTGTAGAACTCGTCGCGGATCTTCTGCAGGTCGGCCTGCACCCGCTGCAACGTCGGCGACACGAAGCCGATCACGTAGGGCGACACGCCGTGCATCTGGCCCCACTCGATCAGCTCCTCCTGGCGCTCGATCTCGATCGAGTAGGACGGAATCCAGTCCGGCATGATGTTGGAGAACCAGCGCCACTTGGAGATCGGGTCGGAGGGACTGCCGGTGTCCTTGGCCAGCTCCTCCTCGTTGGGGACGATGTTGCCGTCCGCGTCGCGGTCCCAGTGGACGCCCTCGATGCCGTAGAAGTTGAACAGGTCGCCCTCCTCGGAGAACAGGAAGTCCCACAGCGCCATGATGCGGTCGGGATGCTTCGCCTGCGACGAGATCAGCATGTCCACGGTACCGTACGGCGAGCCGGTCAGCGCGTTGTTCGGCCCGGCCGGCGTCATCGGCGGCGGCGTCACGAACACGTCGGCGCCCTCGATGGTGTCCTCGGTCAGTCCCACCATCTCGTCGTAGAAGTAGTTCGCCTCCACGTGCACCGGAATCGCCACCACCTTGCCGGTCGTGAACTTCTCCCGGAATTTGGTGAAGTCGCTCAACACCACGAACTCGGGATCGAGCACCCCGTCGGCGTAGAACTGGCGCAACAGCTCGACGCCCATGCGCCACTCGTCGGAGACCGACATGTCCACGTACTTGCTGCCGTCCCAGCGCCACGCGGGCAGGCCCCAGCCGACGTCGGTATAGGCACCGTAGAAGTAGTGGTTGCCGAAGTAGAGGCCCAGCGACACGTATCCCGGCATCCCCTCGGCTTGCGCCACGGTCTTCAACACCTCGCCGAACTGTTCGATGTCCTCTGGAATCGGCTGGTTGTGCTTGTCCAGCAGATCCTTGCGGTAGTAGAAGCCGGTGGTGTGGTAGAAGTACCGCTTCGGCACCACGTAGTACTGTCCGTCCCACTTCGAGAAGCGGCTCGCTTCCGGTCGCTCCAGGTACGCCTTCAGGTTGGGATAGTCGTCCAGCATCGGATCCATCGGGATCACCATCTCGCCGTCGATCATCTGCCGCACCAGCCGGGCTCCCGGTCCGGTCGGGGCGCGCACCTGGATCAGGTCGGCCAGCTCGCCGGCAGTCATCGCCAGGGTCAGCTTCTCGGTGTACTCCGCAATCGGGATCACGACGATCTCGAAGTCCATGTTGAAACGCTCATTGATGTAGTCCAGCATGCGGCCCTTGGGCGGCGGCACGCCGTCGGACCAGAACCCGGTCACGTGGACTGGCTCGCCCGACGCGGCTTCGTCTTCGCCGGAGGCCCATGCTCCGGCCGTCATGACCAACATGGCCACCCCGGCCATCACCAATGTTTTTTTTCACGGTAGGCTCCTTTTCACATTCGCCTTCGTAAGTGCTCCATCGGCGGGCCACGATTCAGCCTCCCCGATCCTCAAGTCGCTCTCTACATTCCCCGGCTGCTCCCTTTCGATTTCACTATCCCTTGATCGATCCAATCAAAATACCCTTGGTGAAGTGGCGCTGAATGAACGGATAGACGATCAGGATCGGGACCACGGCAATCACCACGGCCGCCATCTTGATGGTCTCCAGCACCACGCCCAGCGACTGCAGGTAGGTCTCGGTTATCTGGGCGAAGGAGGCACCGCTGCCCGGCGAGATCAGGCTGTACACCAGGAGCTGCAGCGGCTGCAGCTTCTCCCGGTTGATGAACATCAACGCATAAAAAAAATCGTTCCAGCGCTCGACGGCGTAGAACAGGCCGATCACCGCGATCACCGCCTTGGACAGCGGCATCACGATGCGCAGCAGGATGCTGATGTCGTTGGCGCCCTCGATCTTGGCGGACTCCTCCAGGCTGTCGGGAAACGACAGAAAGAAGGAGCGCATGATCAGCAGGAAGAAGGTGTTGATCAGCAGCGGCAGCATCAGCGCCCACAGGGTGTTGACGATGCCGAGCGAGCGGGCCACGAAGTAGAGGGGGATGATGCCGCCCTCGAACAGCATGGTGAAGAAGAACAGCAGCAGAAACAGGCGCTGACCCTTGAGGTAGCGCTTGGACAGCACGTAGGCGGTGGCGGTGGTCACCAGCAGGCTCAACAGGGTGCCGAACACGGTGATGTACACCGATACGCCCACGGCGCGCAGGATGTCTTCTTGCAGGAACACCAGCTTGTAGGCGTTGATGCTGAAGGCGCGCGGGATCGGCAGCATCGGATTCTTGATGTACACGTCGTAGGGCAGGATGGAGGTCACCACGACGACCCAGAACGGGTACAGGCAGCCCAGCGCGACCACCACGAAGAAGCCGTAGAGAAACACCTCGAAGAGGATGCGCGAGGGACTTTTTTTCAGTGCCATGGGTTGCTAGAACAGCCCGTCGGTGCCGAGCCGCTTGGCACCCCAGTTGGCGACCAGCACCAGCGCCAGCGCGATGACCGAATTGAACAGGCCCACCGCGGTGGCGTAGCCGAACTGTCCCTGCAGCAGACCGGTGCGGTAGACGTAGGTCTGGAAGATGTCGGCCACCTCGTAGACCGCCGGATTGTACATCGCGATCACCTGCTGGAAGCCGACCCGGAGAATGTCGCCCACCTGCAGAATCAGCACGATGGCGATCACCTCGGCGATGCTCGGCAGGGTGATGCGCCAGGTCTGCTGCCAGCGATTGGCGCCGTCGATCACCGCCGACTCGTAGAGGGTGGGATCGACGGTGCTGAGCGCGGCCAGGAAGATGATGGTGCGCCAGCCGGAGCTCTTCCAGATGTCGGAGATCACCAGCAGTCCGCGAAAGTGGGGTTTGCTGGCCAGGAAGATGATCGGCTCGCCGCCGAACGCCTTGATCACCTCGTTGATCAGCCCGCCGTCCACCGTGGTGAGCCGGAACACCAGGCCGGCCACCACGATCCAGGAGATGAAGTGGGGCAGGTAGATGATGGTCTGCACGCTGCGCTTGAACGGTGAGGAGCCCACTTCGTTGAGCAGGAGTGCCAGGATGATCGGCACCGGAAAGCCGAACGCGAGCTGGTAGAACCCGATCAGCAGGGTGTTGCGGAAGATCAGCGGGAAGTCGCGCGCCTGCAGCAGGCGCTGAAAGTTCTCCAGCCCGATCCAGGGACTGCCCAGGATTCCCTTGACCGGCGTGAAGTGCTTGAAGGCGATGATGATGCCGTACATCGGCAGGTACTTGAACAGGAAGTAGAACAGGATGCCGGGGATCAGCAGCAGGTAGAGGTAGCGGTGCTTGATGATGTGCGCTACCAGGGTGGAGCGCTGAGAGAGAGTTGGCGTCGCTGTCTGAACCCGCGTAGTCATTCCGCTACCTCACGGTAGCGGCCATCGTAGAAGCGGCGCTGGCAGCCGTCAAGCAAACGTACGCGGCGCACGCGGCGCACGCCGCGCTGCTCGACGCGCGTGGCGTCACTCCGCGGCCGCGGCCGCGGCGGATTCCGGCGCCGCCACCAGCGATTTGAACAGGTCCACCGCCAGCGAGGCGTTGGGCGCGTAGCCGTGGGCGCCGATCTCGTCGCAGAACTGCTGGGTGACCGGAGCGCCGCCGACGCAGATGCTGACCTGGTCCATGTGCGCCTCGGCGAAGGTGGCCACCACGGTGCGCATCTGCTTCATGGTAGTGGTGAGCAGTGCGCTGCAGCCGACGATGTCGGCCCCGTGCTCGCGCGCCGCCGCCAGGAAGTTC
The DNA here is from genome assembly GCA_965203905.1 of Spirochaetia bacterium. Lineage (GTDB taxonomy): Bacteria > Spirochaetota > Spirochaetia > SZUA-6 > Bin103 > Bin103. The sequence continues at coordinate 5,188,683 of CBDBDQ010000005.1, read as the reverse complement.
TCCGCCGACTGGTCGACGCCGATGTTCACCACGCGAAAGCCGGCGCCCTCGCACAGCATGCACACGATGTTCTTGCCGATGTCGTGCAGGTCGCCCTTCACCGTGCCCATCACCACGGTGCCGATCGGCTCCACCCCGCTGTCGTGCGCCGACAGCAGCGGCTGCAGGATCTCCATCCCCGCCTTCATGGCGCGCGCCGCCACCAGCACCTCAGGCAGGTAAATGCGGTTGTGCTTGAAGTCCTCGCCGACCACCGCCATGCCGGCCACCAGGCCGTCGCCGAGCAGCTCGTGGGCGGAGATCCCCAGCCGCACGCCGGTCTCGGTCATCTCCTTCACCGTGGCGGCGTCGCCGTCGTAGAGCGCCTGATTCATCACCGCGTAGTCCAGCACCGCTTGTGGCTCCCCTACGCGTCGAGGTAGATCACGCCGTCCTCCACCGCAAGGACCACGCCGGCGTCCTCGGCCGCCGCCTGCATCGCTTCATGAAGAATGTTGCGCACGTCCGGTCCGTGCTCCAGCCGGCGCAGCAGCGCCTCGCCCTCGGCCTCGCCCACCCTCAGGGTAATCTGCAGCCCGTAGCGCTCGCAGCTCACGGCACGCCCGTCCGGCAGGGTGGCGTCCAGCGCCTCGAGGTAGGCGTCGGCGAAGTTGACCCCGATCTCCGAGCCGTCGGGTTCCGCCGGAGGGATGAGCCGCTCCGCGGCCCGGTTCACGGGACCGATCCTGTAACGTGCCACGGCGCCAGCACCTCCCACGCGCACGGACATCCGGTACCGACCCGGCAACCCAATCGCTGCGACTGCCGCCAAGTCGGCTTTGCGAGCCGACCCCACGGAGTGTAACAGACCTCAAGCCAGTGGTTCGATCTTCCCTGCGGGCTCACGGCGCACTGCGCTCTGCCACGCGGAGAGCAATTCACGTTGATGCAGCGCGGCCCACTCCAACACCATTCCTGCAGCTCGGTTGGGAAGCGCGCTGCATCACCGCTTCGTGATCGCCGTATTCGGCATGGAAGTGACGCGGCGGATGGTCGTCGAAACATATCTTGATGACGATACCGTAGAATCGGCTCAGTTCAGGCATCGACGGCGGTCGTCAGCAACCGGGGGAACAGCTCCTCGGGGGTAGTTCCGGTGAGACGGAGGTAGACGGCGTCGGGGCAAAGATCTACGTCTCCGGGCCATTCCAAAGCGCCGCCGGCGCCAATCCGAACGGCCTCGAACGTCTCTCGGCTCTGCCACATCTTGAACACGCCTTGGCCGGCGAGGTGACTCAGATCCACTTCGCCCTCGGCGCCGTCGGTGTACCGGAGCCACAGCCGGTAGCCATCGAGCACTCGTACCGCGACCGGTTTCAAAGCGCGGGCCATTGCGGGCTCAGCTTACGATTCTTTCCGCAGTGCCGTCCATTGCGGACTCGGTACGGGCTATCGACTCAGCTCACCCGCTGCAGCAACCGGCGAGCGAGCAAAAAGCGAGCAAGCACCCGCGATTGACCGCGGGTCCGGGACGCCCCTATCATGCGCCGGTTCGATCATCCCACTCCGAGAGATGGTACAGATGCCAACGTTCGACATGAAGCCGGTGGAAGTGTCGCAGGAAGTGCTGGACGGGCTGAAGGCGGTCCCGTCCGTGACCGTGTACGCCGGGGTCTGCAACTTCGGCTCCGCCCTGTGCGTGTGCGAGGGCCTGGTCAACCTCACCCCCGGCCGGAAGCGGTTCGCGGCGCGGGCGCGGACGCTCAGGTTCCTGCCGGTGCGCCCCGACCTGGCGGCCGAGCGCACCGGTGGCGAGGGCGAGCTGGAGTACCTGGCGATGGAGCGCTGCGGGCCGGGCGACGTGCTGGTGGCGGACATCATGGGCTCTACTAAAGACGTGGTGGCCGGCGACGTGAAGCTGCTGCAACTGGCCATGAACCACGCCGACGGGGTGGTGGTCGACGGCGCCATCCGCGACCTCGACGTGACCCTGGAAGAGGAATACGGGCTGACGGTGTACGCCAGGCAGCGCAGCTTCCACGGCGGCCTGGCGGCGACTCCCGCCGAGGAGAACGGCCAGATCCAGTGCGGCGGCGCGCTGGTGCGCCCCGGCGACGTGATGGTCGGAGACAACGACGGTGTCCTGGTGGTGCCGTCGTGGATGGCCGAGGCGGTGATGGAGTGGGCGCTGGAGCACGAAGAGGCCGAGAACTACGTCAAGCAGAAGATTCGCGCGGAAGGAGTCTCGCCCGGGCGCTACTATCCGGTCACGGAGGAGACGCTCGCGGAGATGCGCCGCGTCAAGGGGCGCTGAGGAGACCGGCATGGCGCAGCGCAGACCCAACATCGTGTTCGCGTTCGGCGACGACTGGGGGCGCTACGCGAGTGCCTACCGCCGGCTGCAGGGTGACGGCACGCCCAACGCCGTCATCGACACGCCCCACTTCGACCGCGTGGCCAGCGAGGGCGCGCTGTTCAGCAACGCCTTCGTGCCGGCGCCCTCCTGTACCCCGTGCCGCAGCTCCATCCTCACCGGGCGCTACTTCTGGCAGACCGGCCGCGGCGCGATCCTGCAGGGCGCGGAGTGGGACCAGACCATCCCCTCCTACCCGCTGGCGCTGGAGGCGGCGGGCTACCACATCGGCTACACCTACAAGGTGTGGTCGCCCGGCACCCCGCGCGACGCCCCCTACGGGGCTGACCGTACCCGCTACGCCCCCGCCGGCACCCGCTTCGGCAGCTTCTCCTTCGTCGCCACCGAGCTGGCGCCGGAGCACGGCGTCGAGGGCGCCAAGCAGGTGCTCTACGACGAGACCCGCGACAACTTCCAGGCGTTCCTGGACGCGCGCGAGCCGGGGCGCCCATTCTGCTACTGGTGGGGGCCGACCAACACCCACCGCAAGTGGCAGCGCGGCTCCGGCAAGCAGCTCTGGGGCCTGGAACCGGATCACCTGAAGGGGCGGCTGCCAGCGTTCCTGCCCGACGTTCCCGACGTGCGCGAGGATGTCTGCGACTACCTGGGCGAGTGCCTGGCGTTCGACGCCGGCCTGGGCGTGCTGCTCGCCAGGCTGGAGGAGATCGGCGAGCTGGACAACACGCTGCTGGTGGTGAGCGGCGACCACGGCATTCCCGGCTTTCCGCGCGGCAAGTGCAACCTGTACAACCTCGGCTGCGAGGTGGCGCTGGCGGTGCGCTGGCCGGGCCGCGTGGCGGCGGGACGCACCGTGCACGACTTCGTCAACCTGATGGACCTGGCCCCTACCTTCCTCGAGGCGGCGGGCGTCGAGCGGCTGCCCGGCATGGCCGCGCGCAGCCTGCTGCCGGTGCTGGAGTCGCCCGCCTCCGGCCAGGTCGACGAGTCCCGCGACCACGTCGTGCTCGGCCGGGAGCGCCACGTGGCCGCGGCCCGCGCCGGGAACCTCCCCTACCCGCAACGCGCCATCCGCACCGATCGCTACCTGTACATCCGCAACTTCGCCCCCGACCGCTGGCCGATGGGCGACCCGCGCGGCCTGGACGACCCCGAGGCCGTGCCGCCCTCCTACGAGCAGCTCTGCGAGGACACCTGGGTCGCCTACGCCGACATGGACGGCTCGCCGTCGAAGGCGTGGATGGTGCACCACCGCGCCGAGCCCGAGGTCGGCGCGCTGTTCGAGATGGGCTTCGGCAAGTTCCCGGCGGAGGAGCTCTACGACCTGGATCGCGACCCGCACTACCTCGACAACGTCGCCGCCGACCCGGCGTACGCGACCACGCGGGAGCAGCTTTCCCCGCGGCTGATGGGCGTGCTGCGTGAGCAGCGCGATCCCCGCGTCACCGAGCCGGAGTGCCGCTTCGAGCGCTCCCCCTACACCGACCCACCCACTGACTGACCGAGCGAGGGCGGAGGAAGACGATGCGACTGGCAGGCAAGGCAGCCCTGGTGACCGGGGCCGGCAGCGGCTTCGGCAAGGGGATCGCCGAGCTGTTCGCCGCTCAGGGGGCGCGGGTGGTGGGCGCGGACATCAACGGCGCGGCGGCCGAGCAGGTGGCGGCGAAGATTGCCGCGGATGGTGGCGAGGTGGTGCCGGTGACTGGAGACGTGAGCCGGAGCCGTGACGTGGCGGCGATGGTGGCCGCTGCCGTGGACTGTTACGGACGGCTGGACGTGGTGGTGAACAACGCCGGCACCACGCACCGCAACCGGCCGATGCTGGAGGTGGACGAGGACGAATTCCAGCGCGTGTTCGACGTCAACGTGAAGAGCATCTACCTCAGTGCCCGCCACGCGGTGCCGGTGTTCCGCCGCCAGGGCGGCGGCGTGATGGTGAACATCGCCTCCACCGCCGGGGTGCGGCCGCGGCCGGGCATCGTGTGGTACAGCGCCACCAAGGGCGCGGTGATCACCATGAGCAAGGCGATGGCGCTGGAGCTGGGGCCGGAGCGGATCCGCGTGGTGGCGGTCAACCCGGTGATTGCCGACACCGCCCTGTTGCCGGCCTTCCTCCCCGGCGAGGACACGCCCGCAGCGCGCCGCAAGATGATCGAATCCATTCCCCTGGGCCGCATGAGCACGCCGCTCGACGTGGCCCGGGCGTGCCTGTTCCTGGCCTCCGACGAAGCCGAGTTCCTCACCGGCTGCTGCCTGGAGGTGGACGGCGGCCGCTGCGTCTGAATCCACCGAACGTGGACGTGCCCCAGGGAACACCGACCGCGTCCTGCGATTCTACCGCCGGCACGGCTTCGAACCGTGGGGCATACAGATGTACCTGTCCGAGGAGCCCGGCCCGCACACCACCTGACCGCTGGCTCCCCCGGCGAGTCCGGGTTGCAAGGGCAACGGGAGTGATTCAAGATGTCCGAGCCGCTGCCGGTAGCGGCAGCGAAAGAAGTGGAGGTTGTGATGAACACGAAGTCTTTGCGATACCTGCTGACGGTACTGTTCCTGGCCGGGGTGGCCGTTGTCCCGCTCGGAGCGGCGGGACAGGAGGAGACCGCCGCCGCGCCTGACGAGCCGGTGGTGCTCACCTTCAAGCTGCGCCCCAACTCGCCCGGATTCGATCCCGACGTGGCCGAGGACATCGCCGAGTTCGAACGGATGATGGCCGATGCCGGTACGCCGGTTACCGTGGACCTGCAGTATTTCGCGGGGCCGAATGCCGAGTACACCACCAAGAATACGCTGGAGTTGCGCTCGGGCCAGGGGCCGGACCTGCTGTTCGAGGAGACCGGCCGGTCTCAGAACTACATGCGCGCCGGGTTCCTGATGCCGCTCGACGACTACGTGGCGGACTGGGAGCTGTGGGACCAGGTGATAGAACCGTTCCGGCGCTGGATGGGGTACGACGGCCACGTCTACATGATTCCCATTCAATCGAGCGCCATCCCGCTCTACTACCGCAAGGATCTGTTTGCCCAGGCGGGGCTCCCCACCGAGTGGCAGCCGGCCAGTTGGCAGGAAATTCTGGACGCCGCGGAGCAGATCAAGGCGTCCCTGCCGGAGGTCACGCCGCTGCTGTTCATCGGCGGCAAGGAGGCGGGCGCCCAGGTCACGTTCAGCCGCTTCAACCTGCTGTTCAACGGCGCCGGCGGCCTGCTCTACGACTACGACGACGAGAAGTGGGTCGTGACCAGCCAGCCGCTGCTGGACGTGTTCGAATTCTACCAGACCATGGCCGAGCGCGGTCTGCTCAATCCCGAGCGCGCCGTGGGCGGCCAGGCCAATGACTGGTCGATCGAGGCGTTCCAGAACGGCACCGGGGCGATCAACCTGTACGGGTCGTGGGCCTACATGTTCCACTGGAGCGAGGGCCGGTCGCACCCGATCCCGAACCTGCAGGAGACCGTGGGCTACGCGAGGATGCCGGCCAGGGAACCGGGCGCCAGCTACCGCGGGCAGGACTGGGTTTCGCAATCGGGCGGCTGGAACTACATGATCCCGGCCAGCAGCACCGAGCGCGCCGATACCGCATGGGAACTCATCAAGTTCCTCTCCGCTACCGAACGCCAGGCCAAGTACAACGCCACCAAGGGCCAGGCCGCCACCCGCTGGGACGTGATGCAGCATCCGACCTTCCAGGCCAACCCGTTCCTGGCCGAGACCAGCACGTGGCTGGAATACACCTACATGAAGCCGCACTTCGTGGCCGACTTTGGCGGCCGTCCCGAGAACGCCATCCGCGAAGCGATCGGCCGGATCATCATCGGCGAGTGGACCGGCCTGGAGGCGATGGAGCACTTCGCGCGCGAGATGGAGCAGCTCATGGGGCCTGACAAAGTCAAGTACGAGATCGACCTGTAGGCGGCGGTAGAGCGGAAACTCGTTCCGGCCGGTGCGGGCGTGTCCTGACGGCACCCACCGTACCGGCCGCGGCAGGGCGGCGGTTGCCGCCCGCAAGATGCCAAGCCGGTGACGCAACGACTGCGGCGACAACCGTTCCTGTTCCTGGTGCCGGGCCTGGCCATGATCATGGCGGTGTTCGTGGCGCCGTTCTTCTGGACCGTCGCGCTCGGGTTCACGGACTTCAACCTGTGGGGGGACCCGACGCGCGGCGTCCGCTTCGTCGGGCTGCGCAACTTCGCGCGGCTGATGCAGGACCGCGACTTCTACAACAGCACCGCGGTCACGTTGTCGTTCGTGCTGCTGGCCGTGATCGGTCACGTCGCGCTCGGGCTGCTGTACGCAAACCTGATCAGGGTCCCGCGCATCCGCTTCACCAAGGTAATCTCGGTGAGCATGCTGATCCCGTGGCTGACCCCGGGCCTGGTGGTGGGCTACATGTGGCGCAGCGTGCTGAACGTCGACTACGGCTCGCTCAACGACCTGCTGCAGCTCATCGGGCTGGCGCGCATCGACTGGCTGCGCAACTACCCGCTGATCTCGATTCTCATGGCCAACTGGTCGCGCGGCATGGCGGTGGCGTTCATCCTGCTGTCGGCCGGCCTGGAGAGCATCCCGTCCACCGTCTACGACGCCTCCAAGATCGACGGCGCGTCCGCCTGGCAGACCTTCCTGTACATCAAGATCCCGATGATCCGCTACAGCCTCCTGCTGACCGTGCTGATGAGCACCTTCGGCACCCTGCTGGCGTTCGACATGGTGTACGGCCTGACCGGCGGCGGGCCGCTGGGACGTACCGAGGTGTTCGCGATCTACCTTTACAACGAGGCGTTCGGCCACATGGCGCTGGGCTATGCCGGCGCGGCGAGCACCGTGATTCTCATGCTCACGGTAGGGCTGGGGCTGATCTACATCAGGTTGAACCGTGTTATCGAGGCTTAGTTCCGCACGGCCGGCGCTACTGCACGGCGCCGTCTATCTGGCGTTTGCCGCGCTGCTGTTCTACGTGTTCGCGCCCTACCTGTGGCTGATCTTCACCGCGCTCTCCACGCAGGCGAACCTGCAGCTCCGTTTCCCGGCACAGCCGACGCTCGCCAACATCATCGAAGCGTTCACCGGGCAGACCCTGCGCTGGACGCGAAACAGCTTCATCATCGCCAGCTCCACCACCCTGCTGGCGCTGGCGGCGAGCGTGACCGGCGGCTACGCCCTGTCGCGGGGCACCTTCCGCGGCAAGGCGACGCTGATGTACGGGATCATCCTGACGCGGGTCATTCCTTCGACGCTGATCATCGTGCCGGTGTTCGGGATGATGCTGTGGCTGGGCCTGCTGGACACCCACCTCGGTCTGGTGCTGGTGTACGTCGGCATCACCACACCGTTCAACCTGTGGATCATGAAGGGGGCGATCGACGCGGTCCCGGTCGAACTGGAGGAGGCGGCGCAACTCGACGGCGCCTCGCGGTTGAAGATCCTGGGAACGGTGGTCCTGCCGCTGATCGTGCCGGGCATTGGCGCCGTCGGAGTGCTTTCGTTCGATGCCGCCTGGGGCGGCTTCATCATGCCCCTGGTGCTGCTCAGCAGCACCGACAAGTACCCCGTGTCGGTGGGCATGTTCACCGCCTTCGGCCTGGACGAGAACGTCGACTTCCCCAAGCTGGCCACCATGTGCCTGATCTACATGCTGCCGGTGATCATCCTCTACTTCACGGTCGGCGCCTACTTCCGCAAGGGCCTGGCCTCGATCGGCGCCGGCGACCGCTGAGCCGGCATCATCACGGGTCCAGCCTGCTCCGAATGACTTCCATGTCCTGACGGAGGTCCTCCAGGCCGTATTGGACCGCTATCTTGTTGCTGCGCGTGAAATCCATCATTTCCCACAAGGTGACTCCTGCTTCACGCGCCGCTCGCGCCAGGGTGAGCTTGCCGTGGCCAAAGAGCCTGGCGTAGTGCTCGAGCTTCCATTGTTCGATGGCCTTCGCGAGCAGCCGCCGCAATGTGGTTGAACGATCGGATTGCTCGACATCCTCGATCAGCTCCAGCCCGCGGACGAGATCCAACGGCAGGCGGGTACCCACCATCTGCTCTTTCTTCATCTTCCTTCCTCCCGCGCCAGTCGCAGTGCTTCCGCCACCACGACCGGCGACAGCCAGAGGATCTCACTAAGATCCCGGAGCGTTGCCTCAAATTCGCCCAAGTCCAGGCATCGCCGCAGATACGCTTCCAACAGTACGCCCACCGTACCCACGTGCGCCACGCCAGCTACTACGGCCACCGCGCGTGCCTCCTTGTCGTCGACGATAAGCGGCAGGTCGCGTGCCTGCGCCAATCACCGTCTTGGTCACCTCTGCGGCGCCATCGGCGGAGGCGCCGAACGGCCAAACGATCAGCAGGTCCGTGCGGCCGTACCCCAGCCCGTACTCGCGCTCGATACGCCCGCCCCCGTTCACGATCCGCTTCAGATACGCCTGCAGGAGAAGCTGCGGCCCCGCCTCCTGATAGTCGAACCGCCCCAGCCAATGCTCCGAGTGCTCCCGGAAGAAGGTCTGGAACGCTTCCATCAGCTTCTCCACGTCCACCTCCTGCACCAGCCGTGCCTGGGTTGCGTAGGAGAGTTCCCGTGGCACCACCTCCGCGTAAATCGGGTTGGCCATGCGCACCGGGTCCTGGCGAGCGATCAGGCCGAGGTCGCGCACGTACTGCCTCAGCCGAACATCGTCGGATGGTTGCACGTCTCCAGTCAGGTCAGGCCTACGCACGCCACGCAAGCATACCTGTGGGACTCCATGTGCGCCACTTCCCGTCCGCGTGTCGGTCTGTTCTACCGCGCCTCCGGGTCGCCAGGGTCGTCAGTAGCCCGTGGAACCCGGCGTTACATCGAGAGTGTCACTCAAGTATCATTTAGCCATGAAGACCGAACTCGTAACCACGCTCAAGCGAAAGGCAACTCGACTCCTCGCCGAGCTCAAGGAATCTGGAGAGCCGGTCCTCATTACGGAGCATGGCAGGCCCACCGCATACCTCGTCGACGTGGAGTCCTACGAAGCGATGCAGAGCAAGATGCGGATCCTGGAGGGCATAGCCGGCGGCGAACGCGCGCTGCATGAAAACCGGACCTGTACCGAAGCGGAAGCGAAACAGATACTGGCCAGGTGGCTCGACTGATCTGGGCGGGACCGGCTCTGGCCGACCTTGATGAGATCGCCGAGTACATCGCGCTCGATGATCGGCCGGCCGCGACTCGTTAGATGCGCTCCGAGCGCCTGCTGCGCACTCATCTCCTGGAACGACGGCGCTTGCAGACGGACAGCCCGGAGCGGGAGTAAGCCGCACCTGAGTGGGGTGTCAAAGACGCGCATCGAGGTGTATGCTGTGGACCGGCTCGAGAGGCTGCCATGAGTGGTGCACAGAACGGGAGCATCCGAGACACGACCGGAGCCAACTCGGCGGTGGAGACGGTCGCCCCGCCACCACTCCAGGTTACGCGCATTCTTCGCCGGCAGACCTGGATCAGGGCAAAGAAGATGCGGTTTCTCTACGTGCTGCTGGCCCTGCCCGTGGTCCTGCTGTTTGTCTTCAATACCTGCCCATGTACGGCGTGTGGCCGTCTCATGTTCAACACGGTATACATCGCTGAAGGGATGAACCGAGCCCTGCCGGTGAGGACCGGCCGGAGCGCATGGGCGCCCGTCCCTGCGGAGCGGCTACTGGTGAGAGAGGGGAGTAATAGTGCAGTCTGCATTCTATACGGCAGCGGAGATTCGGGAGCGCCTCAGTATTTCGACGCTCGCGCTGATCAGGTACCAGCCGTTGTGCGAGCACAGCCTGGCCGCAATGGCGGAGCATGGGATCGTCCGGATTGAGCTCATTGAGAGCCTTGAACAGTATGACTTCAGCGACGGTGAGTCGATGCGGTATGTCGGGCAGATCTGCAGCGCCGCCGGGGTCCGGGTCGCGGCGTATCATGCACACAAGACGAGTTTCAACGATGTCGACACGGAGCACCGCCGCCGCGAGCGGGTCGCGCACTGCCAGCGCCAGCTCGATACGCTGACCGAACTGGGCGGTACGGTGTGGGGGTGTCACGCCGGCGACACCGAGGACGGCATAGTCAAGAGGAGCTATGAGGAACTGGCGCGCCACTGTGAAGGAACCAACGTGGTGATTACGGTTGAGAACTTCAGTCGGGACGGCGTATCCGTGGAGGATCGGGTGCGGTTCCTGGACGACCTGGACCATCCGCAGGTCGGCATGATCCTGGATATCGGACATGTCAGAGACGGCAACGATCAGAACCCGATGACGCGCCCTGGCGGTCCTACCGAGGTAGTCGGGATCTGCGGCCACCGGCTTCGGCACGTCCACCTCCACGGATTCGTGGATACCGACCACTACCCGCCCTTTCATGCAGGCGATCGCATACAGTGGGTCGAGTTGTTCGACGCGTTGAAGTCCGCGGATTACTCGGGACTGATCAACTTCGAGCCGTCCACGAGCCGCGCGCGCGTCGGCGCGATCGAGGCGGCAGGCGCATTCCCGGAAAGGATTGTCGAGATGGCGCGCGACCGCGACGCCCAAACGGAGAGACGCTCCAGCGCGCAGCGATCGGAGGTTCAATATCGCCGAAGCGCGCGACGTGGCGCTGACGATGCGATTTTTTGCGGAGAAGACTGACATGGCTGAGAAGCCTCCGATCGAAATCGGAACGAACAGGCAGCTCTTGTTCGACCCGCTGTTTCTGGCGGACAGCAAGGGCGTCGAGCTGAAGATGAACGCCCCGTATCAGGACGCCGAGCCCGTTCTAACTCTGGACAGACCCTGGGAAGTGGGCAGGTTCGGTCGCTACCACACCGTGATGCTGGAAGGCGACCTGTTCCGCATGTGGTATGAGGTGCAGACCCGGGCGGACGGCAGGGCGCGAAAACTGCTCTGCTACGCGGAGTCCACCGATGGCTTGCACTGGGAAAAGCCCGTGCTCGGCATTATCTCGTTCAACGGTTCCAGAGAGAACAACATCGTTGGTCCCCCGTCACCGAACGCCAGCCAACAGGGGGCGACCGTGTTCCGCGACGACCATGGCCCCGCCGAGGAGCGGTACAAGCTTTGGACGAAGTACATGGCCAGCGACGAGGATCGGGAGCAGGGGATCGTCACCGGCCTTTGGGCGATGGTCTCCCCGGACGGGCTTCACTGGAAACTGCTGCAGGAGGAAGGTTACCCTATCAGGCGGGGGAATGCGGCGGATGCGCAGCATACGTGCTTCTGGGATGAGGATCTCGGCAAGTACGTCGGGTTCGTCCGCGTCAAGAAGTTCCCCAAGGGAAGGCAGAGAACCTGTTCAGTTGGGCGCCTGACATCCGACGACTTCCGCAACTGGACCATGGCCAACGTTGTATTCGGCGCCGACGAGCAAGACGAAGCGGCTCCGGTTCCCGGTGGCGCACCCGATTGGCGGCCGCCTGTGGACTTCTACGTGCCCGGCGGCATGAAGGTCCCGGGCGTGGCCCGTGCCTACATCCTGTTGCCGAATGCCTACTACCACTGGGCAGAAAACGGATTCCCGTCCACCCTGGACGTCCGGCTGGCGACGAGCCGGGACTCGGTCAACTGGTGGCAGCATCCCGCACGGGAACCATTTCTTCGCGTCGGGGCGGACGGCTCCCGGTCGGCGGGCATGATCTGCGCCAACCCCTGGCTGATCCCTGTGGGTGATGAGATATGGCTATACTATGCCGGCATCGGCGTGCACCATCACATGGTTCGCGCGGCCGATCAGTCGCCGAGCGCCATCTTCCACGCACGGTTGCGCCGGGACGGTTTCATTTCGGTCGACGCATCTTACGACGGCGGCGAGTTCACCACCCCGCCGGTGACGTTCGCCGGCAGCCATCTCGAGCTCAACCTGGACGGCAGCGCGGGCGGCTGGCTGCAGGTTGAGATCCTTACGCCAAACGGCAAACCCATAAAGCCGCACGATCTCGCGGCATCCGACATGCTGCGAGGAAACTCCACGGCAAAGATCGTGACCTGGGGCGGCGAGCAGGACGTCTCGGCGCTCGCCGGAAAACCCGTTCGCCTGCGGTTCGTGATGCGCTCGATGAAGCTCTTCGCGTTCCAGTTCGTCGCCTAGCTGCGCACTGGTTTGTCAGCCGCCTGTCAGGGACGGTAGCAGGATCGTATTCAATCGTTCTTAACCTTTTAGTGAACCTAACATTATTCCTTTGATGAAATGCCTTTGCACAAACGGGTATAAGAGTATGATCGGTCCGATCGTGGCGAGAACCATGACTGCCTGCACGGATTGTGGGGGGAAGCGTACGCCCATGTCCTCCCAATACTCTCGGACTTCAGCGCTCGCCGACACCATTTCGTAAAGCCTTCTTACAATCAGCTGCAAAACCCTCTTATTATCGTCCCTGATATAGATTAGTGCATCGAACCACGCGTTCCAGTGAAACACGGCCGTCCACAGTAGCAGCGTCGCTACTACCGGTCTGGCCAGTGGGACAATGATCTTGAATAGAATCGTCAAATAGTTCGCTCCATCCACCAAAGCCGACTCTTCAACCGCCTTGTCAATAGTCATCAGATAGTTTCTCATGATGATGATGTAGTATACGTTCAAGGCCGGTGGCAGAATGAGAACCAGTCGATTGTTGATCAAGCCGAGACTCCTGATCACCAAATACGTTGGCACCAGCCCGCCCGAAAAAAACAAAGTGACCAGGAATAATATGGTCAAGGGCGTTCTACCCGGAAGATCTCGATGCGCCAGCGGGTAGGCGGCAAAGAGTGTGACTACGAGTGTGAGCAGAGATCCAGTAAACGTTCGCAAGATCGTGTTGAAGTAGCCTACCCCTACACCCTGCGTCGATAACACATACTCCCAGGCGTGAATGGTCCATTCCTCGATCCACAGGTGAAATCCCAGAGATAAAGACGTGGATTCCTTGGCAAACGAGGTAAGTACCAAGTGCCAGAAAGGATACAGAATGGAGAACGCAAAAATACAAAGCGCAAGATAATTGAACGAATCGAATATCCGTCCGATTGTGGACTTCTCCGCTAGTGCTACATCTCTCATCCGGTAATTACGCTCCTACCAGATGCCGTACTCACTGAATCGCCGAATGACGAAGTTCGACGCCAGTATCAGGAGCAGCCCGAAGGTGTTCTTGAAGAGACCTACCGCCGCGGTAAAACCAAACTTCTGATCGAGAATGCCTGCTCGGTAAATGTAGGTGTCGATAACGTCCGCCACGGAATACACCAATGGACTGTACAGGTTGAAGATCTGCTCAAATCCCGCCTCGAGTATATCTCCAAGACCCAAAATGAACAGTATTGTCATGATAGGAACGAGCGATGGCAGCGTAATATGGCGCGCTCTTTGAAACCGGTTGGCGCCGTCAACAACCGCGTTCTCGTACAAAGACGGGTCAATTGAAGATAGCGCTGCCAAGTAGATTATGGCCCCCCAGCCCACCTCTTTCCAGATGCCGGTAACGACCAACAGGCTGCGAAACATATCCGGATTGTTCAGCCAGTTAACCGGTTCCAAGCCGAGCAGAGTGTATAGGTAGCCGACCGGCCCTCTGGTCGGTGAGAAGAACTCCGATATAATACTTGCCAAGACGACCCAGGACATGAAGTGGGGTAGATAAGAGACGGTCTGTAGTGTCTTCTTGAAGGTATTGTTGTTTATCTCATTTACCAGCAACGCCAGCAGTATAGGAGCTGGAAACCCGAAGATGATCCTCAAGAGAGAAATGTAGATTGTATTGAACAGGACGCGACCGAAGAATGGGCTGGAGAAGAAGATCTTGAAATGCTCGAAATTGTTCCACGGGCTCTTCAGGACACCCCAGCCCCATCGATAGTCCTTGAAAGCAATTAGCACACCATACATCGGTAGATAGTGAAAGATGACTACCAACACAAGGGGAAGAAGCAAGAGAAGATAGAGCATTTTCATCCGGCGTGCTTTCTGGAACCGCTCTTTGAGCAGTAGACGACTCGCACTTTGAGCGTTGCTGAAATGCTGTTGTTCTTGTTTCGTGATAGAAGAGTCTCCCGCGGAAGCTTCTTTCATAGTTTTTGCCACGCACCGTCGTCATGTCTCACGGGAAGCACCGGAGGTACAGTCGAGGCAGGGGCACCGCTTCAAGGCACCGACACGCCAGTCCCGTGACGTTAGCACGCCGCCTGGGTGCGCTCGACGTAGAAGCCTTTGGCCATGAGAGTGTTGTCACCATCCGCGGCGGCAAGGCAGCGTTTGACGAATCTCCCGCCGCCCTGCGCGCGCGGACTAACGACCTGGTGACGAGGACTAAAGACAGACCCTCAGTAGATCTTCTCGCCTTGCCTCAACCCCGAGACGAGTGGCGCCTTTTGAATCTCTGCCAGCACTTCGGCGCCGCCGGCGCCCATATACGTTTCAACATAGTTGTCCCATTCAGCATCAATGTCAAGCTGACCAGTCATCGCGTTGTAGAAGAACTCAGCAAGTATTGTCTCAAGGTCTCCAGCATATCTCTTTCGTGCATTCAAGTAATCTGTTTCACCGAACAGATCCTCTCGGTGCATGTAAAGGGTAAACGCTGGAGCGGAGTCTCGGTAGTAGTCGATCAAGGCCCTGAACTCCGGTGGGTCCCTGTGTATCATCCATTCGATAGGCCAGTGATTGCCGCCTTGGTAAAACCGGAATCCTTCCTCTCCTCCCATTCCTTCCGCGGTAGACAAGGGTAATCTCTGGGCGTAGGAACCAAAGGGCTCACCAGCCCAATTGAAGTGCACCCCGGGCTCACCGTAAATGGCCATCACATGACCTTCTAGTGTGCCATTGAGATAGTCCCAGATCTCAAGGGATTTTGCCAGTTTTTCATCGGATACCCTTTCCGCCACTATCGTGTTGAACTGCCAGGAAGAGGACTGAACGCTCGACGACGCACCTGAGTTGAATGCTGCAGGACCCATGAAAGGATCGGTCATTACCAGCTTGGCTCCAGGATTATTGGCGAGGAGTGCCTGTGGCCATTTGGCGTCTTGTTCTGCCCTGATCCCCAAGTGACTGTAAGCGCCGGTACTTACACCGGCTATTCCTTCGTGCATGAACGCTCGCACCTGCTCCGAAGTAACATTCGGGAAATCCGAGTTCACGAGCTTCATCTCGTACCACTTCTGCATCAGCTTCAAATACTCTTTCGCCGCCTCTGACACAGGTGCGAGTACTGTCTCGCCGTTCTCCTCGATGTTCCACTCCCACACCAATCCAAACATTTCATGCAGTGAACGCCACCTCGTGAAGCGCTGGTCCAAGGCCCATGGCACGGTATCGTGCTTGCCGTTGCCGTCCAGATCT
This sequence comes from Spirochaetia bacterium, assembly GCA_965203905.1. GTDB lineage: Bacteria > Spirochaetota > Spirochaetia > SZUA-6 > Bin103 > Bin103. Next base: position 5,173,024 of record CBDBDQ010000005.1, on the reverse strand, counting down.
TCGTCCCGAAATGCTACGAGGATAGCTTCCAGCTCGTCGAGACTATACCGGTGCTGCGCCCAGAGGTACTTGCCGGGATCTTTGTCAGGCTCCAGATCGATGACGCTCGGCGGTTCCATGCCGATTTTCTCAAGCCAGTCGTACCTGAAAAAGGGCAGGTACATGACCCCCAGCTTGTAATCCTTCAAACCAACGAGAGCGTACTTCTCGTCCGTCCCAGGGACCACATTCAGCAGCCACGCCGGCGGCCGGTCATCGTACCATTTGGACATGTTAGGCGCGTGTTCTCTGATCATGGCATGCGGTATCGACCGCGTAGCACCGTCTTTGTAGAAGTTCCAGGTCTCCCCTTGCAGCCGGTCGTAGTAGCCAAAATCTGGCATATCTCCCGATGAGACCAGTATCTTCAACAAGTCGACATTCCACTGATCGACATTCACCGGAATGATACGAACGTCAGGGAACTTTTGCTTCAGTTGCTGCCCTACCCAGCTGTCCTCAGGAACTGACCCCGCCTCTCCAATCGAGGTCTCGCCAATCCATGTGATCTCCATCATTTCGGCCGGAGCCGCTGCTTCTCCTTCTGCCATTGCAGCCAGGTAGAGGACAGGAAGCAGGAGAATCGTCAAGGTAATCGCTACGATTCTTGTTGTTTTCATAGCTTTTTCGTCTCCATTTCTGTGTCAGGATAAACGAACTTCTTCCTTCTTGGAAGAAGACGAGTGCACTCATCACCTCCTTCTGCAAAGAATCGAGGTTCTTCCAGCAATCCCGGGGAGACATTTCACGGGGAGCCCAGCTCCCGGGATAAGTAGCAGTCAGCCCCCCGCGGAGGGCCCGAGGAGAGGGGTAAGAAGTCCGTTCGGGGCTCTCCCCAAGCCGAGCCTTGCCGAAGTTCCACGATAACCAAGTCTCATAAGCCTTTTCGGATTCGATGTCAACCCCTCGGATCCGCCCATCCGCCCAAATCCTCGCTCCCGCGGCCAGATAAGGTTAGAGCCCGCCGTAAACGTATACTCAGCAATTACTTATAGGCGTGGCTACTTGATGCCTGTGGGCCCCTCGTATCACCGTATGTCTATGCAACCGATACAGACGTAAGTACCTGCCTTGCAACGATCTGCTCAACATCGAGCGCGGCAGACGAGGATCAGGGGTCCGCCATTCCGCCGGATGCGCCACGGGATGTCTACCCTCGGCTCGGGGACTGGCGGGGTACAGCGCTCAGTCGCCTCCCGCTTCATCGCCATATCGATCTCGATGTACCGGGACGCGCTACGGCTGCACTCGTATGAGTCCGCATGGGCACGTCGTTCGCGCGCTTCTTCGCTACGACCGGTCCAAGTCGAGTAACAAGCCATCGTAGCCAACGGCAACGTGGTGAGGGTCCATGAGGCGTTGCGCTTCCGTATGGCTAACAAGCCCATTGTCCCCGATATGGACAGCGATGAACGGAGTGTCCTCCTCTATTAGTCCGGTCTCATTCATCCGTTCTTTCATGGAGAGAAATGTTGCAAGATCATGATGCTGGGGAGCAAGCGACAGTCCCCGCGGCCCGATAACTGTGCACTCGAGGAACACGGCATCAAACCGCAAACCCGACGCCTCTCTCCAGCTTTCGTCTGGCCAATACCCCGTATCCCAGGCCAAGAGGGCCATGACCCCCTCCGCCCGTAGCGCATAGTTGAAACACTTGGTCGGGTAGTTGTGACATGCCAAGAGTGGAAAAACTTCGAGGTCACCTACCCGCATCCAAGAAAACGGTTCCATCCTGTGAAACCTGACTTTGCATGCAGCGAGGTCCATGACCGCGCCTCGAATGCGTTCCTCCACCTCTTCGCTCCCGTAGACTTGGAGTTCCCTTAGCGCCTCTCTGCCAGAGATTGCTTGTCTTCTTACCTGCAAGAACGTAGTGTCAAGGTGATCTGGGTGTGCATGGGTGATTAGTAAGTGCTCCAAGGCTGTCATATCAAGTCGATACCGGATGACATGATGAGTGGTGTCCGGAGGCAGATCCACCTTGTAGCGCACGTTGCTGGGTCCCTCTCCGTCGAGATACACATGCATGCTCGTCCTGCTCCTCAGACTGTGCCCGCCCTCAGTGATGGCCGCCTGACACCCTCGACAAGTACAAAATGCTCTCGGTACTGGCTTGCCGGCGGCCGAACCCAATAGATGAAACTTCATCGTCTGATAAACTTCCGCACCCTCAGATTTCTGACGTGCACTCTCAGGGTGCGGTGATGCCGAGCTCCGGCTTCGACCACGTGCGGGCCGTCAGCGCTCTCGGCGTAGAGGTGGAGCGAGCGGAGGAAGGGATCGAACCCGTTGCGGCCGGGACCCGTGGCGTAGGTGTGGTACCACATCCGGTACCGTTCGGCCTCCTTGCGCACGGTCCCCACGATCACCTCGGCCGCCTCCCAGGCGCAGTCCGACGTGACCACCGGGTTCCCGTGGTACCTGCGGGCTGGGTGGATCTTGCGCTCGACGTCCCTCGACGAGGCGATCTGGGCGTCGTCGATGAAGAGGATACGGTTCATCACGATCCCATCGACTATCACTATAGGCGTACGTGCACCGTCTGTGAAGGTGGACGGCCCGGCAGGGCAGCCCGCCCGGCCCGGCAGGATGGCTTGACAACGGGCGGGGCATGGATCACGGTCGCCGAGTGGATGTTGACGGAGCAGAGTTGAACGGGGTCACCTACCGGGTTCCCGACGCCCCGGCCGTCGTGGTGTGTGTGGACGGCGGTGACCCGGAGTACTTCGCGGCGGCACGGGCGGCCGGCCGCATTCCCACCGTCTCCCGCTTCATGGACGCCGGGTTCAGCGGAGTCGCGCACTGCGGCATCCCCAGTTTCACCTGTCCCAACAACATGTCGATCGCCACCGGCGCGCCGCCGAAGGTCCACGGCATCTCCGGCAACTTCTATCTCGACCGCGCCACCGGCCAGGCCGTGGTCATGACCGGCCCCGAACTGATGAGGTCGCGCACGGTGTTCGACGTGCTCTCCAAGGCCGGCGCCAGGACCGTGGTGGTCACCGCCAAGGACAAGCTGCGTACCCAGCTTGGCAAGGGCCTGGACGTCGCTGCCGGCAACGTCTGTTTTTCCTCCCAGCACGCCGACCGGTGCACCGGCGCCGAGAACGGCATAACGGACGCCCTGGGCTTCGTCGGCCGGCCGCTCCCCGACATGTACTCGGAGGAACTGTCGCTGTTCGTGCTCGACGCCGGCATCAGGTTCCTGGAGCAGGACGATCCGCCGGTGCTCCTGTACCTGTCACTGACCGACTACGTGCAGCACAAGTACGCCCCGGACCATGACGCGGCGCTCGCCTTCTACGCGGCGCTGGATCGACGCTTCGCACGCCTCGAGGAACTGGGTGCGACGGTCGCACTGACCGCCGACCACGGCATGAAGGACAAGTGCGCCGCCGACGGGAGCTACAACATCGTCTACCTGCAGGATCTCCTGGACCAGCGCTTCGGCACCGGGGCCACCAGGGTGATCTGCCCGATTACCGACGCGTTCGTGGGCCACCACGGATCCCTGGGCGGCTTCGTTCGGGTCTACTGCTTCGGCGGCGTGCAGGCGCACGCCGTGGCCGACTTCATTCGCCCGCTGCAGGGGATCGAAGAGGTGCTGGAGCGGGAGGAAGCGGCGCAGCGGTTCGACCTTCCCGCAGACGTGGAGGGAGATGTCGCCGTGATCTCCACCGCGGATTACTGCGTCGGCATGGGGCGCGCCGATCACGACCTGGCTGACCTGCACGGCGAGCGGCTGCGTACCCACGGCGGACTGTCCGAGCGCGACGTGCCGTTCATCGTCAGCCGGCCGCTGAACGCCGGCTATCGCGCACGCGCGCGGTCGGAGCAACTGCTGAACCACCAGATCTTCGACTACGCCATCAACGGCACGGCCTGAGGGGCGACCTCGTGGCACCACGTACGGCCCGCGCCGCCGTTTACGACGCACCCAATACGCCGTTCGTCATCCGCCGCTATCCGTTGCGCGACGCGCGCCGCGACGAGGTCCTGGTACGGGTCACGATGTCGACCATCTGCCGCTCCGACATCCATTCCTACCACGGCCATCGACCCAACCCGTGCCCGGGAATCCTCGGCCACGAGATCATCGGCATCATCGATCAGCTCGGCGCGGACATCGAGACCGACCTGCGCGGCGATCCGGTGGCAGTCGGCGACCGCATCACCTGGACCGAGTTTTTCCACCACGGCCCATCCTACTACCGGGAAGTCCACGACCTGCCGCAGAAGTCAGTGGGGGTAAGAAAATACGGGCACGACCTGGTGGCCGACGACCCGCATTTCCTGGGCGGCTTCGCCGAGTACTGCTACGTCTTGCCCGGTACCGCGATCCTGAAGCTACCGGAGGAGCTGAGCGACGAAGAGGCGACCCCGATCAACTGCGGCGTCGCCACCGTGACCGCGATCACCGAGGCGACGCGGATCGCGATGGGCGACGTGGTGGCCGTCCAGGGGCTGGGCCTGCTGGGGCTGTACGCGTGCGCGATCGCCAAGGCCCGCGGCGCCCGGCGCGTGGTCGGCCTCGACAGTGTGGGAGACCGCCTCGCGGCGGCCGGCAGGTTCGGCGCGGATGTCGTGATCGACGTGTCCGGCCGCGACTCGGCTGACGTGGTGGCCGCGGTGCGCGAGCTGGCACCACCCGACGGCGTCGACGCGGTGATCGAGGTGTGCGGCAATGCCGCCGTGATTCCGGACGGACTGGCGATGCTGCGTGTCGGCGGCCGCTACACCCTGGGCGGCATCGTCACCCCCCACGCCGACGTCACCATCGATGCCAACCTGCTGGTGAAGAACTGGATCACGCTGCGCGGCGTGCACAACTACCACCCGCGGCACCTGATACAGGCGCTGGACTTCGTGGTAGCCAACCGCCACCGGTTTCCGTTCCGGGAGATCGTCGACGCCCGGTTCACGCTCGACCAGCTCGACGAGGCCTTCCGGCGGGCGGCGGAGCGCACGGTTCTGCGCGCCGCGGTGGTTCCCTGAGGAGCGACGGAGATGGCTGCAGCGACTCCGGATCTGGCATTCGAACCACGGGGACTGTTCATCGGCGGCGAGTGGGTCACCCCCCATAGCGGGCACACCATCACCAGCATCAATCCGGCAAACGGCGAGCTGCTGGGAGCGGTGCCGCTGGCCGACGAGCACGACGTGGATCGGGCGGTCGCCGCCGCCAAGGCCGCGTTCCCGGCGTGGGCGGCGCTGCCGGTGACGCGGCGCGCCGAGCACCTGCGCCGGCTCGCCGCTGCGGTCGAGCGCAACGCCGACCACCTGGCGCTGATGGACGCGGTGGACAGCGGCAACGCGATCTCCGGCATGCGCGGGGACATGACCTGGACCGCCGAGGCGCTGCGCTACTTTGCCGGCCTGGTAACCGAGGTGAAGGGCGAGACGATGGCGCGCGAGTCGGGTCACCTCAACCTGACCCTGCGCCAGCCATACGGCGTGGTGGCCCGGATCAACCCGTTCAACCATCCGTTCCGCTTCTGCGCCGAGAAGGCAGCCTCGGCGCTGGCCGCCGGCAACACGGTGGTGATCAAGGGCCCGGAGCAGGCCCCACTGTCGAGCCTGAAGCTGGGCGAGCTGTGCGCGGAGATCTTCCCGCCGGGGGTGGTGAACATCGTGACCGGAGATGGTGGCACCGGTTCCGCCATGGTGCGTCACCGGGACGTGGCGAGGGTCGGCTTCGTCGGCTCGGTGGAGACCGGACGCATCATCGCCCGCGAGGCCGCCGAGAGCCTCAAGGAGGTCACCCTGGAGCTCGGCGGCAAGAATCCCATCGTCATCTTTCCCGACGCCGACCCCGCCAAGGCCGCGGCGCTGGCGGTAGGGGCGATGAACATGAACCGCCAGGGGCAGTCGTGCTCCTCCACCTCGCGGGTGCTGGTGCACCGCTCGCTGCACGAGCGCGTGCGCGCCGAGCTGGTCAAGGTCGCGGCCGCCATCCCGATCGGCCTCCCCTGGCTGGAAGATGCCGAGATGGGGCCGATCGTGTCGCGGCCGCAGTACGAGCGGGTGCAGGGATACGTCGCCTCCGGCCGTGACGAGGGTGCGGAGCTGCTGACCGGCGGCGGGCCGCCGCCCGACCCCGAGCTCGCCAACGGCTTCTTCATCGAGCCCACCGTGTTCGACCGTGTGCGGCCCGAGATGCGCATCGGCAGCGAGGAGATCTTCGGTCCGGTGATGGCGATCATGAGCTGGTCCGACTTCGACGAGATGATCGAAGTCGCCAACGGCGTGATGTACGGGCTGACAGCCTCGATCGTGACCAACGACTTCGGCGCGGCGATGCGCGCCGCCGAGCGGTTGCAGGCGGGCTACGTGTGGATCAACTCGTCGGGCCGCTACCTCGGCGCGCCCTACGGCGGCTGGAAGCAGAGCGGCATCGGCAAGGAGGAGTCGTTCGAGGAGCTGCTGAGCCACACCCGGGTCAAGAACATCAACATGCGCTGGTAGCTACTGGTGGCCACACGAAAGCAGCCTGATGGGTATCAGCGTCGCGATGGTCGGAACGGGTGCATTCGCGCAAGGGTTCATCCCGCTGTTCCAGGCGCACCCGCTGGTGGAGCGGATCGCGCTCTGCGATCTGGACGCCGAGAAGCTGGAGCGCAACAAGACCCGCCACGGGATCGGGGAGTCGTTCGCCTCGCTGGACGAGGTGTGCGAGTCGGATTTCGATGCCGCCGTCATCATCACCCAGCAGTGGCTGCACGGGCCGCAGGCGGTACAGGCGCTGCGCGCCGGCAAGCACGCCTGGTCCGCGGTGCCGGCGGGGTGCACGCTCGAGGAGTGCCGGGCGCTGGTGCAGGCGGTGCAGGAGAGCGGCCGCATCTACATGATGGCCGAGACCAGCTACTACTACCCGGCGGTCATCTACTGCCGCCGGCGCCATGCCGAGGGGGCGTTCGGGCGCATCGTCTACGCGGAGTGCGAGTACTACCACGACTGGGACCACGGATTGTACGCCGTGGCCCGTTGGCGGGCGGGAGACCGCTGGCGCTGGAACGCCGGCGCGCCGCCCATGTACTACCCCACCCACTCCACCAGCCAGATCATGTCGGTGAGCGGCGCCCACATGACTCGCGTCTCCTGCCAGGGGTTCGTCGACCGCCACCGGGATGGCGTGTACGAGGCGGCGAACAACGCCCACGGCAACACCTTCAGCAACCAGAGCGCCCTGTTCGCGATGTCGGACGGCAGCGCCTGCCGGGTCAACGAGTTCCGCCGCATCGGCCACCCCGGCGCGGTGCGCATGAGCGTCTTCGGGACGGAGGGCTCGTTCGAGGAAGCGGTGGGCTCGCAACGGTTCCTGACCAAGGAGCTGGCCGCGGAGGACTGGTTGGACGTGTCCGACCTGCTGACCTGCCGCACGGCGCCGGCGCATGCCGGCGGCGGTGAGATGGCAGCCGTCACCTCGCGCGACGGGACCCACCTGGGCGCCGCGCCCATCCATCCGGTCGAGCGCCTGCCGCGGGAGTTCGCCGGGCTCCCCAACGGCCACGCCGGCTCCCATCAGTTCCTGGTCGACGACTTCGTCCGCTCCTGCCATCAGGGGACGCAGCCGCCCAACCACGTGTGGAACGCCGTGGCCTACACCGTGCCCGGCATCGTCGCCCACGACTCGGCCCTCCGCGGCGGCGAGCTGCTCGACATCCCCTACCTGGGCGCGCCTCCGGGTTGATCGCGAGCTCTGGAATGGCGAGCGCGTTGATCTGAGCCAGGGCGGAAGTCAAGTTCGACCGACATCAACTCGATCTCGGGGGTGCGTTTGACGTTATCGTTGATCACCTCCACGCGAAACTCGTGGTCAGAAGAATCCCGAATAGAGAGTACACTCCTTGACAGGCACTGCGGTGTCAAACCGGAGTAACCGGAGTCGCGCGCCGGTGATCCCCGAGGGCGACAACGGGCCGCACGATGGCCGATCGGCGGCCGATCCGTGGTCCCCACATGCTCGCCAGGGCGCTTCCGGAAGCGTCGCTGGACCTGCTGACGGCCACGGCGGCCCTGCGGCCGACAAGTGAGGGCGGAGCGGGATTCGGCACCGCCAGCCGGCGGGCTGCAGGCGATCCGGGGAGCAAGCGGTGACGGGACTGTCCGGACTTTCCCACGCTTACGCGACAAGCCGGCAATCGTAACTACCGTTGCCATCGGACCGACGCCCAACCGCCCAACTCGCACCCTGGCAGGCGCCGATCACGTGGCCCCGTCTGGCGGCCGTCCGTACTCCCGATGCCGGAAACGGTGGTGGGCAGCACAGCGAACGCGGAGATTTCCCGGCTCAGCGCTGCCGCCGAGCGCGAAGGGAACGATGTGGTCGAGCTCCAGCAGGAAGCGGGAGCCGCAGCGCCGCCCGCTGTGCGGATCGACGTAACTGCAGCAGCCGCCGTCGCGGTGCCACACCTCGCGCCGCACTGGTGCCGGAATGTAGCGCGATCGGCGCGCCCGGTGGGGCGGCTGCGCGCTGCCTTCGGACGGGCCGGCTGCCTCGGGCTGCGACCGCGAATGGCCATCGAACTGCGCCACCCCTGCCCGCTTCGTTGGCGAAGGAGCGCTGCGAAAGCGGTCTACCGCTGCCGTCGCGGTCGGCATGCTCTGGTCGGCCGGTGGGGTCGGCCGTGGCGTCGGTACGGTGGCGTGGGGCCCACGATCGGCCACCAACTTCGCCGCCGAAGGAGCGGTGCCGGGCGCCGCCACCGCTGGCTTGGCACTCACCGGGGTGCTGCCGCCGCAAGTCTCGCGCCCCGACGGCGGCGCGGGCAGCGCTGCCACCGGCGAGGTGCCGGCGCCGCCAATCCCGCGCGTGGGTTCCTCTGCGGACAGCGCTGCCGCCGCCGGGGTGCTGCCATCGGCTATCGTGCCCTCCGGCGGCGACAGCCCTCCGGGTTGCTCTTGCGCGTCCCGCTTCGCCAGCGAAGTCGCCCCGCCCGCCGGCCCTTCCTGCGCCTGCGGCTCCGGCGCCTGGCCCGCGCTTGCCTCCCGGCGCCCACCTCTGCGCCCGCGCGGCGGTCGCCCCGGGTCGTAGCGCTGCAGGCCGTCCTGCACCAGCCGCTCCACGAGCTGCCCCAGCGTCAGGTGCGGGTCCACGTGCGACAGCAGTGCCTGAAGCTGCTCGATCCCGCACTGACACTCGGCGTCGATCACCACCTTCAGCTCCCAGCGGCCCTCGCCCAGCGCGCGCATGCGATCGGCCGGCCGCGCCAGCTCGGGAGCCACCCCGGCCAACAACTGCTTCACCTCGCGGGTGCTCTTGCCGCTCGCCTGCGCCACCAGCTCCTGCCGCTGCGCCGCGTCCAGCGCCGGCAGCGGACGCGCCGGCGCCGCTGCCGCCGCCCCCGAAGCCCCAGCCTCCGGCGCCGGCCCCGTGCCGCGCGGCAGCAGCTCCGGTGCCGCGGGTACCGAGCCGGGGTCCGCGGCGGCGGTGGCCGTGCGCTCCAGGAGATCGAAGGTGTTCTGCAACTGTGCCGCCGCGCTCAGGGTGAGCGAGCCGTCCTGCAGCCGCTCGCGTGTCCCGGCGGTCTCGGAGCACAGGCGCATGGCTTTGATACGGCGCCAGGCGGCACCCTCGCTATATCCCAGCTCGTGCACCGCGTAGTCGAACAGGCTGGAGAACCCGAGGCGCAGGTGGAGGTGGCGCGCGTGGATCTCGCGCAGGTGGTCGAGGACGGCGAGCTGCAGCGCCTGCTCGTGCAGGACGAGGGACCTGGTGTGCGCCAGCAGCACCTGGTCGGGGAGCCCGGAGAGCGAGGAGGCGAAGCCGGTAGCGGTCGCGGTAGCCACAGTAGCCATGGCGTAAATATAATCATGGTTGAGAAATGGCCGGTTACGGCAAGTCCCGGGACGGGCACCTGGAAGGGTGCAGGCCGGCGCTGGCGGGGTGCTGACGGGCCTGGAGGGCGTGGCGGGATGTTCGAAGGGTCGTAGGGGCCGGCACGTGCGGCTGGGGGCCGTCACGAGCAGCGCCAAACCCGTCAAGTGCTCAGCGAACTTTTTTTTGCACGTTTTCGCAGAATCCTGCACCGCGGCGCCGACGTGACAGCACGGCATCGGTGGGACCGGCGTTGCGGGTGGGCTGCCACCCGCTCATTCCTGGACACATCGTATAGTGAACGAACGCACGCTCCCTGAAGGCCGCGATCTGGCAGGCACCGGGGTCGGAACCGCGGCTCGGCCACTACCTTCCGGAACATCCCTTGCCCACATCTTGCATCGAAGGCGTAGAACGCGGGCATAGTACGCGCAGGCGTCAGTAGACGGGGAATCCCAGGACCTTGCGCTGTTCCAGGGTCAGTGCGGCGATCTGTTCGGCGGTCAGGGCCTTGACCTCGGAGTAGTCGGACACGGCGGGCAGGATGCCGACCAGCCTCCGGGCGGCGGCCGACATGCGTCGCACCGCGGCCGGCGGCAGCATGCGGATGCTGTCGGTCTTGCCGCGCAGCCAGGGGCGCAGGTAGTAGCCGATCACCGTCCAGCGCGGTTCGGTGCCGCGGTTGATGCCGCCCTGGTGCCACAGCGCGGCGTCCCAGACGATCGCCGACCCGGCACGCGCCTCGACCCGAACCGCGGCGTCCGGTGCCAGGTCGGCAGCGGGCACCTGGCACGACAGGTGGGACCCGGGCCACACCAGGGTGGCGCCGTTCCGGCTGTCGAAATCCACCAGGCACCAGACCACGTTCAGCGCCATGGGAAAGTGTGCACCACCGACGAACGGCAGCACCGTGTAGTCCTCGCGGTCGACGTGCACCTGAAAACCCTTGGCCGCGTCGCGCTGCCCGGTGGGCATGGGAACGCGGAGGTTGCCGTCGTACAGCAGCGCGTCATCCCCGAGCACCGCGCGCACGATGCACATCACCGGCGGGTTGAGATAGAACTCGTAGAAGTGCGGGTGCTTGCCGACGATGGCGTGGCTGTTGCGCAGATTGTCGGTCTGGGTTCCGGTGCCGCGCGCCACCTCCTCCTCGGCGTCCAGCAACTCGCGGGCGGCACGCCGCGTCGCCGCCACTTCCACCTGCGACAGCGCGCCGGGCACGACGGTGTAGCCACGCTCCGCCAGCTCCGCAAGGCGTGCCTCGAGACTCATCGCGCCCCGCCCAGCTCCCGCGCCAGTTCGCGGGCCCGTTGCAGCGTGGTGCTGCGCTCCTCCAGCATGTGCCGGCGGATCTCACCGATCAGCTCGGTCGTCGCCCGGGTGGTAACGTAGAGCGCCCGGCTGGAGAGCACCTCGTCGATCTGCTGCGCGGTGCGCCGCACTTCCGGACCGGGGGTATGCGCCAACCAGGTCGAGTTGTCGCCGGCCGGCTGATAGCGGTAGTCGCACGACAGGCGAATGCGGTCGGAGTGATTCGGCAGTCCGCGATGCGCGGTGCGGCAGTGAAAGATGACGGTGCTGCCGGGAACGAATTCGCTGCTCACCCACGACAGCGTGGCGGGATCCAGACCGTAGCCGGCTGCCGTCCTGCCGGCGCCGGAGCTCGGTGCGGCACCGGCGCTCCGCAGCAGGCCGAGGCGGTGCGACCCGGGGGCGACCGCGAGCCCGCCCAGCGCCGCATCGATCTCCATCAGCGAAATCCACGCGGTATAGAAGTGTCTGGCCCGGTATCCCAACGTGGGGTCGCCGTCCTGGTGGGCGCCCACTCCTTGCGCCGCCGTGGCCTTCCGGTCGGGGTACACGATGCGCACCAATCGCTGCTCCCACACCTGCACCGGTCCTCCGGCGACGGTTTCCGCGACCGCGATCACCTCCGGAGACCGGGCCAGCTCCTGAAACGAGTCCAGCTCCACGATGCGCTCGTAGAACGCCAGGTACTCCGTCTCCGTGGGCTGCGGTCCCCCGCTCCACAGCGGCTCCGAGGCGCCGTCATCCTCGATGATGTAATGCTCCCGCAGCAGGGCCACGATGTCGCGCTTGACCGCCAGCGCCCGTTCCGCGGCAACCAGGCGCGGCAGGAACAGGTAGCCGTCACGGCGCAGGCGCTCGCGCAACCCCGTGGCATCGGCCAGCAGCGCGGTGGAATCGATCATGAGGGGTTCAACTCCGCCAGCCGCCGGCCTCGTAGAATTCCCGCGACTGGTCCACGGTGCGCTCCACCTCGCGCAGGAACCCGAGCAGGCCCCCCAGCACCTCGGCCAGGTCCGGCCGCGCGCCGCCTCCGGTGGCAACCCCCTCCGGCAGGAACGGATTGCCCGGCGTGCTCTGCAGGATCGCCTGCGTGGTCTTGGGCATATAGGTGCACAGGTAGCCGTCGTAGCCGATCCCCTTGAGGATGCGGAAGATCTCCCGGTAGTCGGCATGGCCGGTGCCGTGCTGGCAGTGGTTGGTCTCGTTGAGGTGGAAGTGCCTGATGCGCGAGCCGGCGTAGCGCAGGGCGTCGGGAATCGAGCCCTCCTCGATGTTCATGTGGTACACGTCCGGCTGCACGCCAAGATTGTCGAGTCCCAGCTCGTCCACGTAGTTGACCGCCTCGTACAGCGTGGTCAGCACCCCGGGGATGCCTTCGTAGGTGTTGAGCGGCTCCAGCAGGATGGTGATGCCGCGGGGCGCGGCGTGGGCGCAGATCTCGCGGATCGACTGCCGAAAGTTGGCGCGCAGCGCCGCGACCGGCTCGATGGGAAACGGCAACTGGGGCACGGCCGGCTGCGCTGCGCACAGCTCCGTGAAGCTGGCCCCCAGATCCGCCGCCAGGTCGACCGTGTCCTTGGCGTACTGCACCGCGCGCGCCCGCGTGGCGCGGTCGGAGCTGGCCAGGTTGCGCTCCTCGCCGGCGTGGTAGTAGCCCCAGGCAGCGAGCACCTCCGGAACCGCGAGGCCCGCCTGCTCTACCCTCCTGCGCCACACGCCGGCATCCACGCGCGCCGGGTCGCCGGGCAGGTCGACGCCGTCGTAGCCCGCCTCCGCGGCCGCCTGGAGCACCACCTCGGGCTCTTCGAGCACGTTGTATCCCACCCACGGCAACGTGTCGCACTGCAAGGTGTACTTGAAACCCATAACCGGGTGATTCTACCAGATCGGCTCCGACGTGATCCCGGCAGCGTGCGGCGGGGGCCGTTGTTGACGGGAGCGCTGGCACGCGCTACACCTGTCGCGGAATCGAGTCGCGCGACAGTCCCTGGCCGATCCCAAAGGAGCTGGCGAATGGCCCCTGAAAGTCTGACGGATGCAGTCACACCCTACATCGCTCAGGTGCAAAGCGAGGGCTGGTGCGTGTTGGAAGGTGTCATTCCGCCGGCGGATGTAGCGGCAATCCGTGACCAGGTGGAGACCTCCGAGGCTGATTACCGCGAATTCATCCGGCAGCGCGACAAGTGGAGCAGAAACGTCATCGCGTTCATGCCCGACTTTGCGCAGCATCTGGCGAACGAACGGCTCCTGCAGGTGATCAAGGCCGTGTTGGGGCCCCAGGTCAGAATCTCGCAGACGGAGTACAAGACGCGCCCCCCTCACTATGAGTTGATGCGCGGCTACCACTCCGACTTCCCCTATGACCTGAACCAGAAATGGCACATCCCGCAACCCTTCCCCGAGGCCGTGATCGGCATCACCACGCTGTGGATGCTGTCGGAATTCACTACCGGGAACGGCGCGACCTGGGTCGTTCCCCGAACCCATCTGGACACCCGCAATCCCCGCGGCGAGCACGACAACATCGACCAACGGAGCCCGATTCGAGGCGAGCTGCAGGCGACCGGAAGTGCCGGCAGCGTGCTCATCATGGACAGCCGAATCTGGCATTCCAACGCGGCCAACCCCAGCGACGGACGGCGTACGGCAGTGGTGGTCCGGTATGCGCCGTGGTGGTTGAATCTGGAACTGTACGGGGTCAACACCGCAACCATCCCGGGCGAGGTGTTCGATGCGTTCCCGGACGAGGTGAAGCTACTCTACGAGCATCGCGCCGAAAACCGCGCCCCGGCTGTCTGGATCTGAGCGTAGACCTCCCGGTTCGCGTTTCATGCGGTGATCACGCGGCCCCGCCGCCGCCCGCCACGGCGCGGGCTGGAGCCGTTCCGTCTGCCGCCGCCGTTTGCCGTCGCCCCCGGCCGCCGCCGCGGTTCCGCTACCGTCATCGGGACGTGAAACGGCTGGTCGCGGACGGTTTCCAGCGCGATGCCGGTGAGCTTCTCGATGCCGCGAAGCTGTGCCGTCTCGGCGCCGGGATCGCAGAACGTAAGCGCACATCCCGACGCGCCGGCGCGCGCCGTCCGTCCGATGCGATGCACGTAGCTCTCCGGCTCGTGGGGAAGCTCGAAGTTGATGACGTGACTGATGCCGTCCACGTCCAGGCCGCGGGCGGCGATGTCGGTCGCAACCAGCACCCGGGAGCCTCCGGCCCGGAATCGTTCCAGCGCGCGCTGGCGCGCATTCTGAGACTTGTTGCCGTGCAGGGCATCCGCTTCCACGCCCTGCTTGGAGATCCGCTCGGCGACCCGGTTCGCGCGGTGCTTGGTGCGCGCGAACACCAGCACCCGGGACAGCGCGGAATCGCGCAGCAACTCGCGCAGCAAGCTGGGTTTGTCCGCGGCATTCACGAAGTACACGAATTGTTGCACCGTAGCGACCGTGGTAGCCGCCGGCGTGACCTCCACGCGCGTCGGCCGGTGCAGCAGCTCGTGCGCCAGGCTGGCGACGGCGGGCGGCATGGTAGCGGAAAACAACAGCGATTGGCGGCGGGCGGGTAGCTGATGGATGATCTTCTTGACGTCGTGGATGAACCCCATGTCGAGCATGCGGTCCGCCTCGTCCAGGATGAAGTGGGTGATGTGAGCGAGGCCGAGATGGCCCTGCGCGCACAGATCCAGAAGGCGTCCCGGCGTTGCCACCACGATGTCGATCGGTCGGGACAGTGCCGCCACCTGGGGATGTTGCGATACGCCGCCGAGGATGACCGTCTGGCGCAGTCCCGAACCGGCGCCGTAGTCGCGAAAGTCGTCATGGATCTGGACGGCAAGCTCGCGCGTCGGCGCCAGCACCAATGCGCGCGGCGCTCGCGGCCGGCCCAGATCTCCTGCGCCGGCGAGCTGCTGCAGAACGGGAAGCGCGAACGCGGCGGTCTTGCCGGTCCCCGTCTGCGCGATGCCGAGCAGGTCTTCTCCCGCAAGCAGATGCGGGATGGCCTGGCGCTGAATCGGGGTCGGTGTGGCGTAGCCTCTGGCGCGCAGGGCGCGCAGTATCGTGGTGCTCAAACCGAGAGAGGAAAAACTGAGAGGTGGCAAGAAAGATCCTTGATGTGAAGCAGGCGGAAGCCGCCAGGTCGGCAGCGCAGCGGGCCGGCCGCCACGTGTGCGGCGACCCGGCGGGCATGGCCGCCCTTATTCCGGCGGCCCAACGAGCATGGCCGCCGCGTATACGGCGGCCCATTCAGCAATGACGGTGACGCTGCGCAGCAAAATGCAGTGCCGTCGGCAGTTAAGTGCGCTCGAAAATACGCACGGGCGACGGCATTGTCCAGCCCGACCGTCCGATCTGCCCTCCGATCCGGAGTTCGGCCCGGCTCAGGTGCCCGCGCGGGCCAGTATTCCAGGCGCCAGGTCGCCGATCGAGGCGCCCAGCTTGTCGTCGTCCCGAGCGTCGCGGCCGGCCACCCGGCCCGGCGTCGGCACCGGCGTGTCGTACTGGTAGTCCGGCTCGGTCTGCTGACGCTTCCAGATGGCGCGCATCTCCCGCCACGCGCCGAACAGCGTGCGCGCCTGCGGCAGGTCGGCGGCGATCGCACTCCTCAGGCGGCGCAGGTTGTAGCACGGCACGCCGGCGTACATGTGGTGTTCCATGTGCCAGTTCATGCGCCAGTACACGAAGGTGGACAGCGGATCCAACCGGATCGACCGGACGCACTTGCGGAAATCCGGCACGTTGTCGCGCAACCCGCAGTGCATCGGTACGCCGATGAAGTAGCGCCACACGTTGCAGAACACGATCGGGAAGCTCACCAGCACCGGCAGCAGCCACAGCCCAGCCGCCAAGGCGACGATGGTCAGCAGCGCGTGGCCGGCCAGCGTCCGTCGCGCCCAGCGCACCGACTTGGCGCGCTCCTCGGGGTGGGTGGCATACAGCGCCCGTACCCACTCGTCGCCCATCCTGCCGCCGGTTTCCGGCTCACCGTCCCGCAGCCGGCGCGGGAAGAATCCGAACGCGGTGCCGCCGATGTAGCGCAGGGTCGGTACCAGGCCGCTGGACTCGAACCCGCCGGTGATGTTGATGGTGCAGAGCTGGAGCAGGTAGAGCAGGCGCAGGGAGGGCGTCTTCGGCAGCACCACCTCGCCGTCGCCGTCCGGATGCAGCGTGTAACGGTGGTGGTAGGTGTGGCTGAGCGCGTAGTCGTGCACGTTGAACCAGCCCAGGAAGGAATAGACGTGCAGGAACAGGCGGTTGAGCCGCCTGGTCTTGAACACCGTACCGTGCACCAGCTCGTGGCAGGCGAAGATGAAGAAGCTGGTCACCGCGCCGTGGAACAGCAGCGCGAGCGCGAACGCCACCCAGAGGCGCCGAGTGAACAGGTAGTACGTCAGCACGCCGGTGGCCGCTGCCAGCGCCAGGTGCCCCACCGCCTGGAACGCGCCGCGCCGGTCGTCGCGCTGCATCAGGCGGCGCAGCGTCGCGGGATCGATCGGACTGCGATACCACCGCACCCGCATGCTGCGGCGGACCTCGTCGAGGGGGGTGTAGGTGCTGGACATGAGCGTGCCTTGCGGCTACCGCAGAGTCTGCCTTCGCCGGACCCATGTCAAGCTCACCCCCCGGGCCGGGACGGACCGGAGTTGGCATGGGAGAAACAGGGCTGCAAGCCTATACTGGGGGTTAGTCTTCGAGGGAGCGCGAAGTAGGCCGGCGATGCACTGGTGTAGCGCCCTGCGGCGAACCCGTTGTCAAGCTTGGTCCCGAGGCCCGTGGCGTTGTCATTGGTGAGGCTCAGCCCGCGACCGGTTGCGGTGGTGATCCATCCCGATAAGGAGAATGCGCAGTTGCTTCACGCCTTGGCCGCTCCACTCATTCCCAGGAGGAGTCATGGCACGACGCAAACGCAGAAGCAAACGCAGCGGCAAGGGCAATCGCTCGGCGCAGCCGCAGGTGGTGCACCCCGAGGCGGCAGGCCTGGATGTGGGCGCCACCATGATCTACGCGGCGGTACGCGCTGAGCGCGCCGAGCAGCCGATCCAATCGTTCCCGACCTTTACCCGCGATCTGCATGCCTTGGCCGATTGGCTGAGTACCTGCCAGGTAACCACGGTGGCCATGGAGTCGACCGGCGTGTACTGGATCCCGGTGCACCAGATCCTGGAAGCACGCGGCTTCGAGGTGGTGCTGGTCAACGCTCGCCACGTGCGCTCGGTGCCCGGTCGCAAGAGCGACGTCGAGGACTGCGAATGGCTGCGTTGCCTGCACTCGGTAGGGTTTCTGCGCGGCTCGTTCCGACCGGCTGACGAGGTATGTGCGGTGCGCTCCTTGTTGCGCCATCGCGACAGCGTGATCAAGACCGCCTCCCGCAGCGTACTGCACATGCAGAAGGCGTTCGATCAGATGAACGTCCATCTGCACCACGCGATCTCCGATCTGACCGGGCTCAGCGGCCTGGCCATCACCGACGCCATCCTGGACGGAGAGCGCGACCCGACGCGCTTGGCGAAGCTGGCGCACCCGCGGATCAAGGCCAGCCGTGCCACCCTGATCAAGGCTCTGGAGGGTGATTGGCGCAGCGAACATCTGTTCACCTTGCGCCACGCACGCCAGACCTATGCGCACTACCAGCAGCTCATCAGTGAGTGTGACCAGGAGATCATGGCCCGCATCCGCGCGTTCGAGCAGACCCAGGAGCCGCCCGCCGCGACCGCTACCGACCAGCAACCGCCGGAATCCCCTGAACCGGGCCCGGAACCGCCTGCGTCGCCTCCGCAAGCGTGCAACATGAAAGCCCACCTGACGCGGTTGTTCGGCACCGACCTGACCCTCATTCCCGGTATCGGCGACACTACCGCGCTGGTGCTGTTCAGCGAACTCGGCCCCGATCTGTCACGCTTTCCGAGCGCCGCGCAGTTCGCATCCTGGTTGAACCTCTGTCCGCAGAACAAGATCACCGGCGGCAAGGTGATCAGCTCTCAGACGGGGCCCGGCGCCAACCGTGCGGCACAGGCGCTGCGCATGGCAACCCAGACCCTGTACCGCAGCCACTCCGCGCTCGGTGACTTCTTCCGCCGCAAGCGGGCCCGCGTCGGCTCCCCGCAGGCGATTACCGACACCGCCCACAAGCTGGCGCGCATCATCTACCACCTGGTGACCCGCCACGTCCTCTACGATGACAACGTTCTGCTCCAGCAACAGCGCCAGGACCGTAAACGCCATGAACGGCGACTTCGAAATCAGGCCCGCGCTCTCGGCTTCAAACTCGTTCCGGAGGCTGCCTGAATGCTTGGTTTCTAAGGAGGCATCGCCGCGCGTGCGCAGCGCCGCGGCGCCACCGTCACACCTCCATGGTCCACGCGACGGGGGGCGGGGCGACGCCGTTCCGGCGGGCCCACTCCAGCAGTTCGTCGCCCGTACCGCCGAGCAACTGGCGGCGAATGCCGTCCACCTGGTCGAGAACCCGGGAGGCGGGCCGGACCAGCCTCATCTCGTCGTGGCATCCACCCATCCACCGGTAGCTGTAGCCCAGGATGATCACCTTCGAGGTGCGAGTGCTGAGGTTGGGCGCAGCGGTATGGAACACGCGGTTCTCGAACAGGAACGCGTCGCCGGCCCGCAGGCACAGGTCCACCGCGCCGTCGGGATCGACCGCCCCCTTCGGAATGGGCAGCGGCGTGCGCAGCCGGTGCGAGCCGGGCGCGAACAGCGTGAAGCCGGAACGCGGCTCCGGGAAATCGGTCAGGCAGTAGCCTACCTTGATGCCGGCGCGGACGGTGCCGCCATGCCCGAGGTCCTCGGTCATGCCGATGTCCCGGTGCCATCCGCGCTCCCCGCCGGCGGCCGCGTCCTGCGGGAACTTGTAAATAATAGCCGTGGTATGCAGGTGGATATTGGGCGACAGCAACTGCACCACCAGCGGCAGCGTAGCCGAATGCGCCAGCAACGGGTGGAACGCCGGCTCCTCGACGATGCCCGGACGGCGCTGCACGTAGCACTGGTCCGGCGGTCGCTCGAAGTCCTCGATCAACCGATCGCAGACCGGCGTGAGCTGCGCCACCTCTTGAGCGCTCAGCGCCTCCGGCACCACCAGGAAGCCGTTGTCATCGAACGACCGGCGCTGGCGTTCGGTCAACTCGACGAACTCCATGTCCAAAGGACTCTGTCCGGTGCCGGGTCCGCGGTCAAGCTCCGTTGCCGTCGACCGTCCGCCGACGGCCTGCGCTGTCGCCTGGACAACGCGGCCACGGCGGCGGCAGACTGCCGGGGCATGTCCGAGCAGCCCGCCGCCAACAGTCCGCTGACCGACCGCGACCGCGTCAGCATCAGGTACGACCGCTATCCGCGCTTTTCGTTCCGCACCTTCTACCTGGAGGACTGCTCGTGAGCGGTCGCGGCGGCAGCGGCGCACGCCGGCCCAACATCCTCGTCATCATGTCGGACGAGCACGACCCGGCGGTGATGGGCTGCTCCGGGCATCCGCTGGTGCGGACCCCCAACCTGGACCGGCTCGCCGGCGCGGGGACGCGGTTCGACAGCGCCTACTGCAACAGCCCGATCTGCGTGCCGTCGCGAATGGCGTTCTTCACCGGGAACTACTGCCACCGGATCGGGGTGTGGGACCTCGGCTCGCCGCTGCGCGCCGAGATTCCGACGTTCGGACACTACTTCACCGCGGCCGGCTACGAGACCGTGCTGTGCGGCCGCACGCACATGCCCGGCGCCGAGCGGCTGCACGGCTTCGGCACCCGGCTGTACGACGACCTGCACTCGTGGCGCTCGCGGCAGGCCCCGCGGCGCACCCCTGAGGCGCGGCGCGGCAGCAACTCACACGTCACCGAGTGCGGCCCCGGTCGCGGCGCGTGGTACGACTACGACACCACGGCGGCCGACCTGAGCGTGCGCTTCCTGGAGGGCAAGGCGGCGCACCCCTCGGAGCGGCCGTGGCTGCTGTACAGCGGCCTGATGTACCCGCACTTCCCGCTGACCTGTCCGCCGGATTACTACCGGCGCTACGACCCCGCGGCCGTGACACCGGCCGACCTGCGCGGCGAAACCCTGGAGAGCCAGCACCCGGCCATCCGCCAGCTCCGTTATTTCTTCCGCAACGAAGAAATCGTGCCGGAACCCGTGCAGCGCCGGGCGCTGGCCAGCTACTACGGCCTGGTCACGCTGGTGGATGACCTGGTCGGCAACATGCTGGCGGTGATCGACAGCAGCCCGTTGCGCGAGAACACCGTGGTGCTCTACGTCAGCGACCACGGCGAGATGGCCGGCCAGCACGGCATCTGGCAGAAGCAGTGCTTCTACGAGGCCTCGGTGCGCGTGCCGATGATCCTCAGAACGCCGCACGGCGCCGCCGGGCAGCGCAGCTACGCCAACGTATCGCTGGTCGACGTGATGCCGACCCTGCTGGATCTCGCCGGCATCGAGACTCCGGACGGCCTGCCCGGCACCAGCCTCGCGCACCCGCGCACCGACGCCGGCGACGCCGAGCGGGTGGTGTTCAGCGAGTACCACGCCCAGGGCATGCTCGAAGGCGGGTTCATGATCAAGCGCGGCCCCTGGAAGTACAACTACTACGTGGGCCACGAGCCGCAGCTCTTCGATCTGAGCCGGGACCGGGGCGAGTTTCACGACCTGGCCGCCGACCCGCGCTGCGCCTCGGTGCGGGCGGCGCTGCACCAGGAACTGCTGAACATCGCGGACCCGGAACAGGTCAGCGCGCAGGCACTGCGCGACCAGGCCCGGCGGCGCGCCTGACCGAATCGGCTGTTCGTCGGTCGTCGGCGCCGGGGGCGCGCTATGGCTTGTACTCCGTGGGAGGCACCATGGGCACGGTCTCGCGCTCATTCCGCTTCCAGTAATACTGGAGCTCATCGGACTCCCAGCTCGCGTATACCTGCTCCCAGGTGAGCCGCCCTCCATGAACACGGAGGTTCTTCTCCATCATCAGGTCGGTCTTCTTCTGATAGCGATAGTCGACGGAGAGGCGGACGCGATCACCGGACACGTTTGGCAGGCCTTGGTGGGCCGTCTTGCTGTGGAAGAACAGCACGTCGCCCAGCTCGAATGGGCTCGAGTGCCAGTCGCCGTCCAGGGCGTCGCCCTCGATGCTCAGCGCCCCGTCCGCATTCACCTGGAACACCGGCAGTACCCCGCGCCTGTGCGAGCCACGCAGAACGGCCAGACCGCCCATGGAATGGGGGCACGCCCCGAGCGGAGTCCAACAGGTCCACACCTCGGGTGTCCCCTGGACGAAGATGAAATCCTGATGTGGCGGCGTCGTATGGACGATGCCACTGGCGAACATCACGCGCGCACGAATGCCTGGCTGGGGCATTCCCGGCGCACCGAGCAGGCTCTCGGCGATCCGGAGCAACTCCTTGTCGTGAGCCATGGTGTGAAACGACTCCAGCCGCTGCATCGCATCGTAGACCGGGTTGAACTCGGGCGTGCCCATGACCTTCGCATCGAGCGTGGAGATGGCGTCCATGGGGTCGGTGTCGTCGTCGAGCCACCCGGCGTCCTGGAGAATGTCGGTAACGTCCCGGCGGAGGCGAAGAATGGAGTCGTGGTTCACCACATCGTGCACGAACAGGTAGCCGTCGTGCTGCGCCCGTTCTCTCAATTGATCCGGTGCGCCAAGGAGGTGTTTGCTTTCCCGGAACGGATACCCGGCGCGCTGGACGCGCTGCGGGACGTGCGCGGCGAGCTCTTTCTGCGTCATCGGCCGGCGTTTCGACCAATCCATCTGCAGCATCGGCTGTGGCGCCGGCGCCGCAGCCACGGGCGCGGCCTCGCCGACGAATGCGGCGGGGAACTTCCGCCGCAGCTCATCAGAGGTCTGGTCGCTGATGTCGACCGGCGGACCGCCGATTTTCTTCAGGTAGTCTTCGACCCGTTGGATGTCATCCTGGAATCCCAGCCCGACATCCCCATGTGGATGGCACTGGCAGCAGCAATCCCGGTCACCTGGCCTCCACTTCGCATCTATTTCATGATTACCGTCATCCTGTCGATCAAGGGTTGGACCGGTCTGGCACGAATCGTGCGGGGGAAGGTCCTGCAGCTCCGCGCGGAGGACTACGTGATGGCGGCCATTGTATCCGGCGCCACCGAGGGAAGTGTCATCGGCCGCCGGTGTTGGCGTTCAATTTCCTGGGTGACGGGCTGCGCGACGCGGCCGACCCCTACAAGTAGCCAGCTTCATGCGTCCCCGTCAGCCTGGCCCTCCAGCCAGGCAAGGTTGAAGCGACACACCCAGGGCCCGTAACCACACAGGATGGTGCCATCGTCGAGCACCACCAGCGACGAGTAGCTGGCGTACTCGTCGATACGCCGTGCGACCGGCCAGGTCCGGCACTCGTCGTAGCTCACCCGCACCGTGAGGTCGCGCCGCGCGGCGCTGCCGATCTCGCGGGTATGCAGTTGGTTGACGCCTTCGAACGAGGCCGGGTTGCTGAACAGAATCGGACCGTCGGCCTGCTGCGCAGCAGCCGAGTAACGCGTCAGCGCGGCGTGGCACCGTCCTTCGATCAGCGTCCGGTCGACGCCAAACTCGGTGAAGCTCTCGCCGCCGTCGCGGCTGATGCACCACGACCGGTACCCGAGGCTGCGCGGGTCGTGGTTGCGGTTGTTCAGGTAGACGGCGCCATCGGCCAGCTCCACGATGCAGGCTTCACCCACATAGCCCTGGGAGCTGCCGCCCCAGTGCCAGGTCTCGCCATGGTCGTCGCTGTAGATCACGGCATTGTGGGCCTCGCTGTCGAGGACCTGGGCGATCTGCCCTTCGCCGTCGTCGTAGACCTGGCCCAGCGCCGGGTGGTAGTACAGGATCCGGTGCCGCTCGGGGTCCACCTCCTGCCAATTGCCGGTGAAGTAGCGGGCGGGCACCAACAGCCGGCCGGCGTGGCGGCCACGTTGGAGTTGGATGCCGCCACCGATGAACCACGCCAGCCCGGCCCCCGGATAGGTGAAGAACTGATCGGTCACATCAACCGTGTCCCAGTTGCTGCCACCATCCCGGCTGCGCTCCATGACCAGGCGCGACCCGCGCCCGCGGGCCAGTTCATGGTTTCGAATCAGCCACGACTCGGACATGGGCTGGCCGGCGTCGTCCTGCAATGGGTAGGTGCCTTGATTGAACAGGAAGATCTCGCCGGTTGCGGCGTCCACGACGCTGGCTCGGGCTGCCCGGGTTTCCGGCTCCCACCACTTGGTCTCCTCGGTAACCCAGGTACGGCCGCCATCCCGGCTGCGTACGCGCAGATGCAGCCACGGGAAGCCGTGGTCCGCGCCGCCGGGCATGCGCGCCCGGGCCAGCTTGTGGCCAAACCCCAGCACGTCGCCGGATGGCGTCACCTCGAGATAGACCCCTTCGGCGGCGACATCCGGGTCTTCATCCCACACCCGCACGCGACTGAAGAACGGCCGCTCGTTGTCAGCCAGCACGGTGACCACGATACACACACCGGGGATGAAGCGCCAGGCAGCGCGCGCCCGGCCGGCGGAACACGGCGGCACCTGCGGCCCGACGTCGTGTCTCACATCACCGAATGGGCACTTCCGTTGTCTCCCCAGGCGTCACTGCGTTGATGGCTGCGCGAATGTCCGCAGTGCGCAGCCGGACGTGGGGCCACCGCGAATCCATGAGCACCACGATGCCGATGCCTCTGTCCGACAGGTTCTGCTGGTACCTCATGTTCTGGTCGGTGGTAATCAGGACTTCGTAGCCAGCCGTCTCCGCTCTGTCCAGCAGTTCACCGTTGGACAAGGTGGCCCACCCGAGCTGTGCCGCCGTATGAATCGTGTGATCCCCAAGATGACGCCGAAGAGGCGCCGGTGTGCCGTTGTCAAACAGGAGTCTCACGCTTGAGATCTTTCAACAGGCTGGACTCCAGGTGCGTCAGAACGGCCCTAACCTGCCAGTCCTCGACACCCTCGAACCAGTCGAGGAACTCCTCGATGGTTGCGCCGGCCTCCAGGTTGGCGAACAGGTGTGAGAGAGGCACCCTTGTGTTCGTGAACACCCAGGCGCCGCTGACCTTGCCGGGGACTTGCTCCACCGCCGGGCAGGTTGACCAGTCGATCATGCGGTTACCTCCTGGGAGCCTCGCCTCGCGCCCGGGGATTCGGCGCCGCCCGGTGCCAGTTCGGCCGACCCCGGCGCCGTGACGATGGCGCCCTGGCGGCGCAGCTCGGCCTGCATCTCCGCCACCGGCGCTGCCCGTGCGGCAACCCCGTGGCTCACCGCCAGCGCGGCGCCGACGCCGGCTCCCTGGCCCATCACCCAGCACTCCGGGATCTCGCGTAGCGGGTTGTGGGAGCGCACGTCGCAGCTCAGGTTGCGTCCGGCGACCAGCAGCCCCTCCAGCTCGCGCGGCACCAGGCTGCCGTAGGGGATCTCCAGCGTGGGATACTCCGGCGATACGCCCGGGCACAGGCCGATGGAGTCGGCGTGGCGGCCGCTGCGCTTCCACTGGTCGAGGGTGATCTGCACCTCCCCCACCAGGCGCCGGCTGTGGCGCACGCCGATCTGGTCCGCCGTCTCCAGCAGGTAGGCGTGCTCCCAGCCCGGCATGTGGCGGCGCCACCACGCCACCCCGCGGCGCAGGTCGTCGCGCGAGCGGAACTCCACCTCGCTCAGATCGGCCACCTTGATCGCCGAGTAGCCCTGGTACTTGGGGTGCATGCTCAGCACCTGCCCCTCCCGCGGCAGAACCGAGGCGCGGATCACGGCACCCACCTCGCGCGCCTCCTGCAGCTTGGCCTTGTAGCCCTCCACGTCGTAGGTGCGAAAGTGCCAGAAGCGCTCGGTGTCGACGCCGCCGAAACGCCCCGAGGTGTTGACGCAGGAGTGGATCGTGTCGGGATCGCGGTTGGTCTCGAAGGCGGCGCCGGCGGCCGCGAAGATGTCGCCGTCGCCGGTGCAGTCGATGGTGACACCGGCGCGAATCGCGAAGCGGCCCTCCTTGCTCTCGAACAGCGCGCCGCCCACCGCGGGCACGGCTGCATGATCCTCCCGCATCACCGGCGCCACCGCCCAGCAGTGGAACAGGGTACGCACCCCGCGCTCGCGCACCAGGTCGTTGGAGGCCAGCTTCAGCATCTCGGGATCGATGGTCGGCGACCAGCACACGACGCCGCGGTGGGCGTTCCAGCGCGGCCCCCAGTACTCTACCAGCTCCGCGTCGCGGCTACCCCAGTACTCGCGCTCCGGGCCGATGATGCCGCCCGCCTCCACGCCGCAGCGGTCCATGAACTCCTGCCCCACGCCGGCCACCACCAGCCGCCCGTCCCAGTCGGTCATGCGGTCGATGTAGCAGACGTGCCCGCCGCTGGCCAGCCCCCCGAGATGGCCGTAGCGTTCCACCAGCACGGTGTCCGCCCCGGCCGCGGCGGCACCGATGGCCGCTGCCGTACCGCCCGGGCCACCGCCCAGCACCAGCACATCGCAGTGTCCGTACACCGGCGTATCGCGCGCCGGCTCGCGGATGGTCTCACGCACCGTGCAACTATAGCCGCGCCCGCGTGTCGTCGCCACCGGAGCTTCTACCAGATCTACCAGAGGATCGAAACCGGATAGGCCTTGATGAGTGGATCGGGCGTAACCAGAGAGCAGCCACCGACAATCGCTTGGGCAATCAGGATGCGGTCGAACGGATCCTTGTGGCGGGCGGGAAGCTTTGCCAATGCGAGAGTAGCGTCCTCGCCGATCGGCAGCGGCTCGATGCCGTGCAACTCTCGCTGGCGAGGAAGGTAGTCGTCCACGGCGAGCGCCAGTTCGAGGCGCCCCAGCGCATGTTTGATGACGATCTCCCACGCCGACGCGGCGCTCAAGTAGACGTCGTTGGCAGGATCGACAATCGCGTCGCGAGCCCGTGCCGCGAGCCTTGGATGGTCATCGACCAGCCACAGGAACGTGCAGGTATCCAGCAGGAGGCGCATCAGCGGTCATCCGTCCGAGCGCTGCCGGCGAACAGGTCGAGCACCTCATCCGGCAGCGGCGCAAAGAAGGTCTCCGGGATGGTAACGAGCCCTTTGCCGAGGCCCACCGGCCGGGGAGTCGAGCGTGAGGCCGCCAGCGGGCGAATCTCCGCGATCGGCCGGTTGCGCCGACACAGAACGATGCGGTCTCCCGGGCCGAGGGCCGCGAGATGCTCGGACAGATGCGTCTTGGCTTCATGTATGTTCAGGCTCTTCTCCGACATGACCAAAAAGTAAACCAACTTTCGAGTCAGTTCAAGCGCGTGTGCTCGGAGTGCTCAGAGTCCACACAATCCTCCGCCGCGCGACTTCGGGAGCTGGCGTGGCGGTCACGGTGTACCGAGGCGAGGCAGCGAGGCAGGAGCGTTTGACAGTATGCCGGCCGCGTGGGAGGATACAACGTCCGGAGCATCAACCGATGCGGGTGAAACGCCACGAAGACAGTCAGCGCAGTGACCGGTTACCGATCACGCAGCCGGTGCGCCCGATCCATCCCCCCCCCTCCCCCGGGACGCGAATAACATCTAACTCTCGATTCATCCGAGAAGTAACTAACCGCGCCGGCCAACCGGGCCAGAGTGCACCGCACCACCGATTACGCCCGCCCTGCGCTTACGGCAGCACTCCGTCCAATACCAGATCACTCCGTCGAGTACCGGGACAGCCGCCACCCTGCGCGTGCCTCGCGGCCGCGTTCTCGGCGTCGAGTCCCGGAATCCGCGCAACAGGGAGGTGCAAGCTGATACTCAATGAATGGCACCACGCGCGCGGCCCGAGTGCATGACGCTCATGCCGCGCGTGTGACCACCTGAGGTTGCCCTCCCTGCCTGGTCGCCTGCGTTGCAGGCGCGAGAGTGGGCCGGGCCGGCAACTCCCCACCGAAGCACTCTCAAATCAGAAGATGAATGGAGAGATTGGTTATGAACACTCTGAGAATCGCACCCACATTCGGGTTTGTGCTCGTGTTCGCCCTCATCGCCACCGGCATCTGGGCGAGCCCGGCCGCAGAAGAGGAGCCGGCCGCGGCGATGGAGAAGGAGATGGTGATGGACCCGTCCACCGGCAAGATGGTGACCGCACCCGAGTACGGCGGCACCCTCACCATCGCATCCAGGAACGAGCTCCTGGACCAGGATCCATCGATCGGCGGACACTGGGCCGGCTTTCAGATCATGGGGGTGAACGAGAAGCTGGCATACGTCAACTGGGCCACGCCGCGGGACGAGTACCCCTTGACCTTTTGGTACACGCCGCCCCAGCACCTCACCGGGTGGCTGGCAGAGAGCTGGTCGAATCCCGATCCCCGGACGCTCATCGTCAAGGTCCGGCAGGGCGTTCACTGGCACGACAAGCCGCCGGTGAACGGACGGGAGCTGACCGCCGAAGACGTCGCCTGGACCTACCGCCGCATCGGCGGCCTGCTCGACTGGAAGCCGGAGTATACCTACGCCCTGCGCAACTTTCCGTGGGAATCCATCGAGGCCACCGACCGGTACACGGTCGAGTTCAAGCTGACCGAGCCGCGCCTGGACTTGCAGAACCAGGTGCTCACCGAGGTCGGCGTCTGGATCCTGCCACCGGAGGTCATCGAGCAGCACGGCAACTACTCCGATTGGCGGAACGTGGTCGGCACCGGGCCGTTCATGCTGGCTGACTTCCAACCCGAGGTACGCAAGCAGTGGGTGCGCAATCCCGACTACTGGGGCTTCGACGAGAAGTACCCGGACAACCGGCTGCCCTACGTCGATGAGCTGGTGGCTCTCCATATGAAGGAAGAGGCGACCTACACTGCCGCGCTGCGCACCGGCCAGGTAGACATGCTTACTGTCGGCGGCGGCATCGCGCTGGCCACCGTCGAAGCGGTGGATGCCATCCTGAAGACCAACCCCGACATGCAGGCAGTCCCGTTCTACAGTCGCGCACTGCAGGTGTCCGGCCTGAACATCCGCCGGCCGCCGTTCGACGACATCCGCGTGCGCAAGGCGATGAACATGGCGATCGACCGCGATGCCATCAACGAGAGCTACTACGGCGGGTATGCCTACCCGACGGTGCAGGGCTGGGTCGGCGCCGCGCTCGGCGAGATGCACACTCCGTTCGCGGAGCGGTCCGCGGATCTGCAGGCTGAGTACTCCTACCATCCGCAGGAGGCCGAGCGCTTGCTCGACGAGGCCGGCTACGCGCGCGGCGCGGACGGGGTGCGGTTCAAGGTCACCTACGACCACCGCGACGTGATCGACCTCGGATGGGTCGAGATCGTGGCCGGCTACTGGAAGGCGATCGGCGTGGAGGTGGAGATCACGGTGATGGACACCGGCGCCTGGGTCGATCGCCGCGCCCGCGGGCTCTACGAGATGACGACCGGCGACTCCGGCTGGGATCTGAGTCCCGCGCACATCATGAGCTACTACGGCTACGTCCACAACTACCAGGGCGAAGGGCAGGCGAACCAGGCGGGCGAATACACCGGCGGGCTCAAGGACGCGACCATGAGTCGGCTCTACGAGGCGTTCCAGGCTGCGACCAGCCAGGAAGCGCGGATCCCGATCATGCGAGAGTTCGACGATTACATCATGCGCCAGCACTTCCAGGTCTACGGCCACAAGGCGCCGGCGTTCCAGCTGGCCAACCCCTGGGTCAAGGGCTGGAACGGCGAGACGTTCCTCACGGATATGAGCAACAACGAGATTCTGGTGCGGGTCTGGATCGACCAGGACCTGAAGGCGAAAATGGGCTTCTGACCCCGGCCGGCAGAGGGTCGAACCAACGCGGGGTGGCGGGGACGACCTGCCACCCCGTTTTCTTGCGCAACGGAGTGTGGAGGTGAGTTGACGTGCGGGCGTATTTGATCAGGCGGGTGCTGCTGGTCATCCCCACCATCTTCATCGTCACCATCCTGGTGTTTCTGTCGGTGCGCTTCATTCCCGGCAGCGTCATCGAGGTGATGGTCGCCCGGATGGGCTACGAAGGCGGCGGCGCGATCGACATTGCTGCCGCGAAAAAGCGGCTTGGGCTCGACGTCCCCGTTCCCGTGCAGTACGCGCGGTGGATCGGGAACATCGTCGTGCGTGGCACCCTCGGCAGCTCGCTGTACGGCGGCTCGAGCGGCTACA
This sequence comes from Spirochaetia bacterium, assembly GCA_965203905.1. GTDB lineage: Bacteria > Spirochaetota > Spirochaetia > SZUA-6 > Bin103 > Bin103. The sequence goes on along the minus strand of CBDBDQ010000005.1, from coordinate 5,143,765 downwards.
CCGTGGAGGCGATGATGGCCTCCAGGATAGGCGTGACCCTGGAGCTGGGGCTGCTGGCGATCCTGACCGGTTTGATCATCGCGGTGCCGATCGGTATCTATTCGGCGATTCGGCAGTACACGGTGGCCGACTACGCTGGCCGCTCGGCGGCGATCGTCGGCCTGTCGACCCCGAACTTCTGGCTCGCGCTGCTGGTCATCATCTATCCGGCCATCTGGTGGGGGTGGACGCCGCCGCTGACGCACGTCCGCTTCGCTGTCGACCCGCTGGCGAACCTCACCATGTTCCTGTTTCCCGCCCTGATCCTGGGGACCTACCTGGCGGCCAGCACGATGCGCATGACCCGCACCATGATGCTGGAGGTGCTGCGCCAGGACTATGTAAGGACGGCTTGGGCCAAGGGCCTGCAGGAGCGCAGGGTGGTGCTCCGGCACGTCGTCAAGAACGCCCTCATCCCGGTGGTCACGCTGATCGGCCTGCAACTGCCGATCATCGCCGGTGGCTCGGTGATCATCGAGACCATTTTCAACCTGCCCGGGCTCGGACGCCTGATGCTGAGCGCGCTCAACCTGCGCGACTACCCGGTGGTGTCCGGCGTGAACCTGTTCTTCGCCTCGGTGGTGGTGCTGATCAACCTCGCCACCGATCTGGCGTACGCCTACCTGGATCCGAGGATCCGCTATGAATGAGTCGAATGCGTCGAATGCGCCGCTTTCGGTTGACGCGGGCGGCGCTCCGGTGGGTGAGGCGGTGCGTGACCCGGACGGCGGCCGGCGCCGCCCCTTGACTGACTTCTTCGGTCGATTGCTGCGGCAGCAGCCGCTGGGCGCCGCGGCCGGCGTGGTCCTGTTGGGGCTGATCTTCGTCGCCGTCTTTGCCGAGCAGTTGACGCCGCACGAGTACGACATCGGCCGCGTGCAGGACCGCTTGCAGGCGCCCTCGGCCGAGCACCCCCTCGGCACCGATCACGCCGGCCGCGACGTGCTGGCGCGGATCCTCAAGGGCGCTCAGGTGTCGCTGCTGGTGGGGCTGTTGGCAACCCTGCTGAACACCATCGTGGCGCTGCTGGTGGGCGGCACCACGGGCTTCATCGGCGGCCGGGTCGACATCTACACCCAGCGCTTCGTCGATGCGTGGATGTCGTTCCCCGGCTTGCTGCTGCTGCTCACCATCATGTCGTTCGTCGATCGCAGCATCGTCACGGTGATCGTGGTGCTGGGGGTCACCGGCGGGATTCCGGCGTCGCGGGTAGTCCGCGGCGCGGTGATCGGCGTCAAGGAGAACGCCTACTTCCAGGCCGCGGAGGCGGCCGGCGCGCGCCGGCGCCGGATCCTGGTGCGCCACGTGCTGCCCAACATCGCCGCGCCGCTGATCGTCATCTTCAGCATCAACGTCGGCAGCGTGATCATCGCCGAGGCCAGCTTGAGCTTCCTCGGTTTCGGCCTGCCGGTGAACGTGCCGAGCTGGGGCGGCATGCTGAGCCGCGAGGGCCGCCGCTACATGGAGCTGGCGCCGCGGCTGGCGCTGTGGCCCGGTCTGTTCCTGACGGTGACGGTGTACTGCCTGAACATGGTGGGCGACGCGGTCCGCGACCTGCTCGACCCGCGGCTCAGGGGTGGTGGCGGGCGTCTCGGTACCGACCGCACTACGTAGCCGGGGCGACGTACCGCGTGCGGCGCAGGCAGGTTGGAGGGACTTGCTTGCGTCCCTCTTGCACCGGTCGGTCGTGGCGCCGTGGGCCGGCTGACCGGCGCAGCGCCGCCGCGAAACCACCCACTCTGCGGTCGCCGGCCGGTTCCATGGCTTGCAGCATCCCGGGGTTGTGCGTAGAGTCTCGTTCATGAGCCACGCTGCTCTCCCGACCGACTCGGCAAAAGGCGCGATGGCGGCGCCCGTCGCTCCGGTCATTCCGCTGGAGAATGGAGATCGGCTGCCGCGTTGCGAGTTTGAGCGGCGCTATCTCGCCCAGCCCGACATCAAGAAGGCGGAACTGATCGAGGGGGTAGTCCACGTGCCGTCGCCCGTCCGCGCGACCCATGCCGAGAAGCACGGCGACCTGTTGGCATGGCTGCGCGTTTACAGCGCATCGACCCCCGGCGTCTCGGTGCTCGACAACGCCACCGTGCGTCTGGACCTCGACAACGAGCCGCAGCCCGACGTGCTCATGCGCATCAAGCCGGCCGCCATCGGCCGGTCGCGACTCGACGCCGACGACTACGTGAGCGGCGCGCCCGAGTTGGTGGTAGAGGTGGTGGCGAGCAGCGCAGCCTACGACCTGCATGACAAGCTGCACGCCTACCGCCGCAACGGGGTGCTGGAGTACCTGGTCTGGCGGGTATACGATGACGTAATCGACTGGTTCGTGCTTACCGAAGACGAGTACCGGCCCCTGGCGCCGGATGCCGCCGGGATTCTGTACAGCCAGACGTTCGCCGGTCTGCGCCTTGCCTCCAACGCGCTCCTCGCCGGCGACTTCGCCGGCGTGCTGTCCGAGTTGAGCAACGGCATCGCCACCCCTGAGCATTCCGCGTTCGTCGCCAAACTGGGAACGGCGTCCGCTCGATAGTCCGCCGGTGTTTCGTGCCGAACCCCACTGAGCGACCCCGACCGACCACTCGTTCCACGAGCGCCGAAACGCCGAGTCGAGTCCGTCGAGTCGTGGCGATCCGGGTTTGACAGTATGCCGGCCGCGTGGGAGGATACAACGTCCGGAACATCGACCCGATGCGGGTGAAGCGCCACGAAGACAGTCAGCGCAGTGACCGGTTAGCGATCACGCAGCCGGTGCGCCCGATCCACTCCCGTCCCCCCCCGCACTCTTGATACTACCTATAGATCACTAACCGCTTGGGCTGATCGCCCCGCGGGCGCCTTCGCCTTCAGCAGCGGCGTAACGCCGGCTCCGGGCGGTACCGGCTCAGTTCGCGTTCGTTCACTGACCACCGCAACGGTCCTGGATCCCCGCCCCCCGACTCACCGTCGCAGAACCGACCGCCGGCGTTGCCGGGTCAATTACCCTTCGGTGCTCCGCCGACCACCGCCCCGTGGCGTTGTGGAGCGCAAGATGATTCTCAAAGAACCGCACGCGCGCGGCGTGAGCCTCGGGAGTCACACGCCGCGCGCTTCACGAATCTGACTCGGTCTGGCCGCCTGCGTTGCGGGCGCGAGAGTAGCCAGGGAGCGGCAAGCCGGTCCGCAATACTCTCAAGAAAACCAACATACGGAGTTGCGTATGTATATTGCACAAATTACCAGGACCTTCGCGGTTACGGTGGTCCTTGTCCTCACCGCGACCGGCCTCTGGGCCGCCGGCGAAGAAGAGCAGCCGGCAGCCGCTGCCGACAAGAAATATGTCACCGACCCCAGCAACGGCAAGGTGGTGACCGCGCCCGAGTATGGCGGGACATTGACCTTCGCCTACCAGTACGAACCTCCGAATGCTGACATGTCGATCGCGGGGTACGGGGCATAAAAAGCGGTCAGTGGCGTCATAGAGAAACTAGGCCACGCGAACTGGGCAATAGATAGAAGCGTGAATGACCTTGCAAATGAATTTCTGCTCGAAGAACACTATGCCGGGGCTCTGGCGGAAAGCTGGGAACAGCCTGATCCCAGCACCGTCATCTTCCACATCCGCGAGAGCGTTCGCTGGCACGACAAACCCCCTATGAACGGGCGCGAGCTGGTTGCCGAGGATATCGTGTTCAACTTCCACCGCTATAGCGGTACGGGCAGCGGCTTCACCGAACCTCCCGCCCAAGCGGCACGATTCGCCGGGATGCAATTCGAATCGATAACGGCCACCGACGAATATACGGTCGTCTTCAAGTTGAGGGAGCCACCCCTCGATGCGCTGGTGGTACTGCTCGACGACATCTATGCCTTCATGAACGCCCCCGAGGTCATCAAGCAACACGGCGACGTTACCGACTGGAGGAACCTGGTCGGGACCGGTCCTTTCATGATGACCGATTGGGTCGAGAGCAGCTCAATCACCTTTGCCAAGAATCCCGACTACTGGGGCTACGACGAAAAGTACCCCGAGAACCGCCTGCCCTACGTTGATCAGTTGGTAGGCCTGTACATGCCGGAGGTAGCGACGTTTGCGTCGGCAGTGCGCACGGGCAAGGTGGATTACAACGGCCTCAATGTCGGTGCTTTGGTACGAACCGTGGACGCGGCCGACAGTCTGCGGCAGACCAATCCCGAGCTCAGGTTGAATCCTTTCTACTTCAGGGCGAACGAAACGTATACCCTGGCAGTAGACAAGCCGCCCTTTGACGACGTCAACGTGCGCAAGGCGATGCAGATGGCAGTCGACCTCGAGACGATCAACAATACCTACTATAAGGGTCTTGCCAATAGTACTCCACAGGGGATGATCGCTAACTGGCAGGCCGGGTACACCGTTCCGTTTGATGAGTGGCCCGAAGCGGTCAAGAAGGGCTATACCTATGACCCGGAAGGGGCCGAAAGGCTCCTTGACGAGGCGGGGTACCCACGCGGCGCGGACGGCATTCGATTCCAGACCGGTTTGGATCTCATGGGCAGCGACGTAACCTATGCAGAAATTGTCACGGCGTATTTGCGCGAGATCGGCGTCGAGGTAAAGGCCGTACTCTATGAATGGCCTGAATTCTTCCGCCGCTTCAGCGAGCGTGATACTGAAGGATTTGCGGCTTTCATTTCGGCCACACCATACGCGCCGTTGGCTGCGCTAGGTTTTGGTTACACGCGCGGTCTCCCCAATCAATACCATAATCGCGGCGGCATCAGTGACCCGCACTACGACGCCCTGGTTGACGCCGCGCGCGACGCTTCCTCCGTGGAGGAGCTGAAAAGGATATCCAGGGAGGCAGAAATGTACGCCATCTCACAGCATTGGCACCTCATCAGTCCTGTGCCTCCGCATTTCAACGTCACCCAGCCGTGGGTCATAGGCTTTGACGGTGATTCCCACATGGGACACGGTAACAGCAATGCCACGTTGGCCCGCCTCTGGATTGACCAGGAGCTGAAGGGAGAAATGGGCTATTAGATTCAGTTCCAACTGCTGACTTTGAACGAGACGGGAGCAGGGAGGGTCAGCCTCCCCGCTCCCGTCTCATTTGATTATGAGAGCGTATATCATTCGGCGGCTGCTGCTGGTCATCCCCACTCTCATCATGTTGAGCGTCATCGTCTTTCTCTTGGTCCGCTTCCTCCCGGGCGATGTAATAGACGCAATGGCGAAAGACATGGTGTTCACGGAGGGCACGATCGACCGTGAAGCTCTCGAGCATACGCTGGGATTGGACGTGCCTGTCTATGTGCAATATGGACGCTGGATAAGGGATATTGTCCTCCACGGGAGCCTGGGCGAATCACTGGTCAGCCGTTTCTCGGTGAAGGAGAAGATAGTAGGCAGACTGCCCGTGACCGTTCAGCTTGGTGTCATGGCAATCGTGATTGCGCTCGTGATAGCCCTGCCGGTGGGCATCTACTCGGCGATTCGCCAGGATACTGCCGCCGACTACCTGGGGCGCTCGGTCGCCATTATTGGCCTGGCAACGCCGAATTTCTGGATAGCACTCATGGTGTTGCTCTATCCGGCAATCTGGTGGGGCTGGTCGCCGCCGCTGCGGCTGATTCCCTTCACCGAAGATCCGCTGGGGAATCTCGGGGTGTTCATCATTCCCAGCCTGATTCTGGGCACGGCCATGTCTGCCGCCACCATGCGGATGACGCGCACCATGATGTTGGAGGTGCTCCGGCAGGACTTCATCCGGACGGCCTGGTCCAAGGGTCTGAAGGAACAGGCGGTGGTTCTCAGACACGCCGTCAAGAATGCCCTCATCCCGATCGTTACGCTGGTAGGCCTGCAGCTCCCCATCGTGATCGGCGGCTCCGTCATCATGGAAAACGTATTCAACCTGCCGGGGCTGGGTTTTCTCATGGTGTCCGCGCTCACCGACCGAGACTACACGGTCGTCTCCGGACTGAACCTGGTTTTCGGCACGGCGGTGGTGGGGGCCAATCTCGTCGTCGATCTGCTCTATGGCTATCTGGATCCCAGGGTCCGCTACCAGTAGTGAACATGGCTGCTTTCCTTGTCAGGATGTGGAAAGAGAAGTCACTCGGTGCTATCAGCGGGATCATCATTCTGATACTGATTCTGGTGGCTGTCTTTGCCGATGCTCTGGCCCCGTATGACTATCTCGAGATGCACCTGGCAGACCGGCTGACCGGCTCATCAGCCCGCTATCTCCTCGGTACCGACCAGATGGGGCGAGACTTGTTGAGCCGTCTCATCCACGGGGCCCGGCTCTCGTTGACCGTCGGTCTGGCGGCGACCGCTCTGAATGTCGTGGTCGCCACCCTGATCGGCGGCACGTCAGGGTTCTTGGGTAGCCGGGTAGACCTGGTCGTGCAGAGGTTGGTCGATGCCTGGATGGCTATCCCGGGACTGCTGGTGTTGTTGACGATCATGTCCATCGTGGGACGGGGTTTGCCACAGCTCATCGTGGTCCTGGGGGTAACCGGAGGCATCGGTGGCTCCAGACTCATCAGAGGCGCCGTCATCGACATCAAGGAGAATGCGTACTTCCAGGCGGTCGAAGTGATCGGCGCCTCGAAGTGGAGAACCTTCATCCGTCACGTCCTGCCCAACATCATGCCGGTCGTCATCATCATCTTCAGCATCAACGTCGGCGGGGCAATCATCGCCGAGGCTTCTCTGAGCTTTCTCGGATTCGGTCTGCCGGTCGGCGTGCCGAGCTGGGGTGCCATGCTCAGTCGGGAAGGGCGTGAGTACATGCAGCAGGCACCCTGGCTGGCGTTCTGGCCCGGTGCCTGCCTGACGATTGTCGTCTACTGCCTGAACATGTTCGGCGACGCGATGCGGGATCTGCTCGACCCGCGGCTCAGAGGCGGTGGCGGGCGTCTCGGTACCGACCGCGCGACGTAGCCGGTGCGACGTACCGCGCGCGGCTTCACACGACCGACCTCGTCACTGGAGCACCGATAGCAGCGAGTCGCCTACGCGGGTGTCGATGGCGCCGCTCAGCAGCGCCAACGACAGGTGACGGATTTGTGCATTGCCGGCGACGCGGTAAGATGAGGCCAATGACACGGCGTCGGCTGCCCATCGGCATCCAGACCTTTCGCGAGTTGCGCGAGGAGGGCTGCTACTACGTGGACAAGACCGCCTACATCGAGCGGCTGCGCCACGAAGGCAAACACTACTTCCTGTCGCGGCCGCGGCGGTTCGGCAAGAGCCTGTTCCTGGACACGCTCAAGGAACTGTTCGAAGGGAGCGAGGAGCTGTTCGAAGGGCTGCACATCCACGCCGGCCACAACTGGTCGGAGCGGCATCCGGTGGTGCGGCTGAGCTTCGGCGGCAGCAGCTTTACCGAGCCCGCACATCTGCACGCCAACGTGATGGCGCAGTTGGAGGGGGTGGCGGAACAACAGGGCGTGAGCCCGCGCTACGCCACTGCGCCGGAGCGGTTCGCGCATCTGCTCAGGACCGTGCATGCGCGCGCCGGGCGGCGGGTGGTGGTGCTGGTGGACGAGTACGACAAGCCGATCCTGGACGCGCTGAAGACGGCGGAGGTGGCACTCGCCAACCGCAGCTACCTGCGCGGGCTGTACGGGGTCATCAAAGACAGCGACGCGCACGTGCGGTTCGCGTTTCTGACGGGCATCAGCAAGTTCTCCAAGGTGAACCTGTTTTCCCAACTGAACAACCTCACGGACATCACGCTGGATCCGGTCTACTCCTCGGTCTGCGGCTACACGGAGAGCGACCTGGAGACGGTGTTCGCCCCGGAGCTGGCCGGTCTGGACCGGGAGCGAATCCGTGAGTGGTACAACGGCTATAGCTGGCTGGGAGCGGAGAAGGTGTACAACCCGTACGACGTGCTGCTGCTGTTGCGCCGCCGCAAGTTCGCCGCCCACTGGTTCGAGACGGGCACGCCGGCGTTTCTGGTGGACACGCTGTTCGAGCGGCGGGTAACGTCGGTGTCACTGGACCAGACGGTCAGCACCGAGGCGCTGTTGTCGGCGTTCGACGTGGAGCACATCGGCACCGAGGCGCTGCTGTTCCAGACCGGCTACTTGACGATCACCGGGGAGGAGGAGTTGGGCGGCAAGGCGCTGTACCGGCTGGGCTATCCAAACCGCGAGGTGCGGCAGGGCCTGAATGAGTGTCTACTGCTGCATCTGGTGCGGGACAGCGAACGCCAGACGGCGAACAGCATCCGCCTGCAACGGCTGCTTGCGGCGCGCGACTGTGCGGGGCTGAAGGAGTTGTTCCACGCCTTCTTCGCCAGCATCCCGTACGAATGGTACACGAACAACGACATTGCGCGGTACGAGGGATTCTACGCGAGCGTGTTCTACTCCTACTTCGCAGCGCTGGGGTACGAGATCGCAGTGGAGGAATCGAGCACCCACGGGCGGCTGGACATGGCGGTCCGTACCGGCGGGCACGTGTACCTGTTCGAGTTCAAGGTGGTGGAGTTGTCGGCGCCGGGGTCGGCGCTGGCGCAGTTGCGGGAGCGGGACTACGCGGCGAAGTACCGGGGGCGCGGTGAGCCGATCCACCTGATCGGGGTAGAGTTCAGCCGCGACCGGCGCAACGTCACGGCGTTCGAGGTGGCCGACGGCTGACGCCGGCCGGCGCTGGCGATGCGCGGCGGTTGGTGGTCAGGTCGTGAGCTTGCCGGCTGCCGGCGCTCACTGGCGGGCCAGGGCGCCCGCACCGCGCCGGCGGCTGCGGAATCCCAGAACCGCCGCTTTTCTTCCGTGACTACCACGGGCTCCGCCCGATGGGAGAGCTGCGCACGTAGATGGAGGGACTTGCTTTCGTCCAGGCGGGAGTTTGGCTACCCTGGGCGGCATGCGATACCGTCCACTTGGCAACACCGGCCTGTCGGTCAGCGCCGTCGGTCTCGGCGGCGTGCCACTGTCCGTCCCTGAGACGCGCCCCGACGAGGCAACCGCGATCAAGGTCATCCATCATGCCGTAGACCAGGGCGTGACCTTCATCGACACCGCGGACAGCTACGGCCGCGGCGAATCGGACATGGGCCACAACGAGCGCCTGTTTCGTACCGCCCTGGCGCAGCTCTCCGCAGACGTGCGCGCGCGGGTGGTGGTGGCAACCAAGGCCGGTCACATGCGCCCCGGCGGAGCCTGGGTTCCAAACGGCCGCCCGGAGTACCTGCGTGGGCAGTGCGAGGCTTCCCTGCGCAACCTCGGCGTCGAGCGGCTCGACCTCCTGCAGCACCACCGGCCCGATCCCGAGGTGCCGATCGCCGAGAGCATCGGCGCGCTTGCCCGCCTGCGCGAAGAAGGAAAGGTGCGCTTCATCGGGGTCAGCGAGTACTCGGTCGCGCAACTCGACGAGGCCCAGTCCGTGACCGCGATCGCCAGCACCCAGAACCAGTACTCGCTGGCGCACCGGCAACCCGAGCGGGACGGCGCCCTGGCGGCTACCGAGACGCGGGGACTGGCATTCATCCCCTGGAGCCCATTGGGCGGCATCGCTGCCCCGCCGCATGGGGCGCGCGATCTTGCTCGACGGCACCCCGCGGTTGCGAGGCTGGCCGAGCGCCATGGCGTGAGCCCGCAGCGACTGGTGCTCGCCTGGCTGCTGGCCAAGGGGCCGCACGTGCTGGTAATCGTGGGCGCCAGCCGCACCGCCACCATCGCGGACTCGGCACGCGCTGCCGACTTCGAGCTGGATGCCGGCGACCGCGCCCGGATCGATGCAGCGACCGCCTGACCTGCCGGAAGCACTGCTCGAACATGCAGGTTCGGTCCCGGCCGCGGCGTGAAGCGGACGCGCGGACCCGGATTGCGGTAGCATCGCTGCCATGGGGGTGCGACGTGATGGCTGAGTACATTCCGAGTCCGGTGCAGTGGGTACGTGACCAGGTGGAGCTGTATGAACGGAGCGGTGGCAACGAGGGGACCACCCTGCGCGACACCGGGCTGCCGGTAATCGTGGTGACACACATCGGCAACAAGACCGGCGCCATCCGCAAGACGCCGCTGATGCGGGTAGCGGATGGTGACGGCTACGTGCTGGTCGGATCCCGGGGCGGCGCGCCAACCGATCCGGTGTGGGTGCACAACCTGCGGGCCAACCCGACGGTGACGATCCGTGACGGAACTTCGACGCAGGAGATGCGGGCGCGTGAGGTGCAGGATGACCCGGAGCGCGCCAGGCTATGGGACCTCGCCGTGGCCGCCTTCCCTCCCTACGCCGACTATCAGAACAAGACCGAGCGCCGGATTCCTGTATTTCGAGCCGAACCCCACTGAGCCAACCTGACCGACCACTCGTTTACAGGCCGCTTCCAAGCTGCCTCTTGTTGCACATGGGACAGCAACCCCTCCACGTTGTCGCGGCCGTCGATGTGGAAGCGGGCATCGGCTACGTGATCACCGCCTAGCGGCCGGATCCGGAGCATTTCGAGGCGGACTACAAGACGCGAAGGAGGACTTCATGAAGTCGAACGAGGGCAGATGTGCCCTGTGCGGGGGGCCGCAGGAACCGGGCACGACGGTCTTTGCCGTGGATCTGAAGACCGGAGTCGTCGTCGTCCGCGGAGTTCCGGCCCGGGTCTGCTCGCAGTGCGGCGAGGCCTGGATCGAAGATGCCGTGGCGGCGCGCCTGGAGACCATCGTCGCCGAGGCCCGCCGGAAACACACCGTGGTCGAGGTTATCCAGTGGGAACCGGTGGCGGCCTGACTGCCGCGGCAGCACGCGACATCAGTGAGTCGAATCCATGGGTTACTACGGCGAGGGCACCATAGGCGGAAATACGGACACTGCCCGATAGAGGCCGAGATACTGCGTAGATTGCCGCTCATCATCGAGCTCGGCATCATGGCCATCCTCATTGGGCTGTTGCTGGCGCTGCCGGTCGGCATCTACTCGGCGGTCCGTCAGGACACGGCCGTCGACTACGCCGGCCGCACCGCCGCCGTCATCGGCCTGGCAACGCCGAACTTCTGGAACGGCATCATGGTGATGATCTGCCCGCCGATCTGGTGGCGCTGGTCACGCCGATGAAGTTTGTTCCGTTCGTCGAAGACCCGCTGGAGAATCTCGGGACGCTGCTCAGGGGTAGCTGAGCCACGCTCCGCGGTGGCGGCGCCCGGCTCGCCGCGGATCGCGCCAGGTAACGGCGCGCCCGCAGGCTGGCCCCGGCGCGCCGCTCAGCCGTCAGATCACGCCGCCGGCGGCGCCACTGGCGTGCCGTCCCGGCACACCACCGGGAAGTGCGGGCCCGCCTTCGCCATCGGCTCGCCCACGGCCAGGTCGATGAATTCCCGCATCAGGTGGTCGCGGCCGGTAAACCGCGCCTCGCTGGTCATGTAGTGGATGGCCAGCGCCCGCCGCCGTCGTGCAGAGTCGTTCTCCGGCGACCCGTGCCAGGTCAGGGAATGGTGGAAGTGCACCTCGCCGCGCTTGACGGGCCGCGGTACCGCCATGATCTCACGGATCTCGGCGTCCTCCGGTGGGGTGAACCCCTCTCCTATCCTCGCGAAGTCCGCGAGGCTGCGCCGAGCGTCCAGGGAAGCGAGGTACTCCCGCTGCTGGTCCCCCCAGCGGTGCGAGCCCGGCACCATCCACATGCAGCCGTTGTCGACGTCGGCGTCATCGAACGGCATCCACGCCGACACCGGAGTCATCGGATCGATGCTCGGCCACAGCGGTGCGTCCTGATGCCAACCCGTGGCGCCGCCGGACCGGGCGGGCTTGTACTGCACCTGGTCGTGCCACACCTGCAGGTCGGAAAAGCCGGTGAGCTGGCTGATGCCCCTGACGATGGCGGGATGGTAGATCAGCCGCTCGAAAGCCGTCGACGCCTCCCAGACGTTGATGATCTGCCAGACCGGGCGTTCCGGCTCGAAGGTACGGTACACCACCGGCCGCGGACCACCGTCGGCGAAACCGTCCGGCCCGGTGGCGATGATGCGGTCCAGTTCGTGCGACAGCTCATCCAGCTCAGCGTCGTCCAGCAGCCGGCCGGCGTTCAGGAACCCGTCGCGCTGAAAGGCGCTGACCTGCTCGGGTCTGAGACCCGCGTGGGTGGTCGGCCTCGCGTTGGTTTTCGGCATTGTCACCTCGGTGCCCGAAGTCTGCGGCCAAGGGAACCTCGGGTGCAAGAGGTGCGCGGCAGGACGCCGGAGCAGTGCCTCGAAGCGCGCCGGGAACTCTCGGCTCCGATCGTCGAGGCCCTGCGCGCCTGGCTCGACGCCCAGCTCGCGCGCCTGTCCGACGCCTCGGAACTGGCAAGGCACATCAAATATGCGCTCCGGCGCTGGAACGGGCTGACCCGGTTCCTCCGGGACGGCCGCGTCGAGATGGACACCAACCCGGTCGAGAACGCAATCCGCCCGATCCCTCTGACGCGCAAGAATGCGCTCTTCGCCGGCAGCGATGACGGCGCCAGGACCTGGGCCGGTTGCGCCTCTCTGCCCGGCACATGCAAGCTCAACGACATAACCCCCCAGACATACCTGACCGTGACCCTCCGACGGATCGTCGACATGCACCCCATGTCGCGTATCGACGACCTCATGCCGTGGAACTTCTCCCGGTAAGTCACACCGTCACCGACGTACTGTTGTCGCCGCCACGCGCTGTCACACAGTGGGCCGTGACGCGGCGCTTACCCCAGTCCGAAACCTAGGGGTGGACCAATCCGATGGGGGAGAATCACTGTCAAATGGTTTAGGGGCGCAGTTTCAGGCGTTTCCGGGCGGCCGCCAATTTGCCCTTTCGGACCGGGGCGAAATCCATTAACACTCGCGCTCCCAGGTGAGATGCCGGAGCGGTCGGACGGGGCGGTCTCGAAAACCGTTGTGCCTTATGGGTACCGTGGGTTCGAATCCCACCCTCACCGCCACCCTACGCCTCCGGCCTTCAGTCGGCCGAAGCCGACTTTCGGACGGCGCAGGCCGGCTTCGGGCGGCAAGCCACCTTACGGCGTAATGAACTCCCAGCGGGAAAGCTTGGCATCCGCCCTATCGCAATCGTCCACAAACAGGGTTCGCCAGCGGTCGGAGCTTGAGTAGGTGGCGGCGGAGACGGCACCGACCGCGAGGCACAGGTTGGAATTCTTGAGGACCAGCTTGCCGTCGGCTTTCAGCTCGAAACGCTGAAAATTGGCGGCGTTGAAGAAGATGGACGAGGTGCTGCAATCGGCGAGCATCGCGGCGGCGCCCGGCAGGGCGCCCCGATTCACGCCGGCAATGGTCACGCACTTGTTGGGCGCCGGAAACCGGTCATCAGGGCAGCTGCGCAGTCGCGGGCGCTCCGGCTGTCGATCATTCTCTACAAGGTGGGCAGTTCTGGCGCTGTGGCCGGGGCTGTGCCTGACCGTGGTCGTCTACAGCCTCGACATGTTCGGCGACGCGGTGCGGGACCTGCTCGACCCAAGGTTGGGGGGTGGTGGGGGCGTCTGGGTGCCGCCGGGCGTGCACGTCGGTGTAGTGCGAACGCTCTCGAGCGGGATCCGCAGCCGCCGCACCTGGACTGGCCGACCCTGAGATCGATGCTAGCCCTGTCGTTCGCCGGCTGTCCGCAGAACGTTTTTTGCCGCCTCGGGAAGCTCAATCGCAACAAAGTGTGACTCAGGGTAAAGGTAGCCGCCTGGTTCTGACCTGTCCTCATCGACTACACGAAGCATCTGGTGCCCCTCGGCCTCTGCATCGGGCAACCTCCGGTAGACTTTGCCAAGCATCAGACTGGCTGGGTTGGTGGCGTTGCTGATGCACAGCACATAGTCGGTCATCGAATCACCCTCTTTGTCTTGAACTCCTTGCGGCCGACGCCGTGCGCTTCATACCAGTGGATCTCGGCTTCGCAGAACACGCCGTCGGCCAATTGTACAGTCGCCATACCCTTCATGCGCATGACGCGCACCATGATGCTGGAGGTGCTGCGCCAGGATTACATCAGGACCGCCTGGTCCAAGGGCCTGCTGGAGCGCTCGGTGATCCTGCGCCACGCGGTCAAGAACGCCATCATCCCGGTGGTGACGCTGGTGGGCATGCAGCTCCCGATCCTGGTGGGCGGCTCGGTGATCATCGAGAACATCTTCAACCTGCCGGGGCTGGGGCGGCTGATGCTGGACGCGCTCAACGACCGCGACTACCCGGTGGTGTCGGCCGTGAACCTGTTCTTCGCCACGGTGGTGGTGTTCGTCAACCTGCTGACCGATTTGCTGTATGCTTCGCTGGACCCGCGGATCCGCTACGAATGAGGCAGCACCGTCACTCCGTGATACGGAAGACCGTGAAAAGCGATGCACAGGCATCGCCCGCTGGTCCGCTTTTCGGACCAGGCAACGAGGTATTGAGGTATTGAGGCAATGAGGGAAGCCCATGGGTGACGTATCTCCGTTGACGCCGGCCGTCGCCGAGCCGGTCGCGGGGGCGGCTGCGGCCGGCCAGGCCGGGCTGAGGAAGTTCTTCGGGCGGCTGGTGCGCGAGCAGCCGTTGGGGACCGCCGGCGGCATCGTCATCCTGATCCTGGTGCTGGTCAGCATCTTCGCCGATTCGCTGGCGCCCTACCGCTACCAGGAGATCCACCTGCGCGACCGCCTGCAGGCCCCCTCGGCCCAGTACCTGCTGGGCACCGACCACGTCGGGCGCGACCTGCTGAGTCGCCTCATCCACGGGGCGCGGCTGTCGCTGACGGTGGGGCTGGCCGCCACCGCCCTCAACGTCGTGGTGGCGGTGCTGATCGGCGGCACCACCGGCTTCATCGGCGGCCGGCTGGACCTGGTGACGCAGCGCTTCGTCGACGCCTGGATGGCGTTCCCGGGGCTGCTGTTGCTGCTCACCATCATGTCGATTGCCGGCCGCGGCATGGCGCAGATCATCATCGTGCTGGGGGTGTCGGGCGGCATCCCGGCCTCGCGGGTGGTGCGCGGCGCGGTGCTGGGGGTGAAGGAGAACGTCTACTTCCAGGCGGCGCAGGCGATCGGCAGCTCGCGCCGGCGCTCGCTCTTGCGCCACGTGCTGCCCAACATCGCGGCGCCGATCATCATCATCTTCAGCATCAACGTCGGCGGGGTGATCATGGCGGAGGCGGCGCTGAGCTTTCTCGGCTTCGGGTTGCCGCCGGACATCCCGAGCTGGGGCGGCATGCTGAGCCGGGAGGGGCGGCAGTACATGGAGATCGCGCCGCACCTGGCGCTGTGGCCGGGCGTGTGCCTGACCGTGGTGGTGTACAGCCTCAACATGTTCGGCGACGCGGTGCGCGACCTGCTCGACCCCCGCCTCCGCGGCCGCCTCGGGCGCTACGGCGCCGGCCGGGACAGAACCTGACAGCGGCCCAATACGCGTCCTTGGCAGCCCGCGCCGTTCGCCACTCGCGAGCCATATAACCGCGAATGCCACGGCTGATCATGACGGTAGTGTAGCATGCCCCCCCGTCGAACGGGGGCAGATGCTCGAGAAGTGCCGAACCATCGCAGCGGCAACGGGAGATCGCGCCACACCTGGCCCTACGGGGGCCGCGCCGCCGCGGCGTGCGACCGCAGCTTACCGTATCGCTCACAGAAGAAGCGAACACACTCGGGGGCCAGATCAATCGTTTGCTCATCCTGTTCGCCGGTCTCGGGATTGGGCCAAACCAAGGCGTAGTCGGCTCGAACCATACGGAATCGTCTCTTGTCCCTCAGCGATTGAAACACGACGCCGGGATTCTCCTCGATCAGGAGCGGCCGAAAGTCCAACTCGTAGATGGAGACGTCCAGTTCTTCCTCAAACCAGAGTCGCAACATGTAGTCGGTCACGTACTCAACCTTCAGCAAGCCTCGCTCCCATCGGTTCGTCCACTTTCTCGGGTCATCGGCTACGGCTCGCCATTCGCTCCATCGCATGGTCTTCATCCCACTACGGAAACCGGCTGCCCCCGCCGGGATCTATCCCACTGCTCCAGCAGTTCTTCCTCGTGTGCTTCTACCCATGATTCGATCATTCTTCGCAGACGGGGTGGCAATGCCACGCCGGGCCGAAGCCACTCTCTGGTTCTGATGTCGAGCCGATAGCTGCGGACATCGCCTTGATACCTGACGTGTACGTGTGGCGGCGCATGGTCATTGTAGTTCATCAGGACGACCAGAGCACCTTGCTTGAAGGGATGCGACACCGGTGGCATCTGCCATCTCTCAAGTTTGAGTATACGCACCTCGACCTAGCTATGTACAGTCAACGCCTGGACCTGCCGATTCACGTGCAGTACGGCCGCTGGATCGGTGGCATCCTCCTGCGCGGCACCCTCGGCGGCACCGCGGCCTGGCCGCCCGCCATGGTCGGACGAGGCAGGCTCGCGGGTGACGGGTGTTTCTCAGGGGTACCCCAGGCTAGCCCGGAGGCGCTGGAAGGCCCTCAGCGGGCCGCTGTGAGGCCGACGCGGACGGTGAACGGCCTGCGGACGGCCAAACTGCGGCGAATGACGGCTCTGGAGAGGGCGATGCGCCCGGATCGGCGCCGGGACGGCGCTCACGGCGGCCGCGACGGCCCCGAAAGAAATCGAAAAAAAAATCGTCAATTGCCGCTTGACGTGTTTGCCCAGGTGTCCGAGGGTCGTGTCTCGGGTAACGAACGGATGCGAACGATGCCTGATGACACTACTCAGCGCCGCCACCGGTTGGCGCCCCATAAACCGACGCCCGAGGCGCCGGGGCGGTCTATTCCGCCGATCCGCTCGGACCTCGTCGGCGCAGCCGACACGCTCCTAGCGGCAACGCCACCGGCGCGTCCTATCCTCGCCTACCCCCCCCCCAAGCGTAAGCGCTCAGGCTGAACGCGCAGCGCGCCCCGCGCGCCACTTCTCCTGGACCACCGCTACTCCGACCGCCTGCCTGGCGGGCCGCCGGCGTTGCCGGTCACTCACCCGCGCTGCAGCGCCGACCGAACGGTCGCGGACCACCGCCCCCCGCGACGCTCCGGGCTCAGGTCCGCGCACGCGTTCAAGGAGGTGCCGGATGTAGATGTAGCTCGAGGCTGTCCCCCCTCGTTTTCCCGGGCACCGGCGATACCAGGTGTACCGCGAGAGTGGGCGAGGGATGGCCAGTGGCATCGGCACTCTCAAATATCACGAGTATCAGGAGTCAAAGATGCACTACGCAATCTCGCGAAAATTGCTGGCGGTACTGTTCGGGCTCGTCCTGACGGCAACCGGCCTTTGGGCGACCGGCGCAGAAGAGGAGCCGGCAGCGGCGATGGAGAAGGAAATGGTGATGGACCCCGCCACCGGCAAGATGGTGACCGCGCCGGAGTACGGCGGGACATTAACCTATCCCTATAACAGAGTAAGCAATAATGTAGACCCCTTTGCTGTTGGCTTCGAAGCGGGCTGGCTCATAGACGGTGTCAATGAGAAGCTCGCGCTCGGGGACTGGGCACTGGATAGGGAGGAATTTGACTGGACAGACAATTACGTCCCTGCGCGCTTCTTGACAGGGAATCTGGCGGAAAGCTGGGAGACGCCCGACCCGCTGACCTACGTTTTTCACATCCGTCAGGGCGTTCACTACGCTCTTAATCCAGACAGTGAGGCCAGTCGCTTAGTAAATGGTCGGGAGCTAACTGCCGATGATGTCGTCTATACCTATCAGCGCAGTACCGCTCAGGGTGACTTCACCGAACCTCCCCTTAGGCCTGGCACCACGTTCAACCTGCCATGGGAATCGATAGAGGCCACCGACAAATACACGGTCGTCATGAAGATGACAAGGCTATCCCTCGGTGCGCTATGGGCGATCCTCAACGAAGCTCAGAATTGGATACTACCCCCTGACGTAATCGAGCAATACGGCAACTATGAGGATTGGAAGAACGTGGTCGGCACCGGGCCCCTTATACTGACTGACTATGTCGAGGGCGTCTCAAAAACCTTTACCAAGAATCCTGACTTCTGGGACTACGACGAGAAATACCCGGAGAACCGCTTGCCTTATGTTGACGAGATAAGGGCTCTCCTTATGGCAGACGAAGCAACACGTATATCGGCAATGCGTACGGGCAAGGTTGATATCATTCAGCACGCCGGCGTCGTTGACATAGGAAACATGGACGTGATAAGGAGCCTCCAAAGGACCAACCCCGAAATCGAGGTGCACAGTTATTACCAGCGGGCGTTTCAGGTCTTTGGTCTGAACATTCGCAACGCGCCATTTGACGACATCAGGGTGCGCCATGCACTGCAGATGGCACTGGATCTCGAGACGATTAACGATACCTACTTTGGCGGTTTTGCAGACTGGGAAAACCCTCGGTGGATTGGCATCAAGGGGGGTTACACACCATTTGAAGAGTGGCCAGACGAGCTCAAACGATACTACCGGTACGATCCGGAGAGTGCCGAGGAACTCCTTGATGAGGCTGGCTATCCGCGCGGCGCGGACGGAATCCGATTCACGGCAGAGTATTTGCACCGAGACGTCATTGATTTGGGCTATACAGAAATCGCTGCCGGCTACTGGTCTGATATTGGCGTTGAGGTAACGACCAAGATTGCTGACACGGCGACTTGGGTTGCTGCGAAAGCAGACCTCACGTATGAGATGGCCACTGGCGACATGGCCCATACGGGCTTCTGGCTGGACGCTCATCGCAGTGACAACCCATTTAGCCGGGAGTACTTGGCCTGTAGCGACCCGTGCGCAATCGACACCTCCGTGCTGGACGCGGCCTCTGATGCCTATTACGCCGCCACGACCTTGGAGGAGCAGTTGGAGGCATCGAAAGCATATGATATGTCCGTGATCGAGCAACACAATCAGATTTGGGGTCCTCTGGCGCCACAGTTTCAGGCGAACAATCCGTGGGTCAAGGGCTACAACGGTGAATACTCGCTGGGAGACCTGCAGTATCATCCCGTCCTCGCCCGCCTCTGGATCGACCAGGATCTGAAGCGAGAAATGGGATTCTGAATTCATCGCCCCTGGGGCGACTGAAACGGGAGTCGCTGCGCGACTCCACATGCCGGGGCCACGCCTAGCGGTGGGGTCCGCGAGCGTTTTCGCGCTCGTTCTGTTTGCTGTTGAGCAGGGCGCCGGGAGCCTCAAGCTTCCCGGCGCCCTATTACCACGAAGATATGAGAGCGTACATCATCCGCCGGCTGCTGCTGGTCGTCCCGACCCTGTTCATCCTGAGCGTGTTGGTGTTCCTGTCCGTCCGCTTCATCCCCGGCGACGTCATCGACATCATGGTCGGTCGCACGGCATTCGTGGGCGGCCAGATCGACCGCGCGACCATCGAACAGCGGCTCGGCCTGGACCTGCCGATCCACGTGCAGTACGGCCGCTGGATCGGTGGCATCCTCCTGCGCGGCACCCTCGGCGAGTCGCTGCTGGGCGGCTGGCGGATCGAGCAGCGCATGCTGGGACGACTGCCGGTCACCGCCGAGCTCGGGCTGCTGGCCATCCTCATCGGCCTGGTCATCGCGCTGCCGGTGGGCATCTACTCGGCGGTGCGCCAGTACACCGCCGCCGACTACCTGGGACGGTCGGTCGCCATCATGGGGCTGGCGACGCCCAACTTCTGGCTGGGAACGATGGTGATGATCTACCCGGCCATCTGGTGGGCGTGGTCGCCGCCGATGGAACTGATTCCGTTGGCCCAGGACCCGCTGGGCAACCTCGGCATGTTCCTGATCCCGAGCCTGATCCTCGGCACCTACCTGGCGGCCAGCACCATGCGCATGATTCGCACCATGATGCTGGAGGTGCTGAGGCAGGACTACATCAGGACCGCCTGGGCCAAGGGGCTGCTGGAGCGGTCGGTGATTCTGCGCCACGCGCTCAAGAACGCCATCATCCCGGTGGTGACGCTGGTGGGCATGCAGCTCCCGATTCTGGTGGGCGGCTCGGTGATCATCGAGAACATCTTCAACCTGCCGGGGCTGGGGCGGCTGATGCTGGACGCGCTCAACGACCGCGACTACCCGGTGGTATCGGCGGTGAACCTGTTCTTCGCCACGGTGGTGGTGTTCGTCAACCTGCTCACCGATTTGCTGTATGCTTCGCTGGACCCGCGGATTCGCTACGAATGAGGCGGCACGGTCATGTATCACAGTTGACGCCGGCTGGCGCCGAGCCGGCCGAAGCCGCCGTCAGGTCACGCCGCCGCGCCGATGGCGGCTGGCCTCTCCGCCGAGCAACGCTGGATCGACCGGTGGTGGAAGCGCCGCGACCAATCGTAGCGCTCCTCGCGCTCTACCAGTAAGATAAGATTGAATGACTATAGACGAAATAAACCTCCTTGAGCGAATCTCTGCCGATCCGCGGATTTACGGCGGCAAACCGATCGTGCGAGGCCGTCGTCTGGCCGTCGAGCACGTGTTGGGAATGCTGGCGGCAGGCGACGATCACGAGACCATACTGCAGGGCTATCCGTGGCTCGAGCCTGAAGACATCCTCGCCTGTCTGGCGTACGCCCGCCGCGTCGTCGGTCGCGAGCGAGTAGAACCTCTCCTCGTCCCCGGGGATGGATGAGGCTGCTCCTGGGATTCGTGCGTCTGGGGTGGTGCCGTCGGTGGGCTGAGGGCCGCTGGCCACGATGTTGAGTTCGCTGGCGATTCGCCCGAAGACCCTGGCGACGACGAGATTCTCACCAGAGCCCATGGCGAGCGTCGCGTCCTCGTGACGCTGGACAAGGACTTCGGCGAACTGGCTGTCGTGCACGAGCGGCCGCATCATGGAATTCTACGCTTGGTCGGCTTTGCCGCTCGCCAGCAGACGGTAGTGCGCGACCAAGTCCTCGAAGCTCATGGGGCCGAGCTTGAAGCAGGAGCGATCGTCACCGCTGAACCAGGAAGGCTCAGGATCCGGCAGTAGCCGCAATGAGGGAAGCCCATGGGTGACGTATCTCCGTTGACGCCGGCCGTCGCCGAGCCGGTCGCGGGGGCGGCTGCGGCCGGCCAGGCCGGGCTGAGGAAGTTCTTCGGGCGGCTGGTGCGCGAGCAGCCGTTGGGGACCGCCGGCGGCATCGTCATCCTGATCCTGGTGCTGGTCAGCATCTTCGCCGATTCGCTGGCGCCCTACCGCTACCAGGAGATCCACCTGCGCGACCGCCTGCAGGCCCCCTCGGCCCAGTACCTGCTGGGCACCGACCACGTCGGGCGCGACCTGCTGAGTCGCCTCATCCACGGGGCGCGGCTGTCGCTGACGGTGGGGCTGGCCGCCACCGCCCTCAACGTCGTGGTGGCGGTGAATGATAGGAAGAGTAATCGAGAGCGAACGAGCGTAAAAGCACCGCGAGCAGCATCGGGATGGTAACTGATCGGCACGATGGCGAACGGCTGGCTGAAGCAGCGATAACGACCGCTGACGGCGGCGCGTGCCGGTGAGAATGCCGCGCATAGGGGCTGCGATGAGGCTCGGTGAAGACTGCCGCCGACGCGGGCGTTCGCACCTTGCCCTGGGTGGAACCGCCGCCGCAATCCGAGCGGCAGTTCGGCTCAACGCCGAGTAACCTGTTCAGTCGAGGGTGGTCGGATCGAGCCCCGGAGGCGGACGACGAGCTATAGCTCGTCGTTTCGACCGGTTCTCACCAGGTGGTCCAGGATCTTTATGATTTGCACGGGATTCTGGATCACTGCGGATCACGGGATTGCCTGCGGCAATCCTCTAACCGAGCTCCGCAGCGGGGGCAGACAAGTGGGTCGATTTCGTAGACTCGAGCGAGCAGGCGGGCCCACGCATGGCGACGTTCACGCGCGTCTGGAGCGTCGGTTTCCGTTGCAGGCACCTCTGAGCTCGTGCAACCTGATGGCGCCCGCTGCAGAACGTAGGGCATGCGGGTCCAGTGACCCTTGATCCGCGAGGAGTACAAACCATAACGACGAATGAGTTGCACCCGCGCCGGTGGGATGTGCTGGAGAGTTGCCGCAGGCAATCTCCGAGCTCGGCAAGGAAGTCCAGAGCGTCGAAGAGGTGCACGATTTCTGGCGCTGGCTTCCCAGCGCTTGAAATAGTCCGAGTATGTGGTGTGGAACAACACACGACCTTTGAAGGGTTCATAGCGGATCTTGTTCCAGCGCTTGCGCGGAGATCGCAGGGCGCGAGACGTATTCAGCCAGAGATCGCTGCACACCTCGATCGAGGATGCGAACTGAATTGTCAATGCTGAAGCCGGAGTGCCGCCAGGACAGCATGTTACGCGCGAAGCGGCGGTCGAGTAGCTTCTGATCCACCAGCAACGCGACCACCCGGCGACGCAGCAGCTCGGTCATGGCCTGCAGGTGGCCAAGCGGTATGTACACGAAGGTACCCTGCTCGTCGAAACCGCCTTCCAAGACGATAGCGTGGAAATGAGGGTTCCAGCGCAACATGTCGCCGAATGTCTGGTGAGCGATTACGACACCGGTCCGAATCGGCCTACCGGCAGCTTGATGATAGAACTCCTGGATGATGTGGTAGATCAGCCGCGAGACATGGCCGAACAGCCGACGGTCGTGGCGGAAGCAGATGCGCAGCGCGTTCGGCAGGGCGAACACGAACTGGCGATGCGGCAAGTTCAGAAGCACCTCGTCAGTGAGATGCTCGGCAAATAGAAGCGTCCGTTTCTGGCTACACGACGGCGGCGGCTTCTACGCAACTTCTTCGCCATCCTGAGGTCCGGCGCCGACCGCAGCGGCGGCGGCGGCCTGGAGCGCCTGTTCATCACCGGCGTGTCGCCGGTCACCATGGACGACGTCACCAGCGGCTTCAACATCGGCAAGAACATCAGCCTGCACCCGGACTTCAACGAGATGGTCGGCTCACCGAGCCGGAGGTGCGGCGCCTGGTCGAGACGTACCGCGACCTGGGCGTGTTCAACCAGGACGTGGAGACCGCCATGGGCATCATGAGCGAGTGGTACAACGGCTACCGTTTCGCCAAGGAAGCCGCCACCGATCTGCACAACACCGACATGGTGCTCTACTACCTCGACAACTCCATCCCGAACCGGGACGTGCCGACCTACCTGATCGACACCAACGTGCGCATCGACTACGGCAAGCTGCGCCACCTGCTGGTGGTGGGCCGGCAACTGAACGGCAACTTCGACCTGCTGCGCGACATTATCGGCGAGCAGCAGGTGGATACCCGCATCCAGCCGAGCTTCCCGCTGGAGCGCCTCACCGATCCCGAGAACTTCCTCTCCCTGCTGCACTACTTCGGGCTGCTCAGCATCCGCGACGTGGGAGTGTTCTCGGTCAACCTGTTCCGGGTCGAGCAGTTGCTGATGGCGATGGCCAACCGGGGCGAGTGGCGACCGGTGT
This sequence comes from Spirochaetia bacterium, assembly GCA_965203905.1. Lineage (GTDB taxonomy): Bacteria > Spirochaetota > Spirochaetia > SZUA-6 > Bin103 > Bin103. Next base: position 5,120,481 of record CBDBDQ010000005.1, on the reverse strand, counting down.
TCGACTTCCTGGACGAGGCGATCATGCCGCAGACCGGCATCCGCGACTACATCAGCGGCGAGAAGGTGGTGCAGGGCTTCCTGGCCGCCTATCTGAGCGTGACCGACTACTACGTGTTCCGCTCGGAGGCGGAGCTGGGAAAAGGATACGCGGACATCGCGCTGGAGGTAGACGTGGCCGGCGGTGCGCGGCGCCATGTCCAGACGCCCCCGCCTCGACAGCCTCGACACTTGATCCAGGCACCGGTGCCGCGTAACGTGATCCCATGAGCAAGCTGTTCGATCTGTCCGGCAAGGGGCGGTAGTCCCCGGTCAACGGCGGTTGTGGAGGACCCCATGGACTGGCGCGACCATATAACTGTCGATCCGATGATTTGCCATGGCCGGGAGTGTGTCACAGGCACGCGGGTGCTCGTGACTACGATCCTCGATAGCTTGGCAGCCGGAATGCGAGTGGAGGACATCGTCAGGAGCTATCCGTCGATCAGCCGGCAGTCGGTCCAAGCCGCCGTAGGCTACGCGGCGGACTTGGCCAAGGAGCGAATACTGTCGTTGTCACGATAGGGCCGGCGGCGTGCGCTTCAAGATGGACATCCGGACATACCCGCCTCGCAGGTATTCAGGCATCGTCGTGTTGCGCCTCAACGACCAGGCGCGCGACCATATCCTGGAAGTTGGCAGGAAGCTACTCGGGGTATTACCGACGAGATCAGTGGTCGGCTCTTCATCGTCGAAGAGTCAAGAATTCGAGTCAGAGATTGACGGGCCACGCCTCGCGTTGCGGAACCAAGACCGCTCCCCGCACCCTATGCGACAAGATGTCCGGGACGCGGAAGCAGCCTCACGTCGGTGCCGACCGTGTGGTTCCTCCGCCCTTTCCGACTGCCTGGGAGCCGTAGGCGCCGAGGCGGCCGCTGCCGCCGCGCAGGCGCGGGTCGAGCAGGTCGCGCACCGCGTCGCCGACCATGTTCAGGCAGTACACCACCACCGTCAGGCACAGCCCCGGCCACACCGCCAGCCGCGGCGCGATCTCCATGTACTGGCGCCCCTCGCGGCTCAGCATGCCGCCCCAGCTCGGCACCGTGGTCGGCCAGCCCGAAGCGAGCTGCTGGAGGCGGCGGGAATACGGTGCTCGATGGACGGGCGCGGCAGGTGTCTGGACAACGTGTTCATCGAGCGGCTGTGGCGCTCGATGAAGTACGAGGCGGTGTACCTGCACGAGTTGGCGGACGGCTTCGTGGCGCGGCGGGTGATCGACGAGTGGATGGAGTTCTACAACGAGGTGCGACCGCACTCGGCCATCCACAGGGACAGACACCCCCCGCCCCCGGACCCCCGTCCCCGTTACCGCCACCTTATTTGCAGAGGGCAAGGTCCTCGGCTTGTCACGCATCCTGTTTCCTTATATAACCGGCACGATTACCCGTGCGGAGGGCCAGTCGCAGCTCTCGCTGCGCTCGACGACGCACTACATCTCCAATTGCTCAAGGAAGGAGGACCCTATGAGTATTCGATGGTTGATCGCCGTCTCGCTGATGGCGCTGCCGGCACTGCTGTTCGCCGGTGGCGAAGAAGAGGAAAGCGGCGACACAGATACCGCCGCTGCCATGACATCCAGCGGCAAGTACAGCGAGGCGCCCGAGTTGGCCGCCCTCGTCGCGGCCGGAGAGCTGCCGCCGGTGGAGGAGCGCCTGCCGCTGGAGCCGCGCGTGCTCAGCGCGGAGCGCAACGACATCCCCGCCAGCGACCTGGACTTCGAGGTCGGCAAGTACGGCGGCATCCTGCGCTCGGTACAGCCCAGTCCGACCTGGAATCCCGACATCTTCGTGATGAACGACGAGTCCCTGCTCGCCGCCCCCGGCATCCTGGCCGACGGCATCGGCGGCAACGTCGCTTCGAGCTTCGAGGTCACCCCCGACGGCCAGAACTTCACCCTCACGCTGCGCGAGGGGATCAAGTGGTCGGACGGCACGCCGGTGACCACCGAGGACGTCCGCTTCACCTACGAGGACTTCCTGCTCAACGAGAACCTCACCAAGGTGTTCCCGCGCTGGATGCGGTCGGCCAGCAAGTCGGACGGTGAGCCGCTGAAGATCGAGATCATCGACGACTACACCTTTCGCATCAGCTTCGCCGAGCGCTACGACGGCTTTCCCGCCTACCTGTCGATCGTGCAGTGGAAGGGCTACACCGAGTTCGTGAAGCCGGCTCACCACCTCAAGCAGTGGCACGCCGACTATACGGCGCTCGCCGACCTGGAGGACGAGATCGCCGAGGAAGGGCTCAGCAAGGGCGAGTGGTGGACGCTGTTCAACAACCGCGACGCCCGCAACTGGGACCTGACCCGGCCCAAGGCGCTGGGCTTCCCGGTGCTCAACCCGTGGATGCTGGTGGAGCAGAGCCCCACCACCGCGGTTTTCGACCGCAACCCCTACTACTTCAAGGTCGACAGCGCCGGCCAGCAGCTCCCCTACATCAACGGCCTGCGTTCGCAGGTGGTGGCGGACGTGGAGATGTCCAACCTGAAGGTGCTGGCCGGTGAGGTGGACTTCCTGCGTGAGGACGCCACCCTCGACAAGCTCGACCTGTACAAGGAGAACGAGGACCGCGCCGGCTACGAGGTCGTGCTGCTCGACATGCACGTGACCCCGACCGATCCGCGGCTCAACCTGACCTACGACGATCCGGTGTGGCGCGAAGTCGTGAACGACGTGCGCTTCCGCAAGGCGCTGAGCGTCGCCATCAACCGCGACGAGATCATCGACGCCATCTACTTCGGCTTCGCAACCGCCTCCACCTACGTGCCGTCGGAGTACGATCCCGACATGGCCAACCGCCTGCTGGACGAGATGGGCCTGGACCAGCGCGACGACCAGGGCTTCCGGCTCGGGCCGGACGGCAAGACCTTCGAGATTCCGTTCGAGATCGCCATGCACGCCACCGATCAGGTGCCGGTCACCGAGATGATCGCCGAGCACTGGCAGGACGTGGGCATCAAGACCACGATGAAGACCATCGAGCCCGGCCTGCAGGCCACCCGACGCAACGCCAACGAGCTGAAGGCCGACCTGCTGTGGCACCACGGTCCCGAGCTGTGGTGGGGCGCCCTGTGGGACTTCGTGCCGAGTGCGTTCGGCCGCGCCTGGTTCACGTGGTTCAACACCGCGGGCGCCGAGGGCGAGGAGCCGCCCGAGGACGTGAAGGCATTCATGGCCGCCATGGACCGCTCCATCGCCCGGTCGGGTGCCGAGCGGGAAGCGGCGATCGAGGAGGTGCGCGAGCGCATGATGGAAAACGTCTACATCATCCTCAACGTCGAAGACGTCAAGTACCCGCTGATCGTCAACAAGAACCTGGGCAACGTGCCCACCGGCGGCTTCGCCATCGCCGCTAACTTCGCCGGCGAGCAGCTCTTCTTCAAGAACTAGGGCGGTCCGCCCTTTCATGACCGCACCGGGTGCCGGAGCCTCGCTCCGGCACCCGTGTTGTCTGTTGCAGGCCCCATGTTCGACTACATCCTCCGGCGCACCCTCCAGATCATCCCGCTGATAGTGATCATCTCGGTGCTCTCGTTCGCGATCATCGAGTTGCCGCCCGGCGACTACGTGACGATGCGCATCGTCGAGCTGGAGCAGACCGGTACCCGCGTCGACGAAGACGAGATTGCGCGGCTCACCGAGCAGTACGGCCTGGACAAGACGCTGGTGGAGCGCTACGCGCTGTGGGCCTGGAACATCATCAGCCGGGGCCACCTGGGACGCTCGTTCCAGTGGGAGCAGCCGGTGACCCAGGTGATCGGCGAACGCATCGCACTCACCATGTCGATCTCGCTGCTGACGCTCATTTTCATCTGGGTGGTGGCGATCCCGATCGGCATCTACGCCGCCACCCACCAGTACTCGCTCGGCGACTACGTGTTCACCTTCTTCGGCTTTATCGGCATCTCGGTGCCGGGGTTCCTGCTCGCCCTGGTGGTGATGTATCTCGCATTCACGCAACTCGGCATCAGTGTCACCGGGCTGTTCTCGCCGGAGTTCGCCGACGCGCCGTGGAGCTTCGCCAGGCTGCTGGACATGCTGCCGCGCCTGTGGGTGCCGATCGTGGTGATCGGGCTCACCGGGACCGCCAGCCTGATCCGGGTGATGCGCAGCATGCTGCTGGACGAGCTGCGCAAGCAGTACGTGGTGACCGCGCGCGCCAAGGGCGTGGCCGAACGGACCCTGCTGTTCAAGTACCCGGTGCGCATCGCCATCAACCCGCTGATCAGCACCATCGGCTGGCTGCTGCCGTTCATCGTCTCGGGTGAGGCGCTGGTCTCGATCGTGCTGAACCTGCCCACCACCGGGCCGGTGCTGCTGCGCGCGCTGCTGTTCCAGGACATGTACCTCGCCGGCAGCCTGGTGATGATCCTGAGCATCCTCACCGTGATCGGCACCCTGATCTCCGATCTCCTGCTGGCGTGGGTGGATCCGCGCATCCGCTACCAGGGAGCCACCAGGTGAGCACCGTCGAGGCGGTCGAGCCGACCGCCCAGGAGACCGCGGCCGCCGAACGCTACTTCGTCGCCTCCCAGTGGCAATTGGTGTGGTGGAAGTTCCGCAAGCACAAGATGGCCCTGGTTGCGGGCGTCGTGCTGGCGGTCATGTACTTCATCGCCGCGTTCTGCGAGTTCCTGAGCCCCTATCTCCCGGGCACCCGCTTTACCGAGTACCTGTATGCGCCTCCGCAGCGCCTGCGCCTGCTGGCGGCCGGCGAGCGGATCGGGCTCCACGTCTACGGCCTGGTGCGCGGGCGCGACCCGGAGACGTTCCGGCGCACCTTCACCGTCGACCCCGAGCAGCGCTTCGACGTGCGCTTCTTCGTCCGCGGCGAGGAGTACCGGCTGTGGGGCCTGTTCCAGAGCGACCTCCACCTGTTCGGGTCGGACGAGGGGCCGGTGCTGCTGTTCGGCGCCGACCGCCTCGGCCGCGACGTGTTCAGCCGCATCCTGTACGGGGCCCGCATCTCGCTGTCCGTGGGGCTGGTGGGGATCTTCTTCACCTTCGTGTTCGGCATGATCCTGGGCGGGCTGTCGGGTTACCTGGGCGGCTTCGTGGATACGGTGATCCAGCGGCTGGTGGACCTGCTGATCTCGATTCCCACCATTCCGCTGTGGATGGCGCTGGCGGCGGCGCTGCCGCGCGACTGGCCGCCGGTGCGGATCTACTTCGGCATCGTGATCATCTTCTCCGTGATCGGCTGGACCGGCCTGGCGCGGGTGATTCGCGGCAAGCTGCTGGCCCTGCGCGAGGAGGACTTCGTGATGGCGGGGCGCATCGCCGGCGCCACGCAGGGCGCCATCATCGGCAAGCACCTGCTGCCCTCCTTCGCCAGCTACATCATCGTGTCGCTGACGCTGGCGATACCGCAGACCATCCTCGGCGAGACGGCGCTGAGCTTCCTCGGCCTGGGGCTGCAGCCGCCGGTGGTGAGCTGGGGGGTGCTGCTGCAGGACGCCCAGAACGTGCAGGCGATCGCCCACCACGGCTGGCTGCTGATCCCCTGCCTGTTCGTCATCGTCACCGTGCTGATGTTCAACTTCCTCGGCGACGGACTGCGCGACGCCGCCGATCCATACTCACGTTAGGAGAGCTCCGCAATGCAACGATTCGCCTTCGCCATGAAGCTCAAGCCCGGCTTCGAGGCCGAGTACCAGAAGCGCCACGACGAGATCTGGCCCGAGCTTGCCAGGGAGATTCGCGAGGCCGGCGTCAGCGACTACTCGATCTACCTCGACCCGGAGTCCCTGACCCTGTTCGCGGTGCAGAAGCTGAGCCCGGACCACACCGCCGGGGAACTGCCGGAGAGTCCGGTGGTCAAGAAGTGGTGGGCCTACATGGCCGACCTCATGGAGACCAATCCGGACAACTCACCGGTGATGCGCGAGCTGCCGGAAGTGTTCCACCTCGACTGACCAGACATACCCCGACGAGCAGGCCCATCATGTCACTCACCGTTGTCGATCTGACCGCCGAGCATCGCGGCTCCGGCCCGTTCGTCGCCACCGCCACGCCGCGTCTTTCGTGGCGCGTCGCCACCAGCACGCCGAATTGGTACCAGGCCTCCTACGAAATGGAGATTTCCGGCGATCTGGAGTACCGCGGCGCAGCGGTCGCCTCCGGCGACTCGGTACTGGTGCCGTGGCCGGCGCCGCCGCTGGCGTCACACCAGAGTGTGACCTGCCGGGTGCGGGTCACCGGCCGCGACGGGGTGGCCAGCGACTGGAGCCAGCCGCTCCCGGTGTGGGCGCCGTTGCTGGAGGCCGGCGACTGGTCGGCGCGGTTCATCTCGCCGGCCGGCGCCACCGCGGCGAGCGAGGCGGAACCCTGCCCCTACTTCCGGCGCGAGTTCGCCCTGGATCAACCGTGGCAGCGGGCCGTGCTGTCGGTGACCGCCCTGGGCGTGTACCAGGTGGAGATCAACGGCCGCCGGGTCGGCGACGAGGAACTGGCGCCGGGCTGGACCAGCTACCGGCACCGCCTGCGCTTCGCCAGCCACGACGTCACCGGCCTGTTGCGTGACGGCGACAATGCCATCGGCGCCATCGTGGGCGACGGCTGGGCGCGCGGGCGCCTCGGGTTCAGCGGCGCGCGCAACTTCTACACCGACCGGCCGGCACTGCTGGCGCAACTCGACATCGCACTCGCGGACGGCACCGTCCGTACCCTGGCCACGGACGGCGAGTGGCGCTCCGGCGTCGGCCCCGAGCGCGGCTCCGATCTGTACGACGGCGAGACGTACGATGCACGGCTCGAGTTGGGCGGCTGGTCGCGGCCCGGTTACGACGCCGGCGGCTGGCAGCCGGTCGCGGTGATCGAGCACGACCTGGCCACCCTCACGCCGGCGGCGGTGCCGCCGGTGCGCGCCGTCCAGGAGGTGGCTCCCGCGTCGATCTGGCGCGCGCCCTCCGGCGAGACCCTGGTCGACTTCGGCCAGAACCTGGTAGGCCGGTTGCGCATTCGCCTGGCGGCAGAGCCGGGCACCGAGGTGCCGGCGGGCACGGAAGTGACCGTGCGCCACGCCGAGGTACTGGAGGACGGCGAACTGGGCGTGCGCCCGCTGCGCTCGGCCAAGGCCACCGACCGTTACGTCGCCAGCGGCGGCGGCAGCGAGGTGTGGGAGCCGCGCTTCACCTTCCACGGCTTCCGTTACGCCGGCGTGAGCGGCTGGCCCGGCGAGCTGCGCCCCGAACACATCACCGCGGTGGTGCTGCACTCCGACATGGTGCGCACCGGCTGGTTCGAGTGCTCGGAGCGGCAGGTCAACCAGCTCCACCAGAACATCGTGTGGGGGATGCGCGGCAACTTCCTGGACGTACCCACCGACTGCCCACAACGCGACGAGCGGCTGGGCTGGACCGGCGACATCCAGGTGTTCGCCCCCACCGCTACCCTGCTCTACGACACCGCCGCCCTGCTGAGCTCGTGGCTGATCGACCTGGCTGCCGAGCAGGAACCGAACGGCAACGTGCCGTTCGTCATCCCCTCCATCCTGCCGTCGTCGTTCACCGCCGCCGGCTGGGGCGACGCCGCCACCGTGGTGCCGATGACTCTCGGCGCGCGCTATGGCGACCTGGAGCTGCTGCGCCGCCAATACCCCTCCATGAAGGCATGGGTGGAGCACGTGAAGGGCATCTGCGACGAGCACCGCGTGTGGGGCGACGGTTTTCAGTTCGGTGACTGGGTAGACCCAAAGTCGCCACCCGACGCGCCGGGAGACGCCCAGACCGACTCGTCGCTGGTGGGCACGGCGTGGTTCGCGCGCTCCGCGCAGATCCTGGCCGAAGCGGCCGAGCTGCTGGGCGAGACGGGCGATGCCGCCGCATACCGCCGCCTCGCCGCCGAGGTGGCCGCCGGCTTCCGCGCCGAGTTCGTGGCCCCGAACGGCCGCGTGGTGAACGACAGCCAGACCGCCCACCTGCTGGCGCTGGCGTTCGACCTGGTCACTCCCGAGCAGCGCCCGGCCACGGCGCGCCGCCTCCGCAAGCTGATCGAGAAAGAGGGCCACCGGCTCTCCACCGGCTTCCTGGGCACCCCCTGGCTGTGCGAGGTGCTGACCCGCATCGGCGACGACGACATGGCGTTCCGGCTGCTGCAGCAGACCGAGCTGCCGTCGTGGCTGTATCCGATCACCATGGGCGCCACCACCATCTGGGAACGCTGGGACGCCATGCTGCCCGACGGCTCGATCAATCCCGGCGAGATGACCTCGTTCAACCACTACGCCTACGGCGCCGTGGGCGCCTGGTTGTACGAACGCATGGCCGGCCTGCGGCAACACGACGCGGAGCGCGGATGGCGGCGGTTCGTGGTTGAGCCGCACCCGGGCGGCGGGATCCGGCACGCACGCGCGGCGGTGGACACGCCCTACGGCCGCACCGAATCGAGCTGGCGCATCGATCACCCCGCCAACGCGCCGGCCACGTTCACACTGCGCGCCGTGGTACCCGCCAACACCACCGCCGAGTTGTGGCTACCTGGAGCTACAAGTGCCGTGGAGGTCGGCTCGGGCGAACACGAACTGTCGCTGGATCTGAGCGAAGCGCAGCGCCGCCGCTACCTGCCGAGCCGGGAGGGGGCACGCCTGCACCTCGATTCGCCGCTGGCGGACGTGCTCGCGGACCAAGCGGCGCGCCAGGTCCTCGTCCGCCACCGCGCCTTCGGCGTGCTGATCCGCATCCAGGGCGACGAGATACCCGCACTGTCGCTGCGCGAAGCGCTGCAGTCGATGCCGCGCCCGCCCGGCAACAAGCGGCTCGACGACCTCGAACAGGACCTGATCCGCCTGTAGAGGCGCGATGGCGCGGTTCAACGTAGTGCCGCCGCTGACCTCAGGCCGGTATCACCAGCTTGCGGGTGTGGTCATCGAGACTCCGGATCGCTTGCTGGATGGCGTCGACTTCGCACTCATCGAAATAGGCCTCGCCGCACTGTTTGCACACCCACGCCGGCACCGTATCCACTACCAGATGGTAGCCGTTGCGATCAACATGAAACGGCGCGGTCGAACGCTTCATCTTGCCTTGGCAATGGACACAGTTCACTTCTTTCTCTTCGGTTCGCAAATCGGGCTCCCACTCGTCAGCCGTAGGGATGTAGGCCGTGATGATCGCCAAGTAGTCCTCTTTAGGTGCGCAAACGACATGAACACCCCGCTCACCCACTCGACCGAGCAGTAGACAGCTGTGCCCGCGCGCATCATCGGGATAGTCATCCACGAGTTCGCCCAACTCAACCACCGCTCTGGCCTCGCTTGAGGTGATCATTCTCTCCGAGGACCGTTTGTCTGGACAAGGGAAGAATTCTTCCTTATTCTCGAAAGACGATGAAGACGAAAGTTGGGACCTTGATCGATACGGAGTTGCTCAGGGACGTGAAGCGCGCCGCGGCGGAGGACGGGAAGCGGCTGTGCGATCTGTTCGCCGAGGCACTTGCCGGATACCTCGCGGAGCGTGCTCCGGAGCCTCGCCGCGCGATGCAGGCGTATCGCCGCTTCTGCAGCAACCCCATAGGCGGCATGAACGCGGGCATGGACGACCTGCGCGAGATCGTCGACGACGACCTGCTGGCGCGGTGAAGGATACGGACATCGCCGACGGCTCTCGGTGCGTGCTGGATGCCAACGTCCTGATTTACGCAGAAGAAGGACACTCGAAGCAGGCGACGGCCCTGCTGGCGCGGTGTGCCGAGGGTGCGGTCAGCGGAATCCTCCCTTTCGCAGCACTCCTGGAGGTGTGCCATAAGCTCATGCTGATCGAGGCGCGCGCCGGGAACAGGATCTCGGGGTCGAACCCTGCCCGCAAGTTGTCCGCCCAGCCGGAGGTCGTCAAGGGGCTGCATGCCTATCGGGCCAAGGTCGACGCACTGCTGGAGATGGGTATTCGCGTCGAGGAACATCGCGTGGCGGACTATACTCGTTGCCTGGAACTACAATCCGCGTACGGTCTGCTCACCATCGACTCCGTGATACTCGCCACGGCCCTGCGTATCCGCGCCGATCACCTGGTGACCACCGATTCGGGCTTCGAGGGAATCGACGAATTGAGTGTCGTCATCGTGGACGACGTAGACGTCCCCGCCACGGTTCAACACCGGTCCCCGTGACTGGATCTCCGGCATCAGGATCTCATTCGCCGGTAGCAGGCGTGGTGGCGTGGCGCTTCACGCGGGCGTGAGGCACGTTGGGACTGGCGGGATCGACCGTGAGCTGCCGGCGGCCGGGGTTCACGACCAAGTCCATGTCTTCCATGGAAACGGACCCCAACAACACTTCGTCGCCGATCACCAGCGCGCCGACGTAACAGAACCGCTTGCCGAAGGCGACCTTCACCGGTCCGACGTAGGGCACGGTCGCCGTCCTGCCGTCCGCGACCGACACCACCCGCACCGACTCCGTTTCGAGGTCGAGCTGCCGTGCGACGTGCTCCGGAATGCACAGCATCAGAGCCCCCGTATCAACCAGCGCGTCCACCTGTACCGGTACGAAGTCGGGGCGCCGGGGATTGCTCAATTCCAGTTCCGCAAATACGTGGCCCACGCGTCCTTCCCCACTCCCGCAATCATATCATCTCGTTCCCGTGGTTACCTGACTCCCTGTCGAAGGGCGGTCTCCTCCCAGTCGCTGCCCAGCGCATCGACGAGCTACCTACCGGGGTTTGCGCCGGACTGGTCCAGGTGGCGGCGAGCATCTCGCCAGCGGTGGATGAAGATCGGGCCGACTGCTGTCAGGACTAATGTGCCCCAAGGCCCCTTGTTCGCGATTGTAGGGTTGATGGTGAATCCGACGTTGGTGCGTAACGAGGATGCTAGTCGTGACCATGATCCCGGTCAGCCGAGTTTAGTCGTTCGGCGGAGCGGAGCGTTGACCAGTGAAAGGCGGCCGACCTTCTGCTAACGACGAGTGGAGATGCGCAGCATTGGCCTGGCCGCCATCTTCTATTCTCACCGGCCGAGCACGACGTCGATCCCGCTCACGACGAGTGCCACCTGCCGCGCCGCGAGTCGCCTCATGCGCTTCACCAGGATGCTGCGGTCGAGCGCCACGATCTGAGCTGCGTTTGCTACGGAGTCCTTCGGCAATCCGGTCGCCTTGGCGGGCAGCAACGTGTTGCCCGGAGCGTCGGCCCACATCAGGTTGCTGGTGAGTGGAACGCAGACCACGGTCGAGATTCGGCTCCGGTTCAGATGGTCGCCCTGAACCACCACAACCGGCCGCCGCAGACCGGGCCCCGAGCCAAGGGGTTGCGGTAGCTCCGCCCACCAGACCTCGCCCTGCGCGATGTCTACCACTCGGAGCGTTCGAGAGTCTGACGTGACGCTCGAGACACAAACTCGTCCGGTGACGCCTCGCCGACGGCTTCCGCCACCCGATCCATCGCAGCCGTAACGTCGTCAGGCGTGTGTCTTGCCAGGTACTCAGCGAGAGCGTCAACGTATAGCTGGCTTCGAGACTTCCTCGTCCGTTGCGCATGGCGTTCGGCGGCAAGGAAGATCTCATCCGGGACCGACACGGCAGTCTTCATACCATGAGTATAACCAACTAGCCGGTGACGGTCATTTCTGAACCTGGGGGGTTCGCGAAAGCTGACTGAATCTCTCAATTGACATCGCTACAAGCACATCTAGTGTTCGGGCGGCCACTACACAGCCGGTGACGACGAGCGCACCGAGCAACCCGTTAGAGCTGGTCAGCGGAATGGGGTTCGACACCGTCGATTGCAGCGCAATCCGTGCGGCGAGAATGATGGAAACGTATGCCGACTGCTTGCGGTACCTCGCGGGTCCCCCTCGAGCGTGGAGGAGATCGCATTGGCGGTATCTGTGGTTGTCGGCACATATCACCCCACCGGACGACCGTGGTCAGCGCGATTCGGCTGGGGCATAACCTATGAGTCAGGCAAAGTCCCCGGGCGCGCCGCTTCGTGTGCAGTCTCTCGTCGACGGTTGGCCCGGTGAATACCTGGAGCGGTGGTCGAGCCAGTTTCGGCGTCGCGATGCCGGTAATGCAACTCCCTCCGGACGCGCCGCAGGCTGTCCAAAGAACAGCCGCTGTCCACAGGACAGCCGCACGCTTGCCCTCCATGGCGCGGGAACGCCTGTGGTGGGCCCCATGGACGGGGCTCACGAACGGACGACGCGTCAGTCGTGTGATGAGAGGTACCTGACACTTCGCCCACTCGGTCTGCGGTGCCCGGGCGCCACTTCGCGCTGACCGGCCAGGTCACGCCCATCCACAGTCCGGCGCTGGTTGACCTGGTCGGCCGCGTTCCGGGCGCGCCTCCGGAACTGCCGCCGGCGCATGCACACCCGTGGCGGCAGGGATGGCGCCACGGGTGGAGGTCACCGCGCATCCGGCGTGAACCCGCGGGGGTTCCCGGTCGGCCGCACATCCATGGGTCGGCGCGGCGGTGGCGAAGCCGAAGGATGCCCCCGTCGGAGTCATCGAGCGGGAAGACATCTGGGGCCGACCCGTCGCACCTTGCCTTGCTCGGTGGGGTGCACGGCCCCGCAGCAGGCGCGTGGCCCCCAGGCCGCCGCAGGCGCGCTCTCCTTAGACCGACCCGGCGGCTCCGGCACCGAGACTACCACCGCCCCTCAGCCTCGGGTCGAGGAGGTCCCGCACCGCGTCGCCGAGCATGTTTAGACTATAGACGGTAATAGTCAGGCAAAGACCAGGCCAGAGAGCCAGCCATGGCGCCATCTCCATGAACTCACGCCCCTCCCGGCTGAGCATCCCACCCCAGCTGGGTACACTCGGCGGCAGACCGAATCCCAGGAAGCTTAAGGACGCCTCGCTGATAATCACCCCCCCGATGTTGATGCTGAATATGATGATTACGGTAGGCATAATATTGGGTAGGACATGTCGGATAAATGTTCTCCATTTTGAAGAGCCAATCGACTCCGTCGCCTGAAAATACACATTCTCTTTTACACCGATAACGGCGCCTCTGACTACTCTTGAGCCAACGATGCCTCCTGTTACCCCCAGGACCACTATTAACTGTAACAGACCCTGCCCCACTATGGACATTACGGTTAACAACAGGAGCAGTCCCGGAAAAGCCATCCAGGCATCGACAAATCTCTGCACTGCCAGGTCAAATTTGCCGCCCAAAATCCTGAAGTGCCGCCTATGAGGGCCGCCACCACAACATTGAGACTGGTCGCCGCTAGACCGACAACTATCGAAAGACGAGCACCGTAGATAAGGCGGCTGAAAAAGTCTCGCCCCAACTGGTCGGTACCCAGCAGATACCGGGCTGATGAGCCCTGAAGCCTGTCTGCCAGGTGTACTTCAAGAAAGCCGTAAGGGGCCAGAACATCGGCGAAGATAGCCACAAAAATCAATATCAATATGATAATCCCGCTGGCAGTACCCAGTGGCTTCTCCTTCCACAGTCTGCTCAAGAAATTAGCCAGCGCGGTACGTCTCTTTGGCGCAATTTCTGCTGATGGTATCCCTGTGGCGTCACTCATATCCCCGATTTCCCCCCTTTAGCTGTATCGTACCCTGGGGTCTAAATAAGGATAAATCAGGTCGATAATTAGATTGATCCCTACAACCGCCGTGGCGAAAACCAAGTTTACTCCGGAGACAACCGGGTAGTCTCTGTTATTGAGTGCATCCAGCATGAGACGACCTAACCCCGGCAGGGCAAATATCTTCTCCATGATAACCGAGCCGCCTACCAGCAGAGGCACCTGCAGGCCGATCAGGGTAACTACCGGGATGAGGGCATTCTTGACGGCGTGTCTCATAATAACTACCCTCTCCTTGAGACCCTTGGACCAGGCCGTCCTGATGTAGTCCTGCCTGAGCACCTCCAGCATCATGGTGCGCGTCATCCGCATTGTGGCTGCAGCCGAGGCCGTCCCCAGAATCAGGCTGGGAATGATGAACACCCCGAGATTCCCCAGCGGGTCTTCGGTGAAAGAAACCCACTCCAGCGGTGGCGCCCAGCCCCACCAGATTGCCGGGAAGATCATGACCATAGTTCCCAGCCAGAAGTTAGGCGTTGCCAGGCCGATGATGGCCGCGGAGCGCCCCACGTAGTCGGCCGCCGTATCCTGGCGAATCGCCGAGTAGATGCCGACTGGCAGCGCTATCAAGAGCCCGATTACGATTGCCATGACACCAAGCTCGATGGTTACCGGCAGTCTATCTATTATCTTCTCCTCCACCGCCCCACGGCCCATCAGTGATTCGCCAAGGCTACCGTGCCGGAAAATATTTCCTATCCAGCGTCCATACTGCACGTAGACAGGCACGTCCAATCCCAGCCGGCGCTCAAGAGCTTCACGGTCAATCCCCCCGTACATTTCCATCTGAGCCAACATTGCATCTATTACATCGCCCGGGATGAAGCGGACCGAGAGAAAGACCAGGATGCTCAATATAAACAGGGTGGGGATTATCAGCAATAACCGTCTGATTATATAGGCTTTCATATCACACTCCTCATCGCGATGTACCCCGTCATTGCCACCCCTCTTTGGTCATTGCGGTATATATCCCAACCCCGTATCAGGTACGGGGCAGGCTCCCGTCATTCCGGTGAAAACCGGAATCCACCTTCCACGTCATTCCCGCGAAAAGCCGGCCCCGGACTAGATCCGGGGCCGGAATCCACCTTCCACGTCTTTCCGGCCCCTTCCACTGAAGGGCGCGGCACTCTCTAAGGTGCGAATGACCCCTGCCAAGAAACTCGCCTCTTACCGTTTTGGGGAGTCCAGAGGGGTGAAACCCCTTTTGAAACGGGGGTTCAAGGGGGTGTCCCCCTTGATTCTCCCCGTCATTCCGCCGAAAGGCGGAATCCAGCGAAATTTCAAATGGTTGCGTTTTCTGGATTCCGGGTCTCCGCCCGGAATGACAGTATGAAAGCCCTCCTCTCATTATTTGAGGAGTATGGGAAAACTGGGGGGCTTGAGCTTGAGCCCTCCAGCTCCCTCTTTCCCTGAGGTCAACCACAAGGGGTGGCCGGGTAGAATCGCGGCGCGCGCAAGCCTTAGGCAGAGATTCATAACCACCTCGCTCTTTCGATTGCGAGGCAGGATCCTAGTTCCACCATAGTCCGCGTTTCCGCGAAGCCCCCCTCTCATCCCGGACGGTCGAATTTCTCGAGTCCGGTTGGCGGCCATGCCCACTTTACCCGATGGACCTTCCCGACGGGGCCGAAGCTCAAGCGCTGGCACGCATACGCCCCTAACCCGGCCGGTTATACCACCGGCTCGATGCCCGCTGCGACTTCTCACGTTACCCGGGTACAGCGCCCCGGCGTGTGCCCGTCAGGCATCCGACATGCACCGAGAGCCCCTTCGCCTGCAGCGGTCGTTACCCGTTGCAGCGTGACATCGAGCGTCACGTCAGAGGGCATTACTCCACCTTCATAGCTCATACTGGCTCAGGCGCCAGACCAAATCCCTCCTGACGACTTCAGCTCTCCGCCTTATACGACAGGTCCCTGCAGGTTGCTGCCAGCCCCTGCTGGGAGATGGTCCTTCCCGACTTTGTCCCTGCATTCCTTGCACAGTCGCTTGGTCCCCTACCCCGTAGTGTCTCTTCGCTGCATGTACCCGTTTCTTCACGAAGAGCGTCGGCCTCGCAATAGGGCTTACGTGCTCGGCACACCAAAAGGTCCCGGACAGCAGCTTTCGCCGGGGGTCATATTTCGGGGCTGCAGACATTCCTTTATGTTCAGGCTCCTGTGCTCGCTCGACCCTCTGGATGCCCCCACCTTGCAGTCCTGTGCCTGACAAAGCGGCAGGGCCTTATACACCACGCAGCTATCGTGCGGTTACCCAACACGAACTGTGGCATCACTACGTACCCGAACCGGGCAATTGGTACGGCCGGTCCTTCCCCGGCTGGAATGCAGTCTTGTCGGCTGCTCAAAACCCCTAATGACCCATTGCTTCCTTCAGCTCACTATCAACCCAGAGGCGGCTGAAGATGGTGGTATATTGACCCGTTCCCAACATCGTTTCACCGTTAAAACCGACGAGCCACGGCTGGATCGCGACATACTGTGGGGCCATACCACCCCATATCTCCCAGAACTTCTCTATCCCATACTGATCCAACTCTTTAATTATACTGTTATACTCCTCGATGGTGGTAGCGGCTGCGGCGGCTTCATGCATGGCTGTATAAACCGGGTCGTTGACATTGGCGCTGTTATATGATGTGGTCGGTAGATAGCGAGATTCTAATACCAATGGGTTCCACCGCATGGCCGCTTCCGCACTGATCATTTCGAAATCCCTCTCACCTCTTCTAGAGGCAAAGGAAGGTACTGGTGGTGAATCAATCTCTACATCAATGCCAATCTTATTCCAGTATGAAGCGAGTAATTCTACATAGCTCAAAGGTCTAAACACGAGGTGCATCAACTCGGTCTTAAATCTAATGCCGTCGGCCCCGCGCGGATACCCCGCCTCATCAAGAAGCTTCTCGGCCCCTGCCGGGTCATACATAAAGCCTTTCTTGACCTCTTCGGGCCACTCTTCAAATTGGGTGACACAACATGTTAAAGACCGGTTTATCACCCCCTGAGGTGTCACATCTGCAAAACCTCCATACAAGCCGTCGTTAATTTCCTCGAGGTTTAGTGCCATCTGCATTGCCTTGCGCACCCTGATGTCGTCAAAGGGCGGCCTCTGCGTGTTCATACCAATAGCATTATCTGACCGATCGATATACGGATATATCACGAGTTCGGGGTTGGTCCTCTTGAGGCTCTCTAACTGGTCTTGACTCATGATTGCGTTGCCGCTGATCGGACCTATGTAATCAATCCTACCCGTGCGCAGTGCCGCCAGATACGTTGGGTCTTCTGGCATAAACAGGGCCCTCAGCCGGTCAATATAGGGCAGGCGGTTCTCCGGGTATTTCTCGTCGTATCCCCAGTAGTCAGGATTCTTGTCCCAGGTAATAGAGACGCCTTCGACCAAGTCAGTCAGCATCATGGGTCCGGTGCCGACCAGGTTCCTCCAATCCGTAACGTCCCCGTGTTCCTTGATTACCTCGGGGGGATATATCCAAGCGATCGTGCCGTCGAGGATAGCAGCCAGCGCATCGAGGTGTAGCGACTTCAGCTTAAAAACAACCGTCCATTTGTCGGTGGCCGTTACCGATTCGAGTGGCACAGATTTGAGTGCCTGGGCCCATTCGCTACGTTCGGTGAAACCGCTGCCCGTACCCGTAATACGGTGATAGTTATATACGATATCGTCGGCAATCAGCTCCCGACCGTTCATCGGTGGCTTATCATGCCAGTAAACGCCCTGGCGGACTTTGACGATATACGTCAGTGGGTCGGGCTGCGACCAGCTTTCCGCCAGACTCCCTATCGTGTTAGTTGGAACGTTGTGATACACGAAGTCAAATTCGTCCCTAGGCGTTGCCCAGTCCGGCCAGGCGAGCTTCTCATTAACGCCAGCGACGTAGGCTTGCGCCCACATACCACTGATCACGGTGTCAGGACCCGCCGGCTCGTCTTTTCGGGCGAAGGTTATTGTCCCGCCATACTCTGGCGCCACCACCACCTTGCCGGTGGAGGGGTCGGTCACATACTTCTTGTCGGCAGCGGCTGCCGGCTCCTCTTCTGCGCCAGCGGCCCAGAGGCCGGTTGCGGTCATTACGAGGACCAACGCAAACGCGAAGGTCATTCTAATTTTTGCAAAGTTCATGCGTAACTCCGGATCTTGATTCTCGAGAGTATTGCGGAGCGACTTGCCGCTCCCTGGCTACTCTGACGCCCGCAACGCGGGCGCGCCCGCCAACGCGGACGGCCAGTCTGAGTCGAATTGTGAAGCGCGCGGCGTGTGACTCACCGGGTTTAGCCGGGCTCACGCCGCGCGGGGTTGCGGTTCTTTGAGTATCATTTCGCACCTCCTGTGCGCCGGTAAAAACCGGCAAGGTGTTGTGAATGGAAGAGTCATACGTCGAAGGGCTAGCGACCCACGGCGGCCCTGAGTCATGCGCCGTCGCTCGCAAGAGCGGGGGTGAAGCGTTGACAGGGGTACGTGCGGGCCGGGTATCGAGCCGCGAAAGGAATTACTTTGGGGTGCCGACGCCGTAGGAGGATGCGGAAGGCCACACTCGGGGCGCCGATATCGCGAGGCGCCACGGGACCCTGCGCGGTCACAGACCCCGGGCACGTACGGAAACACCTTGCGCGGGAGCCGGGAGATCCCAGCTTCGCCTGTGGCGGATGGCGCCGCAGGCCGTGTCGGGAAGTCCAAGGACGTACGCCGACGATGAACGGAGCTGGGAAGTCGGACAGGCCCATAGTACCTGGGAAACCCGCGAACAAGGACGGGGGCTGCCGCAGGTGGCGCGGCTATGGTGAACCCTACACGGGCACGCAGGCGGAAACGCCGGATACAGCCAAGGGAGAACCTACGGTCACGCCGGCCGGCAGCAACCGGGCCGCGGAGCGGGTGGAGGAAAGGGGCCTGGCCAAAGGGAATCTGCGCCAGCAAAACGCGCCCCGGACACTGCGCCGGGAGGGCGCGCTCAGTGCGCTGGAGCGGATACGTCAAGCAGCGCGACGGGATAGGACGCTGCGGTTCACCGCGCTCATGCACCACGTCGACAACCCTGCGATGCTCCGGGAGGCGTACTTCAGCCTCAGGCGGGAAGCCGCGCCGGGGGTGGACCGGGTGACGTGGCGGCAGTACGGCAGGGACCTGGAGGGCAACCTCCTGGACCTCTGTGGACGGCTGCAGCGAGGAGCGTACCGGGCGAAGCCGGTGCGGAGGGTGTTCATCCCCAAGAGCGACGGGCGGCAACGACCGCTCGGCGTGACGGCGCTGGAAGACAAGATCGTCCAGCGTGCGACAGTCGAGGTGCTGAACACCATCTACGAGACCGACTTTCTCGGGTTCAGTTACGGGTTCCGGCCGGGGCGCAGCCAGCACAATGCGTTGGACGCGCTCTATGTGGGCCTGCTGACACGGAAGGTGAACTGGGTGCTCGACGTGGACATCCGTGGGTTCTTTGACGCCATCGACCACGGCTGGCTGGTGAAGTTCGCCGAGCATCGGATCGGGGATCGGCGCGTCGTGCGGCTCATCCAGAAATGGCTGAACGCCGGCGTGCTGGAAGACGGGACGCGGACACGCAGCGAGCAGGGGACGCCGCAGGGAGGCAGCGCTTCGCCGCTTCTTGCCAACATCTACCTGCACTACGTGTTCGACCTGTGGGTCCGGCGCTGGCGGCAGACGCAGGCGCGTGGCGAGGTGATCGTCGTGCGCTACGCGGATGACATCGTCGGCGGATTCCGGAACCGCTCGGATGCCGAGCGGTTCCGGGCGGAGCTGACCGAGAGGTTCAGCAAGTTCGCCTTGGAGCTGGATCCTGACAAGACGCGCTTGATCGAGTTCGGGCCGTTCGCGGCCGAGAACCGCAGGCGTCGAGGTCAGGGGAAGCCGGAGACCTTCGACTTCCTCGGGTTCACGCACATCTGCGGGACGAAGTGGAGTGACGGACGGTTTACGGTGCTCAGGCAGACGATGCGGGAGCGGTTGCAGGCCAAGCTGGGGCAGGTGAAGACCGAGCTCCGGCGGCGCCTGCACGATCCGGTCCCGGAGGTGGGAAGCTGGCTGCGCTCGGTTGTGGGTGGGCACCTGCGGTACTACGGGGTGCCCACGAACTCCCGCGCACTGCGCCTGTTCCGCCTGCGGGTAGGTCGGCTCTGGTATCGGTCGATGCGGCGGCGCAGTCAGAAGCCCCGGCTTACCTGGGAGCGGCTGAGCCGTCTGATCGGCCACTGGTTGCCACCGCCCCGCGTGTGCCATCCCTATCCCTTGTACCGCCTTGGCGTCATACCTGAGGCAGGAGCCCGGTGCGGTAGTTCCGCTCGCCGGGATCTGTGGAGGGGGTGATCAGCGATGGTCATTCCTACTCCGACTCTTGGGGCACAGGGTGCCCTGCCAGATGGCTGACGTAAGATGGGATCCGCGTGCGCGCCCCATCATGCAAACGCCCACCGCTCGGCGGACGTTGGGACCTGCGTCACAACGCCACGCGGGGCGGTGGTCGGCCGAGCAACGAATGTGGTTGACCGGCGACGTCGGCGGTCGGTTCTGTGACGGTGAGTTGGGGGGCGGGGATCCAGGACCGTTGCGGTCGTAGCCGGCCGCTACCCCGGTGCTGAAGGCGACGGCGTGCGCGGGGTCGCGTACGGGCCGATCAGCCGGAGCGGTTAGTTGTTTCTCGGTTCGAAAAAGTGGGGGGGGGGGGGATGCACCGGTCGCGTCACAGCGAAGCGGTCACTGCGCTGGCTGTCGTCATGGCGCGTCATCATCGATCCGTCGAAACCCCAAGCGAGGCAAGCTTGCTATGGACGCGAGCACCCTGTCAACCACTCGGACCACTCGGAGCTCACCAAACGTGAGCGCCAACCGGTCACTGCGCTGACGCCATCCTGGCGCGTCGTCATGGCGCGACGTCGAAATCGACCTCGAGACGAAGGCCAAGGCAATCGCTCTGTGCGACGAAACCGAACCGCAAGCGACTACCCCGTGGCGGGAGGACACCGGCTTGATGGCGTTCCTGCGAACGCTGTAAGCGTACGCCGTTATGTTGCGTTGATCGAGCCGACGCTCCTCACTCGTTAAGGAGAACCGGCCCAACGCAACATAACGGGCAACGCAACATTATTCAGCGAGGCGTGGCCGAGCAGCTTGGCGATGTGCATCACGTTCGCATCGGCTCGCAGAAGATGGGTCGCCACCGAATGGCGAAACGTATAGCAGGTCAGGTCTTTCTTGAGCCCCGCCTCGGTGGCGATCTTCCACATCACCGAGCGGTTGATAGTGCTGGCGTTGAAGGGGTTGCCCCAGCCCGATAGGAACAACAGGCCCGGATCGTCGGTGCGTCCGCGCAGGAAGTACTTGCGACCCTTGCGCAGATACTCGGCGATGTAGTGGCAGGCGTACTGACCGATGGGGACCACGCGCGACTTGCCGCCCTTGCCCTTCATGATGGTGACCGTCTGTTCCTTGAGGTCCACGTCGGCGACCCGGAGCCGACACAGCTCGGTGGTGCGGATGCCGCAGGCGTACAGCAGCTCGACGATGGCGCGGTTGCGCAGCCCCTCGGGGCCGATCGGCTTGATCTGCTCGAGCAGGCCTGAGACCTCGTCCTCCGACAACACATTCCGAATCAGCTTCTGCTCCTCCTTGGGGAACTCCAGCACGCTGGTGGGGTCCCGGAGGATGAAGTCGCCGCGCAGTAGATAATGGAAGAACTTGCGCACCGACCGCAGGATCAGGTTCTGCGTGGCATGCTCATGCTCGGCCAGATGCCGTTGATAGTCGAGGATCGTGTCCTTGGTGACCTGCTCGACCGTGTCGATGCGTGGGTAGCGCTCCTCGAGGAATGCCAGGAAGCGCTTGGTGTTAGCCCCGTAGGTCTCGAGGGTGCGGGCGGCGAAGTGATGGGCGCGCAGGTAGTCGCGAAAACCGTCCAGGTGGCGCTGGAACTTCATGCTTGCTCCTTTCCGTTGCCGTCCGCTGCCGGTGAGACACCTTCGGGCACAGTCTAAACAGGGTATACGTTCAAATACGGGGTTCGGGGGTCCGGGTGCGGCTATCTCCTTGCAGGAGAGTTGGTTACCGCATCCGAACCTGAATGTTCGGGTTTGTTCAGCTCGTTCAGGTCGCCGCGCCCGCAGCGGCAGGTTGGGCCTTGATCCTGGCAGTCAGATCCTCGGGGCTGAGGATCGTGGTGAGGAAATCGAGGTCGCTATAGTGTGCCGACAGCCGGTACTGATTGGCAAGACCACTGCGAGGCAATTGCGCTGTATAGGGTTTTGGGTCGGCGAACGAACGTCGGGGGCCAAGCGCGTGGGGCGGGCTCGCGCATGGCCTCGCTGGGCGCACACCGCAGCGCCACATAGTGGCCATCCGGAGTGTGCTGGAGGATGCCTCAGCGCTTGAATCGGGCTTCATCGTGGCTCCGCGGCCAGCTCAGGACAGACCGGTGGCGCTGCGCAGCCGGTGGGATTGTGTTTCTCGTTGGTGACCGGCGAGGAGGCGCCGCTCAGGCGGCGGGTTTGACCAGACTCCGCAGGTGCTCAGGTTGGCCGGCCCGGATCCGCCCCAAGGCCATCGCCAGCATGATCGTCAGGGCCATGGTGATGCGCAACTGCATCTTCGCCAGCCCGCGGATGCCCGGTCGCTCGAACCCGAAGCCGCCCGCCAAGCGGCTGTTGACCCGCTCCACTGCGCTGCGCTCGTCGTAGTAGTCCTGCCATCGGTAGCTGGACCGCGCCACCGGCGTGAACACCCGTCGATCCTCCGCCAGCGGGATGCGCACCGCCTTGCCCGCCAGCGGACACTGCTCCATGCCCTTGCAGGTGATCCCCGAGTAGCGCGCCGGACAGCGGTACTTCAGCGTCTCGCGATCGCGTCGAAGCCGCCGTAGGTCATGCTATGCACCTCACCGCTGAGCGGACACATGCAGGAGACTTCGCCGTTGTAGGTGTAGATCACGTTCTCCTGTCCGTTCACCAGCTTGGTGCGGACGCCATTGTCCTCCGCATCCGCATCCTTCCAGCAGTTGCGAATCGCGATGATCGGCTTGATCTGATGCTCATCCCACAGCCGGTTGATCAGCTTGTGGTCGTCGTAGCCCTTGTCGGCGCTCAAACGACTGCACCGTTCCAGCAACTCAGGATGGCGCTCCTGCATCTGATCCAGCAGCCACTGCGCCTGCGGCTGCTCCCCACGCGAGGCCTCGGTGACCTCGAACGCCAGCGGCAACTCGTAGGTGGCATCCACCACCAAGTGCAGCAGGTAGCCGTACCAGTAGCGTTTCTTCTTGCCCGAGCCCTTGACGCCCCAATCGGCATCCCGGTCGCGGCGCCCGTCGCTGTCTTGCTGGGTGTCATCCTCCGGCAGCGGATAGCTGCTCTCGCCCTTGGCCAGCGAATGCAACTCCTTGCCGTCCAGGGCCTGTACCTGTCCCAGATCCGGCAGTTCGATCTGCAGTTCATCGAGCGTGCTATGGAACAGTTCCTCTATCTGTGGCTGATACTTGCGCAGCCGGCGCTGGAACCGGGTATAAGCGCATTCGGTCGGCACCGCTGCCGCGCCCGCGAACGGGTCGAACCCGCAGCTGTCTCGTAACTGGCCGTTGCGCAGCAACTCACGCCGCAGAGCGGCGATGCTGGGATGCTGGAAGACGAAGGCAGCGATGAGAGAGTTCCACATCGGGCGCACCGGGTAGTCGTTGCGGCCGTGGCCGCGATCGGCTTCCAGCAGTTGCATCAGCGGTTCGTCGGGGAGCGCGTCGAGGACCAGGCTCAGGCGTTCGAGATCGCCCAACTGCTCGACGCTGTCCCAGCAAAACAGAGAAGGTTCTGGTATAGTAGCCACCGGCGGTTCTCCTGTTGTGAGGTGGTTCTCAGGCCATTATGGCAAGCGACAGGAGAGCCGTCAATTACTTTGTAGATAAATAGTTACGATGTATCATCCGGGGCCCGGGAGCTGCCTCGGTGGCGCTCCGGTGGGCCGTGGGGTAAAGAAAAATCCCTGCCTCGCTATTTCATTGCCTGCATTGCACTTACGGACAGCGCAATTTCCTCACTGCGCGCCTTGATGAGCTGGATGTACTCGTAGTCGGCGAGGGTACGGAAGACCACCTGCTCGGCAACGACGCCCTCCGCATCGGCTTTGTCGGTGACGTACTTCTTGATGAGCTCCAGCAGCTCTCTGGCCGGCCGTGGCAGGTCATCGAGGGTGTTGTCCAGCACGCCGTCGGAGAGCAGCTCGTGAGCGAGCCGGTAGTCGGCGACGGTGCACTCGATGTATTCGAGGGTCTCGCCGCCGTCCAACGTCAGCTGCTTGCGCCTGCGCTGGTACTGGTACAGGAAGCAGATGGCGTTGATGAGCCGCAGGAACTTCTCGTGGTCACGCCGGGTCTTCAGTGTGGAGGCCGGGAAGGTCAACACCTCCGCATAGGGGTTGAAGACCAGCACCGGCTCGAGCAACCGCTGCGCGAAGTGGTGGCGCTCGGCGATTCGATCCAGACTCCGTCGCTCGAGGAAGCCGTCGACGGTGTAGTTGGTGCGCTGCCGGTCGTGGATGAGCCGAGTCTGGTCCTCTGACTCGTCGATGCCCACGACGAAGCTGCGGCTGAGGTTCTCGGGGTTCACGTCGCCTTTGGTGGTGGTCTCGGCCAGCGAGATCGGCCCGTTCACGGTAATGGTCTCGGTCTTCACCTGGCCGGTGACCGGGTCCTTCATCGGCACCGCCTTGGTGATCGAGCGCCGCGAGATGAGCTCGCGCAGCGGGTAGTCAGAGCCCTCGCTGCCGTGCTTCTCGCCGATGACGATGAAGCAGTGCTTCAGGTCGTCCTTGCCGTAGTAGTAGAGCGCCTGGGCCGACAAGTCGCTGACGCTCTCCACTTTCAGGTTTCCGGTCAGCCGGCGCTGCGGTTCAAGGTGGCGGCGCGCGCGGTGCTGTTTGCCGGCAGCCGCCGCGGGCAGGTGGAGCAGCCGGTCTGCCGTGCGCTGGTCGAGCGGTTCCGCCGCCACGGGTTCGGGTTCTTCGTGAGCTGCGCGACCGGCGTCGATGCGGCGTTCCGCGCGGCGCTGGCCCACTCAGCGTGCGGCCCCGACGAGGTGTTCGTCGGCTGCGCGTTCGGCAAGCGCGTACGGCGCTGCCGGGCCGAGGGGCTAGTTCGCCTCGGCGGTGGTGCCCGAGGGCATCCCGCCCCGGGCGGCGCTGGCGCGGCGCACCCTGTGGCTGGTCAAGCGCAGCTCGCTGGTGGTGCTGTTCCCCGAGCGCCCTGCCGACCGGCAGTGGGGTCCGGGCTCGCGGCTTGCCTATCGCTCGGCGCTCTACCACCTCAAGCCGACCTTCGTGGTGGCCTCACGGCCGCCTGTTGCTCCGGCGTTCTGCCGGGTGGCGGCCGCCGACCTGTTCGCCACGGTCGACGGCTACTGGGTGGTGCCGCACACCTTCCGCGACGGCCTCTGCGACGACGAGTACTGAGGGTCCAGATCGGAGCATCGGCTTCCCGCTGACCGGCAAGGCCACGCCGACGCACAGCCCGGCGCTCGCCGACCTGCTCGGTCGCCTTCCGGCCCCCCCTCCGGACCAGCGAAGCAACCCACAGCCCCCGACCTCGTGTCGTGGTCTGTGGGCCGTATGCCACCCGTGGCGCCAGGGAGGGCGCCACGGGTGGAGGTCACCGGTTACGGACTCTGCCGCGGCCGATGAAGCGGCGGCACCACCGTGATCCGCGCCGGCACCACCGGCCAACTGTCACTAAAGGTGCGCCCGCGACATCAGCACAATGGCGATACCTGTGATCCGGCAAAAGGGCCCATTGGCCGATTCAGAGGGAGCGCGAAGGCCCCTTGGACACGACCGACCGTGTCTCGGTTGATTGAGACGGCCCGGTGGCGCCAGCGCTGGTCGCGTGCCGACGTCATTGGTCAGCGTCGCTCGGCCACGAGCGCCGCTTTCGGCGGCGCGAACTTCGTCCGCCGCACCGACGGATCGGCGCGGCGGTGGCGACGCAAAATGGCGGCGGCCCGACGTGATCGAGCGCGAAGACATCTGAAGCCGACCCGTTCGAACATTTCTGGGTGAGGGTGGACAGCGGCCAGCGCGCAGGCGCGCAGCCAGACTGGAGCGCGCTGGATGACGAGTGCAAAGAGGTCGTGCCCGCAGTGCGGGACAGGCGCCGAAGATCGGCAGCGTGGAGGGGGTGGTCGACGAAGGGCTCACACCGCGGTGGTCGCGGTGGAGGATTCGTGCAGGCGTGGATTATGACAGCTCGATGTGGACCACTTTCCCGAGCGCGTGGGCTACCTTCTCGAGTGTCGCAAGCGTAATGCTCTCGGAGTGATTCTCGAGTCTGGAGATTGCACTCTTGGTGGTGCGAATCTCCCGCGCGAGCTGGTCCTGCGTCATGCCTTTCTCGAGGCGGAGCTCTCTGATCAGGAGGCCGATCCGCAGATTGCGCCGCTCCTCCTCCAGCCCCTTCCGGAAGTTCGGGTTCTTCCTCTCTCGCTTCTGTATGTATCTCTCGAGATCACTCATGGTTTCCTCCGTGCGAAATAGTCTTGGCGATATCGTTCCGCTCGATTGATTTCCACCTTGCGGCGTCTTTTGGGTCTTCTTCACGAATCCGTGCGTAATCACCACCGTGTCGTTTCGGTCGAAAAGCACAGCAATCGATAGAAGTTCGACTCCCACCGGATGCGAAACTCGAACAGCTCGGTGCCGACAAGCTTCCTGAAGAACTTTGCTGGGACGATTCGCTCTGTTTCGACGAGTTCGATCACTGTGATGACCTTCTGCACGACCTTGTCCGACAGCGTGTCGAAAAACGCTTCCGTCGGGACGGCTCCGCTTTTCGTCCTGTAGAACTCGATCGTTCGTCGCACCGGCGGAAGTTAGCAATAATGTGAATATCAATCAAGTGAGCAGTACGACTCAACGGGTGCGTTCTGCTGACGGCGCCGATTACGCCGATCACACGGCGGACGTGAAGCTAGCACAGGCGTATTTCCGGAAGCGAAACTCCCTGAACACTCGGACTTGCACTTCAAAAGTCCGCACACACGCTCAAGTTACGCTCCGACGGAGGCCGAATGATGCCAGAATCCCTGGTCGCGCCGCTTCGGCAACGGCTTCGTGCGAAGCGACCGACGAGAGGCGTGGGCACATTGGCAGGAGCCGTGGCGATTTCCCGAGGGCCCGGCGGCCGCTGGGCTGAATCGTCGCGGACTCCGGACGCCGCGCCCCAAGCTGTCCACAGGGCAGCCGCACGCTCGCCATCCTTGGCGCGGTGCGCCTGTCGTGTACGCGCGGGGGACCGCGTCAGATGCGCGGCGGATTGCCGAGTTTACCTGGTGCCCGGCTTCCTTGCGGGACTCACCCCGAGGTCAGTGGTGTTGTTCCCCGAGCGGCCTGCCGACGGTCGGTGGGGAGCGGGTTCACGGCTCGTGTTCGCTCCGGGCTCCGCCATCTTAGCCAATCTTCGTCGTGGCCTCCCAGCCGCCGGCTACTGCCGGGTGGTGGCCTCCGACCTTCGACCCCAGGCGGGCCCTATTAGACCGACCTGGCGGCATCGGCTCCGAGGCGGCCCCCGCCGCCACGCAGCCGCGGGTCGAGCAGGTCCCTCACGGCGTCGCCGAACATGTTCAGACTGTAGACGACAATAGTCAGGCAAAGACCCGGCCAGAGAGCCAGGCGTGGCGCCGTCTCCATGTACTGACGTCCTTCCCGGCTGAGCATAGCACCCCAGTCGGGAATCTGGACTGGCAGACCGTATCCGAGGAAGCTCAGAGAAGCCGCACTGATAATCACCCCCCCGATGTTGATGCTGAATATGATGATTATGGGCGCCGCAATATTGGGAAGGACATGTCGGATAAGTGTTCTCCATCTTGAGCTGCCAATTGCCTCCGCCGCCTGAAAATAGACTTTCTCTTTGACCCCAATCACGGCGCCTCTGACTACTCTTGAGCCGCCGATGCCTCCTGATATCCCCAGGACCAATATTATCTGTGGCACACCCCGCCCCACTATGGACATTACGGTTAACAACAGGAGCAGTCCCGGGAAAGCCATCCAGGCATCGACAAATCTCTGCACAGCCAAGTCCAGTTTACCGCCAAAGAATCCCGAGATGCCGCCTATCAGGGTAGCCACCACAACATTAACACTAGTCGCCGCCAGGCCGACAAGCAACGAAATGCGAGCCCCGTAGATAATGCGGCTTAAGAAGTCTCGCCCCAGGTGGTCGGTACCCAGGAGATACCGGGCTGATGAGCTCTGCAATCTGTCTGGAAGGTGTACTTCACTAAAGCCATAAGGAGCCAGAACATCGGCGAAGATAGCAACCAAAATCAGTATCAATACCATAATCCCGCAGATAGTGCCAAGTGGTTGCTCCTTCCACAACCTGGTAAAGAAATCAGGCAGCGCGTTACGTCTCCTTGGCTCACTTACTGGTGACGGTATGCCATCACTCATACTCGTGATTCTCCCCCTTTATCTGTGGCGGACCCTGGGATCCAAATAAGGATAAATCAGGTCGATCAATAGATTGTTCGCCATAACCACGATGGCGAAAAAGAGGTTTACTCCGGAGACCACCGGGTAGTCTCTCTGTTCGAGTGCCTTCAGCAGAAGACGACCTAGCCCCGGCAGGTTAAATATGTTCTCCATGATAACGGCGCCACCTACCAGGACAGGCAACTGCAGGCCTATCAGGGTAACTACCGGGATGAGGGCATTTTTTACGGCGTGTCTCAGAACAACTACTCTCTCCTTGAGACCCTTGGCCCAGGCTGTCCTGATATAGTCCTGCCTCAGCACCTCCAGCATCATAGTGCGTGTCATCCGCATGGTGGCTGCGGCAAGGTAGGTTCCGAGAATCACGCTTGGAATGAGGAACATCCCGAGATTCTCCAGAGGGTCTTCGGAGAAAGTAATCAGCCGCATCGGTAGCGACCAGCCCCACCAGATTGCCGGGTAGATCATGACCATCAAGGCCAGCCAGAAGTTAGGCGTTGCCAGACCGATGATGGCGATGGAGCGCCCCAGGTAGTCGGCGACAGTATACTGGCGAATCGCCGAGTAGATGCCGACTGGCAGCGCTATCAGAAGCCCGATTACGATTGCTATGACACCGAGCTCAATGGTTACCGGCAATCTACCTATTATCTTGTCCTCTACCGACCAATCGCCCATCAGTGATTCGCCAAGGGTGCCCTGGAGGATACCGTTGTAGCGTGACTCACCGGTAAGCCAGTCAGGGGTCGGCAACACTCCTATCCAGCGTCCATACTGCACGTACACAGGCTGGTCCAATCCCAGCCTACGCTCAAGAGCTTCACGGTCGATGGGCCCAGCCATGTAGTCCAACTCTCCAACCATTACGTCTATGACATCGCCGGGGATGAAGCGTACCGAGAGAAAGACCAGGATGGTCAATATAAACAGGGTGGGGATTATGAGTAATAACCGCCTGATGATATAGGCTCTCATGTTACACCCCTCCTCGTCATTGCGAGTCCCGATTTATCGGGGCGTGGCAATCTCTTCGCCCTCTCTCCCCCCGTCATTGCGGTGAAAACCGCAATCCACTTAGACCATCCCCTTGCCCGACTGGCGCGGCACTCTTTAAGGGTTCGTCACACAAATCGGTGCATGAATTCCGGTGGGCTGATGGCTGGCCTCTCACCGTTTTGGGGAGTCCAGAGGGGTGTCCCCCTGATTCCCTCCTGTCATTCCGCCGAAAGGCGGAATCCAGAGTAATTTCAAATGGTTGCGTTTTCTGGATTCCGCGTCTTCGCCGCTTCGGCGGACCGCCGGAATGACAGTGAGAAAGCGCCCTTCTCATTATTTGAGGAGTATGGGAGCCGGGAGGTTTGAACCACCCAGCTCCCTTTTTCCCTGAGCTCAGCCACAAGGGCTAAAACCCCTAATGACCCATTGCTTCCTTCAGCTCCTGGTCAAACCAGAGGCGGGCGAAGATGAGCAAGCGGTCCTGACCTGAATGAAGCCAGATTTCACCGTTAAAACCTATGACCCACGGCTGGATCGACATGAACTTTCCAGCTTTAGGACCCCATACATGCCAGTGGTTCTCTATAGTGTACATATCTGCCTCTTTAAGCAGCCTCTGCTGCTCCTCCAAGGAGGTAGCGGCTTCGGCGGCGTCAATAAGGGCGTCCAACTCAGGGTACCCGATTCCGTGGTAGTTTTGTCCGGAGCCGGTCGAGTGAGCAACCCAGAACATACCCCACACAGGGTTAATGTTCCAGCCCAGAACGGTCATCATCATACCTTCCCAAGTACGTTCCGCATGGGTATCAACTCTCATAGCGCCAGCCGTAGCTTCGTCGATTACGTTAATCTCTACATCAACGCCAATTGCCTTAAAGTAGGCGGCAGCTAATTCACTATAGGCTAAAGGAAACCGCCAGAAATGGTTCAACACGGTCTTGAATCTAGTGCCGTCGGCGCCGCGGGGATATCCAGCCGCATCAAGCAACGCTTCCGCCCCTTCCGGGTCATACATATAGCCCTTCTGGACCTCTTCGGGCCACTCTTCAAATGGGGTGGAATACCCGGTGACAGCTTCCCCTAATATACCCTGAGGCTGCCACATTGCAGTGCCCTTGTAGTAGGTATTGTTAATGCCCTCAAGGTCCAGTGCCATCTGCATTGCCTTGCGCACCCTGATGTCGTCAAAGGGCGGCTTGGTCGCGTCAAGGCCATAAGACGTTTCCGAACGGTCCCACCACGGCTCCAGCACGATTTCAGGGTTGGTCCGCCGGAGGCTATCGATCGTATCGTTATCGGTTAGGTCAGATACACCAGCAGTGAAACCCAGGAAATCAATCTTACCGGCGCGCAGTCCCGCCAGATATGTCGCTTCCTCTTTAATAATCAGGTGCTGTAACTCGTCAAAGTAGGGCAAGCGGTTCTCCGGGTATTTTTCGTCGTAGCCCCAGTAGTCAGGATTCTTGACATAGGTCATAGAGCTGCCATCGACCCAGTCAGTCAGCATATAGGGCCCGGTGCCGACCAGGTTCCTCCAGTCCTGAACGTCGCCGTGTTCCTTGATTACCTCGGGGGGGGATATGAAGGGCGAAACCATAGTTGCCAGCGGAGCGACGGTTTGCTCCGTCATCTTCATAACAACCGTCCACTTGTCGGTGGCCGTTACCGATTCGAAAGGCAAAGCTACGTACTCTCCTACTGGGGAACGTTCGGTGAAGCCGCTGCCCATACCCAAATAGCGGTGATAGTTATATTCGACGTCATAGGCATCTAGCTCTCGACCGTTCATCGGTGGTTTATCGTGCCAGTAAACTCCCTTGCGGATGTGGAAGGTATAGGTGAGGCCGTCCTCGGTATCCCAGCTTTCCGCCAGGTGCGGTCTTAGGGTAAATGAAGGTACGAACGTGCTACTGAAGGCAAATTCGTCCCTATCTATTGCCCAGTTCATGATTCCTAGCCTCTCTACAACGCCACTGACGGCCAGTCCCGGAAGCCCATGGAGCGCGGTGTCAGAATGCGGAGGCTCGAGCTGATTGGCAAAGGTGAAAGTCCCGCCATACTCTGGCGCCGCCACCACCTTGCCGGTGGTGGGGTCGGTCACATACTTCTTGTCAGCGGCGGCGGCCGCCTCCTCTTCGTCTGCGCCAGTGGCCCACAGGCCGGTTGCGGTCATTACGAGGACCAACGCAAACGCGAAGGTCATTCTAGTCATTCTAAATAGGATTTTCATCATCGTTAGTATCCTTGCTTGGATTTTGAGAGCATTGCGGAGCGACTTGCCGCTCCCTGGCTACTCTCGGGCCCGCAACGCGGGCGGCCAGTCTGAGTCAAGTTCTCGGACGCGCGCGGCGTGTGACTCAACGGGTTCACCCCGGCTCACGCCGCGCGCGCGTGCGGTTCTTTGAGTATCATCTTGACCTCCTGTGCGCCGGCACAAACCGGCAAGGTGTTGTGAATGGAAGAGTCATACGTCGAAGGGCTAGCGACCCACGGCGGCCCCGAGTCATGCGCCGTCGCCCGCGAGGGCGGGGGTGAAGCGTTGACAGGGGGTACGTGCGGGCCGGGTATCGAGCCGCGAAAGGAATTACTTTGGGGTGCCGACGCCGTAGGAGGATGCGGAAGGCCACACCCGGGGCGAAATCTAGACCTACGTCGGGATCTGCGTTACAACGCCACGCGTGGCGGTGGTCTGAACAGCAGTGAGTCTGAATGGCCGCCAACGCAGGTGGTGGGTTTTGCGCGCAGTTGGTCGCAGGCGGGGATCCGGCACCGTTGCGGTCGACGGGAAGGGTGCGGGCGGTCTTAATGCCGGTTCGGCGATGGACCGAGCCGGCGCCACCGATAGCTACGGCGGTGGTGAAGGCGACGGTGTGAACGGGGTCGCGTAGGGGGCGATCAGCCTGAGCGGTTAATGCTTTTTCTAATAAAGAGTTGCGGGGGGGGGGGGGGTGCACCGGTCGCGTCACAGTGGAACCGGTCACTGCGCTGACTGTCGTCGCGGCGGTTCATCAGCGATCCGTGGGAACCCAAGCGATGCGAGCTTGCTATGGACGCGGGCACCCTGTCAACCACTCGGAGGTCACCGACCGTGACCGCCAACCGACCACTGCGTTGGCGGTCCTCGTGACGCGTCATCCACATTCGCCGAACCCCTAACGGTGCACTCTCTCGCGAGCGCGGCCACCCTGTGAACAGCGCCGACCCGTAGGAAACCCGTGGGTGCGCGCGAACGAGGTTCGCGGCGCCGACCGGCACCTCCCACGGTCTCACGCCGGATGCACGGTGACCTCCACCCGATGGCGCCCTCCATCGCCCCACGGGTGACATGTAGCTCCCCAGACCTCGACAGGGACGTCGTGGGCTGGGAGCCCGTCGGCCGCTCCGGAGGCGCGCCCGGAACGCGGCCGACCAGGTCGACGAGCGCCGGGCTGGGGATGGGCGTGACCTGGCCGGTCAGCTCGAAGCGGCGCCTGGGCACGGCAGACCGAGTCGGCGAAGTGTACCGAGTCAGGTGGTCCCGTAGAGCTGGCTCGGAGAAGCGCGCCCAGGTACTCCGCCGGGCGACCGGCACCCGCACCGATCTCGACGCTGATCTCTCGTACGTCTCTCATCGGTTCACGACTGACGGGTCGTCCGTTCGTGGGCCCCGTGACCGGACAGTGCGGGCCATCGGAGACCAATGGCGCTCGCGGCCGAGCGACGCTGGCTGAAACGTCAGTCGGCGTCGTCCTCTGCCGCGACAGGAGACCGAGGAAGGATGGCGCATCACTACGAAGAGCAGGCCGAGGTTGGTCTGCACTCCGCTTGTCGAAGGGGCCTTGGCGCCCGGTCCGAATCGGGCAATGGGCGGGTTTGGCGGGCGGCGGTTTGAGGCGATGGGCTGGTGTGGCGAGCAAGCGCAACGGGTGAAGGCGATGGCCGAGACTACGGAGTGATTTCGGTGGCCCGGCCCGCCTGGAGCGATGGAAGGACGCTCAGAAGGAGAGGGGCGAGAGGTTCCAGGGTTTCGATTCGGTTGTCATGGACAACGAGGACGGCGACGGCGACCGGAAACCGGCCGAGGTTTTGCTGGTGTTGGAGGTTCTGGTCAACGGTGACGAACACATCGAACTCGGTCGCAGCCCTGCGGAGCAGCTCGCCGTTGCGGACGCCTGCCCAGCCCTCCGCGGCACGGTCTGCACCTCATGGCCTTCCAGGAGCCGAGCAAACTGACGCGGGACCGACTCATCGAGCAGAATGTGCACGGTCTATGAGCAGTTCGCCGGCAAGCTCGAGCACTTCCTTGGCCTGCCGGCGGGACACCGAGGGGAAGGAATCGAGGAACTTGTCCAGGCTGTCGCCGGCTTCGAGATGGTCCCACAGACTCTGGACGGGTACCCGTGTGCCGGCGAATACGGGCGTTCCTGACATGATCTCTGAGTCCTGGATAACCAAGCCGGAGAGGCTACGCATCTGTGCTGGCTCCCTTGATACGAGGATAAGGCAATCTCGGTGTTGGTGGAAGAAGAACGTTGACCGCTCTGAGGTTTCAGATCCACCGCACGGGAACAGCACCGATTACGAACTCTGCCGCGGCCGATGAAGCGGCGGCACGACGTGGCAGCGCTACCTCTCACGCCGCCACCATCCACGCTGGCACCACCGGCCAACCGTCACTAGCAGTGCGCCCGCGACATCAGCACAATGGCGACACCCGGGGTCCGGCAAAAGGGCCCATTGGCCGATTCGGACCATGCGCCAAGGCCCCTTCTGAGAGGCAAGGAGGTCGCCTAGGCGGCGACGTCCGCAAGAGTGACGCTCGCTCGAAGCGCGAGACTATGCTCAGTGTTGGCGGTGCCGAGGTGAAGGCGTCCGGGGAACATGAAGCTGATCTCGGCCTGGACCGACAACAGGGATCCCCATGTGGCCGTGTTCACCAATCCCCATCTCAAATATCCTGAGATGCCATCAGGATCTCCTGGATCACATAATCGTTGATCTGGTCCCGCGTTCGGCAGACCGTGCATTCGAGAGATCGCATCACGGTCTACGACGTTCTCGAATACCTGGCGGGAAGTGTCCCGTGGTCCACGGCCAAGCCGCAGTGTGCCGTCCGTTCCGGCGAGCGTTCACCTCGGTGGCCCTGCCCGCCGCTCGGGGCTGAGCATTCCGCCCCAGCTGGGTAAGTCCGGAGGCAGTCCGAGGCCTATCGCTCGCAACGCCGCGGCGGGGTTCCTTGACTGGCAATATCAATAGTGGTATACACACTCAGTGGATTATGAAGTCATCGTGCTTCAGCCAGCGGAGGACTTCCTACGGAAGCTCGAGACAAAGCTTCGAGCGAAGGCCTTTCGCTGCATCCAGCTTCTGGAGCGATTCGGGCCTCATCTTCCGATGCCGCACGCACGCAAGCTGTCTGGGTGCGACTTGCACGAGCTCAGGTCGCAGATAGGATCGAACACATGCAGACTGTTCTACTTCCACAAGGGACAAAGGGTCTACGTCGTGACTTCCGGCTACGTCAAGAAGGCTCACCGGACCAGTCGCAGTGAGATCGACAGAGCCATGAGACTGAAGAGACAGTACGAGGAGGCCAGCGAGCAATGAAGGCAACCAGGTACCAGGATTTGCTGAACGAGCAGCTTAGGGACCCCAACTTCAGGCGGGAGTATGAGGCGCTAGAGGAGGAGTTCACCTTGGCCACGGAGATCATTGCGCTGCGCAAGAGATTGAACCTCACGCAAAAGGAGCTCGCAGAACGAGTCGGTACATCTCAACCCGCAATCGCCCGAGTCGAATCGGGCAATTACCGCAATCTATCGTTATCGTTTCTCCGGCGTCTGGCCGATGCGCTCGAAGCAGTCCCCGAGATTCATCTGCGCAGAAAGGGTGCTTGATCCATCGGGACCTTCACGAGCTCCCAGTGGCCAACGCGAACGAGACGAAGGGTTTCTTTTTTGGGGCCCCCAACCGGCGTGCGCCCGATCCTGGCTCCGACCACACCGACCGGCAATCGACTCGCGCGCGTCAGCTCGCGGTTGGCTGGCGTTTGCCCGCCGTCGGTCTGCGGTGCCCGATGATGCGGCGACAATGCGGTGCCCAGGCGCCACTTCGAGCTGACCTGGCCGGTCAGCGAAGCCGATGCACGGGGCGTTCGAGTTGGGCCAAGTCGCCGCCTGGTGTAAGGCCAGGGATGGGATCGAGAACTTGGAATGGCCATCGGCCGGTCCCGTTCGTCGGGAACGGTCAGTTGAGCAACTCTGTGAGCTCACGTGCCGTCAAGATCCTCGTGTGCTGCACCTTCTTCAGGTGCAGTAGGTGACGCCGATCTCCGGTGACCAGATAGTCAGCCTCGCCGGCGAGAGCAGTGGCAAGCACGAGATTGTCGTCGGGGTCGTCGACAAGATCGATCTGTGGCAGCCCTGGGACAACAACAGCTCGCGTACGCACCCCGCGCAGGAGTCAGCGCTTCGTGAGCTTTCAGGAACCGACGTAGCTTCGGGTAACGAGTGACGCGCCGGAACTCGCTTAACTGCGGCTCGGACGTGATCAGCGTGAACCGTCGCTTGCGCCACAGCTGGTACAGTTGGTCTGGGGGCGTGTCCCGTGTGATCAGAGCGGCAACGAGGATTCCGGTGTCGAGCACAACACGCACCCCTCACGCTCGCTCGAGAGCCTCCTCGACGGCCTGCATGACAGCATCGGTTTGTCCCGCGTTTCGCTCTTTGACTTCTGCGACGGTCAGATCGAACAGCTTTTCTCTCACGGCGTCCTCGACAAACTGCGAGAGATGCCCTTTCTTCAGTCCCCGACTCGCAAGGAAGGTACGCAGGGCGCGGTCAGTTGCTTCGGAGACCACCAGCGACCATCGAGTTGTACTCATGCAACCATCATAAGCGTATGTGTGCTTACACGCCTATCCCTACTGACGATCTCATCTGCCGTGTCGAAGGCCCCTTGTAATAGAGACAGCCGGCCACCGGCAGCGCAACTCGACAGCGATGGCCGCGATCGTGCACGCGGCTCGCGTCGCGGGCCGGCTTCGATGGCGTGCGGCGGACCGCGCCAGGTGCGCGGAGGACCACATCGGACGCCGGCACACCCGGCGGGGAACAGGTGAAGGTATCGCAGGCCCACTCTCTGCGGAAGAGATCAGCCGCCTACGTGCGTCTCGACGGCAGTCGGTCGGGTCGCGTCATGGCACCGATGAAGCAGGTTGAAGCGGCTACCGCGGACGCCGCGACGGCGCCAACCGAAAGAGAAACTCGTTGACGCAAGACGCTATCAGCCCCGTCAGCTGCGAGCGACTATTCGGCAGCATTCGCCGGAAGCCGCTCTACCCGGCGTGAACGGCGACACGGAGCTTCAGTCCTGCCTCGCGCACTTGATCTTGGAGAGCCAGGCGTACGAACTGCGCTTGGTTATGACCCAGGGCGGCTGCGAACTGTGCGGCGCGCTCCAGACTCAAAGAACGCCTTCCATGCTCGATATCCGAGAGGTGCGTACGGGAAACACCCAGCCGCTGCGCGAACTGGGCGAGGCTTTCGCCTTCACTTTCGCGGATTGCCCCCAAGGCGCCCCCGAGGCTCAAGGGGCCTCCAATCAAGTTCTCGATGTATGCGGTGTCCGACTCGGTGTGTCCGCGTTTAGTAGTCATGCTTGTTTACCTCTTCGACGTAGACGGTCTCGACAGACCCTGCGCTGTGCACGATATAGATGGCTCGGTAAGCGTCGCTGAGCCGGACGGCCCTGTACCCCCGCCAGTCAGCGTGGAGGGGGTGATCCCTGAAGCCTGGGACTGCCCGAGCTGCGGCGAGCCCTTCAAAACGGACCAGGTCGCGCCAGAGGGCGAACTTTCGGACGATATGTTGCGGAACCTTGGCAAGTTGCTTCCTCGCAGCCTTGGACAGCTGGACTTCCACTGACACAGTGTACCCAGGTTAAGGGTACAGTCAAGGTGGCGGGCAGGGCGTGCGCTTCTTACACCCTGACCGTGTAGGCTCCGGTTAGCTCAGCGAAGCCATGCGGGATTCGTTGACAGTCTCTACATGTTCGGCGGTGCCGTGGTCGTCCCCGGCGTTGAGCCGCGGACATGTTCATCCAACGACGCGATCCTCGACGCGCAGGAGCAGCTCAACCGACAAGCTCAAGGAGGCGCGCGTGCGGCGCGTGATCGAGCCGCTGCTGAGTGGGGCCAGCGTGGACCACTCGTCGACCCGCGACCTGGAGTACGTGCGCGACCTCGGCCTCGTTGCCCGTGACAGGCTGCCGCGCATGGCCAATCCTATCTACGCCGAGGTGGTTCCCCGAGAGCTCACCTACGCAGTCCAGGAGAAGCTGCTGCAGGATCCGGTGTGGTACGTGGACGCCGACGGCGGCCTCGACCTGGACAAGCTGCTGGCCGACTTCCAGGGGTTCTTCCGCGAGCACTCCGAGCCCCGCAGGGCCGCGAAGCGGGGGGTGGCGCGCTTCGACTACGCCGAGGCGGGTCCGCAGCTCCTGCTGCAGGCGTTCCTGCAACGGATCGTGAACAGCGGCGGGCGCATGGAGCGCGAGTACGGCCTCGGGCGGGGGCGCACCGATCTGCTGATCATCTGGCCGCGACCCGGTGGCGCGGGACCGCACGCCGCGGGCAGATTCGTCATCGAGTGCAAGGTGCTGCACGGGAGCCTGGAGCGCACGGTCCGCGAGGGGTTGCTGCAGACCGCCGACTACATGGACCGGTGCGCGGCGCAGGCGGGCCACCTGGTCATCTTCGACCGCGGCGCAGGCAAGCGGTGGGAGGACAAGATCTTCCGCCGCGCCGAACGCACCGATGACCAGCACCGGATCACGGTGTGGGGGATGTGAGCGGTCGGGGTTCCACCGTTGCGGTGGCAGACGATGCCCGGCGGGCATCGCGTCAGCTCGTCCCCCACTCCGCCCACTTGTCCGAGTCCGCCCACTGCTGGCCCACCTCGACGAAACCGCGCGGACCGCGGGCGCCGTGCTCGAACGGGTCGCCGGTGGCCTCCATCCAGCGGTGCAGGCGCTCCTCCATCTCCTGCACGACCGGGCGCGCGGGCGCCGAGTACACGAGGTTGTCCATCTCCAGCGGGTCTTCCCGGCGGTCGAACAGCCAGGGACTGCGCTCGTTGGCGTACCAGCGGGCATAGGTGTAGCGCGCGGTGCGCACGGCGCGCCAGCGCCCCACCCAGCCGTAGCGGTTGGGCCAGCCGTTGGCCATGTTCATCAGGTACACCGATTCGCTGGCGCCCGGGGCGTGCGGCGGGTCCGCAGGTACCGGCCGCCCGCGCCACACCGGCGACAGGTCGCGGCCCTGCAGGCCGGCCGGCAACGGCACGCCGCACGCGCCGAGCAGGCTCGGCACGATGTCGATGGCGCCCATGAAGGCGTCGCTGCGCGTGCCCGGCGGGGTGTTGCCCGGCCAGCGAACGACGAACGGCACGTGGGCGGAATCCTCGTACGGGGTGGCCTTGGAGGCGCGGCGGGTGTGGTGCAGCCAAGTCTCGTTCGGCTTGCCGTAGCCGTGGGCGCGGATGTGGTCGCCGTGGTCCGAGGTGTAGCAGACGATGGTGTCGTCCGCGACCTGCAGGCGGTCGAGAGCGGCCAGCAGGCGGCCCATCTCCACGTCGAGCCCGGTGCAGCAGGAATAGTAGTCGGCCAGCTCGCGGCGGGCGTGGTCGGCCAGGGCATCGGGCACGTTGGCCGGCAGGTCGACCGTGGCCGGATCGTAGCGCTCGATGGAATCGGGAAACTGCTCGTACGGCCAGTGCGGGGGCCGCCACGACAGGAACAGGGCGAACGGGTCGTCCGGCCGCTCCTCGCGGTGGCGCTCCAGGTAGCGGATCGCCAAGTCCGTCTCGACGGTCGGCCCCCAGCCCGGGAAGGTGACCGGCCCACGCTCGTTCTCGTAGTAGCCCTGGTCGAAGTACCCGCGGCCGATGCCGACCGCGGCCAGGTAGTCGATCCCGTACCTGCCTTCCTCGGTATACGGTCCCTTGCCGAGGTGGAAGGTGCCCACGTGAGCGGTGCCGTAGCCGTGCTCGCGCAAGGTTCCCGGCAGGGTGGGAATGTCGCGCCGCGGCCGGTACTCGTTGTCGATCACGCCGTTGCGCCAGCCGAACTGGCCGGTGAGGAGAATGGCCCGGTACGGCGAGCACAGCGGATGGTTCGAGAACATATTGTCGCAGACCATGCCCTCGCCTGCCATCCGGTCGAGCACGGGGGTACGTACCACCGGGTTGCCGTTGGCGCCGAGGGCGCTGTAGCGCTGCTGGTCCGAGAACACGAACACGATGTTGGGTCGACGGCTGCTCATGGGCGCAGCCTACCCGCAACGGCGCGGGCGATGATACCGGTGCCAACGATCCCGCGGGTGTCGTACCCGGTCCGGATCAGGTCGCCGTAGACCGATCTCATGTTACTCGGGAGGATAGATCCTCAGGCAAGATCACGACCGCAAGGTCAAACCGCTCAAGAGGCTGCTGATTGGGCAGGTTGTTCTGTTGTTACGAGTAGATCGAAGTGATCCTGAGCAGCGCGTAGCAATGCACCATTCTTCAGGCCCTTCCATCCTCGGTACTCGACCGTTTCGACTTCGACGTTCGCCTGGAAGTGAAGCCTGAGTCTGATCGGAATATCCTCGTCGAGCAGTACCCTCACTCGATGACGGTCAGAGTCTCAGTTTTCAATGCCGTCAGGTGAGAGTTCAAGGTACGACTCCACCTGCCACCGCTCGACGGTCGGAAAATCCCTCAGGAATTCTTCAACGGAATGATCGCCCTTGAGATAGTCGACAAGCGTATCTACCGGCACGCGAGTCGCCGCGAATACCAAGTCCCCGCTATGAATTTCGGGGTTACGAGAAACCACTCTACCAAGTTCTACAGAACCATCGCCCGTTTCACTCATGGAACGCCTTCGACTGGATCGTAGTCGAGAATACAGCGTCGATCAAGTTGGGTATTGGCGCGCCGACCTGGTGCGGTCATACTTCGTCACCAGTTCGTCAGAATCAGTCGACCTTGGAGGGCTTACCATGATCACTACGACGGGCATGCGGCTGCGGCGCGTCGCTGCCGGTTCGTTCCTGATGGGAAACGACCGGGCGCTGCCCGACGCCCTGCTGTCACCCTCCTGCTTCCGCTACGGCGACTTCGACGAGGTGCCCGTGCACCGGGTTACCGTCACCAGGCCGTTCTACCTGGCGGAGTGCCAGGTGACCAACGCCCAGTACGAGATGTTCGACCCGGCGCACCGGGAACTGCGCGGCAAGCTGGGGTTCTCAAGTGATGACGACGAAGCGGTGGTGTTCGTGAGCTGGGATGACGCCGCCGCCTACTGCCGCTGGCTGTCCGAGCGCGAGGGCGCCGGATTCCGCCTGCCCACCGAGGCGGAGTGGGAGTACGCGTGCCGGGCCGGATCCTCGACACCGTTCTCCAGCGGAGATGCACCGCCGCCGGGGGTGGCAAAGAACCAGCGCCGCACCTGGTTTCCCGACCCGTCGCGCACCACCGGCGACAACGTCGTCCCGCTGCACGTCGGCCGCACGCCCCCCAACCCGTGGGGCTTGTGCGACATGCACGGCAACGTCGAGGAGTGGTGCCTGGACTGGTACGGCCCGTACCTCGACCGCGACGCCAGCGACCCCACCGGTCCACCCGATGGCGATTTCCGGGTCACCCGCGGCGGCAGCCACTCGACCGAGACCTACTATCTCCGGTCCGCCAACCGTGCGGCGGCGCTGCCGGAAGAACGCAACTGGCTGATCGGGTTCCGGGTCGTGTGCGCCGATCGTCCGGTGCCGCCGAGACCGGCTCGCAAGGCGCCGGTGGAGTTGCACGCCAACAACGTTCGACAGACTACCGTACCCGCCGAGGCGTCAGGTACCGACGATGCGCCGTTGTTCCGCGGGCCGGCCCGCTACGTGCACCTACCTCCCCGTTCCTACGGGCCCCTGTTCAGCACCCACAACCACGATCCGGCGATCTGCCAGTGTC
The DNA here is from genome assembly GCA_965203905.1 of Spirochaetia bacterium. Taxonomy (GTDB): domain Bacteria; phylum Spirochaetota; class Spirochaetia; order SZUA-6; family Bin103; genus Bin103. The sequence continues at coordinate 5,079,420 of CBDBDQ010000005.1, read as the reverse complement.
CCAACGGCGACCTCCTGGCCATCTGGTATAGCTGCGTCGAGGAACCCGGCCGCGAACTGGGCATTCTGGCCAGCCGTCTGCGCGCCGGAACCGACTCCTGGGAGCCAGCATCGGTGTTCTGGGACGCCCCCGACCGCAACGACCACGCGCCGGCCCTGCTCTGCGACGGAGCACGGATGTACCACTTCAACGGCATGTCAGCCGCCGCCACCTGGGGGCCGCTGCGGACCATCCTGCGCACCTCCGACGACAGCGGCGCCACCTGGAGCCGGGCCAGGTTCATCAGCGGCGAGCACGGCCCGCGCCAGATGCCGATCGCGGCGGCGTTCACGCTCCGCGACGGAACCCTGGTGCTGCCGTGCGACGCGGTCAGCATCGGCGACGGCGGCACCGCCCTGTGGATGAGCGCCGACGGCGGCGAGACGTGGCGGGATGCCGGCGGCACCATCGCCGGGATCCATGCATCGGCGGTGGAGCTCGCCGACGGCCGGCTGCTGGCCTTCGGACGCGGCGACGAGGTGGACGGGACCCTGGCGATGAGCGTTTCCGCGGACCGCGGCAAGACGTGGAACTACTCCGCCAGTCCGTTTCTCCCCATCGGCGGCTCACAGCGGCTGGTGCTCAAGCGCCTGCGAGGAACCTGCAGCGCCGGCACCGATCCGATTCTCCTCATCTCCTTCGCCAATGCAGTGGCGGAGTCGGATGGCGCCTTCACCGTCGTCGACGCCGGCGGCCGCAGGGCAGTTTGCGGCATGTACTGCGCGCTATCCTTCGACGACGGCGAGACCTGGCCGTTTCGCCGCTTGGTCAGCGACGGCGGACCCGACCGCGTCATCGAAGCGATGGATGGAGTCCCCTGCCTGATGGGCCCCGGAAACGCCGAGGTGAACGGCTATCTCACCGCCTGCCAGTCCGCCGACGGCCGCATCCAACTCATCAGCAGCAGCAACCACTACTCGTTCAACCTGGCCTGGCTCGTGGATCGATGAGAAGGAATCGTCGGTTCTGGCGGCTCGTGACACCGGCACGGGGAACGTGGTGACTCGCAGTTTCGAAGATGGCATCGCCGCAGAGCGGATGAGCGCCGAAAATGTGCTGCGCAAGCTCGACTACCCTGCCTACTTCGAGCTCCTGGACGTAGCTTTGCCGGACGGCCACACGGCGATCCTTGACGTGCTGCAGACGGATCGGCTGATCGCTCCTTGCGCGGCAGGTGGGTTCGACATCACCAATGTGGGGGCCGTGCTGCTCGCCAGGAACCTGGGCGACTTTCGGTCCCTGCAACGGAAGGCCGTTCGGGTGATCGAGTACCGGCGTGCAGGACGCACCGAAACGCTGAAGGAATCCGAAGCCTCGCGAGGCTACGCTGGCGGCTTCGAGAGCCTGCTCGCCTACATCAATGCCCGGCTGCCGGCGACAGAGGTCATTGGTCAGGCCTTGCGCCACACGGTGCCGGCGTTCCCCGAAATTGCGGTACGTGAACTGGTGGCGAATGCCCTGATCCACCAGGATTTTCTCGCAACTGGCGCCGGACCGATGGTGGAGATATTCCCGGATCGCATCGAGATCACGAACCCGGGCGAGCCGCTGGTGGATACCCAGCGCTTTCCCGATAGGCCGCCGCGATCACGCAACGAGGTGCTTGCATCGCTCATGCGTCGGTTCCGGATTTGCGAGGAGCGTGGCAGCGGGATTGACAAGGTGGTGGCCGCGATCGAACGCTACCACCTGCCCGCACCGCTGTTCGAGACCCCTCCCAACTTCACGCGGGTGGTGTTGTTCTCCCGAAAGAACCTCGCTGAAATGGACAAGACGGAACGTGAGCGTGCCTGCTATCTGCATGCCTGCCTGAGGTACGTACAACGCCACAGCATGACCAACAGGTCGATTCGTGAGCGGTTCGGAATCGACGAAAAGAACCGGGCGATCGCGTCGCGTCTGATCGGAGAGGCCGTGAAGGCGGGTCTGGTTGCCATCCGCCTGCCTGAAGCGCCGCCGAAATATCGCGAGTACGTGCCGTTCTGGGCGGAATGATGGGCGATCCGTACTTGACTATCGCTCGAGCACGACCGGCGCCAGGTCGCCGATGGAGCCACCGAGCGCGTCGTCGGTGCGGGTACCGTTTGCAGCCGCGGTGTGCGCCGGGGTCGGCACCGGCGTGTCGTACTGGTAGTCGGGATCCGTGCGCTGGCGCACCCAGGCGACGCGCATTTCGCGCCAGGCGCCGATAAGGGTGCGCGGCGGGGGGCAGTCGGCGGCGATCGTGCGGCTGAGCCGGCGCAGGTTGTAGCACGGCACGCCGGCGTACATGTGATGCTCCATGTGCCAGTTCATGCGCCAGTACAGGAACGATGAGACCGGGTCGATCTTGATGCTGCGCACGCACTTGCGGAAGTCGGCGACATTGTCGCGCAGGCCGCAGTGCATCGGCATGAACACCAGGTAGCGCCACCAGTTGGCTACCGCCGCCGGCAGGCTGATCAGCACCGGCAACAGCCACAGCCCGGAGGCGATCGCCACCACCAGCACCGCGCCGTGGAACAGCAGCAGGATCTGCGCCCAGCGAATCGACTTGCGCCGCTCTTCCGGGTGCGCCTGGTACAGGGCTACGATCCATTCCTGGGCGCGCACGCCGACCGGCTCGGTATCGCCGACCGTGTCCGCCCTCATCGGCAACCCGAGCGCTGCGGTCACGGTGTAGCGGAGGATCGGCCACAAGCCGCGACACATCGGCCCGCCGGTGATGTTGATCGTCAGCAATTGCAGCACGTACAGCCAGCGCAGCGTCGGCGACTGCGGCAGCACTACCTCGCGATCGCCGTCCGGATGCAGCGTGTAGCGGTGGTGGTAGGTGTGGCTGAGAGCGTAGTCATGAAAGTTGAACCATGCCAGCAACGAGTAAACGCGCAGGAAGATGCGGTTGAGCCGCTTGGTCTTGAACACGGTGCCGTGGTCCAGCTCGTGACAGGCGGCGCTGAGGAAGCTGCCGACCGTGCAATGGAGATAGAGCGCCAGCGCGAAGCCGACCCACGCCTGCTGCAGGAACAGGTACCAGGTGAGCGTCGCGGTGGCGGCCAACAGCGCCAGATTGCCCCCCGCTTGCAGCCAGCCCTGCAGGTCGCTGCGCTGCATCAGGCGCCGCAGCACCTGTGGCTCGATCGGACTGCGATACCAGCGCACGCGCATCGAGCGGGTTACCTCGTTCAGCGGTTGGCGGACAGCGGCCATGGTTCCAACGACCAACTCTATCGGAACACTCCGCACCGCGCAACTCCAGGTGCATCACGATTTGTCAAATTTGCTTTGGATCGTAAATCTGACACCTATGCTGCGGCGCACGCTGCATACGTACCTGGCTCGTGACGTGGGCTACTATCCGGTCGTCACGCTCACCGGCCCGCGCCAATCGGGCAAGACCACGCTGGCACGGGCGGCCTTTCCGGCGTTCGATTACGTAACCCTTGAGGACACCGAGTCGCGCCGCTTTGCGCGTGAGGATCCGCACGGCTTCCTGGACCGCTATCGGCCGCCGGTGATCATCGACGAGGTGCAGCGCGTCCCCGATCTGCCCTCGGCGATCCAGGTCGCCGTCGACCACCCCGAGCACACCGGGAACTACATCCTGACGGGATCGCAGAACCTCCTGTTGATGCGCGTCCCTGGCCAACGACTGCGGGGTGGCGGTGGACACCGCGCGGCGCTGGACATCGGTCCTGGCTACCAGCTTCGTGATCCACCTGCTACGGCCCTATCATCGCAACTACAACAAGCGCCTGGTGAAGAGCCCCAAGGTCTACTTCGTCGACACCGGCCTCGCCTGCCACCTGCTCGGCGTCAGCGATGAACGGCAGTTGGTCACCCACCCCCTGCGCGGGTCGTAGTTCGAGAACTACCTCGTCGGCGAGGTGATCAAGGCGTATCGCCACCACCGGCTGCAGCCGCCACTGTACTTCTGGCGCGACCGTACCGGCCACGAGGTCGATCTGGTGATCGAGCATGCCGGAACGCCGCACCCGGTCGAGATCAAGTTGGCGCAGACCGTGGCGCCGGAACTGGCCGCCGGCCTGCGCTGGTGGTGCCGGCACACCAGCGTTGCCACCGATCGCGCCACGCTCCTGTACGGCGGTCACGACCGCCAGCGCCGCGACGGCATCGCGTTGCGTCCCTGTACTACGCCAGGATCGTTATCAGTTCGCCAGTGCCAGCTTGCACCGACTGTCTCCCCCATGTCGGACGTGGGCAGGTTCGTCGTCACATCAACAGGGCCATCCCATGCTGAACGACGTCTGAATCCCGTGTGTGGCCGAACTGCGGTGATGGCCGGCCCCTGCCAGATCGCCGCCTCAGGGTGCGTGGGTCGTTCGCTGTACGACATGTCCAAGTATGAGCCGTTGCCGCCCACCCGCAACGCCGATCTCCGCCGCTGCGTTGCTGCCACGTCGCCGCCAGGGTGCAGGATTCTGCAAAGTGCCAAAAAAAAGTGCGCTGGGCACTTGACGGGTTTGGCGCTGCTCGTGACGGCCCGCTGCCGCACATTCCGGCCCCTCCGACCCTTCGAACATCCCGTCACGCCCTCCAGGCCCGCCAGCACCCGCCAGCGCCGGCCTGCACCCTTCCCGGCGCCGGTTCCGGGACTTGCCGTAACCGGCCATTTCTCATCCATGATTATATTTACGCCATGCCTACCGTAAGCGCTCCCGGCTTCTCCTCCTCGCTCTCCGGGCTCCCCGACCAGGTGCTGCTGGCGCATACCAGGTCCCTCGTCCTGCACGAGCAGGCGCTGCAACTCGCCGTCCTCGACCACCTGCGCGAGATCCAGGCGCGCCACCTGCACCTGCGCCTCGGGTTCTCCAGCCTGTTCGACTACGCGGTGGGCGAACTGGGCTATAGCGAAGGCGCCGCCTGGCGCCGCATAAAGGCGATGCGCCTGTGCTCCGAGACCGCCGGGACCCGCGAGCGGCTGCAGGACGGCTCGCTCACCCTGAGCGCGGCGGCGCAGTTGCAGAACACCTTCGATCTCCTGCAGCGCACGGCGACCGGTGCCGCGGACCCCGGCTCGGCACCCGCGGCACCGGAGCTGCTCCTGCGCGGTGCAGAGACGACTCCGGAAGCTGGGGCTTCCGGGGCCGCGGCAGCGACGCCACTGAGCCCGGTGCCGGCGCTGGGGGCGACGCAGCGGCAGGAGCTGGTGGCGCAGGCGAGCGGCAAGAGCACCCGCGAGGTGAAGCAGTTGTTGGCCGGGGTGGCTCCCGAGGTGGCGCGGCCGGCCGATCGCATGCGGGCACTGGGCGACGGCCGCTGGGAGCTGAAGGTGGCGATCGACTCTGCCTGTCAGCTCGGGATCGAGCAGCTACGGGCACTGCTGTCGCACGTGGACCCGCACCTGACGCTGGGGCAGCTCGTGGAGCGGCTGGTGCAGGACGGTCTGCAGCGCTACGACCCCGGGCGACCGCCACGCGGGCGCAAGGGTGGGCGCCGCGAGGCAAGCGCGGGCCCGGCGCCGGAGCCGAAGGCGCAGGAAGGGCCGGCCGGCGGTGCGACTTCGCCGGCGAAGCGGGGCGCGCAACAGCAACCCGGAGTGTCGCCGACGCCGGAGGGCACGAGCGCTGGTGGCAGCACCCCGGCGCCGGCAGCGCTGTCCGCAGAGGAACCCGCGCGCGGGAATGGCGGCGCCGGCACCGCGGCGCTGGCAGCGCTGTCCGTGGCGCCGGCGGGGCGCGAGACTTGGGGCAGCAGCACCCCGGTGAGTGCCCGGCCAGCGGTGGCGGCGCCCGGCGCCGTTGCTTCGCCAGCGAAGTCGGTGGCAGATCGTGGGTCCCGCGGCACGGTACCGGCGTCACGGCCGCCAGACCAGGGCATGCCGACCGCCCAGGCAGCGGCGGATCGCGGTCGCAGCGCTCCTTCGCCAGCGAAGCGGGCAGGGGCGGCGCAGCGGGTAGCGGCGGCGGTGCAGGCCGATGGCCGAGCGCCGCCGCGGCCGGCAGCAGCCGGCCCCTCCGCAGGCAGCGCGCGGCCGCCCCACCGGGCACGCCGATCCCGCTACATTCCGGCACCCGTGCGGCGCGAGGTGTGGCTCCGCGACGGCGGCTGCTGCAGTTACGTCGATCCGCACAGCGGCCGGCGCTGCGGCTCCCGCTTCCTGCTGGAGCTCGACCACATCGTTCCCTTCGCGCTTGGCGGCAGCGCCGAGCCGGGTAATCTCAGGCTACATTGCGCTGCTCACCACCGTCTCCGGCATCGGGACTACGGATCGTCGCCAGACGGGGCCACGTGATCGACGCTCGCCGGGGTGCGAGTTGAGTGGTCGGGTGTCGGTCCGGGGCAGCGCGAGCAGCGACTTGCAGCGGGCTTGTCGCGTAGCGTGGGAGCGTCCTGACCGCGGACGTCAGCCCCGCGAGGCGGGATCGAAGCGGGCGAGGAACTTGGCGGCGGTGTCGCAGCGCACCAGCCAGTCACCGACCTCGGCCAGCCGTTCCGGGTCGGCGACCGGTGCCAGCAGGTCGGCCAGGCGGGCGGCGGTGTCGGCATCGAAGCGCGCCGCCGCCAGCCGGCACAGCAGTGTCCGCTGCTGGTCGAACCCCTGGGTAAGGCCCTGTTCACGGCCTTGTTCACGGCCTTCCGCAACGCCTTGGGCGCGGCCTTGTTTACGGCCTTCCGCAACGCCCTGTGCACGGCCTTCCGCAAGGCCTTGTTCGCGGCCTTCCTGGAGCCACTGCTTGGGCCACTCGGCGACTCGTTCCACCAACGACATTCCCGCCTCCTCCAGCGTCCGTATCTCCGGCACCACCGCTCCCGCCGGCGCCAGCGGTTCGGCAATCTGCCGTATCCAATCCACGAACCCGCGCCGCAACTCCTCCGCGCCACGCTTCGGCAACCAGCGCTGCAACGCCCCCATCACCCGCTTGACGTCCTCCCACGACCGGCTCTGCTCCAGCCGCACCACCGCGCGCAGCAGGTTGCGGTAGGGCAGATCCTCCGCCGCCACCCGCTGCAGGTCAAGCAGGTGGTAACGCTGCGCCGGCTGATACGGCGCCAGCCACCGCCCCACCGGCGTGATCAGCGCGCCCATCCGCGCGCCGTCGCCCGCGCTTTTACGGACCGGGCTCAGCGACTGCCGGTGGCGTCGTTCAAGGGCCCGTTGGGGGACCGTGCCAGGCCATACCATGCTGAACGACGTCTGCATCCCGTATGGGCAAGGGATGTTCCAAGGTCGCCTTCAGGTGCGTGGGTTCGTTCGCTGTACGACGTGTCCAGGAATGAGCCGGTAGTACGGATCGTCGCCAGACGAGGTCACCTGATCGACGCTCGCCAGGGTGCGAGTTGGGTAGTCGGGTGTCGTCCGGGGCAGCGCGAGCAGCGACTTGCAGCCGGCTGGTCGCGTAGCGTGGGACAGTCCTGTCACATCAAGCTCAGGTCTCGACACGGTCCCAGTGCCGTGCTAGACTCCCAACGACCATGACAGCGCGAATCTGGTTATCATTTGATCTGGGGGTACGAGGAGATTACAGCTCCTTGTATACTTGGCTCGATGACAACGGTGCCGAGGAGTGCGGGAGCAGCGTAGCCACCCTCCATTTCACCTACGACGGTGACTTGGTTGAGTGCCTGAAGAATGAGATCGAAAGGACCATTTCTTTAAGTAAACAGTCACGCATCTACGTGATTTACAAAGAAAACGGGAAATCAAAAGGGAAATATATCTTCGGAAGACGCAAGCGTTCTCCCTGGGATGGCTACGGTACTCTTGACGACGATTACGGTGATGATGACGAGTAATGCAGCGAATACTGATCGATTCTGGGTTCTTCTTCGCACTCGTAGAACCACGTGATCCTTATCATTCCGAGGCGCTTGATAGACAGTATTGGTTGGACCTGTTCCCTGCCGTTCTGCCCTGGCCCATATTGTACGAGACGATCAATACACGGCTGGTCCGCGATCCGGACAAGGTTGCTCAGTTTGAACGCTTGGCCAACGCTCCCGAGACAGAGTTTGTCGACGATTCCCCCTATCGCGACGCAGCTTACGAAGATGTGATTGCGCGTGCCAAAGCAGGACATCCGTTGAGCCTGGTAGACGCAATACTGCACTCCGTCATCACTGATCCCAACATAAGGGTAGACGCCATGCTGACGTTCAACCTCCGCGACTTCAGTTCCGTCTGTAGCGAACGACGCATCGAGATCCTCTGACCTTACTGTGCCCAGACCTCAAGGAGCAGTCTATGAATGATGTTTGCCGGTACAAGTTTCTCGTAATCGACGATCTCGATCTACTGGAGACACACAATCTTCAGCGCAAGGTAAATCGGGCGGAGAAACACCCCGAACCCGTCGTCAAACTCGACGCCCCGTGGGATGTGGACAAGTCCGATTCTCTCAACTATATCAACGTAATTTATGATCATGACGAGAAGCTCTTCAAGATGTGGTATGTCGTTACCGGTATTCGACCGGGCGAATACTGGGAGCGCGGAAGAAAGACCGCCTATGCTACCAGCACCGACGGCATCCACTGGGAGAAGCCCATCCTCAATCTGGTGGAGATAAACGGCTCCAAGCAGAACAACTACATATTCCCGGAGATGCTCTCCCTCAACTACAACATCATCGACGATCCCAGTGACATCCCCGCGCGCCGCTACAAGATGATTTTCGACGTGGAAAGCAGGGAAGACCGCTGGGCGGGTTATCATGTACCCTTGTGCCTGGCCTACTCCCACGATGGCATCCGCTGGGAACGGCCCAAGCACGTCAACCCGGTGCTGCGTGGTGTCAGCGACGACCTCTGGGGACTGATCTATGACCGCGACCGGCGCAAGTACCTGCTGTTCACCCGGCGCGTGCCGAATGTCCCTCGTGACCTCTCTCTGTATGAGAGTCATGACCTGATCGACTGGGTGGACCGGGGCCGTGTCCTGGTCCCGGATGAACACGATCCTCCCGAGATGTACAATCTGCATGGACTGGCGCCGTTCTTCTACGAGGATTTCTGTCTGGGCATGTTGGGGACGATGTATTTTCTCCCGGGAGCAGAACTGCACAGCGTATATTACCCACCACCGGAGAGTGTAACATTCGAGCAAGTAGGTGCGCTCGAAGTGCAACTTGCGTACAGTCGAGATGGACGAGAGTGGTCACGGCCGGCGGATCGGTCACCCGTCGTTCCCGCGGGCAAGGAGGGAGACCGGGACAGGATAATTTTTCCTGCCAGGAACGGTCCTGTAGTGCTCAACGGCGACACCTGGATTTACTATCACGCCAACTCCTACCTCCACACTTCCTGGTCCCAGGAAGAGTACCTGGCGCAATCTCGTGGCGATGCGCGCGGCTCCTCCAACTGTTTTCTGGCAAAGATGCCGGAGGATCACTGGGTCTCCTTCGACGCTGGAAGCAGCGAAGGCTTCTTTGTCGCGAAGCCCTGGGGGCCACCTCAGGAAATAGTGGTGAACGCCGATGCCGGTGGCGGCTCAGTCGAGGTTGAGCTGCTTAGCCCTTATGGCGTACCGATTCCGAATTTTATGCGGAGTGATTGTGTCCCGATAACGGCCAATGGCAAGAATCAGCAGGTAACGTGGAAGCCCGGCCGCTCTCCGCTGGAGCTACGTGAGGACTACCGCGGTGGCATACTCGCCAAGTTCTACCTCAAGAACGCAAAGCTTTACTCCTATACCTTCACTCTGCCCGATCCCGACGGTCGCCTCGAACGCGACCGCCAGAACGCCCGCTGGAATGAGATTATCACCCACCGCAGCGATGTGCCGGGTAGAGCCAGCACCGAAGCCGCCGATGGTCCTGCGCCGGTGTGGAAGACCCAGACCAGGCACTACCGCAACGTGGAAAAAGCACCGCGTCCCAACAATCCGTCCTGGGAAGCCGGATTTCTCGCCGTCGAGGAGGGCCAACGTGGGGAGGATGAGGAGGCATGAACGACGCGGCGTGCCCGGAGCACCTGCCGTGGTGAGTCGGCGCGAGACACTCCAGATCGAGTCACTGGGTTGCGACGGAAGCCAGCGAGCGCTGTCCACGAAGGGTTGCTGCTGCCGCATCACCGCATCGTGGCGAGCGTACCGGTGCTGCTGATCTATCCTTTCGCGCAGCGCTATTTCGTGAAGGGCGTCATGATAGGCGCACTGAAGGGATAGCTGTGCGACTCGACATCCAATCTCAGGCGCATCCTGGTTCGTCGGAGGACCAGCGTTCGTAGACGGGATCAGGCTGCCCGGCCAAGCTGGCACGGGTCCGGTGCCAGAGCGCCGCCCATTCTTCGGGGTCGCGGATCTCGGTCTCCGGCCGCGCCCGGCTGCGCGCAATAAAGCCCGGCTGTACCTCTCGGCCGCTCGGCTGGCCGGCGGGGTTGTAGCGCAGATCGAAACTCCAGCGAACCGTGTCACTGTGGTTGGGCAGCGGGCCGTGATGCATCAAGCGATGCATCAGCAGCACACCTCCCCGCCGCAACGGCACCGGCACGGCTTCGTCGACGAGGGTGTGTTGTGCCGGGATCGTCACGCCGGGATTACAGTGCAGCATGAGCCCGTCACGGTGGCTGAACGGAACCACGGCGAGGCAGCCGTTCTCCACACTTGCGTCCACCAGGGGAAGCCACACGGTGACCATTTCGGTAGCGTCAGCCTCGGGCATCATGAAGGCGTTGTCCTGATGAAACCAGTCGGGAGCAGCCCCGGCGCTCTCAGTTGCCGGAGCGCCGGGCGCGCTGTCGACCGGCTGCTTCAGCCGGACATGTTGAATGGGGTTGGCGAAGATGTCAGGTCCGATGAGTGACTCGACGATGTCGAGCAGCGTTTCGTTGCGGAGCAGATTGAAGACTGCCGGACCGACAGAAATCGGTGTCTGTTCCGCGACACCCCGTTTGGGTAGCGCGATATCGAAATGCTGGGTGTAGCTCTCGCCGGTCTCGAACTGGATCCCGGTGAGCCGTTCGGCAAACGGCAGATCCGAGTAGGTGGAGGAGATCCGGCCGGCGGCGAACAGATCTCTTGCCAGCCGATCCATGATGACCGTGTATTCTTCGACCACCGGATCGAGATCCTGTCGCGGGTCAAGCACGTCCTCGAGCGCCAGATACCCCTCATCGGTGAACTGAACGATCTGACTCTCACTGAGACCAGGCATAGGTTGCTCCTTACGTACGCTCACGAGATCGGCCGCGCGGCACCGGTGGACCTACCCTACTCGCGGATGAACCACTGCATCGGTGTCGGCTGGGTCCAGAGCAGCGTCTCGAAGGCAAACGGCAAGGTGTCGGGAACGTTGCGCACGCGGTCATTGATAATGATGGGGCGCAGCACCTTCGCCACGGTCCCGATCACCGGCAGCAGGTCCGCATGTTGGGCAAACACCTCCCGGCCGAGGCGGTTGAATTCGGCGTCACTGGCAGCGCTGTTCCAATCGATGCGATCCTGAATGTAGCGCTTCCACTCGGCCGGCGGTTCCTGGCCCTGTGGCGGCTCTTCGCCCTGCCTGCCTGCCGCGATCCAGATCTCATGATCGAGCCAGTCATTCCAGTGAACGGCGTAGCCTGACGAGCCGGTCCCGAATCGTTGGGGTGCCAGCCTGGTCGGGAGATAGCTCCCCGCAACCCACACTACCAGGTCGAGCTGATTGGAGTTCGTCAGCTGTTGATTGAGCTCGTCGGAGATCTGCTTGTAGTTGACCTTGACGCCCACTTCCTGCCAGTAGTCTCGCACCAATTCGCTCGTGCTGAAGCCCATGGTGCCCAGCACCGAGTCGGTACGGACGTTCATGTCGATGACGAATTGCTCACCACCCGGAGCCTCACGCCAGCCGTCACCGTCGCGATCGCTTATGCCCATCTCTTCGAGCAGCTGCATCGCTCGGTCCGGATCGTAGTCGGCGTAAGCCTGAGCCCAGGCCGGATCGTAGAACTCCGCTCCCGAGTCCACCGTGAACTGTTGCGGAATGGCCAGACCCTGGAAGGCGAACTCGTTGATCTCGTCGCGATTCATGGCCAACGACATCGCCTGCCGGAATCGCTTGTCCAGGAAGATCGGTCCCTTCACCGGGTCGTCGTGGTTGAGATTGAAGGCGTACGTTACGCGCGCTGTCTTCGTGTCCTGCCACTCCCGCACGCGGTAGCCGCCGATACCCTCGTTCTCCTTGTAGAGTGGGAAGTCCGCGGGGTTCATCAGGCGTCCGCCGATGTCGATCGTCCCCTGCATCATGCTCAGGATGGCGACTTGTGGATCCGAGAAAAACTCGGCATGGAAGCCGTCTACGTAGGGTAGCTGGTTGCCCTCCTGATCGATGGCCCAGAAGTAGGGATTGCGCACCATATTCTTGCCCGCCGAGTCGCGGCTCTCCATGACCCACGGCCCGGTCTCCGGCTGCGTGTACCGCTGCCGTGGCTGTATCTCGACTGCCGCATTCCATAGCTGCACCCAGTTCTCGTAGCCTTCCTCTTTGGCAAGTGCCTCCACGTTGGGGTTGAACGCCTTGTGGAACCTCTGCATGTGGTGCGCGGCGGTGAACAGAAACTCCTGGCGCGACCGAAACCAGTTGAGGTTGGACTTCACGATGACCGGTGATACCGGCCGGGGAAAGTTGATCCGTACGGTGTAGTCGTCGATCTTCTCGAACCGCGACAGCTCCCCGTCGAACACCCATCCACGGCGCCAGCTATCCTGCACGTCGGGGTCGGCGAAGCCGTAGGTGTACAGGAACATGATGTCGTCGGCCGTGAAGGGCACACCGTCGGACCATTTGACACCCTCGCGAAGCTGAATCGTCAGCGACCGGAGGTCACTCGAAATCTCCCATCCCTTCGCCAGGTGCGGAAGGACCTTGCTGGTGCTGGGATCCGCTCGGAACAACCATCCCTTGGCGCCGCGAAGCAAATCACCGTAGTCGCCGGGGCCGGTGCGGGCCACGCGCAGCGTGCCTCCGTACTCTCCCACCTCGTCGTACGTGGCGATGACCAGTGGGTCCTCGGGCAGACGTTCCTCCACCGGCGGCAACTCCCCACTCCCCACCAGCGCGGCGAGGGTGGGCGCCTCGTTGAACTGGGTGATGCCGAGCTCTGACGCGGTTGGCGTCTCCAGCCAGTTCTTGCACCAGGTGTAGAGACCGCCCACCAACACCTTCTCACATGCTCCGGCTCCGGAGCCGACAGTGGCAGTGTCCGTTGCCGTCTCCTCAGTGGCGGCACCTGCGAAAACCAGTGCACCGCACGTCAACAACGGCGCCATCAGTAGCGCAACGATAGTCCTCGTCATGCAGCAAGCCCTCCTCGGGGCCACAATTATCGCCCCCCCAGGGCCTGAGTCAAGCTAGTTGGAACTCCTGCGAGCGCGGTACCAGTTGCGGCTGTGTGCTCGGGATGCCGACGTAGGGCCGTGCGTGGTTGACAGCGCACCGGTATCGCGCACCATGCTGTTCGGGCAGGCTGGCAAGATGAAACAGTATCTCGTACGACGGCTCGTGAATATGCTCATCGCCCTAGTCGTCATCTCCTTCGTCTCGTTCGCCATCATCCAGCTCCCTCCCGGCGACTATCTGACCACGTACATTCTCGCGCTGGAGGCGGAGGGGTTCGAGGTCAACGACGATATGGTCGAAGAGCTGAAGGAGGAGTTTGGCCTCGACCAGCCGTTCCTGGGCCAGTACTTCAAGTGGATCGGCAACTTCGTGCGCGGCAACATGGGCCGCTCCTTCATCTACAACGCGCCGGTGAGCGAGCTGGTGGGAGAGCGGATTGCCCTGACCTTCGTGATCTCCCTGTCGTCGCTGCTGTTCGTGTGGATCGTCGCCTTTCCGGTGGGCATCTACTCCGCCGTGCGCCAGTACTCGGTGGGCGACTACGCGGCGACGTTCCTCAGCTACATCGGGCTCGCCACGCCCAACTTCCTGCTCGCCCTCATCCTGATGTACGTGGCGTTTCGCTATCTCGGGCTCGACATCGGCGGTCTGTTTTCCGTCGAGTACCGGGAGGCGCCCTGGTCGTTGGCCAAGGTCCTCGACCTGCTGGAGCACCTGTGGGTGCCGACGGTGGTGCTGGGCACCGCGGGCACCGCCGGGCTGGTGCGGATCATGCGCGCCAACCTGCTGGATGAGCTGCGCAAGCAGTACGTCATCACGGCGCGCGCCAAGGGGTTGGCCGAGACTACCCTGATCATGAAGTACCCGGTGCGCGTGGCCCTCAACCCCTTCATCAGCACCGTCGGCTGGACGCTGCCGACGCTGATCTCCGGCGCCACCATCACCGCCATCGTGCTCAACCTGCCCACCACCGGGCCGTTCCTGATCGGTGCCCTGCTGTCCCAGGACATGTTCCTGGCCGGCAGCTTCATCATGCTGTTGAGCATTCTGACCGTGGTGGGAACGCTGCTCTCGGACATCCTGCTGGTGCTGCTGGATCCGCGGATCCGCTACGAGAAGCAGGCGGCGGCGTGACGATGGCCGAGCGCGGCGATCCCACGGCCACCGAGGGCGGACGCGAGGTCAGGCTGCACTTGAAGCGGCCCTTCCCCCCGACCGAACGACCGCTCGCCGCGGGCGCCGACGGGCCGGCCGCCACCCGCGACTTCGCCTCGCAGTGGGCGTTGATGCGGCGCCGGTTCCTCAAGCACCGGCTGGCGATCCTCGGCTCGGTAGTGCTGGTGCTGATGTACCTGGCGGCGCTGTTCTCGAACTTTCTGAGCCCGCACGACCCCACGCAGCGCAACGTTGCCTATCGCGAGGCGCCACCGATGCGGGTGCACCTGTTCCACGACGGCCGCTTGCGGCGGCCCTTCGTCTACGCCTTGCAGAGTGAGAAGAACCGCGAGACCTACAAGAACGTCTACACGGAGGATCGCTCGCAGCCCTACCCGATCCGGCTGTTCGTTCCCGGGCACGAGTACAAGCTGTTCGGCCTGTTTCCGATGCAGGTCCACCTGTTCGGCACCGGGGTCGAAGGCGTGCCGGTGCACCTGTTCGGGGCCGACGCATTGGGCCGCGACGTGCTCGCCCGCACCCTGTACGGAGCGCAGATCTCCCTCTCCATCGGGCTGGTGGGGGTGGCCATCAGCTTCTTTCTCGGCATCCTGATCGGAGGGCTGGCGGGGTATTTCGGCGGCCCGCTGGACGAGGTGGTGAATCGCGGCATCGATATCCTGATCTCCATCCCCAGCCTGCCGCTCTGGATGGGGCTGAGCGCCGCGCTACCCATCGGCTGGCCGGTGGTGCAGACCTACCTCGCCATCACCGTGATCCTGTCGTTGCTCGGGTGGACGACGCTGGCGCGCGTGGTCCGGGGCAAGTTCCTGGCGCTGCGGGAGGACGATTTCGTGGTGGCCGCGCGCCTGGCCGGTCGCGGCGACATCGCCACCATCTTCGTCCACATGGTGCCGTCGTTCCTGAGTCACATCATCGCCGCCCTCACCCTCACGATCCCCGGCATGATTCTGGCCGAGACCGCCCTCAGCTTCCTCGGGCTGGGCATGCAGGCGCCGGCCATAAGCTGGGGCGTGCTGCTGAAAGCGGCGCAGAACATCCACACGCTGGCACTGGCACCATGGCTGATGATCCCCGGCCTGTTCGTTATCGTCACCGTGCTCGCGTTCAACTTCGTCGGAGACGGGCTGCGCGATGCGGCCGACCCGTATGCCAACTGAAGGCGCGCGACCACTTTGGAGACCCGCATGGCTCAGCGCCCCAATATCCTGCTCATCACCACCGACCAGCAGCACCACCGGCTGACCGGCCACGCCGGTGACCGCTACGTCCGGACGC
This sequence comes from Spirochaetia bacterium, assembly GCA_965203905.1. Taxonomy (GTDB): domain Bacteria; phylum Spirochaetota; class Spirochaetia; order SZUA-6; family Bin103; genus Bin103. Next base: position 5,063,671 of record CBDBDQ010000005.1, on the reverse strand, counting down.
CGGCGCTTGACCGCCTGGCGCGCGAGGGCACCAGCTTCGGTCTGACCTACGTCGCCAACCCGGTGTGCGTGCCGGCTCGCTACAGCCTGCTCAGCGGGGATATGCCGCACCGGTTCGGCGGTCTGGAGACCAACCGCCAGAGCACCGGGGAGGCGCTCCCCGCCATCGCTGACTGGGTGTCCACGCCCACCATGGGGTCGTGTCTGCAGGCGGCCGACTACGAAACGGTCTACGGCGGCAAGCTGCACGTCGAGGGCCTGCCGATGTTCAACCGCGAAGCCGAGCAGCGGTTCGGGTTCCGCTGTCTCATCGACAACTCGCGGGAGGAGCTGGCGCTGCGTGCCGGAGACTTTCTCCTGGAGCGCGGCAAGGGCAGACGCCAAGGAGCTCCGTTCTTCCTGTGGGCCTCGTTCATCAATCCTCATGACATCTGTCGGGTGGTAGACCGCGAGACCGGGAAGTTCTCCAGCGGCGAGCTGACGCTGGACCGGTGCCCGCCGTTGCCCGCCAACTTCGCCCCCACCCGCGACGAGCCGCGCTGGATCGCAGCGTTCCGCGACGGCACGCTGGGTGACGAGTCTTCGCTGGAGCTGGGCCTGAACCGCCGCTTCGGCCGCAGCTCTCAGGCCTGGACCGACGAGGAGTGGCGGCTCTACCGCGGCGCGTACCGCTCGTTCATGGGCGACGTCGACCGGCAGATCGGCATCGTCCTGGATGCGCTGCGGGAGTCGGGGCTGGAGCGGGACACGGTGGTGATCTTCACCAGCGATCATGGCGACCACGACGGCGAGCATCGCCTGACGATGAAGCGGTCGTTCTACGAGGCAGCCGTCCACGTGCCGTTGCTCGTGCGCTGGCCCGGCCGGGTGCCCGCCGGCCGCGTGGACGAGAGGCACCTGGTCAACAACTGCATCGACCTGCTGCCGACCCTGTGCGATCTCGCCGGGGTCGCTGCTCCCGAGGGGCTTGCCGGACGCAGCTTTGCGCGGCTGGCGTTGGGCGAGGAGCCTGCGCGGTGGCGTGACTACGTCGTGAGCGAGACGGTGGCGGGCAGGATGCTGCGCAGCGACCGCTACAAGTATTGCGTCCTGCACCATGACGGGGTGTCGGAGGAGCTGTTGTGCGACCTGCGCGAAGATCCCCTGGAAACGGTGAATCTGGCCGGGGCCCCGGCTCACGAGCGGGTGCTGCGCGACCACCGGAACCTGCTGGCCGCGTGGACCCGGCAGGCCGGCGATGGCAAGGGCGCCCGCTATCTGGCGGCACGAATTGGACTATAGATATGGCGAGAGAAGAAGAAAATACAAAACCGAAACTTCCACCGATTCATCCCGGAGAGATCCTCGCTGAGGAATTTCTGTCGCCGATGAACATCACCCAGTACCGGTTGGCCAAGGCTATTGGCGTCGACCCTCGTCGCATTCATGCCATCGTACACGGGCAGCGCGCGATCACCGCGGAGACGGCGCTGCTGTTCGCCCGCTTCTTCGGGAACAGCGCCGCGTTTTGGATGGGCCTGCAAAATCAGCACGACCTCGAGAGTGAAGAGGATCGCTTGGGCTCAAGGCTCGATCTCGTAACCCCCTACGCGACTGGTACAGGCGCGTGAGTGTGGCGATTACGCTCGCGACCCGCATGCCACCATGGTGCCGCTGCCTACCTCCGCGGCCAGTCATTGCGTACCCAGGACTATCCCACGCTGCGCGACAAGCCGGATGTAGGTCGTTGCTCCCGCTGCCCTCGGACCGACACCCGACCGCCCAACTCGAACCCCCGACGAGCACCGATCATGTGGTCCCGTCCGGCGGCGGTCCATACTCCCGATGCCGGAAGCGATGGTGGGCAGCGCAATGTAACCTCAAGTTTCGCGGCTCAGCGCTGCCGCCGAGCGCGAAGGGAACGATGTGGTCGAGCTCCAGCAGGAAGCGGGAGCCGCAGCGCCGCCCGCTGTGCGGATCGACGTAACTGCAGCAGCCGCGGTCGCGGCGCCACACCGCGCGCCGCACTGGTGCCGGAATGTACCGCGATCGCCGCGCCCGGTGGGGCGGCTGCGCGCTGCCTCCGGAGCGGCCGGCTGGTGCCGGCGGCGGCCGCGAACGGCCATCGAGCTGCGCCGCCCCTGCCCGCTTCGCTGGCGAAGGAGCGCTGCGGCCGCGATCCGCCGCTGCCTGCGCGGTCGGCTTGCCCTGGTCTGCCGGCGCCGTCCGCCGTGGCGTCGGTGCGGTGCCGTGGGATCCACGGTCTGCCACCGACTTCGCCGCCGAAGTAGCGGTGTCGGGCGCCGCCGCCGCTGGCATGGCACGCACCGGGGTGCTGCCCGCGCAAGTCTCGCGCCCCGCCGGCGGCGCGGGCAGCGCTGCCACCGCCAAGGTGCCGGCGCCGCCAATCCCGCACGCGAGTTCCTCTGCCGGCGCCGGGGTGCTGCCACCGGCGCTCGTGCCCTCCGGCGGCGGCGCTCCGGGTTGCTCTTGCGCGCCCCGCTTCGCCGGCGAAGTCGCCCCGCCCGCCGGCTCTTCCTGCGCCTTCGGCTCCAGCGCCTGGCCCGCGCTTGCCTCCCGGCGCCCACCTCTGCGCCCGCGCGGCGGCCGCCCCGGGTCGTAGCGCTGCAGGCCGTCCTGCACCAGCCGCTCCACCAGCTGCCCCAGCGTCAGGTGCGGGTCCACGTGCGACAGCAGTCCCCGTAGCTGCTCGATCCCGCACTGACAGGCGGCGTCGATCACCACCTTCAGCTCCCAGCGGCCGTCCCCCAGCGCCCGCATGCGATCGGCCGGCGGCGCCAGCTCGGGAGCCACACCGGCCAACAACTGCTTCACCTCGCGGGTGCTCTTGCCGCTCGCCTGCGCCACCAGCTCCTGCCGCTGCGCCGCGTCCAACGCCGGCACCGCTCGCGCCGACGCCGCTGCCACGGCCCCCGAAGCCCCCGCCTCCAGCGCCGGCCCCGTGCCGCCCGGCAGCAGCTCCGGTGCCGCGGGTGCGGAGCCGGAGTCCGCGGCGGTGGTGGCCGTGCGCTGCAGGAGATCGAAGGTGTTCTGCAACTGCGCCGCCGCGCTCAGGGAGAGCGAGCCGTCCTGCAGCCGCTCGCGTGACCCGGCGGTATCGGAGCACAGGCGCATGGCTTTGATACGGCGCCACGCGGCACCTTCGCTGTAGCCCAGTTCGCGTACCGCGTAGTCGAAAAGGCTGGAGAACCCGAGGCGCAGGTGCAGGTGGCGGGCGTGGATCTCGCGCAGGTGGTCGAGGACGGCGAGCTGCAGCGCCTGCTCATGCAGGACGAGGGACCTGGTGTGCGCCAGCAGCACCTGGTCGGGGAGCCCGGAGAGCGAGGAGGAGAAGCCGGTAGGGGTCGCGGTAGCCATGGCGTAAATATAATCATGGCTGAGAAATGGACGGTTTCGGCGAGTCCCGGACCGGCACCGGAAAGGGTGCAGGCCGGCGCTGGCGGGGTGCTGACGGGCCTGGAGGGCGTGGCGGGATGCTCGAAGGGTCGGAGGGGCCGGAACGTGCGGCTGGGGGCCGTCACGAGCGGCGCCAAACCCGTCAAGTGCTCAGCGAGCTTTTTTTGACACTTTTTGCAGAATCCTGCCCCGCGGCGCCGACGTGGCAGCAACGCATCGGTGGAGACCGGCGTTGCGGTGGGCGGCTACCCGCTCATTCCTGGACACATCGTGCAGCGAACGAAACCACACACCCTGAAGGCGGCGATCCGGCAGGCGCTGCCGCCGGGGCCGTCACCGCGGCTCGGCCCCACACAGGACTCAGACGTCGTTCAGCATGGGATGGCCCTAGGTCGCACCGGTCGCACCCGGAGCGGTTGCGGTGCAGTTGCGGTGCGGTCGACGGTGCGGTACGCTCGGTGATCCGGCCCTGAGCCGAACATCGGAGCTTTGCACCGGGCACGCCAGGCCTGACGGGCCAATTCGCTCGCACGGAGGTCTCGGATGAAAACGAGAAGTCTCTCGGTCACGATTGTCGTCGCGCTCATGAGCGCTGTCGCTCCGCTCCTGTTTGCCGCGGGCGACGCGGACGCACCGCGCGCTACGGAAGGCACGGCTGCCACGGCCACCACGGCAGCCGCAGACATGGTGCTGGTTGCCGGTCGCTATACCTGGCCGCAGAACTGGTTGGAGACTCCCACCGCATCACAGCTCGGTATCACGGCGTTCGACGAAGCTCCGATGCTGGCGGAGATGGTGGCAGCCGGGGAGCTGCCGCCCGTGGAGGACCGGCTGCCCGACGATCCGCTGGTGATCGCCCCGTTCTCGGAGGTGGGCCAATACGGCGGCACGCTGCGCGTGGCCCGGCTGTCACCGGGGGACTGGGGCGACATGTACCGCGGGCAACATGCCTTCATGTTCCGGCCCGATCCCACTTCCAACCTCATCATCCCCTACCTGGCAAGGGGCATCGAGGTCTCGGACGACAACCGCGTCGTCACGATTTCCTACCGGGAGGGCGCGCGCTGGTCGGACGGTGAGCCGTTTACCGTGCACGACACGATGTGGGTGTACGAGCACACGATGCAGGATCCGGAGATCAGGAACTTCAACCGCGGCCAGTTCACCCTGGGCGGCGAGCTCGCCAGGTTCGAGGCGCTCGGCGACTACACGCTGCGCATCTCCTTTCCCGTCGCCCTCACCCAGCCCAAGCTGAGCGTCCTCATGGCGTATACGCGCTCGCGCCAGGGCCGCTTCTACGCTCCGGTCCACTTTCTCCAGCAGTTCCATCCCAAGTTCAACCCGGACGCCGAGAAGCTGGCAGCGGAGGAAGGCTACGACGACTGGATCAAGCACTTCGACGATCGGCTCAACTTCGATCCACGGCGCAAGTACATCCAGCCGGAGATGGGCCCGTGGTACATGTCCGACCGCGACTCGAAGGGCATTACGCGGGTGCGCAACCCCTATTTCTGGGCCGTGGACACCGCCGGCAACCAGCTACCCTATATCGACAACCTCACCATGAGCTACTTCGCGCAGAGCGAGGTCGCCATTCTCAGCATGATGCAGGGCAGCGTCGATCTGGGAGGCCGGCTCCCCGATCCGGCCGACTTCGCGCTCTACAAGGAGAACGAGTCGATCGGCGACTACACGTTGCGCGAGTGGCAGGATCTCAAGACGGCGCGGATGATCTACATGTTCAACCTCAATCATGAAGATCCGGTGAAGCGGCAGGTCTTCCTCGACAAGCGGTTCCGCCACGCCATGTCGCTGGCCATCAACCGTGAGGAGATCAACGAGTTCGCGTTCAACGGGCTGGCAACGCCGCAGCAGTTCACGGTGGCCGCGGGAGCGGGGTTCTACGATCCGGCGTGGGCCACGGCGTTTGCCGACTACGACCCGGCGCGGGCGCGGGCGATGCTGGACGAGATCGGGTTGCGTGATACCGACGGCGATGGCGTCCGCGAGGGACCGGACGGCAGCTCGTTTGCGCTGTCGATGAGCACCAGTTCCTCGTCGGTGATCGGGCCGATGGGTTTCAACATCAGCGAGCTGGTACGGGACTACTGGCAGGAGGTCGGCGTGCGCGTCGATCTCAAGATGGTCTCCGAAGAGCTCTACGCCGAGCTCAGGGCTGCCAACCAGCTCGACGTGCACGCGGGCGTGGCCGGCGACTACAACCCCAACCGCCTGGCCTCCAATCCGGGTTTCGGCACCCTCAAGGCTTACGCCGAGAACTGGAATAGGTGGTGGCAACACGAGCTCTGGGTGCAACAAGGCCGCCAGGGCAAGGAACCACCCGCGGGCGAGGCACCTCCGGAGGAGTGGGAGAAATTCATCCGCACCGGCTGGGGGTGGCCCAACGCCACCGACGACGAGGAGTTCAACCGGCTGGGCGCAGAGCGGTGGGCGCTGCAGGCGGAGCTGCTGCCGGCGATCGGCACCGTGGCGTACGTGGTGCGGCCGATCATCGTCAACAACCGCGTGCGCAACGTCCCCGAAGTGCTCCCGTTCGCCTTCGAGAGCATGCTCTGGATTCAGGCAACCCCCGTTCAATTCTACATCGCCGAGTAGTCGGCGGAGGGACAGCAGATGGCGAAACTCGTCGGACTGTATACGGAACCGCGGATCGTGCTGCAACATCCGGGCTACTTCGATGCCCTGATCGACACCGTGGGCCTGAACCACGTGCTGATGGCGGGCTATACCTTTTCACCCGAGACGCGCGCCAGGAATCCCATGCCGCCTGGCCAGGAAGCGACGGTGCCGACACCCGGCGAGGACGACGACGCCGACTTGCGGCGCGCCCTCGATATCGCCCACGACAAGGGACTGCAGGTCTGGATACGTGGCTGGGGGTGGCACGACGACGCGGGCCGGCATCCGGCCATGTGCATGCAGGATATGCACGGACAGCCGATCAGCGCAGTTCCCAAGCTGCGTTACGGCCTGGAGCAGCACCTCATCGCATTCTGTCCCAATCACGAAGGATTGAACGAATGGCTGCGTTCAGCCTATGCCGAAATGATCGCCAACTACGATGTCGAGGGGCTCAACCTCTCGCACTGCCGCTACACGGCGCCTTCGTTCCTGCACAATCTGTTCGGTTGCGCCTGCGCGCGCTGTCAGGCGGTGGCCCGCGAGCAGGGCTACGACTTCACGCGCATGCGTACCAGTGCCCTGGCCTTTTGGGATCGGCTCCATCATCTGGACGCCGCGACGGTGCGGATGGCCAACGGGGACGGATGGGGGCTGGTCGACCTGTCGCAGCGGCTGGGCATCGACGCCGGCCTGACCGACTGGTTCGAGTTTCGGGCACGGGTGATCAGCGATCAACTGCGCCGCTTCAGGGACGCGGTACATGAAGCTGCGGGACGGGAGGTCGTCTTTGGAACCGATACCTTTCCGCCCAGCTTCTCGCTGTTGGTAGGCCACAACTATCGCGATTTTCTGAGCTGGTCCGGCTATACCAGTCCGCTCATCTCGCACGTGGAGATCTTCATCCTGGCGACCTTTGCCAGCTATGCCGACCTGCTCTGCCAGTGGAACCCCGGATTGAACGAGACCGATGCGTTGCAGCTCGTCTATCGGTTGTTCGGCTACGATCACCTGGATCTGCCGCAAACCCTGGCTGGCTTGGGGGTGGGCACGGTGGACCTCGAGATGCGCTTCGAGAAGTTGTATGACGTCGTGGCCCTGGAGATGCAGCGGGCACGCCGGTATAACGATGGCTCGATTCCTTCGTACCCGGTGATCAAGGCGGGCACCTGGCCGAAGGAGACGGTGCAACGACTGATGCAGTTCGCTGAAGCGCAAGGCCATGACGGCATCATCTTGCAGGGCACGGAGGCCTTGCTGGAGTATCCAGGCATCTGACGGCGAGCAATCTGAGGAGAGAGTGCATGGCGAAAGATAGTGAGCATATCCTGTTCATAGGAACCTTCACTCGGGATACCGCCAGTGAAGGCATCTACACCGCCCGCTTCGATACGGTTTCCGGAGAGCTCAGTCTCACCGGCGCCCTTTACGCCGCGGACAATCCGACGTACCTGGCCTTGGCCCCGTCGAGGAAAATCCTCTACGCCGTGAACGAGGTGAACGACGTGGCAGGCAAGGCCAGCGGAGCGATCACGGCGTTCGCCATCGATCCGGGGGATGGCGCACTGAGAACCCTGAACCAGAAGCCCACGGGGGGGCCCGGCCCCTGCTACCTCTCGCTGGATGCAACGGGACGGTTCGTGCTTGCGACGAACTTCTTCGATCCTGCCAGAAACGGCGGCAGCATCTGCGTTCTCCCGACCGCACCCGACGGGCAGCTTGAGGAGGTGTCCGACTTCCACCTGCTCGAAGGTACCGGCCGCATTCCGATGGAGCAGGAGAAGCCACGCGTACACAGCATCATCTCCGATCCATCCAACCGGTTCGTGCTGGGCGCCAACGTCGGCACCGACAGAATCCACGTGTACCGCCTCCAGCCTGAGCACGGAAAGCTGGAGCGCCACGATCCGTGGGCGCAACTTGCTACCGGTTCCGGACCGCGGCACACGTGCTTCTCACCCGACGGGCGCTGGCTCTTTGCCGTCAACGAGCAGGACTCCTCGGCAACCCTGTGCTCGTGGGACCAGGTGGCCGGAAAGCTGACGCCGGTGCAGCACATATCCACCCTTCCGGAAGGTTTCGACGAGACCAACCACTGTGCGGATATCCACGTTGCCCCCTCGGGCCGCTACCTGTACTGCTCCAACCGGGGCCATGACAGCATTGCCATCTTCTCGTTTGACCCGATAAAGGGCGAGCTTCAAGCCAAGGGCCATGAGCATACCGGGGGCAAGGCTCCGCGCGGTTTCACCCTGGATCCGACAGGAAGATTCCTGCTGGCGGGAAACCATTTTTCAGACTGCATAAATGTATTCGCCCTGGATCCGGATTCAGGCCTGCCAGTGTATACCGGCTGCAGCGTCCAGGTGCCAGCCCCTGTTTGCTTGAAGTTCCTTTAGCTTTTAGCGGTAGGGGTCGGCCGCGTCGCGCAGGCCGTCACCGAGGAAGTTGAACGCGAGCACCGTAACCATGACGAAGCCACCGGGAATCAATAGCCAGACGTCCGTGTAGATAGCCTTGACGTTTTGTGCCTCGTTCAGCAGCACGCCCCAACTGATCACCGGCGGCCGCAGCCCGAGTCCCAGGAAGCTGAGCGACGTTTCCCCCAGAATCATCCCGGGTATCGCCAACGTGAGGTGTACTATCAGGTAGCTGAGGAAGGCGGGCAACAGGTGCCTCAGGATGACCGCCATATCGCCGGATCCGGAGATTACCGCCGCCCGAACATAGTCCTCTTCTCGCAGCGACAGGATCTTGCCGCGGACCACGCGTGCGAGTCCGGCCCAGCCGACGATGGAGAGGATTACGGTGATGATGAAGTACACCCGGACCGCGGGCCACTCCAGTGGGACAGCGGCGGCAAGCCCCATCCAGATGGGAATCGTCGGGAGCGATATCAGAAACTCGATGATGCGCTGGATCAGCATATCCACCTTGCCACCAAAGAAACCGGAAATGCCACCGAGGATGCATCCCAGAATGAAGCTGATGAGCACGCCAACGAAGCCGACCGAGAGTGATATCCGGGCCGCGTAGAGGACGCGGGAAAAGAGATCCCTGCCCAGCTTGTCGGTACCGAACAGGTAGAACACGGGTTCCTCGTCAATCCCGATCAGGTGCACGTCGGCCGGAAACAGGCCCCAGAGCTTGTAGGGATCACCCCGATGAAAGAACCTGATCGGGAACTTCCGGGTGGTGTCGACGCTGTACTCCATGCCGAATGTCACCGGGTTGCGCTGGCGCGTCAGGCCGTACACGAACGGTCTCAACTGCAACGCACCCTGATCGAGGAATCGGATCCTCTGTGGAGGGCAATAAAGGAAATCTGAGTTCCGCTCCATCGGATTCTGGGTGGAGAAGAACTCGGGCAACAATACCCCCACGAAGAACAGGAACACTATGGTGACTGAGCCCACCATCGCCAGCTTGTGTTGCCTGAACTTGCGCCACATCAGCCGCCACTGGGAGGCCACGAAATACTGCTCATCCTCGGAGCGGCGCTGGTCGAACGCCGCTGCCCGCGGCACGGTCGTGGTCTGTTTCAACTGCCCACCCGCTCGAACCTGATCCGGGGATCGACAACGACGAGCATGAAATCAGACACGAAGGTGCCGATTATGGTCAGGAAGCTCAGGAACATGACGATGGTTCCGGCAAGAAACATGTCCTCGACCAACAGAGCCTGATACATCAACGGCCCAACGGTAGGAAGGCTGAGCACCAGGGCCACAATCGTGTTCCCTGACACGATCGCGGGCAGCAGCCAGCCGATCGTGCTGACGACCGGGTTCAGTGCCACGCGCACCGGATATCGGAACAGAATCGTTCGTTCGGCCAGTCCCTTGGCGCGCGCCGTAATGACGTAATGCTTGCGCAACTCGTCCAGGAGCATGCCCCGAAATACTCGGATCAGGCCGGCGGTCCCGCTGGTGCCAACGATAATGATGGGTACCGGTAGATGCTTGAGCATGTCGATGACCTTGCCGAAGCTCCACGGAGCCGCTGAGTACTCGGAGCTGAACAGGCCCCCGATGCTGATACCAAAGGCATTGTTGAAGAGGATCATGAGCATCAATGCGAGCAGGAAGTTGGGTGTCGCCAGCCCGGTGAACCCAATGACCATGAACGTATAGTCCCCAAAGGAGTACTGATGGGTCGCCGAGTAGATGCCGATCGGAATCGCGACAATGAAGCTGAAAGCGGTGGTAAGGACGGTCAACATGACGGTCAGCATGAGCCGCTCTCCGATCAGCTCACTCACCGGTCTCAGCCAATGCATCGACCGTCCAAAGTCGCCTCGAAGCATGTTCCCCACCCACTTCAGATACCTGAGGTAGGGCGGCAGGTCCAGGCCGTACATGCGTCTGAGCATTTCGATCTGGGATTCGTCGGCACCCACCCCGGTAGCTTCCAGCTTGCTGATCAGCATGGTCACATAATCGCCGGGAGGAAGCTGGATGATAACGTAGGCGACCAGAGACATGGCCGCCAGCATGATGAGCATGTAGATGAAGCGGCGGGCAATATAGCTGATCACAGGTAACTGTTGGCGCTCGGTGTGTGGCCGCGAGTCGAGACCAAGGAGAGCCGGTGCTGCACCCGGCTCTCCGTGCAATCTAGCAGCCCGTGGCGAAACTCCGGCTGCATTCGAGCGACGATCCATCCCGGCTGGCTGCGTTGCTCCTCGTTCGTCGCGCCTTGCCAGCCGGGCGCCTCGCCGCTCTCGGTGCGACGCCGGGTTCCACCACGGGCTGCTAGGGTTGGGATAGCGTTACTGTTTCCAGTACCACTGCTCGGCGAATTCTCCAGCCATGATGTTAGGCCAACCAAACTCCTCTATGATCGCAATGTTACCGAGGTTCTCATTGAAGACCAACGGTGCAGGCACGTCCGCCACGGTTCCAATGATCCACACGTTCTCAGCCTGGCTCTCCCAGGCCTGCTTGACCGCTGCCTGAAACTCGGCCTCACTGGTGTTGGCCACAATGATCTTCTTGAGGTCGTAAAGCTCCCTGAACTCGGGCGGCGGCACCTCTCCTTGCTCTCCCCCCGTGTTGTACCAGGTCTCCCAGAAGAACGCCGTCACCCTGGCCATTGCAGTCCAGAAGGTCATTTCCTGAGCCGCAATACTGAAGCCACCGCCAAAATGCGGCTCACCGGACTTGTTGCTGGTCCAGTACAACGACCCGTCTACCAGTTTCACCGGGGAGTCGATACCGATTTCCTTCATGAACTCCGAAAACAGCTCGGCGCCCGGGGTGCTCGCCGAGGCGACTTCGTAGTAGAGGTATGGGATTGTCAAGCGGTCCCCATTGGGCCGTAGCCGGTATTCCCGCTTGTCATCCCACTGCAGCCCGATCTCATCCAGGAGTCGGTTCGCCTCCTCCACGTCGAGCTCGGCATAGGCCTTCTCCATGTACTCTTCCCACACTGCCGAGCCCTTGGGCGGAGCGAACTGCGCAATCCGTCCGAAGTCCAGAAACACCGACTTCTTGATCTCGTTGCGGTCGATCGCAAGGCTGACCGCCTGACGAAACCGCTTGTCGCCCATGAGCTCCATGATCACCGGATCTTTTATCGGCGTCAGGTACGGGAAGTACATCAGAACCAGGTCCTGCCAGGCTGGCAGCAGAAGCGCCTTGTAGCCTCCCTTCTCCTCATTTTCCTTGAACAGCGGGAAGTCGGACATCTTGATGTGGTTGTATTGGATGTCGGTCTCGCCGGCAATCACCTTGGCGGCGGTCACCTCCGGGTTCGTGACTATGACGCGGTGCAGCTTGTCGATGTAGGGAAGTTGCCGCCCTTCGGAGTCAACCTTGAAGTAGTAGGGATTCCGCTCCAGGATGAACTCGCCGGGAGTCGGCTGGGACACGTTCAGCCACGGATCCAGCGTCGGAAACTCGAACATGGTGGGATAGCGCGTCGGTATGCGGGTCCCCGCATCGCCGCCCATCAGGTCGATGGTCTGATAGAACCGTGCCCACTCATCCTTCTTGAACCCCATCTCCTCCATCGTCGGGACGATTTCGTCGATGTCCGTGTGCGCGGTATGGAACTGCTTCAGGTAGTGGCTGGGCCTGATCATTTCGTGCCATGACAATCTGGTGCAGTGCCAGGGAAACAGACCAAAGGGATTGGCAAAGGTGAGCTTGCTGGTGTACTTGTCCACCACCTCGAAATCGGTTACTCCACCACCAAACACGAAGAATCTCGGTTGCGATGGAGACAGCTCTGTATTGAGGCGGATGTCCTCGACCGTGTAGCGTATGTCTTCCGAGGTCACCTCGACGCCGTCCGACCATCGCAAGCCCTTGCGGATGGTCATCGTGAAGGTCCTGCGGTCAGCGGACATCTCCCAGGACTCCAGCACGCTTGGCTGCAACTCCGCACCGATGTAACTCCAGCGGTGATGGGAGCGGCCGGGCTTGATCTCGATGAGCAGCGCGTCGTTCAGACGCCGCAGGTACTCGTCGAAGTCGGGAGTGTGTTCCATCCAGGTAAGGGTACCGCCGTACCTGCCGTTCGCCTCCCAGGTCTCCACAACCAGCGGGTTCTGGGGCAGGCGCTCCTGCACCGCGGGTAAGCCGGCTCCTGCCAGCATCGGCGATTCCTGGAACGTGGTTATCTTGGTCCCGGTCTGTGCCTCATAGTCTGCGAGGTTGTACTGCCCCGGATCCAACTTCGGCATCGTGGGGCCGACCTCTGCGACGGCTGCAGCAGGCTCCGGCTCTGACTCGGCGGCGGGGCTTGCGAAGGCCGCAAGCGAGGTCAGGATCAAGCCCGCCAGAATAAGCACCAATGGTTTCATGGTTCTTCCTTCGTCCTTTCATTCCCCTTGCTTCTTTCAGTGAACTGTCTACCTAGGCCGGTGGCTCGGTTTTCGATCTGCGGGCGGTCCCCGGCAGGCGACATCGCGCTGACGGATCGTATCTCCCGCGTGCGATTCTTTCGTCACCTTTTGTGCCACCTTCCCACGTCGGATGTCGGCCATTCCAAGCCCTATGCGACAAGAAACCCGAAATCTAGCATAGCCAACACGCGGGAGCGCCGTCAACAGGCAATCTTGAAGAAGCGCCCAAGACCATCCCATGCTGAACGCCGTCTGCATCCTGTGTGGCAGGGATCTTCTGGAAGGTAGTGGCCGAGCGACGATGGTGGCCCCGGCGCCTGCCAGGTCGCCGCCCTCAGGGTGCATGGTTCGTTCGCTGTACGAGATGTCCAGAAATGAGCGGGGCGCCGGGGACCCGCGACGCCGGTCTCCGCCGCTGCATTGTTGCCACGTCGGCGCTGAGGTGCAGGACTCGCAGGATTCTGCGAAAAGTGCCAAAAAAATGCGCTCAGCACTTGACGGGTTTGGCGCTGCTCGTAACGGCCCCCTGCCGCACGTTCCGGCCCCTCCGACCCTTCGAACATCCCCCCACGCCGCGCAGGCCCGTCAGCACCCCGCCAGCGCCCGCCTGCACCCTCCCAGGTGCCCGTCCCGGGACTCGCAGAAACCGGGCATTTCTCAGCCATGCTTATATTTACGCCATGGATACCGCGACCGCAACCGGCTTCTCCTCCTCGCTCTCCGGGCTCCCCGACCAAGTGCTGCTGGCGCACACCAGGTCCCTCGTCCTGCACGAGCAGGCGCTGCAGCTCGCCGTCCTCGACCACCTGCGCGAGATCCACGCCCGCCACCTGCACCTGCGCCTCGGGTTCTCCAGCCTGTTCGACTACGCGGTACGCGAACTGGGCTACAGCGAAGGCGCCGCCTGGCGCCGTATCAAAGCCATGCGCCTGTGCTCCGATACCGCCGGGTCACGCGAGCGGCTGCAGGACGGCTCGCTCTCCCTGAGCGCGGCGGCGCAGTTGCAGAACACCTTCGATCTCCTGCAGCGCACGGCGACCGCCGCCGCGGACCCCGGCTCGGCATCCGCGGCACCGGAGCTGCTGCCGGGCGCCACGGGGCCGGCACCGGAGGCTGGGGCTTCGGGGACCGCGGCAGCGGCGCCGGCGCGACCGGTGCCGGCGCTGGACGCGGCGCAGCGGCAGGAGCTGGTGGCGCAGGCGAGCGGCAAGAGCACCCGCGAGGTGAAGCAGTTGTTGGCCGGGGTGGCTCCCGAGCTGGCGCGGCCGGCCGATCGCCTGCGGGCGCTGGGCGAGGGCCGCTGGGAGCTGAAGGTGGTGATCGACGCCGCGTGTCAGCGCGGGATCGAGCAGCTACGGGCACTGCTGTCGCACGTGGACCCGCACCTGACGCTGGGGCAGCTGGTGGAGCGGCTGGTGCAGGACGGCCTGCAGCGCTACGACCCGGGGCGGCCGCCGCGCGGGCGCAGAGGTGGGCACCGGGAGGCAAGCGCGGGCCAGGCGCCGGAGCCGAAGGCGCAGGAAGAGCCGGCAGTCGGGGCGGCTTCGCCAGCGAAGCGAGACGCGCAACAGCAACCCGGAGTGCCGCCGACGCCGGCGGGCACGAGCGCCGGTGGCAGCACCCCGGCGCCGGCAGCGCTGTCCGCAGAGGAACCCGCACGCGGGATTGGCGGCGCCACCACCTCGACGCCGGCAGCGTTGTCCGCGCCGCCATCGGGGCGCGAGACTTGCGCCAGCACCACCCCGGTGAGTACCAAGCCATCGGCGACTGAGCCCGGCACCGCTGCTTCGGCAGCGAAGTCGGTGGCAGATCGCGGGTCCCACGCCACCGTACCGACGCCACGGCCGACGCCGCCGGTAGACCAGGGCATGCCGACCGCGACGGCAGCAGCGGATCGCGGTCGCAACGCTCCTTCGCCAGCGAAACGGGCAGGAGCGGCGCAGACCGATGGCCGTTCGCGGACGAGCCGGGCTGCCGGCACGTCCGGAGGCAGCGCGCAGGCGCCCCACCGGGCGCGTCGATCCCGGTACATTCCGGCAGCCGTGCGGCGTGAGGTGTGGCGCCGCGACCGCGGCTGCTGCAGTTACGTCGATCCGCACAGCGGGCGGCGCTGCGGCTCCCGCTTTCTGCTGCAGCTCGACCACATCGTTCCCTTTGCGCTCGGCGGCAGCGCAGAGCCGGGAAATCTCCGCGTTCGCTGTGCTGCCCACCACCGTTTCCGGCATCGGGAGTACGGACCGCCGCCAGACGGGCCCAAGTGATCGGCGCTCGCCAGGGTGCGAATTGGGCGGTTGGGCGTCGGTCCGATGGCGACGGTCGTAACGACTGCAGCCGGCTTGTCGCGTAGCGAGGGGTAGTCCTCCTGAAGCGGCTTCCAGGACCATATTGAGCGCGACTGCTACGCGCGGAGCCTCAGGTCCGGAAGGATCACTGGCCTGACGGGTGGGTTTCGGTCGATGCTGCCGATCCGGGCAGCTTCGGGCCGCCGGCCACGGGATCGCCGGCCGGCACCACGACGTACCGGCTTCCCGGCTCGGTCACAAACGCCACGGTGTCGCCGGCACCGGCAAGCACACGGTCGCTCTCCCCGGCGCGAACCGTGACGGGGCGCGCCGCACGTACCCGGCAGCGGTTGCCCCGCACCGAGATGATCGTCGCTGCGACCAGCGAGCCCCGTCGCCACTCGATGGTGACCTCGAAACCTCCTCGCGCGCGCAGGCCGCTCACCCGCCCGGCATCGAGGGCGGCCGGCAGCGCCGGCAACAGATGCAGCACGCCGTCATGGCTCTGCAGCAGCATCTCGGCGACGACGGCACATCCTCCAAAGACGGCATCCAACACCATCGGCGGCTCGGTGGAAAAAAAGTTGGGAAGAATGCCAATCCGGAACATCTCGGCCAGATTCGCCCAGGCGCGCTCCGGCTCCCGCAGACGACACCACAGCAGCGCGTTCCACACGCTGGACCAGGCCGTCTGACCGAGTCGCCGCGAATGCCGCCAGCGCTCCTCCAGTACCCTGCGTGCCGCTTCCGCCTGTGCCGGCGTTCCCTCCGGGGTGATCCGGCAACCGGGGTACAGGTCCCACAGGTGCCCCAGGTGCCGGTGCCCGGGCTCCAGCTCGCCGAAGTCGCGGCTCCACTCCATGATGCGGCCGTCGCTTCCGATCCGGGGCCGGGCGAGGCGTCCGACCGCGCTCCTGACCTCGCCCACGACATCATCGTCGACCTCCAGCAGCTCGGCCGCCTGCAACAGGTTGCTGAAGAGGTCGTAAATCAGCTCGCGGTCCATGGCCGGACCCATGTCCAGCGTCCCGACCTTGCCCTGCGCCACGTACGGCGCCACCGCCTCGTAACTGGTCGGTGGGCCGAGCACCGCGGTCTCATCCCGGCCGGCGGGCGTGACGTAGAAGTTCTCCGGTGAGACCGAGGGGCCCGACACCAGCGCCCCGGTCCGCGGTTCCTCCACCAGCACGTCCAGGTAGAACTGGGCCGCCTCCCACAGCAGCGGCCACGCCGTCTCGCGCAGGAACGCGCGATCCTCACTGAACAGGTAGTGCTCCCAGAGGTGGGAGCAGAGCCAGGCCAGGCTGCAGAAGAAGGCGCCGTACCACAGGCCCCCCACCGCGTCGGTGTAGAACCAGCCGTCGGTGATGCAGTGTGCCGTGAAGCCCCGCGCCCGGTACAGCTCGCGCGCGGTCCTGCGGCCTCGTTCCCGCAAGCGCCCGATCAGGTCGAACACCGGCTCGTGGCACTCCGGGAGGTTGCAGACCTCGACCCCCCAGTAGCGCATGAACAGGTCCATGTCGAGGTGGAAGTCGCTGTCCCAGGGCGCCGTCAGGAACCGGGTCCAGATACCGGAGTTGTTGAGCGGATAACACCCCGGGCGGGAGGCGCTGATCATCAGGTACCGGCTGTAGTCGACGAAGAGCTGCACCAGGGCCAGGTCGAGCGCAACGGACCGGGCGGCCGCCAGGAGCTCATCGGCGGCTGCCGGCGGCGTTGCGTGGCGCGGGGAAACCCGCGTCGCGAGGGGTGATTCCGCAGCGGCCAGCGCCGTGGGCTCGCGTTCGGTCCGCGCGGGTCCGCCAAGCTGCCACTGCATCCGATCGAAGAGCCGCCGATAGTCCTCGACGTGGTCCTCCCGGATCGCCGCGTACCCCTTCCCCGCAGCCCTGCGCAGCGCCGCGCGGGCCTGGGCTGCAGGATCCGCACCGCGTGCGTCGGTCCCGACCGCCACCAGGAGCGTTACCGCGCCAGCATCCTCGATCCGGATCCGGCCGCCCTCCACCGTGACCCGGGCCGCGGTGGCATCACTGGTTGCGACAACCGGCAGCGCCCGGACTTCAAAGCGAACGCCGCGGTTCTCGTCCACCGGGAAGAGATCGGGGCGCTTGCCCCAGGCGTCGGTCTGCTCAGGCGCGTGAATGGCGTGACCGCGCTGCACCAGGCAGCCGTCCTCCACCAGCGTCTCCGTACCCACCGCCGGAGCATCGGTGGTCGGGTCGATCCGCTCCATCCACACCTGGGCGTTGATTGACGGACCGTGGTCGCACGCCAGCCGCACCACGACGAGGTCGTCGACCGCGCTGGCGAAGACTTCCCGGGTGAAGGTGGTCTCTTCGATACGGTACTGCACCCCGGCGATGGCGGTGCCGAGGTCCAGCTCGCGCCGGTAGTCGGTCACCGAGGCGGCCGTCTCCACCTCCAGGTGCAGGGTTCCGAGGGTCTGGAAACTGCGGGTTTCATTCGGCGCCAGGAACGACTCCGCGTAGACCCGGTGCGCCTCCGCGTAGCGTTCCGCAAAGAGGTGCTCGCGCGTCGCCGCAAAGGCCGCATACGCCGCCGAGCGATCGGTTTCGGCAGGCCTGCCGGCCCAGACCGTCTCCTCGCTGAGCTGGAGCCGCTCACGCCCCGGGATACCGAAGACCATTACACCGAGGCGGCCGTTGCCGACCGGCAGCGCCTCGAACCAATTGCGGCCGGGAGTGCGAAACCAGATCGTGCGCGGCCCCTCGGGTGGCCGCGCCGTGCCGCTGAAGATCTCGGTGGCCGCTCCCACCGGTTGGCGCACGGAACGGCCGTACTCGGCGGCCATCCGGTCGCGTGCCGACGGCGACTGCGCGGGCCACTGCGCCCAGCTCGGGTCGTCGCCGCGCCGCACCTGCCACTGCCCTTCCAGGGACAGCGCGCCGCGGGCGCACGACAGGGTGAGCTCCCGCCCCGGCTCGCCGAGCCAGCGGCCCCGGTCGTAAGCAACGGGGGCTGCGCCGGTGTCGGGCTGGAACCGGTACTCTCGGTACCGGAAGTCGGACATGCCGTACTGAACGCCGATGAGGCCGCCGCCGCTGTCCTCCCGTCCCGAGCAGTACACCCGTACGGCGATCAGGTTCCCCGTCCCGAACCGGATGCTCCCCGGCAGCACCGGGTAGTCGCGCAGCGCGGGGATTCCCGATTCGCGGTGGGGCGGGAACGACCCGGTGGCGCCGACCCTCACCCCGTTGACAAACGTTTCATCGCACTCGGAGATGTAGCCGAGGTAGAGCCGGCAGGGCTGGTCGCGCCACTCTGCCGGCACCCGGACGAAGCAGCGGTACCACGCAAAGCCGGTATGGCCGCTGAGCGTCGGATGATCTTCCCAATTACGATGCCCCTTCCAGCTCGACGGAACTGTCAGGGGATACCACTGTGTGTCGTCTACCATCGCCTCTCCATACCAGCGTCCCCAGGCCAGTTGACAGTCGGCCACGCACCGCCAATGTTGGCAAGATCCTCGCGGCCACGCGGCTCAGTTCATATAGTAGGCGAGCGGGTAAAAGATGGGCACAGCGACGTGCCTTGCGGCGCAGGTCGTCTCGATTCCGGGATGTGAGGAGAGTACCTTGAAGCAATTTGAACGAATCAGCATCAATCCGGCGCAGATGGGCGGAGTGCCGTGTATTCGGGGTTTGCGCATCCCGGTGACCACGGTCGTCGGCCTCGTCGCCCAGGGGATGCCCGATACCCGGATCATGGATGAATACCCCGATCTCGAGATCGAGGATATCCGGCAGTCGTTCAGGTTTGCGGCAGCTGCGGTCGGGCTCTCTGCCGAAGAACGTGCCGCGCTCGCTGGGCAGTTGATCGAGAGCCTCGACCAACAGGTCGACGACGATGGCAAAGCGGCGTGGTCGGTCGAGATTCTGCGGCGGCTGCACCGGTTGGATGATGGGATAGCCAAGACCGTCCCGTGGCCGGAGGCGCGTCGCCGGATTCTTGCCGCCGCTGATCGTGACGCGGGAACTTGAGCATCTCGAAGAGGCCCTGATCGAGGCAGAGGATCCGCCGAGTCGAACCGTTCCGGCTATCGGCGGGTCCGCGATTCATTCGAGAGCAACGTATATCCCTGGCTCGACGGCTTGCCAAAGCCCGCCGCTAAGATCCAAGATCGTGTAAATAATTCACGTGATACGTTGTACGTGCTGGCGCGGGCCGGTACGTCACGTGCACGCGAGGAGGTCCACATGAGAACGGCATTGGCTGTTTCGCTGCTGGCGCTGCTGGTCTTGAGCTCGCCGGCATGGGCCGGCGGCACCACGGAGCCGTCCGGCAGTGCAGCGGGCGAGACAACAACCGCCGCTGCGAGTGCGTCCGACCAGCAGGCACCGATGCTTGCCGCACTGGTGGCCAACGGCGAGCTGCCACCCCTGGCAGAGCGGCTACCGGCGGACCCGATGGTCATCCAGCCCGCCGAGGAGATCGGCAGCTACGGTGGCGAGATGGTGCGCGCGTGGCTGGGCATCGGCGACCGCTGGGGCATGCGCAAACTGATCGGCGAGGGAATCGTCCAGTTCGCCCAGGATGCGTCCCAGGTCGAGGCCAACGTCCTCGACAGCTTCGAGATCTCTCCCGACGCCAGGGTGTATACGTTACGCACCCGGCCGGGAATGAAGTGGTCGGATGGCGAGCCCTTCACGGCCGACGACGTCATGTTCGCCGTGAACGACATCCTGCTGAACACCGACCTGCGCCCCAGTCCGCCGTCGCACATCGTCACCGTTGGCCAGCCGGTGGTGGCCGAGAAGGTGGACGACCACACGGTGACGTTCACGTTTGCCGAGCCGTACGGCAACTTCCTGGAGGCGATCTCGCTCTCGTACTACGGCCGTTACTATCAGCCCAGCCACTACCTGAAGCAGTTCCACGCCAGCTACACGCCGGCGGCGGAGCTGAGCAAGCTGGCCTCGGAGGCAGGAGTGAACGGCTGGCCCGAGCTCTTCAAGCTGCGTTGGGCCGACGAGGACTTCCTGAAGCAGGAGGTACCGACGGTATACGCGTGGAAGGCGGTGAACGACTTCTCCCAGCCGCGCTTCGTCATGGAGCGCAATCCGTACTTCTGGAAGGTGGACTCCGCGGGCAATCAGCTTCCCTACATCGACAACCTTACCAACGTGCTGGTGGAGAGCATCGACATCATCCCCTTGAAAGCGGTCAGTGGCGAGTTGGACTTCCAGGTGCGCCATGTGCTGTTCAAGGACTTCACGCTGTTCATGGAGAATCGCAGTCAGGGCGACTACCGGGTGCTGCAGTGGGACACCACCGTCGGCGCCGATCCCTACTTCTTTCCCAACCTGACGGTGAAGGATCCGGTGTTGCGCAAGTTGTTCGAAACTCCGGAGTTCCGCTTCGCACTCTCACTCGGCATCAAGCGGGACGAGATCAACCAGCTCATCTGGTCCGATCAGGCCACTCCACGCCAGGCATCACTGACGCGGAACTCCAAGTACTACTCGGAACAGTGGGCCAACTCCTACATCGACTACGACCCGGACCGCGCCAACCAGCTGCTCGATCAGGTCGGCCTGGTCAACCGCGACGCCAACGGTTTCCGGCTGCGATCCGACGGAGAGCCACTGGTGCTGAACATAGAGTACGCATCGGTATTCGGCCCCTGGGATGACACGGTGAACCTGGTGAAAGGCTGGTGGGAGAACGATTTGGGCATCCGCGTTGCCATCCGCACCATTGACCGGGCGCTGTGGGATTCCAAGGCCACCGGCAACGAGCTGCAGATGAGCATGTGGTTCATGGACTCCATCGCCAACCTGGTGGCTTCACCGATCCGCTTCGTGCCGATGTCGATCCAGTGGGGCGGAGCCGCGTACACCGAGTGGTATACCAGCGGCGGCAGATCCGGCGAAGAGCCAACTGGTGACGTGCGCGAGCTGATCGACCTGTGGGAGGCGATCAAGAGCACCGCCGACAAGGAGGAGCAGGATCGCCTGGCCCGGCGGATGGTGGAGATCCACCAGCAGAACGTGTTCATGATCGGCACGGTCGGTGAGGTGCGCCAACTGGTCATCGCGAGCAATCGACTGCGCAATGTTCCCGAGAACGTGCTGCACGACAACGTGACCCGGGCCACCGGGAACGCCGTGTCGGCGCAATTCTTCATTCGCGAATAAACCGGCTCGCATGGGATAGCGGTGGCCGCCGGGGCTCGTGCAGAGTCCTGGCAGCCACCGGCTCGCCGGGGTTAGCATGTCCCAGTTCGTCGTCAAGCGGCTTCTCCTCATGATCCCGACGCTGCTGTTCATCTCGCTGGTAGCGTTCGCCATCATCCAGGCGCCGCCGGGGGACTTCCTGAACTCCTACGTGTCGCAACTCCGGCTGTCGGGAGATCTGATAGATCAGTCGGTGATCGATGAGTTGCGGGCCCGCTATGGGCTGGACCAGCCGCTCGTCATTCAGTACCTGAAGTGGATGCGTGGCGTGTTCGTTGGGGACTTCGGGCAGTCCTTCGAGTGGGACATGCCGGTGCGAGACCTGATCGGCGAGCGACTGCTGCTCACCATCGTCGTCTCCACCGCCAGCATCCTGTTCACCTATCTGGTCGCCGTCCCCATCGGAGTGTACTCGGCCACGCACCAATACGCGGCCGGGGACTACCTGTTCACCTTTTTCGGGTTCCTGGGGCTGGCCACGCCCAACTTCCTGCTGGCCCTGGTGTTGATGTTCTTCCTGTATTACACGTTCGGACTGTCCATCGGCGGCCTGTTCTCGCCCGAATTCGCCAATGCCGCCTGGAGCCTGGCGCGGGTCTTCGACATGCTGAAGCACCTGCTGGTGCCGGTGATCGTGATCGGCACCGCCGGCACGGCGCAGCTTATCCGCGTAATGCGCGCCTCGCTGCTGGACGAGCTCCGCAAGCAGTACGTGATCACCGCCCGCGCCAAGGGCCTCGCAGAGCGCCGCCTGCTGTTCCGCTATCCGGTGCGCCTGGCGCTGAATCCGATCCTCAGCACGGCGGGCTACATTCTGCCGCAAACCATCTCCGGCGCCACCATCACCGCCGTGGTGCTGAGCCTGCCCACCACCGGCTCCTTGTTGCTGAAGGCCCTGATCAGCCAGGACATGTACCTGGCCGGCAGCTTCATCCTGCTGCTGGCGGCCCTCACGGTGATCGGCACCTTCGTCTCCGACCTCATGCTGGCGTGGGTGGATCCACGCATCCGGTTCGGCGGCCGATGACGTCGCCCGTCGCCGCTACCGCCGCGACCACCGTCCAGGGGGCCGACGACTACTATGTCGCTTCGCAGTGGACCCTCATGGGGCGCAAGTTCCGGCGCCACGTCGTTGCCCGAATCAGCCTGCTGGCGTTGATCGTCATCTACCTGGCGGGGATCTTCTGCGAGTTTCTCTCTCCGTACGGTCTCGAGACCAGGGACCTGGGCCACGTGTACGCGCCGCCGCAGCGAATCCGGCTGATGGACTGGCAGCAGGGGCGACCGGGGCTGTTCGTGTACGGTTATGAGCTGGAGATCGACCCCGAGACGCTGCGCAAGGGCTATACGATAGATCGGGCGAAGAAACTGCCACTGCGGCTGTTCGTCCGGGGTGAAGCGTACGAGATGTGGGGCTTCATCCACTCCGACCGGCACCTGTTCGGCGTTGCCGAGGGCGGTGTCTACCTGCTCGGCACCGATCGGCTGGGGCGCGACATGTTCACCCGCATCCTGTACGGCTCGCGCGTGTCGTTGAGCATCGGCCTGGTGGGAGTGGCGCTGAGCCTGGTGGTCGGTGTGCTGTTGGGCGGGGTCTCCGGCTACCTCGGAGGTGGTGTCGACAACGCCGTCCAGCGGCTCATCGAGATGCTGCGCTCCATCCCCACCATCCCACTGTGGCTGGGCCTGAGCGCTGCGGTGCCATCCACCTGGCCGCCGCTGCGCGTGTACCTGGCAATCACGATCATTCTCTCGCTGATCGGTTGGACCGGACTGGCGCGGGTGGTGCGCGGCAAGCTGCTCTCGCTGCGGGAGGAGGACTTCGTCCTCGCCTCCCGGGTGTGCGGCGCCTCGGGCTTTGCCGTCATTGTCCGCCACCTGATTCCGGGATTCCTCAGCTACATCATCGTATCGCTGACGCTGTCCATTCCGGCGATGATCCTGGGCGAGACCAGCCTCAGCTTCCTGGGACTGGGGCTGCGCCCGCCGGTCACCAGTTGGGGCGTGCTGCTCAAGGAGGCGCAGAACGCATCCACCGTTGCGCTGTACCCGTGGCTGATGATTCCAGTGTTGATGGTCATCGTCACCGTGATCTGTTTCAACTTCGTCGGCGACGGACTGCGAGACGCCGCCGATCCATACCACTGATACCACCATGCAATACGCCATCGTCGGGTGTGGCCCGATCGGCCGCAATCACGCCCGTGCCCTTGCCGCTGACCGGCGCATCTCGCGCCGCTTCTTCGTGGATCTGCAGGAGGAGCGCGCCGCGGCGTTGGCCGCCGAGTTCGGCGGTGAGCCGCTGACCTCGATCGACGCATTGCCCGAAGGGCTGTCGGCAGCCAGCCTCACCACGCCACCTGCGAGCCACTTCGCCGTAACCAAAGCCTTGCTCCAGCGTGGAATAGCCGTGCTCTGCGAGAAGCCCCTGGCGATGACGGAGCGGGAGGCGGCACAGCTGGTACTGACCTCGCGCCGATCAGGCACGCCACTGATGGTGGGCTTCAAGATGCGCTACGACCCGATCTTCCGGCGCGCCGCGGAGCTGGTGAAACGCGCCGGGCCGCTGCTGTCGGTGATCACTACCAAGGTGCAGCCCATCACCGGCAAGGCCGAGAAGCTCGCCTGGCTGGGTCGGGCGGGGGCGATGTACGAGCTGAGCGTCCACGAACTGGACCTGGTGACGGCAATCACCGGCCTGACCCCACGCCGCGTCCGCCACGCTGCGTTGTCGTTTCGCAAGGGCTGGGAGCGGGAGGACGGCTTCAGCATGGTCATCGACTGGGGTGACGGCGTGGTCGGTTCGCATACGGCAAACTACGCCGAGGGCATCGGCTTCCAGTTTCGGGACACGGTGCTGACCTTCATCGGTACCGAAGGCTACGTCCGGGTAGAGCGCCCCGACCGCATCGTCGTGCACACCACCGGGTGCGAGGTGGTGGAGGTGCCGGAGAGCATTGATTCTTTCCAGGCCGAGTTGGACGAGTTGATCCGCCTGGTGCTCGATGGCCGGCCGCCACAGGTGCTGTCGGCCGACGGCCTGGAGGGGTTCGTCACCACCAGTCTGGTAGAGACCGCCTTCCGGGTGGGGGGTGGGCCCACCCGGAACGGGCCTACCAGCAAAGATGCAAGCCCCGGCGACGCGGTGCCCACCATCGATCAGATACAACACCAGGTGCAGGAGGCGATGCGATGAAGATGCTGAAGGCAGCCGGTCACACCATGGGGACCCCCGACCTGAACCTGCTGGGGGCGATGAAGCTGTTTGCCGAGATCGGCTACGAAGGAATCGAGGTGCGCTGCTCCAAGGACGGGCAGCTCGATACTACCACCGTAGATGACGAGTACCTCGCCCTGGCAAGGGAGTGGTCCAGGGATACCGGCGTCCGCATCGTCTGCCTCACCGCCTACTTCAAGGACTTCGTGACCGACCGCCGCGCGGCAGAGCTGGCGCATATGCTGCGGGTGGTGGAGGTGGCCGCCCGACTCGAGGCGCCGATGATCCGGGTGTACGGCGGTCTCGATCCGGTGCCCGCGGGCTACACGCTGGAGCAGGACTGGGAGCGTACGGCATCGGGAATCCGGGAGATCGGCCGGGCTGCTGCCCGGCACGGCATCACCGTGTGCGTGGAGACCCACGGTGGCTGCCTCACGCTCTCTGCCGCGGACACCGTCAGGATGGTAGAGATGGTGGGCCTGGAGAACGTAGGCATCCTGTTCGACTACGCCTGGATCTACTGGGCCCGCGCCGAGAGCCCGGCCGAGGCGGTGAACCTGTGCGCCCCTTACCTGCGGCACGTCCACTACAAGGACTGGCTCGTCGATTGGAACCTCGAGGGAAGGAATCAACGCAAAGCACGCCTGATGGGTGAGGGGTCAGTGCCGTGGCCTGAGGTGTTTGCCGCTCTCGAGAAGGTGGGCTACGACGGGTGGATAGCCGACGAGTACGAGAAGTACTGGCACCCGGAGCTGCCCGAGCCGGGCGAGGGAATGCGCCGCAACCTGGCCTACGTTCGCAGCCTGCACGACTGAGCGAGGTGCCATCGCCCGAACCGGTACCGGCACTCCGGCGCGTGGCGCACGCGCGCGGTGCGCTCAGGCGCCGACGGCGTCGAAGTCGTGCCGACCGACGGCACCCGCCGGGTTGTGGGCTTACTACGCCCGCGGCGTGGTAGGATGCCAGCGTGCGCGTGACCAGAACAGAGATCCACGCCGTCGCGCAGCGCATCGGTGCGGAGTTCAGACCCGAAAAGGTCATTCTGTTCGGCTCTCACGCCTACGGCACGCCTTCGGAGGACTCGGACGTTGACCTGCTCGTGATCATGGAGCACAGCGGCAGCGGTGTCGCGCAGGCCATCGAAATCGTGCGCCGAGTGAGGTCGAGAATCCCGGTCGACCTCGTCGTGAGGACTCCACAGGAGATGCGCCAGCGCCTCCAGTGGAACGACTTTTTCCTCAAGGAGGTCGTGAAGCGGGGGGAAGTGCTCTATGAATCCCGAGGGTGACTTCGCCACCGCTGGTCGCGAGTTGCGGGCAAGGAAGAACCCCAACTACGAGGCCGCTTGCTTCCACGCGCAGCAATGCGCTGAGAAATACCTGAAGGCTATCCTCCAAGAGCAATCCATCCCGTTTGGCAGGACCCATAACCTGATTGCCCTCCTGGACCTGCTCCTGCCGCACGCGGGGGCCTGGGACGACGCTCGCCCGCACCTTGAGATCCTCAACGTGTACGCCGTCGCGGTCCGTTACCCCGGCGAGTCCGCTGACAAGCCGTCAGCGCGGGAGGCGGTGCGCCATGCAACTGCAGTACGGACCACCGCCAGGCGTAGCCTGTCCTTGCCAGCCTGATCTCGGCGGTTACCCAGAACGGATGGCACTCGTACGTCGACGGCTTTCTGATGAATCCCTTTGTCTACAACGACGGCGAAGACAGACTCATCCGGGACGACGGTACGGTCTCCGCGGCTTTCACGACCCCTGAGTGGCGTGACGGGCTGCGCTACTTGAATCGGCTCGTCAGCGAGGGTCTGCTCGACCGGGAGTCCTCTGTCCAGGACTGGAATCAGCGCGAGCTGCTCAAGTTCTCCCTCATCATCGTCGCCAGCGTTCCGGTGCTCGCCATCTACCCGTTCGTCCAGAAGTACCTCGTGAGAAGCGTGATGATCGGCTCCACAAGGGATGACGGAAGCTCGTGCACGATTGAACTCCAGTACGAGGTCAAGGCCGAGGGCATCCGCCCAGGCGCGTGCGAATTCAAGTGTCGGATTGCTGTCGAATCGTTCGGCTCTAGCGACAGCCTGCTGCGTGCAACCGAGCCGGGTCGCAAGGCTCCGTTGCGTAAATCCCGCGGTTTCCCGCGCCTCCCGCAGCAGGTATCCGGGAGGGTTGACCTCCCATGACGGAATCATCTTCCATTCTCGGAGTACTCTCCACTCCACCTAGTGTCGAGGTTTTCTCCTGCGCAGACGTGTCGGTGGGAGTGTCGCTCGCTGGAGAGATGCGGCTTCGGGGACCGCGGCAGCGGCGCCGGCGCGAGCGGTGCCGGCGTTGGACGCGGCGCAGCGGCAGGAGTTGGTGGCGCAGGCGAGCGGCAAGAGCACCCGCGAGGTGAAGCAGTTGTTGGCCGGTGTGGCTCCCGAGCTGGCGCGGCCGGCCGATCGCATGCGGGCGCTGGGGGACGGCCGCTGGGAGCTGAAGGTGGTGATCGAATCTGCCTGTCAGTGCGGGATCGAGCAGCTACGGGCACTGCTGTCGCACGTGGACCCGCACCTGACGCTGGGGCAGCTCGTCGAGCGGCTGGTGCAGGACGGCCTGCAGCGCTACGACCCGGGGCGGCCGCCGCGCGGGCGCCGAGGTGGGCGCCGGGAGGCAAGCGCGGGCCAGGCACCGGCGCCGAGGGCGCAGCAAGGGCCGGCAGGCGGGGCGGCTTCGCCGGCGAAGCGGGACGCGCAAGAGCAACCCGGAGAGTCGACGCCGCCGGAGGGCACGAGCGCCGGTGGCAGTACCCCGGCGCCAGCAGCGCTATCCGCAGAGGAACCCGCGCGCGGGAATGGCGGCGCCGGCACCTCGGCGCTGTCCGCGCCGCCGTCGGGGCGCGAGACTTGCGCGGGCAGCATCCCCGGTGCGTGCCAAGCCAGCGACGGCGGCGCCCGGCTCCGCTGCTTCGGCGCCGAAGTCGGTGGCCGATCGTGGGTCCCACGCCACCGCACCGGCGCCACGACCGACGCCGCCGGCAGACCAGAGCATGCCGACCGCGCTGGTAGCGGTGGATCGTGGTCGCAGCGCTCCTTCGCCAGCGAAGCGGACAGGGGCGGCGAAGCGGACAGGAGCGGCGCTACTCGACGGCCGTTCGCGGCCGCAGGCGGCGGCAGCCGGCCCGTCCGGAGGCAGCGCGCAGCCGCCCCACCGGGCGCGTCGATCCCGCTACATTCCGGCACCAGTGCGGCGCGAGGTGTGGCGCCGCGACGGTGGCTGCTGCAGTTACGTCGATCCGCACACTGGGCGGCGCTGCGGGTCGCGCTTCCTGCTGCAGCTCGACCACATCGTTCCCTTCGCGCTCGGCGGCAGCGCCGAGCCGGGTAATCTCAGGCTTCATTGTGCTGCCCACAACCGCTTCCGGCATCGGGAGTACGGACCGCCGCCAGACGGGGTCACGTGATCCGCGCTCGCCGGGGTGCGAGTTGGGGGTTGAGCGTCGGTCCGAGGGCAACGGAAGCAACGACTTGCAGCCGGCTTTCGCGTTAGCGTGGGATAGTCCTGATGGCGTAGTGGGCACCGACCGGCGTGATGGCCTCTTGCCACGGTGGAGGCTTGCAGATGGCGTGTGCCGCACGGCGATGAAGTCGATGAGCGGAACAGCGAACAGCTTCGAGCCCGGACATCGTGTCGCGAGCTCGACCGAGCCGGGCCGGCGGCCCCCAGTCGCGTCGAGCGTATGCCCTGAGATCCGCGTCGTCGAGAAGCCTCACTTTAACCCCTCCAGGAAGACAATCCCGATATCGTCAGCGAACGTCCCCACAGGGGCCGAGGAATTCGCACACGGTGCCCCGTGTCGTCACCCGCCCTTCGTCGTGTGCCAGCGTGTGTCGCGAACTCAGCCCCGGATCGCTGACTTGACAGTTCTGTTCCCGGTGACGTAGGAACACGCCAACACGTATCGGAGGGCCAGCATTGGACCTGAAGTGGTTTCAGCAGCATCTTCTCGAAGATATACTTCCACACTGGCTTCAGCATGCGGTCACCGAGACCGGCTGTTTCCTGCCACACTTTGATCGAAAGTGGAATCCGCTCGGGCAGGACTATGCTACTCTCGTCTCTCAGTCCAGGCTCTTGTACAACTTCTGCATCGGCTATGAACTGACCCAGGACGACGAGTACTTGCAGGCGGTAGAAAAGGGCATCCGGTTTCTGTTGGGAAACTTCTGGGACAATCAGTATGGAGGTTGGTTCAGTACCTGCAGGCGCGATGGCCAGGTACTCGATTCCCAAAAAAATACTTAAGGACATGCGTTCGCCATATTCGGGCTTTCGCATGCAGCGCGCATTACCGGGAATCCAGCTCCACAGCACGCTGCCAGCGAGACGGTAGCAATACTCAAGGAGCACTTCCAGGATGATCATGGAGGCTTCAAGCTGAGCTTGACCCGGGACTTCCAAGAGGATGGCAAGATCAAATCACAGAATCCGCTGATGCATCTCTTCGAGGCACTCGTGGCCCTGGGCGACATGAGCGGAGAACAGGAAGGGTACCGCGAGGCGAAGCAAGTGGCCGATTTCGTTCTGACGAAACTGGTACGGGCATCAGATCATAGATTACCGGAGCTCTACGACGCGGACTGGCGGGAGCTCCCGGCCGCAGATGGAGGTCGGATTGACATCGGTCATGCCTTCGAGTGGGCCTACCTTCTTTCCCTGGCAGTTGATAGAGGGTTACCTCGACACTACCTCACTTCCGCCGAGCGATTCATCGAATATTGATTGGAGGATCCGTACAAGCCTCCGGCCTGAAATCGCCTTCACAAGGAGACCTGTAGGATCTCCGGCTCCTCTTCTGCCTTTTCGATCGCTGACTGGTCGGCATACCCCGCATCGAGGTAGCACTGGACGGCTTCACGGACATTCTCTTCAAGCTCGTCCATGGTCTCGCCCTGGGTGTAACACCCCGGATAATCGGGCATCTCAGCCCAAAACCCGCCTTCCTCAGCACGATACACGTGGACGGTCACTGTCGAACTACCCTCTATCGCGTCGTGACGTGCCATGGCGGTCCTCCGAAGGAGGCGGCGCTGGTCGGATCACCGATCCTCGACGACCCGCGGGGAGCCGTCGTAGAGCCTCCCGTCCTTCGCGGAAAATAGTTGGCGAAGTCGGACGCCTCCGTCAATGTCCGCCGGTCGGTCCGTCGGTCAGGCGGCGGAGAAGACCTGGGCGCCGGATCGTGGCGCACCTGGCGACCACCATGTAGCGGAATGCGCCTGGAAGCGCTTCAGTGCCTCGAACAGCGACCGCACCTCGCCACGGAGGTGGCTGTAGCGGTCGACGCGAGGCCAGAGAGCGGTTCGGTTATGGTGAGGCCGGAATATGAGTGACCGCGAGATAAGGCTCCTCACCGACGCCCAGGTGCAACGGTTCATCCTCGACGGCTTCCTGGTTCGGCTTGGAGGAGCTCGGTGAGGGCTTTCACGAGAACGTCTATCGCGCCGCCCTGGAGCGCCAACCACAGAGCGGCCTGAGCGACGATCTGGACGCCGCAATGCCGGAGCTGCGCGAGGTTGCTCGACAGCGCCACGGTGCGCGGCGCCCTCAAGGATCTGTTGGGGCGCGGCTACCTCCGCCATCCACATTCCGCGGCGTATGTCGAGTCCGGCGCGCCGGAAGCGGCGGGAGCGGTGCCGTTCGACCAGGGCTGGCACCGCGACAGTTACTGGGGCGTGCAGAGGGTGCGTCATCACCGGCCGCGCTGGTTGCTGTGCATGTACTACCCCGCGGCGGTCACCCTGGAGATGGGACCGACGGCGATCGCACCGGGATCGCAGTACTACGCGCTCCCCGCGGACGGCGATGGCAGCGCCCGGCCCCCCGCTCAGCCAATCCGCCACGACCAGATCGACGACCCGGAGGGCGCGATGCAGGGGGCCGATCTGGCGGCCCGCGACCGCTTGCTGCGCGACGATCGGGGCCCTCGATCCGTCTGTGCGCGAGGAACCGATGGTGGTGCCTGCAGGCAGCTTCTGCTGCTTTCACTACGACATGTATCACCGGCGCATGCGCCGCCATCCCGCGTCCGACTCGCCGGTACCGCCCCGGATCGTGTTCAAGTTCCTCTTTACCTCCGGGGCAGCACGCACAGCGCCGTCCTGGGCCATGGCGGCAGTGTGGATGCCTCCAGGAATGGCAGTCGTACGTGGGCGTATTGTCTTGGGTCGAACTATGTTCACGGCCGCCGGCATCAAGCGGCTCATGATGCGAGACCGGTCGGCGCGCTGTCGACCTTGTCCACGCCAGACCTAAACGTGGTAACGCTATAGGCAAGCAACACGTGACTCGGTAGGATATAGGATGCGATGCGGGAGCCATATGAGCGCCAGACAGCAATTGAGCCCGACCTCGGCCGACCGCCGATGGGGACACTCGAATGAGTAGATTGCAGAGCAAGCAGCGGGCGGTGCAAGAGCAGATCGCATCATACTGCGAACAGATCTCGCTGTGCGTCGAGCGGTTTAAGACAACCTTCGGCGAGTGTTGTACCTGTTTTGATCGACAAAAGGTGCAAAGGAGTTTCGACAGCGTTCATCTCGCCGAGGGGCGGGCCGACGACATTCGCCGCGAGCTCGAGAACTTGATGTACAGCCGCGCGTTATTCCCGGAATCGCGTGGTGATATCCTCGGTCTGATTGAATCTATGGATCGCGTACCGAATTGCGCAGAGTCTGCCGTGAGAATGATCCTGAACCAACACATATCGCTGCCGCCTGAGATCTGCGACCAAATCACCGAGCTGGTGTCGGTTTGCACCAAGTGCGTCTTGACGATGCTCGAAGGTGTATCCCAGCTCTTCAACAACTTCATCGATGCGTCGATTACGGTGGGAAAAATCGACAAGCTGGAAAGCGAAGCCGATCGCATCGAATCTGACTTGATCGACCGCATCTTTTCCTCTGACATGCCTGATCTGCAGAAGATTCTGCTGAGAGATCTCGTTGACAGAATCGGCGGCGTCGCCGACCGATCGGAAAGCGTCG
This sequence comes from Spirochaetia bacterium, assembly GCA_965203905.1. Taxonomy (GTDB): domain Bacteria; phylum Spirochaetota; class Spirochaetia; order SZUA-6; family Bin103; genus Bin103. The sequence continues at coordinate 5,032,066 of CBDBDQ010000005.1, read as the reverse complement.
GTGACAGAATCAGGATAATGGTCGCCAAGAGGAGTGTTTGAGTGCTGGCTCTCGCCGGCGGCGTCTATCTTGGTTGGGCTCTCGGCGCCAACGACGCGGCGAATTTCTTCGGTACCGCGGTCGGGTCCAGAGTCATCAGCTTCAGAAGAGCGTCCGTTCTGTGCGCGCTGGCGGTGCTTGCCGGTGCCGCGCTGCAAGGTCAGGCAGGCATCCATACTCTCAGCGGACTGACGGAACAGACGGTGACCACGCTCATCATCGTATCGGTATCGGCGGCGATTACGATCACGATGATGACAATGTTCGGTCTCCCGATCAGCACCTCACAAGCCGTTGTCGGCGCGATTATCGGCATCGGCATCGCCACCCGCAACCTCTCTACGAGCGGTCTCGCCAAAGTCGCGATTTCTTGGCTTGCCACTCCATTAGGCTCGATGTTCTTCGCTGTACTCTTTTTCATCGTCCTGCGCTGGGTATCTCGTCACGTGCGGATGGGGATCCTGACTCGGGATAAGTTGCTCTGGACGGGGTTGGTCGTTGTGGGAACCTACGGTTCATACGCCCTCGGCGCAAACAATGTTGCCAACGCTACCGGAATCTACTCCGGCGTTATCCCAGGGTTGAACGACTTCCATCTGGCCGTGATCGGAGGCGGTGCGATTGGCCTCGGCGTGATCACGTTCAGCCGTCGTGTGATGGAGTCCGTAGGGAAAAGACTGATGCGGCTCGACGCGTTCACGGCATTCATAGCGGTTTCATCAATGGCTGCTACGGTTCACATTTTCGCCGTCATAGGAGTACCGGTGAGTACCAGCCAGGCCCTAATCGGCGCGATACTCGGCGTCGGGATTCTGCGGGGATTACAAAACCTCAAGGCTCGCATGTTGCTCAACTTCAGTATAGGGTGGATCTTCGCGCCGCTCATATCGTTTGTCCTCTCTGCGGCAGCATCCGCGATCTGGGCCGTGGGCTAGCGGACCAGCTCATGACCGCCATGACCGGACCAAAGATCTCCTCGCTGCCGATCCGCATCTGCGGGGTCACACGATCGAACATAGTCGCCCTCCTTGAGTCCCGCCGCCGCCGGTCACGATGTTCACCACCGCGGGCGGGAATACCCCCCGGCATAGCTTCGCAACTTCAGGCTGGACAACGGCGCTTGTTTCGGTCCCTTGATCACCACCGTATTGCCGGCGACCAGCGCAGGCCCCGACATTTCGGCGCAGAAGCGAAAGGGGTCGTTGAACGGATTGATCTTGGCCACCACGCCATAGGACTGACGCAGGGTTGACGCTGGTAATGGTCTCTCGCGAATGAGCGCCGACCCATTCGCCGCTGATGAACAGCCCCTTGGACGTGAAGGCAGACGTCATCAACACCTCGGCCGGTACCTACGAGTCAGGATCGCTGATCTTCCCGCCGACGATGGCGCCGCAAGGCAACCTGCTCGCCGATATCCAGGTCGTGAAGCAGGCCGTCGGCATACCGGTGATTGCCGTGGGCAGGATCAAGACTCCCGAGCTGGCCGAGCGCGTGATCGCGGAAGGCCAGGCCGACTTCGTGTCGCTCGGCAGGGCGCTCCTCGCCGACCCGGAGTGGCCCAACAAGGTGCAACAGGGGAAGGAAGAGGAGATCCTCCCCTGCATCGGCTGCAACTACGGCTGCATCGAGCGGATCGATCAGGACCTGGACGTGCGCTGCAACGTCAACCCGTACCTCGGGCGCGAGAAGCTGCTGGCGACGAGCACGGTCGTCGCACGCAAACGGAGCGTGCTGGTGGTCGGGGCCGGCCCCGCCGGCTTGAGCTTCGCCCTCATGGCCAAGGAAAAGGGCCACGACGTGCGGGTGCTGGAGGCGGCTCCGCGCATCGGGGGCCAGCTCGTGTTCTGCCGGACCCCGGAGTTCAAGCGCGAGTTGGGCTGGCTGCTCGCCTACTACGAGAAGCAGGTCGAGACGCGGGGCCTGGAGGTGGGGCTCGGCACCCGCGTGTCCGCGGAGTTCGTCGAGGTGCTCGATCCGGAGGTGCTGGTCCTGGCGACCGGAGCCAGGCCGCACGTGCCCTTCGAGAGCGAAGGCGCAGAGCTCATCACGTATGAGGACGTGTTCAGCGGCGCGGTCGAGCTGCGGAAGCCGGTAACGGTTGTCGGCGGCGGCTCCACGGGAAGCGAGGTGGCGGTCCACCTCGCCCAGCGTGGCCACCGGGTAACGTTGGTGGAGGAGAGCGGCACTATCGCTGCGCGGGAGACGCACTCGTTTCGGGAGTACTTCGAGGAGCAGCTCGAGCGCCACCAGGTCGATGTACGCACCGGTACCCGCGTAGTGGGCGTGGAGCGAGAACGCGTCAGGGACGTAACCGTCGTCGATGGTTCGGCGACCGAGCTTCCCGAGGGCGAGCTGGTGATGGCCACCGGAGTGGTGTGCGAGCGCTCGCTGGCCGACCAGCTCGCGGGCCGGGCCAATGTCCACCTCCTGGGCGACTGTTACCAGGTCGCCACGATCCTCGAAGCTACCGACCGAGCGCTGTTCCTCGCCGAACGCATAATGTAGCAGGATCCTTACTGGGTTCGGCCCGGCAAGCTGTTGTGTGTGGCCGCCATCGCGACAGTAGGCGGCGTACGACGGGTTGATAGGCCCAGAGAGGCGGCGTGGCGAACGCGGACTGACTGACCGGACAACCGTCCTCAGTGAAACGTGTGTGGCATGGCCTTGACTTCATATGCCTGTGACAACATACTGTGTCGTGGATGAGCTGGTCGGTAGAGTTCCACGACGCGTGCGCTCATCCGCAAGGCCGACGAGCGGTTCGACCGGCACCTCGCCCAACTCGCCAATGCAGGAGGATCGTGATGACCGTGAGCCTTGACGACATGATGGCTGGCCTCGACCCCGCCCGACGGCGCAAGATCGAAGATCGCACCGCCGAACTCATCGCCGAAGAGATGACGCTGCGCGAGCTGCGCAAGGCCCGGCATCTCACCCAGGTCAGCGTCGCGCGAGAACTCGGTATCAGCCAGGACGGTGTCTCGCGGCTGGAGCAGCGCAGCGACCTGTTGCTCTCGACGCTGCGCAGGACGGTGGAGGCGAGGGGCGGACGCCTCTCGCTCATCGCGAGATTCCCCGACCGGCCCCCGGTCGAACTGTCCGGCATCGCCGACCGCGATACCCGCGATTGACTTTAGGGTCAACCGACCGGCTACACTCGACTCGTTATTGTTCGCGCGGAGGCGATGTGGCAGGAAGAGCGACCGGCACGGTGAACCAGTCCAATCAGATTACCGAGCTTGGACTCAAACCGTCACAACACGAGCTCAACGCCTTCCGCTCGTCGGGGGTGGGAGTCGTCCGAAATCTCATTTCGCAGGCTGAGGTGGAGTCGATACTTTCGGTTGTCATGGACGCCGCCGACCGTGGACCTGTTCCCGGTGTCAGCGAGACTGCAGCGTGGTCTCCATGGATGCAGCAGGAGAATGGAAACGAAGATGACCCATTGCTCCGCTACCCGAGAATGCTCCACCCGCACAGGGCGGATTCCGAACTCGGAAGGGTATGTCTCGAGTATCTGCTTGATCAGAGGATCTGGGATCTCCTCAGGGCTGTCACCGGAGAGGAGCCGCTTGCAGCGCAGAGCATGTTCTACTTCAAGCCACCCGGAGCTCGTGGTCAGGGCCTGCACCAGGACAACAATCCGCTGGCGGTCCGGCCAGGGACCTGTATGGCGGCATGGATCGCCATGGACAGATGCGACTCTGACACCGGTGCATTGAGTGTCGTGCCGGGAAGTGGTCCGCTTCCGCTTTTGTGTGATGCCGAGTACGAGGACCGACGTGACCTCTTTGGCGTGGGGGGTTCCGGCGCGAGTCTCAAGCTTCCGGATGATATCAAACCGGTAACCGCGGAGATGGATCCGGGAGATGTGCTGTTCTTCAATGGTCAGGTCATCCACGGAAGCTATCCCAACACCACAGCCGACCAATGGCGCAGAGCGCTCATATTCCACTATGCCTCTGAACGATGCGAGGAGATTGCGGAGTTCTATCATCCGCTTCTCTCCAGCGACGGATCAGAGGTCAAGCGAGCGGTATCGCCGGAGGGTGGCATATGCGGGAGTAGTCACCTGGAGCAGGTGGAGATCGGGGACGGGAATCTCGACGGCCCGCTCTGTTGATGGTGCGCGTGCCTGCGACGTAACCTGACTGCCTGAGATGGCGGAGGGCAGTTGGCAGACGATCGCGGCGCCCTGGTACGAGACCAGGATCATCCACTGCCAGCTCTGCGGGCGGATGATCGCCCGGCGCATGTGGGTGCCGGACGGCGGGTCGGATGGGCAGCGGCCGGTGTTCTGCAAGCCGGCGTGTGCCAGCCTGTACCGCGAGTACTGGCTGCCCCGCTACGGGCGGGGAGCAGTTGAAGCAGGCGCTCGCACGGGCGCCGGCGACGACCACTCGCCGCCATGAGCTCGCGAGTCGGGGTCGATACCGGGGGCACCTTCACCGACCTGGTGGCGCGGGACGAGAGCACGGGCGCGCTACAGTTCGCCAAGCGGCCATCGACCCCGCACGACCCGGGGGAGGCGGTGCTCGACGTGCTGTCGCGTCTCGAGGTTCCGGTCCAGCAGGTGGCGCTGCTGGTGCTCGGGACCACGGTCGGCACCAATGCCGTGCTCCAGCGCTCCGGTGCCCGGGTCATCTATCTGACCACCGCCGGCTTCGAGGACATCCCCTACATCCAGCGCATCGACAAGAAGGACCCGTACGACCTGCAGTGGCTGAAGCCGCAGCCGTTCGTCGCGCGCCGCGACTGTCTCGGCGTGGACGAGCGCGTCACCAGCGACGGCACGGTGCTGCGTCCGCTCACCGATGGCGAGCTGGAGGGCGTGGCCGCCGCCGTCGAGCAGCGGCTGGAGTGCGCGGTTGCCGGGGTCGCCATCGCCGTCAATCTCCTCTTCTCGTACGCGAATCCCGTCCACGAGCGCGCGCTGGCGCGGTTGCTGCGGGAGCGGCTCCCGGGCGTCCCGGTCTCGGTGTCGAGCGACATCTCGCCGCTCTGGCGCGAGTACGAGCGTGCCAGCACGACCATCATCGACGCCTACCTGCGGCCGCGCCTGGAAGCGATGATCGGCGGGCTGGAGCGGGGTCTCCACGCGCAGGGCTTCCAGGGCGCCGTAACGGTGATGAAGTCCAACGGCGGGCAGATGCGGGCGGAGGCGGCAAAGCGGCAACCGGCCCACACCATGCTCTCGGGCCTGTCCGGTGGCGTGATCGGAGGCCGCTACTTCGCCGAGCTGGCGGGATGCGCCAACGTCGTCACCTTCGACATGGGCGGCACCAGCACCGACGTCTCGCTGATCGTTGGAGGCGAAATCGGCTACACCACCGACTACGAGCTGGACTTCAGCATTCCGGTGTCGGCGCCGTGCGTCGACCTGCACACCATCGGCGCCGGCGGCGGCTCGATCGCCTGGATCGACCAGGGCGGCATGCTCAGGGTCGGCCCGCACAGCGCCGGCGCCGCCCCCGGACCGGTCTGCTACGGGCTCGGGGGCGAAGAGGTCACCGTCACCGACGCCAACCTGCTGCTCGGGCGGCTCGACCCCGCGTATTTCCTTGGTGGCTACATGGAGCTACATCCGGATCTGGCGCAGGCCAGACTGGACACGCTGGCGGTGCGCCTCGGCATGACCGCGGAGGAGACCGCTCTCGCGATCATCACCCTCGCCAACGAGCACATGGCGAACGCCATTCGGGTGTTGACCCTCGACCGCGGCGTGGATCCCCGCGAGCTGGCGCTGGTCGCCTTCGGCGGTGCCGGGCCACTCCACGGCTGCGAGGTCGCGGCTGCGCTCGGCATCCGCGAGGTCATCGTGCCGCCGCATCCGGGACTCACGTCGGCATTCGGCGCGCTGGCGGCCGACACCCGGGTCGACCGGCGCTGGAGCAGGTACTATCGCTCGGACGACGCCGACGCGGCGGCCATCGACGCGACGCTGCAGCGACTCACGGCTGAAGCCGCCGAGGAGCTCGCCGGCCAGGGGTTCGCCGGCACTCCGCGGCTGCTGCGCGCCATCGGCATGCGCTATGCGGGGCAGAACTACGAGCGCGATGTCCCCGTGCCGGCGGGACCGATCACCGGTGACATGTTTGCGTTGCTGCTCGATCGTTTCCACGAGTCGCACCGCCGGTTCTACGGTCACCACTTCCCCGACGAGACCATCGAGATCATCCACTTCAACGTCACAGCTCTTGGCCAAAGCGCAGGGCTGGCGCTGCCCAAGCTGGAGCCGGGTGCGGCGCCGGCGCCGCGTGGCATGAGACGGGTCTGCCTCGGCACCCCCCGCGCCCGGATCGAGTGCCCGATCTACCGTCGCGCCGACCTGCGCGCCGGCACTACCATCGGCGGACCAGCAGTCATCGAGGAGCCGGACTCCACCATCTACCTGCTCCCGGACCACCGGCTGTCGGTCACCGCCGAAGGCATCTGCCGGATCACCGCGCCGGAGAGCTCCGCCGCGACGGGCAGCGGGAGCACCGGCCCTGGCGCGGAGAATGCTCCGGTCGACGCCATCACCATGTCGGTCATCGACCACCGGCTGGTGAACATCACCCGCGAGATGGGGACGGCCATGATGCGTACGGCGTACTCCCCCATCTTCAGCGAGTCGAAGGACCTTTCGTGCGCCGTCTTCGATGCGCAGGGTGAGATGATCGCCCAGGGCGAGTTCTGCCCGGCGCAACTCGGCGCCATTCCGCATGCGGTGCGCTGGACGATCGAGGAGCTGGGCCTCGACAGCTTCGCGCCCGGCGACGTGGTGGTGCACAACGACCCGTACCGGGGCGGGTGTCACATGCCGGAGCACCTGATGCTGAAGCCGGTCTTCGACGGCGGGCGACTGGTGATGTTCGTGGCCGTGATCGGGCACGTGGCGGAGATCGGCGCCAAGGTGGTCGGCTCGTTCGCCAGCGATGCCACGGAGGTGTTCCAGGAAGGGCTGCGGCTGCCCCCGGTCAAGCTGATGCGCGCCGGGGAGTACGTCCGGGAGGTGTGGCGGATCATCCTCGCCAACCACCGAACGCCGCGCAACACGTGGGGCGACTTTCACGCCATGCTCGGCGCCTTGAACGTTGGCGAGCGCCGCTGTCTGGAGCTGCTGCAGCACTACGGCACCAGGCGGGTGCTGCGCGCCACGGAACAGCTCATCGCCTATTCGGAGCGCCTGATGCGCGCCGAGCTCCGCGGCATCGCCGACGGCGAGTACACGGCCGAGGAGCAGATGGAAGATGACGGCATCAGCGACGGGCCGTATACCATCAGGGCCACCGTCGTGGTGCAGGACGGTCAGCTCCTGGTCGACTACACGGGCACCGACGCCCAGGCACAGGGTCCCATCAACGCCACCTTTGGCGCCACCGCCTCCGCCACCTACAACGCCGTCCTGCAACTCGTGGGCAGCCACATCCCGCGCAACTCGGGATGCTACCGGCCCATAGAGATCATCGCGCCCCCCGGGTCCGTGGTGAACGTGCGCTACCCCGGCCCATCGGTGGGTGGGAACACGGAAGGCCAGCCGCGCATCGTCGGCGTCATTCTGCGCGCGCTGAGTAGGGCCGTGCCGGAGCGGGTCATGGCTTCCGAGGGCGCCACGTCGTGCAACTTCCTGTTCGGCGGCGCGCATCCGCGCACCGGCTCCGCCTACGCGCACTACCACTTCGAAGCGAGCGGCTGGGGCGGGCGCTGGCGTACCGACGGCAACAGCGCCCAGAACCACATTCACGGCAACTGCCGCAATACGCCGGTCGAGATCTTCGAGACGATGTTCCCGTTCGTGGTGCTGGGCTACGGCCTCAATCCGGATTCCGGCGGCCCGGGAACGCGACGCGGCGGCCTGGGCACCCGGCGCGAGCTCCGGGTCGCGGCGCCGGAGATCACCGTCAGCATGATGATGGATCACGTGAAGGAGGGAGCCGCGGGGCTGGCCGGGGGCGATGCGGGTGGGCTCGGTGGGATCTGGGTGCGGCGCGGCGGCGAGCGCGAGTATCGCACCTTCGTCGACGCGTTCGGCGTGGTCAGTCCGTCCAAGTTCGCCAACGTGGCGCTTGCCCACGGCGACGAGATCCGCATCGACAGCGCCGGTGGCGGCGGCTACGGCGATCCGCGCGAACGCGACCCGCGGCTGGTGGTGCGCGACGTGGCGCAGGGGCTCGTCTCGCTTGCCGCGGCCGAGCGGCGCTATGGCGTGCGCGTGACCGTGGACGGCCACGGTGCCGTGGGGCTGGCGGGCACGGTGCGCGGCAGATCGCTGCCAGGCGACGGTGAGCGAAGGGGGCGAGATGGCGCCTGAGCACGGCCGCGGTGGGCGTGATGCGCGGGGTGGGCGCCTCGGCGGCAAGGCGGTCCTCATCTCTGGCGCCGGCAGCGGCATGGGACGCAGCGCCGCGCTGCTGTTTGCGCGCGAGGGGGCGCGCGTCGCGCTGTGCGACAACCGGGAGCCTGCCGTGGCCGCCACGGTGGACGCCATCCGCAGCGCGGACGGCGAGGCGGTGGGCACCGTGGCAGACGTGTCACGGGCAGCGGAGGTGGCGGACGCCGTCCAGTTGGCGGTGGATTCCTACGGCCGGCTCGACGTGCTGTACAACAACGCCGGCGTGTGGCTGCCCGCCGATGGCCCCGCCCCCGACCTGGACGAAGCGACGTGGGACCGCATCATCGACGTCAACCTCAAGGGCACGTTTCTCGGCTGCAAGTACGCCATCCCGCACCTGTGCGCGACCGGCGGCGGCTCCATCATCAACGTCTCGTCGGTGTCCGCGCTGCGCGCCGGCAAGGACATCTTCGACGCGTACGCCGCAAGCAAGGGCGGCATCATCTCCCTCACGTACAGTGTTGCGAGCACCTGGGGACCGCACAAGATCCGCGCCAACGTGATCTGTCCCGGGTCGATCGACACCCCGATGACCGCCGGCTCCTACGCCGATCCCACGGTGCGGGAGTTCTGGCACACCCGCACCGCGCTCGGCCATGTCGGCGCCGCGGACGACGTCGCCCAGACGGCGTTGTGGCTGGCCTCCGACGAGTCGTCGTACGTGACCGGCGCCGTCATCGTGGTGGACGGCGGCTACCTGGCGAGGTAAAGAGGTTAGAGATGCCGAACAAGAGCCTGCAGGGGAAGGTCGCGATCGTTACCGGGGGTGGCGTGGGCATCGGCTACGGCATTGCGCAACGGCTGGCCGAGGAGGGCGCCAAAGTCGTGATTGCCCAACGCCGCGCTGAGCGCGCGGAGCAGGCCGCCGCCGAGCTCACCGCCCAGGGAGCAACCTGCCTCGGCGTGGCCACCGACGTCACCGAGCGCGGGCGCGTGCAGGAACTGGTGGCCGCCGCCCTGGAGTGGGGCGGTGGCCTCGACATCCTGGTCAACAACGCGGGCATCTCCGGCATGGCCAAGTTCAGCTCGTTCATGGAGCTGGGCGACGAGCTCTGGGACTCGGTCATGGCCGTGAATCTCAAGGGCGCGTTTCTGTGCTCGCAGGAAGCGGCGCGGCCGATGATCGAGCGGCGCTCCGGAAGGATCATTCACATCTCCTCGGTCATGGGCCTCACGGGCGAGGAGTTCGCCGCCGTGTACTGTGCGTCGAAGGCGGGACTGATCGGTCTCACCAGGGTGATGGCGCTGGAGCTCGCGCACTTCGGCATCAACGTCAACTGCATCGCCCCGGGTTTCATCCGAACCGATACCGTGCAGCCGATCATCGACCTGATGAGCAGCGCGGACAGTCCGTACCGGTACACCCGCCGCACCCCGCTCGGCGCCGGCCAACCGCGCGACATCGGCGATGCCGCAGTCTTCCTGGCCTCGGACCAGAGCTCGTTCCTGACCGGCTCCACCCTGGTGGCCGACGGCGGCTTCCTCGCCTGTTGAGGCGCGCCAGGCGCGGCACGTGCTTGACGCAGTGATGCATCGGAGCTACGTTGGCATACTTTCGACTCGGGCAGTAATTAGGGGCGGCTTACGTATAACCCGGTCAAACATCCGTATCTATTGGGCACCGGCCCGGAATCGCGATCGATCACTTTCGAGAGTCCAACCGGGAAGCGCGGAGCCGGCGGATCCGCATGAGATCCACAACGGAGTTTCCTGACACTGCGCTACGCCGATCGAATCTCTTCGAATTCTGGCGCGCGGTGAAACAGCACTGGGAACTCCTCGCGATGCTCGCCATCCCGATCGCCTGGTTCATCACCTACAGTTACGTACCCATATACGGCATCACTCTCGCCTTCAAGAGGTACATGGTTCTGCAGGGTATCGTGGGCAGTCCGTGGGTCGGTATCGAGCATTTCGAGCGCCTCATGGGCAGCTCCAAGTTCTACCAGGTGCTTGGCAATACGTTCGTCCTCGCGTTTCTCAGACTCATCTTCTTCATGCCCTGCCCCATTATCTTTGCCCTGCTGTTGAACGAGGTCCGCATCCTGCGATTCAAGAAGGGCATGCAGACCGTGACCTACCTCCCCTACTTCCTCTCCTGGGTGGTCGTCGCCGGCATCGTGCGCAACCTTCTGTCACCGGTCAATGGCCTCTTCAACTACTTCATCGTGGCGCTTGGCGACAAACCGATCAATTTTCTGCTCCAGCCCGAGTTCTTCAGACCGATCGTCATCATCTCCTCGATATGGCGGGAAAGCGGCTGGGGCAGCATCGTGATTCTGGCGGCGATCGCCAACATCGATCCGGACCTCTACGCTGCCTGCGAAATTGATGGCGGGAACCGACGCGTTCAGGCCCGCCACATCACGCTGCCCGGCATCCTGCCGATGGTGCTGATGATATACGTCCTGCGCACCGGCGATCTCATCACGGTCGGATTCGACCAGATCATGAATCTCTACAATCCCGCGGTGTATCGGGTCGCCGACATTGTCAGCACGTACACCTATCGCGTAGGGCTGGTGGAGTTCAACTATGCCTATGCTACCGCCATCGGCCTGTTCATGAACATCATCGCCTTCATCATGCTGGCTACCACCAACTGGGTGGCGCGGCGGATCGACGCTGACAGCGCCCTCTGGTAGGCTCCCGATGGTCAGGAGGCTGGGGATATTCGACGTTACGCTTTACCTGTTCCTGGTGTTCGTTGCATTCACCATGCTGTATCCGTTCTGGGAGCTCTTCGTGCTGTCATTCATGGAACACCACGAGGCGAGACGGTACGGGTTCAAGATCTGGCCCAAGAAGTTCATCTTCGACAACTACCTGCACGTGCTGGAGAACGACGTCATATTCCTCGCTTATCGAAACACGGTTATTCGTACCGTGCTCGGGGTCACCGTGTCGATAACCCTGACCTTCATGACGGCTTATCCACTCGCCCACAAGACGTTGCCCCTGAACAAGCCGCTGACCATGCTGCTCACCTTCACCATGTTTTTTTCAGGGGGATTGATTCCCACGTATCTGCTGGTACGAAGTCTCGGCATGTACAACAATATCATCGCCTTGATATTCGTGAATCTGCTCTCTCCGTTCTACATATTTCTGGTGCGAAACTACATCAGAGGTGTTCCCGACTCGCTGGAGGAATCGGCGAAAATCGATGGCGCGACGTACCTGACCATTCTGTCGAGGATCATAGTGCCGGTGTGCAAGCCGATCGTGGCCACGTTGGGCTTGTGGATCGCCGTAATGCACTGGAACGCCTGGTTCGACGCGATGATTTATACTCCGACGCCGGCCCTGGTGACGCTGCAGATGTATCTGCGAAATATCCTTCTGCAGCATCAAGTGTCGGCGGTGGATGAGCTGCTCCTGGATTTCCAGGAGCCGGTATTGCTGGAGTCGATCATCGCGGTGAACATCATACTGACGATTGGACCGATAGTGCTGGTGTATCCCTGGGTGCAGAAGTATTTCATCAAGGGTGTCTTTGCCGGATCGATCAAGGGCTAGACGAACGGGTCGTCTGGCGAGTTTTGAGACCGCGCCCTCGTAGGAGGGCAGGAAATCCATCAGGAGGTTTTGTTGTGAGGATGACAAAACGACTCATCGCAGCGTGCGGGTTGTCCGTGCTGCTGAGCACGCCGCTGCTGGCGGCCGGTGCGGAGGAAGGAACGGCTGCGGCAGACGAAGGCATCGTAGAAATCACTATGATGAACTTCCCGGTGCAGGTCGGCGGCCAGCCGAACTACCCAAGCACCGACAGCATCGTCGCGCAGGAGATTGAAAAGCGCTACGGAATCCGGCTGACGTCGGCGTGGGTGCAACCCGATCCGGCCGCGCGCGGCTCATCCGAGGCTTTCGCCGCGATGATTGCAGCCGGGGAGGTTCCTGACTACCTTGCGATGGGCTTGGGACACACCCGTACCTGGGTCGAGCAAGGGATCTACAAGCACCTACCCTTCGACTTCATCTCGACGCATGCTCCGGATCTGGTAAGAGTCCTCGATGAAGACTCATTCGGGATGTGGCGGGAGGTGCCGGGAATCACCGACGACGATGGCGTCTATGCGTTCATCTCTCCCATTCCGACTCAGACGTGGACCAGGATGGCCGCGCTGAGAAAGGACTGGCTCGACAACGTCGGCCTGGAGATGCCTACCACCCTCGACGAGCTTACCGAGGTGTTTCGCAGATTCACGGAAGAGGACCCGGACGGCAACGGCGAGAACGACACCTGGGCGTTCGCCTTCAACGCCATGGGCGGCGGGGCCTTCGACTATACGTTCATGACCGTCAAGCAGGCGTTTGTCGTCGACGATGAACGCTTTCCGGTCGGACCCGACGGCAAGGTGACCTATCAGGAGATCACCGAGGACTACAAGCAGTACATAAAGTACCTGGCGATGCTGTGGGAGGAGGGATACATCTACCCCGAGGTCCTGCCTCACTACACCGAGAACTTCACGCGCGTACTGCCGAACGGATCAATCGGCGTGGCCGGCGGCAACGACTTCCGGCTGTATCCGCATCGTCCGGACCGGGACTGGGGCCTGACGCTGTCGTCGATCCCGGGAGCGGAGATGGAAATCATCATGCCCATCACCCGGTACGATGGCAAGGAGCCTGAATTCGTGCGCTATGCCGGCACCTGGTATTGCTACGGGGTCGGCGCCCACGTCTCCGACGAGAAGGCGGCCAAGATACTGCAGTACCTGGAGCTCAACGTCGCCGACGAAGAGGCCACGAAGCTGATCTACTGGGGGCTCGAGGGCACCCACTTCGAGGTCATCGACGGGCGTGCGGTGTTGCAGGAGCCGTACAACACGAAAGAGGAACAGCTACGAATTGGATACGGCAGCTTCTGGTATCATGCCCAACCCATGTGGAAGTACCTGCTGCGCTACGGAGACGGCATTCTGGCACTGCACGACCTCCACAATGACTACAAGTACAAGGACGTAGTGCTGCACAACTTCCTGAGCTTCCCGTCACAAGTAACCTACGGCGCCGATGTCAGTTCGAAGATCACGGAGTATCGCCTGCAAGCGATAACCGGCTCGGTCGACATCGATGCCACCTGGGACAGCTACGTCAAGGAGGTGCTGAACGCGGGTCTCGACAGGATTCTCGCCGAAGCCCAGGCGTACTACGATGCCAACAGCTAGCAGCCCGGCTGGACGGTAGAGCTCGGCAGGCGGACGGGTACCACTTGTCCGTACTGCCGACACATCCATCAACACCTCGGCCGGGTTCGTGCTGAGCGCGAGCCCGGCCTGCCTTTCTTGGAAATCTCAGTGGATCAGGAACTCGTTACTTACAAATCTGAAACCGGCACCATCAATGTCAAGGCGCTCGCCGACAGGGTTCTCCCCCGCCCACCCTACCCGTTGAAGACGATCGCCGGCATTCCCGGCTTCATCGTCGACTGGCTCATCTACGAGCCATCGCTGCGTCGGGATGACATCGACGCTCCCGACTCCCCTGAACAAGCCCCACAGAAATGGAAGTACCACCGTATCGAGAACGACTACGCCCTGCGCCCCAGAATGCTGGTGGCAGGCACCCCTGGCGACGAGGTGCGGGCGGTGGCCAACGTTTCTCGGGAGGTCGGGTTCGTGCATGCGGCTACCTATCTCTGGGTCGAGGGTGACCAGGACGTGTTGCTGGAGACGGACCATTACTATGCATTTACAATCTCGATGAATGGGCAACCTGTCGTAGACAGGATGCAGGCAGCGCCAAAGGTCTCGTACGGCGTAGACGAGAACATCTTCCGCGTGGGCCTCGAATCGGGGCCGAATCTGCTCGCGTGGAAAATATGCTTGGCACAGGAAGGGCATACCGCCAAGGACAGGCACAGCCTGCGACTGACCAGTCCGGAAATGGCGCAGCTTTCGAGCATCAAGGTCGCCCTCTCCGCGGCTGCTCCGGAAGACCCCCGCGAACAGGAGATAGTGATCGGGAAACGTCCGAACGAGATAGATCAGGTCAGGCACTTCGTCAGCAACTACTACCCGCGGACGTCGTCGTACAACTACTTCAATCGAATCTACAGCCAACCTCGCTTGTGCGAGTTCCACGGCACCACGCCGGCGGAGTTCCAGCGTTGGCAGCAGCGGACACGCCAGGCGCTACTCGACATCCTGGGTAAACTGCCGGAGCCATGCGACCTGGATCCGCAGTCGATCATGACCGTGGATGAAGGCAGCTACACCAGGGAGCTCCTGGAGCTGCAGGTCGAACCGGACCTGTGGATGCCGGTGTTCCTGTTCACTCCCAGGAATCCGCTCAAGGGCGGGGCCGCGGTCGTATACGTCGGCGGGCACGGGGGCATCGATGGCTCGCACGGCGAGTACATTCTCGACTGTGTGCGGCGCGGGTACCTAGTGCTCAGCGTTGAGAGCAGGTGGTATCACCGGCGCAGCGACCCGGTCGAGTTCAGTACGTCATTGCTGCGCGATTCGTTTCGGGTCCAGGAGCAGGATGTTCATCTCGGCCAGCACATGTGCGATTTCACGGCAAGACGGGCTATCGCCTTTGGCCGCAACACTATGGCGATGACGGTGTACGACCTCATGCGCTCCGTGGACTTCCTGATCGAACACTCGGCTGCCGACAAGGACCGGATCGGCACCTCCGGCATCTCGCTGGCCGGCTCGATCACGCCGTATTTCGCCGCCGTGGATACCCGGATCAAGGCGACGGTGGCTTCCTGTTTCGTCGTCAACTATCGATTCACGCAGCTTCATCAATACGAATGCGGCTCGCTCGTCGTACCGGGCTTGTTGGAGCACCTGGACAACCACGAGATCTGCTCGCTGATCGCTCCCCGACATCTGCTCATGGAGCGTGGTGTCAAGAATCACCGGGGGATCGCTGAGAATGACGTCTACCGCCATATCAGAGGGATGTACGAGATCGCCGAATGCCCCGAGAAAGTGAAGGTAGACCTGTTCCATGGCGTCCATCAGTACAATGGCACGAAGTCTTTGGATTGGCTTGATGAGTGCTTGTGACCCGGCGTGGTAATACGATCAGTCGAGTCACTCAGCCTCCCATCGAGGACGGGGCGGCTGTGGTTGTGCTGCTCTGCGGCGGCGATAAGGGAAGCCAGCAACGAGACATCAGGCGCGCCAGGCGACTGGTAGAAGACTGGAGGTAACCATGGGTGGAGAGTACCGACGATGGGACGCGGCAGAGTACATCCGTAACGAAGAGGAGGCGCGCCTGTATCTCGAAGCGTGCGCCGAGCAGGATCCGGGCGACGGCAGCCTCATCCGCGTCGCCCTCAGCGACATCGCCCGAGTGCGGAACATGAGCAGCCTAGCCCGTAAAGTCGGCATGACCCGCCAAGGGCTTTATAAAGCTCTGTCTACGGAGGGCAACCCGTCGTTTGCCACCGTCATGCGAATCACCCGGGCACTGGGAATGGACCTGCGAATAACAATCGGCGCTGATCCTGGCGACGAAAAACAAGCAGTCACCCCGGCTCCGAGCCCGCATCCCGCTCGATAGTAATAATGGAATAGCGGCGTCCGGTGTGCGCTAGCTCAAGCGCATCCTGGGTCATCGGAGGACCAGCGTTCGTAGACGGGATCAGGCTGCCCGGCCAGGGTGGCACGGGTCCGGTGCCAGAGCGCCGCCCACTCTTCGGGGTCGCGGATCTCGGTTTTCGGCCGCGCCCGGCTGCGTGCAATGAAGCCCGGCTGCACCTCGCGGCCGCTCGGCTGGCCGGCGGGGTTGTAGCGCAGATCGAAACTCCAGCGAACCGTGTCACTGTGGTTGGGCAGCGGGCCATGGTGCATCAGGCGATGCATCAGCAGCACACCACCCCGCCGCAACGGCACCGGCACGGCTTCGCCGCCACGGGTGAGTTGTGCCGGGATCGTCACGCCGGGACTACAGTGCAGCATGAGCCCGTCACGGTGGCTGAACGGAACCACCGCGAGGCAGCCGTTCTCCACACTTGCGTCCACCAAGGGAAGCCACACGGTGACCATTTCGGTAGCGTCAGCCTCGGGCATCATGAATGCGTTGTCCTGATGAAACCAGTCGGGAGCAGCCTCGGTGCTCTCAGCCACCGGAGCGCCGGGCGCGCTGGCGACCGGCTGCCTGAGCCGGACATGTTGAATGGGGTTGGCGAAGATCTCGGGTCCGATGAGCGACTCGACGAGGTCGAGCAGCGTATCGTTGCGGAGCAGCCTGAAAACCGCCGGACCGACGGAAATCGGCGTCCGTTCCGCAACACCCCGTTTGGGTAGCGCGATATCGAAATGCTGGTGGTAGCTGTCGCCGGTCTCGAACTGGATCCTGGTGAGCCGTTCGGCAAACGGCAGCTCCGAGTACGTGGAGGAGATCCGGCCGGCAGCGAACAGATCTCTTGCCAGCCGATCCATGATGACCGAGTATTCTTCGACCACCGGATCGAGATCCTGTCGAGGGTCAAGCACGTCATCGAGCACCAGATACCCCTCATCGGTGAACTGAGCGATCTGACTCTCGGTGAGACCAGGCATGGTTTTGCTCCTTACGTACGGCACGCGAGCACGGTTATTGACACGACCGCCACGAAGCCGGCGGCGGCCGGTCGGTCTGATCTTGCCGTCACAGCATAACGCTCCCCGAATCGCCAGCATAGGCGTGCGCCAAGGCCTCTCACGGGGTCTTGGATTTCAGCAGGTCACAACAAGACCCCGACTGCGAGCTGTCCCGTGCTGCGGTCCGCGAAGTCGAATCGAGCGCGCGTCCAGCCGGCCTCGGGCTCCAGGCTCACGGGGCGCCCGCGCCAGGTAACCGCGCCGAGGCGATGCTCGTCCAGGGCCTGCAGGGCGATCTCGGCGCGCCCGTATCCGTGCACCGCGGCCGTGTACCCGCCGGCCGTCCGTGCCAGCCCGGCCACGTGGACCTTGGGGTCCTCGACCAGGAACGCCAGCGGACCGGCCCACACGATCTCGCTCAGTCGACCTTCACCGATCTTGATGTCGACGCGGTTTGTGCCAAGGCGAAGGCGGCACGCCTTCTCGTTTCCGGCCGCCGTCCAATCCGTGTTCAGGAGATGGACCCGGCACACCTCGTGGTCCTGGTCCGGCGGGCGGACCATCCCTGTGCCAGAGCGTGCCGATTCCATCCGTACCGTGTAGTACACGTCGCCGGTGCCCTCCTCCAGCGCCACCGACTCGGGCACCGTCTCGGCCAGGGCATGCAGGATGTCGTCGACCAGGGGCTTGAGCCACGAGTTGCCGGGATAGGCCCAGGTGCACAGCAGGTACGCTTCGCCCTGGCCCCACACGGTTCCTGCGCATATTCTGAAGCAGTTGTTGGAGGCACTCCAAAATGAGTAAAAAGCTTTCTGGGAAGGATCTGGCCAAGTTCGAGGCCGATCGCGATGTTTGGCAGGAGGTCCTGGACGGCGTGCGCGAGATCAAGGCAGGCGGGGGCAAACGCACGAAGGTGCAGCTCAAGTCCCGCCTGGTCCGCGTGCGTCTCAACAGCGGTCTTTCCCAGGCGCAGTTTGCCGCCGCGCTGGGTGTTTCCCGGCGCACGCTGGAGCAGTGGGAACAGGGACGGCGCAGGCCCTCCGGCGCGGCGCAGACACTTCTTAAAATAGTAGAACGGCATCCAGAAGTATTGATTGAAGTTGCGGAATGATGCACCTGGACCCAGAACCAGTTGCCTGAAGAGTTGGTTCGGAGAATCCGCGAGGTGGTCAGACGCGCCGTCTCTTTCTTCTTCGAGACATCTCCCCAGATGGACCGCGAAACAGACGCTGTCCTCCGGGTTCACTCTCAGCCGTATACGATGGGCGGGTGCCGACGGCACCGCACGATCCGACACGGGGTCCGGACTTCAGCAGCTCACAACAAGACCCCGACTGCGAGTTCTCCCGTGCTGCGGTCCGCGAAGTCGAATCGAGCGCGAGTCCAGCCGGCCTCGGGCTCCAGGGTCACGGGGAGTCCACGCCAGGTAACCGCGCCGAGGCGGTGCTCGCCCAGGGCCTGCACGGCGATCTCGGCGCGCCCGTATCCGTGCACCGCGGCCGTGTAACCGCCGGCCGTCCGTGCCAGCCCGGCCACGTGGACCTTGGGGTCCTCGACCAGGAACGCCAGCGGACCGGCCCACACGATTTCGCTCAGTCGACCTTCACCGATCTTGACTTCGACGCGGTCTGCGCCGAGGCGAAGCCGGCACGCCTTCTCGTTTCCGGCCGCTGTCCAATCGGTGTTCAGGAGGTGGACACGGTAAACCTGATGGCCCGGGGCCGGAGCCTGATCCGACGATGTCCCCGTGCCGGACCGCGCCGGCTCCACCCGGACCGTGTAGTACACGTCGCCGGTGCCGTCCTCCAGCGCCACCGGCGCGGGCACCGTCTCGGCCAGGGCGCGCAGGAAGTCGTCGACCAGGGGCTTGAGCCACGAGTTGCCGGGATAGGCCCAGGTGCACAGCAGGTACGCTTCGCCGTGGCCCAGCCGGCGCCGGACCAGCACCGGCCTGCCGCTCTGCGCGTCGCGAGCCAGCACCTCGGCTCCGGCCAGCGTGACCTCCGCGAGACACGCGGGATCGTGGAGCGGGTGCACCGGCGGGAGGCGGAAGAACGAGGCGGACTGGGCGTACCCGGCCAGCGGGTTGTCCCGGGTGCCGGCTTCAGCCACGACGTTGCCCACGGCGGGCCCGCGACCGGCGACCCGCACGCCGAACAGATCGGCGAAGTCCCCGTCCCGGATCAGGTTCAGCGGCTCCAGGCCGTCCCACAGAAACCCCCGTTCCTCGTTCCGCGTCAGGTGGGGCACGCTCAGGAACAGCGTGCCGCCGCCCTCGACGTAGGACTTGAGCCTGCCGTACTGGGCGTCGTCCGCGGTATTCCAGCCGAGCATGAACAGCAGAGCGTATTCGCCGAGCACGCCGGGATCGCAGTCCACGGGGATGAAGTCGATCTCTCCGTAGGGAGTGCCGGAATACCAGCGGCGCACGTCGCCGGGTGACTGCACCAGGGTCTGCAGCCACACGCCGGGAAGGAACACGTCGAGGTGCCGCATGCCGTATTCCGCCTGGGAGGGACGCCAGGCCGGCGTCCACTCACCGAAGTTGCGCCACACCATGGTCTGCGCCGTGGTCCCGTGCGCGTCCGCCGCGCCGATGCCGTCGGCCACGTCGCAGGCGTACCTGCCGATCAGCAGCGCCTGGCGCACGCGCACCGCTCCTCGGCGGGGGTGTGTCTTCACGTAGCGGTTGAACTCCCGCAGGATCCGGCGCCGCTCACGCGGCACGCGTTCGCCGCTGGCGTACAGGCGCTCGTGCCAAGTGCGGTAGAGGCACTCCTCGTCGTTCGCGGTGCCCGCGCCGGCCGCGTAGGCCAGGTACAGCGACAGCCACCACATGCGGAGTTGTTGCGGCCCGTCGGGGTTGACGTGGGCACCTTCAGCCTGGTAGCTGCCCCAGAACTCCCTGCCATGGGCCCGCGCCGCGCCGCGCGCGTCGGAGAGCAGGGCCACGTTGTGGCTCTTGTTGAGCTGGGAGACACAGACGTCCATGCCGCCGGCGTAGGCCAGGCTGTGGCCGATGGCCGAGACCATGAGCCACACCTTGGTCTCGGGTGCCGCGCGGCGGACGCGCGCGACCAGGCTGCGGACGTAATCGAGGTAGGCCTCGTACGCCGTGCGCATGGTGGCCTTTGCGACCGGCTGCCGGGAGGGCAGCGGCGTCTGGATGTATCCCCAGAGCGGACCGTCGTGCTCCGTCCACTCCCACCCCAGCAGCAACGGCCCCGCCTCCCGCTGCATGGCGTGGAACCGGTCGATGCCCATGGGCTGGGTGCACCGGCAGTGGATCCCGTGCTCGCGGCAGAGACGTGCGAGCTGCGCGGTGGCCGCGACGTTGCGGCCGCGGCGGAAGATCAGCAGATCCGCCATCTGCGTCCTGGCCATGTGGCGGATCACCTCCTCCCGGTGTCCGGGTGAGTTGGCGGGGAGGGTCTTGTCCTCCAGGCCCACCAACATCGGGTGCGCCTCGGGCTCGGCGGCCACCACCTGCTCGATCCGGGACTCGGCGCGGGTGGACTCCGTGGCCACCGCGATGCGCACTTCGGCCAGCGGCTGGTCGATTTTCAGCTTCACCCGGTGCTCTCCCGCGGGCAGCCGCTCGGGTAGTGGCATGAGCACGCGAACCGACCCTGGCGCGAGGATGCGTGCGCTTTGCTGCTCCGCGCGGCAGGTCACGGTCGCCTCGAACTCCGCGTCCTTCCTGACCCAGCGCGGACAGTGGACCGAAAGCTCGGCCGCGGCTTGCTCCTCCAGGTAGGCGCGGGCGACCAGCAGGTGGGCTTCGTCGCTGCCATTGCGGATGGTGAGGGTGTCGGGGCCCGATCCGAAGCGGGGCTCGGGAAGGGCGACGGTCAGCTCCTCCATCAGGGGCACGTTGCCCAGGTAGGCGAAGAACTGCCGCCCCTCGGCGACCAGCTCATCGCCGAAGAATGCCTCCCATGGCAGGATGATCTCGCGGTGGATGTCCGGCGGAACCGCCAGGTTGCGGGCACCGCCGCGCGCAACGATCTCTTCCAGGGACTCCCCCGGGCGCACCGGGAATGCCGCGGCGCAGCGGATGGTGACGCTGAGGAAGCGCTCCCCGGAGGACTTGGCGAGACCCCACCGGGGAGCCGGGATCTCGACTTCCGCCGCGGCCCGCGGCACGACCCACGCCCAGTCGGTCCGGAACCAGCGGCGCAGGGGAGCGCGCATGGCCCCGGCCTGGAGCAGAGCCCGGAAGCGGCCGTCGGCCCGCGTCAGCACCGCCAGGTCGCGGTCCTGATCCAGTTCCGGATCGTGGCCGTCGAGCGTCACGATCACGTCGACGTTGCTGTAGCGCGGCCCCACGTGGAAGCGTAGTTCTTTGCGTGCCACGAGCTGCTCCACGGAGAAGCTCAAGTCGATGGTCCTGGTGCAGAAGGACACCACCGAGTCGGCGCCGCCGCGCAGCTCGAACACCACGCCGCCCATCCGGTTGTTGGCGTTCGCCGGCTGCCAGTGCCAGCGCGGTTCGGGCAGCGACAGGAGGCTCTCGCGGCCGGGCCCCGCGTAACCGCTGAACTCCAGCAGCCAGCAGCGCAGGATCTCTCCGTCCCGGGCCGTCAGCGTGCCGTCCCAGCTATGGTCCGCGTGCTGGACGCCGTAGTTGCCGTACAGCATCCAGTAGCCCCACTGGATCCTGACGAGGTGAGTCGCGATCGGATGCGGCGCGCCGGCACGGCCGGTTGTGGCGTCGGCCTTCACTGGTAGTACTCGATCTGCCGCGTGTAGACGGCGAAGAGACCCGCGGGGCCGTGGACGACCTGCTTCACCCAGTTGCCGTGGGCGTCGTACTCATAGGCTGAGCGGAGTTCCAGGGTGGGCTCGCCGGCGGCGTCGTAACGGAGCTCCCGGACCGCTACGGAGCCGTCCCGGATGCGCTCGATGCTTGCTACCCGTTCGCCCTTGCCGGTGTAGGTCTCGAACACCTCTCGCCCAGCGGCGCTCCGCCACCGCAGGCGAGCGTGGCCGGCGTCGGTGTACTCCGCGACTTCGACCACTTCCCGGTGCTCCTCGTAGCGCGCGTAGCGCGACACGTAGCGCTGGATCACCTTGTTTCCCACGAAGTCGTCCAGGGTGTAGGCGATGGTCACTACCCTCACCTCGCCAGCCGTGTCGCCTGCCGCGTCACCTGCCCCCGTGTGGTCGAACTGCTCCTCCCACCTGAGAATGTTCCATTGGTAGTAGTACTCGTGGCGCCGGACCCGGTCGCCGAGGTAGCTGGTGACCCGCCGTTCGCGGACCGATCCGTCGGGGTGGCGGCAGGTACGCTCCCGCAGCCGCCCGCGCTCGTCGTAGCGGTAGCGACAGCGGTACTCCAGCGCACCATCCGCGTAGGTCTCGCGTTCTGCGAGGTTCCCCTCGGGAGTGAAGCGTAGCTTGGCAAGGGTCACCGGCGATGCGCCCTCGGTTGCCGCCGCGCGGGAGATCGTCACGGACTCCACGGGCCCGGCGAGATCCGGCTGGGGCAAGGTCCCGAAGGGCTCCGCGTGGAGGAACGACCAGAGCGAGAGCCAGGTCCCGAGCAGGAGCCAGCCGCCGATCATGGCGCGGGCTGCCCCGGAGACAGAGGTCGTCGGACCATCGTTCCATGGTAATGCAGCTCCCCTTCTCCGGCCAAGATGTCATAGGCTATACCGGTCCAAGACAGGAGCATGCCGTGGAAGATCACAACGCATCGAAGGTCATCGTTACGGGCGCCTGCGGCGGTATCGGTGAGGCGATCGCGCGCGCCTTCGCCGGCGCCGGAGCCGCGGTCGCGCTGGCCGACATCCGCGCCGCGGAGCTGGCACACCTTGCCTCGGTCCTCACGGGGCAGGGCGCGACCGTGTACCACGAAGCGGTCGACGTGACCGAGGACGCGGCGGTGCAGGCGTTCTGCCGGTCGGCCGCAGGCGCTCTCGACGGGGTCAATCAGCTCGTCAACACCGTGGGGGTCGTCGACAACATGGGCGACGTCGTGGACCTGGCGCCGGAGGTGTGGGAGCGCACGCTCAGCGTCAACCTCACGTCGGCCTATCTGCTGGCACGCCATTCCGTTCCCTTCATGGTCGACGCCGGCGGCGGCTCCATCGTCAACATTGCGTCGGTCTCCGGTCTGGCCAACCAGGCGCGCGCCATGGCCTATTCGGTGACCAAGGCGGGTATGCTTGCGCTCACCCGGAGCGAGGCGATCGACCTGGCACGGCACGGCATTCGGGCGAACGCGATCTGTCCAGGCTCCGTGGAGACGCCCCTGGTGGAGCAGGCGATCCACCTCATGGCCGCAGACACGGACCGTTCGTACGAGGTGACCCGCAGCGACTGGGAGTCGCAGTATCCGACTGGCCGCTTCTCGCGGCCGAAGGAGGTGGCCGAACTGACGCTGTTCCTGTGCTCCGCCCGCGCCGGCAACATCACCGGCGCCAGCTTCGTGATCGACGGCGGCCTGACGGCGCTGCTGCCGGAGCGCTGACCCGCGATGGGCGATGGGCGACGCTGGGCGCTTCGGGGGCCGAGCGGCGAGCCGCTGCGGGAGCACGCTACGGGACCAGGGTCGGCCGTCACCCGCACCACAGGCGCTTTCGGTGGCAGCGGTTGGACATGCTGGTCAACGTGTCTGCCTTTTCGTTTGGGTGCGGCTCTTTTGCGACGACGCGGGGGAGGGCATAGGCGTGGTGGGGAGAGCATGTATTACTCATGGCTACGGCGGGGATTCCGCGTTGCGATGGGGGCTGCGGACGGCAAGTTAAGTCAGGAGCGTGACGGACGCAGATGAGCCGGTACGCAGGCGGCGGCTGGCGGGCGCGGGTGAGCGGTGGAAAGCTGGGGCGCTACCGGACGAGTCTCAGGTGCGGCACGGGGTTCGGGTGTTCCAGCGACGGCACGTTGCCTTCAGCGTAACGTTGGCGGTGGGTACGCTCCCACTCCTGCTGCTCGTGGAACGTCCAGTAGGCGTCGAAATCGCCGCTGCTGCGCAGCGCCCTGAGGCGCAGTACCGCTTCGGCCGAGCGTAGTCGCCAGCGCGCACCGGTAATGCCAAGGCGGTCGTTGACCAAGTGCCGGCAGGCGCCTTCGACGACGCCCGAGCCAATCGGCAGCCCAGCGGCCAGGTAGCGGTCGTAGGCCAGGTAGCCCTGGTACTTCAGCAGGTAGTTGGCGCACTGGTCGATCGGTCGCCGCTGCCGCTTCGTCAGGCGGCGCCTGGTGGCGCTCCGGCGCATGCCGGCAGCCACCGAGCGGGCGCGGCCTTCCAGGATACGTCCCAGGCGCTGCAAGACCCACTGCTCCAACCGTTGGCTGCCTTCGGCCTCCAGGGCGTGGCCGGCTTTCCACAGGTATTCGAGCACGTGAAAGATGTCCAGCACGATGGTCACCTGCACCCCGTGGTGCGCGGCCAGCTCTGCCAGGAGGTCCAACTGCGTCCGGTTGCCGTCGACCACCGCGACCCAGGTCTGCTGCTGCTGCGGATCGCGCTCGCGCGCTTCTCGGAACGCCTCCTGCAACATCTGCCGAGGTTCCTGCTTCAGACTCGCCCACACGCGCTTGTGCTGCGGTCGCGGTCGCGGCGGCGAGCGTTGCTGCTCGGCGTCCTCAGCGCGCGCCAGCAGCGCCAGCATCTGCTGCGGCGTGCGCACGTGGGCGGCCACCGAGTAGACGACCGCCACCGTGGCCATGCGCTTGCGGTTGCGTTTCTCGCCCTTGCTCAGGCGCGTGGCCAGCTTGCCACGCGCCGTGCGCTCGCTGGCCGCGCGCGTGGCAGGTCGCAGGTCCTGCTGGTGCATGACCACGCCCTTGGCGTCGCTGGTGATCACCAGCAGGGCATCCTCAGTCGCCTGCGGCTCGACCGCTCCGTGGTCGGCGACCGTCTGCTCCGCAGACGCTTGCTGGCGCCGCTGCTGGTAGAAGGCGTCGAAGTCCTGCGCCGCCCGACTGACCAGTTCTTCCACCTGCCGCTTGCCGATCTTGGCACCGGTGCAGCGATTGAGCGTCTCCACCGTCTCGTCAAACGAGTTCTTCGCTGCTTCCAGCGCTACTCGCCGCCGCACCTCCAGCGAGTAGCGCTCGGCGGGAAGGTTCAACTGCGCATCCAGCGGATGCAGGCTCGCTTGCCCCTCCGCCCCGTAGCCGGTGCGCGCTACCTGGACGGTGCCGAAGATCGTCTCCAACTGGCGCTGCTGGGTCCGCTGGCGCGTGCGCGGCTGGCCTTGCGCATCCACCACCTCTGCGCTGACCTGCGCCTCGGCCTGCTGGTCAAGACAGTTCTGGTAGAGTTGCCGTAACAGTTCCTGACCTTCGCTGGTCAGCAGTCGCTCCAGGTCACTGTGCTTCATCTGTCGCGTCTCTACGTCGTTGGCTATTCGCAGCAGGTGCTCGAACCGCGCCCGCGTGGCAGCGAAGGGGTCGGCGGCCGGCTCACTCGCCCACGCCTGAGGAGCGCCCATCACTCAGCCCTGCGCCAGCCGGCGTTGCGCGTCGGCCACCAGAGGATACACCAGAACCCGCTTCGGCGCTTGCCCATGACGGGTATGGGCGCGGTCCATGCGTCCCCGACCTGCCGTGGCGCCCAACTCGATCCAGTTGGCAGCCCGGTAGCAGGTGCCGGCAAAGCGACCGCTATCCACCAGCGTCTCCAGCAGCAGCGGCTCGACCGCGAACCGCTGCTGCCAATCGGCAGCCAGCCGCCCGGCCAGCAGCGCCAGCAGGCGGCTGGCCAAGTTCTTCACCCGGACCCACGGCAGCACCAGGAAGCGACTGTTGTTGACCACCCGTTGCAGATTGCGTGTCCGAGTCGGTTCGTCCCAGCCGATCCAGCGCTCGCGCGCCGCCAGCCGCCACGCCGGCGAGGACAGTTGCAACGCCGCCACCAGCGTCGTGGTGGGCTCGCTGACGAACGCCAGGTAGCGCAGTTGGGCACCGAACGGCACCCGGTAGCCCAGGTAGTGATAGCGGCCCACCAGCTCCCGCCACCAGCGCTGCTCGCCGGCGGTCGTGACCGGCTCCAGGTGTACGCTGCCGAACTGCCCGACGGTGCCGCATACTGGCCGTCCCGGCTCGCCAGCCGGCGTGCACGGCACCTCGGTGTGCGAGCCCAGCGGGCGCCCGGTGCTGCGCTTCGGCGGCAGGCGCAGGCGACCGCTGCGCTGCAGCATTGCAAACAGATCACGACATTCGCGGACCTTCAGCGCACCGTTCGGGCGCTGCCAGCGCAGCCGCCGACACACCTGCACCATCAACTGCGTACGACTGAGGCGGCCACCGGCGGCAACGATCTGGCAGACGATCCGCAGTTCAGCCTCACTGAACGTTCTGCCGGCGCTGCGCACGCCCTCGCTGTTGGCATTCATCGGCACCCTCCGCTGACAACGGAGGCACCGTACCGAGTCGTGGTGGGTTTTGTCCAGCCCTTGCTATGCCCGCCAGCACGATACGTGGCAGCCTATGGCCCCGTTCCCCAAGCGTATGCCGCTGAACCAGCGCCGGGCGTCCGACAGAACCCCCAATTAACGCATCAAACTGAAGATAGAGGTCGTCCTAAAAGAGCCGCACCCTTTTCGTTTCGGACGTGGCGGGAGGTCTTTGCCGTGAACGTCCAGGCGGCTCTGACGGCATCGCAGCAGGCGGCGGTGCGGCAGATGTCCCGGCCGGTGCTGCAGGCTGACGATCCGAAAGAATCCCAGAAATTCGCAAGAAAACAAAGAAAACGCTTGACGCACTCTGACGCGCTCATGACGGCCCTCTACGGGCCGTGGTGGCGCTTCCGACTCTCCAGAGAACACTTCGCGCCCGCTGGCTCGATAGCGCCCTGCTACGCCCGTCCTGAGCCATCTCCGAAGCCCGTCCGAGACCTGGAAGGTCGTGGTATTTTCAATTCAGTAGTATATTTACGTCATGACGAACGTGACCGAAGCAGCCTCCGAAGAGCTCCTCTCCACCGTTGCCGTGCTACCCGACCAAGTCCTGCTGGAGCGGACCAGAATGCTCGCCCGCCACGAGCAGGCGTTGCAGCTCAGCGTCCTCGACCACCTGCGCGAGATCGAGGCCCGGCGCCTGTATCTGCGCCTCGGCTACTCCAGCTTGTTCGACTACACCGTGCGCGAGTTGCACTATACCGAGGCAGCCGCTTGGCGGCGTATCAAGGCCATGCGCCTGTGCCGCGAGACCCGCGGCGTCCGCGAGTGGCTGCAGGACGGCTCGCTGAACCTGAGCAACGCGGCCCTGTTGCAGAACTCCTTCGAGCGCTGGGACCGCAGCGCAGGCGGACGGACCGCCACCGGGTCGCCGGGAGCCGGCACCAGCGCCGCGCCGCGTGCCGGCTCGGCTCCATCCGCGACGCCGGGCGAGGCGCAGGGTGCGCCATCGCCGGTGCTGGATGCGCACGCCCGGCAGCAACTGGTGGAGCAGGCGGTGGGCAAGAGCACGCGGCAGGTGCAGCAGATGCTGGCCGAGGTGGATCCCGAGGCGGCGGTGCCCGGCGACCGGCTGCGCGCGCTGGGGGACGGGCGCTGGGAGCTGAAGGCGGTGATCGACGCCGAGTGCCAGCAGGGACTGCAGCAGTTGCGGGAGCTGCTGTCGCACGTGGATCCGCACCTGACGGTCGGGCAACTCGTCGGGCGGCTGGTGCGGGAGGGACTGGAGCGCTACGACCCGAGCCGGCCGCGGCGCCGGAAGCGGGAGTCCGACTCGGCGGGTGGCGAGCGTCCGTCCGGGACAGCGGGGCGGGAGACGGCGGATCGCGTTGCGGCTGCGGTGGAGAACCCGCGCCGGGCCGAGGAGTCCGCGGCGCCGACGACGTCTCCGTCCGCCACGAAGCGGTCCGCGAAGCCGACGGCAGCCGGCACTTCGCCGGCCACGCCAGCAGGCGGAGGCTCGGGGGAAGCTTCGCCCAAGAGACGCCTCGGGCCGCCGCCGGGTAGCCGTGCTTCGGCGCCGAAGTGGGTTGCGCCGCCGGCACATCACGGCCGCACCGCCGGCGGCGCGGAGGCGAACGAGCCGACTTCGGCGGCGAAGCCGCGGGTGGCAGCTAGCGATTCGATTCCGGAGCGGACCACCGACGGTGCAGAATCGGCGGAGCCGACTTCGGCGGCGAAGTCCCATGTGGCAACCGGCAGCTCGATACCGGAGCCGAGGGCCGGCGGCGCAGGGGAGCTTCCTTCGGTGAAGAAGTCCCGCGGCTCGTCGGGCAGATCGATTCCGGCGGCGGTGAAACGAGAGGTTTGGCGGCGCGACCAGAGCTGCTGCACCTTCGTCGACCGGGACAGCGGGCGGCGCTGCGGCTCGCGCTTCTTTCTCGAGATGGACCACATCGTTCCGGTCGCGGTGGGCGGTGGTGCGGAGCCCGGGAACCTGGTCTTGCGCTGCGCAGCTCACCACCGTTACCGCCACCAGCGCCGGCAGCATGCCGCACCGCGGGATTCGGTGACGTGAGCGCAGTGGCGTCTCCGGAGCGGACATCGCAGAGGGACTACACGCTCGCGCACTGCGGAGACCGATCCCTGCGCCCGAGGCGTGCGTGTCAGCCCGGCCGGCAGGAGTGCGGCGCATACCATTCGCCGCCGCCTGCTGCCCTCCTTCATGAGCTACCTGATCGTGAACGTCACGCTGGCGGTGCCCGCGACCATCCTCGGCGAGACCGTCCTGAGCTTTCTCGGAATCGGCCTGCGGCCGCCCGCGGTGAGCTGGGGAGTGCTGCTGCAGCAGGCCCAGAACATTCGCTCGGTGGCCCTGCACCCCTGGCTCATGATCCCCGGCCTGTGCGTGATCCTGGCGGTGCTGGCCTTCAACTTCCTGGGCGACGGGCTGCGCGCCGCCGCCGACCCCTACCACGGACGCTAGATCCCGGCCCCCGGCGCCTGGTGAATTGACAGCCCACAAGTGCGCGTGACATGGTTATGGTCTAACCTGTTCTCTATCGAGAGGTTCGAGGAGGTGAGCGGGATAGAGAGCTTACGATCTGGGTAGCGTGCTCTGGCCCCAGTCGGGTCAGAAGAATAAAAATGGAGAAGATCGAATGAAAAGGATACTGGTTGTCTGTGCGTGTTTCGGCCTGCTGGGAGGCATGGCGGCCTTCGCCGCCCCCACCGGACTGGCCGAGCAGCACAACCTGGACGAGTACGAGAGGATGTCGGGGAACATGATCTCGAGCTTCCAGGAGTCGCCCATGCTGGCGGCGCGCGTGGCCGCGGGGGACTTGCCCGCGGTGGAGGACCGGCTGCCCACTGACGGTGTAGTGGTGGTTCCGGTGGATGGCATCGGGCAGTACGGCGGGACGGCCTACGCCATGGCCCTTGCCATGGTGGGCATCGGCGAAGGCTACAGCCTGAAGGGCACCGAGGGCCTCTTCGCCGTGGCCGAGGACCTGAAGACGCTGATACCGAACGTGGTCGAGGGCTACGTGTTCGCGCCGGACGGCAAGGCCCTTACCGTGACGCTGCGCAACGGCATGAAGTGGTCGGACGGCGCCCCGTTCAGCGCGGACGACATGATGTTCTGGTACGATGATCTCCTGCTGAACGAGGAAGTCACGTCCCGGATCAACAACCGCCTGATGCCGGGCGGCGAGGTCATGAAGTGGACCAAGGTGGACGACCACACGATCCAGATGGACTTTGCGGTCCCGTTCCAGCCCGTGCTCTCCTACATGTCCCTGCTGGACGGCAACATGTTCGCTCCGGCCCATTACCTCAAGCAGTTCCACGCCGACTACGCGGACAAGGGCAAGCTCGACGAGATGGTAAAGGACGGCGGGTTCGACAACTGGACTCAGCTGCTCGGGGATCAGAGACAACGGGCCAGCTCCCGTAACCCCTACATCAACCCGGACATGCCCTCGCTGGACTCCTTCATCACCAAGCAGGTGGCAACCGGCACCACGCTGTACGAGCGGAATCCCTTCTACTGGAAGGTCGACCCGGCCGGCAACCAGCTTCCGTACATCGACCAGATCCAGGTCAACAGCGTGGAGAACACGGAGCTGCTCACGGCCAAGATGCTGGCCGGCGAGGCGGACTGGCACGGCGAAGGCTCCGACCTGTCGAACTACTCCGTGTACCAGGAGGGCGCGCAGGGGGGCAACTACCGGGTCCTGCTGTGGGACCAGGACGGCTCGTCCGACGCCGCCTACTTCCCGAACCTGACCCCGAAGGATCCGGTGATCGCGAGCATCAACCACGACAAGCGGTTCCGCATGGCGCTGTCGCTGGCGATCAACCGCGAGTCCATCAACAAGACCCTGTTCTTCGGCCGCGGCGTCGTCGGCCAGCCGACCGCCCTGCCCGGCGCTCCCTGGTTCGACGAGTCGTTCCGCGACGCCTACGCCGAGCACGATGTTGCGGAGGCCAATCGTCTCCTGGACGAGATGGGAATGAAGTGGGACGCCAACAACGAGTGGCGGCTGCGACCGGACGGGAATCCGTTCGAGTACCTCGTGATCAGCGGGCCGGTAGGCCTGTCCAACAAGGTCACGGAGCTGGTGATCGAGGACTGGAAGGCCATCGGCATCAAGGTGAACTTCAAGGTCCAGGACTGGGGCATCACCCATCCGCTGCACCAGAGCGGCGAGTCGCACATGTTCGCGCTCTTTGTCGACAAGTCCGACGCCTTCGGGCTGACCAGCGGCGGCAACGGTCTCTCGTGGTATGCCTTCACCGACGGCGCGCGCTACTTCGACACCCCGCTGCTGCCGCCGGCAAACTCGGGTGGCGAGTGGCCCCCGGAATTCTCGCCGGACGAGTATCCCTTCACTGAGATCGTGCGGCTGCAAGAGCTGGCCGGGGAGTTGCAGCAGACCTTCGACGAGGACCGGCGGACGGAGATCCTCAGGGAAGTCTTCCGCTCCCAGGCGGAGAATCTCTGGATCATCGGCACCGTGGTCGGCAAGAAGCCGATCCTGGTCAGCAACCGGCTCGGGAACCATCCGGAGGTCGGGGTCTGGGGCGACGGTCTCAAGCAGATGACCGCGTTCCCATCCCGAGCAGCTCTACCTGATGCAATAACCTGACGTTGCCCGGGCGGCGGCCGTTGCGCCGCCCGGGCGGCGGCACAGGAGCAGGGCTCCGTACGGTGGGTGGGGCTGGGCCGAAGGCGGTGCCGCGAGGCGGCGGTTTCGAGGCGATACGCAGGGAGGGACGCCGGATAGATGGTCGGATACGCCATAAGGCGCTTCTTCTACATGATCATTCTCATGGTGGTGATCTCGATCGTTTCCTTCATCATCATCCAGCTCCCGCCCTCGGACTACGTCGACATCAAGGTCGCCCAGCTCATGGCGCAGGGACAGGTCGTGGCAGAGGCCGAGATCGAGTCCCTGAAGCGGCTCTACGGCCTGGACCAGCCACCGGTGCAGCAGTTCCTGGGCTGGGTGTGGCGCATGCTGCAGGGCGACCTGGGAAGATCCTTCAAGTTCGAACAGCCGGTGGCGGACCTGATCATGGAGCGGCTGCCCCTCACCCTGGCCATCAACCTTCTCGCCACCGTCCTGGTGTACGCCATCGCCGTCCCCATCGGGATCTACTCGGCGACGCACCAGTACTCCATCGGTGACTACGCGTTCACGGTGGTCGGGTTCATGGGAATCGCCACCCCCGGGTTCCTGCTGGCCCTGGCGCTCATGCTGCTGCTCGAGAACACGCTGGGGTTCGGCGCCGGCGGGCTGTTCTCGCCCCAATACCAGTTGGCGGAGTGGAGCGTCGACAAGGTCCTGGACATGATGAAGCACCTCGTGGTTGCCATCGTGGTAGAGGCCCTGGCCGGCACCGCGGGCCTGATCCGGGTGATGCGGGGATGCCTGCTGGACGAGCTGAGCAAACCCTACGTCGTGACCGCCCGCTCCAAGGGCCTGGACGAGCAGAAGCTGCTCTTCAAGTACCCGATACGGATTGCCATCAACCCCATCGTCAGCACCATCGGCTGGATGCTGCCGGGAATCGTCTCAGGCGGTGCCATCGTGGAGATCGTGCTGAGCCTGCCGACCATCGGGCCGCTGATCCTGTCGGCGCTCACCAGCCTGGACATGTACCTGGCCGGGAGCGCCGTGATGGTGCTCGCATTTCTTACCATCATCGGGTCCTTCGTATCCGACATACTGCTCGTGATCGTGGACCCCCGCATCCGCTACGAGAAGACGAACTGAGCCGTGAACGAAACCCTGCCGACCGAACACCCGGACGAAACGACCACGACAGCGGCCGAGGCGCTCTTCATCGCCTCGCAGTGGCAGCT
This sequence comes from Spirochaetia bacterium, assembly GCA_965203905.1. GTDB lineage: Bacteria > Spirochaetota > Spirochaetia > SZUA-6 > Bin103 > Bin103. The sequence goes on along the minus strand of CBDBDQ010000005.1, from coordinate 4,999,885 downwards.
CATGTGGCGCAAGCTCAAGCGGCACCGCTTCGCCATGGGCGGGGGCATCCTGCTGCTCTGCCTGTACCTCATTGCACTCTTCGCCGAGTTCTTCGCGACGCAGAGTGTCACCAGGCGCGACGAGGACCTCATCAACGCGCCGCCGCAGAGAGTCCGGTTCTTCGACCAGGGCAGGCTGCGCGCACCCTTCGTCTACGGCCTGCAGGTGAGCGAGGATCCGGTCACGTGGCGCAGGATCTACACGCCCGATCCCGAGAAGGTGCATCCCATCCGCTTCCTGGTGCGCGGCGACAAATACAAGATGTGGGGCCTGGTCCAGAGCGACCTGCACCTGGTCGGCATCGCTGACGGCACGCTGCACCTGTTCGGTACCGACCCGCTGGGGCGCGACCTGATGTCGCGGACCGTCTCGGCGATGCGGATCTCCCTCTCGATCGGGCTGATCGGTGTCGCGCTGAGCTTCATTCTCGGCTGTCTGCTGGGAGGCATCTCGGGATTCTTCGGGGGGCCCGTGGACATGGCCATCCAGCGCGTCATCGACTTCCTGGTGTCGATTCCCACGCTGCCCCTGTGGATGGCCCTGAGCGCGGCACTGCCGCCGGAATGGCCCCAGCTCAGAGTCTACTTCGGCATCACCGTGATCCTGTCCCTGTTCGGCTGGCCCGGGCTGGCGCGGACGGTGCGCAGCAAGCTGATCGCCTCCCGCGAGGAGGACTTCGTGATGGCGGCGCGGATCGCCGGCACCGGCGAGCTCAAGACCATCGTGAGCCACCTGCTGCCGTCGTTCCTCAGCTACCTGATCGTCAACGTCACCCTGTCCATACCCGGGATGATCCTGGGGGAGACGGCGCTGAGCTTCATCGGGCTGGGGCTGCGGCCGCCCACCGTGAGCTGGGGGGTGCTGCTGCAGGACGCGCAGAACATACGCACGCTGTACCACACGCCGTGGCTGCTGCTGCCGGGCCTGCTCGTCATCGTGGTGGTGCTGAGCTTCAACTTTCTGGGTGACGGGCTGCGCGATGCCGCGGACCCGTACCAGCGCTGACGGAGCCATAACCTCGTGCCCGAGAACCACGCCCTGAGAGTGCACTGGGGCTACTACATGATGTACGCACAGCAGCCGTTCCACCACGAGGACTACTGCTGGGACGGCGGCGTGTTCGTCACCGGCGGCAGGGTCGTGCGCTGCTCCCTGCTGCGCCTGCACGGGCCCGGGACGCCGTGCTGGGAGAAGCAGATCCCCCTGGAGCGGCCGTTCTGGCACTGGCACGCCGATTCGGCGCGCTACCGCTTCGGCGGGGTGCTGTTCGAGGTGGAAGGCGGGCCGGAGACGGTGGTGGAGGTGCGCACCAAGGCCGCCACGCTGCGCTTCAGCATCGCCGAGATCACCGCCCGCAGGCAGATCAGCCGGCACGTCGGGTTCCGTTACAGCAATGTCGACCTCACGGCCCTGCTCGATGGGCATGACACGAACCTCGACACTCCCGAGGAGATCGCCGCGATGACCCGGGGCGACGGGCGCTGGCGCGACTTCATGGAGGCGGCTTCCATCAGGGGTCCCGTGCACCGCTGGAACCGGACCGACTGGGTCTGGATCGCTCCCGGCCGCGGCGCCGAGGTTTCGTTCCAGCAGCCCGACTGGGGCGCGGACGAGCCGGGCGTGAGCCGGGTGGTACGCGCCACCTTCCGCTGCAACGCGGCCGTGCCGGACCGGGCCGGGGACCCGCCGCAGCAGGTCGGCGAGGACGGCAGGAACACCTGCCTGCAGTACCGGGTCTCCTTCAACGAGCACCACATCAGCGAGGGCTGGCAGCCCTTCTGGGAACAGTACCGGCATCCCATGATGGAGGAGATCGTCGTCGACCTGCCGCGGGACTTGTTCCAGGCCGGGAGCAACACGTTGCGGTTGCACAGCGACGGCGGGCAGCGGGACTACCTCCTGCTGGGCAGGGTGTTTCTGGAGGAGACGGAGCGGCGCGACCTGGAGGTCAGCCGGTGCCCGTCCTGGGTCCGGCTCGGCGAAGAGTTCGCGATCGAGCTGTCGGCCAGGCGCACGCTGCGCGGCGTGCGCGCGCAGCTTCCGGACGGCCTGCGTGCGCTCACCGAGCTGCCCGCGGAACTGGGCGCCGGCGACCACCGGCTCCGGGTGCGCGCCGAGCAGCCCCTGGCCGACGCCAGGCTCCGCTTCTGCGCCGACCAGGTGAGCAGCGAAGCGGGCATCGCGCAGGTGGTGGGCACCGAGGCCGAGGCGTTTCCGATGCGGGTGGGCATGGAGACCTGCGCGCTGCCGTGGCGCCCGCCGGGATACCTGGAGCGCTGCCTGCGGCTCCTGGCGGAGACCGGGCTGGGCAACTACTGCGTGTTCCGCAAGGTGCGGGACGAGGCGCACGCCGTTTCCCTCGCCCGGCTGTGCCGGAAACTGGGCATCCACTTCATGATGGCGCACGTGGTGCCGCCGCGGTGGACCATCGCGGCCAAGCGCGAGGGCGGGCCGTTCTTCGCCGGCTGGATGCTCACCGAGCTCGACGGCCCGCTGTTCGGCTACGAGATCGCCCCGGTGAAGCAGGAGACCCCGGAGGCCGAACGCACCATGCGCACCGCGCACGAGGCCTACGTGGCCTTCCGCAAGGGCCTCCTGGCACTGGTCAAGGAGCGCGATCCCGGCACCGACGTCGTGGACATGATCACGGTGCTGTGCCACGGCCACTCCTACGCGGCAGGCGCGGACCTGTGCTCGGCGCAGTTCAACAAGATGCACAACGTGCTGCTGCTGGCCGACGCGCGCGGCGCGGCGCGGGCCTGGCGGCGGCCGGTGTGGGGCACCTACATCGCCGAGGGCGCCCACAAGCACCCGGAGGGCGACGACACCCTGCGCATGTGGTGGCTCTCCATCTACCTCGCCTACATCGCGGGCTCCTCCTTCGTCAACGACGAGGAGTCCCTGCTGCGAAACTACCACGAGCGGCTGTACAGCCTGGGCGACCGGTTCCCGCGCCGGCGGCAGGAGATCCTGCGGGAGTTCCACCGCTTCGTGCGCAGCCATCCGCGCCGCGGTCAGCCGCGGGTCAGGCAGGCGCTGCTGACGGGCCGCTTCGCCTGCGACCTGGCGGACGGCCTCGCCGACAGCCGCCGGCAGGGCATTCCCCCGATGGTCTGGCGCTTCTGCGGCGCGAACACTCCGGAATGGCGGCCCTCAACACCGGAGTACGGGCTGCGCTACCTGGACGTGTTCTTTCCCGGGGTCTGGCTGCACACGCTGGAGCAGAGTCCGCAGCGGGTGCGGCGCTGGTACTCCGGCACTCCCTACGGCGAGCTGGAGCTGATTCCGATCGCAGCCCCGGCGGAAGTGTGGTCGGAGTTCCAGCTCCTCATGCTGCTGGGGTGGAACACCGCCGACGAGGAGAGCTACCGGCGCATGGTGCAATACGTGAAGGGCGGCGGCACCCTGTTCCTCGGCATCCCTCACCTCACCACCAACGAGTCGCGCACGTTCCTGCTGGAAGACCTGGAGTCGCTGAACCTGCTGCGGGACGGCGACTTCGCCGATCTCCTGGGGGTGCGCGCCAGGGGCAAGGCCGAGCGGCTGTCCGCGGTGCGGGTGCTCGCCGCCCGCGACAACCCGCTCGCCGCCGGAAAGGTGTACCGCTACGCCGGCGAGGACGGCCCGCCGGTGCAGCCGCGGCACCCGCTGGTGTGCCGGGAGGCGGTCGAGCTGGCCGGTGCGGAAGTGCTCGCCTGCGACGAGGCCACGGGCGAGCCGGTCGTCGTCCGCCACCGCGTGGGACGCGGCGTGGTGTACGTCCTGCTGACCCACGACTACCCCGGCAACTCCTTCCTCGCGCCGCTGATGACCGACCTCATCCACGGCCTGGCCGGGCAGGTGGAGGCGCCGGTGGAGCTGGAAGACCCGAGCGGCGACGTCTACTACACCGTGCGCCAGGAGCCCGACAGCGAGGTCACGACCGTGCACCTGCTGAACACCGACTGGACGGAGGCCCGGGGCCGGCGCGGGTGCCGGCTGCGGCTGGGTGGGGAGTGGCTGCCGCTCACCGTGGAGGAAGGCCGGCTGAGCACGGTGCTGTCCACGCCGGGACTGACCGTCCTGGTCGCGGACCCGCGGGTGCACGTCGAGCCCTCCGCGGCGGACGCCGGCCGGAGCCTGGATCTGCACGGGTTCGGCCAGGTGGAGCTCCGTCTCCGCGGCGCTGACGGCAAGGCGATTGCCAGGGCCGAGTTCCGCGGTGAGCGGCTCCGCCTGGAGGCGGACGGGCCGTGGTGGGTGGCGCGGCCGGAGTTCGGCAAGTCGAGCGTGGGGCAGCTCACGGTGGGCGAGGAGTAACGATGGACGACGGGAGTGCACCAGACCGCCGCGACGGACCGGCCACCGAAGCGGGAGCCGGCGCCGATGCCCGGCCTCTGCCGGGCACCGCCCCGCTGGCGCTGCCCGGCGACCTGGCCGCGCAGATGGTTGCCGGGATCGATCGCTTCCTCGCGCGCCAGCTCCAGGCCGTGGTGGACCGCCGGCCTGGTCGGTGGCAGCGCGACGTCACGAGCCCCGAGGCCTACGAGTCGTCGGTCGCGGCCAGACGGCAGCGCTTGCGCAATATCATCGGCCTCGTGGACCGGCGCGACGAGGTGGAGATGCACCTGCTGGCAACCCACCGGCAGCCGGTGCTGGTCGCGGAAGGCGCGGGATACCGGGTCGAGCGGGTGCGCTGGAACGTGTTTCGGGGGATCGAGGGGGAAGGCCTCCTGCTGCAGCCGTCGGGGCCGGCCGTGGCCAACGTGGTGGCGCTGCCGGACTGCGACTGGACCCCGGAGGCCGCCTGCGGCCTGGAGCCCGGCGTGCCCGCGGACGCGCAGTTTCCCCGGCGCCTGGCCGAGAACGGATGCCGCGTGGTGGTCCCCGTGCTGATCGACCGCCGCGACACGTGGTCCGGTGTCGAGGGCTTCCGCATGACCAACCAGCCGCACCGCGAGTTCGTGTATCGCGCCGCCTACGAGCTGGGCCGGCACATCATCGGCTACGAAGTCCAGAAGCTGCTGGCGGCCGCGGACTGGCTCATCCGGGAGCACGGCCGGCAGCCGCTCGGCGTGTTCGGCTACGGCGAGGGCGGGCTCGTCGCGCTGTTCGCCGCGGCGGTGGATCGAAGGATCCGGGCTGCCGGAGTCGCCGGGTACTTCGGCCCCCGGGACACGCTATGGCGGCAGCCCATCTACCGCAACGTCTGGTCGCTGCTCATCGAGTTCGGCGACGCCGAGCTCGCCGGCCTGATAGCGCCCCGCGCCCTGGTGGTGGAGGCTTGCCGGCACCCGGAGGTGGCAGGGCCGCCCGCTCCCACACCGGACCGGGAAGCCAGCGCGGCGCCCGGAGTCATCGACACGCCGGAGGTCACGGCGGTGGAGCGGGAATTCGAGCGCGCTCGGGGGCTCGTGGCCGGGCTTGACCCCGCCCCTGACTTCCGCTGCGTGAGAAGCGGCGACGGACAGGGTCTGCCCGGCAGCGAACCGGCGCTGGCGTCGTTCCTGCGGGCGCTCGGCACTGCCCGCTCCCTGGCGGTGGCCGCGCCCGCGCCCGGCCGCATGCGCTCGTCCACGGACGCCGCGGCGCGGATGAAGCGGCAGCTCAGGCAGCTCATGGACGACACTCAGCATCTCATGCGCGAGTCGCAGTACCGGCGCGAAGAGTTCTGGTCCCGCGCCGACGAATCCGACCCCGAGGCATGGCGCAGAAGCTGCGCCTGGTACCGCGCCTACATGGAAGAGGAACTCCTGGGGCGCTCGCCGGATGCCGAGTCGGCGCCCCATCCGCGCACCCGCCTGGTCTACGAGACCTCCCGATTCAAGGGTTACGAAGTGGTCCTGGATCTCTATCCCGAGGTGTTCGCGTACGGCATTCTCCTGGTTCCCGAGGGGATCCGGCGCGGCGAGCGCCGGCCGGTGGTGGTGTGCCAGCACGGACTGGAAGGCCGCCCCCAGGACACCGCGGACCCGAACGTCGAGAACGACACCTACCACCAGTTCGCCTGCCGCCTCGCCGAACGCGGATTCATCACCTTCGCGCCGCAGAATCCCTACATCGGCGAAGACCGGTTCCGGGTCCTGGTGCGCAAGTCACACCCCCTGCAGCAGTCCCTCTATTCCGTGATCGTCCGCCAGCACGAGTGTGTGCTCCGCTGGCTCGCCGGGCTGGCCTTCGTGGATCCCGCGCGCATCGCGTTCTACGGACTCAGCTACGGCGGCAAGACGGCCATGAGAATCCCCGCGGTGCTGGACGGCTACTGCCTGTCCATCTGCTCCGCCGACTACAACGAGTGGGTCTGGAAGAACGTCTCGGCGCGTCACCCCTGCGGCTATCTGACCACGGGCGAGTACGACATGTACGAGTTCGACCTCGCCAACACCTTCAACTACGCGGAGATGAGCTGGCTGATCTGCCCGCGTCCCTTCATGGTCGAGCGCGGACACCACGACGGCGTGGCTCCCGACGAGTGGGTGGCCTACGAGTACGCGCGGACCCGCCGCCGCTACGACCTGCTGGGCCTCGGCGACCGCACCGAGATGGAGGTGTTCAACGGCCCCCACTCGATCCACGGCGTCGGCACCTTCGACTTCCTCCACCGCCACCTGAACTGGCCCAGCCGGGGATAGTCGGTTGAACCGGGGATAGCCGGTTGAACGAATCGGGCTCGAAGAGCCGCCGGGGCGACTGGCTCGACCTCGGGCTCATCGGCTCCGCCCATGGGCTCAGCGACGGATACTCGAACCTGCTGGTTCCGGTACTGGCCCTCATCGTTGCCGAACTCGGTCTCTCGACCCTGCGCACGGGAACACTGCTCAGCATCTTCAGCCTGGCGACGTTCTTGTTCCTCTACCCGCTCTCGGTCGCCGCCGATCACAGCGGCAACAAGAGGACCATTCTCATCGTCGGGCTGGCCCTCGCCTCCGCCTCCTATTTCGCCATGCAGTGGGCGGGCGGATTCACCGCCCTCGCCGTCCTGGCGTTCCTGGCCGGTGCCGGCAACGCTGCCTATCACCCGTGCGGCACCGCCCTCACGGCGGAGCGGTTTCGGCACCGTCGAGCCTTCGCCATCTCGTTGCACAGTCTGATGGGCAACCTGGGTGCCGCTGTCATGCCGGTGGTGCAGGCGGTGGTTGCCACGGCCGCGGGATGGCGACTGGCCCTCGCCGTATGCACGCTGCCGGCGCTGCTGATCCTGCCCCTGGTCGGAATCCGCTTCCCCCGCGGCGAGCGGGCCAACGTCGCCACCGGCCGCACGCTGTCGAGTGTCCGGATGCTCACCTCCATGGTGATCGGGAATCGGGACATCGTCCTGCTCGCGCTCGTGTACGCCCTGAAGGGCATGGCGACCAAGACCTTGATCGGCTTCTTCCCTCTCCTGGCAAGCGATCGGTTCGGCATGCAGACCTCCCTCATCGGCATCGCGCTGACCCTGTATTTCCTGATGGGAGTCGGCGCGAAGCCTCTGATGGGACTCATCTACAGCCGTTGGGGAGCACGGACGGCCCTGTTCGTGCCACTCGCCATCTCCGGCGTGATTGCGCTCCTCATCGGTCTCGTCCCGTGGCCATCCGCCTTGCTCCTGCTGATGGCCGTGGCGGGGCTGGCGATGCCGATCAGCCCGATCATCCTTACCGCCGCCGCGGACAGGTCGGCCAAGGAGTCCCTGGCCTCAGCGGTGGGATTCATCTACACGTTGAACGGTCTCGGCTTCATCGCTCCCGCGATCGGGGGCTGGCTGGCGCAGGGGTCCGGCATGACCGCCAACTACGTATTCGCCGCCGTGCTCATCTGGCTGTCAGCCCTGACGGCGCTCATGCTGTCGCGCAAGCGGGCGCTTACCCCTCGCCGTCAGCTCGCTGGCCAGCAGGGTGCGGACGCAGCGAGTGGCTGCACACAGCCACCCGCTGCCCCATGATTCCTCGATCCCCGAGTCTTACTCCTTGAAGTAAAGGGCCCAGTCGTACTGGCCCCACCGGTTGATTGCCGTACCCGGGCTATTGAACCATTCCTGGGTAGCGTTCCCCAGGTTGTTCTTCGCAATTCTGAGGTCGGGCACCAGTCCCACCGTGCCGATTACCCACAACTGCTCTGCGAAAATCTCGAACGCCCTCTCGTAACCCATTCGGTATTCCTCGGAACCGAATACCGACGAGTATGCGGTCATGAGATTGTCCCAAAGCTCCATCACCAGCGGTGATGGCATCTCGCCGGGCATTACCCCGCCTTCATAGTCGTCAAGGGTCTTGATACCCGCGTCAATCGCCCTCTTGGCTTGCAGGTATTGACTCCAACTGGCGCCCCAGTTCTCGCCCAGCGGATTGCCGATCCGGCCGGCATCACCGTCCGTGTAGAACTCGTCAGTACCGGTGGCCCGTTCCGAGAAAATCACCCACTCGTTGGTCCCGCGGTAATCCCAGAAGAAACCGGGTTCGACGAGTCTCAGGGTGCTCTTGATACCCACATCTCCCCAATATTCCTTTACCAGCTCCTCCCCTTCCGGTGCTATCCAGATACCGTAGGAGACCACGGTGATATTGAGGGTTTCGCCGTTCGGGAGCTTGCGGAAGCCGTCTCTGTCCCTCTCCGTAAGACCCATTTCGTCGAGCAATTGGTTAGCCTGATCCGGATCGTACCGGGCATAGGGATGTTCCTCTCCCCATTCAGGCTTGTAGTAGCTTACATCCGGGTTTACCGTAATCTGTCGTGGCACACCCATGCCGCTATAGAGAGTTTCGTTCATCTGATCGCGGTCGATGGCCAGGGACAAAGCCCTGCGAAATCGCAGATCACGCAAGACTTCGGCCAGAACCGGCTCTTCATGGTTCTGGTTGACGTGATAGGTGTGCATACCGCCAAACAGTCCCGACAGCACCAGCACCTTGTAGTCTCCGCTGGCCTCGTTTTGCTTGTAGAGCGTAAAATCCTCGAAAGCGGGGAACTTGGCCCACGTTACCTCTCCACTGAGGACCTTCAGCTTGTACGTTTCGCCATCCGCGAGCGTGGCTTGCACCCGGTCGATGTAGGGAAGCTGGTTGTCTGCAGTGTCGACGCAATACCAGAATGCGTTTCGTTCGTAGAGACGGGTAGTGGCACTCTCCTGGCGCAGCACCCAAGGTCGGAGCGTCGGGACATCCGGATCCACGACGTAATTCCAGTTGCCATGGTGGGCCATCGCCTGACCCCAGTTGTCGAACCCTTCTTCCTTGGAAATCTTGTCGGCATCCGGGTTGTAATCCGGGTGCCATTTTTTCAGGTAGTGCTTGGGCCGTATCCGGTTCCAGTCGGCACCATCCTCGTTGGCCATGCTGATGACAATCCTCGGATAAGGCTTGCTGAACGTGATCTGCAGCGTGTAGTCATCGACGGCCGTCATCGACTCGATCGGTTCGTTGCTACGATACCCCCATGGCATGTCTGGATTCACACCGAGATCCTGGTAACGGAAGACGTAGGCATCCGCGGTAAACGGCGCACCGTCCGACCACTTCATTCCTTCTCGCAGAAAGAGAGTGAACGTCATCTGGTCGTCCGACAGCTCAAAATCTTTCGCTACGCCTGGACCTACTTGACTGTCTGGTGTGACCTCCAGGGTAGAGGCTTGCTGCCACCATCCGAAAAGGTCACCTTCGTGCCAGGAGTTCCTCGACAAGCTGCTGGCGGTGCCCCCGTAGCGACCGATCTCCGGCGCGACTTTCACCAGGGGCTCGATTGGCAGCCGTTCGTCGACGGGCGGCAGCTCTCCCTTGGCTACCAAAGCAGCCAGCATCGGCGATTCGTTATACGCCCACGCATTGAATCCAAGCACAAGGCTTGCCAGCAATGCAACGGTTATGGTTACCCATACCTTTCTATTCATTCGTTCTTCTCCCTATGAATTCCTGTTGGATTCTTCTGAATATGGTCTGCCAAATGGAGGAGGGGCGCGGATTCTTTTAAGTAAGGATGTTCGACGGGGGACTGTTCGACAGAGGATTGTTCGCCAGGAAACGCTGTCAGATGTGGTGGATCGGTGCGAGCGAGAACCCATCGATTCCGATCCTTCGGGCTATGCGGCTGCCTCCGGCAGCTCACGACCCGCGAGTGCTCGCCCCTTCATCACGAAGGAGATGGTCCGCCTGCTCCACAAGCGGATCAGCGACGGCGCCTGCCACATCTCGCCGAGCATCGTCATCGCCCTACTCTGCACCGACTGCGGAAACTTGTCGAGCACGTTGCCAGCCCTGAGAACAACACGTCCGTTCCTCTCCGACACGATGCCGCGCCAAGCCGCGGATGACAGAGCGGCCGCCGCCGCCGTCACGCCGGAGCACGAGGTCGGGCTCACGTTCGACGCGCGCTTCTGAGTGCGGCAACGGTCCCTGCAACTGCGCGGCCGGGCGCAGTTACCGTTCCGGTTGCGACCAGTCGAACGGCTATCCCTATGAATTGCCCGACTCGCGACCGAGATCCGCCAGCCGCCGGGCCATCTCGGCAGCGCGCTCCTGGGCCGCCTCGCGCTCCGCCCGTTCCCGCGCCAGGGCTACATCCTTCTCTGACAGCGCCGCCTCGCGCTCCGCCCGTTCCCGCGCCAGGGCCGCATCCTTCTCTGCCAGCGCCGTTTCGCGCTCCGCCCGTTCCCGCGCCAAGGCCGCGTCATGCTCCGCCCGTTCCCGCGTCAGGGTCGCATCCTTCGCAGCGATCTCCCGCTTCATGCGGCCCCAGGTCTCCAATACCTCGTCCTCCAGCGCCATCGAGTCCGCCACCTCCACGCTCGCCGCGGCGCCCTCCAAGCGCCGCAACACCGGCGCGTAGCGCTCCGGCACTTGCCGCTCGCCCACCTCCAGCAGCTTGCGGTTCCCGGGCACCTGCAACGCCTGGTCGAACACGCTCAGCAGCCGCTCCAGGTCGCTGTGCCGCCGCGACGCCAGCAGCGGCACCTGCACCACCCAGCAGTCGTGGCTCAGCGCCTCCGCGAACTCCTCCCGCTCCCCGGTGACCGCGTCCAGGTACTCCCGCGACACCTTCAGCACCGTCGCCTCCGTGCGCGGCAGACACTCGCCCAGGATGTAGATCGCCCGCAACGGTCGGTGGCGGCGCCTCCCGTCCGGCCCCGTGTCGTAGTTCTCCCGGTCCGCATAGTGGCGGCCCAGGTACTCCCGGAAGCGCATCACTTCGTCGGTGAAGCGCGCCTTCTGCACCTCCACCAGCACCCGCAAGCGGTCGCCGGAAGCGGTCCGCACGGTGGCCGCGAAGTCCACCCGCCGCACGGTCAGCAACCCGCCGGACGCAGGCTCACCGGGCGCCGGCTCCAGCCGCACCGCCCGCTCCTGCGGCAGCGGCTGCAGGCTCTCGACCTCCTCGCCCAGCACCGCGCCCACCAGCAGCCGCGCCGACGCATCGTCATCCATCAGGTACTTGAATGCGGCGTCGTACATGGGGTTGGCGATGCGCATGGCGCCAGCGTACCACTGCCGCTCAGCGCCGGCAACTCGTTTCGAGCGGCAGGAACGGCAGCATTGTTGCCGAGCACGAAACTGCGGTTCCAAGCGCGGTGAATGAAGCAGACCTTCCAGGTGGTATTTCAGCGGGTCCAGTCTGTGTTTCGAAAACGACTTGTCGCCCATGAGCGTCCGCCGGACTACCATGCGCCTTGGCGGCCTGGGCGTGCAGCGGCGCACTGCATACGCTACTATGGGGCCGGGACGAAGGCCACATGGCCAGCTATTGCACGACGCATCACCTGTTTGACAACCAGTAATGGACGAGCGCAATGGATTCGGGAAGGCCAGGAGGGAAAGAGATGAGGTATTGCGTGGCGATGTGTGATTCGGAGTTCAGGCATGGCCGCCGACGCTGACATCCACCGTGTCGCACCAAAGCCGATGCTGCAGATGGATTGGTCGAACACCGACGTTGATCCCCGCCGGCCGATGACGCAGGAAGAGCTCGCCGCGCACGTGCCGCGGCGCGTCCAGCGCACCGGGTATCCGTTCCTGGACAGCAAAGACCTCCTTGCCGCACCGGATCGATTGCGAGAACGGGCACAGCGCGACGGCTATCTGTTCGTGCACGATGCGGTGAGCCACGACTCCGTCCTTCGGCTCCGCCGTGACGTAACCGCCATTCTCCGGAACGCCGGGTGGCTCGACGACGGCACCGACCCCATGGACGCCATCTCCACGCGAGATGCGAAGATCATGGGCACGCCGGAGTTCGACCCGGTCTACGATGCGATGCAGCGGCTGGAGTCGTTTCACACCATGGCTCACGAAAAAACGTTGCTGCAGATCGCCGCGAGCCTGCTCGGGGCGCCCGGAATGCCCCAGCCAGGCGTTCGTGCGCGCGTGATGTTCGCCAGTGGCATCGCCGCCACGACTCCGCCACACCAGGATTTCATCTTCATTCAGGGGACGCCCGAGGTGTGGACCTGTTGGATTCCGCTCGGTGCGTGCCCCCACTCCATGGGCGGCCTGGCCGTGCTGCGTGGCTCGCACCAGCGCGGTGTGCTGCCGGTGTTCGAAGTGAATGCAGACGGGGCGCTGAGCATCGAGCCCGACGCCCTGAACGGCGACTGGCACTCCAGCCCATTCGAGCTCGGCGACGCGCTGTTCTTCCACAGCAAGACGGCCCACCAGGGCCTGCCGAACGTGTCCGGTGACCGCGTCCGGCTCTCCGTCGACTACCGCTATCAGAAGAAGACCGACCCGATCATGGAGAAGAACCTCCGTGTTCATGGCGGGCGGCTCACCTGGGAGCAGGTTTACGAGAACTGGGAGTCCGATGAGCTGCAGTATTACTGGAAGGGAAACGCGCATGGGACCGTGCCCGGGCTGCGTCCCACGGAATACCGGTAGGCCCATCGAGGAGTCACCACGGTCACTCCGTGATATGGAAGACCATGAAAACGGCGCATAAGGCAGTGCACGGTGGCCGCCATTTTCGGACCAGGCTCCAGTTGCCTGCGCGTCGAGATCGTAGCGCGCCCCCCGGCACCGCTGCCCCAGGCCGCTCCAGGGCTCTGGCTCGCACGGGAGTCCGGCCATGGTGAGTTACCTGGTGCGCAGGGTTTATTACATGATAATCCTGCTCCTGCTGCTCTCCTTCGTGGCGTTCGTGATCATCGAGCTGCCTCCCGGCGACTATCTTTCGACGATGATCCAGAACATGAAGAACAGAGGATTGACCGTGTCCCAGGAAGAGATCGAAAACCTGGAGAGACTCTACGGCCTGGACAAACCGATGTATCATCGCTACTTCAAGTGGCTGTTCAACCTGCTGCAGGGGGACATGGGCTATTCGCTGCGCTGGAACGCCCCGGTGAACAGCCTGATCGGAGATCGCTTCCTGCTCACGGTTACGTTGACGCTGTCGACCTTGATCTTCATCTATATCGTGGCGTTGCCGATAGGCATTTATTCCGCCACGCATCAGTACTCAATCGGCGACTACATCGCGACCCTGTTCGGCTTCTTTGGCCTGGCCACGCCGAATTTTCTGCTGGCCCTGCTGCTCATGTTCCTGGTCGTCAAGTACACCGGCTGGAGCGTGGGCGGTCTGTTCACCTTCGAGTATCAACTGGCTCCCTGGAGCATTGGCAAGGTGATCGACCTGATCAAGCACCTGCCGATTCCACTGATCGTGATCGGCACCTCCGGCACCGCGGGCCTGATTCGCGTGCTCCGCAGTGGACTGCTCGATGAGCTGACCAAGCAGTACGTGATTACCGCCAGGGCCAAGGGTGTGGCTGAGAGACGGCTGCTGTTCAAGTACCCGATCCGGATGGCCATCAATCCCATTATCAGCGGGATTGGCGCCCTGCTGCCCACCCTCGTCTCGGGCGCCACACTGACCGCCATCGTCCTCAATCTGCCGACCGTAGGCCCGCTGCTGCTGCAAGCCCTGCAGGCTCAGGACATGTACCTTGCGGGGAGCATGATCATGCTGCTCAGCACTCTTGCCATGATCGGGACGCTGATCTCCGACGTCCTGCTGGTAATCGTCGATCCGCGAATCAGGTTCGAAGCACGGACCGCGCGATGAGCGACAGGACGAGGTACCGAGATACCGACGAGGGGCAGCCGCGACAGCTCGAGGAGAGTCCGCGATCGCACCAGGAGACTGCGGCTGAAGAAGCCTACTACCTGGCCTCTAGCTGGGTGCTCATGCGGCGCGCGTTCGTCAAACACAGGGTGGCGATATTCGGCGGCGTGTTCCTGCTCCTGATTTATCTGTGCGCGATCTTCGCCGGCTTTCTGGCGCCGTATGCGAGCTTTCAGCGTCACCCCGAACACCTTTTGGCCCCGCCGGTGGCAGTCCATCTTTTCCACGAGGGTAAGTTGCGGGCGCCTTTCGTCTACGGCTTCGAGATTTCGAGGGATCCAGTCACGCTGGCGCGGATCTACGAGGTGGACGAGGCGCAGGTGTATCCGATCAGGTTCTTGGTGCGCGGTGATGAGTACCGGTTCTGGGGCCTGTTCAAGACCGACCTGCACCTCATGGGGGTGGAAGAGCCCGGCAAGCTGTTTCTGTTCGGCACTGAAGTGCTGGGGCGAGACATGTTCTCCCGAGTTCTCGCCGGCGCCCGGGTCTCCCTCTCGATCGGTCTCATCGGAGTTGCGATCAGCTTCGTTCTCGGCTGCATCATGGGCGGGATTTCGGGTTACTTCGGAGGCGCCGTGGACATGGTGATCCAACGGGCAATCGAGTTCCTCGAATCCTTGCCCGCCATCCCCATGTGGATGGCGCTGGCCGCAGCAATCCCCGTCACCTGGCCTCCACTTCGCATCTATTTCATGATTACCGTCATCCTGTCGATCAAGGGCTGGACCGGTCTGGCCCGGATCGTGCGGGGTAAGGTCCTGCAGCTCCGTGCGGAAGACTACGTGATGGCGGCCGTTGTCTCCGGCGCCACCGAGGGGAGCATCATCGGCCGCCACCTGCTGCCCGGATTCATGAGCTACCTTATCGTCTCCCTTACCCTGGCGGTGCCCGGCATGATCCTGGGCGAGACGGCTCTCAGCTTCATCGGCATCGGCCTGCGTGCGCCGGTCGTGAGCTGGGGCGTGATGCTGCAGCAGGCGCAGAACGTCCGCGTGATCGCCATCACCCCGTGGCTGCTCATTCCGGGAGTCTTCGTGGTGGTGACGGTGCTGGCGTTCAATTTCCTGGGTGACGGGCTGCGCGACGCGGCCGATCCCTACAAGTAGACAGCTCGAGCCAGGCAAGATTGAAGCGACACACCCAGGGCCCGTAACCGCACAGGATGGTGCCGTCGTCGAGCACCACCAGCGAGGGGTAGGTGGCGTACTCGTCGATACGCCGTGCCACCGGCCAGGTCCGGCACTCGTCGTAGCTCACCCGCACCGTGAGGTCGCGCCGCGCGGCGCTGCCGATCTCGCGGGTATGCAGTTGGTTAACGCCTTCGAACGAGGCGGGGTTGCTGAACAGAATCGGGCCGTCGCCCTGCTGCGCAGCAGCCGGGTAACGCGTCAGCGCGGCGTGGCACCGTCCCTCGACAAGCGTCCGGTCGACGCCAAACTCGGTGAAGCTCTCGCCGCCGTCGCGGCTGATGCACCACGACCGGTACCCGAGGCTGCGCGGGTCGTGGTTGCGGTTGTTCAGGTAGACGGCGCCGTCGGCCAGCTCCACGATGCAGGCTTCACCCACGTAGCCCTGGGAGCTGCCGCCCCAGCACCAGGTCTCGCCATGGTCGTCGCTGTAGATCACGGCATTGTGGGCCTCGCTGTCGAGGACCTGGGCGACCTGCCCTTCGCCGTCGTCGTAGACCTGGCCCAGCGCCGGGTGGTAGTACAGGATCCGGTGCTGGTCGGGGTCCACCTCCTGCCAGTCGCCCGTGAAGTAGCGGGCGGGCACCAGCAGCCGGCCGGCGTGGCGGCCGCGCCGAAGCTGGATGCCGCCGCCGATGAACCACGCCAGCCCGGCACCCGGATAGGTGAAGAACTGCTCGGTCATGTCGACCGTGTCCCAGGTGCTGCCACCATCCCGGCTGCGCTCCATGACCATGCGCGAGCCGCGCGCGCGGGCCAGCTCATGGTTTTGTATCAGCCACGACTCGGACATGGGGTGGCCGGCGTCGTCCTGCAGGGGATAGGTGCCTTGATTGAACAGGAAGATCTCGCCGGTTGCGGCGTCCACGACGCTGGCCCGGGCTGCCCGGGTTTCCGGCTCCCACCACTTGGTCTCTTCCATAATCCAGGTGCGACCGCCATCCCGGCTGCGCGCCCGCAGATGCAGCCACGGGAAGCCGTGGTCGGCGCCGCCAGGCATGCGCGCCCGGGCCAGCTTATGGCCAAACGCCAGCACGTCACCGGATGGCGTCGACTCGAGATAGCACCCTTCGGCGGCGACATCCGGATCCTCATCCCACACCCGCACGCGTTCGTAAAACGGCCGCTCGTTGCGCTCGCGATGCTCAGGCATGGGGATCCGCGGCCTCGCGCAACCCGTCGCCGACGAATTTGTTAGCCAACACGGTGACCACGATAGACCGACCGGGGATGAAAAGCCAGAGCGAGCGCCAGCTCGCTTGACGCGCCAGGGCCGACGTGCCACCGTCCAGTGAGCCATCGTCGTGCGAGCTATCATCATCGGTGCCGGTCGCGGACAAAGACTCATGCCTACCACCGCGGACGCCCCGAAGTGTTTTGCCGAGGTGCAGGGCAAGCGCATCCTCGATTGGGTCCTGGAGGCCTTGGCCGCGAACGGTATCGACGACGTCTGCTTCGTGGGCGGGTACCAGATTGCCGCCGTGCGCGCCGCCTACCCGAGCTTGACGCTGCGTCACAACACCGAGTGGCAAAGCAACAACATTCTCACCTCACTCATGTATGCCGAGGACCAGATGGATGGGCCGTTCATCTGCAGCTACGCGGATATCCTCTACACGCCACGGGTAGTCGCGAAGCTGCTGGCAAGCGAGGCCGACATCTCGCTGGTCGTCGACACCGACTGGCTGTCCCGGTACCGACTTCGCACCGAGCATCCGCCGGACGACGCCGAGAAGGTGACCTCCCGCAACGGGCGGATTACGCGCGTGCATCGCGCGATCGAACCAACCCAGGCGCACGGTGAGTACATAGGCGTGGCGAGGTTTTCCGCCGCCGGCGCGGCTGCGCTGCGGCAGCACTATCACCGCGCCCGTGAGCGGTATGCCGGCAGGCCGTTTCGCGAGGCGGCGGTGTTCGAGAAGGCGTATCTCATCCACCTCTTCCAGGAGATGATCGAAGCGGGTGAGCACGTGGCGCACGTCGACACGGCCGGTGAGTACCTGGAGATCGACACGCAGCAGGACTTCGAGCTGGCCCAGACTCACTGGCGTGGCGACCCATGAGCAGCGACACCGGCGCCGGCGCCGGCAGCCCGAGCAGCGGCCACGGCCGCTTCACGACCTCAGTGGTCGGTTCGATGCCACGGTCCGGGTTCGTACGCGATCTGCTCGGCGCCGAGGAGGCTCTGGACCCGGATGAGTACCGGCGGGCGATGGACGCCGCCGTCGGCTACATCGTGCGCCTGCAGGAGCACGCCGGTCTCGACGTGGTGACTGACGGCGAGTGGCGGCGCCGTTCGTATATCGGCGTGATTGCCGAGCTGGCTCACGGCTTCGAGCTCGGCACCAACCCCGCCGAC
The DNA here is from genome assembly GCA_965203905.1 of Spirochaetia bacterium. GTDB lineage: Bacteria > Spirochaetota > Spirochaetia > SZUA-6 > Bin103 > Bin103. Next base: position 4,982,235 of record CBDBDQ010000005.1, on the reverse strand, counting down.
GGGCGTCCCTGGACCGTAGTCGTCGACCGCCTGGCGCCCAGGGAACCAGGGTTCATCGCCAGAGAGATCTCGTTCCTGCGCGGCATCACCGACCGCCAGGTCAAGGCCACGCTCCCGGCACCCGCGTTGCTGGGAGAACGGATGTGGGACCCCGAGCTGTCCGCGCCCGCGTACCCCACGCGCGAGGCATTCGTTCGTGATTGCGTTCCCATCCTCCGCCGCGAGCTGGAGCTGATCCGCGACGCCGGTGCCGACATCGCCCAGATCGACGATCCACATCTGTGCCTGTTCGTGGACCCCGGGGTGCGCGCCGGGTACTACGACGCCGATCGCGCGGCGGACTTCGCGGTCGACACGGTGAACGAGGTAGTGGATGGCATCGCAGGGATCCGCACCGCCGTGCACCTGTGCCGGCGAGCGGGCGCACGGGCGCGCGGAGAGGAGGCGTTCAGCGGCGGCTACGGGCCCATCGTCGGCCAGTTGAACCGGCTACGAGTGCAGCACCTGACGATGGAGTTCACGGCACCCCAGGCGGGTGACGTGGAGGTGCTGCGCCAACTGCGCGAGGACCTGGAGATCGGCCTCGGCTGTGTCAGCGTGGCCCCGGGGCAGGTGGACTCCCCTCAGGAGATCGTCAGTCGTGTCGAGCAGGCCCTGCGCCACGTACCCGCCGAGCGCATCACCCTGAACCCCGACTGCGGCTTTGCCCCCGGCTCGGCGGCGGAGGTCGGCATCGACGAGGTCTACACGAAGCTCAAGAACGAGGTGGCGGCAGCACGGCTCCTCCGCGGGTCCGCCTGACTGCAATCAGTTGGCGTATGGGCCTGCGGGGCAGCCCGGACCGTCCGGTCCGGCCAGGTCCGGCTCCGGCCCGATGATCTCCTTAGAAACCAAGCATTCAGGCAGCCTCCGGAACGAGTTTGAAGCCGAGAGCGCGGGCCTGATTTCGAAGTCGCCGTTCATGGCGTTTACGGTCCTGGCGCTGTTGCTGGAGCAGAACGTTGTCATCGTAGAGGACGTGGCGGGTCACCAGGTGGTAGATGATGCGCGCCAGCTTGTGGGCGGTGTCGGTAATCGCCTGCGGGGAGCCGACGCGGGCCCGCTTGCGGCGGAAGAAGTCACCGAGCGCGGAGTGGCTGCGGTACAGGGTCTGGGTTGCCATGCGCAGCGCCTGTGCCGCACGGTTGGCGCCGGGCCCCGTCTGAGAGCTGATCACCTTGCCGCCGGTGATCTTGTTCTGCGGACAGAGGTTCAACCAGGATGCGAACTGCGCGGCGCTCGGAAAGCGTGACAGATCGGGGCCGAGTTCGCTGAACAGCACCAGCGCGGTAGTGTCGCCGATACCGGGAATGAGGGTCAGGTCGGTGCCGAACAACCGCGTCAGGTGGGCTTTCATGTTGCACGCTTGCGGAGGCGACGCAGGCGGTTCCGGGCCCGGTTCAGGGGATTCCGGCGGTTGCTGGTCGGTAGCGGTCGCGGCGGGCGGCTCCTGGGTCTGCTCGAACGCGCGGATGCGGGCCATGATCTCCTGGTCACACTCACTGATGAGCTGCTGGTAGTGCGCATAGGTCTGGCGTGCGTGGCGCAAGGTGAACAGATGTTCGCTGCGCCAATCACCCTCCAGAGCCTTGATCAGGGTGGCACGGCTGGCCTTGATCCGCGGGTGCGCCAGCTTCGCCAAGCGCGTCGGGTCGCGCTCTCCGTCCAGGATGGCGTCGGTGATGGCCAGGCCGCTGAGCCCGGTCAGATCGGAGATCGCGTGGTGCAGATGGACGTTCATCTGATCGAACGCCTTCTGCATGTGCAGTACGCTGCGGGAGGCGGTCTTGATCACGCTGTCGCGATGGCGCAACAAGGAGCGCACCGCACATACCTCGTCAGCCGGTCGGAACGAGCCGCGCAGAAACCCTACCGAGTGCAGGCAACGCAGCCATTCGCAGTCCTCGACGTCGCTCTTGCGACCGGGCACCGAGCGCACGTGGCGAGCGTTGACCAGCACCACCTCGAAGCCGCGTGCTTCCAGGATCTGGTGCACCGGGATCCAGTACACGCCGGTCGACTCCATGGCCACCGTGGTTACCTGGCAGGTACTCAGCCAATCGGCCAAGGCATGCAGATCGCGGGTAAAGGTCGGGAACGATTGGATCGGCTGCTCGGCGCGCTCAGCGCGTACCGCCGCGTAGATCATGGTGGCGCCCACATCCAGGCCTGCCGCCTCGGGGTGCACCACCTGCGGCTGCGCCGAGCGATTGCCCTTGCCGCTGCGTTTGCTTCTGCGTTTGCGTCGTGCCATGACTCCTCCTGGGAATGAGTGGAGCGGCCAAGGCGTGAAGCAACTGCGCATTCTCCTTATCGGGATGGATCACCACCGCAACCGGTCGCGGGCTGAGCCTCACCAATGACAACGCCACGGGCCTCGGGACCAAGCTTGACAACGGGTTCGCCGCAGGGCGCTACACCAGTGCATCGCCGGCCTACTTCGCGCTCCCTCGAAGACTAACCCCCAGTATAGGCTTGCAGCCCTGTTTCTCCCATGCCAACTCCGGTCCGTCCCGGCCCGGGGGGTGAGCTTGACAGGTCCGCACCTCGGAGCCATAGTCGAAGGTTCCAAGGCGTAAGTCGCTCGGGCGAGTGACTCGCTTCGTGTCGTTCAGCCGGACCCAGTGGCCGGCTGCGATTGTGCAGGAGGGGCTATGAGACTCTTGTGTGTACTGGCAGGGCTGGCCTTGTTCTCGGCTGCGGCCTCGGTGTTTGGCGCAGCACAGGAAGAGGCAGCGGCTCAGCAGGTGTCGCTGGTGTGGTGGAACCACATGGAGGAGGGCGGTCCGCAGAACGTTCTCTTCAAGGAGTATCTCAGCGAGTTCGAAGCCGAGAACCCCAACATCAGGGTGCAGATGGACAACTCGCAGCACGAGATCTACATGAATCAGAAGCTGCCCACCGCCATCGCCACCGGCGACGCGCCCGATCTGTTCGCCATGACCTATCGCCAGTTGTTCACGTACCACGAGAACGGCGCCATGGCACCGATAGACGGCGCGGCGCTGGAGCAGTTTGGCGTCTCGTCGCTCGACGGGCTGAAGCAGCAGTGGGCGGGAGGCGTGCTGGAGGCGTATCAGATCGGCGACAATTACTATGGCATACCCTGGCAGTTCAACATCTACTCGTACTCGATCAACACCGAGCACTTCCGGGACGCGGGCCTGGATCCCGAGGGAGATGCCCCCCGGTACTGGGAGGACGTGTACGAGGTCGGGCAGAAGCTGGTGCAGAAGGACGCCAGCGGCAGGATCACGCGCGAGGCGCTGTCGTTTCCCTTCGCGCTGTCCGCTGCCTGGTACCTGCTGGAGCTGGAGCCCATCGTACGTGCCCGCGGCGGCTCCATCCTCAACGCCGATCAGAGCGAGTCTCTGATCACCAGCGACGCCGTAGTGGGCGCCATGGAGGAGATAAAGCGCCGCTTCGACGATGGCCTGGCCGACAAGGACTTGGCCTCGGCTTCGGACTTCCACGTGTCGACGATTCCCACCGGCAACATCTCGATGGCAGTCACGGGGCAGTGGGGACCGCCGCGCTGGACCAGGCAACACGATGTCGCGCCCGGGACCTTCCACGCGATACCCTACCCCACCTATCAGGGGGCCGACCCGCCGATCTCGACCACGAGCTGGGCATGGGTGGTCTCGAGCACCAGCGAGCACAAGGCAGAGGCGTGGAAGCTGGCTGATTTCCTCACCTCGTTCCCGTCGCGCAATCTCCTGGAAACTGGCGACACCATTCCCCGTGCCGGGTGGTCGGAAACCGAAGGCGCGAAGACCATTCCGCAGTCCGCGCTCTGGGAAGAGCTGCTGGGGTATTCGATACCGCTGGCCAACTACCAGAAATACGCGGACGTGTCCGAGCCGCTCAAGAGGGCTATGCAGGAGATCCTGCTCTCCGATGGCGACATTCGGGACACCCTGGCGCGGGCCAAGGAAGAGATAGACCGCTCGCTCGCCGAATAGGAAGCAGACCGGGGCGGAGGACCGGCGGCTCAGAGGGCAACCAACGGCCGGCTGGCGATGTCTGCTGATCCCCGCGGCCCCGGGTACATCAGGCGGCTCAGGACCACCGGCCTGCTGTTCTTCGCACCGGCGCTGGTGCTGCTGGCCGCCTTCCTCATTGCCCCGATCTTCGTCGCCGTCATCGTCAGCTTCACGAAGTTCACGATCCTCTCGCCACCGACGTTCGTGGGCCTTGCCAACTATGCCCGCATCTTCACCATGCCGTCGTTCGCCAATTCGCTGCAGGTCACGGCGGTCTACGTCCTCGCCCGCGTCGCGGTGCTCATCGCCCTGGCCCTGTTCATCGGCACCGTCATCAATCAGCGGATCGCATTCAGCGGCTTCTTCACCGGCGTCTACTTCATCCCGTACGTGTTTCCGATAGCGGTCGTCGCGGTCGTCTGGAAGCTCCTGTACCGGCCCTTCGGCCTGATCGAACAGCTCACGTTGCCGTTGGGCATCGGACCGATTTCGTGGTTGACGGCGGGTGACTACGCGCTTACCGCCATCACGATCTCCACGGTCTGGTCAGCAGTGGGCTACTACGCGATCATAGTCCTCGCCGGTCTGCAGACCATCCCCAGGGACGTACTGGAGGCCAGCGTCATCGATGGCGCCGGCGCATTCAGACGATTCCTGCACGTGGTACTGCCGCTGCTCAAGCCTACGCTGTTCTACATGGTGGTGGTGGGCGTGATCAATTCGATCCGCGGATTCCCGCCGTTTCTGGTCATGACCGGTGGCGGCCCCGGAGAGGCCACCCGCGTCGTCGGACTCATCATCTACGAGTTCGGGTTCGCGCGGCTGCGGATGGGGGTGGCATCCGCGATGTCGGTCGTCGTGTTGGCGATCATCCTGATCTTCACCCTCGTGCAGATGCGTCTGTACCGGTACGACAGCGCATGACCAGGGCGCTCATCTCCCGCGCGAATCTCGAGAAGGCCGGACTGTTCGCGGTGGCGGCGGCACTGGCGATCCTCTTCCTGGTGCCGATGCTTTACACCTTCGTGTCGGCGCTGAAGCCGGCCGCCGATATCTTCACGGTGCCGCTGGAGTGGATTCCCAGGCGCGTGCAGCTCAGCAACTTCACGCGTCCCTTCGCTGAATTGAACTTCGGTGTCTACTTCGTCAACAGCACGGTGGTCGCAGTCGCCGTTACCGGTGGCACGCTGCTGCTGTGCTCGATGGCCGGATACAGCCTGGCCAAGTTCGACTATCGCGGCAACCAGGCCCTGTTCCTGTTGGTCCTGGTGACGATGATGGTGCCGATCGAGGTCCTCATCGTTCCGTTGGCTATCATCGTCCGCAACCTCGGCTGGACAAACACGTACCTGGGACTGATCGTCCCGGTGATCGTCAGCCCGTTCGCCATCTTCTGGATGCGCCAGTTCATGATCACCATTCCCAAGGACTACAGTGAGGCCGGGCGCATCGACGGAGTTGGCGAGTTCAGGATCTTCCGCAGCCTGATCATGCCGATGTGCCAGCCGGCGTTGGGCGCCCTGGCCATCTTCACGTTCATGGGCAATTGGAACAGCCTGATCTGGCCCCTGATCGTGGCCAGCAGGTCTCACCTGAGGACGATACCCGTTGGCCTGGTGCTGTTCGAAAGCGAATTCTCGACCGCCTACGGCGAATTGTTTGCGATGTCGGTTGCTGCTGTAGTGCCAACGGTGGTTTTCTTCGCGGTGCTGCGAGGGCGGCTGATCACGGGAATGGCGATGGTCGGGATCAAGAGCTGATACGGCCCGGATACATTGGTAGTAGCAACTCGACGTTCGGATGATTGGACCGAGTTCTACTGGGAGCACCGCATAGCGCCACGGCTGGAGGCGACGGTAGACTCGGGACGGCTACCCGTGGAGCTGGCGCATGAGGTGGAACGACTTAGGTCTCGCCTGCCCTCACTCTGCGGCAAAGAGGTCACCCCGTCGTTACTGCACGGAGACGCCCATCAGAACAACTTCCTGTCTACGGAAAGAGGCCCGCGCAGCTTCCAGCTCCAGGGCAGACCGCGGTCGGCAATCTTGACGGTACGGGTGCAGCGGGTGGGCCTGCCATCCATAACCACCCGCTGCCCCTTTGATTCCGCTTCGAAACGAGGTGGATGCGGACGGTATCCCTATGAATTGCCCGACTCGCGACCGAGATCCGCCAGCCGCCGCGCCATCTCGGCCGCGCGCTCCTGGGCCGCCTCGCGCTCCGCCCGTTCCCGCGCCAGGGCCGCATCCTTCTCTGCCAGCGCCGCGTTATGCTCCGCCCGTTCCCGCGTCAGGGTCGCATCCTTCGCAGCGATCTCCCGCTTCATGCGCCCCCAGGTCTCCAATACCTCGTCCTCCAGCGCCATCGAGTCCGCCACCTCCACGCTCGCCGCGGCGCCCTCCAAGCGCCGCAACACCGGCGCGTAGCGCTCCGGCACTTGCCGCTCGCCCACCTCCAGCAGCTTGCGGTTGCCGGGCACCTGCAACGCTTGGTCGAACACGCTCAGCAGCCGCTCCAGGTCGCTGTGCCGCCGCGACGCCAGCAGCGGCACCTGCACTACCCAGCAGTCGTGGCTCAGCGCCTCCACGAACTCCTCCTGCTCCGCCAGCCGCTGGCCGGTGACCGCGTCCAGGTACTCCCGAGACACCTTCAGCACCGTCGCCTCGGTGCGCGGCAGACACTCGCCCAGGATGTAGATCGCCCGCAACGGTCGGTGGCGGCGCCTCCCGTCCGGCCCCGTGTCGTAGTTCTCCCGGTCCGCATAGTGGCGGCCCAGGTACTCCCGGAAGCGCATCACTTCGTCGGTGAAGCGCGCCTTCTGCACCTCCACCAGCACCCGCAAGCGGTCGCCGGAAGCGGTCCGCACGGTGGCCGCGAAGTCCACCCGCCGCACGGTCAGCAACTCGCCGGACGCAGGCTCACCGGGCGCCGGCTCCAGCCGCACCGCCCGCTCCTGCGGCAGCGGCTGCAGGCTTTCGACCTCCTCGCCCAGCACCGCGCCCACCAGCAGCCGCGCCGACGCATCGTCATCCATCAGGTACTTGAATGCAGCGTCGTACATGGGGTTGGCGATGCGCATGGCGCTAGCGTACCACTGCCGCTCAGCGCCGGCAACTCGTTTCGAGCGGCAGTGTTGCCGAGCACGAAACTCTCGTCTTCCTTACCCTGGCGGTGCCCGGCATGATCCTGGGCGAAACGGCTCTCAGCTTCATCGGCATCGGCCTGCGTGCGCCGGTCGTGAGCTGGGGCGTGATGCTGCAGCAGGCGCAGAACGTCCGCATGGTCGCCATCACCCCGTGGCTGCTCATTCCGGGAACCTTGGTGGTAGTGACGGTTCTGGCATCAATTTCCTGGGTGACGGGCTGCGCGACGCCGCCGATCCCTCCAAGTAGACAGCTTCATGCGTCCCCGTCAGCCGGGTCCTCGAGCCAGGCAAGATTGAAGCGACATCGGTGCCGGTCGCGGACAGCGACTCATGCCGACCACCGCGGACGCCCGAAGTGCTTTGCCGAGGTACAGGGCAAGCGCATCCTCGATTGGGTCCTGGGGGCCTTGGCCGCGAACGGTATCGACGACGGATTCTTCGAGCCACGCGCAAGCCGCATCCACGAGCCCGACACCGAGTAATCACGGCAGGGCGAACACCCCCGCGCAGAATGCCGCGGCAAACGCAGCCGGCGATTCGATTTCGGCGGGACGGACTTTCACGGCGAAGCCTCGCGTGGCTGCCGGCAGTTCGATTCCGGTTCCGAGCTCCGACGGTGCAGGATCGGCGGAGCTGACTTCGGCGCCGAAGCCTCGCGTGGCAACCGGCGGCGCGGGATTGGCGGTGCAAACTTCGGCGGCGAAGTCCGGCAAACCGGCCGGCAGATCGATTCCGGGTCGCAGCGCTGGCGGCGGCCGATCGGTCGGGCGGACTGCCGCGGCGAAGCCCATAAAGTCATCCGGCAGATCGATTCCCGCTGAGGTCAAGCGCGAGGTTTGGCGGCGCGACTTAGCTGCTGCACCTACGTCGACCGGCACACCGGGCGGCGCTGCGGCTCGCGCTTCTTCCTGGAGATCGACCACATCGTTCCGGTCGCGCGGGGCGGCGGTGCGGAGCCGAAAAACTTGAGGCTACGCTGCGCGGCTTCATCACCGCTACCGGCACGGTCGCCGGCAGCGCTCCGCGCCGCGAGACTTGGTGACGTGAGCATGTTGTACGCCTGTTGAGCGCGCCGCTCACCGCGGCGTGCGGATATTGCAGGGTGGCGGCGCCGGAACGGACGCCGAGATCCTGCTCGATCCCGCGGATCGCCTCAGCGCGCGACACCATCTCCTGGTCGCCGAGCCGCGGGCGCCGAGTGCCGAGTGCCGAGTGCCGAGTGCCGAGCACGATCATGACCGGTCGGCCGCGCCGTCGCGGTACGCGCTGTGGGCTTCGACCTCCGGCCTTATCGAGGCCAGGCCGCTGTGCGTGGACTGTTCGCGTGGCAATGCGCCGTCGCCATCGTGGCGACGACGTTCGGTTCCGGCGTATCATGGGGCGATGAGTGCGCTGGTGGACCCGACGTTGGCAGCCGACCTGGCCCGCGGCACGCCGTCGCAGAAGGTGGATGCGCTGTTCGCCTACATGCGCCGGCGCGGCCGGTCCTTCTACGACGAGTCGGTCACGCAGCTCCAGCATGCGCTGCAGTGCGCGCGCCAGGCCGAGCTCGCAGAGGCTGACCCGGTGCAGGTGGCGGCTGCCCTGCTGCACGACCTCGGCCATTTCCTGGTCGATGAGAATGACGAGCAGGCCGACTACCTGACCGAGGACCTGCTCCACGAGGAGGTCGGCGCCAGCTACCTGCAGCCGTACTTCATCGAGCGGCTCACCGAGCCGATGCGGCTGCACGTGCCTGCCAAGCGCTACCTGTGCACCACCGATGCCGCCTACTACGACGCCCTGTCCCGCGCCTCGAAACGCAGCTTCCGGCTCCAAGGCGGGCCGCTGTCGGCCGCCGAGCGAGCGGAGTTCGAGCGCAACCCGCATGCGCAGGATGCGCTGCGGCTCAGGCGGTGGGACGACCTGGCCAAGGTGGAGGGCCTGCGGACCCCGGGGCTGGAGCGCTATCGGGAGGCGGTGCAGAGCTGTCTGCGCTGACTCGGCGCTCGCTCCGCAGCGTGGTGGTTTTTGATGACACAGCACGAGCCGCTCGTTGAACCCGGTCGACTGCTCATCAACATCCCGGTGCCGATGCGCGACGGAGTGAATCTCTCCGCCGACATCTGGTTGCCGGACTCTTCTCAAGGCGACGGGCCCTGGCCAACGCTGCTGCTGCGCACGATCTACGACAACCAGGAGCCGCGCTACATCGGCTGGGCACGAGGATTCACTGCGCGGGGCTACGCGGTGGTCATGCAGGACTGCCGGGGCCGGGGTGACTCCGACGGCGAGTGGGAACCCTACGTATGCGAGTTGCACGACGGCTACGACACCCACGAGTGGATCGGCCGGCAACCCTGGTGCGACGGCAACCTCGGCACGTTCGGCCTGTCCTATCCCGGCTTCACCCAGACGCTTCCCGCTTCACTTCGTTCGCAATACCTGAAAGCGGTCGCGCCGATCGCTTCTCAGCAGGACAACTACGGCCACCACCGGATCGATGGCGTGATCCACCACAGCGTCTCGCTCACGTTCCTCAACATGCTCGGCCGCTCGATGCAGAGCGAATCGCTCAAGCACTACGATCAGCAGGAACTGTTCAAGCGGCTGCCGATCGACACCGCGATGGAGGCGATCACACCCACGCATCCGTACTACCGGGGCGTCATCGATCACGAGCAATACGACGCCTGGTGGGACAGCTACAGCTTGCGCAACAAGTATGGCGAGATGGCAGTGCCGGCGCTGTTCGTCACCGGCTGGTACGACTCGCTGCTGCACGAGAACTTCAAGCTGTTCAAGGGCTGGACCGGGCAGGCGCGAACCGGTGACGCCCGCGGGAAAACGAAGTTGATCGTCGGGCCCTGGAGTCACCAGGTCTCTCCGTGGGGACGATTGCCTCTCGGCGATAACGGCGAGTACCAGGACCGGACCTTTGGCGAGCCGGCTTTGTGGGACGTCATCGACATGCACACCCGCTGGTATGATCAGCGCTTGAAGGGCGTCGCTACCGGAATCGACCAGGACCCTCCCATCAAGCTGTTCGTGATGGGCAGGAATGCGTGGCGATACGAAACCGAATGGCCGCTGGCGCGGACCGAATGGACCAGGTTCTACCTGCACAGCGCCGGCGATGCGGCCGGCAAGGGTGGATGGATCTCGACGAGTCCTGCCGCCGCCGATGAAGCTCCCGACCGCTTTACTTACGACCCTGCCGACCCGGTGCCGTCGTGGGGCGCCCAATACCAGAGCCTGGATCGGTGCGGTCCACGTGATCGCTCCGAGATCGAACGGCGCGCGGACGTGCTGGTCTTCACCACGGACGTTCTGCACGAACCGGTCGAGGTGACGGGACCCGTTTCGGCGACGATCTTTGCCAGCTCCGACGCACTCGACACCGACTTCACCGCCGCACTTGTGGACGTCGAGCCGGCCACGGACGACTCACCGGAAAGAGCGATCGCACTCTGCGAGGGAATCGTGCGGGCGAGATTCAGAAGCGGCACCGACAATCCTGAGCTCATGACGCCGGGTGAGATCTACCGGTTCGAGATCGACCTGTGGGACACCTCGAACCTGTTCCAGGAAGGGCACAGGATTCGCGTCGAAATCTCCTCGTCGAATTTCCCGCGCTACAACCGCAATCTGAACAGCGGCAATCGCATCGAGACCGACACCCAGATCACCATCGCCAACCAGACCATCTACCACGACGCCGACCATCCGACGCACGTCACGTTGCCCGTCATACCAACATCACCCGTTCCATACGGGGGTTGCGGCTCCCGCAGCGGGGAGGCGCGCGAAGCTTGATGCCGTCTTACGTTCCCTCCCCACCCCGCCACGGCGTGCACGTCGAGCGTGACACCATGATCCCGATGCGCGACGGGGTCCGTCTCGCCACCGACATCCACTTGCCGTGCCACGGCGATGGCAGCCTGCTTGAGGACGAAGTACCGGCCCTGCTGGTGCGTACGTCATACGACAAGACCTCCTCGGAGTGGGATGACGTCATCCCCTACTACGTGCGCCGCGGCTACGCCTTCGTGGTGCAGGACTTGCGCTCACGCTTCCGCTCCGAGGGTGACGGCAGCTACTTCCACACGGCCAATCCGTGGGAGGGAGACGATGGCTACGACACCGTCGAATGGCTGGCGGCGTGCGACTGGTGCTCCGGCAGGATCGGCACCCTCGGCTCATCGCACCGCGCGATAACCCAGACCCTGCTGGCGTTGCGCAGGCCGCCCCACCTCGCCGCGATGTGGGTCGAGGCGGGCCCGACCGACATCTACCGCCATGAGGCCCGCGAAGGCGGAGCGGCGTCCCTGCAGATGTTCGCGGCAGCGCATCTGCATGCCCTGGACTGCCACGAGGTGGGTGACGATCCGGGCAAGGCCCGGACGATCCTGGATGCAATGCGCAACATGCGCGCATGGCTGAAAAAACTCCCGCTCGGGCCGGGTGAGACGGCGTTGCGCGTGGCGCCGAGTCTGGAGCGGACGGCGTTGGACTACTACTACCGCGGCGACTACGACGCGTGGTGGGACCGCGAGTGCTGCAACCAGGAGCCACATTTCGACGAGCACGCCGATGTGCCGATGACCGTTTTCTGCGGCTGGTATGACAACTTCGTGGGCGCGACGTGCAACTACTTCATCGAGATGAGCCGCCGCAACGCATCACCGACGCGGCTGATCCTCGGTCCCTGGTGTCACGGCGGGACGCGCACCTCGCACTCCTGGCACGGCGATGTCGACACCGGCCACCAGAGCGTGTGGTCCAACGCGGTCTACAACCCCGAACGGCTGAGGTTCTTCGACGAGCACCTCAAGGGGATGGCGCGCGCCCAGGAGAGCGCGCCGGTCCGCATCTTCGTCATGGGTACCGGAGACGGAACCCGGACCGGGCGCGGCAATCTGAACCACGGCGGATACTGGCGCAACGAGGCCGAGTGGCCGCTGGCCCGTGCCAGGCTGCAGACCTTTTACCTGCACCAAGATGGATCGCTCGACGAGTCAGCTCCGGATGACGCGGACAGTTCGCTCACCTACACGTTCGATCCGCGGAGTCCGGTCCCCACGGTAGGCGGTCCGCTCGTGGGCATGTTCGAGATCATTCCTCCTGCAGAGGGCGGGCCGGCGCGCGACGAGGTGCCACGCCACATGGACCAGTGGACGCTCGCCCGCAACAACCTCCGCGAGGTGATCGAGAGTGGTGGTTTTCACCAGCAGGAGGGACCGCAGTGGATCGGCGCCCATGAGCCGTACCAACTGCTGAGAGACCGGTCGGACGTGCTGACGTTCGAGACCGCGCCATTGGCAGCCGACACCGAGATTACCGGTACCGTGACGGTGAAGCTGTGGGTGTCATCGACTGCCGTCGACACCGACTTCACGGTCAAGCTCATCGATGTCTACCCGGCGAGTGGGGAATACCCGGAGGGCTATCACCTCAATCTGGTCGATACGATCCAACGCGTTCGTTATCGCAATTCCTGGACCAGGCCTGAGCCGATGGTCCCGGGCAAGCCGTACGAGCTGACGGTCACACTCTGGCCGACATCGAATGTCTTCAAGCAAGGCCACCGCATTCGGGTGGACGTCTCGAGCTCGAACTTCCCGCGCTTCGACGTGAACCCGAATACCGGCGAGCCGGTGGGCAGGCACACGCGGATGGTAACGGCCGACAACACCGTGCACACCAGCACCCGCTTTCCGTCACGTGTGGTCGTGCCGATCATTCCCACGGGCGAGGAATAGCTACTCCATCCCTCCGTCTCCAAAGATAGACTTCGGCCGCCTCATTCAAGGACGACGGCCTCAAGGGTTCAGTCCTTTTACGTATTCAACGCTGTCGATGACCGCTTGCTCCTGCAAGGCGAGCAACTCCTCGCGTTCCTCCTCGGAACGAGCAAGCTTCGCCAGGTCCTGCCACGCCCAGGCTTGCAGCTCTGCATCCGTGTCCAAAGAGCGCGATGTATAGGGAGCGATCACACCGGGGTCATGGGGAGGTGGTTGGACGCGGAAGCTTCCCTGGCCCAGTTTTCCACCATGGCCTTCACCTTCGGGAACCCGAAAAGGTGCGACGTAGCCGTAACAAACCTCGATATTGATGCGCTCGAGCGGCGACTGTTCGGCAAGGATCCTGAACGCCTCCGCACAGTCTATGCTGCCTTTGCCGAGGGGAACGCCTACCACCACCGGCTGCCCGCCGGCCATTATGACCACGTGATCCTTGAAGTGCGTGCTCATCGCATACGGGGCCATGTTCTCGATCGCTTCAATGGGCTCCTCCCACATTAACATCGAGTTTCCGGTGTCGACGTGCGTTCCCACGTACTCGCTGTTCACCTCGCGGACGACTTTCAGTACATCGTGGGACGTCTCATATTCGTGATTCTCATAGGCAATTCTCACCCCATAGTCCGCGCAGAGAGGTATGACCTGGCGAAAATCCTCTGCGGCATGCGCGAGCTCTTCCTGCACATCGCCGCCGACACTCGAGTAGACCCGCAACCTGTCAGCCCCGAGCGCCTTGCAAATATCAAGCGCCCGGGTAAGGTTCTGCGGATTCGTATCACAGGTGTCGAGTTCGACGTACAATCCGAGTTCGTCGGTCATCGCACGAACGTCACGGAGAAATCCGGGATCGTCGCTTCCAAGATGAGCCAGGTCGGCGCCTTCTATATTGATCTCGACACCATCCAGCTCAAACTCGGCGGTTCTCTTGATGAAGTCGAAGATATCCATCTTGCCGTAGGCAAAAGCCAGATGATAGCTGAATGTTTCCAGGCCCAGTAGCATGGCGACCTCCTCACGTCTCTTACTCATAGCCCAAAATCTCGTCCGTCCGCGTGTCCCTCGTCACGGTGAGCCACCTGCGGCAGCCGAAGGCGTGGAACCAGCGCTCTGTAGAGGGCCCTTCCGGGTTGTCGAGCATAAAGGCCCGGTCCAGGTCACGCGCATCCTCGCCCGTCACGCTGTCAGGTACGGTTGGGATCTCCCCGTAGGAGAACTCCTCGACAGGCCTTCGGCCGCAATGAGGACACTCGATTTGCAGGCTCATATCAAACTCTTAGTGTGTGCCAGCGGACCCGCGATCGGCCATCGTACGATCGCGCGCAAACCGGTCGAGCGAGAAGGGCGCCATCAACTCTGGCGTCTCTCCCTCTCCGATCAGTCTCGCCATCTGTTCCCCGCCGGCCGGGATCGCCTTGAAGCCCCACGTGCCCCAGCCGGTCGTGAGATAGAAGCCATCCATGCCTGTTTTGCCCATGATGGGCGAATAGTCCGGGCTCATGTCGCAGACCCCTGCCCATTGGCGCAGCACCTTCAGGTTGCCCAGAAAGGGCAGGAGCGTCATCGCCCGCTGCGCAAGCGACTGTATGAACGGATGTCCAGCGCGGTAGGAGTAGCTCGGCTGGCGGTCGATCTCGGCCCCCAGGAGCATCTCGCCCCGGGCGGTCTGCGACACGTAGAAGAGGAGGTCCGCCGACAACACGATCGGGTGAAACTCGTTCCGATAATGGTTCGTGACGAAGGCCTGCAGCGGATGCGTGCGGATCGGCAGCCGCAGACCGGCCATCGAGGCGAGTGTCGTTACGTGGCCCCCGACCGCGGAGACGACCAGGCCGGCAGAGATCGACCCGTTCGGCGTCTCCACGCCGACGACTCGATCCCCGTCCGTGAGCAGCCCTGTGGCCGGCGTGCGCTGAATGACGTCGACCCCGCGTGCCATCGCCCCTTCGGCGTAGGCCCACACGACCCGGTCGTGCCGGGCGGTCGCCGCTGCGGCGTGATAGCTCGCGCCCAGGATCGGCCAGACGCCTCCGCCGCTCATGTCGAGCTGTGGGCAGATCTCGCGAATCTGCTCAGGTTCGACAAAATCGGTCTTGGCGCCGAAGGCCGTGTTCACCTCGGCGCGTGCGCGCTCCGCCCGAACTCCCATCTCGCTGTGAGCGAGCCAAAGCATCCCTTTCTGCTGATGCATCACCCAGCGCTCGGTTTCCTCTTCCAGGGACTGGTAGAGATCCAGGCTGTGCTGGTAAAAGCGGACCGCTTCCGGAATCCCGTAGTTGGACCGGATCACGGTCGTGTTGCGGCCCGAGTTGCCGCTCCCGATGTAGCCGCGCTCGAGCACTGCCACGTTGTGGATCCCGTGACGCGTCGCCAGGTAGTATGCGGTCGCCAGGCCGTGACCGCCGCCGCCCACGATCACGACGTCGTAGGCGCGCTTCGGATCTCCCCAGCGCAGTGAAATGCGGCGCTCTACAAATTCGTTCACGTCATCTGCTCCTCGAGGTCGGCGGCATACGCGGCCGGCACGACGAACCGCACGGTCGCCTCCTCGAACCACAGCTTGACCGGAATCTCGGCCACCGATCCCTGGGCGAAGGCCGGACGCTCGGTCGGCAGCGCCCACGGACACGCCCGCTGCAGAAACCGTGTCGCCTCCTCCCTCTCCACCCAGGCCGATGCGAAGCTTGTCTCACGCTCAACGATCGCGTGGTTGTCGTCCAGAGCGTCGTGCGGCATCTCACCTTCGACAAGAAGCTCGTCGGGGGCGGTCCTCAGGGCGAAGGCTCCGGCCGGCAGGCTCAACCGATCCAGCGTCTCAGGCGACGCCACGATTCGGGTCGCCTCGAGCCGCTCGAACCGTCCCAGGTCCTGGTCATCCCCTGCCTTCGCCGAGATTCCGTCCACAGACCTGGTGACGTCGAGTGCAACCTTGACCCGCGACCGCTCGTTTTCCGAATCGTAGAACGGCAGCTCGGCCAGGCGCGCCGTCCGGCCCTCAATCGTGACAGTCTCCGGGAGCTTCCCGTTCGTCAGCCACAGCCAGGCCAGCATCACCGTCTTGCCGAGGCTGTGCGAGGTGCCGCTCGAGGTCACGTAGCCTGCGTAGTCCTGCCCGTTCCAGAGGACCGCACCCTCCATCGGCGCCGGCAGGTCCATCTCCAGACCGACCAGCCGGCGGTCCAGAGGCACCTTGCCGGTGCGTACGAGCGCCTGGCGGCCGAGGAACTCCCGCTTGTCCAGCTTCACCGCCCACTCGTGGTGGATCCGGCGCGGCGTAGAATCGAAGTCCGTGTCCTGACCGACGACGATGTGCCCCTTCTCCAGCCGAAGCTGAAGCAGGGCATCCATCCCGTGAGGATGGATGCCCATATCCTCGCCGTGCTCGAGCAGCGTCCGCCAGAGGTGGACCGAATCGCCGGCCGCGTGGTGGAGCTCGTACGACAGCTCTCCGGTGAAGCTCAGGCGCAGGATCCGGCAGGTCACGCCTGCCACTTCGCCGACGCCGTGGCGCGCGAACCCGGGCAGCTTCTCCACGCGGGTCTTCGCCAGCAGCTCCGCCGCCCGCGGACCGGTCACGTTGATGGCGCCCAGCGACTGGGTCTGGTTCAACAGGTGGACGTCGAAGCCCCCGGACTCCGCCCAGTCGCGGATCCACATCTCGCCGAACGTGGATCCGGCGCTCGTCAGCGTAAGATAGAACCGGTCATCGCCCTCTCTGCAGATCAGGCCGTCGTCCAGGACGTAGCCGCGCTCGTCCAGCAGCAGCACATATCGGGAGCGACCGGGGCGAAGCGTCGAGACTTTCGTCGGATACAGCAACTCCAGGAACGGGAGCGTGTCCGGCCCGGATACGAGAAATTTTCCCAGCGTACTCACATCCATAACCGAGACCGCCTCGCGCACGGCCCGATACTCGGCAATCGAATCGCCGTAGGTCCAGGGACGCCACCACCCTCCTGTCCGGTCCATCCGCGCACCGAGACGGAGGTGCTCGTCG
This sequence comes from Spirochaetia bacterium, assembly GCA_965203905.1. Classification (GTDB taxonomy): domain Bacteria; phylum Spirochaetota; class Spirochaetia; order SZUA-6; family Bin103; genus Bin103. The sequence goes on along the minus strand of CBDBDQ010000005.1, from coordinate 4,965,288 downwards.
TGCAGCGGCGTGCGCGGCGTTGAGTGGTGACAGGCACCGGCCGCGATCTCGCCGACCGTGAGCTGTCGCGTGAGCGGGCGCGCCGTGAACGGCGGCTGAAGCTCGCGGCCCTTCTCGGCCAGGAAGCTGCGCACGTGAGGCAGACAGGCCGAGCCCTGACACGTCCCGGTCCCGGCGAGTGTCGCCCGCTTGACCATCTCCAGCTCGTGGAACCCTCGTGCCCAGACGTGCTCCAGGTCGGCCACGGTCACACCAGAGCATGGGCAGACCGTTCCTTCCCGCGGGCACGGCGGGATGTCCGACGCACCGGCTGCCGCGCCGACCACTCGGACCGGCAGGCCGCGGCCCATCCTCGCCAGTGCGTCTCGCGGCTGAAAGCCCAGACCCAGCGAGACCGTGTCGCACGCGTGACGAGTTTCGCTCTCGTCGGGCGCGGCGACCACCACGGCCTCTACACGCCCTGCGCCTTCGAAGCGAACGACGCGTCCTTCGACTCGCTCGGCGTCCACCCCTTCGGGCGGCATCCCCACCGCGACGACCCGCCCCAGGTCGATCCCCGCCTCCGCCAGAGCGCGTACTGCACGGGCCGTCACCAGCCCCGCCAGCTCGGCGCCCGGCGCCACCGGTTGGATCTCGGCCGCGCCGGTCGCGACCACGATCGCTTCGCGCGGATGGACGCAGAGCGTTCCTCCCCCGCTCCTCGCGACGACCAGCGGTCCATGATAGATCCCCGCGACCTCCCGGCCGTCGCGTGCATCCAGCGTCACGACATCCTTGCCGGCGGCCCCGGCACGATCCACCTCCTCCCTACCTGCATCGCCTCCCCCGATCACCACAACATCGCAGTGAATGTGCCGTGCGTCGACGTGCGATTCGCGCTGCTCAGGGTCAATCAAGGGCGGACGACCGCCTTGCGCGTGATGGCGCTCCACCACCACGCCGCGCTTGGCCGCGACCTGGCACGTGCGCGTGTAGCCCACGCCGTCCACCGTGGCTATGCAGTGCGGGCAGTCACCGGCCAGGCAAAGGCAACCGCCGCCCGTCGGGTGAAGGCCCGCGCGCAGCATCGCCACGAGCAGGCTGTCGCCCGGCTGGAAATCGGTCGGTGATCTGTCTACGCTGATCTGATTGCCAGGCAAATTCGTGTTTGTCATCCGCTAAGGCCCTCTGCGACTTTACATCACGAGGGCGCAGGGCCAGAAGTTCAAGTTCTCGAACAGCCGGCTTGCTAAAGACGACAGGAAACTGAAGTAGTCATGTCCGCATTTTGGGTTCGTCAGCAACCGGGGATCGACACTTTGGGCAGCAGAATGTCGGTCAAATCGCCGTCGAAGCCGATGTCGGCAAGCAGCGCCAGGTGGGGGTGGAACTCCCCGATCTCGTACAGCGCATGGGCGTCACTCCCAAAGCTGATGCGAACGCCCGCCCTGATGCAGTCGGCGAAGAACGATGGTGGCGGCTCGTTGGTGTGGAAGTTGATCTCCGCTGCCACCCCGTGCTCCCGCAACAGCGCCACCGTGGGGGCGAACAGCGACGTCGGCACCGCAATGCCCGCGCGCCGGAAGACGCGGAAAGGATGTGCCAGCACGTCGATGCCGTGGCGGCAGAGCCGATCTACGATGCGGAGGAACTCGTCGGCCGCACGCGCGGTGTCAGGTACGGGGGTTCGCAACTCCGGCAGCCAGTGAACGGCGCCGACGACGATATCGGCCCGCTCCAGGTCGGCAGGCGCGGCCACCGGGTTACCGGCGAAGTCGGCGTCGACCTCGAGCCCGACCAACACGGAGTCGCTGCGATGCTCGGCGGCGGCTTGCCAGTAGTCGGCCATCCGCTCTGCCCGCCCGGTCCTGCCGTCGATGCCGCTCTCTCCGATCCTGCCGCTCCAGTACGTCGGGCTGTCGAAGTAGAGCTGGCCGCTGTGTTCGGTGAACGCCAACTGCTGGAGCCCGATCATCGCCGCGAAACCCGCACTCTGCGCCATGTCTACATCTTCGCCGCAGTAGGCAAACTGGGTATGCGAGTGGTAGTCGTGCAATGCCAGCGAACCCTGCAGCCGATGCTCCAGCACTTCGACGCCGATGTCGTCATCGTCAATCGTCACAACGGCGAACGAGAACGGCGCCTCACACAGCGCCGGCACGACCAGCGTCGTCACCCCGTCCTGCTGCCGCAGCCCGACACCGGGGTGATAGTGACCGCCCACTGCCAGCGTGTACCCATGGGCGCGCATCGCGGCGGTGACTTCGGCGCAGTTGGTGTAGCCGTAGCTGGCCTCGCCGCCGGGTTCGTCGACGGGCACGTGCTGCAGCGCCACCAGCGGCCCGCGATGGCCGTGGGCCACGGCGGCCATCCGGTTCAGGTCCGCCGCGCTCCGCGACGCGTTGTAGCCCGGTTCCTCGGCATCCACGAAGCTCGCCAGGCGCACATTGTTGACATCCAGATGCTCGACGCGCTCGAAGACGTCGTAGAATACGGCCGGACTCGGATCGTGATTGCCGGGCAGCGCCAGCCATGGGCAGTCGAGTCGCTCCAGGAGGTCACGCAGTGCCACCAGCAGAGCCGACGCGTCGGCAGCGTGCGGGTCATCTAGCAGATCGCCCAGGACGACGGTGACATCCGGCTTGACATAACGGTTCAACCGCTCGATCGTGCGGCGCAGCAGCAGCGCACCCCACTGGCCTTGTCGGGCCGTGATGATCGGCGGCGTGACGCAGTAGTGGATGTCCGTGATGACGGCAATTCGGCAATTCATACTCGAACCATTGTACCCGCTGCTACTTGTACGGATCGGATGCGTCGCGCAGTCCGTCTCCCAGAAAGCTGAAAGCGATGACGGCAGTGATGACGAACAGGCCCGGCATGAGAAGCCAGGGGTAGAGAGCTACGACGTTCACTTGCTGCGCTCCTTTGAGCAGCGCGCCCCAGCTGATGGCCGGGGGACGGATTCCAAGGCCGAGAAAGCTCAGAGCCGTCTCGCCAATGATCATGTTGGGTATGGACAGCGTCAGGCTCACGATCAGATAGCTCAAGAACGACGGCAGAAGATGCTTGATGATGATCACCCGGTCCTTGGCGCCGGCGATTCCAGCCGCCAGGATGTAGTCCTCTTCGCGCACGCTGATGAGCTTGCCCCGCACCACCCTTGCGAGCTGGCACCAGCCCATGAACGAGACAATTATCGTAATGGCGAAGTAGGTCCTGATAATCGGCCAATCCGCGGGAACGGCAGCGGCGAGGGCCATCCACAGCGGAATATATGGCAGCGATAGGAAGAACTCGATAACCCTTTGGATGATGACGTCGATGGTGCCGCCGAAGTATCCCGACACGCCGCCCAGTATGCAGCCCAGAGCGAAGGCGATTGCCACGCCTACCAGGCCGATGCTCAAGGAAACGCGGGTACCGTAAATGATCCGGGAGAACAAGTCTCTGCCCAACCGGTCGGTGCCAAACAGCAGCAAGGGCGCTGCGGGATCCTGCAGGCCGAACAGATGGAGATTCGTCTCGAACAGGCCCCAGAGCCGGTACGGGCGGCCACGCACGAAGAAAGAAATCGCGTAGCGCTTGCTGTTGTCTTCGGCGAACTCCCAGCTCCAGGTCTCCGCATTGCGCGTCTTTTCGATGCCGTACACGAAGAAGCCGAAATGGAACCGGCCTGCCGCGTCGACCAGCCGAATCCTCTGGGGCGGATGATACCGGTAGTCCGTGCGATCCAGCGGGCCGTAGGGAGCCACAAACTCGGCAAAGGCCGCCAGCAGGTAGAAGATGAAGAGCACCACGCCACCAGTAACGGCCAGCTTATGCTTCCTGAACTTCCGCCACACAAGCTGCCACTGAGACGCTATGTAGTACCTCTCCTCGGCGCTGATGCCGCGTCCTTCCGGCATGCTGCTTCGCCTATTTTTCATAGCGAATCCGCGGATCAAGCCACAGCAACAGCATATCGGAGATGAACGTGCCGAGGACCGTCAGAACGCTCAGAAACAGCACGGCGCTTCCCGCCAGATAGCTGTCCTGGCTCATCAGAGCGCCAAACAGCAAGGCCCCGGTGGTGGGCAGACTCAGCACGATCGCGGTAATGGTGGACCCCGAGACAACGGCAGGCAGCACCCAACCTATGGTGCTCACGATGGGGTTGATCGAAACCCGCACGGGATACTTGAACAGCAGTTTTCTTTCGACGACCCCTTTGGCGCGTGCAGTAATGACGTATTGCTTTGTCAGCTCGTCCAGCAAGACGCCCCGCATGACCCGGATCACTCCCGCGGTGCCGGCCGTACCGATAACAATGACGGGCACGGGCAGGTGTTTCAGCATGTCCAGAAACTTGGCGATGCTCCAGGCGGCGACCTCGTACTCAGGAGAGAAGAGGCCTCCCGGACTCCAGCCGAACCAGGAATAGAAGCCGAACATCAGAATCAAGGCCAGAAGAAAGTTCGGCGTGGCGAGGCCGATGACACCGAGAAAGGTGAATGCATAGTCACGAACGGAATACTGGTGGAGGGCCGAATACATGCCTATGGGCACGCCTACCCCGTAGATGAATACCATCGAGAAGCTGGAGATGATGATCGTCAGGGGCAAGCGCTCGACAAGTAGCTCGCCCACGGGTCTGTTCCATTCGAAGGATCTGCCAAAATTCCCTCGCAGCATGTCGCCCAACCACTTCAGGTAGCGGCGATGCAGTGGCAGGTTCAGACCGTACTGCTGCTCCAGCGCGGCGATCTCCGCCTTGGAGACAACGTTCCCGCTCTCGCGGAGCTGCACGATGTAGGAAGTGAGGTAGTCGCCGGGAGGAAGCTCGATCAGCATGAACGACACGGTGGCCGTGGCCAAGAGCACAACCACCATATAGCTCATCCGCCGAACGATGTAGGGCAGCAAACGCGGATTCCCTGTGCTAGCAGGGGCCGCCCTCTTGCGGGCGGCCCCTGTTGCTCAATTATCGAAAAACCACACCTCTGGAAGGTAAGAATACACGTACAGACTGTCCCACGTGTACACACCCTGGTCCAGGGCGACGTTCCTCAGATCCTTGTTCAGAACTATGGGTTGCCGGATGTCCGTGACAGTGCCGATCAGGTTGACCTGATCGATGAACCAGTCGAACAGCTCCTGCCCCAGTTCGATGTACTCGGGCGAGCCCTGCGGGAGGACCACGAACTTATCGGTGCCCTCGAACCACTCCTTTACTTCCTCAGGAGGCTCCTCGCCGGATTGTCCCTGGGTGTCCCGCCACTTGATCCACTCCACGCCGGCGCCTATCCCGCCGGCGAAGTTGATAGAGCCGTTCTTTGAGGCCAGCAGCGGCCCCTCCAGTGCGGCGTCCAGATGCCACACCCCGACGTCGTGCTCGGCGGCGCTGATCCGGGTGAAGTAGAACGTGCGCTCCAGGGGCTTCAGCTCCGTCTGTACACCGACTGCATCCCAGTATTCTTTTATGAGTTCGAGCGTCGGCGTTCTGGGTCCTCTCTCCTGGTACTCTATGATCACCACGAGCTTCTCGCCGTCGGGCCTCAGGCGAAAGCCGCTGTCGTCCCGCTCCGCCAGGCCGATCTCATCGAGAAGTCGGTTGGCATGATCCGGATCGAACTGAGCCCACGCGCTTTCCCACCCCTGCTTGTAAAAGCTGGTTGATGCGTCCGGTGTCACCGCCGAGGGAACCCCCTGGCCGGCGAAAACGATCTCGTTGATTTCGTCCCGATTAATGGCCATGGACATGGCTCGCCGAAACGCGACATTCTGGAAAATCTCCCGCTTGGCAGGATCCTTGCTGGTCTGGTTGAAGGCCAGGAACACGAGGTGCCCGGGATATTTTACCAGCGCAACACGATAGCCCGCGCTCTCCTGGTTCTTCAACAACAAGGGATAGTCGTCTCCCGAGACCTCTCTCCAGTTGATGTCGAATTCGCCCGCCACCACCTGCAATTTCAGAGTCTCAGCGTCACCGACCAAGGATCTGGTGATGCTGTCTATGTAGGGAAGCTGGTTGCCCGCCGTGTCGACCGCCAGGTAGTAGGGATTCCTGACGAAAGTCCTGTGGGTGGGAGCAACGGTATCCAGTGCCCACGCGGCAACCACAGGCAACCCCGTGTCCGTCTGCTGCGGACCGTAGGTTCGGTGGAAATTGAAGGCCTCCCACCAGCTGTCATAGCCTTCCTTTTTTGCTACCGCGTTGGCCTCGGAGTTGTGCTCTATGTGCCAGTTCTTCAGATATTCGCTTGGCTGGTAGAATGCGTTCTGCCGACCGCCGTGGTGGGCAATGGTGAAGACCGCGGCGGGATTCGATTCCGCAAACCGGATGCGCAGGGTAGTGTCGTCAATCTTCTCGAATTGCGCGAGCTCGCCTCCCGACATCCACCGTCCGGGTTTGGTCGGTGTAAGCTCATCGTTCAGGATCTGGTCCTCCCACCAGAAGAGTACGTCCTCAAGGGTAAACGGCGAGCCGTCGGACCACTTGTGGTCCTCCCTGAAGTGAAGGGTGATAGTCTTGCCGTCTGCCGAGAGCTCGTAACCCTTGGTCAGGTAGGGCAGCACCTGGGCGGTATCCGCACTGTATCTCAGCAGTCCGGGCCAGCGAGCATCGGTGAAATCCGTCCACCCGGTAAAGCCGACCGAACCCACACGCATGCTGCCGCCGTATTGGCCTACCTTCTCCATCGGAACCAGCACCAGAGGCTCTTTGGGAAGCCTCTGTTCCACTGGCGGGATCTCTCCGGAGGTGACCCTGGCCGTCAATTCCGGCGCTTCCTGGTAGCTGGTTATCTCGTGGCCGGTGGCTTCCGTGAAGTCGGCCGGCGTGGCATACACGAAATCCCCCGTCTTGAATGCAGCGTTGGGCCACTGGTCACCCGTTGCCGTCAGTGCTTGCTGCGCCTCACCGTCTGCACCGGCCGCTGCCTCCTCGGGTTCGGCCTCTCCGCCCCCAAAGACCGTCGCGGTCGCCACAAGGGCGATCAGCGCAAGTGTTAGCAATCTCCTGTGAAGCATCGTTATCCTCCTCGAGTGATAGGAATCGATCGGAAACAGCATATCGAGAACCCGAACGAGTGTGAAGCACCGCGAGCACCGCGAGTGGCCCAGCCGTGGTGGTATTCGCTGCTCAAACCGGGTGAGACGGAGTTGAGGGCGGGCCAGCGCGCGGATGGTCACGGCCAACACCGTGCACACCAGCACCGGCCTTCCGTCATGTGTGGTCCTGCCGATCATTCCCGCGGGCGAAGAATAGCTGCTCTGACAAACCAGCCCACCGCCGTCAGTCCGGCCAGCGGTAGTACTCGGTAGATCCCTCGATGGCGGCCACAGCTCGTTCCCTGGGGAACTTCAGGCGGACCGCGCGGCCTTCTCCAGGCTGCGGCGGGCGCCGCGGCACCCGCCGGTCCAGCGGGCGGGGTGGCATGGGGCACGCTCATGAGCGGCCGCGCTGCGACAGGTCCTCGTCTGAAGGCGATGGTCAGGAGCGGACTTCAGTCTGCGTCGGCGATGCGCTGTCTGAGGCGCCGGAACGTGGCCTCGTCGATTCCCGTGGCCGCTTCGATGGTGGACCATGGTATGTCCCGCGCCACGAACCCCTCGATAGCCCGCACCTGTCCCTTCAGCTCGCCTTCGCGGCGGCCTCTCAGCTCGCCTTCGCGGCGGCCTTCCTGGCGGCCTTGCTCGATCAATTCCTCCACGTAATTCATCAGCTCTCCTCCGCGCCCCGGCACGTTCCTCCGCAATGCCTTCGAAAACAGCTTCCGGTGCTCCTCCGGCTGCGTCGCGAGCACGTACTCCACGTGCTTGGCCACTTCCTCGAACCCGACGGCCCGGTACAACTCGCCGATCAACCGCGTCGCCCGTTCCAGCAACTCCCCCGGTGGGTCCCGAAACGTCGCCATCATCGCGATCTGCAGCAGCCGCGCCGCCACCGCGCCCGTCACCGACTCCGCGCCCTGCTCGGTCTGGTCGATCAGCAGATGCTCGAACCTCGGCACCCAGCGCCACTGTGGCTCCGCGTCCGTGACTAGGTCCGCGAACTCCCGCGCGTACTCCCACCGCCGAGCCCCCTGATAGAATACCAGCGGCACCAGCAACGGCAACCGTTCCTCGTCCTCGTGCTGCCGCTGCCACCTCAGCCAGACCTGCACGCAGTACCCCAGCAGTCGCAACCGCAGCCACTGGTCCGGCGTCGACTGATGCTCCAGCAGCACGTACACCAGCACCGGCGTGTCGCTCCCCTCCCGCTCCACCGAGAACACCAGATCCGCCTCGTTGCCGCGCCAGTCGTCCCGCACGAAACGCCCCGGCAGCACCGTGAGCGTCGGCCACCGCAAGGTGTCGGCGAGCGGCTGCGGCACGCAGGTGCGCAGCAGGCTGGCGGCGTCCCGCTCGTTCGAGAACACGCCGTAGAAGTACTTGTCGTGCGGCTGGCTGACCGCCTCCTCCGGCTCGCCGGTGTCCGGTTGCTCTGCCCGCTGGTCGGCCATGAAGACCCGGCGCCGAACGTAGCCCTCGCCAGCGCCGGTGTCAACGTCACGCTCGGCCTCGGGACGCCACGCCGCGTCCCGTGCACCGCAAGCCCGCGGATGCCCCCGGACCGGGGCGTTGCAAACCGGCGGCGTTAGTGACCCACCCTCGGCGACTTTAGGGACCCAGGGGTCGGCACTCAAAGTGACCCGCCTCCTCGGCATCCAAGAGGCCCCCCTCACGGTGCACGGCGCGTGGCGTGCAAACAACGAACCGCGTGAGGGAGGTCAGATGGCCAGGAGGACAGCGACGATGGAACTACTGGATATCGTCCGACGCTTGAGGATGAATCGGTCGATCAGGGCGATCAAGCGCGAGAGCGGCAAGCACCGTAAGGTAATTCGCTGGGTGCGCAAGGAGTTGCAGGCGCCGACGTTGAGCCGGCGTACGCTGAGGCGCTGGCGCCAGTGGTGGCTGGAGGTGTTGCCGAGGAGTTCGTTCTGGAGCAGCGCGCGGACGCGCTTGATGCCGCCGGTAGATGAGCAGTCGCTGCCTGCCTCGCGCTTGGTAAGCCTCAGCGGCGAAGTGGGTGCTCCGATGACCCTGAGAACCGTTTCCAGGGTCGGATTGCGTCAGTCCGGCCAGCGGTAGTACTCGGTCGATCCCTCGATGGCGGCCACAGCTCGTTCCCTGGGGAACTTCAGGCGGACCGCGCGGCCTTCTCCAGGGCGCGGCGGGCGCCCTTGGCGGCCCGTTCGCCCATGCCGCCGCCCAGGCCTGCCCCTCCCCCGCCGCCGCCCCGCAGCCGCGGGTCGAGGAGGTCGCGGACCGCATCGCCGAACATGTTGAGGCAGTACACCACGACCGTGAGAGCCACGCCGGGCCACATCGCCAGCCGCGGCGCCATCTCCATGAACTGGCGCCCCTCGCGGCTCAGCATGCCACCCCAGCTCGGCACCGTGGTCGGCAACCCGAAGCCCAGGAAGCTCAAGGACGCCTCGGCGATGATGATGCCGCCGATCGTGATCGAGAACACGACGATCACCGGCGCGGTGATGTTGGGCCACACGTGGCGCCGCAGGATGTGCCAGCGAGTGCTGCCGATCGCGCGCGCGGCCTCGAAATAGGGGTTCTCCTTGATGCCGATCACCGCGCTGCGGATCACACGCGAATTGCCGATGCCGGAGGTAACCCCGAGCACGACGATGATCTGCAGAATGCCCTGGCCGACGATGGCGATGATGGTCAGCAGCAGCAACAGGCCGGGGAACGACATCCAGGCGTCGACGAAGCGCTGCACGAGAATGTCCAGCTTGCCGCCCACGTAGCCGGCCACGCCGCCGACCAGCAACGACACCAGCGTGCTCAGCAGCGTCGCAGCGACGCCTACTCCAAGCGAGATGCGGGCGCCGTATACCAGCCGGCTCAGCACGTCGCGGCCCAGCTGGTCGGTGCCGAGCAGGTAGGTGCGCGACGGGTCGCCCAGCCGGTCGACCAGGTGCATCTCGGCGAACGGAAAGGGGGCCAGAACGTCGGCGAAGATGGCGATCACCGCCAGCAGCACCACCACCACCGCGCTCCCCGCCCCCAGCGGACGCTCCTTGAGCAGCCTCCGCGCCAGGTCGAACAGAAACGGCCGCGGTTTGGATTGGGGTCTGGATGGATCGCTCATCAATGGCCAGGAGTCTGTCGCACGCGCCAGCCTCCTAACGGTACTGCACCCGTGGGTCCAGGTAGCCGTAGAGAATGTCGATCAACAGGTTGATCGTCATGACCGCGGTGGCGAAGAACAGATTGATGCCCGACACCACCGGGTAGTCGCGCGCGGAGAGCGCCTCGAGCATCAGCCGCCCCAGCCCAGGCAGGGCGAACATGTTCTCCATGATCACCGAGCCGCCGACCAGGATCGGCAGCTGCAATCCGACCAGCGTTACCACCGGGATCAGCGCATTCTTGATGACGTGCCGGAGGATGATCACCCGTTCCTTCAGTCCCTTCGCCCAGGCGGTGCGGATGTAGTCCTGGCGGAGTACCTCCAGCATCATCGTCCGCGTCATGCGCATCACGGTTGCCGAGAGGTAGGTGCCCAGTATGAGGCTGGGAATGAACATGTGGCCGAGGTTGCGGAGCGGATCATCGACGAAGGCCACCATGCGCAGCGGCGGCGCCCACGCCCACCAGATGGCGGGAAAGGTCAGCACCAGGGTGCCCAGCCAGAAGTTGGGTGTGGCCAGGCCGATGATGGCGATGGAGCGGCCGGCGTAGTCGGCCGCCGTGTCCTGCCGCACCGCCGAGTAGATGCCTACCGGGACGGCGATGACCACCCCGATGAGTATGGCGAGGACGCCGAGCTCGACGGTGATCGGCAGCCGGTCGATGATCTTCTCCTCGACGGTATATCCACCGAAGAGTGAGTCACCCAGGGTGCCGCGCAAGAAGATGCCGCCCAGCCAGCGGACGTATTGCACGTGCGCCGGCACATCCAGTCCCAGCATCCGCACGACCCGCTCGCGGTCGAAGTCCACCGTCCCCGAAGCGCCTTCCATAGCCGCCAGGCGTGCCATCATGACGTCGACGGCATCCCCGGGAAGAAAGCGCACCGACAGAAACACCAGCACCGTCAACAGGAGGAACGTCGGGACCAGCAGCAGGACGCGTCGGATAACGTAGGTTCGCATTGCAGAGTGCCGGGAAAGTGGGACGGCAGCACACGCCACCATCCCACTCCGTCATGTGGCAAAGAAGCCCGCCCTCAGGCGGGCCCCGTTCAATCGCCGTGGGGCGACTGATTCAGAATCCAAGCTCCCGCTTCAGATCCTGGTCGATCCAGAGACGGGCAAGAATCGTGGTGAATTGTGCCGTGCCGATCGAGACCTCCCCATTGTAGCCCTTGATCCAGGGCTGGGCCACGTTGAACTGCGGGCTGACCGGAGCCGTGATGTGAAAGTGCAGGCCCAAGGCGTATAGATTTGCCTCTCTGGTGAGCCGATTCCGCTCCTCCAGCGTCGTGGCTGCCTTTGCGCCGTCGATCAGCTCGTCCATGTGCGGGTCGTTGAGCCCCAATCCCCCCGCGTTGTAGCGGGACTTCGAGTGGTAATACCAGTTAATGGCGCCGACATCATGACCCACGCCAGCGTTCTCGCCGGCTGCGAGTCCCTCTGTGGTGTGCTCGGCTTGGGCGGCAATGAACGCCGCGGTGTCGTGAACGGTCATCTCGACCTCCACGCCAATCTCAGCCCAGTAGCCAATGGCGAGCTCTGCCCAGTTCGCATCGTAGCGTTCGAAGTAATCCAACGTGGTCTTGAAGCCATCGGGATAGCCCGCCTCGGCCAGAAGCTGCTTCGCCAGTTCCGGGTCGTAGCGGTAGTACTGCCTGACCTCCTCCGGCCACTGGTCGAACGGCGTACCGAGCGACACATCGTTGTGAATGACTCCATGCGGCCTCGGGTCCGCGAACCCCTTGAAGTAGGTGCTGGCGATTGTCTCCAGATCCAGAGCCAACTGCATGGCCCGGCGTACGCGGATGTCATCGAACGGGGGCCTGCTCACGGTGATGAAACGGAATGCGTTGTCGGAGCGAGAGACGCGCTCCCACATGTTGATGTCGGGATCGGTCCTTCTCAGGCTCTCGACCTGGTCGATCGACCTCAACTGACTGTCGCCAACAGTCCCCAGCATGTCGAGTTGACCAGAGCGCAGGGCAGCGATCCGCGCCGCCGCATCCGGCATGATCAGGGTGACAATCTCGTCGACGTACGGCAGGCGGTTCTCCGGGAACTTCTCGTCGAACCCCCAGTAGTTGGGGTTCTTGGTCCACGTGATGGAGCTGCCCTCGACGAAGTCCGTCAACTCCATTGGCCCGGTGCCAACCAGGTTCCTCCAATCCTGGACGTCGCCGTGCTGCCGGATCACCTCCGGTGGGTAGATCCCGACAATCCACTGGTTGAGTATCCTCCTCAGCCCGAAGAGGTCTGGCTCGGCCAGCTTGAAGACCACCGTCGATGCGTCGGTGGCCGTCACGGATTCGATCTTGGGCAGCTGAGCTACGTGCGCCGAGGCTTCGGTGAAGCCGCTGCCGATCCCCAGCAGCCGATGATAGTTGAACTCGACATCGCTGGCGGTGAGCTCGCGACCGTTCATCGGCGCCTTGTCGTGCCAGTGAACTCCCGAGCGGACCTTGACGATGATCGTGGTGTCGTCGGGCGTTTCCCAGCTCTCCGCCAACTGTCCTCGCAGGAGAGACAGGGGGAAGGGTCTGGGGCGAAGGTTGTGCTCACTCCTGTCGACCGCCCAGTCCCCGATAGCGAGCATCTCGGTGACCACGCCGGCGAAGTGGTGGGACCAGCCGCTGTTGAAGAAGGAGTCGCCGTGCTCACCGGTTCCGGTCCGGCCGTAGGTGAGGGTCCCGCCATACTCGGGCGCGGTGACCATCTCGCCGGTGGTGGGGTCGAGCACCATCTCCTTCTCGGTAGTGGCAGCCTCCTCGCTCTCGCCGGCGGCGAACGCAAGGGTTGCCACCAGCGCGAACGCCAGTGTCAGTGAGATTGATCGGACCATAGGGGTCCTCCTCTTTTAGGGTCGGGTGTACCGTTGCCCGTTTCTTTGGGTTCGGCCGGCAACGCCGGCTCGGGTGGCTGGTGAAGAGTGCGTAAGCGGCCGTCGTAGGCGGCCGGTGGGGACGGATCGAACGATGGTGCCGCGCTCAGCATCGCTGCCGAGCTGTCGGAACGGCGCGGCTAGTGAACGGTGAGCGGTGAGCGGTGAGCGGTGAGCGGTGAGCGGTGAGCGGGCTGGTCCCGCGACGCATCATGTCGTCATACTTTCATACTCGCCACGATTGTGCAAGAGGCGATTCACGCGAGGGCAAGGCCCCTTCGCCGGCGACCATGTTGCAGTCAGCGGCTGAAGAGGCGGGTGCGCAGAAGCCATTGGACACGACCGCGCGCGAGGTGAGCATTCGATGCTTGAGCGGCGTGGTTCACTGCCGAAGTGCCTACGTGCCTCGGTGGCGGATGTCCTTCCGTCTTCAGCAACCGGGGATCGACACCCTGGGCAGCAGAATGTCGGTCAAATCGCCGTCGAAGCCGATGTCGGCAAGCAGCCCCAGGTGGGGGGAAACTCCCCGACCTCGTACAGCGCATGGGCGTCACTCCCAAAGCTGATGCCATTATCCACTATCGCGTAGGTCGAGCTCATTGGCAAAATGGCACGCAGCCATATGTCCCGGTGCTGTTTGCTCCAAAGCGGGTACTTCTGACCGGCAACGTTCGCCCACATGGGGACACCTGGGGTGGAAGGCGCACCCCGGGGGAAGATTCGCCAGATCTGCCACCTCTCCACTCAGACGTACCTGCTGGGGAGGTATATCAGGATCCGGGTTCGGGACGGCTGCGAGCAGCGTTGCCGTATACGGGTGCCGGGGTCTCCTGAAGAGGGCTTCCTTAGTTGCCAGCTCAACGATCTTTCCGGCATACATCACGGCAATTCGGTCCGAGATGTGCTCAACAACGCTGAGATCATGGGTGATGAAGACATAGGTGAGATTGAACTGCGCCTGGAGATCTTGCAGCAGGTTAAGGATTTGCGCCTGAATCGATACATCAAGGGCCGAAACCGGCTCGTCTGCGACAATCAACTCCGGTCTGAGAGCAAGCGCTCGGGCAATACCAATTCGCTGCCGCTGGCCGCCGCTAAAGGCATTCGGATAGCGCTTCACGTGGTTTACGTTCAGCCCGACAACGTCCATCAACTCCATTACTCGCCGCTGCAATTCAACTCCTGAGGCGACGCCGTTGAGCCGTAGAGGTTCTCCGATGAGCTCGAGGACCGTCATGCGCGGACTCAGTGACGAAAACGGATCCTGGAAAACCATCTGCATATGCCTGCGGATTGAACGCAACTCGCGCTGTCGCATTGCAGTGAGCTCGTGAGCGTTGCCATTCAGGTACAGCCGGAGGTCGGATCGATCGCGCGCAAAAGCAAACGGCCCAACGTCGTTTTGCCGCAGCCGGACTCGCCGACGAAGCCGAAGGTTTCCCCCTTGTGCAGGTCGAAACTGACATCGTCGACGGCCTTTATCGATCCCAATCTGCTTCGCTGGACTCCTCCAGGCCGCCGGCCACCTCGATGCCGACGCTGTTGTCCAGGATATCATATCCGGCCGTAGGTCTCCCGGCACGCGTCGACCACGGCGGCGCAGTCGGCAGCCACGCTGACGTCGGCGGCGGCCACCTCACACACGCCACCTGCGTCGAGCAGGTCCGGCGCATCCGCAAGCCGTTAGGTCACCCCGTTCAGCTCTGCCTGCAGCTCAGCCACCATCCGCGCCACCTACATGCTGATCGGATTGGTCCACGCCCGCCGCCCCCGTTTGTCGAACACGGTGAGGAATAGAGCCCGTGGCTGCGCGTCGCCGCTATTTCTTCGGCTTGGTTTTGCGACGGGAAATCATCGCCGCATGAGCCTCCGGTGTGCCGTCATGGAAGCTGCCGAACCACTTGTCCAGCGGTACTTCTTCGTTCCCAAAGTTGACCGTGAAGAAGCGGTGGTGCAGGTAGTGGAAGTAGCCGCCGGCCCGCAGCGCCTTCTCTTCCTCGGTCTCATCATCACCAGCAACGACGTACTTGTAGAAACCGGAATGCCCGCTGGCCGGGCTGATGGCCGCGTGCACTATGTGGAAGATCGCGTGCAGAGGGTGCGAGGGAATCAACCAGTGGATGAATATTCCCGAGAGGTACAGTATGTGTTCGATCGGATGCATCGAAAGACCGGACCAGGGTCCGACATTGATGTTCTTGTGATGTAAGTAGTGGGCCGCCTTGTACAGCGGCCTCCAGTGGGTGAACCTGTGGGTCCAGTAGAAGTGGGCATGACGGAAGAGCACAACACCGAACATCAGCGCCACGCAATAGACCGGACGTGTGCGAAAATCCACGAAGGGCAGCAGGTTGTTGGCGTACGCCCATAGTGTGACGACCTCGTAACCCGACCAGATCACGCATCCGCTGGCGAGGCTCCAGAACACGTTGTCCAAGGTCTGGTTCTTGAAGAGGAACTTGTTGTCGTCTTTAGCAAGCCAGCTGTTCGAGAACTTGTACTTCTGGCCCTGCGCCCGCTTGATGTAAAGCCGCAGATGCAGGCCACCGGCGACCAGAGTCAGTAACGCGACATTGCGCAGATAGATGAGCAGGATCCAGTCGAACGCGAACAACCGCATGCGCTCCATGCTCGGCGTGAGGAATAGCCAGCTGACCAACGCGAGGCTCAAGTAGACCAGATTGGGCCACCTCAGCAGCCCTTGTTGACCGAAGAAGAACTTGAGGATCTCCGCAGGCTCGAGCGGCCAACGGCCGAGGGGGCTGGGCCTGGGCAGGCGGTCCGGTTGCCACTCTCCCCGTGCGTCTCTCGTGCCTACATCTGCCATGGCGCCCTTCTGCACCTCGAGAAGATATCATGAGCAAGCGAGGTTCCGCCAATGTGTGTAAACGGATCAGGCGGCGGCCTCCTGGTGTTGGCCTGCATTGATCGATAGGCCGTCGTGATACTGTTGCCCGGCGGCCACGGCCGGCAACCGCGGTTCATTCATCCCCCGAGCCTTCAGATCGCGCAGCCGGGCACTCCACGATGCCGTCGACTCGCGGTAGCCGCTGCTCACCGCCAACACCACCTTGTGACCGTCCGCTTACACTCCGATGGCCACCGGCAACGCCGGCGTTGACGTGACTGGCTCCTTCGTGGCTCCCTTGTCCATGCTGGTGCCCCTCCATCGGTTTCGTCACCTGGAGGCTACTCACCGCCGTTTCTTATTTTCGCACCCTTTGATGGTACCTCGATCGTTGAAAGCGTGGATGCGGGCCGAGCGCCAAACTGCCAGTCGGAAACTCATCGTCGTACTGGGGTTTTTCAATGTCCTGACCGCGTTGGGGCTCGGAAGATTCCTCTTCTCCCTCTTCGTTCCCCATCTCCACGGCGCGTACCTCTTTTCCTACACCCAGATCGGCATGATCGGGGGCCTGCTGATATCGGGCTACCTGGTGTTTTCCTATCTGGGCGGGGTCGCCGCCCATAGATTCGGCGAAACGACCGTAGTCCTGGTTTCCCTGGTCGTGATCTCGATGGCGTTCATCGTCTTCTACCTGGAGGACCGGTTTCTACCCCTCTGCGTTTTCGCCTTCCTGATGGGTGCGGCCGCAGCATCGCTCTATGTGAGCATCTTTCAAACCGTGCACGGCCACTTCGAGGAGGCGACCTACGGCCGGAGGATGGGCCTCATCATCTCCGGCGCCGGCTGTGGGATATTCCTGCTCTCAGCGCTGGCCCTGCTGCTCTCGCGTGGCAGCATCGCCTTCGATATGCGCCACATCTGGGTGGCCGCCGCCGTCATCGGCGGCCTGCTCATTCCGGCCCACGCGCTCCTCGCCAGACGAGTGAGGGCCGAAGGCGGCGGCAGCGCAGGGGAAACCGGTCGAGTCCGGTACGCGAGAATCTGGCAGAGGCTGTTCTCGGAACCGCCCTACAGGAACATAACTCTCGCCTACCTCCTCTTTGGGTTCTCGTATGCCAGCTATCTCACCTATATCGTTGCCTTCGCTACGGAGGTGGGGGGAGAAGGAGTCTCTGTGGCGGTCTGGGGTCTCTTCGGCGTCACCTCGGCCTTCAGCAGCGCCCTCTGGGGCGCCTGGTTCGACCGGAGCAGGACCGGCGCGATCCTGTACTACAACTACGCGCTCATCGCCCTCGCTCTCCTGCTTCCCGTGGTCGCTCCATCCGTTCTCGCGGCGGGGATTTCGGCAGCGCTATTCGGACTCTGTTTCTTCGGCTACCTTACCGTGTTCGGAGGGATCGTGATGCGTCGGACCAGAGAGCTCTCATCCGTGTACATGGGCAAGATCACGCTCGTTCACGCCGCGGGGCAGATCGCCGGCGTCTATGCGGGGGGAGTGCTCCGTGATGCTACCGCTTCCTTCCGCATGCCGTTCCTGCTCGCCCTGCTGGTGACCGCAGGCTCCCTGGTGTTCTTCAGCATGGGCATCGCTCGAGAGGGCCGCGAGGAGGTGGCGGCATGACGAATACGGAACCGGCCGACGAGTTCTGATCGGCGGATCCACAGCATGCGTACCGAGGCTCGTCTCGTCATCATCGGCGCCGGCATTGTCGGTTGCAGCGCTGCCTACCATCTGACCCGGTTGGGGTGGCGCGATATCCTCGTGATCGACAAGGGACCCCTGTTCGAGAACGACGGTTCCACTTCCCACGCACCTGGCAGCATGTTTCTCACGAATCCTTCCAAAATGATGACGGAGTTCGCCCGCTACTCGGCGGAACTCTTCGGAACGCTGGAGGATCCCGAGGACGGCCCGCCGCTCTACCGTCCGGTCGGCGGCATCGAAGTCGCCACTACCCCCGAGCGTCTGGAGGACCTGAAGCGGCGCCACGGCTGGGCCACTTCCTACGGCGTGGAGTCGTTTCTCATCACCCCGGCCCAAGTCAAGGAGAAGATTCCTCTCGTCGACGAGCGCGTCATTTTGGGCGGCTTCTACGTGCCGGGCGACACCAACATCAACGGATGGCATGCGGCTCGCGCCTTGGCGCGGGACGCCGTTGCCGAGGGCGATGCGGAATTCATCGGCGACACCACGGTTACCGACATCGAGGTCACGAACGGACACGTCTCGGGGGTGCTGACCAGCCAGGGTCGCGTCGGCACCGAGCAGGTGCTGCTGTGCGCCAATATCTGGGCCCCGGTGTTGGGGCAGAAAGTCGGGGTTCCCCTTCCTCTGCTCGCCGCCCAGCATCTCCATAGTCTCACCACCGAGCTTCCCGAGCTTGCGGGTGAGACGCGGGAGATCGTTCACCCGATGCTGCGCCATCAGGACTTCTCGATGTATTTCCGTCAGTTCCGCGACCGGTACGGGGTCGGCAGCTACCGGCACGAGCCGCTCATGGTCGATCCCCGCGATCTGGGGAAGACCGCCATGCTGCCGTTTACACCGGAGCACTACGAAGTCGCGTGGCAGGCTGGGTGCGAGCTGATGCCGACGCTCAAGAACGCCGAGTTGGTGGACTCCTTCAACGGCATGTTCGCTTTCACGGTGGACGGCTATCCGATCATGGGGGAGGCATCTCACCTCAAGGGCTTCTGGAGCGCGGTCGGCGTGTGGATCGCCCACGCCGGCGGAGTGGGTCGGGCGATCGCCGAGTGGATGACGGAGGGGGAGCCGAGCACGGACCTTCGCGAGGCAGACATCAACCGCTTTCATGCCCATCAGACGACACGCTCCTACATGCAGACCCGCTGTGCCGCGAATTACCGCGAGGTGTACGACATCATCCACCCCTTGAAGCAGTCGGAGGATCCCCGTGACCTGCGTCTCAGCCCTTTCCACGCCCACTTTGTGGAGCAGCAGGGCATCTTCTTCGCCAACGCCGGCTGGGAGGCGCCGCAGTGGTACGAGGCCAATGCTTCCCTGCTGAAGCAATATGAGGACCGTATACCGAAGCGTAGCGGCTGGGCGGGCCAAAACTGGTCCCCCATCCAGGGTGGTGATGCAAGAAGTCGTCGAAGAGGACGTTTCGAACGAAGCCTTCCCGTACTACACAGCCCAGACTGTCACGCTGGTGCACGTGCCGGTCTATGCCCTCCGCGTCTCCTACGCCGGCGAGCTGGGTTGGGAAATCCACGCACCCACCGAGTATGCCGGGTGGGTCTGGGATCGAGTGTGGAAGGCCGGGCTGGAGTTCGGCATTCTGGCCGCCGGCGGAGGAGCCTTCGACTCCTTGCGGCTGGAGAAAGGCTATCGCCTGTGGGGCGCCGACATTCACACCGAGTACAACCCCCTCGAGGCCGGCCTCGACTGGGCGGTGCGCCTCGACAAAGGCAACTTCATCGGCCGGGAGGCGTTGCCGAAGGCACGAGACCAGTGGATCCAGCGCAGGTTGTGCTGCCTGACGCTGGACGATCGCGACGCGGTGCTGCTGGGCAAGGAACCCATTCTGAGCGGCGATCGGAAGCTGGGTTATGTCACCAGCGCCAACTTCGGATACAGTGTCGGCGCGTTCATCGCCTACGGCTATCTACCTGTGGAGTACGCGGCGGAGGGCACCTCTGTGGAGGTGGAGTATTTTGGTGAGCGGTACGCGGCCACGGTAAGGAAGGAGCCGTTGTTCGATGCCGAGATGACACGCCTGAGAAACTGAACCGCCAAGACGGCTTTCACCGCAGAGAACGCGGAAAAGAACCACCGGGGCTCCATCCCTCGCCGTCATGTCACCTTGCGAGACATCTGCCATGGCGCCACCCTCCGTCGCCCGATGCTCAGCTCGATGGTGTTGATGTTGGCCACCAAAGCGCGCTCCGCCTCGTCCCGAATCCAGTGGCTCAGGCCGACCCTTTGAGAGCGGCGACTTCCTCGCGCAACCGCACCAGCTCAGCTTGCTCAGCCTGGGCGCGCTTCCAGATGGCCCTGGTGCGCTCGTCGGGACCGTAAGCGCTCGGCGGCATCAGCATCACGCGCTGCCTGTCCGAAAGATCACCATAGTGATCAGCGTTGTAGTAGCACGGGCTCCAGGCCACGGCGTGCGGAGTGTACTTGTAGAAGATCGTACGCCGTTCGTTCGGTCCCCTCCAGGGCACGGTTCCGTGGGCAAGCGCTTCGGTGAAGATGATGGCGTCGCCCGCATCGACAGCTACGGCGTCCACAACCTCCGGGATTTCGTCCTGGGTGGCGCTGTTCTTCCAGTCAGGCGGCAGCTCGAAGTTGGCCTTGTGGCTGCCCGCGATGCAGGCGAAACCACCATCGCCGGGCTGCACCGTGTTCAGTTCGTACGCAACCGCGATCAAACCGTGGTAAAACTTGCCGTTGTTGTAGCGGTAGTAGCACTGACCACCATCGGTGGGGCCTACCAGAGTGGTGTCTCCGCCGGCGCCCTGCCCGCCCCCGTGCAGATGGAGCGATCTGTGGTTCTCGGCATTGTTGACGTTGAGGTAGTCGTGATCGAGCCGGTAGCCCACGCCCAGGAGCTCGTCCAGATACGGCGCGATGGTCGGGAGGTCGATGAGGTCGATGTAGGGACCGCCCCACTCGAGCAGCGAGGCCGACGACCAGGCCCGGTCGGCATCGTCCGGCAATCGGGTTCGGTCGGACCCGTAGTGACGCTTGGCGCCCTTGGCCCGCACCCGTTCGAACTGCTCGGACAAGGCGGCGACCTGGTCGGCGGTCAGGGCGTTTCTGACGACAAGGTACCCGCGCAGGTCGAAGAAGTACTTCTCGTGATGGTTCATAGCCCAAACCCTACCGCCTGGCAGTGAGGTCACGCAAATACGCGAGCACTGGTCGTGCGGAACTCAAGATGCCGTGGCCTCCAGGTGGATCGGCTCGTACACATATGCCCGCTTCAGCATCTCCGCGAGTGTGAACTCTCCCGAGACTCCGGTCTCTCGGGCAGGTTGTCGGGATGCCGACCCCGGGGTTCCCCAAAAGTGCCGATGGGGGGTCACTAACGCTGCCGGTTTATAGACGCGGCACACAGACCCGGATGTCGGTTGAGCGCGCTGCGGTGGTGCGGTCGCGTCACAATGGCGGTGAGACGCTGGGATCTTGAAGCAGCGCGTCGATCACCGGGCGGCGTCCAGGGCAATTTCGCCGAATCGCCGTTGATGGCGAACCGCATGCTCTGCTTCGCCTACTTATACGGATCGGCGGCGTCGCGAAGGCCGTCGCCGAGGAAGTTGAAGGCCAAAACGGTGACAATCACGAAGATGGCCGGAATGAAAAGCCAGGGATAGAGGGCAACAGTGCGGATATTCTGAGACTGGTGCAGCAGGACTCCCCAGCTCACTGCAGGCGGGCGAAGGCCCAGGCCAAGAAAGCTCAACGAAGTCTCTCCCAGGATCATGGTCGGTACCGCCAAGGTCAGGCTCACTATGAGGTAACTCAGGAAAGAAGGAACCAGGTGGCGCGCTATGATTCTTCCCTCCGTTGCCCCGGCGATCATAGCCGCCATGGTGAAATCCTCTTCCCTTAGCTCCAGGAATTTTCCCCTCACGACGCGGGCCAAGCCGCCCCAACCCACAAAAGACAGAATGATCGTGATACCGAAGTAGACCCTGATCGCTGGCCAGTCGTCTGGTAGGGCCGCCGCCAGCGCCATCCAGAGCGGGATGGTCGGAATGGAGATGAGAAACTCGATCATCCGTTGGATGGCAGTATCACTGACGCCACCGAAATAGCCGGAGATTCCCCCCAGGATGACTCCAAGAATGAAGCTAAGTGCTACCCCTACCAGCCCTATGGACAGGGAGACACGGGCGGCGTAGAGAACGCGAGAGAACAGGTCTCTACCCATGGCATCGGTGCCAAAGAGGAACAGCGTTCCCGACCCCGTCGCACCGAACAAGTGGATGTCTGCGGAGAACAGATTCCATAGCTCATACTCATCACCACGGATGAAGAGGCGAATTGGGTATTTCCTTTCCTTGTCCTCGACGAACTTCACCTCCCAGGTTACCGGATCTTCCTCGCGCTGGGTTCCGTAAACGAAGGGCACCGGATGAAAGCCCCCCTGCTCATCGAAGAAATGCACTCTTTGCGGAGGCATGTAAATGTAGTCTGGATAGCGCTTGTATATATCGTAAGGTGAGAAGAACTCACAGAAGATAGCCACGAAATAGAAGAGACCCAGTATGCTAGCTCCCACTATGGCCAGCCTATGCTTCTTGAACTTGCGCCACATAAGCTGCCACTGGGTGGCTACATAGTATTCCTCCTCAGCGCTGAGTCTCCTCTCTGTCGTCAACGCGCTGCCTCTTGCCTGCTCTCGTAACGAATCCGGGGATCTGCCCAAACCAGAAGAATATCGGAAACGAAGGTCCCCACGACGGTGAGAAAACCCAAGATCATCAGGGTACTCGCCGCCAAGTACATGTCCTCGGCCATTAACGCGCTAAAGAGAAGCGGGCCGGTCGTAGGCAGGCTGAGCACGATGGCAGTAATGGTCTCCCCAGAAACGATGGCGGGGAGCGTCCAGCCAATGGTGCTTATTATCGGATTGACAGCCACGCGTACGGGATACTTGAACAGTAGCGTCCTCTCTTCGACTCCCTTGGCGCGAGCGGTTATGACGTACTGCTTGCCGAGCTCGTCGAGAAGGCAGCCGCGCATGACACGGATGAGCGCCGCCGTGCCGCCGGTGCCTATGACGATTATGGGGATGGGGAGATGCTTTAGCATGTCGACGAACTTGGCCAAGCTCCAGGGTGCCCATAGGTATTCAGATGAGAAAAGACCGCCCGCGCTCAGGCCGAGATACTTGAGGAAGATGAACATCAATATCAGCGCGAGAAGGAAGTTGGGCGTGGCCAGACCCACAAAGCCGGCGGTGGTAAAGGCAAAATCGCCAAGGGAGTATTGGTGCGTGGCCGAGTAGATTCCTATTGGAATAGCCACGAGATAGGTGAAAAAGAGGGTGCACAGAGAAATGATCACCGTCATTGGCAGTCGCTCGCCGATCAATTCGCCTACTGGTCTTTCCAGTTGAAAAGACCATCCCAGATTCCCCCGGACCATGTTCCACGCCCACCGCAAGTACTGGCGGTACATTGGCATGTCCAGCCCATATTGCTTCCTGAACGAGGCAAGTTCCGCTTCGTCGACGGGCTGACCACTTTGCGCGAGCCGCATGACGTAGGAGGTGACAAAATCGCCTGGCGGGAGCTGAATGATGACGAACGACACTATCGACAACACCCACAAGACCGCGAACATATAGGCGCAGCGGCGAATGATGTAGTTCAGCACACCTCATCTCCCCCTCTGAGGTGATGGCTACGCGAACTCCAGGGAAAAAACGAAACGACTTGATGTTCCTGAGGTGAAGAGAGCTCTGCGCATCCTACCGCAGAGCTCTCAGTGGAACGCTCTCGAAGGGAGCTCTGCCTGGGCGGAGCTCCCTTCATCGGTGCTCACTCCTCGAGAAACCACTGCTCCATTATGTAGACTCCGGTCCACCAGCCGATGAAGTGGCCCTGGTCTCTGACCGAATTCCTGAGATTGTTCGCTCTCAGCACCAGGCGCGGAGCAGGACCCACCGTGCCGATGTGATAGAGCCCCTCGGCGTTTATGGTAAGTATCTCCTTGCCCGCCGTGGCGAATTCTTCTGATCCATAAGAGCTAGCGAGCCATTGATCGACAAGATTGAAGAGCCTTCGTATCTCCGCCGGAGGCTCCTCTCCTTGCGCACCTTTCGTTTCGTGCCACGTACGCCACTCTGGGCCGCCGGCTCCAAGGCCAGGATACCAGTGCCAGGGAGGTGATACCCATATGGGGTACGATGCCCACTGTCTCCGTTCGCCGGCAAACTCCGTGGCCCAAATGCCTGTGTCGGCTTCGTTTGCCGCCGCTCGTTCGCCAATGAGCTTCTCCGTCATGTACTTGGGAGTTACGTTGATTCCGACCTCTGCCCAGTACTCCTTGATCAGCTCCAGCACCTGGCCGGGGTAGGCTCCGAGCCACTCCAGGGAGTATTCGAGCAGGAAGTGCAGGGGCTTCCCATCGGGTCTGAGACGAAACTCGTGAGCCTGATCCCATTCGAGACCCATCTCATCCAACAGCTCGTTGGCCCTGGCAGGATCGTATTCCGCGTAGGCTGTTCCCATCCAATCCTCGTAGCCAGTCCGTGTGGGAGGTACTGGTAGAGTGTAAGGAGCGTTCTTCCCAAGGAATACGGTCTTGCTTATTTCCTCACGGTTAATTGCCAGAGAGGTAGCTTGCCGGAAGCGAAGATCGTTGAAGATCTCCTTCAACACGGGGTCCTTGTGAGTGTAGTTGAAAAGATACGCGAGAGCGGTTCCCGTATAGTATTTGGACGTATCGAATAGATGGATCTTGTAGCCACCCGATTCTTCGTTTCTCTTGTAGACGGCGAAGTCGGAGAAGCTCAATCCCTTGACGGCACTGGTCAGCTCTCCTTCCATTGCGTTGAGTGCAACGAGCTCGGGTGTCGCTACCGCCGTATACTGAATTGCATCAATGTATGGGAGCTGATTCCCAGCAGTATCCACCATCCAATAGTAGGCGTTCCGCTCCCAGTACCTGTTCTGACCAGCATCTATTCTCGTCAGTACCCAGGGGTAGAAAGACGGCAGATCGGTATCCCATTCGACGGCACTACCTGTATGGGACTTCAATGCCTGCCACCAGTGATCGTGGCCCTCTTCTCTGGCGATCTTGTCAGCATCCGCGTTGTATTCGATGTGGTACTTGCGGAGATAATGCTCGGGTTGAAGCCCTCTACCCTCTGCAGCAACCACCATGCTCGCGCGCGGATACGGGACAGCGAACTCAAATCGGAGCGTGTAGTCATCTACCTTGATCAGCGTCAGCGGTACGCCGCCGGGCGCCCACTTCTGCGGTACAGCTGGGCTGAGCTCCTTATTGAGGACGATATCCTCATACCAGAAGACGATATCATCAGCAGTGAAGCTTGCGCCGTCCGACCACTTCAGCCCCTTTCTCAAGTACAACGTGAGCGACATGGAGTCGCCTGCCTGCTCCCAACCTCTGGCGAGAAAAGGAACCATCCGCTTGCCGTCATAGCTCGTGTGACCCAAGAACCGTCTGAGGTGTCCCATTTCCATGTTTTCCCGGCCCACGCCGGCGAGCTTAATTGTCCCACCATACCGGCCAATCCTCTCCAGGGGCTCGATCACCATGGGTTCTTCGGGAAGCCGCTCATCAAGAGGCGGGAGCTCTCCTGCGGCGACCTTGGTCTCAAGCATGGGAGCTTCGCTGAATTGTGGTATTCGCTCTCCCGTGAGCTCTTCATATTCAGCCAAAGTGGCATAGAGCCCGACTCTCTCCCCAATCGCCTCGCCTTCTTCGATCGCGGCAGCCTCCTCCTCTGGCTGAGAGGCGGCAACGGCAGTGAACGCTCCTGCGGTCCACATGACCGAGCCGAGCAGCAATACAAACAACTTCTTCATCTTCGTCTCCTCGTCTATTGGTGGGACGATACTCACTCGTACCGCTTTTCCAACAATGCCCTTTCCGTCCTCCATCTATTCGGGCGCGGTGACCACCTCGCCGGTGGCTGGGTCGAGCACCATCTCCTTCTCGGCAGCGGCGGCCGGCGCTTCGCCACCGCCCGCTGCGAACGCAGAGGCTGCCACCAGCGCGAACGCCAGTGTCAGTGAAACAAATCGGACCATAGTGGTCCTCCTCTTTCGGGTCGGGTGTACCGTTGCCCGTTTCTTTCGGTTCGGCCGGCAACGCCGGCACGGGCGGCTGGTGAAGGGTGCGTACGCGGCCGTCGTAGGCGGCCGTTGGGGACGGATGGAACGATGGTGCCGCGCTCAGCATCGCTGCCGAGCTGTCGGAACGGCGCGGCTAGTGAGCGGTGAGCGGTGAGCGCGCTGGTCCCGCGACGCATCAAGCCCTCATATTCTCACACTCGCCACGATAGTGCAAGAGGCGATTCAACGCACGGTCAACGCACGGGGGGTGCGACCCCGTTCTGTGGCACGGCCATGCGGCAGACTGTCTACTACGCGACGGCGAGCGCATCCTCGCTGCTGATCCGCACCGAGCATGGCGCAGACCGTCATGGCTGACGGTCTTGTCGCAAGTCGGGGCGCCGACCGCCTCCAGACGCCCTGGTCGCAACGCCTGCCGGCGTGCGCGTACGGCTATATGCCGGGGGCGCCCTGTCCGGCCGTGGCCGAATCAGGTACCACTTCGGCGCGCAGCTTCAGGCCCAGTGCTCCGATGACCCTGAGAACCGTTTCCAGGGTCGGATTGCGGTCTCCCGAAAGCGCCTTGTAGAGACTTTCTCGGGACAACCCGGCATCGCACGCAACTTGCGCCATGCCCTTGGCACGGGCGATATCGCCCAGCGCCTTGGCGACGAACGCCGCATCGCCGTCGGCCTCCTCTAGACACGCTTCCAGATATGCGGCTATCTCCTCCGGCGCGCGGAGGTGCTCGGCGACTTCATAGGGTGTAGTAACGGTCCTGTTCATGGTGCCCACCTACAGGTTTCGTGCGAGCCGCAACGCCGTCTCGATATCCCGACTCTGGGTTCGTTTGTCCCCGCCGGCCAGCAGCACGACGATCGTGTTGCCAGCCGAAGCCGCGCAGCGTTGAGCGCCTGCTTTCCACGGCTTCGGCCGCCATCAGCTTGGGAACGTACTCCTCGCCGATGTAGACATGCTCGGAACCGGCGGCAGCATGCCAACACCGACGCACACAACATCCAGATGATCCCAGCGATCGATGACCTCACGGATACCGGCCTCCCTGGCCAGCGCGTTGCGCAGCGCCGCCGAGCTACCCACCATCGGCAGCGACATGAAGTGGGCATCGGCGCCGAGCGTCTGGGCTGGCTGTGCAGCCCCGTATGGCTGCTGTCGCCCAAAAACGGCAGCACGTTGATGCCAAGTGCGTGGCCAGGCTCCAGCGATTCGACGACGCACGGGTAACGGCTGGTCAGAAAACGAATTACGAACGGGCAATGGGGGATTCGAACCCACGACCTCTGGCTCCGGAGGCCAGCGCTCTATCCAGCTGAGCTAATTGCCCCAGTCCGATCCGGACCCGGCTACCCTACCCTACTCGCGCCACTTGCTCAACGGCCGGTCGCAGGCCATGCTCCACGGCGAGTAGCGCAAGATGCCCACGGTGATGTCAACGCCGGAACCAGCCTCCATCGAGACCAGGAACGTCAAGCTGGAGTGGACTCGAGAAGAGAGCGAGTGGCGGCTGCGGGTTCTCGGTCGCGCAGCGAAGGGCCGGTGGGCCTGCCTGGCCGGTGAGACGGCACGGACGGGCTTTCGAGCCTTTCTGTTTGGTCCGGTCTCGTGGCGGGAGAGAGTCTACCGCATTCCGTCTTGCGTGCAGCCCACCGCCATCGGAGACGACACGTTGCGATGGGCGTGGACCCAGGAAATCGGCGGCACCGAGCTGCAGATGGCATGCAGCTACACGGTAACCAAACAAGGCTGTCTGATGGGAAAGATAAGTTGGCAGCTTCCGTGTGCAAACGAGAGACCTCATTTCGGATATGGCGTCGCGATTGAGCGAGACGAGGCGATAGACAATTTCAGTTGGCTCTACAGCCCTTCGCAGATGGGCTATTTCGATCGCGATACGGGCCTTGCCCTGTGGATCATATCCACCTACGATCACTCGGCCGGGATCAGCAAGTATGACGGCTGCCAGGCGCTGGAGATCAACATGTCGGATGTCGGTGTGCTGGAGTGCAATGTGAAGCTTCCACCCGGGTATACCGATTTCGACTCGAAGAACCTGCTGGCAGCCGGCGAGACGGTCTCGGTGCACTTCGCGTTCCTGGTTGCGGAGGGCACCTACTACGACACCATGGAGCAGGTGCTGAGGATTCAGCCTCTGGAACCTCTCGCACCGCGCTACGGATTGCGCAAGCACGTCGACCTGGTGATGCGGGCCTTGCAGGACCCCAGGAAGTGGCATGCCGAGGGGGACGGCATCATCAATCACGGCGTGGTTCGGGGTGATCCGTCGACCAGGCATTTCGTGATCGACGAGGACCGCGAGGGGCCGGGTTGGAGCGGCTGCTGGGATCTGGAGATGATCTACGCCTTCAACCAGTACCGGCACCTGTATGCGGACGAGGCGACGAAACGGTTCATTGACGAGCACTCCATCCGGATGCTGAAAGGATGGATCGAGAATCCCCGGTTCCGCCTCGACGCTACGGTGAGCTGGCAAGCGCCGGGCGACATGAAAGACTCCTTCGTGGCGGCCGTCCGCGTGCAAGGCCCCGTGCGACAGGAGCAGGAGCAGGACATCATCTGGACCTGCCACAACGCCTACATGATCTACTTCCTGTCCAGGATCACTACCCTCACGGGCGATCCCGGGTACCGGCAACACGCACTGCAGATCGCCGAGTGGTTTTTCAGGGTGCAGGATACGGACGGATCCGTGCCTTCGCTCTGGGCATTCGAGAACGGGAAGGCTCGGGTGATCCGTGAGTTTCAGCCCGGTTCCTGCCTGTACATGACAAGCGCCCTCCTTGAGCTCCATGGAGCGACGGACGACGAACGTTACGACGAACGCTACCAAGAGTCAGCTCTCAGACTTGCGGATTATGCCTACCCGCACCTGGCCGAGACGATCCCCCACTGGGGGCAGGGAGAGCTCGACTGGCTGTACCTCGATGCGAATGCGATCGACCCAACGGGTGTCGCCTACATCGTATGGGGATACGCAGACGCGTATCAGTTGACCGGGGATGAGAGGTATCGACAACTGGTGGACAAGTTCGCCGCGATCCTGCTCTGCCTGTTCGCCCTCTGGGAGCCGCACGAGGAATTTCTCCGCGGCTCCTACAAGGTCACCCTGGGAGATCACGGTATGGACCGCAAGATCGCAGGCGGCATTACCCATGGCAACTGGCCGAGCCGCTATGGGCATGCCTTGATGAACCGGAACGAGCTGGGGGATGCGCTCCTCAGGGCATACGAGGTTACCCGCAACGAATCCTATCGGGACTTCCTCGTCGCCTTCGTCAACTGGCACACGTATTTTCAGTTCACCGGGGACGTCAGGGAAGAGCCCGTGTCAACACTCGGAAGCTGCCCGCAGAATCACCGCTGGACAACATCGAAGCCCAACTACAACAACGACTGGGGTTGCACGGCCTCCAAGATGGCAAGTCTCATCATGAAGCTGATCCAGCGAGGTATTCTCGAGGATCAGGAACGCGCATGAAGCCCGCCACGGTAGCCGGCTTCATGCTGGAATCTCCGTCCTAGTTCGATGCCATATAAGCGCTGAACTGTTTCTGATATTCTTCGATCACTCGATCGAGGCCTGCGGCTTTCATGTTTTTCAGAGCCTTGTCGTAAGCCTCGTCGTAATCCACGATACCGAACCTCATGGGCCACACGTTCTCCGCAATCATCGCCTTCAGGTTTGCGTACTCAGTCGCTACCGGTGACGAATCGAACGCAAATCCGATGGTAATGCTGTCCTCGACGTTGGTATAGGCTGGGTCGCGCTCTTCCAATTGGGATGGATGGGACAGCGGACTGATCCGCATCCAGCGCAATTGACCGATCAGGAATACCCAGTGGTTGTACAGAGCCTGGTTGGTTTCCGGATCCACAATTTTTTCTACCGCAGGCGACTCCCAGGATGTCTTGGAGCCTGCCGCATGGGGATTGTTCCAGGTCAGCACGGTGTCCGATTCTCGCCAATGCACGCCTTCAATTCCCAAAGCCAACAGGTCGTGATTTTCCTGGCTCGAATAAGCCCAGTTGACAAACTGTATCGCGGCTTCAGGATGCTTTGCGGTAATGGGAACGAGCGTTCCGTTCCTCATGCCGAAACTGTTGAACTTCACTTCGTCCGGGTACAAGAGGATCGTCATGTACTCGCCTTCCGGCTCGTTCCCTTGAATTGACGTGGGATGCCAGATGGAGTGCTCGAACGTGATGGCTTCCTTGTTCAATTCCCTGTGGCGAAGATCGGAACCACCGGGGAGCAGATCGGGATGTACCAGGCCCTTGACGTAGAGTTCCCTCCAGAAAGCGCTGTCCTGCTTGAACTCCTCCGTCTCTATCCACGCTTTTACGTTTCCTTTCTGATCGATGTAGATCATCTCGTCTTGTACGGTAAATGGGTAGGTTTCATAACCTCGATGCAGAAAGACGGAGGGGTCGTGACCGAGCTTTGTCCATGCTCGCGGCTTGAGGTCTGGCTCGTTGGCATGGATGATCTCCGAAGCGCGTATCAGCTCTTCTCTGGTCTGAGGAATATCCAGGCCATGCTTGTCGTAAAGGTCTTTGCGAATGCTGATCCTCTCGATGTTGCTCGTCATAGGGGCAAAATACGCGGGCAACGCATATATCTTGCCGTTTATGGTGACATCTTTCCAGAGGTTGTCCGGTATACCCTCCATGATCGCAGGTCCGTATTCATCCAGATACTCGTCAATGGCGTGCGCTGCGCCTTGTCCGACGTACTGACTGACCGGCCACCGGTCCTGCAGCACGCTGAGAAGCTCGAACTCCTCGCCGGTAGACAACATGAGATTCGTCTTCTGTTCCCAAGTAGTACCGCCGCCAAAGGGGATCCAGGTCCTCTCATAGTAGAGGTTGAGCCCATCCGCCTGCAGTCGCTCATTGATTGCGTCCTGAACTCGTTTCTCATCTACCGGCACGTCGCCCCACAAGGTGGCGACCAACCTCACCATTTTCGGTTCGGCTGCTGCCGCCCCTGCAGACTCCTCCTCGCCTGCGCCATGGACGGCAAACGGTACGATCAGAATCAGCGCCAGCAGCAGATAGAGCCGCCGGCTCCGTGACTGCGCTCCCTTACTCATGAGAACACCTCCTGATAGGTAGGAATAGCACGCCAAGCAGGCTACCCGATGACCGGTACGCCCGTCCAGGCGATGTCACAGCGACAGCGATGACAGCGATGGGCAGCGGCCGTGGGCCCAGCGCTACTGCCGCTACCGCCACACCCCACCGCCACACCCACACCGGCCGCTCCCCGCCCGCACGACTCCCAGAGGATGCTGCCGCCCGCCTGAGCGACGCGCCACAGCGACGTGCCACGCGCCCTCGTCCGCGAACGTCGTACTACCGATCCTCCGGACCCCGATCCCCTACCCCTTGATGGATCCGATTATCAATCCCTTCACGAAGTAGCGCTGCAGAAAAGGATAGAAGAAGACAATCGGTCCAATCGTTACAATCGCGGTCGCCATCTTCAACGACTCTCCGGGAACAGTAAAATCAGACCCCATACCTGCCATCTGCAGCTCTGCCAGCGTCTGCAATTCACGCAACTTCAACAACAGGTACTGAAGCGGATACAGGCGCTTGTCATCCACCAGCATGATAGCGTTGAACCAGTCGTTCCAGTAGCCCAGCGCATAGAACAGCGACACCGCCGCCAGCACCGGTGTCGAAAGCGGAAAAAAGATTGCGAAAGCGATCCTGAAGTCGGAGGCTCCATCGATCTTCGCCGAGTCCATCAAGGAATCCGGGATACCCTTCATGAAGTTCCTTACGAGGAACAGGTTGAAAGGATTGAACAGCAACGACGGAATAATGAGAGCAAGCACATTGTCGGTGAGTCCTAGATTCCGGCACATGACGTACCATGGGACCAGCCCGGAATGAAAGAGCATCGTAAAAAAGACGAACATGGCCATGCCATTGCGATACTTCACGTGTTTGTTGGCCAACGTGTATGCAGCCATCGCGGTGATCGCAACTGCCAGCAACGTCCCCACGAAAGTAACGAACACGGTAACCGTGTAGCTCCTGAGAACGCTCGAGCCGCGACGAAAGACAATCTTGTATGCTTCGACAGAGAATTCAGCGGGGATCAGCGAATACCCAAATTTGATGATAGACGCCTCGTCGGTCACCGACACCATTACGATGAGCAGCATCGGCACCGCGCAGAACACGGAGAACACCAGGAGAAACAGGTATATCGGCACATCCCAAGGGAAGCTGTGGATCTCATGGGGTGTCTAGAACAGCGCTCCTTCCCTGAAGTACTTTCTTACCGCCAGATTGGTAATGAGCACGAGCACGAATCCTACCAGTGACTGATACAGGCCCACGGCCATGGCGTGCGAAGGGTCACCTATCTTTCTGAGGGCGCGAAAGACATAGGTATCTATGATGTCCGCGGTCGGATAGAGAAGTCCGTTATCGCCTATGATGGCGTACATCATGGCGAAGTCACCGTACATCATCTTCCCTATCTCAAGGAGAGTCAGGATAGCAACAGTGGGCATCAACAGCGGGATCGTGATCGACTTGATCTTCTGCCAGCGGGTAGCGCCATCGACTGTCGCGGCTTCGTAGAGCTGCTCGTCTATGCCCGTGATCGCAGCCAGAAAGATGATGGTGATTATTCCGGTGCTCTTCCAGACTCGCATCGCGACGATTATCCAGGTCCAGGCAGCCGGCATGGAATACCAGGAGACTGGCTCCATGCCCAGCGCTTGCAGGGTCGTATTCACCAACCCGAATTCGGTGCCAAACAGGCTGAACACGATGTAGCTCACTACCACCCAAGACAGGAAGTGAGGAAACAGGTAGATGGATTGAGCGCTCTTGGCAAACCATCTTTGGCGCACTTCGTTGAGCAGCAATGAGCAAATCAGTGCCACGAAGGTTCCGAAGATGATAAACAGGAAGCTGAACTTGACGGTATTCCAGGTTACCCGCGAGAAATA
Source organism: Spirochaetia bacterium (assembly GCA_965203905.1). Classification (GTDB taxonomy): domain Bacteria; phylum Spirochaetota; class Spirochaetia; order SZUA-6; family Bin103; genus Bin103. The sequence continues at coordinate 4,932,603 of CBDBDQ010000005.1, read as the reverse complement.
GATGGACTTGAAGAAGAATTCGAAATTCTTGAGGCCGATCCACTGGTTGTTCCAGAACGACATCCCGGTTCTGTAGCTGAACTTCTGAAATGCAATGGCGATGTAGGGATAGGTCAGGTACTGGAATATGAATACGTACACGAGCGCCGGCAGCGCCAGCAGATAGCTGGCTTTATTGTTGCTTATGTCTTTGAGCAGACCGCCGGTCTTTTTCTGTGAACGTGCGACCATGGTGGTTGGTTCAGAAGTCATCGTCAGACGCGGGCAGTATCAAGGCTGGTTCGCGACGGACCCCATGATGGCGAGCCACCGGCGGTAGTGCAAGCGCCGTCCGGACGTCTGCCAGGTGGAGGCCGCGGCCGTTGTCGGCGGAAGAGGTGAGCGACGATGGGAGGCTCGGATCGGCTGCGACCACGCGGTGCGCCGTCGATGTTCCACAGGGCGCGCGGGTGTCTCCCGCGCAACACGACGGCGGCTGCTCGGCTCAACCTTGATCGTGGCCGCGGCACGGTGTCATGCTACGAGCGCCAGCGACGGCGGTTGAGTACGGTGCGGGGCCGGCAGCAACCGTAGCGGTCGAGCGCGGAAGCCGCCCAGCGCTGCAGCGGTGCCCTGGCCGGTGGCGGATCGAGCCGTCCGCCGCGGCACCCTGCTGCTGGAGCTGTCCGGGCGAGTCGGCGCCGTCGGTTGACAGCACCGGGGGAATCGGTCGAACAGGAGATCCATGTGCAACACGAGAACACGTACCACGAGAGGTACCGGCCACAGTTTCATTTCACGGCACGAGAGAAATGGCTCAACGACCCCAACGGGCTGGTCTACCACGACGGCGAGTATCATCTCTTCTTTCAGCATCAGACGGGAGCGGATTGGGGACCGAGTCGTTGGGGCCATGCCATAAGCTCCGACCTGGTCCACTGGAAACAGCGGGACCACGCCATAGAGCCGCATGAGCAGGGCTGGATCTGGTCGGGATCCTCGGTGGTGGACTATCCGAACACCGCGGGCTTCAAGACCGGCGCCGAGGAAGTGATCGTGGCTGTCTACACTGCCGGCGACACCACCGTGGAGACCAACAGGCCGTGTACCCAGAACATCAGCTACAGCAACGACCGCGGCCGGACCTGGAAGCACTTCGAGGGGAATCCGGTCATTTCCCACATCGTGGCCGAGAACCGCGATCCGAAGGTCATCTGGTATGAGCCTGAGTCCAAGTGGATCATGGCGCTGTTCCTGAGCGGGAACGAGTACGCCCTGTTCTCCTCGCCCGATCTCAAGACCTGGCAGGGTCTTTCGACGGTGCATGTGCCCGGAGGCAGGGAATGTCCAGACCTGTTTGCCCTACCCGTCGACGGCGACGTGGCCGACCTCAAGTGGGTGTTCTGGGCAGCCAACGGCAACTACCTCGTGGGCACATTCGACGGCACGGAGTTTCATCCGCAAACCGGGGTTCTGCGCGCCGATCACGGCAAGAACTTCTACGCGGCGCAGACCTGGTTCGGGCTGCCGGAGTCGCAACGTCGATGCGTGCAGATTGCATGGATGGGCGGCGGCGAGTATCCGCAGATGCCCTTCGACCAGCAGATGAGCTTCCCCTGTGAGCTTGTGCTCCGGCGCACGCCATCCGGTTTGCGAATGGACCGTCGTCCGGTCGAGGAATTGGAAACGCTACGCGGAAAGCGCCACCATTGGCAGGATGAGGAGATTACCCATACCGAGAACCTGCTCCAGGGCATCCAAACTGACCTGCTCGAGATCCGCGCCGAGATAGACCCCGGCGACGCACGCGAGGTGATATTCACGATCAAGGGTGAAGCGGTCCGCTATGAACAAAGGAGCCGCCGCCTCTCGTGCGGGGGGAGCAGTGCGCGCGTGCCGCCGGCGAAGGATACCGTCCGGCTGCACCTGCTCGTCGACAGAACCTCGATCGAGGTCTTCGCCGACGATGGCGCGGTCTCGATGAGCTCCTGCTTCCTGCCGCAGGAAGGTGCCCGGTATCGTCTGGCCACCTACGGAATGCCGTGGCCGCGAGGCCGGAAGGCACGGGTTGTGTCCATGGAGGCCTTCGAACTCAACTCGATCTACTGAGACCGGGCTCAGCCGTAGACGGTCAGGCGATCGGGTTTCTCCGGGTCCACGGCCCACAGCTCCTCGGCCCGATACACGCGCGGCGCCGCGGGTGGGGCGTCGGGGAGCTGCCACTCCGGGTTGTACCGGCGGATCAGCTCCCAGCATGTTGCGGTAGGCGATGCGGTCCTTGAGGTCGTCGTCGACCGGCGCCTGCTCGATGATCTGCTGCAGCAGGCGGTAGTCGTAGTAGGGAAGATCGGCACCGAAGATGATGCGCTCGCGTCCCACCCGGTCGGCCAGCCGGGCGAAGTCCCAGCGGCTGCCGCGCCCGTCGGGATACTGCACCACCTCGAACCAGACGTTGTCCAGCCCGCCGAAGTGCTCGGCGGCGTGGCTGCTGGCATGGGTGATGAAGGTGGCGGCCGGGAACATGCGCGCAATCTCGCCGAACAGCGCGTCGTGCATGTGCACGTTGCACAGGCCGCCGCGTGCCGCGGCCATCTCGACGAACGGGATGCAGGCCTCGCGCACCGGCGGATGGGACACGATGCCGTGCAGGCCCAGTTCGCTCAGCGCCCATTCCGCCTCGTCGACGGCGATCGGCCCCAGGCACGGCTCGACCAGGGCCAGCCCCAGCGGCACGTGCGCGGGGAAGTCGCGGCGCGCGCGGGCGATCACCCGGTTCTGGTCGCGGATGTCCTCCAGCCCGCGCAGCACCAGGCCGCCGGTGGCGGTCGGCATCGACAGGCTGGCGTAGACGCTGGTCTCGGCGAAGCGGGCCAGCGCCATGGCGGTGCTCTGGCCCGTGGGCGGCAGCCGGTTCAGGGTGCGCCCGATGTGGTTGTGACAGTCAATATAGGGTCTCATGGTTGCTCCTCCTTGAAGCTCGGTTACTCGGTCGCTCGGGAGTCCGGTGCCGGATGTTCGCCGGTCAGCCGGCGGTGTCCGGCGGCGGCAGCTCCACGGCGCGCCGTTCGGCGCTGGCACGGCGGGCGGCGGCGACGATGCGCAGGTTGTGCAGGGCCAGCTCGGCGCCGACCGGTGGCGGCGCCCCTTTCGCCAGGGCTTCGAAGGTGGCGGCGAAGTAACGCCCGTGGCCGCTCTCGGCCCAATCTGGCTGCGGCGGCAGCGCTACCTCCCGCCACTGCCGCGTGCCGCGCGCATACTGCCACAACCCGCGGCCGCGGCGCATGACGCGCACCCCGCCGGTCGGGCCCTGCACCTCGGCCAGGTTGGCGCTCTCGCCGGCGTCGCCGCCGGGCACACACCAGGCGGTGGCCACCGTGGACAGCGCACCGCCCTCGTGCTCCAGCAGCAGCAGCGCCAGGTCGTCCACGTCGAAGGCGAAGTGCTGCGTTGCCACCCGCGCCTCCACGTAGCGCACCGGCGAGCCGACCAGCGTCTCCAGCAGGTAGATCTCGTGGTAGGCGGTGTCGTTGATGGCGCCGCCCCCGGCCGCACGCGAGGCACGCCACTCGTTGCGCGGATCGGCCCGGTCGTCGGTCTTGTTGAACAGCGACTTGGCGCGCCCGAAGAACGGCGTCCCCACGGCGCCCTCGGCCAGCAGCGCCCGCGCCCGTTCCATGCCGGGCGTGAACAAAAAGTTGTGCACCACCGCGTAGGGCACGCCGTGGCGCCGCACCGCCGCCAGCACCTGCTGCGCCTCCTCCACGGAGGTGGCCATCGGTTTCTCGGAGATCACGGCCACGCCCGCGGCCGCCGCGTCCATTGCGTGTCCGGCGTGCAGGTGGTGCGGCGTGGCAATGGTGACCGCGTCCAGCCCGGCGTGCTCCAGCATCTGGTGGTGGTCGGCGTAGCGCCGCTCCGGCGGCACGGCCAGCATCTCACCCATCTGCTGCAGGTTGTCACCGACCGGATCGGCCAGCGCGGTGACCTGCACCAGCTCAGGGATCGACTGATACCCCGGCGCGTGTGCGATCCGCACGATCCCGCCGCAGCCGATCAGACCCAGGCGAATCGGTCGCTGCATCTCCACCATCTTAGTCCAACTCGACCCGGCGCAAACAGGTCAGGCCAGTCGCGGAAGCGGTGGCACTCCCCTGCAGTGGGTGTGCACGACTCCGCAGCAGCCAGGGCGATCTGGAGGCAGTCTCCATCGCGCGTGCACTACTCATCCTCGCTGCGCTCACCACCAGGTTGCGGGTGCCTCAGGGAGCGCCGCCACGCGCCGCCGCCACCGGCGGCTCCCACAGCACGTCGAGCGCCGCCGCCACGTTCAGCGATTCGCCATACCACTCGGGAGTAGCGGTGTGCGGACCAATGCTGATGCCGGCCGCCGCCAGGCGCTCCACGGTCGGCGCCAGCGGCGGCCCGACACCCTCCCAGCGCGCCGCCGGTGGCACCGCCGGCAGCGGCTCGCCATTCGGGCGCAGGAACTGGAACTGCCCGGCGCTGTCAGCGACCACCTGAAAGCCCTCCTCGTGCACCGCGCGGTGGTGAAAACGACACAGGCTGACCAGGTTGGTGAGCTGCGTCTCCCCTCCGTCGGCCCAATGCACGACGTGATGGGCGTCGCAGTGGCGCGAACTGCAGCCGGGGAACTGACACTGGTTGCGATCTCTGCTCTGCAGGGCACGGCGCAGCGCGGTCGGGATGGTGCGGGTCCTGCGGCCGACGTCGAGCACCTCGCCGTCGCCGGCGTGGCGCAGCTCCACGAGGCCGGCATCGCAGGCGACCCGGCGCGCTGCCTCCTTGCCGATGTGGATGCCTCCTGCTTGTTCGATCACCGCCTGCCCAGCATCGGAGCCAGGCATCGGGACCGCCCGGTCGCGGTCGTGCGTTGCCTCGGTGACCGATAGATCGTCCGCGTGCTCGATGGACACCTGGTCCGCCACGCCGTCCAGTGACGCTGCCGCCGGTTCCAAGGCCGGCTCGTTGCCTGGCGCAATTTCCGCGGAAACGTGCCGCGGGACCGCGGCGACCTCTTGGCAGGAAAGCCCATCAGCCTCCACGTGGACCGTCACCTGGTAGCGGTCGCCGGTGCTGCCGGGGTCGAGCCCGCCCGCCAGCGCGCTCTCGGCCACCAGCCCCAGCGCATCTGCGCGCCGCTGCGCGATGCTCGCCGCGTCTTGCGCCGCCGCCGGCACCTGCTCCAGGGCCGCCTCCAGGGCACGCAGCACTACCGCGCCTACCTCAGGCGTAAGCCGCGCCCGCAGCACCACCATGCCGTCCTCGTCCATCCGCGTGCTCAGCGTGCGCCGCGCCAGCCGCACCTGCTCGGCGTCCGGCTGCGCGTCCTCATCCGCCTGCCGCCACGCCCGCACCAGCCGTTCCACCTGTGCCCCGGTGGCGCAGCAGGCAATGGCGACCAGGCACGCCTCGTTGTCGGGGGTGGCCACTCGCGTGATGGCACGTACGACGGAGTAGGAAAGCCGGCCGCAGGCCATGCCCGCGGAGAGGTGGTTGAGATCGGCCAAGGCGGCGGCGACGCGCAGCTTCTCGCGGGCGGCGCCGAGATCGAGGCCGGTGCGCCAGTTGAGCCAGTGGGCGCAGGAACGAAAGCCCTCCCAGCCATGGTGGCGGTCGAACACGCGCAGGTAACAGAGCAGCTCGTAGGTGGCAGCCTGGATGCGTGCCGACAGCTCGGCGATGCGGTTACCGAGCCGATCCAGGTCGGGCGGCGCCTCCGGGGCCGGCGGCGCTCCGCTGTCGGCAACGGCGAGCGTCGCAGTCTCGCTCGCGCCGGGCGCCATCAGAGCGGGGGTGGCCGCGGTCGCGGCTGGCGCGGTGGTCGCCGCTTCAGGCCGCGCTGCCGGCGTCGGCGGCAGCGTACTGGTGTCAGGTGGCATGCCGCCATGGTACACCCGTTATCCGGTGCCCCCATGCCGGCCCGTGGACGAGCCGATCGTCCGATTTGGGCTTTGCGGGCCAAACCCGGACGCGGCCGGCCGAGAGCGCGCGCTGAGGGCGGAAACGCGAGCGGAATGGGCAGGGTCGGGGACGTGGCCCGATCACGCGCCAAAAAACCATGTCAACCCCCTCAGGCCCGCACCCAGCGATTTTCTCGACTTTTTTCAGGCGCTTGGCCCACCGCGAACCCTTCGCTGACCGTACGCTCACGTAGGTCGTGGCATGAGAAGCCGCGGATCAGGTGCGGGTCTTGCCGAGCACATCGGCGGGGTCATCTACGACGGAATCTGGGTGGGAAAGGACTCGCCGGTAGAGAACGTCCGTGGCTTTCGCAAAGCTATCGTCGACGACCTTCGGCGTCTTGGTGCGCCTGTGATCCGCTGGCCCGGTGGTTGCTTTGCGGAGACGTATGACTGGCGCGACGGGATTGGTCCCGTGGACCGGCGGCCGACGACGGTGAACTGGTGGTACGGCTCGGACGGCCGCCTCGAATCCAACGCCGTCGGCACGCACGAGTTCGCCGACTTCTGCCGCATGGTGGGCGCCGAGCCCTACTTTGCCGCCAACGCGACCTCGACCTCTCCCCTGGAGATTCGGAACTGGATCGAGTACTGCACATTCCCGAGCGAGTCCACCTCTCTCGCGGACCTGCGAGCACAGCACGGAGACACCGAGCCGTTCGACGTGACCTACTAGGGAATCGGCGACGAGAACTGGGGCGGCGGCGGGAACATGACACCCGAGGATTACGCGGGAATATTCAGAAGATCCACGACGGTGGCCGCGAACGCCGGCGGTCGCGACCGGCAGTACATCGCCTGCGGCCCGAGCGGCAACGACCTGGACTGGACGATTCGATTCTTCGAAAAGATGCGAGACAGAATCGAGGACCTTCCCGCGTTTTTTCAGGGATTTGCCGCCCTACTACTGCGGCACTGCCGGTAGCGCCCTTCAGTTCGATACCGACCAGTGGTACCAGCTCCTCGCCAAGGCGGCGCTGATGGAGAGGCTGGTGGTACAACAACGGTCCGCGATGGACCTCCACGATCCCGAGCGGGCTATCGGGCTCATCATCGATGAATGGGGATGCTGGCATCCCGATGGATCAGGGCCGTCAAGAGGAGGCAACCTGTTCGAGCAACAAAGCACGATGCGGGACGCCATCGTGGCCGCGCTCACTCTCAACATCTTCAACAATCACTGTGACAAGGTCGTCATGACCAACATCGCCCAGCTCGTGAACAATCTCCACTCGCTCTTCCTCGCCGCAGGCGATCGGTGCCTGAGAACGCCCAACTATGACGTGTACCATATGTTCAAGGGCCACCAGGGCGCCGCCGCGGTGAGGACCCTCTGCGATGCCGAGGAGATCGAGTACACGGACGAGAACGGAAACTCGGCGGAGGTCCCGTCGCTTTCCTGCTCGGCGTCGCTCCGGGGCCGCGCCCTGACCATCACGTTTGCAAACCTGAGGTACGGGGAATCGGCCCAGGTCCGGCTTGGGTTGCACGGCGGGGCCGCGTTCGGCGACTCGGCGAAGATGGCGGTGTTGCAGGCTGCAGACCCGCACGACCACAACACCTTCGAGGCCCCGGATCGAGTGCGCGCGGTGTGGTCCGAAGTGCCCGAGTCACCCCTGTCACCGATTGAGTTGCCCCCGGCCACCGTAGTGCTGGTGGAAGTGCCGCTCCAGTGACCGAGGGGCGCGCCGGCACTATCTGGTGGCCCCTGGCGTTGCACGCGCCAATCTACGCTTTCCGTGCACCCGCGAGGTTGATGCCTTGCATGAAGAACCTCTGAGCCACCAGAGGTCGCGGCGGCCATTTGGAGCTGAGGTGCCTCAACTCCCCTACCCCCTGCCGCTCATGGCGTAGGGATCGGCGGCATCGCGCAACCCGTCGCCGACGAAATTGTAGAGCAGCACCGTGGCCACCACGAACAGGGCCGGCGTCAGCAGCCACGGATAGATGGCGATATTGGTCACGTTCTGCGCCCCCTGCAGCAGCGTGCCCCAGCTCACCGCCGGCGGCTGGATGCCCAGTCCCAGGAAGCTCAGCGCCGTCTCGCCCAGGATCATGCCCGGAATCGCCAGCGTCAGGCGCACGATCAGGTAGCTCAGGAAGCCGGGCAGCAGGTGGGTGGTGATGATCGCCCCGGTACGCGAGCCGGCCAGCTTGGCGGCGGTCACGTAGTCGTACTCGCGCAGCTCCAGCAGCTTGCCGCGCACCACCCGCGACAGGCCGGTCCAGTTCAGCACGCTCAGGATAATGGTGATGGCGAAGTAGACGCGAATCACCGGCCAGTTGACCGGGATCACCGCGGTCAGCGCCATCCACAGCGGGATGTTCGGAATCGCCCCCAGGAACTCGATGACGCGCTGGATCACCAGGTCGGGCACGCCGCCGAAGTAGCCGGACACGCCGCCCAGGATGCAACCGAGCACGAAGCTGATCAGCACCCCGATCAGGCCGATGGTCAGGCTGATGCGGCTGCCGGCCATGACGCGCGAGAACACGTCGCGGCCGAGGGCGTCGGTGCCGAGCAGGAAGATGCGCCCCTCGCCGGCGTCGAACAGGTGGCGGCTGGCGTCGAAGCTGCCCCAGAAGCGGTACCCCTCGCCGGGCGCGAAGAAGCGCAGCGGATGGATGATCGCGGTGTCCTCCACGAACTCGCGCTGAAAGGTCTCCATGTTCACCTTGCCGCTGAGCCCGTACACGAACGGCGCGCGCAGGCGGCCGTCGGGGTCGAACAGGCGGATGCGCGTCGGCGGCGCGTTCACGAACCCCTCGTGCTGGGTCAGCGGACCGTAGGGCGCGCAGAACTCGAACGCAAACGCGGCCAGGTAGGCGATTACCAGGATCACGCCCGAGACCACGGCCAGGCGGTGCTTCTTGAACTTGCGCCACATCAACTGGCGCTGCGAAGCGATGAAGTAGCGTTCCTCGGCGCTGGTCTCGGGAGCGGTATCGGTCACCGCTGCGGCGGTTGCGGCACGCTCATCCGCCTGCCCGGATCGATCCATCTCAGCCGCCCTTCTCGAAGCGGATGCGCGGGTCCACCACCACCAGCAGGACGTCGGACACCAGCACGCCGATCACGGCCAGCACGCTCTGCATCATCAGCACGCTCGCCGCCAGGTTGATGTCCTGCGAGCGCAGCGCCGTGAACAGCAGCGGGCCGAGCGTCGGCAGGTTCAGCACGATGGCGACGATGGTCTGGCCGGCGATCAGCTCCGGCAGGATGCCGCCCACCGTGCTCACGATCGGGTTCAGCGCCAGCCGCACCGGGTACTTCATCAGCAGCGGGCGCCACGCAAGGCCCTTGGCCTGCGCCGTGATCACGTACTGCTTGCCCAGCTCGTCGAGCACCGTGGCGCGCATCACCCGGATGGTGCCGGCGGTCGCCGCGGTGCCGATCACGACCACCGGTATCCACAGGTGGCCGATCAGGTCGAGCAGCTTGGCCGGGCTCCACGGCTGCTCCTCCATGCCCGGCGAGTAGAAGCCGCCGATGCTGAGCCCGAAGAAGCGGTAGAACAGGTACAGCAGGATCAGCGCCAGCAGGAAGTTGGGCGTCGCCAGGCCCATGAAGCCGAACGTGGTGAGCGCGTAGTCGCTGAAGCTGTACTGGTGGGTGGCGCTGTAGATGCCGATCGGGATCGCCACCAGGTAGGTGAACAGGATGCTGACCAGCGACAGCATCACGGTGGCGCCGAGCCGTTCGGTAATCAGGCCGCTCACCGGCAGGCCGCGGATCGAGCGCCCCATGTTGCCGGTCAGGAACCGGATCACCCAGTCGCCGTACTGCACCACCATCGGCCGGTCCAGGCCGTACAGGCTGCGCAGCTCGCGCTCGTCCTCGTCCGTGACCACGTCACCTTGCGCCTCGCGCTCGGCCACGATGGCGTCCACGGCGTCGCCCGGCGGCAGTTGGATCACCACGAAGATCGCCGCGCTGATCGCCACCACGGTGACGACCATGTAGAGCAGGCGGCGGACCAGGTAGGAGGTGTAGTTCACTTAGCCGGCGCACGAGCGGAGAATGGACGGCGTCGCGCGCCGCCCATTCTCCCGTGTCAGAGAGTCGCTACTCCGCGATATACCATTGCTCCGGCTTGTAGGGGGCGTAGAAGTTGGTGTCGGAGCCCCAGAAGATGTTGTCGGCGGGCACGTTCTTCAGGCGGTTGTGGATGATTACCGGATGCGGGGCCAGCCCGATGGTCGGGATCATCGGCAACTCGTCGGCGAAGAAGGCGAAGTACGCCTTGCCCAGCCGCGCCGCGTCGGGGGTGCCGGTGGCGGCCTGCTTGAACGCCTGCCAGCGCTCGTTCAGCGCCTTGATCTCGGCCGGGGGCTCGGTGCCGCTCTGGCCGCCCGACACGAACCAGAAGCACCACTGCCGGCCCCAGTTGTTGGCGCCGCAGCGCTCGAACGCGAACTGGTCCGGCGTGCCGCGCCCGAGCAGCGTGGTGCGGCCCAGGTGCCAGGCGGTGATGGCGGTCTCGTTGGCGTCCAGGCGCTCGCTCTGCAGGGCGCCGTCCACCAGCTTGCAGGCGCCCTCGATGCCGACCTGGCGCCAGTCGTTGGAGATCAGCTCGCAGATCGCCTGCTTCGGCCCCTCCAGCACGCCGATCTCGATTACCAGGTTCAGGCGCTTGCCGTCGTCCGGGCGCACCCGGAAGCCGTCGGCGTCGCGCTGGTCGAGTCCGGCAGCGTCGAGCAGCCGGTTGGCGCGGTCCGGATCGTAGGCCAGGTTGTCGTTGTACCAGGCTCGGTCAAAGAACTCCATGGTGTTCAGCGGCGTGGCCGGGTGTGGGTCGCCGAGGCCGAAGAACACGATCTCGTTCATCTGGTCGCGGTTCAGCGCCACCGACAGGGCGATGCGGAAATCGCGGTCGTTGAACAGCTCGTTGAGCAGCGGATCCGGGTAGTTCATGTTGATGAACATCACCAGCTCGGCGGTGCGCAGCGACTGCGCGATCACGGTCTGGTAGTCGCCCTGCGCCTCGCCCGCCTTGTAGGTGGGCAGGCTCGGTGCGCCGGTGTAGTAGGCCACGAAGTCCGCCTCGCCGGCCGAAGCCTTCAGGTCGTAGAGCTGCTTGTCGCCGACGTGGGTAATCTCCAGGCGGTCGACGTAGGGCAACTGGTTGTTGGCCGTGTCGACGTGGTGATAGTAGGGATTGCGCACCAGCAGCACGCGGTTGCTCTCCACCACCTCCGGCACGTGGAAGTCCATGTAGGGGCGCCCGACGGTCACCGCGGACTGGTTGTAGCCCTGCGCGCGGCGGTCGTTGAACATCTTGATCCAGTCCTCGAAGCCGAGCTCGGCGGCCAGAGAAGCCGCGTCGTCGTTGAAGTCGGCGTGGAACTGCTCCAGGTAGTGGGCCGGCAGGAACAGCGAGTTGTCGCCGGAGAAGTGGGTGCGCCCGAAGCGGTCCATGGCCACCGGGTTGGGGGCTGCCCAGGTGATGCGCAGCGTAGTGTCGTCGAGCGGCTCCCACACGGCGCGCTCGCCGCCCAGGGTCCAGAACGGATCGATGCCGCGCGGGTGGATCTCCTCGTTGATGATCTCGTGCTCCCACTTGAACATCAGGTCGGCGGTGGTGAACGGCTCGCCGTCCGACCAGCGCAGCCCGTCGCGCAGCTTCAGGGTGAGGGTGCGGTTGTTGTTCGACCAGGCGTGGCTCTCGGCCAGGTCCGGCTCGAACTGGCTGGCGGTCTGGTTGTACCGGAACAGCCCGGTGTGGCGCACCCGCAGGCCGATCGACATGCGGTCCGACACGTCCATCATCCGTACCGTGCCGCCGTAGGTGCCGATCGAGTCGAACGGCTCCACCACCAGCGGGTTGCTCGGCAGCCGCTCGTCCACCGGCGGCAGCTCGCCCGCCGCCACCATCGCCGCCAGCATCGGCGCCTCGTTGTACATCTGCGCCCACCCGGCGCCCCCGGCCAGCACCGCCAGCACCAACGCCAGCAACCCCGTCCGCATCGCGGTAATCCTCATAGCTACTCCTTTTCACATGGGCGGACCGGCCCCGGCCCTGCCCGTCGAATTGCCGGCGCAGCCTAACCCCAACCGCCCCCGCCGGGCAAGCGAACAATCGGTCGGGGCGGGAGGCTGCGCCCGTACCGACCGAGGCCAACCCAAAGGGCGCATTGAGCAACCCCACTCTTCCGGGCCACCATCTCTTCATGAAGATCCATCTACCTCGACGAAGATCTGCTCCGCGAGGCGACGGCGATCCATCCGGGGCCAAGACCGTGGTGCTGGAACTCAGCCCGCGCGAACTGCTCAACACCGACCAGCGCAAGACACTGGCCGACGCCTTCGGGTCACAGCCAGACCTGCGATCCTCACCTCGCCGGCGCCGGGGCAGTGACCAACCTCGGGATAAGGAGTGACCAAGCTGCTCGTGAGCCAACAGTTGGTCAGTGACCAACCTGTGACCAACCTCGTAAACTGTCGCTTGCGATGCGTGTCGCTCCGTCCGACGATTGGTGCACACGCCCTCTCGACACGGAGCCCATTCATTTTCTGGCAAACGCCACGGACGTAGCGGCTATATTGTCCGCTTCAAGCCCGCCCCGCGGACATCGGCGTGTCGAGGCACAGTTACGCGGTGGGTGCTGCCGCCGACTGTCAACTCAGCGGTCACGTGGTTAGCCGTAGTGCCGCCCCAGCAATCCGGCGACCTCACTGCCCGCAAGAACGCGAGGCAGCTTCATACGGCGATGGCTTCCTCCCGGGCCCAAGAAGGCTCGTCGCTGGAATCCAGGAGGCGGCGAGATTAGAGAACGCCAGCGAGGTGTCGCGTTAGTCGACGTCCTGGGCGTTCCCGGGCACCGCTGCGAGCGCTTGCATATGACTGCGGCAATGCCGCATATTTCTGAACGGTGCAGGTCTTCTCCACGAGCACGTACGTGCGTGCCATTCGCAAGCTGCTCGAGGAAGAGGCCCGCAGAGAGATGGAGGACTCGATTGTCGCAGCCCCCGATGCAGCGCCGGTCATCCGGGGGACCGGCGGCATCCGTAAGCTGCGATGGGCCGGTTCCGGTCGTGGGAAGCGAGGGGGCATTCGTACGGTCTTCTATCAGGCTGGCCCCGACGCCATCTATTTGCTGACGGCTTATGCGAAGGCGGATCGCGAGGATCTGACCCCGGCGGACACCAAGGCGTTGACGCGTCTGGTTGCCGCTATCAAGAAGGAGTACCAGGAAAAGTGACGATGGAACGCACCGATCTTGGATGTGAGATCGAAACGGCTCTGGGCGAGGTTCTCGCCCATGTTCGTGGTGAGACGGGTCTGTCGTGTCGGTTCGTCGACAATCCCGCCGCCAGCCGGATTGTCGCGCTCCGCAAGCGGTTGCGGCTGAGCCGGCAGAAGTTCGCCGATCGCTTCGGTCTCGATGTGAGGGCTCTTCAGGAATGGGAACAGGGTCGGCGCGTTCCCGATCGGGCAGCCCGGGTGCTGCTGACCGTCATCGATCATGACCCTGAGGCGGTGGTCAGGGCACTTGGCGAGGATGCCGGCGATACACGACCGGATCATTCCTTCGCGTCGTGAGCGACGCGTTCTCAGCCATGCCCGCACCCGCGCCGAGTGTCTCGCGCTCCTCCCTGTTGCCCGTCCGCCGCCGTCACCGCCATCAATACCTGGATTCGCCACCCGCTTACTGTGTCAAGCGCAGATGGACGTGCTTCGCAGATTCGGCATCCATTCATTGGGCATCCTTCCTAGTGACCGATTGCGTCTTTCAGAGCTTCCGTCATTTTTTCGACCTCTTTTTCCAGTCGAACCCCTGCGGTCCCATAGAGCTATTAGGACGGACCTCAGGTTCCAGGCACTATCGACAATCGTTGAGCGGGTGCAGCCAATGAAGAACCGGTCGCAGGGTTGACTCCGCGCGCCATCGAGCGTCACCACGGTAGCGCAATTATAAGCAACGCTACGGGTTTACCGTGGGGCCGCCTCCCTCTGATTAACGTCGTATATGTTGGCATTGGGGCAATAGGGTTGATAGGGTGGGATGAAAGGTCACAAGAGATATAGTGAGTCGGAATCATAATCGTATGCAACCACGATTTGTGTGTGATCTTCAGTCGCGTCAATGATCGCCCGGTATTTTGCCAAATTTCCGCCAGTATGGTACTCATTCAAGAACTCTATCGCGGCTATTCCGGTCGCCGCATATTCTTCGTCCGAACATCGCGTCTTAAATATGAACTTTACTGTGCATTTGTTGACACTGGCCCAAACAGAAAAAAGGAATGAGTAGTCTGGTTTATTCGTTTTGTCCCGGCCAACGATAGCTGCGTCCTTTTCTCTATGAAAGAGCTTCTTTGAGAGTCTCTCAAGTGCACGGGTCAAAATGACCGCGTGGTCCTTGCCCGCCTGTTGTAGAAAGCTCCTGAAATATGCACTGCCTATGACAAGCAATACCAGAGTTGGAAGATATGCTTCTAATCCGGCATGTACTGGCCACTCATCTCGATGTCTACGCTTTACTGTGAGTCCGTCGTATCCTATTTCATCTTGAAATTCTTTAACCGACAAAGACAATTCGCCGGTACCCAATAGGCTAATATGCGTTTGATTATCCACCATATCGAGAGAAAATACTATCATTAGACGGAAACGTAGTCAAGGAACGACCGCTCGGGTCGGGGGCTGCGCCGGTACCAACCGAGGCCAACCCAAAGGGGCGCATTGAGCGACTCCACACTTCCGGGCCACCATCTCCTCATGGAGATCCATCTACCTCGACGAAGATCTGCTCCGCGAGGCGACGGCGATCCATCCGGGGCCAAGACCGTGGTGCTGGAACTCAGCCCGCGCGAACTGCTCAACACCGACCAGCGCAAGACGCTGGCCGCCGCCTTCGGGTCACAGCCAGACCTGCAATCCGCACCTCGCCGGCGCCGGGGCAGTGACCAACCCCGGAACAAGGAGTGACCAAGCTCCTCGTGAGCAAACAGGTTGGTCAGTGACCAACCTCGTAATGGTCGCTTGCGATGCGTGTCGCTCCTTCCGACGATTGGTGTGCACGACATCTCGACACGGAGCCCGCTCATCCTGGCGGACGGTCTGCACGTAGCGGGCTATCTGGTCCGCTTCAACGTAACGACCGGGGCGTCAAACCCTTGATGGACGACTTCCAGCCGTGGATTCCGGTTTATGTCGGGCACCGTCAATCTCAGGTCCAACGGGAAATACGACGCGTCGCGGGCTACCGTGTGGATGGGACAGCCTCCAAGGCCCTCGTCTGCCAATCGCGCTTCCAGCAACCAAGCCCCGATCTTGCTTTGTGTTACTGCGATCTTTGGCGCCGGTTCGTATATCCCCCGTACCGGCGTCTCGGCCAGGACACCCCAGGACACGAACGACCGGATCACTCGCTGTACCGCCCGCGGCACTGTACTCCGTGCGCCCCAGGCTTCCGACACGCGTCGGACGATCTGCGACAGCGACGCCCGTCCCTGAAGCGAGAGAAGGCGGCCCGTCGTCGCAGCCACGTCGCGGAAGAACGGATAGGTCGCCAGACACATACCCCAGTGCGCGATCACTCGCTGACGACCTTCGAGCCCGTCAAGTACATCAAGCCCGTCGTTACGCAAAGACACAATCTCGCCAGGTACAACCACCCAAATATGTAGCAACACCGTAATCGTCTTGCCACGAGCGGTGTGAGAGCCTCCTCCCGTGACCTCACCGTCAAGAAGACGGTCGAGTCTAAGTCGGATATCAGCAACAGAGAGCCCCTGGGCGACCCACTCCGCGGTCGCATCCAACCAGCTCAGCCGGACCTTACGATCGAATCCCACGAGTCTGTCTTGTGTCTTCACGCTTTTCGTAGCTTCAACCGGCCTTTCGTCATGGACTCGATGAGTCCCGCCGCCTTCATCACGAGTTCCAGACTTATGCGTGGAATCTGACGGTGTGTTTCAAGATATCCGACGAGATACTTCTCCGAATGGCTTTGTATCCCGAACCGCTGACATACCATGTGAGCAACCGACTCAGCTTCAAACTCAGCTAAGACAGTGTCCAATCCTATTCGGTTAGGCCACCAACTCGGATTCGGAGAGCCAATGTGGCCGCAGTACAAGTGAGCAAGTTCATGAGCGATGGTAGCATACTGTTCTTCATCACTCAACGCAGCATTGACCACAAGATCGTACTTGACTGGGATATTCGTCAAGATCGGGTTTCTGTTCGAGTCTAATCCTGATTGAAACGGTTGCGATATCCTGACTCTCTTGTCGACGCGAACGATGTAACCAGCCGCTTGAGATCCTTGAAGTATGCGCGTTACGCGGACACCATCACGTTTTCCGTTTTCGATCGCACGTGGGAGTCCCTTACGAATTTGTCTTCCAGTCGTTCTAAACGGGTTCTCTATCTGAGGCGGCAAACCCTGATCTCCATCAATCGGCTCTGTTTGACCGACATCGAAAACGAACATTACCGGCCCCATCGGTTGCAGAATGATAATCGGTCGTGCTCCCGGCTTTATCGTTCTCTTGTATATGTCAAGCCACCGCCTTGGCGGAGCCACAAACTTTGCACCAGGCATCTGAACGTGAACCAGCATAGCGTTGAACGGTGAGTAGGATCGAAAACGTCCGACAAATTCAAGCAGATTATTGTATTCACGGCTCCCTTTGTACTGATGAGTGAGGCTGAACAGCTCATCCAAAGCATGCTTAACTGCTTCTCGCTCCCAGACGGCAGCAGGCGACTCGTTGGCGACGGATACTGGATGCTGTACATCCTCAAATAACGACGTTTGATCGGGACTCTCCACAGGCAGTTGTCCCTTTGAATAATCGCTCGGAGCTTGTGGAACCTCAGACATTAGGCACTCTTCGGTTGCATGTGTGAGCCCATTCCATACACTAGATCACTGTGTCGAAGTCGAGAAGCGTTCATGTGCCACGGAATCTCGTGTGATCCGGCAAGATCCGGTGGTTCAAGATTCATCGCCGCGGCTATTCTCTATCGATCCGAACGAGAGGAACGACGACCTCTTCCAGCATGATCCCGCCGTGTGCGACAGGCCGCTCCGAGGGACGGACGAACGACGAGCGGCCGGGCGCAATCAACGCAAAATAGTCGTCCGGCAACCCCAACGGAGGCCATTCAATCGAGTCTGCGAACCGCTCTTTGACGTTGGCTCGCAGCGCTGGGTCGGGAAACACCCGCACTCTCTCCCCGCGAAGATCCGCGGCTGAGCCCTCCGCGGGGCGACCGCAGCCACGGGTCTCGATGTTCCCGTGATCGGAGGTCAGGAGGATGGTGAAGCCACGTTCAAAGAGCATATCGACCAGTGCCGCGAGGAATCCCTCGCTTGTCCACTGCCGAATCTGGTTGTGCATTCCGGCTTGTCCAAGCGTCATGCCGTGCATGATCCGATCGACCGCATCGACGACCAACCCGAGGGCCCGGATCCTGTGGTGTGACACCAGTTCAGCGACATCGCTCAAGTTCGAATGATCGCGCAGATTCTTGGCGTAATCAACCGCGGCTGGGGGTAGCCCCTCGTTCAGCCAGAAGCGCTGCCATGAGGTGGGCTCGCGGTCGGTGGTGTGGATGGACGTGGGAAAGTACAGCGGCGGGCGGCCGCTGAAGCATGCCTGTCGTGACACCATGGTGAGTGTTGGGATCCATGCAAACAGAGCGTTCTCCCGGAATCGCAAGTTTGGTCTTTGGTCGGTGAGCACGCCACGCACCGTTGCCCACTGATCGAGCGACAGGCCGTCCATCAACACCATCGCCACTTTCGCGTCTGCGGAATCCTCCAAAGTCCGAGCCAGCATCCGAGGGATATGGTGGGTCAACGCTGGCGGAAGCGGTGGCTGGTTGTGCAAGGTCCCGAAGCGCTCCTTCAGCCACGCCGTGAACGCTACGTCGATCCGGTCGCGAACGCTCCGGTAATGCGACTGCGCATCCTCGGCGTTGGGGTCGCCATCGCGGCCGTATACCAGGGCGTTCACGTGAGCCCAGCGCCGCGCGAATGTGAGCCAAGTCTTGTGATGCGCGTCTCCATCGGGAACCGACTGCTCGGCAACCCTCAGAAGCCCGTCCAGCCGGCGCTTCAGATCGGCGTCCGGGTCTGTCTTGATGCCGGCAGTCTCCCACGACCCGGCCAGCCGATCGGCGTTCGGATGCGTTACCGGCTTGAGGAACCCCTCAAGGAACAGGTTGTCGATGTAGACGCGCAGGTCGCTGTGCTCGAACGGAATCTCAATCGGGCCCGGAAAGCGCAGCGACTCGGTCTCCATAGACACGGCCGTTTCGCGGATAGACCGGTCATCGGACGTTTGGCGGTCGAGAAAGCTCGGCCAGCGCTCCTGGAGAAACGCGAAGAACGCCTCGCGATCTACGAGAATCTCATACAACGGCCACGCTGCGAACAGCGGGTTCTGACTCAGCAACCGGAGCAGGTGATTGTCGAGCTTCGGTGGAATACGAAGTCCGCCGTAGTGTCGTCTTAGCAGGAGTTGGAACAGATCGGGCTCCCGCCTGATGGTCTCGGGTGCGATCCGAAAGACATGCCGCAGCACGAAGCCGCAGGTCTGGACGTCACCAAGGGGGCGAGGCGGCGGATGGAGTGTCTGGGCTTCGTACAGTGCGTCAAGGTCGCTCCGCTCCAGCGCGTCCACTACCTGATGGCTCAAGTTCGGGAACAGGTCGCCCAGGGTGAACGAGACCTGACGGCCCTTCTGCAGCAGGTCGTTCGGCAGTTCTTGCAGGTCGGAAACGCCCGCTCTTAGGACGACAACCAAATCGGTAAGCTCGCCGCGATCCCAACGCGACCGGTAGCGCGACTCATAGGCGAAGCGGAAGGCGACATGATCATCGAACGGCATCACCTCGAAGCCGCGCTCCGCGATCTCCTTGAGGATTCGCTCCTCCCGGAGTAGGCCGTCGGGATCCGAGGCGAGCGTAAGCCCCGCGACGTGCGGGGCAAACTCCTTGAGGATCGCGGCACGCCAGCTCTTCACCGATAGTCACCGGTCGGGTCGACGCGGACGATGATCAAGGGAACGAGATCGGGGCTGACCTCTTCCTCCCGGTCGATCGCGGCACGCCACGACTGTTCCTCCGTGGCAAGCTGCGCCAGGCGATGATTCCGCACCGCCGGCAGCCCGATCCGCGCGAGGAAACGGCGCCGGGCAACAAAGGAGTATGCGCCCCTCTCTCGGCGTGCCGAGACATCCGATCGGTGCGCGTGTACGAGTTCGTGGTAGATTGCCTTCCCGTACTCCCGGGCCACCTCCTCGGCCAGTTCGAACGCCGCCACGGCGGCATCGCCCTCAACGCTGCCCGCAAAGGCCGGGTCGTCGGAGATCATCCGATCCCAGATGAAACGTGCGGTGGGCACGAGAACGCGCCCGTCTTCATGCCGGAACAGCGGCATGATGCGGCCTCGATCACGCTCCGGCGTGTGCAACGTGATCTGCCAGAGCGACCAGAAACCGCACACCTCGGCAGGCAATCCTGCAAGCGCAAGGCAGGGAATCGGTTGCCCCGGCACGAATCGGGGAAGTCGCTTGGCGAGCCAACGCACCTGCGGGTCCTCCAGCGTGAGATGCCGCGCGATTGGATGCCGGCGTGCATCCTCGGGCGCGAACACGACCGCTACCTGTCTCTCGCCGTTCGGCCAAGTGAGATTCCACGTCGGCCCATCTCGTTCGGCTGTGCCTCCGTATGCGCGGATGAAGTTTACCGTCATCGCCTCGACCCAGTGGCGCAGGGGGTGGGTCTTCAACCGCTTTGCCTGCCCGGGATCAAGATCATCCGTGCCTCCGAGGACGGAGCTGCTATTCCGGACGGCCTGCCCATGCTCTTCGACTTGATGTATTACCGAATCCACCTTGGCGTCCAGACTGTCCGGACGAACGATAGCGGTGACATAAAGATCGTCGAATATCTTTCCTGCCTCTGCCGAATCGAGAATGTCCTCGGTCTTGTCAACGCCGAATTCCTCGAGGATGACCGCCAGTTTTTCTTCCAACACCTCGCGGACGCGGTGCTCGACCGTCTCGTGCACAACAAAGTTCACGGCAAGTACCGGGCACTCCTGACCGATACGGTCAACCCGGCCGATGCGCTGTTCGAGCTTCATCGGATTCCAGGGGATGTCGTAGTTGATCACCACATGGCAGAACTGCAAGTTCAACCCCTCGCCTCCGGCGTCGGTCGACACCAGAAATCGGGTTGAGCGGGCAAACGAGCGCTGCACGCTCTCGCGCTCTTCAAGCCCCATGGATCCATTCAAGCAAACGACCGAGAAACCGCGATTGGCCAGAAACTCCCGCAGCATCTCCTGGGTTGAGACGAACTCTGTGAAGATAAGAATCTTCGGTTCGGGATCGCCTTCGTCCTGCTGCAGGCGATAGATCCAGTCCAGCAAAGCTTCAGCCTTGGCATCGGCGCCGGTTGCCTCGGTCCGCTTGGCCGCTTCCAGCAGCAGTTCGACCTCGGCGCGTTCGTTCTTGAGGCCACTCAACCGACTTGAAAGCAAGGTGTCAATCTGCTCCTGACCATCGAGTTCCGCCCACTCTTCGTCCGTGAGCTCCGGAAACAGCAGGAGTTGCTCGCCCGGTACGGTAAGTACATGGAGGCGACGCTCCAGAGTCACGCGGATAGCACGTGTCGAAGAAGTCACCAGACGCTGCATCAGGATCATCAGGAAGCCGATGTGCCCCTGGTGTTCCCGGATCGCGCGGTTATAACCCTGGCGTGCATACTCGGTCACTGCTTCGTACAAGCCACGCTGACCGGCGTGCCGGTCCTCATACGCGATCGGTTCGAGTCGGGTATGGCGCGGTTTGAAGAGGGGGTGCCCCTCGGAATCGATAGCCTGCCGCTTCTCAGTACGGATTACGAACGGCTGAACGCGTTCATGGGAGAGCTCGCCAGGATCGGGGAACGCGTTCTCATCGATCAGCGACATCAGCCGATGGAACGCATCGGTCTTTCCCTGGTGGGGAGTCGCGGAAAGAAGGAGCAGGCAGGGGGCGGCATCAGCCAGTCCCCGACCGAGTTGATAGCGGGCTACCTGATCGGTGCTGCCGCCCAGCCGATGCGCCTCGTCAATGATGATCAAGTCCCAGCCAGCAGCGGTCAGGTCTTCGAAGCGGTCACGGTTGTGCTCCGCCACTCGCTCGCGGGACCACCCCCGCCGTCCGTCGAGCGGCTTCACGGCATCCATCGGGCAGACGACCTGATCGCAAGTCCGCCACACGTTGTCCGCCCGCGCGATCCGACGGAATGCAGGAAAGTCGCTTGGGATAAAGGCTCGGAACTCCTCTGCGAAATGGGTGTGCATCTCCGCGACCCACTGGTTGACGAGTCCCTTGGGCGCCACCACCAGCGTCCGTCGCACCACCCCGCGCAGCTTCAGCTCCCGCATGATCAGCCCCGCTTCGATGGTCTTCCCCAGGCCCACTTCGTCCGCCAACAGGTAGCGAACGCGACTTCCCGCAGTCGCCCGCTCGAGCGCCTGGATCTGATGCGGCAGCGGGATTACCGACGATTCGACTGGCGCCAGCAGAGTGTCCTGTGTGAGCGCGTCGGAGACCCGCGCGGCGGCCGCCACGAAGCCTAGCCATGACACATCGATGGCTGCGGCCTTCGCCGCAGTCCGGAGCCGTTCCATACGTACCCGAACTACAGCGTCCGTGGACGGGAACCAGACACGGCACTGCGCCTCGCCCCACAAATGCTCCACGTCGACCACGCGGCCTACTTGGCCATGGTCGAGGCTCCATGTCCAGTCACCCCACTGAGGCATCGGGGGCATCGGCTGGTCTCTCATTCGCAGCGCTCCAGGTGTGAATCTCACCGACAGGGTCCCTGCCTCGCTCGGAACTGCGTCTCTTCGCTCGATCAAGAGGGGGACAGCACCTCTTTACACATTCAGCAGGGCTCGTCGCCGGAAACCCGGAGGCGGTGATTTGAACTCGGATCGTTGGTGCCGAGTCCCGGCCCACTCGCATGCTGCCGTCGAGATGGCGTCCCGGACGCCGTCTCGCTGTGCGTCGAGCAGGTCTTTCACCGGGATGGTGATATCGGCGACGACGAAGAGCCGCTCTCCGCGCAGGCGAGCAAGCTCGTTGCCATGGCTTCGGCGCGGCGTCCAGAGGAAGGATCCCCCGTGGTGGCCGTGATTCACGGCGACGAGGTTCACGTAAGTTTCGTAGGCTCTGACCCAAGTGAGGGAGTCATAGAGATCGACGTCCTTGTTGAAGGCGACCATGAACAGATGTAGCAACTCGCCACGCAACGACCGCCACGGAGTTGTGTCGATCAAATCGGCGCAGATGGAGACCGTGAAGTCGCCCCAGCGACGATGCAGGAACCGGTACCAGCGATAGCCACGCAGAACGCTCCACGTCGTAATTCCTGACTGAGCGGTCAGGGCTTGAGCCAATCCGACCTCATTGTGCGCTGGCAACGGCTTCCGTACGCGGTACCAGCGGACAGAGGATGGCCCGCGGTCATCGTGTCCGAACGGGACCACAAGTTCCGCTTCGTTGACGAACCACTTTCTGACCGGCGTCGTCCCGTAACACGCTCGATAGACCGGGCTGAGCTCGCGCCAGTACAGGCCGGCCAGCGCGGCGCGTCCCGTGGTGGCGACCAGGTTACGCAGTGTCCTCACCTCGGGCTGCGGAATCGACACCTCCGGGAGCAGCACCAGCTCAGGCTCTTGATCCGGTCCGCTGTGGCTGGGCGACTGAAACGCGTACGCTACCTGCTCCATGATTCGGGTTACGGAGCCCCGATCCAATGCCGGAAAACCCGCTACGACGCGCTGGGACTGCGTCCACGCGTGGACTTGGCCGATGCGGACCGTGAATTTTTGGCGAAGGTGCCGGTCTCGAAGCATCAGTTCCTGCGGAAGTTCGGTGTCCGGTGAACCTGGGAGGCGCACCGTGCGCGCGCTTTCGTCGTCGTCTTTCGCGTCGAGTAGAATGTCGACGCGTTCGCGAACGAAGTCGTCCCAACTGAGTTCCCCGGGAGTCCAGGGCTCCAACGCCAAGACGAGCGATGTCGCGATTTCTCGGACGTCCTCCGCCGGGTGTTCGGCCCAGCACAGCGTGCGCTCGATCAGACGCCACGCCGTCTTGGGAAGATGGATACGAGAGCGCCAACTCCACCGGTCTTCGAACGGCACGGCGCCGACGCCATGCTCTACCAGGGCATCGAGGATCGACTCTCCACCGTCGAGCGCGGTGAGCAGCAGCAGCACGTCGCAGTAGAAAGCATAGCTCTCGGCTGCAACCTCCGTGGCCGCCAGAAAAGGCCAGTAATACGCCCCGTGAGGAACTACTTCCCACCCCGGCGACCTGTGCACCTTCAGCTGAGCCGAGGTGACCGCGGTCGGCTCTGCCATCACAAGGCCGAGCTGATGGCGCCTTCCCGTCGCAAGCAGATCTACGCCCTCGCCGAACGTCCAGGTAAGCGGTCCAGCGTTCGCATCCCAGCCACTCGGGACTCTGTCACCGCGCGCGGAGCGGAACAGAAGCGCGGCCACGCGAGCAGGAAGTCCCACCGCCGGAATTTCCCAGGGGCGGAGGGGCCATTGGGCTGGCGGAACCGTCTCCGCAAGGACGCCCCACAGCAGCCGGTGCAGCGAGACTTCCCTCATCGCAACCCCGCCGGCTGTCCGAGGAGGATGCGGCGTGCCCGGTGGTGCTCCCAAAGAGCAAGGCCATCGTCGCCGAGTGCTCCTGCCGCGTGCTCCGGTTCCTGCACCAGCGTCGACGCCAAGGCTGCGCTGATGCTCTCCGAGCACCCGAGTGAGATGGCCGCCGCAGCGGCGCTCCCGGGATCGTCGCGTGCCTCGGCGATGCGCGACGGGCGATCACGGGGAAAGAGCATCTCGCCCAGTCGGCGATCCTGGCCGCCTAGCCACAAATGCGCGAGAGTGGGCAGGGTCAGGTCGTGTTCGCCTGAATGCCGACTCACGCGTCCGAGGCGCTCCAGGAGCAGCATGGTGCGCGGGATGCCGTCCCACAGCGGCCCGGCGGGCACCTTCAGTTCGTCACCGGGAGGCTCGGCGTGCTGCCACGCTACGGCGAGATCGTGGCGTGAAGCGGACGCCAGAACCGCCGCAGCAAGCTGGTCCAGTTCCCAGCCCCACGCGCTCAGGTCGGGTGTTGGATCAGGAGGGTACAGCACGTCGACCCAGCGATCGAGCGCGCCGAGTCGTGTGCGGACATGACCATGTGAGCCGTCCGGCACGGCGCGCATCGTCCAGCGATCAGGGGACGGACCGGCGTACCCAGCAACCGGGTGCGTCGCTTCGTCATCATGCTGCCACAACGTTCTCAGCGCCGCCGCCAGTGCATGCCAGAACGCGGCGCGGTGGAAGGAGAGGTAGAGGTGACGCCAGGCCGAACCCCGACCGTGATCTTCGTTGTCGTCATCTTCATCCTCCGGCCACGTGTTCATCCACGCCTCGACATGTCGCTTGTCGGGTGCGCTGGCGACCAAGCCAAGTTGACTCGTCAGCCAGTCGTTCGCTACGTGGTCATCTTCCAACGTCGGTCGCTGCGGACGCCGAGCAGCGGCGCGAACCACGGCGTGCCAGAGCGAGAACTTCCATGGAGTGTTGCTCAGGACGTGAGCCACCGAGTCCCGGATGTCGGCAAGATCCCGTCTCGAGCTTTCCGCAGGAAGCCAAGCGCGCACGAGACGGTTGGCTGCGAACGTGCGGCGGGTGTCCGCCCGAACCTGCAGGTCGTCGATGTCGAATCGGGCCAGATCGTGAAGCCGGATCAGACGTTCCCGTGCCCCTTGGCCGAACCGCTCGGCCAGTGTGTCTCGGCCGATCGCGCTCATGCGGGCTACCAACGTCGTCACGAACGGCCCTACTTCACCCGGGCCGACCGCGGAACGTGTGAGAGCATCCGCCATGCGGATGAACGTGGCGTTGTCGCGGCAATCACGAGCGTTCCACCACTCACGGAAGGCCGCCGTTTCTTCCGACACCGGAGGGGGATTCAGGTGGTGGCCTCGCTCACTCTGTTCGCATTTCTTCCAACCTTGGTCGATGAGGAAGCAACGAACGATGTCCCGAACTGAGCATGGTTCGATCTTGCTCCAGTTCAAGTGGAGATTGGACTCGGTCTCGGGGCATGCCAAGCGCGCGTTCTCGTCCTCGGTCAGCCCTTTCCAGACGGCTTCCATGAGATCGAAAAGCGCCGGGGGAGACCGTGCGAGAATGATGAACTCGTCGGCGAACCTGACGATGGCGCCGTCTCGATGATCGTCCAGGTATCGGCGCAGCGATCGGTCCGCTCCGTGTAGCGCCACGTTCAGCAAGATGCCCGAGACCGCAAGGCCGGTAGGAATGCCCGGGTCCTTCTCTTCCGGAGGCAGGTCTCCGATCGCGTGTGGTGGACGCCAAGCGTCTTTGGGAATCGGCGCGGCGTCGACTCGAACGCTCTCAAGGGCATCCATCAGACGCTTGGCGAGGCTCTGGCTCTCTTGTGGATCGGCAACAGCTTCCGTGATCTGCCGCGGATAGCCGCCGTACAATCCCGTCAGTTCCGGGACCGACGGAGGATTACTCAGCATCGCGGAGATGGCGGTACGCAACCGGCTGAGACGGATCGAAGGATAGGCGAGCTCGATGTCGAGGGTCGCCCAATGGACGCGAGTCTGCTCGCTGTTCGGCGCCGGCCACCACTCCTTGCGCGTCCACTCCGGGAGGGCCTCGGAGGCGGCGTAGTCGTCCGGATGCTGGACGTAGCCGCCATAGTCTGCCTCTTCGATCTCCGCGCCGGTCATGCGGGCTACCGTCCAGTGGGCGACCCGCCGGAACAGACCGTGGGACCGCGCGTACGGCAGGTAGGCAGTACCGGACAGCAGTTGATAGGGGCGCTGTACCCATTGAGGCCGAGACTTTCGCCGATCCCACGCGATCCGCCGGTTCCAGCGGTTGCCGAACACGAAGTTGGAGACACGGCTGTCCAGAAGCGGGCCGAGGAGTACCAGATACGCCATGAACGCGACCTGATCTTCGACGGTGGGCAGCACGTAGTGGCGCAGACACGCCCCCTTCTTTGGGTATGGGACCTGCGGCCAGCGGCTCGGACTCCACGTACCTTCGCGCAAGGCAGAGCCCAGCTTGCGCAGTTCCGCTTCGGGGTGGAGACGCCAACGCGACAACTCGGGCTCGGGACCCAGATTGCCGCTGCGGTACCAGTCCTGAACGCGCATCCACGCCCCCTTGAGTACCAACGGATGCCAGAGCACGTCCAGCCCGGAGGGGGGCGCTGAGATCAGGGATTTCACGGCGTCGTCCGTGATTCGGGGCTGCGGGTGAGGGCTTGGTCGTACCACATGAGCAGTTTCGGGTCTTCCTGGAGCACCGCGTCCGGGATTTTCTGCGCGACGGCGATGATGGTGGCGTAGTCCTGACGCTGCCAGGCACGGCGGAAGCCCGCGCGCACCGCTTCCAGGCGGAACATGCGCAGGCGCCGCTTGGCGGAGTCGCGGTAGTCGTCGAATTCCCGCAGCAGGGCGCGTTCACGCAGCTTCTCCCGTTGGCCGGCCTTGCGTGGGTCGGGCACGTACCAGCGGTCCCTGGCCTTGGCGCGGAGGGCGGCGTCGTCCTTTTCAAGGTTGCGTAACTCCTTGAAATTGGTCGACAGGTAGCCGTGGATCTGGCCCGGGACGTCACCCTTGCCGTCGTAACGTAGGAAGTTCTGCGCCAGCAGCGCCGACAGCTCGGGCATTCGCTCGTGCTTCTGCCAGGCGCGCAACTCCCGGATGAAGTGAGGGTGCACGTCCTGGAAGGTCTGCGGCTTTCTGGTGAGTGCCTGCCGCAGCCATTGGATCGCGCTCGCCTCGTCGTCGACGAACAGGGTCAGTTGGTCGAGCGCCTTCGCCTTGAGCCGCCTGCGGTCGTACTCGGCGACCTGCTCCGGCAGGAAGAACATACCGTCGCGCTCGGGGAAGCGCGTTGCCAGTCCGGCGTGGAACTCGGCGGCGGCGAGCGGCACCAGAACGCCGCGCTGGACGTGAAAGGCGACCATGCGATCGAACAGCAGGGAGTTCTGGCGCTCGGCGATCACCTCCGCACGGTCGTCCCGCGCCACGAACACCGGGAGATGCCGCAGGTGGGTGCGGACGAAGTCCCAGACGCCATCCTCGGTACCGGCTGCCAGCTCGAACCGTGCTTCGAGCCCGAAGTTTGGCTTGTAGGCGGAGATGACCAAGTCCTGCTTGACTGCGGTGCTGGTCACCTGACGATAGGAGCCCTGCCGCTTGTCGAGGGTTCGCACGTCCGCGACCACAAAGCCGGCGGCGAGCATCGCCTCCTGGATGGCGTTCCAGACGGCGTTGCGGGAGTTATGGAACACCACAGTCATCCAGCGGCCCGGCTTGAGAACCCGGCGGTATTCCGCGAAGCAGCGCTGCATCGCGTGCAGATAGTCGGTGAGGTCCTTGCCCTTGGCGCGGTCGATGATCGCCTCCGGCCCGCTGGCGGTGCGGACGCGGTGCCACGATTCGACCAGGTAGTTGAGGTCGGCGTAGTAGATGTTCTCGCCGAAGGGCGGATCGGTGAACACGTAGTCGACGGCGTTGTCCGGCAGGTCGAGGGCACCGCAATTACCGGTGGAGACCACAACGGTGCGGCGCCGGTGCGTTTTCTTGAACGCCTTGCTCAAGCGCTGCAACTTGCCGTTGAGGATGTACCGCGGTGAGACCTCGGCGATCTGCGACCCGACGTAGTAGACACCCGATAGCTGGCGATTCACCTGTGACCCTCCAGGCCGACCGTGCTGGAGCGGTTGGTACCGGTTGAGCAGCGACATTCCCCAGATCGCCTGCTCGACGAAGAACAGCAGCATGTTGCGCAGCCGGGGCTCGTCGTATCGGTGCGCCCGACGCCACAGCGCGGCCAGCGCGTGCGCGGCGCGGGGCAGGAACAGGTGGTGCAGGTGGGTAAATCCCTTCGGCGCAAGCCGCGAACCGTGATACATCGCGTCAATAGGGAACGCGTTCGCCGGAACCTCGGGCACCAGCGGGAGATTATCGATTCGCTCGAGTTTCGCCAAGTCACCGCGATCCGGGGTGGTTCCGTATCGACCCACTTCCGCCGCGTGAGCGTCGATCAGCACCGGTTGCAACCGGATGCGTTGCCACGGTTCGCCTGAAGCCGGGTCGGAACGGGAACGAAAGGATCGCTGCAGATTGTCCTTCGACAATACCGCCGAGCAGTGCGGGCACGGGAACTGATCGCGTGTGCGCATGGTCTCCTGGTCGAGCGCCTCCCGGAGGAATACAACCTCGCCCGCGCACTCCGGACAGGAGAACACTTCGCTCCACACGGTGTAGTTGATCTTCCCGGTCTCGCCTGCGGCGTGGAACGTCTCGTACATCCAGCCGATCTCCGCTTCCACGTCGTCGAGCAGGCGCCGGGCCGCGCACGTGAAAACATCGACGTCGAACGGGATCGTGTAGTTGGCGGCGATGAAGGTGGCGGCGGGGGACAGATCGCCCAGGATCGTGTGGCGTGGCCCCCACTCGGGCGCCGGACGGCCCTGCTCCTGCCATCGCGCCTTGATCTCGGCGCGGTACTGGCTCGGCGGAGTCTCGCACCACTGCGCCGCCACCCCGGTCATACCGGCGCCGCAGAAGCCGTCCAGGACGATGTCGCCCGGCTTGGTGTAGTGCAGGATGGAGGGCACGATCGCCCGGTGGGGCACCTTGGTGTGGTAGCCGTGCGCCCGGTACAGCGGGTCGGTCTTGCCCTCGCTCACGTCCACGGCGAACGGTTCGCGGTGGTACGGCTGGTCCGGGTCGTACGGACGGCCACGGTATCCCACGAACTCGGCCAGGAACGGGTTGGGGCAGGCCGTGTACCAGGGTGGGTCGGACAGGCGCAAGATGTCGTGGTCCTCTCCGACCGGGAAGTCGGAGCGCTTCCGCAGATCGGGGAGTTGCTCCTTCAGGCGGTCAAGGAAGTACGTGCGCCGTGCATCTTCCGACTCGAACCTCATGCCGAGGCACTCCACCGGCTCCGGCGTGACCGGACGTTCGTCGAACAGTCTCCCGCTGCCGGCCTTGCCGGGGACTGTTTCGGTACGGAAGAGCTTCTCCTGCGAGCGGTCGTCTCGCTCAGCCATCCACATCGCCTCCGGCAAGTCGTACCGTGACCAAGTCAGCGGAAGACAGTGACCAAGTTGCCGCATGGCAGAGGGATTGCTCAGTGACCAACCTCGGCACGTGGAAACCGCGGCTCATGGGTCTCCCTCGCGGCCAACTTCGGCTCGCCATTCGTGCAGGAATGCGAGACCTGCCTCGGTCACCACGTACGCTTGGTCGGGGTGGTTCGGCTCGTCCGGGCGGGTCATGCGGATCAGCCCGGCCCGAAGCAATGGGTCCAAGCGCTTACGCCGAAAGAACGTACGGTGCGAGAGCCCGGTCTCCCGCATGAGCTCGGCTTGCTTGCGCGGTACTTCGCACAGCGTGATGATCGCGCGCTGATCGTCGGTCAGATTGGGCAGCGCGGGAGTGACCAAGTGGGCGTCAGGTCTGCCGGGTTGGTCACTGACCAAGCCGGCGGCGCCTTCCCGGACTTGGTCACTCGTCGACTGATCAAGCTGTGCAGTATCGAGGCTACCCTTGATGTGCTCGGCAAGGCCGTACCGGCCTGTATCTCCCGACGCCTCCAGGAGTCCTTGTACGGCAAGCGCGTCCAGCACCTTCCGAGCCTCCGGCCCCGAATGGCCCGTCACCGCCTTCGCGTCCGCGAGCGAGGCGCCGCGCCGACGGCAGGCGACGGCGAAGAGCCGTGCCTGCGGCTCGCTGAGGTTCACGCCGAGTTGCGCCTGCAGCAGCCGCTGCTCTCTGCTGACCAGCACCTCGCGTAACAGCAGAAGCTCGAATGTCTTCTTCGCCTTGTCGTCCTCGATCACCGGAGGAACGTGGCCCAGCCGCTGCCAGCCCTGGAAGATCGCGCGTACGCCGGTCCCCGCCTGCTCGCTCAGCCCGATCCGGCGGAACGCGCCAACGATCGCCGGGTTGCGCACCTCCTTCTCGGTGGGGTCCAGAAGCTCATCGGTGGCGGCGAAGGAGTCGCCCGGATTCCAGAACACGGTCCGATCGCGGAAGAACCTGATAGACGCCTTGCGGCCGTGATCGCCGTAGTCCTGGTGGATAAGCAGATTGATGGCCGCTTCGCGGAATGAGACGTAGTCCGGCGGATCGTCATCCCGCCGGAGCGTTGCCGCGTCTACGCTGAACGGGTGTTCGGCATGTTTCGCGTAGCGCTCGGACAGCATCAGCCACGCCTGAACGAGATTCTCCTCGACTACGATTCGGTCGTACCATCGCCGGTCGGTCGACCACGAGTGGAACGGAGAGTCGATGAACTGGCAATCGACGACCGGTCGCGGCAGTATCCGGCGTACGTGGCGCGCGCGACCAAAGACGAGGGTCGCCGCGCGCGTGGGCGCCAGGCGATCGCCCTGTTCCACGACGAAGCCCCATTCGTTCAGGAACTCCACATCCGAGAGCCCCTGATGCCTGCCGGGGTTGCGTTCGTCGAACACGCGCCGGTACCAGCGCACGGACTCCGCGTCGAAGAACTCCTCGGCGTCCAGTCCGGACAGCGTCTCGCCATCGTAGCGGTCCGCGGAAGCATCTCGGAGAAACCGCTCGATCTCCGCAGGAGTACAACGCTCGTCGCCGGCGCCGCGCCGAATGAATGAGCGCCGGATGTCGCCGTCGAGGTAGACTGGCTTCTCGCTCCGAGGCGACTCCGGGATGTGGAAGACGAGGAGCGTCTTGCCGTCGGTCTCGACCATGTCCTCGGCAACGTCGATGGCGCGGTTGATCTTCTGCCCGGACCGGAGGGTGCTCAGGAACTCGTTCTGTACCTTGTCAACCTGAATGACGCCAACGATTCCGAGCGACCCGCCGCGGTCGCGGACACCGAACACCAGCCAACCACCAGCAGTGTTGGCAAACGCGGAAACCGTCTCGTACGCACTCTTGGGCGCTGCGTTGCGTGCCTCCTTGAATTCGACATCCGACCACTCGTACTTGCTCAGGCGATCGATCAGCGCACTCCGCGTCATCGCTGCCATCTATCGTGGAGTTGGCGAAACCGGCGTCCGATAAGACTGATAGCTCGTGCAACCTCATCGTCGGAGACATCGAGAGAGGCACGAGATACGGTTCGGGGCGAGTCGAACACGATCAACGGACCGTCCAAGGGCACAAACGGCACCGTGATGGGTTCTCCCGCGCGAGGAGGCGGGCCGAATACACGGTGTCCTATGTTGTAGAGACCAACATTGTACAGTAGCCTATCGTGTCTCAGATAGGGGTCACGTTCTTTCCACCAACCCGCGGCGAAGGCCCACGCTTGTTTCATCTGCGCCTGCAAGACGTTCGGATCAATCACATGAGCACTTAGATGATGGTCGAGCGTGTCGCGTCGATCCTCGGCTCCCGTGACGCCTTGCGTGACCACCATCGTTCCTTGGACGCTGATCTCCACAGCGGCGAAGTGCTCAGTACCGCCCCAATTCTGGATATCACCTTGATTTATCCTGATACGTGAAGTCTCGACGAATGATCTCTTGCCGCAGGCGTAGTCGAATACCGGTGGGACGCACTCATGCCCTATACGTAGCAGTACTCGCTTGAACTCGCCGTCGTCGAGCTCAAGAGGATCAATGACCTCCTCGTTGCGCAGCGTTGCCCAGACTGTCCGCAGGACTACTGCGTCCGTACCGTTCGTGAAACCATCCGTCAGCTCGGAACGCACCCTCCTCGCTGCTGCTTGGCTTCCGCGAAGCGGTACGGCGTCCAAGTCTGCGGCTTTCACTGCGTCTTCCACGAGCTCCGCCAACTCCGAGGATCCCCGAAATGCCTTGCGCCAGTGGCCGTCGACGTAACCTTGAATGTTGGCGATCAGAGACGCCTGTCGGGGCTCGTGTATGACACCAGCCTGTATAAATACCAATACGGGCTTGTCAGTTTTCAGAGCTTCCCGGTATTCTTCTTCGGTTGCGGCGAGGCCGGAAGGTCCGACGAATCCATAACGCTCGCCAAGGATGAGCACCAGTGCGTCTGCACTACGAACCCCGTCCAAGCAGGCCGTCCGTGGTGAAGTGGATTGCGCGGGGAAGTCCTCTGCCCGGACCGGCTCGCATCCAGCGCGGCGAATCCCTATCGCGGCTGCCTCTCGGTACTCAGCAAAGTTCTCCATTACGGAACTCACGAAGACTCGCGGATTGGTCTCGGTCTGGCCATCTCCGGATGCTGGTTGTCGAGGGTAAAGTGTCATCACTCCTACCTTGGGCTATTGTTCTGATTATAATGGTGCCAAGGATCGTGTGTAGAAGCGTCATCTAGCACTACTCCAGCACGATCCGCACCTTGTCGCGGTCGTTACCCTTCGATCGGTCGCTTAGATAGTCACCGAACCGTGTCGTCATTTCGTCGATAGTCACAGGTGATCCCCCGAAAAGGAGCGCCTCGCGAAGATCCGCCGTGGCTATGACCACCTTGGCCAAGCCGGAGAGCAGGGTGCGAACGCCGTGGACAAAGCTGTGATCCAGGTCTTCGGGGAGCGTGCGGGATTCGATGAATGCACTGACAAGCCTGCCCTCGGCAGAATCCAAGAGTGCCACCTGCTCGCTGACGATCGGGTCGTCCAGGTTGGTGAGCAGGGTCTGAGTCCAACCGCACAGGATCGTGTCGAGTTCGTCGTCGAGGTTCGAGAGCACGTCGCCAGCGCGCGCGGGTGTCGACTCAGTAGCCGGCCGGAATCCGCAATGTGGACACTCAGGGGACGCAACGAGATCCTGCTCGGTCAGTCGGAAGCAGCTTCTCACACCGGCCAGACGGTCCTGAAAGCCCGCGAGCTGCCCGCGGGGCATCAGGTCGATGGTAGCCAGTGTGCTTACCTTCTTCAGGCGTTCGTCCTTGAGGAGCCAGCGCTTGCGCGCGTCGTCGTTGACGCCGAGTCGGCCTCGCGTGTGAAGGTCGAGGTATACGCGGACATACTGCTGCTTCAGATCGCCGAGCGCCCGCTGCGCCTCGCGGCGGAACGCGGGCTGAGACCGTGCCGCGGGATCGACGATCTGTCCGAGGAGGGTCGTCCTTGCTTGTTTCATCCGTGCAGTCCACTCGTGGTCCGGTGGCAGCACGGCCTCCGCTGCCGACAAGAAGGACGCCGTGCCTCCGAGCGCCGCGACCAGCGCCACGAGGGATTCAACCTCTCGCACGGCGTTCAGTCCGGCTTGTTGCGCCTCCACTTCGTACCGGTCGTAGCGGAAGTTCTTGAGCCTCCCGGGCGACGAGTACGCCTGCAGCGATTCAAGGAACACCTTGAATGTATCCAGGTTGTTGCGCAGATTGAGGTCGGCCTGCTCGTCGAGCAGGTTACTGCCCCAAAAGTGCAGCCCTTCCCGTATCGCCTGCTGCGCCGTGACTGCCCTGGTCACGAAGGAGGTCACCGCCTTCTGCAGTTCCTGAACCGGTGCGTCTTTGCCCTGCGTCACGAGTCGCGCCATGCCTGGGGTCAGACCCACCGTTTCGAACACGGCGCTCAGGGCCGGGATGTTCCACTCCTTGGGGCGCTCGACGTGTTTGAAGTTGGCGAGTTCATCTACCGGCGTGGCTGCGAGGACTGCCACGTCAGTGGCATCCAGCTTCTTGCCGGGGACGGCGAGCACCAGTTCGCCGGAGTAGACGAGGCTCGCCAGCAGAACGACCACCCAATCAGGCTCCAGCCGAAACGTGGCCGGCGCCAAGTACTCGACATCCTGAACGGTGTCGATGAGGTCTTCCCGGTTGAGGACCTGCCCGACCCCCTTCTTGCGCAACGAATCGACAATGTGGCCCGCGTACTTTGAAAGCTTGGGATCGAGCCGGTCACCGTCGAGCAGTTCCAGGGCGTCGAGGACCTTTGCCGCCTGTTGCGTCTTTGCGGAACCGGCTATCCATCGCAGAGCGTCCCGAACCGCCTGCAGCCGGCTCTTGGGGGTGTGATAGTCCGCGAAGGTAGGATATTGCGGAGCTTCGTTCTCGAAGTGAGCGGCGAGGGCAACCGAAGAGGCTGCGTTCACCATCTCTCTGACGTTGGCTCGCGCGCCCGTTCCGGTACGCCTGCCCTTGATCCATCTCATCAGGGGCTTGGTCCTTCCTCGGTAGGTGACCTCGAACGCCGTGGTCATCCGGTCCTGCAGCCAATTCGTCACGTCCTGCCGCGAGCCTCGCGCTCTCCCATCGTACGCTTCCTTCGCGTGCCCAGATGCGCGTGATGCCAGATCAAGCGCCGCGGCGTAGCTCCTGAGCGCGTGCCGCACGGTGTCGTCCTGGCCGGTGAATCGAAAGAACACCTCGTCCGGCTTCTTCTGGTCCTGGTAGTGCGGCGGATCGTGCGGTTGGACGAAGTACAGGTAGAAATCGCGCGGCGGGACCGCCGTGGATCGCTCGTTGGGCGCCCCGAAGAAAAGGTAGCCCCGCCGCGATGCGTGACGCTCAAGCCACTCCAGCTCGTGCTCCCAGATCTGGTAGCCGGGAACGTAGATCGCCTCTGGGCGTTCCACCAGCACGCTTCTGAGCGCCTCGTAGTAGTAGCGATCTAGCTGCGACTCGTCGAGTGTCTCGGCGCGCTTCTCGATCAAGGCGTCGTAGTCGTCGGTTTTCTTGAGGTCGAGGTAGTGCTGGCCGTTGTCGGCGTTCGCGGTGATGAACTGCCCGTTCACGGTTCGCCGGATCTCACGCAGGACAGTCTCGACCTGCGTGAGCAGGTCGTCCGCCGGCTCGCCCCCCAAGTCCTCGATTCCCTCTTGGTACAGACACAGGCCGTCCCGGAGTTCCTCCGAAGTAGCTCCCAGCGCCGCGTAGATGTCCTGGTGTGTCAGGCGGTGGACCGACAACCCATGAATGATCCGCAACGCGACCGGTTGGTAGGCCGGGCGGGTGAACGCCTGCCTGATGCGTGCCTCCAGCACCTGGCTGCAATCGATCACCGCCTTGATGTCGGGGTCGGCGCGAAATGCGGGATTCTCGCGCAACGTGCGCCAGTAGGCATCGTACGCGATCAGACCTGGGCTGTCGGACGGCAACTCGCGGTCTATGACCCGCTTCATCGCCACCGAGAGCGCTTTAAGGACCTCTCGCTTCTCGATCACCGTGATTCGCTCGAAGGTGTCGATGAAATCGGGGTGGACCGGAAACAGGCGCACGAACTCGTCCAGCCGCTCGTTCATGTTGCCGTAGAACTTCGTGAACGGAGACAGATAATCGCGGATCTGCGCTTGCTGCTCGCCGCTCTTCTTGAGCAGCCGTTGGGAGACCACGAACTTCACGTCCGTTCGGGCGATGAGAAGCTGATCGAAGCGATCCTTGACGCGCCGAAGACTATCAGCCACGTGGGCGAATCTAAGGCTGTCGAAGATCGCTTCCTGCACTCCGGCCACGAAGCGAAACCTGAGGTCCTTGCACACCTCGCCCACCTCACGCAGGAAGTTCAGGTCGAGGACCAACTCCTGGTCTCTGCGGCTCTTGAGGTAGTCGAGCAACTCGTCCACCACGAGCAGCAACCCGTGATCGGGGTACTGCCGGTGGAACGCGGCCATCATTTCCTCGAATGCCCGCTTGTGGTTCGGGATGGTGTCTCGGGGCGGGAATCGGTACTCGATGCCCCACGTGGCGAGTGCCTCCTCAAGCTGGGAGCAGACGAACTCACGGAAATCCATCGTGGTAGCGCCCAACTCGGTGCGGGCTACCTTGAACCGGCCGGCTATCCGGCGCGCCGCGGCAACCAGGTCCTCGTTAGTGAGCGCATCGAGCAACTCGCCGCGCTCCGCTACCGCGGAGATGACCGACATCAGGTGGGACTTGCCGGTTCCGTAGTTGCCGACCACCAGGAACCCCTTGTTGTCGGCCGGCTCGTCGAACTGAAGCTGGGGGATCAGAACGGCGGCGAGCTTCTCGGCCATCTCGTTGCTCACCACGTAGGTGGCCACCAGCCGGTGAGCAGCCGACTCGTGATCGGCGTCGCGCAACTGCACCACCGTCTCGATCGGCTCGAACTGAATCAGGTCGTTGTAGGTCATCGTGTCTCGTCTACCTTACGTTACCGCTGAAGGGACTACGATCACCAGACCGTCTGTCGAGTAACGACGGTGCTCAGGATGGCCGGGGTCCGCGTAGCTCAGGTAGCGGTCGTCGACCGTGCCGTTCCAGGACGTGACGATCGTGCGGTTGCGCGACGCGCGCTGCAGCAGACGGAGAGGATCCTGCTGGAGCGCCGGGTCGAACAGAATCTCGGTGTTGTCCAGCAGGACGAGCGGCTTGTCCCACCCCAGGATCTCATCCAGGGCACCGGGCACCTCAAGCGCCCGACGGCGCTCGGTGAGATCCAGCAACCGGCGAGAGAGCTCCAGGTTGAGATTGACTATCTGCACGCCAGTGTGTGTTGCAACTGCCCGTAGCGTCGCGGTCTTCCCTGATCCGCCGGGGGACACGACCAGGATCAGGCGATGGTACAGCTCCCCGGCCGTCTTGATGTGGGCAAGGACCGTGTCCACTGGAGGATCTTGTGCATCTATCATTCGCGCTCGTTGGACATCAAATCTGCCCCGTCTGGACGACCAATCATGATTCTCGGTCACCGACGATATTACGTTGATTTCCTTACTAACACATCAATTAAACAGGAATCGCACGATCGGTTCGGCCGTGGGACGTTGGGTGAAGTGTGCCCCGCCGAGGGCGAGCGCGGCAAGCACGGTGAGAGCAGCCCTGAGTTGGCGTCATGTGGCTCGCGCGGCGATCCGGCCCGTAGCACACGCGGGCTCAGCACGTCGTTCGGCTATACTAGTGGCGTGAAGCAGTTCCATGCCGCGGAACGGCACGTACGCCGTTCGAACCGGTCCCGAAGCCGGCTCCATGCGGATGAAATCCCCGAGCACCTCGCCAGGAATACTGCCGCAGAGGTTACCGACGCCATGAACCGGGTGGTCGACCGTCTCGGTGAGACCGCAACCGACCGTTTCGTGGCGCGCGCCACGCGGCAGATGCTCGCGCATGCGAAGTGGTAGAGCCACCCGGTTCCAAGAGTCTTGCCACAGTCTCTCGACCATCTCGGCTCCCTGCTAATCGAAGTAGTGGGCGAGAATAGCCGACGTGTCGAGCACGTGCGTGACCGCTTCACCTCCGGTCGTCGTCTCGTTCACGTTCGCGCACGAGGTCGTCGACGGCGCTGACTGATCGCTTCTTATACCGCAGTCCACGCCCGCGGAGCCCGGCCGCAACCGCGGCGGCGCTCGGGAGCACGCGGACCTCTATGACGTGCTCGCGCTCGGTCACGCTCCACTGAAGACGTGTGCCTGGTTTGATCGCCTCGGCAACGGCAATCCCGACCGGCTCCGTAACCTGGTTCTTCGCCGTGACTGTCGTGATCATGGATACATCGTAATCAAGGATCCAACGTATTCAAGTGAACAGCGTGAGACCGCCTTGCGCTACCGGCGAGCGCCGGTTGTTCAGGTCCGATCGCCCGGTCATACTGATGGTATGAAAACCGCCGTATCCCTTCCGGATGAGTTGTTCCATGCCGCGGAACGTCACGCACGACGGTCGAGCAGGTCGCGCAGCCGGCTGTACGCCGATGCCATTGCCGAGTATCTCGCCCGACACGCGCCGGACGAGGTCACGGAGGCGATGGACCGGGTAGTCGACCGCCTTGGTGCTACGGCGCCGGACGACTTCGTGGCAGCAGCAGCGCGGAAGACGCTTGAGCGGTCGGAATGGTAGAGCCCGCTCAGGGTGAGGTGTGGTGGGCCGAACTGCCGGAGCCGGTAGGTTCGGGCCCTGGCCTGAGACGACCTGTCGTGGTGGTTCAGGGGAATTCGCTGAACCGGAGCCGGATCTCGACCGTGGTGTGCGTCCCGCTGACCAGCAACCTGGCCTGGGCGGATGCGCCGGGCAATACCGTGCTGGCGCCAAAGGTCACTGGTTTGCCGAAGGACTCGGTCGCCAACGCGTCGCAGGTGGTCGCGCTCGATCGGCGCACTCTGGCAGAGCGCGTGCGCCGAATCGGGGGCCGGCAGTTAGCGCACATCTTGCGCGGAATCGACGTCGTTCTCGGCCGCTGAAGGACTACCCCGGACCACCGCGGCGGTCGGCGTGGGTTTGTACGGTGCAGGCGTTGCTGGAGACGGATTCCGCATCGCGTTCGAGTGTGAGAAACACGCGGTAGCTGCCGGGGGCGGCGGGGATAGCCCGGCAGCCCAATACAGAATCGCGTTGATTGATATGGACAGATAGGGCACAACAATCTGTATGAAGACCACGATCAATCTTGACGACGATCTGGTCAGCGAGGCGATGGCGCTACATCGGGGAAAGACCAAGACCGCCGTACTGGAACTCGGTCTGCGGGAGTTGGCCCATGCCGACCGGCGCCGCAGGCTGGGCGAGGCATTCGGCTCGCAGCCCGACCTGCTGCCGGTCGCAAGGCGGCGTTCCGCGACGAGACCAAGTTGACCATCCTGGTCGACACCAGCGTCTAGCTCAGGTTTCTGCGCAGCGAGGAAGCCGGACTCGTGGCACAACCCTGGATCACGAGGGGCCAGGCACTGGTACATCCGTTCGTAGTCGGCGAACTGCTGCTCGGCGGTCTCTCCGCCGACAACGAGGCGCTCCTCCACGCGCCGCCTTGGTGTGATCCGGCGTCACCGGCGGACCTGCACGACTTTATTCGCAACCACGGTCTCGTAGGAACCGGAATCGGCTGGGTGGACGTCGCACTGCTGGCCGCTGCGCGAACGGCGGGCGCCCAGCTTGCCACCTACGACACTCCCCTCGCTCGCTGTGCCCGCCAACTGGAAATCGGCGCTCCCTTACCGCTGCCCGCAACCGATGAGTACCCCACCGAACGAGGTCGCAAAAGATACGTTGTCGCCGGGCGCCACGGCCGCTGCTTGCGACTTCGGAACTCGCTCCCGGCCCGACAGCTTGGCGCCGGGCACCCCGGCCGTGATTGGGCACGGTCATGGTTCACCGGGCGGCGGCGATGCGGTACGCCAGCCGTCGGTGCTGGGGTCGCCGCCGGCCGCAGCGGTCGCCAGGCGGGGCAGGTAGTGAGCCCAACCGGTGGCCCGGCTCCACAACCAGGAAGGTGCCGCGGGTAGTGTGGCTCCCGGTCACGTTCAATACGTAGCTGCCGCCAGGGTGTGCGTCGACCTCGGCCTGAACGCACAGCCAGCGCTCCAACAGCGCCGGCTCGGTCAAGAATCGGAACACCAACTCGGGACTGGCGTCGATCTCAATCTCGCGGATGATCTCGAAGCTGCCTCGCATCCCGGCGCTCCCTCCTGGCCTCCAGTTCGGCCTCGTCCTTGAGACGCGACAGGCTGTCCTGCCAATACGATTCCAGGTAGATGCGCAACTCGCCCAGCGCCTCGGGGATGGCGCGATAGTAGCGCCGATTGCCCCGCGGGCGGACGCGCACCAGGCCGCCCTCGCGCAACAGGCGCAGGTGGAACGAGATCGCCGGCTGCGACACGTCGAACGCATCCACCAACGCTCCCACCGGCAGCTCGGTGTCCCAGATGCGCCGCAGGATCTCGCGCCGCATCGGATCGGCCACCAGCTCCACGGTCCCCGGCACCCTTCCGCCGCTACGCATCAGGCCCATTATCGCCGGCCATGAACGCCTGTATCAGCGGGGCGATCTCGTCCGGCGCTTCCTCGGCCAGGAAGTGACCGCAGTCGGGAAACTCATGCAGCTCGTATGCGTGCAGGGCCGCCCGCCATGTGTCCAGTTCTTTATTGCGGAATGCGATATCCCGGTGGCCCCATAACAGCAGCGCCGGCTTGGCGGCGAACTTTTCGCGCTCGTCCCAGATCGCGCGCAGCCAGTCCGACGCGCCGACGATGTGGCGAGGCAACGCGGCACTACCGGCCCGCGCCTCAGGGCTCGGCTGCGCGTTCCGGTAGTGGTCCATCACCTCCGCCGTCAGGCAGCGTCGGTCACCCACCGCCGCCGGCATGACGCGGTTCACGAACAGGTTGCGCCGCGTGATCAGGAACCGTCCGAGCGCGCCGCCCATCAAGCGGCTGAACGCCACGAAGTGGAAGTCGTCGTCGACCGGCCACGCCCAGGTGTTGGCAATCACCAGGCGCGCCACCCGCTCCGGATGGCGGCGCGCAAACTCCAGTCCGATCGGCCCACCCCAGTCGGCCAGGAACAGCGTTACGTGGTCCAGCCCAAGATGGTCCATCAGCGCGATGAAGTTCTCGGCATGGGCCGCCGGATGATGCTCCTTGCCGCTTCCGGGGCGCGCTGACAGCCCGAACCCCAGGTGGTCGGGCGCCACGCAGCGGAACCGGTCGCGCAGATCCAGGGCGAGGCCACGGAACTCGAACGACCAACTCGGGTTGCCATGCAGGAACACGATAGGCATCCCCGCGCCCTCGTCCACGTAGTGCATGCGGCCGCCGGGCGCTGCAAAGAAACGGCTCTCGAACGGGTACAGCCGCTCCGAGACCCAACGCGGCCGCACGTCCCCTGCAGACTGAACCATGATTTACCATAAACTATAACTTATATAAATGAATGTCTATCGACTCGACACGCGGACGGTCGCGCAAGCACATTACTCTCCAGAGAAGGCGGCGTTCGAGGTGAGCGATACGCGGCAACTGGCGTCGGCAGAGGGGATGGGCCAGGAGACCTCGCCAACCGGGCTCAGGCTGTTGGCCGGAACCGTACACGGAGTGCTGCCGGCGGCGAGCACGTCGTCTGCCGCGCCGAGCACCTGCCACGAGACGGTCAGGGAGGGGTACTCGGTGGGGTAGTTGTTGATGACGTAAAGGGCGCGGCGAAAGGTGCTGCCCGCCGCTTCACCGGCGAGGTCGGGCCCGTCCATCAACACGTGGATCGGGCTGAAGGCCTGTTGCAGGGCGAAGTAGCCCTTCTTCTTTCGGCCGTAGTAATCCACTACCGAGGCGGTCACCGCCGGCCAGCAGTCGCGGAACTGGAAGAACAGGGCGCCGTTGCAGGGGGCGAACTTGTGGCGGCGGAAAACTCGGTGTGGTACTTCAGCACGAACGGCTGGTAGTCCTGGCTGGCGGCGATCATCTGCTCCAGGCTGGCGGGCTCGCCGGTCCACTTGCACAGGCGGTCGCTGTGCAGCCCGCGCCGGGTGAAGACCTTCCAGTTCACGGGCCACAGATCCTGCTCGGCGATGAATCTGCGCAGCGAGTCCAGCTCCGGCAGCGAGTCCGCGGTCCCATACTCGCTGACGAACTCCGGCAGCTCCTTGCGCTTGATCTTCAACTCCTCCACCGAGGCGCCGGAAGCGCACTCCTCGGGCGGCAGCTCAGCACCTCGCGCGGGTGAAACGGCGTATGCTTGTACTCCGACACGCCGCTACTGGGGACTTCGCAAGCATGCAGGGGTCAGGCGATCGCGATCGGGATCTGCTTCCCGGTCTCGCCGGTGACGAACACGGTCTGAAGACGGCCGCCAAGGGCTCGGGCGTACGCCTGGAGCGTGGACAGCCGGAGGTCT
The DNA here is from genome assembly GCA_965203905.1 of Spirochaetia bacterium. Lineage (GTDB taxonomy): Bacteria > Spirochaetota > Spirochaetia > SZUA-6 > Bin103 > Bin103. The sequence goes on along the minus strand of CBDBDQ010000005.1, from coordinate 4,891,087 downwards.
TGCCGTCGCTCCAGCTTTGACACGTCGGACTGGCTCATCCCGAGCCGCTCGGCGACCTGCGCCTGAGTGAGCCCCCGCTGGCGGCGAAGCGACGCCAGGCTCGCTGGCCGAGTGTCCACCAGCGTGCGCGCCTGACACAGGTCGATCCACGCGCGCCACAACGCAGACGTACCGTACATGGGATACGCGTCGATCAAGCGCATGACGGTGATGGCGAGTTCCCCCGTCGGGTCACCTTGGATGGCGCGGGCCAGCGGCAGCCACGCCTCAAGATCGCCGCGCTCCAGTATGTCGACGAGTGCCACACGAGGCAGAGCACGCGCCGGGGTGTCTGGTGGAATCTCGGAATGGCGGTGAATCACGGCGAATCCTCTACCAGTTGATCCAGCACCCGCACGGCGACCTTGCGGCAGGCGTCGGCGACGGTTTGCCAGTTCTGCCAGCGACGATCCAGCTTGCGGTAGGTGGCAAGGTCGACGCTCGAAAGGTCATCGGGGCGCGGCTCGGCAAGCTGTTTGGCGACCTGGGTGGCGACGCGGCGGCCACCGGGCCCGAGCTGATCCGCATAGTAGTCATCGATGGCGATGACCACCGAGGAGGATTCGGCTGCGCCGAGGCGATCGGCAAGCGCGGCAAAGTCCAGATAGTCGCGAGTGGCGTTCCGGATCAGGCACAGCCACGCCTTGATCCGTGCGATCTCCGCCAACGTGGGTACCCGCAGGGTGCGTTCGCCTACTCGAACCTGTTCGACTTCCAGCGGCCGCCGCCGAATAAGATTCCGGATGCCGGTTTCCACGCCGTCGAGGCGGCCCAGGATCAGCACCGGCCTGCGGATCCGTGCCGTAACCCAACCGTCGGTTGCCTCGAGATCGGCAAGGATCTCGTCGAAGCGCTCACGCAGGTCTTCCAGGACGTGGTCGTCGTGGAGCGATACGCGGTGGTGCGCGTGGTGCGCGGCCGCAGTGCCACCAACGAGGACCGCATCAGGCACCAGCGCTTGGAGGCGGGCGGCCGCCTCGAGCACCGCCTGCATTTCGGCTGCACGCATAGCGGTAGTGAGTTTACTCACTATTCGGCTCGCCGTCGACGGCCGCGCCCGGGGCGACACACCACGCGCGGAACCTTCCTGGTGGTGGAGCCGGGCCGGCGGCTGGTCAGGACGGCATGTACATCCGGGAGGCTCAGCGTGTCGTAACCGGGATCCTGCCTGGGAGGAACGGTCACGGGCTCAAACGCGGGTGTGGCTGGGTCATACGGCGCACGCCTCGACCAGGTAGTTGTTGCTGGAGAGAGGTTCCGGCGTCGCGTTCGAGTGCGAGCATCACGCGGTAGCTGCCGCCGGCGGCGGGGATGGCCCACGAGAATTCGCCGATCTGCTGCAGGCTGTTGGCAGGCGCAGTACAGGCGATTCTGCTGCGGGCGAGCACTTCGTCTCCCGCGCCGAGCACTTGCCACGTGACGGTCAGGGTGGGGTACGCCGTGGCGTAATCGTTGACCACGTAGACCGCGCGCCGGAAGGTGACGCCGGCCGGCTCCCCGGCGAGGTCGGGCCAGTCCATCATCACGTGGATGGGGTTGAAGGCCTGCTGCAGGGCGAAGTACCCCTTCTTCCTTTTGCCGTAGTAGTCCACTACCGAGGCGGTCACCGCCGGCCAGCAGTCGCGGAACTGGAAGTACAGGGCGCCGTTGCAGGGGGCGAACTTGTGGCGGCGGAAGAACTCGGTGTGATACTTCAGCACGAACGCCTGGTAGTCCTGGCTGGCGGCGATCATCTGCTCCAGGCTGGCGGGCTCGCCGGTCCACTTGCGCAGGCGGTCGCTGTGCAGCCCGCGGCGCGTGAAGATCTTCCAGTTCACGGGCCACAGGTCCTGCTTCGCAATGAACTTGGGTAGCGATTCCAGCGCCGGCAGCGAGTCGGCGGTCCCATACTCACTGACGAACTCCAGCAGCTCCTTGCGCTTGATCTTCAACTCCTCCACCGAGGCGCCGGAAGCGCACTCCTCGGGCGGCAGCTCCAGCACCTCCCGCGGGTGGAACGGCGCATGCTTGAACTCGGGCGAGAACCAGCCGCAGAAGAAGTGGTAGTCGATCGGCCAGTCGTACTTGTCCTTGATCAGCTTCCACTCCCACACGCTGGCGCCCTGCTGCACGAACCGGTAGGGGTCCTCGCGGCGCGCCGCCGCAGCCATCGCCATGCCCACCTTCTCGAAGTTCTTGAGCCCCGGCTGGGCGCCGAAGCACCACAGCACGATGGACGGGTGGTTGTAGAGTTGATTGACCAATGTCGCGCGCCTGCGGCACCGACCTCCGCACCAGGTCGCTGGAGTTGCTCATTCGGCCCTGCATCGGGAAGTCCTGGTAGACCAGGATGCCCTGCTCGTCGCAGGCGTCGTAGAACTCCTCCTTCTCCACCACGCAGTAGACGCGCACCATGTTCATGTTGGCCTCGCGCATCAGGCGCACGTCGGCCTGGTACTTGTCGCGGGTCATGTTGGACTGCAGTTGATCGGAGACGTAGTTGGGACCGCGGCAGAACACGCGCGTACCGTTGACGTGGATCGCCGACGACCCCGGCTCGGTGCGCACCTGGCGCAACCCGATGCGGTCGGTCACCCGATCGAGGATGCGCTCCCCCTTGTTATGCTCAGGTCCAGTGAATAGAGGTTCTGTTCGCCCAGGTCCCACGGCCACCACAGCCGTGGTTCGACCACGTCGATCCAGAGATCCAGCTCCGACGGACCGGGCGCCGGCAATAGCGGGTGTCGCCCGGCCGGAGAAGTTGGCCGGCGCCAAGGCGCGGCAAGACTGACGGGCAGGAACCGGTCGGTGGTGTTGACCGCCTCCACCCGGCACAACACGCGGGCGCTACCCTTCGCCGGGTCGACGAGCGGGGTGGCCTTCACGCGTGCCAGGTAGACGTCGGTGCTGAGCAGCAGGCGCACATCGGCGAAAATGCCGCCGGGATTGACGTTCAGGTCGTTGCAGTCCCAGTCGTCCAATGCGCCCTTGACGATGGTCTTCTCGATCGGGCGCACCTTCAGGTTGGTGTCATTGGGCGAGTCCACCTTCACCACCAACAGGTCTCTCCCGCCCTGATCCAGCGCGAGGCGTCGAATTCGAAGTGATTGAAGAACCCCTCGTGGGAACCGAGGAAGTAGCCGTTCAGCCACACGTCGGCGAAGTAGTCCACCCCCAGGAAGCTCAGGCGCGCCACGTTCTCCTCCGCACCGGGACGGTGGTCGAAGCGCAGCCGATACCAGGCGGCGCCGTTGTAATCGTGCCCTTCTGCCTACCAGCACGCCGGCACCGCGATCTCGCCCCAGTCGCGGTCGTCGTAGCCTGGATCGAAGAACTTGCAGTCCTCCTTGTAGGCGGCGACAGCGTCGTCGGGATACCGGTCACCCATGCCGTCGGGGTCGGTGCGGAACTTCCACCTTCCGCTCAGCGAGATCTGCCTGCCGTACCTCTTCACCGCGTGTCGCCCCTCTGTTCGTCGATCGTGGGCTCGTCGGTCAAAGGTCCTCGGGCGTCAGTCCGGTCCTGCGCGCAATACGCGCAAGCATCCGCGGCGAATACGTAGTTGGGCCAACCGGGTCTCGCGAGCGTACGGTGGGAGCCCGATTGACGCCTGACCGTCCAGCCAATGCTGACCAGAGCGGCGAGCACCCGCCGTGCACGTGTGCTCGGCCACCGTTTCACTCCGGAACGGATTCACCGTGCTCCAGGCGGTCGGCCAAGACCCTGAGAGCGAGCGCCTGTACCTTCGCTTTGGCATCGTCCGGAGAACTGCCGTAGACCATCACCCCCGGCAACTCAAGCACTTCGGCGATCCAGCGCTGGTCCTGCTCCTGCTCTATTTCGATAGTGAATTTCTGGGTACTCATGCCATGACCATGCTCCAGGGTACACGATCCGGGGCGTCAGTACGAGCCGGCCATGGTGGGAGCGGTGCCGGAATGGAACCCCGCGGCGGCGGCAGCGACGTGCTCCCCCCGCCCCCCTGCCGGTACGACGACCTCGTCACGGGCGCAGCGACTCGCTGCATCGGGTACCGCCGCATTGCACCGACACTCGGCGTCATGGATACGGCCCGGGAGGAAGCGGCTGTGTCAATGGGCAAAGCCGCCGTCCGGCAAACCACCGAGAGTTCCGTGCGCGACGATGTAATCAAGACAAGGTCGGTCGAGGATCTGATCGGACCACTCACGCGGCAGTTTACTGGCATTGAAACTTCATATGCCAAGGATGAAGATGTCCCGGAATGTTGTCAGATGGCATTCTCGCAAGACGTCCATGCCGAGCAATACGTCAAAGCTGGTTGGAACGAATTTCAACAACGCAACCTCCAAAGGGCTCTTGCTTCGACCGAAGACGCTTACGACCGGAGCTCCCTCGGGGCTTACTCCATGTTCCGCAACCGGAATGTGGAGTCCAACTGCATAGGTCGGGGTTGCCTCAGAACCGTGAACGCCCACTATATCCTTCCAACTAACGGGTTGGATTCAGAGGACATCGACGACCTGTTTCGAAACACTCGTGATCGTTGCTCCCGTGTCCAATAGGGCCGTAAACGACTCCTGATCAGGTGTCGACGTGTTCGCCACCTGGGGCTTCGACACCAACACCTTGATGATGAGTTGATTGCCCTGAATCGTTCCGACAAAGGCCGGCATCGTCAATCGATCTGGACCGGTTCCGCATACAGCGTTGCAGCGCCGAGCTGTACCGGGGGCTCTCCAATCCGTTTTATGGAAAACCTGCCTTCTCCGAAGCGCTCCATACCGACCATGTAGCCGTCACCGAAGTCGTTGAATATATCGCACAGCTTGCCATCGGAGAACAGCGCGATGCGCCCACGTTCCTTGCTCTCCAGCATACTCTTCATGGATTCGTAAGCCGTCAGGTTCTTTTTCAGTTCGCTGTTCATGGCGGTCCTCCCGTTCTGCGCATGATGGTTGCTACCCAGGGCATTGCAGCCTACCGTCGTCCGACTCCGGTATCAAGACTTCGTGAGCTGTCGAGCCCTGCGAAGCTCACGTCGGTGCTGAGCAGCAGGCGCACGTCGGCGATGTAGTCGGCCCCGCTGTTCGTACTCCTTCACGCCGGGCCGGGGAAGAAGTCGGCGCCGCGCATCATCATGTCCTGCTGCCGGACCACCAGACCCTTCACCCGCGGCAGGTACTCGCCGCTCCAGCGCGGGTCGTTGCGCACCGCCTCGCGCGCTTCCTGGAAGTGGGCGTAGTCGCGGTAGGCCCAGATGTGCACGATCCGGTTGAGCGGACCGATGTCGGTGTAGTACCAGCCGGCCAGCTTCACGCCGTGGTCCTCGCGAATCTTCAGGGCGACCTCCCGGACCGCCTCCATGTAGCGCGGCACGGCGCCCGGCTGCACGTCGTAAATCCGCATGTCGTAAATCATCGCGCTCCTCCTCGTCGCATCATCACATACTGGTCGACCGACAATCACGCCCCCGGTGACGACCGTGCGGCGATCTCCCGGCGCTCCGCCTCCACCTCGGCGAACCAGTTCTCGGCCGCCACTCGCATGCGGGCGGCGCGTTCGGGATGTGCGGCGGCCAGGTTGCGCGCCTCGGAGGGATCGTCGGGGATGTGGTACAACTCCGGCTCGCCCGGTGCCGAGAGCGTGCGCTCCACCGGCGGATTGCGCACCTCCATCTCGTAGTGCGGGCGCGCCATCAGCTCGCGCACCGCCACGTTGTCCGCCTGCAGCTTGACCATTGCTTCCGGGATGCGCGGCCAGTACAGCTTCCAGGAGCCGTCGCGCAGCGCCAGGTTGCAGCCGGGCACCGGATCGTAGCGGTTGAACTGCCAGAAGCGCGGCGCGGCGCCGGCGGGGATGGTGCCGCGCAACGCCGGCAACTGATCGCAGCCGTCCAGCGGCAGGCCGTCGGCCGTGACGCCCGCGGCGGCGGCCAGCGTCGGCAGCCAGTCGCAGAAGTGGATCATCTCGTCGCATGCGGCACCGGCCGGGAGGCCGTCGGGCCAGCGCACGATCGCCGGCACGCGAATGCCGCCCTCCAGCACGTCCTGCTTCTGGCCGCGGAACGGGCCGTTGAAGCGCTCCATGCTGAATCGCCGGCCGCCGTAACGCTCGGGGCCGAGGTGGGGGCCGTTGTCGCTGGTCACCAGCACCACGGTGTCGCCGGCGCAGCCGGCGGCCTCCAGCGCTTCGATGATCTGGCCGATGCCCCGATCCAAGTGCGCCACCATGCCGTACATGGTGGCCAGCGCCTGGTTCAGGTCGCCGCGCTGCCGAAACGGCGCGCAGCTCTCCTCGGGCGCCTGCAGGGGCGCGTGCGGGGCGTGGTAGGCCACCACCAGCAGGAACGGCTGCCCGGCAGCGGCGCCGGGAGCCGCCGCACCGCGCCGGATGAAGTCGACCGCCTCCGCGGTGAACACGTCGGTCTGGTAGCGGCCGTCGGCACCGCGCGAGCTGCCGTTGTAGTCCAGGAACCAGTTCCAGTAGTCCATGATTCCGCTCAGGAAGCCGGCGAACTCCCCGAAGCCGCGCTGATTGGGATGGTAGCGCCGGTCATGCACGCCGCTGTGCCACTTTCCGACGTATCCGGTGCGGTAGCCGGCGGCCGCGAACACGTCGCCTATGGTGCGTTCGCGCAACGCGATGCGGTCGAGGCCGCGGTTCGACTCCACGCTCAGGGCGCCGCAGCGATGGTGGTAGCGTCCCGTGAGCAGCGCGGCGCGAGCCGGGGCGCAGATCGGCGCGCCGCTGTAGTGCTGGGAGCAGCGCACGCCCTCGGCCGCGAGCCGGTCGATGTGGGGCGTGGGCAGGATGGTGTTGCCGTAGCAGCTCAGGTCGCCGTAGCCCAGGTCGTCGGCCACGATGAGGACGACGTTGGGACGCGTAGGCGACGGTGCGGCAGCCATGCGCGGCGGAACCAGCGGCAGGTGCGCTGCCGCTTCAGGTGCGCGCCGGCTGCTTGAGGTGCTGCTCCTGGCCCTGGCCCACCACCTTGTAGGTCAGGCTCTGCTGCTTGCCGCGGCGCTTCAGCCCGGCCACCACCAGGTTGTTGTAGGGGTCGGTCGGCTTCACGAAGGTCGGCCGCATGGCGGCGTTGTGATAGCCGATCCGCACGGAGCGGCGCCAGTCGCTGGAGCGGTTCATGTCGGACCAGTGGATGGTCAGGTAGCTGAAGAAGATCACGTCACCGGCCTTGGCCGGCACCGGCACCGACGGCGTCTTGTCGGGGTGGTACTTCTCGGGCGGCAGGTAGGGCCGGGTGTGGTCGCCGGTGATGTGCTCCAGGGGGCCCTGCTTGTGGCTGCCCGGAACCACCTGCAGGCAGCCGCTGGCCTCCGGCGCGTCGTCCAGGTGGAGCAGGCAATCGACGAAGTCGGGACCGTCGTGGGGATAGAACGGGTAGTCCTGGTGCATCGGGAACGGGGTGCCGCGCTCGGGCGGCTTGGCGTGCAGGATGGTGCCGTGCCACTGCACCGCGGGGCCCACCAGGGCGCGCACGCACTCGGTGAGCCGCTGGTGGAAGATGATCCGCCCCCAGGCCGCCGAGTAGAACTGCGGGTTGCCGATGAACACGGCACGCGTGTTCTCCTGCTCGCCCGCGGGCAGGTAGTGGTCACGCCACGGGCCCTTCCAGCCGATGCTGTCCTCGCCCCACCACTCGTCGACGATGAAGTCCATCTCCCGTTCCAGCTCCGCCAGCTCTTCGGCCGTAAAGATGTCGGAGACGCGGAGATAGCCGTCGTTGCGATAGGCTTCAACCTGCTCTGCTGTCAACATGGGAGCAAAACCTACCCTGCCCCGACACCCGTGTCGAGATCGCCACGTCGCACAGGACCGGCCAGTGATCCGACGGGTATACGCCGGGCCGCGTCGAAGGATTGTCGGTCAGCACCCGGCAGTCGGCGACCTTCACATCGCCCACGTTGCCGACAGTGCGGCGGTGCCACACATGGTCGATCCGCTCCGATTGATCGCCGGCGGCAACGGTGCGACCGGTCCAATTGTGGAACGTGACCGCGGCGTCATCCCAGTCCCGCGTATAGCCATCGATGAACACCTTTGTCAGGGCAGCATACGGGGCGGACCGGGGATGATTCTCAGCCGTACGGCGGACGAACAGGTTCCTGACACGTCCACCGCCGTCAGTCCGGCCAGCGGTAGTAGTCGGTCGATCCCTCGATGGCGGCCACAGAGCGTTCCATGGGGAACCGGTACTGCACCTCGAGCAGGCCGTCGCCGAGTCTGGCAATGGCTTGCCGCAGCGGCACCAAGGCGGGGCACAACGATGGAGCGGCGGCGCGAGGCTGCGAGTCGAGCACGTTGGCGGCGCGACCGCGGGCCATCACCAGCGGATGTTCGAGCGCGTCGATGAGCGCGGGTAGGGCCGCCTCGTAACAGCCAAGGCGACACAATGCGTCAGCAGCAGCGATGCGCACGCTGACCGCAGAGTCGGCCAAGGCACGGTTCAGCGTCGCTACGGTCGGCTGGTCGTCGAACTGGCCGATGGCGAGGCCGGTGACCGCCCAAAAGCGGATCGCCGAATCGTCATCGCCGGCGCGCTGGAGCATCGCGCCGTGCGAGTTGTTGCCACGGCGCGATAGGTCGGCTGTCTCGAGAATGCGTTCGTAGTTGTCGAGCTGCCGACCCACCTCCCACAAAGGCGCTCCGTCAGCGCGCTCGTGCAGCTCCGGCTCGTCAATGAGACCGAGGTCGCGGTGCTCGATCATCCAGCCGTAGAGCTGCTCACGCATCTCGGTGAGGCTCTGCTGGTGCCGCTCCTCGCGGGCGAGGTCGGTTACGAACCAGGGGTCGGTGGCACCGTCGTAGAGCTCCTCGGAGGGCTTGCGCCTGGCGGCGATCTGCCGCTGAGCCCCGCGGAGCTGACCGGAACGCGCCAACCGGTCCCAGACGCGAATGTACTCGGACCCGTAAAGAGAGTTCTCGTAGCGGAAATAAGGCAGGTGGGGAAAGAAATTGCGCTGGTAGCGCAGGTGCCGGCCACGTACGGCACGCACCAGCTCGAAGCGGGTGTCGAGGCGATCGCGCCCGGAGACCACGTAAGGGCGATGGGCAGTGGTTCGCGTCGAGACGACGCCCTGAGGATGGCACAGCACCGGTTGGCTCTGCATGTGCGCCGGAACCGGCAACCCCGCCATTACCAGGGTGGACGCGGCCAGATCGAGCGTGGTTACCGGCTCTTCCACCACGGTCCCCGGCAGCTCCGGCGCCAGGTGCTGCCACCTGGCGGGATAGCGGACGATCAGGGGCACATGGTCGCCCTGCTCCCACAACCAATGCTTGGCGCGCAACATGCCTGTGCCGTGATCGGCCCAGAACACCACGATGGTGTCGTCCTCGACACCGTCCTCCTGCAGCTCGCGCAGGTGGCGCCCCACGTGATGGTCGATCTGGGTGATGGCGTCGTAGTAACGCGCCCAGACTCTGCGGATCTCGGGATAGTCAGGGTGATACGGCGGCAGCGGCACCGCGGCCGGATCATGGAAGTCTTCGGACTGCAACAGATTCAGGCGTTCCTGCAACAGCACATCGTCCGCTTCTCGGGTCACGAACGAGTGGCACTCGGTGTAGTTGAATACCGAGAAGAACGGCTGCCCTTCCCGGCGCTGGCGCCAGTGCGCGGCGCCGTGCCACTCACTCCAGGCGTCGCGGGTGATGGGAGCACCGTGGTCCGGGCGGAAGGTCCCCGCCAGGTTGTAGTCGGTCTTCACGCAGTTCGACGTGAAGTAGCCGGCGTCGCGCAGGTATGCGGGCAGCAGACGCAGGAAGTCCGGTGTGGTGACGGCCGAGCGATGGTGGTGGGTACCCAGCGAACAGGCGGCCATACCGGTGATGATTGCGGCCCGTGAGGCCGAGCAGACCGGCGCCATCGAGTGGGCGTTGGCGTAGCGGATACCCTGCAGCGCGAATCCGTCGAGGTGGGGAGTCGTGGCATAACTGTTGCCGTAGCAACCGAGCAGCGGATTGATGTCTTCCACGGACACCCAGACGATGTTGGGGCGATCTACCCGTTCACCAGCGTGTCGGACCGTCATTCCCGCGGCAGTATACGGATAGGCGGCAATATTGACACAGGTCGGAATTCCGGGTACACCGCCATGCGGATGCGGTTCCAGCAACGCGTCGTTGCCTCGACCGACATCGTGGCAGCGGTTGGCGCAGTGGGGTGGTGCATCCAAGTACTCCCGAGAGGAGATTAGGCCAATGACGAGACGGTTTCTGATTACGGTCGCGTTGGTTGCAGCCGCAGGCCTTGCCTTTGCCAGCGGCGCTACCGATCAGGAGGCGGCGACGGCAGCGCAAGTCAACACCGACTACCTGAACTTCGAAGGCACACCGCCGTTCGTGATGCCCATCGCCAAGGAGCCGGTCACGATCAGCTTCGCGATTCCGAAAGGCCCCACCAACGGTCCCTGGGAGGAGCTCTGGTTCTGGCAGTGGCTCGAGGAGCAGGCCAATATCGTTCCGGATGTCGAGCAGATCGATAGCGGCGGATGGGCGGAAAAGCGAAGCATCATGTTTGCGTCGGATACACTCCCTGACGTAATCATGCAGGGCGGCTTCACCGCTTCGGACATCATGCGATTCGGCCAGATCGAAAAGCAGCTCATGGCGCTGAATCCATTCATCGATCACGAGCGTATCGCGCCGAACATGCAGGCCGTATTCGCGAGGGTTCCGCGGGCGCGGGCTGAAATCACGAACCCCGACGGCAACATCTATGGCCTGCCAACGGTGATCGACTATCCCGACACCAGCCAGAGGTTCTACATCAACCAGAAGTGGCTCGATGAAATGGGACTCAGCTATCCGAGAACGCTCGATGACCTCTACAGCGTCCTGAAGGCATTCGCTGGACGGGGGCCTGACATCATTCCGTTCACCGCTTCTTTCAAGTCGTTCAGGCCCGGCACTCCCGTTTTGAACGCAATCGGTCTGCCTGCTGCCAGCGTCGGCGATATCGTGGTGAAGGATGGGCGAGTGCTTATACCGGCGGCAGAGCCCACCGTGATCGAGTACTACCGCTACATGAACAAGCTCTACGCCGAGGGGCTGCTGGACAGAGATATCTTCACGCAGGACATCACCGCCACCAGGGCCAAGAGTGCCCTGCACACGGTAGGACTCATCACCGAGTGGGCGCCTGCCTTGATCGCCGGTGGAGGGACTTGGGAGGAGTGGCGAATCCTGCTTCCGTTGACCAGTGAGTTCAACGATTCTCGCACCTGGACAGGGCCGCCGGCGGTGTCGTTGGCGGGTGTCGTGCTCAGCGCCAAGGCCAACTATCCCGAAGCAGTGATCAGGCTGTTCGACATGAGCTTCACGGACGCGGGCAGAGTGCTGTTCCGTCAGGGCCCCGGCCGGGACTTCCATCCCGAGTTCGTCACTGGCAAGGGCGGTTGGTGGGTCGAAGACCTGTTCATGCAGTACAACTTCACCTCGGAAGCTCCGAACATCCCCAGCTATATCAACAGGTACATCACCCCCGGCTACAAGGGCCTCGTCGGCGCCCGCCAGAGTATCGTGGGCGAGTGGGCGGGAGTGCCGCTGACGGAGCTCCCCCGGGGCAAAGCGTTCCGCGATGAAATGGACGAGATACGAGCTTTTCTCGTTCCGCCATATCCGAATGTGTATCTGCAAGAGGACCGACTGAATAGGGCCGTCGAACTGCAGACACCCATTGAGGACTACATAGCAACGATGGAGGCCAAGTTCATCGTCGGAGACGCGTCTCTCGATGATTTTGATCAGTACCTCGACGAGCTCAAGGCGCTCGGAGTCGAAGAGTACATCGAGATCTATCAGGATGCATACGACGGATTCAGCGCAAATCTGAACTGAGGGCGCGTACGGACAGGCGGCAACGCTGTTGCCGCCTGTCTAGAGAAACGAAGTGAAAGACACGACTGTGCCGTCGGCACTCACGTCGAGCCCTGCCCGCACCAGGATCAAACAGATTCTCGGCGCCTATCAGCTCTATCTGCTGGCGCTACCCGCGATCGTCTACATCATTCTGTTCCATTACGGCCCCATGTACGGAGTCCAGATCGCATTCAAGGACTTCCGCAGCAGCCTGGGAATCATCGGCAGCCCGTGGGTCGGATTCAAGCACTTCGAGCGCTTCCTGGCGTTTCCCAACTTCTGGCTGTTGATCCGCAATACGCTCGGCATCAGCCTGTATGCGCTGCTCGTCGGGTTTCCCTTGCCCATCGCACTGGCCATCATGATCAACGAGGTGCGCATCAGGTCGTTCCAGAAGACCGTGCAGATGATTTCGTACGCCCCGCACTTCATCTCGACCGTCGTCGTGGCCGGGATGATCACCCTGTACCTCAACCATGACCATGGGATCTTCAACAACCTCGTCGCGGCCCTCGGCGGCCCGCGCATCGATTACCTGGCCGAGCCCGAGTGGTTCAAGACGGTCTTCGTCATGTCGAATATCTGGCAGCACACGGGCTGGGGCACCGTTATCTATCTGGCTGCTCTAGCGGGAATCGATCCTGCGTTGGTGGAGGCCGCCGAGATCGACGGCGCCAGCCGACTACAAAAGATCTGGCACATAGACATACCGGGCATCACGCCGACCATCGTCATCTTGCTGATATTGCGTGTCGGACAACTCTTGACCGTCGGCTTCGAGAAGATCCTGCTGCTGCAGAATCCACTCAACATGGAGTCGTCAGACGTCATAGCCACCTACATCTATCGGATAGGTCTGCTGGGAGGACAGTTCAGCTTTACCGCGGCGATCGGAGTCTTCAACTCGATCATCAATTTCATGCTACTGATCTCAGTAAACCAGCTTGCTCGCCGCACTGGCGAAACGAGTCTTTGGTAGGGCGCGAGAAGTCTACGCATGCCGACGCGCAGAGTCGACACCTTCGACGCCCTCAACATATTGCTGTTGACGGCGATCTCCGCGCTATTTCTGTATCCGCTCTGGTTCACGATCGCAGCCTCGATAAGTGACGCGAAACTGGTGGCTATCGGCGCCGTTTGGATATTTCCGAAAGGGCTCAACGTCGACGCCTACAGCGCCGTGTTCGCCGCCGACGAGGTCTGGATAGGGTATGCCAACTCCGTCATCTACACGGGTCTCGGAACGGCCATCAATCTGTTCGTGACCATAAGCTGCGCCTTTGCTTTGGCGAGAAAGAGGATGATCGGCCGGAATCTGCTGATGGGCGTGTTCGTCTTTACCATGTATTTCGATGGAGGCCTGATACCCAGGTACATCCTGATACGGGACCTCGGCATGATCGACACGCGATGGGCGATGGTACTGCCGGGTGCGATGAGCGTCTTCAACATGATCATCGTCCGCACCTACTACAGTAGCAACGTGATTCCCGAGGATTTGTTCGAGTCGGCCAGGATTGACGGCAGCTCCGACATCTACGCCTTCATCAAGATTGCGCTGCCGCTGTCGGCGCCAATCATTGCCGTGATTGGGCTGTACTACGCAGTGGAACATTGGAACGCGTTCTTTGGTGCGCTCATCTATTTGAGCGATCGGGCGCTGTTTCCGTTGCAGCTCGTGCTGCGCAACATCCTGCTGCTGAATCAGGAGATCAATATCGACCTGGCGGATGTCGGAGAGCTGGAAGCAATGGCAAAGAAACTGTGGATGGCCGAGTCGATGAAGTACGCGCTGATCTTCATCGCCAGCGCTCCGGTCTTGATGGCGTATCCGTTCATCCAGAGATATTTCGTGAAAGGCGTCATGATCGGCTCGATAAAGGGATAGGAGCGGCGGTCGCGGCGTCAGTGAATGCCGAACATGAACAGGTCACGCGGAGGGACCGGGATGTCCTGGCGGATGATCTGTTCCATCAGTCGGTCTTTCAGTTCGCCGCGCAGAGCGGCATGCGCCGGATCGTTGGCGAGATTCATCTGCTCATCGGGATCGGCTTCCAGGTCAAATAGCTGCTCGCCGTTGCCTTCGGGGTAGAGCGTGTAGCGCCATCTGGCTGTGCGCACCGTACGCGCCCAGGAGCCCCGCGTCTCCGGGCCGAAGTAGGGGTAGGACTCCACATACGCCTCTTCCCGCCAGTGGTCGGGCAAGTTTCCGCGGCACAGCTCGACCAATGACCGTCCTGAAGTGGATGCACAGGTGTCGTCCGTGTTGGTCTGTCGATTGCGGAAGCGCAACCGGGCAATCGGCACTTCGGTCAGTTCGAGAATGGTAGGGCAGAGATCTTCCAGTTGCACGATTTCTTCGCACGTGAGGTTCTTCTGCAGACCAGGCCCGGCGATGATCAGCGGCACCCGGATGCCCCCGTCGTAGTGCCGTTCCTGCTTCTGCCAGAAGCCATGGTCACCGAGCAACTCGCCGTGGTCAGAGGTGAAGACGAGGTAGGTGTCGTCCAGACGCCCGGCGTGCTCCAAGGCCCTGCGGATTCGGCCGAGCTGCTCATCGAGATGAGCGATGTCGGCAAAGTAGCAATGCCGTTCATGCCCGAGACTCAGTCTCTGCCTGGCCGGCCCGCCATCCGGATCGCGAGTGATCGACAGACCGCTCATCCAGACCGGCGTATTCTCGCTCTGGTTGTTCAACACTCGCGCCATCTTCCGGAAGTACTTGGGGGACTCCGGATCGTGCAGCCATTCAGCCACGACCGGAGCGGGGATGCTCTCACGTTCGACACGATCCATGAATTCCGCCGGCGGACAGAATGGCGGGTGGGGCGCCACGTAGCTGACATGAGCAAAGAGGGGTTGATCAGGACCAGTATCGCGGATGAAATCCAGCGCCCTGGTGGTGATCCAGGAAGACTGTGACAACTCCTCGGGAAAAGGCAGTGGATGTGCCCAGGTAGAGCTCTCGGGCCAGCGGCCGGTGGCGGGGGGAAAACGCTCCTTGGCGGCATGGATGTCCGGTCTCAGATCGACGCCATCGGGACCGTATCGGGCGAAACCCGGCACATCGGGCCATGCCGTCGAGAGGGCTGCCCCGTACTGTTCCGGATGCTCGCGCTGCACCCAGTCGAGCCACTCGCCGCTGCGATCGTCTTCGGTGCCGTGTACGACATCGAAGCCGTAGGGGCGGTAGTCGTGGGCGAAGCTCTCGAAGTGCGGCCTCAGATGCAGCTTGCCGAACGCGCCGGTCCGCCACCCTGCTGTCTGCAGCGCCTGCATGAAGGTCGGCACCGCGGGATTGAGCGCGTAGCCATTCATGAGCAGACCATGTGCTCGCGAACAGAGCCCGGTAGCAATCGTTGCCCGGGCCGGTGAGCACACCGGGTTGCTCGTGAACGCCCGGGTGAAGGTGGTGCCGTTGTCACGGAGCCAGCTCAGGTTCGGCAGCGCGCAGATGGTCTTGTCGTGGGCCGCCTCCAGCCACTTTGCCGCAAGCTGGTCGACCATGAAGAGAACGACGTTGGGTCTGTTTCGTGAAGTGTCCATGACTGAACGAATCAGTGCGCTCCGACGACCACGAGGTCGCGCGGCGGTAGCGGATAGTCCTGCAACATGACGCGGTGCATCAGCTCCTTCATCAGCCCTGCGCGCGCCTTCTGATAGGCAGGATCGAGGACGACGTTGACCAGCTCCTCCGGATCTTTGCTCAGATCGAAAAGCTGTTCTCCTTCATCGCGTCCAGGCGCGACGGTATAGCGGAACTCGCTGGTGCGCAGCGTCCTCACCCAGGGAAACTCCCGTAGCTGGGTACAGAACGGCGACTCACACAGCGCGCCTGAGGATTCGGCGAACGCCGATGTCCGCCATTCGGCTGGCTGCTCACCCCGGCATAGGGGCATGAGCGAACGTCCGGCAAAGAGTTGCGGCTCTTCCTGCAACCACGGTCGGACCGTTGGTCGTGGATGGCAGGCGCGGAGACCATCGGCCACATCCAACACGGTCGGACAGAGGTCTTCGTGCTGCACGGGCAGGTCACAGACTAGTCCCTGGGCTGGCTGCACGCTGTCGCTCGTGTCGCGGGACACCGGTAAATCGGTCGCGCTGGGGCTTGCCGCTCGACCGCGGCGACCGAGCCCTGGTCCGGCAATGATGAGCGGCACGCGGATACACGCATCGTAGTGGTAGGACGATTTTCCCATCAGCCCGTGATCCATCAGCATTTCACCATGGTCGGAGGTGAAGAAGAGAAACGTGTTTGCCAGGACGCCGGCCTGCTCGAGCCGCGCAAGGATACGCCCGAGCTGCTCATCGATATGAATCAGATCGGCGAAATACAGTTCCCGCATGTAGCGCCACTGCGGCACCTGTTCGGGCGTCGGCCAGCGCTCGGTGTGGTAACCGGCCGGGTCGGGAATCAATTCTGCATTGACCTGCGCCACACACCTGGCCGGAGGGTGGAACGGCGAGTGCGGTTGTACGTAGCTGATGTGTGCGTATAGTGGCTGCCCTGCCGGAGTGTCGTCGATGAAGTCGAGGGCGCGGTCCGTAATCCAGTTGGTCTGAGAGATCTCTTCGGGAAACGGCAGTGGATAGAAGCCCTCGGTCCTGCTGTCGAGCCCGCCATCGGCCTGATCCGGCCACGACATCTTTGCTTTGGCCTGGCGCACCCTCTCGCTCAGATTGATCTTGCGTTCCCCGTACGCCGCATAATACGGAAGCTGTGGCGCCCAGTTGGCCGGGGTCGCCAGCACTGCCTCGTAATGTTCGGCATGCTCGCGCTCGATCCAGTCCAGCCATTCGCCGGTGCGGTTGTCCTCGGTGATGTGGGTCACGTCCCAGCCGTACTCGCGGTAGTCCGGGTAGGGATACTTCTCTGAGTCGAACGGGTAGAAGTGCACCTTGCCGAAGGCGCCGGTACGCCAGCCTGCCGTTTGCAGGGTCCGCATGAAGGTGGGGACATCGGGATTGAGCCGGTACCCGTTGGACATGAGCCCGTGGCCGCGGCTGGTGAGCCCGGTGGCGATGCTCGCCCGCGCCGGACAGCACACGGGGTTGTTGGCAAAGGCGTTCGAGAACGTCACCCCCATCCGCTGCAGCCGTTGCAGGTTGGGCAGTTCGCATACGCCAGTCAGTGCTGCCTCCAGCCAGCGGGCCGACAACTGGTCGACCATGAAGAAGATCACGTTCGGTCGCGCATCGCTCGGCATGGGGTCTCCATGGTCTCGACCGAGCCAACCTGCCCCATGTCAATATCAATTGTCAAACGAAACCGGTGGGTGAATAGGGCCGCGCGAAGCGTCGGAAGGTGTGGTGGCGCGCCGGTGAGGTGCTCTCGTCGTGGACCTGATGACGACCCAATGCGCCAGAACTCGTACGAGTCGATCGGCCAGGACGGTACACCGGACACGAAGAGAGCCCGCCGGGTGGCGGGCTCTCTCTCAACGGCAGACGATATAAAGAATTACCGTTGTGGCTACAGGTGGCTACAGGTTGGCGTCGGCGTAGTCCTGGTAGGCCTGGACGAACTCGTCGAAACGGTTGTCCTTCAAGCCCTGCAGGTATTCCGCCCACAGCGCCTCGACCTCCGCCTCGGAGTCGGCGATCAGCATCTTCGCGAACAGCGGCGCGCGAATGTTCTCGTCCAGGTTCACGCGGATATCCTCGACCTCGGACAGGGTGACCAGGTCCATCGGGTTGGGCCGCACCAGCGGCTTGGCCTCGTTGATCCGCTGCACGGCGCTGCCGCCGGCTTCGAAGTCCTCGCGGTTGGCCCACACCTCCACGTTGGCCATCGCCTCCTCGAAGGTGGGATAGTCGTTGATCGGAATGTAGCCGTGAACGGTGCTGAAGAAACCCCACCAGCGTGGCCACGACTTGTTCACCAACTCGACATCGTAGTCCTTGGACCATTGCTCGAAATCGAGGTCGTAGATCCCGTCCACCATGTTGCTCCAGTGGCGGCCCTCGATGCCGGCCACGAACAGTTGGCGGCCCTCGCGGCTGTTGGCGAACTCGATCACCTCCAGCGACTTGTCGATGTACTTGGAGTCAGCGGAGACGCCGAGCAGCAGCCACCACGACACGCCGGCCCCGTTCAGCTTGTAGCCGGGCGCCACGACGGGCGGATCGGGCGAGTCGAACGCCGCCTCCGGCACCCCGATGCGCTCCACCCGGTTGGGAGTGACGTACGCGACCGGGGCAAAGAAGGCGCCGCCGCGATTGGAGTAGATCCACGCGTTGGAGGCTTCCTCGTTGTTGGGGTGGTTGATGAAGTCGGTGTTCAGGGCGCCTTCGCGGTACAGCCGGTTGCCGAACTTGAGCGCCTCCAGGGTGCCCTGGTGGGCGGCCAGCGAGATCACCGTGCCATCCGCCTGCACCTCCATGTCCTTGATGCTGGCACTGGCGTTGTAGGCCATGAAAATCGGCGTCCCCACGCCGGTGGAGGCGCTGGTGACGAAGCCGGTGGTATCGTCCTTGCCGTTGCCGTCCGGATCGTCCTCGCTGAACGCCTTGAGCACCTCGTACAACTCGTCCGGCGTGCTCGGCATCGACAGGCCAAGGTTGTCCAGCCAGTCCTGGCGGACGTGGAACTGCCAGTCGTAGCCATGATGGGTGCCGGGCACGTAGTAGTGGGCGCCGTCGATGGTCAGCGGCTTGAACATGTCGGCGGTCATCACCTTGTGGATGAAGGGATATTTCTCCGGCGTGACGTACTCGTCCAGGTTGGCGATCAGCCCCTCCTGCGCCCACTGCTGCCAGGGGTTCGTGCCTCCGTTGTTGACGTGCATGATGTCCAGCGGGTCTCCCGAGGCCACCATCAGGTTGAGCTTCGACCACACCTGGTCCCAGGGGCCGCCCACGATCTGCAGATCGATGTTCAGGCGGCGCTCCATCTCATTGATGCTGAGGTCGGTCTCCGGGTCCATGCGCAACGGCCCGGGCACGAACACCTTGATCGGCACGACCTCCACGGCCGCGGCCTCGGTCTCGCCCGTGGCCCATACCGTGGCGCTCATGGTCAGCAGCATTGCGATGCAGGCCCCCGCCGCGATGCAGAAACGCGTGCGGCTGCCTGCCCTGAATGGGATCTTGGATGTCATTCGACACCTCCTTGAAATGGTGGAATCTGCAGCGGACGCTGCGCGAATTTGGCTCACTCCTTGACCGCCCCGAGCAGGATGCCCTTGACGAAGTGCTTCTGGATGAACGGATAGACCATCACGATCGGGATGATGCTGATCGCGATCACCGCGGCCTTCAACATCTCCGGAACCACGTCGATCGGCACGAACACCGAGGTTGCGCTGACGACCAGGTTGCGCATCACCATCGACAATGGATAGAGCTTGGCGTCGGAGATGAACAGCATCGGGAAGAACCAGTCGTTCCAGAAGTACACCGAGTAGAACAGGCCGATGGTCGCCACGATCGGCATCGAGGTCGGCAGCACGATCAGGAACAGGATCTGGATCTCGTTGTAGCCGTCGATCTTGGCCGAGTCCTCCAGGCTCTGCGGCACCGAGGTGGCGAAGTAGTTCTTCATCAGGATCAGGTTGAAGGTGTTGATGGCGTTGGGCACGAACAGCACCAGCAGCGAGTTGCGCATGCCCAGGTTGGTAAGCAGGATGTACAGCGGAATCAGACCGCCGGAAAAGAACATGGTGAAGATGATCAGCCGGAAGAAGAAGTTCCTGCCGGGAAGGTCGTTCTTGGACAGCACGTAGGCGCCCATCGAGGTGAGAAGCAGGCTCAGCGCGGTGCCGGCGGTGGTCACCAGCACGCTGACGAAGAAGGCGACGTACACCAGCGGGCGCGACAGCGCGGTCTGGAAGCTGGCCAGGGTGAAGCTCTTGGGGATGATGTGGTAGTAGTCGGCGAAGAAGCCGCGCTCCGTGGCGGTGGCGACCACCATTATGTACCAGAACGGATACAGGGTGACCAACGTGGCCACCAGCAGCAGGAAGTAGTTGATATAGTCGAACGACCGCATGCGCTGCCGGGACATGATCAGCGCATCGCCCCCACGTTGCTCTGCGACCCGTAGATGCCTTCCATGTTGAACAGCTTGCAGGCGTTGTTGGCCGCGATCAGCAAGCCCAATCCCACCACCGACTTGACGATGCTGGCCGCCGACAGGAGCCCGAACTTCGGGTTCTGCTGCAGATTCCTGACGATGTAGGTGTCCAGGATGTCCGCGGTTTCATAGACCACGGGGTTGTACAGGTTGAAGATCTGGTCGAAGCCGATCGCCAGGATGTGGCCGAGGAAGATGATCGCCATGATCGCCACCGTATTGGAGATGCTCGGCAGGGTGATGTACCACGCCATCTGGCGCCGCTTGGCGCCTTCCACCTGCGCGCACTCGTACAGCGCCGGGTCGATGCCGGCGATCGCCGCCAGGTAGATGATCGAGGTCCAGCCGGTCTCCTTCCACAGCTCGGTGGAGATCAGGACCCAGCGGAAATAACGGTTGTCGATCAGGAAGCCCACCTGCTCGAAGCCGAGCGCCTGCAGCAGCACGTTGACCGCGCCGGTGTCCCTGACCAGCAGCGTGTTGATGATGCCGGCCAGCGCCACCCAGGAGACGAAGTGCGGCAGGTAGGTCACGGTCTGCACTACCCGCTTGTAGCCGGAGTGGAACACCTCGTTGAGCAGCAGCGCGAACAGCACCGGCGCCGGCACGCCGAAGATGAAGCGCAGCACGTTGATCACCACCGTGTTGCGGAACGCGAGCTGAAAGTTCCTGTCGGTGAACAGGCGGATGAAGTTGTCGAAGCCGACGAACGGGCTGGCGAAGCCGCGCGAGAACTTGTAGTCCTGGAACGCCAGCACGATGCCGTACATCGGCGCGTACTGGAACACGAGGTACCAGGCCAGCACCGGCACCATCATCAGGTACAGGTAGCGCTTCTTGATCAGTACCTTGATGAATCGCTGGCGCAGAGGCGCCACCGTGATGGCGGCGGCCTCGACCCGGTTGGCCATGGCGCGAATCCTACGGCTGGGTTACAACATGCGTCAAGCAACCGACGCAGGGCGGGGGATGACCATGAACGTGCTGATCACCGGAGGCAGCGGCCGGCTCGCGGGCTACGTGGCGCGGGAGTTCTCCGATCACCAGGTGGTGCTGACCGACGTCAGGCCGCCGCCGGATGACCGCGCTCACCTGCCCTTCGTGAGCGCCGACCTGACCGACTTTGCCGACTGTCGCCGGGTGATCGCCGCCAGTGAGCCGGAGGCGATCGTCGCGCTCGGAGCCATTCCGTATGCCACCGACAAGGCCGGACGCGACGGCGGCGGACCGCCGTTCGACACCACGATGCGGGTCAACGTGCTCGGCCTCTACTACCTGCTGACGGCGGCTGCGGAGGCGGGTGTCCGGAAGCTGGTCCAGACCAGCTCGGTGGTCACCATGAAGGGCGGCACCACCACCTATCGGTACCTGCCGATCGATGACGACCACCCCGGTTGCATCACCGAGTCCTACATCTTCTCGAAGATGGCGGGGGAGATGATGCTGGAGTGGTTCTGGCGCGCGCACGGCATCCACTCGGTCGCATGCCGGCCGGCCTGGATCTGGACCCCGGAGCAGTTGCAGGAGCACGCGGCGAACATCGCGCCGACCACCGAGTGGGAGTCCGCGCTGTGGCACTACGTGGACATCCGCGACGTGGCCCGTGCCCACCGGCTCCTGTTCGACGCCCTGGAGCGGCTGCCGCCGGCCGCGTGCTACTACGCCGGCGCCGCCGACCACCGCGCCCCGGAGGAGTCACGTGAGCTGGTGGAGCGCCTGCGCCCGGAGCTGCTCGGCACGATCCCGGTCGACCTCAGCGGCCGGCAGGCGTTCGTGAGCTGCTCCAAGGCGCGGGCCGCCGTCGGCTACCAGGCACGCCACTCCTGGACCGACTGGCTCTGAGGTTTACAGGTCGACGCGGCCGCCGGGATCGGTGAGGGACGGCATCGGGGTGCGCCAGCCGTAGCCGCGGCGCCAGAACAGGCTGGAGGCGGCGGCCGGGCCCCAGCTTCCGGCGGGGTAGCCGTGCAGCGGGATGCCGGGCTGCTCGCGCCAGGCGCTCAGGATCGGCTGCACGAACTCCCAGCACGACTCGATGGCATCGGCGCGGGCGTACAGGGTCGCGTCGCCCATGATGCAATCCAGCAGCAGCCGTTCGTAGGCGTCGGGCAGGTAGGTGTCGGTCAGGTCGGCATAACGGAAGTCCAGCCCCACCTGGCGCACGTCGAAGCCGGCGCCCGGCAGCTTCACGTTGCAGCGCAGCTGGATCGCCTCGTCGGGCTGGATGCGGATGATCAGCTTGCTGGCCGCGGCGGCCGCCGCCGACACCGTGTCCCGCCGCGGGCTCGCGGGATCCGCCTCTCCGGCGATCAACTCTGCCGGCGGGGTGCCGAACAGGTGGTGCGGCACCTGCCTGAAGTGAATCACCACCTCGGTCACGCGCGCCGGCAGGCGCTTGCCGGTGCGCACCAGGAACGGGACTCCGGCCCAGCGCCGGTTGTCGATGTAGAAGCGCAGCGCCACGTAGGTCTCGGTGCGCGAGTCAGGCGGCACGCCCGGCTCCTCGCGGTAGCCGGCCATGGCGCCGCCGGTGATCAAGGAGCCGGTGTACTGGCCGCGCACCACCTGCGCGGCGACCTGTGACGGGGCGATCGGGCGCAGGGAGTCGAACACCTTCACCGTCTCGTTGCGCACCGCGCCGGGCAGGAAGTGCGCCGGCGGCTCCATGGCGATCATCCCCACCACCTGCAGCAAGTGGTTCTGCACCATGTCGCGTAGCGCCCCCGACTCGTCGTAATAGCCGCCGCGTCCCTCGACGCCGACCTGCTCGGCGGCGGTGATCTCCACCCGGTCGATGGTTGCGCGGTTCCACAGCGGCTCCCACACCTCGTTGGCGAACCGCAGGACCAGGACGTTCTGCACCGTCTCCTTCCCCAGGTAGTGGTCGATGCGGTAGATCTGCCGCTCGGTGAACCAGGCGTGCAGCCGCTCGTTCAGCGCGTGCGCCGACTCCAGGTCGTATCCGAACGGCTTCTCCACGATCAGGCGGCGCCATGCGCCCTCCCGCTCCGCCGCCATCCCGGCGCCCGCCAGGCCGCCGGCGATCGGCTCGAACAGGCTTGGCGGCGTCGCCAGGTAGAAGAGCACGTTGCCCCCGGTCCCGGCCGCGGCGGCGACCGCGTCCAGACGGGCGGCGAGCTTCTCGTATTCGGCCGCGGCGGCGGTGTCCAGTTGCTGGTAGTGCAGCGCCGCCAGAAACCGCTCGGTCTCCGAGCGCGGCCGGGCATCCGCGCCGTCGCCCAGCGCAGCCGCCATCTTGCCGCGGAACTGCTCGTCGCTCATCGCGCTACGCCCCGCGCCGAGCACCGCGAAGCGCTCCGGCAGCAGCCCCCGCCCGTACAGCTCGTACAGCCCGGGGATCAGCTTGCGGACCGTCAGATCGCCCGAGGCGCCAAAGATCACCATCGTGCACGGCGCCGCCTGTTCCGTCATCGAATCAGTCACCACGTCAGCTTGCCTCCTCTCATTCATGAGACACCATTACCCCTTCACGCTGCCCAGCAGCAGCCCCTTCATGAAGTATTTCTGCAGGAACGGATACACCGCCAGCACCGGCGCCGCGGCGATGAAGATCTGCGACGACTTCAAGGTCCGGTTCGACACCTTCATCAACTCCGCGATCTGCTCCGCGGTCATCCCCTTCAGGCGCAGCGGATCCACAACCTCCAGGATCGCCTGCATGTAGGTCTGCAACGGGTAGCGAGTCGGCGAGGTCATCAGGATCAGGCCGTCGAACCACGAGTTCCAGTGGAACACGAAGGAGAACAGCACCAGGGTGGCGATCGACGGCAGCGACAGCGGCACGTGGATCTTCCACATGATGGACCAATGCCCGGCGCCGTCGATGAGGGCCGACTCGCTGATCTCCTTGGGCAACTGGCGGAAGAAGTTCATCAGCACCAGGACGAAGAACACCTGCACCGCGTTGGGCAGGATCAGGGCCAGGATGTTGTCGATCAGCCCCACCTGCTTGATCACCATGTACCAGGGGATCAGCCCGCCGTTGAAGACCATCGTGAAGAAGAAGAACCAGGCGTAGAAGTTTCGACCCCAGAGCTCCCGCCCGGTCTTGGAGAGCGGATACGCGGCCAGGATCGTGAGCAGCATGTTTACCACGATCCCCAGCGCCACCCGCTGCAAGGAAACCACGAACGCGGTGAGAAACGACTTCTTGGTCAGCGCGTAGGTGTATGACGAAAGGGTGAATTCCACGGGCCAGATCCCGACCACTCCGGCCGCTGCCGCCGAACTGGAACTCAGGGACACCGACAGCACGTTGACGATCGGGAACAGGCACAGCAGCGCCGCCGCCACCAGGAACGCGAGGTTGCAGGCGTCGAACAGCACCGAGCCCTGGCTGGTGACTCCTGTCCACCGCTTGCGGCCGGGTTGCGCGTCCACCTCAGAACACCCGGTATTCCAGGAACCGTCCCGACACCCAATACGCCGTGCCGATGAAGATGATCGACACCACGGACTTGAACAGGCCGATCGCCGCCGCCACCCCGTACTGGCTGTTCAACAGTCCCACCCGGTACACCAGCGTGTCGAGGATGTCGCCGGTCCGGTAGACCACGGGGCTGTACAGGTTGAACACCTGGTCGAACCCGGCATTCAGCACGTCGCCCAGACTCAGGGTGGCGATCAGGGCCACGATCGGCAGCATCCCCGGCAGCGTGATGTGGATCGCCTGCTGGAACCGGTTGGCACCGTCGATCCTGCTGGATTCGTACAGCGACGGCGCGATACCGGCGATCGCGGCCAGAAAGATCACCGTGCCGTAGCCGAAGTTCTTCCAGGTATCGGTAACCACCAGCACGAACGGGAACAGCCGTTCGTTGGCCAGAAAGAAGACCGGCTCCATTCCGAGCATCTTGATGAGCTGGTTCACCACCCCGGAGTTGGGGGAGAGAACGTCGATCAGAATCCCCGACAGGATCACCCACGACAGGAAGTAGGGCATGTAGATGATCGTCTGCACCGTCCTCCGCACGCCCGAGCTCCTCACCAGGTCGAGCAAAATGGAGAACAGTACGGGAACCACGATTCCCGCGACGATCTTCATCGCCGAGATGAATACCGTGTTCCACAGCACCTGGTAGGTGTTGGGAAGGTTCAGAACGTATTCGAAGTTCTTGAGTCCGACGAACGGTGAGTGGAAGAAGCCGCGATTCGGAAAGAAGCGCTCGAACGCGATCACGATACCGACCATGGGGTAGTAGGAAAAGATCAGCACCGGGATGATGCACGGCAGCAACATCAGGTGCATGGGCAGTTGCACCCGGAACCTGGTCATCGTCGCCGCTTTGAGCTTGAACACAACGCAGCTTCAGCGGTGCCGCCGGAACCGCGGTCCCGGCAGCACCCGAGCGTAATCCAGCGCTCCCCTACTGGACCGCATTCACCTCTTCGGTGATGTCGTCGCCACCCAGACGCTTCCAGGTCGCCACGTACTCGTCGAAGGTATCCGGCGACTCGGCACCGGTGATGATCTTGGTGAACATCTCCGCCCTGAGCTGGGACAGCGCCGGGCCCCGTGCCGTCATCGAGGGAGTGTTCGCCTTTACGTAGGCGCTCTGTATCGTCTGACCGTTCTCGAAATAGCCGTTGATCACGCTGTAGGGACCCTGCGGACCGATCCAGGCGTAGGTCGACCAATACACATCTTCCCCTTCGTGGTAGGCCGCGATGTCGACCGAGAACTGCTTGATCAGGGTATTCTCGGCATACTGCTCATCCCCGGTATCGAGATACTTCTTGAGCAGATCCCAGAACACTATGTTCTCGTTCGGCTGCCACGACTGGATCACGCCATACTCCCAGTACTCGTCGATATTGGTCTCGCCGGTCCCGGTCGAACCGATGTACTTCAGCTCGTAATCGGGACTGTAGAGCGAGCTGTACTTCTGGATGAAGTAATTCAGCAGCTTGACCGCCGCCTCTGGGTTCTCCATCTCCGAGTTGAGGACGTAGTAGCGGTTGGCGCTGCCGCCCAGCATGGTCCTGGTCGGAGTTCCGGTGGCCGACGGAAGGGGATATGCCCGCCAGTCCGCGTTGGTGTTCCGGTTCTTGCCATCCTGCAACGGCCAGAATGGAATCCAATGCTGGCCGAACACCATGCCCAGGTTGCCGTTGGTGGTGCTTTCCGCGACCTTGCCGCCGTCCTTGACCACGAATTCCTGGTCGATGAGGCCGGCCTCGAACATCTCCGCCACCTTGGTGAGCGCCGTCTTCATCTCCGGC
The DNA here is from genome assembly GCA_965203905.1 of Spirochaetia bacterium. Lineage (GTDB taxonomy): Bacteria > Spirochaetota > Spirochaetia > SZUA-6 > Bin103 > Bin103. The sequence goes on along the minus strand of CBDBDQ010000005.1, from coordinate 4,864,890 downwards.
TGGATGTCGCCGTACATGAGATTGCCCGATGAATCCTGCAGCCAGCCGCCGGGATAGGCGCCGAACGCTTCGAAGAAGCCGTTCAGGTCGGCGAATCCCGTGCTGAACAGGTCCTTCACCACCCCCAGCCCGAGGGTGTCGTCCTCTCCGTTTCCATCAGGATCGTTGTTGACGAACGCCTCGGCGAGTTGCACCAGCTCGTCGATGGTCGTGGGCGCTTCCATGTCCAGGGCCTCGAGCCAGTCCGCGCGGATCCACAGGAGCTGGCTGTTGTCCACGTTGCCGTAGATCAGGGGCAGCGCGTACAGCTTGCCGTCGACCGTGGACTGGGAGATGGAAACCTGGTTGTCCAGTTCCTGCATCTGCCTGGTCAGCGGCGAGGCGTAGGCCTCGAACAGGGACGTGATATCCATCGCCACCCCGGAGTCCACCAGCAGCTTGAATTGAATGGCGTTGGTCGGGATCACGTCGGGAAGGTCGTTGGCCGCTATCGCGAGGCTGAGCTTTTCATCGTACTGGGCGCTGGGAACCGTCCACAGCAACTCGATCTCGATGCCCAGGTCATCGCGATATCCCCTGGTCCACACGTTGTCATCCATCACGTCGGGCTTCTGGTTCAACGCGTCCTCGATGAAGGCGCTGAGAGAGAACACCGAGGTGACCGTTATCGACGGGTCGTACCTGGCCCAGATGTCATCCGGCGCCTCCACGGCGGCGGCTGATCCCTGCTCCGTGGCCGGCCCTGCCCATGCCACAGCGATGGCTATACTGCACAAGAAAACTGCGAGAATCGTTCGTTTCATTGTCCCTCCAGGATTTGAGTTGCGCGGGCACGGCACTGCCGTCGCCGTCTCGATGGCTACCGCCGCACCGAGCCGGCAGTGTCAGACAGGCCGATGCCGATGTCAAGCACGCCCGAAAAGCAGGAATACAAGGCCGTCAGCGCGGCTGCAGGCTATCCGGGCGCCGCTTCGAAGGCGGTGATGTTGCGTGATTCGCGGCTGAACTCGACGCCGATCAGGTGGATCGGTTCGCCGCGATCACGGTACTTGTCCGCGTAGCGCCGCTCCTGCAACTGCCGCAACGCTGACCCGGGCGGCGACAGCTCGGCGACCTTGAACTCAAACAGGTAGACGTGGCCGGCGGCCCGGACCGCCATGTCCAGGCGTCCGTGGCTGCTGCTCTCTTCGACCGCGATCTCGTAGCCCAGCGCCGCGAAGTAGGAGTAGAACACGCTCGCGTAGAAGCCCTCGTAGGCGGCGATGTCATTGTTCGTGTACCATTCGTAGGGGATACTGGCGAAGAAGGCGTGGAACAGTTCCTTGAGCCCCGCGCAGTCATTTGCCTCCAGCAGGCTGGCGAGACGCGTGCTGTTGGCGGTCTGTCGCGTCGCATCCTGTACCAGGTGGCGCAACAGGCTCCGGTTCAGGCTCTGGCGCACCTCCCGGTTGGGGTAGCCCAGCCGATACAGCGCCTCGCCGCCCAACTCCCCCTCGCCGGTGATCGTCAGGTAGCCGGTCTGGAACAGCAGTGCTTCGGTGCTGATGTTGCCGACGTCGAAGGTCGACAGCAGGTCGCCGGGGCTCGCCATGTCGTCCAGTGACACGGAAGAAACGCGACGCTTGAACAGGGTCGAAACCAGAAACGCCGGGGTCCCGGTCTCGAACCAGTGCGCCTTGAACTCGCGGCAGTCGAACAACAGCAGCACGTCGTAGGGGTTGTACACGCGCTCCGCACCCCGCCAGCGGTAGCCGTTGTACCACTCGCGGATGCGCTCCCGGTCCAGACCGGCCAGCTCGGGCGCGAACACCTCGTCCAGATCGCGCTCCGTGTACCCGCAGATCGCCGAATAGCGCCTATCCAGGGTGATGTCGGTCAGGTTGTTCAATTGCGAAAACAGGTTGACCTTGGAGAACTTGCTGATACCGGTGAGGAACGTGAACCGGACGTACGCGTCGCTCGACTTGATCACCCCATACAGCGCGCGCAGGAAGTCGCGGTTGCCTTGAGCGAGCTCAGGCTGCTCCAGCGCATCCAGGATCGGCTTGTCGTACTCGTCGACCAGCACCACCACGGGGCGCCCGGCCTGCCGGCTGAGCGTCCGTATCAGGTGGCGGAACCTGATCGGGGCGCTGTCGTATCGGGGAACAACTCCCGCCTCCTCCGCAAGGTCTTCCAGTTGCGCCATCACGTCCTCGCGGAGCCCCGCCGGATCAAGGTAGTACCCGCTGCCGAAATCGAGCCGCAGCACGGGAAACCGCTCCGACCAGTTCCAGTGGCCGTGGATCTCCAAACCCTGGAACAGCGACTCGCTGCCTTCGAACAGCTCCTTGAGCGTGTCCAGGAGCAGGCTCTTGCCGAAGCGGCGCGGACGCGAGAGGAAGTAGTGCGTACCGTGGCGGAGCAACCTCCTGATGTATGACGTCTTGTCCACGTAGTAGCAGTTCTGCTCCCGCACCTTGCGGAAGGTCTGCATGCCGATCGGCAGACGGCGTTCGGTCATCGCTGCATCTTACCGTAGAGCGGCCAGTTGCGGCGCGTCAGGCACCCGAGCCTCCTGACCACCAGGTCGGCGGTCATGCCGGGCCCAGATCGACGGGCACTCCCCGTGCGGCCGAGTCGTAGGCGCCGAACACCAGCGCCAGCGTCGCCAGGTTGTTGCGCCCGCTGGTGGGGTGTTCCGGCCCGCCCCCGATCCAGTCCACGAACTGGCGCACCGTGGCCTGCCAGGCGACGGTGCGGAACTGGTCGCGGGCGGGCAACTCGGGGACGATCCACGACTTCAAGTCGGCGCGGTAGGCCTTCAGCGGCGTGTCGGCGTCGGGATTGAGATACAGCGACCCGCGCTCGCACTCGATGTGCATCCAACTGTCCCACTGAGTCACCCCGCCGTGGCAGTCGGAGGAGTTGAACACCTGGAAGGTGCAGCCCGGAAACTCCACCGTGGAGATGCTCCAGGTGTCGCCGCGCTCGCCGATGGCGGTGCGGAACGGCGCCTGCCCGGCGCGTGTGTAGATGCGCTCAGGCTCCGCGGCCAACAGGAAGCGCAGCATGTCGAAGTGATGGACGGTGCCGTTCAGCAGCAGCACCTTGTCGAACTTCACGAAGTAGTCGCTCGGCTTGGCCCCCTTGAGCGGGAACCAGTCCAGGTGGGCCATGCGCAGCTCGCCGACAAACGGCCGGCCGAGGGTGCCGGAGTGCAGCAGGTCGCAGGCCGCCTTGACGTGCGGGAAGTTGCGGTACTGCTGGGACACGGCGAGCTTGACGCCGGCCGCGGTGCAGGCCGCCACCATCTGCCGCGCCTGCTCCGGGCTCAGGGCCATCGGCTTCTCCACCAGCGGGTGGACGCCGGCGGCCGCGCACGCGAGCACGATGTCGAGGCGGTCATGGGTGGTGGAGGTGCACACGGTGACGAAGTCGAGCCGCTCGGACCCGAGCATGGTGCGGAAGTCGGTGTAGGTACGCTGGAACCCGAACCGCCGCTGGAATTCGGCGGCGGCCGGCTCGCGGATGTCGCAGCACGCCACCAGCTCAAAAAGGTGGCCGTAGGCGCCCAGGTGCCCGCGCGCGATCCCGCCGCAGCCGATCAATCCATACCTAAGACGTTCCATCACGCTTCAGCAGAGCGGGTCCAGCGTGCGGCGTGGATCGAGGACCAGACGGACGCCGTGGAGCACGTCGGCCATGCGCGCGCCGCCCAGCCGTCCAATCCGTTCCTTCAGCTCCCGTTTGTCGATCGTGAATAGCTGTGTCACGTTGACTACGCTGTCTTGAGCCAGGTTGCCCTCACCCTTGGGCACCAGAACGTTGCCCGGTGCCTCGGCCCGATGCAGGTTCGATGTCAGCGCGCAGACGATGACCGTGGCCAGCCGGCTGCGGTTGAACAGGTCGTTCTGAATCACGACGAACGGCCGCCGCAACGCGGGCCCAGAGCCGGCCGACTGGCCCAGATCCACCCAGAACAGATCGCCTTGCCGTATTACCACGAATCGGCGGACATCCCCTGTAGCGCTCGGATACCCTTCAGAGTCGCCGACTCTTCCTCGTCGGGGAAGTCGGCATATGCGGCGTTCAGTCCCTCAAGGAGAGCCGTGTTCTCTGCCCTGGTGAGGAATTCCTCCAGCGCCTGGGCGTACAGGCGGCTGCGCGGCGTACCCCACCGCTGTGCCACCTCGTCCGCGCGCTGGGCCAGCTCCCGCTCCACAGAAACGGCAACTCTGACCTTCGCCATCTTCGTACCTTCCTTCGGAAAAAAAGTAAGACGATTACGTCCTCGCGTGTCAATGACCCCTACGGGCGCAGCAGCAACTGTTTGAGATCACTTGAGCAGGTCCGCTTCGAACGGGAACGTGGACAGCAACTGGCAGCCGCCGTTCCTGACCACGACCATGTCTTCCAGCTTGACGCACTCGCCGCCGTCCTCGCGACCGATGCAGGTTTCGACGGCCAGCACCATGTTCTCTGCAAATACGCCGTCCCGCGGGTCGTGTTCCTCCCAGTCCTGGGCGAAAGGGATGTGCGGCCACTCGTTGCCCATGCCGACGCCGTGCGCGACGGAGTTGTAGCGCCGCGCCCGAAATTCCTCCGGGACCGGCCACGACCGCTCCGCGTACTCTCGGAACCCCATTCCTGCGCGCAGCAGTTCGATATTGAACGTCAGGTTCTCGACCGCGGTTCGATACAGCCGGCGCTGTTCGGCCGACGGCGTACCCGGCTTGCAGTGGAAGGTCCGCGACACGTCGGCGCCGTACCCGAACGGACCGATCATGCCGGTGTCGACGCCGACCAGCTCCCCCGCGACGATCGGCTTGGCGCTGCACTCCCTGCCCCAGGGGTTGGTGCGTTCGCCCGACACCAGCATCGCATATTCGAACCACTCGCCGCCGTGGATTGCGTTCTCGTACGGCAGATGTGCCCATAGCGCGCGTTCGGTGATGCCGGCCCGCAAGTGCCCGCGGATCCTCGCCAGGCCGCGTTCGGCCACGTCCACCGAGGCGAGGATGCAGCGCAACTCGTCCTCTGACTTGACGGCGGCCGCCCGCTCGACCAGCGGTTCCGCGTTGACGATCTCCAGCCCGGCGCCCTGCAGCGCCGCGAGCAGCTCCGGCTCCGCCAGGTCGATGGCCAGGCGCCGGCAGCGACCCGCGCAGCCGCGCACCAGGGCGGCAACCTCGGCCGCCCACCTCCGGGTGCGTTCGGCGTACGCCGCGCCGGCCACGAAGTAGGCGATGATCGGCGAATCGCGGGTCTCGGCGATGAAGTCGGCGGGAGAGTCGGCCCGCGGGGTAGCAGAGTCGTAGAGCACGGCCGCTCCCCCGGCCGGCACGAATACCGCCCGGGTCGGGGAATGCATGTTGGTAATCGACGCGTAGCGCGTTTCGGTCGCGTAGCGCACGTTCATCGGGCTGCACAGCAACGCGGCGGCGCAGTCATGAGCGGCGATCTGCCGCTGCAGACGGCCATAACGGTAGGCGGCCATCCTCGCCAGGTCCGGTGACGGGCGGCGCTCGGAGTCGCGCAGGTGCTCCACCACGGCTCCGGCCGCCGCTCCGCCGCCGTGGCGCCGGGGACGTGGCTGCGCCACCGGTCACCCTCCGGGCGCGCGGTCGGCGAGGTTCCAGCCGGTCAGCGCCAAGCCTTCGGTGACGTTGACGTCGAGCGTGCGTTTCTCCGCCGGATCGAGCCAGAAGCAGCCGTCGCCGGCGGTGAGCGAATCGAGGTGACCGGGACGCTCGAGCGTCAGACCGATGGCCGCGACCGAGCCCGTGTTCTCCACGGTAACACTGCCCGCGCCGAGCTCGGGTGACACGGTCGTCCGCGGGAGCGTGAACAGGCAGCCGCGTTCGTGCTCATAGTTGGCCACGTAAAAGGTGCGGTCCGCCACCACGTCGCCGAGGCGCACTTCGCTCACCAGCAGGAGCGGTACCGAGTCGGTCTGGCCGTACTCCAGCTCGAATTCGCCGAGCCGTGCCGGCGCCGCGACCGCATCGCGCCCGGCGAACTCCGCGCGCGCGACCTCGGCCAGGTCGCCGCCGAACGCCCGCACCACCACCGTCCACTCGCGGCCGGCCAACGCATCGGCGTCGTCGAGCAGATAAACCGGAAACTGCATCGGCGTGCCGACGAAATTGAGGGTGCGGAACAGCAAGCAGGCGTGCAGCGGGGCGAAAGCGTCCTGGACCGCGTAGTGGCCGATCTTGGGCGCCCCGTACCAGTCGGCCGTGGCCCACGAGGCGGCCGGATAGTTGTCGTTCATCTTGTAGTAGAGTGCGCCGGTGCAATCCGGCCAGCGGGTCCGCGCCCGTTCCAGCGTATGGCGCAACGCCACCGCCTGCGCGAGCTGGGAACCCACCGTGTACTCCCCGAGCGTACCGTCCGCCGGCACGAAGTAGCTCGCGTACTGGGTGAGCCGCGAGATGCAGTCGCGCGTGTTGAAGACCGGCGTGTGATAGGCGAACGCCCCGTCCGCGCGCGGCGGCCACCGCGAGCGCTCCTCCTCCGGCAGGTAACGCCGCACGCTCTCGTACGGCGGGCTGCACGCCAGGCCGAACTCACCGAGGAACGGCGCCGTGAGCCCGAGGTTGCGGTCCAGGTGATCGCGGCTCCAGAAGAGGTGGTAATGCAGGCTGCCGCCCCACGGTTCGGCGCGATGGAAGGCCCGGGTACCGTCCAGCTCCGCCGCCAGGCGCCCCATCATGTCGATCGCGGCGCCGAACGGTTGCGAGGACTCGTTGCCGGCGCCGTACATGGCCAGCGAAGGATGGTTCCTGATGCGCAGCGTGTTGAGCCGGACGGTCTCCTCCAGGACTTCGTAGGGCTGGGTCTGGTGGCTGTTCCACGCGGTCGGCCATTCCTGCATCACGAGGATGCCGTTGCGGTCGCACAGGTCGTAGAAGTCGTCCGTCTCCGGCATTCCGGAGCCCCAGGGGCGGAACATCTGCACGTGCTGCCGAACGGCCAGGTCGATGAAGCGCGCGTAGCGCTCGCGCGCGAAGTCCATCAGCGGATCCAACGTGCACCAGTTGGCGCCCTTGATGAATCGCGGCTGACCGTTGATGACGAAGGTCCAGTCGTAGAGGTCGGGGGCCGGCCCCTCCGGCAGCGGCGCCTGCTCCACCGTGCGCACGCCGAACACGGTCCCCCGGCGATCGGCGATTCCCTGACGGCCGGACTCCGCCTCCGGTACCAACGACGCCACCATCCGGTAGAGGTTGGGCTCCCCAAGATCCACCGGCCACCAGAGCCGGGCATCCGGCAGCGTGAACCGATAGTGCCGCCGGGACCGTGGTCGATCCGCCTCCACCCGCCGCTCGAACGAGTATCCCGCTCCCTGGAAATTCTCCGGCGCCACCGTGACGCGCAGCGTTCCGGACCACGGCGCGGCCGTGCTGTCGAAATCGACTACCAGGTCGACCGTACCCGTCGCGGCGTCGGCGGTCGACACGAACGGATCGGCGATCGACACCGTCGGCACTCCTTCGATGCGGACCGGACGCCAGATGCCCAGCGCGGGAAGGTTCGAGTAGTGCCATCCGTACACGTTGTTGAAGACGACCGTCCGCGTCCAGCTCTCGCGGTCGGCCGGGATCGGTTCCAGCTTCACGACCAGCGTGTTGCGGGACTCCAGCAGCGCGCCGAGCTCGAAAGATGGGCCACCGAACATGCCTTGGTGCTCGCCGAGCCGATGGCCGTTGAGCCACACCGTACAGCGGTTGCACACGCCCTCGAAGACCAGCTTGGCGGCACCGGCTGAGCGGTCCCAGGCGAACTCCGTACGCAACCACCAGGTCCTGGTGCTCTGCTCCCTGGCCAGTTTCTGATTCGTTCCGAACGCTGGGTCGGGCAGGCGGCCCGCCGCCACCAGCGCCGCGTGCACGCTGCCCGGAACCACGGCGGGGATGGCGTCGTCCCAGGCGCCGGCCAGGCGCGAGCGCTCTTCGCCGTCGGCGGCCATCTCCCAGTGTCCGTCGAGGCGCCTGGTCAGGGGGGCCTCGGGGTGTGCGATGGCGCCGGGCGCGAGTGCGACGTGCCGGGCGGGCGTGTCGAGGGGCGACGGCCCGGCAGCGAAGCCGGCGCGGTCCACCTCGTCCAGGGAGCGCCGCGAGCGCAGCTCCGGGATCACGTGGGACAGCGGCCGCCGCAGATCCTCGACGATGGCGGCATATCGATCCGGCGTAACCCCGAGCCTCGGGTTGTCCACCAGCGTCCGCAACGGGACCTCGGACAGGGCCGCGATGTCGGCATGCCCGAGCAGCCCCGGGGCGTGCCGTTCGATGATCAGACGCGCCTTGGGGGAATCGAGAATCTCCCACAGCCGCGCATCCCCGGTGAATCTGCTCACGGCAACCCGGTTACCAGCCCATGGCGTAGGCGATGTTGTTCCGTGCCGTGGCTGCCCCGGCGATCAGGCCGCGGTCGGCGTGGCAGTGGATTGCCAACGCCTTGCCGTTGCTCCAGCCATCGGCGAGCCCGATGTCGTGGCCGCGCCTGCGCAGTGCCTCGAGCGTCTCCGCGGGGAGGCGCGACTCGGCTTGCACGCGGCCCGGATGTGCCTCGCGCGGATAGAAGGACGAGGGAAAGTGCGTCGTGTGGACGCTCGGCGCGTCGAGCGCCTGCTGCAGGTCCATGCCGAACTCCACGTAGTTCAGGAAGAACTGCAGCGTCCACTGGTCCTGGCCGTCGCCGCCGGGGGTACCGAACGCCATGAACGGGTCGCCGTCCCTGGTGACGATGGTGGGGGTGAGCGTGGCGCGCGGCCGCTTGCGCGGCTGCAGGGCGTTCGGTCGCCGCGGGTTGAGGTAGAACATCTGGCCGCGGGTGCCGAGCGGGAAGCCCAGCCCGGCGATCACCGGCGACGACCCGATCCAGCCGCCGCTTGGGGTAGCTGCCACCATGTTGCCCTCGGCGTCGACCGCGTCGAGGTGGGTGGTGTCCCCCAGGTGCGGTGCGTCCGCCGGCGAGGTCGGGCGGCCAGGATCGTGCTCTGCGTCCCCGGCGCGACCCGCCGTCCCCAGCGCGCGGCGGTTGTCGTCGTGCACGCCGCGCGTGGCGTACTCGGGAACACCGCTGCCCAGGTCGCCGGGACGCAACTCCCGGGAGGCGGCCGGCCCGATCTGTCCGGCGCGGGTTAAACCGTAGGAGGCAGAGAGCAGCACGTCGAACGGGACCGCGTCGAAGTCGGGGTCGCCGTAGTAGGCCTCGCGGTCCGCGAACGCCAGCTTGGCGGTCTCGATCCAGGTGTGCAGGTAGTCGGCGGAGTTGTGGCCCATGGCCTTGAGGTCGAGGTTCGACAGAATGGCAAGTTGCTGCAGAAAGACCGGGCCCTGGGTCCAGGATGAGCACTTGAAGACGTCGAGCCCGCGGTAGTTCAGCGTGACCGGATCCTCCACCCGGGCGCGCCACTCGGCCAGGTCCTCGTAGCTCAGCAGCCCGGCGTGCTGCGCGCCGCTGGCGTCCGCCACCGGATGATCGGCGATGAAGCGGTCGATCCGTTCCGCGATTTCGCCGCGGTAGAAGGCGTCACGGGCGGCCTCGATCCCCGCCACGCGGCCGCGGCCCGCGGCGGCCGCCTCGGCCCGGCACATGATGCGCAACATGGCGCCGAAGTCGGGGTTGTGCAGGGCTTCGCCCACGTGCGGCGCGGTGCCGCCCGGCACGTAGATCGCACCCGTGGTGGGGTACTGCTCGACATACTTCGTGCGACTCGCGTGCAGGCTGCGCCGGAGGCCCTCATAGACGGGAAAGCCGTGCTCGGCGAGCTCGATGGCGGGCTGCAGGATCTCGGCGCAGCTCATGGTCCCGAACCGCGCCAGCGCCACGGCCCAGGTGTCGACCACCGCGGGGACGCACGCCGGCAGGTAGCCGTCGCCGGGAATCAGGTCGATGCCGTGGTCGCGGCACCAGTCGACGGTGAACGCCTTCGGCGACCAGCCCATACCGGAAATGGCGAAGGTCTTGCGCTCCCGCGCCGAGTAGATGAGCGTCGGCACCTCGCCGCCGATGCCGCAGCTCTGCGGCTCCAGCAGCGTCAGGCAGATGCCCATCGCCGCCGCCGCGTCGATGGCGTTGCCGCCGGCGCTCATGATGCGCAGGCCGGCGGACGCCGCCAGGTAGTGGCCGGCGGTCACCACGCCGCGGCGGCCCATGATAATCGGACGCGTTCTGAATCCCATCGTAGCCCCGACCCTACACCGATTCGACGCTGGCGTCGGCTACCGCCGCGGCGTCCGCGGGCATGGCCGCCTCGGCCGCGGGGACGTCGCGCGTCAGGTAGCTGCCGACCAGCAGCACCAGGATGAGGGCGGCCACGGCCGCTTTCTGCACGCCGGGAGCGGGCGGAGCGAGAAAGTACCACGCCGCATAGGGCAGCACCGTACCCTGCAGCAGCAGATGGCCCGCCACCATCACCGCGAGCCCGTGGAGCTGTCCGGCACGGCTCAGCAGCAACCCACCGAGGAACCAGAGGGCACCGAACACCATCCCCGACCCCAGGTTATGCAACGAGGGCAGCAGGTCGGACGGCGCCACGCTGGCGAAAAAGCCGACGGCGGCGGCGAGGGAGAGCAGCTCACCGGCACGCCGATACGGCACCCCCGTCGCCGACCGGTACATGCGGCGGCAGCCCAGCATGACCGCCCCGCTGACAAGCATGGTGGCGGTGTAGGCGATCAGACCGGGCAGGTTGGCGGCGCCGCTCTCGCTGACGGTACGTCCCAGGAAGCTGAACGGATAGTGCCAGAACGGAAACGGATCGGCGTAGAGCATGACCGCCATGGCGAGGCCGACCACGATCGCCAGCGTCAGGCGGCGAATATGGATGAAGCTGACGTCCGCCCCGCGTTCCATGGAAGCACGCTATAGGCACCAACGACCGCGGTCAACCAGCCGACGCGATCGGGGCGGGCCAATATTCACGATTGCGGACGGTAGATGGAAGCGGGAGGGGGCGTCAATCCAGCGTGTCGTGCTCGGGCTTGAGGTCGGCCCCTGTCGTTAGTATTTTGTACGTATGAAGCGCAAGCTCGTACGCGTCGGCAACAGCCTTGCCGTCACCCTGCCACACGATCTGGTCAAGGAGTTCGCCTTGCGCCCCGGCATGGAGGTCGACGCGACGGTCGATCCGCGTGACGGGAGTTTCGTGGTGCGCACCGGAGTCAAGTTGTTCGAGGATGGCAAGGTGTCACCGCGATACCGGAAAATGGTGGACCGTCTCGTCGAGGAGCGCCGAGAGCTGTACGAACGCCTCGCCGGCGGCAGCGACGATCGAGAATGAATGATCGAGTATCTCGGTGAGCAGCAGATCCTCCACCTCCATCGGTCGCTGCTCGCCGCCACCGGCGGCGCCGGCGGTCTGCGGGATCGGGGGCTGCTGCAATCGGCACTGGCTCGGCCCGCCGCGTCCTTTGCCGGTCAGGATCTCTACGTGTCTGTGGCGGAAAAGGCGGCAGCCTTGATGCACTCGTTGGTCAGCAACCACGCGTTCGTGGATGGCAACAAGAGAGTCGCAATTGCGGCGACCGAGCTGTTCCTGCTCGCCAATGGCCATCGCCTCGAGGCCGACACCGATGCCCTGGAGCAGTTGACTCTCGTCGCGGCGGCGTCGCAAATCGGCCGCGAAGAAATCCGCATCTGGATTGAGCAGCGGATCCGCCCGGAGTGACGAGCAGTGAATGGATCAGCGGCGGCACCTCGCGGCCGATGGGCAAACTCGGCAGCGCCCCGCGGCGTCGGCATATGCCCAGCGCGGCCACCGCGTAGATCGCATTGCCGCCAGCGGTCATGATGCGCAGGTCCGCGGCCGCTGCCGGATAGCGGCCGGCAGTCACCACACCGCGATGGCACATGGTCACGGTCCGGTTCTGAACGGCACGCCGTCACACCGACTCGACGCCGGGGTTTGCCACCGCCGCTTTCTGTACGCGCGGTGCCGGCGGAGCGAGGAGGTCCCGGCGTTCGGCCTACGGTGGTGGCCGTAGCGGCTCCAGATCAGCAATTGCAGCCGCCTTGTCACTCCTCATGGCATGCCAGAGATCCCAATCCTGCTGTAGCCCGAGCCAGAAGTCCGCGGACATGCCTACAACGCGTGCCAATCTTAACGCCGTGTCCGGTGTCACGCTGCGCCGGCCACGAATGACCTCGTTCAGGCGGGGAAACGAAACACCCAGTCGGATGGCAAGCGCCGACTGACTCACGAGAAGCATTTCGCCGGGATGGGTCGGGGGCCTGTCGCTCGGCAGCCGCTTCGCCACCAGTGGACTCTCGTCAGTAGTGGCTCGCCCGGCCGGGCGCGGCTCAGTGGTAGTCTGCGATTTCAACCTCGTCGGCATAGCCCGCCTCCCGACGGAAACAGATACGGTACCGATCATTGATCCTGATGCTGTACTGACCGGAGCGAGCCCCGCGCAGTCATTCCAACCGGTTCCCAGGCGGGACGGCCAACTCTCGGATGTCGCTGACTCGACTTATCTGGTCCAGCTTGCGTCGCGCCACCGGCCAAAGGACTCTCGGACAGGACCTTCGCGCCGCTGAGTCGTCAGATCCGTCGAAGACACCCGCAGTACCGCGATCACGAAACGACCGTATCACGGATCACATTATCAGGCTTGATCGCCGGTAGTCATGTCGTAGAGCCCGTCGACGCGGCGAGGGACCCAGCTGCCGGTATCGTGGAGGGTGATCTCCACCTCCACGCCGATCTCCTTCCAGTAGCCGGCTGCGGTCTCGACGGCGGAAGTCGTAGGTGACCTTGAAGCGCACCCCGTCCGCGCCGCGCGGGTAGCCGGCCTCGTCGAGCAATTGGCGCAGCGGATGTCATCGAACGGCGGCTTACGGATGTTCAAACCGGACACTTGCAGCGCACGCTGGAAGCAGGTGCCCACCTGGATGTCGGGATTGGTGCCCAGCAACGCCTTGACCACCTCGACTTTACCGATCGTGGTGCCGCCGCCAAAACGATGAATCATGTCGATCTGGCCGGTGCGCATGGTTCACGGACCATGCCGAGGCGCGGCTCGGTGAGCTTGAACACGACCGTGTACTTGTCGGTGGTTAGCGCTTTTACACACGCACGACATTCACGTCGAGTGGCGCGGAAGGCTATACTCAGCCTTATGAAGACCGCGATCTCGATACCGGATCCGTTATTCGAGCGGGCTGACCGGTTCGCCGCACGGCACGCGATTTCCCGCAGCGAGCTCTATACCCGAGCCGTTCAGGAGTACCTGGAACGGGAGGATCAGATAACAGAGCAGATCAACGCCGTCCTTGCCAACGAAGACTCCACGTTGGACCCGGCGCTGGCAGAACTTCAATACCGGTCAATCCGGGAAGGGTCCGGTGCGGAGGGGTGAGATCTGGTGGGCATCGCTGGCCGAGCCCCGTGGTTCCGAACTCAACGAGCGGCTTGGCGCCCTCAGTGCCCGGCGGTTGACCGCCCTCGACGCCGGCCTCAGACTCGCCCTGTCCCCGTAACGATTGGCGTGATGGGTCGATCGTTCCGTGCCGCTTCGAGCTGACCGGCCAAGTCACGCCCATACCCATCCCCGGCGCTCGTCGACCTGGTCGGCCGCGTTCCCGGCGCGCCTCCGGAATAGCCGCCGGGCTCCCAGCCCACGATGTCCTGTCGCGGGCCGGGAGCTGCATGGCCACCCGTGGGGCCAGGGAGGGAGCCGCGGGTGGAGGTCACCGTGCGCCCGGCGTTAGGCCCGGGAGCGGAGCCCACGCGCACTCTCTCAAACCGACGTGGCGCCGCTGCCCGCGGCGCCACCCCGCAGCCGCGGATCGAGCAGGTCCCTGAGGGCGTCCCCCAACATGTTGAAACTGTACACCACAATCGTCAGGCACAGCCCTGGCCAGAGCGCCAGCCACGGGGCCTGCTCCATGTACCTGCGCCCTTCCCGGCTGAGCATGCCGCCCCAGTCAGGAATGGTGGGTGGCAGACCGTAGCCGAGGAAGCCCAGAGCGGCCAAGGACATGATCACCCCTCCGATGTTGATCGAGAAGACAATGATGACCGGGGCCATGATATTGGGCAGGACATGGTGGCTCAGGATTTTGCTCGTCGGGGTGCCCACGGCCTGAGCCGCCACAAAAAAGTCATTCTCCTTGATACCGATCACGGCGCTTCTCATGACTCTCGAGCCGCTGATGCCTCCGGCGATCCCCAGGACCACGATGATCTGGAGGGTACCCCTTCCCACAATGGACATGATGGTGAGCAACAGCAGCAATCCCGGAAACGCCATCCAGGCATCGACAAAGCGCTGCACCGCCAGATCCAATCTACCCCCAAGGAATCCGGAAGTGCCGCCGACCAGGACAGCGACGACGACATTCAGCGCAGTCGCGGCCAGGCCGACAAATACGGAGATACGAGCCCCGATCATCAGGCGGCTGAGCAAGTCCCGTCCCACCTGGTCGGTACCCAGAAGATACTGGGATGACGGGCCCTTAAGCCTGTCGATCAGGTGCATTTCCTTATAGGAATAAGGCGCCAGTGCATCGGCGAAGATGGCCACGAAAAGCAGTATCACTACGACAATCCCGCAGAACGTACCGAGTGGCTTCTCCTTGATCAGCCTCATCAATAAGTCAGCCAGCCGGGCACGTTTCTTTGGCTCACTTCCTGCTGATGGTTTATCACTCATACTCGCCGTTTTCCTTTATTGATACCGAACCCTGGGGTCCAGGAAAGCATAAATCAGGTCGATCACGAGATTGATCCCCAAAACCACGGCAGCAAAAACCAGGTTTATGGCGGAGACTACCGGATAGTCTCTGCTATCGAGCGCATCCACAAACATACGGCCTATCCCCGGCAGAGCGAATATTTGCTCCATGATAACGGAGCCACCTACCAGGAGGGGGAGCTGCAGGCCGACCAAGGTAACTACCGGGATGAGGGCATTCTTGATGGCGTGCCGCATGACAACTACCCGTTCCCTGAGCCCTTTCGACCAGGCGGTCCTGATATAGTCCTGCCTGAGCACCTCCAGCATCATGGTGCGGGTCATCCGCATGGTGCTGGCAGCAAGGGCCGTGCCCAGAATCAGGGCCGGAATGAGGAACATCCCGAGATTCCCCAGCGGGTCTTCCTTGAAGGGAATCAGCTCCATCGGCGGCGACCAGCCCCACCAGATTGCCGGGTAGAGCATGACCATGATTCCGAGCCAGAAGTTCGGCGTTGCCAAGCCGATGATGGCGGCGGTGCGCCCTACGTAATCGGCGGCGGTGTCCTGGCGGATCGCCGAGTAGACGCCGACGGGAAGGGCTATAACGAGCCCAATTACGATTGACAGAGCACCAAGCTCAATGGTTACTGGCAATCTCCCGATTATGATCTCCTCTATCGCAAAAGCAGCGCCAAACAGTGATTCGCCAAAGGTGCCCTGGAGGAGGCCTTTAAAGTGGGGCTCACCGGTAATCCGATCAGGGGTCGGCAACACTCCTATCCAGCGTCCATACTGCACGTAGACAGGCACGTCTAGTCCCAGCTGACGCTCCAGAGCTTCACGGTCAATCGTCCCTGGTTGGAAAGTATTCATCTCAGCCACCATTGTGTCTATTACATCGCCGGGGATAAAGCGGACCGTAACAAAGACTATGATGGTCAATATGAACAGGGTGGGGATTATGAGCAATAACCGCCTGATGAGATAGGCTCTCATGTGTTAGTGCCCCAAGTATGGGAGCTGGGAAGCGCGCTCACAAGCGACCGCCACCCAGCTCCACAGGAGTATACTGCTAATTTCCCGTCATTGCTTCCTTCAGCTCACTATCAATCCAGAGGCGGGCCAAGAAGGTATTACGTTCACCCCTTCCCAAAGAATCTTCACCGAAATAGCCCTGGACCCACGGGTGGCTCACGAAAACGATAGGGGAGAAGGGTTTGGATAGGCCCCAGTGCTCCCTTACAGTGATCTCATCGGCCTGTCTTTGAATACTCTTATACTCCTCAATGTCCATAGTCTCTTCGGCAGCATAATACAGGGCCTCCATACGCGGGTCCTTCGCTTTGTTGAAGCTGAAGCCATCAATGTTTTGGCTTACAGACCCGATCCCAAAGTGGGTTGTAAGGCCCATCCATCCCCCATCCGCTAGGTGCCACTCGTGCGTGTCCGCCCTTTGGGCAGCTCCTACTTCAGCACGAGTCAGGATAACAAGCTCGCTGTCAACGCCAATGGCTTCGAAGTACCCCATGATGATTTCTGGATAGGTCGAATCGAACGCCTCGTTATAGGCAAGCTTGACCTTGAACCTATAGCCGTCGGCGCCGCGAGGATATCCGGCCGCATCAAGCAACGCTTCTGCGTCATCCGGTCGATACTCATACTCACGCTTGACCTCGTCGGGCCAGTTTTCCATTGGCCAGGAATACCCTGTAAAGCGTTGATTGAATAGCGCACCAGGTGTTGGATCTCCCCAACCCTTATAGTAGGTAGCGGAAATTGTCTCGCGGTCCACTGACATCTGCAGTGCCTTGCGCACATTGACGTCGGCAGTGAGCGGCAGAGACTGGTTGAAAAGGAATGCGCCCGCTATCCAGGCATAAGTGGGCCACACATCGATTTCAGGGTTGGTTTTCTGGAGGCTCTCTACATCGTCGAGAGATTGTATATAGGCGTCGCCGGTGTTGCTCAGCATATCAATCTTGCCCGTACGCATAGCTGCCAGACGTGCTGACACGTCTGGTAGCAACAAGGACCTTAACTTGTCAATATAGGGCAAGCGGTTCTCCGGGAATTTTTCGTCGTAGCCCCAGTAGTTAGGATTCTTCTCCCAGGTTGCCGAGCTGCCCTCCACGACATCAGTCAGTCTGAAGGGACCAGTGCCGACCAGGTTCCTCCAATCCTTAGCGTCGCCGTATTCATCGATTTGCTCTGGGGCGTAGATCATCAAGTAGTTGTTGAGCATATGCTGCAACACAAGGACGTGAGGCTTGAGCTTAACAACAACCGTCCATTTGTCGGTGGCTGTTACCGATTCGATCTCTACACCCGCTCTCCCAGACGCAGTTATAGCACTCTGATGGGCGCTAGGTCCGTCTTCGGTGAAATCGCCCAGACCCAAATAGCGGTGATAGTTATATTCGACGTCATGGGCATCGAACTCCCGACCGTTCACCGGCGCCTTATTGTCCCAGTAAACGCCCTGGCGGATGTGCCAGATGAACGTTGTGTCGTCGGGCGTTGACCAGCTTTCAGCCAGATTCCCTATAAACATCTCGGCGGTCCAAGGCTGTGTGCCTGTCCATATATCCCTGGATTGTCCCCAGTCGACGAAGGCTAGCTTCTCATTAACGCCACTGATGAGGTGAGCCGCCCAGCCAGGATGAACCGACCACCCGTCACTATTATTATTTGGGGGAAAGGCCCTAACGCCCTGCGTGAGTGTCCCGCCATACTCTGGCGCGGTCCACGTCTGGCCGGTGGCGGGGTCGGTGACATTCCTCTTGTCGGCAGCTGCGGCTGTCGGCTGCTCTTCTGTGCCAGTGGCCCAGAGGCCGGTGGCGGTCAGCACCAGGACCAACGCTACTGCGAAGGTCCATGTGAGTTTTGCGATCTGCATATTCAACTCCCGTTGTCGATCTCTTTTCGCGCCCGCCCAACGCGGGCGGCAAGTCTGAGTCAACTTCCTGAGAGCGCGCGGCGTGTGACTCATCCGGGATCACCCGGGCTCACGCCGCGCGCGCGTGCGGTTCTTTGAGTGTCATTCGAACCTCCTTCTTCTCTAGATTTACGTCGGGATCTGCGTTACAACGCCACGCGTGGCGGTGGTTTGAGCAGCAGTGAGTCTGAATGGCCGGCAACGCCGGCGGTGGGTTTTGCGGGCAGTCAGTCGCGGGCAGCGATCCGGGACGGCTGCCCTCGCCGCCGGGAAGGGTGGGGGCGCCCCGCATGCCGGTTCGGCGATGGACGGAGCCGGTGCCACCGACAGCTACGGCGGTGGTGAAGGCGACGGCGTGCGCGGGGTCGCGTAGGGGGCGATCAGCCCGAGCGGTTAGTTGTTTCTCGGTTCGAGAAGTAAGGGGGGGGTACATCGGCTGCGTCACCGCCAACCGGCTACTGCGCTGACTGTTATCATGGCGCTTCATCGGCATCCGTCGAACCCCAAGTGAGGCACGCTAGCATAGGCGCGGCGCGCCGTCAACGACTCGTGGGGGTCACCGGGGTGAGCGAAGGTCACCGGCAACCCGCCACTGCGCTGACTGTACAGCGCGTAGCGCTCGGGTAAGTCGGTCGCTCGCGGTCTTCCGCTGCACGATCCATTTCCCCTTGCGCGAGCGTCCCGAGTAGTGGGTGAACCCCAGAAACTGAAAACTTTCCCGTCGTGCTCCCGCCCTTTCCCCTTCCGGTGGCTCAAACCGCAGCATCTCGGTCTTCTCTTCGTGAACGGTCAGCCCGTACTTTGCGAATCGCTTCGGCAGTGCATTCAATACCCGCTCGGCATCGTGCCGATCGGTGAATACCATTACCGCGTCGTCTGCAAATCGTACCAGGAATGCCCGTCCCCGCAGGTGCCGTTGCATTACCCCGGTGAACCATTGGTCGAGTACTTCGTGCAGGTAGATATTGCTCAGTAGCGGAGATATCCCTCCGCCCTGTGGCGTACCCTGCCCCGCGTGTGAGACAGCGCCATTCTCCATGACGCCGGCTTTCAGCCACTTGCCAATAAGCCGCGTAACCACTCCATCCCGCATCCGCTGCCCGAGAATCGTTCGTAGGTGGGTGTGTGACAGGGTGTCGAAGAACTTGCGTATGTCCAGGTCTATCACCCATCCTCCCCCTTGCCGCAACGTCTGTTTCCAGAGTGTCTCCAGCGCCGTGTGCGGCGATCGCTCGGGCCGAAAGCCATGCGAACAGTCCAAAAAGTCCTGCTCGTACAGAGGCTCAAGCAGCATCTGCACCGCCCGCTGGAGTATCTTGTCCTCGAAAGTCGGTATCCCGATGGGCCGGGTTTCCCCGCTTGTCCCCTTCGGTATGTGCACCCGCCTCACCGGCGGTGCCCGATACGTACCTGCCTTCGCGCGCTCCAGGAGTAATCTCAGATTCTGCTCCAAGTGTTCCTCGTACTGCTCGGCGGTCTGTTCATCAACGCCCACTGCACCGTCCTTCCGGGTGCGCCGGTAGGCCTCGTACAGCCACTCCAGATCCATATGATACGCCAGCGACGTAAACGCTACTTCCGGATGGATTCTCGCGTTCTCTGCTATCCGCTGCTGTTTCGTTAACACGCTCCCAGATTCCATTGCACCTTCCGTGTTTCCCCGCAACGGTTCTGCAACTCGACGCCCTCCTTCCCTCCGCCGGGTCCGGTGCGGCGACCGTTCCCCGACTTCATCGGTACTACGGGGGCGCTAAGACTTCTCGCTGCCCTTCTCGCCGCGCTTCGTTGCCTTCGCTTGGCGATACCATGTCGGCACCCGTCTATTCGCTCCTGTGCTTCCTCGGATGCTCCTCCGCACAGGCCCGGACTTTGGTCCGCCGGCGTCCCTCCGGCTCTCCCGTCATGGAGACAACGAGACCTCCCAGGTTCCTGGGCCGCCCGCTCCACATTTGCCCTGCTCTCCGACCCCGGCCGGGCCTCCGTGCCAAGCCGTTGTTTTCGGCACGTCGGTGCTGCCCCCGCTCTCAGAACGACGAAGGCCCCAGCAATTATTCTTTCGTGGCTCAATAACACGGCTTCTGTGGTCGCTGTCTACGCTTCGTCCCCGGGGTCGCCCCCGACCAACGCAAGACTCGCTTCCGGCTGCCGGCTACGCTCTACCGGGTGGGATTGGCTACCCACAGGGTGGCTACGATAGGTTTCTGATGCATACTTCACATCTTCCTCCCCTCCCAGGCTTGGCCTGGCGCGATCTGAGTCAATTTGTGAAGCGCGCGGCGTGTGACTCAGCGGGTTCACCCCGGCTCACGCCGCGCGCGCGTGCGGTTCTTTCAGTATCATCTTTACCTCCCGTGGTTGAGGGAGTCACGAGCGTGGTTGACCGGCAACGCCGGCGGTAGGTTTTGCGGGCAGTCAGTTGCGGGCGGGGATCCGGCGCGGTTGTGGTCGGCGGGAAGGGCGTGGGCGGTCCGCATGCCGGTTGGCGATGAACCGAGCCGGCGCCACCGATAGCGGATCCCATCGTCCCATCTATCCCGTCCCAATGTCCAGTTGGCTCGAGCGCGTCGAAGCCGGCATTCATGGTGCCGGCTGGATTGTGACTCCAGTGATTGGCCTGCGTCAAGCCGATGGGCCACCGCGCACCACAGCGGAGTGAGCTCGTCGTTGCCCATGCCCTCGAAGCTGCCGATCTTCGGCGCCTGCCCGACACTGTGGCGCGGCCGGCCGTTTGCCCCACTCGCCGACATGACTCGGGTCAACCAGCCAGATCAAAGTAAGCTGACAACCGAGACAGCCGGCGCCGTGGCGGCTCAGCCAGCGTCCGCGAGATAGCGCCCCAAAACCGGCGCCGGCACGGCTACGCAAGGCTTATGAACGGCGCGGGCGCACGCCACGGCGGCGCGGCGTGCGGCGGGGGCGGCGCCCGCCCCCGTAGCGGCCGGCGGCGCCGCGCAGGCGCGGGTCCAGCAGGTCGCGCACCGCGTCGCCCAACAGGTTGAGGGCGTAGACCGTCACCGTCAGGCACAGGCCCGGCCACAGCGCCAGCCGCGGCGCAATCTCCATGTACTGGCGGCCCTCGCGGCTCAGCATGCCGCCCCAGCTCGGAACGGTCGCCGGCAGGCCGAAGCCCAGGAAGCTCAGCGACGCCTCGGCGATGATCACGCTGCCGACGTTGATGCTGAACACGACGATCAGCGGCGCCGCGATGTTGGGCAGCACGTGATGGATCAGCGTGCGCAGCGTGCGGGCGCCGGTCGCCTCCGCGGCCTGGAAGTAGGCGTTCTCCTTGACCCCGATCACCGCGCCGCGCACCACCCGCGACGCGGGAATGCCGCCGGCCACCCCGAGCACGACGATGATCTGCACCACGCCGCGCCCGGCGATCGACATGATGGTGAGCAGCAACAGCAGCCCCGGAAACGACATCCACGCGTCCACGAACCGCTGTGCGTAGATGTCGAGCCGGCCGCCGACGAAGCCGGTGGTGCCGCCGATCAGCAGCGCGACGATCACGTTCAGCGACGTTGCCGCCAGCCCGACCGTGATCGACAGGCGCGCGCCGATGATGAGGCGGCTCAGGAAGTCGCGGCCGACGTGGTCGGTGCCCAGCAGGTGCGCGGCCGACGGACCCTGCATCCGGTCCTGCACCCGGCCGCGGTCGAATTCGTAGGGCGCGAGCTGCGCGGCGAAGATGGTGATCAACACCAACGCCAGCACGATGAGGGCGCCAACGGCTCCCAGCGGCTGCTCCTTCAGCAACCGTAACAGGAAGCTGGCCACCAGTCGCCGGCGCGCCGGTGCAGTGGCGCCCGCCGCGGAGGGTCCGCCACGTGTGCCGCCGCTTGGGCCGCCACCACCGCCTGCGCCACGGCCTGCGTCTCCGCCTGCGCCTGCGCGGCCGGCCCCGGCCGCATCGCCCGGGACCGGCTCACTCATAGCGCACCCGCGGGTCCAGCAGCGCGTAGGTCAGGTCGGTGCCGAGGTTGATCACCACCACCACCGAGGCGAACAGCAGGTTGATGCCGGAAACCACCGGGTAGTCGCGCTCGTTGAGGGCGGTCAGCATCAGGCGCCCGAGCCCCGGCAGATTGAAGATGTTCTCGATGATCACCGAGCCGCCGGCGATGATGGGAAGTTGCAGCGCCACCAGGGTCACCACCGGGATGAGCGCGTTCTTCACCGCGTGGCGCAGCACCACCCTCCGCTCCTTCAGGCCCTTGGCCCAAGCGGTCCGCACGTAGTCCTGGCGCAGCACCTCCAGCATCATCGTGCGCGTCATGCGCATGGTGCTCGCCGCCAGGTAGGTCCCCAGAATCAGGGCGGGAACGATCAGAATGCCGAGATTGGCCCAGGGGTCCTCGGAGAAGCGGACGTGGGTCAGCGGCGGCGTCCAGCCCCACCAGATGGCCGGGTAGATCATCACCATCAGCCCCAGCCAGAAATTGGGGGTCGCCAGGCCGAAGATGGCGAGCGCCCGGCCGGCGTAGTCGGCCACCGTGTACTGGCGAATCGCCGAGTAGATGCCGACCGGCGCGGCGATGATGAGCCCGGTGAGGATCGCCAGCAGCCCCAACTCGACCGTTACCCCGGCCCGACCGGCGAGCTTCTCCTCCACCGTGGCGCCGGCCGACGAGCCGCTGTACAGCGAGTGGCCGAGGGTGCCGCGCAGCAGGATGTCACCGATCCACTTCGCGTACTGCACGTAGACCGGTTTATCGAGCCCGAGCCGTTTCTTCAGAGCCTCCTCGTCGATCGAGCCGCTCCCGCTGAAGGTCATCCGGGCGGCCATCACGTCGATGATGTCGCCGGGGATGAAGCGTACCGACAGGAACACCAGGAGGGTGACGATGAACAGGGTCGGGATCACCAGCAGAACCCGTCTGATCACATACGCCCGCATCTCGGCTCAGCACCTTTAATGAAAGGGGTGGCAGGTTGTCGCCCGCCACCCCGTGTTCGCACGTCCAACGCTGGCGTGCGCGTCAGAACCCCATTTCCGCCTTCAGGTCGCGGTCGAGCCAGAGCCGGGCAAAAACCTGGACATCGCCCTGGTCCTGCAGGAACGACTCGCCGTTCCAGCCCTTGACCCATGGCTGGGCCACCTGGTATTGGGGCGACTTGAAGCCGAATACCTGAAAATGCTGAGAAAGGGCGTACAGGTCGAACTCTTTCGCAATTCGTATCTGCTCCGACTCTTCGGTCGCGGCGTTGAACGCATGATAGAGCCGAATCAGGGTGGGGTCGGGAACCCCGCCAAGATACTCTGTCAAATGACTCTTCCGTCCTTCCACGAGATTGCCGTACCAGCCGAAAATCGTGCTGACGTCCTGATCCCAGGCTTGATCGCCGGTGGTCATGTCGTAGAGCCCGTCGACGCGGCGAGGGACCCAACTGCCGGTATCGTGGAGGGTGATCTCCACCTCCACGCCAATCTCCTTCCAGTAGCCGGCTGCGATTTCGACGTAGCCCAGGTCGATGACTTCAATGTTGCGGAAGTCGTAGGTGACCTCGAAGCGCACCCCGTCCGCGCCGCGCGGGTAGCCGGCCTCGTCGAGCAATTGCTCGGCCTCCTCCGGGTTGTAGCTGTATGCGTCCTGGAGCTCCTGTGGCCACTCTTCGAATGGGGTGTAAACGGGGCCACTGGCGTCTCCGAAATAGCCTGAAGGCTTCCGTTGCGCGAACCCGCCATAGTAGCTGTCGTTGATCGCATCGCGGTCGAGAGCCATCTGCATTGCCTGGCGCACGCGGATGTCGTCGAACGGCGGCTTACGGATGTTCAAACCGGACACTTGCAGCGCACGCTGGAAGTAGGTGCCCACCTGGATGTCGGGATTTGTGCCCAGCAACGCATTGACCACCTCGACTTTACCGATCGTGGTGCCGCCGCCGAAACGGTGAATCATGTCGATCTGGCCGGTGCGCATGGCGGCGAGGCGGGTCGCCGCCTCTTCCATGAACAGGGCCTTCACCTCGTCGACGTATGGCAGCCGGTTGTCCGGATACTTCTCGTCGAAGCCGTGGTAGTTGGGATTACGCGTCCTGGTCATCGAGACTTCCTCGACGTGCTCGGTCAGCATGAACGGCCCGGTGCCGACTACGTTCCGCCAGTCGGTGTAGTCACCGTGCTGTTCGATGACCTCGCGAGGCAGCACCCATGCGGTGTTCTCCGCCAGGATCGCACGGACCATGCCGAGGCTCGGCTCGGTGAGCTTGAACACGACCGTGTACTTGTCGGGGGCCTCGATGGACTCCCACGGCAACCCGAAGAGCGTTGCGGTGTACTCGGGCCTGAAGTCGAGCAGGCCGCTATGGCGGCGGTAGGCCCACGCCACGTCGTCGGCGGTGAGCTCGCGCCCGTTCATCGGCGCCTTGTCGTGCCAGTGAATGCCCGGTTTGATCTGGACGATGAACGTCCGGTTGTCCGGCTGCTCCCAACTCGCGGCCAGGTTACCGCGGAAGACCGAGGTCGGCACGTAGTTCCCGGTGAAACCGAACTCGTCCCGCGGCAGCCCCCAGTCTCCCTGCACGAGATTCTCGTTGACCCCGGAGAGCTGAAAGCCCGCCCAGCCCCCCTCGATCGACGGGTCGGTGTTCTTACCGAACAAAGCGTACGCGTAGGTAAACGTGCCGCCGTACTCGGGTGCGGTGACCATTTTTCCGGTCGTCGGGTCGGTCACCATCGGCTTGTCCGCAGCAGCGGCCGCTTCCTCGCCGGCGGGCGACGCCCAGGCGCCGGTTGCGGCCAGCGCGAACCCGATCATTACCGCAACCCATAGTCTACAGTTTCGTAATGCATGACTGGTCCGAAAAAGCCGCCCGCCGGGCGATGCTTGGGTATCGGTTTTCATCGTCTTCCATGGCACGGTGTGACCGTACTGACTCATGACGAATCTCCTCTGTTTCGGGAACATCCGATTCGGTGCCGGTCCCTCGCCTGTTCCCGCGGCCTGTGTGCCGGTCTGCACCCTCTGCGGGGCAGGCGATTTCGACGAGGGCGACAACTTCGAGTTGCCCCCGGGGCGATCAGCGGCAACGGCGCCGCCGCGGCCCGCGGCGTGGATTTACCTCTTCACGGGCCCCCTCGTTCGCGATCCGGACGGTCGCGGGCGCACGCCGACCTCGGGCGTGGCGGCGGCTCGCCGGTAGCTGGTTCCCATGTCCGGCAACGCCGGGGGATTGGAGATGGCGGGTAGCGGGCTGCGCCGGCCGGCGCCCGCGGCGGAGCCCGGCGAAAGAGCCGTGTGGTTGGTGCTACTGTTTACGTTTGAAAGATTTACGAGACTTAAGCTGCCGGGGGGGGGGCACCGGTTGCGTCAACTGGTAGCAGCGCTGAGTGCTATGGTCACGCATCGTGGGCACGAGTGAAACCTTGGAATGAATCACCATGCACCGCCCGCCGCAGTCTGTCAACCGCGCGTTCTGAGCAACGGCAACGGGCCGCGGATCAGGGTCGACCGCCGCCGACTCACATCCCCCACACCGCTACCGGCACGGCGTCGCCGCCGCGCCGCAGATGCTCCGAGCGGCGCCGGATACGGTAGATCTTCTCCTCCCAGCTCCGGTTCTCCCGCCGGTCGATCACCACTAGGTGCCCCGCCTCTGCCGCGCAGCGATCCACGTAGCGCGCCGTCTGCTCCACGCCCTCGTCCACCACGCGCTCCAGCCCGTCGTGCTCGCGCACCACCTTGCACTCCACCACGAACTCCTGCACCCGGTCCGCCAGCGGCCACACGATCAGCAGGTCCACCCTGCCGCTCCCCAGCGCGTACTCCCGCTCGATGCGGCCGCCGCCGTTCACCACCCGCTGCAGGTACGCCTGCAGCAGCAACTGCGGCCACGCCTCCTCGTACGCGAAGCGGGTCCGCCAGTGCTCGGAGTGGCGACGGAAGAAGCCCTGGAACTCCGCCATCAGCAACTCCGCGTCCAGGCTGCCGTCCGCCCTCACGTACCGCGGCGGCGACAGCTCCAGCGTCTCCTGCGCCACCCACGCCAATTCGCGCGGCAGCACTTCGGCGTAGATCGGGTTGGCCACCCGCAGCGGCGCATCGCGGGCCAGCAACCCGAGGTCGCGCGCGTACCCGACATCGCGGTCCGTGAAGGCGTGCCGGTGCGTGCCGCTCAGCATCGGCTCGATCACCCGCCGCACGCGGTCCTCGCGCAGCTTGTCCGCCAGGTAGTCCAGGTGCGTCACCCGGTTCACGATCAGCTCCTCGCGCACCGCCGCGATGTCATCCGCGGCCACCGTGCGGGAACGGTCTTCGCGCAGCGTCCTGTTCTCGAAACAGACACCGTACGCCAGCGCGTTCACCAGCCAGGGCTGGCCGCGGGTCTGCGTCCACACCGCCTCCAGCGCCTCGGGCGCGAACGCCTGGCCGGTCTGCTCGGTGTGCTGGGCCAGCAACGCCAGCGTCTGCTCGCGCGAGAAGTCACCCAGCCGCAGCGACTTCGCGGCGATGTTGAACGGGCTGCCGGCAGCGCCCATGCGGTAGTCGCGCAGGTCGCGCAGGTCGCGCATGCCGCACAGGACCACGCTGTGGGGGAAGCGCTCCGGACGGCCGGGATAGCCGGCGCGGAGCTGCTGGAGCACCGACAGCAGCGAATCGCCCACCAGTGTGTCGATCTCGTCGATCAGCAGCACCAGCGGTCCCGGCGACGCCTGCGCCCAGCGCTCCAGAGCTACGCCCAGCGCCAAGTCCGGACCGACCCGCGCCAGAACGTCCGGCCAGATGTCGTCCGGAAAGTCGTCGTCCAGCGTCGCCCGCGCCTGCGACGCCAGCGTGGCGAGCACCGTGCGCATCGCCCGTTGCACGTCGTCGCGCGCGGTGCGGGCGGTTTCGAACGTAACGTACACGCACCGGTAGCCGCTTCCGTTCAGCACCTCGGCCAGCGCCAGCAGCACCGACGTCTTGCCGGTCTGCCGCGGCGCGTGCAGCACGAAGTACTTCTTGTCTTGCACCAGCCGAAGGACCTCGTCCAGGTCGATGCGCTCAAGCGGCGGGATGCAATAGTGCATGTCGGGCTTGACGGGACCGGCAGTGTTGAACGAACGCATGGTTGCGATCCTCGTTGACGACGCTTGGGGTTGGCCCGGCGCCTTCTCGTGGAGTGTAGCATGACGCTCGCCGGACGACGCGATCAGCCGCGAGATGCCCTGCACCACCCCCCGGCCGGGGATCGAGCAGGTACCCGAGGGCGGCGGCGAACAGATCCAGGCTGAATACGATGATCGTCAGGCACAGACCGGGCCAGAATGCCAAGCCGCGAGGCCAATTCGGGTGCATTCCGTCACTGTGGTAGCGGTCAGGCAGCCTCGATCTGGGTCTGGGTGGATTGGCGACCACGTTTCTTGCAGGCCCCCTCGACTGACCCCGCTGCCGATCGGCAGACCGCACGACCGATACAGCGGGTAGTCCATGCGCTGCTGGTTGGCCGTGAAGTAGTTGATCTCGCCCTGGAGGTCGTAGCACTGCTGCTTGCTGTAGCGGTGGGCGTCGTCAACAACATGGGCGTCGTCGTGGACCTGGCGCCGGAGGTGTGGGTGTCGGCCGTCTCGTTGAAGACGTGGCGGGAGGTCTTTGCCGTGAACGTCGAGGCGGCTCTGACGGCATCGCAGCAGGCGGCGGTGCGGCAGATGTCCCGGCCGGTGCTGCCGGCTGACGATCCAAGAAATCCCCAAAATTCGCAAGAAAAACACTTGACGCATTCTGACGCGCTCATGACGGCCCTCTACGGGCCGTAGCGGCGCTTCCGACTTTCCAGAGAACACTTCGCGCCCGCTGGCTCGACAGCGCCCTGCTACGCCCGTCCTGAGCCATCTCCGAAGCCCGTCCGAGACCTGGAAGTTCGAGGCATTTTCAATTCAGTAGTATATTTACGCCATGACGAACGTGACAGAAGCAGCCTCCGAAGAACTCTTCTCCACCGTCGCCGTGCTCCCCGACCAGGTGCTGCTGGAACAGACCAGGATGCTCGCCCGCCACGAGCAGGCGCTGCAGCTCAGCGTCCTCGACCACCTGCGCGAGATCGAGGCTCGGCGCCTGTATCTGCGCCTCGGCTACTCCAGCTTGTTCGACTACACCGTGCGCGAGCTGCGCTATACCGAGGCAGCCGCTTGGCGCCGTATCAAGGCCATGCGCCTGTGCCGCGAAACCCGCGGCGTCCGCGCGTGGCTGCAGGACGGCTCGCTGAACCTGAGCAACGCCGCCCTGTTGCAGAACTCGTTCGAGCGCTGGGACCGCAGCGCAGGCGGACGGACCGCCGCCGGATCGCCGGGAGCCGGCACCAGCGCCGCGCCGCGTGCCGGCTCGGCTCCATCCGCGACGCCGGGCGAGGCGGAGGGTTCGCCATCGCCCGTGCTGGATGCGCACGCCCGGCAGCGGCTGGTGGAGCAGGCGGTGGGCAAGAGCACCCGGCAGGTGCAGCAGATGCTGGCCGAGGTGGATCCCGAGGCGGCGGCGCCCGCCGAGCGGCTGCGGGCGCTGGGGGACGGGCGCTGGGAGCTGAAGGCGGTGATCGACGCCGAGTGCCAGCGTGGATTGCAGCAGCTGCGGGAGCTGCTGTCGCACGTGGATCCGCACCTGACGGTCGGGCAACTCGTCGGGCGGCTGGTGCGGGAGGGATTGGAGCGCCACGATCCGAGCCGGCCGCGCCGCCGGAAGCGGAAGTCAGACTCTATCAGTGACGAGCGTGCGTCCGGGACAGCGGGGCGGGAGACGGCAGATCGCGTCGCGGCGGCGGCGGAGAACCCGGACCGGCCCGGGAAGTCCGCGGCGGCGGCGGTGTCCCCTTCGGCGACGAAGGGGTCCGCGCAGCCGGCAGCAGACAGCACTTCGGCGCCGAAGCCGCGCGTGGCAGCCGGCGATTCGACTTCGGAGCGGAGCACGGGGGGCGCAGGATCGGCGGAGCCGACTTCGGCGGCGAAGTCCCGCGTGGCAACCGGTAGTTCGACACCGGAACGGAGGACCGGCGGCGCAGGGGAGCCGACTTCGGTGGAGAAGTCCGCCAGATCGTCGGGCAGATCGATTCCGGCTGCGGTGAAACGAGAGGTTTGGCGGCGCGACCAGGGCTGCTGCACCTTCGTCGACCGGGACAGCGGGCGGCGCTGCGGCTCGCGCTTCTTCCTCGAGATGGACCACATCGTTCCGGTCGCGGTGGGCGGCGGCGCGGAGCCGGGGAACCTGGTCTTGCGCTGCGCGGCTCACCACCGTTACCGCCACGAGCGCCGGCAGCGCTCCGCACCGCGAGACTCGGTGACGTGAGGCAAGGTGGCGCTGGGGTGCATTCCGTCAGTGTGGTAGCGGTCAGGCCGCCTCGAGCTGGGTCTGGCTGGGTCTGGGTGGATTCTGGGGCGGGCGATGAGGGAAGCAGGCTTTCGTAGTCGTCCCAGAAGCGACGACTCATCACCGGGGTAGATGCTTACCACATCATCGAATCTCTGGGAGGGGTCTCTATTTCCCGTACCACAGATGCCGCAGGTGCCACAGAGAAAGAATGCACCCGGCCATTTCCCATGTCTGGCATCAGGGCACCATCTGGTGCAATGCGCCGCATTTGCGCCGCAATTGCGCCGCAAGCACTGTACGCTGCAGATCTGTCTTGGTACACTGGCTACGAATGATCGACCCGGCAGGCCGCCTCGCCCTCCTCCTGGCCGATGGGGAAGGCCAGCGCCTCGAATTCAGACAGTCACTGTCCCGGCTCGACCGTGAAATAGTTGCATTCGCGAACTCGGCGGGCGGCACGGTTCTACTCGGCGTCGACGATGCGGGCGAGGTGGTTGGCGTCGACACCTCCAACCGCATTCGCAGCGAGATACAGGCCATCGCCCGCAACTGCGACCCTTCGGTTCAGGTCGAGGTAGCCAACCCTGGCCCCGGCGTGCTGGAAGTGGTGGTGGCCGAGGGGGTACAGAAACCGTATCGCTGCAAGGAAGGCTTCTACCTGAGGCAGGGCGCGACGACGCAGAAGCTCAGCACCGCCGAGATACGGCGACTGGTGCTACAGGCCGGCGACTACCATTTCGACGAGAGCGTCAACCGGCACTTTCGCTACCCGCAGGACTTCGACCCGAACCGCTACCGCGCCTACCTGCGGGCCGCGGGAATACGCTTCGAGGCGCGTCCGGAAGACCTGCTTGCGAGTCTCGACGCGGCGGTACCGGCCGCGGAGGGCATCTTGCTCCGGCAAGGCGGCGTCCTGTTCTTCGCTCGGGATCCACAACGCTTCGTGAAGGAAAGTCACGTAAGCTGCGTGCGCTTCGCGGGATCGGAGCGGCTCAACGTGCTCGATCGGCAGGAGATAACCGGCAGCCCTCCCGAGCTCATCGAGGGTGCGCTAGCCTTCACTACCCGGAACATCCGCACCGCGTACCTCGTGGACGCTCGCCCGCAACGCCGCGAGGTGTACGAGTACCCGCTGGTCGCCATCAGGGAGGCGATCACCAACGCGGTCATGCATCGCGACTACCACTACGATGCGGCGCATGTTTTCGTCAGCATCTTCGCGGACCGGCTGGAAGTCGAGAACCCCGGTGGCCTGTTCAGTGGACTGTCGCTGGCAGACCTCGGCAAGCGCAGTGTGCGTCGCAACCGCCTGGTGGCCGATCTCCTGTTCCGCGCCCGCTACGTGGAACGCGTCGGCAGTGGCATTCCGAGGATGAGGCAGGCGCTGGAGGAGAACGGCAACCCGCCGATGGAGATTGCGGCATCCAACTTCTTCGTGGTCACCTTCCGGCCGCGGCTGGACACCGAGTCCCCACTCTCGGCCCGTCAGAGCCGGCTGTTTCACTTCGTCGCCGGACGCACGCGCACCACCAAGGAAGAGGCGGCGACCTTCCTGGCCGTCAGCGGCGATACGGCGCTGCGCGAACTCCGCGCGCTGCGGGATGCCGGGCTCGTGGAGCGCGGCGGCGTTGGCAGAGCGGCCTTCTACCAGGCGAACGCCTGGAAGAGACCGAGCAACTGAATTGGTCAACAGAGACGACGTGCCGCGGCTGGCTGTACCCTACGACCCGGCCGGGCGAGCTTGACAACCGGATGGGCGTCTGTTACCGCTAACCGCATCGCCGAGCAGCAAACCGGTGGCACGCCGACAGCCGTAGAAGCGACCCAGCAAGCACCGGTGGCGAGCGATGCCGCGTACCGGGAGCGGCGCGCGCTCTGGCGCGAGGTCAAGAAGAACCGCGCCCTGCTCTACCTGATCACTCCCGGCGTCCTCTACTTCGTCATCTTCCACTACCTGCCGATCTACGGCATCTCGCTCTCGTTCGTCGACTACGCGCCCAAGTACGGGCAGGGGGTGGTGGCCAACTACCTGACCAGCCCCTGGATCGGGTTCAAGCACTTCGTCGACTTCTTCACCGGGCCCAAGTTCTTTCCGCTGCTGCGCAACACCGTGGTGCTGGGCTTCTACTCGGTGCTGTTCGAGTTCCCGGCGGCGATCCTGTTCGCGCTGTGCCTGTACGAGGTGCACAACCTGTTCTACCGCAAGTTCGCGCAGACCATCAGCTTCCTCCCCCACTTCATCTCCACGGTGTCGGTGGTCGCCATGATGGTGATGCTGTTCTCGCCCAGCGACGGCTACGTCAACTGGCTGCTCAGCAGCATCGGCATCGAGCCGATCTACTTCCTGGCCGAGCCGGGCTGGTTCCGGCCGCTGTACGTGGGCTCCAGCATCTGGGCCGGCATCGGCTGGGGGGCGATCGTGTACCTGGCCGCCATGTACGGCATCCCGACCTCGCTCTACGAGTCGGCGGCGATCGACGGCGCCAGCCGGCTGCAGAAGATCGTGCGCATCACGCTGCCCTCGATCCTGCCCACCATCATGATCCTGCTCATCCTGCGCGTCGGTGCCTTCGTCAACGTCGGGATCGAGAAGATCCTGCTGATGTACAGCCCGCTCACCTACGAGGTCGCCGACGTCATCGGCACCTACGTGTACCGCCGCGGCATCGTCAAGTTCGACTACTCCTTCGCCACCGCGGTGGGACTGTTCAACTCGGTGGTCAACCTGCTGCTGCTGGTAGTTGCCAACTACACGGCACGCAAGGTCTCGGACGAGAGCCTGTGGTAGTCGACCGCTCGCTCTCCTCTCGCCTGGTCGGCCTGGCGGTGCACGCGGTGATCGCCGTGGTGCTGATCACCACCATCTTCCCGGTGCTCAACATCCTCTCCAACTCGGTCAGCGAGACCTACCACATCATCGCCGGCCACGTGTCGTTCTTCCCCGTCGGGTTCTCGCTCAAGCACTACTCGATCCTGTTCATGGATCCGATGATCCCGCGCTCGTTTCTGAACTCGGTGCTCATCACCCTGCTCGGCACGGCCGTGAACCTGGCCTTCACCGTGACCATGGCCTACCCGCTGGCCAAGCGGCGGCTGCCGTTCCGGCGCATCTTCACGGTAATGATCGTGGTGACCATGTTCTTCAGCGGCGGCCTGATTCCGCGCTTCATGGTGGTGCGTGCGCTGGGCATGTACGACACCTTCCTGGCGCTCACAGTGCCGATCGCCATCAGCGCGTTCAACCTGCTGGTGCTGCGCACCTTCTTCAAGCAGGTGCCGGAGGAACTGGAGGAGTCGGCCTTCCTGGAGGGCGCCAAGGAGACGACGGTGCTGGTGCGCATCGTGATGCCGCTGGCCAAGGCGGGAGTGGCGACCATCGCATTGTTCTACGCGGTGAGCCACTGGAATGCGTTCTTCGACGCCATGATCTATCTCTACGACACCAGGAAGTACCCGATGCAGCTCGTGTTGCGTGACATCGTGATGCGCACCGAGATGGCGCGGCTGTCGTTCATGCAGGACCAGTACGGGCGCAACGACCTGATGGAGCAGGAGGCGGTGGCGATCCAGGGCATCAAGTACGGCCTGATCGCTATCACCATGCTGCCGATGCTGATACTCTATCCGTTCATCCAGCGCTACTTCGTGAAGGGCGTGATGATCGGATCGCTGAAGGACTGAACGAGGGGGTAGGCGCAGGAAAGGAGACTTCGCAAGTCAAGGGTGCGCCAGGTGGGCGTACATCGTTGTCGTCCGTATTACGAAACGGAGGAACACAAGTGAAGAGAGTGAAGAGAATGAGCCTGCTGGCGCTGGCCGGTGCGCTGGTGCTGGTCGCGGGCCCGTTGTTCGCCGCGGCAACCGAGGAGACCGCCGCTCCGGAGACGATGGAAGTCGTCACCATCACGGCGCTCACCAACGACATCAACGCCAACGAGCCGAAGGCGGTGATGGATATCCGCAAGGATCTCCTGCGCGACAAGTTCGGCCTCGAATACGAGTGGGTGTACGTACCCAGGAACGAGACCGACACCAAGCTGCCGGTGATGTTCGCCAGCGGCGACTTTCCCGAGCAGCTCCACATGAACTGGAACTGGAACGTGTCGGCGCAGCGGGTGATGATGCTGAACCACATCCCGGGCGGCTACTTCGTCGCCGTCGACGACTACCTCGACCGGCTGCCCAACTACCAGGCGCAGTGGACCGACGACGAGTGGGCGTTCATGCGCTCCCTGATGTCGGCCGGCGACGGCAAGATGTACGTGCTGCCGACCAAGTACCCGTGGCCGCTGGACCGGGGCTACATGTACAACGAGACCGAGTTCAACAAGCTGGGGCTGGAGTTCCCGAGCACCACCGACGAGTTGCTGGAGGTGCTGCGGGCGTTCAAGGTGGAGTACCCCGAGTCGGTGCCCTGGACCCACAAGTGGGGCTGGCCGGGATCGGCCACCATGGGCCTGCGCGAGTCGTTCCGCACCTACGACTGGGGCGGTCCGATCTACGACCAGGACGCCGGCGGCGTGGTGTACGGACCGGCGACCGACAAGTACCGCGACCTGCTCAAATATCTGGCCACGCTCTACAAGGAGGGGCTGATGGAGAAGGAGGCCGGCACCATCACCCTGGAGCAGTGGGAGGCACGCATCGCCAACAACCAGTCCTTCATCGCCGGCGGCTGGCTGAGCTGGGCCGGGTTCTTCGACCAGCTCCAGCGCTCGCAGTATCCCGACGCCAAGTGGGTGGTGCCGAAGACCGAGGTGCGGGCCTATGCCGACAAGCAGATGCTGGCCTACAAGAACCCCGCCGGGCAGCCGTTCGGGGCCACCTTCACCGCCAAGATGGACATCTCCAGCGAGAAGTTCGCGCGCTGGATCGAGTTCTCCGAGTGGCTGCTTACCTATGACGGCACCCTGGCGATCACCGCGGGCATCGAGGGCGAGACGTTCAACTGGATGGACGGCAAGCCGGTGTACATCGACGCCATCAAGGCGTCCGGACACCCCGACGCAGAGCACTCGACGCGCGACTACGGTCTGGGCGGTTACGCCGGGTTTTTCCCCGAGTTCCTGGAGATGAACGTGCGCAACCGGCCGATGCTCACCGCCAAGGACGACTTCGACCACCTGCCGGCGGTCGGCTTCGTGTACGGCGGCTTCACCCCCGAGGAGATCGACGCCAAGGTGGACCTGGAGACGCTGATGCAGGACACCTTCAAGGAGCACACCCTGAAGTTCGTGATCGGCCAGAACGACATCAACTCGGACGCCGAGTGGGAGGCGTACATCACCGCCCTCCAGAAGGCGGGGCTCGAGGAATACGAGCGGGTCTACCAGGCAGCCTGGAACCGCGCTCCCTTCTTCTAAAGAGCCAACCCCAAGTGGCCGGGCCGCGGGCGGACCCTCCGGTTCGCCCCGGCCTTCTTTTCAGGCAACCACCATCCTGACCGCGCCCACGGCGCGCCCGTCCAGCACGAAGTCCGAGTCCGCGCCCGCCTCGCGGAAGCCGAGCCCCTCGAACAGCGCCCGCTTCTCCTCGTCCTCCACGCACACCACCGCACGGCACTCGCTTGCCCCCCGTACCGCGGCCCGCTGCATGGCGGCCGCCACCAGGTCGGGCCAGGCCGCGGCGAAGTACGGGTGCGTGAAGCCGTCGACCTGGCAGGCGGTCCCCGAGCTGCACACCGTCGCCAGCCCCACGACGCGGCCATCGGCGGTGCGGGCGCAGAACCAGTCGCCCTTGCCCCCGGCCACCGCGGCCAGGTAGCGCCGGTACAGCCCCATGCAGGAGTACTGGACGCAGTACCGGGTCGAGTACATGCCGGCGTTGGCGTCCAGCACCAGCCAGTCGTGGGGAGCGTGCAGCAGGGGGATCATCGGCACCCGCACCGCCGCAGTGGCGGGCACCACGGTGGCCTCCCCCGGCTTGCGGAAGTAATCGACCAGGAACGCCTCCGGCGTCTCGCGGCTGGTGACGTTGGCCATCACGTCGGCACCGGCCAGCTTGCGCCAGCCGAGGCGGTGGTAGACCCTGCGCGCCGCCGGCGAGATGGTGCCCAGGAACAGCGCCTGGCCGCCGCCGGCGCGAAACTCCTGCACCGCCCGCCCGCACAGCCGGGTGGCGATGCCCGACCGGCGCAGCGCCGGCTGCGTCGCTACCTCCCCGAACCCGCCCAGGATAGGGACCGTCCGCGAGACGGTGAGCGTGCAGGTGCCGGCCAGCGTGTCGCCCCGGCGCTCCAGGTACACGTTCAGGCGGTTGTGCTCCACCTCGCTGCCCAAGAACACCTCCGGCGCCACATCGGGCGGGTGCTCGGCGGAAAACCCGAAAATGTCCCCCCAGAACTCCTGCAGCTCCCCGCCCAAGGGTGCGGGAATCGGCGCTTCGACCCTGCCGCGCCTCTCGGGTTCCTCCAATCTCGTCGGCCTCGGGCTTCCGTCCAAGGGTCGATCCTCCTCCGTGGAACGGCCGTTGTTCGCCGCCCCCGCCCGCAACCTGGTCTTAACCTCGTCGCGCGCGACTGCATCGGCGGCAGGCCCACCACAGCCTACCCTAACGACCGAAGCACTGCCTGCCCACCCACCGACGAGACTCGCCTGCTCCGCAGGCCAGGGTCGCTCCGACGCGGTCCGGCACGGGGACCACTCGGACTTGCCGTTCAGCCCCGAAGAGCCGGCGTAGCGTTGATGCTCATCCGCAAACCGTTTCTGTGGTATGATCCCGCATCAGCATGAAATGAGAACTCGAACCGAAATTGACACAGACTCACAGTTGGCCGGAGACGTAGCGTCATGGACATCAACGCCAGTATCATAGATCAACAGTTAACTGGACTATTGGAAAAACATGCCGACTGGATGCCAACCGGCGACGACAACAAAAGGCGCTCTGCAGCGTTCGTGTTGCTGTGCATGGCGAACTGCCTCGAGATCCCACTGGAAGACTGCGTGGAGCTGCTCACCGATGGCGGCAATGATGCCGGTGTTGATGGGTTGCATATCGACGAGGTAGAAGATGGTGAGTTCTTAGTGACGATCTTTCAAGGAAAGTACAAGATCAATGACCTCGACGGTACCGCGAACTTCCCAGAAAACGGCGTGCAGAAGGCCGTGGGCACAGTTCAGATTCTATTCGATCCCTTCCGGCACGTGACCTTGAATGAACGACTTGCGCCAAAGGTTGAAGAGATCCGTTCGCTCATTCGTGATACGTACATACCTAAGGTTCGTGTCATGCTCTGCAATAATGGAGCGAAGTGGAACCCAATTGCTCAGGGATGGATAGATGACACGACGAAGGCTTATCCTGAGAAAGTAGAATTTTATCACTTCAATCACGATTCCATTGTGCGAATCCTTCAGCGCACGAAGGCAGTGGATGCCGCCTTACAGCTCAGTGGTCAATTGATTGTCGAGGACATGAATTACATGCGAGTGTTGTTGGGGCGTGTGGCGGTTCAACACATCGCCGATCTATTCGAACGGCATGGTGATCGACTGTTACAAAGGAACATCAGACGTTATCTCGGCCTGCACAGCAACCGGGTGAATTCCGCAATTCATGAAACGCTGCTTTCTGACAGCGCAGACAAGTTCTATTTTTACAACAACGGAATTACCGTGGTGTGTGACAAGTTCGATTACAATGCGTTTCAGAAAAGTGATCACCAGGTTCAACTCAAGAACATGCAGATCATAAACGGTGGCCAAACCTGCAAGACCATCCATGAGACGCTGAAATCAGGGTTGCCAAATCTGTTTGGACAGTCGGCCTATGTCATGGTACGAATCTATCAGTTGGCCGATGAAAAAAAGGATTTTGTTCAGGAAATCACGTATGCAACCAACAGTCAGAACCCAGTTGATCTGCGCGACCTGCGTTCCAATGATGAGATTCAAAGGACTCTGGAACTTGGCATGAAGGACCTCCGCTACAGCTATAAGCGCCAAAGAGAAGAGGGGGGAGGTGGCTCCAGCGTCATCACCAGCTCTATCGTCGCGGAAGCAACGCTTGCAGTGTGGAGGGAGAAGCCACACCAGGCCAAGTTCCGGAGGAAGGAACACTTTGGCAAACTCTATTTGGACATTTTCACAGATCTGAATGCGGCACAGGCCATTCTTGCCGTGCTGATCTTCCGTGATGTGGAAAATGCGCGGAAACGACCGTCAGAAGTCGCCCCGCCACCATTCATTCCTTATAGTGCCCATTATGTCTCCATGCTTGTCGGAAGGGAATTGCTTCACGAGCAAGGCATTGAGCTGGCCGACGTTTCACACCGAAACTTTGCGGAACTGTTGAATCTCCTTAGGCAACACGGAGGCACTTATCAAACTCGGGCGATATCAAAGGTAAGCGTCGCGCTCAAGCAGTGTTATGGAGATCGGGAAATCTCGTTGCAGCAGCTCTCTGCGACGTTCCGCCGGGGAGATCTCCTGGAGATGTTGAGCACATGAATCGTGTTGGGCCTCGTGGGCACCGATGCTGACCACCATCATCGGGCGGGGGCATTCCGGCACGCGGGCCATGTCGCACACGCTCTCGGCCAGCGGCGTCTGGATGGGCGAGCCGCTGAACCGCTCGGGAGACCTGCTGCCGCCGCAGGCGATGTACGAGGCCTCCCGCCTGATCGCCCGGCACGTTCGCTGGCTGAGAGCGCTGGAGTGGGACTTCAGCCGCCTCCACACGATGCCCATTCCGCCCGAGTTCGAGTCGCTGATCCGGTCGTATCTCCGGAGCGTGTTGACGAGCCCGGCGCCGCACCGAGGATGGAAGATCCCCGAAACCACCCTCACCTTTCCCTGGATCGTCAGGATGTTCCCGGATGTCAGGTACATCTTCTGGATCCGCAACCCGCGCGACTGCATCGTCGGCAGGCACATCACGGACAACCTGAGCGACTGGGGTATCGCCTGTCCGTCAACCGAAGACATCCGCCTGCGTCGGGCCATGTCATGGAAGTACCAGTACGACCTGGTCCGCGCCACCCCGCGACCCCGGAACTGGATCGAGGTGCGGTTCGAGGATTTCGTCCAACGCCAGGACCACACGCTCGCCCGCCTGGAGTCCTACCTGGGAGTCAAGCTGGCCCGGATTCCCGTGAACCCCGAGGCGGTCGGGCGCTGGAAGACCGACCCCGGGCCCAACTACTACGATTTCTTCGCACCCGCAATGGAACGGTACGGGTACGAAGTCCCCCCGACAACGCCGGAGACGAGAGCGGAATCGTGACGGCGCGCCCGTCCAAACGCCGTGTGTCGTCCCGTCAGCTACACACTTTCCAAATAGTTGAGCGTATCAACAGCGGTGAAATCCAACTCTTCTCGCAACCGGTCGACGCTGTAAACGCCACGGAACTCGTTTCCCGGCCTTCGGAAGTAAGAAAGGTCCACGGCATCCCCCCACCAGTTCTCGAGGAAATCGGCGGTAGGCACGGTCGCCCAGATACGCTCCGCGGCCGTGTTCAGGGTACGTACACCTGGCTTGAGGGGGCCGAGAACGGCCAGACTAAAGGCGCGAATTGCATCCGACAGAAACATCAAGGTGACATTCCCCACGGTCCACTCCAGAATCGGTCTAATCCCCGCCGGTCTCGGTCTTGGAACATCGCCCTGTATGACTGAGCAAAGCCTAATATTGATTACATCGATCTCCGGATTCTGTCGCCAATAGTACTTGGTGATCTCTTCCATAATGAATTTGCTGAATCCGTAACCATCGAGGTCATAGCAGGGATGTTCATCGGGTATTGGAAGTACATCGGGACGAAACCGAACACTCTGACAGCCGATCGCGGCAATCGAGCTTGCCATGACGAATTTTCTGCATCCCCGATCGATCAGGTAGCGGATCAGGCAACGGGAGCCCTCACCATTCACCATCACAAAGTCTCGTTCCGGACCCCGTAACTCCGCTGCAAGATGCACCACGGCATCGAAATCCCATTTGTCCAGCTGTCTGAGAGCTTCAAAAGAACCAAACTCACCCTTGACGTAGGTTACGCCGGGAATGTCGACGGTGCTCCGACTCATGGCGATGACCTCGTGATCGGCTCCCAGCGCGGCGGACAGCGCCGAGCCGATGAAACCGCTGGCGCCAGTAACCAATATCGTGCTCATACAGTGCTCCTATGCGTCTGTCCAATTGATGGTGACGCCGACGACATCCTTGTCCCTGTTTCCGATCCGGGTGTAAATATCCGCCGCTTCAGTATAGGAAACGTGATGAGTAATACATTTCTCCCACTGGAGCGTCCCCAACGTCATATTTTTGATCACCGCACGGCGGCACGTCTCGTGTCCGTCCCCGCAGGGGAAATGCATGGTTACTTCGCGGTACTGGGGAGTAGGAACGAGCATTGAAAGCGGAGCGACCCCGTAGTATCCCTGCCAAACGAATGAGCCCTTCTGTTTGCACAAGTCGATTGCAGGATCAATGCTGGCAGGGCTTCCCGTGCATTCGAATACCACGTCCGCACCCTTGGGAGCCAACTTCAGCACCTCTTCTTTAACGTCCACTGCCGATGCATCCAGGAGATGGTCGGCGCCAAGATCTTCGGCGACCTTCAACCTGGCGCTGAGCAAATCTACCGCGATGACGTTACACCCTCGGTGCACCAGCAACGCGACGACGCCGAGACCGATCAGTCCGCAGCCGAACACTACAACAGTTTCGCCCATGCGAGGATTCGCGGTATCTACGCCTTTGAGTGCTACCGCGGGCATGACATAGAGACTGGCCAACTCCATGTCCGCACCAGGCACCAAATGGTATGCACCATCAACCCCACGCGGATCGAGGACCACTGCCGAGGCGTGGGTACCGAACAGGGAGGACACTGAAGTACCGTCCGACAGCTTTATGCCTGCACCGCCTCTGAAATAGGTCAAGTCTCCTTCTTTGAAGTCTTCTACATCACTTCCGACCGCTTCTACGACTCCGGTTCCCTGATACCCGGTGCACATCGGGTGCGACTTGCCCTCGATCTTGCCCTTTCCGGTGATGTAGGCAAATTCGGTTCCAATGCTTACCCCTGAGTAGTGGGTCTTGATGCGAACCTGATCAGGTCCTGGATCAGGCAGCTCCACTTCCTCCAATGAGAAATGTTGGTCCTGCCATGCAATGAGGGCACATTCCTTCATGTCATTCTCCTTCTGTGGGGTGCAAAAAAAGACCCCTTACCACCGTACTAACAAATGATGTTAACCCGGCAATAAGGGATCGTAATAGACCAGAGTCCTTTCGCTACATGCGATAGAAACTACCGGTACTCTTTGTGCTCAGCCTCAATCAAATCCAGGGCTTTTTCAATTGTTGTCTGTCCCGCCATTATCAAGTCGAACTGGGTTGCCAGCACTTCTTCAACAGGCACCGGAAAAGATGTCGTCCAGTAGTTAGTCAAAGGAAAATTGAACTGGTTCAGAATGTGCTCGTTGACAATGAACGGGTGCAGGTCAAGTTGCTCGTTTACACTCGGGACAGTAGTAAGCGAGCCGCCGGCACCAAGAATGTCTCTGTGGAAATCATCCGTTACAAATGAAGACAGAAAAGCGATGGACTCTTGCTCATGCTTGGTGTTCGGTGAAATCACTGCGATTCCATCCGGATACGTCTGATAGGCTTTAGGCGGTTGATTGATATCAATCAGCGGGAGAGGGATACTATCAATCTCGAAATCATAAGGTCCGCCCCAATCTCCCAAGACCCACCAAGTTCCCACATACATGGTTGCTACTTTTTGTGACAGAAAAGCATGTCTCATGTCGTCGATACCGCCTGACTGCCATCCCACCATGAAAGCATCTGCGTCTACCAATTTTTTTACTGCCTCAAAGCCGTCCACCATTTCCGGTACTTCATTCCACTTGAGCTCACCAGAATTCAACTTCTCGTCGGTGTCATGCTCCACCAGCTGCATCATATAATCACCAAAGATGATTTGCCCCATCCAGCCGTCAGCATTAACGAAGCCAAAAGGTTCAATACCGTCTGCTCGCAGCTTTGGCACCAGGTCAACCATATCATCGATAGTCTTCGGGTATTCCAGGCCAAGCCTTTTGAAGACGTCTACATTTACAAAAATCATCTGCCAGGGGAATACACCGCCGACCACGATACCATAGATCCGTCCGTCCCGGGTGACCGCATCGGTGGCCCCCTGTGAGTAATACTCATTCCAGCCTCGGTCATGGTACAGATCGGTGATATCCATTGCTCCACCACCCTCGACCCGCTGGGTGTAAAAGGATCCTGAACTTGAATCCCACACATCAGGATGGTCTCCAGACGCCAACCTGACCCGTAGCGGGGTCTGATAATCTGCAACCCCACCAAGAAACTCCACATCAACATTGATGCCAGGGTTGGCCGCATCGAACGCTGCGGCATTATCCGCGCTACTCTTTATCCACGTCATATACTGCAGCGTGACCGGTTCGCCTGCCGCCTCATCGGCCGCGCCAGCCATCACGCCAGCAACCACCAAAGTTGCCAATACGACAAATACTCCAGCTCTCTTCATCTCTTACTCCTTATGAAAAAGCATGATTTTCTCGAAACCTACACCACGAAGACTCAATCAGGGTACATTTTTCATTTGCTACTCCTTTCTAACAATCTCTTTGCCACCAAACTAAACAAGAAAACACTAACCAATATCGACATGAACAGGACCACTGCGACTGCTGACGAATAACCGTATTTCCAGGCCGAGAACGCCTGCTTGTACATGTACAGGGAGACGATCATCGTCGAGTCCGCGGGGCCGCCATGAGTCAGTACGTTGAGGAGGTCAAAGGCCTTGAATCCGCTGATCATGTTTACGGTAACCAGAGATACGATCGTCGGAACGATGAACGGTATCACCACATGCCTGATTTCCTTGGCTTTGCTGGCCCCATCCAAAACAGCCGCTTCGCGTATATCGATTGGGATGCCCTGCAGCGCGGCCGAAAAAATAACCATCGAAAATCCGGCGCTTTGCCACACCATCGGGACAAAAGCCTCATACAGCGCGGTCTTCGGATTCTCCAAGAATCCAACATAGGTACCAGCCGGGATCGCCCCGATCAAGTGCAGCAACTGGTTCAGCAAGCCCAACAGAGGGTTGTAAATGAGCGACCACAGCAGACCCACGGCAACGGCCGACATCATCATCGGCATGAACAGTATGGTGCGGGCTACTCCGGACACAACCCGTCCTGTGGTCTGATAATAGACAAGAATTGCCAGCAATAGTCCTGCAAAAGTGGGAATCGTTGCCGTCAGGAGAACCCAGATCAGGGTTGATCTGATCGAGTTTATGAAATCATCATTGTTGAACGCGTCAACATAGTTCTGAAAGCCTACGAATCCCGCTGGGGCAAAGTCCCTGAACTTGCTGAAAGAATAGCCGAAACCCGTAACTATGGAGTAGTAAATGAACACAAACAACATAAAAAAAGCCGGAAGGAGGTATAGATAGGGAGTGATTGAAAACCTTCTGAGCTTTCTTGTTTTCAACAGGCTTACTGCTACCACTATCTGATAGACCCCGCCGTTAGCCCTCTGATAAAGTACCTCTGCAAGAATAGGTACAATATGACCAAGGGTACGACTGCGATAGTCAACGCCGCAAACAGACCGCCCCAATCGGTGTAATATCTTCCAAAGAACCAGGACAGTTGAGGGGGAATTGTCTTGGCGGCGCTCGTTTGTAGAAACGTCAGCGAGAACAGATACTCATTCCACGACCAGAGGGAGGTCAAAATGACCAAACTCGACAGCACCGGCATTGACAATGGAAGCATGAATGAAACAAAAAAACGAAAACTCGAGCAGCCATCCATCTTGGTCGATTCTTCAATATCAATTGGGATTTCCTTAAAAAAACTGATAAGCAGGTATGCTGCAAAGGGAACCACCAGCGTTCCAAACACGAAAACCACGCTGAGAAGATTATTGATCAGCCCGAGTTTTCTCATTTGAAAGAACGATGGGATCAAGAGAATCTGTGGCGAGATTATTATTGACGCGATGAGCAGCCAGTTGAGGAAACTACGTCCCAGGAATTTCATTCGGGCAATTGGGTACGCGGCAAGCGAAGACAAAGCAATAATGTAGAGAACATTGGCCACGGTAAGATAAACGCTGTTAGGAACAGCTAACGAAAACTTGGCTATGTCCCAGGCGCGCGGGAAAACGCCGAAACTCACCGTGCTTGGCAGATGAAGGGATCTCAGAAATATCTCTTCCGAGGTCTTGAAAGAGTTCGTGATCATCCACAGGAGGGGAAACAGTCCGGCAATCAGAGCAACCACAAGGATCGTGTTGGAAGCTGCGTCAAAAATCCTGTCGCCGGCTAACTTCTTTGGACTCGCGTTACGTACCAATCAATAAACCTGCGCCCTCTGGACCGCTCCTCCGACTCGTTCCACTCCGGCGTTGACGTGACCCGCCGCTTCATGGCGCTTGTCCATGGCGGTGTTCCTCGCCCGGTTTGGTCACCTTGGAGGCTCCTCAGCGCCTTTGGTACCCCGCCGGAGGGATATTGTCAAGCGTTGTGACAGCCAGACGCAATCGACTGGTTCACGCCTACTTCAGTGTCAACCTGAACATCCTGTGGCAGCAGACCGCGCAGAACGACTGGCCGTACCCGGAGAAAATGAGTCATGGGGAGGTTCGCAGCGAGCACACCTCGTGCGACCAGCTCTGCCACATATCCGCGGAGGATTGTTCGCGATCGGGGACCGAGCCCTCGCGTTTCCGGTAGTCGCACAGGACCGATTCGCGAAGCTGGATCCGCGGCGACCGGTTCCAGCCCGCGGTGTGCGCCAGCAGGCGATGCCAGATGAGGATGTCGCCGGCGGCCCCGTGGCCCTCCACGTGAGGGTCGGCGTTGAACTCGATTATACGCCTCTTGTACGCCTCGTTGCGTGCCAGGCCCTCGGTGTTGAGCACCAGGTCATGGATGATCCGGTGGGTGCCG
This sequence comes from Spirochaetia bacterium, assembly GCA_965203905.1. GTDB lineage: Bacteria > Spirochaetota > Spirochaetia > SZUA-6 > Bin103 > Bin103. The sequence continues at coordinate 4,821,045 of CBDBDQ010000005.1, read as the reverse complement.
GGCCATACGGTGAACGCCCCGCCTGACGGGGGAATGTCGGCGATCAGGCCGACCACGCCGAGGCCGGGGGCGAGCAGTTCCTCCAGCGGTGTGTCGTGCAGGCGATCGGGAGTCACGTCACAGTGGCACTCGGTCGGGCGCGGCGGCAGGTCGCCCATCGGCAGTCGGCAGTAGATGCCACGGATCCGCTCCGGAATCTCCACCTCGTCCCGGCCGAGGAGCTGCTCAACCCACCCGAAGATCACCGGGTTGGTGGCCAGCATGGCGACGATCCACGGCTCGCGCGCCGGCTCCCGGTACTTCCAGGTGAATCCGATGCGACAGTTCTCGCTTGCCTCTCCCTGTTCCTCGTCGGGCGGAAACGGACCGCACCAGGTGGTGGGATCGTCCCGCTTCATGCGCGCCGGCGCACCTGCCCACTTGCGCTCGCGGGCGCGCGCCATCAACTCCGGGGCGAGCACGCCGCGCTTGACCAGGTACCCCTCGCGCTTGAAAAACCGGATCTCGCCATTCGTCAGCGGATTCATCCAAAGACCCAAACGTCAACCGTGGCGAGAACAATACCCACCCGTGCTTGGGCAGGCCCTGAGAGCGATAGCATGCGTATAGCATGCATGAGGAAATACGAGCACGCAATCCACGCTATAATCGGTAGGAGAATGACTATGCAAAGATTCCCTCGAATCACTCTTGATCCTGATGTCATGGGCGGAGAGGCGTGTATCCGGGGACTCCGGGTAACCGTTGCAACAGTAGTGGGGCTCTTGGCTGCCGGTAGATCGGCGAACGAGATCCTGGCCGCCTACCCTTATCTTGAGCGAGAAGACATCGACCAGATCAGGTCGCCGCAGGAATCGATCAGAGCGCGATAGAACGCCACCGGTTCGGGGGCAGCCAAGCCGCCGCGTGCATAGTTGGCGATGATGGCGGCGCAACTCCGCTTGTCGGGAAACTCCGGGACGTTGTGCTCGAAGAGCCCCGGCATCCGATGCTTGTCGAGAGTCAAGTCGCCGTGGACGAGTTGAAGCACGATGGCTGCCTTGTATGCCGCGTACAGCGCCCGCTTGCGACCCAGCGGGGAGTCCTGGAGGAGCGCGATGCGTTGCGCCCGCTGCCGCAGGAAACGATGGGCGATTTCATGGGGCGTCGGCACCGGCGGCAGTGGAGCGCGAAAGTCATCTCCCCACAGAATGTCGCAGTGAGCATCCAGATCGAAACGGAACCCGCTGAAGTAGGGATACGGCGAATCGATCGCCTGCTGCGTGGTCCGCGGCAGCGAAGCGGCAGCGATCAGATTCCAGTCGATGCCGCCCTCCTCGTGTGAGTCGAACCCGTCCTCGCCAACGACATCGGATACCACGCGCCGCACGTCAGCGAAGCCTCGCTCCCAATCGCAATCGGTCACCAGCCCGATGTCGAGGTCGCTGCGCCCGTCGAGCCAGTCTCCCCGCACGTAGCTCCCACTCACGAACACGCTGCGCACTCCCTCGAGTTCCATGCCGGGAAGTTCGCCCCGCAGGTGCTCGATGCACTTCCTGGCGACGGCAATGCTGCGCTCTGCTATCATTCGTCGCTATGATAACCATGGCGACACCATTAGTCTGATCAACGCATCGGCTGGCGACGGCCAGAGAACGGCGGGGGTATGAAGAAGGAGCCTGAAACCGTGCGGATTGACGAGTTGCGCGAGGAGTACGACTTCTCACGTGGAGTCCGCGGCAAGTATGCAGAGCGCTACGCCGACGGTGCGAACATCGTTGTCCTCGATCCTGACGTCGCCAAAGTGTTTCGTGACTCGAAGTCGGTAAACCAAGCCCTCCGCGCGCTCGTCGAGGTGGCGAACAAAGCAGCAGCAGCCGGCTGAGCAGCCGTGAGAGCCGCTGTGGGCCTGACGGCGACGTAAGGCGATCAGCGGCTGGCGAGGGCCGGCTCCGGCGTCAGCACGGCGGCCAGCTCCGCGATGGCGGGGGCCATCTCGTCGGGGCGGTTCCAGCCGTAGCACAGGCGCATACGGTCGCGGCCGGAGACGCCGTCCGCGGAGGTGTGCGTCCCGGGAGCGAACAGCACGCCGCGGGCGGCGGCGCGCTCGGCGGCGGCCACCGTGTCGCTGCCGTCGCGCATCTGCACGAACAGGAACAGCCCGCCAAGGGGACGGGTCCAGCGCGCGCGGCCGCCCAGGTGCGCCTCCAGCGCCGCCAGCAGCGCGTCGCGCTTGGCCCGCAGGCGGATGCGCGACCGTTCGATGTGGCCGTCCAGGCCGGTCTGGGCGAAGCGATGCACGGCCATCGCCGTGAACTGGCTGACGCCGCCGGTGCCCTTGATGGCGGCGATCCGCTCCATGAGCGCCGGCGCGGCGGTGACGTAGCCCAGCCTCATGCCGGGAGCGATGTTCTTGGAGAACGAGGCGACGTAGATCGTGCGCCCGCTGTCATCGAGGGAGCGGATGGCCGGCGGCAGGTCGGGATGGTCGAAGTTCAGGTCGACGTAGCAGTCGTCCTCCCACACCGGGACGCCGTAGCGCGCGGTGATCTCGGTGACCTCGGCGCGGCGCGGCAGCGACGCCACGAAGCCGAGCGGATTCTGGAACGTCGGGATGGTGTATACCGCCTTGGGCCGCCTGCCCTCGTCGATCGCAGCCCGAATCCGGTACTCCAGCGAATCGGGCAGCATGCCCTCGTGGTCGCACTCCACGCCGCGGACGTCGGCCCCGAAGCGGCGCAGGAATCCGAGCGTGCCGGCGTAGGTGAACTCCTCCGCCAGCACCACGTCACCGGGATCGACCAGCGCCTGGGCCACCAGGAAGTTGGGCTCGTTCGACCCGGAGCCGAGCATGATGGCGTCGGGCTCCACCGAGAACCCGCGCCTGGCGGCCAGACGCGCCGCCAGCCACTCGCGCAGCGGCGGATAGCCGAGCGGGTGCGGGTAGCGCGCCAGGCTGCGTCCCTCCCGCTGCAGCTCCTCTCCCAGGCACTCCACGAGCTGCTGCAGCGGCAGCGAGTCGGGATCGGGATAGGCCACGCCGAAATCGTAGCGCGCCCCCGGATGGGCCGTGAGGGAGACCGCTCCGGGCGGCGACCCGTCGGCCAGAAGATCCTCGTCGAAACCGGACCTGTTACCGTTCATCTGCGACACCTCGGGCGCCATGATACCCGACGGCGCGCACTGACGCGACCACCCGCCCCACCGCGCCAGGGCCATCCCATGCTCAACGACGTCTGAATCCCGTGTGGGCAAGGGATGTTCTGGCAGTCGTGGCCGAGCGGCGGTGATGGCCCCTGGCGCCCTGCCAGATCGCCGCCTTCAGGGTGCGTGGTTCGTTCGCTGTACGATGTGTCCAGGAATGAATGGGTTGCCGCCCACCCGCAACGCCGGTCTCCACCGCTGCATTGCTGCCACGCCGGAGCCGCGGTGCAGGACTCGCAGGATTCTGCGAAAGTGCCAAAAAGTGCGCTGAGCACTTGACGGGTTTGGCGCTGCTCGTAACGGCCCCCTGCCGCGCGTTCCGGCCCCTCCGACCCTTCGAACATCCCGCCACGCCCTCCAGGCCCTCCAGCACCCCGCCAGCGCCGGCCTGCGCCCTTCCGGGGGCCGGTCCCGGGACTTGCCGAAACCGGTCATTTCTCAGCCATGATTATATTTACGCCATGGCTGCCGCGACCGCTCCCGGCTTCTCCTCCTCGCTCTCCGGGCTCCCCGACCAAGTGCTGCTGGCGCACACCAGGTCCCTCGTCCTGCACGAGCAGGCGCTGCAGCTCGCCGTCCTCGACCACCTGCGCGAGATCCACGCGCGCCACCTCCACCTGCGCCTCGGGTTCTCCAGCCTGTTCGACTACACCAATGTTGCGCCTATTTGTAAATGTGATAATGGTTTACGCGTTACACCAATATCCCGTTATTGCTTTCGCAACCCCTTGGTGGTATCCGACCATCCCTGACTCGCTTCGGTCTAGCGCCGAGACGCGCGCGGAGCCGGTCATGGTAACTGGGGACGGCGTCGACCGCGGCTCCGCCACCGCCGCGCCCATGTCCCTCACCTTCTCGCACGCGACTTGCGACACCGTCAAAGACGGCAGCTACTAGGCCTTGGACAGATCCGCCAACCATCGCTCCACGTCCGAGCACCGCCAGCCGACGGCACGTGACCCAGGGCCCTCGAGCCTAACTGGTGCGGGGAAGTCGCCGGCCTTACGGCGTCGCCACAACGTAGTGCACGATAGACCCATCAACTCCACAGAACCGCTCGCGTTCGTAGGATTACAGGGTAGCCATCCAGGACCGGTTGTCGTGATGCACCGGAATGGAACTGTGAAGACACGTGTCAACTCCCCATAACAGGGTGATTCAGCAACGTGGACGAGTGGAATCCTACGTTCCAGACCGTCTGTTGCCCAATAGCGCGCCGGTCGGAAGCGGGCCCGTTCGGCCCGGAGCGAAGTGCGAAGGGTCGCCATTCGTGCCCACCATGCTTCCGAGGCGCCCACGAAGGTTGAGTTGATTTCGGTCCAGCCCCTGTACGCGGGTGACGGAAACGAGCTATCCTCCGCCAGCAGAGTGGCCGATTGATTTGCGGATTCGTTTGCCACGGCGAAGCGGTGCGTAGCGGCTGAGCAACACTCCCAGGCACCCGACAGCACGCATAGATGACGATCCCAACGATATTCGACACCTGCCGCCCACGGGCTGACATCCTTGCCGGGAGTGTGGCGGACGCGGACTTCGCCGCAGACTTGGCGCAGGTAGTCGCCGGGCGCGCGAGCGAGGAATACGGCGATCCAACCCGCTTCTTTGCCCGAACGTGGCCCACGCGTGGTCTCAGGAATCTGCTGGCCAACGTAAGCCGGCGGCTCAGCGGCGCCGGTGGCGAGGCGGCGGCGATCTTTCGGCTCGACACCTCGTACGGCGGTGGTAAGACCCACGCCCTGATCGCCTTGGTACATGCAGTGTCTGCGGGGGCGGACGTGGCTTCGATCGGCGAGTTCGTCGACCCAAGTCTGCTGCCCGCGAGTCCGGTGCGGGTCGCCGCGTTCGACGGCGAGAACGCGGATCCCGCCAATGGGCGCACGATGGGTGATGGCGTCCTTGCACTTACTCCCTGGGGTGAGATCGCGTTCGCCCTCGCCGGCAAGACAGGCTACGAGCGGTTTCGCAACAGCGACGAACGCGGCATCGCCCCCGGCGCAGACACCCTCCGCGAGCTATTCAGTGGCCGGCCCACCCTGATTCTTCTGGACGAGTTGTCGGTCTACCTGCGCAAGGTGCAGCGCATAGATCACGCGCGAGACCAGTTGACCGCCTTTCTGACCTCGCTGTTCAAAGCGGTGGAGAGCGAGCCCAAGGTGGCGCTGGTCTACACGCTGGCGATCGGCAAGGATGGCCGCGCTGCCGATGCCTACAGTGAGGAGAATCAGTTCATCGGCGACCGGATGGCGGAAGCGGAGACCGTATCCGCGCGCAAAGCGACCTTGCTCAACCCGACGGAGGAGGACGAGACGATCCAGGTCCTGCGCCGGCGCCTGTTCGAGCGGGTTGACGACGCCTCGATCGCTTCGGTTGTGGACGCCTACCAATGCTTGTGGACGGAACACGCTGAGGTTCTGGCGCGTGAAGCCGTCCATCCGCAGACCGCCGACACTTTCCGCGCGAGCTACCCGCTCCACCCGGAGGTGCTCGAAACCCTCACCGGAAAGACGGCCACTCTCGGCAATTTTCAGCGTGTGCGGGGCATGCTGCGCTTGCTGGCGCGCACGGTTGCCCGCTTGTGGGAGGTGCAGCCCGCGGATGCAACGGCGATCCACCTTCACCATGTCGACCCTGGCTACGAGCCGATTCGGCAGGAGATCATCACCCGGCTGGGGCAAGGGGCCTACCTCCCCGCGATCGCCAACGACGTTGCCGCCGGCGGCTCGGAGGCACGCGCTCTCGCGCAGGAGATCGACGCGGCCCATCACGGCGGCATGCCTCCCTACGGCGCGTACGTGGCCCGGACGATCTTCATGCACACGCTGGCTTTCAACGACCCATTGAAGGGGGTCGCCGCGGAACGCCTGCGCTATTCGGTGCTCGGACCGATAACCGACATCAGTTTCATCGACCAGGCGCGCAAGCGGTTCGTTACTGATTCCGCGTATCTCGACGACCGCCCGGGCGCCCCCATGCGGTTCTTGGCCGAAGCCAATCTGCGTCAGATCATTCGCCGTGAAGAACAGCACGTTGACGCCGGTGACGCGCGTGCCGAGCTCAACGACCGCATCCGACACATCTTCACAGGCAGGGTATTCGAGTCGATCCGGTTTCCTGGAGGGCCCTTCGATGTGCCGGACGAGGTCGGCGACGGGCGTCCACGGCTGATTGTGCTCTCTTACGACGGCGTCGTGATCGGAGCTGCTGCCGACAGCGTGCCCGAATTGGTTGAGCGTATTCACTCGCACCGCGGCGCGGAGGGCGCGCGACTGCGCGTGCTGCGCAACAATCTCGTGTTCGTGGTGGCGGATGACGCGCGAAAGGAGGAGATGCGGCGCGCCGCGGTTCGTCGGTTGGCCCTGCTGGCCTTGAAGCGGGCGGATCGACTTGCGGATCTGGCCGGGCACCAGCAGGACAAGATCCAGGAGTTGGAGGCCGGATCCGAGCACTCGCTGGCGATCGCGATCCAGCAGTGCTACCGGCACATCTTTTATCCGTGGCCCAACCGGGCAAGCGCCGCCGACTTGGCGCACTCAGCGATCGATCTGCCCGCCACCTCTGCCCAGCCCGGCGCCGGCCAGCAGCAGGTGATACGGGCGCTACGTGAACTGCGAAAGCTGCGGCTTCCCGAAGACGAGCCCGATTCACCGACCTATGTGCGCGACCGCACGCCGCTAAGACACGGCCAGATGACGACGCTGGCGCTGCGCGAGGAGTTCCGCCGTGACCCGGCGTTGCCGATCATGAGCGGCGACGACATCTTTATTCGTGGCATCCGGCTCGGCATCGAGCAAGGCGACTACATCTATCAGCGCGGCGAGCTGCTTTGTGGGGAGGGAGATCCTGCGGTCAGCATCATGATCGACGAACAGGCCCTCGTGCTGACTATGGCGTATGCCCGTAGTCGTGGCATTTGGCCACGTTCTGTGCCCGACCCCGACCCCGACCCCGACCCCGACCCTGAGCCTGAGCCTGATCCGGACCCTAAGCCGTCGGATATTCGCGCCGAGGGCGTGCTCCGGGACGCGCTGGTACAGCTGTGGGAGCAGGCTCGCACGGGGCGCATCGAAAAGGTAAAATCGCTGTCGATTCGGATGTTCGAGGCGGGAGATGGGTTCCGGTTGCTAAGTGCCATCGGCGCAGTGTCCGGCGCAAGCAAGGAGGTGAGCCTCACCGGAGGCTACGAAACGCGCGACGGTGGATCGTTCGCGTTGGAGTTCACCGGACCGGTGGCGGATGCGCAGCCGGTCAAGGAGTTCCTGGAGCCGCAGCTTCGTGCCGCCGACTCGCGTAGCCTTGAAGTGGAGTTCGCGTTGACGTTCGAAAATGGACTGCCGATGCAGGGCGATGCAGCGGAGAAGCTCACCGACCGCCTGACCCGGTTTGCAAGCGGAGCAGCCTACGTGTCGGCTATCGCGGAGGCACACGCATGATCGCGAGTGTCATGCCCATCCTTGACGAGACTGATTCGGCGTCGGCCCCTCTTTATGAGTTGCGCGTTCGCCGTTACGGCCCAGCCGACACCGAGTACGCGATTTGGCAGGTTCCTTCATCGGCGACGCCGAACCTGCCTCGCCCCCGACGTGTCGCGCGGCTCCGCGGTTCAAACCTGGACCTGATCGAACATCGGGTGCTACGCCGGCTCGCGCAATCGGGCGTGCGCCTTGGTCCTATCGCTGAAGATCGGAGGGCCGGCTATGCGGTGCCCGAAGATGTCGCACTCGTACTGGGTTTGCTGTTCCGCGCCCTCGCGCCGATGCGCAACCGCCCCAACATGCGTGCCGTAGTCGAGGGCATCGAGACCATGAAGCACGAGGAAGCGGCGTACTGGGCAGGAATGGCGATCCATCGCCGACACCCGCGTCGCGTACTGATGGCGCTGCGTATCCTGCTGACCGACGCCAAACACGGCTCGGGTTACGTGCATTCAGATTGACGAATGGAGCGTAAACCAAGCCGACGAACCGATACCACGTCAGGAATGGTCCTCAATCGATTTCGACTGTCCTCACGAGGAGTTGCCACCCTGGACAGAATGAAGACGCTCTGTTGACGGCCGACGATTATCTCTGTAGTAGGTTACCGGTGAATGAAGCTTGATGTTGAGGGACACTTTTGGCGCCCTGACAGACCTGATCGAAAGATGGCCGGACGTTTGCGGTTCGATCCAACCGATGGCGCAATACTGTCGATCATTGAACCCTCCCTCAGTCTCGATTCTCTGGATGTACGACTTGATGGTGATGCGGTACGCCTCCTCGGAATCGCCGGATCGCAGGTCCTCACCTTGGAGCAGTGCTACCTATTTGATGTATCGCAGCAACTCACCGGTATGTTTCAGCGTCGATACAAAGTTGCAATCATTTTATCAGGAGCGCACTTTGAGCTGTATGAGCCCATCGATTTCCGTTCCGTTACCGTGCAGTTGGGAAATCTTGTACAGTGGGTGGGACGCTACGGCTTGAGTGTCAACGATCGGCTCAACGAAGATTCCGGGAAATTCTTTGGAATCAAATACGAGCCAGTGTCCTCAATAGAGACTAACGTCGACGATGGTGCGATTGCGGTTACCTTTCCATGGAAATGCAGACGCAGTCTCGAACGCATTATGCTTGAGCAAGGGTGTGCAATCGAGTACCGGTTCCATGAACCTCAACCTCTTATGAAGTTGCTGGGAGTGAGCGCATCGCTGCGGAACCTAGTGACGACCTGTGTGCATGCTCCTGCTACCGTTCTCGATGTCAAGTTGACTCATCCGGACCTTGATCGCCCTATAGACTTGTATACGAAATGGACCGGAATCGGCTCTACGGCTAAGCAGGATACCGTCCCGAGAGCTAAGATGGCATTTACCTTTGACCACATTGGTGGTGTAGATGGCATTCGGTCGTGGTTGGACTCCTCGGATAGATACTCAGAGTTGGTAGCCATGCTGGTGAGCCACTGGTACGCACCGACACTCTACGAAGAACAACGGTATTTCAATTCTGTCGTTGCGGCGGAGATGTTTGTCCGTATTCGAAGGAACAAACAGAACATCAAGCTACATCTTGAACTTAGGGATATCGCACGTGATATCAAGGATCTGTTCGAGCCACTTGTCGGAGACATCGACACGTGGAGTTCGGAGGTTGTGCAGGTTCGAAAGAAGTACGTAGTACATCCAGGACTGCGAGGAAACATTCGTGGACAGCAACTGTATCTGCTTTCCGAGTCGATCTACATTCTTGTTGTACTCACGATCCTGCGAGAGTGTGGTGTTTCGATAGGTTCTTTGAATAACATCCAGAAACATGACCACTACAAGTGGTTGGCGGCGCAACTACGTTCTTGGGAAAGTGAAGGAGACCACGGCTAGATGTCCTATACACGGCTGATCGAGCGTTGGCTCCCGATTGCGGAGATTGGCATCGAGAGTACGCGCGAAAGGACTCCGATGACCCCATTTCCGGCCCCGAACCGGCTTCACGTGTGGTGGGCGCGGCGACCGCTAGTGGCCTCCCGCGCGGCGATCCTCGCATCGCTATTGCCTGCGGACGCTGACCGGCAGAAGTTCCTGCACATCCTCGGCATCCACGGTGACCCGGTTGCAGCAAAGAAGCGGATTGCGGCCGCGAATCGAACCGGCGAGCGGTTAGGCGCCGAGGCCTATGGGTATACGCGTGCTTTCGGATATGCACCGAACAGCTCGGAACGGGCTTGGTTGCTCAAGGAGCATTCGTTGTGTGGCGCCACAGTTCTAGATCCAACGGCTGGCGGCGGCAGTGTACCGTTTGAAGCGGCCCGCTTCGGGCTCGAAACGCTGGCAAATGACCTGAACCCAGTCGCAGCATTGATTGAGCGCGCGACCATAGATTGGCCGCTTATTCACGGTGTTGCGATCAAGACAGTGTTCGAAGAGATTGGCGCGAAGTTCGCCGAGCGCGTCCGAGGTCGACTAACGTGGGCTTTTTCTGATGAGCCCGTTCAGGGTACGCGTCCGGATGGGTATCTCTGGGCTCGGACGGTTCTGTGCCCATATTGTGATGGGTTGGTGCCATTGTCGCCGAATTGGCGGCTGGCGTCGGATGGGACCGGGGTACGGCTAAAGCCGCATCTCGGTGGAGGGCCGGGGACGGAGGGCCGGATCTGTACTTTCGAGGTTGTCACTTCGGCGCGGGAGCAGTCAGCGGGCACGGTGGCGCGCGGCGATGGAACCTGTCCCTATCCGGACTGCCGACGCGTAATCGACGGTGACGAGGTCAAGGAGCAGGCACAGGCCGGTCGTATGGGGGAGCAGCTTTTCGCGGTCGTCTACAAGGAACGCGTGTTGACCACGACGAAGACTGGGAGGACGCGGGAGAAGTGGGTGCGCCGTTACCGGGCGTCGCGGCCGGAGGATGACAACAGCGCCGAGGTCCGCGCCCGGCTGGACGAGAAGCTGCCGGAGTGGGAGGCCTTCGACATCGTCCCGAGTGAGCGCATCCCCGACGGGAACAAGACGACAGAGCCGCACCGTTACGGCATGACTATCTGGCGTGGCTTGTTTTCGCCGCGCCAACTGCTGTGCCACGGCACCAGCGTCGAGGTTTTCCGCGAGATGCTCGAAGCCGACCGAGAGGCGGGAAAGCTCACCGAGGTGCGCGAGGCAGCATACGGATACCTGGCGCTGTCGCTGGACAAGCTGCTGAACTACAACTCTCGCATGTCGGTGTGGATGCCGACCCGGCAAGTCGTTGCCAATACATTCAACCGGCACGACTTTGCATTCTGCTGGTCACATGCCGAGATGGCGCCGCTGATCGTGGGCTTGGGCTACGATTGGGCGTTCGAGCAGACTGCCAAGTGCATCGGCGAACTGATAGCGCTGGTCCGCCCTCAAGGCGATGCAGACGCCGATGGGTTGTTCCGCCACTCCGCAGCCGCCGCGCCTGCAAGCGTACCCGTCACGATCACATGCAAGCCGGGCGACAGCCTGGACCACATCGCTGACGGAAGCATCGACCTGGTGGTGATGGACCCGCCCTATTACGACAACGTGATGTACGCTGAGCTGTCCGATTTCTTCTACGTATGGCTCAAACGTACCGCCGGTCACGTGTTTCCAGAACTGTTCCGCAGCCACCTTACCGACAAGGACAACGAGGCCGTAGCCAGTCCGGCACGGTTCCGTGGACAGAAGGGGGCGAAGGCGCTCGCGGAGCGCGACTACCAGGAGCGCATGGCATCGATCTTCGCCGAGTGTCGGCGGGCGCTGAAGCCAGACGGCGTGATGACCCTGATGTTCACCCACAAGGCCACCGGCGCCTGGGACGCTCTCACCAAGGGGCTGATGGATGCCGGCTTCGTGATAACTGCGTCCTGGCCGATCAACACCGAGGCCGAGGGCAGTATGCACATCAAGGACAAGGCGGCGGCCAAGAGCACGATCTTCCTGGTGTGCCGTCCGCGCGGCTCGTCCGGCGGATCGGCAGACGGGAAAGGAGCTGGTGGCTCGGCAATCAGTGAGACACCCGCGCAGTATTGGGAAGAATTAGAGCCACGGGTTGCGGGTGCTGTACGCACACGTGTTGAAGAGTTCCAGGCGGCCGGCATCACCGGGGTTGACCTCTACCTTGCGTCCTTCGGGCCGGCATTGGAGGAGTTCTCCCGTGACTGGCCATTGCGGCGAGGCACCCCGCGGGAGCGACCTGCGCCCCGTCGCCGTACGCGACGGGCGACCCACGACGAGGGATGGGATCCCTATTCGGTGACGCCGGAGGACGCGCTCAACGTTGCCCGCCGCCAGGTGAAGCGCTGGCGCCTTGAGCAGTTGACCCACCTGAAGGCAAACGCGGATCTCGACCCGGCCACGGCGTTCTTCGTGCTGGCATGGGACGCGTTTCGGGCCCCGGTATTCCCCTACGACGAAGCGCTACGGCTGGCGCGCGCGGTGGGCGTCGACCCGGATCACGACGTTGTTGGTCGTCTCGCCGACAAGAAGGGCAGCGACCTGCGGCTGTGGGACAGCGAGCGGCGGGCAGCCACCGGGGCACTCGGGCCGGTGGATGGTTCCCGCGGCATGATCGATGCCTTGCACCACACCGCCCACCGGGCACGGACGCGCTCGCTGGCCGCCGCTCGCGAAATGCTCGGCGAGTCCCTGATCGAACAGGATCCGCGCTTCTTCGCCGCCTTCGAGGCGGTACTGGAAGTGTTGCCGCTCTCGCAGAACTTCACGAGTGTAGCACTCGGCGACGACGCGGCCGCAGCCGGCAACGATTTCGAAGCGCTCTACAACCTGTACCGCTTGGCGTATCGTGACCGCATCGACGAACCGGAGCAGCTCAAGCTGTGGCAGGATGACCTTGCCTGAACATGCTGACCGATCGCCCGTGGCGGCTGAAGTACACTCCTGACGACGGCGACCTGGTCGATCTGTTCTACGTGCCGGCGCTACAGGACGCCGTGTGCTACGATCGGCTCACCGGTTACTTCAGCGCCGGTGCACTCACCCTTGCGGCGCGCGGCATCGAAGGACTGGTGCGCAACGATGGCCACATGCGGCTGGTCGTCGGCTGCACCCTCGAACAGTCCGAAATCGATGCCATCGAACGCGGTGAGAGGCTGCGCGATACGGTAGAGCGCCGCCTGTCGGCGGCGCCGCTCACGGCGTTCGACGCGGTAGCGAACGGCGCTCTCGAGCTGCTCTCCTGGATGATTGAGCGCGGCCATCTCTCGGTAAAGGTGGCAGTTCCCTGTGCGGCCGACCGTACTCCGATTCCCAGTGACGGGATCTTCCACGAGAAGGCTGGCATCATTCAGGACCAGGGCGGCCATCGGATCGCCTGGAATGGGAGCCTGAACGAGACTGCGGCCGGTTGGCGACACAACTGGGAGAGCATCAACGTCTATACCAGTTGGGGAACCGAGCCTGAACGTGTCATCCATGAAGAGGAGAACTTCGCGCGGCTGTGGGCCGGGCAATCCGCACGCGTGATCGTGCTTGATGTCCCGGAGGCGGCGCGCCGCGACCTGATGCGGTTCATGCCGGGCGACGATTTGCCCGCTCGCCTGAAGGCGCAGGAATCAAAGCTGCCGAGTCATGGGGCTGGCGCGCTACCCGCAGTTCCAGCCGGCGCGGGGTCTGGTCCCCCGCCGGCGGCCGATCGGCGCGGGCTGGTCTGGGCCTTCATTCGGGAAGCTCCTGCCCAGAGTTACGGCATTTGTGTCGGCGAGGCGACTGCCGCCGTGAACCCGTGGCCGCATCAGGTGCGGGCCTTCGACCGGCTGTACGCGCAGTGGCCGCCGAAGCTCCTGATCGCCGACGAGGTGGGACTGGGCAAGACCATTCAGGCGGGCATGCTGCTGCGCCAAGCGTGGCTCGCCGGGCGGGCGAGGCGGATTCTGATCCTGGCGCCAAAGGCGGTGCTGCGCCAGTGGCAGATCGAGTTGCGTGAGAAGTTCAACCTCAACTGGCCGATCTACGACGGCCGCAAGCTGTCGTGGTATCGCTCGTGGTCACTTGGGATGGCGCACGAGCGCGAGGTCGGACCGCGCGACTGGCACCGCGAGCCGATCGTGATTGCTTCCAGCCAACTGCTGCGCCGCCGCGACCGGGCGGACGTACTCCTGCATGAGGCGGAACCGTGGGATCTGGTGGTGCTTGACGAAGCTCACCATGCCCGCCGCCGTGCGGCAGGATCAGCCCGCGAGGGCGGCCCCAACGCACTGTTGCGCCTCATGCAGAAACTCAAGGAGCGGGCCTCGGGCCTCGTCCTGCTGACCGCCACCCCGATGCAGGTACACCCCGTCGAGGTTTGGGACCTGTTGAGTCTGCTCGGGTTGCCGCCGGAGTGGACGGACACGGCGTTTCTGAGCTTCTTCCGCGAGCTCGAACAGCCCAACCCACCGCCGGCGTCGTTGGACCGCATGGCACGGTTGTTCCAGGCAACCGAGCGCGCATATGGCGACACTGCACCCGAGGAGGCGCGCCGCCTCACCAGCTTGTCGCGGCTGAAGACCAACACGGTGCTTCGCGCCTTGCGCGACCAGGCGGCGATCCCGCGCCGACGACTGGAAACGCCCGAGCGCCGTGCGGCCCTGGAGATCCTGCGCGCATATACGCCGATTCGTTATCTGATCTCTCGCCATACGCGCGCGCTTCTGCGCCGCTACTACGAAGCCGGCATGCTCTCCACGCCCATCGCGCGGCGGCGGGTCGACGATCATTTCCTCAAGATGACCGCGGCCGAGCAACAGCTCTATGCGGCAGTGGAAACCTACATTACCGGAACCTGGAACCAGGCGGCGGCAGCGGAACGATCCGCGGTCGGATTCGTGATGACGATATACCGGCGTCGGCTGGCGAGCAGCTTCCAAGCGCTGCGTACGACTCTTGAGCGGCACCTTGCAATGATCAACGCCAGCGACCGATCGCGCGACAAGGGATTCGACGAAGACGCACCTGACGACGAGACAGCGGACGAGCTGCTAGATGCTGATGAGATCGCGGAGCACGAGAGGCAGGCTCTGGCTGCGGAGGAACGGGCAGACATCGAGCATCTGCTTGCGCGCATCCGGCCGCTCCCGCCAGACAGCAAGTGCGGACGCCTGAAAGAGGCGCTCGCCGAGTTGCACGGCGACGGTTACGACCAAGTGATGGTGTTCACACAGTACACCGACACTATGGACTTCCTGCGTGACCAACTGAGTAAGGGCGGCAGCGGACGGCTGATGTGTTTCTCAGGCCGCGGCGGCGAGATTCCCTCCGCTGACGGCACGTGGCGTCCCGTTGATCGCGACGAAGTGAAGCGTCGCTTCCGCGATAGCGAGGCCGACATTCTGTTGTGTACCGATGCCGCAGCGGAGGGCCTGAACTTCCAGTTCTGCGGCGCGGTGATCAACTACGACATGCCGTGGAATCCGATGCGGGTCGAGCAGCGCATCGGCCGCATCGACCGCGTCGGTCAGGCCCATGCCACGATCCGCGTCGTCAATCTGCATTACGAGGGTACGGTCGAGACGGACGTATACCGTGCTCTCCGAAGCCGCATCGGCTTGTTCGAGACGGTGGTTGGTCGCCTGCAGCCGATCCTGGCCGAGCTGCCGCAGGCGATCACCAAGGCGGTTCTGCCGCCCGCCGCGCGTCAAGGGGAAAGCAGCGCTGACATCGTGGCTGCCATCGAGCGCCGCGCTAGTGAAGCCCACGCCGGCGCCGGCTTCAACATCGACGCCGTCGTGAGTGACGATCTCACCATACCGGAGCGTCCCCGGTCGCCGATCACGATGGACGACCTCGACCGTGTAATATCCGATCCCAACCTGTTGCCCCAGGGCACCGGGGTACAACCGCTCGGCCACCGTGAATACGGGCTGCTGGCGCCCGGCATGACCGAACCGGTGCGTGCCACCACCGACCCGACCTACTACGAGGAGCACCCCGAAAGCGTAGAGCTATGGTCCCCCGGCAATCCCCTGTTCAAGCCACCAGAGTTCCTACCTCCCTCAGACCAGTTGCCACCGAGCCGGACTCTCAAGGACATTCTGGAGCTGTAACTCACCAAGACTTGATGTATGGATGGACTACGTGGATCTAGGTGATCTACACTGGGCCTGAACATAACGATGCCTATGGACGCAAGTGATCAGAGAGGGCCAGAGTTTCGTTCTTGGACGAGCTATCGTGACTTCGCTCAGGATGTGAGGAAAGACCGGCGCTATGTATGGGGCCATGAAACTCGTCAGTTTCTAGACGCTATTCTTAGTACCCGACAAGGACGAGAGGCAAAGATTCCAAACGGTTCAACGTTTTGGCGCGCGCAGGTCGGAGTAGAGTATCATCCTCGGTACGATCCCGAAGGCGAGCAGTATGATGAGGTACCAACCGGATTTTCCGAGGAGCGGATGAAACCTCGAACTCATCGCGGTTCGGAAGGGAGAGTGAACTCCGCAGGAATCCCGGTACTATACGTCGCGTCTAGTGTGCGGACAGCGATTTCAGAAGTGCGTCCTTGGATTGGTTCAGAAATATCAGTGGCTCGACTTATAGTGATTCGTGATCTAATTGCAATTGATTTGTCCTCGGGGAGTGGTAAATCAGCCATGCGTTGCCTTACGTTGCCGCAAGTATTTGGAGATGCACCGGTAGATGCCGAAACGAAGGAACGGGCAGTCTGGACGGATGTAGATAACGCATTTTCACGGCCGGTCACGTCGGAGGATTGGTCGGGTAGATACGTCCCCACGCAGATATTGTCTGAACTATTCCGAGACGCTGGCTATGAAGCGGTAATTTATGGTAGTCAGTTTGGTGATGGGTCCAATACGGCCATCTTTGATATCGAAGACGCCGAGGTGATTTCCTGTACGCCGTATAGTGTGACGGGTATTGAGGTGAAGTATAGCGAAGCAGGGAATCCCTGGTATAAAGCAGATTCTGTATGATGGCGCAGACTGAGTTGTTTGGCCGGCGCAGGGGTCGATTCTACTAGGTTCTCCCGGTCGCCCACCGCGCCCCAGCCGCGATCATCCGACTGCCTCGGACGGCGGAAGCATGCCGTGCGACTCGAGGTCGCGGCGTAGGTCCTGCAAGCCGTCGCTGACAGCATCCACCTTGGCATCCAGGCGATTCACCTTGGTACCCAAGCGATCAAACCCGTTGCCCGATCTCACAAAACCCTTGGGGCATCGCGTCATCCAGCGCCTCGACCTTCAACTCAATGCTATCGAGCCTTCCGGCGAGCGATCGCAGAATCTCGTCTCGTTCCTACCTGGACTTCTGGGCGCAGGCGACGAAAGCCACGACAGCCGTTACAAGGACGGCGGCCAGTCCCGGGAAGTCAAAGCGATGCACGCGCCATACCCGATCAGACTTAGTACTTCGAGGCTCCCCTGATCAAGCTATTGACTCTATTGCACGCGGCGTTGCTAAGGTTGAAGAACGGCGAATCGCCGGAGGTCATAATAGCCGCCCTCCAACGCTACTCAATCAACGTACACGGATCGGCGGAAAACAGATCTACGACCCATCTTGTACGACCTCATCAAGCTATCGCAGGAGCGAATCGAGAGCATGTAGTGCGCGTTCAGTTGTTATCATCGGCAGCTTGCGCCCTGGAGCGGCAGGAACCGCCTTTACCGTAAGTCCCGGCTGGCGTGTGCCGCCTCGGCGAACGCCGCGCTCCGGTCGTGATCCGGGGCGGTTACACTACCACCGCCGGTACCACACCGCCGACTGGCGCTGCGGCGTCAAGCCGGAGTCTCCCACACCGCGGACGCCACGGGGCCGACAGAACCACCCTCTCTAAGCGTAGAATTGCCGACGCCTGACCTCGACGTCGTGCCGACAACGCTCGAAGTCCGCCTCGTCCAATCGCCCCCGCGGTGGACCGGCGAGATCGAAGTGCCCGTAGCGGTCCGATCCGCTCGCCAGTCTGACCATCCGGCGCTCCCCGGTACGCTGGCTCATCGAAGGCTTGATAAGCGAATCGCCACACCGATGCGGCGATCACCGGTGCTGTCGGGTCTGGACGCATGAAACAGATGGTCGTGGTGCAGTGAGGCTTGCCCAGTCTGCAGCTTGACTGCAACTGCATCGTGTCCGTCAACCTCTACGGCGACCTCCTGGCCGCGGCTGAGCAGGTTGTCGGCCGCTAACGTATCGACATGCGGCAAGATTCGGCGCCGGTGACTACCTTGGGACGAAACGCATGCAGCCGCTGTCGACCCTCGACGGTGACAGCGGCACCCGTCCGGTAGTCTCCTCAGTGTCGTCCAGCCCCCAGTAGGTTAGGTCCTGATGCAAGGTTACAGTCATGGGCGAATGCGCCTTCTTGATGAACAGGTCCGCGCTCCACACGAGCAGATCGGGGACCGAGCAACAGGGAGGCGGCCGCCAGCAACTTCTCGTTGCGTACCAACGCATCGAGCGATGGCAACAGATAGTGCGCAGGAACGCGCGCGCGCCCTCTGGATCGGTAGCCGATTCTGCCTCTGCCGCCTCCAGGTAGGCGTAGACTAACCGTACCTCAGCGTCACTGAGCACATCGATCGGGAACACGAGCCGTCTCGCCGGTAGGTCTCGGCCCGTCCTTTAGCGTCGTCCCCATACTGCCACCTCGCAGAACCTAGACGTTCCGGTCGCGGCGCCTCCGCGCTACCGGCGCTCGGAGTGGCCTCGCGAAGCCGCTGGACGTAATGTCGTGGACTTGCTATGACCGCGCCCCGGTGGGGCTCACGAATTCCAGCGATTCGCACCCTCTTTACGCCGACTGCTGAAAACAGTATGATCGTCGTGCGTGGCACCGGAGAACTCGACAACACAAGTCGTCTGCGACGATACACGCGGAGGAGTTGTTCTGACCAAACAAGAGTTGACTGTTGATCTGCTCTGCCGGGAGGCCCGCGCTTTCGCTGAGAGCGAATCTGATCACCAAGAACCGTCGCTGTTTGGAGTAACTGACGGCAAGGCCGTCGGGACCTACCTAGAGCACAAGTTCCAAGAGGTTCTTAACCGCCGCTACACTTACAAAGAGGGGAGTTCGGCGAAAGGAATCGACTTCCCGGAGATATGTGTGGACCTCAAGGTCACCAGTTATCGGCAGCCGCAATCTTCCTGTCCCTACGAGTCTGCGCGACAGAAGCTTTATGGGCTCGGCTACTCACTGCTCGTATTCGTGTACAACAAGACGGATGACGGCGAGACTCGCACCGCCCGGCTCAACATCCTCCACACGATTTTCGTAAAGGCCGAGCGCACTGCGGATTTCCAGACCACTACAGGCATCCGGCGGATCGTCGCGAATAACGGGAACGCAGATGACGTCCTGGCTTTCTTCTCTGAACGGATGCTCCCCGTGGACGAGATCGAGGCGAACCGTCTCGCCGAAGAAGTTCTCGCGTGTCCCCCCGACATCGGATATCTTACGATCTCGAATGCACTGCAGTGGAGACTGCAGTATAGTCGGGTAATCACAGAAGCCGGCAGTGTCGACGGCATCTTGCGGGTGAGGTGACACTTGGCTTCTGAGGTAAACTCAAGAGTCAGAGCTGAGCTCGGCGATTTTCAGACGCCGCGGTCCCTGGCCAGCCGCGTATGCTCGCTTCTGGTCGGCCGCGGTTTCCGTCCTTCTAGCGTCCTTGAGCCCACGTGCGGCACAGGGGCCTTTCTAGATGCTGCCATTCGGGCGTTCCCGTCCGCGCAAAGGTTACTTGGGTTCGAAATCAATCCTCAGCATGTTACCAAGGCCCAGCGTCTCCTCCGCGAGTCCCACTCTGTTACGGATACGCAGATCCGCCAAGCCGATTTTTTCCAAACAGATTGGGATGAGGTGCTCGTAGGACTCCCTAAACCATTATTGGTTCTCGGGAATCCGCCCTGGGTTACGAGCGCCGAGATTACACGCATAGGAAGCTCTAATCTCCCCAAAAAGACGAACTTCCATGGTCATCGCGGGCTCGATGCCCTCACGGGAAAGAGCAACTTCGACATTTCCGAGTGGATGCTTCTGCGCGCCTTGGAGTGGATCCAGGGACAGGAAGCCAGCCTCGCAATTCTCTGTAAGGTTGCGGTGGTTCGAAGGGTCCTGCGCTACGCTTGGAATCACGGACATCGGCTTAGAGGTGCGGAAGTGCGCTGTATCGATGCCTTCAAGCACTTTGGAGCATCGGTCGACGCGTGCTTGTTCGTCGTCTCGGGTTCACGTCGGCATGGAGAAGTCGAATGTGCGGTCTACGACTCTCTTGAAGCTGCCGCCCCTTCATCACGGTTCGGGCTTCGGGGCGGAGAGCTCGTGGCGGACCTACAGCTTTATGAGACGTGGAAGCATTTGACTGGCTCGCAGCGCTACCAGTGGCGCTCCGGCGTGAAGCACGATTGCTCGAAGGTCATGGAGCTACGCCGTTGCGGTCCAAACACGTACGTGAATGGCTTCCGAGAAGAGGTGCACCTTGAGCGTCGGTTCCTATATCCGATGTTGAAGAGTTCCGAAGTAGCGAACGGAACTGTGGTCGAGCCTAAGCGATGGATGCTGGTCACTCAGTCGGCGATCGGGGGCGACACCAATCGGATCAAATCTGAAGCTCCCCAGACTTGGAAGTACCTCTGTGGGCATGCTGATCGGCTAGACCGTCGCGGTAGCACGATCTATCGGGGTCGACCCCGCTTCTCGGTGTTTGGCGTGGGAGCATACACTTTCGCGCCTTGGCGGGTTGCCATCTCCGGCTTCTACAAGAACCTTAACTTCCGAGTGGTCGGCTCGTTTAAGGGCAAGCCGATTGTATTGGACGACACATGCTACTTTGTACCCTGTGAGTCGAAAGCCGAGGCGGTCTACGTACAGAGCTTACTACACTGTGGGCCTGCCCAGGAGCTGCTGCGCGCCTTCGTGTTCTGGGACTCGAAGCGACCGATCACGGTGGGGTTACTCGGCCGGCTAGACCTGTTAGCAGTTGCTCAAGAGATAGGCGCCGACGACAGAGCGTCGGCGTTCTTGCGTGATCGACGCCGCCCGAGACCGAGACTCTAGTAGTTGACAGTAGGGCAGTTTATCGGAGGTCGGGCTGGGTGGGCTGGGGGGATTGGCCTGGTGCTTTCGCGAAAACGGGGCGATACTGAGACGGTGGCAGAGCCTATCGAGCGCCACGGTAGCGAGCTTCTGGAGCTGCCGAAGTGAAAGCCACGGACGAGTCGGACGCGCCCAGCGACCAGAATCCCGCCGCCGTTTATCTCGACGGCCTCCTCCCGTCCGGGAGCCGCAGCATGCGCCGGGAACTCGACCGCGCGGTCGCAATCTTCACTGACGAGGCCATCACAGATGCGACGGTGTTCGACTGGTCGCAGATAGACCTGCAGCAGGTCCAGAAGCTGCGCTCGGTAATAGTCGACCGCGGCGTCGCGGCCGGCAC
>CBDBDQ010000004.1:0-57026 GCA_965203905.1 Spirochaetia bacterium | reverse complement strand
AGTCCGGGTAAGTACCCGACCTCAAAGCGTGGTTCTGCCGCGGGCGGTAGTGCGTAACGACGCAGGTCGCCCTCCTCAAACGGCAGATCATGTTGCCCGTCGTGCTGATCGCGAATGCCAATGTAGAAAGTATTCACCAGCGTGGTCGACAAGTTGGCGTACCGGCGAGAATCTACCTCTGCTCTTACCGACGTTATGACCTCAATCAGCTTGGTCAACAGCGAAAGACCGGAGTCGCTCTCGGGACTCTCTGGCAGCATGGCCAAGTGGTCTATCAGCTTCTGCGCTACGGCACCGGAATCTATCTTTGTGTACTGTGGAAGCCACCGTTCTAGTGCCTTGCGGGGCCGCTTTGTTGACATCTCCCACTTGACCAGCAGGTTCCACACTTCACTGACGCGCCACACAGGAGTCTGGTCATCTTCGGCCTTCTGCCATTTAGCGATGGCGGCACGGACACGGGGGACATACGAGGAATCATGATCTTCATTCATTCCCCAAACTGGTACGGCTTCCATGGGGGGCCACTCGTCCAGCGTCGCCTGCAACTCGGCCGACTCAAGCGCAGCATCTGCTACCTCATCCGGGTACCGCTTGGCGAACTCGCGGGCCTTAGTGTTGCGTTGGTTGGCGCGATCCCGCTCGGTCATCATGCCACCTCTCCGGGACGGAGCCTGTCCGTGGCCTCGGCTCCAGTGGCAAACCAGGCACAGCCGTCACCGCTGGTCAGGTGCACCGGCTTGGGAGCCGGGCCGTAGTTGCTCTTGTCGCACCGTAGCAACGTGCCGCCCTTCTCGGTTCGTTCCAGGGTCCACACACTACGAGCCGCGTTGTGCCAATCGGTAGACCCAGCATACGCCGGCCCCTCGTCGTCGTCGTCCTTTCTCGGCTTGGTAGCGTACTTCGGCAAATGATCCACGACCAGCACCGCACACTGAGTCTCCCGTGCCCAGCGGTCCCAGTGCGAAATGAACGCACGCACCTGTGCCCGGTTGTTTTCATCGCCGGCGTAGGCTGCAGCCCGCGGGTCGATGATCAGTAGCCGCGCCTCGATCCGCTCGGCGATCTCTCGCAGCTCGTGCCCGGTGTCGGTCAGCTTGCCGCCTGAGTACTCGGTGGTCTCCCACAGCGGGCCGTAACCGGCCAGGTCGGCGAAGTTCAGGCGATTCTCGATACGTTCCGGCGCGGCCCACGGCAGCCGTTCGTCCATTGCCATCGTCTGCAAGCGTCGGTGCACCTCGTCTTGCTCATCCTCCCAGCTCGCCAGCAGCACCGCCGATGCACTCGCCGCGCCGTCGATGGCAGCACCTGGTACGGTTCGCGTATCGTCGGACTCAGGGGGGAGCCACGGCGCGTAAGTGCCGCTGGCGACGGCCGCAGCGAGCTGCAGGGCAAGGCGAGACTTGCCGCGGCCGCCGTGGCCGGTGAACAGGGTCAGGCGGTAGCCCAGCCAGCCCTCGCAGATCCACTCTCGAGGCGGCGCCTCACCGCTCCAGTCCCTGTGCACCTTGATCCGCTGACTGCTGCCGAGCTCGGCCAGGGTTCGCGCCTGCTGTGCGATCTCACGCGCACGGACACCGGGATCCTCATCGCTGAGCAGCTCGGGAAGCCGATCCAACTCGCGGTGGATGTGCGCCTTGCGCACACTGGTGACGTAGAAGGAAAGGTTTGCGGTGCTCGGTACGGCCGACTGCAGCTTGGCCAGATCGGTGACCGTCAGCCCGGCGTCATCTCGAAGGTGGGCGGCGACGCGCTGAAGCGTCTGAACGGGCTCGCCGGCTTCTATGGTGGTGCCGATGGCCTGCCAGACGCGGCTCATGGGCAGGTCTTCGAACATGTGGGCGCGCAGCCCGTGCGCATGCACGTCTCGGTACACTTCCGGGTCGTACAGGGCCGCCCCGATCACCATTCGTTCCGCTTCCAGGTTGCTGCGGGCATCAGGTGTTGTACTACTACTCATTGGGTTTACGTAAGCCGTAATCTTCCGTACAGTCAAGGCTGGCTAGGTCTGAATCCATGATCCGAAGCTTCAAGGATCGAGATACGCAACGGTTCTTCGAGGGAGAGCGGGTGCCTGCCTTTGAGGGATTCGCCGACCAGGCGACGCGCCGGCTGACGTTGCTGGACAGCGCCGAGGCGCTACCAGATCTCGCTGGCCTGCAGAGCAACCGGCTGGAAGTGCTGCGTGGCGATCGTGCCCGGCAACACAGCATCCGGATCAACGCGCAGTGGCGCATCTGCTTCCGGTGGACGGGCGAGGGACCGTGCGACGTGGAGATCGTGGACTATCACTGAGTGGAGGGGCTGAGCATGAGCGTGCAGAACGGGATGAAGCCGGTGCATCCGGGCGAGGTACTGCGTGAGGAGCTGAACGAGCTTGGTCTGTCGGCCAAGGCGTTGTCGAAGGCGCTGGACGTGCCGGTGAACCGGGTCACGTTGATCCTGAATGGCCAGCGAGGCGTGAGCGCGGACACGGCGCTGAGGCTGGCGAGGTACTTCGGGACGACGCCGCAGCTCTGGCTGAACCTGCAGAAGGCGTGGGAGCTGCGGCGAGCGGAGATCGCGTCAGGCCGTGAGATCACCGAACGAGTGACGCCACGGTCGGCGGCTTAGGGCGCGACGGCTGCCCACTTTCGGGAGCTGCTGCCGAGCGAGGCACTGCCGTGACGTTTCGGTTCGACGACTCCATGCCCTATTGGGCGCGGGCCATAATCGAGGACCTGGAAGCGGGGACACCTGGACGTGAGGCAGATCCGATCGCGATGAGCGCGTCCTTGCCGTCTGATACGCCTGCCAGCAACCCTACGATCGATCCGACAGCTACCAAGCCGAGGGAGAACACCACCCCGCGGTAGAACCATGTGTCACGCACGTACGCCGGCTCCTTATCCTGATCGCTCATGTTACAATCTCCTTTCCGGTGTGTCGTGCCGGGACTTGGCGGGGGTGGCCCGCTACCGTTCTCCCTTGCGCCTGTCCGCCCCGGGAGGGGGCGGATCGCTTTTAGAACCAGCTTTTTATTCTTCGCCAAGCTCTGCTTGCTTCTGCCTGCACCTTATCTGCTACCTTGCCACCAGAAATTACAGTTACTCCAGAGAAGCGTACCACGTCGGCAGTCCACGAAATGGGCTTTCCGAGCGGACCGCCAACTTCATTTCCGACCTTAGCTATCACTCCAGCGGTTGCGGCAGTGGGTAACACCGCTATCGACACACCTGTTGCGACAGCCACATCCACCGCAGTACTTACCTTTCCATCAAGTAGATCTTTATGCAAATCACGATATTGTAAGCCGGTAAAGGCGGCAGCTATAGAAACCGCCCACGCTAATTCTTCACCATCTATTTCACCGGAGTTAGCTAGCTCGGTGAGATTCTTTACAAGCTCTGCGTCCGAATCTGCTCGGGATCGGTTCGTTTCATAGGCCAAGTCGTGCTTCATGCACTCTTGATCTACCCGATTAACTGGAGCTGGAGCTGTCTTCGTATCCTTTGGGTACTCCTTCCCACACCAGTTTCCGTATCTGACCTTTTCCTCAGGGCCAGCATGTAGCACTCCTGCCACCAGCGCTATCAGCGCTGCCATGACGACGATGCGTCTCATCTTGACTCCTTCCCGCCTCTTGGCGGATACTGTCCGTAACATGATGGGCGTTGAACAGTCGGCCTTAGATCTTTCCAATGAGCTAAAGCAAGCCGTAAAATGGCATTCAGCTCCCGCTTGCGCGCTGCCGGACTGCTTTTTCGAGTTTCTAGGTTCACCTGACGCATCAACTCCTCCACCGCGTCATAGAACCTCTCAGGCTCCTTCAGGGTGCGCGAAGCAGCCATCCGACACCCGATAGCAACCAACCGATAGGCCATAATCATGATGTCTGGGTTCATGCGACACGTATTCCCGGGAAGCAGCGCTATCCATTTCTCATCTTTCAGCCGATGAACGGCCGGTTCAAACGGAGGGAGGGGGTTCTCGTCGGCGGAAGCAAGCTGCTCCACTCGGGCACGTAGCGTCTGAAGCGAGATCTCCGTACCGTCTTCAAGGGCCTTCAGCACCAGATACTCAACCCGGTTCAGAGAGTAGAACTCCTGCTGATCGTCGTCGTGCATGATTTGCCTCCGCGAATCGCGCGCTTGGCACAGGAAGCCGAGGCGGGTATGGTTGCCCTGGCAACGTTCTTCGGCTTGCTGTGACAAGCGCTGGACGAGTAGAGCTCGCGGTTACCGGCCGCGGGCTCTACTACTGTATGGGTTCCCAATGAACCTGCTCAGGACAACGGCGTCAACCACTAAGTATCATTGGTCCAATGACGAAGGCGAGTCGTCAAGCGGTGCCCGCCACAAGGGGCCTCCGGCTCCCTGGAGGCCCCTGACACTGCCGATAAGGGATGTTCTGTCGCTTGCGCGGCGAACCGCGAACGGGGGGGCTTCGGCTTCACCGCCGCTGCACCAGTCGGGGAAGTCCGCACGCAGCCTCCAGGCGCCGGGCCGTTGTTCCGCCACGCCGCGGCGCCTTCGCCTACAAGGCAACCGGCGCCGCCGGGGTCGATTTCAGCAGCCGGGCAAACGTGGGCGCGGCCGCGTTTTCGTGTCGCAGCCGCGTATCGCTTCCAGTTTCGCTCCGGTCAGGTCCGCGTCCGTCAGGTTCGCGCGGAACAAAGTAGCGCCGAACAGCTCAGCCTCCGCCAAGTTCGCGCTGGTCAGGTTCGCTTCGGTCAGGTTTGCGCCGCCCAAGAAAGCGTTGCTCAAGTCCGCGTCCGTCAGGTTCGCGCGGGATAGATCCGCGCCGCCCATCCCGGAGAAATGCAAGTCAGCGCCGCTCAGGTCGGCATCGCTCAGGTCCGCGCGCGATAAGTGTACGTTACCACCGCGGACGTTTCGCAGGTCCGCCCACGGGATTGCGGCCCCGATGAAGTCCGTGAACATGAGCGTTGCACCCTGTAGGTTCATCAGCATACCGGTCACGCCGTGCAGGTCCGCGAAGGATAGGTCCGCATAGCTCAGGTCGGCGCGCATCAAGCCCGCGCGGGATAGGTCTGTATAGCTCAGGTCGGCGCCGCTCAAGTCGGCATTATTCAGGTTTTGCGCGACGCACTCCGGCAAGCACTCCGGCAGCGCCGCGGCGGTCACGGACGCCACCACAAACAACAGTACACACACAAGGCGAATCATGGTGCCACTATACAGCAGCACGAGGGCGGCGGCCCAAAGGACACCGCGCGGCCACCGCCGAGTGACCTGCCACTTCCGATAAACCTGTTTCCGTCGACAGTCGTCTACGGTTCGTGATTCTCACCAAGCTGCAGATAGTCGCGGTCTCCCATCCGTCGTCTTCCTCGCTGATTGGGAGGAAGACGGCGAGCTGGCGGTGAGTCGCCAGCTCGCCGGCGGGTTACCGGTTTGAGGGCCGCCTTTCGCCCTGGCATGTCCGAGCTTGTGAGATCGGCGTAGGCTGCACGCAACATCGGCGCCGCCCTTCGGATGTGTTTCCGGTCGCGGATCATGATCTTTCGGTACCCTCTATCGATACGGCGAGTGAAGCCAGCTTCGAGAGGGATGGCACTCAGGTGCTTTTCGTGGATGTGTACGTCGAGGCCGCCCCAGACGAGCAAATGGACGGAGGCAACTACCGACGGCGTGGCGCCGGCGGCCGTGCACTTGAAATGGATCTCGCTCTTGGAAACGTGCCTCGCGCTCACCGTCGTGATCTCCTCTGTTTGCACACTGCCCAGCGATTTCACCGAGTTCTCGAGCTCGCGGAACAGAGTCCGAGTTTCCTCGCTGATCTTGTCCCAAGGGCCGTTCAGGAGGGACTCGATGTCAGCGCCGAGGCTATCTATGGCAACCTTGACAGCCGCCACGTCCTCCTTGATGGCTGCGAGCTCGGCTTGGATGGGCTCGAAGTCGCGCTGATCCGTTCTCGGCTGGTGACTCCGCTCCCGAGAAGCCCCGGATTGGTGCCGGCCGCGGGCGAGCATCTCCTTGACCCGCGCTGTGAAATCAGGCTCTTCCAGATCGGCATATGGTTGGACGGTATGCCAGTCCGTACGGTGTCCTCCTCCCCAGGGGGACACCTCTTGGCTGTAGCGATAGCCTTCCTCGCTCAGCATGCGTGCGATGTTCTGAACCTTCATTCTCACTGAACGTGCAGGTCGATCAAATAGGGAACTGATCGTTTCTTCGTTGATGAAGCTGCGTCCAAATCGAGCGATGTAGGTGCAGAGGATTATTTCGTTCTCGGTGTACCGTTTTCTTACCATGAGCTCTCGAAGTAGTCTTCGTCGATCCGCTTGACTTCGTGACGGTCCGTCACGCGCACACCGATTCCGTGCAGCCGCATAAGGCGCGACAGTTCTTGGCCGTCAATCAAAACGATGCGTTTCGGACTCCGCGCCACGTACTCCCTTGCGGAACGAGAGAAGCTGGCCGTGGTGACAAATACTCCCTTGTTCGTACCGGCAGCGTCGATTGCTCCCGCGAAGTTACGCAACGCACCTTCGCTTACCGTGTTGCCATCGGCGTATCTCTTCGCCTGAACATACACTTCGTCTAGACCAAGTGCGTCTTCCCGAATCGTGGCGTCGATCCCACCATCGCCGGAACTGCCCGTCACGCGTCCCATCGCGGGATCGCCACCGCCGTAACCCATCTTGACCAGTAAGTCACGGACCACTCGTTCGAGAAACGTTGGCGCCGAATCGAGAACTCTCTGTAACAAGTTGGCTTCAAGCACTCTGTCTAACTGTTCGGTGACGCGGGCCAACGTTTCCTCCGGCGTTTCAGTGAGCTTATCCTTTTCGCATTTGTCAGGGGGATTGGGCCTCGTTCGTCGTTCCCATTCGGTGTAACTCGAGTACGTCCGAAGCAAGTCGCGGTCGATCCGCGAAGGATTCCTGGACAACAAGCGTTGCCCTTCGACTGTCAACCGATAGACGCCACGGTGGATACGTTCCAAAAGACCGGCTCGCTCCAGGGAAATCACGGTCCAACTCACGCGATTTGTGAATACCGGCTGTTTGCCGCTCGGAAGCAATTCTCGAAGATCTTCGGATTTGAGTCCCAAGGTAGCGGCGACACGTTCCCGCACCGTCGAAACTGGAGTCTCCGCAGTGTCGGATAGCGCCTTGAGAGCCGGAAGTAAGAGTGCCTGGAAGTCAGGAACAGGCATCAGAACGGCGTCCCGACCGCCTCGATCTTCTCTTTGAGCGTCATTCACACCTCCTCAGATTTGCGGGCTGGAGGCCGGTTGTCGGCGTGCCGTTCGCCGGCGGGCGCCAGGGGTCGGTCGTCATGACACCGCGGCCTCCGCGGGGTGAGCCGGTCACCGTTCTCCAGCGGTAACGGCGTACCCGCTACGGCACGGTCGCGCGTTGCCGGATCCGCCTGCACAGCCATGGCACCGCCTATACCCTACCATGAGCAAGGGCCGGGGGGGCCCGGTAAACCCAGGCCCGCGGCCTGTCGATGACGAAGGCATGCACCACCGAGAGGTCGTCGCAGCGCCGCCAAGCCATTCAGCTCGGGAAGAGGGGTACTTGCGACCCGCCGGCCTCCCTTCGCTTGGGGAGCTCGCGAGGCGGGCCGTCATGCTGGCGCTGCTGGCGATCCTGATCGCGGCAGGCTGCGCCGGCTGGCCGGCCTCGCGGCCGCCGACGGTGGTCTTTCTCGCAGTCGAGTCGGTGGCGGCGGTGCAGGCTCCGGACGTCCGGGTCATGCTCGAGCTGATGAACGGGCGCTGAGCGAGTCGGGGTCGGCTGGGGCTGCCGGGGTCTCAGCCTTTGAGAGGACTGCCGATAATCGTTGGTTCTGTCGCCCCGCCGGGGGGGATCGCCGCGAGCTTGACGCCGCGGCACCATGTCGAGGATGGTGACGCCTGTGAGTGCCGAGGCAATCGCCATAGCGGGCGTCGGCGTGGCCCTGTTGGCCGTGCTCGTGCCGCTGATCCTGACCTTGCATGGCCGTGTAGTCGCCGAGTTGGGCGAGCTGCGACGCGCCCTGCACGCCCTGGCGGAGCGCGTTGCCCGCATCGAGGGCGCACTGGGCGCGTTGACCGGCCCCTGGCGCCCAGCCGAGGCGTTGCGCCGATGACGAGACTGGATCTCCCGGTCTTAAACTTCGACTGATGAATCTACCTGAACGGTCGCAGCCTGGTAAAACGAGCGATGGTCCAGACGTTGCACGTATTCGGGGGCACGTAGAGGCCCTCACCGGAATTCGTCATCCGGACACCGGTCCGAAGGGGCTCGACGTCGCGGCGAATTACATTGGACAGCGGCTGTACGAGATGGGTGCGGCTGTCAGCGAACACTTCTTTAAGTTAGATGGCTTTTGTGGCGTGTTTCGCAACGTCGAGGGCTTGATCAACGCGGGAACGGACCGGCCGGAACTGGTGATTTGCGCGCACTACGACACCGTGTGGAAGAGTCCGGGCGCCGGCGACAATGCGAGCGGGGTGGCGGCGATGCTCGAAGCGGCCCGGTTGCTGATCAAACATCGCGCCGCCGGACCGATTCGGTTCATCGGTTTCACCTTGGAAGAGGGCAGCCCGGTCCAGGGCGACAATGATTCGCGGCTCATCGGCAGTCGTGAGTGGGTGGACGGCCTGAAATGCCGTTGTATCGACATTGGCGGCGTTATCAACCTGGAGTCGGTAGGATACGTGGGCGATTCTCAGAACTATCCAAAGGGTATCGAGCCGGATTGTTTCCCCCACTACCGCTTTGATCGGAACCGTGGTGATTTCGTCGCCATAGTGAGTTGTTGCGAGCATTCGAATGATCTGGGTCGGGTATGTTTCGATCAGTGCCGCGGACCGGTAGACCTTCCTGCCGTCTTCGTCAATGTCCCGCTGCAACAGATGAAGGACCACTTCCACGATCTGCTCCGGTCGGATCACTATTCGTTCTGGGAACGTGGTTTACCAGCGATCATGCTTACCGATACGGCCGAGATGCGGACACCGCACTACCACAAGCCAAGCGACACCGCCGAGACACTGAACATGGAATTCGCCCGCAAAGTGTGCCTGGCAACGGTGCTCACGATAATGAATATCTAGAGAATGAAGAACACCAGACACTCGGGATTCGCCTGGTGGGCGTGTCGGTGGACGACATTGAGAAGGGAGGGGGTCGAGCGATCTTCGAACTGTACCGCCACGGGGATGCTCACGGCGAGCAGCCCTACCTGTCCATCGTCCAGGAGGCGCCGGACTTCCGTGCCGCGCAGGCGGGCGCGGTCCCGAAGCCTGACACCGCGGCGATCCTGGCCGAGGCGACCGCGCGGCTACGCAAGAACCTGCAGGCGATCATCGAGACGCTCGACCAGGTGAAAGAACCCACTCCATGAAAGCTGCTGGCCGGGTGCGCTGACCGGCCCCTGGTGTCCCACCACGCCCTGGCGAAGCGTGTGGCGCGCATCGAGGGTGCACTGACCGGCCCGTGGCGTCCCCACCCTCGGAGGCCGCCGCCGAGTGATTTTCCACTTCCGATAGAGGAGGTCCTCTTACCTCGCCCACGGGGATGATCCCGGCCGCGCTGCTCAGGGGACGTTCCAGCCGACACACCTCATCGGGTCGGTCTCGGTCCTCGATACTAGTGTAATCCGATCTCCGCGATGGTCTCCTCTCTCTCTTGGCGAAGCTGTTCGATATCGACTATCGACATTTTCATATCGACATGCCACATCGGAAACGGCCAACGATCAAGGCGCTTGTATACGGTATCACAGTGGTCGTCATGCAGTAATCCTGACCGGTAAAGTCTGCGTAGCATAGCCAATGTAGTCCTGTAGACTTCTGCACTCGTGGTGCCTGGTTCGGGATTGAAGCCTCGCCAAGTCTCAGCAACGATCTCTATACCCCCAGGAGTTGTAGAACCTGATCTCTCTAACGCACTCACCACGTCGAGACATTTAGGAGCGACATAACTTCCCTTTATACCGTTTAGAAAGGGCATCTGCCAAGATCTTCTGCCGTTCTCATCGGTTAAATCTCGGACATAATCAACGTAAATCTCTGCTTCACGATGACTTAGTATAGGGTTTCCTAATATCCAGTCGTAATTGTTTGGGCCGTCTATCTCGTGACTCTTCCGGCTCGCATCCACGTAGCTTATCAGATCTATGTAGTTGGAAGGTCTCCACCAGCACGCTTCAGCGTATATTCTTTTGGACAGATGCTCATAAAAGCGCTTCAAGGTTACTACTCGTCGTTTCTGGCAAGATCGAGGGCACCTTACAACATCCATAAGTACAAGCACCTTTGCTGCTTCTTCTTCGGCAAAGCCCTTTATGATAGACGACGTCCTATGCTCTCCTTTTGAGGAAAGTAGAAGCGCTGAGCAATTCAAACTATCCGCATTC
The DNA here is from genome assembly GCA_965203905.1 of Spirochaetia bacterium. Classification (GTDB taxonomy): domain Bacteria; phylum Spirochaetota; class Spirochaetia; order SZUA-6; family Bin103; genus Bin103. The sequence continues at coordinate 46,668 of CBDBDQ010000004.1, read as the reverse complement.
TCGATTATGTGTCCTATTCCTTCTGAAACGGCTCCGAACAACTCTCGGTCAGATAGTGTAGCAAGGTCTACCACCGCAGATGCTTGGCCGCTACGGTTGCTCACTGCGTCCCTCCAGTAGTCTCTCCCAACCACAGCGGTGACAACTCACGCCGCCCCGGTAATCGCGCATCCCTGTTGCTCCCCTGTCTATTTCTCTACAACAACTTGCACGACTTTCTCTATCAGGTCGGCCACTTCTTTGTTACTCAGCTCTATCAGGAAGTCGTACCGTACTTTCCTTTGATGATCGTCCTGGCCACCTGAGCGTCTAAAGTCCTCTACCATCCGGGCTCGTATTTCAATCTGCCGGGCCTTTTGATCCCATCGGATCGAGCATTCGGAGGATTCCATATACTTGGTATCGCGGTGACTGCGAGCACCTTCCCTCGTGATCCGCATCAATGTCGCTCCTTGCAAACGGCTGGGGGGCAAATGATCAGAAGCTTAGGCAGCAGGGTCAAGGACAGTCGGTCCACGCCTTCGAGGTACGCAAGCCACGTTTTCGGGGCCGCACCACCGGTTGGGGCCGTTCTGTCGCCATCACGGGTGCGCTGAGCGTCCCACCAACCCGCTCGCCGTGCAGCGGCGCCCAAGGGCGGCACCCCGGAGGCCACCGCCCGAGTGACCTGCCGCTGCCGGTAATCCCCTGTTCTGTCCCCTCGGGACCGCCAGCGCGGAAGACTCCAGCTTGACGCCGTGGCGCCAGTCGAAGATGGTGACGTCGATGATCCACCATTCAGTCAGAGGAACCCTTGTCGGCTTGGTCGTTGCCGTGACACTCACGGGCTGCGCGACGATGTTCAACAACAAGACACCATCCGTAGATCTTCTTACTCAGCCGGCCGGGGCCGAAGTGTACGTTGATGGCTACTATGTGGGCACCACCCCCGTACAGGTGAACCTGACGGTTCGGGAAGACCATGTGGTGGAGTTCAGGAAGGAAGGGCACGACACCAGAACCTATCGGATATCGCGGTTTGTGGGGTTCGGCTGGATCGTACTGGATTTCGTGGCGGGACTGGTACCCCTAATCATCGATTTGGCTACCGGGGACTGGTACATGCTCGACACCGAAGAAGTGAATGTTACGCTCCCCCAAAAAGAATAGGCGACCAGGAGCTGAGCGAACGGCGTCCGGTGGTACTTGGGGCACCCCAGGGAGGACGGCGGACCTGCGCCGCCCCTGCTGGCCGAGTCTAAGTTAGCCACACGAACCCCATAGTGCGGCGCCCACGGGTGGCACCTCGGAGGCCACCGCCGAGTGACCTGCCACTTCCGGGAAGAGTGCAACTGTCTACCAAGCGCCGGCTTGATGCCGCGGCGCCAGTCGTAGGATGGTTGACGCTTGGTGAGTGCCGAGGCTGTCGTAAGGGGAACCGACGTGCTGCGAGGAATCGCCCTGGCTGTAGCGGTGGCCCTGGTTGGATGCTCAGGCGCCAAGCACACGGTGCGGGTCGGGTTCGTGCACGATGCGCTCGTGACTGAGGCAGGCGGAGAACAAAGCGGCTGGAGCGCTGGCGCCACTCTCGGGATTATCGCCCGAGACCAGCTCGAGGCGATGGAGATGTGCGCCCTCGGTGCGCTCGTTTTCGGGGAGTCGCAACTGGAAATCGACATAGATCCCACCCTCGAAGGGGGAGCAGTACTCAGGACTGCCATCAACCGGGTTCCGCTTTCGATATGTACGGAATACCCGTTTCCGAGGGGAGGTCGTTGACTAATTGCCCGGACAGATGCCCTGCCGGGGGGAGGACAAGTAGACGGCGAGCGCCAGTCAGGTGACGGCCCCCGGACCGCAAGGAGGCGGACGAGTGAGCGACCAGAATCCCTCTCCACAGACGATAGACGAGTTGGCAACGGCCATGCGGCAGGGGTTCGAGAAGATCGAACGGCGCCGCAGGTTGGAGGTCTTGACTCCTGTCATAGTGGTCGTGATTGCTGCAGTTTTCGGTCTAGTTGGGTATTCCTATGAGAAAGGCCTGGATCGTACAGCCGATCTTCAGAAGTTGAAGCGGGAGGCGTACACCAGCTATTTGCAGACTCTACAGTACGCCATCTCTGGTGCTAACGGCCGTCGATTTAATGCGGCTACTGAAAACCTTTTGCTGATAGCTTCTGATGACGTACTAAAGGCAGTTCAGACGTTCCACAGTGAGCTGTCAATCCAGGGTGGTCCATCAACTGATGCCGATAGAGCAAGAGTCTTCGGTGTTATGAAAAATATGTATCAGGCTATGCGTGCGGACGGTTTCGAACCTACAGATCTCTCAGATGAAAAAGTGATTGCTCTCATAGAGACAATAGCGAGCTACCGATGGGGACCTTATTGAAACTGATCTCCTCCAACCTGGCCCTGTAGTGGTCAGTTCTGAAATGGGCAAATAAACTGACCCACTACCCGGCTTGCCTAGTGCGGTCAGTCTGAATCTTGTTCACGTAGTGCGTCTCCCGCCCGACCACCCCACGCGGTCGCACTTCCAGCGAATCCCAGCCGGCCGCACCCACTTCCGATAATACCGCGTTCTGACACCCTCGGGAGCGCCGGCACGGGAACTCCGCCTTGACGCCGCGGCGCCAGTCAAGGAAGGTTGACGCCTGTGAGTCCCGAGGCCCGGTACACCCCTCGATATTCATACGGGAGCAGGAACTCGATGCGGCGGTGGGAATTGGATTGATGATCTCAATCCCGTCTTCTCAAGCGTCGCGATTACTTCCCTGAGATACTCTCTGTATTGGGTGGAAGTGAGATGCGGGAACACATCGCTGTACTCTGATCGGTTAGCGTCGATCACAGAGTTGATGATGTGTCCTACCCGTTGTTCAGTGATCTCCTCGTTCGACTCTCTCAGATCTCTCAGCCTGAAGGAGATTTCGTAACCGCTGACCTTGCCCAACAATCGAACCGTAGTAAACTGTTCAGCCACTCTTGTCTCCTTGCTCCTTGTCCATGAGCCGGTCCGAGATTACCTGATTTGCGACCCTCATGATCTCCGATACTCTCGCTTGGTCTTCCCGCATCTTGAGGTCCCTTTCCTGTAGGTCTTTCATTTCTCTCTGTAGCTTTATCATATTTCGATTGACGAGACTGTTAAGCAATGTGGCGCCAGCAGTAAGGGAACTGGCGATAGCCAACACCAACGCTGCGATTACCGTCAGGTCCATTTGTACACGGCTATAGGACTCTTCATTCGTCCGCCTCCGGACGCCAGATCACGATCCAGGTACGTCGATGCTTCATCGCCCATCCAATCAATGCTTGGACTACGCGGGGATGTTCGTCAACCCGCGGTCGCGGCGCACCTGCGGTCGCCGCGCGCCACGGTCAGCGGGCTGCTGACTGCCGATAATACCACCTACTGTCCACAGCGCCACCTCTCCTTGCGTCGCGTAGCGCGCTCCACCACACTGCCATGGGTACACAAGCCCGGCGACGCCCTATGCCGCCGGGATCCTTTGAGGAGATCCCCGTGCATAACTCGTTGTTTGGGCCGTACTGGTGTACTGATGCTGCAAGCCATCGCCTGTAGAACGCTGCGCGTGGCTGCGACCGCAGGCCTGCTGCTCAGCAGCGTCGCGGTATATTGCGGCGGCCACGCTGCGGCGTTGACGTTGCCGGACCGTGATCCGGTCCCTGGCGCCGACATGGAGCGACTGGCACGGTCGGTAGCCGAGCACCTGACTGCTGCCGATTTTGTCGAACCTGAGGGCGACCGATTACGGCTTTCGATACGCGGTAACCTGCTGTACATCAAGGGCGTCGTCAACCGCCGGAGCGCGCGCCGCGTGCACGAGGCGTTGCTGTCCGCGCCCGACGTGGGGGTAGTCGTGCTGACCTCTGTACCCGGCTCGGCGGACGATACCACCAACCTGGAGCTCGGTCTCATGCTGCGCCAAGCGAACTACACCACCTACCTGCCGGCCGGTGGTCTGGTCGCTTCCGGCGGCACCGACCTGCTGCTGGCCGGGGTCCAGCGTATCGTCGAGCGCGGTGCCAAGATCGGCGTCCATAGCTGGGCCGACGGCGCCGCGACCGGTGACACCATTGACCGTGATGCCGAGGAACACCGGATGTACCTCGACTACTACCGCGCCCTCGCCATCGATCAGGAGTTCTATTGGTTCACGCTCCAGGCTGCGCCCGCGGACGAGATGCACTGGATGACCGACTCCGAAATGGCCAAATTCTCCGTCTATACCCACCTGCGCTAACCGCCACTAGAGCGCTGCCCCGCAGAGGTGCCCAACACCGCGAGCGGTTCAGTCGTCGAGCCGAATCCAGTCCGACACCCGGGACCCGAAGCCCCCGAACACGGACACTTGGTGCCGCGGTCAGCGGGCGGCCAGCCCACTGCCGATAATTTCTCCTTCTGACGCCTCACCCAAGCCAGCGCCGCCGCCCGCTGCGCTCCACCAGCGAGCTCCCGCCGGAACGCCTCACCGTTGATAACAACCGCCCACAGCCAGGAACCGTAGAGGATGCGGTCGTAGACCTCCCGATCGATCCAGCGCGCGGAACGCTGAAAGGCCGGCCGGCGGATCTCCGGTCGGCGCTCCAGGTAGCGGCCCAGCCGGTCCTGGTAGAAGACCGGGCGCGGGAACTCCCGCGCACCGACCAGCTCCGCAAACCAGTGATCGCAGCGCTGCGGGTCGCGCCAGCCCCGGCCGATTCGTCCCATGCCGAAATAACAGCGGGCTCCGGGGCGGTAGTAGACGAACCGGGATCCCCTCTCGATGTTGGAGCGGTAGGTGCGCGGGAAGTGGTAGCGGGACCATTCCTGGTCGTCGTAGGCGGACTCCTCGGCTTGGTTCAACACCACCGCATACATCTCGTTTCAGAGTATCGGCAGCCGGGACCCGAGCTACTTGGTGTCGCTTATCGACCGTGACGCCGCGTCCAGGTCGAGCCGCCCCTGTCCGTACACCGCCTGGTCGTCGTACGGTGGGCTTTTGTCTGCGGTCGCGAGAATGTGGGCGCGTAGCTCTTGGTAGCTCATCCTCGGAAACCTGCTCTTCAGCGCGGCCAGGCCGGCCGCGACGTAGGGCGCTGCGATGGAGGTTCCGCCGGCGAAGATCCAATTTCCGCCGCGGTGGGTCGTCACTACCTCTCCCGGGGCCGCCAAGCACCAGTCGGCGGCGTCACCGCAGTAGTGGGAGAACACGCCGATCCGGCCGTCCGTGCCGATCCCCACCACCGTAAGCCACGCCTTCTCCAACTCCGGGAAGTACCTGGGCACCATTCCCTCCACGGCCGGGTGCAGGCTGTCGCCGTTGCCGGCCGCCCACACCGCAACTCCGTCGGCGTCGGCATACGCCTTGAACGCCTGCAGCGTCACCGGCATGATCGCGCGGACGGTCGCCGCGGTGATTCCGTACCGCGTCTCCTTCTCCCGGCTCCACTCGTAGGTCCGGCCCCAACTGAAGTTGATGACCCCGACGTCGAGCGACCGCATCCAGTCGATACCGCGGGCGATCTCCTGATCGAACAGCTCGCTCCACTGGTGGCGCTTGTCTCTCAGCCCGGACGGACAGTTGGGAACGCCGCCACAGTCGTTGCCCCAGGGGTACAGCGTGTAGGCCGTGTTCCCGTATGAGGCGATGCGCGCCTCGTAGGCCACGCCGTACACCCCGGATCCGTTCTTGCGCGCGGCGATGACGCCGTTGACCAGGGTGCCGTGATCGTCGGTGTCGAGCAGGGGGCTGTGATCGTCCCTGTTGGGACGCCCGTCGTTGCACTGGCCCATGGCGCACTTGTGCGCAAACTTGCCTTTCAGGTCCGGGTGTTCCTCGTTCGCTCCGGACTCGATCGTGCCCACGAGCTGGCCCTTCCCGGTCCCGCCGCGGCCGTGCATCGCGGTGACTCGCGCGGCTTCTTCCTTGGCTTCCTTCACTTCCTCCGCGTGGCCGCCGTGAAAGAGCGCTGGAAATCCAATTACTCGTTCCTGGTCGGGAGTGAAGCCTTCCGTCCCCGGCCCCGGTGGCTCTACCGGGGCCGGCTCCATTTGTGTCGGATCTTCGCAACCCGCAAGAACCAGAACGACCACTGCGAGAGAAGGCAACAGTCGCCTTGCCTGTCCCCGCCTGTTGACTGGCCGCCGCACCGTACTACTGCGCATCGTCGCCCTCCAACTCATGGAAAGGCTTGTACCCGAATCAGTCAGCGGGCGGCCAGCCCACTGCCGATAAATGACATGAGGTCGACCCGCGCGCCCAGCAGCTTGAGCCGGTCGGCCTTGCCCTCGGTAATCACTTCAGCAGGTCCTCGTCGCTCTGCTGCGCACGCTGGCGCCTCTTGCGCGCGAGATAGTCCGCCAGCCGTTTCTCCGTCTCCTCCTGGCTCACCTTCTCCACCGGCGCTATCGTCGTCGCCTGGCTCGTGGTCGCGTCCGGCGCGAGCTGCTCCGGCGTCACGTGTTGTTGGGTCACCGGCATGTCTTTCACCTTCGTCGGTGGCTCCCGGCGCACCCTGTAGCCCATGATCGTCATCCACTTCTGAATCGCGTCGGCCCAGGCGCGGTTGTCCCGCACCTCGATGAACTGGTACTCCTCCGAGACCACCTTGCCCGTGTCCGGATCGATCTTTCTCTTCACGCCCGACTTGATGAGCGTGGTGGCGCGCATCAGCCTCTTGAGCTCCTCGAGCAGCGCCGAGTCGCCCATCCCATGGATCTCCAGCAGCAGCCCCAGGTCCAGCGGGTACGTCTTGTTCAGCCACGCGATCTCCCGGTATGCGGCCTGCATGCAGCTCTTTTCGCTCGCGGTCGTGTTTGGGTTGAACTCCCTCCAGACGTCGGCGAGCTTCACCTGGAAGAATCTGTGCCGGACCAGCATCTTCGTCGCACGGATCCGGCGCTCCTCGTCCGGCGCCTCGGGATCACCGGTGCGCTCGAGGAGCCGATCCATCGCCTCCTCGAGCGTCATCTTCTCCTCGGGCTCTGCCGCCGGCTCATTCTCCAGATCAGCTCCCTCGTTGGGCTCGATCGGGCCATGCATTTGGTCACCCATTCCTCTCTGTCCTCCCAGGAGTGGTTGTCAACGTTGTACGCGCACGAGGCTTCTTGCCAGCCAGCCGCTCCCGCTGCCGCTTGTAGCGCTGAATCCATGCGCTGTAGGCGTTCCGGCGCGCCACCCGGCACTCCGGGCACAGAATAGCGCGCCCCTCCACGCGACGGTCGCACTTCCAACACATTCCCTTCGGCCGCGGCACGAGGAACAAATCCGAGGGCCAGTCCCCCGCCGGCGCGCGCTCAAGCTGCCACACCGGCGACGCGATCAGCGGGCAGTGCATGTGGGTGCGCACCGCTTCCGCCCGCTGCCACTCCTCACTGTCCGCCCGGTGCGACAGCGGCTTCACGTACTTCCAGTGCGGTATGCGGTCTGAATTGAGGTACTTCCGCAGCAGCATGCAGGTGTGGTAGTAGCTGCCGGCGGGGTACACACGGAGCACTCTGCGCGGCTCGATCCCGGCCGCGCAAAGTACCAACCGCCAGCGGTTGACGGGCTGATTCACTGTCCGTTGCGCGGGTGGCTCCTTCGGTTGTGTCATCCGTTCGCAGCAATGATACGAGACTCGTCACTCGTAGCGCAAACCAAACGTTCGTGGCGCTCAGTAAGGCTGCGCCTTCAAGGCGCTTCAAGGATCATGGTTGGGTAGTACCCGCTGTTGGGAGTCGCGGCAAAGTACGAGAACACCAGGAACAGCAGCACGCCGATCACCGTCAGCAGTACCTGCCACCACTTCACCCTATTACAGGCCATCCGCTGCCCTTTATTCCAGGGTGTCTATGTAATCAGCCGCCAGGGCCGCTATCGTTATTAAGACCACGCTGCTGTAGACCAAGCCCGCCACGTGGAACCCCCATCGCACTCCGGCAAGCAAGCCGGTGGTTTGCCTCTCGGCAGCGCTTTCGGCCACTTCGTTCTCCTTTTCGACGGTGAAGAAACATGCGCGTTCATCCGCGCTGCAGGCAGCGACGCAGGCTCCCGTATCGCACTTCGCCACACAGGAGCGGCGCGTCTCGGTGCAGGTCGCCGCTTCGGCGCGGACGTTGTAGGTGTTGGCACAGTTGGTCACGACGACTACCCCCACCATCAGGAGGGCGGTCCCTTTCAGCAATGAGCGCATGCCGGTGTCTCCCCACGACCGCTGCTCAAAGGAGCCGGGCCGTTTACGACCGGACAGACTGCACCCGTGGCACATCTATTCCTGAGGTTCTGGCTATTCGCTCCGGGGCCGGGTAGCTACTCCCTGCCCTTATGTGGAGCTGTTGTATTCGACCAGTGACCCGGCATGGGCCACGAGTCGTCTATCCGGTCGTTGGAACGCAGTGTGGCGGGAGTACCCGGGACAATCAACCGTAGAATGGCCTCTGGATCTCCCTGAGCCAACCCCACCGCGGCTTCCCGGAAAAAGCGCAGCGGGCCGGCCCATAAGGGGCCGGGGTGCGGAGCGCTGAGGGGGAGGGCGGAGCGAAGCGAAGCTCTACCCCTCCCCCCCTCCTCTGTAGAGGTAGGGGTAGAGGAGGTCCAAAGACCCCGTTCAGAGCCGCTACAGTGGCTCCTTTCGGCAGATGATGTACCGGTGCGCACCCTCTATGTACCGGTGCGCACCCTCTATGTACCGGTGTGCACCCTCGGAAGCGCTGACGGCCCTATCCATCAACTCAGGGTTCTAGTAGGGCGCTGGCAAAATACCCGATTGGAGCGGCAACAGGCGGTCCTTTTGCCATATCATGTACCGGTGTGCACCTCGACGTACCTGTGTGCACCCTGCCGTGGCGGCGGCAACAGGCGACCGTCCACGGTTACAGCGTCTCCCTCTTTCACCAGTTCTTCCAGGGCGGTGTACGCATCTGCGATGCGCTGGTCGCGGCGCTTTGCACCGGTGCCGGGCGGGTAGCAGAGAGCATCGGCAGCCGCATCAGTGATGCGGTCGTAGCGCTTCGGGTCGCGGATCTGCAGCCAGTGTTTCGTGCTGGCTGCTGGCATCAGCCGTTTCCCCTCAATGTGCCACCGGTAAGCTAAATTGATCATTGCTCGATAACAGGCGGCGTTCCTGACGCTCCAGTACTGGAGGCGAGTAAAATCGATAGCTGGGCCTGTGCCGTCACTAGGCGGCAGATGCACAGTCACCGGCCAGGGGTCATCAAGGCTAGGCCGCGTCAAAGGTGTAGCAAGGGTTACGACGGGCCGTGCCCACAGATTGCCGCGCCACTCGAATGGCAATTCGGTCGCGTTGATCACGTCGCGGGCAGCCATGATGCGGGGCCAGTACCTGACAGGCTTCGGTACCTTCTTACTGGTGTACACCCAAGCAAGAAACCTCCGCAGCGTCAGGTCAGTCAGTTCGACCGGGTAGTGACCATGGCGAGCGACCAACGGCGTGTGCAGAATCGCGGCGACCCATATCCGTAGGGCTAAAGGAACGACTGCCCCGCGTCTCTCGGCTGCAGCCAACCCCATAGCCCAAACGTTCGCCGGCAGGGTAGGGCCTCGCTCTCCTTCGGTTGCAAATCCCATGAGAAGCTGGCCGTCCGGTTCCCGGTGCACCGCTGAGCCGAACCGTGCTAGGTAGTAGTGTTCGGCGTTCGTCTCTACGTGCGCGACGGCGCGTGGCATGATCGGACACGGCTTGTTGGCCATTTTCACCGGCTCCGGAGTGCGCTGCTGCAAAGCAGCTACTACGCGCGCGAGCGGATGGGGGAGATCGGGTTCGCGCTGCCGCGCCTTCAGCCACCGTTTGTGCACGGCATCAACGGGCGCCATGATGCGCAGTCCAGAGTTCCCCGTAGGATCCCCATCCAGCGGGTCTGTCCGCTTCGGCGGCACAAGCACCGCCTCTAACGGCGGGTCGTTGTCGAGTTCGGTCCAGAAACCTGAGTCGAAGCCCGGTAAACGAAACCCTATGGCCGCCGGATCTTGCTTCTTGATGGCTTTCAGTTCAGCCGTCAGGCTCTCCACACTAGCCATCCGAGACGGCGGGCACACGGTGCCGCTGTTCGTCTGAGCCCAGCACCACCGAGACACCGCAGCGAGCACGTCCTCGGAGGTCTCGGCGGTCTTCATGGCGCTCAGGAGCTCACGCTCGGTCGGCAGCGCGGGTTGTACTGTCGCGGCCGCGCGGCGCCGGCGTTTCCTGCCCTTGCGCTTCCGATCTGGTGTAGCGGTGGTGTCGTCGTCGGCGTCCTTCCTGGCAGCGCGGGCGCGGGCTTCCTCGACGTGGCGTATCACGTCGGGGTGGGGTCCGGCTCTCCGCTGTTCCTCCATGGCGGCACGGTTGCGCGCGTCCGCGGCGGCGCGGGCGCGGGCGCGGGCTTCCTGCTTCTCTCGTTCCTCGCGTTCTTCCCGTTCCTTGCGTTCCTTGAACCTCTTGATTTCCTCCGGGTCGAGCGGTGGGATCGGTTTCGAGAAGTCAGGCGGGGAGTCGTCAGAGTCAGGTAGGTAGGGTATACGCATGGCTCATCCTTACGCGCTCGGCGGCCTTCGGGGTATGAAAGTGCCGGTTGGCATCTGCGGCGCGCTCACAGGGCGGTTTTCGCCTCTCCTTACCCTACCCCGTCGCCATGGACTCGGTGGTGTCTTCGGGCGGCGCTTCATGGTGCAGGCGCCTGGCGGCGGCGTGGATGCCGGCCTCGATGGCGTAGCGGGCGACCATGGCGATGCTGACGTCGTGCTGGTCGGCGATGGCCTCCAGGCGCTGGCCGAGGTCGGAACCGACATAGACGGTCACCTTGCGATCGCTGAGCCGTACGGTACGCCGGCGTCGGTTTCTCACAGGAACCTTTCCCACGCGCAGCATGCTACCGCCGGCCGTGCCGTACTGTCCACGGCAGATCGATCGGTTACACTGGAGAGTGCCGATGTCGTGGACAGCGCTCGTGGCACAGATGATCGAGGACCTGAACCCGAAGCTGAAGGGCGAACTCGTGCAAGAGGGCGGGGTTGAGGCACTGGAGGACTGGGTGCGGATGAGCGCCCGGTGGATGGCGGATACGTACCACAATCTCAGTGCAGGGAGCCCGATGCAAGCGGCCGCGGCGCGCGAGGTCGTGATCGCGCAGATGCGGGAGGAGATCACGAGCGCCGGCGTGCCGATACCAGAAGAAGAGGAAGAGTCGATACCAGCGGAGTGGATTTCCGAGCTCCTGTAGGTCCTTGCCAACTCGCCGTAGACCTCATTGAAGCACCATCACGGTACAGCCTCCATGCCCGGGTTTCAGCAGCTCCCGGCGACTCGCCGTCGGGCCACATAGAAGCGATCTGGCGCGTCGATACTACTGACCGGTCGCTATCGGCCTACTCCCGGCACTCCGCCGGGCCACATTTGCAAGAGGCACCTCGGCACCATCATCGCAGGCCAGCGGCACGTGGCCGGCTGGACACAGAGGCGCGCCCAGCCGCAGCCACTTGCGCGTCACCCGCACCTGGTAGCCGCAGCCCGGGTGCTGGCAGATGACTTTCAGGTAACGGCTGCCGGCACCCTCGCCGCGGCTGGTACCGCCGCGGGTGCCGTAACCCATGCCACACGGCCGGCGGTGCCAGTCGAAGTACTCGGCGGGTACGCGCTCGGTCGGCGCCGGGATCGCCTGCAGCCTGTTGCGCAGCGGCGGCACGATCGCCGCCCAGCTCGTCGGGGCTGGGCCGCGCCCGTGGCTTCAGCAGCCCGACCTGGCGCGCCGCGAACCGCCATACCTTGCCGTGGCCGCTGCCCGGCGTCAGCACGTGTGCGAGCTCGTGAAGCACCACGTGGCAGGTCTCGGCCGGCGCCAGGCCGCCGATGGCGGCGATCTCCACCAACGGCAACGGCGCGTCCGCTTCGCCGCCATTCCACACGCGGTGCAGCGGATCCAGCGCGCGCCGGCGCGGCCCGGTCCCGAACACGAGCTGCACCTCGCTCAGCGCCTCCGCTGTGGTCGGGAACTGTTCGCACACCGCGGTCGTGACCGCGACCAGGTAGTCTTCGTGAGTGATGACCTTCACCTTGGCTGGAGACTATTTCCCGAACAGGTGGAATGACACAACAGGGAACGAGCTGCCTGCCGTGTGTACACGCACTATTGTGCTTCCCCACGCTCGCGGTGCTACCCAAGTGAAGGATACGACAAAGCGTTTGATAGCCTTACGTTAGCGTCGATCCGCGATTACTTCAATGAGGCCCGCCTGGTTTTTCAGGCGGGAGCAGCCCGAACGGACGAAAGCGCACGCCACCTGAAACTGGCGGCTTCGATGAGGCCCGCCGCGATCGGAGGAAGGTGCGTAGGACAGAATGCCCCAAGCGCACTGCATGTTCATGCTGTAATGAGGCCCGTCCACGGACGGGAACAACGGACCATCCGCGCGGTTCCTCCTGACCTTATCCGGCTTCGATGAGGCTCGTCGCCAGCGGGCGACGGGAGAGGCGCGTTTGGACTGCGCTGGGTGCGCTGCATGTTCATGCTTCGATGAGGCCCGCCGCGGTGCGGGGGATCATTGCTCCCACTCGAGGAGTTCGATCTGCAGCCCCTCGGGCGGGTCGGCAGCGTGCGCCATCAGCCAGTCGGCCGTGTAGTCCGGATGCTGGCCATGGATCGCATGTACCAGCCGACCATCCAGCAGAGCCAGGTGGCCGCGCTCACAGGTCACGGTAGCCACCTGCCTGTCGTACTGCCTCGGGCCCTTCCACTCTGTCATTCCCGGGGCCATGAAGTAGTGGCGGCCCTGATTGTCTCTGGCGATTCCTACGGGATCCATCACGTACGTCTCCAGCTCTCGGCGGGGGTGAAGTTCATGTACTTGCCGACCGAGATGCGGCGCGCGCTGCGGCGATCGACGATGCCGAGCTCAACGCAGGTCGCGGGGTTGTCCAGGCCCGGATGCCCGAGCAGGTTGCGGATCGCCGCGAGGCTGATCGGCTCGCGCCAGATCGGCCAGGAGAAGATGAAGGAGCCATCGGCGTGCCGGCTGCCGCCGAGCACCGCCAGGTGCACCTCGCCCGCGGCAGCACGTGGCCGCGTCGGGACCGCGGTCAGCGCGGCAAAGCCGACCGCCGCGAGGCGGTTCGCGCCGTGCTGGGTCGTGGCCTTCGTCATCTTGTCGGTGGGGTCGGTGGCGCGGTGCGCATAGCGCACGTCTTCGAGCGGATCCCAGCGAAAGGAGGGCGTGGCATCGGGGCGCGCCCAGGGCGTGAACAGGGCTTCGCTCAGGCAGTCGGTCTCGGAGACGGAATAGGTGGGCTGGCCCGGCCCGCGGTCGGGCAGCGCCTGCCGAGGCACGGCACTCAGCCGCTGCAGGAAGTGCTGGTGTCCCTGGCCGAACATCAGGCACAGGGGCGTGGGTTCGACCTCCACCGCCGTCCGCTTGGTGCGCACGGCGGCGTCACTGGCCAGGGCAGCCCACAGGTCGGCGGTGTAGCGATCGCTGCCGGCGGCGCCGCGCAGTTTCTCTGTCGCTTCCGCCGGTTTCAGTTTCAGGCTCTTGAAGGGCTTGAAGTCGTGGCGCTTCGCCAACTGTTCCACGCCGGCGGCCGCGGCGACAACGATTGCGTTCCTGCTGGTCGCCACCGGCAGGGTCAGGACCGGGCGCAGGGGCAGCGTGTCGACCGCCCACGCCACCCGCGGTGGCGGCCACTTGGGGGCAGCTTCCTGCAGGGCGCGCAACAGCCCGAGCAACGCCAGGAAGGCGAGCAGGTTGTCGGGCTCCAGGCCGTCGAGCCGATGCTGTGTGGCCGCGCTATTCGATGAGTTCATAGCGACCGGGGTACCGGCGGCGCACCCTGGGCTTCGCACCTCGCTTCCTGACGTAGCTCCCAGTTTTTTCGCAGTAGTGCGATGGGTAGGTTTTGATGGTGCTCGCCTTGTACTTGCCCCGCAGCCGCCGCCTCAAGTGAAAGCGCGACCAGACGCGCGGGATCATTCCCTGGTCCACCAGATCTCGCACGTCATCCCAGAAAGTCGTCCTTGGCACTGTCCTCCACCTCTATGCGGGCGATTGCTCCGCTTCGGATGCCCGGTGATCGGCGAGACGCAGGATTGCCTCCAGCCGCGCCAGGCCCCAGATACCGTAGCGCCGCTTGAGCCTGTCGAACAGGGACGCCCAGTCGAGGCCGTCGAGGTCGAAGGCGGGCGACTGCGGCCCCTGGTTGCCGTCCTGGGGGTCGGCGAAGCCGAAGAACGGCCGGCCGAGCCCGTGGTGGGTGCCGATCAGCCACAGCACCAGGTGTGGGTCATGGGCGTCCGCGAAGCGCGCATCGGTCGTGGCCAGGCGCACCGACAGCGCCTCGTGACGCCAGCCCCTGGGCAGCTCGGCCCGCTCCCAGGCGCCGCGTGGCAAGGAGCGGCCGCTCTTGGCCAGGGGCGCGCCATCGGGACGGTTCCACCGGTCAGCGCCGGCGAGGAAAAGCTGGAACCGTGGATCCGCCTTGCCGGCGTCGTGCAGCAGCGCGGCGAGGTGCAGGTCGGCGGCGATCGGCGGTGCGAGCCCGAGCGTCGTGGCGAAGCGATCGACGTAGCCAGCGACGTCGGCGGTGTGCTTGTCCAAGGCGATCGGCTCGCCTGCCGTGTGCGCAGCCGAGTCGTCCTCGGTGACCGGCAGCGCGCCACGCTCACCAGCGAGCCCGCGCGGCGCGACCAGGATGATGCCGCGGTCCGGCTGCGGCCCATACGGGCGATGGGTCTCGACCCGCCGGGCCTGGCCGAGTACTTCGAGCTGGCGACGCACGTCACGCCGTCGGCGGCCGTCCGCGGGCGGATCCTCGTCGGCCACGTCCGGCAGCGCGGCGAGCAGCTCCTCGATGTCGGGATCCTCGTCGGATCTCGACAGCACGGCCGCGAGCCGGTCCCAGTGCGCCACGTCGGGCGTCACCCGCACCGCGAGCCGGCGGCCGCGGTAGGGCCACGCCGCATCGTCGGCCACGTCCGCCACGGGATCCCGCTCCACCGGCGCCCATCCGTAGTCATCGCAGCCGCCGTAGTCCGCGGGTACCACCAGCACGTCTCCGGGGCGCAGCTCCGAGTGGCGGACCAGCCCGGTGCGCGGGTCGTCGGCACCGGCCCAGCGAAACGCCAGGCGGTTTGTCTCGCTCTGCTCCACCTCGAGGTCCTCGACGCTACGCTCATGCACATCGGCGACGCCGGCGGCGCGCGCGGTGTTCCAGCGCCGCAGCCACGCCTCCGCGGCCCAGATCGGCACGTCGATCATCTCCGCGCTGCGCGGCCGTACCAGCTCCAGGATCGCCTTGAGTTTGTCCTCGGCGCCGGCGGCCAGGTCGGCGCTGGTGATGTCGCTGCGCCACACCACCGAGACTTCCGGAGCCGCCTGCTCGGCGCCGTACAGGAACAGCCCGACTTCCGGATCCGCGGCCGGCGGCGGTGAGGTCTGCGCCCACAGGTCGAGGTAGGCGGGCATCAGCACCGGGGCGTCGGCGCGCGGGGCGGCGAGCTTGGCCACGTCGACCTTGCGCAGCCGCCGGTCGAGCGCCTTCGAGGCGAAGTCTACGCGCCCCTCCTTGTCGGCGATCGCGGTGAGTTTTTCCCAGGTTTCGCGGATCCGGTCGCGGTAGACCGGATCGTCGGCCTTCTTCGCCAGGCTCTCGGTCGTGACCAGGATCGCCCCGGCAGCCGGGATGGGTCGCCCGGCGCGATTGAGGCGCCCGAAGCGCTGGCGCAGCGCATCGAGCGAAGCGGCCTGCGTCACCAGCGCGTCCAGGTCGAGGTCGACGCCCACCTCCAGGCACTGGGTGGCGACCACCATCAGCGGCCTGGCGTCTTCCCTCCCCTCGGCGCCGGTCCGGAAGGGCGCCAACCGGGCCTCGGCCTGGTCGCGGTCGACGTCGCGCGAGCGGCCGATCAGCAGGAGACAGTCGAACGGCGCGTCCTCGGTTGCGGCCAGCCTGGTGAAGATCGCGCGCGCCAGGTCGACCCGGTTGACCACCACGCCGACTGCAGGTGCAGCCACGCCGGCGCGGTGCAGCCGCTCCGCCTGGGCGCGCGCCGCGCTCGTGAACGCGCCGGCAGGATCCGGACTGCGGATCGGCTTCAGCAGCTTGGCCGGCTTGGCAGCCTCGATACGGGGCCGCAGCACCGTGTGTTTGCGGTCCTCCTGGTTCAGCCGAAAGGGCCGTTCGTAGTCGCTGCCGGGCGTGGCGGTCAGCACCACGGTGGTGACCTTCGCGTTGTCGAGCTCGCGCAGCGCCTCCAGCGTTTCCTGGAAGGGCTGTGACAGGTGCGCCTCGTCGAGCAGGATCAGGGTGTCGTCGCCCAGCAGCCCGGCGTGCACCGGCTTCATGCGGTCCGAGACGCCGTAGCCGCGGAACAGGAGCCGGGAGCCCACCTGGTCGACGGTGGAGCAGAGGATGGTGGGCTGCGTCGGAGTGCGCGCCCAGTCGTCCTCCAGCGGTGCCCCGCCGCGCAGCCGCCGCACCGCCTCCAGCGGCCGTCGCGCATCATCGCCGGCGAGGCGCTGCAGCCGACGCGCGACCTCGCCGACCACGGAGCGGCCGGTCTTCGCCCGCGATCGGTCGGCCAGGGCGCAGGCGATCTTGCGGGCGCGGTGGTAGGCGTCGTCGACCACCAGGCGCCGGTCCACGACCAGGACGATCCGGAGCGCTGCGCGCCGGGGCATGACCGCCTGCTGCAGCGCCAGGTGGAACACGGCGGCATCGAGCGCGGCCGTCTTGCCGGTGCCGGTAGGCAGGTCCAGCACGTCCGGCCAGCGGTGCTCGCACGCGAGCTGCTCGACGAGCCGCTGCTGCCAGGGGAACGGCGGGTCGCCGTGAATGGCGGTGAAGAATTTGGCGAAGTCCGCCGGCGTCAGCGCCGCCATTTCTCAGTGGTCCTCGCCGAGGCGGCGGCACAGGCCGAGTCCGGTGAAGCGGCCCGCACCGAGCAGCACGGGGCCGGCTACCTCCTGCTCGAAGTCGATCGCGGCGTGGGTCAGCGAGCGAGTGGCCAGCGGCCCGGGCACGCGCCAGGCGGTCCACGGCGGCGCGCCCGGGCGCGGCCACGCCGGCGGTGCGCCCTCTACCGCCGAGTGCTTGCCCACGTGAATGCGATCCGGATCGGGCCGCGGCAGCCCGACGTTGGTGCAGGAGGTGGCGATGATCTCGCGGATCCTGCCCTCGTCGTAGCGCTTGAGGTGGCGGTCGAGCACGATCGGCGTCACGCTGGCCCAGGTCCGGGCCGGCTGCAGGTACGGGTCCGGATCGAGTGAGCGCTTGGTCGGCACGCCGGCGGGCGCGAGCTGCAGCGGCTGGTGCTGCGGCAGGCACTTCAGCTTCAGCACCCGCCGCTCGATGCCACGGTCATACGGCGCGATCTTCTCGAACGCGGCCTGCAGCCCCGGTACCTCGCGCAGGGGCATCTGTGGCGCGGGGATCAGGGCGAAGCCGAACAGCCGGCCGTCAGCGTGGGGGAAGCCGGCGAACGCCAGCGGCACGATCGCCAGGTGCGGCGCGCGGGCGGGCTTGCGGTCAGCGGTGTGTCCGGACACGACCTCGGGGATCTGGTCGGCCATGCCGATGCCGCGGTAGCCGCTCATCAGGGCGCGCCGCAGCATGCGCCCCACCAGCGCGGCCGCGCGGATGTCGGGCGCGATGCCGCCGATCACCTCGAGGACCAGCCAGCCGGCGTCCCGCGGGGCCGGAGCGGGCGCCGGCGCGGCCAGCACGGTGGCGCCTGGGAGAATCACCGGACGCGCCGGGTTGAGGCGGTGGGCGCGCCGCAGTTCCTGCAGGCGGCCGGGGTAGACCTGGCGCCGGGCGGCCGCGGCAGGGTGCGCATCCGTCGCCGGCGATCGGTGCCTCGAAAACCGGCACCGCACCAGGCTCGCCGAGTGGCCGAGGTAGCTCACGTCGCGCGCCAGCGCGTCCAGCGCTGTCAGCAGCTTCGGTGCCGGATCTGCCGGCCACATCAGGGCCATCACCGGATCATCGAGCCGCGCTACCGGGAACCGCCGCGGCTGCCGCGGCCGCGAGGCCGGCATGATCTTGAGGTAGGTCTGCATGACCGTGGAGGAACGCTGGTCGTTCGGCGGCACGAACACGTCGGGGGCGGTGCGCGCCGTGTGCCCGCCGGCATGAACGGTCGGGGCGCCCTGTGCTTCGAGCCACTCCAGCGCCTGGCGCTCCCTGCCCTGCTCCCCACGTGCCGCCCACGCCGACACCAGCCCCGAGAACACCCGGTCCGGTTGCAAGGGCCAGTCGGGAGCGTTGCTCGCCGGGCTGTGCGCAGCGCGGCACACGCCCGTGAGGAACTCGATTTCGAGGACGAGGCTCACTCGTCCTGGTCGTCGCGTCCCTCGCCTTCCAGCGCCAGCTCGCGGCTGCGCCGGACGATCTCGATCAGCTTGGGTTGCGGCTGCAGCGCGGTGACGCCGAACTGGAAGCCCGCCTGCTCGGCGCCGGCATACGCTGCCTGGTACAGCGCGTGCGCCGCCGCGCGGTCGATCTCGACATGCTCGGTCGCGCCATCGGCGTGCACCAGCTCCAGCTCCGCGGCGCCGTCGCACACCAGGTCGCAGCGGGAGCGCAGCGCGTACCCGCGCGCATCCTGCTCGGTGAGCGCGACCAGCCCGAGCGCGGCCAGCAGTGCGCGGCCGGCGGCGTTCCGCTCGTCGCTGCCGAAGCGCAGCCGCCGGAGACCCGCCAGCGTCAGCACGGCGCGGTGCTCGGCGTAGGCGCAGGTGACGCCGAGGGGCGTGACGGTGGGCGTGATGTTGCCGTGGTTGATCTCCGAGGGCCGCACTTTCTTGGCACCCTTCCCCGCTTTCTTCTGGTCGGTGCTCCAGGCCGCGGCGGGGCCCTTGTACACGTCGACCTTGCGCAGGACGCCGAGCGGGTCGATGCGGCTGCCGGTGCGCCGGCCCGCGGTTTGCGGCTCGGTTCGGTTGGTGCGCCGGTCGCGTACCACTTCCTCGACCGGGGTGTCGATGCCCATGATCTCCGACACCAGCGCGCGCGGAAACTTGGCTCCCAGCCCGCCGCCTTCGCCCTGGCTGTGCCACGCGCCGAACAGCAGCGCCGCCGGCGAGATCTCCAGCAGCGCGGTGGCGTCCGCCGGCGTGGCCGCGGCGAGACGCCGGCCCGGTTCGCTCTCCATGAACGGCTCGGCATTCAGCAGGCTGTCGCGGATTATGGCGTCGTAGACGCGGTGCGGCGCGTCCAGGGAGGTGATCTGGACCAGTGGCTGTAGGTCCGCGTCGCGGAAGTCGACCACGACGTAGGGCAGCGGAATCGCCTCATCGGAGGCCGCCGCCAGCAGCGCTTCCTCCATGCGGTTCGCCTGGCTCTGTACGCTGTCGAGCAGCACGCACCAGAGCTCTCGATCGTCGACGCGGCGGCGCTCGAACACGTGGCGCGGCGGGCCTTCGCGGTCAGCGGGGTAGGTGGGAGGAAACAGCTTGTCCCCTACCCCGCCGGCCGGCTGCAGGCGCCGGCACCGGCGGATCGCGGCGTGATCGGCGATGGCGGTTTTCAGTGCAGGAAGAAGCATCGTCTACATGATCGGCAGCGGGGCGGTGCCTGGTGAGTTTGCCAACATGGTGCGAGCGCTCCAGTGCTGCGCGGCCAAATGCGCCGATCTATCGCTTCTGTTCAGGGCAGCTTGGAACAGCGCTCGCAACGGGTGGCGTAAGTGCCTGCCGTGCCAGTATTCTGTAGCGGTATAGGTTTCCCGTCCGATCAGGGCGGCCTCATTGAAGCTTGTTCATTACTTCGATGTCGCGCCCGCCCTTGTAGGTTTCCCGTCCGATCAGGGCGGCCTCATTGAAGCACCGCATCATACGTTTCAGGTGCCTTGTTGGAGGCAGGTTTCCCGTCCGATCAGGGCGGCCTCATTGAAGCGGCACTATCCGATAGAGATCGCCGTGGCCACGGCCAGGTTTCCCGTCCGATCAGGGCGGCCTCATTGAAGCGAGCGGCAGGCGCGGCTGCTGGGGCTGGACGCGCCAGGTTTCCCGTCCGATCAGGGCGGCCTCATTGAAGCACCCTGCCACGGAGCGGAGCACGACCGATGGCCACAGGTTTCCCGTCCGATCAGGGCGGCCTCATTGAAGCACAGTAGCCGACGCGCTATTCGTAGCAAAGCTCGCGGGGTTTCCCGCCCGATCAGGGGCGGGCCTCATTGAAGCCCGCCTACCGCGGTCAGGTTCTCGGGCCGGTTCGGTCGCGTTTCCCGTCCGATCAGGGGCGGGCCTCATTGAAGCAGAGGAATGACGGCGTGAGTTCGATATTTCGGAGTAGTTCCCGTCCGATCAGGGCGGGCCTCATTGAAGCCGCATCTCACTGGCCACCGGAACCTCGGAATTGAAAGTTGGTTTCCCGCCCGATCAGGGGCGGGCCTCATTAAAGCGGAGTCTTGGTCTCGGTGTGCGCATCAAGTTCGATGTTTCCCGCCCGATGATAAGGGGGCGGGCCTCATTGAAGCGAGGTAACGAATGAATCTTCACGGCGTTACCGAGCCGGATTCCTTTTCCGCTCGAACGGAAGCGGGCCGCATCGAAGTCTGCTGTGTCACAGTATTGCGGAAGCGTCGTGCCGGTGTCCCCGTCCGATCAGGGCGGGCCTCATTGAAGCGAGGATGATCTTGCATCGTGGCAGCATGGATTTCCCGCTCGCTCCGGGCGGCCTCATTGAAGTGCGACAGGGTGAGCCGGTGCCGGTTAATAATCAAATGTGTTCTCCCGCTCCGACCGGGGTGTTCCCGCTTCGGAGCGGAGCGGCCTCATTGAAGCCTGCAGAGAATCATACGCGAGCTTCGACGCCGACCTGCATGTTCCCGCTCGAACGGGAGCGGGCCTCATTGAAGCGGTGTCGGGAGTAGAGAGACGATGCACGTGCGGCATCGGAGTTTCCCGTTTCCGGAGCGGGCCACATTGAAGCTGCAGGAGTGCGACCCGCAAAGACCGTAGAGGGTGGCGCTACCGTTTCCGTTCCCATCGGAGCGACCACATTGAAGCGCTCCCGGTCATCGGTAGGCAGATTTCGCGGTTCACCAGCGTTCTCCCGCTTGATTTCGAGCGGGCCTCATTGGGAGTGAGTGCGTTATGACAATGCGGGTTGTCCTACTCCACCACACGCAAGGGCCGCTGTCTTGGCCATGACCTCCTCATTCCCCGGTGACCAAGGCTCCGGTCGTCGGGGGCTGCGCGGTCGTGAACGACCACACGTCTCCTACGGTCAGTTGGCCGTCTCTCTTGGAGTCGATCCGCCAGTAGTAGGTGGTGTTGTAGGCCAAGGTCACATCGAATGTGGTGTGTGTCTGCTGCTCAGGCTGCCTCTCGTTGATCCCAGGAGACGGGTTGGTGCCGAAGTACACAACGTAGCCCGTCGCGCCGGGAGCGGGATCCCATTCGAGGTCATCCAATCGGCCTACGTTCTTGACTCCGTCGGCGGGCCGTGGGTTGGTCACCTTCGGCGCCGGCTCTACCTCGGTGGTGAAGCACCACACGTCCCCGGTGGTCGTGCCGTCATCGTTCTTGGTGTCGACGCGCCAGCAGTAGCGGGTGTCGTACTCCAACAGGTTTGGTGGATCGAAGGTGGTACCCGACTGCTCTCCTTGCCACTCGTCGTGACCAGGCGATGCGACGGTGCCGAAGTACACCAGGTAGCTGGTCGCGCTGAAGGTTGCAGCCCACCTGAGACTGGTATTGCGGCTCACTTCGGTTGCTTCATGAGCCGGCGTTGGCGTGGCGGCCTTCTCCGGCTTGGGAAGTGGCCGTGACACGGTTGTGAACTTCCACACGTCGCCTCTGACCGTACCGCCCTCGTTCTGGGAGTCGACCCGCCAGTAGTAGATCGTGTTGTAGTCCAGTGGCCCCGGATCGAATGTGGTCCCATCTACCCGGTCGTCTAGCAACTCAGTCCTGTCGGGCGTAGAGTCGGTGCCGAAGTACACCAGGTAACTGGTCGCGCCCGCGGCCGCGGCCCATTCGAGGTCCGTGTTGGGAGCGACGCCGGTTGCTTCATGCGCCGGGTTTGGGTCGGTTGGTATGTCACTGCCAGCCGTCTTGAACTTCCAGACGTTCCCGGTGGTCCTACCGTCGTCGTTTTCGGAATCGACTCGCCAGTAGTAGGTCGTGCTGGGTTCCAGCGGCCCCGGATCGTATGTGGTCCCTTCCTGCTCGCGCTTGAACTCGCCACCATCAGGCGAGGGGTCGGTACCGAAGTACACGCGGTAGCTGGTCGCATCGGAAGCCTCCGCCCATTTCAGGTCGGTATCCTGGCTTACGTCGGTGGCGTTGTGGCGCGGGCTGGGGTTGCTCACCTTTCCAGGCGCTTCTCCCGGCTCCACGGCTTCCTCGCAACCGATCAGCAGCAGCGCCGCCACCAGCAGCAGCCCCACCACGGCCCGAGCGCCGCCACGTGTCGTGATCCTCATAAGTCAGTACCCTCTACCACTTATTTTCGGCTGCTTGCCCAGCGGACGACACATACGCCAGGCACAACGATCAGGCGGGAAAATCGCCGCGCCGGCGGTTGCTCCAGCCCGAAGGAGCCGGCAGGCGCCCGGATCTCCAGGCGTCCACGGAGGGTGTCCAGTATCAGTGCGCGCCGCCACGCCAGGTCTCGGCGCCAGCGCCACAGCCGCAGGAACGTCCTCACGCGGTAACGCATCATCGTGCCCCTTCAGGAGCATTCACCCTGGGGCAGCTCAGGTGCGCGGACCGTGCTTCCGAGACTGGAACAGCATCTCGATGGCTTCCTCGATCAGCGCCTGGGTGCTGGTGTCCTCCGCGGCGGCGATCACCCGGAGTTGGCGCGCCACGGCCGGATCCACGTAGGCGCCGACGTGCTTGCGGCCCTGGCGGGACACCGCCCCCGGGCGCCGGCGCGGCGTCGAGCTGCTGCTGTCCCCTCTCAACGCATCTGCGAAGCTGTTGTTCATAGAGTTCGCCTGTTCACCTGTTCAGTCTGTGCACGCGATGAACGTGTGCAGTCGTGCCGTCTCGTCGGCGGCGCGGCCGCCTGGCTCAAGTTCAGGGGCGGTACGGCCATCGAGCAGCGAGCGCGCGAACGCTATTCGCTGCCCGATCCGGACCGGGCACACTTCTACGCCAAGGCGAACCAGGGCCACGGCCGCCTCCTCGGCAGTACGCCCTTGGCTGGGACAGCCGTTCAGCACCGCTACGACCGGCACTTGGGCAACGTCGTGCACACGGGCTGCCGTGCTGGCGACCGTTTCGAGGTCGAGAATGGCGGGCCGACACGGCAGCACCACCAGGTCGGCCGCACGGGCGGCGGCCAGGGCCGCGTTGTCGGAGCCAGCCCGCGGTGGCGTGTCGATCAGCACCATATCGGCGCCGGCGTCGGCGACCCGCTGCAGCTCCGGGTCGAGCCGGCTGGGAGGTGCAGCCAGGACCACGGGAACCGGCATCGTCCGCCGGTCTCCCCACTTCGCTGCTGACTGCTGCGGGTCAAGGTCGAGCACGGCAACGTTGTGGCCGTGTTCCGCTGCGGCGGTGGCGAGATGCAGTGCGAGCGTGGTCTTACCGCTGCCGCCTTTCATGCTGATGAGAGCGATGGTTCTCATAAATGAAGCCGTCCCTGTGTTCGTTCTGTGCACTCAATGAACGTGTGCACACTCATTGTCGGCGTTTCGACCGCTTACTTTGACCCAACCGAGCCTCCTACTGGTCCTTTTGGGCATTATGATCCTTGACAGCACAGTCCGCAACGCTGTACTCATGTTCTCAAAAGAATTTGTTGGCAGTTGCTTGCATAGATGTCGATAATGATGGTAGGGATATCCTTACCTCCAGATTCCGGGCGGCACCTTGAGTCTCTCGGGTTTCGGTAGCCGGTGGGGATCATTCGCCCCACCGGCCTTCTTTCCAAAGCCTGGAGGAGGGGCGCGAGATGGATGAGATGCACCGGATAACCCTAACGCCGAAGCACTACCACCTGGCACGCGAGTTCATGGTGCAGCATCGTCTCAGGAGTGCACGAGTTGCGGTTCAGAAGATGATTGAGCTGGCCGCCGACAACCGTAGCGAGGAAGGCGAAGAGGTGGTGGTCGACCGGAAGGAGGGAGAGCTTGCAAGAAGATGATCAGGGGCGCAGGAATGGACGCCTGTAGCCATCGCAGGTGCGGATTGCCGCACTACGACCAAATAGATAGCCCGAGAGGGCAAAATCTGGGGGAAGCATGAAAAGTGCTGTAGGGCGCTGGTTCAAGGCCGGCGCACTTCTGTTTATCGCAACATTGATTGTGGCCGCTTGCGAAGGCCCGGGCGGGGTCATGGGGCCGGCAGGGCCGACTGGGCCGCAGGGCGAACCCGGCGCGCAGGGGCCGAAGGGTGACCCCGGCGATACGGGGCCGCAGGGGCCGACCGGGCCGCAGGGGCCGACCGGGCCGCAGGGGCCGACCGGGCCGCAGGGCGAACCCGGCGAGACAGGACCGGCAGGGCCGACTGGGCCGCAGGGGCCGAGTGGACCGCAGGGGCCGACTGGGCCGCAGGGGCCGAGTGGACCGCAGGGGCCGGGGACACCAGCAGGTCCGGTACAGGATTTTGCGTTCGACGGTGATTTGTTGGAACCGGTACCTGAACTCTTGCAGTGCAAGCCGTACTCGGGGACTAGCCGAATTCCCCTGCATGCGTTTGGGGCGACCGGAGGAACGGGACCGTATGACTACTCACTCACGGTGGAGGCTAGTGGTTTGACGAAGGCTCACAGTCTGATGGTCGAACCATTTTCGGAAACCGATCCTCGGCTGATGCTTACGGGAATGGTATCGCTACCAGGACGGAACAAGAACACGGGCTACGCTGCAAACACAGCTACCGTTCTTGATAGTGCAGCTACCGCTGCCTATATCGCTCTTGCCGATGATACAGATAGATCTACCCATAATGCGGTGACGTACGGCGGAACTCCGGACTATGCCCTTAAGGTTTCGGCCATGGATAGCGCCGGGCGTACAGCTCATGCATCTGCGAGTGTAGTTACTACCACGATTACGAATACGGTGGACGAGACAGCCGAAGCGGGTTCGTCGCCTACGGTTATGTCATTTATTCGCGAGGTAGAAAGTGGACTTCTCCTAGACCAAATTGGTGCGGACCAAGAACAAAAGGGTCCTCGTAATGATTACTCGGGAAGCGTGCCGTCATATGCAGCAGGTCTTACCGACAGTGCATTGCTGGGGCTTGATCATTCGATAGAAGTACTTCGTGTATCGGGCGTAGTTGGTAAATCAGCCACTCGCTCCGTAGGAACTTTGGTTGGTAACGGTAACCTGAAGGGAGACACGGACGTTTTCTGGTTGGGCACCGAAGCGGGATCGATTGGTCTGCAGATGTCACCGGACTGGACGTTGGAAGTCATGTTGGACGACTCCTCCGCCGCTGGGTCCACTACTGATGGAAGTACCTTCGAGGGAACGTTGATGGTTGTGGGACATAACCCAGAGATGTCTCAGCCCAAGGTTGAGAAGTTGGTCGATCAGAAGAGCATGCGCCGGTACCAAGTGAGCGATTTCGCTTGCGGGCAGCGCTACTATGTACAGGTCGACGCAACCAAGGCAGGGAACTACCTGCTCGACTGGAAGGTCGTAAAAAACACATAGGTAAGCGAAAGCTCCTTGTAAGAGCTTGAGAGCTGGGGGCGCGGTCACTTTTTAGCTTGGCTGCGCCCCCGTTTTGTTTAGAGATCTACCCAGAGCCGTGTAACGCGGCTTGGTCAGGTCCACGGAATTGTCCCTGGCGCCTCTGTGGGGGGGGCCGGGAGGGAGGCCCCACAAGAGATGCACGTCGGTTGTACCCAGCACACCACATCTACCGCGAGTAGGACTACCCAACCGCGGCGAAGCATGGCAGGGAGCGCGGTCGTGCTTCTGGCTGCTGCACTACTGTTCGGGGTGGCACCTGCTGTCGTCCAGGCGCAGGACGTTGTGCTTTCCGTAGAATCAGTGACGGTTCCCGAGGACGGCAGCAGAAGTGAATCCTATGGGGTACGTCTGACTGCTCTGCCGTCGGGGGAGACGGCCCTGACCCTGACCCTCACTCTGACCGGGGGGGGAGCCAAAGTAGAGCCCCGAGCGCTTCAGTTTACGAGCGCTAGCCACCGAACGTATCAGTATGTGAAAGTAACAGGCATTCCTGATAAGGTGGACAACTCGAACGACAGACGAGAAGTATCGATCTCACACGAAGCCGCAGGTGTCACCACAAAGACCCTACCAGTTGTGGTGACCGACGATGACACTGCAGGTTTGACGCTTAATCCTCCCGAGCCCAGATTGACGGTTTACGAGGAGGGCACCCCTGACTACTTTGAAGTGAAGCTGAACTCTGCACCTCCCGCAGGTGAGACGCTGACCGTAACGGTGAGTGCCATGCCGACAGGGATCGTTACGGTAAACGGTGCCAATACAGTTGATTTGACGTTCGGTGATGGCGATTGGGATAAGTATCAGCAGATCCGGGTAGCCGCCAGCGCAGACTCGGAAGATAATCCTAATGACAGCCGGCCTGTGGCTATCGAGGTTAATCCAGCAGATGAATACGGCTATGGTAAAGTTGAGACGGTACGTATTCCGGGGACAGTAATAGATGATGACACCGCAGAGATTGTTATTAGTCCCGATCCAGCGGATTCCGATCCAACGAAACTCGATGAAGATAACGGGGCAGATCCTCCCGTTGAGGAGACGAAAACTTACAAGGTAAAGCTGCGCACTCAACCTTCGGGCCCGGTAACAGTGGCTATCACGAGCATGAATCTGAAACTTGCTACGACGACTGCATCGCTCACGTTCCAACCCACTGTTGGTGCTTGCGACCCCGCCTCCGGTGATACTGGCAGGTGGTGTGCAGATCAAGACGTTACCGTTACCAGCGTGCCGGATGAAGTTGATAACGGAGATCGTTCGGTGCTGATCAAGCATGTGGCTACCGGTGGAGGCTACGATGGTGTCACGGCAGAAAAGACCGTGACAATCGTAGACAACGACACAGCGGATTTGGAGTTAGGAAGCCCCCCCACCGTTACC
The DNA here is from genome assembly GCA_965203905.1 of Spirochaetia bacterium. Classification (GTDB taxonomy): domain Bacteria; phylum Spirochaetota; class Spirochaetia; order SZUA-6; family Bin103; genus Bin103. The sequence goes on along the minus strand of CBDBDQ010000004.1, from coordinate 19,667 downwards.
GAAGGTGGTGCCTCAGTCGGAATTACGGCAGTCCTTGGTAGCGAGCCAACGAGCCGCGTTACTGTAACCGTCCGCAGTACCGATACGTATGTCAAGGTGTCTAAGACTGAGACGGGCACTCCCGCTTCGAGCATAACCCTATCGTTCACGACTGATACCTGGGACGAAGCTCAAACTGTTTACGTTTCCGGAGAGTATAATAAAATTGAAGAGACAAGCCGATCTGTGGACGTATCGTTCATGGCCACCGGTGGAGGCTATAGCGGTATTAAGAAGCTGGCCCGCGTCACAGTAAGTAATGGTACAGATGATGTTTCTGGTTTAACAGTAGGCACGCCGACAGTTACTGAAACAACATCTGGATCCTATACGGTAGTACCTACCGACACAACCATTCTAACGGGTAACCACAGAGTTACTGTAACCGTCCGCAGTAGCGATCCGACGAAGGGTGCCAAGGTGTCTACGGCTGATGAGTTGATGAGCGCCAAGCAGTCCGTGTCGCTGACGTTCGACTCCACTAACAGTGGCGCTCAAACTATCTATGTTTTCGGTGTTAACAATAACATCGCCGCGTCTCGAGATGTGATCATTACTCACCGTGCTTCGGGAATACCAGCAGATAGTGGTACCGGAAGACATGATATAGTGGTGTCCGTCACCAACAATTCAGATCCCTCCACAGGTGATGTTGATGCCCCCGACGTGACGATCGACACCAGTGGTTTGGACCCCATCAGGGAAATGGGTGGTCGCGACACATACACGGTGAAGATCGATTCAGAGCCGACGGCTGACGTGATCGTAGACGTGGTGAACCCAGAACCTGCGACTGTCACGGTCAGTCCGCAATCGTTGACGTTCACGTCCGGAAACTGGAGAAGTCCAAAGTCCGTTACAGTTACCGGTGTGAATGATGACGAAGACAACTCCGGTGATAGAAGAGAAGTCACCATCACCCATGCCGTTAGAGGAGGTAGCGCTGAGTATGCTACGGTTACAGCAGATCCGGTGAGGGTGACGGTGACCGACGACGACAGGGCCGGGCTCACAGTGGTCCCAACGGATCTAAGAATCTCACGGGGACGCGAAGATACCTTCACGGTAAAGCTAAATAGCAAGCCCACTGGGGATGTTACTGTAACGCCAATGGTCACCCCCTCGTCCGTCGCCAGCGTGCGCCCAAGCACCCTGACCTTTACATCCACCAACTGGGATATGCCGCAGGTGGTTACGGTTACGGGGGGAGAGGACAGTGGAACGATTCATATCGGTGGTGAACGTGATGCACGCATCAAATTGGCGGTGACGGGGGCGTATGTTGCTACGCCGGGATATGTGTATGTGACGGTGACCGACGAAGATGTTGTAGTGGTGCCCCCAGGGCTGACGCTCGCACCAACATCGTTGACAATCTCAGAGGGTCAGACGGACACTTACACGGTAAAGCTGAATGCCCGGCCCAGAGGATCTGTGACGGTGACCGCGGCGAGCAGCGATGAGGCCGCCGCCACGGTTAGTCCTGAATCACGGACGTTCACGCCCGGGAACTGGAACACGGCGCAAGAGTTTACCGTTACTGGAGTAGCCGGCAGCGACAGCCCCGTTGCGATCACGAATGCGGCTAGCGGTATAGGCTACGAGAATGTTTCAGAAAGTGTATCTGTGACGGTACGTGCCGCGGGCCTTGTCCTTTCCACAGAAGCTGTAACGGTAACCGAGGCGCCGGGAGCGGGACAGTCGACACTCTACACGGTGGGGCCGAGGACTCAGCCCACCGGTACCGTAACCGTAACCGTAGAGAGCGGTGATTCAAGCATCGCAACGGTGAGTCCTGCCAGATTGATCTTCACGACCAGCGACTGGGCGGCGAAGACCATAACCGTCACCGGCGTGCCCGACGCCGTGGACAACGTCGGCAACCGCCGAGCGGTGACCATCACGCACACGCCCAGCGGACCTGGCTACAGCCCCTCCTCGGCTGAGCAGTTACGGGTGACCGTAACGGACGACGACGCCGCGCCAGAGGGGATCAATCTCTCTGTCTCCCCGGAAACCGTGAACGAAAACGACACATCAGGGAGACCCATCACGGTAACTGCGAGGGTAACAGGGGGCACCTACTACGGCACCGCCAAGCAAGTCACCGTCAATGTAGGTGCGGCTGGTGACAGTGCCACGGGGGGGACGGACTACCGAGAAGTCGCCCCCTTCGTCGTAACCATCGCCACCGGTGCTCCCAGCGGCACAGGGACGTTTACGCTGACACCGATCGACGACAGGGTGTACGAGGTAGACGAGTTCATCACCGTTGCAGGAGGTGAGGGCGTAACCGGGACCCGCATCACACTGGAGAGCGACGACCCGTTGCCCACAGCGCTGTCCATCACCGGGACAAGCGTGGGAGAGGGCGCTGCCGCCCCGCTGGCGTTTACAGTAAGGGCATCCAGTGAGGCCGGCACGCGCACCGAGGTAGTGACGGTGAACTATGCGGTCGCTGGCGGTACGGCGACGGCCGGCACTGACTACGAGGCGCTCCCGGCAGGCACGCTCACCTTCCAGCCGGGAGAAGCGACCAAGACGATCTACGTGACGGTGACGGACGACGACGTAGATGAGATCGACGAGACTGTTGAGATCGCTCTGAGCAGCCCAGTCAACGCGAGGTTGGCTCCAGACATGAGCAGGGCGGAAGGAACCATCGAAGACGACGACCCGGAGCCGGAGCTGTCGATTGAGGGGGCGACGGTCGAGGAAGGCCATGAAGGGGCGAAATCCCCGCTGGTCTTCACCGTCACCAAGGATGGGGCCACCAGCAAGGAAGTGACGGTGGGCTATGCGGTCGCCGGTGGCACGGCAACGTCCGGCACCGACTACGAGGCGCTCCCGGCAGGCACGCTCACCTTCCAGCCGAGAGAAACGACCAAGACCATCAACGTGACGGTGAAGGGCGACGTCGAACCCGAAGGCAGCGAGACCATCGAGATCCGGCTGAGCAACCCGACGAATGCAACGTTTGCTGAAGGCATGGAAACGGCCATGGCCACCATCACGGACGACGATCTCGCGCTGCTGCCGATAGACGACGTGCCCGTCACCGAGGGCGGTGAAGCGAACATCGTGTTGCGGCTGGAGCGTGCGCTCCAGGTGCCAGTGCGGATCGGCTATTCGGCCGCCGGCAGCGCTACCGCGGGAGAGGACTACACCTTTTCCGTGCCGGTAATCGGACTCGATCTCGCGCTTCCGCAAGGGGCTATCGAGGTGCCTGCCGGCGAACAGCAGGGAGTGGTCACGGTGGCCGCGGTGGAGGACTCGCTGGTCGAGGGACGCGAAGAGGTCACCGTGACGCTGACCACCGTTACCACGGACGGCAGCGCGCCGGACATGCTCGGACAGGTGACGGTGACCATCGAAGACAACGACGAGTTATCGGTCAGCGTGACCGCGCCGAAGACAGTGGCCGAGGGCGACGTGGCGCGGTTCACCGTGCGGGTCGGCGGCGGCGAAAGCACCGCGCCCGTGGACGTGAACTACTCCGTTGGCGGCACCGCGAAGGCACCGGCCGACTACACGGCACCGAGCCCGACGATGGTCTCGATTCCGGCAGGCCAGCGGACGGCGACAATCACAATCCGGACCATGGCCGACAAGGTGCTGGAGCCGGACGAGACGCTGAAGGTGACGCTCACCGGGGCGCAGACCGCCAACGGGACCGTGAAACGTCCGAACAGTTCGGCGACGATCCTGATTCAGGATTCGGTGTTCCATTCGGTCAACCGGGTCAACCAGGCGTTGCTGCCGGGCATCACGCGCGCTTCGGCGGCGGGAGCGCTGGATGCGGTGAGCACCCGCATGGCGCTGGCCGCGCAGGGCGATTCAGCGGCTACCGCGGATCTCTCCGGGCTGACCGGGCTCTACCGGGCGCTACAGGCGAACGAGTACGCGCTGCAGGACGGCAGCTACGACTTGGCGAAGGTGCTGGGTGGCTCCTCCTTCCTGGTGCCGCTCAGCAGCCATGACGGCCCGGACGACGGCGGAGTCGGCGTCGCGGTCTGGGGCGGTGGCGACTTCCGGACGATCGGCGGCGGCGACGTGGCCGCGGTGAAGTGGGACGGCTCCGTGTGGAGCGCCAGGCTCGGTGCCGACCTGCGCTTCGTCGACAGCCTGCTCGCCGGCCTCGTGGTCTCCTGGACGGGCGGGGGACTGGAGTACACCGATGAACCGAGCGTCGGCCGTGAGGGGACCTACGCGAGCTGGCTGATCAGCGTACACCCCTACATGGGCTGGAGCTCGACCGACTTCGGGTTGTGGGCCACCGGCGGCTTCGGCTTCGGCGGTGTGTCGATCGACGATGGCGACGAGGATTACGAGGCGCAGGAATCCGATCTCACGCAGTGGTCGCTGGGAGCCGGTTCGAGTGTGACGCTGCTGTCGACCGAGTTGTTCATAGCCGGCGGAACTACGGCCCTGAAGCTGAAAGCGGAAGGGTCCCTCGCCGGAGCCTCGGTCGCCGAGAACGAAGCGAAGACGATCCAGCATCTCGACGTGGGCGTGAGCCAGGCGCGGGCGGCCATCGAGGCCAGCCACGCCCAGCACTTCGCCGGCGGTGGGTCGCTGAAGCCTGCGCTGGAGATTGGCGGCCGCCTCGACGGCGGTGATGGCGAGACCGGCGCCGGCCTCGAGGTAGGCGGCGGCGTGACCTACGCCGATCGGGGTTCCAGAATTACGGTGTCGGCCGGCGGCCGCGGCCTGCTGGTCCACGGCGGCGACTACGGCGAGTGGGGGCTGAGCGGCCTGATCCAGCTCGACTCGAACGCGGCGGGCCATGGCCTGTCGATGAGCGTGCGGCCGACCTGGGGCGTGACCGACAGCCGCGTCGACGGGTTGTGGGAGCAAGGCACCATCGACCTGCTGGCCGACAGCCAGCCGGGCGGACGTGTCCAGGCGGAGATCGGTTACGGGCTGCCCGCGTTCGGCGGGATCCTTACCCCGTACAGCTCCACGGAGCTCGCGTTCGGCGGGCAGCGGAGCTATCGCGTCGGTGCACGACTTGAGCTCGACCGGGGAGTCTATTTGAGCGCCGAAGGGACGCGGAAGCAGCCGCCAAGAGGTGACGCGGAGCAGCACTTCACGGTGCGACTACGGCTACTCCAGTAGCCCCTCAAGAGGATATATAGGGCACTGGCCCCCTGCAGGGGATGAACGTAGGGAACTCCCAGGGAGGCCAGTGTTCAAGGACATGCTGTTGGGGGCCGGCACTATCCATCGTCCGCCGGCGACGAATCTCGTACTACTTGGGCGCGGGCTTCCTGCGCCTGGTTCGGGTGAAGGGCGAGTGCCCGATCTATGCTATACAGCGCCTGTTCGGTTCTGCCCAGGTGATGGAGGGCGAGACCCTGGCTGATCCAGGCGTCCACGTTGCGGGGGTCGACCTCGGTGGCGATCCGCAGCGGTTGCAGCGCATCTTCGTAGCGCTGCTGAGCAAGCCGCAACTCGCCTAGAGCGGCGAGGGCCTCCGCGTAGTGCGGACACATTTTCAGGGCGCGGACATAAGCTTCCTCCGCCGCGTCCAGCCGCCCCAGGTGATAGAGCGCCAAGCCGGCCCCGTACGGCGGCTTGCAGTCCTCCGGGCGTTGTTCCTCGGCGATGCGATAGGCGGCGAGTGCTTCATCCAGCCGGTTCCACCGCAGCAGCGCGCTGCCGAGATTGAGGTGCGCTTCCCGAGCCTCGGGGTTGTGCGCGATGAGGTGGCGGAAGAACGTAATGCCGTCACGGTAGATGGCTGATTGCTGCCAGGTCAAAGTCCCCAGCACGCTCAGAAGCGCGGCCACCAGCACTATGTTCAGCACCGCGCCCCGCTGCGCGTTGGTATCGGAGCCGGCGGCGAAGCTGTAAGCCGTCGCCCCGATGACGACCGCCAGAACGCCGATGCCGGCGAGGTATTGAAAACGGTCTGCGACAAACGAAAACAGCATGAAGTTGAAGTCCACGAAACCGAGCGTCGGCGATAGCGTTACTCCGAAGAACAGCACTCCAGCCAGCGGCCCGCGGCCGATGCGGTCGCGCAGCAACCAGAGCGTTGCGACGAGGCCGCTGGCTGCCGCCAGACCTGCCCACGCCAGCGGATCGCCGATTCCGACCTCCCAGCGCGGGTAGATGATGCCGACGTCTACCGGCCAGAGAATCTTGCCGACGTAGAACCACAGGGCGCGCGCGGCGATCAGTCCGCGCTCGAAAAGCGAATAGTCGAAACGCGCTACGTTTTGGGACCGGTTGAATGCCAGGTCCGCGGCCGTGATCGCCGCTCCCAGCAGGAAGAACGGCACCACCCGCAGGAGATCACTCGCGGTCACCCGGCCCCGCTGCCACCACTGCCGGATGATCAGCGCCGCCGGCAGCGTGACCACCACCGATTTGGCCAGCAGGCCGGCCACGTACAGCGCCAGCGCCGCCAGGTACGGACCCGGACGCGGTTTGGCGGTGAAGCGGATCCACGCCAGTGCCGCCGATAGGTAGAACAGGCCGGAAAGCACGTCCTTGAGTTCCATCACCCAGGCCACGGACTCGACGTGCACGGGATGGACGGCGAACACCGCGGCCACGACCCAGGCTGCCGGCACCGTCAACCGCTGCAGGAGCTGCCACAGCAGGAGCGTGTTCGCCAGGTGCAGCAGCACGTTGACCACATGGTAGCCGGCCGGGGTGAACCCCCACAGCTTGTGCTGCAACCAGAACAGGGAATAGACCAACGGCCAGTAATGCCCTTCCGCCTTGATCTCCCCCGGCGAGAACCATATCTGGCGCAAGCCGGTCGCCTCTCGCACGGCGGGAGTGCCGGTCATCATCAGGTCGTCCCAGACAAAGTCGCCCCACAGCATCGCCGGCAGGTAGCTCACCAGCACCATCAGACCGAGCGCCAGCGGGGACAGCCACGGCCGCGCCAGCACCACGTCCCTGGCGCGGCTCGTCCACTGCGCCACACGTTTTTTTACGTGCCCGGTGCCGCGAACTCCATCAATTCCCGGTTCGGCAGGGGCCGGCCGCCGGTCAGCGTCCACTTGTGCCCGCTTCGCGAAACGTCCAGGAGGAGTTGAGGAAGTAGTTGACGAGCACGGCCGGCACGATCGCTAGTCCCTGCAGCCACACCGGCGCCACCCGTGGCAGCAGCAGTGACAGCAGCAGAAACGCGCCGTAGCTCACTGCCAGCGACAGTAACGAGACGACATTGAACTTCAAGCCCCGGATGCGCTTGCCCTTGATCAGCGCCCGGTCGGCGAAGGTCCAGTGACTGTTGATCAGGAAGTTGGAGATGATGGACAGCTCAATAGCGATCGGCGAGGCCAGGTAGCGATGTACGCCGAGTACGGTCAGGAGCTGGAACGCTCCCAGATTGACGAACACCCCGCTAAGGCCCGTCAGGGAGAACTTGATGAAGGTGCGATGACTGGTCAGGCGCAGCCACCAGATGTGAGAGAAGAACTCCAGCATGCTGTCTAAACCGAGCTTGGTTACCCCGCGTTCGCGGTCGCGGAAATAGATCGGCTTCTCCACCACCCGGGCGCCGGCATGGAGCAGGCGATGCAGTAGCGCCACCTGGAAGGCATAGCCGAGTACGCTGATCTCTCCCACCTTCGCAGCTCGCAGTGCCGTCACCCTGATTGCCTTGAAGCCGGCGGTACAGTCACGCACGCCTTTCAATCCGGCGATCCATCGCGCCAGACGATTGCCCCACAGCGAGAGCTGACGCCGGCGGAAGCCCCAGCTCTCGTCGACGGAGCCGCCGGGAACGTAGCGGCTGCCGATCGCCACGTCCGCACCGGCTGCCACGCACTCCACCAGCCTGCCGGCGTCCTCGGGATCGTGCGAGAAATCGGCGTCCATCTGCACTACCACCTCCGCCTCGAGACGGTCCATGGCATGCGTAATCCCGCGAACGTAGGCGGCTCCCAGTCCGCGCTTCTTGCCCTCCAGCAGATGCACTCGCGCATCGCGGCGCGCAAACTCGCGTACCAGCAACCCGGTGCCATCGGGGCTCTCATCGTCGACCACGAGAAACATCATGTTCCGGTCCTGGTACAGCTCGCTCAACCGTTGCAGCAACAACGTAATGTTCTCGGCTTCGTTGTAGGTGGGGATGATGAAGCACACTCTTGGGCCGGAACAGTCCTGGTGGCTCAAAAGAATCCTCCGCTTTCGGTTCGCTGGGGAGCGTTGGAGGAGTATACCGTAATGCGAGCTACTCGCCGGTAACTGCAGCCGACTGATAGGAAGCCGGGACCCTGCGATCGGTGTTAGGTTCGCCTGTGAACGGAATGGGCGAAAGCGGAAGGAAAGATCGCTTGGACGGCCTGTTGCATCTGCAGGAGCAGCAGCAGCCCTGGCCGCTGCTGCCGTTGCTGCTCGCGTTGCGCGTCGCGGTGGCCCTGGCCGGCGACTTCGTGCTGCACCCGGATGAGATCATGCAGTACCTGGAGCCTGCCCATCGCTTGGTGTTCGGCAACGGGGTGATCTACTGGGAGTACTTCTACGGCGCGCGGGCGTGGCTGGTGCCGGGTGTGGTGGCTGGCGTGCTCAAGCTGTTCGACGTGATCGGGCTGGGCCAGCCGTGGTGGTACGTCGGTGGTGTCAAGCTGCTGTTCTGTGCTCTGTCGCTGACCATTCCTGCGGGTATGTACTGGTTTGCCCGCCGTCACTTCGGCGAAGCCCCGGCGCGGGCGGCGCTGCTGGCCGGCGTGTTCTGGTACGAGCTGGTCGGGTTCGCGCACAAACCGATGACCGAGTTCGTAGCCACAGCGCCGCTGCTGGGACTACTGGCTCTATGCGTACGGCCCGCCGTCGACCGCCGGCGGGTGGTATGGCAGGCGGCCATGCTCGCGGTGCTGGCGGTGGCGATCCGGCTGCAGTACGCGCTGCCGGCGCTGCTGCTGCTGGGGATTGTGTTCCTGCGCATCCAGCGAAAGCTGCTACTGGTCCTGGCCGCGACGGGGTTGCTCCTGGCCGTGGGCATGTTCGACGCGCTCACCTGGGACGGCAGGCTGTTCCACTCCTACGTTACCAACCTGCGCTTCAACCTGATTCTGGGGCCGGTGCGAGCCAATGAGAGCCCCTCGTGGCAGTTCCTATGGTGGCTTGTGCTGGCCAGCGGGGGGCTGAGCGCGCTGTGTCTGTTGTCGGCTCTACGTTGGGCACGGCGCTACGCCCTGGTGCTGGCGCTGATCACCCTGGTACTGCTGAGCCACTCCCTGTCGTCGCACAAGGAGTACCGGTTCATCTTCGCAGTCATTCCGCTGTGGCTCCTGATCGGCGGGGATCTCCTTGTTCGATTTGCGGCGTGGGTGGCAAGCAGACGGCCAGCACCCGACCGCTCGCGCTGGGTTGGGGGAGCGACGGCCATCCTGTTCGTGGCTGTTTCGGCGGGCGGCCTGCTGAACGAGCTGCCGTATCAGGGGCGGGTCTACCAGGCTTGGTCGTGGGAGACCGGCATGGTGCGGTTCCTTCGCAACCAGGATCCGATCTTCGCGGCGTACCGCCATCTGGCCCGCGCAAGCGGTGTCGCCGCGGTGTGGCAGTTGGACCGGCTCTATCTCAACACCCCAGGCTACTACTACCTGCACCGTGCCATACCGTTCTACGACACCACGGGACGCGCCATCAATCGCGACTTGGAGACCGTCTCAGCCGCGGTCACTCATCTGGTGGCCGCGGACCCCGAGCTGACGGTTGCCGGCTACTCGCTGGAGCGCGACTTCGGCGGCATTCGCATCCTGCGCGCCCCCGCCGCGGTGGTGCGTGGTTGGCGTGAATACCGCCCGATCATCATTCACCCTCTCGCTGAAGAGATCATGGGGCGAGTCGACCCGGCCGCCGCCGCGCCGCCGGTCAACTCCGGGATACGCTTCGCCGACCGATAGGCGCTCGCTACCCCATCCAGAACCGCGCTGCCGCTCCACGCCGCGGCGGTGTGCTGTGGTAAACTCACCTCGATTCGCATGATCACACGACCAATCGCCTGTTTGTGGATTGTCGCTCTTGCACTGAGCCTCGGAGCCTGCGATCCGCCGAGTGACCTTGACCATGATGGCGTGGACGACAAGACCGACAACTGCCTGGTCGTCAAGAATCCCGACCAACGCGACAGCGACGGCGACGGGGTAGGCGACGCCTGCGACTTGCTCAACGACCGAGACGGTGACGGGGTGGCAGACGAGCGTGACAACTGCCCGACCGTCGAGAATCCCGATCAACGGGACAGCGATCGCGACGGCCGGGGCGATGCTTGCGATGCCTTGAACGACTGGGACCGCGATGGCGTTGCCGACGAGAGCGACAACTGCCCGTACGCCAGCAATCCCGACCAGGACGACAGCGACGGCGACGGCCAGGGCGATGTCTGCGATGCCGTTACCGCACAGGCGTCTGCCGGCACGCTGCGCGCCGAGGTCACCAGCTACTCTGCGGACAGCGCCGAGTTCACCCTCGACCTGTTTGCGGTCGCTCCCGACGCACGACTCTACTCCTTGAGCGAAGATGCTTTTTCGATAGCCGCGTTCGAGTTGCGGGGCTTCCCGGGTGTCAGGCACGAGTTCACGCATACGGAAACCACAGCGGAGTCACGTTCCAGCGGCCCCTATTCCGCCGCGCTGCTGCTGGATCAGAGTGCCGGCATGGCAGGGACCGACCCCAGCGATGCTCGCTTGGTTGCTGCAGAAGCGTTCATGGACAATCTTTCCAGCGGTGCCGAGGCCGGGCTTGTAGCGTATGCCGCTGAGGGCAAACTCCGCTTCAGTCCCACAACCAGCTACAGCGACCCTGAGGGCAACCGGTTCACGATGGACGCGGATGGGTTCGATGGGACGCTTCAGGCGCTGGCTGACCTGGAGGGCGGCACCCGGCCGCTCTACGACGCGGTGAAAATCGCGGCGGATTACACCGCCCGGCACGCTACGACGACAAATCGCATGGTGCTGGTGCTCACGGGCGGCAACGACGGCGGCAGTACCCGTAGTCTGGACGAGGCCGTCGAGGCGGCGGACCGGCACGACGTGGCGGTTCACGTAGTTGCCCTGTCGAGAGGCGATCTGGCAGTGTTGTCCGAGCTGGCGACGAGGACCGGAGGCTCGATCAGCTTCGCCTCCGATGCAGCGCAATTGGTCTCCTACTACGGCGCTGTGGGACGTATCGTCTCCGGTGCGGCGGCCTTCTACCGCACCACGTGGCGGCTGAGCATGGTAGGCGGCAACATCCTATACTCCGGGTACTGGATACGGGCAACGGTCGCCATCGTGACACCGGACGGAACGGTGTACGCCCCGTTCCGCCTGGACTTCAAGTGAGAGGCGGATCCATGAACGCGGTGCGCGGCAGCTCCCGGTGCGATCACACGACCATGCCAGCCTCCCGGCGACACGCCGCCGGGCCTCATTGAAGCGATCTGGCGCGTCGATATACCGGCGGTTGTTCATCGGCCTGATCCCGGCGATTCCCCCCGCCGGGCCACATCGAGCGGCCGGCGTGCTGCGCCGCGGCGGCGGCTCTGGTTGCTACCACGGCCTGCGCACGGCGGCTGGCTGCGTGGTGACTCGGCCGGACGGCACGCCGCTCTCGCTGGCGCCGTCGCTGGCCGTGCGCCGGCATTCGCCTACCGGCTTCGGGTGGAGTTACGGCGGCAGCGGCCCGGCGCAGCTCGCCCTGGCGCTGCTGCTGGACGTCGGCGTCGGCGCGGCCGTGGCGCTGGACCACTACCAGGCGCTCAAGGCAGCGCGTACAGCGCTGGAGGCGGCCCCTGCTGGACCCTGGATCCTGACGAGTTGGCGAAGTGGCTTGCCGGGTGTGGCTGCAGGGGTGCTGGTCTGCCCCTCGGGCGAGCCCCACGATTGGAAACCGGAGTGGGTGAGTGGCGACCCTTGGCACGGCGGGACCGAGTACCGTTCCACGTGCCGCCGGTGCGGGCTGCAGCGCTCGCGTATCGAGGGCGCGCCCCATGATCTGGACACGTGGGACGCGAACGGCACCACCTACTACCTGACAGGGGCCGATGGCGCTCCGGAAGCGGCGTTGTGAAGCGCGAGTAGGGGAGGGGCTACCGTAGCCAGGGCAGGGATTGCCGTAGCCTCAAGGGCACCGCCGCCAGCGCACGTAGTGAGTGTGCCGGTACCCCGGCCGTACGGACCCGTATGCTGTTCATCAGCGCGACCACTTCTTCCTGGGTGCGACCCTCCGCGTCATTCCATCGGGAGACCGTGGGCTGGCAAGCTGCTCCAAGCGGGGCCAGACTTCGATCACCGCATTGAGCCAGTCGTCGTAACGCGCGAAGTAGGAACTTGCATATATGATGGATCCCTCCAGGCTCCACGCAACAGCGAGATGACTATTCGCAGCGCAGCCGTTGCCGTTCCTGTCCACGGCCAGATGCCCCTGGCACCAGCCTTTATTGAGCTTCTCACGGGATAGCGTCGCTATAGTTGGCGCGCCTTGTCAGTCATCGGTTGCTACCGGCCTACTCCTGATCGGATCATAGGCTGCCGCCACCACCGCGGCGAGTGCCCCGCCAGCGCCCTGGTGTGCTGCGCAGGGTTGTCGTACACTGAAGGCCGTTGATGACGACCCACGTGGTGAGCGTGCCGGATAGCGCCGCCGCCGGCCGCACCGTGACCGTGGACGGCCGCGCGCACTTGGTGCTGCACCTGCTGCCGCGGATCCGCGGGCGTTCTCTCGCTGCGCGCGCCACCCGTAGTCCGCCGTGCCGACTGTGCGAGGCTCCGCTGATCTGGGCCGCGGCCGGCTGGTGGTGCTCGGGCTGCCGCGACACGCCGACCAGCGAGGAGCTGGCGGCCTGGTGCCGCGAGCACCTGCAGGACTCTGCCCGTACCGGGAGGGCGCGGCGCGAGGTCGACCGCCGGCGGCGGCGTGCTGAGCGCTGGCGCGCCGAGCTCGGGATCCCGCCCGGTGCGCTGCCCAGTGACGGGGATTTCCACCGTGCCGCCCACGTCGACGACTGGAAGCGCGCAGAGATGCTGGCTCGCATCGCCCTGGAGGAGGGCGGGCGGCTGACCCCTATGGAGCGCGCCGCTTGGCGCGACCGCCGCGACTTGGCTCGCCGCCATGGACAACCCTCCGTAGGCCATGGCTCATTCAGGCACCGGGCGGCCACCCCCGGCACGATACGGGCCGTCTATGACCCGTATTTCGCCACTATTCGGCGATGGCACCGGTTACCCAGCCGCGCGCCGTATCAAGCGCAGCAGGCACGGTGCGATGGGATTCGGTGCGGCTGTCGCCGCCGTCCTCGCGCAGCAGCAGCACGGTGTACGGCCGGCCGCGCCGACCCATCAGAATCAGGTCGCTGCGCCACACCACGGCGCGCCGGGCGCCCTGGCGGTACACCAGGACCCGGCGCGGCGCGCGGGTGAAGCGCGCGGGCTCGCGGGACAGTTGCAGGCGCATGCCTGCGCGGATGGCAACCTTCATGCCGCCACCGGCAGCCGCAGCAGCTCGGCGCCGCGGCGCAGCCGCTCGGTCACGTGCTCCGGGCCGATCTCGGCGTGATCGTTCCAGGAGGCAATCGCGCTCATCGGCAGCGTGCCGGGGTCGAAGAACTCCGGATGCGTCTCCAGGATCGCGTCGACCATGGCCCGCTGCGCGGTCTCGGTAACGGTCCCCAGCAGTTGCGGGGGCGCGTTGCGCCGCGCCGCGACGTGGATCGCCCCGGAAGCGCACCAGCACACCGCGTCGGTGCTGGTCGGTGCGCAGGGCACGTTGTCGCCGCCGCGCGCCGTGGAGAAGCGGCACCACCCGCGCTCGATGTACCGGGCGGCGCCGTCCAGGACTTCGGCAGCGGCAACGCGGATTCCCTGCGGTTGCGCCACCATCAGGCGGCGCTCCGCGCCACGTAGTGGTCGAGGCGGTAGTCGGTGATGGCCTGCTGGCCACGGCGCAGCCGGATCAGCTCCCGCAGGTGCCGGCGGATGTCGGCCTCCAGCTCGAAGCGGGCCATGACCCACTGCCCAGCCGCAGCCGACCAGGCGGCGCTGCCGGTGCGCTTGGCGCGCAGCCGCGCCTGTGCCTCGCACCGGCGGTAGTAGGTGACGGTCTCCCGGTCGGCGTTCAGCGTCCGCTCGACCATGGCGACCAGCGACGGCAGCGTGCCGTAGGCGGCGACGCCACGGGCGCAGCCGCGCTCGACCCGGCTGCCGTCCTGCATGGTCCACACCGTGCTGTAGGTGCGATCCTCGACCGTGACGGCCGCGGCGCCCAGCCGCGCCATGCGCTGCGCGTCGTCCAGGTCCTCTTTGAGGAAACGCTGTGCCGCCGTCACGACAGCGCCTCCGCCGCGTCGGCGTCGCCGCCGAGCGACCAGATCGCGCTCGACAGGTTCTCGATGTCCTGACCGCGGTCCTCCAGGATCGACCGTGCCGCGCGCAGGATGTCCAGGTCGGTCAGGCGCGTGTCGCCGCCGGCCTCGTAACCCTCCAGGAACGGGCGCACTCCGGCAGGCTCGCCGTGGTAGATGCGCTCATTGCCCCGGTACACGGCGCGCGCCGCGATCCCGTTCGGGTAGGGCTCGTTCTCGACCCTCAGCCCAAGGCGGGCTGCCACGTCGTCGCTCATTCGGTCCCTCCAGATCGCCCCGGCGCCCTGTAGCGCCTGCGGGCTGTTCTGCCGGCTGGGGTGGGGTTGAACCACGCTCACGCTGTTCCCTGCCGGCTTTCGTTCACGATGCGGCCTCGCTGTCGGCCGGCACTTCTCCGCGCCAGCCCCATGCCTCAGCCACGTCCAGCGCCAAGCCCCCGGCGCCGCGTTCCGCGTACCACGCGACCTCGCCGTCCTTGATGGCGTAGATCGCGTAGTAGATCGAGGCGAGTGACGAGCGCGTTTCCTCACGGCGCACCACGCGGGTCTCGCGCCCGTTCTGGCCGTGGATCAGCTCCCCGCCTGTCATTCCAACCCATCCCATAAGCCGCGCTGCCGCAGGCTCACGAAGCCGCGCCGCGCGACGATCACGTGGTCGTACAGCTCGATGTCGTGGTACTCGGCGGCAGTCCGCACCTTCCGCGTCACGCGCGTGTCAGACCCGCTCGGGCACGGGTCGCCCGAGGGGTGGTTGTGCACCACGATGAAGTACGGCGCGCCCCTCACGATGGCAGGGCGCAGGATCTCCGCGACCCGGATCGAGGCGGCGTTGACCGTCCCCTGGTAGACCGTCACGGCCTCCAGCAGCTCCGATTTCGTGTTCAGCAGCAGCACCCGCAACTGCTCTTGCAGCAGCGCAGGCATGTCGCTGCACAACGCGGCGACACGCTCTGGCGTGTGCAGCACGGTGCCGGCGCCGCCCTCCCCGGTGCCGGCGCCGTACTGCAGCGCGATCTCCTGGAGCAACTGGTTGTTGCGCTTCAGCGCGTCAAGCAGATCCGTCATCAGCACGCCTCCGTGAGCGGCTTCAGCGCCCGCGCGGCGCGGATCAGCGCGGCCTTCACGTCCGCCTGCCGCTGGCCGTCCAGGTCGTTCCAGTACGCAATCACCCCGCCCCGATCCTCCGTCAGGCCGGTGGTCTCACGGATCAGCTTCTCCAGAACGGCACACGCGGCCCGCCTGACTGCGGTCTCATCGCCGCCGCTCAGCTTCAGCAGCCCCACGCGGTAGCTGGCGATCAGCAGGGCGCCCGTCGCGCACCAGCACCACGCATCCGGCGCGGTAGGCGACACCGGGACACCGGCGTCGTTCCGCGCTGCCGCTCCCTGTGTCCACCCGATGCCCACAAAGCAGGCGGCGCGCTCCAGGAGCGCAACCGCCTTGTCGTTGACCTCCAGGTTGGTCAGTACCCGCATCAGTCCAGGGCCTCGCTCGGCAGCCGGATGTCGCCGCACTCGTCGATAGCCATGCACCCGCCGTCCGCCATGTAGACCGTCGTGCCTTCGACGCGGGCCACGGTCCGCCACTCGCCCGTCCTCGGATCGCGTACCCGGTCACCTTCGGCTGCGGCTACCGGGTAGTCGTCCTCATCGTCAACGACCTCCGCCGGCGGGTCGTACAGGTCGCGGTACTCGGTCACCCCCGGCCATTCAGCAGCGCGCGTCCACCGGTCGGCAGCCGTCTCAGCATCGGTGTGGTTGGGAAACCGCTTGCTGTGGCGCCGCTCAGGCAGGCGATGCCGGTCCAGCACGTAAGCCTCGACCGTGTAGGTCCGCTCGACCATCGCCGGCGACAGGCGCCGCTCATCCGTCGCCAGCGTCGCGTTGCGCCCGTTCACCCATGTCTCCGATACCCACCGGATGCGGCGCGTAGGAGCGCGCTCCGGCGGCTCGCATTCGCAGGTCGGGCACGGCGGGTCATCCTCCCCGTGGTCGACGTGGTAGAGGCAGACCGCGATGCCGTGCTTGGCCTCCGTGGCGTCGCAGCGGCACAGCGCGCACCGCTTCACGTCGTCGTCGCAGTACAGCGTCACCATGTGCGCAAGCTGCTTCACCAAACCGTGGCACTCGTGCTCGGTTGCGATGGCCTGCGCCGCCCGTAGCACGTCGATGTCGCGGATGGTGGGATCGAGCATCAGGTCGCGTTCACGCGCTGCCGGCGCCGCGGCCTGCTCCGGCGGCAACTCCGCGTTGAGCGCGTCGCGCAGGCTCTCGGCGTCCTGCCGATCTACCAGGATGCTGATGTTCGGGAGGGTCACGTTGACCCTCCCGTTGGCGTGCACAGTAGCCGTGCTCACAGCCCGATCACCTCGAACAGGCCAAGCTCCTGAAGCTCAAGGCCGGCCTGTACCCATGCCTCGCTGTCAGCGGCGCGGCTGCCGGCGTCGTCCTCTTCGCTCAGCGCCGGCAGCTCCATGGCCATGGAAGCGCCCCACGGCCTCTCTTCGACGATTTCAAGCGCGCTGCCGGCGGCGATCGGCGTGCTGCCGTCGTCTCCCCGCAGGCACCACGCATCGAGCGTTCGCGTTGCCGTGACAACGTTTCCGGCTTCGATGCGCCCGTCGACGTCGCCGGGCTTCACCCATAGCGTTCGTCCGTCCATCAGTCCCTCCTGTCTCCCGCTCAAAGGCGGGAGCGGTATGCGGCGCACCGTGGAGTCGGACCACGTCCCTGTCGGAAGCACCTGCGCGCGCCGCTGTTTGGTTGGATCTGCACCCCGTCACCCCTTCCGGTGTCGCGCTCTATCGGTCGGCACGTGGTGCGCCGCTCGCCGTCCGAAGTCGCCTCGCGCGGATCAAAGTGTGGTCACGTCCCCGCCGTGCTCGGTTGGTGGTGGCGCGCGCTGCGATGCGCGCCTGCGGCCTCCTGAGCAACCCTTGGATAGATTGCTACAATACATATTGTCATAAGTAACCACGCAGAGTCAACACCCCTCAGGCAGTTTTTTGACCGACCGTCCAGACTCCGGCAGATCGGCGTATTACGCAGCGTTAACGCTGTTCTTTGACCCCGCGGCGCCGACCGCGGACCGCTCGACGCGCGTTCAGGCGCCCGGATGCAGGTCACGGCGTGGTGTGCTGTGCGTAGTACGGTGCTCGACAGGCCGGCAGCGGCATCAAGGCGCGGCGCGGCGCCCGGTGCCGGGTGGCCCGGTTTGGACGTGTGCGCGTCAACCGGCGCCGCTGCGCACCGGCCCCGCGTCGGGATCGCCGCCGGCGGTGCTCAGGGTCGACCGAGCGGCTGCCGCTTCCCCCGCCCGCCCGAGCGGTCACTCGGCCCGGCGCCGCACCCCCGCAGGCCGACCCAGCCGGCGCCGGGGTTGGGCTCGCCACCCGGCGCAGCACCTACCCATGGCGGGGCGCTCCCCTACCCTGTCACCAACCTCCGGGTGGTGCTGCCTGCACTCGGCGCCGTTCATGGTGGTGACAGGTGGCCCGCAGCCGTGGCGCAGCGCCGCCCATGGGCTGCTCGGTGGTGAGCGTGGAGCCGTGGTCAGGTCCTCGACCGAGGCCGGCAGGCCGCTCGGCCGTCCGGCAGCCCGACCGCGGCGCCCTGCACCTCGCCGCGCAGCTCCGCGCGGGACCCGCCAAGGGACCCCCGGCGCCCGCCCCCGCCCCCCCGCTCAGTTCCCGGCCCCCGCTGCGCGGGGGCCTTCAGGTTCACGCGCGTGTGCCCGCCCCGGTTGGCGAACGGGTCCCTACCTGGTCTCTGAAAATCAGAAAATGAAAACGAGAGAATGGGACCCAGCAGAAAGAGATCCGGGAGCGTGCACCGGCTGGTGGCAGTGCGACTTCGGCCCAGCTCTTCGGGAGGGGCCGCCGACACCCTCTGCTCGGCGGTCCCTGGTCCCGTCGTCCTCTGGGACTTTGGGACCATTGGGACGGAGGCCATTTGCCTTGCTATTACATGAATTATCTGGGAAAGCTCCCCTGTCCAGCACCTAAAGCTCCCACCCCTAGCACCGAAAGCTCCCCTGTCCAGCACCTAGCACGGGTTGGCGACAGGTGCTTCTCGCTATATCGTTGGTTGTATGGAGTGGCTGGATGTTGCCTTGACGCCTGCCGTGCTTGTCGGAATAGCGGCGCTGGCGTGGCGAGTAATGCGCGCCCAGCGAGCGGACACTCGCGGTGAGGTGGTGAACGCCGTCGAAGGACTGCGCACCGAGTTGAGCGGATTTCAGACCGAGGTGCGGGCCGATCTCAAGGAGTTGCGCCGCGACGTGGCTGAGGTCGACAAGCGCCTGGTTGCCGTGGAGACGCTACTGCAACACGACCGGCGCAAGGAGGGCTGACAAAAGGAGGGCTGACAAGCGGCAACGCTTACCGTGTGTGCCGGTTCGCCGCCCACCGGGCCGCATGGGCTTGGCGGTGGGCATCGCTCGGCAGCAGACGCACGGCCTCCAGTTCTTTCCCGCCTCGCACCTTTCGGTACTGCGTCTCCAAGATCAGATAGCTGGCGGACTGCAAGGCCGTTACGGCTCTCAGCGTTAGTTCACGTTGCTTTGCACGTACCGCCCTGGTGGCGCCGACAGTTCGATTCCCGAGCAATATCAGGTCTTCACCATGGATCCAGGGGTAATACCGGTCCAGGTCGGGGTGTGACACGCGGTCGGTGCCAATCTGTACCGCCTTCGGATGCGTGGTGCTACGAGTCGGGCGGCCGCGGCGATCGCTCAGCACTTGTCCTCGGAGATCAGTCGAGTAACCGGCGGCGTTAGTTTGCACCTTCGCTGGGACAGTCGGGGCAACCAATCGCCCTTTGACTGTCGCGTAGCGATCCCAGATGCAGTACCCGGTAAGCATGACACGGTGTAGCCTCCATCCTTGCGCACGCAGATGGCGCAACACCCAACGGTCTACTTGTGGGCCTTGTCGGCTCCCCTCCGGCCTCGTGACGTAGAATCCGACCTGTCCTTTGGCGTCGTAGGGTTCCGTAGGCACCATGTAGACCACCACTAAGAGGATGGGTGCAGCAGCGGCGCTTTCGCGCCACTCTACAGCGTTGTCTGGATCATTCAGCATGCGCGCACCTTCTCGTAGTTGCGAGCCGTGGCGGCTCGGTTTGTACTTGGTGCTTGGCCAGATCATGGCGGACAAGCCAGCATTGGTGATCGTCAGATCCGCTGCCCGACCAAAGTAGTCGTCGGGCTCAGGGGCCAACAGTGCCTCCCAGCCCATGCGCCCCCACACCGGCACCGGGCCGCCGCGGCCGGTCGGTGACGATCCGAACAGATTCAACATCGCATTGGGCACCACCTTT
>CBDBDQ010000003.1:0-106776 GCA_965203905.1 Spirochaetia bacterium | reverse complement strand
ACCGGGCTGGCGACACCCAACTTCCTGCTCGCACTGATGCTCATGATCTTCTTCAACAATGCCTTCGGTATCAGCATCGGGGCCTGTTCAGCTCCGAGTACTCCGCGGCCCCGTGGAGCTTGGGCAAGGTCGTCGACATGCTCAAGCACCTACCCGGTACCCATCATCATCGTTGGCACCAGCGGACCGCCGGCCTGATCCGAGTATTTCGGGGCATGCTCCTGGACGAGTTGCGCAAGCATTACGTCATTACGGCGCGCGCCAAGGGACTGGCCGAACGAACGATTCTGTTCCGATATCCGGTGCGCGTGGCACTGAACCCGGTCGTCAGCACTATCGGCTGGCTGCTGCCCGCGATCGTGTCGGGGAACACGATTGTGGCCCTGGTGCTCAGCCTTCCTACCGTTGGGCCGTTGATGTATCAGGCTCTGTTGGTCGAGGACATGTTTCTTGCCGGAACCATCGTCATGTTCCTGAGCTTCCTGACCATAATCGGCACCTTCGTGTCCGATTTCATGCTCGTCGTTGTCGATCCCCGGATCAGGTTCGAGCGGGTGGGCAGTTGAAACAGACCACGACCGTGCCGCGGGCAGCGGCGTTCGACCAGCGCCGCTCCGAGGATGAGCAGTATTTCGTGGCCTCCCAGTGGCGGCTGATGTGGCGCAAGTTCAAGCAACACAAGCTGGCGATGGTGGGCTCAGTCACCATAGTGTTCCTGTTCTTCGTGGGGGTATTGTTGCCCGAGTTCTTCTCCACCAAGAATCCGATGGAGCGGAACTCAGATTTCCTTTATTGCCCTCCACAGAGGATCCGATTCCTCGATCAGGGTGCGTTGCAGTTGAGACCGTTCGTGTACGGCCTGACGCGCCAGCGCAACCCGGTGACATTCGGCATGGAGTACGGCGTCGACACCACTCGGAAGTTCCCGATCAGGTTCTTCCATCGAGGTGATCCCTACAAGCTCTGGGGCCTGTTTCCTGCCGACGTGCACCTGATCGGGATTGACGAGGAACCCGTGTTCTACCTGTTCGGTACCGACAAGCTGGGCAGGGATCTCTTTTCCCGCGTGCTCTACGCGGCCCGGATATCACTCTCGGTCGGCTTCGTTGGTGTGCTCATCAGCTTCATTCTGGGATGCATCCTCGGTGGCGTTTTCCGGCTTCTTTGGCGGCAAGGTGGATATGTTGATCCAGCGGATCATCGAGTTTCTGATATCGCTCCCGACGATTCCCCATCTGGATGGGGCTTGCCGCCGCTGTCCCGCTGGAGTGGCCCGCGGTCCGGGTGTACTTCATCATTACCGTGATCCTCTCCAGCGTCGGCTGGGCGGGACTCGCACGTGTGGTCCGTGGCAAGATCCTGTCGCTGCGAGAAGAGGACTATGTTCGGGCGGCGGTAATCTCCGGATCCGGCGATATGGCGGTCATCTTGCGGCACCTGCTGCCCGCCTTCCTCAGCTACCTGATAGTACACCTCACGTTGGCGATACCCGGGATGATCCTGGGGGAAACGTCGCTCAGCTTCCTGGGACTCGGGCTGCGGCCGCCGGTGATCAGTTGGGGCGTGCTGCTGAACGAGGCACAAAACGCAAGGCTATTCTACACGGACGTCTGGCTATTGATTCCCGGTGGCTTCGTCATGGTTACGGTGCTCGCGTTCAACTTCCTCGGCGACGGCCTGCGCGACGCGGCCGACCCCTACCGCTAAAGCCAAAAGCTAAAGGAACTTTAAGCAAACAGGGGCGGGCACCTGGACGCTGCAGCCGGTATACACTGGCAGGCCTGAATCCGGATCCAGGGCGAATACATTTATGCAGTCTGAAAAATGGTTTCCCGCCAGCAGGAATCTTCCTGTCGGATCCAGGGTGAAACCGCGCGGAGCCTTGCCCCCGGTATGCTCATGGCCCTTGGCTTGAAGCTCGCCCTTTATCGGGTCAAACGAGAAGATGGCAATGCTGTCATGGCCCCGGTTGGAGCAGTACAGGTAGCGGCCCGAGGGGGCAACGTGGATATCCGCACAGTGGTTGGTCTCGTCGAAACCTTCCGGAAGGGTGGATATGTGCTGCACCGGCGTCAGCTTTCCGGCCACCCGGTCCCACGAGCACAGGGTTGCCGAGGAGTCCTGCTCGTTGACGGCGAAGAGCCAGCGCCCGTCGGGTGAGAAGCACGTGTGCCGCGGTCCGGAACCGGTAGCAAGTTGCGCCCACGGATCGTGGCGCTCCAGCTTTCCGTGCTCAGGCTGGAGGCGGTACACGTGGATTCTGTCGGTGCCGACGTTGGCGCCCAGCACGAACCGGTTTGGATGGATCGGAGATGATGCTGTGTACGCGTGGCTTCTCCTGCTCCATCGGAATGCGGCCGGTACCTTCGAGCAGGTGGAAGTCGGACACATCCTCGAGCTGCCCGTCGGGTGCGGTCGGGAGAACGCAGATGCTGCCGCCGTTTCTGGCAGGATCGAAGAAGTTCGTCGCAAGCACGAACCGTCCCGTTGCATCCAGCGAGAGGTAACAGGGGCCGGGCCCCCCCGTGGGCTTCTGGTTCAGGGTTCGCAGTGCTCCGTCCCCCGGATCGATGGCGAACGCCGTGATCGCTCCGCTGGCCTTGCCTGCCACGTCGTTCACCTCGTTCACGGCGTAGAGGATTTTCCTCGACGGGGCCAAGGCCAGATACGTCGGATTGTCCGCGGCGTAGAGGGCGCCGGTGAGACTGAGCTCTCCGGAAACCGTATCGAAGCGGGCGGTGTAGATGCCTTCACTGGCGGTATCCCGAGTGAAGGTTCCTATGAACAGAATATGCTCACCGTCTTTCGCCATGCACTCTCTCCTCAGATTGCTCGCCGTCAGATGCCGGGGTAATCCAGCAAGGCCTCCGTGCCCTGCAAGATGATGCCATCATGGCCTTGCGCTTCAGCGAACTGCATCAGTCGTTGCACCGTCTCCTTCGGCCAGGTGCCCGCCTTGATCACCGGGTACGAAGGAATCGAGCCATCGTTATACCGGCGTGCCCGCTGCATCTCCAGGGCCACGACGTCGTACAACTTCTCGAAGCGCATCTCGAGGTCCGCCGTGCCTACCCCCAAGCCAGCCAGGGTTTGCGGCAGATCCAGGTGGTCGTAGCCGAACAACCGATAGACGAGCTGCAACGCATCGGTTTCGTCCAATCCCGGGTTCCACTGGCAGAGCAGGTCGGCATAGCTGGCAAAGGTCGCCAGGATGAAGATCTCCACGTGCGAGATGAGCGGACTGGTGTAGCCGGACCAGCTCAGAAAATCGCGATAGTTGTGGCCTACCAACAGCGAGAAGCTGGGCGGAAAGGTATCGGTTCCAAAGACGACCTCCCGTCCCGCAGCTTCATGTACCGCGTCCCTGAAGCGGCGCAGATGATCGCTGATCACCCGTGCCCGGAACTCGAACCAGTCGACCAGGCCCGCGTCGACACCCAGCCGCTGCGACAGGTCGACCAGTCCCCATCCGTCCCCGTTCGCCATCCGCACCGTCGCGGCGTCCAGGTGATGGAGCCGATCCCAAAAGGCCAGGGCACTGGTACGCATGCGCGCGAAGTCGTAGCCCTGCTCGCGGGCCACCGCCTGACAGCGCGCGCAGGCGCAACCGAACAGGTTGTGCAGGAACGAAGGCGCCGTGTAGCGGCAGTGCGAGAGGTTGAGCCCCTCGACATCGTAGTTGGCGATCATTTCGGCATAGGCTGAACGCAGCCATTCGTTCAATCCTTCGTGATTGGGACAGAATGCGATGAGGTGCTGCTCCAGGCCGTAACGCAGCTTGGGAACTGCGCTGATCGGCTGTCCGTGCATATCCTGCATGCACATGGCCGGATGCCGGCCCGCGTCGTCGTGCCACCCCCAGCCACGTATCCAGACCTGCAGTCCCTTGTCGTGGGCGATATCGAGGGCGCGCCGCAAGTCGCCGTCGTCGTCCTCGCCGGGTGTCGGTACCGTCGCTTCCTGGCCGGGCGGCATGGGATTCCTGGCGCGCGTCTCGGGTGAAAAGGTGTAGCCCGCCATCAGCACGTGGGTCAGGCCCACGGTGTCGATCAGGGCATCGAAATAGCCCGGATGTTTTAGTACGATCCGCGGTTCGGTATACAGTCCGACGAGTTTCGCCATCTGCTGTCCCTCCGCCGACTACTCGGCGATGTAGAATTGAACGGGGGTTGCCTGAATCCAGAGCATGCTCTCGAAGGCGAACGGGAGCACTTCGGGGACGTTGCGCACGCGGTTGTTGACGATGATCGGCCGCACCACGTACGCCACGGTGCCGATCGCCGGCAGCAGCTCCGCCTGCAGCGCCCACCGCTCTACGCCCAGCCGGTTGAACTCCTCGTCGTCGGTGGCGTTGGGCCACCCCCAGCCGGTGCGGATGAATTTCTCCCACTCCTCCGGAGGTGCCTCGCCCGCGGGTGGTTCCTTGCCCTGGCGGCCTTGTTGCACCCAGAGCTCGTGTTGCCACCACCGATTCCAGTCCTCGGCGTAAGCCTTGAGGGTGCCGAAACCCGGATTGGAGGCCAGGCGGTTGGGGTTGTAGTCGCCGGCCACGCCCGCGTGCACGTCGAGCTGGTTGGCAGCCCTGAGCTCGGCGTAGAGCTCTTCGGAGACCATCTTGAGATCGACGCGCACGCCGACCTCCTGCCAGTAGTCCCGTACCAGCTCGCTGATGTTGAAACCCATCGGCCCGATCACCGACGAGGAACTTGTGCTCATCGACAGCGCAAACGGGCTGCCGTCCGGTCCCTCGCGGACGCCATCGCCGTCGGTATCACGCAACCCGATCTCGTCCAGCATCGCCCGCGCCCGCGCCGGGTCGTAGTCGGCAAACGCCGTGGCCCACGCCGGATCGTAGAACCCCGCTCCCGCGGCCACCGTGAACTGCTGCGGCGTTGCCAGCCCGTTGAACGCGAACTCGTTGATCTCCTCACGGTTGATGGCCAGCGACATTGCGTGGCGGAACCGCTTGTCGAGGAACACCTGCCGCTTCACCGGATCTTCATGATTGAGGTTGAACATGTAGATCATCCGCGCCGTCTTGAGATCCTGCCACTCGCGCAACGTGTAGTCGCCGATCGACTCGTTCTCCTTGTAGAGCGCGAAGTCCGCCGGATCGGGGAGCCGGCCTCCCAGATCCACGCTGCCCTGCATCATGCTGAGAATGGCGACCTCGCTCTGCGCGAAGTAGCTCATGGTGAGGTTGTCGATATAGGGTAGCTGGTTGCCGGCGGTGTCCACGGCCCAGAAATAGGGGTTGCGCACCCGCGTAATGCCCTTCGAGTCGCGGTCGGACATGTACCACGGGCCCATCTCCGGCTGGATGTACTTGCGCCGTGGATCGAAGTTGAGCCGATCGTCGAAGTGCTTGATCCAGTCGTCGTAGCCTTCCTCCGCTGCCAGCTTCTCGGCGTCCGGGTTGAACTTGGGATGGAACTGCTGGAGAAAGTGCACCGGAGCGTAGAAGCGGCCCTGGCGCGAGCGCGTATACGCCATGAGGACGCTCAGCTTGGGCTGGGTGAGGGCGACGGGAAAGGAGATGCGCAGCGTGTAGTCGCCGAGCGCCTCGAACTTGGCAAGCTCGCCGCCCAGGGTGAACTGGCCGCGGTTGAAGTTCCTGATCTCCGGATCCTGCATCGTGTGCTCGTACACCCACATCGTGTCGCGCACGGTAAACGGCTCACCGTCCGACCAGCGGGCGCCCTCCCGGTAGGAGATCGTGACGACGCGGTTGTCGTCCGAGACCTCGATGCCCTTTGCCAGGTAGGGGATGATCAGGTTGGAAGTGGGATCGGGCCGGAACATGAAGGCATGCTGCCCGCGGTACATGTCGCCCCAGTCCCCCGGTGACAGCCGGGCCACGCGCAGCGTGCCGCCGTATTGGCCCACCTCCGAGAACGGGGCGATCACCAGCGGATCGTCGGGCAGCCGGTCCTCCACGGGCGGCAGCTCCCCGGCTGCCACCATCTCCGCCAGCATCGGAGCTTCGTCGAACGCCGTGATACCGAGCTGTGATGCGGTGGGAGTCTCCAACCAGTTCTGCGGCCAGGTATAGCGACCGGCAACCAGCACCATGTCGGCGGCTGCCGTGGTGGCCGTGGCAGCCGTGCCTTCCGTAGCGCGCGGTGCGTCCGCGTCGCCCGCGGCAAACAGGAGCGGAGCGACAGCGCTCATGAACGCGACGAGAACCGTGACCGAGAGACTTCTCGTTTTCATCCGAGACCTCCGTGCGAGCGAATTGGCCCGTCAGGCCTGGCGTGCCCGGTGCAAAGCTCCGATGTTCGGCTCAGGGCCGGATCACCGAGCGTACCGCACCGTCGACCGCACCGCAACTGCACCGCAACCGCTCCGGGTGCGACCGGTGCGACCCAGGGCCATCCCATGCTGAACGACGTCTGAGTCCTGTGTGGGGCCGAGCCGCGGTGACGGCCCCGGCGGCAGCGCCTGCCGGATCGCCGCCTTCAGGGTGTGTGGTTTCGTTCGCTGCACGATGTGTCCAGGAATGAGCGGGTAGCCGCCCACCGCAACGCCGGTCTCCACCGATGCGTTGCTGCCACGTCGGCGCCGCGGGGCAGGATTCTGCAAAAAGTGTCAAAAAAAGCTCGCTGAGCACTTGACGGGTTTGGCGCCGCTCGTGACGGCCCCCAGCCGCACGTTCCGGCCCCTCCGACCCTTCGAGCATCCCGCCACGCCCTCCAGGCCCGTCAGCACCCCGCCAGCGCCGGCCTGCACCCTTTCCGGGGCCGGTCCGGGACTCGCCGAAACCGTCCATTTCTCAGCCATGAGTATATTTACGCCATGGCTGCCGCGACCGCTACCGGCTTCTCCTCCTCCCTCTCCGGGCTCCCCGACCAGGTGCTGCTGGCGCACACCAGGTCCCTCGTCCTGCACGAGCAGGCGCTGCAGCTCGCCGTCCTCGACCACCTGCGCGAGATCCACGCCCGCCACCTCCACCTGCGCCTCGGGTTCTCCAGCCTGTTCGACTACACCGTTATTGCGTCTATTTGTAAATAAGATAATGGTTTACGGGTTACACCGTTATCCAGTTATTGCTTTCGCAACCCCTTGGTCGTCCTTGACTCGCTTCGGTCTAGCTAGTGTCCTGTCTCAGAAATCCGTTCGCAGTAAATCTTGAGTGATTCGAGGATCTGGTCGGCGCTCTTGGTCCAGATGAACGGCTTTGGGTTCTCATTGTGGACCCTCAGGTACTCCTTTATCGCCTGTTCCAGTTCCTCAGTGCTGCGGTGCGTGCCGCGTCGGATCTGCTGTTCGGTAAGCGCTGCGAACCACCGTTCGACCTGGTTGATCCAGGATGCGCTGGTGGGCGTGAAGTGCAGGTGGAAGCGCGGCTGGCCAGCCAGCCAATCGTGAATCATCGCCGTCTTGTGAGTGCCGTAGTTGTCCAGCACCAGATGAATGTCGAGGTCCTCCGGGACGGCTTTCGCGATGGCGTCGAGGAACCGGCGGAACTCCACCGCCCGGTGGCGCGGGAAGCATCTGCCGAGCACCTCACCGGTGGCTACGTCCAGGGCCGCAAACAACGACGTGGTGCCGTGGCGGCGGTAGTCGTGGGTGCGTCGCTCCGCAAGCCCGGGACGCATCGGCAGCACCGGCTGGCTGCGCTCCAACGCTTGAATCTGCGGCTTCTCGTCCACGCACAACACCACCGCGCGCTCGGGCGGATGCAGGTACAGACCCACGATGTCGCGTACCTTCTCGATGAACAGCGGATCGCGCGACAGCTTGAAGGTCTCGCAACGATGCGGCTTCAGACCGAACGCACGCCAGATGCGGCTTACCGTCGCCGCGCTCATCCCACACGCCTTGGCCATCGAGCGCGTGCTCCAATGCGTAGCATCTGCCGGAATCGTCTCCAAGGTTTGCACCACCACCCGCTCCACGTCGTCGTCCCCAATCGTGCGTGGAGTTCCCGGTCGCGGCTCGTCCAGTAAGCCATCGCAGCCGGCGCTCAGAAACCGCCGCCGCCACTTGCCGACGGTACCGCGGGTCGTGCCCAGTTCGCCGGCTACCTCCAGGTCGCTCTTGCCGGCAGCCGTCTCCAGCACGATCCGCGCCCGCAACACCAGCGCTTGCGCAGTCTTGGATCGTCTCACCCAGCGCTGCAGTTCTTGCCGCTGAGCCTCCGACAGATCTGGAATCTGTCGCGTGTAGTGGTTCGCCACAGTCGTTCCCCTCCCCAGGGTAGGACAACGATGGCACCCCTACCTTTACTGGTCAAGCATTTTAGTGACGGGACACTAGCGCCGAGACGCGCGTGCGGAGCCGGTCATCGTGACTGTGGACGGCATCGACCGCGGCTCTGCCACCGCCGCGTCCATGTCCCTCACCTTCTCGCACGCGACTTGGGACACCGTCAAGACGCGGGCCCAGAGCGTTCCGACGTGATGCTGAGCCAAGCGGCATGGCTCAAACAGTTCCGTTCCGATTCGCGACTATTGGGCAGGGCAGATCGAAGGCTCGGTAGAACTCCTCGCGTGGTTCCGCTGCGCTGACTCCACCGGACCGTCGAGCTTGGACACGCGTGGCGGCCGCGCCGCTCAGGCGATGCTGACGCCACGGCCGGGGGCGGGCGGGCAGTTGCTGCCGCTCGCAATGCTCATGCCATCTTCTGCCTCGTGCCGCGGCTTGGCGGTGCCGACCGCCTGAGTTCTGCCCGTCACTTATCCCACCCAGGCAGAAGCTCTCTCCGTTAATCGTCAGCGCGTGACTGTGGTGTAGGAGCCGGTCGAGGAACGCAGTGGCCACCACCGTGTCGCCGAACACCTCGCCCACTCGCCAACCGAGCGGTTCGACGTGATCAGGATGCTTCCGCTCGTTGAGACGAGTTGGAACAGGTGCGCTGCATGCGGCCCGACCGGCAGGTAGCCGAGCTCGATGATTAGCAGATAGCTTGGCGTAGCGAGGGAACCGATCGCGGTAGACGAGGTGCATCAAGGCTATCGGCTTGCCGCGCGGTGCGTCGATGAGATGGTGATGGTCGACACATGGCTGCGGCGCCGTCGCTATGGGAGCGACCGCGGCGTAAGGTCCTCACTGGCACGGTGCCGACGAACAACTCTATCCGAACGTCGTCGAGGTGGACGCGCAGGGTGTGGCCGGTCAGCCGTGACGGCCTGAGCAGGACGCCTTGCGCACGGTGAGGCCCGAGTGCACGGTGACCTGGACAAGCTCCACCTCGAAGTCTTCGGTGGGCTTCGCGGGCAGCGGCCCGAGCACGGCGTTCGGCGTCGATGCGGGCCTCGGTGGCGAACGTTGCCGTTGACCTACCCGTCACCGAGAAATACTATGCGGCAGCCCTAGGCTGCTATGACGATTTCACCGACATTACGCTTCGAATACGACAGGGTTCCTAAAGAGTGGTCGGCAACACTGCACAGATTTCCTCCGACGTAGTGGGTGTCTCCACACGTCGAGCAGTGGTCGCTGACCCAGTGGGGGCCGTCTACACACCCCCGGCGTTGGCGGATTGGACGGCTTCTCAGCTGTTGCGACACACGCCTCCTAAGGCTGTCCTACGGGTCTTGGACCCCGCGTGCGGCGCGGGTGAGTTACTATCCGCGGTCGCACGTAACTGCGACAACTGCAACCAACCGGTGGAGGTTTGTGGTAGGGACATCGACCCAATGGCGCTCGCCGTCGCAGCGCAGACCCTCCGAGATTCCGCCGACTTCGACCTCGGCGATAGCCTCCGTGGCGAAAGCTTGAGTCAACTCCCGTGGCACCCAGATGCCGTAATCATGAACCCGCCGTGGAACGGCGTGGATCCTACGAGCCGCCGTGGACTGCGCGCCGCAGGCTATGAACTGGCACGAGGCCAATTCGACTTGTACGAGATCTTCATCGAACGTGTGCTCAAGCTGTTCTCCAATATCCCTATGGCGTTCATACTGCCCGACTCTGTCCTCCTGCCCGAGCATACGCGATTTCGTAGATTCCTGTTGCGGTACACTCAGCCCCTCTTCATGGCCCGCTTGGGCGAAGGCCTATTCCCCGGAGTCTACCGCGGAACGTTCGTGCTGGTGTTGCACAGCGGACTTCGCAACCACACCAATGTTGAGTGTTTCCGGTTACGCGCCGTAGAACGACGGGCATTCTTGAACCATCAGAAATCTATCGAGGATTTCAGAAAATTGCAGTCCCACGAGGTACCACTTAGTCGGTTTATCGCGAATCCCAACGCCGAATTCACACTCGATTTACGCTCCGACGAGTCAGCGGTCGATCGCATGCTGCGTACCACACCGATCGGTTGGGATCAGGTTTTTTGGATTGGCCGTGGTGTCGAGGTTGGTAAGCATGGCACCATGCTGCGATGTAGTACGTGCCGCGCTTATCGTCCGGTTCCAAGAAAGCAATTCATTTCCTCCGTTGCTTGTCCACTTTGTGGAACGGCATTTCCTTCACACGCTCGCGTTCACTACGTAATAAGACCATCTCATGCCACCGATCATCCATCTTGGCGTAAGGTTATTGTTGGCGAAGACGTCGATCGTTATCGGTGCCACCCATCGCGTGAGCTTCGGATTGGTCTCCTCGGCATTCGGTACAAGGATCTCAGTTTATCCAGAGTCCCGAAGCTCCTCGTACGCAAGACGGGCGTTGGGCTTCGGGCTGCCGTAGATCGGTCGGGTTCGTTGACGATTCAAACAGTTTATCACTTTATTCCTAAACCGGGAATCCCTCGGTCTGTCTTAGACTACGTCGCGGGAGTACTAAACTCCCGTGTGATGCTCGCCTTTCATCTCCGCTGGTCCGGTGACATCGAATGGCGCTCCCATCCCTACATTACGCCGACGATCATCAAGTCTCTGCCGGTGCCTTCACCTTTCGCGACTGGCAAGGTGCTCTCGAGCGCGGCGAAGGCCATAGCGATGCTTTCTCGCAGGCGTTCGCGTGGCGAGCTTGTCGAGGAGCAGATCGAAGACTTGGTGGTCGCCTTATACCGTCTGACTGCTTCCGAACGGAAGTGGGTCCAGGAGGTAATCGGATCAGCCCAATCGTTGCGAGGGATTGTTGAGTTGCGGGGGACTCTAGGAAGTCGTCTTGCGTCAGATATTCCACATAGTTGATCTACGATGATTTCTAAAGATAGTCAGACGCCGAGACTTCCTACTGGTCCGTTCGCCACAGTGGTCGCCGATCCACCGTGGGATTACAGCAGGAAGTACTCCGCCGGTGGAACCAGTGGTTATAGCCCGGTGCATCACTCGCGTGGTGGCAACAGGGGAGCCGCGAACCACTACCGTACCATGAGGCTCGACGAAATCGTTCGCCTGCCTGTGAAGGATGTCATCGCCGACCAAGCCCACCTGTGGCTATGGACAACAGGTGCTTTTATGGTCGAGGCGCACGAAGTTGCGAAAGCGTGGGGATTCGCACCAAAGGGTATTATCCCGTGGATAAAGGTAAAGAAGGATGCCGTAAGGCATGTTTTGGAACAGCAAGATTTGCGGGCGGCGGTGCGTATGGGTATGGGATTGTATGTCCGTTGGGTTTCGGAGTTTGTTGTGTTCGCCGTAAGAGGAAAGTTGGCCGCTCTGAATCACGATGTCATGGGTGTAGTCTTTGCCGAGCGGCGCGACCACTCTGAGAAGCCCGATGAGCTGTACGAGCTCGTTGAAGCGATCTCACCTGGACCGCGTTTGGAGCTGTTCGCTCGCGTTAGGCGACCGGGATATGAGGTATGGGGCCGTGAGGTCGGAACGTGGAGTCCGTCGAGAACCAAAGCGCGTAATTTGGTCGACCAAGTCGAGTTGTTTCCGGGGTCTGGTTAGGTGCAACGATCGGTGAGACGCTTGGGTGCCCTCTGAGGCGGTGACAAATTGAGTCTTATAGGGATCGAGTGCATTTGGCATCGGAAGATCACTGTCGGTGACTTTTTCAACATTGAGCGATCCATGGATGTTGGCCCTCGCGGAGGGGGCGGTCAGTTGTACATCGATGTACCCGATAGTGTTCGGGAGGGTCTCTTCACAATGCTCGGGCTCCGCGCCCCAGATGTTGGCAGCCAAGGTTGGCCGTCTGTGAGTATTCAAGCGAAGGTGATTGGCAACACGGCCCGATCTGGACCCTTGTCATTTGAGCTCAATCGTGCGAACGACCGCAGATACCGCATTACGAACCAGAACCGGCAGGCCCCACGCGGCTCTCGGCATCCCGCATGGACAAGCGAAAACGGTTTCCCAGCTGCACCGGATCGTGTACAAGATCGACAAGCCGTCGAGCACCTAGTTTCAGAAGGGATCCGTATATATATCGTAAAGAGTCAGTCCGGCGACTACTATGCCGGGTTTACCAAGGGCTTCACGATGCCAATAACTTGGCCTACGCGCGCTGGATTGGGACCGCTCTTTGGCCGCGACTCTGCAGGTGGTCTCATCCGTCCACGCTCCTACTCAGGGTACCCGCCGATCGTAAAGGACGTATTCGACGCTTGGCGACGGAAACCGAACGTTCTTCTATACGGTCCCGCTGGTACGGGTAAGACCTACGCGATGAGCTGCGTATGGGAGCTTATCGAGTCCGAACACAGCTCACCAGCGGTGTTGTTCGATCCTGAAGATAAGGACCGGCCGTTTCACGCAGTTCCCTTTCCGTCACCGATTGCTCGAGATTGGGTCACCTTACATCAGAGCTACGGCTACGAGGACTTTGTGCTCGGTTTGCGACCAGTCGTGGACCCGGTCAATCGCGGATTTACTTTGCGCCCGCGAGCCGGCCGCTTATTGGACATGGCGGTACGGGTGTGGTCGGGGGACTATAGGGAACGGTCGGCGTTACTCCTAATCGATGAGATCAACCGCGGTAACGTCTCAAGAGTGTTCGGCGAGTTCATTACGTTCATGGAACATACCTACCGCGACGTTGACGATCAGAGCAAGCAGAATCCTCGTAGATTGCCGGTACCGTTGGTTTCTGTGAACACCGCTGAAGGTACGCGTGAGTGCATCGAGATGGCTGGTGGCGGTGAGGTCGAGTTGCCCAACCCATGGTACTTCCCACGACACGTGTATACGTTGGCAAGTATGAACTCGGTTGATCGGACGGTGGCGCCTTTAGATAGCGCCTTATCTCGTCGTTTTGAGCGGATCGATATGTCTCCGGATCTTGACCATTTGCGGGGCTGGTTGGGGGTTGACTTAAACAGGACCAACGCTAGGGTTAGTAATGAGGAAGAGCTGACCGCGGCCGAGTGTGCGGTACTGATCTTGGATCGTCTGAATTATCAACTGGCTACTACGCTCGGGTCCGATTTTGAAATCGGGCACACCTACTTCATGTCTGTTCGTCAGGACCAAGGAGAAGACGAAGGCTTTAGGCGGTTAGCAGTGATATGGGACCAAGGCATCATGCCACAGCTCCAGGAGCGGTTCCTTACTCGTCAAGACGAACTGATTCGTATACTCGGTATCGGAGGCGCCGTTCCGGAGGGGTACGCGTTTCAGCGCAGAGAGGGTTTGTTTGGTCAGGTAGGCGGAGACCGTTCTGTGATCGAAACAGTATCACTCGGAACGTTAGCCGAGGAGGACATTGGGCGCGTTCGGGTGACATTTCGCTACATGGCATCCCACTTGTGACCCGTTCGGAACAGCATATTGTTGCGGTCGTCGAGAATGACGCCGGGGTTCCATTCCGTCTCAACGAGCATGAGCGTGCTTTGCTGGTACAGCAGAGTGAGGTGTGGCGGGCTGTCCTTGGCCTTTCACATGTTCCTTTTGCTTACACGGATGGCGCGTTAACCGCGAGGAATGTAACGGGCTTTGTTAGGCTGGGCGACGCCCTCATTGAGGTAGTACCGAAGTTCTTGGCAGGTAGCGATGCTGGCGGCGCGTCATGGCAGGCTGCGCTGTGGGCCATTCTGACTCGCGTGTACAGGTTCCCGGTGCTCGGCTCGGAAGTGACAGGAGATGTTCTATTGGAGAGTCGGTTTCCTGATCTCCTGGGCTATGTGTTGCTAAATTCGCTACGGGCCAGCCGCCCCAGTGGCCGGCCTATGGGGTACGTGTCTGAGCGACGCACTTTACGCACTGTGCGTGGACATCTTGACGTGAGTCGAATCTTGGACGTGTTGCTGCATCCAGGCTCGGTTCCGTGTGAATATGATGCCTACTCGGAGGATGTGGTCGTGAATAGACTGTTGCGTTGGTCGGCGCAGCAATTGGCAACGAACGTGCGGTCTACGCCGCTAGGTCACGACCTGATGGAGGAAGCTATGGCGTTTCGTGGAGTTTCCTCGGTTCCACCGGGGTGGACGGAGGCGGAACGAATCACACTTTCTCCACATCATGCCTTGCTGCAGCCTGCGGTTACCGTCGGCCAACTATTGCTTGCCGGTCGCGGGCTGCGACATGGGATGGGGACGCAGGAAATGCCTGGATTCCTGTGGAACAGCGCGGTGGTCTTTGAGTCTATGGTGCGGTTGTTGGTGCAGTCAGCTGTACGCTCCGTACTTCCCGGAAGCTACATCAAGCGGGGAGCGGTGACCATCGGTCGACCTGTTGGAAGGGAACTCGCATTGTACAATGACCCGGACATTAGATTGGCCCATGTCGATAGCACGATTGCAATATTGGACGCGAAGTACAAGACTTGGCGCAGAGTACCCGTCGCAGATGATGTTCGTCAAGTAGTCACCGGTGCATGGGTCGAAGATTGCCCCATAGGCGCTCTCATCTATCCGAGTCCAGCGGCGACGCCGAAGGATCCCGCAGAGTGGCGATTGGAGGGTCCTGGGAACCCGAAGAGGCTGTGGGCGCTCTTCGTTGACCTGACCGAGATGGCGGATCCGGAGGGCGAGAGGCGGTTGGTGGACCGCCTCTCAATTGATCTGCTGAAGATGATCTCGGATGGCGCTTTGTCGGATTCCCGACATTCTCGTATCAACTCACGCGTGGCGGACCGACAACCCGCCACTGGCCTTCACTGCAGGGATTGATGAAAAAGCGGATTCCGCATGCCATGCAAAGCGTGGTGCCGTGGGGCTTCCCAGCGACCGAATAACACGAGGCAGCGACGCAAGGCGCCTCTGTGGCGGGGAAGGTCGAGAAGCGCTCGCCCGCTCGGCGGTCACACTCGGTCGAAGAGCAGTTCTGATGTATTGTGGTCGATCAGCCCTTGCGGTGAGATGGATCAAGTGCAACAGAATCGCGCGCGGCCGTAACACGGGTACAATTGCGTGATCGCCGGCGCCGGAGATGACACCGTCCGACGCAGCGACGACAGGCGATGTCATCCGGAGCGGTCAACGACGACGACGAGCTGCGCGGCGACGGTCCGCTGGAACTTCAAGCTAATGTGTCGCGGCCCTCTCGCGCATTCATACGTATGATGATCGTCCGGTCGTGCGCTCAGCGTGCGTACGGTTTCAGGAAGCAAAACAACCGGGCGAGGCGGCCGGGCTAGGCTTCCGGCTGCAGAACCTGCCGTCCGGAATAGATAGCCACCTCAGGTCCAATCCTCGAGCGTACGCTCTCCCGATCCGTACAGGAGGGAGAGGCATCGCACGCGGGATCGGCGTGGACAGAATCAAGCACTGATAACGGCGTCGTGATCCGCTACGGGGACGCCAACGATCTGAAGGCGAACGGGAAGAAAGGGGTGCCGCAAGGCGGGGTGGCGAGCCTGGCGTCGCCGTAGTGGCAGTGGCCAGTATACGGAAAGGGCCACCAGAGCCGGTCGATCAGATCAAGACACTGCTCGAAGATCGGGAAGCACGTGGTCTGCTGGCCGTTCACTGTCTACACCGGCCGCAGGGGCATTCAAGAGTGCCATGGGATAAGTTCCTATTGCCTGTTATCCGCTGTCCGTGATGCTACGACGTGCTATGATTCTTCCGAGATCCGTCCGTACAGCCTTCCGTATGTGATGTTGATCCAATCTACGTAGCACCTTTCCATGGCGGCACTTCTTGAGCCTGTCTCCGCTACCACATGGACACGGAAGACGCCCTTCATATCCGTGTGTACAAAGGAACATTAGGAAGTCCACTACCTTCGATTCGTCTTTAAGACCGAACTCCTCTACGTAGAATTGGACTACTCCGTCCTCGCCGTGTGCCCGTTCTCCGAATGGGTGCGTTCCATGCTTCTCCCAATATCGGTAACCGTAGAGATATGGGATCAAGAGACGGTTAACATAGCCTAGAAGCGACGGCTCCTCGCCAAATATAAGACGCTCCTCGACTGGAACGCTCAGGCAAAGCGTGCCGTGATCATTCACGTGTCGGTATGATTCATTGATAGCTCCTCCGATTTCGCGGGTTACGGGCAGGACTTCTGGATACGACTTATCTATGCACAGTGAGACATCGAAGCACGATGCAATGGATTCTCGATCGCCGTAGTGAGCATAGAACGGTAATGGTCCAGAGATATAGGTGTCACTATCTTTCTTTTCGACGCATGATAGTCCTATGTGAAATCTCTGTAGTTCTTTGATTTCGGACAACAGTTGTTCGTGGCTCAACAGCTCCACGGTTTGGGTGCTCTTGGTGCTATATGAATATTGGGACCGAGGCGCGCCTCCGACGCTACCAAGAAGTCAAGACGAGACGAATTGGCTGGTATGCCTAGGGACTTGGAGAGAGTGCGCTCAGGGTTACGTCGTCCGTCCTCCAGTATCTTTACCAGATCGTCCTTTATCTGAGCGGTCCATCGAAAAAAAGCGTCGGCTCGCGCGTGGCCATCTTCGTGCCATCGATCGGCGAAATTCTCCTCGGGGTTTACTGGGTTTGCGATGTACCACGTCCCGTCGGGCATTCGGCGTATAAGCCCACGTGCTGCAAGACGATGATTTGGCAACGATTGGCTCTTCATCAGGACGGAATGTTCGTCGAACTGGCTGACGATGCCGGAGAGTGCTGAGTACACATCCGGTTCGCCGTTGTAGAGATGGCCGGCGAGCGTAGTGATGATCATAGAAATTGGCTCATAGGAGCTATTTTCGAACATGACGTCTCGGTGGCGCTTCATTATCTGAATACTTCGTTGTAGTGGGGTGCGTACAAGCTGATCTGGAACATCCTCAATCGATGCAAACACCGCAGGTTCTCTGTCACGGATAGACGCTTTCTGAAGTACAGCAACCTGCTCAAAAGCCTGCTTATTGAGACTCTCGAACCACGCTGCGTAACCGCGAGGGTCACTTGCCGACCAATAATATGCTGATCCCTGTCTATCGGTAATCGCGATCGCTGTTTCGCTATATCCGCTGTCAGTAATAGAAGGTAATATGTCCATGTGGAACCCGATTCCATCTTGTTCGGCGTATTCAAGAGTCCAGCATCTTTTTCCTTCGGCATCAAGGCGGTCGCGATAGACCCTGTTGGCTTGAAGGCGATTCCCAATCATCAACTTCACCGCTTTGGGTCCCTTCAAATGCTTCGGAATAGGCAGCTCGCACACAAGGTCTATATCATAGTCCGACTCCTTCCCGTTCCTTATCGGTCTCACGACTGTACCCAGACGGAAGGAACCCTGCGGATAGATTGATGGCACACTGTTGCAATACTCGTACTCTCCGCCTTCCAGCCACCTGCCAACCGCCTCGTATCTATCGACTGCCTGTTGGTACTTGCTTGGAGCTATGTCGATATCCTGTGATATACCATTCAAAGACGCGGTGTACTTGGACTTGCTAATCGGCAAGATAATCTCCTTCTGTAATCTTGTAAAACGGCTCGAACGCCCCGGCAGGCGTATCAAAAAACGTAGGTATGAGCTCGAGCGACCTGTCTCGTGCGTGGAAATGACCGAGACCCTTTAGATCGGTGATAGTGTTTGCATCGTCCATCTTGTATTTATTGGGAGGTACTGCATGGTCGATCCTATACAACGATTTACCGCAGTGCTCGTCATCCATAAGTAACTTGGCCATTCCGAGGGAACTGTGAGACTGGCCGTCCATGAATAACTTGATAGCAACGGGGCCGAATGAACCGAACCCTGCAGACCTGGGGATCGTGTAAGTTTCATCCAAACAGCCAATGCTTAGGATATGCATTGAGGTCGGAGACCATCCAAGTACCGCAATAGCCTCCACGGCAGCTATGGAAGTAGGGTTGTTCGCCCATACGCCTCCGTCGATCAGCCGCACGCCATGTCGAGTGATGTGATGAGGAAAGTACGTGGGTGCCGCTGATGTAGCCATAGCCGCATCAACGGCAAGAGATTGATAGTCTGTGTGGAACTTTCGGTGATGGGCGGTTTTGTAGATGTATACAGACTGGGCAACGGGGCTCCATGCTGGAATCACTAGGCGAGTTTTGGAGCCACCTATTAGTTCTTCTCCAAATATATCTTGCAAGGCTTCGCGGAGAAGTTCTGGGCCATACTTAAAGCGAAATACATGTCGAAAACTACGGGTCAGGCGAGATCCTCCGAATATCCTTGGTCCGTGTTGTTCGTAGAGTTCGAGAATCTCTGACGCTTTGTGCCCAAGACCGAGCGCGATCGCGATTATGCCACCAGTTGACGTACCTACGATCAGATCAAAATAGGAGCCTATTGGATTGTCTAGCTTCTTCTCCAGTTCCGCCAGAAAAGATGCCGGGAACGTGCCGAGGATTCCACCTCCGTCGATGGATAGAATTCGGCGCTTCTCTGTTGATGGTTCATGGGGTTCCGGGACTGGCCGCTGTATGGTGTCGGTGTTCTTGCTGGTGTGCGGGTGCTGTCGCGCCATTTACGTTGTTCTAATGTGGCGAGGAAACTACGCATTCTGGGAGAGAGTGTCAAGTGGGGTTGGCGGCGGTCTTGCTTGCGCTGACTTGTCAAAACTCGGTCTGAGATACCTAAGCTCCTTACCTGCAAGCGGAATTCCCGGATCGGGAAGGAGTGACAGTAGGGATAGCTAGGGTCAGCCAGTTCTCTGATGGTCGCCAAGCTACCTTGACACGAGGGGTTCGGCTGCTGGGTAACCAGCGAAGTCGGTGGCCCCGCCCGAGTAGTCTGGAGCTGGAGGAGAAGCAGAGCCTGATGGCCGAGCGGATTCAACAGCTCGCCAGCAGGGCGTCTTACGCGCAGCCGGTGGCGCGGCCGCGGTGCCTCCGAGGGATCGACTATCTGACGGCCCGGCGTTTGTCTGCGAGGTGGGAGACTTCCGGCGCTTCGCGACTGCGCCGGAGTTCATGGGGTTCTTGGGAGTGGTGCCGAGCGAACGTACCAGTGGTTCCCGGCGTTGGCAGGGCGGGACCACCAAGACCGGGAACGGCCACCTGCGGCGGCTGTTGGTGGAGGCGGCATGGTACTATCGCAGGAGCTACGCGTCGA
Source organism: Spirochaetia bacterium (assembly GCA_965203905.1). Classification (GTDB taxonomy): domain Bacteria; phylum Spirochaetota; class Spirochaetia; order SZUA-6; family Bin103; genus Bin103. Next base: position 87,490 of record CBDBDQ010000003.1, on the reverse strand, counting down.
GCAAGGCGTTGAGCGCGCGCCGTGCCGGGATGCCAGAGGCGCTGATCGCGCACGTGGATGGCCGGGTGCACACCAACAGCCTGGAGAACTTCTGGAGCCTGCTGAAACGCTGCATCAACGGCACGTGGGTGTCGCTCGAACCCTTCCACCTGTTCCGCTACCTGGACGAGCAGAGCTGGCGGTTCAACCACAGCCGCATGACCGATCGCGAGCGGTTCACGTCGGCGATCCGCGGCATCCTCGGCCGGCGCCTCACCTACAACCAGGTGCGCGGCAAGACCGGCCGCGGCCCGAAGCCGGGCACCAAGCGTAAAACGAAAAGAAAAACTGCGAAAGCATAGGCGACGGTTGCGACGGTTGACAAAGTTCGCATCTTGTCGTAGGATGAAATTAGCCTGAGCTAAGCTTCCGTCCCGTCCGCTAAATCTTGATGGGTTGCGGAATTATCATGTTTGTGGTATGATGGGGTTGGGGCGAGAGGATACGGCGATGACTGATCAGGAGCGGAGACGATCTGCTGTTGGAGTTGAAGGCCGGCCAGGACCGGCTGGAGGGCAAGGTCGACGGCCTGGAGGCCGGGCAGAAGAAGATCCTGCAGGCCGTACGGGGGCTGGCGGCTGCTCGGGTTGAAACAGACGAACGGCTGGCCAACGTCGAGCGGGACGTCGAAGACCTGAAGCGCAAGGCAGGCTGATATGAGCGATAACGGAGTGACCAATGACCAACGCTGAACGGTTCAACCTGGCGATCAAGGCGGCGCTGTCGCTGCCGCCCGAGGAAGTCAAGGAGATCAACCGCCAGACCCGCCAGGACTACGAGGCGCGACGGTCCGCGAAGAAGCGACCGCCAACCCAGAAAAGATGAGTGATTCGGTACGCGGAGGGTTGTTCAGCTACGTGATAGGTAACATGGCTGGAGAGATGGCAGAGCGGCGAGCTGTGATAGGTAACATGGCTGGAGAGATGGCTAAGAGGCAAGCTGTGCTGGGTAACATGGCTGGAGAGATGGCCAAGAGGCAAGCTGTGCTGGGAGTATCCGGGATGTTGCTCACTCAAAATGCGATCCTGGGCGGGGCGGCTGGGATGCACCCGGCTCACCGCGAAGAGATGCAGCGTGCTATTCAGTCAGATGCACGCGAAGCTGCCCGTCTACGCGCTGAGAACGCCGAGCTGCGCGATCGTGACGCAACCCTCACCATCGAGAATGCGGAGCTGCGCGCGGAGAAGGAATGGCTGCGGAAGGAGCTGGACCGCAAAGAGGTACTGCTGACGGCCGCGGAGCGCCGTCTCATGACCGAGACGAAGTTCATTCCACACCCTTGGGCACTCTGATGCTGTGAAACGCGCCGGTGCTTTGGGCGCACGGAAGCGTGACCGCGGGTTGGCGGCCCTTGGGCACGAGCAGGTGAGGTTCCAGATCGGCTCGGCGGTGCGGGCAGCCCCGTTCTATGGCCCGTCACGGCGCCGCGTGATACGGAACCGTTCGTTTCAGCCGCGCGCTGCTGCTTGCACTTCGGCGAGAAAGCCGTGCCGGGTGAGCATGCGCAGCCAGCGCGGCGCGTTGCGCTCGACGACGAGCTTTTCGTAGTCGATGTCCGGATCGGTGTACGGCCGATCATCACGCAGTACGGCGTGGATTACTCGCAACAGCTTGTGGGCACTGGCGAGGATGGCCTTTTTGTAGCCGATGCGCCCGGCCAACATCCGGTGATGGCCGTAGAACTGCGAACTCTTGGTCCGCACCGCCCCGTGGGCGCACTCGGCCAGCGTGGCACGCAGCGTCGGATTCCCTTTCCGCGCGCGCCCGGAGCGACGTTTGCCGGCGCTGTTGTTGTTCCCCGGGGCCACGCCGGCCCAGGGGCCGATAGAACACGCTTTGCGGAACGCCCCCAGGTCCGGCCCGATCTCGGCCAGGATGGTGCAGGCACTGCCGTAATCGATACCCGGAATCGTTTGCAGCAGCCGTAGCGAGCGTTGGTAATCGGCCAGTACGGTCCGGATGCGCTTGTCCAGCGCCACCAGGGCGGTGTCGGCGCGGTCGACGGCCTCCATCTGCATGCCCAGCGCGAACAGCGCGAGCGGGTCGAGCGTGGCGGCCAGTGCCTGGGTCAGCGGCGCCAGCTTGGCGGCCACGTGGTGCGTCAGATTGGCCAGGATGTAACGCGGCGAGTGCCCGGCAACCAACCCGTCGAGGATGCGCCGCCCGTTGACGCCGAAGATGTCGCTCAACACGCCGCCGAGCCGCAAGCCGTCGTGGTCAAGAGTCTTGTGGACCCGGTTGCGCGCCCGGCTGCGCTCGTCGACCAGTTTGCGGCGGTAGCGGGTCAACTGCCGCAGCTGCCGGAACAGACGCGGCGGAACGTAGCTCGGCAACGCCAGACCAAACTGGCAGATACGCGCCAGCCACAGGCTGTCGTTGACATCCGTCTTCTTCCCGCGGATCTGCTTGACCTGCTGCGCATGGTGCAGATCGGCCTGGATGCCCGCGTCTTCGAGCGCCTCGAACGGCGCCTTCCAGTAGACCCCGGTGCCTTCCATGGCCGCTGCCGTGACGCCGTGTCCGCACAGCCACTCGGTCATGGCGCGCAGGCCGTCCGGCAGCGCGCTGAACTCCCGCGTAGCCGTGCGCGCCGGTCCGCTACCGGCCTCGCACAGCCGCACCGTGGCGGTGACGTGCATCTTGTGCACGTCGAGGCCGGCAGCGCGGGCACACACCACGTGCATGTCATCGGTGCACAAGGTGTTGCTGTCGCTGTCGACAGTGGTGTAACTCATCAGCTACCCTCCTTGACGGCGGAAGCGGGCGAGCACGCCGGGTGCAGGAAACACCCGCCGCCAAGCGGGGTTCGATTTGCTGCTCGTCCACGGCCACAGGCCGGGTACGGTTCGGGGCTCGATGCCCAGCGCGCAGCGTCAGTTTGACAACGGGGAAGGGAGTCGTCTCCCGCCACCGAAAAGAGCTACGACGACTGTGCCCGCTTCCGCCCCTTGAGGATGCCACGACACGCCTCCGCACCGAAACGCTTGAGACTCCGGGCCGACACGTCGTCCGCGTTTCATGTCGTCGGGGTGAGTGGTGCGCCGATCATGCAGGTTTGACAGAGACCGAGCGGCACGAACTCCAGACCATCATCCAAGACGCGATCACGACCGCGCTGGAACCCATTGCAGCCCGGCTGGACACGATGGAAGCCCGGCTGGACGCGATGGATAGCCGGATTGAGGCAGTCGAACGACGGATGACCGCCTTCGAGAAGCGGATGGATCACAAGTTCAGCCTTCTGGGGCGCAAGATCGACGACGTTGACGATCGCGTCAGCGACCTGCGTCGCGACATCGAACAGCACTTCGGCATGCCGCCAGCCGAGCACGCGGGTTGACCATGGCGGCCCTCAGGTCTGATCACGGGAGGTGGTAGCATGGAGAACCTCAACACCGCAATGGAGAACCTCGACATCGAAGTAGCGGATGAGATCGTCCCGTCTAAGGATGATGGCCAGCTCTTTGTAGCAGCAGCCATCCAGGGCCTGCTTGCCAACGGGTCGGTCACCGAGCCGGAATTGGTTGCCCGCTTAGCATATCAACACGCTGCTGCAGCCATTCGGGAACTCAATCGACTCCGAGATGTCCGTAACAAGGAGAAGCCGCCGCAAGCCCTGCACGTCGGGAGAGCGATGTCGCAGCGAGATAGGTGGTAGAGAGGCGACTACCGTCTGTCATTACAGCGGGCTTGGCCATCACTCCAATAGTCTTGGATGAAAAGGGATTCGAGATCGGCGATCGTCGCGTTCGTGATCTGGTCTTCCGTCACGAAGATGAACTTCGCTGGAGAGTAGCCGTTGATGCAGCGGGTGTTCTTCTCGTCATCCCCTCGCACATCACTCTGTAGTCGCGAACGGATCGTCTCGCCGTCGGCCTTGCCGACATAGATGCAGCTGTCCTCGCCGTCAAGGATCATGTAGATCCCCTTCATGGCCGGAGATCGGCCACGTCCTCTGGATAGCGGTACCGCGTAGCGTCGTGGTCGTACGCCATCGTGAGTAGATGGCCTTTGCGTAGTGCCATGGTTGTCCCCTCTTGGCAACGGCCTCTCTGGACCGAGCGGTCAACGCAATCAATGCCCATAGCGGCAGCCGGCCGTCAACCCTTCAGGATCGTCCCCAGCAGTTCTCGGTGAGGGGCAGTTGGCGGCCTGGAAAGAAAGTCTGGGGGCCGACACGGCCAAGTGGTGGCGAGGGCACTTCGACAGAACGAGCCAGCGGGCGTCGAACGAGCGGATTCCGGGTCGGCTCGGTTGAGCGACCCGTTGTGGGCGCGGCATGGCGCATACCGATCCCCGCGCAGGTGCGTTGCATCGTTGTCGGTACGCGGGAAGTCGAGTGGCCGCCGCGGCACAACTCGGAGCGGGCAGCCACTAGCGGTCCTGATACGGGGGCAACGGCTGCGGGGGCAAGTTCATGCGCACGAGCACCTGGTCCCAGGAGCTGAACAGAAACAGCCGGAAGGCGGAGCGCACCTCGTCCCAGAACGCGCGCCGGGAACTGAAGAAGGTGCGCACGCGCTGATACAGGCCATCCACCAGTTCAAAAATCTGGTGCATGAAGAAAGCGAGCAAATTGAGCACGAACAACGCCTCTGACAGATGCTGGTGGCCGTGGCCGAAGTTGTGCTCCAGACCCACGGGCGTCGACCGCCTTGCTTCTCCTGCTCTGCTTCGCATCCCTCTGCTTCGCTCCCGTCGCCCAACCGGAGGTTCGCATGGGCGACAACGAAGCGCCGGCACTCAAAGGGAACAAACCGAAGAAGCCGTCGCGGCTACGGACCACCCTGATGGTCACGGTGGGAGGGTTGTGGACGGTCCTTGTGCTGATCGCCGTCATCGTGGTGACGACGGACGATCCGGAGGAAGAAGAAACCGAGGTAGCGAGCGCACCACAGGAGGTCGCCGCCGATCAGGACCCCGATCCAGAGCAGAAAGCTGCGTCGGAGCCGGAGCCGGTCGGTGAACCGAAGGCCGAGCCCAAGCCGGCTGAGACGCCGGCCCCGCCACCCACTGGAACGACCTCACCCTCTGAACTGATCGAGCAGGAGGATGAAAGCTGTAGGCTGATCCTCGCACGCGGCCAAGCCAACCTGACGGCCGCGCTGTTGTTCTGCGGCGCGTTCGAGGCCGGCTTCTTCGAGGGGCTGGGCGCGGACGGCGCGCTGCTGAACCTCTGGGTGAGGGAGTCGCACGCACGGGAGTTGCTGGCGGATCGCCTACAGGCAAGACAGACCGCGACCGACATGGTGAAGCTCTGGAGCACGCTGAGCGACGTTCCCTTCCCGACCGTCCGGCTCTACCGGGGAGAAGTCAGGGTGCTGGAAGCCCGCAGCAAGGCGCGGGGCGTCGAGGTGACGTTCGGGCAGTGAATTGACACCGACGTTCGAAAAATGATAGCATTTGTGCAGGGGTGAGGTTTGGAATTGCGGCCCAGCCCGGAGGCAGCATCCGACTTCGTGGCGGCCGTAGTATGGATGATCAGGTCGGTCGGGGAGTTGCCGGTGGAGGAAAGGACGCCAGATGGTTTACTGCGTCTCTTAGACGACGCGTGTCAATCGTTAGCACAACGTCCGGGACTCTCTCATACGAAGGAGACCTTCGGATGCTCGTCGCGACAATTCGTAGGGCGGTCGAGGACGATCGGTTCTCTCAGCCATAATAGGTGGAGCCTCGCAGTTCCGTCGCACCCCTGTCAACGGCAACTTGTTTCAACTGGCCGCCACGGGGCGGAAGGAGGGAACGATGAGACGTTCCATGGTCGTGGCAGCACTGGCGGTACTGGTCGCCACGGTAGGGATGGCCGCGGACGAATCCCAGCCGAAAACTTCGGTGTCGGGACCGCCACTCCATGCGGCCGAGTGGGTGCAGGCTGTGGCGGCGGTAGGCATGCTTGCGGTTGGCACCGTGATATGGGCAGACCGCCGTAGGCGCCGCAAGCGCATCATGGAGGCTGCCCTGCCGACAAACGACCCCGGCGACGGTAAGCCTCTCACCATAGAAGACCGCATCAGCATAGTCGAGATAGTGATAGGCCGTATTTTTGGGGTTGTTGGGTTGTCGATCCTCGGTGCCTTCATTTGGAAATTGCTGCTTCCGATGCTGCTGAACCTGTTGATCCGCGTGGTCCTGTCGAACTGGACCCAGACGCCGGAACCTCTCTGACACCCGACTGGCCGACGTTCGACGAGTTGGTCGACCTGCTGTATCGGGGAGGCCAGGGCGCGGGGCGATGTCCGGCGGGCACGCGACCTGGTCGCCGAGCTGGCTCCGTAGGCCCCTGCATACCTATACGCCGGCATGGGTGACCATGCGATCCACTCAATCAACGATATTATTACCAAGGCGAAGGGCAAAATCGTAAGCACCTCGGAGATGGTCACCGCACAAGCAACCCATCGCTCCGCGTGTTCGCGCTGCCAACTGAGGACAATTGATGCGAGTAGCCCCCGAACCATGATCCACAAGCATACTTTGTAGACTCTGTTGCGTGCTTGCTTCTTTCCCACACGCTCGTTTCCCTGCTGAAACTGGCAGGTGAAGTAACACATGAGCGCCATCGTTACCACGGCGCTGACGGCGTGAATCCCGTTGAGTACGGAAAAAGAGTCGTCACTGTGTTCGCGCGGCGGAAACATTCCTACGCAGATCGCCGCGACGCCCGCCAGACTGCTGATCCAATCCTCGTGACGGGCCTCGGGGTATCCTTTTTACGCCACTAGTCCGAGGCCGATGGCGACCATGAATCCTGCGAACAGCAGGGCCAGCGGCGTGTGGTAGTAAGAGCTGAGTGCGTAGGGTATCGGCACTCTGAAGCGCCACATCCCTACGAGCATCATCACGAAAGGGAACGCGAAGCCCAACAGGCCCACGGACCGGCGAACATCTATGGTTCCAGCACTCATCACCTCTCCCTTAGGCGCTATGTAGGAGGACGCTGGCGTTGTCCTCGTCGCTGGCCGGTAGTATCGCAACTATCACCCTCGAATCAAACGCGGATGCGTGAGCGTTGGCTGGGGCACACGACAACGGCCAACGTGCATCGCCACGGCACGGGAAGCGTCCGGTGGACCGGCTTCCAGCGCGACGAGCAGATAGCGTTGTAGCCGCCGGTGAAGCGGACTACCGAAGGCGGCACCGCGGCCGACTGGCGACCGTCCACGGGAGAGGCGACAGAACGGCAGTTACCGGACGTTGGCAGATAGATGGACGGCTTCACGGCTGCAAGGGCAACGAGTCCATGAACGGCGACGAGGTGTCGGAAACGCCTCACCCGAGCGGGTCGCTTTCCGTGCAGCTCTTCGGCGGAGCGCACTCGTAGTAAGATAGCTGGATGGGCATAGTCCTTAGCGTGTTGATCCTGGGTGGATTCGTGCTACTGCTCTATGGGCTCACCCGGTCTGCCTTGCGGCAGGTGAAGCCTACGAGTACTCCGGCACAACGGGCGACGGCACCTTGGAAATCAGGCGGGATCCCTTGGGATTCATCCGAACCTAGCCCGAAACCCACCCCCGCGCCGTCCCCTGACCCGGAGCCGGTCAGGGCTGCTTCGCAGGACTCACGCAAGGCGCGAGCACCTTGGCAGGCCGAGACACTTGGGGAGCTGCTGGATCGTAGAGATGTGTTTGTAATCGACACGGAGACTACCGGATTGGGCCGGCGTAGCGAAGTGCTGGAGGTGGCCGTGATCGACACCACGGGGTGTGTGCTTCTCAATACCGTGAGTCTGCCGCAAGGGCCGATCCCACGCGATGCCAGCGATGTGCACGGGTTGACCCGTGCACGACTGCGGGCTATGGGAGCACGGCCATGGCCCGCAGTACACGCCGAGTTGGCGCGGCTGTTGGAAAATGCCTCGTCGGTGATTGCTTGGAACGCCGAGTTTGACCGGAGCATGCTGGAACAGACCGCCGCGCGCCACGGGATGATACTACCGGCAGTGCCCTGGCGCTGTGCGATGCAAGCTGAGGCGGACACTCATGGCCGGGACACGGCATGGTCGAATCTGGAAGAGGCCGCCGAGTGCAGGGGTGTGCCGACTTCTGATGCACACAGCGCCGCTGGCGATGCGCGCATCACTCTGGCCGTTGTGCGACGCTTGGCGAAGGTATCCCCTTGACGCCGAAGCATGTAGTCAGAAATTGCCTTCCCGGAAGTGGCAGCGAGAGAGCCGGACGGTTACACCAGAGGCCGTCGCGGCTGCGGCTCATGTCGATCGGCAACGCGAGCGCTGGATGACGCCTGGTCTTCCGCATCCTCTTGTAGACCGCAGAGTAGACTGCCTTCTCCTTCTCCTTGACGATGGTGTTCCAACCGATTTGCAGCATGACCTGGATGGCACCCTGGACTGTGATCCAGGCACCGGGGCCGCACAGCTCAAGCGCCTTGGCGAAGTAGTCGGCCGTCTCGATGTACTCGGGTGCGGGCACGGTGCCGCCCGGCCGGTCAGCCCTCACAGGCGTAACCATTCTCGACTGGCGCGGCGTCAAGCCTCGCAGAACACCCGTTTACCGGACGCTGCGCGCTACCGCGTAGGCTGAGTCGTTCATCGAGCGCACCACCACCAGCACCACCAAGCGCCGAACAGTGCCGCCGCGCCCACGGCCAGCAGCGCACCGCCCAGCATGAACCGCCGGTCGCCTTCCTCGGCGCCGAACGATACCAGGAAGACACCTACCAGGAACGCCACTACCACGAAACCGGACAACGGGGTGCTGACCACGCGGCGCAGGTCCAAATGCCAGCGCGACACGAACGTCAGCACCAGCAGCACAGCGCCGCAACCGCCCGCGATCCGGCCCGCGATCCGGCCCGCGATCCGCCACCGCCGGCGCACTAGGAGGCGCTGGGCGCGCGCGGCCGCTACGTCGCGCTCCAGCCGTTCGGCCTCGGCAGCGTGGTGCTCGGCATCAGCACGGTAGAGCGGCGCCAGGTCGCGGCGGTCCGCATCTGCAGCACACTGGCTGGCGATATTCCCGGCCTTGGCGCCGGATCGCCTATGCGCCTCGGCTTGCGCTTCACGCCAGTCATAACCCCAGTCGTACCGGTGCGCGTTGCGTATCCGCCGGCGCCACACTCGGCGCTTGTGCGCGTCGGCCACGCGGTGGGCGAAGTAGGTGCCGTCGAGCGTCTCGGCGCGGTGCACCGGGACGCCGCGTAAGGCGGCCACGCCGGGCGCATCGTCGGCGAGCTCGGCGCCCACCGCGGCGAGCAAGTGTGGAGGCGGTGGCGCGGGGGTGTTCCTCTCCGCCACCAGGGTCAGCGCCGCCCAGCAGCGCCCGCGCTCCGGCGACACGAACATCAACGGGTGGACGCGCGGGGTAGTCGCCGGGCTGCCTCGAAGTCGCGTAGCGCGCAAGCAATCAAGGTGCGTTCGGCGTAAGCCTGCTCGGCGGCGTCCCGAGCGCGCTTTTGCGCTCGCGTCACGGTGCCGCGTCCCCTATGCACCGGCGAGCTGGCGCCGTGCGATCGCTTTCCGGGTCCGCTGCCTGAACAGAATTCGGCCAGAAGTCCTTCATGAGTCGTGCCGTTCAAATTTGGCCGACCGGCCAAGTCTTACCGGAAGTCCGGCTGGCGTGGGCTGCCTCGGCGAACGCCGCGCTCCGGTCGTGTTCTCGCTCAATCGCTGCTGCGCGACGTTTCAGCACTCTCTCCCAGCGCCGGTAGACCTCATACTCGTCCAGGTGGAAGTAGTAGAACTGGTCCAGCTGTGGCCTACGCGGATCGCTATCTGCCGCATCGTCACCCGGTCAAGTTCCACTCCCATTCGTCCGTGGTCACAGGCGTCACCATCCTCGACTGGTGCCACGGGGTCAAGGCTCGCGGCGATCCCCCCGCGGGGTGAGGCGACAGAGTGTGAATTATCGGTAGTGGCAGGTCACTCGGCGGTGGGATCCACACTGCTCTTGACGAACCGTCGACCTCTGGACGAATCTCCCCAACACGGCTAAGCTTAGAATCACTGATGAGAGAATCTACTGCGGCTGATCAAGCACGGCATCGCGACTCCCCATTCTGGAGCAATCCCCCAAGACGGCTTTTTCGAAGAGGACGACGCTACATATTACAGATGAATAGACGTCGTCTATGCGGGCACGATTCCGTGAGACGAACAACACCAACCGACTGGCTATTTCTTCTCGCACTCATCTACTTTTCCGGCTGGTGGTATCGGAATGAGTACTTCGCTCGGTTTGGTGTGCCGCGATCGAGCCTTACCACGAATGACTACACCGTATTCGTTCATACCTTTTCCGTAATAGGAAGATTACCGGATCTTAGTATTCGGGATGTGTACATGTACGTATTTCTCGGAATGGGCGTTATATTGTGCTTCTTGGTTCTGTATTGTCTGGCTTACTGGTTGTTCTTTGCCAAGAGACGGTGCAGTATACAACATCCGCTACGGCGCCCGTTTTGCTCCACTACCGGTAAATTGGTGTTGAAGATATGTATGTGGTCTCTATTGTTTTATTCTGCCTACTTCATTTCAAAAGGAGCGGGGCATTACCAGGCTTTTTTAGAAGTTGACAGATGAGAATCCAACCGCCGTCGAAGTCCTTTTTAGAACGAGCATTTCAGACGACCTTACGTCCGTTCCTAACACTGAATTCGGTCGTCTCTTTCGTATGATACAGAGATACCCTCTTGACGCTAAAATTAGTCTACTATGGCGGGGCCCCTATGACACATTTCTGTTAGTCTACAACTGGTATGGCAAGAACAAAAATGACGCCCCCAAGGTACTTCGAATCGATAATGATCATATTATAGGTGTGTATAATGATGGCGGATCATCCTAGTTTCTCGATGAGATTTCTGCTGAATAACACTCAGACGGCTCTTGTTGCATGTTTTTTCTGTGTGACCACCGTATTGTGTGCAAGCGGCGATGAGGAGCGCGATGACGGTGTCTACTGCTCGTCGGATGCTTGTTTTACGGACTGCTGCAATTGGCGTTGTTCATCGCCATGCGAATGGGACCCGACAACGGTGAATCACAGCGGTGTAATCACGTTCGCTCTAGCACACAATAACAGAGGTACTGATATGCTCCTTTCTCAATTTGCGTATATCTACATTTCGGGAGTTGTTGAGAAACTGGGAATTGCAAACTGGGCGTTAGGACGCGACCTTTTCGACTTTCAGGTGCTCAACCACGAGGAGCACACAGCCGGTGCCTTGGCGGAGAGCTGGGAGCAGCGTGATCCGCGAACTTACGTTGTCAGTGTTCGTAGGGAGGTTCAATGGCATGACAAGGCGCCACTTAACGGACGCGAACTTACCGCTTATGATGTCGCATACAACTTCCATCGCATTTTAGGTCTCGGCGATGACAAACTGAAGTATGACATAAATCGACTGAATTTTGCATCTGTCGAGGCAACCGACAGATACACAGTTGTGTTCAGTTTAGAGGAGCCTAATCCTCACGCGTTCCGCCTTTTATTCGACGGCTGGAGCTCCTGGATATATCCGCCGGAGGTTATCGAAGAGTTCGGTGATGTAGCGGATTGGAAGAATCTCCTAGGAACCGGCCCGTTTGTTCTGACTGACTGGGTAGAAGGAAGCTCGATTACTTGGTTAAGAAATCCCAACTACTGGGGCTTCGATGCGGACAACAGACGTTTGCCGTATATCGATGAGTTGAGGGCGCTCGTTCTTGTGGACGAGCAAAGCCGTCTGGCAGCGCTTAGTACGGCAAAGATAGATTACGTTGGTCCTATCGGAAACTCTCAACTAAAAGACCTTCATGTTCTTGAGGGCTTTCTGGTCCAGCACCGACATCTCATGCCTCATGTGTTTTACGTACGGTCAGAGAATGCTGTTGGGATAAACACTCAGCGCGCGCCATTTAGCGATATTAGAGTGCGAATGGCAATGCAGATGGCGATAGATGTTGAGCAGGCCAACGACAGGTTGTACGGCGGTCATGCAGACACAGTTCCGCAAGGACTGTTTAGTAGGACGCTTGCAGAAGCAATCGTTCCATTCGAAGAGTGGAGCGATCCGGTGAAGGACGGCTATAGATTTGATCGTGATCGCGCCAAACAGCTACTCATCGAGGCAGGATATCCAGATGGCTTTCGGACTGAGTTGGTTTCTTCAGGAGTGTTCGATTTGCAATACCTGGAATTGCTTTCCGAATACTGGAGTGGGATCGACGTAGATGCTGAAGTTGTCATGTTGGACAAGGAAGGATATAATCACCGTTTAGAGAGGGGAGAATTCGAGATGATAAGTGCGGTGGCCGCACATAAGGGGATCCCTTTTGATGTCGCGGACTGGATACAGAATACATTGCATACCTATTCGGTGGTTGATGATGCGGAGCGACGTGTCGAGCCGGTTACTGCCGAGGAGCAGAACGCCATCATGAGAGAGTTGGGTCAGAATAGTATCGATAGCTATTGGATGTTGTTTGGTCCGATCGCGCCACGGTTTGCTGTAGTCCAGCCGTGGATCAAGGGTTTTAATGGGGAGACCTCGTTAGGTCGAGGGCAATACAACGTTGTATTCAGTCGACTTTGGGTCGATCATGAACTGAAGAAAGCAATGGGTTACTAATGTCCAACCGAGAGGAGGCCCACGGCGCCGGTCGGAACACAGTGAACGCTGACAGGTGGTGACCAAATGTCTCCATCGGCTCGGCCAAGCGCGCTTTGCGAACCGCCCGCCCAAACCAAGATTTACGTAGTGCGGCTCTTGGCGGATGCCGAAAGCTGGTAGTTCGCGCGGGTGCCCGACTGGTCGTTGCGTTACTCCCTTGGCGGGTGCGGTTCTCATGGACCGAACAGCTCTTCGTGGCCGATGCGACGCCTGCGCCAGACCTTCTCGATCCGACACTCGCGTAAATCGCACAGGCGTCAGAGGCGCGGGACACCCGTTACTGAGTGCGGCATACGGCCGATCAAGGCCAGCGCATCCGCGCCTGTGTACTGGAACGTATCGTCGAGTGAGGGCATTCTCCAACGCCGCGAGGGGCGGTTCTCCTGTGGGTGTTCCCATCGCCGCGGTACCCGACCGCCGATCTCGCCGCTGACCGGGACGTGAAGCGGCGTATAACTGGCGGTACTGTTCAGCGACGACATTCCAGACCCGCGAGATGCTGTCGTCGTTGGCATCGCCGACACCGCGGGCCTGTTACGGCGTCTGCTGTCCCGGCGGCCGCGGCCTCCGCGGCCGCGTTGGATCCGAAGCCGGGCATGGTGCTTTCGAGAGAACAGTGGGATACCGAGACGGTGGCAGAGCTTGTCGACGGCCACGGCAGCGAGCTTCTGGATCTGCCGAAGTGAAAGCCGCGGACGAGTCGGACGCCCCCAGCGACCAGAATCCCGCCGCCGTTTATCTCGACGGCCTCCTCCCGTCGGGGCGCCGCAGCATGCGCCGGGAACTCGCCCGCGTGGTCGCAATCTTCACTGACCAAGCCGGCACAGACGCGACGGCGTTCGACTGGTCGCAGATAAGCCGGCTGCAGGTCGAAAAGCTGCGTTCGGCTATGGTCGACCGCAACGCTGCAGCCGGCACCGTCAACCACATGCTCTCGGGTGTCCGGAGTACGGTGCGCATAGCTTGGGAACTCGGGCTGGTAGACGACAAGACGTGGATCGCTGTCGAGGACGAACCGAACGAGAAACCGCAACAGCGCCGGCGTGCAGGACGATACGTCAAACGAAATGAGGTTCGGCGCCTGTTCGCGACGGCCCCCGGTACCGATCCAATTGGCGCCCGTGATGCAGCCTTGCTTGCATTGCTCTACGGCGCCGGCCTTCAGCGCTCGGAAGCAGTCGCGCTCCAGCTCGCGGACTACGACGAGGTGTCCGGGGCCGTCACCGTTCGCGACGACGAGCGGCAGGTCCACGCGACAGATGGCGGTAAGGAAGCGATCCACGCCTGGATCGCGATCCGTGGCGACTGGCCGGGCGCACTCCTGGCGCCCGTCGGTACGGGCGAACGCATCCGACAGCGGGGCATGACCGCCCAGGCCGTCATGGTGCGGGTGCGCAGCATCACAGTGCAGGCGGGCGTCGCCCCGGTTACCCCGAACGATCTACGCCTGACGTACTTAACCGAGCTGGAGAAGAAGCAACTCGACGCCCGGACGAAAGGGCAGGCCCGAAGGGGTGCTATCCGTTCAGCACCAAGCGCCAAAATCCGAGAATCAAGCCAGCGGGGGGTGAAACCACACGGCGCTCCCAGGGGACAGAAGCGGATTATCGGAAGTCGAAGTACCGCGTTGACAGAGGTGCGTCTCGTAGGCTATAAGAAATGAGGCGGCCTGAAGCCGCCACATTCCAATATCTGCTGAGATCATATTGTAGGAGACGCACTGATTATTGGTCGTGACCTGCCATTTGATCAGAGTCAATACCCATCGTATTCAAGACCGCGATCCTCAGAAGATAGCTAAAGGATGAAGCGATGAGCAACGACGAACGCGAGAGAAACATGGCCGATCTGTTACTGGAACTGAGGCGGGCAGAAAACCGGTTGGCGAGCCTTGAGGAGAAGTGCAACCAATTTCGGGGAAAACTGTATCGAGCTTCCCAAGCCATCCCGCATAGCATACAAGTGGTCAATGATGGACATGCCGCTATCGTCGCGTACAAACGATTCCCTGCTTCGGTGGAGGAATCTCGGGAGCGCCTCGAGCTGCCTACGAATGAGCAAAATCATCTCTCTATTGGTAGAGAGGGAAGCTGCCGCGAACGTGCTATCGGAGGTGAAGAGACGAGAGCAGGAACTCTTCTAAAATCGGAGATAGGTTGCAGTCTTACCGGAAGGCAGAGCTTGTCGACCGCCACAGTAGCGAGCTTCTGAAGCTGCCAAAGTGCAAGCCGCGGACGAGTCGGTCGCGCCCAGCAACACCGCGCCAGTACAGAATCCCGCTGCCGTCTATCTCGACCGCCTCCACCCGTCCGGACGCCTCGGCATGGAACGGGAACTCGACTGCGCAGTGGCAATCTTCACGGACGACGCCGTCACAGATGCGACGGCGTTCGACTGGTCGCAGATAGACCTGCAGCAGGTCCAAAAAATGCGTTCGGTCATGCTCGACCGCGGCGTCGCCGCCGGCACCGTCAACCACATGCTTTCGGGGGTCCGGAGTACGGTGCGCATAGCATGGGAACTCGGGCTGGTCGACGACAAGACGCGGATCGCTGTCGAGGACCAACGGAACGAGAAGCCACAGCCGCGCCGGCGTGCAGGACGATACGTCCAACGGGACGAGGTTCGCCGCTTGTTCGCGGCGCTTGGTACCGATCTTATCGGCGCCCGTGATGCAGCCATGCTCGCGCTACTCTACTGCGCCGACCTGCAGCGCTCGCAAGCAGCCGCGCTGCAGCTCGCGGACTACGACCAGGTGTCCGGGGCCATCGTCATTCGCCACGACGAGCGGCAGGTCTACGCGACAGACGGCGGCAAGGAAGCGATCGGCGCCTGGATCGCGCGCCGCGGCGACTGGCCCGGAGCCCTGCTGTGCCCGGTTGCCAAGGGCGAAAAGCTCCAGCCGAAGGCCATGACCGCCCAGGCGGTGATGGATCGGGTGCGCACCATCGCCAAGCAGGCGGGCGTCGACCCGGTTACTCCGAACGATCTACGCCGGACGTACTTGACCCAACTGGAGAAACGGCAACTCGATGCCCGGACGAAGGGCAGGCCCGAAGGGGTGCCGGCATCCGTAATGCTGTCCGTTCCGTACCAAGCGCCCTAACCTAATTTCGACGATCAATCCGGCGGAAAGTGAACCAGCACAGCGCTCCAGGCGACAGAAGCAGTCTAATAGGAATTGGCAGGTCACTCGGCGGTGGCCTCCGAGGTGCCACCCTTGGGCACCGCTGCAGGCGAGCCGTTTGGTGGGACGCCAGGGGCCGCTCAGCGCACCTCGATGCGGGCAACGCGCTCCTCTACAAGTCTGGCGTGGGTGCCAGGGCCAAAGGTTTAGTCTTGCTTCCCTACCGTCAGTCCAGGAATCTGGTTCTCTGCAACTAGTTTCGCTAATACCTGATCAATTAAGTCGGTAAGAATTGTAATGTCATCCAAGTAGTACAGCCACTTACCTTCACTCATATGTTTCCATAGGTATCGCGCCTTTGACAGCACAGCATCATCGTCAAGGTACGCCAGTGTACCTCTCAACCCGATGACGTCACGATCGTCGCCGGGATCTGGTAGATCAGCCGCATCAGAACGCCTAATTCGGACAAACTTTAACAATCCATGATTCTTCTCTGCCTTGCTGAACATTTCCTGCATGCGTCGTTTCCACTTCGATGACAGAGAATTGTGCAGTGCAAGCAGTGAGTGCGTCTGTCCAACCGGTGTACCGTTGATAACCAAAACCAACTTCATCATTAGTTCCAACGCAGTTCCAAGGTTAAAGTGTGATACGGCCTTTGCTGACATCCAATAGTCCTTGTTAGGAAAACTCTCCAAAGGATCCTCGGTATGTTGCAAGCCCTGGTCAGCGCGATACCTGGAAACCTCCGACTCGACTAACCGTGCTGCGTCCTTGAAGTGAATCACATTCAAAAAGAGCAACGGGTACGCGCTCTGGTGATCTGGATTGATAGTTTCGCGAGCCACTGTGTATGGTACACCCTCCATTGCGGGCCAACAGCGTCACCATCCTCGACTGGCGCCGCAAGTGCCGCTGCAGGCGAGCCCACCACTAACAGCATCACAACACGCATCGGACCCATAGCGCAGTCGCCGGGCCGGCGCCAGCGTTCCTGCAACCGGAACTTAAAGCCGTCCTTTCCGCCTGCTGTGTAGGCTATCATCGGACTGCAGGTAACGTACCACTACGTCAATTGCAACCACGATTAGCGCACCTACGATTGCCAGTACTATTGCCAGCATAGGCAAACCCCCTACCACCCTGCGCCCCGCAGGGTCAACCCACGCGCCTGCATTTTGATGCAACCGAGCAGCGCGACCCGCGCATCCGTATGCAGCACACACTGTATGGACGCCGACGCCCGCGATGGCGATTTGACGTTTGGTATCGGGCCTGGTCAGTTGCTACCTGGCTACAGCCCCGCCACTTAGAACGCCACTCTACCGCCGCTACGAAAACTTGGTCAATGCCTTCGTATGGGCAGCGCGCGCGTACGGGGAACTCAGCTTGCGGTGGTGATCGCAGTGAACAGAAGCACTCTGGAAGTGGCAGGTCACTCGGCGGTGGCCTCCGGGGGACCGCCCTGGGGTGCCGCTGCAGGCGAGCCGTTGGTGGGCCGCCAGGGCCGGTCGTAGGCGCACCCTCGATGCGGGCCACACGATCGCTCAGCGCGTGCAGGTCGCGGCACTTCGCCCACGTCGGCGCGCAAACGATGCCACATCGGCGCGCAGGTCCCCGCGTAGCGTATATCCAGCTCAACGGCGCAGGTTTGAGCCCTGCGCCCGGATTACCGGCAGCAGCACGGCCAGCAAGGCGGCCACCGTGCCGCCGGCACCAATCAGGATTTCCAGGGCGGTGCTCATGCCGGACACCGTTATCACGGCCGGCGGCTTCAGGGGGGAGGGATCCACGGCGTAGGCAAGCGGCGATCCCGAGGACGACAGAACCACAGTTATCGGAAGTGGCAAATCACTCGGCGACTTGCCGCCAGCAGGCGCTCGGTGCCGCGCGGTGATTCCCGAGGGGGGGCGAGCGCTGGGGAACCGGAGGTGTGCCCGGCGCACCTCCCCCAACTCGGTGCGGGCACCCGCCCCAGGGCGG
The DNA here is from genome assembly GCA_965203905.1 of Spirochaetia bacterium. Taxonomy (GTDB): domain Bacteria; phylum Spirochaetota; class Spirochaetia; order SZUA-6; family Bin103; genus Bin103. Next base: position 69,729 of record CBDBDQ010000003.1, on the reverse strand, counting down.
CAGCAAATGCGTCTCCTGGTACTCCGGCCAAGTGAGCTACCCGCTCGTGCAGCCCGTTTCACTCCGCCGGCGTCTGATGGTCCTCCGCCTCCGCCACGTTCTCGGGCGGCGGGTCGGCCTCGGTCTCGTGCTGCTCCAGGATCGGCCGCGCCAGCTCCAGCGGCCCGCGGCGTGACTTGGAGTAGTCGAACCGCGGCCCGCTGGTCGCCTCGGCAAGCAACTGCCTCTCTAGCTCCGGCACCCCAAACTCCAGCGCTGCTCGAATCACCGCGGCCTCGCTGGCGCCGTGGTCCCGCGCAATCCGCTGCAGCTTCGCCCGCAACTCACGCGGTAGCGAAATGGTCAGCCGCTCCATTGCGGCAGTGTCTAAAATCGCCATGCGGTGAAGTATGCTCACCGCTCGCCGAATCGGTCAAGGGGATATAGATGGTTGATCGCAGAAATCGCCACGCAGCCCTATTCTCAACTCTCCCCCGAACCCGGACCCGGAGTTGGTGAAGCGTGGATCACGATGGACGGGGATTCTGATGCTGGGAAGATGGTCTCACGAGCAGGCTGATTGCGGTGGGCACGGGGACCCCTGCCGATCTGCCCGCCATAGGTCCTGGTGTCCACCCTTCCATTTCAGAAGAAGCAGATCCAGCCGCCAGCGGTCAGGGATTCGCAAGTCCTCTGAATCTGCAAAGTCCAGAGCCGTCTGCAGGATGGCCCATCGCAGATCGTTTCTGTCAGACAAGCCCGCTACACCGGACTTAGCGAGCACGCGGTCGATGTTGTCCTCTACCGTCTCTATCGGCATGTCGATGACTGTGATCACCGGACCAACGTCGATAAAATTTTGGGAATTATATCGAATAGTAACCGCGAACGAGGATCGCCCTCACCGGGACGGCTTCTGACTGTCTGGCTTGGAACGGCTCTCGGGCCGTGGTTGCAGCATCGCACGGGCAAGCTGCACCGGGTCCACGTTCAACGGCTCGAACACCGTCTGGTCCTTGGTGGGCGGCCGGCCTCGCGGCTTGGGTTTCTAGTCTTCTGACATGCCGGAGAGCATATCACAGCTTGTGCAAAACGACAATAGCTCGTTGCCAGAAAACAGCTATCAAAACAGCCTAGGTCTGACGTGCCAAACCACGATGTGTATAGATCCCATGAAACGGCATAACGGCTATCGCGCCTTCCTTTGGATCTTGAACATCCTTCCAGTCACCGTTCTCGTTCCGTTGCAAGGTGAGCCTACTTCCATCAGGCAAGCGTTGAACCGGGGACCACGGTGTTACACGTTGAAAGACTGCGACTTGGGCGCTTGGTCCTAATGGGCTGGCCGGCTGCATAGTCACTTGCCCAGAGAATATCTGGTCATTCGTAATCATGTAGTGAAAACTGAGCAAGTTGATAGTTCTTTGCGTCCACTTCAGAGCATCGTCAAGAGATTTCTTCGCATTCGGCTTACGTTTAGGACTGGCGGGATTTTGAACATGCTGAATCTGGTTGGCGAAGTCCCAGGCGGTAAGCCATTGCTCTCGGGTAAGAGCATCGCCATCGCGCACTGATTTAGTAACCTTGATGTATGGACCCGCCTTATCCGGATTCGGAGTCGGGTAGAACCCAAGTTCTATCATCTTAACAAGCTCACTGGCTTTCTTGTTCTGCCATCGACGAGCAGAAACCACTTTCCCGTAGACTGGTATCTGAATTACCAGACACCCATAAACGACTTGCTCAAGAATACGCTTTAGACACGGAATGATATCCTCAAGTCGATCCTCTACCGTGGTTTGAGAATTAGCCTTCAGTATGATTTTCCCAACGTCACGCTTGATCCTCTCCAGTCCCTTGGCATACTCGTGGAACTCGTTTCGTATCTTCTTCACGCCCATATCAATAGGCTCAGTTTGTTTTTCTTTTGGGAATTATATACCGAAGTCACACGCAGGATGCTGCCGGGCTTGGCGTGTCAGTCGGCGGGTGGACCGGCATCCGGGACTGGGCAGGCACCCCCGGATGCCCGTACAATCCGCAGTCTATGACAGACGACCCGCACCGATTCGACTTCGACCTGGACCGAGGCATCAAGGCGCAGGTGATCGAGAGGCTCGAAGGCAGCCCGCTCCTTGACCTGTCGTACGAGGAAGCACCGAGGGAGAGCAGCATTTATGCCCTCTACTATCTCCGAGACCTCCTGGGGTCCGACGTGCGGCGGATCGTAGACCACCACTGCGTATGACTCGTCGGCTATCCCCGGCATCTCCCGGTTGTCGGCCACGATGTCAGTGCCGTACTGGGGGTCGATGTCCATGCTGGTGACCGGCCAGCGGGTGCCGGCCCAGATCCGGCCGGTGTTGTAGGTGGCGTCCAGGATCGGGTCCGGCTTGATGACCGGGTAGAAGGTGAGCATCTCGTCGAGCAACTCCCCGTCACCGCCCTCCCATATGCTGCTGAGTGGCTGGTAACCCGGGCTCGGTAGATGGTGCTGTCGGTTCGGAATCGTCTACGAGGGAGAATTGAGGCTCCATGCCCACGGAGATGGTAACCACAGCTACCGCCCCACGGAAAGCGGCCGAATGACGATTTCCTCCGCGCCGAGGCTCTTCCATTCGTTCAAGATATAGTCAAAATATCCATCGATTGGGACAAGAGCGCAAATCTTCAACAGCTCATCTCCTGCTCTGGATAGCTTTACCAGCCCTAGCCCTATGTGGATTTCGCGGCCTGTCGGGATCGCTAAATCGATACGCCTGCCGAAGTACGATGCTGGATAGTACCCCGATCCTCTAACAGTAAAGGAAGTGTTGCTCACGCCGTCGAACTTGATAAGACCCATGCTGGCCAAGTTGATAAGAGAATCGTAATCGATCCCAGCCTCGTGGTAGATCGGATCACCTGCGCGAAAGATCGTTGGACACATCTCTCCATCAGCAAGAGTGACAGAGAACCTGCACATGGTCGAAAACGTCTCGGCATCTCTTTTTTCAAGGTCCCCAACGATACTCAGCGTTCGCTTGGAAAAGCTCCCTGGCGAGTTGACCTCACCAGCAAGAATGTGAGCCCATACTTCTTGCAAATCTTCGTCCGACACGTTCCAGAGCCTTTCGCGTGCATGGGCGTACCAATCCGGAGACACATCATCTGGCCTGGCGTTCTTCTGGACCTTTCGCGCTGCCTTGGCCGCGATTCGTTCGGCGTTCTCTTGACGTGACACCCTCACCTTCTCTTCGGTGAGTAGCGATCGTCGCTCGATATCAGACCTCGTACGAGCCTGCTTGGCGTACGCCCTTGCGTCGGCTCGCTCTCGCTTCTGGTTGGGGTCCGTCAGCCTGTCTACCAACAGGACGGCGGCATCGCCGACCCTGGAAAGGTCAACTATCGGCACCTTAGACACCTCCGCGCTCCGTTCCAACCAGTCATGGCTTCCGTGATCGGCAGGCCGATAGGCCACCGTCCGTCGCTTCCAGTGGACCGCCGACATTGTATCCATATCAGATTGTGACCGTAGTGTCAACCGGACATCCTGGCCCCAAATCCTCGCCTAAGGCGGCCGGAAGCCGCCGGCAGCTCCCGCGGGCCATGAAGCAGGCCGGCGGACTGGCGCCGGAGAGGTGCGAGGCGGTGCCGAGTCAGATTGCGCTGCGAACACGACGCTCAGAAGCGCGCAGCAGGCCGTTCACAGGCAGCGATAGCCGCCCGCAGGCCAGTTCTCGGCGCGTGGCGGTGCCTACGGTGGTACTGGGAACGGGGTTGAATGGCTGAAAGAGAAAGGCGCCCGCGCGCTAGCGGCTAGGGCTTGGTGCGCGAAGCTTGCGTGGGGAGATCAAACACCTCCCATACCCTGCTGATGCGCGCGATGGTCTGCGCACAGGCACACAGCCGCAGCCGCATCACACAGTTGTTGCGGTTCATGCGTCCAGCCACATGTACCAGCAGCAGGCGATACTTCTTATCAGTCGCTGAGTAGAGAAGTGAACAAGGGGAAGCGGCTGGCTAAGCACGTGACGCCGAAAGCCGACGGGTAAGGAGATCTCAATAATCACGTATGCCTGACCGGCCCATCGACACAGAGGATCTTGGCAAGGCTCATCGGCTGATCATCGGATCGTGCATCATGCTTCCCTGAAGAATCGGAACTATGCTGCTTTCTGTGAGGAGGTGTTGGAGATGATGCGATCTCTCTCAGAGCCACAAGGTCGGCTTGGGAACCGGTTATTACCCACTCTTGAAATTGCCGAATCTATATGGCAGGCAGCGACAACGGACGAGAATTTCTACGCTTGGGTTCTTGGGGAGAGGTGGCCACCCGAAGAAGAATGCTGATCTGCCTGGGCTTCGCCCCTCCAGAGCCAACTGCCGAACCAACTCCATCCGCCTATCCCGTCGCATTGCATCATTCACCACGACGCCCCTCCTTGGTTATTATTGGATCTAATTCCCAAAATTTTGCATATCTCCGGCATATATAAGTGCCGGCACCGCCTGTCAACGGACTTCTCAGAAAAACGGACACTACCTTCGGCTCATCCCCTTGAGGCTTGAGTCCTATCCCTGGTAGGTCCCTGGTTCCCAGCCCGCGCCCGGAGTCCGTTCCCGCGGGTCCCTGACTTTCCACTTTCAGATTCTGCCGGTGGGTCCCTTGCGGCCCCAGTTCCGGATCCATTTTCTCGGATTTCAGAAACTTTCCGGCACGCGCGCCGGCGTATGAAGCCCCGCGCGCAACGCGGGGCGGGAACTGAGCGGGGGGCGGGGTGGGGGTGGCCGGGGGTCCCTGGGGGATCTGCGGACGGCCGGAGACGGATGCGGCCGTCCGGCGGCGGGCTGCCCGTCGATGACGCGAAGCTGAACGGGCGAGCGACACGGGCGTTGACCCTACCACCACACCACGCGCACCGCTGAGCGCATGGCCATGAGCGTGAGCACCACGCGCACCGCACCACGCTGAACGCTGAGCGCAGGCCTGAGCATAGGTTAGTGACGGGGGAAGGGCGAGCGTCGGGCCGTGGGTAGGTGCCGCGCCGGGTGGCGAGCCCACGCTGGCGCCGGCTGGGGCGCCGCCAGATTCGGCGTCGCGGGGTGAGCGAGCGCCCGGGCGGGTGGGGGGAAGCGGCAGCCGCCGGCCGTGCGCCGCCGGGCGCGATCCCGACGAGAGCCGGGTGCGCAGCCGCGCCGGTTGACGCGCACACGTCAAACGCCGCGCCGCGAGCGGATGCGCCGTCGGTGAACTCCGCCTCGATGCCGGCGTGCCGGGCCATGTTGGCCGGCAAGGGACACCGCACAGATCACGGCACACAGTGACGGACCTTTATCGGGGCGCACCGAGCGCGCCGACGAGCGGTCCACGGTCGGCGCCGCGAGGCGAAAGGACGGCGTGAAAGCCGCGTAATGCCCTGATCTGCGGGAGTCTGCCGGCCTGCCAAAAAAGTGCCTGAGGGTGCTTGACTTTGCTCATTTACATTATGACAATGTTAATTGTCGACAGCGATAAAACGCTTGCGAAGGAGGCAGCAGGCGCGCAACGCAGCGCGCGCCACACACACAGAGCCGGGCGGGGAGCCACCGAGCTTCGATCCGCTGCTATGGCGTCTCGGGTGGATGAAGGGCACCGCAGCCCACTCGTAGAGCGATGTGCCGGGAGCGGCACACGGGGTGCAGATCAACCAACAGCGGCGCGCGCAGGTGCTCCCGACAGGGACGTGGTTCGACACCACGGCATGCCGCATACCACTCCCGCCTGAGCGCGGGAGCAGGAGGGATACCGATGAACGGTAGAACTGTTTGGGTCGAACCCGGCGACGTGGACGGGCGCCTCGAAGCCGGAAACGTTGTCACGGCCACGCGAGCGCTCGATTCATGGTGCCTGCGCGGGGACGACGGCAGCACGCCGATCGCCGCCGGCAGCGCGCTTGAGATCGTCGAAGAGAGGCCGTGGGGCGCTTCCATGGCGATGGAGCTGCCGGCGCTGAGCGAAGAGGACGACGCCGGCAGCCGCGCCGCGGACAGCGAGGCATGGGTACAGGCCGGCCTTGAGCTTCAGGAGCTTGGCCTGTTCGAGGTCGTCGGGCTGTGATCGGACCTACCGACAAAGAGACCCTGCGAGTGATGGTGGAGGCTGCTGACCGGCAGCCTCCACCATCGGTGCAGGAGCGGCTCGACGTGCTGCGCAACGCTCGCGACCTGCTGCAAGAGATGGGCTACGGGCCGGTGGCGAACGACGTCGACGACGTGGTTCACGACCACGTGTGCTACGTGTGCGAGGCCACGATGGCGACACCGACCACAGACGGTCGGTGTGCCGGTTGCGTGGCCGAGGGGCGTTCGTGATGGCGACGGCGACGCTACACGCCAACGGGCGGGTCAACCTGAACATGCCGAACGTGTCGATCCTGGTGGATCGGGGCGAGGCAGAGACACTCCGCGCCGCGCTCAACGCGGTGCTGCAGGAGCAGGCCGAGGCCCGGGAGGCGCAGGCGGCGCGCGAGCGCGACCTGATGCTCGACCCCACCATCCGCGACATCGACGTGCTACGGGCGGCGCAGGCCATCGCAACCGAGCAGGAGTGCCACCGCGTGGTGCAGCAGCTTGCGCACATGGTGACGCTGTACTGCGCCGACGACGAGCAGCTTGAGGACGGGCGCCAGCTTCTGAGCGAGTTGCGGGACCTGCCCCGCTCCCCGGACCGGAAGCTGCACCTGCTGTCGATCATGGGCGACGTGGAGCCGGTCCTGAGCGGGCCGTTCAAGGACGAGAAGGACCGCGTGGAGGCGGCGCAGGACTACCGGCGCGCACACGGCGATGAGGATGGCCTGTATCGGATCGACGCCACCGGCGACGTGACGGTCGACACCTTCACCGGCAACGAGTTGCTGCCCGACCACCCGCAACGCTGCGCGCTGTGCCGCTGCGACGCCACGGAGGCCAAGCACGACATCGCGGTCTGCCTCTATCACGTCGACCACGGGGAGGACGATCCGCCGTGCCCGACCTGCGAATGCGAGCCGCCAGAGCGCGCTCCTACGCGCCGTGTGCGCTGGGTATCGGATGAGTGGATCAACGGGCGCAACGCCACGCTCGCGACCGCTGAGCGGCGCCTGTCGCCGGCGATGGTGGAGCGCACCTACACGGTCGAGGCTTACGTGCTGGACCGGCATCGCCTGCCAGAGCGGCGCCACACCAAGCGGTTTCCCAACCACACCGATGCTGAGACGGCTGCCGACCGGTGGACGCACGCTGCCGAGTGGCCGGGGCACACCGAGCAACCGGACGTGTACGACCCGCCTGCCGAGGTCGTTGAGGATGAGGACGAGTATCCCGTGCACGTGGGTGACCGGGTGCGCGATCCGAGCGACGGCCGATGGCGGACCGTGGAGCGGATCGGCGTCGAGGGCACGGTCCACATGACCGACGGCGGGTGCATGAACGCCGACGAGTGCTACGACATCCGGCTGCCGAGCGAGGCCCTGGACTGATGCGGGTACTGACCAACCTGGAGGTCAACGACAAGGCGGCGGCGCTCCTGGAGCGCGCCGCCTGCTTTGTGGGCATCGGATGGACGCAGGGAGCGGCAGCGCAGAACGGCGCCGGTGTCCCGGTGTCGCCTACCGCGCCGGATGCGTGCTGCTGGTGCGCGACGGGCGCCCTGCTGATCGCCAGCTACCGCGTGGGGCTGCTGAAGCTGAGCGGCGGCGATGAGACCGCAGTCAGGCGGGCCGCGTGTGCCGTTCTGGAGAAGCTGATCCGTGAGACCACCGGCCTGACGGAGGATCGGGGCGGGGTGATTGCGTACTGGAACGACCTGGACGGCCAGCGGCAGGCGACCGTGAAGGACACGCTGATCCGCGCCGCGCGGACGCTGAAGCCGCTCACGGAGGCGTGCTGATGACGGATCTGCTGGACGCGCTGAAGCGCAACCAACAGTTGCTCCAGGAGATCGCCTTGCAGTACGGCGCCGCCACCCCTCCGGGCCGTGGCGGCGCCGCTGGTGATCCCCCCGTGCTGAACACGCCGGAGGCCGTGGCGAACCAGTGCATGGACATGGGCGGCTTGTTGCAGGAGCAGCTTCGCGTGCTGCTGCTGAACACCAAGTCGGAGCTGCTGGAGGCCGTGACGGTCTACCAGGGCACGGTCAACGCCGCCTCGATCCGGGTCGCGGAGATCCTGCGCCCTGCCATCGTGAGGGGCGCGCCCTACTTCATCGTGGTGCACAACCACCCCTCGGGCGACCCGTGCCCGAGCGGGTCTGATACGCGGGTGACGCGGAAGGTGAGGACGGCAGCGGAGTACCACGACATCGACCTGTACGACCACGTGATCGTCGCGCGGCGCGGCTTTGTGAGCCTGCGGCAGCGCGGCATCGGCTGGGAGGGCTGAATGGCAGGGGAGTTGATCCACGGACAGAACGGGCGCGAGACGCTGGTCATCCGGCGGGAGGAAACGCGCTCATCGGTCGCCTCGATCTACTGGGCGATCTACGCCAAGCAGGACGGCGAGGTCGCATGGTACGCGGAGCGGGGCGCCGGGGGCTTGGCGCTGGACGTGGCTGAGGCATGGGGCTGGCGCGGGGAAGTGCCGGCCGACAGCGAGGCAGCTTCGTGAAACTGGAGCCGGCGGGACCAGCGTTGAGCGTGGTTCAACCCCACCCTTGCCGGCCGAAGCTCGCAGGCGCTACAGGGCGCCGGGGCAATTCTGGAGGGAACCTGAATGACCGCTGCACAACGCTTCATCAGGCAGGACCTGGACGACGCCGAGCGCATGGCGCGACTGCGCGCCGCGGCCGTCACGGTCGAGGATCGCACCTACAGCACCGTGTGGACCATGCACGACGGCAGCCGGGTCGAGCGCGGCTGCGCCCGTGGCGTCGCCGCCTACGGCACGCTGCCGAGCTTGGTCACCATGGTCGAGCGGACGCTGAAGGCGGACCGGGAGACCGTGACCTACTTCCGGCGCTGCGAGGCGCAGGCGCGGCTGCGGGCCAAGCCCACCGGCAGCGCCAACTGGGAGGCTGCGGCTGGACAGTGGGTCTTGGCCCGCTTCCAACTGGAGACCGACATCCGCCGGCACCTGCGGGAGCTGATCCGGCTGCGCAGCGGCAGGCCGGCGGTCACCGACTACCCGCTCGGCGACTACGTGGCCCGGAGCGCTGCCTGATGGTGGTGGTGGCGCAACCGCAGCCTCAGACCATCCGTGCCGCGGCAGCGGAGGTCCTGGACGGCGCCGCCCGGTACATCGAGACCGGGTGGTGCCGCTTCTCCACGGCGCGCGGCGCCGACAACGTGCCCTGCGCACCGACCAGCGGCGACGCGGTGTGCTGGTGCGCTTCCGGCGCGATCCACGTCGCGGCGCGGCGCAGCGCGCCCCCGCAACTGCTGGGAACCATCACCGAGACCGCGCAGCGCGCGATGGTCGACGCGATCCTGGAGACGCATCCGGATTTCTTCGACCCCGGCACGCTGCCGATGAGCGCGATTGCCTCATGGAACGACCACGCGGAGATCGGGCCGACGACCGTGACCGAGCGGCTGCGCCGCGCCGGCGCGCTGCTGCGGCAGCCGGAGGCAGCCTGATAAAGGTCGCCATCCGCGACGGCCTGCGCCTGCAACTCTCCCGCGAGCCTGCGCGCTTCACCCGCGCGCCGCGCCGGGTCCTGGTCTACCGCCAGGGCAACCGGCGCGCCGTGGTGTGGCGCAGTTCCCTGTCCCTGATGGGGCGCCACGGCCGGCCGTACAGCGTGCTGCTGCTGCGCGAGGACGGCGGCGACTGCCGCACCGAATCTCACCGCACCGTGCCTGCTGCGCTCGACACCGCGCGCGGCTGGGTCACGGGAGCCATCGCCGAATAGTGGCGAAATACGGGCCGTAGCTGGCCCGTATCGTGCCGGGATTGGCCGCCCGGTGCCTGAATGAGCCATGGCCACAGGAGGGTTATCACGTTGAATAACCTCAACAGTGTTTTGATCGAGGGCAATCTGTGCCGCGAGCCTGAGCTGCGCTACACGCCGAAGGGCACGCCGACGTGCACGCTGGTGCTGGCTAGCAACCGCTCCTACAGAGACCCGGAACGCCAGGGCGAGCGCACCGAGGAAGTCTCGTTCATCGAGACCACCACGTGGGGCAAGCTCGCCGAAGTGTGCCACGAGCACCTCGCCAAGGGGCGCGGCATCCGCGTGGTCGGGCGCCTCAAGCAAGAGCGCTGGGACGACCCGCACGGCAACGCGCGGTCCAAGGTCGTGATCGTCGCCGAGCAGGTGGAGTTCCAGCCGGTACGGCACCGGTCCCGCGACGCGGAACCGGCAGCCGCAGCCACCTAGATCCACAAGGGGATGGCGGGTTGTCCCCAGCCCGTCGTCCCCCGTCTCTGCGGCCGGCCGTTTCCATCCAAGTCGAGCCGCAGAGGACAGGAGGACCAACCCTATGCGAAATCGCGAAGGATCGCAACGCCGGCGCCAGGAGCGCCAGGAGCGCCGCGAGAACAAGCGCGTCGAGCGCGAGCTGCACACCGCCATCAAAAACCTGCGTGCCGCTGTGTTCGACGAGGACGCGGGCAACGACCACGTGAGGGACTGCGCGTTCGAGGTCGTCGAGGCCTACGAGCGCGCGCCGCCGCCGGAGCATCGAGAATGACCCGCACCATGACGTTGGCCGACCGGGCCGCGAAGCTCGGTTTGCGGGTCGAGGTCGAGCCACACGGCGCCGGCGCAGGGATCGCCGGCTACACCGTCTTTCGGGGCGGTCAGTGGCTTTTCCACGGCACCGCGGCCGAGGCACACGCCTACCTGGACGGCTACGCCGCCGCGCTGGCGCTACGGGGCTGCCCATGAGCGATTGCGAGGCACTGTGGCGCACCAACGATGGCAAGGTCGCCGTCTTCCGCCTGGTCTACCACGCCGGCGACCTGGAAACCGCCAGCTACCCCGCCGGCTATGCGCAGCGCAACCCGCGCTTCGCGCCGCTGACATCGCCCCCCGGCTACCCGCTGCAGGTTCTCGCCAGCGATGGCGAGCTTCACTACGCCGAGGCAGCGGACCGGGGGCGGATCAACGCCGACGGCGTGTTCCGCCTGCGCGAGCTGCGGGGCTGAGGCGCCGCTACCTGGAAGCGGAACCGAGCTGACACCGCGCCGGCGGACCGCCGGCAACCTACCACACACACCGCACGACGCGCCTACAGGGCGCCCTCGACACCGGGGGCGCCCTGTCTGTGTCCGGACGCCGGGTTGGGTATGCGCAGGTTCGATTCCTGCCGCACGTCCGTAGCCGCTACTGCGGCCAAGGAGCTCTCCATGGTGAAGCAGCTTGGAGTACCGATCATCGTGATCGCCCTGGTGGCGATCATCGTCATGGGTTGCACCGGCAACGAGACCGCGCCGGCCACGTCGGACGCCGCGCCGGCGCCGGGGAACGGCGACCCGCTCGCCGCCCTCTACGCAGCACCGGCCGACGTCGCATTCGTCACCGTCAGTGACGGGCCGGTCGGCCTGCCGCGCGACGCTTACACCTTCCTCGGCTACGGCTACGCGGCCGAGTTGGTGGTGCCGTTCGTCGATCCTCCCGCCTGGGACGCGGCGTCCGAGGACCTGGGGCTGGATCTGGCGGCTTCGGACGCCGTTGCGCTGCCGGTGCACGTCGACATCGACGCCCACTTCGCCGAGGCCATCGCCGCGGCCGCGGCCGACGCGTCGCCGCTGGTGTGGGAGCGCGGCCCCGAGACCCAGCAGCTCCCGGAGGGCTGGGAGGCGGCGGCGCTGGACGCGAAGTAGCCGGTGGCGGAGTTGTTCCTGGGGGCGGCGGCCTGCGCGGCTGCCGCCCTCCTGGTGTGGGTCGCCGTGCGCTTCCTGGTGCGGCTGCATACTCGCCCGCAAGGCGACGGGTGACCTACACCACCCTACCACGGGCGCCTGCCACGGGCGCCCGTTACCGCCTGTCCCCTTCCGGGGCCGACCGGGCCGGCAGGAGGTCGCCCGTGCTGATTGATCTGATCTGGTCAGCGCCGCCGGCGCTGCTGGTGGCCGCCACGGCCGCCTACGCGGCTGTGCTGATGCAGGTGATGGCCCGCGACGTCACGCGCCTGCGTTGGCGCGAGTTTGACGGCTGGAGGACGATCCTCCGGGATCGCGTCGCCAGGGGAAGGGGGACGGCGCCGGCACCGCCCATCCTGGGCTGCGGCTACTTCGCGCGCCGCCGCTGGCACCGCACCTACGGCTGCGGCTGGCGCAGCTTGCAGCGCGCCCGCATCGCAGCGCGGCGCTGGGACCGCGCGCTGCGGTAGCAGCGGTCCCACCTTGGCGAGAGTGATTCTGGCTGGAGAAGCGGGTCAAGATCCGCGGCAGGTTCGAGCCCTGTCCTCTCGCCCTACCTGCGCCCTAACCGGGCGCCGCAATTCACTACACAGGAGGAACAGTGCATGAGCACCACCGACCGCCCCGATCCGCCCGCCAGCCCGCCGGTGCCCGTCACCGCGCCGGGACCCCTCGACCGCAACCCGGCCGCCGTCTACCTCGCCGCCAAGGCGTCCTCGGTCGGTCGCCGCGGCCTGCAGCACGCGCTCAACCGCGCTGCCATGATCCTCACCGGCGGCATCACCACCGATGCGCTGGCCGTGGACTGGACCGAGTTGCGCTATCAGCACATCATGGCGTTACGGGCCCGGCTGATCGACGAGGACACCAAGCCCGCCTCCATCAATCACATGCTCTCGGCCCTGCGCGGCGTCATCAAGGAGGCTTTCAACCTCGGGCTGATCGACGCCGACACGATGATGCGCGTGGTCGCTATCAAGAGCGTGGCGGCGAGCACCCTACCGGCGGGCCGCCACGTCGACGCCGGCGACATGCGCCGCCTGTTCGACACCTGCAGCAGAAACGACACCCCGGTAGGCGCCCGCGATGCGGCCATGCTCGGCCTGCTGTACGGGTGTGGGTTGCGCCGCAGCGAGGTCGTCGCCCTGGAACTTGCCGATTACGATGCCGGCGCGGTCACGGTGCGCTCAGGTAAGGGACGGAAGGATCGCATCGTCTATCCCCCGACGGGTGGTCGCGCCGCGATCGACGCTTGGCTGGCCCGCCGCGGTATCTGGCCGGGGGCGCTGCTGTGTCCGGTCGCCAAGGGAGGAAAGATTCGGCACCGGCGCATGACCGCCCAGGCGGTGCTGGTTCGCCTGCGCTACCTCGCCGACCAAGCCGGCATCACCCGCTTCTCGCCACACGATCTGCGCCGCAGCTTCGTCGGCGAGCTACTCGACGCCGGCGCGGACATCAGCGCCGTGCAGAAGCTCGCGGGGCATTCCAACGTCTCGACCACACAAATTTACGACCGCCGCCCCGAGGAAGCGAAGCGTCGGGCCGCCGAGCTGCTGCACGTGCCGTATATACCGCCGCCGATGCTGGTGCCGGCCAAGCCCGCGGATTCGCGGGACGAGTCCGACCCCGAGCCGCCCGGGCGCACCGATCCGCCGCCTGCACCTGGTTGAGTGCCGGGCGGCTTGCCGTGGTCCTGGTCACAACCGTACGCTGAACCAAGGCGCGGCGCCGATTCGACTGTCCTGATCCCTCCCAAGCCAGCCGCTCCACCTTGAGCGCCCAGGTGGAGCGGCTCTTTTTTTGCCGCAGCCTTGCTCAGGACGGCCAGGAACGCTCGCAGGCGGCCAAATAACCACCACTTCCGCGCTGCAAGCAACGCTGAGGGCCAAGAGCGGCTGATCTGCGGCTGAAAGAGACGGCGCCCGGTGACGCTTCCAGGACTGCCCAAGGGTACCAGCGACCAGAGCACCCGGAGGAAACGAGACCGTGGGAGCCCTGATCGTCGTGAGTGCATCCGATGGCGCCGCGGCGCGTCACCCCAGCCGGTGGTTATGGGGGCTGCTGCTATGCCGCGCTGGCCGACATCACGACGCTGCAAGCACCTGGCCGACGCCAACTCGTAGCGCTTCGTTCACTTGATCCCAGGACAAAGCGTAGGGGCTGATCGGGCCAGGGGCGTGCAGCAACTCGCCGGTGCGAGCGTCATGCATAGCCCAACAGCCGTAATCCGCGGCCCCCGGATCACGCGTGCGGGACGCTACCAAGCGGATGCCGCGGCGGTAAGCCATGGCGCGTACGCGTACCACTTCGTTTCTAGGAATCTTCTCCATCACTTCAGTTCATACCCCAATAGCCGGTCACATGCAATGACCTCCCCATTGACACGTCCGAGGTGTTGCCTGTAATAATACCTGAAATGGTCACGATGTTGTCGTGACTTACATGGGAGGGTAAGACCCGCAACACCGCACCAATAGCGCGTCGTATCGTGCTGGTGGTCTAGCTCCGGCTCCTTGGAGCGGTCAACCTGAGCCCCGTCTGCTGTATACGCTTAGTAGCAGGCGCTTCACCTCTGTTGGCGCTGCCGCTCACCTCCTTCTCCGAAGTAGATCCGTTTTTGGGGAAGGGAGAGTTCTGTGCGTCAACCACCACGACCAACCGAAAACGGCGCCACCCGGCGCCACCCGGCGCCGACAGGCCGCCGCAACCGACCGCCCCGCGCCACCGGCGAGCATCGGCCAGCAGAACGGCTCCACGCCAGCGAAACGAGGGGACACGGCCGCCGGACAGAAGCCGATCATCGCGGTCAGCGCCGAAGGGTTCATTCACGCGCTGACAGAACTGAACGCGGATATCCGATACAACGTCCGTTCCTGCAAGTACGAGATCTGCCTCGATACTTGTGTCGCCGGTCCAGCCGTCTGGGAGGAAGCCAACCCGCGCCGCCGCGCCTACCTGTTCGAGAAGATAGCCGAGTCCTGCAACTTTGCCCCTAACAAACCGGCGCGCTTCTCCATGTCGCTACGCGGACAGGTGATCGATGCGTACGGCTTCCAGTGCGAGGTAGATCCGTTCGAGCGCTGGCTGTTCCTCCTACCCACATGGGACGGAGTTCCGCGCCTGGACACTTTGCTCAACACCGTGTTCGAGGTCCGCCCCGGTCAAGACCAAGCCGTGGTAAAGTGGGCCTCGGGCGCCGTGCTCACCACCGCGGTTTGGCGCTGCAAGAGCCCAGGATACCAGCAGGACGTGGTGCCAATTCTGATCGGGGACCAGGGTATCGGCAAGTCGACTTTCCTGCGCGTGTTGCTGCCCGAAGATCGCGATGAGTGGTTCGGCGACGGTTTGTCCCTCACCTCCGACGACAAGGTACGGGTGGAAGCGACGCAAGGCCGGGTCATCGTCGAAATATCGGAGATGACCGGCTCCACCAAGGCCGACCTGGAGCAAATCAAAGCGTATCTCTCACGCCGCGATGATGCGGCATCCGGCTGACTTACCGATCCGACCCCGAGCACATGCCACGCCGCTTTGCTCTGGCCGCGACCAGCAACGACCGCTCGTGCCTGCCGTCCGACCCCTCGGGCCTGCGCCGCTTCGCGCCGGTGGAGTTGGGAGCCAAGATCATCAATGGCAAGCGCCAGCCGGCGCGCTTCGTGCGTGACTGGATTGCGGACCACCGCGGTCAATTGTGGGCGGAAGCTCGGACACGCTACGAGAAGGGCATCTTGCCGGTTATGCCCTTCGAGCTGGAGATCGGCGCTGCCGCCGAACAAGCCGAACGGTACCGCAACGCCGACGAAGTGCTGGAGGACAAGCTCAACGACTGGCTGGTGAAGCAGCACGCACCGTTTTCGCTGAAGGAGGCCATGGCGGCCGCCGGCTTCAATTCCGAAGCGCCGCCCACCTCCGTCAAGGGAAAGCGCGTCACACGCGCCCTTCAGCAGCTCGGCTGCGAGCGGACGAAGATCGGAAACGCAAGACGGTGGCGGCGGCCACCAACCACCACCGCAGACTGACCGCGCCGGCGAGCGCCTCCACGCCCGCATAGGGCTGCTGCGCTCCCGTCAACCGCGCTTGGACACTTCAGGACACTTCAATTCGGAAGTGTCCGCAGCTAAGTCCTTGTGGACAAAACGATAAGACACTTGGGACGCTTTAGACACTTCCTCTAGTGTCGAGAAACGGCAAAACAAAGAAAACAAAACGGGTAGGAATGAAGTGTCCGAAGTGTCCGCGGTGCTCTAGATCCGAGCGGCAACTTCGGAGACGGCGCGTCCCCAATCCGCTGCGCTCGGCGCTATCCCGGGAGGCTGGAGCGCGGAGAGTTGTCACTGAGGACGTAACCCTGCCCGATCCGAAGCGCAGACCCTCAATGCGGACGCGCACTCGTCACTCAGGGCGTAGGTGCACTGCCTGGGGCTGCCCCCCCCCGCACCCCCGGCCTTTAGTAGGGCCTGCGGCGCCACGGCTAAAGCCCTGCCCCGGGGCATCGCCCATGCCGCACGACAGCGCAACTGCATCACCAGTGATCTGCACCAGGGGGGTGGTGAGGAAGACTGCCCAGCGGCCGGCACCTCGCACGCATCCACGCGCGCGCACACTGCGGCGCAGATCGCCCGATTCATCGTGGAAACACAACTATTCTCCGTGACAGCATGAAATCACGTAACCGATATATAATCTAAGTGTAATATGTTTAGGCCCCTTCGTCGTTGCGCTCTAATCGTTAACTGTACCTAGGACATCGGCCTATTTGAACGATTGAGCCTGCTGAACACGCTCAGAATTCGTGAGAAGGCGCCGGCTCGCGCCGCGATCACCGGGCGGTGACCTGTGGGCCAGTGAGGGCAGCTCTGTGGGGGGTGACGGCGATCTGCTGCGGCCTGGTCCGGCGTGGCGAGCCGAGGAGCCGGCGCCGGCCCGCAGAATCATCGAAGCCTGCGTCGTCAGCGTCGGTGCCGTGCCGTGGCGCGAAGCGCCCGAGCAGCAGGTGAAGCGGGGTTGGGCTAGGTGCCCCGGGTACCCTCGTCTGTTGGCGGTGGATCTGGGTCGCGCTGCTGGCGAGCGCGCACCCCCTTAGCGCGCAGCTTGGCGATTTCTTCATCCACCCAGGGGGGTGCTTCATCCCCCTCTAGCTCCCTGTCGAGTAGCAGTTCTTCAAGGCGCTCCTCATCAGTCTCGGGCTGCATTGGCGCCGCCGCCTGATCGCGTGCGTGTCGACCGCCTTGGTGATGACTCTCTTGGGGCCTCACGCGTCGTCGGTTACGACGTCTCTCTTGTGCCCTCAGGCGCCGCATGAGCTGCTCGTACCCAGTTGGATATTTCTTGTTGTACCACGCGAGCAGGTTGCTGCACATGACTCGCATGCTGTCCGGCTTGGCATCGGATTCCGGGTGGGTGAGACGCCAGGCCTCGGCCCTCGTCTTACCTTGCTCAATCAGGACAAGAATCTCTTCGGCCAAGAACTTGCGCTTCTTGTCAGTCATGGTCTCTTCGGCCTTTCTTTTCGGCATGCTATCGTCGGTATACCAATAGAGATCCGTGGATCGATCCTAGCGTAAGCGTTCTCGCTGGCCCGTATCTGGGTTCACCACAAAGATCTTCCCACCGGGCTCGTACACTACTTCCGGCAGGGCGGCGACCCGCTCTCGCTCCTTCTTTCTCGCCTCCATAAAGCTGTCAAATCTGCGCCGCTGGCGACGCTTCGTGCGCAGCTCCTCGCGGTGATTTCGACCGTACTTCCGTTTGTGGGGGCGCTGCTGCAGTCGCCGGACCTCCTTCGCACAGCTCGCGCACCGCTTCCGATTCCGGAACACGACGATTTCCTGATCGCACTGCCTACCGGCGACTCCCAGACACTTCTTCATCTTCGGCGGCGGCGCTGGCTCGCTGGGCACCTCAGGTTCGCTATCCTCCGGGGTCTGCGGTGGGGGTGGCAGACGGCGCGCGGCTCTCTCCTCGGCGCGGAGAGCTGGAAGCTTTCGAAGTTCGCGCCGGACCATCTCGCCGGCGCTATTCTCGTTGTTGCATTTGGTTTTGGGGTAGGCCGTCCGCCAAAGCTTCAGGTAGGGCGTCTTATACATGACTCGCTGGATCAACATGATTTCAGCACGCTTGCGGCGTTCGGTCACAGTCATCATTTTAGGGAGCACCAGTCTATCACACGACGAGAGGCCGGTGGAACGAGCAGACCGCTCCGTTAGTGCGTCAGTCTGAGAATCCACCCTGTTGGCACTGCACGTCACGCGGCGAGCTAAACGTTACTCAATCCTTCGCCGCTCACGGTGTCGGTGCGCCCTGGGATCGAAGTTGTGGGCGTGTGCCCACATGCCGCGCCTCGCTTCACGCGCCCCCCGCTCGACTTGCCTGTAGCGGTCATGGTAGGCGGCGATGGCAAGTCCTTCCCGCACCATCCATTCACCGATGTCTCTGCCCTCGCAGGTCACAGTGCCGACTAGCCGCCCAAACTTATCCACGCTCTCGACCGTCACACTGACATGCTTGCCGCCAATTTCCTGAATGAGCGCGCTCTTCACGCGCTTCCCGTGGTTGAACCAGTATCCGTTCTGATGTTTGGCCATCTGATCCCATTCGGGCGCGTCAAGGCCGGCGAGGCGCACTTCCTTTCTGGCGACCCGTATCCCGTCGCCGTCCGTCACATACGCTCTGCCCATGATCGTACGGGTAGGGCCCTCTACCCAGCGAGCGCGAATGGTGTGGCTATCGACCCGGTGCGCGGGGAAGGTGGGTGTCTCGCCCCGATGCGCGGGGCGGAGCTGCACTCCAGATGACCGCGAGCCCACGCGTCGCTGCTGTGGTCCTGTGCCGCTCGAATGCCCTTTTTTCTTCTGCCGGTGAGAACGCTTCCCTGGGATGAGCAGGATGACGACAACGACAACGAGAGTAATCAACCACCACCACTTGGCGACCCATCCAGCGAACCCATCAAACAGCATGTCCCTCGAATATCGGGGACAGGGAGTGCTGCCTTTACGGGCACGACTATCCCTCGCCACCACGATCGGCGTCTCGGTCGCCTCAGGCTGGTCGCCAACGGCGCTCGCTGGAAGAGCGATGCCGCTCGATGGAGGGGGCTACTACCCAGGCTCTGGTTTCAAACTGACGCGCATCGGACCGCTCACTTGGTGCGTCGATCCAGGGGCGGTACTATGGTTTCCGAAGTGGCCCGCCGCTGTAAGGTCTGCTCTCACCCCTCTCGCGCCGCGATCGACGGTGACCTGGTACGCGGGATCTCGCTCCGCACCGTAAGCGGTCGCTACGGTCCGAGTGTCGGGACGCTGCATAGCCACCGAACATGGCATGTGCTGGTCCCCACGCTCGGCGATATCCTGGAGCCAGATGGCCTCGGCCGGGGGTGGGAACAGTGGAACGGCAAGCGGTGGATAGCCATCTCCGAACAGGATCGTGAAGCCCTGAAGGAAGTGTCCAAGGGGCGGCCTGACCACATGCACAGCCGCAGTCAGAACGTCATGTTCGACCCGAAGAACCCTCGCGCGGGGCTCGGCTTCTTGGTTCGGAGAGTCTACCGGCGTCGCCGCACTCCCAAGCCGTTGACCGCCGAAGTGGCCACTGATCGCCAAGGCAACCTACTCGTCACGAACCGCGACCGCTATGCCTGGTTCTCCATCAGGATCGTACTAAACGGGCGCTATCGGTATCCGCGCTACCTGGAGCGTCTTCGTGCGGGATATCGGTTCAGAATCCCGATGTCGGACTTCGTGACCGATCAAGGGACACCCTTCGATTGGCGCAGCACCGAGCCGCTTAGGGTACGGCTGCAGGCATCCATCGAGAGCGTCCCGAAAGGCTACCGGCGCGGCGCCGTGACGTTGCCTTTGAGGAAAGCCCGCGCGCGGGCTATCTGATGCTGGTAACCTCCAGGCACGCCGCGTCGACCCATGACTGGCGTTCCGCCAGCCGGGCCATTTCACCGTCGCGCGGCATCAGGGCCATGGCACCCGTATCTTCGCCCGCCTGCAGCTTGATCAGCAGCTTGTCGCTTACCACTCGGTGGCGCTTGCCGTAGACGGTCGTCTCCTGAGCGCCGCCCTGGACAATCACGAGGATGACCGGCCCGACGGGTCACGTACCCACCGTGACGCACGATGGCGCCAGCGTGGTGCAGGCGCAGCGACCGGCCGGCACCGGCAACGCAGCTCTTCTCGCGGGCCTCCGCGGTCCCGTCGGTCGATTGGGGACTCTCAATCAACAACAGCGCCATGGGCCCGGCGTGGCGGTTTACCTGTCGCTCCGGCGGAACGGCTGTCGCTGGAGGTGGCTCAGCATCTATCCAACACCGTGGGACCGGCCCAGCAAATCTCGCCCTGGCGCTACTCGCCCGAAGCGCGCTTCAGCTCGGCTAACTCAGCCTGCAGCGTTCGCAGGTCGCTGACGTAGGCGAAGCGCTCGAAGCCTCCCCAGGACTGGCAGCCCGCTGCGTATCTCCCGCATCTCACGGCCCAAGGTTTGGTTGACTGCCTGCACCTTGTGCATACAATGACGCCCACGAGAGTAGTTCATCACGTCTCGGTTCATGCCGGGTCGCTGGTGGAATACAACAGCTCCACGTGGGAGCGGGAGTAGCTACCCAATCCCGGAGTGAATATGCCAGAGAACCAACAGGAATCCTCTGTGTGCTGAGCACGTGGTGAACTGCTCTCGAAACGGCCCGGCGCCTTCCGGCTCCGGCCGGGAGGAAGCAGATGGTACACGCCGCGCGCCGAACCGTCCTCGGACTGATCTTGGTTATAGCTTTGGGGGGGTGCGATTGGATGATCGGCCCGCCAGGGCCGCCCGGACCGGCTGGAGAAGACGGAGCGCCCGGAGAGACCGGGCCGGCTGGGCCGCAAGGCGAACCGGGGGAGCAAGGACCGCCAGGGGAAACCGGGCCGCAGGGGCCAGAGGGTCCGGCCGGGCCGCAAGGCGAGCCGGGGCCGCCCGGCGAGACCGGCCCGCAAACACCGCCGACGGTGAGTCTGGCGGCAACCCCGAACCCTGTGAACGAGGGTGACCCGGTCACGGTGCGGGCAACACTGTCACGGACGCTGAACAGCTCGGTGACTGTCCCGCTGACGCTGACACCAGGCACCGCTGAGCCCGACGACTACGGTCGGCTGGCGCGCATCACCATTCCCGCCAACAGTCTTACCGGCAGCGGGCGTATTACGACGATGGACGATGCCGACACGGACGACGAGACCTTTTCGATTGCGTTGGGCAACCTGCCGCCGGAGGTGACGGCTGGGAGCCCGTCCTCGGTTACGGTGGCCATCAACGACCGAACACCACCGCCGCCGCCGTCTTTACCAGTGCTAAGCATCACGGGCGGGCCCGCGGTAACCGAAGGTGGCACAGCAACTTTCACGGTACAATCAACGCCCACGCCGGCCACTGCGCTGGCGATACAACTGAACATCGCCCAGAGTGGAGCCTTTATCGCTGCGGCGAGTCGTGGCGCACAGACTCTGACTATCGCGGCGAACACGTCTTCGGCCGTCTGGAGGGTCGTCACCATCGACGATGACGTAGACGAGCCGGACGGATCGTTGACGGCGGCCCTCCGCCACGGCACGGGCTACACGGTCGGCTCTCCGAGCTCGACCAGCGTAACGGTGGCCGACAATGACGCCGCGCCAACCGCGCCTGTTGTGGTGAGCATCACGGGCGGCGCTGCGGTAACCGAAGGCGGCTTAGCAGCATTCACGGTACATGCAACACCAGCGCCCGCCAGCGCGCTAGCGATACAACTGACCACTGTGGGTGATGTCACCTTGGTCGACCCGGAGCGTCGGGGCATAGAGACTCTGACCATCGCGGCGAACACGTCTTCGGCCGTCTGGAGGGTCGCCACCATCGACGATGACGTGGACCGTCCGGACGGATCGGTGAGGGCGGATATCTGGCCCGGCACGGGCTACACGATCGGCTCTCCGAGTTCGGCCAGCGTGACGGTGTTTGACAATGACGCCGCGCTGCCTGTTGTGTCGTTCGCAAAGCCCGAGACACGGGTGGATCACGTCCTCGGGGCGGAGGAGTCGGTGGACGTGCTCATCAACCTGTCGAAGCCTGCCACGCAGACTCTTTCGATCGAGTTTTCGACGCCGTATCACCCAGAGCAAGAAGTACTGAAGAGTTCGGTGACGGTGCCCGCTGGCGCTTCGAGTGCCACTATCGTGGTACCACTCATAGACTACTATCCTGCTTCTGCTAGGACGCTCGCCGGCACCAAAATTCCTGCTGGTGAGGTCATCGGCACCAACGTTCTTTTGGTGCCTGGGGAAGGATATGAAGTCAGCGGCTACACGGCCTCCACCAGAGAGAACCCTCAGTACAACCATGTCCTGGTTATCATCTATATTAAAAAGCGGTACGCATCATGCGAGGAAGCCCTGCGCTCAGATCCGACTTTCTGTGGCTGCCGAAGCAGCGCTGACGAAAACGGCAATACGATAGGTGTCATCCCAGAAACGTGCGCCCCGCTACCTGTGGTGTCGTTCTCGTCAGCCCAGACGAATCACTGGGGTCGCGCAGGAGTGGATGTCTGGGACACCGTAGGAACGGTCGAGGCTCTGCTTCTCCTGTCGATTCCAGCGCCACAGCCGCTCACGATTAATCTCGGTGATCCAGGATTTGATGTCTACAGCCACCCTTCGTCCATATCGGTTCCCAAAGGAGCAACATCGGCGCCGGTGCGGATCACGATTCACGACGCCATCGGGAACTCCGCCGTAGGCGTGCGCGTGTTCAGCAGCTCCGGCTACACCGTAGGCGAGCCGTATTATTTCGAGATCGGCATTTACAATGATAATCGCCCACAGAACCGCGATCCACGCTGCCCCTACCCCACGCGATACCCGCTGCTTGATAGGGTGTCCGCCACTGGCACGCTCTGTGCTACCAGCAACAACGCGGTCTCACAGGCCGGACTCGACAGGGTAAGTCTTGCATCCTCCACAATGCTGCAACACCGCCCAGACCTCGCGCGCGCCCTCAGCTCGCTCCCGGACACAGCGTTGCCGCTTAACGAACAGCAATATGCACCTCCTTTTGCCGTTCTGTACGGTTCCTCCGAAGATCTTTGCAACGACTTCCCTGACACTTACGCCGACGTGCTCGGGCTCGACTGCGATGCGGTCTTCTTTCCGCCAAGGGGGATAGCCAGCTACATCATCCTGTGCCCGGAAGACGACTTTGCCGTCTGCGTTCACGAGATGGCCCACGGGGTCTGGGGCAAACTCCACGAAAAACAGTGGGATATCGAAGAGCACTTCGAGAAACCGTACATAGCGAACCTTTGGAGCGGTTATGCTATGACCAATGATGCGGAGTTCTTTGCCGAGATGTCGGCAATCTATTTCTGCGTCGGCAGCGCTGGCGGCACACAACCCGATCTGCACTGCGCCGACGAACTCAAGGCGTACGACCCGGCAACCTACGAGGTGATTCATGGTATCTACCGAGGATCGGCCGACCTGCGTTGAACGTGATCGGATGGCGGAGAACGAACGTACGGACATGGCTTGGGCGTTCGCCAATCTCGGGGGCGCCGACCTGAGCGGCGTTCCTTACAGGCGGCGTTCGTTACCCTTGCCAATCTCGCCACGGCTGACCTACGCGGCGCGAACTTGACCGGCGTGGTGGGCTGCGACGCTACCCGACGGCTGACCGGCTGCTGGGAGGCTGACGAATGATCGGTGGGCGCCAGCCATGAGCACGAAAGCCGTCGCCATCGTCGGCGCCGCCGTTGGCCTGCTTGGCCCGGTCGAAATGCTGGTGCCGCTACTGCTGTTCATCCGCAGTGAGGTAGCCGAGGTGCGCCGCGCCGGTCCCCCGGCGGCCGCTTCCAGCCGGCCAGAACCACAGGAGACGCCGTGACGGTGGCGGGGCCGTGCTGGTGCGCCCGCCAGCGAACGCCACCGCTCGACCAATGCGCGCGCCTGCGCCTGCTCGCCATTGCCTTCCTAGCGGCGATCGCGGCTGACGCAGGCGCCCTGCCGGAATGCATGCCGGACTGCGCCGGCGCGGAGCTGGCCGGTGCGCAGCTGTGGGAGGCTGACCTACGCGGCGCCGACCTGCGCAATGCTGTCCTGATCGGTGCAACCCTGGTCGGTGCTAACTTACGCGGCGCTAACCTGCAAGCCGCTAACCTGCGCGGCGCAACCCTGGTCGGCGCTGACCTGACCAACGCGAACTTGCGCGAAGCCAAGCTGTTCGCCGCAACCCTAGCCCATGCCGACCTGACCAGCGCCGACCTGCGCGGCGCCGAGCTCGCCTATACGCTCCTTTTCGGCGTGAACCTGACCGAAGCGGACCTGCGCGGCGCAATGCTGGGCGGCGCAATCCTGGCCTTTGCTGACCTACCCGCCGCCAAGCTGCTCGGTGCACACCTGCACGCCGCCAATCTCCGGACCGCCGACTTGACCAGTGCCAATCTGGCCGGTGCCAGCCTGACTAGCGCCGACCTGTCCGGCGCGGAGCTGGCCGGTGCGGACCTGACCGGCGCCGACCTGTCCGGCGCCAACCTGAGCGGCGGTGCTGTGCTTGCCGATGCCAAGTTGGCAGATGCGAACCTGCAAGCCGCCAACTTGTGGGAGGCGGACCTTGAGGAAGCGGACCTGACCCACGTGCGCGGCTGCGACTTGACCGCCCGCATTCCGGGGTGTGAATGAGTGGCCGCATCCGCGCGGTAGTTCCACGTGGGGCCGGGAATAGCTACCCGACTTCGGAGCGAATAGCCAGGAACCTCATCTTGTGCTGAGCACGCGGTGGATCACTGTCAACACGGCCCGACTCCACTCCTTTCGGTCAGGGCTGACTACAGGAGGTGGAAGCCATGCTTCATCAGATCCCCGTCGCCGAGACCTTCGCGGTCATCGCCGTGCCGTGCGGAGCAGTCACGCCGCAGCACCGCCAGAAGCTGGTTCGCCCGTCGGTATCTCCGCGGCCGTAGCAACCTGTGATGCGCGGCAACCGCAAAACGGTCGCCCTGCTGCTGGCGGCCGCCGCTGCCGAATCTGCCACAGCCACACTAGGAGCCCTATGTCAGCGCGGCCGTGGAGCTACTGCTACCAGCTGCGCCGGCATCGGGCTCGTGTACGGGTAACGGGGCTGCCGCCGGGGTCGGTATGCAATCCTGCCACGCGGCTCACCGGCCCGGGAGAAGGTGGCCGACATCTACCCGGTGGCATAGCGCGCTACGGATGCGCTCCGGCGCACCGACATCCAGGATGGTGTGGTCAGTGCGGGAGAGCGAGGCGAAGCAGCCGCGCACGTTCTCGCTGAACGCTCTTCGCGGGTCCAATTCGGCCGCCGCTGAATAAGGTCAGCTCGCACTCGTCGTTTTCGTCGACGCCATGCTGCATTCGCATCCTCATGATGTGGCTGCCATCTATCTCCCTGGAAGCATGAATCAAACCCCAGCCGGCCGCCACTCCCGGTCTGTGCCGTGGCCATCGTGCCAGCGTGTATAAGAGTTGCATTATCCTACGTTTCTTGCAAGCATGTCACGGTTCGGCTAGCGTCGTTCCTTAGCATCTGTGCCAGAGCATCCCGTTCAGCGGGGTCTACCGTAAGGCCGTACTTCCGCTTTACTGCAACCACCTGCGCTGCGTACCAGCCCCGATTCTCCAGCGGCCCCCATTCGCCTGCATCCCTGTCGCCCTTCTCGTTCTGGTTCACGCTCGGGACCGCTATGGTCAGGTTGAGCGGGTCGGACGCGAGTGCGCGCCGATCTCCAGCCGTAATGCCCGAGTCGTGCGCTTCAGCCAACGCGACGATGTGTTCGATGTCGGTCGCCGCGGTTCCGTCTGCTTCGATGTCGAACGGCGTACACGTGTAGGGCGTATAGACCTTGCCTCCGACCTGCGGCAGCCCAGCAACGATCTCGTCTTCAAGCCGTCCATACGCGCTACCGTAGGCATCGCGACTGTAGCCGGTGCGCCGCGCAGGCTCGGCGCAGACCAGAAGCCCCATCCACGTCTCGGCCGCATCGCACTTGTCCGATGCTGTTTCCGACGTGATCGTGGTACTGCTGCCCGGGATGTAGCCGTTCGGGTTGGCACTGCTGTCGCAGGCCATGCCGTCGCGGTCCGTGTCGCTGCTCCGCTTCCGCTCCAGCCATTCGAAGATCGTTCCGGTTCTGTCCCGGTTGTCCTGATACGCAGGCAGTCGGAGTCCTTCGTCGCGCCCTTCCGCCTCGGCGCACGTCAAGTCGCCGTTGCTGTTTGCGTCCCAGTACTCGAAGTCGTTCTTGCTCTGCGGCGCCGCCACCGATGCAACCGCCAGCACGAGCGTCACCAGGGCGATGTGTCTCTGCACGTGGTTATCTCCTGACCTCGGCCGAACGCCTGGGGTTGTAGTCAGTCGTGGCGTCCGGAATCTCTCTTAGCCAGTGTATCTTGCACTGCCTTTTACCCGGTCCGCCAGCGCGCGGCTGGAAACCGCCCAAGTGGCGCACGGCGTTGGCCGCCGGCACACCTCGCGCGCGGGTTGTCTGCCAGAGGTTGCTCCAGGCCGTAGTACGGTACCTCGTACCGGTTTCGCCAGCAAGCCCGGCCACGCAGGCCACGCACACAGTAGCACACAGAATGCACTAGCGGGCCGACTGTCGTCCGTCCTCTTCCAAGACCAGGAGAGTCCGTGCTCCTGCATCCACAGCAGATCGCCTCCGACTCCGGGGGGTGGCCCCTAACTCCGGACCTTCCTGGGGCCGGGGCTTTGGACATAATCCGGTCTCAACAGCGCGCCGACAATTTTATCATGAGCGTTCCTACTGCAAGCTCACAGACGCCCATGGCTGATCGAGACCACAACCACGCCGATGAAACGGCTACCGCTTCTTTGTCCCTCGACGAACTGATCGCCGCCGCCAAGCTGGGTGGTGCAGAGAGGCTCAACGAGATCACCGCCCGCCGCCAAAAGCAGGAGCAGCAATCCGAGCGGAGGCCCACGACCGCCGAGGCGTTTGCCGCCGCCCTACGTGTGGTCGGCGCTGGCATCTTCGTCACGGTCAAGGATGCCACCGCGATCATGGAGTACCATGGCTGGAGATCCAACAGCCGCTCAGAACGCGAAAAGCACATCGCTGTCAAGTCGGCGATCTACCTTCGCAAGCGGGCCGGTGAGAGAGACCCTTCGCATGCTCTGCCGATCAACTGGTCGCGAAGCCGTCACGGGCTGTTCGCGTACCAGCCTCTGACGGTACACGAAGCCAGCGGGCAACCTGCCGTCATTCCGGTGTGCCGCGGCGCAGTACCGGGACGCAAGATGGAGCCTGGCTTGGCGGCCCTGCCAACCAGGGCGGTGGTTCTCACTCAGAATCACGACTCTGCTTATGACGACCAAGTAGGCCGTCACTACCATTTCCCTGATATCTATCGTTCGCAGATCAGTAGCGGCGACTCCTTCATCTACTACCGTTCAGGTTCTCCATCCTACTACTTCGGTACCGGACGAGTGGGTCGGATAGAACGGGATCCGAGTGCATCCGGGATGTGGTATGCGCGGCTCGTCGACTATAGAGCGTTTCGGCAACAGGTAGCCTACAAAGATGAGCTGGGACGCTATCTTGAGCGACGGTCTGGTATCAAACGGCCACCCTTTCAGCGAGCCGTAAGGCGCGTCAATCAGGAAACAATCGTCCGTATACTTCGCGGCTCGGGCTTAGCCACCAGCACATGACCACCTGCCGTCACCTGGATGCCGCTGCCGAACGGAGCGCCACAGTCAGTGAGCCCCATCCGCTGCGCCGAGCGCAGACTGCTCCTCGGCGCGTCCGGGTGGACACGGTGGCGGCCGCAGATGGCGCAGTTGACGAAGCTGCAGCGGCTGCTCGTGACGATCGTGGCCATGCTGCCGCAGCGCTGGGATTTGCGCTTGGCCTGCTTCGCGAATGAGAAGGTCATTGCCTACTCTTCAGCATACTGCTCGTCGTTCTGCTCCCACTCCTTGCCTTCGATCCAAGCGGAGTGCTTGGCCTGCAGCTCCTCCGAGATGCCCGGAAGCAGTGCGTACAGTCCATCCTTCGCCTTGGTGCGATCGACCCACAGGTCTGCCTGGGCGATGTACCCCTTGCGGGAATCCTTGCATGCCTTGTAGGTAGACGAGTGGACCGTGCGGTAGGTTCCGTTCTCCGACTTGGACTTCGTGACCCAGCCGCGTGCCTTCATGATGGAGATTGCTTCGGTGAGGTGGATGTAGCTCCCTTCCCCTGCTTGCACCAGGGAGTCGATGAGATACTCCCATGTGCTCGGCTTGGGGGTCTCGTTGGTGGTTGTGGACTTGGGTACCGATGCGAGGCGCTCCATGACTTCGATGCCTTGCGCCTTTGCCTTTTCGATGAGTTCTGCGAGAGTCAATGCTCTGCTCCTATGTGTGTGTTCCCCCGTATCGCCCGCCGTGCGATACGGCTTCGCGGACCGCGCCTTCCGTGCTCCCGATTCAATCCACCACCACAACCACGCCGAGACCAGCAACGCCAGCGGCAACAGTGCCAGCGCGACGCCGGCCACCAACGCGCAAACCAGCAGCGCCACCACCACGACCGTCGGCACAGGGTACATAAGCGCCAGGTACGAGTCCGGTACGAGTAGCCGCGCAGGACGAACGTCAGCACCAGCAGCACCGCGCCGACGACTGCGGCGACCCACGCAGCGACGCGGAGCACTCGCCTTTGCGCGCCCGTTATCAGAACCTCGTCTGGCTGTTCCAGTCCTTTGGGTAAGCGCGGTAGCTGGCGTGCGGATAGTCCCTGGTACCGGCTGCCGCCGCCGCGCCGCCAGCCTCGATGAGGTCGATCAACGTCCACACCTCATCAACGCGGATACCGAAATCGAGATCGCCGATGGGGATCACAACCGGGAAGCCTTCCTCATCAACCACGACAACTCCGACGCCGCAACAGGACACCGCTACGATGAAGCCTTCGTGGTCGAACACCGGGCTGCCGCTGGTTCCCCCGGTCTGGCCCAGGTTGAACTGAACCAGCTTACTGTTCTCCGGCGTAACTTCGATCTCCTCAAAGTCGTACGGCCGCAACGCACTGATGGTGCCATCCTTGAAGGTGGCAATCGGTGCCGCTTCGAGAGCCGTTATCTCACCGGGGAACCCCAAGGTACCGACCGGCTGCCCTGCCTGCAGCCCGGTGGCGAGCTCTCGGGGGAGAAACGATGGCACGTCCCGGAATGACCCGTCATCAAGGTGGAACACGGCAAGGTCGGGAGAATGGAGAAGCTCCGGATCGTACTCCGGGTGGATCCGGGCCGTATCCATGTTCAGCCGGTGCGTGTGAGCACCACCGATAGCGGTGCCGGACCGCACGGCGACCGGGACTGCGGTAACGGCTACGTTGCCGGCGTCGTCTACGACAACCCCCATGGCTTCACGTACGGCCTCCGCTACATGGGCGTTGGTCCAAATGGTATCGGGGTAGTGGGCGGCGAACCCGGTGCCGATAAAGATGAACCCGAACCGTCCCGGGTCCTCTGCTGCATCCTCTTCGGCAAAGCCGGCGCCGGCAACTTCGACCCCGATGGCGTAGACGGAGTCGGCCAGGTTGGCATCTGCTACTACGGTAGCCCAGTTCAGCGGCTCGCCTTCCGGCCCCTGTTCCAAGGTGCAGGCCCCGAATACCACAATCGTGAAGATGACCACCGCTCCCATCATCAGGCCGGGCATCGAGCTGGCGGGCAGTTGTCTCTGCTGATGAGGTTCGGGCATATGCGAAGAATGAGGACCGGAACTCATTACGTCGACGTTAGAGAGTGTCGTTACAGTGAGTTTTTTCGTCCTGCGCGTGATTTTTTGTGATGATGGAAGGAGGGCAACGTGCATTCGGCGAACCGGAGGCCGTTTCTACGCATGCAAAGGCGGGGGGCGTCGATCTGGACCGCGCCGCGGCCGCCTGGGAGGGCCGTTCAAGCTTCTGCTGGAGTTGAAGATGGTGCTTCGATTTGGGTAGCGGTGCGCCCCTGGCATTCGGCAGTGGTTCTCCATGCGCTCCCCGGGTGCGAAGAACTGACGGGCCGGCCGCCACCACCACCGCCCGAGCCTCCGGGGACCCGGAGCCTTCAAGAAGGGAACATCAGCACAGGGATGAGGTCCCCGGTGGCAGAGCCCGCATGGTGTACCCGCGCCAGAGGGGCAGACTGGACTTCCACCGGATCAGGACCGTTGCGGCCACGAAGTTGGCCGCAACGCTGTTGAGTGCAGCCGAGGTGGTGAAGGGGCTCGTCTGAGAAGCGGTCCGCCTCTCCCTCCTGGTAGGCCAACCGCGCGGTACCAGCCCGGCCGTCCCGAGGATGAGCGATCTCACACCTCGCCCGGTGCAGCCATGCGGTAGCCGACCCCACGCTCGTTGAAGATGTAGGTCGGGCTGGCCGGGTCGTCGCCGAGCTTGCGGCGCAGCTTCTTCACGAAAGTGCGCACCGGCACTGACTCCTCCCGCTCTCCCCAGATCGGTCTCAACAGTGATTCGTAAGTCATTACCCGTCCCGCGTTGATCGAGAGCAAGCGCAGCAACTCGTATTCAGTCACGGTCAGCCGCACCGGCTTGCCGCCGACCGTCACGCGGTGCTTCCCGTAGTCGATTGCCAGGTCCGCTACCAGGAAGGGGTCAGGTCTGTTCCGCTTACGCAGTGCCGCGCGGACTCTCGCCGTCAGCTCGGTCGACGAGAACGGCTTGACGATGTAGTCCGCGGCGCCCGCGTCCAGGGCACTGGCTATCGTCTCGTCCCGTCCGTAGGCGGAGAGAACGATTTCACTGGAATATCGGCCAGCTCGGGGACGGACTCCATCAACTCGATGGGCGATAACATACCTAACTAACCTGGTTTGTCGTCTTCCGGTTTCTTTGGTTGTGGTGGAGGACAGTCCTCAGTGTCTGTGTCAGCATCGCACTCTGGTGGGGATGGTTCAGGTTTGAAAAAAGCGTGAGGTTTGTAGCACACAAACCCTGCGCGAAAATCGCACAAAGTTTCACTGAGTGGCCAAAGTATCAATTCTTGAGTATCACCCTCGTCTGGCTCTAAAATCAGAGAGTTTCCAACTGCGCCGAGTCGAGGTGAGATTGTAATTGTTCCTCCCCACTGTCCGGTTTCCTTCTGTTCTTCCGAGCCGCCAAGTGTCAACTTGAAGTAGGTTCCGTCCGTGTCGAGATACAACACGATGGAATCAGAATTGTTTATCCACAACCCTGCATAGTTGACCGTATCGGTAGGTATTACTTCAAGCTCTTGCGCTCCAAGCCACGTAACGGCTGCGATCATTAGGATCGCAGCTAAGACGTTTCTCATAACATCCCTCCAATTCGGAATATACTCATTTATTCCCAACCGGTCAATCCCAACCCTTACGAGGGGGACTGTGGAGGTGTCCTATGCGTTCAACGACTGATGCAAATGTTGAAAGAATCGCCGAATTTTGGCTTCGTAAAGACTTGTCAGGTTGGTCTTTGCCCGGACCTCAGGTGATAGGCAAGATGTTTCAAATTGTACAAGAAACACTTGTGCAGCTTGAGGGTCAAGATTCTGAATCGCGAAAGACAAACCGGTCATAATCGCTGCAAAGGCCATATCAGGTTTTTCACTCATAGTTTTTTATCCAATCCTCGAACATAGTTGAAGCTAGCGAGGAATCGCGAATCGTCTTGCATCCATGCCGAACATGGTGGGTCGCCAAGGATGACGAGAATCCGTCCACGGACCATCTTCCACTTTCCAAGCCATAAATCCTTGACGGCTTGTTTGTAGGAGTCTTACGAGCTGGTCGACGGTGTTGTAGTCGAATGTGAAAGCAGCATTGTCCAGAGTTCTCCAAACGCCGGGGACTTCATCGTGTGGGTGAAGGCTGGGATCAAATGACACAGTGGTTTGCGAAACGTCGAATTGGAAATCCCGTTCAGGCGATATGGAAGCTAAGTAGGTGTTTTCTGGTGCACACGTCAATCCCATCACGGGACCGTCACCATCTATTTTTTGGCCCACAGAACATCGTGTAGTTGACTATTCCGCTCTCGTAGATGGTCACACATATCCGGCGCTGGTTGCGTCGGCCCAGCCCTCGACGTCGCTCACTCCGGCAACTCCAGGAGCTCGGTGCCGCCGCGACGGTCGACCAGCTCTGCCACGCGGCTACGCATTGGTGACCCGCCGCGACCGCGGGCCGTTGAGGGCTCTGCCAATGAATGTGTAGCGCACGCACCACTGGTAACTTGCCAGCACCAGTACCGTCACCGAGCAGCACACCAGGAGAAACTTCAGATGGTAGTGGAGCGGCCAGTCCACGACCAGCCACTGCATCAGCACCACCAGGGGCAGATGCGACAGATACATCCAGTACGAGGCATCCGACAGGTACCGGGACACTTGGCTTTCGCGTGAGGCAACCCACCGGAACAAGCCCATCGTGCCGAACACCATCAGCCACGCAAAGCCTACTTCGAAGAAAGCCGCCTGCAGGGTGAGCGGGTCTCTGAACAGAGCCTGGGTAGCTATCTCGGCTACCGGCACCTCGCCCTGGTACTGCTGCAGCAGGCTGATTCCGAACAGGTACACAACACCGGGATCGCCGGAATCAGGGCCACCGTCCACCAGGCGCGGACTGCGGTCTTCCGCTGGTAGAACACGAGGCCCAGGGCAAAGAAGCAGAAGTAATAGCCCAGCAGAGGCAACTCCGGCAGCAATGTTACCGCGGTGTCCGCCCCCCACACCGGCTCGTTCATGAACAGCGTAACCCCGGCAGAGAGTGGAACGGCCAGCCACCAGGCGTAGCGGTGCTCGAACCGGACACCGAGCCGCACCGCCACCGTCATGCAGCCCAGCAGCAGCATCAGATACCACAGGAACCACAGATGGCCCAGGGTTTCGACCCATATCAGTGGCAGCGCCCAGATCGGAAAGTCGTACGGTTCCTGCCGGCCGGCCGCCAGCGACAGCATGCCGACGCTGGCCGGAAGGACGATCAAGCAGGCCGCGACGAAGGGAAGTCCGACGCGCTGCAGCCGCTGCTTCCACAGCGCCCGTAGGCCGCGGCGCTGCCACAGCAGAGCGCTGAAGAAACCGCTGAGGAGAAAGAACACCGGCATGCGAAACCCGTGGATCAGGTCGATGAGATGGCGGTAGACCCGGTTGCCGGCGGCGCCGGCGTCGTGGAGCGGCCACAGGAACACGGGTTCCGGCAGCACGAATAGGGATGCGTGCAGCAGGATGCCCAGCATCATCGCGACGGCGCGCAGGGCGTCCAGATCGTAGTACCTGGGGGATCTCGACCGCTTTGCCATCAGGACAAGCGCTGCCCCCTTCGCCAGCGCAGCAACTCGACCTTGAAGTTGCGGGCCGGTTTCGGTGCCAGCGAGTGGTCAATCCTGATCCGGTAGCCGGGCGGATCCAGCGCCAGTTCCGCCCGGTGCAGCAGCGTCGCCAGGTTGAGCACCATCTGTTCCTGGGCGAAGCCCTGTCCCAGGCAGGCGTGGCGCCCGAGGCCGAACGGGGCAAACACACTGGGCCCGGAGCCCTCCGCCCGCTCCGGCGAGAAGCGGTCGACGTCAAACCGGTCCGGGTCGGCAAAGAACTCTTCCAGGTAGTGGGTCACCGAGAGCGCCATCAACAGCATGCTGCCGGCGGGCACGTGGTAGCCGCGAAAGTCGAAGGAATTGGTCGCCGTGCGCACCAGCACCGGCGCTATCGGGTACATGCGCAGGGTCTCCAGCATCGCCCGCCTGGTGGTCTCCATCGCCTGCAGACCTTCCCGCGTGGGCAGACCGTTGGCGAACAGTGCATCGGCCTCGGCACGCACCCGCGCGGTCAGGGCCGGATCCTTCAAGACCTCATAGAGCAGGAAGGCGGAACTGCTGGCCACGGTGTCCAACCCCAACAGGAACGGACCCATGACGTTGATGAACAAATCGCCGCCGCCCATGAACTCCGCTGACGAGCGGTGCAGCTCCATCAGGTCATCTATCAGGTTGCGGTCGCACCCCACCCGCAGCTCCGGCTCATGGGCCGCCAGTATCTGTTCGAAGACCGTCTCCAGACGCTGCCGCGAGCGCCGCACCGCGGGCAGGCGCATCAGCAGCCGGGGGGCCTTCTGGAAGATGTACACCCGGCTCAGGGCACTCATGAACCGGTACGCATCGTCGAGGTGCTCACGGGCCGAAGTGCCGGCGGCCAGACGGCAGATCTGGTCGGTGGTCACCCGCCGCATCAGAGCCTGGCCCGGAATCGCCTGACCCGGTGCCCATTCCTCGAGCTCCAGGTCCATCGCGGCGACGGCAAGGGGAATCTGGGACTGGAAGAACCTGCGCGAGTAGCCATTCTTCAGCGCACGCCGAAGCTGGAAGTGGTCCGCTCCGTCCAGCCCGGTGACCACGCGGGGCGTACCCACCTCGTGGGCGAATCCGGACCACTGCTCCCAGGAGCGCAGGTGCGTCTTGCCCTCCCGTACCATGAACACGTTGGCTTCCCGACCCGCCAGAACAAGCAGCCTACGGCCCGGCGCCTGGACCTCGAAGATCGGCCCGTGGCGCCGGTACTGCTCGGTCAGGTAAGCACGCAGGTTCCCCATGAGCTGCAGCGCATGGCCCAGCACGGGCAGTCGGCCTGAGGCCACCGGCCAGCCGCCACCGGCGCGCCGGATCCGCTGGCGCAGCTCCTCCCGGTAGGCGACGCTTACCTTGCGAACCGCGCCGGTCACCGACTGCCCAATCAGGTCCAGCCGCGCCACTAACGTGATTCGCTCCTGCAACTCTGCGTACTCGGAGGGGGTGAGAATCCGCTCGAAGGCGCCGCAGGCGTGGGCGAGGCTGACGATGCACACTTCCTCCGGCGTCGGAACATCCTCGGTGAACAGGACGCCCATGATCCGGTCGCGGATCTCCCGCTCCTGTTCCTCATCGACAACGGGATAGCGCCGGGTGCGCGACACTCGGGGTGTCAGAGAGAAGATGCCACCGCCATCGTCGGTGTCCAGGATCCCGCGCTGCACCAGCCGGGCCAGCGCTCTGGTTTGCAGTTGGTCGGCGTTCCCGGCAACCCGGCGCACCCAGAAGTCGGCCGGCAGGTTCGGGTGCGCCGCCACGACGGCATCGATGTCGGCCAGAATCGGATCCAGCAGGTCATCGCCGGTAGGGGTGGAATCCAGCAGGATGAGGGCGCTCGGGTCGGTGTCGATCCTACCTTCAAGGGACAGATCCATCAGCGCCGCCCCGGCCAGGGCGTATCCAAGGATCCGGTCCGGGACATCGGAGAAGTCGCCGGTCTTCTCGTCCAACAGCAAGAGCAACAGCTCTTCAGCTAATCGCAGCACGTGTCACCGGCCTTCACGGTCAGCCGCGGGTCGGTAGCCGGCGTAGCGGCCATCACCGGTTTCGTCTCCCGGTCCAACTCGGCGCGACTGCTGGCATCAGTTGTCCAGTCTCTCCTCGATGCGCTGAAGCGTGGTCGTCCACAAGGGTCGATTAGGCGGACCCCGAATCGCCTTTGTGAAACGGTTGCACCATCCCCCGTTAGACCCCTTTTGACCTGGGGCGCCTCTTGACGACAGTTCGCCGAGCGAATTATAGATGGGCTATTGTGAGATCAGTATGATGAAGTGGGCTATAGTTCGTGATTTTCCGTGATATGTTCAGTAAACTGCCGCTTCGAAGGCCTGTCCGGAGGATGACCAGCGATGCAGAGCCCTGACGACTGTGAGCAAGGCAACAACGCGCTGCACGAGCGCATCTCCGCCCTGAGCGCGGCAATTCTGCGCATCAGCGACAGCCTCGACCTCGACACTGTGCTGCGCGAAGTGGTAGCCGGAGCCCGCGCGCTCACCCGCGCCCGCATCGGCGTCATCGCGACAATCGACGACGCCGGACAGCCCCTGGACTTCGTCAGCTCGGGCATCTCCGCCGACGACCACCGGCAGCTCGAGGCCTGGCCTGACGGGCCACGCCTGTTCGAGCATATCCGTGACCTTCCCTCACCCTTCCAACTCAGCGACCTGTCCGCTTTCGTGCGCGGGCTTGGTTTCTCCGCAGATCTGGTGCACTGGAAGAGCATTGTGGGTACCGCGATGCGCCATCGGGGTGTGCATGTCGGCAGCTTCTACCTCACCGACAAGGAAGGCGGGCGCAAGTTCACCAACGAGGACGTGGAAGTCCTCGTCCTGTTCGCTTCGCAGGCAGCCGCCGCAGTCGCCAACGCTCGCACCTACCGCAACGAGCTGCGCGCGCGGACCAAGCTCGAGGCACTGATCGACACCTCCCCAGTCGGCGTCGCGGTCTTCGATGCCAAGACGGGAACCTTGACCTCCATCAATCGCGAGGCGCAGCGGATTGTCAAAGTCCTGTGCGGCCCGGGTCAGTCTCCGGCAGAGCTGTTGCACGTGATCACCTGGCGCCGCGCCGATGGCAGCGAGATTACGCTGGACCGACTCCTGACCTCGGAGCTGATCACCGCCGCCAAGGTACGCGCAGAGGAATTCGTGCTCTCGGTCCCCGACGGCCGCAGCGTTACCACGCTGGTCAACGCGACGCCGATCCACTCCGCCGATGGCGCTGTCGAGTCGTTGGTCGTCACGGTGCAGGATCTGGCGCCGCTCGAAGAGATGGAGCGCTCGCGTGCCCAATTCCTGAGTATGGTGAGCCATGAACTGCGCGCGCCGCTGACCTCCATCAAGGGATCAGCCGCCACCGTCCTGGGCGCCACTCAGCCCCTGGAATGGGCCGAAGTCCTGCAGTTCTTCCGCATTGTCGACGACCAGGCCGATCACATGCGCGGCTTGACCGCCGACCTGCTCGATGTGGGTCGCATCGACACCGGCACCATCACAATCGTCCCCGAGCCGTCGGAGGTGACCGCCTTGGTGGACCAGGCGAGGAACACGTTCCTCAGCGGCGGCGGCCGGCACGCCGTCTCCATTGACCTGCCGCCGGATCTGCCTCAGGTGAAGGCTGACCGGCGCCGCATCGTCCAGGTCCTGAACAACCTCTTTTCCAACGCCTCCCAGCATTCCCCAGCCTCCTCCCCGATCCGGGTCGCCGCAGTGCAGGACGCGGTGCACGTGGCGATTTCGGTCTCCGACCAAGGCAGGGGCATGCCGCAGGAGCGGCTTTCGCAGCTGTTTCGGAAACACATCGGTGTCGGGGACGCGGAGCGCGGACTCGGCAGCTCCGGCTTGGGACTCGCCATCTGCAAGGGGTTGGTGGAAGCCCACGGTGGCCGCATCTGGGCCGAGAGCGCCGGTGAGGGCCAGGGCATGCGGGTCACCTTCACGATTCCTGTGGCGGACACCGCCGCCGGCTCGGCGCGCGAGCTCGCCCCGAGCAGGTCGCGCGCGTGGGAAGGACCTGAGCCGACACGCATCCTCGTGGTAGACGACGATCCGCTGATGCTGCGCTACGTGCGCGACGCACTCTCCGCCGCGGGCTACGACCCGATCGTCACCGGTGACCATCAGGAGTTGGCCCACATCATCCGCCTCGAGCGGCCCCAGTTGATCGTACTGGACCTGGTGCTGCCGGGGACCGATGGGATCAAGCTGATGGAGCAGCTCCCCGAACTGGCCGATCTGCCGGTCATCTTCATCTCCGGCTACGAAGGCGGCGAGACTATCGCCAAGGCTCTGGAGACCGGCGCCGCCGACTATATCGTCAAGCCGTTCTCGGCGACCGAGCTCACCGCGCGCATCAACGCGGCGCTACGCCGGCGCACCGAACCCGAACCGGGCGAACCGTTCGTCTTGGAGG
This sequence comes from Spirochaetia bacterium, assembly GCA_965203905.1. Lineage (GTDB taxonomy): Bacteria > Spirochaetota > Spirochaetia > SZUA-6 > Bin103 > Bin103. Next base: position 32,201 of record CBDBDQ010000003.1, on the reverse strand, counting down.
GGCTCTCCATCTACTACCTGGAACGCCGCGTGACCGTGGCGAATCGCGAGGTACTGCTGACGGCGACCGAATACGAATTGCTGCGCGTACTCTCGGTCAACGCGGGGCGCCTGATGACCTACGACGACCTGCTGCGCCATGTGTGGCGCCTGCCCCACTCAGGCAGCTCGGAGCGGGTTCGCACTCTCGTGAAGACTCTGCGTCGCAAGCTCGGTGATGTCCCCACCAAGCCCACCTATATCTTGACCGAGCGCGGGGTCGGCTACCGCATGCCCCGACCGAGCGAGCCGTGAGGGGAACCCCCATTCACTATCGATCAGGCCCTGGGGCGGCAGCCACCGAAGATCGCGGTCACCTCGATCCTGCGCGATTGGCGGCAACAGGTGCTCTGCTCCGCCTAGACGCGATGCCGGTGAGACCGCAGCTTCTCAATGATGGCCTTCCGTTCGTCCTCGCTCACGCCTCGTCTGTGATCGATTTGACCGGCCAGTCAAGCGGCGAGCAGCCAGGTCTTGACTAATCGTTCCAAATCCTGCCACCTTCGCGACGTGCGTGAAGTGGATGAACCGGTTACCGACGAGCGGCTCGCAGCAGTCGCGGTAGCATTCTCGATGACGATGGACAGGTTCACCCTGGATTCCACGAGGCGTTCCAGGAGGAGGTCGAGCGCCTCCTTTGCATCATCAGGGATGAGAGCGACGAGTGGGGCGCGCAACGGTTCGCCGATGCCCTTCCCTATCTCAAGTACCTGTTCAATTCCGTCAATCGGTCCAAGATCCGGAAGCGATACGACACATACGTCTGACGGCTGATTACCAGAAGATGCGCCCCACGAGCGCTTGCTTGGTCTCGCTCATGCGACCAGCTCACCAACCAAGGGCCGGCCCTTCCGTCTTGGTGCGCTCCGAGAGACGGCTTACGCCTTCGGCAGCGCTGCCAACCACTGCTCCACATCCTCACGTCGCCAGCCGACGGCGCGTGACCCCTCGCCCCCGAGCCGGACAGGCGCCGGGAAGTCACCAGATTGGACGCGTCGCCACAATGTTGTGCGTGATATGCCAAGCAGCGCCAGCACATCTCGCGTGCGCAAGATAACGAGAGAGGAACCTAAGACCGATTCTGTCGACCGGTCGAAACGGAATTGTTTTCGCATAACCAATCGTCCCAGTAGGACGCCTGGCTCAAGTAACACAGTTCGGTGTATTTCATGCGTTCAACGGTACATTCCACATCGTGGATAGTCAACACGTAACTGTGCTTTCGTATAGGATGGCGACACCGGTTGCACCCGCGTCAGCCCGCCCCTGAACATCCCAAGTAGTCCGCCCACGCCTGCATCAATCTGCGGCGCCGCTCGAACAGGTCGGAGCGCATGTAGGCGCCTTCGACACCGGCGACAACATGCGCAAGCGCCGCCTCGGCCAACTCCCTCGATTCGTCGTTCTCCGCGCACCAGGACCGGAACGACGTACGGAACCCGTGCACCGTGGCGTCGATGCCCGACCCATTCAACAGCGATCTTGTCGTCACGCTACTCAGCGCCTTGCCGGTCGGCGACGGAAACAGAAGGCCCGAGCCATCCGACAGCTTCTGCGCTTCGATCAGCAACTCAAGCGCCCGCGTTGACAGCGGTACCCGATGCTCACGACCGGATTTCATTCTCTCTGCAGGTAAGGTCCAGACCCCAGCATGAAGATCCACCTCGCTCCAAGTAGCAAGTCGAGCCTCTCCGGATCGAGCTGCCGTCAAGATCGTGTACTCCAGCAGCAGCTTGGTCGCTGCCCAGGCGTTGGACGCCCGAATCTTGGCCAGCGCACTCGCCACCTCTCGATGATGAAGCGCCCGCCGGTGTCTCCTCGGTGCAGTCCCGTTCTTTGGCAGCACCTGCGAAACGGCGTCTCCGGCCGGATTGTCACTCCGGTGCCCGGCGCCAATCGACCACCGCATCACCGCGCCGATCCGATGCCGCAGCCGCCTCGCCGTCTCTTGCTTCCCACCGTTCCAGATCGGCGTCAGCACGGACAGAATGTCAGCGCTGGTGACGGCGCCGATCGGTTTGCTCCCGATCAGCGGAGAGACGAACCGCCTGAACGATGAACGCCAGATGTCGGCGGTACGCGGATTGCGCCAAGTGCTGGCGTGCATCTCTACGACAATCTCAGCCGCCTTGTCGAAGCTCGGTGTGGCGGATCCCTGCCTCGGGTCGTGCCCCTGGTAGACGGCCCGTGCGTTCTCCAGCGCCGCCTCCCGGGCTTCGGCCAGATTGACGATGGGGAACGGGCCAAGGCCGATGTTGCATGGCTTGCCGTTGATACGCAGACGCTGGCTCCATGACTTGGCCACGCCGCCGTGCGCACGCGGCTTCACCAGGAGGCTCAGGCCGTGCCCGCCGTGGCCGTCGCCGTAGCGGCCGGGTTGCTTGACGGTGCGGACGAAGGAAGCGCTCAGTCTCTTCGGACGTGTCTGAGGCATGGTCGCGGCCCTGAGTTGCGGTGGTGGCTGGTTATCACTTACGGTAGCACCATATGTATGAAAATATGCAGGATACGATGAAACGTCAAGGGACAGGTGATTGATGTTAAATGATTGTAATTGGGTTACTTAACAAAACATTGTGGAACAAGTGGAAACACCATTTTAGTAGCCTGTTCGACTACGCCGTGCGCGAGCTGGGCTACAGCGAAGGTGCCGCGTGGCGCCGTATCAAAGCCATGCGCCTGTGCTCCGATACCGCCGGGACCCGCGAGCGGCTGCAGGACGGCTCGCTCTCCCTGAGCGCGGCGGCGCAGTTGCAGAACACCTTCGATCTCCTGCAGCGCACGGCGACCGCCGTCGCGGACCCCGGCTCGGCACCCGCGGCACCGGAGCTGCTGCCGCTCGCCACGGGGCCGGCGCCGGAGGCGGGGGCTTTGGGGGCCGCGGCAGCAGCGCCAGCGCGACCGGTGCCGGCGCTGGACGCGGCGCAGCGGCAGGAGCTGGTGGCGCAGGCGAGCGGCAAGAGCACCCGCGAGGTGAAGCAGTTGTTGGCCGGGGTGGCTCCCGAGCTGGCGCGGCCGGCCGATCGCATGCGGGCGCTGGGCGACGGCCGCTGGGAGCTGAAGGTGGTGATCGACTCTGCCTGTCAGGGTGGGATCGAGCAGCTACGGGCGCTGCTGTCGCACGTGGACCCGCACCTGACGCTGGGGCAGCTGGTGGAGCGGCTGGTGCAGGACGGCCTGCAGCGCTACGACCCGGGGCGGCCGCCACGCGGGCGCCGGGGTGGACCCCGGGAGGCAAGCGCGGGCCAGGCGCCGGAGCCGAAAGCGCAGCAAGGGCCGGCAGACGGGGCGACTTCGCCGGCGAAGCGGGTTGCGCAAGAGCAACCCGGAGTGCCGGCGCCGGACGGCACGAGCGCCGGTGGCAGCACCTCGGCGGTGGCAGCGCTGTCCGCGCCGCCGTCGGGGCGCGAGACTTGCGGCAGCAGCACCCCGGTGCGTGCCAAGCCAGCGGTGGCAGCGCCCGGCACCACTCCTTCGGCGGCGAAGCTGGCGGCTGGTTGCGGATCCCACGCCACCGTACCGACGCCGCCGGCAGACCAGAGCAGGCCGACCGCGCGGGCAGCGGCGGATCGCGGTCGCAACGCTCCTTCGCCAGCGAAGCGGGTAGGAACGGCGCAGCGTGCAGGGGCGGCGCAGCTCGATGGCCGTTCGCGGCCGCAGCCTGAGGCATCCGGCCCGTCCGGAGGCAGCGCGCAGCCGCCCCACCGGGCGCGCCGATCCCGCTACATCCCGGCACCAGTGAAGCGCGAGGTGTGGCGCCGCGACGGTGGCTGCTGCAGTTACGTCGATCCGCACAGTGGGCGGCGCTGCGGGTCCCGCTTCCTGCTGGAGCTTGACCACATCGTTCCCTTCGCGCTCGGCGGCAGCGCCGAGCCACCGAACTTGAGGCTCCATTGTGCTGCGCACCACCGTTTCCGGCATCGGGAGTACGCGCCGCCGCCAGACGGGGCCACGTGAACGGCGCTCGCCGGGGTGCGAGTTGGGCGGTTGGGCCGTCGGGCGTCGGTCCGAGGGCAGCGGGAGCAACTGTCTATTTGCCGCCCGGCTTGTCGCGCAGCGCGGGATAGTCCTCGCGTGTGACCGTATGACTCGGCGGTGGCGGGTGCGCTGACGCACGCAGCGGGGCCGTGGTAGGCTGCCGTACGTTCGAATACAGGTTTGGAATCATGCCGGTATATGTCTATCGATGCAGTGCCTGCGAGCAGGTGTTCGAAAAGCTGCTGCTCAACGTCAACAGCGACGAGGTGACGCGCAACGCGGTGCCCTTCCTGCGGCGCCTCAGCGCCGCGCGACTACGCTACCCACAGCTTCGCCTCGCCGAGCATCGGCACCACCGGCGAGCTGGCCGAGGATCCCGAATCCTACAAGGCGATGCACTACCACGAGAAACGGGGGGAGTGGGAGCAGGCGGCCAAGGCCGCCGAGGGCGTGAGCGACTACGCAAAGCAGAAGTTCATCCAGAAGGCCGAGCAGGAGTAGGAACGGCCCGGTAGTTCGAATGGCTGGGAGACTGGAGGGGAAGGTCGCAATCATCACCGGCGCCACCCTGGGACTGGGCAAGGCTGCGGCTCTGCTGTTCGCGCGCGAGGGCGCCACGGTGGTCATCTGCGACCGCGGACGTACGCCTGCGCACGCCGAGGCGGTGCTGCATCAGGCGCGGGGGCTGAACGGTCAGATCGACTACCGCGTGTGCGACGTCATGAACCGGGACGACATCAACGATCTGGTGCAGTTCACCCTGCAACGCCACGAGCGCATCGACGTGCTGGTGAACAACGCCATCATCGACAACCCCGGAGGACGTATCGACGAGGTCCGCCTGCAGGACTGGGAAGAGGGCATCTTCTGCCACCTGACCGCTCCCTTCCTGTTCTGCCAACAGGTGATTCCGATGATGATCCGCCAGGGCGGCGGCAGCATCGTCAACGTGTCGTCCAACACGGCGCTGTTCGGCAACACGGGCATCTCCTCGTACGGCCCGGCCAAGGCGGGGATGATCAGCTTCACCCAGCACCTGGCAGCGGCCTACGGCCCGCAAGGGATCCGCGCCAACGTGGTCTGCCCGGCACGCATGCTCACGGAGAAGAAGCTCGCCATGCTGGAGCACAACCCGGCCGAGGTGCGCCGCCAGCAGCACCTCTATCCGCTCGGCAGCCCGGCCCTGCCCGAGCAGGTCGCCGAGGTGCTGCTGTTTCTCGCCTCGGACGAATCGGCCGCCGTTACCGGCCACAACCTGGTCGCCGACCGCGGCGCGGCCGCCACCAATTCCGCCGCGGTGGTGCAACGGCTCGAAGCGGACCTCCGCGACCGGCTGCAGGCCCAGGGCTCGGACTGGATCGAGGCCGAGCAGTAACCTATTGGTGGCCCAGCGTTACACCATGGAGAACGAGGAGCAGCAATGGCGACACCGCTAGCACCGACTACGGAAACCGCCGCACTGTCCGCCGCCGAGATGGCGCGGTTTCGCCGCGACGGGTATCTCGGTCCCTATACGCTGTGCTCCCCCGCCGAGATGGCGGAGGTGCGTCCCGCCATCGAGCAGGTCCTGGACAGCGAACCGGGGCGCGGGAACCACGTGCACAACCGTCACCTGGACAGCCGCGCCGTGTACGACCTGGCCACCCGTCCGGAGATCGTGGAGCGCATGGCCTGCCTGTACGGACCGGACCTGCTGCTGTGGCGCACCAATTTCTTCGTCAAGAACCGCGGCAGCAAGGCGATCCCCTGGCACCAGGACTTCAACTACTGGCCGCTGGAGCCACCGGTGATCGTCTCCGCCTGGATCGCGGTGGATCCCTCCACCCGGCAGAACGGCAACCTGCAGGTGATCCCCGGCTCCCACCGCAGCATCGTCCCGCACATCGAGGCCACCCCCGACGTGCAGTTCAACGAGATGGCCGACGCCGGCTACTACGATGCGCGCGACCTCACCGACCTGGAGATGCAGCCGGGCGAGTTCATCCTGTTCAACGAACGCACCCTGCACCACTCGGAGGCCAACCACTCGGACCTGCGCCGCATCGGGCTGGCGGTACGGGCGATCATCCCCATCGTCAAGGTGCTGGAGTACGACTCGGAGGATCACACCCTGCAGGTGATCCACGGCAGCGACACGATGGGGTTCAACCGCCTGGCGCCGCCACCGGCGCGCCCCGCCTGACGATGGTAGCGTGCGGCGTCGCTGCCCTGCGCGGCTACGTGGCCGCCATCCTGCGGGCCAAGGGCACACCGGAGCACATCGCGGACGTGGTGGCCGAGTCGCTGGTGCTGTCCAACCAGCGCGGCCATGCTTCGCACGGCTTCATCCGTGTCAGCCAGTACTGCGACTGGATCGACCGCGGCTGGACGCGGCCGGCAGGCGAGCCGGAACGTTACGGCGACCGGCCGCACGTGGTGCAGGTGGACGGCCACTTCGGCTTCGGCCAGTACGTGGGGCGGCTGGCGACCGACTGGGCGATCGAGCAGGCGCGCGACGGCCACTGCGTGCTGACCATCAAGCGCTCCGGACACCTGGGCCGCATGGGCGAGTTCATGGAGCAGGCGGCGGCCGCGGGACTGGTGTGCTTCTCGTTTACCAACACCCACGGCGGCGGGCTGGTGACCGCGCCCTTCGGTGGCGCCGAGCGCCGTCTCGGGGCCAACCCGCTGGCAGCCGGCGCCCCGCTGCCCGCGGCCGCCTCTGCGTCCACGGACGCCGCGTCCTCCGCCGGGTCCGCGGACACTGCACCAGGCGCCGCCCCCGCCACGCCGACCGCGCCATTGATGATGGACATCGCCACCTCCTCCATCGCCGCCGGCAAGGTCGACGTCGCCGCCGCGCGCGGCGAGCAACTGGCACCGGGCCACCTGGTGAACGCCCAGGGACAGCCCTCCACCGACCCGGCCGACTACCGCGGCGGCGCCCTGCTGCCCTTCGGCGGCCACAAGGGCTACTGCCTGGCCATGTTCGGCGACGTGCTGGCGGGCGCCCTGACCGGCGCCGGCTGCAGCACCACGGGCATCGAGCGGGTGGCCAACGGCTTCCTGGCCCTGTTTCTGGACCCGGCCGCGTTCTGCGGCGAGGAGTTCTACCGGCGCGAGGTGGGCGCCCTGGTTCCGCACGTCAAGTCGGCGCGGCTGATGGACGGCCACGACGAGATCCTCTACCCGGGCGAGCTGGAGGCGCGCAGCGCGGCCCGGCACACGGACACCGTCGCCATCGAAGAAGCCAACTGGGAGCGCACCGCACGGGTCGCGGAAACCCTGGGCGTCGTACCGCCGGAGGTCTAGTCCGCAGGCTAATCCGTCATTTGACGGCGCCGAAGGTGAGGCCGCGGATGAACTGCTTCTGGATGAGCAGCGCGAACGCCAGCAGGGGCACGGTCACCAGGGCCGAGGCGGCGGCCATCTGGCCCCAGGCGATGCCGCTCTCCATGATGAAGGCGTTCATGGTGACCGGCAGCGTGGTGGCGTTGCCGTAGGTGAGCAGCAGCGCCCACAGGAACTCGTTCCAGGACAGGATGGTGCAGAAGATGGCGGTGGTCGCCAGTCCGCCGCGCGCCAGCGGCAGCACCATGCGCCACAGAATCCCCAGGGTGGTGCAGCCGTCCACGCGCGCCGACTCGTCGATCTCGATCGGTACGTCGTCGAAGAAGGAACGCATCAGCCACACCACGAACGACAGGTTCGCCAGCGTATAGAGGGCGATCAGCGGGTAATAGGTATCGAGCAGCTTCAGGTCGCGCACCAGCACGAACACCGGCAGGATGATGGCGATCGGCGGCGCGAAGCGGCTGCCCAGGATGAGCCCGGCCACCGCCCCCTTGCCGCGGAACTCGAAGCGCGACAGGGCGTAGGCTCCCAGCGTCCCGGCGAGCATGGAGAGCAGCGTCGAGACGACCGCGATCACCACCGTGTTGCGGTAGTAGAGAAAGAAGTTGTGCTGCCGGAACACGGCCACGAAGTTGTCCCAGGTAGGTGCGAAGAACACCTTCGGCGGTATCGAGAACGCGTCGATGGGGGTCTTGAACGCGGTCATGAACAGCCACGCGATCGGGAACATGAAGAACACCATCACCAGGACGATGGCGGTGCCGCGAAACCACTGACCGGGGCGGCTGGAAGCGCGGTGAATCACGTCACACCGGTCCTCGTGCCGCGGGCGGCGGTGGTGAAGTAGAGGATCGCGAACAGGTTGACCACGAAGATCAGGACGATGGTCAGCGCCGCGGCGTAGCCCATGTGGAACACCAGGAAACCCTCGCGAAAGATGTGCATGCTGATGGTTTCCGTGCGGATGCCGGGACCGCCGCCGGTCATGATGTAGATCAGGTCGAACTGCTTGAATGCATCGATGAAGCGGATCAGCAACGCGATGTAGAGCAGCGGGCGCAACAGCGGAATGGTGATGAGACGAAACACCTGCCAGCCGCTGGCGCCGTCGATCAGCGCCGCCTCGAACGGTTCGGTGGGCAGCGCCTTGAGACCGGCCACCGTGACCAGGATCAGGAACGGAGCATACTGCCAGATGGAAACCACGATCACCGCCGGCAACGCCAGTTGCAGGTGGGCGAGGATGGTCATCTTGGGAAACCCGAGAACGCCCAGGAGATAGGTGATGATGCCGAGGTCCCCCTGGTACATCATCCGCCACAACAGGCCGACCACCACCGGGGTGATCACCAGCGGCAGCAGGATGAAGCCGCGCAGGGTCGACATCAGCCGGGTTTCGCGGATCAGCAGGTGTCCCACGCCGATGCCCAGCGTGAGCTCGGCGGCCAGGGTGCCGAGGGTGAAGACCAGAGCCGTCAGTATGCTCTGCAGCGATGCGGCGTCACCGAGGATGGTTCTGAAGTTGCCCAGCCCCACGAACAACTGGCCCAGCCACGGCATGGTGAGGGTCCAGTCGAACAGCGAGTTGCGGACGATGGTCGCCAGCAGGTAGATGGGAAAGGGAACCAGGACGACGAGGGTCGGGGCCAGCAGCAGCCAGGGGATCCAGGCCCGGGACAGCCGCCGGCGGCGACCGGCAACCCCCGCCGAGGCGGAGGCGCCGGTGCCGGACGCGCGTGGCATTGACACGCGCTCAGGCGGTGTAGCTCAGCCGGTCGGGGCGGGTCAGTAGCCTGCCCTCTCCATGAGCGGATCGATCGCCTCGCACGCCTCGTCGGCCGCCTGCTGCGCGCCCATTTCGCCCGAAAGGGCGTTGGAGAACATCAGGCCGATCTTGTCGGAGACCTCGTTCCAGTTGGTGATCGGCGGATACCCCGCGGGGTCGGTGTCGGCGAAGATCTTGCCGACCACGTCGTTCATGGGCGGGGCGCCGGGCGCGTTCGGGGACACGCTGTAGACCGCCAGGTTGGCCTCGCGGGTGGTGGCCAGGAACAGCCGGCTGGCCACCGGCGTGCTGGTCAGCCACTGGATGTACTGCCAGGCGGCGTCCTTGTTCTTGGCCGTGTTGGGGATGCCGAGTCCCCAGGCGCCGCCCACGGCCAGTCCGCGCTCGGGGCTGTCGGGAAGCTGCGCCAAGCCGACGTGGCCGGCGATCTTGGACTGCTCGGGGTCGTTGTACTGCTCCCACACCACGAAGCCTTCCATGATCATGGCCACCCGGCCCTGGGTGAACTCGGTCACCACCTCGGTCCAGCCGGCGCGCTTGGCCCCCGGCGGTGCGTAGTTCTCGACCATGCGCACGTACCACTCCAGCGACGCCACCGCCTCCGGCGCGTTCAGGGCGCAGTTCCAGTCGTCGTCGAAGAACTTGCCGCCGAACAGGTTGAGCACCTGGATCCAGGAGTTGGTGTCCTCGGTGCCGCGCCGCCCACCGCGCGCCATGTAGCCGTAGATCTGGCCCAGCTCGGGGTCCTCGCGCGTCAGCATGGCCGCCACGGCTTCGAACTCCTCCAGCGTGGTGGGCACTTCCACGTCGTATTTCTTGAAGATGATGTCGTTGTACAACAAGCCGTTGGTGAAGCTGATGAAGGGGATGCCGAGCTGCTTGTCGTTCACCGACAGGATGCCGAGCACCGAGTCGTCGAAGTCGGCGCGCGCCCAGCCCGGGAAGTTCTTGCCGGCGTCCGCGATGTAGGGGTTCAGGTCGATCATCCAGCCGGCCCGTTCCCAACCGGGCTGGAACAGCCAGATGTACTGCATCACGTCGTAGGTGCCGACCTGCTGGCTCAGCTCCACCTGCTCTTTGGCGAACACTTCGCTCTCCGGCATGATGTCGACCGTTACCGAGATGCCGGTGGCTTCTTCGAATTCCGGCAGCAGGTCCAGCAGGTTGGCGGTGTTGGGCCGCTTGTCGTGCAGCACCCGGATCGACTGGCCGGCGTAGGGCATGTCGCCGCTGGCCGCCTCCGGCGCCTCGTCGGCCGGTGCGGCGCTCACCAGCAGCGGCGCCGCCAGCAGCAGGGCGCCGCACAGCAGTACGGCACGAATGGTCCAGGTTCGGGTCATGGTCTTGAGTACCTCCTCGTGACTCAGATCACTGGGTTCTGTGTGGGCTTAGCACGCGCGCCGGAGATCGTCAAATGCGTGTGGCCGGCCGGATGGTTCCTTGACGCGATCCCTGCTCCCGCTCACCCTGTCCGGCATGCCAAAACGGGTTCGCTGCGCGGTGATCGGCGCCGGCTGGTGGGGTACCACGGCGCACATCCCGGCGCTGTTGCGCCACCCGCAAGCGGAGTTGCGCTGCGTGCACCACCGCGACCGGACGCTGGCGCAGCGCATCGCCCGCGACTTCGGCGTTCCCCGTGCCGCCGCCTCGCTGGAAGAGGCGCTCGACCGCGAACCGCTCGACGCGGTGGTGATCAGCTCCACGCCCAACGTCCACCATGCACAGGCCATGGCGGCGCTGCAGCGCGGGCTGCACGTGCTGATCGAGAAGCCGATGACCATCACCGCCGCCGAGGCGGGCGAGCTGGTGGCCCTGGCGGAGCGCCGGGGAGTGCACTTCCTGCTCAGCGGGCCGTGGCACTACACCGCCCACGCCGCCGCGGCGCAGCAACTGGTCCGCTCCGGCGCCCTCGGCGACATCAAGCTGATCAGCGTGCTGATGACCAACTTCTGCCTCGGCATCTACCGCGGACTGCCGTGGGAGGAGATCTTCACCGGCAGCGACACCCTCGAAAGCCAGCCCCCGTACCTGCCCCCGGAGCCGGGCGCATTCGCCGACCCGGCGGTGAGCGGCGGCGGGCAGATCTACACCCAGGTGTCGCACGTCGGCGCCTACCTGGCGTTCCTCACCGGTCGCGACCCGCGCGCCGTGTTCGCGCGGTTCGACAACTACGACACCCGGGTCGACGTGTACGATTCGATCAACGCTACCTGGGACGGCGGCACCCTGGTCTCGATCGCCAGCACCGGGGCGCCGATGCCCGCCGAACGTACCTTCGAGGTGCGCGTGTTCGGCACCGAGGCGATGTTGTTCCTGGAGCTGTGGCACGGCACCATGCGCCTGTACCCCGCTGGCGGCGCAGCGCAGGACTACCCCCCGCTCGCCGAGGAGGAGAGCTACCCGCTGCACGCACCGGCCGAGAACCTGGTCGAGGTGGTGGCGGGCGCGGCGCCCAATCGATCGCCCGCCGCCCTGGGATGGAGCGCCATGAAGCTGATCGAGGCCGCCTGCGAATCGGCGCGCACCGGCGCCGACGTGAGGGTGGCATGACCATCCCCCCACCACGCCTGGAGCTGGCCTGTGCCGACTTCACCTTTCCCCTGCTGCCCCACGACCGGGTGCTGGCACTGATCGCCGCGCTGGAGATTCCGGCGGTCGACATCGGCCTGTTCGAGGACCGCTCCCACCTGCAGCCCTCCACCGAGTTCCAGGACACCGGCCGCGCGGCGCGAGCATTGCGCAAGCGCCTCGACGCTCACGGCCTGTGCGCGGCCGACGTGTTCCTGCAGGTGGACAACGACGGCCGCTCCTACGCCATCAACCACCCGCTGGCGGAGCGCCGGCGCCGCGCCCGCGACTGGTTCGAGCGCGCCCTGGAGTACGCCGCCGCCTGCGGCGCGGCTCACGTCTCCATCGGTCCGGGGGTGCCGTTCGCCGACGATGAGCCACGGGCCGACTCCCTGGCCCGCGCCCACGCGGAGCTGGCGTGGCGGGTGGAACGGTCCCGCGCCGCCGGGATCGTCATGGGCGTGGAGCCGCACCTCGGCTCGGTCGCCGCGCGCCCGCTCGCAGCCCTGCGCCTGGTCGAGGCGGTGCCCGGTCTCACCTTCACCCTGGACTACGGCCACTTCGCCCGCGCCGGCATCCCCGACCGCGAGGTCGAGCCGCTGCTGGCCCACGCCAGCCACTTCCACGTGCGCGGCGCCCGCCGCGGCGCCCTGCAGGCCTCGATGCGCGCCAACACCATCGACTTCGCCCGCATCGTGCAGGTGATGCGCGCCACCGGGTACCGCGGCTACCTGGGCCTGGAGTACGTGTGGACCGAGTGGGAGAACTGCAACCGTGTCGACAACCTCAGCGAAACCATCCTGTTCCGCGACCACCTGCGCACCCTGCTCGCGAGCAGGTAGGAGTCAGAACCGGAACAGGAAGTCGTGGAACAGCTTGCGGCGGGCGTCCGACAGCCCGGCGTAGAACGCGCGCGGATAGGCGGTGTGCTCGGGGCTGCCGATCATCCACGGGTGCTCGTAGGCGTAGTAGAGCATGATGCGGCGTCCGTCGGCGCGGGTCGCGGGACCACGCGTATGCCACAGAGCATTGTGGAAGATCACACAGGAGCCCACCGGACAGCACACCTGGGTGGCGCCCGGGAACGTGTCGAAGCCGCTGCGCGCATCCGCCGTGGGTTCGAAGTCGGTCTTGTGTGAGCCGGGCACCACCATCAGGTTGCCCTGGTCCGGCAGTGTCATGTCGGACAGGAAATAGCCGATCTTCAGCTCCAGCATCGGCACTCGCGGCCGCAGGTTGCGGAAGCCGTTGTCGGGGCCGTCGATGTGCCAGCGCGCGGGGCCGGCGTGCGCTCCTTCCTCCCAGAACGCGTCGGAGGCGTGGAAGTGGGGCTTGTTCTGGTTGAGCAGGGCGCGAATGTACGGCATCGCCGGCGGATGGTCGGCCAGCTCCAGGAACAGCGGATCATCGGCCAGCAGGTAGAAGATCCGGGTGCTGCCCGCATGCTCGTCACCCGGGCGCGCGAAGTGCGGTGTCCCGCGCCGCTCCAGCTCACGGCGCCTCGCGATCGCCCGCCGCAACGCTTCGCGCAACCGAGCCACGTGCTCGGAACCGAGAAACGAGTCCACCACCAAGTATCCGTCGGTCTCGAACGAGTAGCGCTCCTCCGCACTTGGAACCGCATTCATGGCAAGGTCTCGGTCCTGACGGTAGCCCAGCGCCGAACCACTGTCGAGGCATCATCCGGAGGAGGAACCGCAGTATCTGGCCTTGCACGCTCTGCATGCAGGTGCTCAGGACGGGCTGTATCGGTGTCAGCGGACCAGGGCGAGCGCCTGCTGCAGCGAGACCTCGCTGAACGACTGCTCCGGAATCGAGCCGCCCGCCGCGACGCGGAGCCAGTGGCTGCGCACGGTGGTGTCGTCGGGAGGAAGGGAGTCGATCACGGCGCCGGCCCACGCGGCAGGCTCGGCGCGGCCGCAGGCCACCGTGAGCGTGGGCTGCTCGGTCGACCCGGTCGCCGAGTACGTGTAGCAGCGCCGGATGGTGCGGCGGGCGCTGGCCATCTGCACCGGTGCGAACTCGGCGGCTCCAGCACTCCCGGCCGGGACCACGAGCACGTTGATCGCCCGGTCCAGGATCGCGTCGAGCGTCTCCCCGGCATCGTCGGCGACCGGCACGTTCTTGTGCCGGGGCCAGACATCGAGCATGGAGTAGGAGGCGGGCGGAGTCTGCCGCTGAAACGTGTAGTGGTCGGGGTAGGCGAAGAAGTCGTCGCCCGTCGCGCGATAGCGGTCGTAGAACGCGGTGGTGTGGGCCAGCAGCAGCAAACACGCGCCCAGGCCGTCGATACCGCCGGGGGCCAGCACACCCAACCGATCGGTCGCGCTGAGGTCGCGGAAGAATTGGGCGTGGGACACCTCCTCCCCCCGAAGCGTGAGGCGGAAGTCGGATCCCCGGAGAAAGCTGCTGTGCATGACCGTCGTCCGTGGTCTTTGGCGTATCAGTCCGGTTGGCGGCGTGCGCCGCCGTCAGCCGTGTCCAGTTCCTGCTTCAGGCGCCGGAATGCGGCCTCGTCGATCCCGGTAGCCGCCTCGATGGCGGACCACGGCAAATCCTGTTGCAGGAAGCCCTCGATCGTTCGGACCTGGCCTTCCTGCCGGCCTTCCTGCCGGCCTTCCTGCCGGCCTTCCTGCCGGCCTTCCTGCCGGCCTTCCTGTCGGCCTTCCCGTCGGCCTTCCTGTAGGCCTTCCTTTCGGCCCTGCTCGATCAACTCCTCAACGTAGTTCATCAGGTCTCCTCCCGGTCCCGGCACGTTCCTCCGCAACTCCTCGGCAAAGTACTTCCGGTTTTCCTCCGGCTGCGTCGCCAGCACGTACTCCACGTGCCGCGCCACCGCGGCGAACCCCTTGGTGCGGTACAGGTCCCCCATCATCCGCGTCGCCCGCTCCAGCAACTCGTCGGCCGCTTTGCGAAACCTCGCCATCATCAGGATCTGCAGCAGCTTCGCTCCCACCGACCCCGACACCGAATCCGGGCTCTGCTCTGTCTGGTCGATCAGCAGATGCTCGAACCTCGGCACCCACCGCCAGTCCTCCGCATCCGCTACCAACTCCGCGAACTCCCGCACGTACTCCCAGCGTTCCCCTCCCTGATAGAATACCAGCGGCACGATCAGCGGCAACCGCTCCGCCTGCCGGTGTCTGTACTGCCACGCGACCCATACCTGCGTGCAGTAGTTCAGCATCCGCAACGGCATCCACCGGTCCGGCGTCGACTGATGCTCCAGCAGCACGTACAGCAGCACCGGCACCTCGTCGCCGCCTTCCCGTTCCACCGAGAACAGCAGGTCCGCTTCGCTGTCGTGCCAGTCGTCGCTGACGAAGCGGCCCGGCAGGTGGGTGAGCGTCGACCAGCGCAGCGTCCGCCCGAGCGTCGACGGCACGCAGGAGCGCAGCAGGCTGGCGGCGTCCTCGGTATCGGAGAACACCTTCTGGAAGTACTTGTCGTGCGGTCGGCTGACCTCCGGCTGCGGTGCGCCGGGGTCCGCCTGCTCCGATGCCGGTTGGTCGGCCATGGGCGGACGCCGAACGTAGCCACGGGTTGGCTCGCTGTCAACGCGAGACACTTGCAGGTATCGCAAGCAGGACCGATGAGATGCGATCAGTGGCGGCTTCGACTCAAGGGGGTCTGGTTGTCGTCGGTTCGACCGAGCCCACGCGCCCGAGCCGGCGTGTTCGGGCGCGCCCACCGATTACGGTTCGTCCGGATCCGGCATGCGGTATCCGACGCCGCGCTGGTTGAAGATCCAGGCCGGGCGCTCGGCGTCCTCGCCGAGCTTGCGGCGGAGGTTCCTGACGAAGATGCGCACCAGGTTCGGGCCGGCGTATTCCCGCCCGCCCCACACCTGGCGCAGCAGCTTGTCGTAGGGGACCACCCGTCCGGCGTTGAGCGAGAGCACTCGCAGGAGCGCGTGCTCGGTCGCGGTGAGGTCCACCGCGCGGCCCGCTACCGTGACGCGGCGGCTCTCGTAGTCGATCGCGAGCTCGCCCAGCACGAACGGCGCCGGCCGCTGGCGCCTTCGCAGCGCCGCCCGCACCCGTGCGGTGAGCTCGGTCGGCGAGAACGGCTTGACGATGTAGTCTGCTGCGCCGGCATCGAGCGCCCTCGCGACGGTCTCGTCGCGGCCATAGGCCGAGATGAAGATGACCGGCAGGTCGGAGAGCTCGGCAATCTGCCCCATCAGCTCGATGCCGTCGGCGCCGGGCAGCACCAGGTCGAGCACGGCGAGCGCCGGCCTCTCCGCGCGCAGGATGCGCGCCAGCTCGTGATGATCGCCGGTGACCACGGGCGCGTAGCCATCGGCCGAGAGTGCGTCGCGCACCAGGCGCAGCGTGCGGGGGTCGTCGTCGACCACGAGGATGCGGTCGGGCTCGGCACCTTCGCGGGGCGGGCGCGACGGTCCCGGCGCGGCGCCGGCTTCGTCGGCCACCGGCACGGTGAAGACGATGGTCGTACCCCGGCCGGGACCGGCGCTCTCGGCGTGGATGCGCCCGCCATGCGCCTCCACCAGGCCCTTGCAGATCGCGAGACCCAGGCCCTGGCCCGGCGTCCTGTCCCCCGGTCCGCCGCTCTCGGGGGGAATGTGCTTGCGGAACAGGTGCGCCAGTCGCTCCGGCGCCAGGCCGCGGCCCTCGTCGGAGACCGCGACCGCGACATGGGCGTCCTCGCGCAGCGCCGAGATCCGAATGGCGGACGACTCCGGAGCGTGGCGTGCGGCGTTGGCGAGCAGGTTGTTCAGCACCTGCACGATGCGCCGCCGGTCGGTCATCACCCGGGGCAGGTCCGGCGGAAGGTCGATGAGCACGCCATGCCGCGCGCCTCCGCTCAGAAACGTGCTGCGCGCGCGCTCCACCAGGTCGGCCACCTCCGAGGGCTCGGGTGCCACCGAGAGCGTGCCCGCCTCGATGCGCCCGGCATCGAGCAGATCGCCGATCAAGCCGCGCATGTGGTCGGTCTGCTCGACGATGAGGCGGTGGAACTCGCGCATCTCGGCCGGGTCGAGCGCCGCCGCCTCCTCCATCAGCGTCACCGCCGAGCCCTTGATGGCGGCGAGCGGCTCGCGCAGCTCGTGGCTCACCAGGCCCAGGAACTCGGTCCGCATGCGCTCGATCTCGTCGAGCGGCGCAAGATCCTGAACGGTCACCACGACCGAGCCGATGGCGTCCCCTTCGGCCGGGATCGGGGTGGCGTTGATCAGCGTCCTGACGCTGCGTCCATCCGGCACCGAGAGCACCACTTCCTCGGCACGCAGCGTCTGGCCACTGTTGAGCTGCTGCGCGATGGGCAACTCGCTCAAGGACACCTCGCGCCCGTCGGCGCGGCGGAAGGACATCACCTCCAGGAGCTGCTCGGGCGGATGGCCGGGCATGCGCAGGCTCTCCACGATCCGCCGCATCTCGCGGTTGAAGAACACCGGACGGCCGCTCTTCGCATCGAAGACCACAACGCCCACCGGCGAGGTCTCGACCAGGGCCTCCAGGTCGGCCCGCGCGCGCCGCTCGCTGCGGTGGGTGCGCGCGTTGGCGATCGCCGAGGCGGCCTGGGAGGCGAACAGCGTCAGCACCTCCTCGTCCGCGTCGGTGAACGCTTCGCCGTCGGCCTTCTCCGCGAGGAAGAAGCCGCCCGCCTCCACGCCCCGGTGGCGCATCGGCGTGCCCTGGAAGGTCCGGGAGAAGGTCCAGGCAGAGTCGATGCCGAGCGCGCGGACGTAGCCCGGAAGATCGGCGAGCCGCAACGGACCCGGCAGCGTCCGGAGATGCTCGAACAGGGGCTCGCGGCCGGGCCAGGCGAGCAGTTCCCGCTCCTCGTCCGGAGAGAGGCCCGAGAAGACCGGGTCCTGGGGCGCGCCCTCTTCGTCGACGGCGACGATGACGCCGTAGCGGGCGCCGGTGAGGGCGCGGGCGCCCTCCACCACTTCGCCGAGCACGGTGTCGAGGTCGAGGGTCGCGTTGATGCGCAGGATGGCGGCGTTGAGGGTTGCGATGGGCCCGCGCAGCGCCTGGTGCTCCCGCCTCGCGTCGTCGGACTGTGTCAAGATTCCTCCTTCTTCCCGTTCGGCGCAGCTCCCCGGGCGCCGGGATCGCGGTGTGCCAGGTCGTCCGCTGCGCGCTGCGGGAAAGACTATCTCAATTTTCCAAAAACCACACTATAAACCCCAAGGTTCACACGAAAAATTTACACATGGTGTCCTACAATATATACGGTCAGAACTGTGTTGGTCGGATCGACGAAGCGGAATGCCGCGCAGGCTGGCAGTCGGCGCGCGCCGCGCTAGCGCGGCTTCCTTGAGGGCGGCGGAACCCGATGCTTCGCCGCTGGTGTTGTAATCGCGTGAGGTTACGATGTTCGGAGACAACCCTCGGCAACAAGCCCACGACCGGGGCACGGCCACGCGACGGCGGCACGCAGGAGCGCAGCAGGCTGGCGGCGTCCTCTGTACCGGAGAACACCTTCTGGAAGTAGCGAGCTCGGCGCGGTTCGTCTGTATTCTCGATCCTGTCCGACATGCAAGTGCGCGGCGCGGCCAGTCGTCTTCGGCGTCACGAGTGACCGTCCCGACTCGCCAGGAAACCCCTCGACATGAAGCGAACGAGGCCAGACCTACTTGACATCTTGAGATCGGTGGTCTGCACCATCCGGCGACCGGCGACCGGCGACCGGCGACCGGCGACCGGCGACCGGCGACCGGCGACCGGCGACCGGCGACCGGCGACCGGCGACCGGCGGGCGCGTTCGCCGGCCTGGTGCTGCTGTGGGCGGGGCTCGGTTCGGCGCCCGAGGCCGCGGCCCAGATTACCGAGCAGAACATCCCGGTGCACGAGGTGCCGCACAACTGGTCTTTCAAACCGGGCAACTATCCGGTTGGTGAGCGGTTCCGGCTACTGGCGGTCACCACCGGCGGCGACGCCCACTTTTACAATTCAAACCTCTCCTGCGGCAGGTACCGGGACGGCGCCATAATAGGCAGGTCGGAGTTGCCCGAGTTCAACTCCCACGGGAGTTGGTACATCCGCAAGCACGGCAGGGGCCTTGCTCAATACGCCGACGACTTCCGGGCGGTGGTGTCCGGCTGGAGCGGCCGGTCTGTGGTCAACGCGCGCCGCAATACAGGCACCGACTTCAGTGAAAGCCAACCCGGACGCCCGATCTGGTGGGTCACCGGCAACAAGGTAGCGGACAACTACCGTGACTTCTACGACGGAAGCTGGAGCAACCGGCACCATAGAAACATCTGGGGCGAGCATATCCGCCACCACAACGATACCGCCGTCAACGGTGTGAACGGTGAATGGGTTGGACGGGTGTGGACCGGCAGCACGTCAGACGGCACTGCGTGGCCTAATCACCATTATGTTTTCAGACATGCCGAATATATCGGTTTCGGAGAGCCCGATACACCCGGCAAGGAACTGAACGCCGGCTACACGCAGGCAAAGCCGGGTGGCTTCTGGGCTTTCTGCCGGGATAACCTGGACCGTCGCCATCCCTTCTACGTGCTCTCGCCCGTCTTCAAAGTGGTGGCGGCAATGCCGGGCGCGCCCACCGATCTCAGCTACACGCCCAAGGGCACCGAAATAGACCTCACTTGGGACGCCCCGGACTACGACGGCGGCAAGCCGATCGCCGGCTACGACTACCAGTGGCGGGTCATGAGCGGCGACACTTGGCCGCCGTGGAACGATGCGAGTCGACTCAGCACCACCGTCACTGCCGAGAACAACGGGAGGGCCGCGACCGTCACCGGCCTCACCGAGGGAAGCGTGCTCCAGGTCAGGGTGCGGGCCAGGAACGAGGACGAGACCGGCGACTATTCGCCGTCGCTGCTGACCGCCGCCGTCGTTGGCCCGCCCGATCCTCCCGCCAACCTGCGCACGGAGATCCGGCTCGATCCCACCCGGGTGCGGTTCTCCTGGGATCCCCCGCCCCGGGACGGCGGCAACGCGATCGAAGCCTACCTCGTCGAGCACCGGCAGGAGGGCACTTCCGCATGGAGCCGGCAAATCCGTGTCGATGCCGCTCCGGAGCCATACGCGGATATTCCAGGACTGGCGGTAGGCGAGCGCCACGAGTTCCGGGTGCAGGCCAGCAACGCGAACTGGCTCGGTCCCTGGACCGAGCCCGTCGCGATCAAGGTGGTGGAACGGCCGGACGCGCCCACCGGTCTCGCCGCCGCGCTGGCCGAGGAGATCGGCGACCGGGTCATCCTCTCGTGGACCGCGCCGGCCGCCGACGGCGGCTCGCCGCTCACGGGCTACGACTACCAGTTCCGACCCCACGTGGCCGGCCAGGCGGAGGACGCCGGCTGGGCGGCCCCGGAGCGCGTCCACGACCCGGGCGCCACCGGGGTCGTGGTGGACGACCTCGAGTTCCGGACCGACTACGAATTCCGAGTACGGGCGCGCAACCAGGTCCATGACGGCCGGTTTTCGCCGCCCGGCGCCCGGGTGACCACCACCCTGCCCACCGTGACCCTGGTGCTGGAACCGGCGACGATTGGCGAGGGTGCGTTCGCCAGGGTCACAGCGCGACTCGGCGCGGACTCGGAGAACGAGACTACCGTCACCGTGAGCGCCGCCGGCGACGGCGCCGTGCTTGGCGAGAATCGCACCCTGACCATCCGCGACGGCGAGCTGGAGAGCATCGGCGCGGTGACCCTCACCGCGGTGGACGACCATGTGGACGGCCCCCACGGCACGGTGACGGTGTCGGGCACGGTGACGATGCGGCGGCTGAGCGAGCTCACCAACGACCCGCTGGCGGCGCTCGGGCCGGCGCCGGTCACCTTGACCGTCACCGACGACGACGAGGTGGGCATCGCGGTGACGCCTACGGCGGTGGCCGCCACCGAGCGCGCCGGGGACGCCGAACCGACCTTCGCGGTCACGCTGACCTCGATGCCCGAAGGCGACGTGCGGCTGAGCGCGGCGAGCGGCGACGCCGGCGAAGCGCTGGTCTCGACGGGCGGCGGCGCGCCCGGCGTGAACGCAACCCTCACCTTCACCGCGGAGAACTGGAACACGCCGCAGACGGTGACCGTGCACGGCGTGGACGACGAGGACATGGACGGCGACCAGGATGCCGCCGTCACCGTTTCGGTCGTCGCGGAGCAGAGCGCCGGCTCCTACGCCACCGCCCCCCCCGCCACGGTCTCGGTCAGGAACTTCGACGACGAGAGCGCGGGCATCTTCGTGAGCAAGCTCGCGGTCGAGACCGGCGAGAGCGGCGCCAGCGACAGCTTCGACCTCGCGCTTACCTCGAACCCGGCGAGCGCGGTGCAGCTCCGCGTCTCGCTGCGGGGCGAGGACGGCCAGCCGGACGCGATTGTGCCCGAAGAGGCGGCGCTCTCGACCCAGGGCGGCAGCCGCGTCCAGGAGCTTCTCCTCACCTTCGACGAGGGCGAGGGGACCGTGCGGCAGACGGTCACCGTGCACGGCCTCGACGACATGCTCACGCCCGCCGTGGACGGCGACTACGCCTACACCATCGCCGTCGCGGTGGTGGACGCCCAGAGCCATGACGACTACGACGGGTTGACGGCGCCGGCGATCCGGGGCGTCAACCGGGACGACGACGTGCGCTCCGTGGTCGTGGACACCGACCCCGCCACCCCCGGCGTGCAGCGCGAGCCGCTGAGTCTCGCGGAAGGCGAGACCGGCGAGATCGCGGTCAGCCTCACCGCCACGCCCGAGCGCGATCTCGTCATCACCGCGTTCAGCGACAGCGGCGACGTGCGGGTGTCGTTCCGCCAGCCCGGGGGCTGCATCGACGCGGCGAGCGCCCGCGACTTCGCCGACATGAGGTTCGAGATCGGTTTCCCGCCCGCGCCGCAGGTCTTCTGCGTGCATGCCCTCGACGACGCCATCGTTGAGGGCCGGGTGGAGACCTCGGCCGTCTTCTTCTTGCTGTCCGGCGGGGTCGCTCCCGACGCGCCCGCCGGCAGCGGGTATGGCGACCCCGCCCTGGTGCCGCGGCCGGTGGCGGTGACGGTGACCGACGACGACGGGCCGCGCGGGGTCGTCATCGACACTGTCCCCGACGATGAAAACGACCCCGACACGCTGGGTGTGCAGTTGGGCGCCTTCACCCTCGCCGAGCAGGGCGAGGGAGCGGTCGCCACCTACACCGTGGTCCTCGAATCGGAGCCCGACGTGGGGTACATCACGGTCACGCCGACCCCGCCCGCCATCGTCACCGTGGAGCCGGCGGAGCTCGTGTTCCGGCATGACGACTGGGACGTGCCTCAGACCGTGACCGTCGCCGCGGTGGACGATCGGATCGACAACCGGCCCGACGCGCGCGCCGGCACCATCACCCACGCCGCCGCGGGCAGCGGCTACGAGGCGGTCGAGATCGCGAGCGTGCCGGTGACGGTGGTGGACGACCCCATCGAGGTGGCGTCGGTGCTGGTCTCGGCCGCCGACCTCTCCCTGACCGAGGGCGGCGATCCGGCGAGCTACGGGATCTCGCTGAACACCGACCCGGGCGGCAGCGGGGCCGTCACCGTCACCGTCGCGGCGGCCGACGGCCTGGAATACGCGACCGCCGAGGACGGCACGTACGCCGACACCCTCACACTCCGGTTGGCCAGCGAGGACTGGCAGGTCGAGCAGCGGGTATGGGTCCGCGCCGTCAACGACGACGACATCAACGGCGGGCGCATCCGCACCATCACGCACGCCGTGGGCGGCTCCGGCACCGGCGGCTACACCACCGACCTCGCGGTGGCGACCATCAACACCGCGATCGCCGACGACGAGGCGTCCGCACCCTTCGTGCAGTCAGTCACGGGGTTGAACGGACTCTACGGCCTGGGGCGCAGGGTGGAGATCACCGTTCACTTCAGCGAGCCGGTGACGGTTACTGGCACGCCGCAACTGGCGCTGGAGACCGGCGACCGCGACGGCGCGGCCGCCTTCGTCGGCATCGAAGGCAACGGCCAACAGGCATCCTTCCACTACACCGTGGCCGCCGGGGACGCCAGCGCGGATCTGGACTACCAGGGTGCCGACTCTCTCACCCTGAACGGCGGCAGCATCCGGGCGGTGGAGAACGCCGAGGACGCGGTGCTCACCCTGCCCGAGCCGGGCAGCGCCAACTCGCTGTCGGGCGTCTCGTCCGTGATCGTGGAGACCACCGCGCCGAAGCTGATCCGCATCGCCGTCAGCGGCGCCACCCTCACGCTTACCTACGACGAGGCGTTGGAAGGCGATACCGCGCCTGCCGTCGATGCCTGGGCGGTGCGGGTGGGCGGCGAGGCGCGCCAAGTGCTGGCCACGGCGCTGGACCGCAGGACGGTCACCCTGACCCTGGCCGAGGCGGTGGTGGCGGGCCAGGCGGCCACCCTGACCTACACGCCGCCGGAGGCCCATGCGGTGCGCGACCTCGCCGGCAACCGGGCGGGACCGCTGAGCTTCCAGGCGGTGACCAACCTGGCGTCGACGGTGGCCGCGGTGCTCGTCGCCGCTGTCGAGCGTCCGCTGACGGTGGCCGAAGGCGGCAGCGCGACCTGGTCCGTGGTGCTCGGCGCCGCGCCGGCCGCGGGCGAGACGGTGACCGTGACGGTGGCCGTGCCGGCGGGCGCCGGGGTGACGGTGGATGCCGACGCGGAGGCCGACGACGACCAGGACACGCTGACCTTCACCGACGCCGACTGGGGCATGCCGCGCACCGTCACGGTGACCTCCACCCAGAATGCGGTGGTCGGCGACGAGGCCGTGAACCTGTCGTTCTCCGCGGCGAGCGGCGACCCTGACTATGACGGCATCGCGATCGGTGACCTCCCGGTGACGGTGCTCGGCGACGACCGCGCGGCGGGTGCGCCCGCCAGCCTGACCGCGGCACCGGGCGACAATCCCGGCGAGGTGGCGCTCTCGTGGGCCGCACCCGCGAAGACGGGCAAGCTCGACGGTGCGGCAGCCACCGTCGGCAAGTACCAGGTGCGGCGGGCCACCTCCTTCCCGGTGCCGGCCGGCACGGCCTGGACCGACCTCACCGAGCCAACATCGACCACGTTCATCGCCACCGACCTCCCCGGTGGGCAGGACTACTGGTTCCAGGTGCGCGCCGTCACCGGCGTCACCGACGCCGCGGGCGAACCGGCGGGCGCGATCGCCACCGCCAGCGTGGGCGTGCCGCAGGACGACCGGCCCCGCGACGTGAGGGTCGCCGCCGCGTTCCCGAACTCGTTCCGGGTGTCGTGGACAGGACCCGCGAAGGGGGTGGTGAACCACTACGAGGTCCAGCACAAGCGGAGCGCCGACAGCACGTGGAGCGCCACCGTCGAGAAGTACATAGCCGATGAGCTGCCCGACGGGGGCTTCGAACACGTGTACACCGGGCTCACGCTGAACGAGCGCTACGACTTCCGGGTCAACGTCTGTGCAGCGCGCTTCCCGAGGGAGTGCAGCCACTGGGTGACCCTGCGCGGCCGGGAACTGGTGACCGAGCCGGGCAACGTCTCCATCGCCGCGGTGCGGGGCGGCGAGACCCTGACGCCGCCCGGACCCGACGGCGAGATCACCGTCACCTGGAGCGTCGGCCACACCGGCGGCTCCGGTCTGACCGGCCACCGGCTGGAATGGCGGGAGCTCGGCGGGACGGACTGGCAGGGCGCGGACGTGCCCGGCGCGCCCGGCGCCCATACGGCCACCAATCTGGACCCGGAGACGCCCTGGGAGTTCCGGGTGCGGGTGTCGAACGCGCAAGGTCCCAGCCTCTTCAGCGCCGCCGCGGTCGTGTCGGGGCGGCCCGACGCGCCCGGCGGGGTGACGGCGGCGGCGCACGCCACCGATTCGGGCCGGGCCGACCTCGGCTGGAACGCGGTCGCCGCCTCGGGCGGCAAGGCGCTCGCCGCCGCCGACCCCGTCACCCGGTACCGCTACCGGTGGCGGTTGGCATCGAGCACCGACGACGCCGACTGGACGGAGGCGACCACCGACGACGCGGCCACCACCTCTGCCATGGTGGCCGGGCTCGACCCGGGCACCGGCTACGCCTTCGAGGTGCGCGCCGAGACCGCGGCGCGCCACGGGGACTGGTCCGCCTCCGCGGTCGTGGACATGACGGCGAAGGTCCCCGACGCCATCGTGCTGAGCATCGACCCCGAGCGCATCGCCGAAGACGCCGACGAGGCCGCCACGGTGACGGTCACCGCGGCCTTCGGCGCCGGGGCGGGCGCCCTCACCGAGGACGTCGAGGTGCCGGTGGCGGTCGGCGCAGACGGCGACTCCGCGAGCGCGGGCGCCGCGGCCGACGGGGCCGATTACGCACCGGTCCAGGACATCACGATCACCATCCCCGCGGGCAGCGTCACCGCCACGGGCACCTTCGCCATCGCGCCCCACGACGACGGCGCCGTCGAGGGCGCCGAGACGGTCACCGTGAGCGGAACGACGACCGCGACCGGCATCGCGACCGTCCACGGCGCGACCCTCACGATCACCGACGACGACACCCCGCTGGTCTCGGTGGCGGACGCGCGCGCGGCCGAGGGCGAGGCGGTGATGTTCACGGTCTCGCTGTCGGGCATGGTGAACGAGCCGGTGACGGTGCTCTGGGCGACCGCGGACGGTGTCGGGGAAGGCGGCGCGACGGCGACCGGCGACTACACGGCCGAGGCGAGCGGCTCCCTGACCATCCCGGCGAACACCCTGACCGGAACTTTCGAGGTCGCCACCGCCGGGGACCTGGTCGCCGAGGGCGACGAGACCTTTACCGTGAGGCTCACGGCGCCCGCCGACGGCCTGCCCGGCGGTGCGGCTCTCGACGACGCGCAAGCCACCGGCACCATCGAGGACGACGACACCGCGGCTGCGGCGCCCGGGGTCTTCGCAGCCGTGGCGGGGGCCAATGCCGGCGAGGTGGACCTGTCGTGGACCGCGCCCGATGCCGGCACGGCCGACGGCGCGGCGGCGTCGATCTCCGGCTACCGGTACCGCACCGCGACCAGCGCGGCCGGTCTGTCCACCGCGGCGTGGCAGGACATCGCCGACAGCGCCGTGGCGACCGGCCATACCGTTGCGGAGCTGGCGCTCGGGCGCACGCACCATTTCGAGCTGCGCGCGCTGACCGGCGTCACCGACGCCGCGGGAGACCCCGCGGGCGTGGGCGCTGTGACGAGCGCGGCGCTGCCGGCCGCCGTCTCCGTGGCCGACGCGAGCGCGGACGAAGGCGACGCGGTGACCTTCACCGTGACGCTCTCGGCGGCGCTGGAGAAGCCGCTGACGCTCGGCTGGACGACCTCGGACGGGACCGGCCCCGGCGGCGCGACCGCGCCCGACGACTACGCGGCCGAGACCGGCGGGACCCTGACCGTCCCGGCGCAGACGCTGACCGGGACCTTCACCGTCGCCACCGCCGCCGACATCCTGGTGGAGGGCGACGAGACCTTCACCGTGACGCTGGCCGCGCCCGCGGACGGGCTGCCGCCGGAGGCGGTGCTGGACGCCGCCGCGGCCACCGGCACGATCAGCGACGACGACGACGCGCCGACGTCCATCGTGCTCAGCCTCGATACCGCCAGCATCGGCGAGGGCGACTCCCAGGGGGCCGAGGTCACCGTCACCGCGGCGTACAACACGGGGGCGGGAGCCCCGGCCGAGGCGGTCGCGGTGACGGTCGCGGTCGGGTCCGGCGACGATCCCGGCATCAAATACGCGACCGAGGGCGCGGACTACATCGCCGTCGACGACTTCACCATCACCATTCCCGCGAGACGGACCAGCCAGACCGGGACCTTCGACATCACCCCGATCCAGGACACCGCGGAGGAAGGCGCCGAGACGATCTCCGTGACCGGGACCACCACCGCCGCGGGGCTCACGGTCGAAGGCGCAGAGTTCACGATCGTCGACGACGACATCTCGGCGACCATCGCCGGGACCGCCCCGGACCCGCTGCACGGCGGCAACCTGGACGAGGCAGTTCTCACCGTGGACGTGCGCGGTACGACCTACGTCGACCCCCTGCCGCAGGAACCGTCACCGTTCACGCTGTCGGTCGTGCCGGCGGTGACCGGCCTGAGCATCGAGTCGGTAAGCCTGACGGACGAAGACACCGCGGAGTTGACCCTCGGCTTCACCGGCGCCGACCTGACGGCGGACACGAGGATTGCCGTGGTGGTCGCCGCGGATGCCCATACGGACAGCGACGACGCTCTGACCAGCGCGGCGCTGACCGTGCGTCCCAGCCCGCCGTCCCTGCCGGGCAACCTGCGGCTCGACGGCGTGGCGGCCCATACGTCCATCGGCGTGACGTGGGACGCATCCGGTTACGGCGACAGCAGCGCCACCCTCGAGTACCGCAAGCGCTGGCGCGAGACCGGCGTCTCGTCCTGGACCTCGAACCCCGGCGAGGACGCGGCGGCGGCGCTCACGCACCGCTTCACCGGCCTCGACCCCGGCGCCGGCTACGACCTCTCGGTGCGCGCCTGCGTGCAGGGCGCGGCACCGGCATGGTGCGGCGAGTGGAGCACCCTGCGGGCTCTGACCGCCGCCGTGCCGGCGGTGACCTCGATAACGCCGGAGGAGGCGACGGAAGCCGACTCTTCGAAGGGCGGGGTGAGGTTCGCGCTCGACCGGCCCCTCGCCGCGGGCGAGAGCGTGATCGTCACCTGGGAGCTCTCCCCCGCCAGCGGGACCATCGACGTCACCGCCGCCGATTTCAACGAGGCCGTCCAGTTCGGCGCCGGCCAGGCGAACACCGCGACGCTCACCACCGGCAACCTCAGGATCCCCCTCACGCTGGTGGACGACAAGCGCGTCGAGCCGAGCGATGCAGGGGGCGTGGTGGTCACCTTCACGGCCGTGAAGTTCCGGCCCGCGAGCGGCAACCCCGACGGCTCCGGCGATGTCGACCTCAGCCTGCCCGTCATCCCCGACGACGGCGACCCCGACACCATCGACGACGACGACAAGCGCCAGGTGCCCTTCGCCGCCGACAACGACGTGATCGCCACGCCCGACGCCCTGACCCTGGAGGTGACGCCCACCTCGGTCGGCGAGTCCGGCGGCGCCACCGACTTCACCGCCGCCCTGACATGGACCGGCGACGTGCTGGTGCCCGGCATCAACCAGTTCGTCATCAGCGTGGGCCGGTCCGGCGACAGCGCGACCGAGGGCGACGACTACGCCCCGGTCGCCGACATCGAGGTGGAGTTCAAGCCCTATGCGCCCACCGCCACCCTGCGCGGTCCGCTCGGGCAGACGCCGATCTTCATCATCGCCCCCGTCCGAGACAGTGCCGCGGAGGGCGACGAGACGATCACCGTCTTCGTCGACAACACCAGCTATGCCGATCCCGAGGCCACCGTCACGATCACGGACGACGACGTGACCGCGAGCGTGTTCGCCACCGACCCGCCGGCGCTGACCGAGACGAACCTCGACGGCGCGAAACTGACGGTAGACCTGACCGCAGTCCGGTTCGTGTCGGACCCGGCCCCGGGCAGCTTCACCCTCGACGTCCCCGGCGTGCGCGTCGCCGCGGGCGGCGTGAGCCTCGAGAGTCCCACGCGGGCGGTGCTGACGCTGGCCTTCGACGGCACCGACCTCGACCGCGACGTGCTGCTCGGGCTGACGGTGACGGAAGCGGCCCACACCGGCACCGGCGACCTGTTCGCCCACGCCGGCACCGTCACCGCGGTGCGGGAGCCGGGCGACAACTTCCCGGCCACCGGCAAGCCGGTGATCTCCGGCGACGCGCGCTTCGGGCAGGAGCTGAGCGTCAGCGTCGACGACATCGTCGACGAGGACGGGCCGGCAAGCCCGGACTTCGGCTACCAGTGGGTCCGGGTGGCGAGCGACGGCACCGAGGCCGACATCCCCGGCGCCACCGACGCCGCCTGGACGCTGGTGGAGGCGGACGTGAGCCATCGCATCGGAGTGCGGGTCAGCTTCACCGACAGCCTGGGCAACGCCGAATCCCTCACCAGCGATGCCACCGCAATCGTGACCGCGCCGAACGTCGCGCCCGCGTTCACGTCGCCGGCCACCTTCAACGCGGCGGAGAACGGCACGGACGTGGGCACGGTCATCGCCGGGGACGCCGACGTGTTCGACAGCGCGACCGGCTATGAGATCACCGGCGGCGCGGACGCGGCGCTGTTCAGCATCGACGACGCCGGCGTGCTCACGTTCGACGCGGCGCCGGATTTCGAGGCGACCGGCAGCGCCGCCGGCGACAACGCCTACCAGGTGACGGTGGAGGCCACGAGCGGCGTGCGCGAACGAGAGCTGACGGCGACCCAGGACATCACCGTGAACGTGACCGACCTGGACGAGCCGCCGGGCGATCCGGCGAACGTGCAGGTGAGCGCGGCGCCGGTCTCGTCCTCGCTGACCGTCACCTGGGAGCCGGCTACCACCAACAACGGGCCGCCGCTCGATCGCTACTCGGTGCAGTGGAAGCGGGCGGGAGAGGCGTACGACGCCACCAGGTCGGCGCAGGTCGCGCTGGACAACGACAATCGGGACGACCCCAGCTTCACCCACGAGCTCACGGGTCTGATGGCGAGCACCCAGTACATGGTGCGGGTGCAGGCGGTCAGCGACGAGGGCGAGAGCCCCGGGGTGGAGCGGACCGCGACGACGATGGCCGCACCGGACCGCATCATCCTGAGCGTCAGCCCGATGCGCGTGGGCGAGGAGGTCGACGAGGCGGTGATGGAAGTGACCGGCTCGTTCCCCGCAAACACCGGAGCGCTGTCCGAGGACGTGACGGTGTCGCTATCGGTCGGCGGGGCCGGCAGCAGCGCCACCGTGGACGACGACTACTTCCCGGTCAGCAACGTCGACCTGGCGATACCCGCCGGCACGACCAGCGGCACGGCGGACATTCCCTTCAGGCCCAAGGACGACGAGGACAGCGAGGGCGACGAGACGGTCGTCATCTCCGGCATGACCGGGAGCAATGTGATCGACACGGTCGTTGAAACGCAGTTCACCCTCGTCGACAACGACCAGTTGGCGCGTATCGACTCGACGGCGCCGTCGCCTCTGACCGAGCGGAGGCTCGACGGCGCGAAGCTGACCGTGGTCCTGGTAGCGACGCAATACGAGAGCGAGCAGACCCTTCGTGAGCCGGGCCGGTTCACCCTGGGCGCGACCCCGCCGGTGGGCGGGCTGTCGGTATCGCAGGTGGACCGCGCGGGCGACAACACCGCGGTGCTGACGCTCGCCTTCACCGGCGCCCTCTCGGCGGCGACGGAGATCGCCGTCACCGTCACCGACCCGGCCCACAAGGGCTCGGGAACGCTCGAAACCGCCCCGGTGACGGTGATCCCTCTGGGTGCGGCGATCGCGGCAACGGCCCCGTCGCCGCTGACCGAGGCGGCGCTCGACGGCGCGACCCTGACGATCGAGCTGCGCGGGGGCGCGGTGTGGGTCAGCAGCCCGCCGACGGGCGCGGTGACAGTCACGGGCATCGCCGGCGTGACGGTGGACGACGTGGCGCGGGATGCGATCGATCCGGTGCGCGCGGCGGTGACGCTGGCCTTCGACGGCACGGACTTCGACACCGAGGGAACGCTGACGGTGACGGTAAAGGACGCGGGCTACACCGGCGGCGCGCGCGACCTGCCCGCCGGCACAGCGGCGGTGAAGGCGACGCCCGAGACGGTGCTGACGGTCGTGGCGGACTCGCGCGCGGTGAGCGCCAATGAGGGCGATGCGGCGACCGTGACGGTGGAACTGTCCGAGGCGCTGCCGGAGGACATCACGGTCGAGTGGAGCACGGCGGACGGCACGGCGGTCCAGCCCGACGACTACCCGCAGCAGACCCACGGCACAACCACCCTCACCGTCCCGGCCGGCCACACGACCGCGACCTTCGACGTGCCTACGACCGAGGACACGACCGACGAGGATGACGAGACCTTCACCGTGACGGTGGCACTGGAGAGCGTGCCGGACGTTCTCTCCGGCGACGTAAGCGTGAGCGCGACCGCCGCGGAGCTTCGGAGCACCGTCACCATTGTGGACGACGACAACCCGCCGGCCCTGGCGATCACCGAGGCGCCGCGCGTGACCGAGGGCGACACGGACGACACGGACACGACGACGCTCCGCTTCACCCTCACCCTGTCGGCGGCGAGCGGCAGGACGGTGACGGTGGATGCCGCGACCGGCCAGGATGCGAGACAGACGGCGACGGTGGGGACGGACTACACCGAGACGAGCACGACGGTGACGTTCGCGCCGGGCGACACGAGCGAGACATTCGACATCCCGGTCCTCGGCGACAACACGGCCGAGCCGGACGAGACGGTCTCGGCGCGGTTCAGCTCCCTGACCAACGCGACCGCCCACTTCTCCCTTGACGAATTCGAGAGCGAGAGCACCCCCGGCGAATACACGCTCCTCGGCACGATTACCGACGACGACACGGCGCCCACGACGATCGCGCTGAGCGTGGCCCCCGACAGGGTGATGGAGAATGCCGGCGCCGCGGTCCGGGTGACGGTGACCGCGAAGTTCCCGGACGGCAGCGACGTGTTGCCGGCGGACACTACGGTGGCCGTCAGCCGGACGGGCGGCACGGCGACCGCCTCCGGGACCGGCGCGGACTTCTCCAGCCTCACGCCGCCGTCCCGGGACATCACCATCCCGGCCGGCATGGCGAGCGGGACGGGGACCTTCGACATCACGCCTGCGAACGACAACGACCCCGAGGGCGACGAGACCGTGGTGTTCGGCGCGGTCTCCAATCCGCCGGCTTCACGACCGTCACCGCGGCGACGCTCACCATCACGGACGACGACCGGTCGGCAACGATCTCCGCCACGAGCCCGGACCCGCTGACCGAGGCGGCGATCAGGGCGGGCGGGGCGACGGCGACCGTCGATCTGGCGGGCGGCATCCAGTACGACTCGATCCTCCAGAACAGTGACTTCGCGCTGGTGCTCGACCCGGCGGGCAACGGCATCGAAATCGCCGGCGCCCCCGAGCGGCTGGGCAACACGCGGGCCAGGCTGACGCTGCGCGTCCCCTCCGGCGGCGACCTGACGGCGGACACGGACCTCGCGGTAACGGTGAAGGGCGCGGCCTACGGCGAGACGGCGGACCTGACGACGGCGGCGAAGCGGGTAACGCAGATTCCGGCGCTGGCCGCGCCCGGCAACGTGCAGGCGGCGGCGGGCAACGGGCAGATCACCGTGACCTGGGACGCGGTGGCCGGGGCGGACGGCTACAAGGTGCTGTGGAAGTCGAGTTCGGCGAACTACGACCCATCGAGCGCGACGCCGGCGGTGGCGGGCCAGGCGGTCGTGACCGACGGGGCGGCGGAGAGCGCCACCATCCCGAGCCTGACCAACGGTACGGAGTACACGGTGCGGGTCCTGACGGCGCTCGACAACGCGCCTGACAGCGACCCGTCCACGGCCACGGCAGCGACGGCGACGCCGGTGGGACCGCCAGCCGCGCCGACCGGTGTCGGGGCGGCGGCGGGGACGGACGACGGCTTCACGCTGAGCTGGACCGCGCCGCCGGGGACGGTGGCGA
>CBDBDQ010000002.1:0-18899 GCA_965203905.1 Spirochaetia bacterium | reverse complement strand
CGCGTCGCACGGCTTGAGAACGCCGAGCGGCTGGCCCGCAGCGTCTCGCACCTCCGCCCTGACGCAGTTCGTTACGTCGATCGAGTCCGCCTGGGGCCGCATGCTGGTGTATCGGTGGGTGGAGGGCGAGAATCTGTACGTTCCAGGCCCCCTGCGGAGCACCCCGGACAGCGCTGCGCGAAGGTTCCGATCGCTGCCGCCCGCGGTGCGTATCGCCGCGGTCCGGTCGATCATCGATCTGCACCTGGCGCTCACCGGCCGCGGGTGGGTGGCGGGCGACTTCTACGACGGCTGCCTGATCTACGACTTCGACGCCGGAACCTTGCGGGTATGCGACCTCGACCACTATCGCTCCGGGCCCTATCGCAACACCGTAGGCCGGATGCCCGGTTCCACCCGATTCATGGCACCCGAGGAGTTCGAGAAGGGCCAAGTCATCGACGAGCGAACGACGGTGTTCACCCTGGGCCGAACCGCGGCGATCTTCCTCGACGACTGGTCCGACAATAGCGGTCGCCGTGTACTGCCCCATGCGCCGTCACGGAGTGACCGCGCCGACTCGGTGCAGGCGGTCACGGAGACTGCGTGCGCGCCCGATCCCGCTGCCCGCTACCCCACCGTGGCCGCCCTGGCCGAGGCGTTCGACGCCGCCGTACCGGCGTGAGGGACGCATGGTATAAGAGGAATCCTGATGTTTAAGCAACGAAACGGTGAGGTGGAGCAGTTTCTCGACCTCGCGTGTCTGACGTACGGCAACGACTCGACGGAGCGCGTCGACCGGGCGCGGCAGATGTTAACGGCGCGGCCGGCGCTGGCGGCGGCCGACGCCCATACGGCCGCCGCCACCGCGAGCGTCGAGGCGCTGCGGCGGCTCCTGGGCGAGGATCCGCGCCGGGCGTCTGCGGCCGGCGGGCCGCGCAAATGGCAACCGTTGCTCTACCTCTGCTACTCGCGGGTCACCGAGCAGCTTCCCGAGGCCGACGCCGTCGCCACCGGCCGGTTGCTGTTGGAGCACGGAGCCGACCCGAACGCGCACTTCATGTGGGACGGCACCTACCGCTTCACCGCCCTCACCGGTGCGATGGGCGAAGGAGAAGGCGGCATCGTCAGCCAGCCGCCGCACGCCCATGCCGGGGAGCTGGCGACCCTGCTGCTCGACGCCGGCGCGGATCCCAACGATGCGCAGGGGCTCTACAATACGATCTTTCGGCCCGACAACCGCTGGCTGAAGCTCCTGCTCGACCGGGGCCTCAGCGCCGCCGACCGGGTCAACTGGAAGACCGACAATCCGATCGGGACACTCGACTTCATGCTCGGCCACGCGGTGGTCAAGGGATTCACCGAGCGGGCCGCGCTGCTGCTCCGGCATGGCGCCGATCCGCGCGGCGCCAACTACTACGATGGGCGCAGTCACCACGAAAACGCGCTGCTGAACGGCTTCGGCGAGATCGCCGAGATGCTGGTGCGCGCCGGTGCCGAGCCGGTCGAGTTGAGCCCGGAGAACCGTTTCCGGGCCGCCTGCATGAGCGGTGACGAGGCCGCCGCCCGCGCGGCGCTGGAGCATGCCCCCGACG
Source organism: Spirochaetia bacterium (assembly GCA_965203905.1). Lineage (GTDB taxonomy): Bacteria > Spirochaetota > Spirochaetia > SZUA-6 > Bin103 > Bin103. Next base: position 17,325 of record CBDBDQ010000002.1, on the reverse strand, counting down.
CCCTGGCCGATCCCGGTACGCTGCACGCGGCCGCTTCCCTGGGCAACGTCGCCGCCGTACGGTGTCTGCTCGGCCTCGGCGCGGATCCGAATGCCACCGCCGAGGACGGGACCACCGCCCTGCATCAGGCCGCCTGGAACGACCGGCGCGCGGCCGCCGAGGTCCTGGTCGCGCACGGCGCACGCCCGTTGCGAGACGCCAACCACGGGTCGACGCCGGCCGGGTGGGCCAACCACGCCGGCAACGCCGCGATGCGGGACTACCTGCTCGACAGTTGCCGCGACGGGCTCGACCTCGTCTCCTTCGGCAGGGTCGAGGCGCTACGGCGGTACCTGGCGCAACATCCCGGCTTCGCCACCGCCATCCTGCCGGATGGCGGCTCGCCCCTGCACCACCTGCGCGACGACATCGACCAGCTCGATCTTGTCGTCGCCGCACTGCTGGATGCGGGCGCCGACCTCGCGGCGCGCGACTCGCGCCGCCAGACCCCCTACGAGAGCGCCATCCGCCGCGGGGAGGCAGCGGTCGCGGCCCTGCTCTCCCGCTGAACGGCGGCACCGTCACTCACGCATCCAGGCGGCGATGTCGCGCTGGCCGTGCAGCACGCGCCAGACGTCGATGCGGTCTTCGTGCTCGCGGTAGAAGACCAGGTACGGGTAGCGCTGCAGTGGCCAGGAGCGCAGTCCCGGCACATCCAACTCCCACGCATACCGCAACGAGCCCGCAGCCGGATACTGCGCAATGTGGCCGTAGGCTCTTTCCAGTTCGTCGATGAAACCGAGCGCGGCTTGCGCTTCTCCTTCGCGCAGGTAGTAAGCGAGCGCTTCGTCGACATCGCGAACAGCCCTCGCCCGCGGAACTATCGACTTGCCTGTCACCCGCGAGAACGCGAGCGCACGCGGTCGCGCAGGTCATCGAAGTAGGCCGCGTCCACCGGCTGCGACACGGCGGATTCGGCACCTTCGAGCAGCAGCCTGCGCAGATGCTGGCGTTCCTGATCCCGGCGGATCAGGGCACGGACATATTCGCTGCAGGTCCCATAGCCGTGCCCGGTAACCTGCTCGTCCACAAAGGACTTGAGCGAGGCGGGCAGCGACACATTCATGGTGGTGTTCACGCCACCTAGCGTACGGTTGGATGGCAAGATTTGGCAACCGCAGCCCTTCCCGCGGCGCGTATGCCTCACCCAATGCGGCACCAACTACTACGAATGGGCATGCATGCGATTCACCAGGGGTTGGTGGCGGCCAGGTCCCAGGTCCGCAGGCGCCGGACCGTGACAGCACGGCCGCGGCCGAACAGCGCAATGCCGGTGCTGTCGCCGCGGGTCGGGTAGATCCGCTGCGCCATGCACTGGCGGCCGTTGGCGAACACCTCCAGCACCGACCGGTCGAGGAAGATCCGTAGCTCCAGGGACTCTCCCGGGCGCAGCGCAAACGGCGCCTCCTGAACCCGCACGTCGGCTCTGCCGGCCAGCGGATCGGGGAGAAACGAGGCGCTCGGCTGCGGCCACGGCTGGACGATCTCGCTGCTCAGGCTGGAGCGGCTGGTATCGATGCGCAGCACCTTCGCCGCCGGGTCGAACGCGATCTCCGTCTGCTCGGCGCCGTCCGGCGAGCGCCTGACCAGGACACCGAACTCCGACTCCGCCTCGCCAGGCCCCACCTTCAGCGCCAGCTCCAGGCAGTCGCCGTGCACCTCCAGCGGCAGGCAAGCGCCGGCGGCCACCCGCACGCGGTCGTACCGGCGTGGGTTCAGCCGCAGCCTGCGCAGCTCCGCGGCCGGAGCGATGCCCAGGGTGCCGTCGGAAGCCAGCGACAGCACCCGCGGCAGGCTCATCACGCCGGCCCAGCCGGCCCGAAGCTGGGCATCCTGCGTGCGCGACTCGCACAGCCAGGCCCAGAATATCCGGCGGCCGGAGCTGTCCAGCAGGCTCTCCTGGGCAAAGCTGGGACCACCGGCCCAGTTCAGGCGCCCGTTGCGTTCGGGATGAAACCGCTCCCCCGTGTAGCGGCCGACGTAGTACTGCGTGCCGCGCGTGTGGCTGATGAACATCAGCACGTGCCGATCTCCCAGCGGGAAGAAATCGGGACAGGAGCAATCTTCGTCGGCGTCGGTCCAGCGCCGCTCGGAGACGTAGAACGGATGCAGGTACTCCCAGTGTACCAGGTCCGACGATCGGAACAGGTAAGCGACATCTCCCTCGGTCCGCGGCGGCGTATCCGGCTTGTTGCCGCTGATCGAATAGTACGCGTCGCCGTGCACCCAGCCGCAGGTATCCCACACGTGATACCGCCCATGTCCCGGGTCGCCGGCACCCGGCACCGGGAGCACCGGATTGGCGGGGTGCTTGCGCCAGCGCAACAGTCCGGCGTCGTCGCTGGTGGCGATGCAGGTACCGGCGTTGACCCCGTGGTAGATCATCGCCGGCGTACCTTCCCTGGTGATCAGGGCGCCGCCGGCGTACACCTGTTCCTCCGGATCGCCCGGCCCGATGCCCAGCGGAGTCGGGTGGTGCCGCCAGTGCAGCAGGTCGGTGCTGGATGCGTGGCCCCACAGCCCCACCCCGTCCGCCTGAACGGCGTAGAACAGGTGGTAGCGCCCGCGCCAGTAGATGCATCCCTGCGGATCGAACGGATGGCATACGCCCTCCGGCGCCAGAAAGTGGTAGCGCGGGCGGTGCGAGTCGGCCTGGTAGCGCTCGCGCAGCTCGCGGGCGTGCTCCACCAGGTGTCCCAGTCGCCTGACCGAATCTCCCGTCATCAGCCCTTGATCGCGCCGCCGATCGCTTCGCTGGTGATGAACCGCTGCAGGAACAGAAACGCCATGATGATCGGAATGCTCACCAGAAAGGTGCCGGCGAACAGCAGTTCCCAGTAGATGATGCGCTCGGTCGCGAACGAGTACAGCCGCAACGCCAGCGGCACCTTGAATACGTCGCTGATCGTCAGCAGCGGGATCAGCAGGTCATTGTAGATCGCCACGCCGCGCAGAATCAGGAGCGTGACCGTGACCGTGCCCAACAGCGGCAGGTACACGGATGCGAAGGTACGGAACATGCCGCAGCCGTCGATTCTGGCCGCGTCTTCGAAGTCGCGCGGAATGGTCCTGATGTAGCCGGTGTACAGGAACACCGCAAACGGAATGGCGGTGGCGGTGTAGACCAGCGACGTTCCCAGGTAGGTGTTGAGCAGACCCAGGTCTCTGAGCAGCGACACCAGCGGGATCATCGCCAGTCCGAACGGCAGGGTGATCATCAGCACGAAGCCCACGTAGATCGCCCCTAACAGCCTGCCCCTGACCACCGCTATGGCGAAGGACGCGAGCGAAGCGAGAAACACCAGCAGCGCGCACGAGGTAGTCACGAAGATGACGCTGTTCAGGAACGAGCGACCGTACTTGAGGTGGTTGAACGCGCGCACCACGTTCTCGGTAGTGAACTGCTGCGGCGTGATGGTGAGAGGACTCTGGTATACGTACTTCTCCTCCTTGAAAGCGTTGTTCAGGAAGTACCATACCGGAATGAAGGTAAGGATGCAGAAGAATACCAGCACCGCGTTCGACACCAGCCTGGATCTGAGTCGATGGCCCGGCGGCGCCATCAGCCGTACACCTCCTCCCGTTTCCGGAACAGCTTCAGCAGAACGAGTGCGGCCAGCACCGAGATGATCCCCAGGATCACCGCCATCGCCAGCCCGTAGTCGATGCGCAACTGCGCGAATGCGTACATGTAGACGCGCAGCGCGAGGGTTTCCGAAAGGTAGCCGGGGCCGCCTTCGGTGAGCACGAACGGCAGGTCGAACAGCCCCAGGATGCCGATCGCGGAGAGGGTGACGCTGATGGTGATCGCCTGCGCCAGCAAGGGGATGGTGATAAACAGGAACTGCTTGAAGGGGCCGGCGCCGTCGACGTCGGCGGATTCGTACAGCTCGCGGGGAATCGCGTGCAACCCCGCCAGGTAGATGAGGATGAAGTAGCCGAGCGCGGACCAGACGATGGTCAGGCTCATCGCCGGCAGCACGGTGTTGCGCTGCCCGAGCCAGTCCTGGGTATGCCACTCCAGGCCGAGCAGGATCATCGCTTCATTGATCAGCCCGCCGTCGTACGAGTAGATCACCTTCCACACGAACCCGACCACGGTCAGCGACAGCATCTGCGGCAAGTACATGATCGCCTTGTAGAGGTTCCTGAGCCGGACCACGTTGTGAATGTGCACGGCGATCAACACCGCCAGCACGTTGAGCACCGGTACGTACAGCACGACCAGGTAGAACGTGTTGAAGAACACCCGCTTGATGGAACGTTCCCCGAGCACGACGGCGAAGTTCTTCAATCCCACGAACTCCGCCTGCGGAAACAGACCGTCCCAATTGGTAAAGCTGTAGCGCAGGGTCAGGGCGATCGGGTAGACGAAGAACACGACCGCCACCGACAGCGCCGGAACCACGAACAGCAGGCCGGCGATGAAGCGCTGCTGGTGATACTTGATCTGCATACGGCGAGCGCAGGGTGAAACGGTTCACCCCGCGCTCAGGCAGCCCGAGGTCTATTGCATCACGGCGTCACGGGCCGCGTTGTGGAGCTCTTCCGCCGCCTCCTGCGGGGTCAGCTCATCAAGCAACACCTGGTCGAGCAGCTTGTTGACCAGGGGCAGCGTCTCCGACGGCAGGTACTGGAACCACAGCCGGGTCTGCGGATAGCCCTTCACCTCGTCGAGCACCCGGATCACGCGTGGATCCAGCTTGACCTCACCAACCACGTTGATCACGCTCGGAATATTGCCCATCCCGTTCTGGTAGAACGCGTAGCCGTCCCCGAACATCCAGTCGAGCAACTCGATGGCGGCATCCAGGTTCTCGGACGCCGCGTTCACGCCGGCGCCGGTCTCGGGCACCAGCACTCCCATGGTCGCTTCACCGGCGTCCCTGACCGCCGGGAAGAAGATCCCGGCGTCGACGTCACCGCTGAGCAGTTGGTTTGCCTGCCAACTCCCGGCGAAGAAGGTCGCCGCCCGTCCCTGCAGGAACAGACTGGTAGCCTGGGCGTTGTTGGTGCTCATGAACGCCTTGTGGGCCAATCCGTTGTCGGTCATGTACTTCACCTTGGCGAAGATTTCGGCCACGCCGGGCTGAGTGAAGTCGAACTCGCCGCGTTCTATCTTGGCGACGAAATCGGGCTCGCCGGGCACCACCTTCTGGGCGAAGATGTAGCTGAACCAGGAGTTGCCGAAACCGTCCTTGTCGATGATGGTGCCCGCGATGCGCTTGCTCTTGAGCTTTTCGAGGGCCGCGATGAACTCGTCCCAGGTAGTCGGAATCGCCGAGATGCCCGCTTCCGCGATCAGGTCGCGGTTGTAGTACATCCAGGTGGTGGCAGTGCCCACCGGAATGCCGTAGACCTGTCCGGCCGGGGTGGTGAACGGCTCGCGCAGTCCCGGCAGGGTATTGGCCGCGGCAGCGGTGGCGGCGAGGTCGGCCGCGAAGCCGTCCTCCATGAACTTGTGGCCGAATGCGTTGCTGTTGATCGCGAACAGGTCGGGCAGCGTACCGGCAGCGGCTCGGGCGCGCAGAAAGTCCTCCATCGAGGCGCCCGGCACCACGAAGCTCTCGATCCTGACGTTCGGGTGCTGCTCTTCGTACAGCCGGTACCAGGCCTCGTGCACCTCCGTCGTCCCCAACGACACGCTCAGGGTGACGCGCTGCGCCAGTACCTGTTGCGTCCAGATCAGCCCGCCCACCAGAACGAGCGCGGCAAGCAGGATTGCTTTCCTTCGCATGAGTACACCTCCTCAAGGTAGTTGCGTGTGGGCCACTGTAAGGAGGCTCCGCGGCGCCGTCAAATTGCGCGGCGCGGCGGGCTGTAACGCAGGCGGTGCACGTGATCAGGCGTGAATCGAGGCGAGTTCCGACACGGTCAGTGAAACGATTCGCGCCGTGCCGCCGGCCGCGGTCAGCTCCAGACCCTTCTGCTGCGGACGCGGCACAAAGGAGAAGGCGAGCGCGACCGCGCCACGGTCGGTGAAGATCTCGATGGAGTTGCGATCGAGCAGCATCCGCAGCGTGAGGCGGTCCGGGTCCGGTTCCGCTGCCAGCTCGACCTCGGTGCCCATGCAGGCCAAGCGTTGGGTACGGGCATCGTAGGCCACGGTCTGGCCGTGCAGCGTGAACGCCACGCGCTGCGCAGTGCCCGGCTGCAGCTCGACCTTGATGTCGAACAGCTCGCCGGCGACGGCGGCCAGCGGATCGTGCCCCGGTGCCAACGCCGCATCCCGCCAGTGGTGCCGCCGGCGGTACAGCAGCTCGATCTCGCGCACCGGCTGCCGGCACACCTGTGCCACCGCATGCCCCGTACCGGCGCCGGTACGCAGACTCAGCTCGCAGGGAAACGTCAACTGCTGACTGAACGGCATGCCGGGATAGTGGCCGTTGCGCAGCCAGGCGATCTGGATCGCGCGGCGGTCGGTGGCGGGAAGATCGGCAAACACCTTGGCCGCGAACCCCACCGCGCCGTTGCAATCGTACGGCACCAGCGGCGGCACGATCTCGCCCTCCGGGGTGAAACTGCGCCCGTCGAACGTCCCGGTCGCATGGGTGCCGTCGCCACCCCAGAACACCCAGCGCAAGTCATCGAGATCGCCGTCAGCCGGCAGCGCGAACAGGTCGGGGCAGTCGCACGCGGTGGGCATGTCAAACGTGCTCTCCCAGCGCCACTGCCGCAGGTCGGGCGACGAGAACAGGCCGAACCTGTGGTCGCGCTCGTCGCCGTGCTCGGACAGGATCAGCGCCATGATCCAGCGGCCGCTCGCCGCGTGCCACAGCACCTTGGGATCGCGCGCATAGTGGGTGGTGCGTCCGAGCACGGGGTTGCCGGAGAACCTGGTCCAGGTGCGTCCGCGGTCGTTGCTGTAGGCAAGCGATTGCGCCGCAGGCCGGTTGGCCGGCAGCAGATAGCGGCCCTCGGTGTACAGCGCCACCAGGACCGGGTCCCCGGCCGTGGCCAGGCCGCAGGTGTCGTTCCAGTCCACGACGACCGAGCCGGAGTTGACCGGTCCGTGCCGGTCGGGGGCGAGGATCGGCGGCAGCTCGCGCCAGCGCACCAGGTCGGTGCTGACCGCGTGGCCCCAGTGCATGTTGGCATAGTTCCAGGTGGGACCGGCGGGATTGTACTCGTAGAACAGGTGGTACTCTCCAGCGTGGAAGATCGGCCCGTTGACGTCGCACAGCCAGCCGGCACGGCAGGTATAGTGAAACTGCGGGCGGTGCGCCTCCTCCATCGCACCCGCTATTCGTGCAACTCGCGGCCGTCGACCTCCCCGAACCGGGTCCGGGAGTCTTCCACGAACACGCCGAAGCGGCCTTCACGGTAATCGTGTACGGGCGCCGAGAACAGGTGTCGGCCGTCGAGGTAGGCATCGAGCACGTGCCGGTGCAGGAGGATCTTTATCTCCAATACGGCGTGGTAGTCGATCTCCGGCAAGATCCGCGCCGCCAGGGGCCGTGCCACCACCCAGGGACGGGGATAGCGCCACAACGATACCGACTTCATCCCCGGCTCGATCCGGATGTAATAGCCGGAGTCGCCCCGTTCGTTGCCGCGCACGATCAAGCCGGCCGCGCAACCGGCTTCGATGGTCATCGTGCAGGAGACGCGGAAGTTCTCTCCGGCGACCGGAAGCATTGCCCGCGCCAACCCCTGGTCCGAAGAGCCGGTGATGCCGCCGGAGCCCGCCTCCCATGCGCCCCGCTCGGTTGCCGCGCACCGCCACGCGCCGGGAGCAACCAGGCGCGCTCCCAGCAGGCGCTCGACGATCTCCGGGTAGCACAGGACGAGGCGGCCGTCGGACAGCGTGCGCATGAGTTGCGGGGTGCCCAGCACCCCACCCCAGGTGAATCCGTCGCCGCCCCACACCGGCGCGTAGTCGGGCTGATAGCCGTCCTGACCGCTCAGGTGGTCGGCGACCCAGGGGACCAGGTAGCGGTCACCGTCCATGCACACGCTGCGCGGCGCGTAGGTCCAGGGGGTCAGCAGCAGGTCGTCGGGCGGGCAGCGGTATGGGCCGTCCCACCGCTCGGCAACCCGGTAGCGGCAGGTGAAGGTCTCGCCGTGCGAGAAGAACAGGTAGTAGCGGCCGTCCATGGCGAACAGCTCGCACACCTCGGGGGCGTTGCAGACGTGGGAAGCGTACAGAGGCGGCTGAACCTCCCAATGCTCCAGGTCTTCGCTCGCCGCCAGCCCCACGCAGCCGCGCTCGGTGGGCGCCCCCTGTCTGAGACGGGCGGTCACCAGCAGCAGGTAGCGGTCGCCGGCGGAGTCGCGGAACAGGAATGGGTCACGCCAGGCGCGCCCCTCGTCGGGGGGCACGGTATGCGGCGTGTACCAGCGCGGATCGGGTACTACCAACGGCTCCAGGGGCGAGTCCTTCTGCCAGCGGATCAGGTCGGTGCTGCGGGCATGGTAGATCACCTCGTTGACGGTGCCGGCGTAAAACATGTGATAGACGCCCCGGTCCGGCACGATGGTGCAACCGCCGATGCCGGTTGCATCGGCGCTGCCCGGCGCGCCCGGCAGCAGCGCCGGCGGCAGCCGTTCCCAGTGCAGCAGGTCGGTGCTCACCGCGTGGTCGAGCTGGTTGTGGGGAAGCCGGGGCGGGTCGTCGTTGCGCTTGGTCAGGTAGAACAGGTGACACTCGTCTCCACGGGAGAAGAACGACATATCCCCGACCAGTGCACCCTCCGGACGGAAGTGAAGCGTGCTGCAGGGTGCGAAGTCCTGGCGGTCGTAATCCACGACGGAAAATCAGTATACGTTGTCGGGGCGCGGTCGTGAATTCTGATGCGCCGGGAACCGACAGCGCCATACTCGCTACCGGTGACGTCAGTAAGCCGCAATTTCCTGCGCGCCGAAGCTGACCCGTCCGGCGCGCAACCTTGACGGGGTCCGGGTGCGATAGTTACTTTGCGCGTGAGGTGCGCCGGCGCTGGCTGCCGGCGCGGGAGCCGTTGCTGAGGCTTCCGGAATCCACCACCTCCAGACCCATTACGAGGAGTTTCCAATGGCCTTCGAGACGCCCCCCCTGCCCTACGCCTACGACGCCCTGGAGCCGCATATCGATGCGCAGACCATGACCATCCACCACGACAAGCATCACGCGACCTACGTCACCAACCTCAACGCCGCCGTGGCCGGCACCGAGTTCGAGAGCTGGGACATCGAGAAGCTGATGCGCGACATCTCCCAGGTACCCGCCGACATCCGCACCGCGGTGCAGAACAACGGCGGCGGCCACGCCAACCACAGCCTGTTCTGGACGGTGATGGGACCGGGCGGCGGCGGTGAGCCGAGCGGCGCCCTGGCCGACGCCATCAACGCCGCCTGCGGCAGCTTCGCCGGCTTCAAGGAGGCGTTCGCCGACGCCGGCACCAAGCGCTTCGGCAGCGGCTGGGCCTGGCTGGTCAAGAGCGCCGACGGCGGCGTCGCGGTGTACAGCACGGCCAACCAGGACAGCCCCCTGATGCAGGGCGACACCCCGTTGCTGGGCATGGACGTGTGGGAGCATGCCTACTACCTGAAGTACCAGAACCGGCGCCCCGACTACATCGCCGCCTTCTTCAACGTCATCAACTGGGACGCCGTAGCCGCGCGCTTCTCCGCTTAGGACCACGATGGCTCACCATCTGTACTGCATCCAGCGCCTGACAGATGGCCGGAGCCGAGACGCGGCAGCGGGCCTGACGGCGCTCCCGGAACCGGGGCGTCGCAGCCGTCTGCCGCTGCAGCGGTCGGGCGCCATTCTTGCCTCGCCGCAGGTGGGCGCGCGCCATCATGCCACGGCCAACGGCAACGGCGGCGGGCCCGAAAAGATCGAGAACTGCGTGATCATCGGCTCCGGTCCGGCCGGGCACACCGCCGCGGTGTACGCCGGCCGCGCCATGCTGGAGCCCCTGATGTACGAAGGATTCATGGCCGGCGGGGTGGCCGCCGGCGGCCAACTCACCACCACCACCGACGTCGAGAACTACCCCGGGTTCCCCGAGGGAATCGGCGGCCCCGAGCTGATGTTCCTGATGCGGCAGCAGTCGCAGCGCAGCGGCGCCCGCATCGTCACCGAGACCGTCAGCGAAGTGGATCTGGAATCCGCTCCCTACGCGGTGACCACCGAGAGCGGCACCACCGTGCGCACCCGTACCGTAATCATCGCCACCGGGGCCACCGCCAAGCGGCTCCACGTCGAGGGTGCCGACCGCCTCTGGCAACGCGGCATCTCCGCCTGCGCCGTGTGCGACGGCGCCCTGCCGGTGTTCCGCGACAAGCACCTCGTGGTGGTAGGCGGCGGTGACACCGCGGCCGAGGAGTCGACCTTCCTCACCAAGTACGCCAGCGGCGTCAGCATGCTGGTGCGCCGCGACCAGATGCGGGCTTCCAAGGCAATGCAGCAGCGGGTGTTCGACAACGACAAGATCGAAGTGATCTGGGACACGGTCCTGACCGAGGTGGTGGGCGACGACCTGGTGGCCGGCGTCCGCGTGCGCAACGTCAAGACCGACGCCGACCGCGAGTTGGAGGCGGGCGGGCTGTTCTTCGCCATCGGTCACGAACCCAACACCGGGTTCCTGGCGGGCCAACTGGAGACCGACGGCACCGGTTACCTGATCACGCCGGGCGACTCCACGGTCACCAGCAAGCCGGGCGTATTCGCCTGCGGCGACGTGCAGGACAAGGTCTACCGCCAGGCGGTCACCGCCGCCGGCAGCGGCTGCATGGCCGCCATGGAAGCTGAACGCTACCTCGGCGAGCACGGCTGAGACCCGCATCAGGTCTTCGTACGGCGCAAGCGGTTCAGGCCGCTTCGTCGATGGTCACGCTGAGGCGCTTCCCCAGCCGGCGCAACGCGCGGTCGATCGTGGCTGCCTTGGTGGCATGGTCGGGATTCAACATCCGCCGGACTTCGCTCTCGGCTACATCAAGCTCACGCGCCAAGCGGCGTTGCGACATCCCTGCCTCCCGAAACGCCCCGTACAGGGCTGCCTTCAGAGCTGTCGATACTGGCGGAACCACCAGGTACTGCTGTTTGTCCACGCGTGACGGCTCGGGCAGCCTCTTGCCCTCCCGCATCGTCGTGACCATCAGCTCCCGCAGCAAGTCCCCAGCTTCGCTCAGCGCCTCCTCCAGCGTCGCGCCATCCGTCGCGCCCCAGCCGAAATCCGGGAACACAACGACATAACGGCCGTCTTCGTCGCGTTCGATTGCGGCAGGATAGTTGTAGGTGTCAGACATGGCTCGATCTCGTTTCATCGTGCGACCCCCGCCACCGAGCGTCAAGGATAACTGCGTACATTTTTGAGCGCAACACCAGAGTGGTGTCGCCAAATGTCGGCACTTACGTCACGATGCCGACATTTCTTAGGACGAGAACCGGCCGGTGCCCGGATGGAGCACGTCTATCCGACAAAATGACGGCATCCACAACCTTGATGCCGTCATTTTCTAGTTGTCCTGATCGAGGATGATGAAGATAATGTCGGCATTGGAGCGTGCAATGCCGACTATCGGTAGCCCACTCGGAACGGTTCAACTGGACATGGATCGTCTGCGCAACGCCGGTCTCGGCGTGTACTTCCGTCCGTACCAAGTCGATGAACTGGGCATCACGTACGACCAACTCCGGCGCCTGGTCTCGACCGGCGTCGTCGAGCACGTGGCCCGCGGTCTGTACCGGCTTGCCGGCGAGGAGCCGACCGAACACGAAACCATAGCTGCGGTGTGCGCACGCGTTCCCAAAGCAGTCGTCTGCCTGCTTACGGCGCTCGGCGTCTACGAGATCGGGACTCGGCTTCCGCACGCGGTCTGGATTGCGATCCCCCACAAGGCCAGGCCGCCGCGCCTGCGATTCCGCACTCGAGTGGTTCGGTTCAGTGGCGCCGCGTGGAGCTACGGCGTGCACGACACCCAATTCAACGGCGTTCCGGCGCGTATAACCTCACCGGCGCGGACGGTCGTCGACTGTTTCCGGTTTGAACGCCTCATCGGGCGAGAGGCCGCGCTCGAAGCGGTCGACGATGCCCTTCGGAATAGAATAGTCACCGCCGACGAACTGACTAGAGCGCTTGACTTGTTTCCGTCTCGGCTGCTCAGAGCAGCGCTGGAGATCCGTTCCCTGTGACGACCAACGTGGAAGCATCGGTCAGGGCACGCCTGCGCAACAAGATGCTTGAAACGGGGCTCGAGTTTCAGTTCCTGCTGACGCGCTACGCGTGCGAGAGGTTACTATACCGGCTCGGCGCGTCCCCAATGCGCGACCGCTGCATCCTCAAAGGCGCGACCCTGCTGGCCGTGTGGATGGACGAGCCCTATCGAGCGACACGCGATGTCGACGTGTTGGCCTTTGGGTGAATCCGGCGAGCCCTATGTGCGGCAAGTCGTGGCAACGATCTGTGGCGTGCCTTGTCTCGAAGATGCTATGACCTTCGATCCGGGCCGCATGAGAGTCTTCCCGATCCGCACCGGACAGCAGCAACCCAGCCAACGGGTCAAGCTGATCGGCCGTCTGGGAAGTGCCAGGATTCCGTTTCAGGTGGACATAGGCTTCGGCGACGTGGTTGTCCCTGGGCCGGAGGAGGTCCAGTTTCCAACGCTGTTGCATGGCATGGCCGCGCCTTCCGTGCAGGCGTATCCGCGTGCCTCCAGCGTTGCCGAGAAGTTTGAAGCCATCGTGCAGCTAGGTCAGCAGAACAGCCGTATGAAGGACTCCCATGACATCTGGGCGCTCTCGGAGACGTTCAGTTTCGACGGCTCCGTGCTGAGCGACGCAATTCAGGCGTGTTTTGCGCGCCGCAGGACTGACTGGACCACGCTGGCGCCGCTAGCGCTGACACCGGCGTTCTATACGGACCCTCGTCTGAATCGCCGTTGGAGCGACTATCGGACCTCGACCAATTCACTTATCCCACCGCCTGACACATTCCACGTAGTAGGCGAGCGTATTGCCACCTTCCTGACACCGATCCGCGAGAGTGTCTTGGAGGACCTCCCGTTCGACATGGACTGGTCGCCGGGCGGCCCTTGGCGGGCGCAAGCGTCACTCATGGACCGACGGAACGAGTGATTAGCGAACCCATGACCCCGCTGCCAGACCCTTGCGCCGGCCGGCGCACCGGCGTAGGGTCGATGGCGCCATGACGTACTACGTTTCCGCGTACGACACCGAGGCGATCTACCCCTGGTGGGAGATTGGTGACAAGCCCTATTCCGCATCGACCTATCAACAGATGGTGAGCTACGAGGGAGCACGCCTCGACGAGTGCCTGGACGGCGTGCGGGCCGTGGCCGAGGTGCACCTGCGGCACCAAGCGCCGGCCACCTTCTTCATTGTCGCCCAGCTTGCCGTGGCAGCGGGATCGCGCTTGCGCGAGATCCTCGATCATGAGCTGTTCGATCTGGAGTCGCACAGCTATACCCACGACAACATGATCGCGATCCGCGACGATGCGGCCGCCGTGCGCCGCGAGCTGGTGGACTCCAAGCGGGTGCTCGAGGACCTGTTCGGGCGCGAGGTGATCGGCTTTACCGCACCCGGCGGCTTCGGCCACGGCTTCCTGGGCGAGACGCGGCTGCTGGAGGCGCTATGGGAGGCGGGCTACCGCTACGTCCGCACCCTGAGCTGGCAGCCGAACCACGTCGCGCCGGCGCCGCTGACGCAGCCGTTCTGGTTCAGCGACGACGGTTATCCCGAACTGCTGGAGATCTCGGCTCATGCCTGGCATGACAACATACTCACCGGCCAGCCTTCGCCGATGGCATGGCCGCCGGCGCTGCCATGGGGCTACCCGTCGCGGCTCCCCACCACCGGCCGCGAGGTGTACGAGGCCTACGCTCCCGGCTTCGAGTACACCCGCGACCAGGGGCTGCTGACTTACGCCCCCTGCTTCCACCCCTGGTCGATCTACCGCGTCGACCGCGGCGCCGGCCAGATCGACCTGCTGCTGCAGCACGCCCGCCGCGCCGGCCTCACCCTGGCCTCGTGCAACGACGTGTACCGGCACCTGGTGGCGGAACCCCAACTCGCCCACCCGGCACCGAAGTTCCCCGCCGCCGCCTCCGCGTAGCGGTCCAAGGACCGTTGCTCACCGAGGATCTCCGCGGGTTACGCGGACTTGCGCGGATAGCGGTGCATTGACAGGGCTTGCCGCGTGTGGTACTTGTGATTTTCCAACCTGAGAGACACGGCTCTCTCTACGGCGCCCCGCGACGGGCAGGAGGAACCAAGTGATTGGCAAAAGGACGATGCTCTTCAGCCTCGTAATAGGCGTGCTCGGAGCCACTTTCATCTTGGCCGAGGGCCAAGGCGAGCCCGAGCAAGTCGAGCTTGAAGTGTGGACATGGCAGCACGAGCCGATGATCAACATCTTGAATGACGAGGTGATCCCCTCGTTTGAGGCCAAGTACCCGAACGTCAAGGTGCTGTATGAGCAGCCCGGCAGGACGAACGAAGTCCACGAGAAGTTCCTCATATCCAGTCAAGGCGATGCAGCGCCGGATGTTGTCGGACTCCAGCATGCCTACCTGGCAAACCACGTTCACCTGGGCAACGTAGACCCGGTAGACCCCGAAGTGTTCGGCGTAGGCAGCATGGCCGAGTTTGGCGACCTGTGGGCCGGTGGTCACGGGATACTTGGGCTGGGAGACACCTATTACGGCGTCCTTATCAATGTCTCCAGCTATACGATGATCATCAACGCCGAGCATTTTCGCGAAGCGGGATACGATCCAGACACCCAGTATCCACTAACCTGGGAGGAAGGCGACAGATCCGTGGCCAGCATCGGGCAGAAGCTCACACGCCGTGACGGAGACAGAATCACACGCGAAGGCTATGGCCTCGCGACTCACCCGCAGGGCTCCATACTGGTCTACTACAACATGCTTGGCAATCTCGGCAAGGACCTGATTACCGCCGATGGCAAGTCCACCAACATCGCTTCACCGGAGTCGCAACGGGTACTGCAGACCTTTCGAGATTTCACATTCAAGTATCAGATTTCCGCACCCGGTGGACTGCGGAACGCCGCAATAAAGCGAGAGGAATTCCAGAACGGCACCGCCTCGATGATGAACACCATATGGTCCTGGTATCGTCCCGTAATCGAGCAGTTTCCAGACGTCTACAAGGGTGGAGACGGGATCAAGTTCATCCCCAATCCACAGTACCCGGACGGCGTCCCATACTCGACCAAGTTTGGGAGCCTGTGGACCGTATCCAGTCTCTCCGACCACAAGACCGAAGCGTGGAGATTCCAGCAAGAGGTCATGGCTCACGCCGATAGCTTCAACGCCACTGGCCTGCTTGTTCCTGTGCAGGGATACGAGACTTCCGACGCTGCCCGCGCCGTGCAGGACTTTGATATGTTCTCCGGGATACTGGAGAACCCCGGAGGCGAGCAGATCCGGACTCCCGAAGCGACCGCGATCTGGCAGAAAGCCCTGGCCAGGATCGTCTTCGAAGATGCCGACATCGCCGCCACCCTGGAAGTCGCCAACGACGAGTTCGAGGAGTATCTGGCTGAAGTTCCCTACAGCTTTGCGACGCAATAGCTGACCACCCTCGGTGCCCCGGCCGTGGGCTGAGCGATTCATCGTCGCTACCCATGGCGGGGGAGCACCGGGGTTTGGAGATCGTTGGTGCTCGCCGGGTCGCCGCTCAGTCAACGCAGGAAGCTCGCTGGCTTTCTGTTCGCACTTCCTGCGCTGTGTTTCTTTCTTGTCTTCTTCCTATATCCATTGCTAGTCGCGTTGGTGACGAGCTTCTCGAAGTGGGACCTCAGAAACCCACGGGAGTTTGTCGGGATCTCGAACTATGTAGGATTGCTGAGCGATCGCAAGTTCTTGCATTCGCTTGTGGTAACGCTTTACTTTGTGTTTGTCGACGGGGCACTTACGCTGTCTATCGCATTCGCTCTGGCGCTGATCGTCGACCGTGACTTGGCATTCTCCGGGGTCTTCAAAGCCACCTTTTTCTTTCCGTCCATATTGTCCTTGACGGTAGTTGCCATTCTGTTTCGGTTCCTGTCCACGCCCTATGGCTTGATTACCCTCGCCGGCGAGGCTCTGACAGGAGTAGCGATACCGTGGCAGTCGAGCTTTACGCACGCAATGCCTCTTATCATCATGATGATGGTTTGGAATCGGATAGGTTTCTACATGATCATTTTCGTCGCCGGCCTTCGCTTGATGCCCAATGAACTGTACGATGCATTCAAGGTGGATGGGGCGTCCTATTGGGTTACCTTGAGAAGACTGATAGTGCCACTAATGGTGCCGGTCTTCCTGCTCAGTGCCATCCTCAAGATGACCGAGAACTTTCGCCATTTTGCCCCGTTCTATCTGTTGACCGAAGGAGGCCCGGGCGACGCCACGACGGTGTTGACCTTGCGCATCTATCGTGACGGCATGGAGAGTTTTCGCATGGGCAAGGCGAGTGCCGAATCGATGCTCGTGGTGTCGATCATGTTGCTCTGCACCTTTCTCTACCTGCGGCTGCTCGGAAGAGAGACGGAGTTCTAGGCGCCAGCCAGATTGTAGGATGTATCCGCGCAACCCCATTACCCGCATCGTGCTGTACTCGATCCTTGTATTCTGGCTTGCGGTGTTCATGGTTCCGGTAGCGTGGATGGTCCTGTCCTCGCTGAAGCCAGAGGACCAGGTGATCGCCCCGAGCATCCAATTCCTTCCGCGCGAGGTGAAGTGGCAGAATTACGCGGACGTGTGGATTGGCGTTCCGTTCAACCGCTACATATTCAACAGCACGGTGGTGGCCGGCACTACCACCGTGATAAACGTACTGGTCTCCTCGATGGCCGGGTACGGATTGTCGAAGTTCAGCTTCTTCGGCCGCAAGCTCATCTTTCTGTTCATCCTGAGCAGTATCATGGTGCCGTTTCAAGTGATGATGATTCCGTTGTTCATTCTCGCGAAGACGTTCAAACTTCTCAATTCGTTACATGGACTCATCATTCCCACCTCCGTGACTGCCTTCGGGGTGTTTCTGATGCGGCAGACGATTCTGCCGATCCCGAACGACTTCACTGACTCGGCGCGGATCGATGGCTGTAACGAGGTGCAAATCTACTGGCGCGTGATTCTGCCGCTGGCAAGGGTCGCCATAGTGACCTTGGTGGTGCTGCACTTCCTCGGCAGCTGGAATGACCTGATCTGGCCTCTGCTCATCGTATTTCGAGATGAGTTCACCACGCTGCCTCTGGCTTTGACACGGCTCCAGGGGGACTGGCAATTCGGCTACCGTTATGAACGTCTGATGAGTATCGCCGTCAT
>CBDBDQ010000001.1:0-18886 GCA_965203905.1 Spirochaetia bacterium | reverse complement strand
CGCGGAACCAGCCGGCCGCGTCGTCCCAGTTGTCGAGGAAGGTGAGGAACGAGGCCGCGGTGGCGGCGTCCACCTCCGCGGCGCGATGGTCGTTGCCCCGGCAGCGCAGCACGTAGAGCACCTGCATCGGGTCGAACACGCTGCACCCCTGGCCGGCGAAACCGCGCTCGCGGTCGCTGCCGCCGAGCACGAAGTCGACGATGGCGCGCTGGCGCGGGATCTTCCAGCCCAGCCGCTCGTAGGTCACGAACAGCTTGAAGATGCCGTTGACCACGTTGTGATGCGGGGACTCGACGCCCGCGTACCAGGCCCCGGTGGTGCGGTCCTGGCGCGCCTCCAGCCACTGTTGGACGAATTCGATCACCGCGTCCTGTCGGGGCAAGCCGGATTCGGCGGGGGTGCGGTCGCCCTCCCCGCCTTCCGCTGTCGCGGCCTGGAGGGCCAGGTGGGTCTCCACCGCCCGGGAGGTCCAGCTTCCGGCGGTCCACGGCGGATGCGCGGCCCAGGTCTGCTCCAGCCACTGCCGCGCGTCGTCGACGGTGGCGAGGTAGTCGCGGTTGGACTGGGCGCCGGCGGGCAGCCGGTAGCGGTCGGCCATGAACACCCGGTTGCGCAGCTGCCATTCGAACCCCGACGACACGTAGCGCTCGGGGGAGGCCACGGCGCCGCCGATGGTGCCGTCGCCTTGCGGGACCCGCAGCAGGTTGGTGACCGGGTCGCGGTGCTCCAGGATGGCCCCGGTCCAGGCGGCGAGCACGTCCTCGTCGGGGCCCCAGGGCGGCTGCCGCGGCGGCGTGAAGCCCATGGCGCGTAGCTCTCCGAAGGCGCCGAGCGCCATGCTGGAGATGAACAGCAAGGGATCCGATTCGCCGGGGGCGGAGGTGAACAGCCAGGGATGACGCGTGCTGCGGGTGGCGTCGAAGAATCCGAACGCCCGCTCCAGACGCACCGCCATCTCGGCGAAGATGTCGCGCAACGGGTAGCGCGCGCATGCCGGGCAGGCCGCCGGAGCCCCGGCGCGCATGGGGTTCACCGCGATACAACCTGGGCAGTAGTAGTACACCTGCCCGCGTGGCCAGGCGCTCGCCGGGAGCAGCAGGTGACACGCCGCCGGCGCCGCCACACGGCTCACAAGGTCACTCACGGCGGCCCGCCGCGTCCTGTTTCTGGGTGCGTTGCATACGAAAGGGCGTGCCTATTTGCCATCATCGCTACGTACTCGATTTCGCGGCGGCTGTAAGCTCCGCAACTCCGCGACGAACCTCGGCTCATCCGGAAGCAGTTCAATCGCCCTGCGATAGGCAGCCTCGACCTCGCCAAGCGGTACTCGCAACCAGTTCAAGGTTCGCGCAAGATCGCGCCACGCCCAGGCATGTCGGGCCGGGGCAGCGTCGAGTTGGATCACGCGCTCCAGGAGCGGCCGAGCCTCCGTGAGGAATCTTCGGTTGAGGTCGCGGCGGCGCTGGCGGAAGGACTCGGTCGCCAACCAGAGTTTGGTCTGGGCGAATTCGTGCAGCGCGCGAGGGTCGGTGTAGATCACGTCTCCGGCACGCTCGAAGTATCGATGCGCAGTGCGGGAGTCTCGCGCGCGCCGTGCCAGAATGGCGGCGTCTATGGCGTCCTGGCCCACCACTACCGGGCGGCTGCGGGTCAGCAGCCTCCGTGCGCTGCCGACTCGTCCCGCCTCTACAAATGCCTCGATCAGCCGATTCTCGACGTGTGGCACCACGTGCTCCGGTCCCTGCGCCTTGAGAGTGTCAAGGACTTCCTGAGCGCGGTCGAGGTCACCACTCTCAGCGTACGTGTTGATCATTTCTGCGGCGAGGATGCCTGAATTCGGGTTGGACTCCCATGCAGACGCTACCCGGCTGTGGGCTTGCGCGTGCTCTCCCAACGCCTTCAAGTGCGCCGCGTCGCGCAGCGCCGACAGGGCACCGTATTCGGGATGTGCGGGCAGAGTGGCCTGGAAGTAGGTGCGCTGCTCGTCGAACTCGAACCGAGGGACCGGCGACCCGTTGGCCGCCATCGCCTGAAATACCTTGGGCAGCCCGGAGAGCCGGCCTTCGGCAAGTTTCAATTCCTTCAGAAACTCGCCGATTCGCCGGTTGCGAGCGGGCGCCGCCCGAACCTCGGCATTCGGAAGCAGATGGTCCGGCTCGACTCCGGGAACCGGGCCGGGATAACTGATCACCTCGATGCGGCCCGGAAACAGATAGACCTTGGTAGGCTCCGGCTGATCGACGTCGTAGCCGCGGTGATACACCGCGTTTACCAGCGTTTCGCGCAACGCCTGCATGGGATAGCTGACCCAACCCCGTACCTGGCTCCGGTCGGGTTGCTTTTGCAGATGAAATGCCGAGAGGTTCTCCAGGTAGTTCAGACAGTCGCGTAGCTGATCCACGAGTCCGCCGCCGAACGTGCGTTCCTCCTGCACGTCGCCCGCCCGATCGGCGGCGAATTGAACCACCTCGATCTTCGCTCCGCGAAACCACTCGGTGGGATCTCGCGAGAAGAACAGCAGCCCCGTGTTCCGGGGGATTTCGTGATCGTTGACCTTTACCGTGAGCCGCATGCGGCGGTAAAGATCCCGCTCGTTCGGCTCGTCGAGGAGTCCGCTGCGTAAGTCGCGCAGGTACTCGCGCACCTTGACTTCGCGCATGTCCTCGACCGTGGCGCCGGTGGATCGCCGGTCGTCCCATGGCACACGCGCCGTCTGTTGCAGGAGACCATGCAGCACGCCGGGCCGTTGCATCGCCGGTCGTCCCATGGCACACGCGCCGTCTGTTGCAGGAGACCATGCAGCACGCCGGGCCGTTGCATCGCCGGTCGTCCCATGGCACACGCGCCGTCTGTTGCAGGAGACCATGCAGCACGCCGGGCCGTTGCTCGGCGTTCACTGTCTGGGCGCCGAGTCGGACCCAGTAACGAAACGACCCATCGCGGTCCGGTGCGCGATGGGCTCGCGTGTCGCTGCCGGGAGCCCACACCACCAGAATCAGTCGATCTCCGACCGTCTCAGGTGACAACACGGGGAAGTAAGGCGGGTCCAGGGCGCCGCACTTGCCTCGTAGCCACTTCTGTGCCGCGTCCAGATTGTCGGCGGACAATCCCGCGGGCGGCAGCTCGGCCCGTCCTTCGCGCTCTCCGACTCCGATCACCACGTAACCGCCGTTCAGGTTGTGATAGTCGTTTGCGAATGCACAGATGGTGCGGAGTACCTGCGGGCCGGTGTTTTGCGCGTTCCATGATTCCTTGAACTCGACCCGTTCCGACTCTACGCCGCGGCAGTAGAGCAGGTCATCGAGGTTTATCGTGAGAGTCGTGCTCATCGATGGGGCGTTCGGGAGTGTACTACACTCGCCGTCTGCCGCCGACCGGTTTGCAATGGCCGCACCGGCCCGCTTGCCACGTGCGCGTTATCGGCCCTACGCTCCACACTCATGGCAACCGCACAAGAAGCCGGCACCGCCGCGGCGATCGAGCTGACCGACGAGCAACTCGCCCACTACCGCAGCCATGGTTTCGTGGTGATCGAGAACCTGGTCTCGGAGGCCGAGCTGACGGCCCTGCAGGAGCGGCTGCGCGAGTACACCCACGGCGGACGTTCGCAGGAGCAACTCCGGGTGCAGATCGAGCCGCGCGTCACGCGCGGCGAGCTGAGCGTCGAGCATCCCGGCGACGGCATCCGCAAGGTCGACGGGCTGGTGGAATCGGACGACCTGTTCCAGGCGCTCGGGCGCCATCCCAACATCGTCGGCGTCCTGACCCGCATTCTGGGGCCGGACATCAAGATGTTCCGCAACGGGGTGCTGCTCAAGCCGCCGGAGGTGGGTTCCGCCAAGGGCATGCATCAGGACTCGCCCTACTGGCCGATCCGGCCCATGGAGCTGTGCAGCTGCTGGTTCGCCATCGACGAGGCGACGGTCGAGAACGGCTGCATGGGGGTGATCGCGGGCGCCCACCTGGACGGTGCCCTGCCCCACGTACACGTGACCGACGACTACGTGATTCCGCCCGAGCACTACGACGCGGCGGCCAAGACGCTGGCGCCGATGCCGGCCGGCGCGGGACTGTTCTTCCACTCCCTGCTGCCGCATGCCACGGAGCCGAATCTCAGCGACAAGTGGCGCCGTGCCATCGCGCTCTCCTACATGAGCGCCCGTTCCACCCACACCGATCCCGGCGGCGGTCCGGTCTATTTCCCGATCGCGGGCGCCACCTATCCCGGCTGCGTGAGGTAGCGGCGCGGCGCCCGCGGCCGCGGGTTCCGGTCAGGTGCCGGCCGCGTTGCGGGCGTCCGGGTAGCGCAGCGGGCGCTGGTAGGTGGGGTCGCGCTTCTGCTTGCGCAGGGTGTCGACGATCTCGCGCCAGGTGGCGAACAGGCCGTAGGGAGCGACCGGCAAATCGGGCTCCAGCACCTTGCGCAGCTTGGGCAGGTTGTAGAACGGCACCGCGGCGAACATGTGGTGCTCGACGTGGTAGTTCATGTTCCAATAGAAGAAGCGCACGAACGGGCCGGCCAGGTAGGTGCGCGTGCTGCGCCGCCAGTCGGCCACGTCCGGCTCCATGCCGATGTGTTGCGGCACGTGGGTCAGGATGCCGAACCACCTCGCGAAGAACGTCGCGAAGGTCACCAGGAACAGCAGGATCCAGTTGCCCGACAGCAAGAAGATCAGCGCCAGCGCGGCATGGCCGAACAGCATCACGCGTGCCCAGCGCACCATCTTCGCGAGCCCCTCGGGATCCGATTCCGGGAACAGGATCCGCTCCCACTCCGTTCTCAGAATCACCTCCCGGCGGCGCCCGAAGCACTGCCGGAACAGGTGCGGGAATACCAGCAGCAACGACTTCGGGTGGAAGGTGAATCCGTAGATCCAGGCGTGCCACTTGAAGTTGAGCGGCAGCATCACCTCCAGGTCGAAGTCGTGGTGCGTGGTGTACTGGTGATGCTTGGCGTGGCTGCGGCGGAAGTTGAGGTAGTTGAACCAGGTCAGAAAGCCGTTGAGGCGGAGGAAGAACTCGTTCAGCCAGCGGGTCTTGAACATGCTCTTGTGGGCCAGCTCGTGGCCGCCGGTGCCGCCGCCGAAGAAGCCGTAGAACGAGCAGTGCAACCAGATCGCGGCCACCACCCAGGGCCAGGCCAGGTGATGGAACGCCCAGAAGGCTACCGCCCCGGTGGCGGCCGAGAATCCGAGCATGCCGAGATTGTGCAGTAGCGGCTGCCAGTCGTTCCTGCGGTTCAACTCGGCCAGCACCGCGCGGTCGATGGGGCTGCGGTACCAGTTGAAGCGCTTGCTGTCGTCGTGGATGCCGGTTTCCGCCGCGCTGTATTGCACGGGCTCGCCGCTCACCTGGATGCGGTGCTGCTGAAGTTCGCTGGCGCTCATTGAAGAAGTGCTACCGATCGGATGGACAGTTCAAGCGGCAAGCTACGGTGTACTCCGCCGGCTGTCAACCCGACCTCTCCATCGCCACACCGGTGCCGAAGCGTGGCGCGCTCGCCCGCCAGACGATTCCGATCCCGCCGCTGTCTGTCCCTGAAACCCATGCCGTCAACCCTTCAAGGCGCCTATCATGACGCCCTTGATGAAATAGCGTTGCAGAAAAGGATACAAGCAGACGATCGGTATCGTCGCGATGACGATAAACGCGTTCTTCAGGATTTCCTCGTTTACTTCGGTCGCTATCCGGTAGTCCGTGGGCCTGAGACCGTCCGCGAGCTCTGCCGTATAGACATTCTGAATCAGGATCTCGCGCAAGAAAAGCTGCAGCGGAAACAACCTTCTGTTGCGCAGGTAGATCAATGCGTTGAACCATGAATTCCAATGTCCAACCCCGTAGTAGAGCACCATGACAGCCACCACCGGAGCCGACAACGGAACCACGATACTGAACAGAATGCGATACGGTGAGGCCCCATCGATCCTCGCCGATTCCTCCAGGCTGGCCGGAATCGACATGAAGTAGGTGCGCATGATGATGAGGTTCCAGGCACTGATGAGACCCGGCAGGAGCATTGCCCAGCGCGTGTCGAGCAGTTGTAGCGAGCGCACCAGGAGGAAGGTCGGGATCAGGCCACCGTTGAAGAACATCGTGAAGACGACGAGTATCATCATGTGCTTCTTCCAGTACGCCCCGCTGGCCAGTACGTAGGCCAGGAGACCGGTAAAGAACACGTTGAGGGCAGTGCCAGCGGTAACGTAGAAGGTCGTGTTCAGGTACCCGGTCACGATGCCGTTGAACTTGAAGGTAAGTTCGTATCCCTTCAAGTTGAAGCCTTGGGGACCAAGCATGATCCCGAACGAGGAGTTGAGGCCTTCCGGGGTGCTGAAGGAGGCGAACACTACATGCAGGAAAGGATACAGGCAGAGCAGGGAAAAGAGGAACAGACAGAGGTAGTTCGTCGAATCGAACAGGTAGCCGGTCAACGACTGTCTATAGCGTCCGGTATGTCTCACGGCAGCTACCAGAGACTGGTCTCGTTGACCTTTCTGCTGATGGCATTGGCCGTGACCAGGAGCCCCAGGTTGATGACCGAGTTGAAGATGCCCACGGCACCGCTGAAGCTATAGTCGTTCTCCAGCAGGCCTCGGCGATACACGAACGTTGGAATCACGTCCGCGGTCTCGTAGATCGCGGGATTGTACAACAGGAATATCTTCTCGAATCCGATGCTCATCATGTTCCCCATGCGGAGGATGAGAAGTATGACTATGGTCGGCAGGATACCGGGGATCGTCACATGCCAGGCTTGCCGAAAGCGGCCGGCACCATCGATGGCGGCGGAGGCGTACAATTCCTGGTCGATGGCGCTCAGCGCGGCAAGGTAGATGATCGATCCCCAGCCCACCCCTTGCCATATCTCGGTAACCACGTAGACAGGCCGAAAATACTTGGGATGACCCAACAGGTTCACCCGGTCGCCACCCAGAACTGCGATGAAGTCGCTGACGATGCCGCGACTGTTGGTAAACTGGAGAATCATTCCACAAATGACGATGATCGAAATGAAATGTGGAAGGTAGGACAAGGTTTGAATGGAACTCTTGAACTTCCTGTGGCGGACTTCATTCAGCAGCAGTGCGAGAATGATTGGCGCCGGAAACTCGAACAGGAGACTTACCACGTTGAGCACCAGGGTGTTGCGCAAGAGCCGGAAGAAATAGAACGAGTTGAAAAAGTCTACAAAGTGCTCGAAGCCGACCCATGGGCTGCGCAGAATGCCGAGCTTGGGAGTGAAATCCTTGAACGCGATGATGGCCCCATACATGGGTCCGTAGTGGAACAGGACAAAATATGCCAGGCCGGGAATGGCGAGGAGGTAGAGGGACCGGTACATGGTGAAGTCCCTCTTCAGCATTCGGGTGAAACTGCGTGCCGACTTCATCTTGCTCACGCGCAAGGTGGGAAGGCCGGTAGCGGCCGCTCCCACCTTGTGGTCTCACTCGTCAAGCGTATACCAGGTCCGCTAGCGCTTCACATAGCGATCGTATGCGTGCTGCGTGATCGCGGTGATTTCATCGACCCCCATGCGCTTCAGGGTGGCTACGTAATCGTCCCAGACGTCGATCGATTTCGCGCCTTGCAGGATCTGCAGGATGGTTTCCTTGGCGTAGGTGTTGATGTCGGTGAGCATTCCCGTGATCTGGTCCGTCTCGTCGGCGGTGTAAGTCAGCCTGCCGGGCAGGAACAGAGAATAGTCGGGGCTGTCGGCCCATACCTTGGTCTGCTCGATGTTGAATGGCGTGTAGCGGGCGAACGAGGCTTCGACATCCATCAGGCGGGAACTGCCGGCGCCGCCGAGAGACCACTTGGACAGGTCCTCGAGCGGGACGATGACCCGCTTCTTGCCGCTGCTGTCTACTTCGTATGACTCTCCCAGGATACCCCAGTTGAGCAGATCGGCACCCTCCTGAGTGAAGGCGAAGTCGACCCATCTCATGGCCGCGCGAAGCACCTCGTCGCTCACCCCATCCTTGATCGCCGTCCAGCCGCCCGGAGTCACCCTGGCGAAGTTGCGCTGGGCGTATCTGTTGCCGTCCGCTGACATCGGATACGGCGCCGCAACCAACAGGAAATCACTATTCTTCTGCTGGCCTGCGTCGTTCAACCTTGGAAACCAGTCCTCATAGGTACCCAGCATGCCGTACTGGCCATCTATGACCAGCGCGCGGAAGGTGCCGTCGTCCATGATGAATGTTTCCGGGTCCATCAGACCTTCATCGATCAGCTTCAGGTAGAACTCCAGGAGCTCTCTGTATTCCGGCTGGATCTTGGCGTATTCCACTTTCCCGGTGACCGGGTCAAGCATGAAATTCTCTTCTTCCACCACGCCAAAGGCGCCGGCAAAGAGAGCGATGTCATTCAGAAACTGGCTGCCGCCGACGACCGGCCCCCCGCTGCCGTTGAGGTTCGCCGCGTGCCACGACTTGAACAGGTTGTACCAGTCGTCCAGATCCTCGGGCATATCCGCATCTACCTGGTCGAGCCAGTCCTGACGCACCATGTAGCCGAGGTAGGGGCGCTTGATGAAGCCCGGCTCATATCGCGTAAACGCCAGGAACATCCCCTCATCGGTGATCGCTCCCTTGCGAAAATCCGCAACCGTGTTGATCAGGTTCTGGTAGTTGGGTGCGTAGCCGGCGGCCAGGTACTCATTCAAAGCGAGAATGTAGCCATCGTTGTAGGCCTTCTGGACGCCGCCGGGGTATCCGCCGAAGGCCGGATCGGTGATGATGACGTCGGTGAGGTCGTCGGAAGCGAACCGCAGCGCCAGCTCGGCGTAGTGGTCACTCGGGTGGTACCACTCGATATCGACGTTGGTCCTCTCCTCGATGATCTGGTAGGCCGGCAGTGCTTCCGCCGATTCTATTCCCGTGACCGGGTCCACCGGGTAGTTTCCGGGGCCTTGATACACGGTGACCTTGACCGGCCCGGTCGCGGCCCCTTCCATGTCAGTCTGCCCGGTAGCGAAGGCGAATCCACCCAGCACCATGAACAATGCCGAGAATGCGATCAATCGTTTCATATATGCTTCTCCTTGAATCTATGGTCTCTGTGTCGTGTGTCCGTCTCGGGACGCCCCATCGATGCGAGTGGCCGAGACTTTAGTCTCGTAGAATTCGGTAACTGCGTGCTTGATCATCGCATAGCCGCGCACCTCCTTTCTGGGATGAGTCCTTGGGGAGGCTGTTCGAGGCGCAAATCACAGGGTCGCATTCAACCACTTAATTCGCCTCCCTGAATTCGTAAAAAAGATCTGAACCCACTCTCACAAGAAGAAAAAGAACTCCAGTTTTTTTATACAGTCTGTTGTTGCTAACATTTGCTTCAAGAATAAACATCAGATTATTATTGATTATTCTGAAGATGTAATACCTTCTCTCACTACCATGCACAGTCAGAATTGCCCCTCTCTTCCCCTCAAACAACTGATAGGACCACCGGAATTCTCTTTGCAGTTCCCAGTCTCCGGAAATCCCTCGAAATCTGTAAGGTGTCCCTGATCCGCTGTGGTATCTAAAAAACCTGCCAATTTGATTATGATTAAATTCAACAGTTCTGAGGTAAGATGAATCAAACTTGATGAGATCCCATCTTCCAATCAAAGGATTCTTTGAATCAGATAATCTTGGAAGAACAATCGAGGATACCCCGTCAGTTAGACTTACACTCAAACCATCAATGGTAAGAGTAATTTCAGTTTCTCCTTCTGCAAAAGAAGGTAGTTGAATCGCAAAAAACAGTAGTAGTGCTGTTAGTAGTTTTTTCATTGTTTAGGTTCTTGCAAGCTCATTCCCATCGGTCCTTGCAGCGGGGAGACGCTGGCTGCCAGGCGGCGGAATATGGTAACCACGTGCTCGCTCATCGCACGGCGGCTTAGCTCCTTCCCGGGATGCTCCCGCTGGTGGGTCGAGGCGGGCCGGCGGGCCGGACCCTAAAGTCAGCAGGCTACGGCGGCCCCGGCTGGTTGTCAACCGCGCGCCGCTCTCGGCCCCGTCTGCCGTCTCTGTGCGTCAGGTCGCCATCGCGCTCGAGCCGATCGCTCGGGGCAGCTCGTGGCCCGATTGGCCGCTGCTTTCGGCGCGGCTGCTTCAGGCCAGGAAGTCCGCTCCGTGGTCGCGAGGAAAGCTGGGCGAGTTCATGGGCCGGACCTCCCCACGGCCGCACAGGCGGCGAAGAAATCCGCGTTCGACGCCGAGAATCCGTTCTGCTGTTCACATTCCCGGATGGCGATCTCGGTTGCCAGGCAGGTCTCCACCGTGTCGGGATACTCCACTCCCATGGTCGCATCCCGAAGCAGGATCGTGTTGTAGCTGCGGCTGGCCATGGCCGGCATCCCGTAGTCGCGGTTGCGGATGCACCAATTGGTGGCAAAGCCCACGAACAGCAGATGCAGGATGCGGCGTTCCACCAGCAGGTCGTGCAACTGTTGCCCCGTGGCGATCACGAACTCCTCGTCGCGCACGGCGATGGCCGGCGACATGCCCAGGTCGGGGATGTCAGGAATCCCCGGTGGCTGGCTGCGCGGGCCCCGATAGGCGGCATATACCCCCTGACGAAGCCGGAATTCCGCAGGGGGCCAGGCGGGATCCGGGCGCGGCTCGGGCGGTGTGTGGCGCTTGAGCTGGGGGAATCGCTCGGCCACGCCCGGGCTCGGCGCGTGCACCACCGTGATCCCGACTTCACGGGCGTGCTGCAGTACCGGCGCCACCGCCTCCCGCGTCACCCGCGCTGCCCGATCCAGCCAGCTTTCTATGAAGTGCGCGTTCCACACGTCCACCAGCACCAGGGCCGTCTGGTCCACCGGCAGATCCATGGCGATCTCGCGCCGGATGAAGTGCTCCTCTCGGCAGGGCACACCCTCCGGGGTACTGTCTTGAAAGTATCGAACCCGCAATCTCAGCGTCGCCATCCGCATCCTCCATGGGCGTTGCCCCATCCCGTCCGTTGCTACCCCGGCCAAATTGGTGCTCACCATCATCTGCCACGTCTCGTGCGTCAACACCTCCAGGCCGCGGTCGGGAATATTCGTTGAAGGTAACGTCTCATCCCCAATCCCTCCTCGTTGGTGCGCCGCTCAGGCGGCCATTCCTCGCCTCCGCGGCCTCTCACGCCATTGCGGTGGTGAGCTTGATGCTTTCTACGCTGCAGGCGGCGAAAGCGACCTGGACAGCATCCCATGCTCCGCGCTTGCCGCTGGCGGTTCCCGCTCCGCTCAGTGTCCACGGGTCTCCACGGCGATGACTGATGAGTTGGGTGAGCAGCTCGGTCTCCCCGTGGCCATGGATCTCCATCTCAAAGCCGTCGCTCGTCTGCTCGATGCGTTCCACATGGACGCCGGGACCTTCAACCAGGACCACGAAGTCTTCCAGCCATACGACCTCGCTGATGCGCCCTTCTCTCACCGCCAGCCCGATCCAACTGTCGTCTAGCGCAAGTTGATCATTTTTTGGAGAAAGGTGGCGAGATTTGGTGGAGATACCGGTGAAAGGAGCGTCTGAGGGCGAGAAGATCGGTGCCAGCGGACGGATATTTCGCGTGTAGTTATAACTCACATGGATCTACATTTTTGTATGATCCAATACGTTGACTCATCTTCACCCCTTTGGTATCTTCCAGGTGCGTGTTCATCGGCCAGCTCAAGGTCTCCCGCAACGGTCGCTCCTACACCTACCACCGCCTCCTGGAGTCGGTACGCACCGATAAAGGCCCACGCCAGCGGCTGGTCTTGAGCCTCGGCACCCTCGAGCTGCCCAAGTCCGAGTGGCCGCGCTTGGCCGAGCGCATCGAAGATCTGCTCAATCATCAGGAACAGATTCCGTTCGGAGCTTCTGACCTGGACCAACTGGCAGCGCCGTTCGCCGAACGCATCCGCCACAAACAGCAGCGGCGCCGCGCGCAGCAGGAGGGACAGGGAACGGCCAAGGAGGTATATCCCGAACGCAGCAGCAGTGAGCATGTTCGCGAACTCGGCCCGGAATACGTCGCGCATGTGTTCTGGCAGCGCCTGCACTGCGACCAGTTGTTGCAGCGCTGCGGATTCTCGCCACGGCAGTGCCGGCTGGCCGAGATCCAGGTGGCCGGCAGACTGATAGCGCCACGCAGTGAGCGCGGCACCGCGGGCTGGTTTGCGCGCACGGCGCTCGCTGAACTGATGCCCGACCGCGTGCCGAGCGTCAATAAAGATGCGCTGTACCGGATCTCCGATCAGTTGTATGAGCACCGAGTCGCTATCGAGACCGGGTTGGCAGCGCGCGAGCGCGAACTGTTCGCGCTGGAAGAAACGATCATCCTCTACGACCTGTCTTCGACGTACTTCGAGGGCATCGCGACGCGCAACAAGAAGGCGGCGCACGGGTACTCGCGCGATCATCGGCCCGACTGCAGGCAGGTGGTGGTCGGTCTGGTGCTGGATGGCGAGGGGTTCCCGAAGGCGCACGAGGTGTTCACCGGCAACACCAAAGACGAGAACAGCATGCCGCAGATGCTCGCCAGCCTGGACCGCCGCAGCGGCAGCATCGCCGGGTGGCCGAGTCAACCCACGGTGATCATGGACCGTGGTCTGGCCAGCGACGAGAATCTGAACCTGCTGCGGGCGCGCGGCCAGCACTACATCGTTGCCAGCCAGCAGAGCGAGCGCCACGAGTTGTTTCCCGAGATTGACGCCTGCCGATACGTGCCGGTGAAAGTGGACGCGAAAGGCAGGACCGTGGTCTCCGGCCAGTTGCGGTTACATCAGGGCGAGCTGTATGTGCTGTGCCACAGCGTCGCTCGGGCGGCCAAGGATGGCGCGATACGGCAGCGGTTCGAGCAACGGTTCGAACAGGATGCCAACAAGCTCACGGCACGGGTGGCGGCTGGTCGGTTGAAGCAGCCGGAGAAGATCAACCAGGCCATCGGGCGCCTGCTGGGGCGCTATCCGCGCGTGGCGCGCTACTACACGGTGCAGATGCTCACCGATGAGGAGGGCCGAGCAGAGGTCAGGTGGGCCCGGAAGGACGCCCAGCGGCAACTCGCCGAGGAGCTTGACGGGACTTATCTGCTGCGCACCGATCGCACCGACTTGACGGAAGCCGACCTCTGGAAGCTGTACGTGCTGCTGGCGCGCATCGAACGCTCATTTCGCTACCTGAAGAGCAACTTGGGGATCCGCCCGGTATTCCATCAGCGCACCGAGCGCGCGGACGCGCACATTTTCATCTCGTTGCTGGCCTACCACCTGCTGCATGCCATCGAACGGCGCCTGCAGGAGAACGGCGACCATCGCTCCTGGCCGACGATCCGGGACCTGTTGTCAACCCATCAGATGGTGACCATCGTGCACCAGTGCACCGACGGGACGGTCCTGCGGGTGCGGCGACCTTCGCAGCCGGAGTTGGAGCAGCGCAAGATTTACCGGGCGCTGCGGATACCGGCCACCCCGCCGATGCCAGGGAGGAGCCGATTGTAGTGACAAACAAAAATGCCAACTTTCGGCACAGCAACAATATCCGTCTGACAAATGCTCAACTTGCGCTAGCCGAATGCGACACACCTTTTCGTTGCCGGCTTCGGTCCAGTCGGTGTTGAGCAGGTGCAGCCGTGAGATTCCGCTCTTCTGATCGTGGCGGACGGTGAAGTAGATGTCGCCGCTTGGATCTTCCAACTCAACGGCCGTGGCCACCGATCTCGACAGTGCCCTTACCAGGGGCTTCATCAGAGGGGCGAGGTAGGAGTTGCCCGGATACTCGTACGTGCACAACAGGTACGCTTCCCCCTCTCCGACCCGGCTGCGGACCAGAACCGGCGCTCCCGAATCGGCGTCTCGCACCAGTACTTCGGCCCCGCAGAGCTCGATCTTCGCGAGGTCCGGCGGCGGATGCAACGGACCTTCCGCGGGATGTTGATTGATCGTGGGCCACTGGAATATGGCCTGCACCGGATTGTCTGCAACATCCTGTTCTCCACGGAGCCGGCCGAGCTTGTCGCCGCGGCCGGTGACCCTGGCTCCGAACAGATCCGCAAAGTCGCCAGCGCACACCAGGTTGAGGGGCTCGAGATCGTTGACCAGAAACTGCCGCGACTCGTTCATGGTGGCGTGCGGAACACTCATGAAGAGCTTTCCGCCGTGTTCGACATAGCTCCTCAGACCGGCGTACTGGTCCTCGTCCATGGTGTTCCAGCCGAGCAGAAGTAGCAACGGAAAGGCGGACAGGACCTGCGCCGGCGCATCGATCGGTATGAGTTCGATTTCACCGAGCGGCGTGCCGCAGAACCAGCGTCGGACGCGTTCCGGAGGGAGCTGCAGCGTCTGCAGCCACACGCCGGGAAGAAACGCATCGAGGTAGCGCAGGCCGTACTCCGGGGTCGAAGGTTTCCACTCCTCGCCCCAGCCGCCGAAACTGCGCCACACGACCGGTTCGCGATCCCCATGCTGGTCCGTGCGGCTGATGCCGTCCACGACGTCGCAGGCGTAGCGGCCGATCAGGCACGCCTGGTTGGTTCTGATGTCGCCCTTCCTGGGGTGGGTTCTCACGTAGCGGCAGAAGTCGCGCAGAATCTGCCGGCGCAGCCTGGGGATGCGGTCATTGCGCCCATAGGAACGCTGATGGTACGCTCGGTAGAGGCATTCCTCGTCGGCAACCTGGGCGGCGCCGGCGACATATGCCAGGTGCAGGGACAGCCACCACATGCGGAGGTGCTGGTCTCCCTCCGGGCTTACGTGCGCTCCCTCGGCCTGGTAGGTTCCCCAGAACGGCTTGCCGTGGGCGCGCGCGGCCCCACGGGCGTCCGCCACCAGCAGGGCGTTGTTGCTCTTGTTGAACTGTGACAGCCCGGCGGCCATCCCGGCTTCGTAGGCGCAGCCGATCCCGACCGCCGAGAACAGCACCCACGGTTGCACCAGTGGATCGGCGCCGCGGGTGGCATCTGCCATGCGCCGGAAGTAGGCGACGAAGTCGTCGTGGGCGGAACGCATCGTTCGCTCACTCTCGGGCACGCTCACGTGGTGGTACTCGGGTCGCGCGGCGTAACCCCACAGGAAGCCGTCGCTCTCGCCCCAGTGATGGCACAGCAGGTAGTCGCCGATCTCGCGCCGGATGGCGCTCACCCGTTGCGGCGGGGAGGTGGCGTCGGTCTGAACGTAGATGCCGTGGTCTCGGCAATACCGCGCCAGTTCCAGGGCCCGCCGGTCGCTGTGCCCCACGCGCAGCATGTACAGGTCGCCCAGCTGCGTCTCCGCGAAGTGGCGAATGATCTCTTCCCGGTATCCGGGCACGTCGGGCTGATGCGTCGAGTCCTCGAATCCGATCCTCATCGGACAGCACTCCTGCTCGACGGCGATGACCTGTTCGATCAGCGCCTCGCGCCGGCACGATTCCGTAGCGACGACGATTGCCGCATCGCACAGCGGCGCGTCCGCCCTGAACCTGATCCGGTGCCTGCCCCGGGACAGTGTCGCCGGCGTCGCGGTGAGCAGCACCAGCCCGGCGGGGACGTCGACCGACACTTCCTCCTGCTCCCGGCAGCAGTCGAGCACGAGCTCGGATTCGTGCCCCTGCCGGACCCACCGCGGGCAGGAGTGGATTTCCAGGACTCCGCGCCGCACCTCCTCCAGGTACACCCGGCCGACCAGGAGATAGTCCGTTGCACTCCTGTTCTGCAGCCTGACCTCGGCGCAGCCGGCCTGCAGGGACTGCCACGGTATCGCCACGGAGAGCTCTTCGATCAACGGAACATTCTGGTCCCGGAACGACTGCTCCGCCCGGCATGCTTCCTGCCCCGAGACGAAGATGCTGTACGGCAGGGAGGCCACGTCGCCGGCATTCCCGGGGCGGTGGGCGGACCCCCGCTGCACGACGCGATCAATGGGCTCTCCGGGATCGACGGCGGCGGCGACGCAGCGGAATGTCACCTGAAGAAGCCGTAGCATGGGATCGCCCGACTCCGTCCGACCGTCGGGGCGATGGTCGGAAACGTCGATGGCGAGCCCGACATGATGGCCGGGCGGCGCCCAGGCCCAGTCCGCTCGAAACCACCGGTGCACCGGCGCCGCGAGATCTCCGGCGTGGACCATCCGGCGCAGACGGCCGTCGGCTCTGGTCATCGCCTCCAGTTCCTGGTCTTGATCAAGCAGCGGATCGAAGCCGTCGCGGATCACGGTGACGTCGACGTTGCTGTACGGCTGTCCCAGGTGTCTGCGGATCACGCCGCGGTCGATCAGCTCGCCGACGCTGAATTCGAATACGATGGACCTGGTGATAAACCGCACCCGGGAGCGAGCATCACCCTCCAGTTCGAACAGGATGCCCCCGAGGCGGTTCTGGGCGGTCGGCGGTTCCCAATCCCACTGCGGCGTTTCCAGTGCGACGAGAGTTTCGCGGACATCACCGTAGTAGCCGCTGAAGTCGATGCGCCAGCAGCGTCGTATTGCTCCCCGGTCTACGCCGATCGCGCCATCCCAGGCATAACCCGCGTGCTGCCAGGGGTACGGCGCATACTGCATGTAGTAGCCCCAGTGAATGCGGATCTTGTGGATGGCGCCCATGCCGGCAGCGCCCCGCTACGAGTCAGGCGATCGCGGCCTGGTGGTCGCCGCGCGGATCTCGTCGTTGAGCCAGAACGCGTTGCACTGCTGGCGCACCGCGGTGGCATCCGGCTCGTCGCGGGGCGGTCCGTGCTGCGACGGGATCGGGTGGTCGAAGTCGCCGCCCCAGAGGCGCTCGTGGGCGCGCCGCAACCGGGCGGTGGTGTGCTCGTCGAACAGCCTCGGGCTGCGCCAGTAGCCGCGCTCGCGGTACTCCGCCAGCACCGCTGCGTCGATCAACGCATCGACATCGATCCCTTCGACTACCATGCCCGGACCCTACCGAATCGCCGCCGGCTAGGCAAACTCGACCGTCACTTCCCGCAGCGACGGGGTGTGGCACCCGTCGAGGGAGGTGAGCGTGGCCTGGTACTGCAGCCAGCGCTGCGGCCCGCGGAAGTCCGCCACCGCGCCGGGCACCCGGAAGGTGCTGCCCGGGCCGTTCGCGCCGCGCCACGGCGCCCGCTCCAGCTCCGCGCGTGAGCCGGCCCAGCGGAGCTGCAGCTCGACCGCGGTGCGCGGCGGGGTGCTCGCGCTCCAATCCACCCGCACCGGCCGCCTGCCGGCCAGCTCGTACAC
Organism: Spirochaetia bacterium; assembly: GCA_965203905.1. GTDB lineage: Bacteria > Spirochaetota > Spirochaetia > SZUA-6 > Bin103 > Bin103. The sequence goes on along the minus strand of CBDBDQ010000001.1, from coordinate 1,740 downwards.
CGGGGAACGGTAGCGCTCGCACGGCTCGCGGGTGAACGCGTTGCCGAAGTCGCGCGGCGTGCTCAGGTGGGGGCCCATGCCTGGCAGTCGCGTGGGGTGTGCCAGGTCGAGCCCGTCGGGTCCGTTGCGAAACAACAGGGAGTCCACGCGGTGGCCGAGGTCGGTGCGGTGGCACACGGCGAACACGTCGCGCCAGCCGTTGCCGGTGGTGTCCACCACCTGGAAGGCGCAGCTCGCGTCGCAGTCGATCACCGTCGGCCGGTCGTAGTCGATGCCGCCGGGGGTGCCCCAGTAGAGGTGCGCCGGCAACACGCGACTGGCCGGCGTGGAATAGGCCGGCACCAGCAGGTCCAGGTGGCCGTCGCGATTCACGTCGGCAACGGTCAGCAGGATGCTGGAAGCCTCGGTGCGGTGAAACTCGCCGCGCTCCTGGGAGTATCCTTCCGGGCTGCCGTAGAGAATGAAGAAGCCGCTGTCGATACGGGTGTAGTGGCCCATCACCACCACGATCAGGTCCAGGCTGCCGTTGCCGGTGAGGTCGGCGCAGTTGATGGCGGCCACGTTGCCCGGCCCGCCGATATCCAGGGGAATGCGGCTCACGCGCTGGGCGAAGAAGCCGTGGGGGCCGCCGTGATAGATGGCCAGGTAGCCGCGCACGTCGTAGCAGATCACGTCCAGCCAGCCGTCGCCGTCCAGGTCGGCGACGCGGGCGTTGCCCTTGGTGTAGGTGGGCAACGAGGTGCAGCGGGCGCTGGAAAAGCCCTGTGGTGAACCGTGATAGATCACCGACGAGGCGGCCATGGTGGCGGGCTTGTCATCGTAGGTGTAGGCCACCGCCAGCAGGTCAAGCCAGCCGTTGCGGTTGAAGTCGCCCACCTGCACGTAATGCATGTTCTGGCCAGCGGCGCGCAGGTCGGTGTAGCGGTCCGCTCGCAGGCCGTCCGGACCGCCGTGGAACACGCGCAGACCCGCGCGCGCGGTGCACACCAGGTCGGCATGGCCGTCCTGGTCGAGGTCGGCGACGATGTAGGTGTTGCTGCCGCCGGTGGGCAGCTCCTGGCGCCGCTCCGGGTCGAAGCGCCCGCCCGGCCCGCCCGGGTAGACGTACACCGGGAACTCGGGATCGTTCTGCGAGGGGCCGGCCATGGTGTTGTTGAACACCACCTCCGGACGGCCGTCGCCGTCCAGGTCGGCGGCGGTGCAGCCGATGGCGCCGCCGGTCGGCAGCCGCTCGACCCGCTGCGCCGAGAACCCCTCCGGGCCGTTCCAGTAGATCACCGACTCGGTGTCGTAGGAGCGGCCATCCTCGCGCCGCGAGACGATCAGGTCGACACGGCCGTCGCCGTCCAGGTCGGCGGCGTGCACCCAGGAGCAGTAGGTAAGAGGCAGGAGCTGGCGCACCCGGTCGAGGGCGTCCGCGGAGCGGATCTCAACCCCGCGCTGCGCCGCGATCAGCAGCTCGTCGCGTCCATCCCCATCCACGTCGGCGGCGGCGATGCGGGCGGCGCCCTCGGCGAACATCGTCCAGGTGCCCTCGACCGGCAGCACCGTACGCACGTCCGGGGCGATGCGGCCGCCGCGGTTCCAGAAGATCCGTACCTGGTGGCCGCCGGAGAAGATCACCTCCTTCATGCCGTCCCCGTCCAGGTCGGCCAGGGCCACCTGCATCGCATGGCGGGTCGGCAGCCGCAGCGGAGCGTCCACCGCGAAGCCGCTGCCGCGCCGCCGATAGAGGAACGA